>JAYRJU010000013.1:0-1643 GCA_041906145.1 Rhodospirillaceae bacterium | reverse complement strand
CCTCATCGGCAATCTCGGCAAAGACCCCGAGGTTCGCACGATGCAGAACGGCGGCAAGGTCGTGAACCTGTCCATCGCGACGTCGGAGACGTGGCGCGACAAGAACAGCGGCGAGCGCCAGGAAAAGACCGAGTGGCACCGCGTCGTCATCTTCAACGAGAAGCTTGGCGAAGTGGCCGAGAAGTACCTGAAGAAGGGCGCCAAGGTTTACGTCGAAGGTTCGCTGCAGACGCGCAAGTGGACCGACAACAGCGGCGCCGAGAAGTACTCGACCGAAGTCGTGCTCCAGCGCTTCCGCGGCGAACTCACCATGCTCGACGGCCGCGGCGGTGGCGGCGGGGGCGGCGGCATGGGTGGTGGCGGCGGCGACGATTTCGGCGGTGACGATTACGGCGCGCCGTCGGGTGGCGGCGGCGGCGGCCGTTCGTCCGGCGGCGGCGGTGGCCGCAAGCAGGCCGGCCCGATCGACGACGACATTCCGTTCTGAGGTCGCTGGCGGATGATAATTCCGCCTGATCAAATTGAGAAAGTGGCCCCCCAGGCAATAAAGGAAGCCGCGCTTTCGCTCTACAATGCACGGTCACTCGCGGTGCGGGTAGATCGGCGCGTTCAGGAGTTTCCTGACTGGAAGCCGACTCCGCAGCTTTGCCACGTGAACTGTGCCCAATACGTCAAACGAGTTCCCGGCTCATCGCTAGTTCGCGGATGGTTGTACTTTGACTATTTCAATGCGCTTGGGTTCTTGGATTTTCTTGCGCACTCAATTGTCCAGGATCAGACCGGCGGCTTTTTGGATATAACACCTGCAAATACGCCATTCGGTGAAGCGCAGATCTATCCATTCCTTGCACATCCCAATGACTCACTTTTGTTTGAATCGATAATCGAGGGCATGCGTATTTCTCGGCTAAGGCTTTACAGAAACAGTTCGGATGTTTCTGAGGTGACTATGTTGATCGACGCACGTTCGGGCCATTTTGGGGAGCGATAAATGCCCTTCATCAACGTCAAGATGACCGCCGGCGCCACGAAAGAACAGAAAGCGCAGATCGTGAAGGAGTTCACCGACACGCTCGTGCGCGTGCTCGGCAAGAACCCGCAGAACACGCACATCGTCATCGACGAGGTTGCGCGCGAGAACTGGGGCCATGCGGGCGAGCTTGTGAGCGACCGCAAGCCCCTTCCGAAGGGCTGAAACGGCCGGTTCGTTCCTGCCGCCGCCGGGAAAATCCTGCCGGTCGCGGAGCCGCAAAACCTGCGGCAGGCATTGAAAACACCCGGTTTTCCGGCGTTTCGCAGATTGGTACGCGTCCTGCTCAGGGGAGTGGCAAATGAACGCCGAATCCCCGGAGCCCGACATGCAGATCGCCGCCTATACCTCGAACATCGCGAGCGTGGCCCGCCGTGCCTTCGGACTCTCGCAGGCGGCGCAGGCCTTCATCGATCCGGCCGGTCCCAGTGCTGCCGATATCGTCGGCAAATACAACCCGCACAACATGAGCCGGCGCGAAGCCTGGGCCATGATGAAGGAGATGGAGCAGAACGGCCTGCTGCCGCCGGGCAAGTCCGCGCTCGACATGACGGCGCTGCACCGGCCGGGCGAGAGCGTGTGGAACGTCGACATGGACGCGCGCTTCGACGTG
>JAYRJU010000010.1:0-101519 GCA_041906145.1 Rhodospirillaceae bacterium | reverse complement strand
GCAGCATGGTAAGCTCTTTTTTAGTCCGAAAGTCCTGATTCCAAAATTTGCCCAGGCAAGCCTTTGACCTAACCGGCGATCCGAAATGAGGAGGGCGTGCCCACCGCGCGACCTTCTGCAGATCGAGTGCGAAAAACCTCACCCACGCCGATCAGCAGAGGCAATTGTGGGTCCATGCGGCCGGCGGCATCGCTAAGTTCAGCAAGTGTCACGAGTGCCCGCTGTTCGTCCCGGCGCCCGAGCGCGCTCGCGACGGCAACGGGCGTTTCCAAGGGCATGCCGCACTCCGCAAGGCGTGCCGCGATTTGTCCCGCCATGCGGCCGCCCATATAAAAGACAGTCGTCGTGGTGGGATCCGCGACGGCGCGCCAATCGGCCTCGGGCAATCCCCCGTCTCTCGCATGACCGGTCATAAAACGCACCGACTTCGCACTGTCGCGGTGCGTGAGTGACACTCCGAATGCGGCGGCCAGAGCGAGGCCCGCGGTGATGCCGGGGACGATGTCGTAAGCCAATCCTGCGGCTTCCAGGGCCGAGATTTCCTCGCCGGCGCGCCCGAAGATCATCGGATCGCCCGACTTTAAACGCACCACACGGCGACCGGCCTGCGCCAGGTTGACCATCATCTCGTTTATCTCATGCTGCTTGCAGCTCGGCCGCCCGGCGCGTTTGCCAACGAGGATGCGCTTCGCCTCCCGGCGGGCCAGTTCCAGCACTTCGTCCGAAACAAGATCGTCAAACAGAATTACATCCGCGGCCTGCAGCGCACGCACGGCCTTCAGTGTAAGAAGCTCCGCTTCACCCGGCCCCGCGCCCACAAACGTCACGAGACCCTTTGTCTCAACGCCCGCGGCGGTGTTCATGTCTTCAATCAAAAGCGATTCCGCATCCGCGTCCGGCGCAGGCCCGAAGGCGCGGGTTACGAATCGGTCCCAGAACGCGCGGCGCCCGCCGGCGCCCGCAATGTGGGTAAGCGCGCGCTTGCGCAGCCGCAGCATTAATGCCGTCCAGACTGCGAGCGAACGCGGGAGCAGCGTTTCAATGCGGCGCCGGATGGCCTGACCGAGCACGGGCGATGCGCCCGACGTGGAAATGCCGACCACGACCGGTGAGCGGTTGACGATGGTACCAAGCTGAAAGTGACAATACTTCGGTCGGTCGATGACGTTGCAGGCCGCACCGGCGGCGCGTGCAGCGCTTTCAAACGTCGCGGCGTCCTCGTCACTTGAAACCACGGCCACCGCGACCGCGGCCTTCGCGAGGCATTCGGGTGCCCACTGTTCCTCGTGTATGTACGCGTTTGGTGTGCGCGCGGCGAGCGCGGCCATCTCCGCCGCGATGTCTTGCTGCGGCGCATAGATGTGTACGTCCGCGCCGGCGGCAGCCAACAATTCGGCCTTCCACGCGGCGGCCGCTGTCCCTCCCGCGACGACGACACGCTTGGCGCGGAGATCGAAGAAAAAAGGAATGACGCTTAGAGATTCGATTTTTGTTTCACTCCGCGGCATGTGCACGAGGTCCATTGATGATGTTCCTTATTTCCGGACGGCAGGATCCGCAGTTGGTGCCGGCGCTGAGCGCAGCGCCGATTTGCTCGACTGTCACGCAGCCTGCGGCGACGGCGGCGGTCAGCTGATTGATGCCCACGTTGAAGCAGGCGCAGACGATCCGGCCCAGCGCCGGCGCCGTCTCGGGCGGGCACCCCGACAGCAGCGCAAGGCGTTCTTCCTTCCGAAGAGCCCGGCGAGATTCGAGCAAGGTAAGAAACCATTCGTGCGTCGGCACTAATCCTGGTCCGGCGACAAGCAGCACGTCGGTGACGGCGCCGCCTTCGTCGAGCGCCGCTGCGCGATAACGCTGACCGCGGCGGTCCGTGTATTCCATCAGGCGGCTGGCCGGGATGCCGCTCACGAAGGCGCGCGCAAGCAGGATGCCTTCGTCGGGTTTTTCGGTGCCGGCGAAGAGATAAATCCATCCGCCGTTCACCGCGCGCCTGCTCCAATGGACCAGACCGGTGGGACGCAGGTCTCGGCGGCTGACCAATAGGCCTTCCCACGCGACCTGCTCGCGGTCGACGCGTGCTGGTACGTGTTTCAATTCCGGTTGGCCGGAAAAGGCGTCCGCGAGCGGTGTCGACAATGTTCCTGCCGCCGCGTTGGCCGCAAAGCGGCCGCTCCAGTGCATGGGGAGGAAAGCATGGCCAGGGCGCTGCTCATGCGTGATGCGCGCTTTTACGCGCACAAATCCGTAGCGCGTTGACAAGCGCACCAGGTCGCCGTCGTTAATGCGCGCCGCCGCGGCATCATGCGGGTGCAGGTCCACCGCGGGTTCCGGCGCATGTGCGCCGAGGCGCGGGACGGCGCCGGTGCGGGTCATGGTGTGCCATTGGTCGCGCAAGCGCCCGCTGTTCAGGGCCAGCGGAAACGCCTCATCGCGCCCAAGGGCCGGGCCCTCTTGTCGCACAGGCGTAAACCGCGCGCGTCCGTCCTTGGTGGGAAAGCGGCCGTCGCCCAATAGTCGTACCGGCGTCGCGCCCGTCGCCGGCGCGGGCCATAGGCGCGGCGGAAGGGACTCATAGGCCTCGTCTTCAAGGTGCGCGAATGCGCCGAGATCGAACAGGCGCTCGCCCTCGTTTTCAAAAGCTGAGAGGGCCGCATGTTCCCGAAAGATCGCCGCGGGCGAGGTGTAGTCAAAAGCCGCTCCGAAGCCCATGCGCGCTGCGACGTCGCAAATGATACGCCAATCCGGACGCGCTTCCCCGGGCGCCGGCAGGAAGGACCGTTGACGCGACAGGCGACGCTCGGAATTTGTAACGACGCCATCCTTTTCGCCCCACGTCGCCGCAGGCAGAAAAACGTGAGCGAACGCCGCCGTGTCGGTGCGAACCACATCGGTCACTGCGACGAATTCGCAGGCTTTCAACGCCGCACGCACGCGGACGGCGTCCGGCATGCTCACGGCAGGGTTCGTGCCCATGATCCAAAGCGCCTTGATGCGCCCGTCCGCGGCGGCACGGAACATATCCACGGCCTTTAGGCCGGCGTGCTGTGCGATATTTGGGGCGTTCCAAAACCGGCCGACCCGCGCGATTTCAGATGCGCTCTCGAAGGACATGTGCGCCGCGAGCTGATTGGCGAGCCCACCGACTTCGCGCCCGCCCATCGCGTTGGGCTGACCCGTCACCGAGAAGGGGCCGCCGCCAGGTTTACCGACGCGTCCGGTCGCCAGATGGCAATTGATGATGGCGTTAACCTTGTCGGTGCCATGCGCCGATTGATTGACGCCTTGGCTGTAGACCGTGATGGTCCGTTGCGTCCGGGCGAAGAGATCGTAGAAGGCGGCGATGTCGGCGGGAGGGAGGCCGCAACCGGTGGCAACGTCCTCGATCTTCGCCGCGTCGGCCGCCGCGACCGCCATGGCTTCGTGGAAGCCCGTGGTGGATGCGTCGACGAAAGCGGTGTCGAAGGCATTCGTCCGGGCAATATGCGCAAGCAGACCGTTGAAGAGAAGGACGTCCGTCCCGGGATTGAGCGCCAGATGCAGGTCCGCGCCTTCGGCGGTCGCTGTGCGCCGCGGATCGACCACCACGATTTTGGTGCCGCGGGTGTCGCGCGCGGCCATCACGCGCTGATGAATGATCGGATGGCACCAGGCCAGGTTAGAGCCGACCAGCACGACAAGGTCGGCCTCGTCAAAGTCTTCATACACGCCCGGAACGATGTCCTCACCGAAGGCCCGGCGGTGCCCCGCCACCGACGACGACATGCACAGCCGCGAATTGGTGTCGATGTTGGCGCTGCCGATGAAACCCTTCATCAGCTTGTTGGCGACGTAATAGTCCTCGGTCAACAATTGGCCGGAAACGTAGAACGCAACAGAATCCGGGCCGTGCGCGGCGATCGCGTCCGCGAATTTCTGGGCGACCAGGTCTAGCGCGCACTCCCAACTCGCTCGTTTGCCCGCCACTTCGGGGTGCAACACCCGGCCCTCGAGGCCCAAGGTTAAGCCCAGCGCCGTGCCTTTCGAGCACAAACTTCCCCGGTTCGCCGGATGCTTCGGATCGCCGCGGACCGCGACCGTGCCGTCCTCGCCGATTTTCGCCAGCACGCCGCATCCCACACCGCAGTAGGGACAGGCCGTCCTGACTTCGTCACCGGCGCCGGCGGCCATTTCTACTCCGCCGCCGCGAGATGCGGGTCGAGACAGATGGAGATGCGGCCGTCGTCCATGCGGAGCGGAAGTGTTTTGGCACAGCCTTCGTCCGCGCCCTGCGCCTTTCCGGTTTCGAGCGAAATGACCCAATTGTGCAAGGGGCAGGTGACGGCGTTGCCGTGGACGATGCCCTGGCTCAGCGGACCGCCCTTGTGCGGGCACTTGTCCTCGATCGCGAACACGCGCGCGTCCGCCGTACGGAAAACCGCGATGCGGCCCAGCGGCGTATTAACACAGCGCGCCCCGCGCACGGGTATCTCTTCAAGTTGACCGATGACGAACCAGTTCATTCGCTACTCCGCCGCCGGACGGAACTCAGCCGTCGCCATGGGTTTGAACTCATGTTTGTCCTTGCCCGAGACGCGCTCCGACCAAGGATCGATTTGTGCGAATTTCTGACTGAAGACGAAGCGATCGTAGAGTTCGCGGCGGTGCGGGCCGTCGGTCATGATCTGACGGCGGATGTGATCGATCCCCACGCGCTTCGCCCACTTATAGACGCGCTCCAGATAGCGCGCCTGCTCCCGGTACATCTGGATCAGCGCCGCCACGGCTTCGATCGCGAGGTCTTCAGTCTTTACCGTTCCCAGGACTTCCGTGCCCTTGATGTCAAGCCCGGCGGCCCCTGCGAAATGAATCTCGTAGCCCGAATCCACACAGATGATGCCGACATCCTTGCACGTCGCTTCGGCGCAATTGCGGGGGCATCCCGATACGGCCATCTTTACCTTGGCCGGCGTCCACGATCCCCACATGAACTTCTCGATGCGGACCCCCAGACCCGTGGAGTCTTGCGTGCCGAACCGGCACCAATCGGTGCCGACGCAGGTTTTGACCGTTCGCAATCCCTTGGCGTAGGCGTGGCCGGACACGAAGCCGGCTTCGCCGAGATCGGCCCATACGCGCGGCAAATCCTCTTTCCGCACGCCCAGCATGTCGATGCGCTGTCCGCCCGTCACCTTCACGCAGGGGATCTCGAATTTGTCGACCACATCGGCGATGGCCCGCAGTTCCTTCGCCGACGTCACACCGCCCCACATGCGCGGAACGACGGAATAGGTTCCGTCCTTCTGGATGTTCGCGTGCACACGCTCGTTGACGAAGCGTGACTGGTAGTCGTCCTCGTACTCTCCTGGCCAATCGGCGACGAGATAGTAGTTCAGCGCCGGCCGGCATTTCGCGCAGCCGCACGACGTTTTCCATTCCAGTTCGTGCATGATGGCGGGAATGGACTTGAGGCGCCGCGCCTTGATCAGCCGGCGCACGTCGTCGTGGCCGAGTGTCGTGCAGGCGCACATCGGCTGGACCGCGGCGGGATCATAGCTTTCGCCGAGCGTGAGTTTCAGGATTTGCTCGACAAGGCCCGTGCACGTGCCGCAGGACGCCGAGGCTTTCGTATGCGCGCGCACGTCGTCGAGGCTGGTAAGACCTTTTCCCGTGATGGCGCCCGTGATCTTCCCCTTGCATACGCCGTTGCAGCCGCAGATTTCCGCATCATCCGCCAGTGCCGCAACGGCCGCCGTAGGGTCCACGGGGGCGCCCCCCTGGAACGACTGCCCGAAGATCAACGTGTCGCGCATATTCGACACATCAGCCTGCTTCTTCTGGAGATCGGCGAACCATGCGCCGTCGGACGTGTCGCCGAAGAGGACCGTTCCGATGATGCGGTTGCCGCGCAAGATGACGCGCTTATAAACACCGGCGGAGGCGTCGCGCAGCACGATCTCCTCGCGGTCGTCACCATCGGCGAAGTCCCCGACGGAATAGACATCGATCCCGGTGACCTTAAGCTTCGTGGGCGTTTCCGCATGGGCAAAGCCGCTGCTCGGTTGGTCGGTGAGCTGCGCCGCGAGCACGCCGGCCATTCGGTAAAGCGGCGCAACCAGCCCGTAGACATGACCACCCACTTCCGCGCATTCGCCGACCGCGAAGATGTTGGAGTCACTCGTACGCATATGTACGTCCGCCACAATGCCGCGCTTCACCTCGAGTCCTGCGGTTTGCGCCAGGGTGCAGTTCGGACGAATGCCCACGGCCATTACAACCAGCGTCGCCGGTAGAACGGTGCCGTCCGCAAGTTCGACTCCCTCCACTTTCGTCGTGCCGAGAATTGCCTTTGTTTCGGCTTTGGTCACCACCTTGATCCCACGCGCTTCAACCGCCTTTTGCAGGAGGTAGCCGGCGGCCGGATCAAGCTGACGCTCCATCAGTGTCGGCATTACGTGCAGGACCGTGACGTCCAGGCCGCGCTCCTTGAGGCCGGCCGCGGCTTCAAGTCCAAGGAGACCTCCGCCGATCACCACGGCTTTTGCGCCAGACTGAACCGCGAGCAGCATCGCGTTGACGTCATCGAGGTCGCGGTAGCTGAGCACGCCCGCGAGGTCTTTGCCGGGCACCGGCAGAATGAAAGGCACCGAACCGGTCGCGATCACCAGCTTGTCGTACGGCGCGCAGACGCCCTGATCGGACGTGACGGTCTTGGCGGTACGGTCGATCTCGACGATCTTATGTCCTTTGTAGAGCGCGATTCCGTTGTTGATGTACCAGCCGTCGCCGTGGATCACGATTTCTTCGAACTTCTTTTCGCCCGATAGGACGGGCGACAGCATGATGCGATCGTAGTTCACGCGCGGTTCTGCGTTGAAGATCGTGATGGTGTAGCGGCCCGGCGCAACCGTCAGCAGCTCTTCCAGCATGCGGCCGGGCGCCATGCCGTTGCCGATGATGACAAGTTTCTCGGTCATGATCCTTGCTCCGGCTTCTATTTCGCGGCGACTGCGAGGGGGTGGCCGGTGTCCTCGGCGCTTTGCATGCGGCGAATGGCAACATGCATCCACGCGAGGCCGGACGCGGAGATCACGAACAGCAAGGCGAAGCAGCTCGACCAAGCGCCGGTCAGATCGAACAGCGCTCCGAAGACGATCGGCAGAATGAAGCCGCCAAGCCCGCCGATCATTCCGACGCCGCCGCCGACAGCGCCCACATTGTTCGGGTAATAGGCCGGGATATGTTTAAAGACCGCCGCTTTTCCTAGGCTCATGACGAAACCAAGGATGAAGACCAGGGCGACAAACGGCACAGGGCCGACGGCCGCGCCGGTCGCTTCGTGTGTGTTCGGCGGCAATGCCAGCAGAAGCGTAACGCCGGTCGCCACCAGGAACATGGTGTAGAGCACACCGCGCGCGCCGTATTTATCGGACAGGACGCCGCCATAGGCTCGGAAGACGCTAGCCGGGATCGAGTAGCAGCCCGCGATGGCGCCCGCCGCCGCGATTTCAAACCCATAAAGGCCGATCAGATAGCGCGGCAGCCACAGCGAAAGGGCGACGAAAGCGCCGAAGGCGAAAAAATAGTAGAACGCGAACCGCCACACGCGCGCATCCTTCAGCGGCGCGAATTCCGCGGCAAAGGCGCGGGGCGTCGCCCCGCCTTTGATGCGGCGCGCGCGGATGACGGGATCGTCGCCTGTCGTGAACCAGAAAATCAACGCCGTCAGCGCGAGCGCGCCCGCCCAGATCAGCGCGACGCTGTTCCATCCCCACGCAACCAGGGCCAGCGGCCCCAGCAGTTTCGTGACCGCGGCGCCGACATTGCCGACCCCAAAGATGCCGAGGGCAGTGCCCTGGCGCTCGGCGGGGTAGAAGCGCGAGACATATGCGACGCCCACGGCAAACGAGCCGCCGGCGAGGCCGACGCCCAGCGCCGCAATCAACATCTCCGTGTAGGTTGAGGCGAAGGCAAGAAGGAGCGTCGCTGCCGCGGCCGCCAGCATGGTTGTCGTATAGACGAGGCGGCCGCCCAGGCGATCCGTCCACACGCCCAACACCATGCGGACCAGCGAGCCGGTCAGGACGGGCGTTCCGATCAGCAATCCGAATTGCGTCTCGGACAGTCCGAGCTCCTTTTTGATCTGTACGCCGATGATCGAAAAGATCGTCCAAACGGCGAAGCAGACGGTGAAAGCGAAAGTCGACATCGACAGGGCGCGCGTGGCGGTCGCGGCGCCCGGCGAAGGTTCGGAGACGGTCGAAGTGTTCTGCGTCATTCCTGGCTCCATGACGGCGCGGTCGTGCCGCGCCGGTGCTGAAAACAAAAAAGCCGCCGGCCAGGCTGTACGCGCGGCGCCGAGACGGGCGCGCGGTTAAACCTGATCGGCAGCTTTGCCTGGTGCGCCCGTCATTGGACGCGATGGGGTGGCCCCTCGCAGGACCTAAACTCTCTATAGCAGGAAGCGTGCCAGCTCCCGGACGCCCAACAAAGTTATATAAAACAGAGAGTTATTTAGATTTTGTGGGGTATGAGCGCCTGAGGGCGGCTAAAAATTAATCACACCACACCGCAGCGCACAATATTTGTGCAGTGCAGTAGCGGCTAGGTCTTGAGGTAACCCGCGACATCATCGGGATCAAAAATTTTCCCGTCAAAAAAGCCGTCGGGCCCGAGTTCCAGGTTGCCGCCCGCCGCGCCGACGCGCGTCGGTCCGTGAAGGGCCCCTTCGACTTTTGAACTGGCGCCGGGTAAGGCCACGCCAAGCGGCTTCAACGCGGCGCGGTAAAGGTCAGGCCGATATGTGTCGCGCGCGGTGGTCTCGTTCACCGCGCTGGCGTGGATTTGTCCCGCAAGCACCATCTGGCTGTAGAACCACAGGGCGTGGCTCTTCCACGGAAAGGTAGCGGCCTTTGCATGGGGGATGAAGAAATCCGGCACAGCGACCGTTTCGCCGTCGCCGATTGTGATCTCGCCGCGCAGGGCCGGCGTCAACCAGTCCGCGGGGCATCCAACGTAAGCGCGGGCCGCAAGCATGTGCGCCAGTTCCGCGCGGTTTTCGCGCGAACCGCACCACAGCGCCGCCGCGTAGAGCGCGCGCAGGAGACTCGCAAGCGCCTCGGGATTTGCGTTCGCCCACGGCTCCGCGACACCGAGTACTTTCTCCGGGCTCGATTTCCAGATCGCGGCTTTCACCGTCACCACATGGGCCGCGGCCGCGGCGACACCTGCGGTATTCCACGGCTCTCCGACGCAGTAGCCGTCCACATGGCGGACCGCCAACGCCTCCGCCATGAAGGCCGGCGGAACGATCACGATTTCAACATCCTTGTCCGGATTGATGCCCGACGCGCGCAGCCAATACCGCAGCTCGTAGTTATGTCCGGAGTGGGGATGGACAACCGCGAACCGGAGACGCGGCGCGCTTTTGGCGGCTGGTGCCGCCACGGCCGCTTTAAGGGCCGCGCCGGCTTGCCGGGGATCGAGATTGGTCGCGGCGCCCTGGGCAAGCATAATGCCCCATAAATCGCGGGAGACCGTCACCGCGTTGCCGCCCAGGCCCAGCGCCATCGGGGCGATGGTTTTTGCCGCCAGCGGCGTCAGGCCGAGATTGCAGGCGATGGGCATCGGCGCCAGCATATGCGCGACGTTGTAGTGGCCGACGGCAAGGCGGTCACGAATGTTGGCCCACGAGTTTTCGCGCACAAGCACCAGATCGACGCCTTCCTGCGCTGCGAAGCCCTTTTCCCGCGCGGCCACCAGCAGCGCGCTGTCCAAGAGCGGTAGAAAACCGGCGGTGATGCGGTGCATGGCGGTCATGACTCGTCCCCACCCCCGAGAAGGCCGGATGCGGTGATCAGGCTCTGGGCAATCTCGCTGATCTTGCGGTTCTGATTCATCGCCGTCTTGCGGAGCAGCGTGTACGCCGCGTCTTCCGACAGCCCCCGTGACTTCATCAGAATTCCTTTCGCGCGGTCGATGAGTTTGCGATTTTCCAATTCGCCGCGCGCTTCCTGCAGCTCCCGGGCCATGCGTGAAAAGGCATTGAAGCGTGTGATCGCCATTTCAAGAATTGGCTTCACCCGGTCTTTGCGCAGGCCGTCGACTACATAGGCGGACACGCCGGCTTCGACGGCCGCTTCGATGGACGCGCTATCCGATTTGTCGACGAACATCGCGATCGGACGTTTCACGGCCCGTGACAGCTGGAACATGTTCTCAAGCATGTCGCGGTTGGGATTTTCGAGATCAATGACGATGACGTCGGGCGCGAGTTCGACAATCCGCGCCGCAATCCCAATCACGTCGTGGACGAGCGTCACATGCTCATAACCGGCCTCGCGCAGGCCGTCCGCAATCACGGCGGCGCGGATCCGGTTCTCGTCGATCACAAGGATGCGGGGAGAAGTGGTGATCATCACCCATTTTTGCGGCGCAACAGATTTTTGTGCAATGCAAAAGTAATAGGCATGCTATCTACGCGATCAAGAAACCGGCGTCTCCAAGTGCCGGACGACCTCGTCGACCTTCATGACGTCTCCATACTTGTGAGGGAGATCAAACAAGTGGTCCGCGTTGAATGTTAGTTGAGCGGTCGCGTTTCGACCAGCGGCGGAATGGCCGACCGAGCGACCGGCAACGAGTCAGGCGAGGTCGGCCAGGAGATGACCTCCGGTGCCGGTGGCCTATACCCCAGCGATGAGTGCGGCCTCATGGTGTTGTAGTACTTGCGCCACTGCTCGATCACGATCTTGGCCTCGGCCAGCGTGTAAAAGATTTCGCCGTTCAAGAGTTCATCACGCAGTTTGCCGTTGAAGGACTCAACATAGCCATTCTCCCACGGACTGCCGGGCTCGATGTAAGCGGTCTTTGCACCGACAGCGGCGATCCACTCGCGCAGTGCCAAGGCAACAAACTCGGGCCCATTGTCGGATCGTATGTGAGCCGGGATACCTCTCGTGATGAACAGATCGCAGAGGGCTGAGATGACGTCGGTCGCGTTGAGCCGCCGCGCGACCTTGATCGCCAGGGCCTCCCGGGTGAACTCGTCGATGATGCACAACATGCGATACGCCTTTCCATCGTGGGTCCGGTCGGCGACAAAGTCGTACGACCAGACATGGTTGGGCCGTTCCGGCCTGAGACGGATGGGCGATGCGTTTGAATCGGAAGACGCGGGCTACATTGCTCACGCGCTTGGCGTTGTCGCCCGAGCGAAGGGCATGTCGCAGATAGCCAGTGAAACCGGCCTATCCCGGGAGCAGCTCTATCGTTCTTTCAGCGAGAACGGCAATCCAACGCTGAAAACGACGATTGCCGTGATGAAGGCGCTCGGCATCGAATTAACCGCGAAGGTTCACGCTTGAGCAGATGACGAAAACCATGGCGATAAGCTATGTGGCCATTCTGTCTAGCGATGATGGCTAACGTAGTATGTGAGCTAGTAACCAAATAGGAGGAGCGACGGCAAAAAGAAAGAAACTGACCATCAATAGCAGCGGCAAGAGGTTGCCAAAAAAGAGACTAATGCCGGAGTTTCGTCCAAATGCCGCCCGAGCAGCAGAAAAAATTGTTAATGTCCCCGCAAACCCAAAATCAATGATCCAGATCACAAGGGTGTTTCGCGCTATTGAGACGATTTCCGCACCATAAGTTTCCTCGGTGATATCTGTTGAGAATAAGACCGCGATGCCAGCTCCTATCGCAGTAATATTAAGAATAGAAAGTTTGAGTATTGCATCAGTTTCAACCGTGCGGTCGGTTTTACTTTCCTCATGGTCTTCTGACGACACGATTGCTCCACTTCACATTTCTAGTTTTTGTGCAGTTGCGGGGTAATCACATTCGTCCCCAAGGCCCAAGAGCTGGAAAGCGTGTGACCTGCCGCTACTGCGAATAGCTCAAAATTGCCACAATCCACACGATTCAAAACAAAGTTTTGCCAGAAAGGGTTGAAAATAATACTGTAGATACACGCGATTTGCCATCGAAGTGGGGACTCCAATGATCATGTATTCATCAAGCGCTTTTCACCGGAGGAAATAGATATGCCGAATGTTGTGGCGATAATTGTTGCTATCGGAGGTGGATTTTTCAGTTTGGCGCTGATGTTTGTTGAGGGAATCAATGCTTACGGCAATTGGGACGAGCACGCGTTTCTTGGGGCGTTCCTCTTCTTTGTGAGCATTGGGTTTGCTGTCGTTATCCGACAGCTTGGATTGATCTCTGAGGCTCTCCAATCCAAACGTAGTTCAACGACTGATGCTGGCAGCTAGATAAGAGCAGAGCACCGCCACTGCTGCGTCGTCGTGTCCGCACGGCGCGAAGGCGGCGGCCGGGCGAAAAGTTCTCCTGCCACGCTAAACTGAGAACTCAAAGTGTGCCGCTACTCCGTCGATGACGTTTACTGGCTAAAAAGGATGATCACATGATCAGAAGTCTTTGCGTCACCGTGCTCCTCGCATCAGTCTTTTCAACGTACGGAGCAAGCAACGCGGCTGCACCGGCTGGGCCGGGCTCGGTCTTCCGCGACTGTAAGGATTGCCCGGAGATGGTAGTCATTCCCTCAGGCTCATTCCTGATGGGCAGCAATCGTGATACCGAGCAACCCGTCCACGAAGTCAAATTCGCAGCGCCCTTCGCGGTCTCGAAATTTGAAATCACGCGGGGCGAGTACTCAAAATTCGTCAAGGCGACAGGACAGCCCACCGGCGAAAGCTGCAACATTTTTAAGCTCAATGACGACAATTCCACTAATACGCCGGGCAAGAGCTGGCAGGACGTCGGCTTTCCGCAGGACGACCGGCATCCGGTCGTCTGCATTACCCCTCAAGAGGCGCGAGCCTATGCCGAGTGGCTGAGCAAGCAAACCGGCAAACCCTACCGTTTGATCAGCGAGGCCGAATGGGAGTACTCGGCACGCGCCGGCGCAAAGGGACCGTACACCTTTGGGAGCCGGATCGAAGAACTCTGCAGCTACGGAAATGTAGTAGACATCACCGCCGAAGAAGCCGGCGTGCACGGCAATTGGGGATTCATGGATTGCAAAGACGGGTATGGGCTTTCCACCGCGCCAGTGGGTTCCTTCAAGCCCAATGCCTTCGGCCTCTACGACGTTCACGGCAATGTCTGGGAGTGGACTGCAGACTGCTGGGAGAACGACTATACGAAAGCGCCAACGGACGGCAGCGCATACATATCAAAACGGTGTTTGAACACCGTGATGAGAGGCGGTTCCTGGGATCAGCACAACGACCAGGGTTATCGGATTGGGTACCGCCAAGGTAGCAATGGGCGTGCTCCGCGCTTCGCTGACCGTGGCTTTCGCATCGCACGAGGCCTCTAAGGACTTCAATGGTGGCGGACATGCTTGAGTTACTAGAGAGGCCGTGCGTCAGATTGTGAATCAAACTAGGCATAACTTGGTCAGTACTTGCGCGACCTAATGCCAGTCTCCGACCGCGATATTTGGTTGTTCCCTCGCGAATGGGTGAATCACGCAACACGGCGAAGCCATCGCGGAAGCAGGAAAGGCCCTCATCGCGGAAGCAGCCGGTAAATTTAAGAAGGCGTCCGACATCGCCTTTTATGAGGGCCTTGGCTTCAAAAACCTCATGGGCCATCTGCGCGACATACAAACCCAAAGAATGTGGCTGCTTTGTATCGGTGCCGGCACATTGGTCCTGGGACTCATTTTGTCCCCATTTGTGGCGCGTGCGCTTCCGTTTCGCTTGAATGAGCATGTTGCGGCTATGACGGTTGGGAAAGATCGGTCAGAGGCCGGACAGCAGCTTATGGAAGCCGGCAATCCTCAGTCGTTTAGGCTGGCCGTTGTCGGTTATCAGCTTGCCGCCCTGAATGACGAAGAAATCAAAGGGTGCCAGGAGGCGGCGCGGAAAGCGAAGAAGGAGCAGGCGTGCTCGATTGCCGTGCCTGTACCGTGATAACGCCGGGTGTGAACGCTTCCGGCGAGCCGCACTTTGGGGGATTCCGAAACCGCGCCGTCTGAGGTATAGAAAGCGTGAGCTGCGAAAAGTGCTACACAGTTCTTACACAGGCGTTTTATTTTTCTGTAGTAAAATCAATAGTTCGCTGGCTCTTGGCCTCTCCGGTGGGGACGCCATCTCTTTCAGCAAGTTAGTGAGTCTTGGGCTGCTGAAAACCGCAGCGTACGGCAAATGTTCTTCCGCGAGCTGCGGAACGGTCCGACGCGAGTACATGTCTCGCTCCGCGCATTATTGTTTACGTATTGTGGATTGATCCACTCGGACCATCTTGGAATGAGCCCCCATCGCAAGAGGTTGCACTGACGGCCTCCTGCGTTCGCGGCGATCTCAGCCGCCGTTACTAGGCTTCCTCTGGCAGGATAGCGTGCCGCCGCACGTAGGACGTGACTTCGAAACCTTCCAGCTGAGCAAATCCCAAAGCGAGGGCGTTCTCGATGACCCGCGGCGTGTGGCAGTGTAGCAGCACGCATTTATCCAGCCCAAGATCGGCGAGGCGCCACTTCTTGTCGGCAAGATAGGCCGCTGCATTGAAGGACTCGCTGTTGAGCGGTAGAGAGTTGCGCCATTCAAACTTGTATTGACCGTTGATCGCGGGCAATTCGCGTTCCGCGTCTTCCAGATGATCGATCGGCACGGCATCAATCACGACTGTCAGGCCCGCGTCGCGTAAGCGGTTGACCGCCTCGCCGGCGGCCTTGGGAAAAGCATGGATTTCGTGAAAGTCGAGTTCGCATGAAAGCCGCGACGCTGCAGCGTCGCTCAGTTCATGGAGAAATCCCGAGAACGCGTCAGATAGGACTGTACGCACCAACAAATTTATCGACAACTTGCCTTGATCGTTCTGACGCTCGCGGGCGAAGTGCGCGAGCATTTGCCGATCAAGAAGTCCTGCCACTTCGCTAAACAACCATGCACGACCATGAAATCTTGTTTTTGCGACGCGCGCGACTTCGCTCATGTCAACCACGAGCTCTCTATGGACCACGGTGGCCTGCCCATTGCCCGTGAACGCATATACAGGGCGCTCACGAATGATGTTCGACAGGTCCGCATCCCGCAAAATCTTTTCGATATCAAGTAGCGTGTCGAAATCTCGAAGACGTTCGGAAGGAGAGGGGTCGGAGATATGTAAAAGATGCGCCTCGGTCCCCGCTTCGGGCTCCAAGGCTGCAAAAAGGAGATAGGATTCGTTTGGAATCCGAAAGGCCCGGAATTTGAGCGAGCCTAGATGCTGACCGACCATAAATTCGCCGATCCGCGTGAGTTCCTGCGTGACCGCAGGCGCCTTTTTCTCATCAGTGATGAGGAGGACGTGAGACGAGCTGTAGGCAATCATCGTGTTCGGCGGTGTGTTGCCGAGCTGAATGATCTTTGCGCGAAGCGCATGGCAGACAGAGGAGCTTGGGCCCCCGTGCGGCAGGTCCAGACTCACTGATATAACGATCCCCTTTCCTCCGAGAACGCGGTGGTGCTGGATTTCCTTGAGGAGTTCATTGCGGGTCTGTGCGCTCATTTGCTCTTTCGTCGAAGTGGCTCGAAGACCCTGCAAAAGCCGGTCTCGCGGGTGGGTGAAATCTTGCGGTCCCGCCATAGCCCCTGGCCGCTGCGCCGATGATAGTGCCGCGATAATTTGAAGAATTGATCGAAATCAATTATGTAGGCATTGATCCCCGGGATGATCGTGACGGAGGTATTCACCGATGCTGAATTTTAAACCGGCCGCGATTATCGGCTTTATCGGCGGAGCGGTACTCTTTGTCGGGGCTATTTTCCTGACCAGCAAGACGCCGCTGATTTATCTCAATCTCCATGGGGCAATGATCGTAGTGGGCGGAACGATGGCCGCCTCTCTGATTGCGTTCCCTTATGTCCAGCTCAAGAGCGCCTTTGTACGGGCGTGGCAGCTCATCAAGAAAGACCACGCAGTCTCCAAGGGCGATCTAGAACGTTTTATCCGCGTCGCCGGCCTTCGCCAGCAAAACGCCATGGCCAAGATAGAAGAAGAGATCAAACAAACCAACAGTCCCTTTGTGCGCACGGGACTGCAATTAGTCATTGACGGTCTGCCATCGGATGACGTCGCCAGCGTCCTTGAACTCCGCATGAAGAATCAAGAGTCGATAGAGCGAAACGAAGCGCTGGTCTTCAAGACGATGGCGACATTCACCCCGGCTTTCGGTCTCGCCGCTACGCTGATCGGCCTGGTCAACATGCTGTTTATCATGGGCCAAGGCGCGACGGCGCAGCAGGTCGGCGCGAACATGAGTCTTGCTCTCATTGCGACGTTCTACGGCGTTGTTCTCGCCAATGGCTTCCTGCGGCCTCTCGCAACTAAGATCGAACTGAAGACCCAAGATCGGTTGCGAGTCATGGCGACCATCGTTGAGGCCATCCGCTGCATCTCGGAAGGTCGCGGCCCAAGCCATGTACGGGAGGTCTTATTCGCGATTGTGGCTGACCATGGCGATGAAATGGGACTGCGCGACACACTGGTGGCGATGACGGAAGCAGACCTGTACCAGAGCAAGGCGTGAGATGAGCGAGCAAACGAAGGCGCCGCCGCCAAATGTTCCCCCGTCTCAGGAGGTTCATTCTGAATCGGCTCATCCCTCGCCGGTACAGCCCGTGCCGGGTCCGGCCGCGCAGCCGCATACTGCACCGCTGGCGCCTGACGGAATCCTCCATCACGGCGCGCCCCCGGTCAAGCGAAGCAGACGTCCGCGCTATTGGGGTGCACCGGCTGCGGATGACGGCGTGGTAGATGTTTGGCTGATGAGCTACGCCGACATGGTGACGCTGCTCATGACGGTCTTCGTCGTTCTCGTCCTGTTGGCGGGTACCTCGAAGCCGGAGGCGAACGGCGGTCCCGGCCAATATGAGGGG
Organism: Rhodospirillaceae bacterium; assembly: GCA_041906145.1. Classification (GTDB taxonomy): domain Bacteria; phylum Pseudomonadota; class Alphaproteobacteria; order Rhodospirillales; family Rhodospirillaceae; genus SHVO01. The sequence goes on along the minus strand of JAYRJU010000010.1, from coordinate 84,651 downwards.
ATACGCGGCTTCCTGAACAACATCTTCGAATTGCGGGCCATGTCGCCGTATTCGGATGAAGGAGATTACGTCGTCGTCGGCCTTGAAGGCAACAAGACGGGCCTAACTCCGGAACGAAGAGCGGGCCTCTCCGTCATCAAGAGACAGGATCTTGAACGTATCCAACGCCGCCTCGACACACTGGAACACGTTAAGCAGGAGTTGGAAAAAGCGAGGTTGGGCGACTACATCAAGGCCGAGGCCGCAGGAGACGGCATTCGCATCGACATTCCCAATCCAGTCGTGTTCGGTGTTGGCGGCATTGACATTGCGCCGACCGGTCTTGCGCTCTTGCGCGCGCTCGCGCCGATTCTTTCATCTGGCGACTTCTCGATCGCGGTCGAGGGCCATACCGACAATTCCGCCGTTGCGGACCTGGAGCACTATCCTTCGAATTGGGAACTTTCGTCGGCGCGAGCAGCAGCGGTCGTCCGGTTTTTGATTGGCGCAGGAGTCGATCCGAGCCGTCTGGGCGCGACGGGCTATGCCGACACCAAGCCGCTTGTGAAGAACGACACGGCGGAACACCGGGCTCAAAATGGGCGCGTCACGTTCCTGTTGAGATACTAAGAATTCAGGTGAAAGCGTCTCGTCATGGATGGCGGCCAATCCGGGAGTAACGCGCCTCAGGCATCAACGCCGTCGGGGACCGGCAGCGTTGTCGCGGTGCGTCACTCCGTTGTGGACGTCCGCTTTGCCGAAGACTCGCTGCCCGATCTGAATGAAGCACTGCTGGTAACAACAGGAGATGGGCGCACGCTAACCCTCGAGGTCCAGCATCACCTGGACGCTCGGCATATTCGCGCACTTGCCATGCAAGAGACATCGGGATTGCAGCGAGGGCGGCGTGTGGAACGGACTTTCAATTCCATCCGGGTGCCTGTCGGCGAACCCGTTTTGGGCCGTCTCCTGAATGTATTGGGTGAGCCCGTTGACGGAAAGGGCGCGTTACCCGATGAGGTCCTGCGTAAACCCCTGCACAGTCCAGCGCCGCCCATTGCCCGTCAGGCGGCTCGGCTGGAGCCGTTCCTCACCGGCGTCAAAGCCATCGACTTGCTGGCTCCGCTGGTCCGTGGCGGTAAAGCCGGGCTCTTCGGCGGGGCGGGTGTCGGCAAGACCGTCTTGATCATGGAGTTGATCAGCAGCACCATCGAACGGCACGCGGGCTATTCCGTCTTTGCAGGCATCGGCGAGCGATCGAGAGAAGGGCACGAGCTTCTCAAGGAACTGGAAAAGGCCGGCGTGATGGATCGCACCACGCTCGTCTTCGGCCAGATGAATGAGCCTCCCGGTACCCGCTGGCGGGTCGGCCTCACCGCGGTTTGCGTTGCGGAACACATCCGTGACGTGATGAAGCGCGAGGTGGTCCTGCTGATGGATAACGTCTTTCGCTTCATTCAAGCTGGGGGAGAGGTGTCGGCGGCGCTGGGGCGCATGCCCTCCCGTGTGGGATATCAGCCGACACTGGCGGCGGAAGTCGCAGAGCTGGAGGAACGCATTGCGTCGATCGGCGCGGCCGCCGTGACCTCCGTCCAGGCGATATACGTTCCAGCAGACGACTATACCGATCCGGCCGTGATGACGGCCTTCAGTCACCTCGACTCTTCAATCGTGCTCTCCCGCGACATGGCGAACCAAGGACTCTATCCAGCGATCGATCCGCTGCAATCCTCTTCGATGCTCCTCAATCGCGACCTCGTCGGCGACGAGCATTACGCCTTGGCGCAGGAAGTGAGAAAGGCCATCGCGCGGTATCGCGACCTTCAGGAAATCATCGCGCTCCTCGGTATGGAGGAATTAGGGAAGGATGACCGCCTGGCCGTGAGCCGCGCAAGACGCATCATCCGCTTTCTCACCCAACCCTTCGACACCACCACGGCTTTCTCTGACCAGAGCGGATGCCACGTTCCGCTTGAGGAGACTCTTCGCGGCTGTAAGCTCATCCTTGATGGGGCCGGAGACGACATCCCAGAGGCGGCCTTTTATATGGTCGGAACCTTCGCTGACGCTCAGATCAAGGCGCGCGGGGACGTCGCAAAGTCATGAGACTATTGATCGCAACGCCCACGGAGATCGTCGCCGACTGCGCGGATGTTCAAAGTCTTGTGGCTGAAGACGAAACAGGATCATTTGGAATCCAATCCGGCCACACCGACTTTCTTACCGTGCTCTCCATTTGCGTGGCGGTCTGGCGTGACAAGTCGGAGAAGGCGCACTACGCGGCGGTCAGACACGGCGTGCTCAGCGTCTCGGATGGAAAGTTGGTGAGAATACTCACCCGAGAGGCGGTGCTTGGTCCCAATCTCCAAGAGCTTCAGAGAAATGTACTCGCGCGTTTTCGCGAGACCGCGCGGCTCGATATGAACGAGCACGCTCGCGCGGCGGCGCTGCATGCGGCAGCACTAAAGCAAGTGTGGAACTTTGTGAGCCCTAATCAGTCAACAGAAGCTCCCATCGTGTAGGGCTATCGGAACGTGAAAGAACCGGAAGCAAGACAGGACGATCATCTTGAGACCGCGATTCAACGCCGCAAGGCGCGGGATGAGTTCTGGCGCGTCCACGGCGAGCGGTCGCTCGCCAAGAATTTTGCCTTGATCGGCGTCCTGGGCTGGCTCGTCGTGTGTCCAATGCTTCTGGGCGTCCTCGCCGGCCATTGGTTGGACCAACATTTCGACAAAGGCATCACTTTCACCGCTGCGTTTGTTCTCGCTGGCGCAGCCCTCGGCGGATATCTCGCATGGCAGAGAGTTAACAAGGAATGATCGGCCCATTCTCCTGGACTCTGATTCCGGGCGCGGTGATCGGCGCCGCCTTCGGCTATGTATTCGTCGTCTCGCTGCGACACGAGGTTAGCAGCCGTCTGGAAGGCGCTCTTGCCGCCATCATTCAGCGGTTCGCACGATTGTTCGCCGTTTTGGCCGTGTTCGGGCTCGCAGTTCAAGCTGGAGCGGACACGCTTATAACCGCATTGGCGGCGTTTCATGCCGGCGCTCTATTGGCGCTCATTCGAAGGGTGAAGCATATATGAATGCATCCTCGCCCCTAAACTCCGCGCCGCTGTTTTACGCGGGTCCTGTGCCCATCAGCGCGCAGGTCGCTACGACATGGGCCATCATGGCGATTCTCATTGCGATCAGTGCGGCTGTCACGCACCGGCTGGAAGAACGCCCCAATCGCGTTCAGTTCGTCATCGAAAGTATCGTTTTGGGAATTTGCGAGCAGATTCGAGGCGTCATCAATCGCGATCCAGTTCCATACCTCGCGCTTTTGGGTACGCTTTTTATCTACATCGCCTCGGCAAATCTTTCCGCGATTATTCCCGGCGTGCATACGCCGACGGCCAGCCTGGAAACGCCTGCCGCCCTCTCCATCACGGTGTATTTTTCGGTCCACTACTTCGGAATTAGAGCACATGGCATGAAGCGATACCTGAAGGGGTACCTCCAGCCAAATCCGCTGTTGCTGCCGCTCAACATCCTTTCAGAAGTTACGCGGTCATTCTCCCTTATGGTCCGATTGTTTGGAAACATGATGAGCCATGAATTTGTCATCATGATCGTCGCGGCGCTGGCCGGCTTGCTCGTGCCAATCCCGTTTCTCGCGCTCGCAATTCTGATCGGCCTCATCCAAGCCTATATATTCGCCATTTTGGCGACGGTGTTTATCGGTGGAGCGGTCAATGCGGACGCAACGTGAATTTTAGAAGGAGCAGATAAATGGACGTTCAAACTCTCAGTATCATCGGCGCCGTTGTAGCCGTCTGTTTTGGCGCGGTGTTCCCCGCGCTCGCGGAAGGGCGCGCAATCGCCGCCGCCCTCGATGCCATCAGTCGGCAGCCAGAATCCGCAGGCGTCGTGTCTCGCACGCTCTTTGTCGGCCTGGCGATGATCGAAACAATGGCTATCTATTGCCTTGTCATCGCTCTTCTCCTTCTTTTCGCAAATCCCTTCGTCCACTAGATCATGCACATCGACATCTGGTCGCTGGCTCTCCAGGCCGTCAATTTTCTGGTTCTGATTTGGCTGCTGCGGCGCTTCTTGTTCCGCCCGGTGCTGAATCTCGTCGAACAGCGGCGCAAGGCGTTGGAGGCGACGCTTGCCGATGCTGCCTCTCGGCAGGCCGAGGCGGCCGCGCTCGGGAAAACCTATGCCGACAAGCTTGCTGATCTGTCGGAGGAGCGCGAACGGCTTCTCGGTGAGACGCGATCTGCGGCCTCGCAGGAGCGGGCGGAGGTGCTGAGCCGAGCCGAGGGCGAAGCCCGCAAGATTGTTGAATCGGGTAAGGCCGAGGCGGCAAAAGAATTGGCCGCATTATCGAAACAGGTCGCACAACGGATCGGCTCCTTGGCGGTCGAACTGGCTGAGAGAATTTTGTGGCAAACGACGAGTGCAAATGTGGATGAGGTCCTTTTTCACCGTCTGGAGAAAGGGTTGTCGGATCTGACGCCGGACCAGAGAGCGTCATTGATCACGGAGATTGATAAGGATGACGGCCTAGTCATCGTGACAGCCCGCGTTCTCAGTCAGAACGCGCGATCACAGCTAACGGAGCGGCTTACGAAGATAGCCGCCCCATTTGCCAAGGCAAAATTTGCGGTCGAACCCGATCTCATCGCTGGTGCCGAGATACGATATGGCTGTGGGGTAATGTCATTCACCTGGCGTAAGACTCTTGAACAGTCACGCCAACTTCTAGATGCCGAGAATGTCGTTACTCAGTAGCATTGATCTTCACGTCCAAACGCTCAGCAACCGCGCAAAAGGCCTAATCGCCGCGCCATCGCTTGAAGAGTTCGGACGCGTCGAGAGCATAGGCGATGGCACGGCGCTGGTGTCAGGGCTCGGTGACGTTCAACTCAATGAAATCGTGATGTTCGAGAACGGGGCGCGCGGTCTCGCGGCGAGCCTCGAAAGCGCGCACATCGGCGTTATCCTGCTCGATTCGGCCGCTGGATTGAAGGCCGGTGGCCGTGTCCGAAAGACAGGCGAAGTCGTGCAAATCCCCACGGGCGAACAACTCCTCGGCCGGGTCGTCGACCCCCTTGGAAGGCCGTTGGATGATGGCCCTCCGCTCATGAAAACCGTCCGGCGCCCAATTGAGCGGCCAGCTCCGCCCATAATCGACCGCGACTTCATCACCGAACCGCTTTCGACGGGTGTCTTGGCTATCGATGCGCTGATCCCCTTGGGCAGAGGCCAGCGCGAACTCATTATCGGTGATCGAGGGACAGGAAAGACGACGCTCGCAGTAGACGCTATTATCAATCAACGTCGCTCTGACGTTGTCTCCATCTATGTGGCAATCGGCCAAAAAGCAGTTTCCATTCGCCAAGTTATCGAAGCAGTCAGGACGCACGGCAACATAGATCGGTGCATCTTTGTTGTGGCTCCCGCCGACGCCCCGGCCGGACTGCAATGGATCGCTCCATATAGCGCATGCACTATCGCAGAGCACTTCAGAGATAATGGCGGGCACAGCCTCATGGTCATCGACGACCTGACGAAGCACGCCAATATCCATCGGCAGTTGTCCCTTCTTCTGAGGGATTCGCCTGGTCGAGAGGCCTATCCCAGCGATGTTTTCTATCTTCATGCCCGTCTGTTGGAACGCGCGGCGAAGCTCGCTTCGTCTCGCGGTGGCGGCTCTTTATCGGCGCTTGCCATTGCTGAAACCCAGGCCGGCGATATCAGCGCGTATATTCCGACCAATCTTATATCGATCACGGACGGTCAGCTTTATTTGGATACGCACCTGTTTTCGCAGGACCGAAAGCCGGCGATTGATATCGGGAAGAGTGTGAGCCGCGTGGGCGGCAAAGCGCAGCCTCCGGCGGTCAAGAGGATGAGCGGTAGCCTTAAACTTGCTTACGCCCAATTCCTTGAACTGGAATCATTTACACGCTTTGGGCACGTAACCGACGCAGGCGTCAGCCGCGAACTCGCACATGGACAGCAGATACGGGCGATGCTGCGGCAGCCGCAGTGGCAACCATTGTCCACAGCGGGGCAAATTGCCGTTTTGGCCGCAATCCGCGATCGTCTATTGGATGACACAAGACTTGAGAGCTTGCCGGCCTTGCGAGCTCAACTCGATCAGAAATTGTGGAGTGAAAATAGCGCGCTTGCCTCTGCGCTGGAAACGAGCGCTGTTCTTTCGGCAAGCGATGAAGACGCGCTGAGGGCGTGGTTGAAGCGCTTTATTTCGCAGTGGCGTACAGGCGGATCCTAATGCGCCGATACACTGAATTGAAAGAGCAACTCGGGAGCCTCCAAAATCTTCGTCAGATCATAAGCGCGCTGCGTTCTCTCGCCGCGGTTCGCTTGCAGGAAGCGCGGGCGACGCTCCCTTCAATTCAAACTTACGCTTCGCACATCGATAGGAGCCTTCGCCTCGCGAGGCGGCCAAGACCGGGACCCGAGGATAGGCCGACCGGAACGATGACGCTAGCGGTCGCATTTATGTCGGAACACGGCTTTGTCGGCAGTCTGAACGCAAAGCTGCTCGACGCGCTTGCGGATGAGCTGAGAGGTCAAGACCACAGAATTATCTCTGTTGGCACGCGAGGGGCACAGGTCGGCCGCGAACGAGGCTTCAAACTCGAGACAATGCTTCCCGCGCCATCGCACGCATCGACCGCTTTGCCACTGGTAAATACCATGACGGAACAAATCTATGAGTGGCTTGCGCGCGGTGAGGTCGGCAAGCTGCTATTGTGTTATCCGCGGCCAACCGTGGACGCGGAGTGGGAGGTTAATATCCGCTATCTCCTACCGCTGCCCGAACTCCAGCAAGACGATGGGCCCGAAAGACTGCCGCCGCTAACATATGTCGAACCAGGTCGATTGGCGGCTGCGTTGGTGGAAGAATGGCTATTTGCGGAAGTTATGCTGGCCCAAATGCTGGCCTTCGCCGCTGAAAATGGCGCCCGGCTCACTACAATGGAATCCATTCACGGGAATATTGTGGAGAAGCTCGATAGGCTTTCGCAGCAGACAAGCGCCTTACGCCAAGAAGAGGTGACGACGGAACTCATGGATATTATCGTCGGTGCCCAAGCGGTTCTCACAAACCCCGTGCAGAACGGCGCTGCTCACAAGGTGGGCTCGTAAGTTCTCGCGCCCCAAGCACGTGGAGTTGGCGCAAAGCAGTAACGTAACGACCTAATTGTCGTCTGAACGCAGCCGGGCTGCGAGGGCGTCGCGGAAGTCGTTGGGCATTGCGCCGACAACGTCGCCGAAAATTTTGAGCCGGCGGCGTAAGGCATAAAGTTGATCCAACAACGAAAGGACGACGGGCAGGGCCTCCTCGTTTACCTGCAGGTCGTCCCGTAATTCCCTGATCAGCCTGACCCTGGCGACGTCGATCTCCTGGAATGCGTAATGGCCCTGGCGGGAGTCCGGACGCACCCATTCATTGGCGATCCAGCGCTCCAAATCCTGTCTGGAAAGTCCAGGAAGCTGGGCGACGAGAATGTCGACTGTGATCATGAGCCGGCGTCCATGCTTTGCCGCGGGTCTTTGCCCTGAGCCGGCTTCCAGGATTTCAAAAAGTCTTCCAAAGCGGCATCAGGTGCGCCGATGACAACCCGTAAGGTGATCTGCAAGTCGCCAGCGTCGTGGCCGCCATGTGCGGGTACGCCCTTACCGCGCAGCCGGAGTTTGGTGCCGCTGTCGGAACGGGGAGGGATGCGTACGCGAACCGGGCCGCTCGGTGTCTCGACCTCAACGTGGCCGCCAAGGACCGCTTCGTTCAGTGAGACGGGAAGGTCCATGCGGATGTTTCGGCCATCGCGGACAAAATGGGGATGAGGCGCCACATGCACTTCGATGAGGGCGTCGCCGGCTGGACCGCCTTTCCAACCGGGGCCGCCTTGGCCGCGCAAACGGAGGATCTGGCCGTCGACCGTGCCGGGGGGAATGGTGACGTCAAGTGCCCGGCCGTCGGGGAGGGTCAGACGCCGCGTTGCCCCGTTCACGGCGTCGAGAAACTCCGTTTTCAGTGTGAAGTGTTCATCCGACCCCCGGTGCGGCGCATCGCCTTGCCGTCCACCGTTGAACACCGAGCCGAAAATGTCTTCAAAGTCTTCGGACGACCAACTTCCGGCGTGAGGTCCTGTCCGATCGTACCGTTTTCCATGCTGCCCATCCGCGTGTTGGCGGTATGACGCGCGCGGGGCGCGTTCTTGGCCGGAGGCGTCGATTTCGCCGCGGTCAAACCGCCCGCGTTTGTCGGGATCGGACAAAAGTTCGTAGGCGGAGGCGACGGATTTGAATCGCTCTTCCGCCTTTGAGTTGCCCGGGTTGAGGTCGGGATGATGCTCCTTCGCAAGCTTGCGATAGGCCGCCCGGATCTCCTCCTGACTGGCGTCACGCGCGATACCCAGCAATTTATAGGGATCTTTCAAAAGTCCCGCCTTCATCAGTTCCGGTCAAATGCGCGCTGGTGCGCCGTAGACGGTTGTTGCGAAAGGGTGGCCAGATTTTGCTTCACGGCGGTCTGCAGCTTTTGGAACGCACGGTTTTCGATCTGGCGGATTCTTTCGCGGCTCACGCCGAAGTCGGCCCCGATATCATCCAGCGTCCGGGGATTTTCCGAAAGGCGCCGTTGCTCGATCACTGCGCGTTCACGCGCATTCAATGTTGCCAACCCCTTTTTCAGCAGCCTGAGGCCCAACGCGCGCTCTTCACTTTCCGCCAGGACCGATTCTTGCGACGGTGCCTGATCGATGAGCAGGTCTTGACGAGTGGTCTCGCCAAATTCGCCAATAGGCTGATTGAGTGATTTATCCGGGCCCGAGAGACGGCGATTCATGTCGGCTATTTCTTCCGGCGTAACATGAAGCCGCTCGGCTATGACATCGACTTTCGCCGGCGGAATTTCGCCGTCCTGGTAAACACCCAATTTGGATTTCAACTTACCAAGGTTGAAGAACAGCTTCTTCTGCGCATGGGCCGTGCCTACCTTGACCAATGACCACGAGTTCAAGATGCATTCGTAGATCGCGGCTTTAATCCACCACATGGCATATGTCGCCAGCCTGAATCCCCGGTCGGCTTCAAAACCTTTTACCGCGCGTAAAAGTCCAACGTTGCCTTCCGAGATCAAGTCGGACAGGGGGATTCCATAGAAGCGGTTCGACATCGCGATTTTGACGACGAGGCGCATATGGCTCGTGACGAGCTTGTGCGCGGCTTCAATATCGCCGTGTTCTTCAAGCTGTTTGGCGAGCTGATATTCTTCCTCCTTGCTCAACATCGGGAACTTCCTGATTGCGGCAAGATACGCAGCCAGGCCTTGTTCTGATGCGATGGCGGGGAAGCGATTGGGCGACAAAGCAAGCTGTGTCATTTCGGCGCTCCTTCGATAGACCGAATGCTATGGAGCCGTAAGCCGTGCGACCTTGATCGCAGTCAACCCTCGGGTGCCGTATATGGGCCCATTGTCACGGCGGAAGCTGATCCGCGGCCGCCCACTTGCTCTCGCAGCAGGGCGAGCATCTCAGCTTGGCTTCTTGCAAGAGATTCAAGATGCTCAATGCGCAATGCGTCGATTTTCTCGTGCAGCGCTAATATCTCGAGTTCTGCTTTGAGGTTCACGCGGTAGTCGTCACTCGCGGCCGTGCGATCCTTTGCCGCCTGCCTGTTCTGGCTCATCATGATGATCGGCGCCTGCAAAGCGGCCAGCATCGAAAGCAGGAGGTTTAGGAAAATATAGGGATATGGATCGAAGACCAGGATCCGTTGACCAAGCAGGCCGGTATTGATGATCATCCAGGCGACGAGAACAAAGAGAAACGAGAAGATAAAAGCCCATGACCCGCCGACCGCGGCGACTTTATCGGCCAGACTCTCCCAACGTGTCGGACTGACGTCGCCCGATTCCGCGAGGCCAGGGCTCACCGGGCGGCGCTTGGCAAAGTCGTTCAGAACGCGTTGTTCAGCAACGTCGAGGTCATCCCAGCTCATGCCGAGAAGCCGAGTTGCCAGCTCATTCACGTTCGCCTGGTTCATATGCCTTATCCCCTGGCCGACCGCCCAAATGCGGGCAACTGTATGTTCGTGAGGGTAACTCTGGCCTGGGGAAGGCAAGCGAACGTTGATCAGTATCAATCAAATCGCCAAGTTACCCGTGGCTGACAGCCTTGCTCGATGTGAGGACATTCGTGTGGGGCCGGTCACAGCGAGAGTGCCGGGCGGCTCGCCGCCCACATGAGTTCCTCCGCCACGAGGGCAAACGCGGCATTTTGGGGGGGGGGCGGATATTGATCGCGGTCAATGTCGGGGGCATGGGGCTGCGGTTACTGATAGTCACTTGCTTCGGTGCGCCTTTGCTTTGGTATGACTTAAGATGACCAACGACGTCCTCGAGCGCCTGCGCGGAGATCACAGGCGCTGCGAACGATTTTTCCGCGCGATCGAGGACGAATGCGCGCATCTCGAGTCCGGGAAACCGGCCAACATGCCACGTCTAAAGGCGATCGCCGAGTATCTGGGCAAATACGCCTTTCCGCGCCACCATGCGCTGGAAGACGCGATATTCAGCGAACTCGTGAAGCGCTTACCAAATTTCCGGGTGGATATTTTCGATCTGCCCGAGGATCACCATACAAGCAAGCAAGAGTTCATTAGTTTTGTCATCGCCGTCGGTAGGGGGAATGGCGAAATCGCCGAAACGGCGCGCTCTTTTGTGGCCAATGAACGGAGCCACTTCATTTCAGAAGAAGAGATCGTGTTCCGTTACGCCGCAAAATATCTCACGCGGGAACAGTGGGCCTTGCTTGGCAAAAGCCTCCACATCGTGGAAAGCGAAGATGGGAGGCCGCCCGCATTGGAGCCGATTGCGGATCTTCTCGCTTAGGATCCTTGCGCGCTCATAACCATGCGCACGAGCTCCGAAAGGCTGCGAGCTTGCATCTTCTGCATGATCCGGGCGCGATGGGTCTCCACTGTCCGGATGCTCATCCCCAGTTCGTGCGCGGTGATCTTGTTGAGCTTACCGATCACGAGGCACTCGAGAACTTCTTTTTCACGCGGGGTCAATGACCCTATCCGTTCAGCGGCTTCTCCACTCACCTTTGCGGTGGGCACCGGGGCGTGGCGCGAAACCGCGGTGTTTACCGCATCGATCAGAATTTGATCGTCGAAGGGCTTCTCGATGAAATCCGAGGCGCCTTCCTTGATGGCTTGAACGGCCATTTGAATATCGCCATGGCCGGTAATGAAGATGAGGGGAAGGTTGTGGTTTGCGGCTTTTAGGCGCTGCTGCAATTCAAGACCGTCGATTCCCGGCATACGGATGTCGCTAATGATCACGCCGGACGTTGCCGACGGAAGAACGTCCAGGAAATCGCTCCCGGACTTGTGCGCGCGCACCGTAAAGCCCGCCTCCGCCAGGAGGATCGTCAGCCCCTCACGCACGCCTTCATCATCATCAATCAAGTGAACAATTACGGGATTATTTGCTGCCATCGTCGGCCTCATCAAAAGCGCGGGCTAAGGTAAAGCGGAAAATCGTTCCTCCTTCGGGATTGTCTTCAGCATAAAGGCGTCCGCCATGGGCTTCTATAATGGTCCGGCAAATCGCAAGACCTACGCCCATTCCGTGTTGTTTGGTTGTCACGAAAGGCTGGAAGAGCCTTTCTTTGACCTCGGGCGCGAGCCCGGGGCCCACATCGGTCACCGCGACCTCCACCATATCGTTAATCAGGCGAGTTGAAACCTTGAGGACGGGCTGGGCAACGCCGTCCATCGCTTCGAGCCCGTTTCTCAAGAGGTTCAAGATCACCTGCTGGATCTGCACCTTATCCGCCAGTACGGGGGGTGTGGCGGCCAGGTTAACTTGTACTTTGGTGCTGCCAAACTTGTTGCTGATGCGCGCAAGTGAAATTGCTTCATTGACCATGATGTCAACGGGCACTTCGACCTTTTCGGTGTCGCCGCGCGAGGCAAAGTCCCGCAGCCGGCGGATGATTTCGCCCGCTCTCAGCAGCTGCTGAGCGGCCTTTTCCACCGCATCGCGCGCCCGGCCGACCGCTGCCGGGTCGCCGACCTCCAGCATACGCCGTGCGGCTTGCAGGAGGGTGCTGGCGCCGGTCAGTGGCTGATTGAGTTCGTGCGCAAGGGAGGACGCCATCTGCCCCATGCCGCTCATGCGCGAGACCTGAAGCAACTCGTCTTGCATCTCGCGCAATTGCCGTTCGGTTGTTTGTTGCGCTGTGATGTCGTGGATGATGCCGACGTAGATACTTTCGCCGCCGAGCTTGCCTTCACCCACCGACAAGTACATGGGGAAGATCGAGCCGTCCTTACGTTGCCCGAAAACCTCCCGGCCGATGCCGATGATGCGCTTTTCGTGCGTTTTCTGATATCTGTCCATGTAGTGATCGTGCTCTTCCCGGTAGGGCGAGGGCATCAGGATACTGACATTTTTTCCGAGGACCGCCTCCTCGGCGTATCCGAATTGACGCTCCGCTGACGAACTGAACGACTGAATCCTGCCGCTCTGATCGATCACTATGATAGCGTCCGGGACTGTCTCGAGAACGGTTCGAAGTCTCGTTTCTTGTTGTTTGAGAACTTCAAGCGTTTCGAGGTGGTGACCGATATCTTCCGTCAGCGTGATCACGCCGCGGACGGTACCCAAAGAGTCGTGGAGGGGCGCCGCCGAATAGCGGATACGGGCTTTCGTGCCGTCCTTACGTAGACGCTCGATCTGAATGTCGCGGATGACGCGACCGTTCAATATTTGATCGAAGAGGGCCGTGAATACTGTGAAGTCCTGGGGCGCGTCCGGGAAAATCTTTCCGATCACTTCTTCCGGCTCATACCCGTAGAGCCGGCTCGCCGCATTATTCCACGTCGTGATACAGCCGTTTGTATCCAGTCCGATGATGGCGCTTGGCGAACTGTCGACGATCGCGCTAAGCAACTCATTGGCCTCGAGGAGGGCATCGGCGCTATTGGGACCTGTCGGCACACGATTGGGACTCATAGCACGCCAAGCGCCCCAAGATGCCAGCCGGCCTTATATGGCCATCGAAAGCAGCCCATCCGCTCCGCCCCCCGCCGGCAAAATAACCGGCGTACGTTTCATTCCCACCGCGGGAGGCTTTATCGCCCGCGTCCGTCGCCAAATTCTTAGTCACACTATAGCGGGTAAAAACTAAACTGGCTGCGGGAATTTATAGTGGTCCGAATCGCTGGCGCGTCCCCGGGCGGGGGGACCGCCCGGGACAACGGTATGGAGACCGATTCTAGGCCGCCCGCGGCGCAGCGGCACCTAGAGCCGCGCTGGCGGCCGGCGCCGAGTGGTTTGCCGCAGAGGATGATCGGACCGGGCGTCTGCTCCAGATGGAAACAAAAGCAAGGGTACCCATGAAGGAGGCGTACACGATCAGCACCAGCGCGAGATACGCCATTTCACCGTTAGACATCTAAATCTCCTGAGACGATGTGAACGGGAAAAAATCTAGACGGCCGAAGCCGCATCCCGCGTTGATTGCCGTCAACGTTGGCGATTGCGATCGAGCATCGCGTCGACCCCAAAGAGAAGCAGGAGAATCCCGCAGAGGACCTCGGACGTCACGATCAGACGGGCAAGCGGCGTCACTGCGAGAATGTCACCAAAGCCCACTGTCGTGAGTGTCGAAATGGACAAGTATAAGCCGTCGGGAAACGTCAGTGTTCTCGCCGCGCCGTTGGTCAGGAAGTGTGAGGAGGGGCTCAGCTGATCGTAAATTGTGTAGATGCATCCGAAGATGATCGTGATGAGAAAATAGCACGTCAGCAGGGCGAAGGCCGGGCGTGCCAGCCTTGCGGCATTGTGTAGGAACGCCCGGAATATGAGGCCGCACTCCATCAGGAAGAGGGCGATGTGCTTGCTCGTGATCCAGGCGACCAGACCGATAACGGACATGGAGATGATCAGGGCGACATCCTGGGTATCCGTCGTCCACTCACGGATCTGAAGATATGTCGTGACAACCGCCACGATCAGAAGCGGTCCGACCCATCGCACCGCTTCCCGGAGCGGCACATTCACATGGTGTTTGGTGCGATTGATCAATTGCTGGATTTGCCGGCGATGCCCGAAGACGCCTGCTGCGAACGCGGCCAATGGCAAAAGGAATGCGACTTGCACAGTGATCGCATGTGCCTGCGGGAAGTTCGCTTCAACGAACATCACATAGATTGAAGCATAAACCCCCACCGAATTGGCGAATATGATGCTGAAGAAGTCGCTGTCCGAAAAGACGATGTGAAACGCGCTGACCAGAAAGATAACAGCGATCGCCGTCGAGAATGCGGTGACGGGACTGTCTCCGTGAAGGGCGAGCGCAATGGCGCCAAGCAGCCCGACAGTGAAGGCGATGCTTCCGGCGAGAGACTTGCGATCCTTATGCGCCTTTGCGGGCGTCGGCGCAGGCAGGCGGCTGAGAGGTGGCGGCGTATCCGTCAAGATGCCGCCGCGACCGCCGCGGGGTCCGCGTGCCAGTCGGCGACCGAGCGGACTTTGAAGGTGCGTTCAACGCCATCGTGTTCGGTGATGGCGACATAGTCACCCGGTGTGAACCTGTGATGGTCGAGACGAAAAAGCGTCTCGTCGTCTTCATCGCCTCGCGCGTAAGAAAATACCCATTTGCCGCGGCGATTGAGAATCAAGATACCCGACTCGACTTCCGTGCCGTTCTCGATGCGTCGCACGGTACAGAGCTCTTTGGCGGCCGCCCACTGGAACCGATTGAAGTTGCCTTGGGCGTCCAAGGGGGCGCGGAAGATGTAACCATGGCCTGGATCGCCTTCGGGCGCTCCGGGGTTGCGCGCGAGTTCGAGCGTGATCACTTTTAGCGGCATGGCGGGTTACTCCAATTAATGTGCCATCAACACGGGCAAGGGGGTGGCGCGTAGGAAGTGGTCTGTGACGCCGCCGAGCAAAAACTCGCGCGTGCGGCTGTGGGTATATGCGCCCATGACCACAAAACCTGCGCGGGCCCGTCGCGCCTCGTCGATAATGATTTGAGCGGTTTCGTTTTTGCGGTCTTCGACGACGCGCAGTTCGGCCGCGAAACAGTGCCAGCCCAAGTAGTCCACCAGCTTTTCCGACGACATGCGCCCGGGCTTGAGATCGCCGACCTGCAGCACCGTGATCTTGGCGCCCTCGGGCAGCAGATCCAAAGCGCGCTCGACCGCATTGGCGGCTTCCGAACTTCCATTCCACGCGATAATGGCGTGCGACAGATCGATCGACGTCGTGCCGGTGGGAACGATGAATGTCGGGCGGCGCGCGCCGAACAGGGCTTCCTCGACCACATTCCAGGCCGGCGGGCTACGGCGATTGCCCGGAGATTCCAACACAACCAGATCCGTCAGCGCGCCGTGGGCGGCGATCGGAGCATAGTTGCCGGCTTCGTCGTCCAGCCACATTGTGGATCCTTGTTTGCAGACCGGATCGCTGACGATGGGAAGGTGGGTCGTACGTACGGCGTGGTCGAACTGAGCGCGCGCTTGCTTCTGACGGTCTTGACGCAGTTTTTGCATCTGTTCGAAGAACAGGCCGTAGGAGGCGCCCGGCATCATGTAATCGCCGGAGGGATACATAGGACCTAAGTCGTCTTCATATCCTGCGGTAATATGCGCGCCGAGGGTTTTGGCAAGTGTCAGACCACAGATCGCGGCGTCACCACTGGCCGACTCACCGGTAAGCGGGAGCAGAATGTGTTTGATCGACATGGTGGTGTCCTTTCCCCACTGCGCACCAACTGCGCTTATTCCTCAAAACAGGGTTCGCAAGAATTTTTTGTTGCCGCTCTTTTGATCGCTCGGACTCCACCCATGACTGCGGCAATGATATTCACCCGCCGTGGTCGCCAAGGCTTCGCTCTCGAAAGTATCCGGCAGCACCGTGATCCGTCCCCTGAAGGCAACGACCGCCCGTTTGGAGGACGGGTCGTAACTGATCTTCATGCCGGGCTCGTAGGAGTGTTTCACTGGCTTAATTCTGTGAGCACTTGAAGGGGTGTGAGGGTGCATCCTTAGGCCGCTTCGAGTTTATCCTCGAGCGCCTCCCGGTTGATCTTGATGCGATTAAGCGTCGGCTCGACAATGGCACTCGACTTCTTGAGCTGCGTGAACGCACGGCTCACGGTCTCATGCGCAAGACCGAGATAATCGGCGATATCGACGCGGGTCATCGGCAGTTCGATCCAACCATCGTCATTCTCGGCGCGGTCGGACATCGCCAGCAGGAACCACGCAAGGCGGTCATGCGCCGAGCGGTGGCAAAGGCGGATCATGTGAGCGTAGGCGCTGCTTAGGCCCTTGGCCGTCAAGGCCTGGAGTTCGCAGGCAAACGCGGCATCGCTGCGAATAAGGCTATTGGTGTCTTTGCGGCGATAACGAATCAGCGTGCAGTCCTGGATAGCTTCGGCCGTGAACTCGTGTTGGGCGGCGTGCGAGAAGCCGATCAGATCGCCGGGCAGGTTGAAGTCGCAAATCTGGCGGTGACCGTCGGCCACCGCTTTTACGAGGCGCACCGCGCCGGAGGTCACCTTGTAGAAGTAAAGGGCGTCATCGCCTTCGTGGAAGATGGTGTCTCCCGCTTTAATCGTCAGTTGGGTCTCATAGGACCGGGCGGGAGCAGCCGGGGCCGCCAGAGGGGCCGTACGGGCCGACCAAGAGGCCTGCGGAGCCTGGATTTGGCGAGACGGGATGGCGGTCTGTAACATGGCGGGAACCCCAGGTTGATTGGTGAAATCGACGGTCAAAGGGGTACGCCGGCTCCCGTGCGCTCGATACTTGTGGGTTGCCCGTCCGTATTTATACGGACTCTTTACCGAGGGGCCTCAGGGGCCTGGAGCGGGCTGCAAACTACGCAAATACGCAACAATATCCTCGATCTGCTGGTTGCTGATCTCAAGCGGCGGCATTGGTTTATGAGGCTGCATCAGGAAGGCGCGAATTGCGCCTTCACTCCGGGCCGCGTTCCGGGCGAGGGTGGGGAATGAGGGAATCCGGTCGTCCTGGGTCGCGCCCAGCGAATGACACCCGCCGCACCAGCGCGCGACGACTTCGCGCCCGCGCCCTGCGTCACCGTAAAGTTTCGCGGCTTGGCTCGCCGTTTGTGCGCCTTGAGCGGCGAAAGACGAAGCTACAAGCGACGCGGCCGCCAGCAGGTACTTCAGCGATTGCATGGTAAGTTCCTTCTCGTCCTAAGGCTTGGGCTCTCTTCCGATGAGCGGCTCTCAGGATAGAAGTTCGAGTCTCTCTAGCCGTTGATTAGAATCAACGCTCGGGCTCTGCCCGGTTGGTTGAATGCCGCGTATTAATTGGGGAAAAGATGTGATTGTCCAAAATGTTGCCGCTGCTTCAACAGCCAGTCCTACGCTCACGCTGCGCCGCGTCGGTCTGCAAACTTACGGGGAATATGTTGCCTTCCTGAGCTCGGCGTGCCTGGCCTACAAACCTGAATCGTTTGCGAACATCAACAAAATCGAAGTTCGTAGTGCATCGGGCCGAACGATCATCGCGACGCTCAACATCGTCGAGAACGGCGACTTACTCGACCCGCTGAGTCTCGGCCTCTCGTCAAATGCATTCCATGCTTTAGGAACGCCCGAAGGGAGCCAGGTGGCGATGGACTTGGCGCGGCCGCCGCACAGCATGGATTTCGTAAGGCGAAAGATCCGCGGTGAGGTGTTGCGTGCTTCAGAAATCGTAGAAATCATTTCGGATATAGCCAACCATCGCTACTCGAAAGCCGAGATCACCGCCTTTCTCGTCGCGAGCGCGTCCTTCCTCACCACTGACGAAGTATTGGCCCTCACCAAAGCCATGGCTGACGCGGGCACACGAATTTCCTGGAACAAGCCGCCATGCAACTTCCAAACCGTGATGGATAAACATTGCGTTGGCGGAATCCCCGGTAATCGAACGTCCATGATCGTGGTGCCGATTGTTGCGGCCTGCGGCCTGCCGATCCCCAAAACATCGTCGCGCGCCATCACATCCCCTGCTGGGACCGCCGATACGATGGAGGTGCTGGCGAACGTTGACGTTGATCTGGCGCGCATGCAGGACATCGTAGGCAAACACAAGGGCTGTCTCGTATGGGGCGGCCACGTGAATCTGTCTCCAGCTGACGATGTTCTCATTTCCGTCGAGCGGCCGCTTGGAATCGATACGCCCGAGCAAATGGTGGCCTCCATTCTCTCCAAGAAAGCTGCGGCGGGCTCCACTCACCTTCTTATCGATATCCCGATCGGTCCAACCGCCAAGGTGCGATCCGCGCGTGAGGCGGCTCGCTTGAGTAAACTGTTTCAGTTTGTCGGCCGCGCGATGGGAATCGAAGTCGACGTAATGTTGACGGACGGAACCCAGCCGATCGGGAACGGGATCGGTCCAGTCCTGGAAGCGCGCGATGTGATGGCCGTGTTGAGGAATGATCCCGCCGCGCCGAGGGATTTGCGCGCGCGCGCGCTTCAACTCGCAGGGGCCATCCTGGAATTTGATCCCGCTCTTAAAGGCGGCGAGGGGCTACCTCTCGCGCGAAAGAGGCTCGAAAACGGTGACGCGCTCGCGGCGATGCAGCGCATCATGCAAGCGCAAGGGCCGTCGCCATGCACAACACCGCTCGGCGGTCATGTCGAAGAGATCCGCGCGGCCAAAGACGGAACGGTCAATGGCATCGATTGCGAGCGCATCGGACGCATTGCGCGTCTCGCCGGCGCGCCGGTCTCCAAGGGCGCCGGTATCGATCTCCTGAAGAAAACAGGAGACCGCGTAAAGGCGGGGGAGCCGGTCTACCGGATCCACGCTGCGGTAGACACTGACTTCTTGTTTGCAACGGAGATGGCGCATGCCGCATCTGGCTATGACATCCGCTAACACCATCGGCCGTTGGGTTCCCGATGCTGTCTATTCGTTCTCGGACAGCTGGAACCAGGCCCAGGCCTTGGCCCAAAAGTGCGGCGCGATCTACGGCGAATGCGACGTACACCGGTTTCCCGATGGCGAGACGCTGGTTACCGTCAGCCCGGCGGCGTCTCTTGCCGGCCGTGTTGTCGCCGTCTACCGCTCGCTCAACGATCCTAACAGCAAGCTCATTGAGCTGTTGCTCGCGGCCGATGCGCTACGTGCACTCGGCGCGGAAAAGCTGATCCTGATCGCGCCTTATATGCCTTATATGCGCCAAGACCGCGCGTTCAAACCGGGTCAGGCCGTCAGTCAGATGACAGTCGGAAACCTACTGGCGGATAAATTTGATGGGCTTGTCACCGTGCAGCCTCATCTTCACCGGACGAAGTCTCTTTCGGCCGTTTTTGGCGGCAAGCCCGCACTCAATTTGGGCGCCGGTCGCGCCATCGCGGCGCATATGCAAGGCATGGCAGATTCTCTCAGTGTCGTTGTCGGGCCCGACGAAGAGTCGGAACCACTTATTCGCGATGTCGTCGACGTTCTCGGAACGAGCTGGTTCATCGCGCGCAAGGTGCGCCACGGCGACACGGAGGTTGAGATTGATCAGCTGAACGGGCGCGAGATCGAAAATCATCCTATTACGATCGTCGACGACATCGTCAGTTCCGGCGGTACGGTTGCCACCCTTGCCAAAGCCCTCAAGAAAGCAGGCGCGGGCGATATCACAGTCTACGCGGTGCACGCACTGTTCGATCAGAGAGCGGCAAGTCTGATGGCGCGCGCCGGGGTATCCAAGATACGCTCCCTCAGCACTGTGTCCCACACGACGAACGCTGTATCGGTTGTCGATCTGATTTGTGCGGGTTTAGGGGTTAAGCATGGCGGTTAAAATTACCTTTCACGGAGCATGCGGCGTCGTAACAGGGTCTTGCTTCGAGGTGCGCACGGACAAATCCGCAATCCTGATCGATTGCGGCATGTTTCAGGGCACAAAGACGATTAAAGAGCTGAACTACGGCTCCTTTCCGTTTTCTCCGCAATCCATCAACGCGCTGATTCTCACCCACGCTCATATCGATCATTGCGGCTTGTTGCCGAAGCTCATGAATGCCGGTTTCAAAGCGCCCATGATCGCCACCAGGCCGACGGCGGACTTGCTCTCCTATGTGTTGCCGGACTCCGGTTACGTTCAGGAAACCGAAGTGCTGCGGCTGAACCGGCGCAATCATCAGCGAGGCCGGCAGGAAGTCGAGCCGATCTACACGCGAGAAGACGGTGAACGTTGCGCAAAGCACATCACCCCGCGGCCGATGAATAAGTGGTTTGACGTAACGCCGGACATTCGGGCGCGGTTTTGGGATGCAGGCCACATCCTAGGGGCCGCTTCCGTGGAGCTCGCGATTACCGATCCGAAGTTCGATAAGACGCGGCCCATGCAGGTTCTTTTTTCAGGGGATATTGGGACGGGCGACAATATGCTGCAAAGCCCACCGCAGTCGCCGGAGGGCGTGGATTTTCTGATCACGGAATCGACCTACGGAGACCGGAAGCGCGAGCGCCCCAACCTCGCGCGGCGATGCGCCATTCTGCGCAAGGAAATCAAGGAGGGATTGGACCGCGGCGGGATCATCCTTATCCCCGCGTTCGCTGTGGAACGTACGCAGCAGCTCCTCTTCGACTTGGATCGGCTGTTCGATTCCGGCCAGCTGCCGACGGTGCCGGTTTTCGTGGATTCTCCTCTCGCGACAAAAGCCACGCGCGTCTTCGGCAAATATCTACGCCTGAATCAAGAGGTCGCCCTCGCGGCTCCGTTCGACCGCGCCAACCTACGTTTCATTGAAGATGCGGATGTCAGCCGAAAGCTTGGCCGCTTGCACAGCGGCGCCATCATCATCGCAGGGAGCGGCATGTGCGATGCCGGAAGAATTCGCCATCATTTGAAAAACCACTTGAGCGAGGACACGACAACCCTACTCCTCGTGGGTTATCAGGCGCCGGGAACGCTCGGTCGCTTGTTGTCGCAAAACGTCCCGATGGTACGAATTCAGGGCGAAGACATTGCGGTGAGGGCGCGCGTCCGGCTTCTCGACGAATATTCCGGCCATGCCGATCAGGAAGGCCTTACGGCGTGGGTGAAGAAGCGTTTGCCGATCCGTCATGCCGTATTCATTGTGCATGGCGAGGAAGGAGCCCGCGCGGCGCTTGGCAGCGCATTGGAGACGATCGGGTTGCCTCATGAGGCCGTTCACATACCGCAGATGGGTGAGACAGTGCGCCTCACCGCAAAGGGCGCAAGGATCGAGCGCGTCAGAGCTCGCGTTGATTTGGCGGCGACAGCAAATGCCGACTGGCACAATGTCTACGCCGACACGGTCCTGACGTTGAGGCGTGCGCTCGATGAAGCGAAGGACGAGAAGAGGCGCCAGAAGATCCTCACGCGCGTACGGGAGGCTCTTCAGGCGAAGGGCTAGTTGCTACGTTGCGTCCATTGCGCGCACACGAGGCGAGGGGGGCTCCCTCCGCCGTCGCGGGAGCCTTACCGGCGGACCTTTCTTTGAGGTGGAGAGCGCGCGGCTTCGCCCACCGCAGCTGGAACTTCGTCAATCCGGTGATTAGCGCCGAGAGTGTAGAAGTGCGGTAGCCTCGTCGGCGCGCATCCAGTCTTCGTTACATTCGGCATATCCACCCTCCTCGTGAGCTCCGAAAGGGGTTCGTCCCGTGCTGCGGTCTTTTTGGGCCACCTGGGGAAGTGGGGACGAAAGAACGCAGGCGACGGGACGAACGCTCCAACCCTAAATGGCAGTGCGCGTCAGGGACGTTGATTTCGGTCAAGCCGGCCAATAAGTGCCGCCCGTCAACCGGCGCAGATTCGCCATGTGCCCCTTGATCACAATCAACGATGGAGTCGTGAGATGCTTTTAGCTTCAAGCCACCACAGCGACGAAAGGGGACCTGAATGTCCGTCATGTCGAAGACAACCTGGCTCGCCATCGGCGATGGCGGCACGGCTCAGTTCTATTCCATCCATGCAATTCCGCTCCGATTGACGAGGGTGCCTTCCGGCGCGCTTAAAGCGACGCGCAGCATGACCCACGGCGCGGAGCATCAGCCACAAGCCCTGCACACGACTCACGTTGCGGCGGGCCACGGGGATCATCAGCGGCATGAGAATGTATTTGTCGAACACATTGCCGAAGCCCTTGATGCGGCTGCGCAGGATGGCGAATTCGATGAGGTGATCGTCGTGTTGCCGCCGAAGGCGCTCGCGCACTTCCGCAAAATCGTCGGTCCCAACGTCCAAAAGCGGATCAAAAAAGAAATCGACGGCGATTGGACCCATCTCGATATGCCCACGCTCGAACGCCATCTCGCCGCCGAACTTCCGTGACCCATTCCGTCCCCCGCGGGGTGAGGGTGATTGGTCTCACATAGCCTTTCAGGACCGGCATAGGTGTCATGACAACGCGGAACCTTGAGCGGCTATTCCGGCCTCAATCGGTGGTGGTCATAGGGGCCAGCACGCAGCCCGGTAAATTGGGGAACACGGTCTTCAAAGCCCTTCGCGGCGGTGGGTTTGAAGGCGCGATCTATCCCGTCAACCCAAAGGGCGGAGAGATCGACGGCCAAAAGGTGCATGCGTCCATCGCGGATGTGCCTGCCGTCCCCGATCTTGCTGTGATCATCACGCCGCCGGCGACGGTCGCCTCCATTATCACGGAACTAGGGAGGCGGGGATGCAAGGCGGGCATCATCCTATCCGCAGGGTTCGGCGAGGGGGGGCTGGATGACGGATTGAGGCATCGGGCCGATATTCTTGCTGCTGCGCGCCCGTATCTTTTTCGCATTCTGGGACCGAATTGCCTCGGCGCGATGGTGCCCTCGATCGGGCTCAACGCCAGTTTCGCGCGCACGCCAGCGCTTTTGGGCCAGCTTGCCCTCGTGGCGCAGTCGGGCGCCATTGCGTCGGCGCTGCTCGATTGGGCTCAGCCCCGCGGTATTGGATTTTCGCATGTCGTCACGTTGGGCGATATGGTTGATGTCGATTTCGGTGACATGCTCGACTACCTCAGCGCCGACGGCCAAACGCGGGCCATCTTGCTGTATGTCGAGGGTATCACCAACCCCCGCAAGTTCATGTCTGCGGCCAGGCGCGCCGCCCGTCTCAAACCGGTTCTGGTGGTTAAAGGCGGACGTAGAGCCGAGAGCGCCAAGGTTGCAACGTCTCACACGGGCGCGCTGGCGGGCTCTGATGCCGTCTATGATGCCATTTTCGCACGTGCCGGTATCCTTCGCGTCGATGATCTGGACGATCTTTTTGTCGCCGCGGAGCTGTTGGCCGCGGCCCCGCCCATAACAGGGGATCGCCTTGCAATCGTGACGAATGGTGGCGGATTGGGCGTCCTGGCGGCCGATCGCCTTCTCGCTGAGCGGGGCCGTTTAGCTGATTTATCTTCCGGCACGCGCGAGGCGCTCGATCGGCTTCTCCCCGCGACCTGGAGCCATGGCAATCCTGTCGACATCATTGGGGATGCGACCGCGGCGAGGTATCGCGACGCGCTCGGCGCGGTTCTTCCTGATCCGGAAAGCGATGCGGTCCTTGTCATGCATTGCCCAACGTCCGCGGCGGATCCGCGCGATGTCGCGCACGCAGTCGTGGAAGCGGGGATCCGGTGTCCCACGAAGCCTTTGCTGGTCGCTTTCGCCGGGGATGCCAGTATGAAGGAAGCGCGAAACGATTTTGTCCGCGCGAAGGTGGCAACCTTTCCAACGCCGCGCGAGGCCGTGAATGGCTTTATGCAATTGGTCCGGTACCGAAAACTGCAGGACCTGCTTCTCCAAGCCCCGCCCGCCGTCGATGCCGTGAAAACGTGGGCGGTTCAAGAGGCGCGCGGCATTATCAGCCAGACGGGCGAAGCAAGATGGCTGCCTACCGGAACGGTGAAACGGCTGCTTACCGTTTACGGCATACCAGCCAACCGAACGGCGCTCGCGCCGAATGCGGCGGATGCAAAGACCATTGCCCGCAGTTGGGGGGGGCGCGTCGCCCTTAAGATCAACTCCCCCGATATCGTTCATAAGAGCGATGTGAACGGGGTTGTGCTGGACGTCGATCCGCTTCTGGCCGAAATCGAAGCCGAACAGATGATGGAACGTGTAAAACGGACGATGCCTCAGGCCCGCATTGAAGGCGTCTTGGTTGAGGAAATGGTGAAACGCCCGAATGCGCATGAAGTGTTCATTGGCGTTGCGAGCGACCCCACATTTGGCCCGGTGCTCGCATTCGGCCACGGCGGCACAGGCATTGAGGTCATTGACGACAAAACATTCGGCCTGCCGCCTCTCAACCTGCAGCTCGCGCACGCGATGATCTCGAACACACGTATCGGGCGGTTGCTCGCCGGTTACCGGAACCGTCCGCCGGCCGATACCGCGGCCATCGCGCGGGCGCTGGTCAGCCTTTCCCAGCTCGTGGCAGATCATCCGCAAATCACGGAAATCGATATCAATCCTCTACTTGTCGATGAAACGGGAGTGATCGCCGTCGATGCGCGCATCAGGATCAATCCGGACCAGCGTGACAGCCGTCTGATCATTTCTCCATACCCGCGGCATTTAGAGCGGACACTGACGCGGCGGGGCGGGGCGCCTTTTCATGTCCGTCCGTTACAGCCCCAGGATACGCCTCTCATCGAGGAATTTATTCGCCGCCTGACGCCTGAAGATGCCCGGTTCCGCTTTTTCGCTTCCTTGCGCCAGCTCGACCACCGGGCGGCCCGGTTATGTCAGCTGGATTACGACCGGGAACTCGCATTGATTGCCACGGCCGCCCCCGAAGGGGGGGATGTTCTGGCCGTGACCCGCTTTCACGCCGATCCCGACAATGTGGAAGCGGAGTTCGCAATAGCGGTACGGTCCGACAAACAAGGCCAAGGGCTGGGTTACGCGATGATGTCGTACCTTGCCGATATCGCGGCGGCGCGCGGACTTCAAAGGCTCTGGGGAACGGTGCTTGCCGAAAATGTGAGGATGCTGAGACTTGCGAAAGCGCTAGGCATGCGTGTCGAGCCTTCGCGAGACGATGGTACGGTGCGCGTGATTCGCGAGGTTGCTTCTATCCATTAGCGGGCGGCGCCTCGTGCGAGCGGCGCCCAGAGCTTGGCGATATTCAATGCCGCGAGCACAACAATCCCTGTGGCGGCCGCAAGCAGGACGTCATCGGCAGACAGGGGGCCGAAGCGAAAGAGGGATCTGAGCGGGGACCATGTCAGAACCGCCGTCAGCGTAACGGAGACCGCTGCAAACACGATCCAGAGCACGCGATTGTCGCGCAGGATGAGCGCAAAGAACGATCTCCGGTGGAATGAACGGTTGATGAGCGTAAGCCCGATATTCGCCGCGACCAGCGTGACGAATGTCAGGGCTCGCGCCGTGTTCTCGTCCATGCCGTTCTTGAGGGCTATGATGTATGTCGTAATGACCAGGGACAGCGCGAAGCCGCCTTGCACGACGGCCCATATAAGCATGCCTGAGGTAAAGAGCGGCTGAGACATCGGGCGCGGAGCACGGCGCATGACATCGCTCTCCTCACGTTCGGCTTCAAAGACAAGCGAGCATACCGGGTCAATAATCATTTCGAGGAATGCGATATGGACCGGGAAGAGAAGCAGCGGGAGCCCGCCAGCGAGCGGAATAAGCGCGAGGCCCGCGATAAGGATATGTACGGCGATCACAAAGCTGATGGCCTTGCGCAAGTTGTCGTAGATCCGCCGGCCAAGGCGGATCGTCCGGACAATCGACGTAAAGTCGTCATCTAGGAGTACGATCGAGGCCGCTTCGCGGGCGACATCTGTTCCCCGTCCGCCCATCGCGATCCCAATGTCCGCTGCCTTCAAGGACGGCGCATCATTTACGCCATCTCCTGTCATCGCAACGACGTCTCCGTTCGCTTTCAAGGCGTTGACAATCCGCAGCTTGAGGAGTGGGGTAATTCGGGCGCAGACATCGACGGTCTTAAGCGTGTCGCGCAGCGCGTCATCGCTCATACTTTCCACCTCCGGACCGGTGATCACCGTGTCGGCCGTCAATCCGGCCTGTCGCGCGATAGCGGCGGCGGTGGCGGGGTAATCTCCCGTGATCATTACGACACGAATCCCGGCGCTGCGGCATTCGGCGATCGCTGAGGGCACTTCCTCCCGCAGCGGATCCGAGAGGCCAATCAATCCGACAAACTGACAAGGTATCTCGTCGGGGCTGTCCGGGAGCGGGGCGCCCGCGGGAAGCGATCCGCGTGCGACACCGAGGACGCGCATGCCTTGGCCGGCGAGGTATGTGGCTTGCGCCGCGATTTTCTCTGTTGTTGCGGCATCGAGACGGCACAGCTTCATAACAGCTTCCGCTGCGCCTTTGACGGCGACGGTGTAATCGTCGGTAGGTCTCCGCCAAATCTGCGTCATGGCCATCAGCGCTGGGGAAAGGCCGAAGGTTTTGACGATAGTCCCGGGCGCGCCGCTACCGGGTGCAGCCGCGAAGATGGCGCGTTCCATGGGGTCGATGGTGGCGGCCGGAGAGGCCAGCGCCGCCGCGGCGAGTATGGCCGCAAAGCGTTCGTCAATCGTTTGCGCCGCAAGTGTCAACGTCTCGCTTTCCGTCGCGAGCGCCGCGACCTCCATCTGGTTGCGCGTCAGCGTTCCCGTCTTGTCAGTACACAGAACCGAGGCAGCCCCAAGATATTCGATGGCGGACCCGCGCCGCGTCAGCACCCGCGCGCGTGAAATCCGCCACGCCCCCATCACCATGAATACCGAAAGGATGAGCGGAAACTCCTCGGGCAGCATGGTCATGCCGAGCGCAATTCCGGCCAGGATGGCTTCAAGCCACCCGCCGCGTGTCGCAACGTAAAGCGCGACGGCGCCCACGCAGGCGATCACGCCGAGGCCCGCCCAAACGCGGACGAGGCGGCGTATTTCGCGCTCGAGGCGCGGTCGTTCAATTTGTATTGCGTCGAGAGAAAGGCCGATGGCGCCGATCTGACTTCGAGGCCCGGTGGCGGTGACTTCGGCGATCCCGTTTCCGCCGACCACGAGGGTGCCGGAGAATATATCCGGCGATCCGTCACCGCCGGGTACGCCGGCGGCCCGCGTAAGGTCGGTTGTTGGTTGCTTGCTAACGGGCACGGACTCACCCGTTAGCGCGGATTCGTCGATGCGGAGATCGGTGGTCACACGAACAACGGCGTCTGCGGCGACGCGGTCGCCTTCACCGACAATAAGAAAGTCGCCGCGCACAACGTCCGTTCCGGCGATCCGGCGGCGCTCGCCGTCCCTGATCACCAACGCCCGGGGGCTGGCCAGCGTCCGCAAGGCCTCCAGTACGCGTTCCGATCGCACCTCCTGGACCACGGCGATGGAGACCGACATCGTGGCGAACAAGAGGAGAATCAGCGCCTCTTGCAAGTCACCCAGAGCGAGATAGATCGCGCCGCCCGCCATCAGCAGGGCGAACATCGGTTCTCGCAAGACCTCTCCGACGATATGCCACCACCTCCGGCGGCGGCCGCGCGGCAATTCATTTGGCCCGTCGCTCATCAGACGTGCGGCGGCCTCATGTGTCGTGAGGCCCGGATAGTGCTCTGCCATTACCGAATCTGCTTTCGTTGCGGCGTGTGTTCTGTTTATGGACGCTCCCAAAGCGCCACGTTGACTGCGATCAATCCCCCGCGGCGCCGCGGGACGTAAGACGGAGACCATGGAAGTAGCATCTGAACCCCTGGCCTCGGCGTCTTCACGATTGCCCTTATCCCTCGGAACGTTCGGGCTGGCGCGAGGCGTACGGGCCGTCTTGCTGGCCGCGCTTGCGCTGACCGGAACTTATCTTTGCGTGCGGCTCACACTTCCCTTTTTCACACCGATCGCCGCAGCTTTCATCCTCGCGGTATTGTTCCATCCTTTTCACACGCGGGTCGAGCGCCGTTTTAAGAACCCGACTCTCGCGGCCTTGATTTCTGTTTTCACGATCTGCGCAGTCGCACTTGCGGTGCTGGTGCTTCTTATTGCTCAGCTTGCAAGGGAGGCGGCCACCGGCGCTGTCCTAATAAAAAGCGCCTTTGAAGGCGGCATCGTGGATCAAACGCTGGCCGATCACCCGAAGGTGGCGCCTTTATTTCGCCTGGTACTTGAGCAGCTCAATGCCGCCGGTCTCGCAGCGGACGCGGCAACGTGGCTGACCACGATGAGCGCCTCTATGCTGACAGGTTCAATCCTCCAGATCGCGGGCGGACTCCTGACCTTTTACCTCCTCTTTTATTTCTTGCGCGACAGAGTGGCGGGGCTCGGGGCGCTCCGCTCATTTCTGCCCTTAACCGACTCAGAAACGTCCGCACTTTTCGCCGGTGCGGTCGATACCGTCCACGCGACTGTATACGGTATGGTTGTTACAGGGATTTGCCTCGGCATCCTCGGCGGCGTTATTTTCGCCGCCGTCGGGCTCCCGGCGCCGGCGCTATGGGGTTCGGTCATGGCTGTCTTTGCCATCCTCCCGGTGATGGGCATTGGAATGATATGGATTCCAGCCGCTCTCTGGCTGGTGCTGGACGGGAATTGGATTGCGGCCACGGTGATGTCCGTGGCGTTCACCGGCTTATCCGCCGCCGACTTCGTCATTTATCCTTATCTCGTCGGCAACCGCATGCGTCTCCATACCGCCATCGCATTTATCGCGGCCATTGGAGGACTCATCGTTTTTGGCGCGGTGGGCTTTGTGATCGGGCCGTTGGTGATTTCGCTTATGATGACCCTGAAGGACATTTTCGCCGCCCGTGCAAGAGAAAGCCAGGCCGCGTCTTCTCCTGCCGCCGGCCCCTAGCGGCGCCGGCGCTTGGCCTCGGCTTTCGCAACGCTCGCTTTTACCGCGCCGAAACTATCCGGCGTGACCGAAATCGAGTCTATGCCGGCGTCGACGAGAAATGCAGCGTATCCAGGGTCGTCACTCGGCGCCTGACCGCAAAACCCAACCTTGCGCCGAGAGGCGTGTGCGGCCTTGATCACATGCCGAATGGACCATTGCACGGCAGCGTTATCTTCCCGGAACAGTGGAGCCAGGGTCCGAGAGTCCCGGTCACATCCCAGAGTGAGCTGGGTGAGATCGTTGCTGCCGATGGAGAAGCCGTCAAATCGCTGGGCAAAGGATTCGGCGAGAATGACATTCGAGGGGATTTCGCACATCACGTAGACTTGCAGTCCGTTGCGCCCACGTTTCAGGCCGTTCTTCGCCATTTCCTTCAGGACTTTGTCGGCTTCTTCCGGGGTGCGGCAGAACGGGATCATGACGACAACATTGTCAAACCCCAAGTCCTCGCGCGCGCGCGCGATAGCAGCGCATTCCAACGCGAACCCATCGGCGTAGTCGGGGCTGTAGTACCGGGACGCGCCGCGCCAGCCGATCATCGGGTTCTCCTCAACCGGTTCAAATTGCCGGCCACCGAGAAGTGCGGCGTACTCGTTCGTCTTGAAATCGCTGGTCCGCACGATCACGGGCCGGGGATAACACAGCGCGGCGAGCCGTCCGATCCCGCGCGCCAAACGGTCAATGAAGTATTCCTTTTTGTCCTCGCCGTGGGTGAGGGCGGCGATTTGGCGTTGCGCGGATCGGTCCTTTAGCTTCGTGAACCGCGACAGGGCCAACGGATGGATTTTGATATGGTTCGCGATAATGAATTCCATGCGCGCAAGGCCGATACCCGCGGCAGGCATGCGCCACCATCTCATGGCGGCGGCTGGGTTCGCCAAGTTCACCATGATCTCCGTGCGCGTCGGCTTCGCATGCACCAGATTGTGCTTGCGCGCTGTGTAGCGCGCGGCGCCTGCGTATACCTTTCCTTCGTCGCCCTCGCATGTTGACACAGTCACGGTCTCGCCGGTTTTAAGGCTTTTGGCGCCGGGTGCGCCGATGACCCCTGGCAGGCCGAACTCCCGGCTTACAATGGCGGCATGCGAGGTGCGTCCGCCTTGCTCCGTGATGACGGCGCTGGCTTGGCGCATCAGCGGCACCCAATCGGGATCGGTGTGCCGCGCGACAAGGATTGCGCCTTTTGGAAAACGTGAGACGTCTTTAGGGTCTGTCACCCTGTGGACTTGGCCAACCGCGATGCTATTGCCGACGGCGAGCCCCGTGGCGAGGAGCTTTCCGCGGTCGAGGATCTTAAAGTCCTCTTGCGCCTCGTCGCCACGTGCGTGAACCGTCACAGGGCGGGCCTGGACGATATAGAGACGGCCGGTGAGTCCGTCTTTCGCCCACTCGATATCCATGGGCTTCCGATAGTGTTTCTCGATGGCGACGGCCCAGCGCGCCAACGTGAGGATTTCAGCGTCGTTCAGCACGAAGGTGGATCGTTCCGCCGAAGACGTCGGCGTCACACGGGTGCCGCCGGCGGCGCTGCGGCCGTAAACCATTTTTTCCCGCGCTTGGCCTAGGGATTTTTCGACAATCGGCCGGAATCGGACACGCGACAACAGCGGCTTGAACACCATGTAGGAATCGGGTGTCACCTTACCTTTAACGACCATCTCGCCCAAGCCCCACGCACCCTCGATGCGGATCACATTGGGGAAGCCGCTTTCGGGATCGAGGGTGAACATGACGCCGGCGGCGCCCGTGTCTGAACGAACCATGGCCTGTACGCCGATCGAAAGAGCCACTTTCATATCGGGAAATCCGTTACGCTCCCGGTAGGCAATGGCGCGGTCATTGAACAGCGATGCGAGACAGCGGCGGCAGGCGGACAAAAGCGATGCCTCGCCTCTCACATTCAGGTAACTTTCGTGCTGCCCGGCAAAGCTGGCATGCGGCAGATCCTCCGCGGTTGCGCTAGAGCGGACCGCAACGGCCGCGAGTCCGGTGCGGCGCCTGAGATCCGCATAGGCCTTGAGGATGGCGGTGCGCAGATCCTGCGGGAATTTCGCGCGCATGATAAGACGGCGGACAGACCGGCCCGCCTGCGCGAGGCTAATTGTGCGCTGATGGTAGCGTCTCAGGATCTCGCTCACAGGAGCGCGAAGCTGATTGGAGTCCATAAAAGCCCAGTAAGCGCCCGCTGTAATCGCGAAGCCCGGCGGTACCGGTTCGGCCTTTCGGGAAAAGGCATGCGATAGCTCGCCCAATGAGGCGTTTTTTCCGCCAACCTCGCCAATATCGGCCATCCGGATATCTTGGAATGCGCGGATGAAAGGCTTGGTTTGAACGGGCTTCGGCATTGCTATGACCCCTTGGCTAATGCGGGCTTGGAGACAATTGGCGCCGCGCGGGCGGCGAGCGCGCCCTGTACCACTGCATCGCGGCCATACAGATCAGGCCGAAAGTGGACAACGCCGTCTTTGTCCGCAAAGGCCGTGAAGTAGAGAAGATAGACCGGCAATGGCTGCTTAAGGCGAACGCTGAGCGTGCGGCCGTCTTGAATAGTAGCCAGAATGTCGCCCGAGAGCCACATGGATGGATCGTTGATCAGGCGTTCAGCCAGTTCCTTTGAGCATTGAACGCGCACGCATCCGTGACTGAGCGCGCGCGAGCTCTTCTCGAACAGTGAATGGTCGGGCGTGTCGTGAAGATACACATCGAACGCATTGGGCATTTCGAACTTGATCAAACCCAAAGCGTTTTTGGGACCCGGGACTTGTCGCAGTTGGAATGGAAAAGAGCTCCGCGAATACTGACGCCAATCGAGCGTCAATCCGTGAGGGTCGGCCGCCCGTCCAACGATTTCTATATTGTTTCGTTCCAAATAGCTTGGATCGCGCTGCAAGCGCGGCAGCATTTCCTTCGTCGCGATAGAGATTGGAACCGACCAGGGCGGATTGAAAGTTACAGCGGTGATCGTGGTGTTTATGAGCGGCGTAGCATGACGCAGATCTCCAACGATGACGCGACCGGCAAGCGTGCTGACGCCGTTCTCCATCAGGTCGAGTTGCGCCGCGGCAGTATTGACGGCGATATAACGCTCCGGCCACGTGCGCGGCAGAAGGCGCCAATATTCCAAATTCACGGCGATTTGCTGCGCCCGTGCGGCCGGCGGCACATTGAGCTCTCGTAGTGTGGCAGGGCCAATGCGTCCGTCCGAATCCAACCCATGCCGGGTTTGAAACCGCCTGATGGCGCCGTGGACGGCATCTTCGAAGCTATCTCCGCTCTGCAGATCTCCAAGAAGGTGAAGTCGATCCATGACACGGCTCATGCGCGGATCGTCGTTCTCCACGATGCGCGGGCCGCTGGTGGCAATCTCCTCCCACGGCTCCATCGCGAGGTGTCGATAGTGAAGGTAGGCCGTCCTTAAATAGGAGTAGGCCGCCGCGCTGGGGCGAAGGTCTGTCAACACGCTTTCCCATGAACCGGCGCGCGCCGCGGCGAGAAGGGAGGGAACGACGGCCGGATCGGCCCCACTGATGTGCCAGCCGGGGATAAGGGCGGCATCGATCGCCCCTGCGTTCATGATATGCGCGGCGCGCAGCACCGCGCGTGTTGCGACCACGTCATGTTCGAGCGAAGTAAATCTTTTCTCGCCAGGGAGTGCGCCGAGCTTCCGTGCGTCGATGCCGTCCGCATCCAGGCTCATCAAGAGTTTCATCAACTCGGCGCGCTTCGCGGCGGACGTCCACTGCGGACGCCCGTCCAATTCTTGGTAAATCGTGCGAAGCTCCTCGCGCTCGCTCACAGTCTCTCCGGCGGCATCGATCGCACTCCAGATCGACTGAGGCGAGCCGGAAGGACCTTGCGCCGCGAGCGAAGCCGTCTGTGCCAACGCGAGCACTAAAACGAGACCTGCGGTGCGTCTCCCGGCCCGGCGCAAAAAAGCACTTAACAGCGCCATAGATAACCCTTTTTCTCATCGGGCGCTCATGCGCACCGCTCTGCCTGGAGGGTAGGCAGGCGACGGCGGCTTTCCCTTGATTTCGGTCAACGATAAGGGTTGATCGAAATCAACGCTGTGGGCGGCCCACCATTTATCGTCGTCGGAGTACAGTGGCGCTCATGGAGGCACGCGTATGAAAGTCGGAGATGTGATGACCCAGGAGGTCATCTCGGTCGCGCCGGACACCAGCATTGCCGACGCGGCTAAGCTCATGTTGAAGGAACGCGTCAGCGGCCTTCCTGTCATAACTTCAGCTGGCGTCCTTCTCGGGATTGTTACAGAAGGCGACTTCCTCCGGCGCACCGAGATCGGTACGGAGAAGCACCGCCCGCACTGGCTTGAGTTCATCCTAAGCCAGGGCAGGTTGGCGAACGAATACGTCCATAGTCATGCGCGGGCCGTATTTGACGTCATGACCCGTGACGTGGTCGTTACGACCGAGGATATGCCGCTCGATGTGGCCGTTGAGTTGATGGAGCGCAAGCACGTCAAGCGTCTGCCCGTTGTCCGCGACGGAAAGGTTGTCGGCATCCTCGCGCGCGCCAATCTCCTTCACGCGCTTGCCGCCGGCCCGCCGCGCGCGGCCGGGCACAACGATGATGAGGCGATCCGGCGCGCGCTGGAGCAGGAAATCGAAAGGCAGCCTTGGAACGCTCGCCAGTTTCATTTTGTCGTAAAGGACGGCGCCATCGATCTCTGGGGTTTTATTACCAGCGAGCAACAGCGAACCGCTATCCGGGTCGCTGCGGAAAATATTCCAGGCGTGAAGCGGGTGCGCGACCAGATGCTCTGGTTCGAGCCCTACACCGGCATGGTTGTGAGCGCCGTTCCCGACGATCGCCCGGACGGTCCGCGTTAGATCGGAGGGCATGATGAAGTGCTCGGCGGTTCTCGCATTTGTACTCGTGCTCGCGTCCGTCTCGGCCGAAGCCGCGAGCAATGTCAGCTCTAAATACGACGGTGTTTATGATGGGGCCGCGACGCCTGCGCCTGATATGGGCGCCGCAAATTGCTCCGCGTTCGTATTACGTGATGTAAAGCTGGAGAAGGGCGCCTTTAAGCCGGGCACAACCGAGGGCGGCGCAAGCCTCAGCGTCGGCGGCTTCATCACTGAAGAGGGGTATGTATCCGCATATATGATGCGCCCCGGCCATCTGCGCGCGCCGCTCGACGGACGCCTGGACGCCGGCGTCATCGTCGCCGGGTTTATTGAGCCCGACTCCGGGTGCATTGGGGTCGTCCATCTGCGGGCGCGTCCATAGGGACATGCGCACCGGTCAAAAGAAAAATCTAGCCGCGCGGGGCAAATAAATCGGGCTGCCGGCGCGCCGTGATGCG
The DNA here is from genome assembly GCA_041906145.1 of Rhodospirillaceae bacterium. Classification (GTDB taxonomy): domain Bacteria; phylum Pseudomonadota; class Alphaproteobacteria; order Rhodospirillales; family Rhodospirillaceae; genus SHVO01. Next base: position 50,466 of record JAYRJU010000010.1, on the reverse strand, counting down.
CACGCCAAGCCACCGGAAAAACACCGCTATTGCGAGACTTATAAGCGCTCCGAGGATCGCTAGCCCCATATCTTTCTGAGCATCGAAGACATCGCCTTGAAGGCCTAAAAATGCGCCGGCATCGGCCGGGCGGGCTATCTCCGCTACAAGCCATTCCATGAGTTCATAAGCGGAGCTGAGGGACGTGATGATCAGCACGCTCGCTCCCCATGCAGTGCGCGTGCGTAATCCTGTGGCGCGTTGGACCTGCTCGCGGAAAGGCGATGCGAGCAGCAGACCAAAGAGGAAATGGACGGCGCGGTCATAATGATTTCGACCTGGGCCGAAGAAGATATCAAGCCAATGGCCTACAGGCGTCACCGAATATGTGTAGTGCGCCCCGAGGACGTGAAGCAAAAAGAAGATAAAGATGAGGCAGTAGGATATGGGCGAAAGACGCCACTTTCGATACGTATAGATAATCCAGGCGACGGCCAGCGCGAGCAGGATGTTTTCCAGAAACCAGGTTGCCCGGTCCACGGGATCGATGGCTGCAACCATCCAGGTGCCCATTCCCAACACGAGAAGTGTGCGTTCCAGGCGAGACATGGTTAAGGCGCGGGGCATTTGTCGACACTATCCTTGCTCACGGATGCGGCGTTGATTGTGGTCAAGCCTCCGAGGCTGTGTCTGCGGGCAGGAACTGAGCGAAGGGCGCGAGAATAGCGGGAATTGCACCTGGTCCGGATACGTCGTGGCTGATGAGCCCGCGATCGATCTCCGCCCATTGCATGGGGGTGAGGAAAATTTCCGCATCCGGGAAAAATTGCGTCTCTTCCGCGTGGATATGGGCCATTTGCGCTGCGACGAATGCGCGTGCCTCCGAGATGAAGACCGCGCGGCTCTTTGCATCTTCCCCGACGGCTTCGATAGCAATCCTCAACGCATCCGTGCGATGCGCTAGTTCGTGATGTTCGTCGAGAAGAGCAAAGACGCCGCGCGCGTCGCCGGGCCTCTGACAGATGAGGTGGCCGTAAATTAGTTCTTCGCACGGGTGATGGTGCGTGGAGGGGTAGGACTCAAAGTACGCGGTAATCGCCGCTAGGAAGGGGCGATTGGCGGTCCTTCCGGCCGCGACGAGATCTACCTGATGGCTTACGGCCCTTAATAGACGCGCAAAAAGCCGATGGTCCCGTCTCAATTTCTCCAATGTGGCCGATCCGGGGCGCGCGTTCATACCGAGCCTCGCTCAAAGGAGGCGCGCGCGTGCGAGCCCTGTGTCGACCCGCACGCGAGCGGTCTCATTAAGAAATATACAGGCGGCTATCGACCATTCGCACGCCGGGGACCGACCACGCCGCGTTCTCGACGGCGAACCGCTCATCCCAGTTGTCGACTTTGCCTTCAAGGACAACGCGATCGCCATGCTCCACGCGAACCGTGATGCCTGATGATTCCATCGCTGCGCGGCGTTTAAGCGATTCTTCGATCTTCAGCTTGATGTCCTGCGGGATCACGCGCGGCTTGATGACGATGGAATTCTTTACGCCGCGAACGCCGGAGAGCTTGTGGACATCTTCTTCCGCGGAGTCGCGTTGGAACTGCCACTCGACCTCGCCGGCGAGCGAGATCCAGCCGTCGCGCACCGTGACGGTGATGGTTTCGCCGGCGAGTGTGTTATCCCATCGTAGAATAGATAACGCGCGTTTCGCGATTTCATCGTCGGCCGTCTTTTTGTCGAACGGGTGACGTACCTCGATGTCGTCGGCAATCGCGCATACACCCTTGATGCGCCGCGCGGCTTTCACGGCCTGGAGTTTCTCGGTGTAGGTCGTTACGTGGCCGGTGAGTGTAATCACCCCGGCGTCCGCGGTGACCCCGATGTGGGCCGCATTGACGCTGGGTTCCCATCGCAATTCATCAAGCACCTTTTGACGCAAGACGATATCTGTCATGACAGATCCTTTCATGCTGAAGGCGAGTGCGCCGCTGTTTTCCCAATCACGCGCGGGATGCACATATGTTTGACGTGCGAAGGGTATTACGGCGGCTATAGACGGCGCATTGATCGCGCTCAAGGGGCATGGTGACCGCAGTCAACGCCAAGAAACGGCATCCCATTACTTTCCGTACTCACGGCAACCCCGGCTTGATGGTCGGATTGCGCGCTATTCCTAACATCTAAGGAGCGTTCTATGAGACAGAGATCGCTATCCATGAAATCGGCGTTGATAGCCGTGTTTGTCGTAGCTGCGGCGCCGTCTTATGCCAAGCCCGATACGCCCACAGCGGTAAACGCGACAGCCCAAATGGTTTGCGCGCGCTGCCATGAAGTCGGGACGGCAATAATACCGAACCGCAAAATCGGCGACGGAACGCCTCCCGCTTTTGTCATGATCGCTCAGGATCCGAAAATGACGCCGGAAGCCCTTCGCCGCTATATCCGCTTTCCACATGGCGCTATGGACAATGTGTTCATTACGCAACGCGAAACAGACGCGCTCGTGGCTTATATCCAAAGCTTGAAACCTGCTCCTGACAAACGGCCGGACGCGCCCTAAGCCGCCCGCCGCCGTCGGGTTGATATGCGTCAACGCGGCGTAAGCCGCGACCGACGTAGGATTTTTGTGTCCACGCCACTGAACAGGTGAGTCCCATGAAGATGCTGACCCGCGCACTCGTGGCGCTTTATCTTTGCGCCGGCGTACCTGCCTTAGCGGACACTGATCTCGGCCCGGGCGATGTGGGAGCAGGGCGCGTTTATGCGCAGCAATCCTGTAGCGATTGCCACAACATCGCCAGCCGCCGCAGCCCCTTACTCTCGATCCTCAGCGCGCCGGACTTTTACCTGGTCGCCAACGCGAAAACGACGACGCTCATGGGGCTCAATGTCTTCTTGTCGTCGCCCCATCGCAATATGCCGAATTTCATCATTTCCGATGAAGATCGGCGCAATGTGATCGCCTACATCATGAGCCTGCGCGCGCCGCCGAAGGTACGGCCTTAATCTGTAATGCCGAGACTTGGGGCGTGCATCGCTTCACGCTGGTACAACGAGGCCGTCGAGCAGGCCGACGCGCCGTGAACATTGCCCCGCCACATGCTCGTCGTGGGTCGAGATGATGAAGCTTGTCCCGGTCGTCTGATTGATACTGTGGATGAGCGCAATCACCTGGTCTGCCGTCTTACGGTCCAAATTGCCGGTCGGTTCATCCGCGAGAACGAGGGCCGGCTGGTTGATCAAAGCGCGCGCCACCGCCACGCGTTGGCGCTGTCCACCCGACATAGCCGCGGGACGATAGTCCCGGCGGTCCGACAGGCCGACCGCATCCAAGAGTTCTGAAGCGCGCCCGCGCATCGCGGATGTTTCACGGCCCGCCACGGCAGCGGCCGGCATCATGACGTTTTCCACGGCTGTAAGATCGGGCAAAAGATGATGGAACTGGAAAATGAAGCCGATATGGCGGCTGCGAAACCCCGTACGTTCGGCGTCGTCGGCATGCATGAGGTCCACGCCAAGCATTTCATGACATCCGCCGCTCGCGCGCATGAGGGTTCCGAGGATCGTCAGCAGCGTGCTTTTACCGGATCCGGATGGGCCCAGCAGAGCAACCATTTCGGCGCGCCGGACCGTGAGGTCGATACCCTTCAAGACTTGCGTCCGGGTGTCCTCGTCTCCAAAGCTTTTGGTGAGACCGCGCACGGAAGCGATCATGTCCGTCGTCATGAGCCAATCACCTCGACAGGATCGATCCGCGCGGCGCGGAGTGCGGGCTGGATCGAAGCCAATGCCCCAGCCAAGGTTGTCAGGATGACCGCGAGCAGGAAAGCGCCCTGACCAGAGTCGATGGGGAGCCCGCCGCGCGCGACTTCCGTGACCGGCGGCAGCGGCGATATCGCAAGCCACGTTATACTTGCGCCCAGCAGGGCGCCGATCAATCCGATGAGCGTGCCCTCAAGCACGAAGACCAAAACGACGAAACCTTTGCCCGCGCCCATGGCGCGCATGATCCCGATTTCGGATTGCCGGCGGATGACCGCCAACGACATCGCGCTCGCGATGCCAACGATTATCGTTACGATCGCAAAAATCTTGATGATGGTCCCGGTGCGGCCTTGCGCATCCAAGCCTTCAAACAATTGGGTGTTTTCTTCCGTCCAAGCGGTGGCTTTCAGCGCTGTGGTGCTGCGCAATTGCGCGGCGACGCGTGCCGCATCGGTGGCAGGTTGCACCTTGATTTCAATGCGTGAAATTCCGGTCGGGAGATCGAAAAGCGCCCGCGCGGTCGAAAAGTTCATATAGACGGCCTGCCGGTCGGCGCTGGCGACGCCTAATGTGAAGATGCCGCCAATGCGAAGGTTGCGCGCCCGGCCCCGGTCCGACGTAAGATGCACGGTCTGACCCACCCGCAGGCCCAAATCTTTCGCCAGACGGCTGCCGATCAAGAGGCCATCGGTCAACAGATCACCGCTTCCTTCCACGATTGCCGCTTCTATGTTCGCGATGCCGGAAAGTTTCCCGGGCGTTACGCCAATGACACCGACCGACGCAACCGCCTGCCCACGTTCTAAAAAGGCCGCGCCGCGGATTTGCGGCGAGACGAAGGTGACGCCCGGGGTTTGTTCGGCCATCGAGACCGCGGATTGCCAGACCGAAATCTGATTTCTGCGGCTCAGGTCTTTTTGCAGCACGGCGAGCACCGCCGGGCTTGAAAAGAGAGTGGTAGGGTCGCGATCGGGCTGCTCTAGGACGACATGCGGGATGCTGCCTACGGTACGAAGGGTCAGGAGGGTGGCAAGGCCGCCGATGAGTGCGCTCATGAAAATGAATACACTCACGCCGAGCGCGACACCCGACATCAGCAGCACGGTCTGTGCGGGATGGCTGAAAAGATGACGAAATGCCAGCTTGAAAGCGTAGGCGTTCATATCAATTGATAATCCGCACCTTTTCACCGGGTTTGGCGGCGGTGGGACTGAGGAGGACATGTTCTCCCGCCTCGAGGCCGTGCGTGACAATCACGTCCTCGGCCGGCCAGTCGACAATTGTGACAACGCGGTCGCGGACAATGCCGTCCGGGCCCGCGATCAGCACAGACATTTTGCCGCCGGCCTGCCGGATTGCGCGGCGGGGGATCTTGACGGCGTTTGTTCGCCGCTCGATGACGATGTTGATCGTCACAGTCAGACCTGCAGGGCGATCAGTCAAAGCGCCATCGAGCGTGAAGCGGACATCGCGGGCGCCTGTGCCCGGATCCACGCGGGGCTCAATATGAAGGACGGTGGCCCGTACCGTATCCGACTGGCCCGGGACGCTGACCAAAGCCTCCATGCCAGGGTGGATTTCCGCCGCGTAGATTTCATCGACTTCAGCAACGATCTCGGGCGTGGAGAGATCGGCGAGGCGGTAGATGACATTCTCCGGGCCGACGTTTTGCCCCGGATCGACGGGCCGCTCTAGAATAACGCCGGTAAACGGCGCGCGTAATACGCGGCGCTCGCGTAATTCGGTTGCTTGCGAGACCGCCGCCGTGCGGCGCTTGAGCTCTCGTTCGCCCTCCACGACGGCGAGGCGCCGTTGTTCGACGTCTTTCACGGTCGCGAATTCACCCAGCGCCTCATAACGGGTGAGATCGCGCTGCGCTTGCGCGAGTATAGCTTGCTGGGACTGCACCGCGGCTTGTGCCACTGCGATCGCGGCCGCTTCCGGACCATCGTCGATCCTGGCGAGCACATCGCCCAGGTTCACGCGGTGGCCGACATCGAAAGGCAACTCCACCAACGCTCCGCCTGCCGGCGGACGTATGTCGACCTGGAGGCGCGGACGGATGCGGCCGTTTACGGCCAGGATCCTCTCCGCGGGTCCAATTGTGGATGTGTAGGACGCAACTTCCTTGACGGGTGAGCTGACGGTGAGGAACAGGCCAAAACCTGCGCCCGCCAGCGCGATGGCCAGCACCAGTCTGCCGCCCGCACTTTTCGGGATCGACAACCTCATTGCTCGGCCTCGCGGTTTAGCCATGTCGCGCAAGCACGGGACAGCGCCGCTCTCGGACTTGGTTTGTGGAAACGGGACATTTTGATAGTGCGTTCACGACATCTCATTCGAAAGCATCTTTTCACCGCCGGAAACTAGCACTCAGAATACCCACCCGCGCAAGCGGCGCGCGTTGCTAATGACGCTGACCAGGGAGGACCATCGCGGTAGTGGCGATGATCGGCGAGAGCATCACGTTACATGCTAGATAGAGAGCCCCCGCGGCGACCGGCAAACCCGAGCCATCGTACCCTGCCGGGGTATCCCTCGCACCTCGTATAATGTGTGGCTTAGCGCCGGTATTTTGTCTCTTTTCCGCCCATCATCCCGCTTTGGCTGGCGCGCGAGCCCCCATACGCTTGGGGGGCTCCTCCTATCGCCTAAGAGGCCCAGCGGTCGGGGAGGTGGGGCTTTCAGGCATTGATCGCAGTCAGGGTGCGCGGTCAGGAACGCTTTTACCGTGGGCCTATGACACGCTCTGCGACATCCAACTGGTGGCGCCCATCGCCGCTTGATACACGGCGCGCCGCAGCCGTCCTCAAGAATCCCCCGGCCTTTGCGTTGCGGGTCCTTCGCGAATTTCGCAGGAACCAGGGTCTCCTGCTGGCGGGGGCTGTTGCCTACTATGCGATGTTGTCGCTCATTCCGCTTCTGATTCTGACGTTGATGCTGTTGTCGCACGTCTTTGCCGAGGAACGGGTGCTTTCGGTACTCAGCGCCTATCTTGAGTTCGTCGTGCCGGGCCAGTCACGCGCTCTCGTCGAGGGCTTGCGGGCGTTCCTCGATAACCGCGCCGCGGTCAGCGGCGTTCTGTTGATCAGTATGCTGTTCTTTAGTTCACTTGCGTTTACCGCGCTCGAGAATGCGATGTCGGTGATTTTCTTTCACCGCGTTCGCATCAAGCGCCGTCACTTTCTGATCTCGGCGGTCTTGCCATATCTTTTCATACTCTTTTTGACGACCGGACTCATCGTGGTGACCGTTGCCTCCGGCCTATTGCAAGCGGTCGGTACACGGAATGTGACGCTGCTCGGCGTCGCTCATTCGTTGGATATTATCTCACGCACCACCCTTTACGGGCTTGGGGTGATCGGAGAGGTTCTCCTGCTTTCGGCCATTTACCTCGTGATGCCGGTGGGGCGCTTATCCTTGCGCCACGCCCTGATCGGCGGCGCAGTCGCCGCTGCGCTGTGGGAAATCACGCGCCACGGCCTCGGCTGGTATTACACAACCGTATCGCAAATCCAGCTTGTCTACGGCACGTTCGCAACCTCGGTGGGCGTGCTCCTCAGCGCGGAATTGGGCGCGCTTGTTTTGCTCGCGGGCGCCCAGGTTATCGCTGAATACGAACGCATGGATATTTGAGATGGAGGCTGATCCTTTTTGTTGAGGTGGCGCTTGACCGAAATCAACGCGCGGGTGGGGGCGGTTTCCTAAGGTTCTGGGACACTCCGGCAGTAAAGGAATCTCCATGCGCTATTCCGCACTGTTCCTATCAACCATCCTCGCCTTTGGCGCCGTTCATCCTGCATCGGCCTTCGACGACCGCGGCCACGAAATCATCGCCACCGTTGCCGCCCACTATCTGACACCTGCGGTTCGCAAACAGGTGGACGCGATGCTGAAAGCGGACACCGACACCTTGACGCCCCACGATATTGCGGGCGCCGCAACGTGGGCCGATCACTACCGCGACAGTGGAACGGCGCAGCATTACACCGACACCGCCAATTGGCACTTCGTCTCGATTTACGCCAATCGCCCGAGCATCCCCGAAGCCTGCTTCGGCCATACCGGTTTGCCGGTGGGCGCGCCCGCCTCTCGGGGGCCGGCCAACGCGTGCATCATCGATAAGATCGATCAGTTCCGCGCCGAACTCGCGGACAAGACAACGCCGCCCGCGGAGCGCCTGATCGCATTGAAGTATCTCTTGCATCTCGTCGGCGATATCCATGCGCCCTTGCATGCCGCCGATATGCACAACCAGCATGGCAAAGTGATCCAAGTCGCCGCCGGCGACCACAGCATCACACCCGGTTCGTTGTTCGGGTACTGGGAAACCGCGCTGGTCCGCCGCCTCGGCCATCGCGACGAAGCCGCTCAAGCTCTCATCGACAAAATCACCCCTGCCGAGGTCGCGCTCTGGAGCGGGCAAGTGACCCACATCTGGGCTTTGGAAACACATCAGATTGGGACGGACTACGCCTACGGAACGATGCTCTCGCGATTCGAGGACGGTCGTTTCGTGATCGAGCCTTCGGAGTTGGAGCGCGGGCAGAACCTCCTCGCAACACAGGTGAGCAAGGCCGGCGTTCGTCTGGCCGCCCTCTTGAATGAGACACTTGGAGGGAAGAGCGCGGCTCAAGCGTCCCTGCGCACGGCGGCGGCGGATCCGGCGTCCGGCCATGCCATCGCCGCTGCGATGTGCGCCGTCTGCCACATGGTCGATAGGCGCGGAACGGAGGGGCCGAGTTTTACGACGGCGCCTGACTTTGTCGCCATCGCCAATACCGGCCGTATGTCGCAAACGGTTCTGCACTCCTTCCTCACCGGCACTCATCCGACGATGCCGCGCCTCAAACTCTCGGATGATCAACTCCGCCAAGTGAGCACCTACATCATGAGTCTGAAGGACTAGATATCTGTCATGCCCGTACGCCATCTTCTCGCGGCCCTGGTTCTGGCGACCCTTACGGGGTGCGTGGAAACCCCCATGTCGCAAAATCCGGGTATGATCGAAGAGGGGCGCGCCTTTGCCCGCGATCGGTGCGCGCACTGCCACGGCATTGGCCGCGTCGATGTTAGCCCCTTGGAACAAGCTCCGCCATTCCGGCGCTTGCATGAACGCTATCCCGTCGCGCAGTTGGCGGAGGCGTTCGCCGAAGGAATCGTAGTGGGTCACGCGGACATGCCGGCCTTCGAACTTACGCCCCGCGAGATATCGGCGCTGATCGCTTATCTCGGGAGCCTCGAAAACGCCGATGGTCCGGGCCGGCCACGGTATTAAGTTTTGGGAGCGGGCCTGTCATGAACCAACGCTTGCATCGCGCGGGAATGTGGGTGCTCGCAGTGACAGGAGCACTCACACTTGGCGCTTGGCTGGCGCTCAGGATCGGCGGCTATCCAGCCGACCTTCAAGCTGCGCAGGCCCGGCTCGCCGGGAGCGAGCTGGTGCAGACACCATGCGGTCTGATCGAATATAGGGCCGTGGGTGAGGGCGCCGCCGTTCTGGTGGCGCACGGCGCCGGAGGGGGGTTCGATCAAAGCCTCGACTTTGCGGGGCCGCTCGCGTTGCGCGGCTTGAAAATAATCGGTGTATCGCGCTTCGGATATTTACGCTCGCCACTGCCCGAAGAAGCTTCCGCCGAACAGCAGGCCGACACATATGTTTGCCTGATGGACGCCCTCGGCCTGGAAAGGGCCTCGATCATCGGCGCCTCCGCAGGCGCTCCCTCGGCGCTTCAGTTTGCCTTGCGGCACCCGGAGCGCGCGGAGAAATTGGCGCTGTTGGTGCCGGCGCTTTACACACCTAAGGACCCGGGCGCCCCGGTTTTGGATATCCCTCCGGGAGTGCCGACCGTGGTTGGAACGCTTCTTCAGTCCGATTTACTCTATTGGACGCTCTCGAAGGTCGCGCCGCGTCTGTTGATCGGCACCATTCTTGGAACGCCGCCGGAACAATTTGATCAAGCCGAGCACGCTGAACAAGCGCGCGTAAGAACGATGATTTCTCATATTTTACCCGTGTCCGCGCGCCGCAACGGCCTCATGAACGATGCGCGCGTGATCACCAACATGCCGCGCTATGAGCTGGAACGGGTGAACACTCCCACCTTGGCGCTGAGCGTAGCGGACGACCGTTACGGAACATATGCGGCCGCCAAATACACCGCCGATCATATCGCCGGCGCGCGGTTCGTCGGCTACCCCGCCGGCGGACACATCTGGATTGGTCATCACGCGGAAGCGCTGACCGCCATTGGCGACTTTCTGAGCGGCGGCTAAACGAGCGCTCGGACGGCAGGCGAGACTGGACCCTCAGAACACGAAATCATAGCGCGCCGAGTCAATGCGGCCGGTCCAGACGCAGGTCCAGCTGTCGTTAAGGTACCAGCCCACCTCGGCCCAGCTGGGCGCTATGATACCACCCTGAAGACGGTAGTCATGGAAGCGGCCTTCCCAGGGCACTTCCTCATATCCTCCTGGGAATGAGCCCCAGCGTCCCGGCGTATAAATGGAAGAGACCGCACCGCTCGGGTTGAAGCGGAATTCGAGCGAGACGGTGATTTCACCGTGCGTAAGCGTCGCGAGTGCCTTGGTGTCGTCGATCGGCGTCCAGATCAATGTTTCGCTGGGAAGCAGCGCCGTCGGATACCATACCGCTTCTGCGAGGTAGCGGTGCAGTGAACCGGCATTGATCGGTTCGCCGCCTTTTTGGCTTTCGAATGTATAGAGACCATAAAGGCTCACGTCGCTGGACCCTTCGCCGGCGACATAAGCGTCGCGCACATTAAGATGTACGAGGGGGAAGGGCGTTACGCGCGCTTCCCATACAAATTCGGTCCGCGGCGGCGTGACCGTATGGCGTGCTGTGAAGGGCATCCAATTCTGGCGCTTGAGATCTGCGCGTAACATCCCCGACTGTTGCAGCTCAACATGGCCAATGAACAGATGACGGTCGCGCAGAACGCGCCGTAGGTAGCGCGCTACAGGGGCCGGGACGTTCTCCAGCTTGAAGGGGTCGGCGATCATATTCATAACGCTCCTCCTCCCGCAGTTTCGTCAATGACCTCGGCAGGCACATTGATCGCCGACAATCACCGGGCAGCCGTCCTTGACGCCGGTCAATGCGGACGCGAGGCTGGTGTGAGGCTCCATTCTTCGCTGATAAGGCAGATAAGCCGCTAAGGCGGGGATTTAACCGCCTTCTTCCGCGACGGGTCGCTTCAGGAGCGCAAAGGCGGCCGCGACCAGACATCCCGCGACGATGCCCACCGTTAAGTCCTCGGCCAAAGTCAGCCCGAATGTCGTGAGGAGGACCACGGCATCCCGTCGGCGGCGCAGAAGGCGGACGAACTCAGCCTTCTCGGCCATATTCCAGCACACAACGAGCAATATGCCGGCGAGGGCGGACAAAGGGATGTAACTCGCGAGGGGGCCGGCGACGAGAATGAAGATCAGGAGCGCGCCACAATGCATTAAACCGGCGAATGGGCTGCGCGCTCCGGCGCGGATGTTCGTCGCGGTACGGGCAATCGTCCCCGTCACGCTGATTCCGCCAAACAGGGCCGAGGCGATATTGGCGAGACCTTGCGCGATCAGTTCCATATTCGAGCGATGTTGGCGGCCCGTCATCGTATCGGCGACCTTGGCGGACAGCAGACTCTCAACACCGCCCAGGAGGGTGAAACTCAATGCCATGGGCATGACGGCCCAGATCAAGCCCCAGTCGACGACAGGCGCGGTGAACGGGGGCAATCCTTGAGGCAACGCCCCGAACCGGCTTCCAATCGTTTCGATGGGCAACCCCAAAATAAGCGTGAGTGATGATGCGAGGATGACCGCGACCAGCATCCCCGGCCAATTGGGGCGAAAATGTCTGATGAGGAAGATGATCCCTGCGGTTGTTCCGCCGATGATGAGGGCGGCGGGCGAAGCGGTAGGAGCCGCGGTCCAGAGCGCGTGGAGTTTCGGCAGCAGCGGGGCGGGTTCGGCGGCGAGGGTAATGCCCGCAAGATCTTTAATTTGGCTGCTAAAAATGGTCACCGCGATACCGCCGGTGAAGCCGATGGTTACCGCATGCGGAATGTGCCGTATCAAGGAACCTACGCGCAATGCGCCGATAACAATGAGCATCGCCCCCGACAGCATCACCGTCAGAAGTAAGCCTTCCAAACCGAACGCCTGATGTGTGGCGGCGACCAAAACGATGAAAGCGCCGGCGGGGCCGCCAATTTGGTAACGGCTTCCACCCAAAGCCGAGACCACGGCGCCGCCGATAATCGCCGTATAGAGCCCGCGCTCAGGGGCGACACCCGATGCGACCGCGATCGCCATGGATAACGGCAGGGCCACAACCGCTACCGTAATTGCGGCAATGGCGTCACGCCGGAAATCCGCGAAAGAGTATCCCTCCTTCAGCGTGGTCAGGAGCTTGGGTTGCAAACTTCCGGGCGAAGTCATCCCCGCGGACATTGAATCCATCCCCCGTTATAGACGCTGAGGATGACGCGATCCATACGCGTCGGCACGTGATGCGCGCCGTGCACCATTAGAACGGCGGATAGGGGGGCGCATTGTAGTAAGCCGACAATTCGCTCATTTCCTGCGGCGTTAGTTTCTTCGCGATGATCCGCATCCGGCTATAGAGATCATTGCGCCGCGTGCCGTCGGCGAAAGCTTTGAGCTGTGTTTCGACATACGGCGGGTATTGGCCGGTCAGATTGGGGGCTTCGACGGGTCCACCGGAACGCGCCTCATGGCAAGCGGCGCATGCGGGCAGCGCTCGAGCGGTGTCGCCGCGCAAAACCAGGTCGATTGTATTCTGCGAGATCGCGGGACCTTCCGGATTGTCGTCGTTACGCCGCCGCAGTCCGCTGTAGTAGGCCGCCAGATCGCTCATCTGTTGATCGTCAAGCGCCTCCACGATGGGCTTCATGGTGTCGCTGACGCGAACCCCGGATTTTATGTCCCGCAATTGCTTAAAGATCGCGCGCGCCGACTGCCCGGTGATGGTTGGCATTGTAGTGGGATCGGACGTAAAGCCGTTTGGCAGATGACACGCCGCGCAAACATCGGCGGCATGATCCCGGCCCTTAGCGGCGTCGCCGCTCTCTAGGAGGTGGAGGGTGACGGCGTCGAAAGCGACGGTCGATCCTGTGGTCCTGGCTGCAATTTGAGACGTTGGCTCTGTTTGCAGACCTATCGCGCGGCAAAGCGCCGTGAAGACGTCAAGACCCTCATCGCGTCCGGAAATCACGGGGAATATCAAGAACGCCAACAGCCCGGCCATGATCGCCGTCGTGCCAATGAGCGCGACGGCTTTCAGGCCGAAAGAACCCGAATGGCTGACCCCGTTGGTTGGTGATTTATTCTGTTCCATTGACGCGATGCACCAGAGCGTTAGGGGGGCTGACGATGAATGAATGGGCGATCGGGACGGCATAGGCCGCTGTCATGAGAATCAGGACCAGCACATTCCACAAACGAAAGCCGTTGAGAGCCGCCGGAACGGCGTGTGAGGGATGAAGCGGGACGGCATACCGCATGGGCTCCGCGTCGCTGCCCCGTTTAGACGTTTCCAGGTGGAAGACCGCGAGATTCCAGATGAAAAGGCCGGCGCTGAGCACCAGGATTGCTCCGCCGATGAGCGACGCGATCATCCAGGGCGCCCACCACGCGATATTTGGATCGCTGTAATCGAACTGAGCCACACGGCGCCATTGGCCCATCATGCCCAGCAGGTGCCACGGCAGACTGAGGATCATCATCCCGATGGCCCAGGACCAGAGTTGAAGGCGTTGATGGCGGAGAGACGGTGCGACGCGGCCGGTCAGCTTTGGCCAGATCTCGTAGGCAATGGCGAAGTACATGATGACGACGCTGCCGCCGAAGATCATGTGGAAATGAGCCGTCACCCACGACGTGTTGTGAATCATCGCATTCATGCCGTAACTCATGTTGATGAGCCCGCCGAAGCCGCCAAACCAGAGCATGAAGAACGAAAGGCCGGTGGCAAGAACAAGCGGCTCCTGCCACGGCAGAGCGCCGACCCAACCCAAAAGCCCTTTGCCGCCTCTTAAGCGGCCTGCGATTTCCATGGACGCGCAGACCGTGAAGACCGTGAGTAGCGTGGGGACGGCGACAAGGACCGTCAGAACCATCTGCACCGCCTTGAAGCCGCTTGATGGATGCGGGTCCATGAACAGGTGATGGAGCCCAACGGGCAGGCCATAAATGAGGAAAGCGACAAAACTGATGCGCGCCATAAGGTCGCTGTATAGGCGGCCGCCGGCGCGCTGGGGCGCCATGGTGTAAAACGCGATGTAAGCGGGGACGAGCCAGAAGTAGACGATGGCGTGCAGCGTCCATGAAAACAGTGTGCGCGTCAGGCCGACGTCCACGGCATTCGTCCAACCGAAGGCCGCGGGCAGAACGACAAAAAGCAGTTCAGCGGCAACGCCGACGGTGGTCCACAGCCATAAGACGGCATTGGCCGTCGTGGCAAACATCGCGAGGGGCACGGCTTGACCGGGATTTTCGCGTTTCCATTGGCTCATCGCGACCAGCATGAGCACACACCATACCCACGATGAGGCCACGACGAGGACGAGCCCGACATAGAACCAGGGACTGGCTGTAAGCGGCGGATAGAAGGTGAAGAGCACGGTCGCCCGGCCCGCGAGAACCGTTGTAACGACGAGGACTATGCCGGCGATCCCGGCGAGAAAGCCCGCCCATGCCAGGTGCGGAAAGGGCAACGGGCGCTTAAGCGCGGTTTCGGCCACAAAATAACCGAAGCCCATGATGAAGAAGGTCGTCAACACATAGGCCATGGCCGAGCCATGGGCCGTGACGGAGATGAAGTAGTTTTCCGAGGACGACAGCGGCGCGGCGAAGGGGCTTCGCACCCACATTTGCCAGAGGCCGAGCAAGATCGCGACCGCGAAGGCGCCAAATGCAGTCCACAGGTGAGCAAGTATCAGTCGGCTAAGGCGCGGCACAGGAGGCTCTCCCATCGGCATCGAGTTTGAAATCGCTCATGGGCACGACACGTACCTTCGCGATCATTTGGCTATGACCCAGCCCGCAGAATTCGTGGCAGGGCATCAGCTTCTCGCCGACATCGGCAAAGCGCGTGCGGACACGGCTGACGTATCCGGGGATAACCATGGTGTTGACGTTCGTTCCCACCACCATGATCCCGTGGATGACATCCGGGCTCACGACACGGAAGGTCACCGGGGTGTCCTGCGGAACCACCACGCAAGCCGGCGAAAACGAGAACTGCGTCGTGACGAGCCGGACGGTGATTCCGCCTTGAGGCTCGAGGCGCGTTCCGAGGTTTTCCTCCGCGAACTCGCCGCTGACGTGGATCGTAGCCGGGTCAATGGTCTCGACATTCGATGGCGGCGTGAGGTGCAGCCCAAGCGTTGCGTAAACGATTGCGACAAGGAATATGATCGTCACCCCAGCCATCGCGAACGCCCAGCGGCGCTCGCTGTGTGTGACGGACATTTCATCGACTGCCATGTCAGCCTACCGGCCCGCGCGGCAGAAAAATCAGGAAGTAGATCAGCAGCCAGCCAATCAACAGCAGCCCCACGGCGGTGCCTGCGAGTGCGAACGCGCCCTGCGGGACGTCTTCGAGGTGAACTGAATCTGCGGCGAGGTCCGCATCCTTCGCCGAAGCCTCGCGTGCGTGGGTATCCATGAACCTCTGCCCTTGGTAAGTGGTCTCCGGACAGACTCGCGGAAGCGTTGAAGTTACACATTGATTCCGATCAATCGAGGCTGCGGCACCTCGCGCGATTTAGCTCAACCCCCGCGTTTGAATCGTAACGGCCTGGTCACCTTGATTTGCGTCAGTGGTCCGAGCGGCGCCGGCCGCCAATATCATGTAATTATGCGAGAGCGGGATGGTTCATTCACCTTCAAACCGTCACGGCGCGTCCTGCTTTGGGCGGGTGTCGCATCGTCGGCCTATTATGTCGGGCTCAATATATTCATCCCACTGTCATGGCCCGGTTACAGTTCCGTCTCTCAGACGATAAGTGAACTCTCCGCGATCGGCGCTCCCACGCGACCGCTATGGGTAGCTCTCGCGTCAGTTTACACGATGCTAATCATCGCGTTTGGATGGGGTGTTTGGGATTCGATTGAAGAACGCAAGGGGCTGCGGATCTCAGGAGTCCTGATTGGCGTGTATGGTGCGTTTGGCCTCTATTGGCCTCCGATGCATCAGCGCTCGGTGATTGCGGCGGGTGGCGGCACTTTGACGGACACGCTGCATCTCGTCTGGGCGGGCGGAACGGTGCTGCTCATGATCGCGGCAATGAGCTTTGGCGCAGCGGCGTTTCGTGGCGTGATGCGCGCCTATACAGTGGTTACGATTGTTGTGATGACGGTCTTCGGCTCTCTCACCAGTCTGGAAGCAGGGCACATTGAACAAGGTTTGCCAACGCCTTGGATAGGCGTATGGGAACGCGCCTCGATCACGGCCTATCTTGCCTGGGTGGCGGTCGTATCCGTCGTTCTCATTTCTAAAGACCGAGCGCGAACGCCGACTTAACCCCGCGCATCCCTTGCAATTTCGGGCTTAAACGACCGCGCCAAAAAGCCGTCCTATGCCGGCCGTGATCGCCATTGCGAGGGCGCCCCAAAATACGACGCGCGCGACTGGGCGCCAAATGGCGGCGCCCCCAGCGGCAGCGCCGGCGGCGCCCAAACCGCACAAGAACAGGAGAGAGGCCGCCGCGACGGCGGGCGTCACCCACTGGAGTGGAGTGACCAGCACGGCTGCAATCGGCAATGCGGCGCCGGCCGAGAATGTGGCTGCCGAAGCTAAAGCCGCCTGTACGGGACGCGCTTCATTGGAGTCCGATATCCCAAATTCATCACGCGTATGCGCCGCCAGTGCATCGTGCGCGGTCAATTGAACGGCCACCTGTCTTGCGAGCGCGGCGTCGAGACCGCGCGCGACATAAATGGATGTCAGTTCATTGAGTTCTTGCTCGGGCATTTCTACCAGCTCTTGCTTTTCCCGGGCGAGATCCGCGTCTTCGCTATCGGATTGTGAACTCACGGACACATACTCGCCCGCCGCCATCGACATTGCGCCGGCGACCAAGCCGGCAATCCCGCTGAGCATGACGTCTTGTTTGCTCGCCGAGGCGGCCGCGACCCCTAAAATCAGGCTGGCTGTAGAAACGATTCCATCATTCGCGCCGAGGACGGCGGCGCGGAGCCATCCAATGCGAGAGACTGCGTGACGTTCGTTATGCCGTTTCAGACGCACCATGGGGAGCAGTAGGAAGGAGATGTCGGAGATCGTCAATCTTCTCCGAGCTTATGCCGACGGTCTGCACGAATCATCTCTGCGAATGCGAGGCGGTATCTCCAAGGCGCATGCCCGCCACCGAGGTCTCAGGGCCACTTCGCGGTCGGCGGCATGCTCATGAGGTAAGCATCCGGATTTGCATCGGTCGCAAAGCCAAATTTGGTGCCGCGGTCATAGACCAGATTAAACTCGACGTATCGCCCGCGCTTGATCATGAGCTTCTGGAGATCGTCCTCCGTGAAGGCCATATGCTGGCGACGGGCCACGATCTTTGGATAGGCCTCAACAAAGGCGTTGCCGACGTCGCGGACAAACGAGAAATCCTGCCCGAGATCGCCGCTATTGAGGTCGTCGAAGAAAATCCCGCCCACCCCGCGCGGTTCCTGCCTGTGCGGAAGGTAAAAGTACCGGTCGCACCACTGTTTGTATTGCGCATAGGCATCTGGGCGATATCTGTCACAGGCGGCTCTCAGGCTCTCGTGGAACTCCGTCGTATCTTCGTCGATTGGAAAGGTTGGCGTGAGATCGGCGCCGCCGCCGAACCAACAGCGGCTTGTCGCCATGAGACGCAGGTTCATATGCACGATGGGGACCATCGGATTGGCCATGTGCGACACCAATGAGATTCCGGTTGCGACAAACGCGCCGCCGGACTCTTTCGCGCCGTGGACTTGCTTGATTCCTTCGTCCGATAACGTTCCCCACACGTGGCTGACGTTGACGCCAACCTTCTCGAATACTTTCCCGCGCATGACCCTCATCCGGCCGCCGCCCTTGAGGCGATGTCCGGCCGGCCGCTCCCATTCGGTCTGCTCGAAGCGGGCCAAGTCTTCGAAGCTTTCAAAACTGGCGCAAATGCGGTCCTGGAGCTTCCGAAAGTATGCCGCTGCATCCTTCACGAAGGCATCGTTTATGACACTGGTAGAGACTGCGGGACGGCTCAAGGCGTGCATACTTCCACTCCTCCTGAAGCGAGGGTTCAAGAGAGCAGGTGCCGCACACCGGCCGCGTTGACCGTGGTCAACGTTCCGGCCAAACACTGATGTTAGCTATTTAGGCGTAGCGGCCGAGATCAACAGGGCCTCGATCTCGGCGAAGCGGCCTGGGCTTGCCGTCAGTCCCGCGCAGCTGCGCGCGATAATGCCGCTCATGTTGGCGACCGCGAAACTGATGCCGTGCAAATTGCGGCTCTGCGGCACGCCTGGGATCGGACGCGGATGGCCGGAGGCATAAAAGACCGGGCGCTCCGTGGTCTCGACCCTGTACGTGTCGCGGGGCACATCCCAGTCGAGGCCGACCCCAAAGACACCCGCCAGGCAGCCCGGATAGCAAGGGGTTTCGTTCGCCTCGCGGGCCGCGGCCAGGATGATCCCGCGCTCCGTGCAGCGGGAAACTGCATCGTCGAAGGCCTCCACATAGGCCGCGTTCACGGTCCCGAGGCTCAGGTTGATGACGTCGATATTCTGAGCGATGCACCAGTCGATCGCCCGCACCAGCGCGAGTGCGCGCGTCTGAAGGGCATCGTGGAAAACCTTCACCGCGAAATAGCGCGCTTCGGGGGCCTTTTCCTGGATTGCAGCCATGACGGCCGTGCCGTGTCCCAGACGGTCGAGCCAGCTCGTTTCGCTTGAATCGATTTCGCCTGCCATGCTGATGCCGACACCGCCCGCCACGGGGGTGATATGCGGATGCCGCGGATTCACGCCACTGTCGACAACGGCGACACGAACACTCATTCCGCGACCATCACGGCTTTTTCCGAGAACGTCGCGCGGCCGCTCTCAATGACGATCGTCGCGTCAGCGCGTTGCGCCAGCGAAGCCTTATGCGTGATGACGATGATCGTTGCCTCGGGCAGGACCTTGCGCAGGCCGATGGCCACCAGTTCTTCGGTTTGTGTGTCGAGAGCCGAGGTCGGCTCGTCCAGGATCAGCACGCTTGGCCGCCGGAGAAGCGCGCGGGCAATCGCGATGCGTTGCCGCTCGCCCACCGAAAGCGCCAGTCCGCGCTCGCCGGTACGCGTATCGTACCCCTCGGGCAGCCGCTTCATTGTATCGGTGAGGCCCGCCGCCGCCGCCGCCGCCTCGATTGCGGCGCGGCTGGCCTCCGGCATGGCGAAGGCGATATTCGCGGCGATGGTATCGTTGAAAAGATGCGGCGTCTGATCGACAAGGATGACTTCCTTGCGAAGATCACGCAGCGCCACATCCCGCAAATCCTGGCCGTCCATCGAGATCGCACCGGCGTTCGGGTCGATGTTGCGGACAAGCAGATCCGCCAGCGTGGATTTGCCCACACCGCTTGGCCCGAGCACCGCGCAGACGATGCCTTTCGGGATCTCCAGCGTGACATCGGTGAGCACGGGATCGCGGTCGTGGGTGACCGAGACGTGTTCGAAACGTATCGAGCGGTTTAAGGGCCCCATCGGCAGGGCGCCCGGCCGTTCCACGACTTCCGCCGGCGTATCCAGCAACTCGAAGATGCGCCCGAGGGCGACGCGCGCCGACGCAAGGCCGGCCGTCATCGCCATCAGCGTCTGGATGGGTCCAAGAAGACGCGCGTGATAGGCCATGAATGCGACAAGGGTGCCGATTGTCATCCGGTCGTGCATGATGAGATAGCCGCCGTAGAGGAATACGGCCGACGTCGAAGCGGTAAGAATGGTGCCGGGTAGGGCGCCGGTCAGGAACGAAGCCATCTGCGTGCGCAGCATGCTATCCACGAAGGCGTCGCTTCGGGCCTTGAACCTTGCGACCTCATGCTTGTCGGCCAGCAGGGATGTGACGACGCGCATGCCAAGGATCGTATCGACGAAATGACTGCCCACGTCGGCGCCGCGTTCGCGCATTTCATTGGTGAGAGCCGTTAGCCTTCGCTGGTAATGCAGGAATATCGCGATGCAGGCCGGGACCAGAAATGTCCCGACCAAGAAAAGGCGCCATTCCATCCACAGCATCATGCCGATGCTTCCCGCCAGGAAGAGCACATTGCTGAGCACCGACAAGAGGCTGTCGGCGGAAGCTCGCTGCGCCTCGCCGACGTCGGCATTCAGACGCGACATAAGGTCGCCCATGCGGAATCTGGCGTAGAAACGCGGCGACAGAGTTTGCAAATGACGGAACAAGGCCACCCGCATATCGAACAGCATCGCGGCGGAGATCTTGAGGTAGCGGTAACTCGTCGCGATGTTCACAACGAAGCCTGCCACCGTAACCGCGAACATCGCGCCCGCCAGCCAGACCAGCATCGTCATGTCGCGCTTGAGAAGCGCGTCATCGATCAGAAGCTTCGAAAGGTAAGGTTGGATGAGGGTGAGGCCGGTCGTGACAAGGCTCACCAGTGCCACCACCAGCAACTGGCCCGTATAGGGTTTTAGGAAAACCCAAAGCCGTTTGTAGGCGTTCCAGTCTGCGACGGCGGAGGTGGCGGTCATGGGGTGCGCGCCGTCTCAAAAGGGATAAGATCGAAGTCCCGGAGACGGTAACGCGGTTCCGGCATCCCCGCCAGCTGCGCGGTGCACCAATCGTGACCTTCGCGCAGAAGCCGTGTTTGCAATCGCCACCAGGGACCGTCGCCGCCGGACGCGTAGAAGTCCGCGCACGTCGCCAAGTGCCGGCGCATGGCGCCGATGAGCAAACTCTCGTAGTGCAGGAGCAAGTTGCCCTTGTCTTCACCCGCCGCGACGGCTTTCAAAACTGCGGTCGCGAGGATCGCTTCCCGCGCGGCATTCGCTGTCCCGTCGCCGCACAACGGGTCAAAGGTCATCGCGGCCGAGCCGCAGAGTATCCAGTCATCGCCGCGTACCGGCGTTGCGATGCTTGGGGACGTCTCGAACGTCCGGGTTGGCGCCTCCACTCGATCCAGGACCGGGGCTATCAACCGGCTTGAATCCAGCAGCTCTGTTGTCCCGGCACCGACGGCTAGCAGCCAGGCGTTACGGACGCTGGTGGGGATGAGGAAAAGCCAGCCGGCCGGCAGGGATTCGACATAACAGGCGGCGGCGTCCGTTGACGCTTTCAGCGTCGCCTGCGCGCCGGAGGCTTGCTGCGATCCAAACCGCTTGGTTGTCGCCGGCGGCGGCAGAGGGGGAGCCGTCTGGACCGTGAAGCTGGGGACGGGGTGCGTCTGTTTCGGGCGGGGCAGGCATAGCGCCAGTTCATCTTCCGCCAGCACTACGCCCCGATGGGGGAGGACGATGGTTTCGCCGCCCCAGGCCACGTGGCGTGCGGTAATGCGGTGGCGGTCGGCGAAAAGAGCGCGATTCTCGAAGATGTCGCCGAGAAGATGGAGGGCTTGGTCGCTCAGCAGCAACGCGGGAACGGGCCGGCGGTCACGGGGCTCCAACGAGACCTTATGACCGGCCCTAAGAAGCAGGTGAGCGCAGGCCAGGGCCGCCACGCCGTCGCCGCGGACAAGTACGGTATGGGACGTCATGGCGCGATGGCGGCTCCACGGATGGGAACCGCCATCCTACGACGATTTCGGATTACTCGACCACGACCATCCCGGCGCCGGTGACGTCGTTGTTGAGGTCCCACGTCTTCTCCAGACGCAGGGTGTCGGTGTTGTAGACCTCAAGATCGAAGCTAGCGCCGTAGATGTAGAGTTTGCGCCCGTCATGCGACATCCCAAAGCTGAAGCGGGACTTGCAGGCGAACTCGCTCTTGTTGCGCAGCACATTGTTCTGAAGATCGATGCGCCAGAACTCGCAGCGTTTGTTTCCGTAAAGACCGGTCGTGACCACGGCATAGGCGTCACGCTTGTTCGGCGCGACCTGCAGGCCGGTCATGTTGGCCGGCGCGGGACCCACGGGCGTGAAGTTGAACGTGCGCTTGGCCAGGTCGAAACGGCCCACGCCGAAGACCTTGTTATGCACGATCGGGTCGGCGGCATTGAAGACCGAGGTGAATTCCCCGGGCTCGCGGATCGTGTCGAGCACGCTGCCGAACGTCCCGCTTTCGAGGCCGTCGAGATCGGGACGGGCGAGTTGGATGCGATCTACGACCTTGAAGTCGGCCGTATCGATCACAACGACCTTGTCACCGAAGTGGTAGAGGAACTTGCCGTCCGGCGAAAGTTCCACGCCGGTGCGCGCGAAGCCGCCGCGCAGTGCGTTCTCATCTTCCTCGGCCAGGGCCACCGTTTTCACGACTTCCTTTGTCTCAAGGTCGATGATCGTGAATTTCGGCTCTTCGACATCGTAGCGGTCGAGCTGTTTGTCGATTTTGGTGGCGACGGCATAGAACAGCTTGCCGCTGGGGTCGGGGACGCCGCCGCTGAAACGGTAGCGGGTGGTCGGCGTATTCAGAACGAAGTGATTGATGACTTTGCGCGAGGCCACATCGATCACCTCGACGCCGCCGTTCGTCAGGGTGGTCACATAGATGCGCTTCTTATCAGCCGACAGGCGCAGGCTTGTCGGCAGGCCCGTCTCAAGATGGATACGGTCGATCAGAACGCCGCTCTTGTCGTCGAACACGACCACGGAATCGGGATATGCGCCCATGAAGAGGGACGCGGCTTGCGCATTTCCCCAAACTGCGATTGTCCCAAGGACCGCGGCGATGCCGGTGCAAAACTTTTTCATCGTTAATCCAGGATCTAGGGGAACACGAGGTCGAGCTTGCGCCAGTCTTTGGTGGCGACGGCGCATTTGTCGGCCCAATCGGGATAGTTGTTGACGTGATCGGGCACCTGGGCGGGCCAGAAGCAGGTCACGTAACAATCGTAGATGTCGCGTTCGACCGGCTGACAAAGGCCGGCAGTGCCGCCGCTGGCGTCGACTTCCCAGCCGGGCGAAAAGGCGAGGCTGCAGCCCATGGGCACATGCGGCCGGTTTGGGTTAGACCCTTGTTGAAGGGCGACGACGTCCGCTTCCTGCGACGAAAGGATATCGTCGATGCGGCGTGCTTTCTTGTTGAGCGCGCGAAGGTGTTTCATGACAGCGCCTTCCTTTCGGCAAATCTTTCCAAGAATTTCGGATTGTGAACCGCGACGGCGCCGTAGATCTCCAGGCACTTGTTCGTCCAGTCCCTGATCCAATCGCAGTAATGCAGGTTCGCATGGCCCGTATCGCCGTAACGGACGAAGGCCTCGTGGTGGCAGCCGCCGGCGCATAAGGGGCGCGCCCAACAGCTCTGGCAGTCGTACTTGGCGTTGATGTGACCCTTGGTCAGGAAATCGCTTTGCTTGCCGCGATCAAGGCCGGTGTTCACATGTCCCAGCGTGTGATCGTCGGCATCGGCGAAGCGGTGGCACGGCGTCAGGTCTCCCGACGGGCCAACACCAAGCAAGCCGAGGCCGGCGCCGCAGGGATGGGACTTGTTCACGCCCTGGATCAATTCGGACAGGGTATCGCTGACATTGGTGAACCCATGCATGCGGCCCTGAAGGGCGTATTCCAACCATTCGTCCGCCAGCGCATGGAACTGTTCCACCACGCTGTCCATGTCCTTGCCGTTGATGGCATAGTCGGCGTCGGACGATGACGTGACCGGCGCGAAACCGATCTCATGGAAGCCCAGGTCTTCCTTCAAGTGGCGGTAGATGCGGATCACATCCGTCACACCGTCCGTCAGCGTCACGCGTGCGGTGATCGCGCGGGTGCGGTGGTTGGCGATCAGGTCGCGGATGCGCGGCTCCACCACGGCATAGCTGCCTTTGCCGCTTTTATAGACGCGCCGTTTGTCCTGCAGTTCCGGCGGGCCGTCCATGCTCACCGTCACGCCGATTTCGTTCTCCGACAGGAACTTGATGATCGGCGGCGTGAGCAGGGTGGCGTTGGTGGTCAGGCTGAAATCGACCGTACGACCTTCGGCTTCGGTCTTTTCCTTGGCGTAAGTGACGATTTCCTTCAGCAGCGGGAAGTTCATCAAGGTTTCGCCGCCGAAGAAAGTGATGTGGATCGCCTTGCGGCCCACCGATTGCTTCAGCAGGAAGTCGACCGACGCCTTTGCCGTCGTAATATCCATATACTTCGGCTTGCCCTGCGGCGTCGCGATCTTGTCCTGGCCGAATTCATAGCAGTAGGTGCACGAGAGATTGCACTGGTTGGTGATGTTCATCACCAGGGACTGCAGCGGAAAATCGTCCGGCGGGTTCGCGAGCGGGGTCGGCGCGATCTCGCCCGTGCTGATGACACGCGCCGAGAATAGTTCGCCAATCAATTCGTGAGCATCGAGCGATTCCATGCCCGCGGCGACCAGATCGGCCATCAGTTCGTCGTGTCCGGCCGGGGCCACAGCAAGGCGGTCGATCACCCGCGCGGCCGGGCCGTCCATTTCAAAGATCGCGCCCGCGGGGACCAGGTAGAGGAAGCGGCGGTCGTCGGACTTGAACTCGTGGAACTCGCCCAGACGATAGGTGCGCTTGATTGCGATGTTCATTTGCTGACCTCCGGCTGATCCCACCGCATATAGGTGGGGATCGTGACAACAAGGCGTGAGCGGCCGCTGACCGCTTTGCCGTCTTTGTCCTTTTCCGTTTTTGCGGTCGCGACAACCCACACGTCGCCGTAGTTGTTACGGCCGAACTTGCGTTTCGGGTTAGGGCCATGCAGCGCCGGCGTGAACAGGCCGCGCTGGTCCAATTCGCCGACGAAATCCCGGTCGTCGTCGCCGTAGACCGAAAGGAATTCCTCGACCGACCAAGTCACGTCGATCGGGCCGATCGCGATGTCGTCTGCCGTTTGCGCCTTATCGTCCGGGCCGTTCTCGTAACCGATGGCTTCGAACTGCTGATAGCCCTTGGCGAAATTGCCCGTGCCGCCGAGGCGGGCGAGGCCCGTCTCAGGCGTGACGAGAATATTGTCGATCTTGCGGTAGACAGCGAAAGCCTTCTCCACCACGGATCCGCTGAGCGCGATATCGCGCTTTCCGGAGACGGCGGCTTCATCGATTTCGACGTCGGCGACGATGTCCGTCGCGTTGCTCGAGACGATACGATTGACCTTCACGCCCGAGCCGAGGTCGAGATCGCCGGGGGCGAGCGAGGCGGGGAGGTTGGCACCCACGATTTTCAACTGCACGCCCTTGGCGCCAGCTTTGATTGCGGCCGGCGTCACGCCGAGCACGGCGGGCGCATTGTTCTCCCGCTCAAGGCGCACGTCGAATCCGAACTCGCTGTATTCGCCCCAATACCAGCGGCCCTCGGCATAGGATTGGTCGGGCGCGAACCACATTGTTTCACGCGTTTCGCTGACAAGGTCGTTCGGACGGCTGGCAGCGCCGGTCCCCTTCGAACGGCCACGCCAGGAATAACCGGCGTAAACCAGGCCGGTTCCGGAGCGCGCCATCTTGGCGCCGGTGGCGACGGACCGCAAATTCACTTCCGTGCGGAACTCATCGGGTATTTCAGTCGGGGAGATCGTCAACTCACCGACGTATTTGCCCTGGCCCGGAACGGAAGCCGACACGAGCCACTTGCCGGCGATGCGGGGCGGGCGGATGCGCGAACGCCATGCGGTCCATTCCGGCGTGTGAAGCGGCGCGGCTTTGGCGAGATATTCGAGGGCTTGCTCGGCGGGGCGCTTCGGCTTCGGCCCACCTTCAGACGCTGGGGCGTTGCCACCGCCGCCGGGGGCGCCCCAGCGGATCGGGGTACGGAAACCGGCGTCCGCCTGCGCGAACATGGCCACATGCAGATTTTCGAGAAGCTTCCACTCGGTCTTTGTGCGGCGCCAGGACAAGGGGCGGCCGAATTCGTGGCAACGCGTACAGGCGTCTCGCACGACCTCGTTTTCCGGCAGGTTAGGCTCATCGATGATGCGCTTCTCAGGCACATACATCACTTCCTTTGCCTCTTCCGGGGCAAGGCCGTGATACGTCGCGAGATATTTCACCATGGCGCGGCCTTCTTCAGGCTCGAGCGCCACGCCGTTGAGGCGCACCATACGGCGGATGACTTGCGCCCAGCCTTCAGGCGTCGTGCGCGACCACGAGATGCGTGAAAGATTGCCCTTATCGTCAGGCTGATGGCAGACGCCGCACTTCTCGATCACCAGTTTGTCGGTGACGGGGATGCCCGGTTCAGTCTCTGCCTTTTTCACGGCGGGAGCGTCGGCGGCCAGAACATTCGTACTGTGAACCGCCGCACAGCAAAATGCTATAAGACCGAACCACGTGGCAATCTTCTTCATGCTGACCCCTGTATCCCCAGCCTGCCGTTGGTCAGGCTAGCATATCCCGCTGTGCGTCAACCGGGAGATCATAAATTGATAACCTGGTGGTGCGCGAGCGGCCCTTTCGAGTCGGTAATTTTTAGAAAGACTGAGGTCTTGTGTCCGAACAAGCCTCCGGCTCCCCACGCACCGTAAGGCCTCAGACTAGACCGAAATACCTTTCATCTTCCTGTCCCGGCGAGCGGCAAATTCGGGGGTATTGGGGAAGGGAGCGCCGGGGCGGCTGCTTCCGCTTTTTGGCATTCGGGCGCCGATGTTGGTCGCAGCACAATCCGAACGAGAAGCCCGCGCCCGCCGCCCGGCCGATCATCCATCTCGATGCGGCCATCGATCTTCGTGATCAAGGTTCTCACGATTGCGAGGCCAAGGCCCGATCCGGCGCGGTTGCTGTCGCGTTTGAGCCGCGAGAAACGGCGGAATACCTCGGTGCGCTCCTCGGGGCTCAAGCCCGGGCCGTCGTCCTCAACCTCGAGGCAGGGGGCATCTCCACGACGCGTCACGCGCACGAACACGTGTCCGCCGTCCGCGTTATAGCGGATCGCGTTGTCGATGACGTTCGTCGCGACCTCCTCCAGGATCAACGGCTCCGCGCACACCATCACCTTTTCAAGCGGCGGGGCCTCGAAGCTGATGTCGATGTTGGCGGCAATGGCCTGCGGTGCGCGTTCGGCCGTCAATCCTTGGGCAAGGGCCGTGAGGTCGACGTGCGACATGGGAAGATGCACGCCGCGCTCCTCGGCGCGCGCGAGTGAAAGGAGCTGCGTGAGAAGCCGCTCGAGCCGCGTGGCGGCGGCTTCCACTTCATGCAGATGGTCGGTTGCGTCGCCCGCGGCCGGCTTAAGTCGCAACGCGAGGGCAAGGTGTGTTTTAAGCGCGGCAAGCGGGGTGCGCATCTGATGCGACGCATCGGCTGTGAAGCGGCGCATGCTTGCGGTAGAGGCTTCCAGTTGTTGAAGCAGGCCGTTGAATGCGCCGACGAAGGGTTGGATCTCGCGCGGAGCTTGTTGCAATGACAGCGGCGACAGATCCACGCGCCTGTTCGTGGTGCGCGATTCGATCTCGTTGCGCAAACGCTGAAGGGGCCGCAAGCCCCAGGCGACAGCTGGTATGATAAGCACCGCGGTGGCGACGACGAGAAGTGCGCCCGATGCCAGCAGGATCGAAGCAAGGCGGAAGAGGAGCTGATTGCGGCCATTCATGGTCTCGGCGACTTGCACGATCACCGGCTCATCCAGACGCGGCAAACGCCGCGCGACGGCCGCGACGCGTACGTCGTTTCCGCGGAAGACATCATCGCGAAGCATGGGGCGGTCATCGACGAGGCTCGCGGGGTCGGGTGACGTCAGATCGGTATAACCCGTGAGCAACCGGCCGCCGTGGCGGATGCTGTAATAGACATTGTCACGCTCGGGCGTTTCCAGCATGCCGAAGGCCGCCGGCGGCAGGTCGAGGGTGATCTCGCCGTTCTCGATGGCGAGTGTTTCAGCGATCGCGGCGAGCGAACCTTCCAGCACGCGGTCGCTGGTTTGCTCCGCCAGCCGGTTCACGAACACGGCGCCGCCGACGATCAGCGCCAGCGCGATGCAGGCGAGGGGGCCGACAATAACGGTTAGAAGGCGTGTCCGCAGCGAGCCTGAGCTCTTCTTCAGCAGCCCTTTCATGCCTTGTCGATCATATAACCGACGCCGCGGATCGTGCGGATGACCGGTCCCTTCGGCTCCAGCTTTCGGCGCACGCGTCCGACATAGACCTCAAGCGCGTTTGGACCGACGACTTCGTCATAGCCGAAAATTTGGCATTCAATCCGTTCGCGCGACGCGACTTTTCCCGCACAAGTGACCAACACTTCGAGGACCGCAAACTCACGGCGGCGTAGGTCGACCAGGTCTCCATCGATGTAGGCGACGCCCGCGGTGCGGTCGACCGTGAG
This sequence comes from Rhodospirillaceae bacterium, assembly GCA_041906145.1. Classification (GTDB taxonomy): domain Bacteria; phylum Pseudomonadota; class Alphaproteobacteria; order Rhodospirillales; family Rhodospirillaceae; genus SHVO01. The sequence goes on along the minus strand of JAYRJU010000010.1, from coordinate 22,283 downwards.
CGTTCCCACCGTCAAGACGGGTTTTGGGTCGCCCGATCCGCGTCGGATAAGGGCGCGCACGCGCGCCGCGAGCTCCGACGGATCGAAGGGCTTCAAAACATAGTCATCGGCGCCGAGGTCCAGGCCCGAGATCCTGTCGGTGATCGCATCGCGTGCCGTCAACATCAGGATCGGGGTCTTAGACCCGCGCGCGCGTAGGGCTTTGAGCACCTCGAATCCGCTGATGCCCGGCAGGTTCACGTCGAGGAGGATGGTGTTGTACGTGTGCTCCGCCTCAATCTCGAGCGCGGTTTCGCCGTCAGGCGCATAGTCGGCCGACAGGCCGTCCGCCTTCAGCGTCGCTATCACACCGCGCGCCAGGGCGCGGTCATCTTCAACCAACAGGATACGCATCGTGGACGCCCCCCCCCCTTCGTCCATGACAAATAACATGACAGCTAAACGACAGGTTCGGCGCTTAAGCTGCTATACACACTAGGTGACGGGGAGGTCATCGGCAATGCTTTCGCGACGCGAAATGATCGCGATGGCGGGCGCTCTTGCGGTTCCAACGGCCGCCGGCGGCGCCGAGCCGCAGGTGCCCGCGAGTTATCCGCGCTCGTATGATCGTCTGATCGAAGAGGCGAAGCGCGAGAAGGCGTTCGTCATCTACACGACGATGTTCCCCATCGATGTGCGCGACGTGTTCGCCGACTTCCGTGCGCTCTATCCGTTTATCAAGATCGATTATCAGCTCTTGCGCGCCGATGTGGCGTCGCGGCGTGTGATGAAGGAGACGGCCGAGCGCAAGGGTACCGGGGATCTTGTTTGGCTTCACAGCATGGATGAGCAGGTCAAGCTCATCAATGACGGCTATGCGCTCGCGTACAATTCGCCGGAGAAACCCGGCTTGCCCGATTGGGCTGTATGGCGAAACGAGGGATGGGCCATCACCGCCGAACCGGCCGTGATCGTTTACAATAGAAATCTTGTCGCCGACCATGAAGCGCCGCGGTCCCGCGATGAATTCGAGAAGCTGTTGCGCGCGCGGACTTCATATTATCGCGGAAAGATCGGCACATATAACGTCGCCATGAGCAGCGTCGGTTTTCTGTTCTATTCCGAAGATGTGCGTGTGACGCGCGATACATGGACGCTCATTCAGGCCATGGCCGACTGCGATCCGACGCTGTATCCGTCCAGCGAGCAGATGGTGAACGCGGTCAAAGCCGGAAGTATCGCGATCGCATACAACGTGCTTGGCACGCATGCGTTTGAAGGAGCAAAGGAGGATCCGTCACTGGGTGTGATCCTTCCGTCGGAATATACGCAGATGAGCTCGAATATCGCGTTCATCCCGAAAGAAGCGTTGCATCCGTCGACCGCGCGTCTTTTCCTCGACTACGTTTTGTCCGAACGCGGGCAGCGTATCCTTGCGCGCCGTTCCTACACCCCCGTGAACATGAAGGTGCTCCAGAAGAGCGACGTGCCGCACTCCGACGCTCGGCTGATCCATGCTGTTCGCATGGGGCCGGGGCTGCTCGCGAACGCCGACAAGATCAGCCGCTCGAGATTTGTCGATCGCTGGTCGCAGATCATGCGCGGCGCCACGCTGGCACCGCCCAAACCGCCGGACGTGACGCAATAAACGGAGCATCTTCGCTCGGCTTCGCCGCTCAAATTAACTGAGCGGTCATTCGGCTTTTCAAAAAGCGAAGCAAGCGACAGGCGGATGACAGCTTGTCTGGTTAGCCTCCTCCGCTAGGCGCCGCTGTTGCAGACGCGGCGCCGCGCATATGCCGTTCTGGCAGGCGTTTAGGGAGGAATGCGGATCGCAACGATCCGCGCAAACTTTTAGGGGGATTCCGTGACCAAGACTCAAGGTGCGTCCGCGCGTTCGCGTTTGAAGTGGCAGGCTCTTGCGACAGTGAGCGCCACCGCGATGATGTTGTCGACCGTGCAAGCGCAGGCGCAAACCGCGCCGGCGGCCGGCGAGGCCTCCGATGAGATCGTCGTGACCGGCACGCGTGTCGTGCGTGACGGATATGAAGCGCCGACGCCGATCACGGTTGTGGGCGTGGAGGAACTTCAGGACGCCGGTACGTCGAACGTCGCGGACTATGTGAACACGCTTCCCGCCTTCGTCGGCAGCCGCATGCCCACGAACACCAGTTCGACCATGAGTTCGGGCGGTTCGGGCATCAACGCCATCAACCTGCGTAGTCTTGGCCTCAACCGAACGCTGGTGCTGGTCGACGGACAGCGGTCGGTGGGATCGAGCTCGGACGGTCTCGTCGATATCAACACCATCCCGCAGGCGCTTGTCTCGCGCCTCGATGTGGTCACCGTCGGCGCATCGGCAGCCTATGGTTCCGATGCCGTCGCCGGCGTCGTCAACTTCATCCTCGATAAGGAGTTCACCGGCCTCAAAGGACAGGTCGCCGGTGATATCACCACCTACGGCGACAATGAGTCGTGGGATACGTCGCTGACCTACGGCACTCCATTTTCGTCCGGCCGTGGTCATTTCATCGTCTCGGCCTCGGTCAACGATGTCGCCGGTGTGCGTCTCAATCGCCGCGGGTACAATCTCGCCGGCTGGCAGATCGTCGTGAACCCGTCCTACGGCACCAACGCCGCCCTGGGTCAATCGACGTCGGTTCCGCAGAATATCGTGCGCGATCAGTCGAGCGTCGCTTTCGCGACCGTCGGTGGCATCATCACGAACACAGCTCTGGCCGGCACCGCGTTCGGCGAGGGCGGCCGCGCCTACCCATTCCCGTATGGCTCCATCGTTTCGAACCCCGTCATGGTCGGTGGCGGCTGGCGCGCGGCGACGACGCGTGGCTCGCGGGTCGGTCCCAGCCTCACCTCACAGATGGAGACGCAGAACTTCTTCGTTCGGGCGAGCTATGATCTCTCGGACAACGTCACGATGTTCGCGCAGGCCAGCTGGACTCACAACCAGAACCGCAACTGGTGCTGTACGCGTCAGGATACCTCCAGCCTGAACATCCGCATCGACAATGCGTTCATCCCGTCCGACGTTCTCGCCCGGGCGCAGGCGCTGGGTATCACCCAGTTCACGATGGGCAGCTTACACGGCGACACGCGCCAGTCCGGCGCGTTCAACGATCGCCGTGTGCAGCGTTACGTCGTGGGCGCCAACGGCGCGTTCGACGCCATGGATACGAACTGGAAATGGGATGCTTACTACCAGAAAGGCATGGCGCACCTTCACCAAGAAACCTTTGATGTCGTGAAGCGTTCGGCCTTCAATAAGGCTCTCGATAACATCCGCTCGCCGGTCACTGGTTTGCCGGTCTGCCGCGTGAACGCCGACGCCGATCCGAACAACAACGATCCGTTCTGCGTGCCGTACAACATCTTCGGCACAGGCGTAAATTCGCCCGAGGCCATCGATTACTTGCATGGCAATGGCGAACGCGATTTCCGTACGGAAATGCCGTCCCAGGACGTGATGGCCGCCTCTGTTTCCGGCGAGCCGTTCGAGCTGTGGGCCGGGGCGGTCTCGCTCGCATTCGGCGTCGAGCACCGCATTGAAAAGATCAAGGGCGTGAACGATCCGGTGTCCGCTGCGTTCGACTGGAATTTCGGCAACTATCAGGTCTTCCGTGCCGACCTGAACGTGACTGAAGGCTTCGTCGAAACGGTCGTGCCGCTGGCTGTCGATCAGCCGTTCGCGCGTACGCTGGAATTCAACGGCGCAGTTCGCGCCACCGACTATAGCGCCACGGGTTACGTGACGACCTGGAAGCTTGGTCTAAACTGGGCTCCGGTGGATGACATCCGCTTCCGTCTGACCCGCTCGCGCGACATTCGCGCGCCGAACTTGCAGGACCTCTACAATACCGGCACGAGCGGTTTCCCGGGGTATCTCAATCCGTTCCGCACCGATCCGGTCACGGGCGCTGCGACCAGCGAACTCGGCCGTTCGCGTACGCTGGGCAATCCCAACTTGCGTCCGGAAAAGTCGGACATGACGGGCATCGGCGTGGTCATCCAACCGTCGTTCCTGCCTGGCTTTAATGCCTCGATCGACTACTGGAATCTGAATATCAAGGACGCCCTGGGCTCGCTCAGCACTCAGCTGATCATCGACCAGTGTTTCGCCACGCAGAACCCGCAAATATGCGGTGCGCTCGACTTCAATACCGACCGCACGATCTCGCTCGTCCGTGTGACGCCGTTCAATCTCGTCACGCAGATCGCACGCGGCCTCGATATCGAAGCCGGATATACCATCCCGGCCGACGCGTTGATCGACTCGATGACCGGTAACTTCAGTGCCCGTTTCATGGCGACGCATTTCATCAAGCGCTATGAATCGAACGGCATCGGCGTTCCCGTCGAGTATGCGGGCCAGAACACGGTCGTGAGCAACATCACGGCGCCTAACTGGAAGTACCGTGCGTCGATCGGCTACACGAACGATATGTTCGATTTGAACGTCGCCGCGCGCGGCGTCAGCTCGGGCGTCTATCTGAATTCGAACATCGAGTGTCAGTCGGGCTGTCCGGTGTCCACCGTCGACAGACGGACCACCGACGAGAACGACATCGCCGGCGCCGTCTACTTCGACACGTCGGTCACCTACAAGTTCGGGATCGGCGAAGACGTGAACATGGAGGCGTTCTTCAATGTGCAGAACGTCTTCAACAAGGATCCGTCCATCGTTGCCCCGGGCCCCGGCGGCGACACGTGGGAACGCTCGCCGATCAACTCATCGCTCTACGACGTGATGGGCCGCATCTTCCGTGCAGGGGTGCGTTTCCGGATGTAAGCAACGCTGCGGCGGCATGTCTCCCCATATGCCGCCATAGCTGCGGTACACCCCTGGTACCGCGCTGAGGGCGGCGCGTCTTTCCCACGCGCCGCACTCACAAAAGGGTGTGACCTGAGCAGGGTCGCACCCTTTTGTGTTGGGGTAAGGGGGGCATTGGCCCGGACGGAAGTCGGACAAGCGTTGAGATAGCGCGAGGATCAGCCGTTCAATAGACGCCCGCGCACCAAGGCGCGTGCGGCGGCGATGATCGAATGCGTATCGATGCGGTAGTGCCGATACAGATCCTCCAGCGCGCCCGTCTGACCAAACTGTTCGACGCCGAGCGCGTGCGAGCGGTTGCCGCGCACCGCGCCCAGCCAGCCCAAGGTCGCAGGGTGGGCGTCCACCACGCTCACGATGCCCGCATCGCGCGGCAGGATGGAAAACAGCCGTTCGATATGGGCGCGCGCGGCGGCATCGCCGCTCTCGCGGGCGCGCTGTGCGCCGGTCCACCCAGCGTGCAAACGGTCGGGCGAGGTAACGGCGAGCAGTCCGATATCGCGCATCTCTTCCCCCATCAATCCGACCGCCGACATGGCCTCAGGCGCCATCACACCTGCATAGGCGACGATCACCGCGCAGTTTGGGCCGGGCGCGCGGAACCAATAGGCGCCGTCGGCGATGTCCTGTTTTTGCGCGGGCGTCAGTGTGCGGACCGGCTGCTCCATCGGGCGCGTGGAGAGCCGGAAATAGACCGAACCGCCGGCCCCGTCGGGCAGGCAGTTGCGCGGATCCGGGGTGCTGTCTCCATGCCGCTGGAGATGCTCGAACGACCAGGACATTAGGGCGGAGAGTTCATCGATGAAGGCCGGTTCGAAGGCGCTGAGGCCCGGCTGCGCCATACCGATCAGCGGCGTTCCGATCGACTGGTGCGCCCCGCCTTCGCTCGCCAATGTGATCCCGGACGGCGTCGCCGCGAGGATGAAGCGGGCGTCCTGATAGCAGGCGTAGTTCATGGCATCGAGGCCGCGCGAGATGAATGGGTCATAAAGCGTGCCGATCGGGAAGAGCCGCTCGTTGTGAATGCTGTACGACAATCCAAAAGCCGAGAGCGCGATGAACAGGTTCGATTCCGCGATCCCGAGTTCCAGATGCTGTCCGGTGGGCGCCGCGGTCCAGTTATAAGTCGACGGGATCTTTTCCGCCTTAAAGGTGTCGCCGCGGTCGCTGTGCGCAAACAAGCCGCGCCGGTTCACCCAGGCGCCGAGGTTCGTCGAGACGGTGACGTCGGGCGCGGTGGTCACAAGACGCGCGGCGAATTCATTCGATTGCCGGCCCAGTTCGTTCAGAAGCAGCCCAAAGCCTTGCTGCGTCGACATCGCCGACTTCACGGGAACGGTGATCGCGTCAGGAACGGGTATGGCCGGCGCCATGTACCGGCGCCTTCCGTTGCGCATGAAGGGCACGTCCGCGAGGAAGCGCTCAAGCTCCGGCGCTGGGGTCGCCATTCCCTCGAACTTGTTCCACTCATGACCGGGCCGCACATTCATGCCTGCGCGGAACGTGTCCAACTGCGCCGGTGTCATCAGTCCGGAGTGATTGTCCTTATGGCCCGCGAGCGGCAGGCCAAAGCCCTTGATGGTGTAAGCGAAGAAGCATACCGGGCGGTCGTGGTCGATGGAGCCGAAAGCATCGAGCAGGGTGCTCATGTCATGACCGGCGAGATTGGTCATCAGCGCCTGGAGTTCATCGTCGCTGCGGCTGTCGATGAGGCGCGACACCGCGCTCTGATCGCCGATGTCGTCAAGCAGGCGCTTGCGCCAGGCCGCGCCGCCTTGGAACACCAGGGCCGAATAAAGCTGATTTGGGCAGGCATCGATCCAAGCGATGAGTTTATCGCCGCCCGGTTCCTTGGCCGCCGCCTGCAGACGCGCGCCATACTTCAGGATCACCACGTCCCATCCAAACTGCGTGAAGACATGTTGCAGCGGTGACAGCAGGCCGTCGTGAGTGCAGGCGTCCAGGCTCTGGCGGTTGTAGTCGATGATCCACCACACATTCCGCAGGCCGTGTTTCCAGCCTTCGATGAGCGCTTCGTAGATATTGCCTTCGTCCATCTCGGCATCGCCGATCAGCGCGATCATGCGGCCGTCGGGTTCTTTCAGCCATCCATGGGACCGCACGTAGTCTTGAACGAGCGAGGAAAACAGCGTTTGCGCGACGCCAAGGCCGACCGAGCCCGTCGAGAAGTCGACGTCGTCGATATCCTTGGTGCGCGACGGATAGCTCTGCACGCCTTTGTAGCCGCGGAACGCTTCGAGCTTTTCTTGTGTTTGCAGCCCGAAAAGATATTGGATGGCGTGGAAAATGGGGCTGGCGTGGGGCTTCACCGCCACGCGGTCCTGAGGGCGCAGGACATGGAAATAAAGCGCCGTCATGATCGTCGCGAGGGATGCGGACGAAGCCTGGTGGCCGCCGACTTTTATGCCGTCATCGTTTGGGCGCAGGTGATTGGCGTTGTGGATCGTCCAACTCGCGAGCCACAGGATTTTCCGCTCGAGGTCGGACAGGATTTTCAAGGTCATCTGCGCATCTCACAGTTTGGCGGCCGGGCAGGTTTTATTTCCGATCCGGCCATAACAATCAAATAATCCCTTATTATCTCCCCCATACTATTTGGAATATCCATCGCCGGCCTAGAGGCCGCGCACCTTGGGGCGGATTTTCCGCATGTAGTCCTTGGCGACCCTGACAAATTCATCCGCGGCGGCGGAGAGGGGCGCGGTGGATAGGGTTGCAAGGTAGTAATCCACGCGGATCTCGCCGCCTGCTATCGGGTTGACCTGCAGCTTGCGCCGGTCGAGGCCGTTGTGGATGGCGGTATAGGGCAGCAGCGCCAGCCAATCGGTTTTCGAGACGAACTCCAGGATCCCCGACACGCTGTTCACCTCGATGATGCGTGAAGCCACGATCTGGCCTGTGCGCAGCGGCGTATCGAGACCGCTGCGCACCCCGTGATGGACCGACGGCACCACGAACTTCAGTTGGGGCGTGTTGAGGCGGACGGCGGCCTGGGGCTTGAAGCCGAACGACTGCGAAGACACCACCACGAAACGGTCCTGGTAGATATGCTTGAAATTAATAGTCGGATGATTCGGAATGTGGGCGACGAGCGCGAAGTCGATCGATCCGCGCTCCAGCAGCGAAATGAGCGTGGCGCTGTAATCTTCGGACACGCGGATGTCCACGTTGGGATACTTGCTCACATAGTGCGCCAGCACGTCGGCCAGGACCGATCGCCCGAGCGCGGGTGTGATGCCCGCGGAGACCGAGCCGGTCACAAGGCCGGACAAGGCCTTCATCTCGCGTTCGACGCTGCTCACGTCTTCCATGATCTTGAGGACGCGCAAGTAAAGCTGCCTTCCCGCCGGCGTGGGTTCGATGCCGCGCGGGTGCCGCTGGAAGAGTTGGACTTTCAATTCGCTCTCGAGCCCGGAGATCTGCACACTCAGCCCGGGCTGGGTGGAGTTGAGACGCGTCGCGGCTTTTCCGATGCCGCCTTCTTCATAGACCACCATGAAGGCCTTCAGCTGCCGCAGATGCATGCGCCGCCACCCATAATAGTAATGTATGACTTTAATCATATGCCATTATTCTAGCCTTAGCAGCGCCGTTTAGGCCCGGTTCGACATGTAGGCGCTTTCGCGAAAGAGGTGCGGCATATCGGACTCTCACAGCTTGGTGACGATCATGTGACAAAACCCGGCGGCGCGCGGTATGAGGATGGCCGCAGAGATCACCGGAATACCGCTTTGACGCAATCGCACGCCACTGACCTGAGAGACCGTTCCCCCGCCTTCGCCTCTAGTCCGCTCCTGAAGGGTCTGGATGACACGCAGATCGACGTGTTGCGCGCCGCATGCCTGGAGCGCGATTACGCGGCCGGCGACGTCATCCTCGCGGCGGGCACCATCAGCACGGGTGTGCAGTTCATCGAAAGCGGCGCGGCCGAGGTGCTTGCGGTCAGCGCGCAAGGCGGCCGGCCGGTTCCGGTGGCGGCACTCGGCCCGGGGCAGGCGTACGGCGAGCTTTCAGCCCTGACCGGTGGACCGGCGATCTCGACCGTGCGCGCGGCCGCGACGCGCACGCGCATCCAGACCTTGCTGCTGGGGCGTCTCGAAGCGTTGTCCGGCGGGCACGCCATCAGCAATGTCCTCATGCGCAATATCATCCGCGTGAACCAGCAGCGCCTGTCGACCGTGAACACAAATTACGCGAAGCAACTCGAAGAGACGCTGGAACTGCTGGCTCTGCGTACGTCATCGACGCGCGTATTCATCCTCGTGCTCACGCTGATGAGCATCGCGCTGCTCGTGAATTACTTTCTCGCGCGCACCCCGGGCATCGATGTCTATTCGCCTCAATTCGCCTGGTCGATGCTGGTCACCCTGGTCTTGCCGAGTTTTATCCTCGCTTGGCGCGAGAAGCTGCCGCTCAGAACCTTCGGGATTACGACGAAGAACCTAGGCCCTGATCTGGCCTGGAGTTCCGCGATAACGCTTGGCGTGATCGCGATCGCGGTCGTGGGGCTGCTCGCGGCCGGTTATCCCGTCGCGGAAAAGCTCAGTCTGAAATATGTGATCGAATATGGCCCGTCTTATATGGTGCACAGCTTCTTTCAGGAGATCATCGGGCGGGGCTTGATGCTCGGGATGATGCTGCGCATCTTCGACAGCCGGACCTGGGGCCAACGTCAGCTCTCCAACGTCGCGGTCAGCCTGATGTTCGCGCTCATGCACATCCACTTCGGGTTTGTGACGGTCGCCATCACCGGCGTCTTCAGTCTGCTGCTCGGCACTTATTATATGGTCTACCGCAACGTGGCGGGCCCCACGTTGATCCACATCGTGCTCGGCCTCGCGGCCTTCATGTTGGGGTTGATCTGACGGCCGGTGCGGCCGGGGCGGAAAATGTGCTAAGACTGTTCCGATGATGACCTATGTGCTCTACGGCCTTGCCGCCGCTTACCTGATCTTCGGGGCGATCCTGACGCAGTCCATGCTGGCGGCAATGCACAGGCGCCGCCATCCGCTGCGCGACTGGCTGTTTGGCATCGTCGGGATGCCTGTGCTTTTCTTCGTCGGCCTCATTTTCATGGCGTGCGAAAAGCTCTGGGCGCGGCTGTTGCCGCTTCTCGCGTTCGAGAAGCCGGAAGTCATGCGGGCGGGGCCGGAAACCGCGCCGCAGCGTTCCAAGGACGGAAAGTAGCCGCCTTACGCCGGTTTATGACGCCGGAGCTGGACGCTCCAGGTGGATGTAGGCTGCGTGACCAAAGGAGACTGATTTTTGCGCAACTTCCATTTCCCCGGACGTTCCCCTTCGCACGCCCGCCACGGCATGGCGGCGACGGAACACCCGCTCGCTTCACTTACCGCCATCGACATGTTGCGCCGGGGCGGCAGCGCTGCGGACGCCGCGGTCGCGGCGGCGGCCGTCCTCGCGGTCGTGGAGCCGATGGCGACCGGCGTTGGCGGCGATGCTTTTTGCCTCGTGGCCAACGGCGATGGGGTGGAGGGCTACAACGGTTCGGGCCGCGCGCCGGCCGGTCTTTCCCTGAAACTTTTCGAAGGTACGGGGTTCAAACGTATTCCGGTTGAATCGCCACATGTCGTCACCGTGCCCGGCGCCGTCGACTGCTGGCTGTCGCTGCTCGAACGTCACGGCAAGCTCGACCGCGCCACTGTCCTCGCGCCCGCCATCGCCTATGCCATGGAAGGCTTCGCGGTCACTCAGCGCGTGGCCCACGAATGGACCATCGGCCGGCCGAAGCTCGCGAAGAACGCGAATGCAGCAGCCCTGTTCCTGCCGCAAGATCGGCCGCCGCGGGCGGGTGAGATGTTCCGCAACCCCGGCCTCGGCCAGGTTCTCCAGAACGTGGCGCGTGATGGGCGCGCGGGCTTTTACGAGGGCTGGGCCGCCGAGGACATGGTGGAAAGCCTGCGTGCGCTCGGCGGCACGCACACACGCGAGGACTTCTCCGCGCATCGCGGCGATTGGGTCACACCGATCCGCAGCGACTATCGCGGCGTGGAGGTGTTCGAGATTCCGCCCAACGGGCAGGGCGTCACGGCGCTTCTTATGCTCAATATCCTTGAGAACTTTACATTACGCGAATTCCCGGCGCTGAGCGCCGCGCGCTTTCATTTGGAAGCGGAAGCCACGCGCCTAGCCTATCAGGAACGCGACCGCGTCATCGCCGATCCCGCACGCGCGAAAGTCGATGTCGCGCATTTCACGGATAAAGCCTTCGCCCAGAAGCTCGCCGCCGGGATCGATATGACGCGCGCCGGCGCGCCCGCGGCCAGTACGCGTACGGGCGACACAACCTATCTGGCCGTCGCCGACGCCAGCGGACTGATGGTGTCCTTCATCAACTCGATCTATCACGGCTTCGGCTCGGGCATTGGGTCGGCGAAAAGCGGTGTCCTCTTCCACAATCGCGGCCATGGTTTCGTGCTCGATCCCGCTCACCCCAATGCGCCCGCGGGCGGGAAGCGCCCATTCCACACCATCATCCCGGCGATGGCGCGCAAAGAAGGCCGGCCGTGGCTCGCCTTCGGCGTCATGGGCGGCGACTACCAGGCGGTGGGGCATGCGCATGTCCTCACCAACCTTGTCGACTACGGCATGGATATTCAGCAAGCCATCGATTGCCCGCGCGGTTTTCTGTTCAACGGCGAGTTCGCGCTGGAACAGGGTGTCTCCGAGGCCGTGAAGGCGGATCTCGCCGGCCTCGGACATAAGATCGTCGCGCCGCCGGAACCCATCGGCGGCGGACAGGGGGTCATGCGCGACGTCGCCGGTCAAAGCTGGATCGGCGGCTCGGACCCCCGCAAGGACGGCTGCGCCCTCGGCTATTAGCAGCTTCGTGCGCCTAAAGGGTGCGCACGAAACCTTCCGCCGCGGCGAAAGTCTCCGCAGGACGCTGCAATACCAGCTGATGTCCGACGCCGGGAATGACCGCAAGTTTCAAGCGCGCGGTCAGGAACGCGCGGTCGTCATCGTCGAGAAGGCTCGGCCCGGTGACGTCGCGCCGCACGCCAAGGGCTTCCGCGCCCGCGAGCACGATCGCCGGCACGCGCACGCCTTCAATATAGTGATAGTAGCGCCGGTCTTCGGGCGGCGATTGCGCCATGCCCATGACGTTTGCGGCGAAAGCGCGCCGGAAACTTCCCTCCGGCTGCCCCTCGAGGACGCGCGGGATGAGATCCATGATCGACCATTGTTTCGCCGTGGCGAGCAGCGGATCGAGCGCGGCCGCGCCCGCCAGATTGGGCGGCGGGCTGTTCCCCAGCGCGACGCCCAAAAGGCCGCCAAAGGAGTCTCCCACGATCACCACGCGCCGGTCCTTGAAATGCGTGCCCACCAGCCAGCGCAACTCATCGATATAAGAGTCCATGGTGACGGGCGAGGGTGGATCGCTCTGCCCATGGCCGGGAAGATCGGCGAGCGCTACATCGTAGGACGCCCGCCACAACTCCGACCACGGCAGCAGTTTCTTGTGCTTCTCGAACGCGCCGTGAAGCAAAAGGACGAGGGGCTTGTGAGCAAAGCGGGGCGCTTCCTCGCGCAGCACAACCAATCGGCCGTAGGGACGCTCAAGCGGGTGGGTGACGTACGTCATGGGAAAAACCTCAAGGGGACGGGCCGGATGGGCCCTCGGTCTCTATCATGCAAAAGGCCGGAATCGCACGCTTTTCCGGCGAAACCCCCAGGCGCGGGCGCCGGTCCGGCGGCCTACGAGAGCATCCACAACCAGCGCTTAATCCGGCTATAGTGGCGGCGACATTATTCTTTCCGGCCATCAATCCAGGGGGACTTCCGATGACTCGCATGCGTGTCGTTAAGATGCTCGCCGTGACGACCGCGGTTTCGCTCGCGCTTCAATCTTGCGAAAAACCCGCGCCGAAAGTTGAAGCCAAAGCGCCGTTCAGCGTCGTTGAAGCTTCGATCCCGGAGATGCAGGCCGCCATGGCCGATGGCCGCACGACCTCGCGCGAGATCGTCACCCAATATCTGACGCGCATGGGTCTGTACGAGGACATGCTGAACGCGGCCGTGTCCGTCAATCACAACGCGCTCGCCCAGGCCGATGCGCTCGACAAGGAGCGCGCCGCCGGCAAGGTGCGCGGTCCGCTGCACGGCATTCCGGTCGCGCTCAAAGACAACATCATGACCAAGGACGATATGCCCACCTCCGGCGGCATGTTGGCCTTCAAGCACTATATGGCGCCTTACGACGCACCCCTTGTCGCCAACCTGAAGGCGGCGGGCGCGATCATCATCGCGAAGTCCACCATGAGCGAACTCGCCGGCTGGTACGGCGGCGGCACGCGTCCAGGCGGCTATAACGGCGCGGCGGGGCAAAGCTACAATCCCTACGACCCGCGCGCCAATGACGACGGCACGCCCGTTCTCGCGGTCGCGGGCTCAAGCTCGGGTGTCGGCGTCGCGGCGAACATGTGGGCCGCCAATGTCGGCACCTCCACGGGCGGTTCCATCGAAGGACCGTCCAACGCCAACATGCTGGTCGGCATCCGCCCCTCCACGGGGCGCATCAGCAGATATGGGATCGTGCCGCTTTCGCTCGACCAGGACACCGCCGGCCCCATGGCGAAGTTCGTCGCCGACGCGGCGATCATGCTCGGCGCCATGGAAGGCGCCGCGGTCGATCCCAACGATCCGCGCACCAGTGAATGCACACCGCCCGCCAATCGCGATTACACGGCGTTCCTGAAAGCCGACGCGCTCAAGGGCGCGCGCATCGGCATCCCGCGCGCGGGCATCTACACGCCGCAGACCTTCCCCGGCAAAGCAAAACCGTTCCCCGGTCTGAAACCCGAGGAACTCGAGATCATGGAAGGCGCCATCGCCGCCATGAAAGCCGCCGGCGCGGAGATCGTCGACCCTGTCGAAATTCCGAGCCTCACGGCCGGCGAGGCCATCAAGAATATTTCCTCGCACCCCATCTGCGCTCTCGGTGCCGATGACCGCGAATACTGCTCCGAAGTCGTGCGTTACAGCATGAAGCGCGACTTCAATCTCTGGCTCAAGACTCTCGGCGACGGCGCGCCGGTGAAGACCTTCGGCGAGTTGCTCGCCTGGAATGTTGCGCACAAGGCCGACGGCGCGATCCGTTACGGGCAGGAACGCCTCGAAGGCACCGAGCGCGTCGATCTCGAGAAGGATAAGGCGCGCTACGAACGCAACCGCGCCGAAGACTTGGTGCTGACGCGTGAGCAGGGGCTCGACGCCGCGCTCAATGCCGGCAAGCTCGACGCTTTGGTCTTCCCGGAAACCAGCGGCTCCACCTTCGCCACCAAGGCGGGCTATCCCGTGGTCGTCGTGCCTTGGACCCAGGTCGCCAACGATGCGCCCGGCGCGAAGGGATCTCCCGACAAAGTGAAGCCCTACGGCTTCAGCTTCGTCGGCGGCCACTGCGAGGATCCGAAACTGATCGGCATCGCCTACGCCTTCGAACAGGCCACCAAGAAACGCGTCCCGTCACCGCACACCCCGTAGGTTATATTGGGATATATTGGGGTCAGGCTCCATTTCGCAGGATGGATTTTGACCCCAAGTTCTCTCTTGTCGGCTTGAGCGCCGCGCCTCGTGCGTCACCCGCGATGTCGCATCGCGCGTTCGCCGGAAGGATTGATCGCCATCAAGGCGAGCACACGCGCCCTCCCGTACGGTTTTCTGTCGAGCAGGGCAATCCATCGGGCGGTCTCCGCCTGTAGTCGGCCTCCAACGCAACGAAAAGCGGCCATCATGTCATACGCCTCCGATGCCAACTTGGCGGATATCCGCTCGGAAGTATGCGACACGGTCCTAAAATGGACCGTCGTATTGGGGATCCCGGCCGTTGCTCTGTCGCTCGGTCGCATTTTCGAATTCGGATTTCTGCCCATTATGGTGGTTCACATCGTGATGGTGAGCGCGCTCGCCGGAGCTTACTTTTTTCGGCGGCGCCTCGGCTTCGCGATCCGCGCCGGGCTCGTTGTGGTCGTAATGTTTGCCGTCGGCGCGGCGGGGCACGTGTCGTTTGGCACGCCGACGCGGATCGAGTTTTTTGTCTCGGCTTGTATTATGGCGACCGTCTTTTTTGGCGAACGTACCGGAATCCGGATCGCCATTTTGAGTGTAAGCGTCATCGCCCTCATTTACGCGGCCATCTACTTTCATGCCCTGCCTCATCCGATCGTGCCTCCGCCGCTTTCACCGACGAATTGGATTGCCAACACCGCTTCACTGATTGTGGCCGCGCTTGCGCCTCTCGTCGCTGTGAACAGATACAGACGCCAACTTCAGGAGGAGAGCCAACGCGCAACGTCCGCCAATAATGCGAAGTCGCAATTCCTGGCGACAATGAGTCACGAGTTGCGCACCCCGATGACGGCCATCCTGGGCATGGCCGATCTCCTTGCCTCCGACGAGCTGACGAGCGTTGCAAAAGAGAAGGTGAGACGCATTTCGGATGCGGGCCGTTCGCTTTTGGGCCTTTTGAACGACCTCCTCGATTTTTCCAAGATCGAGTCTGAGAAGATGGAGGTTCATCCCGTGGCCTTCAGTCCTCGGGGTCTCGTGTCCGACGTCTGCTCTCTTTTCGCGCCGCTCGCCGCGCAAAAGGGCATTTTATTGACGCAAGAGATATCCCCGCACGTGGGCGACGAAGTGGTCGCCGACGCCGGCCATATTCGCCAGGCCGTCCTCAATCTCGTGAGTAATGCGGTGAAATTTACGCAGCGAGGGGCCGTGACGGTGCGCTGCTTTCGCAATGACGGCCTCACCCCCAACCATTTGGTGATCGAGGTTCAAGATACTGGAATAGGGATCAACACTGACGCGTTGGCGCGGCTGTTTAAGCCCTTCGTCCAAGCCAACCAAACCCGTGACCGGAAATACGGAGGCACGGGACTTGGCCTCACGATCACGCGCCGCCTCGTGGAGTTGATCGGAGGAACCGTCACGGTCCGGTCCAAGCAGAATGTGGGAACCACCTTCACTATTTCTGTTCCGGTCGCGGCGGCCGGGACGGCCACTCTCAGTGAGGCGCAGGAGAATGTCACGAAGGCGGCGCCGGCGGTGCGGACGCTGCGCATTCTCGTGGCGGAAGACAATGAAACCATCTCCTTCCTGCTCCAAACGATGCTGCGGAAGTGGGGGCATAGCGTAGACGCCGTGGGTGATGGATTGGCAGCGGTACACGCTGTTCGAGCGAACACGTACGATTGCGTTCTTATGGACATGCACATGCCGGAGATGGACGGTGTCGACGCGCTGCGTGAAATCCGCGCGAACGGGGGGGCGAAAAAAGGCATACCCATCATCGCGGTGACAGCGGACATCGCGCCGGAACATCGCGAGATCTACCTGGCCGCCGGCGCGACCGCCGTCGTAGGCAAGCCCGTCAACTGGCCCGAGCTGACGGACGCTATGAACCGGTACTGCGCGAGCGGGCCGCATGAACACCAAGACAGTCGGTCTACCTCGCCACGAGAGGAAGCGATTTTCTGGGACAAGCAGCACCTGCTCGAGCTCGCCGATCAAATCGGACCGGACTCCGTCGTGATTCTTCTCCAATCGTTCTCGAAGAGCCTGCGGGATTACATCGGTCAGCTGCGGTCGCCCGAAACGGCGCATGACATTTTTCGCGCCAAGCGACTTGCGCACACGATTAAAGGGTTATGCCGCCAGTTCGGCGCTGTCCGCGCAGCCGATCTGGCGGCCCGCATCGAGACGGATGGAATTTCTCTGGAAAAAATTGCGTTGGAGCTGCCCGCTCTAATCCGGGAATTGGCCGCGGTTGATCGCGCGGTCTCCCTGGTCACCTCTCCGGAGCAGGTGTTGCAGATGCGCGACTCCCAGTAACGCCTTAGAGCACTCACACCGTAAATGACTCATTTTGAGTAAGTGACGGTGCGTGCCCACGAACTTATCCTGTGTTAAGTTCGCGTATGACCTCGGACAAAGCGCGCATCATTGTATATCGCGCACGCGAGCAGGAACTGATCGACCTGGCGGCCAACATGAGCGGGCCGACGCGGGACGATCTGCTGCGTGTGTCTCTCGTATGGAAACGTCTGGCCGATCAGGCGGAGCAAGAGCAGGCGCAGCCGGAAAGTCCGCGCGAATAGGCGTCCGCCGTTCATGCGGGCGGGGCGCGTTCGGTCCAGATGGGCGGTTTTCTGTCGTCGTCGTGGTTTCTGTCGTCCTCTCACACGCGAATCCGAGTGTGACCTCTCCAGTGAGCTATACGTAAAACCGGCATGTGTCGCATGCGCAAGCAGGACGTCCACATCAGATGTCGCACTGCATAAAGCTCCCTACCGTTCTTACGAAATAAAAGGTGGCCCGTAAGGGACTCCCTTACAAAAGCGCGAATGCGCTCACGTATGTACGGCGTGCAGTGAATGTTTTCTTCACAACTTGCGAACGCATGCGGAGAATGGCGCGTCATTACTGCCGAAGGGGAGGCGGCGGCCGAATGAGCTTACAAATCGATGTTTGCGACCATTTGCAGACCGAGCTGTCTTCGCCTGATCCCTGGCAACTCTCCGGCAATCCATTCGAGCATCAGCGTTACGCGCTCATGCTGAATATGATTGCGGCGCGGGGGCCTTTTCGCCACGGCCTCGAGATCGGCTGCGCCGCCGGGTTCTTCACCCGATTTCTAGCCCGTCAATGCCGCGAACTGCACGTCGTCGACGTCATGCCTGAAGCGATCGAACGCGCGGCGGCCTTCGTCGGCCGCCGAGAAGGGCTGACGTGGGAGCAAGCATCGATCGCCGCCGATTTTGCTGCAGGAAGGACATTCGATCTCATTGTTGTGGCGGAAGTGCTCGCCTACCTGCCGGATTTCGATACGGTCCGCCGCGTCGTGATGGCCATCACGCGGAAGCTCGCGCCGGGCGGGCTGTTGGTGTTTGGGTCGGCTGTGGACACGACCGTTGCGCGCTGGGGGCTTACAGCCGGCGCCGAGACAATCATGCGGGAATGGAACAAGACCATGCATCAGCTCGATCGCGTCGCCTGTGTCGGCTCATATTGGGGCGAGGATTGTGTTATCGCGGCCTATACGTCCGCGGATGCCGGCGCGAAGCCCGTACCGGATCATGAGCTGCAGGAAGTCAGCCTTATGCCCTACAAGGCTGTTCGCACGCTACCGGCAAGGTCAGTGCTGGTGCTGGCGCCTCATCCCGACGACGAGACCTACGGCTGCGGAGGCGCCATCCTGCGTCACGTCGATGAGGGCGTTCCCGTGCGCGTCGTCATCCTCAGTGACGGCGGCGGGCAGCTTGAGGGCGATCACCGCCTACAGGTCGTTCGCCGGCGTCAGGAGGAGAGCCGGGCGGCGGCGCGGATTCTTGGTGTCGGCGAGCCCGAATTCTGGAGCCTTGCCGACAGAAGCCTCGTGTACTGCGAGGCCTTGGTTGCCCGCATAAAGGAAGCGATTGCGGATGCGGATCTCATTTATGCCCCATCACTGGAGGAACTCCATCCCGATCACCGGGGCATCGCCCGCGCTACGATCGAGGCGGTGCGGCGTGCGGGAGCCGGTGTGCGCCTCGCGCTCTACGAAATTAGCGCGCCCGTCCATCCCAACGCCCTCGTCGATATCACGCCTGTTATGGAAAAGAAGACGGCCGCAATGCGCTGCTACCAGTCGCAGCTGCAACGCCAGCGATACGACGAACACATCAGCGCTCTCAACCGGTTTCGAACCTATACGCTGCCCGCCCATATTGGCGCGGCGGAAGGTTATCTGCTCGTCTCCGCAGAGGAACTGGCGAATGACCCGCTACGCTTCCACTGGGCGGACAACGAGCGTCATCTCGCCGATGCCGCCGAGCGCGCAATACGTCGCCAGCTCGCGGATATGCGCAATTCGACGTCTTGGAAGGTGACCGCGCCCTTGAGGGCAATATCACGCCGTATGCGGAGTTTCCTCCGCGCCGGGCCCTCACTCATCACGGGGCCTTTGCGCCTGATCCTGACACTCCTCCGCGCCGCAGCCCACCGCGCCTACAGGCCCACATGAGCGAAACTCACGTCTTCACAATCGCGGCGGCGAACTATCTGCCAAAAGTGAGAGTGCTGTTCCAGACCCTACGCCGTATCCATCCTGATTGGAGACTGCACCTCGCTCTCGCGGACGCGCCAAACAATCCGGTAGCGTCGCATCATGTGGCCGCGGACGAAGTTCATTGCCTCAACGAACTCGCCATTCCCAATTGGCGGCCGTGGGCTTTTGGCCATACCTTGATCGAGCTCGCCACCGCGATGAAGCCTTTTATGCTGCGCCGGCTTCTCCGCCGGCCCCGCTGCAGCTCGGCAATCTACCTCGACCCCGACATCGCCGTGTTTTCGCCGCTCCGCGAAATCGAAGTGGCGCTCGAGGAAAACAACATCGCCCTCACGCCGCATCTCACCGTGGCCGAAACGACCATTGAGGGTGTGATCGCCAATGAGTTATGCACGTCCCAGCACGGCATTTATAATCTTGGCTTTATCGGCGTCGCCGCGCGGCCGCAAGGCCGCGCCTTCGCCGACTGGTGGGCCGACAGGCTCTACCATTTCTGCCGCGAAGATATCCCGAGCGGGATATACACCGATCAACGTTGGATCGATTTCGTGCCGGCCTTCTTTGATCGGGTTGCAGTCCTTCGTACCTCGAGGTTCAATGTCGCGCCTTGGAATCTTGCGGCCCGACGCCTTGCCGGTACGCCGCCTTCGGGCATGACGGTCGACGGTCAGCCGCTCGGTTTCTATCATTTTAGTCAGGTCGACAACGGCGCCAACGATACTGTGATCGCCGGCCAGGACGCCGCGTCCGGTCTGACCGATTGGTACCGGGCCGAAACCGCGCTCGCCAAAACCGCCATCCCCTACGACCCCTCGTGGGCGCTCGGAACCTTCGAGAATGGTGAGCCGATCTCACGCGAACAGCGCCTTGTCTATCGGCTACGTAAGGACCTGCAGCAATCATTCCCTGATCCCTACGCCAAGGCCCGGCATAGCTATCTGACTTGGTGGCATTCGGAAGCGCGGCGGGATTTTCCTGCGCTTTTCCGCGCCAATACAAGAGGAGCTGAGATTCAGTGGCTCCTGTCGTCGCTGATTTACGGACGCCGCGCCCACGACATTCGCACTGAATTCAGACCGGAGAACGGCCGCTCGCCTTGGGTGGATGAAGTTATGGAAGTTGAGCGCCCGCTCGGAATCGCTTCGCGTCTGGGCGCGCTTCTGCGCGGCGCCTGAATAGGCTCGCTCCCCCGCCATAGTGCCAAGGGAGGCGAGGTGCATGCTCGCGAAACGCCTTTACGAGGACCACGAGGCGGGGCGATACCGGCCGCATTATCGAGGGAGCGTCGACTGGCGAATGGGGATTATCTCCCGCCGGAATATGACGGTGGATGACTGCGGGCGGAGGGCCCTTGAGTGTGCGTGCGCGTCTTTATTGGGGGGAATGGGGGGGCCGTAGGGGATGAAAGTGTTGGGCACCGTTGGAGCTGCACGCTGGCGCTCAAAATTGCGCGCTGCACATAGGTAAGGAATGTTCCGCAATATGGCTCAATCTTCGATACCCTCGCGGCCTTCGACTGTCATGAGCGTTGCAGTCAGTAGCGCCACCAACTTCTCAGCTTTACCTTCGCCACTAAACACCTCGGTCTGCGCCAAAGTTAACGTTCTGCCGGCCTTAATCACTCGACCTCGGGCGCAAATCAGAGGGCCCTTGGCGGGAGCCAATAGATTGATCTTGTATTCTGTTGTCAGAACGCCTGCACCTGCGGGCATGAGACTTAGGGCCGAGTACCCGGCTGCAGAGTCTGCTATGGCAGCTAGCGCGCCAGCGTGGACAAAACCATGCTGTTGGCAAATCGACGCGTCCGCCACCAGGGTAATCTCAACGACTCCCGCCGAGATTTTCGCCAGTGAAGCACCCAAGGTGCGCATCAGCCCCTGCTTAGCGAAGCTATCTCTAACGCGGGCCTGGAAGTTAGAGTCCCTCGACGTAGCGTTGCTCAATCTGCAGCCCCATTAATTTGTCGGCCTCGGCCTATTTGCACTCACTGTGAGAGTGCCCACTTTTGTTTCCGACTGGCCACAGGAAATCAGGACGTACGAAGTGCTTGGGCAATTTAGGGTGCCATAGGTGATGAAGATGTTGGGGTGGACGGCCCCCGATGGCATCAGTGTGCCAGAATGAGGTCGTTGAGCATCTCATTCAAGGTGACCTGCCACTGAGAATTTCCTCCAGGTGGAGTTAGAGTCCGGCCCCAATAGGAGGGACGGACAGATGAAGAGGAAGCGGTTTACGGAGGAGCAGATCATCGCGGTTCTGCGGGAGCATGAAGCCGGGGCAAAGACCGGTGACCTAGCCCGCAAACACGGGATCTCCGAAGCGACGCTGTACAATTGGAAGGCAAAGTACGGCGGTATGGATGTATCGGATGCCCGCAAGCTGAAGCAGCTCGAGGCCGAGAATGCGAAGCTGAAGAAGGCGCTGGCAGAGTCTGTTCTCGATGCGTCCGCACTTCGCGAGCTACTGCAAAAAAAATGGTAGGGCCCGCCGCGAAGCGGGAAGCTGTTGCTCATCTCCAGGAACGTTTTGAGATGAGCGAGCGTCGGGCCTGTGCCGTGATTGCAGCTGACCGTAAGACCATCCGGTATTGCTCACGCCGGCCACCGGAGACGGCCTTGCGGGCACGCTTGCGCGATCTTGCCAATGAACGGCGGCGGTTCGGTTACCGTCGCCTATTCATCCTGCTCAGGCGCGAGGGCGAGCCCTCGGGCATCAACCGTATCTATCGGCTCTATCGTGAGGAAGGCCTGGCCGTCCGCAAGCGCAAGGCCCGCCGGCGTGCCGTTGGAACGCGGGCGCCGATACTTATCGAGGCGCGGCCGAATGCGCGCTGGCCGCTGGATTTTGTCCATGATCAGCTGGCTGACGGTCGCCGCATCCGCGTGCTCAACATCGCCGACGACGTCACTCGGGAATGCTTGGCCGCGATCCCGGATACCTCAATCTCCGGGGTGCGGGTCGCACGCGTCTTGACGGCTGTCATCGCTCAGCGCGGCAAGCCGGCCATGATCGTGTCCGACCATGGGACGGAGTTCACATCGAATGCCATCTTCGCCTGGGCTAGGGACCAAGGCGTCGCGTGGCACTACATCGCGCCCGGCAAGCCAATGCAGAACGGCTACATCGAATCCTTCAACGGCAAGATGCGCGACGAGCTGCTGAACGAGAGTCTGTTTCTGAGCCTGGCCCATGCTCGCCAGGCCATTGCAGCCTGGGTGGCGGACTACAACACGGCCCGGCCGCATTCGTCGCTGAGTTATCGGACACCCGCGGCATTCGCTGCACAGATCACCGCAACAGGCCCCGTCACTGCGCTCGCGAATGGCTCCGTGACGGAGCCTGTTGCTCAACTCGCGCCGCAAGGCGTAACTT
>JAYRJU010000011.1:0-17375 GCA_041906145.1 Rhodospirillaceae bacterium | reverse complement strand
CGCCGCTCTTCGGCGCCTGGCCTGAACGCGTGATCACCCAGCCGGAGTAGTGGCAGAGGTTCTCGTAGTTGTCGCGGAACGCCGTGAAGTTCGTCAGCAGGTTCATGTCCTGCTGGATCGGCTTGAAAAACGCCGACTCTTCCTTCAGGTCGTAGTTCGCGCCGACTTTCGACGGCGTGAAGATGCCCTGCTGCATGCCAAGGCCCCAGAACCACGTGCCGAAGCGCAGCGGCATCGGCGAGCCATCGGCCAGCGCCGTGCCGTTGGTGTTTAGGAAGTAGTTCAGCAGCGGAAGGCCGACGGTCACGGCGCCGCCGCCCAACATGCCTTTTAGGACACGACGTCTGTTCAGGTTTGCAAAGTCCAACACAACCTAGTCCTCCACATAAACTCTCTGGCTCTGTTATTTCGTGTTTCCCGGCGTTTTTCGCAATGCACGAAGCGCCTTAGAGCCAATACGGCGTAACCTTCGGCCGGGCGGAAATGGCGCGCCCGCGGCCGGGTCTATCGCCATAATCGGCTTTATTCTCAAGCACTAACGCATCCGCCACAGCTGCTAGGGCCGCCCGGACGCTCATCCTTAAGCTATGAAATAATTGTAAGCGCTTTATGTCATGCTCCAGGAGCGCAAAAGGCGCATCCAGCACGGGTCTCACCGCCGAAAAAGCTTCTGACTTAGCCGCCACGCGGGCAATTGAATTTATTAGCCGCTTTGCCTTGAGAAAAAATACAACGCACAAAAGTTACGCCCGTAAATAGGGGGCTTGTGAGGGGCGGGTGTTTTTAAAAAATCGCCGCGCGCGCTTGGCAAAGATTCCGATTGGGGGCATGGTGGCCTCTCGTTCAGGGACCCAAACGTTCTCTTCATGCGTAAGCGCCTACCACCACTCAACCCGCTCAGGGCTTTCGAGGCCACCGCGCGCCATCTTTCGGTCTCGCGGGCCGCGAAAGAGCTTAACGTTACACCCGGCGCGGTGAGCCATCAGGTCCGCGCGCTGGAAGAAGCACTGCGGGTAAAGCTGTTCCGGCGTACTGCGGGCCACCTGCAACTCACCTCATACGGCTCCGCTTATCAGCCGGCGATCGCCGCGGCGTTCGATTCCATCGCCGAAGCCTCCGCCCTCCTCACCCGTCAAAAAACCGAGGGCGATCTCGTGGTGAGCTGCGTGCAGGCGCTCGCGTCTTTCTGGCTGATTCCGCGCCTCGGCGGCTTCTCTGAACGCTATCCTGATATCCGTCTGAAGCTTGTAGCGGCCGAGGAGGCCGATCCGGCCGACGTTGACGTCGCGATCCGTTACGGCGTTGGCCCTTGGCCCGGGTTCCATGCGCAACTGTGGTCGCACATGGAACTGTTCCCGGTGTGCAGCCCGAGCCTCGTCAACCAGAAGCCGCTGCGCAGCGTTGCGGATCTTGCCTCGCACACGCTTATTCACGGCGATGAGGACGGCAACGAGTGGCAGATGTGGCTGCAGGCCGCGCGCGCGCCCACCATGGTGGGTGCGCGCTATCTCAAGCTCTCGAACTGGCACCTTGCGATCGAAGCGGCCATCTACGGGCACGGCATCACGCTCGGCGACAACATCACGACGTCCAGCTTGCTCGCGGAAGGCAAGTTGATCGTGCCATTCAGCGCCACGGTTCCCGCGACCGGCGCGTTCTACATCGTCTGCCGCAACGAGCTGCGCAACGCGGCGACCTTGCGCGCCTTCACCGATTGGCTGAACAGCGAACTGATGCCCGAAAAGCGTATCACCGCCCCGCCGACGAAGAAGGGCCGCAAGGCCAAAAGCGCCGACTAAATCTACGGTTTCTGCGCGCTCCACGTCACCGGCGCGATATGCGGCACGATCCAAAGCCAACACACACATCCCGCGGCGAGGACGATACCGGCGAAGGTAAACGCGCCGTTGAATCCGCCCATCTGGTCGACGATCACCCCGGTCAACATCGGCGCGATGAGACCGGCGGTGTTTCCAATGGCGTTCTGAACGCCCACCCACCGGCCGGTCGCCTTCGGCCCCGCCATGATCTGCGCGATCGTGTAGTATCCGGGCGACGCCGCACCGAGCAGGATATTGAAGACGAATAGGGAGATTGTCAGCTCGATGACGTCGCCATAGGCCATGACGAGCATGCAGACGATGCCGCCGATATGAAACGCGGCCATCACGCCTTTATACACGACGTCGACGTTACGGCCCGCACGGACCCAACGGTCTGTGATCCAGCCCATCGCGAGCGCGCACACGGCGTTGGTCAAGTAGGCCAACGCCCCCATCACCGCCATGTCGTAAATTGAGAACCCACGCTCCTTGACCAGATAGATCGGCAGCCAGGAGAGGATGAAGTAAAGCCCGTAGTTGCCCGAGAAGAGGCCCAACGCCACACCCCAAAGTGCGCGTTGACGCAAGATTTGCGGAAACGCGGGCTCGTCGGCGTTTGCGCTCGGTGCGATCCGCGGCGCGATGACCACGCGGCTCCAAGGTAGGAGCCATATCAAGGAGAGCGCGCCGAATACGAAAAAGATCGGGCGCCAGCCGTATTCGGCCATGAGGACACCGCCGGCCAATGTGCCGATAGCCGGGCCAAGCAGATAGCCAAAGCTCATGACCCCGTTCGCCACGCCGAGGCGGCCGGCATCGACAACCTGCGCCAAGATTTTCGAAGAACATGGGAACGAGGCGCTTTCGCCGATACCGAGAAGCAGGCGGAAGACAAGCAGCATCGCAAAGCTGTTCGAGAAGCCGGTCAGGAACGTCGCGAGCGACCAGATCGCCACGCCGCCGAGCAGCACCCGGTGCGCACCAAGGCGTTCGGCAAGCCAACCGGCCGGGATCATCGCGAGGACGTAGCTGTAATAGAACGCGGACGCCAGGAGGCCGAACTGCGTATTGCTGAGACCCAGGTCCCCTTGAAGCTTCGGTCCGGCCGTCGCAAGATTGCCCCGGTCTATATAGTTGATGAACATCGCGATGGTGATCAGAGCGACAATGCGCGTCTGACTTGTCGGCTCGCGGCCGGTCGTTGCAACGGTCATATGGAGCCCCTCGCTGATCCCGAGTGTAGGAAGCCGCGTACGCCTCAGCAAATAAAATGCATTTGAGCTATGCTGTGAGCCCAATTTCAGCAAATCGATGAGAAAATCTCACGTCGCTTTGTTCGGGCCAAAAGCCTATTTTTTGGCTTCGGATCTTAGGAGATGCACATGAATGCTCAGAACGACGTCGCCGGCGAAGCTTTCTCACTGAAGCGCCGCAATCCCAATGGCGGCACCAAGCCACTGACCAAGTGGGGGTTCCGCAACGAGACCGACGTCCTGACCGACGTGCTCCTGTGCAAGCCGACCTATGGCAAGCACCTCGCCACCAGTTCACTGTCGAAGAAATATCTGCGTGAGAATCCGGCCAACATGGACGTGGCGCGCAAGCAGCACGACGAACTAGTCAAGGCTTACGAGAGCTTCGGCGTGAAGGTGCACCTCGCGCCGCCGCAGCCCGATTTGCCGATGCAGCACTACACCCGCGATTCCAGCGTTATGACGCCGTGGGGCCCGATCATCACGGCGATGGCCCAGTGGTGGCGCCGCGGCGAGAATTACGCCGCCATCCGCCACTATGAAACCCTCGGCATCCCCATCTACGACATGGTCACGGCCGGCACCTTCGAAGGCGGCGACTTCAACGTCATCGAAGACGGCGTGCTCCTCCTTGGCTGCGGCGGCGCCCGCACGCAGGATGAAGGCGCCGATCAGGTCAGAAGTTGGGTCGAGAAGGAAGGCTGGGAAGTCCGCATGGCCTACTTCGACGAATACTATGTGCATATCGATCTCATGGTCGTGCCGATCGCGCAGAAACTGACGGCGGTGTGCATCGAGTGCACCGAGCCCGGCATCATCCAGTGGCTGAAGGGCAAAGGGCACGAGCTCATCGAGGTGCCGTTCCAGGACACCATGACCCTGGGCTGCAACTTCATGTCGCTGGGGAAAGACCGCGTGGTCGCTCCCAAGAGCAGCCAGACGTTGATCAAGCAATTGAAAGCGCGCGGTTTCGAAGTGGCCGAAGTCGAGATGGCCGAGCTGTCGAAGACCGGTGGCGGCATTCACTGCATGGCGCAAGCCCTTCGCCGTGTACCGGCCTAATGTTCCGCAACGCTTTTTCAGGGTTCGTGCTTGCCCTAGCTTTGGGGGCCTGCACGAACGCGAAGAAAAATGAAGCCATCGAGGCGGCTTTCGACTGCAATGGCGGCGCGCGTCTGTCGGTGACGTTCGACAACAAGGTCGGCGTCGTGATCGTGCGCACGCAGGCCGGCGGCATGCACGTCCTCACCCGTACGATCAGCGGATCCGGCTACGCCTACGAAGCCGAAGGGCGAAAGCTCCGCGGCAAAGGCCGCGACGCTACCTGGACCGACGCCGGCGCGGCGCCCCTCACCTGCCAGGATCGCGGCGCTTAACTTAGTGTTTTGTGCGCCGGGCGGCGATCATCTGCTGATAGCCGGCCTCGATCCCCCGCGCGAACCGATCCGTATCGAACAGCGGTGAGGTGGCGCGGTTCTTGCGCACCTTTTCCTTCAGCGCAGCGAGACGCGCCGGATCCTTGGCCAAGGCAATGGCCGTCTGCTCGACCTCGTACAGGTTCGCGAAAATCAGTTCCTTGAGATCCATCGCGGTCAAAAGGCTGGCTGCGACGCGAGACGCAAACGTCTCGCCGGGACACGTGATCACCGGCAGGCCCACCCAAAGCGCGTCGCTGGCCGTCGTGTGCGCATTGTACGGATAGGTGTCGAGGAAAAGGTCGGCGTGCTCATGCCGCGCGAGATGCTCTTCCGGCGAGATGCGCTCCGCGAAAACCAGGCGCTTCTTCTCGATTCCGCGGCGCTCGGCTTCCCACTGCAGGTTTTCCGCCGCTGTCGGATTGTCGGCGATCAGCCACAGCACGCTGTTCGGCACGGAATGCATGATGTTCATCCACAAATCGAAGATGTACGGCATGATCTTGAAGTTGTTGTTGAAACAACAAAAGACGATGGCGTCTTCAGGAAGCCCAAGCTCGGCGCGGGTGAACTTGCGGTCCGAGATTTTCCGTTTTCTATCATTGACCTGATAGCTATCCGGCATCCGCACCACTTCTTCGGAATAATGCTGCACGGACTCGTCCGGGATGATCACATTGTCGGCGATAATGTAATCCATGTACGGCGCGCCGATGGTGCCGGGGTAACCGAGGTAGTTCACCTGAATCGGTGCTGCGCGGTGCGCGAAGATGCCGATGCGGTGGCCGACCGTGATGCCTTTGAGGTCGACCGCGATATCGATCTCCATTTCGCGCGCGAGCGCGGCGATTTCGCGGTCGGTCTTGCCCCGCACATCGATAAACTGGTCCGCACCCGCCTTCAGGCGCTGCTGCATCTCGTCATCGGTCGCAGGGCCGAAGGAAAAAGCGAAGATCTCGAAATTCTTGCGGTCATGACGCTCGAACAGCTCGGCGATCAGATGCGCGGTCGCATGACGATGCAGGTCCGCCGAGAAGTAGCCGATCCGGATGCGCTCATGATTCGGATAGCTGCCGACCGGGCCAAGCACCTTCTGCTCCGGCGCGTTACCCGCGATCCAGGCTTCGGCCGCTTTGCGCTGGAGGTCCGCGCGGTCGATGAGCGGCAGCATCGCCCACGGCGGCGCGCCGGGTTCCCCGCGGTCCAGCTGCGCGCCGAGGGCAGGCAGCGAACGCTGGAAGCCGTTCCAATCGCAGATATAGATCTTGTTCAAAAGACGCAGCCCGGCCACCAGCGGATAGTTGGGGTCGATGGCTAGTACCTCCTCTAGGCTGGCGATGGCAGCTTTGGGCTGCTGCAACTCGGTGAGGATACTGCCGCGATTGTTATGGGCGTTGGGATTGTCGGGTTGAAGTTCGATGGCCTTGTCTAGGCTCGCGAGGGCGCTGGCGGCGTCCCCTCGGCGGTGCAGCAGCACTGCACGGTTGATATAGGGGGAGGCGAAATTCGGCTCGAGGCGAACAGCTTCGTTGTAGCTCGCGAGCGCCGCGTCGTCGTTGCCGAGCGATGACAAGGCAAGGCCGAGACCGTTCAGGGCCATTACGAATTTGGGATCGCTGGCGAGCGCCGCCGTAAAGCGGGTTTGCGCGCCGTCGTAGTCGCCAGTGCGCAGGAGGACAATGCCCGCCTCATACAGCGTCTCGGCTTCGGATTTCGTCATGGGCCCTACAAAGAAAATTTGACTGGTCTGCCCTACCGCATAGGGCAAAAACCTCTCGCCGCGCAAGGGAGCCCGGGATAAGGCGGCGTGCCATTTGGCAGTGGTGCGCGGCTGCTGTAGTGATCCTACATACCGCTTTCCCCGTGCAGGAGCCTCCCATGATCGATCTCCATTATTGGACCACGCCCAACGGCCACAAGATCACGATCTTTCTCGAAGAGGCCAGCCTTCCCTATAACCTTATCCCGGTGAATATCGGCACAGGCGAGCAGTTCAAGCCCGAGTTCCTGAAAATCGCCCCCAATAACCGCATCCCGGCCATCGTCGATCACGAACCTGCGGATGGTGGCTCCCCGGTCAGCCTGTTCGAGTCCGGCGCGATCCTGCTCTACCTGGCCGAAAAGGTCGGCAAGTTCATCGCCCCGGATCTGCGGGGCCGGACGGACACGCTGCAATGGCTGTTCTGGCAGATGGGCGGCCTCGGCCCCATGGCTGGGCAGAACCATCACTTCAACCGTTATGCCCCCGAGCAAATCCCGTATGCCCAGGAGCGCTATGTGAAGGAGACGAACCGTTTGTACGGCGTCCTCAACAAGCGCCTTGCCGATCGCGAGTTCGTGGCCGGCCCTTACTCCATCGCCGACATGGCGTCGTATCCCTGGATCGTGCCCCACGAGGCGCAGAAGCAGGACCTCGCCGACTTTCCGCATCTCAAGCGCTGGTTCGAGACCATTCGCGAACGCCCCGCGGTCAAGAAAGCCTACGCCATTGCCGACTCATTCAAGAACCCTCCGACCATGAGCGACGACGCCAAGAAGATGCTGTTTGGACAGACGGCATCCGTGGTGAAGCCCTGACGACGGCCGCCCCGGCGCCGCGAGAGTTGGGCCGGCCCCTTTTTTCGAATAAACATAGCTAAATCAGCTGCTTACCCCCTTCCCGCGGTTATCCCCTATTCATCAAAAGCCTTGCCGGTTCGCCCCCGGCCCGTTGTAGCCTGAGCGCTTCAAGGCAACTGAAATAGGGGTGGGGTCAGTGAAAAATATCACGCGCTTTTTTGCGCAGGTGGTAATCGCGTGCGGCGCATTCTCCAGCGCGGCGAGCGCTCAAGACGCCATCGCGAAGAACTATGGCGCGGCGGCCTCGCGCATCATCGCCGAGGCGACGTCGACACAGAGCGCGGCCGGCGCCTGGAACCGTCTCGCCGAACTTACTGACAAATATCCGGGCCGCCTCAGCGGCAGCGCGAACCTCGAGAGCGCACTCCGTTGGGCTGAAGGCGAGATGAAGAAAGACGGCCTCGCCAATGTGCGCATCGAAAAGGTGATGGTGCCGCATTGGGTGCGCGGCGCCGAGAGCGCCGCCATCGTGCGCCCCTATCCCGCGCCGCTGGTGATCGCGACCTTAGGCGGTAGCGTGGGCGGCGATGTCGAAGCTGAAGTGCTTGTCGTCAAAAGCTTCGAGGAACTCGACAAGCGCGCGGCCGAAGCCAAAGGCAAGATCGTGCTCTTCAACGTGGCCTTCGACGAAAAGGCGGAAGCGCTGTCGGTTTATAAGGTCGTGACCACTGTGCGCGGCACTGGCGCTTCACGCGCTGCGGCGCATGGCGCCGTCGGTGCTCTTGTGCGCTCGGTCGGGCCTGTCGGCCACCGGACGCCGCATACCGGCGGCATGCGTTATGATGACAAGCTGCCGAAAATCCCCGCCGCCGCGGTTTCGGCCGAAGACGCTGGCAAACTGCAGCGCATGCAAGACCGGGGCGAAAAGACCATCGTCCGCATGTCACTCGGCGCGCAGATGCTGCCGGATGCGGAATCCGGTAACGTGATCGCCGAGATCAAAGGCCGGGAGAAACCCGATGAGGTCGTGCTTATCAGCGGCCATATCGATTCCTGGGACATCGCTTCGGGCGCCATGGACGACGGCGGCGGATGCGTCGCTATGTGGGAAGCTTTGCGTGTCCTGAAACGCCTCAACCTCACGCCGCGCCGCACGATCCGTGTCGTTCTGTTCACCAATGAGGAAAACGGCACGCGCGGCGGCACGTCCTACCGCGACTCCCACAAGGATCAGCTTTCCAAACATGTCCTCGCGATGGAATCCGACGACGGCGTCTTGCCGATCGAAGGTTACGACTTCGCCGGAACGCCGAAGGCGCGTGAAACGATCGCCCAGATCGTCAAACTCCTGGCGCCTGTCGGCGGCACGACGCTGAACGACGGCTTCAACGGCGCGGACATCACGCCCATGGTGACGGCAGCCAAGATCCCCGCCATGTCGCCGGACGTGGAAATGAAGCGCTATTTTTATCTGCATCACACACCAGCCGACACAGTCGACAAAGTGGATGCGAATGAAATGGCGCGTATGACGGCGGCGATGGCGACCATCGCGTACGTCGTCGCCGACCTTCCGGAGGCCCTCGATCGCGCGCCCTAGGATTTAGCGCCGGGTCGCTTGAGCACTTGACCGGGTCCAGCGTCGTTCCACTTCCCGTCATCGACGACCGGCACGCCGTTCACGATGACGTAAGGAATGCCGTCAGGATACTGGTGCGGATTCTGGAACGTCGCTTTATCGGTCACCGTTGCCGGGTCGAACACCACGACGTCCGCCCACGCTCCTTCGGCGAGGCGGCCGCGATCCCTGAGGCCAAGGCGATCGGCGGGAAGACTACTCATCTTGCGCACGGCGTCTTCGAGCGTGATGACCTTGAGCTCGCGCACATAATGACCGAGCACGCGCGGAAAGGTCCCATATGACCGCGGATGCGGGCTGCCCTCGCCGAACTTACCCACCCGCCCATCGGTCGCGATGGCGGTAAAGGGGTATTTCATGATGCGCTGAACGTCTT
The DNA here is from genome assembly GCA_041906145.1 of Rhodospirillaceae bacterium. GTDB lineage: Bacteria > Pseudomonadota > Alphaproteobacteria > Rhodospirillales > Rhodospirillaceae > SHVO01. The sequence goes on along the minus strand of JAYRJU010000011.1, from coordinate 8,310 downwards.
CCTCGTTGATCGCATGAAAGATGGCTCCCGCATTGCCACGGCGGATCGCTTCAATCGCCAGCCGCGCCCCATTTTCAGGCGTCGGTGATAGACCTTCACGTACCGCCCAATCCTTGAGGGTCTTGCCTTCAAGGGATTTATCCCATGGCACGATGGAGAATTGGATATTTGCGATATCGCCCGCGCCGCGGTCGTTGACGATATTCCAGATAATTCCTTCCATGATGCCCTCGCCCTGCTTGCGGTCATCGACGCGGGCGAGGAACGCTTTGTCGCCGCCGGCAAGAGCCGCGGGAGGAACCAGGATATCGATGTTGGTGTGAGACGCTGTGTAAGGATACTGGTCGATCATCACATCGACGCCTTCCTTGCGGGCGGCTTCGACCATCGCAAGCGTCTTCGCGCTCGCGCCCCAATTTGGGCTGCCGACGGCCTTGTGGTGAGTCAGCACGACAGGAATCTTGGCCTTCCGGCCGATCTCGATCGCCTCGCCAACGCCCTCCAGCAGTTGCGCGCCTTCGTCGCGCAGGTGCGAGGTATAAATGCCGCCCATCTCGGCGGCGACCTTGGAAAGTTCGATCACTTCGCCGATCTCGGAATAGACGCCCGGCGTGTACCGCAGGCCCGTGGAAAGCCCGAACGCCCCGTCGCGCATGCCTTGTGCGACCCGCGCTTTCATTTCCTTCAGCTCGGCATCGGTCGGCGCCCGGTTGTCCAAGCCCATCACCGCCTCACGGATGCTGTTGTGCCCCGTCAGATACGCGACATTCATCCCAAGGTTCAGAGCGTCGGCTTTCTTGAGATAATCGGCCAGCGGCCACGGGCTGCTGCCGTCGGGTCCACCGAGCGCCGTCGTAACGCCCTGGCGCACTAGGTTCTCGCCGGACGGGAGGGCAACCGGATCCATGTGCAGATGGAGATCGATGAAGCCCGGTGCGACCGCCTTGCCGCGGGCGTCAATGACGCGCACCGCATTGCTCTTCGGAAGGGCTGTGGGCGAAACCCGGACGATCTTACCGTCGTCGATGGCAAGATCGGCGCGGAACCCAGCTTTGCCGGTCCCGTCGATCACCGTGCCCCCCGCGATCAAAAGGTCCCATTTGGGGTCCGCCGCCTGAGCGGTTCCCGCCAGCAGAAACACCGTAAATGCCGACGCCACTATCTTCATGAGATACCCCCTCTCGATCAGACCTGTAGCAACGGTACCCGAGTACAGCCGCGATCGCACGCGGGGATCGGCGTGGGCCATTGATTCTGTAACAGCACCCTCGGGATCAATGGCTTCCGAGGGCGGCGACCCGCTATTATTGGAATACCAACGGGTGGGAGGACACAGATGACGCTATTTTGTTGTGCCGGACCTTGGATTGCCGCGGGCTGCCTCGTGGCCCTGATGTCTCCAGCCCTTGCACAAAACGTGGAACCCAATTCCTCCGTCCAGGCGATGGTGCAACGCCTCGACCTCGAACGCTACAAGGCGACCATCAAAGGCCTCACACAGTTCGGGGACCGGCGCGAAGGTACCGACCGCAATCGTGCCGCTATCGACTGGATCGAGGCGCAGCTGAAGAGTTACGGCTGCACCAACACCGAACGCCTCAAGTATGAGTATCATCCGCCCGCCCCCGGCGCGGCGCGGGCGCCTTCGGGCGCGCAGATCCCTGGACGCGGACCGGGTGGTTCTCAGCCGCGCGGAATCAAGGCGGCGACCGGCGTGAATACGGATTCCGCCAAGCAGCCGGACGCGAAGTTGCGCGAACTCAATAAGCAACCCTCCACGCCAGGCGCCCGCGAGCAGGTTTATTGCACGAAGATTGGCTCAACCCGGCCGAACGAGATGTACATTATCGGCGCGCACATGGATGGACACGGTTGGGGTGAAGCTGCGAACGACGACGGTTCGGGCACCGCGGTGGTGATGGAGTTGGCCCGCATCTTCTCTAGCCCAGATGTGCAAACCGACCGCTCGATCCGCTTCGTGCTGTGGAACAATGAAGAGACCGGCCTTAATGGCGCGCGCGCCTATGTCGAGCAGCGCGCTAAATTGCAGGGCCAGGAAAGCCCGGCCGGATCGGGGCGTTACCCAGAACCCAAATGGCTCGGCATGGTGCAGCACGACATGATGCTGTTCGACCACGGCATGCCGCGCGCGGACGGCACGTTATCGCCGACGCAACGTCCCGAAGCCGATGTGAACATCGAATATCAAAGCGTTTCAAAGATGGCGCCGGAATCTCAGGCGTTCGCCTGGATGTTTTCCCAGGCCAACGAGAAGTACGCCGCCAATTATCCCGCCACCGTCGGCAGTCACATGACCAATACGGATTCAGTACCCTTTCAGGACCTGATCGCGTCCATCAGCATGCGTGAGAACGAGCGCGGCGCACACATCGGAAACGGCTGGGATCCTCACTGGCACCAGCCGACCGATGTTTTCGCGACGTTCAGCGACGACGACTTCCGTCTTGGTCTGAACGCCGCGCAAACAACCTTGGGCGCCATCGGCGAACTTGCCGGCGCGAGCCTGAAGAAGTAGGCCCTACTTCTTGGCCATCATCGACGGACGGCGCGCGCCGGACGCCTTTTCGTAAGCGTAGCCGAGCGAAAGCACATAAGCCTCTGACCAGGCCGGTCCGATGAACGATATGCCGACCGGAAGGTCCTGCACGAAGCCCATCGGCACCGTCAGGTGCGGATAGCCCGCGACGGCCGGCAGCGTGGTCGAGGAAGGACCGCCGGCGTCGCCGTTCACCTGGTCGATCAGCCACGGCGGATTGAGAGTCGGAGCGATCAAGGCGGTGACATTGTTATCGGCCAGCAGCTTGTCGATCCCGTTCTCCTGCGCTTGCTTACGCACGGCCTCGCGGTCGGCGATATAAGCCGCATCCGTGAGATCGGGCATGGCTTGTGCTTGCTCGAACAGATCTTGTCCGAACAGCGGCGTCTCGCGTGGCTCGCCTTTGTTGAAGGCGATGATGTCCGCCAGCGTGCGGTTCTTTACCGCCGCCGGGGTCTTGGCGAGATAGGCGTTGAGGTCCGCCTTCAACTCGGTGAGCAGCAGCGGGAATTCCTTGTCCTTGATCACGCCGAAATTGAATTCCTTGATCTCGACGATCTCGGCGCCTTGGGTCTTAAGGTCGCCGAGGGCCGCATCGAACACCGCCAGGGTCTTCGGCGAATAACCGTCGATGAAGCGGATGACCCCGAGACGCGCGCCTTTCAGCGCTTCCGGGTTCAAGGCCTTCACGTAGTCCGTCTTATGAGCGTCCGCGTCCTTCGTTGCGGGATCGGCGGGGTCGGAGCCGGCGATCGCGGTCAAGATCGCCGCCGCATCTGCGACCGTCAGCGTCATTGGACCGGCCGTATCCTGTACGTGACTGATCGGCACGATTCCGGTGCGCGACACCAAACCGACCGTGGGCTTTAAGCCGACGATGCCATTCGCGGCCGCCGGGCATGTGATGGATCCATCTGTTTCGGTGCCGATGGCGGCGGGCGCAAAGCCCGCGGCGACAGCACTGCCCGAGCCGGAGCTGGAACCACAGGCGGTACGTTCAGGGGCATGCGCATTGCGCGCAAGCCCACCGACGGCGCTCCAGCCGCTGCTGGAATATTGCGAACGAATATTGGCCCATTCGGAGAGATTGGCTTTGCCGAGGATCACAGCCCCGGCGGCGCGCAAGCCGGCGATAGACGGCGCATCCTGTTCCGGGCGGTTGTCGGCCAGCGCCAGCGAACCGGCGGTGGTCACCATCCCGCGCACGTCGATATTATCCTTGATGAGGATCGGCATGCCGTTCAACGCGCCGGCGGCGCCGCTCGTCGCGCGTTTGTCGGCCTCGGCCGCCTCTTCGACGGCGGCCGGGTTCACCGCCAGCACCGCGTTGAAACCGGGGTTTAGCTTTTCAATACGTGCGAGATAGGCCTTCGCGACATCCGCCGCGGTGGTTTTCTTCGCCGCAATGTCGGCGGCGAGCGCCGCCATGTCTTTCTCCACGACAGGATAAGACGGCGTGGAATCGGGCGAACAAGCGCCGACCGCGAGAAGTGTTGTAAGAGCAATGTGCCGGGCACGCATGCCAAGTCCCCCCAAGGAATGGATATGAGCGGGAATTGTTCACGACTTTCGGCGCGCGCCGCAAGAGCGATATGACGGTCTGCGCATTTCGCAAGACCGCCATTCATATAATGTAGACCGCTTCTAGTCGCGGCTGCCGACTGAACCGGCGGCCGCCCCCGCGGCCGCGACGGTCTTGTCCTCGTGAATTACGAACACCTGTGTAAGACCGACCTTCATGGCCGTCGAGATGGCGGTGTTTTCACCCGTCTTCGGATCAGGGTAACCGTCGGCGTTCTTCCGCATCAGGCGATAGATGGACGGTGTGGACGCCTGTCCGTAGGCCTGATGATGCGTCGACCGTTGGCGGTTCGACGTCTCATTCCACATTTCGACATCCATGAAGCCTGCGAGGATACCTTGCGCGCGGTCAGGAGTTAGGGCCAAGCGCCACTGCGCGTTACGATACAGAAGATCCGCCGGCCCGCGTCCGCTGGCGGACGGCATCAGATAATCCGCGCCTTGGCTTCTCAGGACGCCGTTCTCGATCTTCGCCTTGAAAGTCTGGTGGAACATCTTGCCCCAGCGCATATCGATGCGTTGCGTGCCGCCGGGCAGATAGGTGCCCCCGGTAGCGTCGGTCATCGGCCGGTCCATCCCGCGATAGGTCGTCAGCGTCACGTCGGGATCGTTCACGAGATCGTCCACGTCCGTCAGCTCGATAACGATGATGTTATAGTCTTCCTTGCGCCACTCGTTCATGGCGCCGAGATTGTAGGAGGACGAACGGTAATTCGCGACACAGCCCCACGCGCGCTGCGTGCCGTTGTCGATGCCTTTGTTCCCGTCTGGATCTGTGTAGTCGTTGGCGTCGGTCTTTCCATCGAGATCCAGCCCGAAGGCGATCTTGGCTTCTGATTCATAGAAAGACGTGCGCTCTTGCGACGTCGTCGGGAACCAGACCTGGCTTTCACGCTCCAGCTGGCTTTCCAGGATCGTCCACTTCTTGCTGTCCGGATAAAGGACCTTGAATTGTTCGCGCGGGCCATCGTTGATGCCGTTCGGGCATTCGAGCTTGCCGTCCGGGGTGTCCCAGATCGCCTTGTATTCCGAGGTCATGACGTAAGCGATGGCGCGGCTTTGCACCGGGCTGGTCACGGTCTCCGCCGCGAGAACCGGCGCCGCGAGACAAGCGCCTGAAGCCAGCATCAAGGTCAGCAACTTTGCGCGATGTGTCATGACTTTCTCCCACTCCGGTTCGTGTGGACGTCTTGGACGCTTTAGAAATGTCACGTACTAACGGTAGGGACTATAATCCGGTGGCGGCCTAAAAGACGCCATCCAATCACCGTGCCTTAGAATACGTCGGCGGCGGCAAACTTGAAAGCCCGGCCCGCGTAACGCCGCACGATGAGGCCGGCTCTCGCTCAAAAAAGAACGCGGCCGCCCTGGGGAGACTTGGGGTAGAGCGGCCGCGTCTAGGAAATTTCGGAAACCGGAAAGGCCCGCAGGCGAGCGCGGCAACGCTGCCGCACTCCAAACCGCACCCCTGCACTCCTAATCGCGGCTTATCGACGTCGATGCGGCAGGCGCCGTACCATTGGCGCTGACAGCCATATCCGGGTGCTTGACGAACACCTGCGTAAGGCCCACCTTGAACGCGGTCGAGATTCCGATCATTTCACCGGTTTTCGGGTCCGCATAATCGGCGTTGCGCAGCATGGCGCGGTAAATCGACGGCGTCGCGGCCTGGCCGTAGGCCTGGTGATGCGTGGAGCGGCCCTGATTGGCGGCCGCGTTCCAATCGTTGATGTCCATGTAGCCGCCCAAGATGCCCTGGGCGCGGTCGGGCGTCAGGGCGAGACGCCAGCGGGCGCCGTAGTAGCGCACGTCCGCGACGCTGGAGCCGTTGCCGGCCGAAGGCATCGTGTAGTCGGCGCCTTCGGTCGTGAGCACACCGTCAACGATCTTGCCCTTGAACTTCTGGACGAAAATCTTGCCGAAGCGCATGTCGACGCGCTGCGTGCCGCCGGCCAGATAGGTCGCCCCCGTCGCATCCGTCATCGGCTTGTCCATGCCGCGATAAGTGGTGAGCGTGATCTCCGGGTCGTTGACGAGATCGTCGACGTCCGTGAGTTCGATCACGATGATGTTGTAGGAATACTTACGCCAGTTGTTGAAGGCGCCGAGATTGTAGGACGTCGAACGGTAGTTCGCCGTGCAGCCCCAGGCGCGCTGCGTCTGGTTGTCGATGCCCTTGTTGCCGTCCGGATCGGTGTAGTCGTTGTCGTCGATCTTGTCGTTGAGATCGATGCCGAACGACGTTTTGGCGACCGAGTCATGGTACGGAAGCTTGTCCGGATCCTTACCTGGAAACCACACCTGAGCTTCACGCTCAAGCTGGCTTTCCAGCACCGTCCACTTTTTGGTCTCCGGATAGAGCACCTTGAATTGCTCGCGCGGGCCATCATTGATGCCTTGCGGACACTCGGCCTTGCCGTCCGGGGTATCCCAGATCGCCTTGTATTCGCTGGTCATGACGTAGCCGATGCGGCGGTCCTGTACCGGGCTCGTGCCACCATCGGCGGCGAGCGCCGGAACGCTGAGGCACGTGCCGGCGGCAAGCGCGAAAGCGAGGGTCTTTACATTGTAAGTCATGTGTTTTCTCCTTTAGCGGCCTTGGAATTCTTCACGCAGGAAGAACACCTTGTAGCCGTTGCGCTGTCCGTAGAACTCGCCCCAATTCTGGGCCTTGATCGATCCCGCGCGGTCATCGCGTATAAAAGTGAACACCGGACGATCACGGAAGGCCCATACGTTGATCGCGTTTGCTTGGCCGTCCTTGGCGCGGTGCCCGGTGGCCGGATCGATCGCCATCACGGTCCAGGCCTCGTTCGCACCCTTGGTGCTCGCGGCAATCACATACGGGAACGTCTGCGCACAGCGGATCGGATCCCCGCCGCCGCACACGGCATAGCGGTAATCTTGGACCGTGTCTGGATGATCGCAGAGCAGCTGATCGGCCGCGTCGTCACCGCAGTTGTAGATGTAGATCGTCTTGCCTTTGGAATCGGCGAGCACGATGCCGGCAGCGCTGACTTGCTCGGTGAACTCGCTCGGCGCAGCGGGTACACGCTGGGTGTAGACGAGGTTCCATCCCGATACATCGACGCCATGCTGCATGGGCGGGCTTGCATCACCCATATAGGTGTAAAGCGGACGCCCGCGATAAGCCCACTGCTTGATCCCGGGCGCGCGTTCTATCACCGACCATTCCTCGCGCGAGGCCGCGCCGATTTCCGGCGCCAGCACGGGCTTCCAGCTTTTGAGACAGTCGTTGATGCAATTCGACTTGCCCGCCTTATCGCCATCCCAGGTATAGACCGCGAAGCCGTCGGACAAAGTCACTTGATGGCCGATCAGCGTGTAATCGACGATGAATTGCCCGGGCACGTCCGGAGACGGGCCGATAGGCACCCGATAGGCGGGCGCATCGCCGCCTGGTGATCCGGGCGCGTCACTGCTGCGTTTCCCGATCTTGGTGCCGCCGATAACATCGCCCGGCTTTTTATCCATGACCGACGTGTAGAGGACGAAGCCGTCATAGGCCCACTGGTTGCGGCCGTCCTTGCGTTTGATCACCGACCACTTGCCGACCGGCTTGGCGTCGTCGGCGGCGATCGCGGGCGGCCACATCGCTTCGCAGCTCTTGCGCGTCGCGACGTCCGGCAGCGTGAGGCCGGCCGGATAGGGGCTCATGAGGCCGACATTCTCCTTGGAAACCATCGTGTCGCAGATCGAAGCGGCGCCCTTCATGTCTCCGGTGCCGCCGTTGCGCAATTCCTTGCGCGGCCACTGATACAACGTGCGCCCATTGGCGTCGGAGTAGATCGGCCCTTCGAGCTTGGACATCACGACCTTGACGCCAGCCGGCGCCGGTTCGTGGATATATTTCTCGGAACCTGCCGCATCGCGCGCCGCCTGTGCATGAGCGGCGCCGGCGACACAGAGAGCTGCGATCGCAACCGCGCTCATCATTCGAAACTGTTTCATAAAAACTCCCCTCAACTGGCCTGCTTCTTACGCGCGGATCGGACGGAGCGGGTGGAGCCGCTCCGTCCCCCCGGACTTACACCAGGATTTCGCCGAACTCCTTGGAGGTGTTGTTGGATCGCGTGCCCCAGGAGTTGATGTCCAGGCCCATGACGCGCTGCGCGGTGTAGCCGAGACGGCCGATGGTGGCGCCTTCGGTC
>JAYRJU010000003.1:0-621349 GCA_041906145.1 Rhodospirillaceae bacterium | reverse complement strand
CCCCATCGGGAACCCGCCGCTTCTTTCATCCCCATTCCGGAGACCGTTTTATGCCCGCCCCCCACATTGAAGATGAGGGCCTCGCCCCGCACTCACCGCCCCAAGGGCTTGCCACGCCCTGGGCCGCGCGCGTTCCGTTCCGTAACTCCAATCGTAAAGGCGTGACCGCGGCGATCGCGGTCGTCGTCGCAGGTCTGATCGGTTTTGCGCTGTCGGCCCCCGGCGCCAAGAGCAATACGGCGCCGGCCTCCCCGCCGCCGCCGGCCGTAAGCGCGGCGGCGGTTCTCGCCAAGAGCGTGACCTACTGGGATGAGTTTCCCGGCCGCGTCGCCGCCATCGACAACGTCGAGATTCGCCCGCGCGTCGGCGGCTACATCGAAAGCATCAAGTTCCGCGAAGGCGACGACGTGAAGAAGGGCGACATCCTCTTCGTCATCGATCGCAGGCCGTTTCAGGCCCAAGCGGCGCGCGCCGAAGCGGAGCTTGTACGCGCCCGCACCCAGGCGGAACTCGCGAAGACGCAAGCCGACCGGGCCCAGAAGCTTCTCGAAGGGCGCGTCATCAGCCAAGAAGAATTCGACCAGCGCATCGCCGCGCAGGCGGAAGCCTCGGCCGCCGTTCGCGCCGCCGAAGCCGCCGCGCAATCGGCCCGATTGGATCTTGAGTTCACCCAAGTCCGCTCGCCCATCGACGGCCGCGCCGGCCAGGCGCTGATCACGGTCGGCAATCTTGTGAGCCCCAATCAGTCGCTGCTCACCACTGTGGTCTCGCTCGATCGCGTGTATGTGTATTTCGAGTCCGATGAGCAGACCTTCCTGCGCTACACAGCGATGGGCCAAAGCGGCGAGCGTTCGTCGTCGCAAGATGCCCGGCATCCGGTCCAGGTCGCCTTGGCCGACGAGACGGATTTCCCGCACAAAGGCTATCTCGACTTCGTCGACAACCACCTCGACCCGGCGACTGGGACGATCCGCGCCCGCGCCATCCTCGACAATAAAGACCGCACGCTCACGCCGGGACTGTTCGCACGCGTGAAACTGCTCGGCAGCGGCCAGGTGAACGCCCTCTTGATCGACGAAAAGGCGATCCTTACCGATCAGGATCGCAAGTACGTTTATGTCGTCGGCGAGCAGAATCGCGCGGTTCGCCGCGACATCACCCTTGGGCGTGAATCGGATGGATTCCGCGTCGTTACTTCCGGCCTCAATCCGGGCGACCGCGTCATTGTGCACGGGATTCAAAAAATCTTCATGCCCGGCATGCCGGTGAATCCCGCCGACATCGAAATGGGCGCGCCTCCGGCGACCGCCCAGGCGCAACAGGCTCCTAAATCGGAATCGCAGTCATGAGTTTCGCCGGTTTCTTTATCAACCGCCCGATCTTCGCGGCGGTGTTGTCGATCATCATCTTCGTCTCCGGCCTGATCGCGCTACCGCTACTGCCGGTGAGCGAATATCCCGAGGTCGTTCCGCCGACGGTCCAAGTCACCACACAGTACCGCGGCGCCAACCCGACCGTGATTTCCGAAACCGTAGCCGCCCCGCTTGAGGAGGCGATCAACGGCGTCGAAAACATGATCTATATGAAGTCCGTTGCCTCGTCCGACGGCGTTCTGCAGATCATCGTCACGTTCAAGCCGGGCACCGATCCCGACACCGCCCAGGTGCAGGTGCAGAATCGCGTCGGGCAGGCTCTTCCCCGTCTGCCGGAAGAAGTTCGTCAGGTCGGCGTGATCACCCAGAAAAGCGCGCCAGATCTTACACTGGTCGTCCACCTGACTTCGCCGGACGGCCGCTACGACACCACGTACCTACGCAACTACGCCGTGCTGCATGTGAAGGACGAAATCTCGCGCATCAAGGGTGTCGGCAATGCGCCGCTCTTCGGGGCGGGTGATTACGCCATGCGCATCTGGCTCGATCCGGCCAAAGTCGCCGCCCGCGGCCTTACCGCTGGCGACATTACCCGGGCCATCCGCGACCAGAACATCCAAGTGTCCGCCGGCCAGATCGGCGCGCCGCCGCAGCCGGGCGTCTCCGACTTCACATTGTCGATCAACGCCCAGGGCCGCCTTGTGACGGCCGAGGAGTTCGGCAACATCGTCTTGAAGACGGGCGACAACGGCGAAATCACGAAACTCAGCGATGTCGCGCGTTTGGATCTCGGCGCCTCGGAATATGCCTTGCGCGCCTCGCTCGACGTCAAGCAAGCGGTCGCGCTTCCGATTTTCCAGTCGCCGGGCGCCAACTCGCTCGATCTTTCGCGCGACGTGCGCGCCAAAATGGCCGAGCTGGCCAAACGCTTCCCGGAAGGCATGTCGTGGGATGTCGTCTACGATCCGACTGTCTTCGTGAAGGAATCGATCAACTCGGTTGTCGCGACCCTGATTGAAGCCGTCGCACTTGTGGTGCTCGTCGTCATCCTGTTCCTGCAGACGTGGCGTGCCTCGCTTATTCCATTGCTCGCCGTACCGGTTTCGATTGTCGGCAGCTTCGCCGTCCTCCTCCTGCTCGGCTTCTCCATCAACACCCTGACCCTGTTCGGTATGGTGCTGGCCACCGGGATCGTGGTGGATGATGCGATCGTCGTCGTGGAAAACGTCGAGCGCGCCATCGCCGGCGGACTTTCGCCGAAGAAGGCCGCGCTTCAGGCCATGAAGGAAGTCAGCGGGCCCATCGTCGCCATCGCGGCGGTACTGGTGGCGGTGTTTGTTCCGATGGCCTTCCTTGAAGGCGTCACGGGTCAATTCTATCGCCAGTTCGCGGTCACGATCGCGGTCTCAACCGTGATCTCGGCCATCAACTCGCTCACCTTGTCTCCGGCCCTCGCCGCCGTGCTCCTCAAGCCGCACGGCGCCAAGTCCGACGCGCCGAGCCGGTGGCTCGAGGCCTCGTTCGGCTGGCTCTTCCGCCCGTTCAACCGGTTCTTCCATGCCAGCTCCGAGAAATACTCGGTCGGCGTGACGCTGAGCATCGGCAAGAGCAAAGCGGTGTTCGCTGTCTACGGCGTACTGGTCGCCGCGACTTGGCTCGCGTTCCAGGCGGTGCCCGGCGGATTCATCCCGACGCAGGACAAGCTCTACCTGATCGGCGGCGTGAAGATGCCCGAGGGCTCGTCGCTCGACCGGACCGAAGCGATCATCAACAAGATGAGCGAAATCGCGCTCGCGACCGACGGCGTTGAACATGCGGTTGCATTCCCAGGCCTGAACGTTCTTCAGTTCACGAATACGCCGAACATGGGCACGGTCTTCCTTGGTCTCAAAGGCTTCGACAAGCGCGGCCGTCCCGCCAGCGAAATCGCCGGTGAGTTGATGGGCAAGTTCCAAGGCCTCCAGGAAGGATTCGCCTTCGCCATCATGCCGCCGCCGATCCTCGGCCTCGGCACAGGCTCGGGTTACTCCGTCTATATCCAGGACCGCGCCGGTCTCGGCTATGGCCAGCTGCAAACCGCGGCCACGACGCTTTCGGGCGCCGTGACCCAGGTGAAGGGTATGAACTTCCCGATCTCGTCCTACCAGGCGAACGTGCCGCAGCTCTCGGCGGAAGTCGACCGCGAGAAGGCCAAGGCGCAGAACCTGAACATCAAGGACGTCTTCGAAACGCTTCAGGTCTATCTCGGCTCCGTCTACGTGAACGACTTCAACCTGTTCGGCCGCACCTTCCGCGTCATCGCGCAAGGAGAAGCCAGCGCGCGTGACGAGGTCGAGGACATCGCGCAGCTGCGCACACGCAACCAAGCGGGCGACATGGTGCCCATCGGCAGCGTGCTAAAGATGAGCAACACCTACGGTCCCGATCCGGTCGTGCGATACAACGGCTACCCCTCGGCCGACATCATCGGCGAAGCCGATCCGCGCCTCTTGTCGTCGAATCAGGCGATGGCCGCGGTGACCGCCGTGGGCGAGAAAGTCCTGCCGCCGGGCATGACGCTCGAGTGGACCGATCTAAGCTACCAGCAAGCCAACCAAGGTAATGCCGCGCTGATCGTATTCCCGTTGAGCGTCCTTCTCGTGTTCCTCGTGCTGGCCGCGCTGTACGAGAGCTGGACGCTGCCGCTGGCGGTGATCCTGATCGTGCCTATGGCCATGCTCGCGGCGCTCACGGGTGTCCGTTTGGCCGGTGGCGACAACAACGTCTTCGTGCAGGTCGGTCTTGTGGTGCTGATGGGATTGGCGTCCAAGAATGCCATTCTGATCGTCGAGTTCGCCCGCGAACTCGAGCATCAGGGCCGAAACATTGTCGAAGCCGCTATCGAAGCCTCGCGCCTGCGTTTGCGCCCGATCGTAATGACCTCCGTCGCCTTCATCGCCGGCGTCACCCCGCTGGTGTTCTCGTCCGGCGCGGGCGCCGAAGTGCGCCAAGCCACCGGCGTCACCGTGTTTGCCGGCATGATCGGTGTCACGGTCTTCGGCCTCTTCCTGACGCCGGTGTTCTATGTCGCCTTACGCAAGCTCGCCGAACGCCTGAAGGGCCCGGCCGAAGTGGCCCAACCCGAACTGCCGCTGGAGAACCACCATGCGTAATCTTGTCGCCCTTCTACTCGCCACGTCCATGCTGACGGCGTGCGCGGCGGGTCCCGACTATGCACGCCCGGAGACTCCCGTCGGCGCCGCTTTCCATCAGAAGGTCGCCACGGTATCGGCGGCTGAACCGGTGGGCGCGTTCTGGACCGGGTTCAACGACCCGCTCCTCGCCCGCCTCGTCGATGAAGCGCTTCACCGCAACACGGATCTGCGCGTCGCCGTGGCGCGCCTTGACCAGGCGCGGGCGTTGACCTTCCAGTCGACACTCGATCTTCTGCCCACGGTGACGGCGGACGGTGGCTTTACAACGACGCGGACACCCGCCAGCCGCACCCTACCGGGCGCCAAGCGGGACAGCGACAGCTACGACGCCGGCATCGCCGCCGCGTGGGAGATCGACCTGTTCGGCCGGGTCCGCCGTGGCGTCGAGGCTGACCGCGCCGAAGCACAAGCCATCGCCGCCGACTTACGCGGCGTCCAGATCAGTGTCGCCTCCGAGGTCGTTCGCGCCTATTTCGAACTTCGTGGGCGGCAGCAACAGCTCTCCGTCGCCCGCCGCAACGCCGACAATCAGCGCGACACACTCAAGCTGACGGAAACCCGTCTCGAGGCCGGACGCGGCACGGACTTCGATACGGCACGCGCCCGGGCGCTCTTGAAGTTGACCGAAGCGCGCATTCCTCAGTTGGAGATCGCCGTCGCCGCCGCGACTCATCGCCTCGCCGTACTCACAGGCCGCGAGCCCGGCGCGCTTACGGAAGAACTCGCAACGCATGCCCCGTTGGCCGCACTGCCCCAGGAGGTCGCCATCGGAACACCGGCGGATCTCCTGCGCCGCCGGCCCGACATTCAGGCGGCCGAGCGCCGCCTGGCCGCGGCAACAGCGCGCGTAGGGGTGGCGACGGCGGACCTGTTTCCGCGACTCTCCCTCGGCGGCACGCTGTCCAGCATCTCGCCGACCTTGGGCGGCCTCTTCTCGGCCTCGAGCGAATCTTACGCCGCGGGGCCGCTGATCAGTTGGGCCTTCCTGGACTTGGGCCGTGTCAAAGCGCGCATCGATGCCAACGATGCGAACGCGGCCGCGAGCCTCGCGACCTATGAAGGCACGGTCTTGAAAGCCTTGGAGGAAAGCGAAAACGCGTTGATCGCCTACGACCGCACACGAATTGAAGCTGCCCATCTTGAGGAAGCGGCCGCCGCGGGCCGCGAGGGGGCACGCCTCGCGCGCGTCCGCTTCGAGAATGGGATCGCAGACTTCCTTCCGGTTCTGGATGCCGAGCGTTCTCTTCTGGAGGCGGAAGACCGCCTGGCGGAAACCCGCACGCGCGCGGCCACCAGCTTGGTCGCAGTCTACAAGGCCGTCGCGGGCGGTTGGCCGGAGCGGCTTCCGTCCGCCGAAACGGGCGGCTGATTGGCGAGGCTCCAATGGGCAAATCCAGGCACGATACGGCAGGCACCGCAGCGCTGGTCGCAGCGGCCTTCGCCGTTATCGGCCTGATCGGGTTCCTCGTCTCGTTGCCCAACTAATAAAACCAACTGAGATAAGACTGTCCAACTCCGGCGCGGAGAGAGCCTGGCCTCTTCGCGCTTTTTTTATGCGCGCGCCGCGTCGAACCCGTAAGATGCTCCGGATCTTTTGGGATTCCGGAATGTTTCTTCACCGCCACGGCCTCGCACGCCTTCTCAAAGCCTCTCTGCTCGCCGTCGCAGTCACACCCGCCCAGGCCCAAACCTTGCCGCGGGTGGAGGAGCTCACCATCACCGCGAACCGGCTCCCCCCGGCCGTGAGTGAGCAGCTTCACAATACAACCGTGATCGATCGCGGCGCCCTCGCGCAAAGCGGCGGCGCACGTCTGGACGAAATCCTGCAGCAAGTGCCGGGCTTCGGCCTATTCCGCCGCCAGTCGAGCCGCGCCTCGCACCCAACCACGCAAGGTGTGACATTGCGCGGCCTCGGACCCAGCGGCGCCGGGCGCACGCTCATTCTTCTCGACGGCGTGCCGCAGAACGATCCCTTCGGCGGATGGATCGATTGGAGCCGCCTCTCCCCGGACGCCTTGGACTCGCTCACTGTGACGCGGGGCGGCGGGGCCGGCGCATGGGGCAACAGCGCGATGGCCGGTGTCGTGCGCCTCTATCGGAATGAGGAGCCCGGCACGGGCGGGAGTGCACGCCTGCGGACCGACAGCTTCGGTGGATATGACGCGGCCGGCACTTTCCGCACAGGAACGGAGGTGCGCGTCTTCGGCGCGGCGCAAGGACATGGCGGGGACGGTCCCTTTCTCATCGCGAAAGGACAGCGCGGGGCCGCGGATGTCCGCACCAACACGCGGGGCCGCGGATGTCCGCACCAACACGCGGGGCGGTTGGGCGGAATTGGGCGCGACCTTCGCGCTCGGAGATACAGATGTCACCGCGGCAGCCAATTACTCCGAAGACCGGCTTGTGAACGGCGTCGGCATCGCCCGCTCGCACAGCAAGATCGGCGAAGCCTCCGTCGGCGCAACGCACAAAGCCGCGTCGGGTGCATCGTGGGAGGCGCACGCCTATGTGCGACGCCAGGGATTCGACGCTGTCTTCGCCACCGTCAGTGCGGACCGCAACACCGCGACACCCTCCCTCGACCAATTCCGCGTGCCCACGACCGGGGCCGGCGGAAACGTGCTTATGCGGTTCTCGCCGGCATCCGACATCAGTATCGAAACCGGAGCTGACATCCGTTACGCCACCGGCACCACGCATGAGCTTTTCACGTTCGCGAACGGCGGATTCACACGCGAGCGCGCGGCGGGCGGTGACCAAACCATCGCGGGCGCCTTCACGGAGGTAAGCTGGACAGCTGCGCCGCGACTCATGATCAGCGCCAGCGGCCGCGTCGATTACTGGCGGCAAGCGGCTGGCACCCGGCGTGAAGTGAACCTCTTGGATGGATCGACCTTCCGAAACGACGCCTTCGCCAATCGCAGTGGATCGGTTGCGAATTTCCGCGCCGGCGCAACGTTGGACGTATCCGGCGGCCTCACGGCGCGCGGGGTTGCTTACTCCGGCTTTCGCGTTCCCACCTTGAACGAATTCTATCGCCCATTCCGCGTCGGCAACGACATCACCGAGGCCAACGCCGCGCTGACACCTGAACGTCTGCTGGGCGCCGAGGGTGGACTGGCGTGGCAAGGGCAGAGCGCGTCTTGGAGCGTCACCCTCTTCCATGCGCGCCTCGATGATGCCGTGTCCAATATCACCGTACAGACGACACCGGGTCAAAACGCGGCCTTGAACGTGTTTGTGCCGGCCGGCGGAGTCCTGCGGCAACGGCGCAATCTGGATCGCATCGCCGCCAGCGGTCTCGAAGCGGATGCCACCCTTCGCCTCTCCGACTCGCTCGATCTCCGCGCGGGATATCTCTTCACGTCGCCGAAGGTGCGCAAGACCTCGGATCAGCCGATGCTGCAAGGCTTGCGGCTTGCGCAAGTCGCGCGTCATCAAAGTTCGGTGTCCCTCTCTTGGCGCCCGGTCGAACGTCTTCTCACGCGGACCGACGTGCGCCTTGCCAGCGGGCAATTCGATGACGACCAGAATAGCCGCCGCTTGCGCGGCTACACCGCCGTCGACCTTCATATTGAATACGAAGTGACGCCGGCGGCCACTGTCTTCATCTCAGGCGAGAATGTTCTGAACGAACGGATCGACGCCGGGTTGAGCGCGACCGGCGTAATTACCTTGGGCAGTCCTCGCATGGTCGCCGCGGGCGCCTCGTTTCGTTTCTAACGCAGCAGCAGGCGAAGACGTGCAGCGCACGCGCCACTCGCACGTGACGGCTCGCGCCTTAGAGGCATTCGCAAAGCGGAACAATTAAGGAAAGTCTCAGTTTTACTGCCACTTAACACGTGACATAGGAGTGGCTTTTTCATGAACGGCATCATCTACCTCGTCGGCCTCGTCGTCGTCGTATTGTTCATCTTGTCCTTCCTCGGCTTGCGCTAAGCCC
The DNA here is from genome assembly GCA_041906145.1 of Rhodospirillaceae bacterium. GTDB lineage: Bacteria > Pseudomonadota > Alphaproteobacteria > Rhodospirillales > Rhodospirillaceae > SHVO01. Next base: position 612,839 of record JAYRJU010000003.1, on the reverse strand, counting down.
CAACGGGAGGAACCCCATGCCTATACAGTCTATGGATGTCGTTACGACGGAACGCTCGACCTATGTCGACTGGTGCGCGATTGCCGCCGGCGCGATGGTTGCCACTGCCGTCTCCATCGTGCTCTTTACATTTGGAACCGCGATCGGACTCTCGATGGTCTCGCCGTACGAAGGCGAAGGTGTCTCGCGCGGCGCCTACTTCGCCACCCTCGGTCTTTGGACCTTGTGGGTCATTGTCTCCAGCTTCATGAGCGGCGGTTATATCGCGGGCCGCTTGCGCCGCCGCGTTGGCGACGCTACCGAGCATGAAAGCGATGTGCGCGACGGCGCGCATGGCGTCCTGGTGTGGGCGACCGGCGTCGTGCTCGCTTCGCTTCTGCTCATGCTCGGCGTCACCGGAATGGTCGGCACTGCCGCAGAAGTCACGGGACCCGCGGCGGCGGCGGCTTCTGACGACACGAAAGGCGGCGGCATGACCGCCTATACAGTCGATGCATTGTTCCGGGCGTCTCCTAATGCCACTCCGACCGCGCAGCCCGCGGCTCAACCGAGCATGGATCCCGCGACCGGGGCGATGACGACCGCACCGGCCATGGGTCCCTCAACCACGGGCGGCTCCGGTATGGCCACCATGATGCGTCAAGGCGACGACACCGCGGATCGCGCCGAAGTGACACGCCTGCTCACTTACGGTCTGACGGACGGCAAACTCGGCGCGGACGATAGAGCTTATGTGGCGCGCATGATCGCCCACCGCACCGGCATGTCGGAAACAGAAGCGCAATCGCGTATCGACACGGTCCTCGCCAAGGCCAAGGAAACCGCCGATAAAGCGCGCAAAATTGGACTGATCCTTGGGTTCCTCACCGCAGCGGCGCTGCTGGTCGGCGCCGCGGCCGGGGCTTGGGCCGCCACGCTCGGCGGGCGTCACCGCGATCAAAATACAGACACCAGTGCGTTCTGGCGTTGGGCTTAAGGAGAAAGACTCATGAGATCGATTTTGCTCTGGGCTATCGGGGTTCCTATTCCGATCATCATCCTGATCGCCCTTCTCACCTGACGATCGGACACTAAAGTAAAGGCCGGTGCGCTGTTTCAGCCACCGGCCTTTGCTTTTCTAGAACGCGCGGCTGACAAACAGGCCAAAAAGCGCCTGGTTCTGCGATCCGCGCTGTTGAACCAGCGGGCTCGCGCCCGCATCCCCGGTCAAGCGATCATAGCCGCCAACAGCGACAACGGCCCATCGACGGTCAGAGGGCAGCGGATAAACGACCGTGGCGCCCGCGCCGAAAGAGTATAAGCCACCGCCTGCGGAATAGGTCGGCAGTCCCGACGCACGCGATTGCGCGCCCGTCACGCTGAAATAGGCGCTGTTATACGTTGCATCCACGAGGCGTACGCGCGGACCAAACGATACGATCGCGAACGATCCGAGCGCGGGGGTGCGATGCGACCACTGCGCGCTCAGGTCGGCCGTGAATCCCTTGTGACCGCTCGCCGCCTGCCGCACCTCGGCGCGTAGCGTTACGGGGGCGATCTCATATTCGACGAAACCGCCAAGCTCCACACTCAAGTCCACATCGCCAAGTCCGCGCAGATCGTTGGTGCGGTGCCCTGTGACGGCGAATATCTGTTTCCCATTTTCATCGCGCGGAAAGGTGAAGCGCATGATGGGCCCGGCCTTAACGGCGCCGTCGTTCACGAAGCGGTAGCCGATCCCTTCCTGGACCGAGGCGAAGAAGCGATCACCATAACTCAGTTGGAGATTCGGGATGGCAGAGAGACGATAGGAATTGTCCCCGGCGTAGTTGGGCGCGAGGAGCATTCCGCCCCCGACGGTGACGTTCCATCCGGACTCAGCGCCGCGAGGCTGCGCCACCGCCGGCAGGGCAAGACCCGTTACAAGAGAGACAACAAGTAGAGATCGGACCATGAGAACTCCTTTGGGGGATATACGCGGCGCCCCGTCCCATGGATCACCGCCCCGACGGCGAGGCTGGCTCCGTGCCTCCAACTCCTCTAGATTTCCACCAGGGAGAGTCGAGGGGGATTAAGTGTTCAAACGCACGTTATTGGCGGGCGCTACTCTTGCCGTGTTGGCAAGTCCCGCCCTCGCCCAGCGCGCCAACGAGAATGCAATCAACGCCGCACAGGATGCTTTCGGCACCCAGGTCGGGAACGAGAGCATCGGCTTATATAATGCAGGAGATGTGCGCGGGTTCAGCCCCACCGAAGCGGGAAACCTGCGGCTCGAAGGCCTTTACTTCGATCGGCAAGGCGACACCACAAATCGCATTGTGTCCGGTTCAACGGTGCGCGTCGGCCTTTCGGCCCAGTCGTATCCTTTCATGGCGCCGACCGGCGTGGTCGATTACCGCCTGCGCACGCCGGGCGAGCGCAACGTTACCAGCCTGCTCACCACGTTCGGTCCGTTCGACGCAATGAGCGTTGAGCTCGATACTCAGCTACCCCTCAACGACAAGCTCTCCATGGGCGCCGGCGTCGCGGGGATTAAGGAGAAAAGTCCCAATGACACGCGCTCGTGGGTGGCCAACATGGGCGCCATCTTCCGCTGGCGGCCGACGGACTCCGTGGAAATCATTCCCTTTGGCGCAATCAATTTTCGCTGGGACCGCGAGCCGGGCCATACCATCACGACCGCCGGCCCGTTCCTGCCGCCGGAGATCGACCGCGATCTCTACTATGGTCAGTATTGGATTCCCTTTCAGTCGCAGCAAAGCGCGTGGGGCTTCATCGCGCGCGCCGAGCTTGGCGACGATTGGACTTTACGCACGGGATGGTTCCGCTCTCTGAACTGGCGTGTCAAACAGGGCGAAGCCTTGTTCCGCAACACACGGGAGAACGGCGCCACCGATCGCTTCGCGGTCATCATCCCCGGGAACATACTCGGATCCTGGTCGGGCGAAGCTCGTCTCACCAAGGTCGCTATCGAAGGCCCGCGTCGGCACACGTTCCATGGTTCGTTCCGCGGGCGCTTCAAAACGCGGACCTTTGGCGGCTCGACCACGATCCCACTCGGCCCCGGCGTCATCGGCGTGCCGGACTTTGAGGCAGAACCGTCCTGGACTCTTGGCCCCCACAGCGCCGCCCGCGTTCGTCAAGGCACAGGCGGTCTCGCCTACGAAGGTCTGTGGCCGCGCGTCGGCGAAATCAGCCTCGGCGTCCAGAAGACCTTTTATCGCCGCATCAGCGAGCCGGCGGGCGGTCCAAACGTCATATCGAAGGACAGCCCCTGGCTCTTCAACGGCACCCTCGCCGCTTATCTCAGCGACGACCTCGCAGTGTACGGGAGCTGGACGCGCGGTCTTGAAGAGTCCGGTGAAGCTCCGCAGACGGCGGTGAACCGCGGCGAGTCCGTCCCTGCCACCCGCACCGAACAGGTCGATGCCGGTTTCCGCTACACCATCAAACCCGGCCTGCGGGTCGTCGGCGGCGTGTTCGAAGTGAAGAAGCCCTTCTTCAACGTCAACACCAACAACTTCTTTCTTCAGGTCGGTGATGTGCGTCATCGCGGCGCGGAATTCTCGCTCACCGGCCAGGTGATTCCGGGTCTCACCGTCGTCGCGGGAACGGTGCTGCTGAAAGCGCGGGTCGAGGGCCAGACCGTCAGTGCCGGCCTGATCGGCGCGGTTCCGCTGGGACGGTTCCCGCACATCATCCGCCTGAACGTGCAATACGGGCCCAAGACCTGGAACGGGCTTTCCGTGGAGACTCAAATCGAAAACGTATCCTCGCGCTTTGCCGATCTGCTCGACCGCGTGCGCGCGCCGGCCTATACGACCATCAACGTCGGCGGGCGCTACGCCTTTCGCATCGGCGAGACTCCAGCCACGTTGCGCATGCAGGTGCAGAACGTCACCGACACCTTCGCCTGGTCCGTCAGCCCTACTGCAAGCTTCGCGCCGATCGATCAGCGGCGTTTCTTCATCAGCCTGGCGGCCGACTTCTAGGATTAGAAGCCGTAGACCAGGGAGAGACGCGTCGCCGTGTCGGTCGCGCGGCGGCCGAAGGGCGGATCGATCTCATGGATAATGTCGAACGACGCCCGCGATGAAAGGGCATCGTTGATGGCAAAGGCCAGCGCCGTTGTGGATGTCCACTGGCTTCCGAAGAAGACTGCCGCGGTTTCCGACAGCTTCAGGTCATCGCGGATAGCCCAGGCCAGTTCGGCGCCGGCCCGCGCCGTGGCCTCGTTTTCGCGCCGTCCGTCGATGTAGCGGGTTTGCTGAAGGGCCGGACCCGCCGTCACGTCGAGGCGCAGATCGTCGCTATCGAATACCGAATAGCCTGCGCCGAAGGATTCACTGAAGCGCCGCGAATATCCAGCGAAGCGGTTGCGTTCCCACCCCCCGAGCCCATAGGCATAGAGGCGCTCACTGAACTTGTAGTTCAGTTCATAGTCGGCCAGCGAGCGATCCCGCGTCAGCACGCCGTTGGTCTTCTGCCGGTCGACAAGGCCTCTCAGCTTGTGGCGGAACTGAAGCCCGTCCTTCCTCAGCCCGATTGAGGCCGAGACGCCGAAATCCTTGGTGTTGCCCGTGGTGTAGGCCACACCCAGCTCCCCCTCACCGGACCACGCGTCGAAAAGGCCCGCGTCGGCCAAACGCTGCTCGCGCTCGGCCGCGCGCTGCGCCTGAAGACTTGCGACCAGCGCATCGATCTCCGCAGCGGACTGCGGGTGGGCGTTCTTCGCGACCTTGACCACCGTGTCCAGATCGTCGCCGGCGGCGCGGATCATTGCATCGACCGCCGGCGGAACCGGCGCAGCCATCGCGGCACTGTGAAGGACCGCCGTCATCACGGTCGCGGCCGCAAACATCGTCTTTTTCATAAAGTCGGTCCCGTCTTGTGTGCGGGCTCAACGCTGCAACGCACCAACGGTTCCCCCGCTTGAGGACCGGCATCCGGAATGAGACACTCACCTCCTCATTACGGAGGGGGCATGATCCGGTTCGTTCTCGCGTTCTGCGCGCTATTCATCAGTTCCGTTCACGCGGGGGACCCCGACCTTGAGAACACCATTTACCTCGACCTCGAGTACGGGAGGGTCGTCATCCAGATGAGGCACGATCTAGCGCCGCGACATGTGGAGCGGGTGAAGCACCTGATCCGCGGCGGCTACTATGACGGGCTGGTCTTCCATCGGGTCATCGATCGCTTCGCCGCCCAGACCGGGGACACGAAAGGCGACGGTACCGGCGCCGGGACCGGACGGACCATCAATGCGGAGTTCTCGAACGTGCCCCAGGTCCGGGGCACTGTGTCCATGGCGCGCGCCTCCCGTCGCAACAGCGCCGATGCCGAATGGTTCATCGTCCTCGACGACAATCCGGACACGCGCTCATCCCTCGACGGCAAATACACCGTATGGGGCCAAGTCACGTCCGGCATGGAATTCGTCGATCAAATCCCCAAAGGCGACAAGGCGAAGGACGGGCGCGGCATCGCGAATCCGGCCCGCATCCTCAAAATGCAACTCGCCTCCGATGCTGAGGCGACCGGTCGCCAGGATGTCCCCGCCCTCCTGGCGCGGCCCGAAGCGCCCGCCGTCACCCGCAATTTCAGCGCGGCCGAGTTCAAATGCGCCGGCCTGCTCAACGGTGCCGGGGTTACGACCCAGTCGGCCTTGGCCCGCGTCTGGATTCATGGATATCTCGCCGGGCGGTACAAGGCTTCGGGGACGCTCTCGGTCCTGCCGACCGGAGAACTTGAAGGTCCCCTCGACCGCGCCTGCGCCGACCATCCCTTCGGCTTCCTCCTGACTGTGGCCAGCCAGGACCTCGGCGCTCAGGCGCGCGACATCCCGCCCAGCCCACCGGGCCTCGCCCTGGACGGGTACACTTGCAAACAATTCGCCGAGTCTCGGAAGGCGTCGAACAAGGACCCATCCGAACTCGTGGGCCTTTGGGTCTTCGGCTACATCCAGGGCTATAAAAATGTAAGTCAGCCGGAAATGGAGATTCCCTACGACGCCCGCCCGCGCCTGCTGGATGCCATGGCGGGGGCCTGCGGTAAGTTCCCAGACCGGCCTCTCGCCGACCTTGTGGCGGCGGTCGCCGCCAAGGTCCGCATCAAATAGGCGACGACATATTTAATGTGCGTATGCACACCTGATATATCACGTTAATAGAGTAATATTAATATTATATATCAGTATATTAAATCGTATTGTTCACATTATACATTATCTTCGTTTTCAGGTGGGCCGCGGCCTTGTCGGCGCCCCCGACGTCTCAAATCGTTCTAAAGTTCCGTCCATGTGAGGCGGAAAGTCTCCGCCGGTGCATCACTGAAATGTGGGGCAAAGCGGCCCCGATCACTCGGGCGAGCGTGGCTTTATCGCGGGGGGCCGAAGCTCCGGATTTCGCCTCGCGAAAATGTGGTCGGCCGAGAGGCTCCTTGTAGCGCGCTGTTACGTCGCTTTCCTATACGGATTGCCGGAAAGGGATTACAATTCCGCGCACTACAGGCGCGTTCGCGGAGGAGCGGGCGCTAGCCCCGGATGTCGTGCCGACTGGCCTGTGCGGAGGAGAAATAGCGTGTCCAGCTTTACCAAAAGATCGGCGGCCCTCGCCGCTTTGTTGACCGCAACCAGCCTGGGACTGCTCCCCGGTGCCGCGGCCGCGGCGGAGAGCAAAAGCTACGTGGTCGGCTGGTTTTCCCACGCCACCAACAACACCGACGACGATTGCGGCCCGGGTGGCCCGAACCCCACCGTCCAAGACCAATACATCAAGGACCTCAAGGACCTGGGCATGTCCGGCGAGGAGATCGAGGCGCTCATCAAGGAACGCGACGCCAACGAGGAAGGCCCTAACCGCTTTGCTGAAATCATCCGCACCCGTGGGCGCGTCGATGGCAAGCCGGTCAACCCCTATATGTACCCGGCGACAGTGAAGGATCCGGAATGGAAGATGCTCACCGGGGATAAGGCCTACGGCTTCGATCTGGACAGCAAAGGTCCGGACCAGCCGGGCAGCTTCACCCATGTCGACAGCAAGAAGAAGGGTATCGACCACAAGCTTTACCGCGCCCTGGGCTGTTCGCGGCCGTTCCGCGGTTCGCTCGAGGGCCGTCCCACCTATTGGGATTGGCTCTGGGGTCAGCTGAAGGACTCCCAGCCGGCCTGGATCGTCACCATTTCCGGCGAGGACCTGTCCAAGGATGGCGAGATCACCATCACCTTCGACCGCGCCCTCGAGTTCCTGTCGTCCAACGTGGACGGCACGCCGCGCGCCGACGTCACCTACCGGATCGATCCGGATCCGCGTTCGCACAATGTGATGAAGGGCCGCATCGAAAACGGCGTGGTGACTGGGTCCATGAGCGGCATGTTCCGCATGTTCCAGAACCCGCTCGGCATGCCGGAGTTCCGTCTCCACGACGCCAAGTTCGAGTTCAAGATCCGCCGCGACGGCACCGCCGATGGTTTCATCGGCGGCTATCAGCCGTGGGCCGACCTCTACTTCGCCTTCGCCAGCGGCGGCCAGGCGATCGAGCAGTGCATCGTCGGCGACATTCCGGGTCTCTATTACCTGCTGAAGAAGAATGCTGACGCCTTCCCGGACCCGAAGACCGGCGTGAACAGTGCCATCTCGGCCACTTATTACATGGAAGCCGTGCCGGCCTTTGCCGTGCCCGCGTCCGATGCCCGCTATAACCGCGTTGCCGGAAATTAGGTGCTCACGATGGTTTTTGCCTTCTCTCACCGTTTGAAACTCACCGCCGCGGGCGTGCTCTTTGCGGCGGCGGGCGTTGCCTCTTGCTCGCAAAGCGCGCCGCCGGAAAAGGCGTCCGCGTCCGCTCCCGTGGCGGCTTCGGCCGAGCTCGCCGCGCCCTCGCAGCTGGTGATGCGCCGCCTCACGGGCGAGCAGTACAAGAACATCATGACCGATGTGTTCGGGCCGACCATCGACTTCGGCGGCCGCTTTGAACCGGACATGCGCACCGACGGCCTTCTCGCCATCGGCTCCAGCCACGTCGGCGTGACCGCCGCCGGCATGGAACAGTACGACGCCATGTCGCGCACGATCGCGCGCCAGATCGTCGACCCTGAACATCGCGACATGATGCTGTCGTGCAAGCCCAAGGACGCGAAGGCGGCGGACGACGCCTGCGTGCGTCAAGTGATGAGCGAAGTCGGCCTTCTCTTGTACCGCCGTCCGCTGACCGGCGCCGAACTCGACGCGTTCGTCACCGCCGCGCGCCTGGCCACGGACAAGACGCAGGACTTCTATACTGGGCTCTCGCTGAGCCTGGCCTCGATGATGTCCTCGCCCAAGTTCCTGTTCCGCGCCGAAACGGCGACGCCGGTGCGCGGCAAGGCCGGGGAATATCAGCTCGATCAATATTCGGTCGCTACGCGCCTCTCGTTCTTCCTGTGGAACTCCGGCCCCGATGCGGCGCTGATGCAGGCGGCGCAGAAAGGCGAACTTTCCACGGCCAAGGGCATCGCCAAGCAGGTCGATCGCATGCTGGCCAGCCCGCGTGTCGAATCGGGCGTGCGGGCTTTCTTCACCGACTTCCTCGGCTTCGACGAGTTCGAGAACGTCACCAAGGACACCGCGTTGTTCCCGAAGTTCTCGACCCAGGCCGCGGCGGACGCGCAAGAACAAACCTTGCGCACCATCGTGGACGTGGTGCTGACCAACAAGGGCGACTACCGCGACATCTTCACGACGCGCAAAACCTTCCTGACGAAGGAACTCGGCGCAATCTATCAGGTGCCCGTTGTCAGCTATTTGCCGAACGGTTCGCCGGATACCTGGCAGCCGTATGAGTTCAGCGCCGAGGACAACCGCGCCGGCATCCTGACGCACATGAGCTTCACCGCCCTCCACTCTCCGTCGGGGCGCGGCTCGGCGGTGCTGCGCGGCAAGGCGGTGCGCGAAGTTCTGCTGTGCCAGAAGGTCCCCGCGCCTCCGGGCAATGTGAACTTCGACCTGATCAACGATACGACCAACTACCGCACGGCGCGTGATCGCCTGGCGGCGCATACGCGTGAGCCGATGTGCGCCGGCTGCCACAAGATCACCGACGCCATGGGCCTCGCGCTCGAGAACTTCGACGCGGCCGGCGCTTGGCGCACGACCGAAGGCGGCGTGAAGCTGGATACCAGCGGCACCGTCGATGGCCGTGCGTTCACCGGCCCGAAGGATCTCGGCAAGGTCCTGGCAGGCATGCCCGCGACCACCGCTTGCGTGACCAACCGCATGCTTGGTTACGCGCTCGGCCGTGCGCCGGCGCGTGAACAGGTTGCCAGCCTCGAGAAGAATTTTGCGGCCACCGGCTACCGCATCCCGGCGCTGATGCGCCTGATTGCGACCAGCGAAAGCTTCCTGCGCGTGAAACCCGAAGCGCCGACGCAAACCGCGTCCGCGGCGAACTAGAAGGAGATCCCCAAATGACCCGTTTGGTGAATCGTAGAAATGTTCTCAAGGGCGCCCTCGGCGGCGCAGCCGTGACGGTCGGTCTTCCGTTTCTGGATTGCTTCCTGAACGAGAACGGCACCGCCCTCGCCGCCACCGGCAAGGAACTGCCGGTCTGCTTCGGCACCTGGTACCAGGGCCTCGGCTTCGATCCGGGCCAGTGGATCCCGGAAAAGGTCGGTGCCGGCTACACGAACAAGCACCAGCTGCGCATGTTCGAGCCGATGAAGCACAAGATCACCATCATCAGCGGCACCAAGTACTTCATGGACGGCCGCCCGCTCGAGACGCACACCTCCGGCTACCAGATCTCTTCGACCGGCGCGCTGCGCGGCGGCGTTGTGTACGGCGCCTCGCTCGACCAGATCATCGCCGAACAGATCGGCAAGCGCACCCGCTTCCGCTCGCTCGAAGCCAGCATCGGCGGCGGCCGCCGCAGCTTCTCGAAGGGCGTGGGCGCCACCACCAACCCGGCGGAAACCTCGCCGACCGCGCTTTACACCCGCATCTTTGGACCGGAGTTCATCGACCCGAACGCCGCCGAGTTCACCCCCGATCCCATGGTCATGGCGCGCCAGAGCGTGCTCTCGGCCGTGAAGGACGAGCGCATGGCCCTCATGCAGCAGGTCGGTGCGTCGGACAAGGCGCGCCTCGAGCAGTACTTCACGTCGCTGCGCGACATCGAGAATCAGCTTGCGCTGGAAATGCAGAAGCCCGATCCGCTTCCGGCCTGCCACATCCCGGGCGAGTCCGAGGCCGGCGGCGCCGGCGACAGCGTCGTCGAAGCCGAGAAGAACGGCACGATCTTCGGCAAGCTTCTCGCCAACGCCATCGCCTGCGGTCAGACCCGCGTGGTGAACATCGTGCTCGGCTCCAACGGCCTGCGCAAACCCGGCCAGCCGCTGTCGTGGCACGTGCTCACGCACGAGGAGCCCGTCGATGACAAGCTTGGCTATCAGCGCGAAGTCGGCTGGTTCATCGAATGGGCCAACACCCGCTTCTACGACTTCATCAAGGCCATGGACGACATGAAGGAAGGCGATCACTCGGTCCTCGACCGTACCGCCATCCTCTGGCAGACCGACCACGGCTACGCCCGCACGCATACCATGGACGACCTTGCGACCTTGGTCGTCGGTGGCGCGGGCGGCCGCCTGAAGACAGGATTGCACATCCGCGCCGCGGGTGACCCGCAGACCCGCGTCGGCCTCACCATGCAGCAGGTGATGGGTGTCTCCGTGAACACCTGGGGCGGCGGCTCGAACGCCACGTCGAAGACGATGACTGAACTTCTGGCCTAAACCCGCAACGGCAAAATCGAGGGGATCAAGAGATGAAGATCACGCGAAAGCTCACATTAGGTTTCGGCGTTTCCCTGCTGGCCGTTGCGCTCGCGCAGGGCGCGGACGCCGCGCGCGACAAGGCTGTGAACGACGGCAGCACCTGGACGCCGCCGGGCATCACGCTCCAACCGCTCGGCAAGGCGCAAGGTTATGACCTCGGCAAGCAGACCGCCGCCTTCTTGGGGCGCGACGAGATCGTGTTCGCGACGCCCAAGGGCATGACGCTTTACACCTACGACCTCGATCAGCCGAACAAGTCCATGTGTGTCGCGGAGTGCGCCCAGAAATGGAAGCCGTTCGCGCCGCCCGCAAACTTCAAGCCGGCCGCGGGCTGGAACCAGATCACCCGTGAAGACGGCGCCAAGCAACTCACCCTCGCCGGCAAGCCGCTTTACACCTACATCGACGACGTCGATCCGGGTTCCGTGCACGGCAACAGCCCCGCGAAGACCGGTTCGCGCCGCATCGACGGCGCCGGCCGCGTTGTCGGCGGCGGCAATCGCGGCGGAGGGATCAAGGCGGCGCCGGACGTTCCGCTGCCAAAGGAATGGCATACCGCCAACGCCTTCCCCATCGCCGGTATCGAAACGCCGAGCGGGATCCAGGTGCGCGAAGTGCCGGACGCCACCGCGGTGGTGCTGGTCAATCATGAGGGCCGCACCCTGTACACCTTCAAGGGCAACATGAAGAAGGCCGCCGTGGACGGCAGCTGGAAGCCGGCCGCCGCGCCGCAGTTCGCCAAGAAGGTCGGCGCGTTCGACTTCGTCACCCGCCCGGACGGGATCAAGCAATGGACCTTTAAGGGCCAGCCGCTTTACACCTACGAGTACGACAACGCCTCGGGCGATGCGTATGGCATCGGCCGCGATGCCAGCTTCGATGTCGCCGCTGTGGAACGCTACTACATGCCCGCCGGCGTGCGCGTGCAGCACACCCCGGGTCAGGGCAAGGTGCTCGCCACCGCCGAAGGCATGACGCTGTATCGCCGCGACGGTCATATCCTGCAATCGGGCGGCGGACGCTCCCTGCGCCGCGGCAATCCGGCCCGTCCGGCCGTGGGCCGCGACATCGGCACCAATCCGCGCTGCTCGGAAGAATGCCTCACGGTGTGGAAGCCTTTCCTCGCCGCCGCCGATGCCCAGCCTCAAGGCTTCTGGGACATCGCTGTGCGCGCCGACGGTCAGCGCCAGTGGGTCTATCAGGGCTACGCCATGTGGACCTACGCCGGCGACAAGAAGCCGGGCGACATGAACGGCAACGACGACTTCCAGTACGCCTTCGCCGACACGCCGAATATGGCAAGCGACGCGCCGAAGCCGACCTACGACTTCGGCACCTGGATGGACGGCGCGCCCGCCATGTACTGGGTGATCGCAACGCCGTAAGGCTTGCTTCTCCGAAGTCAAAAAGGCCCGCAGCACTGCGGGCCTTTTTTTGTTGGCGCGATACCTTTTGGCGTCGTGATGCTTTGGAGGGAACTCGCCCTTGGTCTATCCTGAGGCGTGGGGTGGTTGAAATCGAGGGGGATGCTCATGACCGAAACGCACGCGAAAACGCCATGGCACATCTGGGCCGTCGGAACCGCGGCCGTGCTCTTCAACGCCATCGGTGCGTTCGACTATGTGATGAGCAAGATGCAAGGCGCGGCTTACATGGAAAGCGCAGGCATGACGGCCGCACAAATCGCCTTCATGGCGGAGTACCCGCTGTGGATGAACATCGTGTGGCCGACCGGCGTCTGGACCGCCTTCATCGGTTCGGTCCTGATCCTGATGCGGCGGAAGGCGGCGTTCCCTCTTTTCGCGATCTCGCTCGTCGCCTTTCTCACCAGCCTCTTCTACAGTTACGTCCTCACCACTGGCGCAGAGATCATGGGACCGTCGATAAATGCTGTGAACGCTGTCATCACGGCGGAACTGGTGGCCCTGCTGTGGTACGCCCGTGCGCAGGCCCACTGCGGCGTGCTGCGTTAGCGCGCGCTGCAACTTGCCTCCGGCGGAGGATGGCTAAATTTCCGGCAGATAAGGCCGCAGCGCGGCGATCACGTCGTGCGTTCCGCCGACCTGAACGGCACGTAGCCCCGCCGTCCGCGCGCCCTCGACATTCTCGGCAAGGTCGTCGAAGAACAGAATGCGTTCGGGGGCGACCCCGATTTCCGCGGCGACATGCGCAAACGCGGCGCGGTCCGGTTTGCGCAGGCCAATCGTCGATGAGACGAACACCTGCTCGAAATGCGCCAGGAGATGCGCGAAGTCGACGGACCAGCGCTCTTCATGGGCGCGGTTGGTGTTGCTGAAGACGTACAGCGGAAAACGCGATTTGGCGGCTTCCAGGACGCGCGCGATCTCAGGCATTTCGCCGACGAAGATGGCATTCCATCCCGCCAGCAATTGCGCGTCGGAGAGACCGACGCCGAGAATGCCTCGCACATGCGCGAAGTATTCTTCCAGCGGTATCGCGCCACATTCATAACGGCGGTAGGCCTCGTCGGCGCCGATGGGCCGGCGAATCTGCTCCACCGAGCAGCCCGCCTCCCGCGCCCAATGTGCCCAAATGCGCTCGAAATCAATGTCGATGACGACCCGTCCGAGATCGAACAGCAGGGCATCGATATCGTGAGAAGAGCTCATGGCGGACGTTATACCGATCGGGCTTGGCCTGCGCATAAAAAAAGGGGGGCCTTAGGGCCCCCCTTTTCCGTCGTAGACGAACAGCTCTTACATCGAGAACCGCAAACCGGTGCGGAACACACGGCCTTGGCAGTCCGAGCCGTTGCCGCATTCGCCGAGCAGCGAATAGAACGGGCTGCCGCCCGGCCCCGGATAGGTGCGGGCCGGATCGGCATCGAAAATGTTCGTGATGTTGAGGAACGCCGAGACGCCATAGCCGTTTTCCGCGGCCGTACGGATGTCGTAGTCGAACGAGAAGTCCGTATAGAACGTGCCGTCACGATGATTTTCGTTGATGGTCACGTTGACGGTGTTCGAGACCGGGCAGCCTGTCGTGCAGACGATCCAGTCGTTGTTTTGCTTACCGGCGCTACGGCCGCGCACCGACAGGGCGACGGCGTAAGGATCAGCGCTCCAGCGGATGGTCGCGTTATACTTCCACTTCGGCACGCCGGTGGTGCCGTTACCGGCGCCAGCCCAGTTCGTCGGCGGATTGACCCGATTGTCGCGATAATCCTTCAGGGTGCGGTTCAAGAGGCCACGCACCATGAGCTGGCCATCCCAACCGTCCACAAGGTCCGACATCGCCATTTGGTACGATGCTTCGATGTCATATCCGCGCGCGATCAATTGCGAGGTGTTGAAGGGCGAGATGCGAATGCGCGTGATCGCATTGGTGCCGTTCACGAGGCCGCGCGTGATGGCGTCGCAGAACACCGTGTTACCCTGGAAGCAGAAGTTCACAATGTTTTGGGCTGACACGGTATCGATCGCGTCTTTCAGGTCGATGTTATAGTAGTCGAAGGAGGTGCTGAAGCCTTCCAGCCACGCGGGCTGATATACGACACCGAGACCCAGGGTCTTGGCTTTTTCCGGCTGCAGCGACGTGTTGCCGACCTGGAAGCCCTGGTAAGTGACCGACGCGTTGCCGTTGAACGGATCGAGCACGCTGTTCGTGTTGGCGGTGCCCGCCGCGTACAGATCGTTCAGGTTCGGAGCACGAATATCGCGTGAGTAGGTCGCGCGGAAGCGGATGTCCAGGATCGGCGCCCAGGTGGCCCCGACCTTCCACGTCGTCACATAGCCGGAGGTCGAGTAGTCCGTGGCGCGCACGGCGCCGTTGAACTCCAGCGAGTCCGCCATGGCCGCGTCCCGCAGGATCGGCACCACGGTTTCGACGTAGCCTTCCGTCACGCTGTACTTGCCGATATTGGGGCGGTAGTTGCCGACGAACCAGTCGTTCGCTTGAGACCCCGCGTCCGAGATACCGCGCACTTCTTCGGTGCGATGTTCGCCGCCGAACGCCACAGACACTTCACCGGCGGGCAACGAGAACGGCGAGCCGGAGAAATTGATCGCGCCGACGTTCTGTTCGATGTGCTGGTTACGCCACGGGCCGTAGGCAGCGCCCGGCATGATGTAGTTGATGGCCGCCTGGCTGTTCACGCCGATGCCAAGGACGTTGTACGGAATACATCCGTTAGTCGGATCGGTCAGGGACGAACGGCAGACGATGGTGCCGTTCGGGCCGCGCACGGCATCAATAGCCAGATTGAATCGCGAGCGCTGGTAGGTCTGGGGCACGACTTCTTTGCTGCGCGACAAGCCCATCTGATAGTAGGCATCCCACTTCCAATCGGTATTGAAGGCATCAAACGTGCCGTTCGCGCCCGCCACCCAGCGCGTCACGATACGGGTGTTGTCCGTATAGATCGGGGGCAGGTCCGGGTGCATGGTGCCGATTTGGAGCGTCGTCACGCCCGCCGCCGCGATGCGAGTTTGGATTTCCGCCGGGAAGAAAGCGTTGTCGGCGCGCAGAGTGATGTTCGCCGGATTGAACTGCGGGCAGCAGCGCGTATAGACGTTGGCGTAGTTGTAAGAGCCCTGGACGAAAATCTCGAAAGCTTCGCTGAACTCGTAGCTGGTGCGGCCGAAGATCGAACGGAAGTTCTGACGAGAGTCGATACTGTTGCCGCGATACTGGCGCTGCTCGGAGGCCAGCCATTCGCCGCCGCGCATATTCTGACCGGTGACGAGGTCGCCGTAGGTGTAATTATAAGGCACTGTGCCCGGGCCGAAGGCGATGCCCTTCAACGGCCCAGCGGTGATCAAACCACCCTGCGCCCATTGCGCGCCGCCGACGTTCGTCAGAACGAGGCGCTCCGGAACGCTCGTGGTTTGTCCGGCGCCGGTTCCGTACGCCGGATTTTGGATAGTGCCGTAGCCGGTGCTGTTCCAATCGCGCTTGGACAGGTCGAAGATCCCGTCCTTGTGCGTGATTTCCGTGCTGATGATGGCGTGGCCGCGGCCGCTGGCGAACGGCGTGCCGCCGGTGAGCGAGACCTTCCAGTTGGCGTTATCCCCGTAAGTCGTAAGACCGCCGGAAACCTCACCCTTAAGGCCTGTATATTCGCGATCGAGGATGAAGTTCACGACGCCGGCGACGGCGTCGGATCCGTAAGCGGACGAAGCGCCGCCGGTGACAATGTCCACGCGCTGAATAAGCGCTTGAGGAAAGTTATTTACGTCGACGAGGCCCGTGACGGTCGACCCGACCGAACGTTGACCATCGAAGAGAACAAGGGTTCTCTCCGCGCCCGCATTGCGGAGGTTGAGAGTGTTGACCCCGGCGGTCCCGGCGCTGACGCTCGATTGCGAGGTCGAGGGCGAGTTACTTCCCGCGAACACCGGCATGGTGTTGACGAAGTCGGCGACGTTCGGCTGGGAGAACGCCTGCATCTGCTCCGCGCTCATCACCGTCACCGGCGTCGGGGCTTCGAAGCCGTCGCGCACGATGCGCGAACCGGTGACGACGATTTCATCGACGGGGGCAGCCGCGGCAGCGGCCGGAGCGGTTTGCGCGGCGACCGGCTGAATGGCGATCGCGGTGACGAGCGCGGCGGCACTAACGGAGGCAAGCACGCGGCGCTTCAGCGCCGGATCGAAGCCGCGACCGTGAAACACAGATGACCGATCGGAAATCATAGCCAGTTCCCCTTTTCAAAGGGCGGGTATTGTCCGCCCGAATTTGATGACGCTCTTAGTGCTCCACTCGCGCCGCCATCTGGCGATGTCCAGCGCGTGCGGCGGCATTTCGCGGACCGCGTAATCGACTCACAAAACACTTGCCGGTAATCCGCCGGGCTGTTTCCCTGACGCAGCCCGAATCCCCGGTCTCCCCGATTCTCCCGGAAAGAGTGACCGAATAACCTGATGAAATCAATGGTTTCCCCGCTTTTCCTATATCAGGCAGGACTGTTACATGGCTTCCAGCCAGGCACCGGTTCCGGCCAATGAGGGAAAACCTCCAAACCCTGTTCCAGCGGGCGGTGGCCGCGCACCAGGCGGGACGGACCGAAGATGCCGCGGGCCTGTACCGGCAGATCCTCGCGTACGGCCGGGGGTACCCGGACGTTTTGCACCTGCTTGGGATCATTGAGCACCAGCGCGGCCAACACCGGGAGGCCGCCGCTCTGATCCGAGAGGCGATCGCGCTCGCCCCCGATCAAGCGGCCTACCATAACAATCTCGCGTCGGCCCTGGTCGCCGACAGGGACTGCGCCGCGGCCATAACCGCCTCCAGGCGCGCCCTCGCCCTCCAGCCCGACTATCCCCAGGCCAAAGCCAACCTGGCCGCGGCCCATTACTGGCAAGGACGACTCGCCCAGGACGATCAGCGGTTTGCCGATGCCGCTAAGAATTACCGCGCTGCGCTCGCGGTCGACCCCAGCCATGCCGAGGCCCACTGCAATCTCTGCTTCGTGCTGACGATGCTGGAAGATTATCCGGGGGCAATATCGCACGGTCTTGCCGCCGCGGCCGCCCGGCCCGGATACACCGACGCGCTGAATAATCTCGGTTACGCCCGGCACATGTCCGGGGACTTGGACGGCGCAGAAAGAACCTATCACGAAGCACTTGCAGTCGATCCGGACTACGCTCCTGCGCACAACAATCTTGGGAATATCCATAAAGAACGAGGCCATTCGCCCGCCGCCGCGGATGCTTTCCGCCGCGCCATCTCCTGCACACCCGACTTCGCCCGCGCGCATTTCAACCTGTCCGACGTCATCACCTTCACGCCCGGATCAGCCGATCTGCAACGGCTCGAGGATCAGGCGCACCGCCTTGAGACATTGGCGCCGGAGCAGGCCCGCTATATCCACTTTGCGATGGGGAAAGCCCTCGCCGATCTCGGGGACGTTAACGAGAGCTTCCGCCATTTCCTCGCCGGAAATGCGGTGGTTCGCCGCATGATCCACTATGACGAACCCGCCACGCTGAAGCAGATGCGCGCGGCGCCCTTGCGAGCCGCGCACGGACGTGGAGCAGAGAGCGAAGCTCCCATCTTTATCGTCGGCATGCCCAGATCGGGCACGACCTTGGTCGAGCAGATCCTCGCCTCACATCCCGCGGTGCTCGGCGGCGGAGAACGCACCGATTTCGCGGCGGCGATACGCGGCTGCGGCACCGAGGATATGCAGAGATTGGGGGAAGCCTATCTCGCGCGTTTACCGGCGTTGGGCGCCGGGCAGACGCGGATCACCGATAAGCTGCCGGCTAACTTCATTCATGCCCGCCTCATCCATGCCGCCCTTCCCGGCGCGCGGATCATCCATGTCATGCGCGACCCGGCCGACACTTGCGTCTCTTGTTTCTCGAAACTTTTCGACGTGGGGCAGGAATTCACCTACGACCTCGCGGAACTGGGCCGCTACTACGTGGCTTATCGGCGTCTCATGGACGTTTGGCGCCAGGAGTTGCCTCCCGCCTCGTTCACCGAAATCACCTATGAAACGTTGGTCGGCGACCTCGAAGGGGAAATGCACCGGCTTCTCTCGTTCTGCGGCCTCGAATGGGATCCCGCCTGCCTCGCCTTCCACAAGACGCCGCGTATCGTCCAGACCGCGAGCGCCACTCAGGTGCGCAAGCCCCTCTATGCCAGTTCCATCGGCCGCGCGCAGGAGGTCAGATCCCACATCGCGCCCCTCCTCACGGAACTCGCAAAGCTATAGGCTCATCCGATGCGTCTTTTGGCTCTCGCCGTCTCCGGGATCTTGAGTTTTGCGCCAGCGGCGCACGCAGCGGCCGTGGCGGATCCCGCCGCGGACGTCAGCGTGAGCATGCCCGCATTCCCCAAAGACAAAGGTCCACGCATCGCCGTGGACGCAGGCCATCAGAACTTCCACACCATCGACGGCCGTTTCAAGCCGTTCGGCCAACTTCTCACCAGCGACGGATTCCGCGTTCAAACGCACGAAGGGCCGTTTTCGCCAGAGGCGCTGGCGCGTTACAAAATACTGGTCGTCGCGAACGCGCTGAACCCGGCCAACGTGGATAAATGGTCGCTGCCGACCCCGTCGGCCTTCACGCAGGACGAAATTTCCGGCGTAAAGTCCTTTGTCGAAAAAGGCGGATCTCTTCTGCTGATCGCCGACCATATGCCCTTCAGCGGCGCCGCAGCGGACTTGGCGGCCGCATTCGGAATCACATTCCTGAACGGCTTTGCCTTTCACATGCCGGAGCCGCGGCCGGTCGATATGTTCGCGGCCGAGGACTCGTCGCTGCATGACGATCCCATCCTGCGCGGCCGCTTTTCCGCCGAAGCCGTTTCACGCGTGGCCACGTTCACCGGCTCCGCCTTCCGCGCGCCGGACACCGCACGCCCCCTCCTCGTTCTCACCGGCGCGTACGAGGTGTTCATGCCGCAAACCGCTTGGGTCTTTTCGCCGCAAACGCCCCGCACCTCCGGCCGGGGCCTCCTGCAGGGCGCGGTGATGCCCGTCGGTCGAGGGCGTGTGGCGGTCTTCGGAGAAGCCGCGATGTTTTCCGCGCAGATCGAAGAGAGCAACGGCGCGAAAATTGGCTTCTCCGCACCAGGCGCTGAAGCAAATAAGCAATTCGTGCTGAATGTCGCGCGCTGGTTGGCGGGCGTGCTAGGTCCGTAACTTCGGTCCGAGAAAAGAAAAGGGCCGGATCAACGACCCGGCCCCATCACCAACCAATTTTATGCCGTTACTGCGCCCGCTCGAAACGCCCGGCATTCACATGCTGATAGATTTCCACCGCTTTCCCTGACGCGTCCATCTTGAATATGTAGCGGTTGGCCGCGCCGAAGCCCGCGTCCAGTTCCAACGGATGATCGAGAGTGAAAACATTCGGGCCCGAGGGGCGGAAGGTTCCGCGTCCGTCGATGATCAGTCCGCCGTCGCCGCTGTCCTTCACTTCCATCGGCGGCCGCACCTGGCCCGGCGTAGTTTGCGGCTGACGCGGAATGTCGTTGTACAGCCCCGTGTACTTCGACAGGTCGACCTTGGCGTTCTTGTCGTACGGCAAAGGTCCGAGGAAGTGCGTGAGCACGAGATCGCGCATGCCGGCGTGAGACATCTGCGGCATTACCTTGCCTTCGACCTTCGCGCCGGTTTTCGGGATCTCGACATTCGGACGCGGCGCTCCGCCGCCGATCAACGTCATGAAGATCCCAACATCAGAGTCCGGCATCAGGAAGAACATCGAGTAATGCTGAAGGCTTCCGTACTGCTCCATCATCTTCTCGCCGTTGTACTCGTAGGTGAAGAAGTGCATGCCGAAGCCACTGGCGCCGGGGATGCTTTGGCGGTGCTGGGTATGCACGAGGTCCCAGGTCTTCTGGCTCAGGAGCGCCTTTCCTGTACCGGAGCCCTCGGTGATATTAGCAATCAGCCACTTGGACATGTCGCCGACGGTGGAGACATTACTGCCCGCCGCGGCGAGATGAGGACTGAGCGTCGGATAAGGCAGCGGGACCGCGACGCCGTTTTCGACAAAGGCGTATTGCACCGCCATGTTGGCGGGAGGCTGGTCGCCAACGGCAAGCTCGGTATTCGTCATACCGAGCGGCTTGTAGATATTCTCGCGCAGGTAGTCCGGCAGCCCCATGCCCGTGATGTCCTCGATCATGAAGCCGAGAACGCCGCTGCAGATGTTGCAATAGACCGAGACGGAATCGCGCTTACGCCAAAAGTCCGGCAGGGAGGCCTTGATGATGTCTGCCGAAAGCGGGGTCTTGGTCGTCTCCGGCGTGATATCGAGGTTCTTGCCGTTGCCCGCGAAGCCGCCGCGGTGCGTGAGCAAATCCCAGATCAGCACGTCTTCGCCGTCGTTCTTCGGCAGCTGGAAGCGCTTGAGGTACTTGTTCACGGGGTCGTTGAGCGAGGCGATTTTTCCCCGCTCCAGAAGTTGCGCGACCGACACCCCAATGAACTGCTTCGTCGTTGACGCGATCCGCGTCTTGGTGACGTTTGGATCGAACGGCTTTTTGGTCGCGTAGTCCTGATAACCGTAGCCCTTCATGAAAAGGACTTTGTCGCCTTGGATGATGGTAAATCCCAGCCCGGCGACGCGATGGTCGGCAACGATCTTACCAAAGGCCTCGTCGGCCCATTTCTCGATGGCCGCCGGTTGCAGCTTGTCCGCCGGTACTTTTGCGAAGACCGGCGAGGCCGCTGCCGCGACGAACGCGACGGCAACGACAACGCGGCGCAGAAACCTAGCTTGTGTCATGGACCCTCTCCCCTTCGTCCCTAAGTGGGCGCCGGCCTTCCACGGGAAGGCCGGCGGTTTCACGAGCGTAGCTTAATCCAAATTACATTTTGAAGTTAATGCCGGCCCGGAACACCCGGCCCAAACAATCGTAAAGGCCTGCATTACAAGGCATTGTGGAATGTGAAGTACCAGCAGGACCTTGGGCGACAATGGCGGGGTCCTTGTCCATCATGTTTCGCACGCTAAAGAACGCGTCTGCCTCAGCAATGTCATTGCGCATGAAGCCGTACCGGAGCGAGAGGTCGAAATAGGCCGCACCTGGCAGCGCGTTGATATTCTGAGTGACATTTGTCGTTGTGGAAACCGGACAACCCGTTACGCACTCGATATTCGTGACGTTGTAGACGCCCTTATTGAATCCGCGCGCCGTGAGATTGAGGCGCAGCGGGTCGAGGTCATAAGTCAGCGAAGCCGTATACTTCCATTTGCGGACGTTCCCGCCGCCGACCGTGTTGATGATGCCGATCCCGGTTCCATTATCCTGCAGCTGTTTGAGGTAGCGCGTTGCCAGGATTCGGAGCGACAGGTTTCCTCCGACACCATCAAGAAGAACATCCACCGGCGTCCGGTAGCTGGCTTCCAGGTCAACCCCGCGGTTGACCTGTTTGATGAAGTTGGTCGGCTGAGTCTTGACGATCGAAAGGATGCCGTTGGCATCGAAGACCAGGAATTGACAGAACTCAGTTTCACCGCGGAAACAGCGATCCGGCACTTCTTGGCGTCCGACCGTCCCGATCACATCCTTGATATCGATGTTGAAGTAATCGACCGAAGCCTGCAGGCCTGGCACGAACGTCGGCTGGAAGACGACGCCAAGACCGGTCGTGTCTGCCTTCTCAGGCTTCAAGTTCGGATTGCCCGAGGTCTCGGATTGAATATTGGTCGGTACACCCCCGCGGAACGGATCGTTGACAAGATTACCCACGAAGATCCCGGCCGCGAAAAGTTCAACGTTGTGCGGCGCACGGATGTCTCGGGAACGGGTCGCACGGAAGCGGAGATCGTCGACCGGGCTATAGCTGAGACCGGCTTTCCACGTTGTGACATACCCCGATGTCGAGTAACTCGTAGCGCGCACAGCGCCGTTCAACTCCAGCACCTTGGCCCACGATTCATTGCTGGCCAGTGGAACGACGGTTTCAATGAAGCCCTCGGTCACGTTGTAGCTACCTACCGTCGGTCGCGAATTCCCGACGAAGGAGTCGTTCGCCGCGTTACGGGCACTCTCAATACCACCGACACTCTCCTTGCGGTGTTCGACGCCGAACGCCAGCGAAACTGGACCGGCCCACAAATCGAAAGGCTCACCCGACGCGGAGGCGGCCATCACCTCCTGCTCGTAGGATTCATACGCATACGACCAGCCGGCGATGTAGTCGGCCGCAGCTGCTGAGTTCACGCCCGTGCCGAAGACATTCCAGGGCACACACCCGTTAGACGGATTAGTCAGTGTTGAGCGGCAAACAATCGTCCCGCTGCTATTGCGTACGGCGTCGATGGCCAGAACGTATGTCGACTTCCAGCGGTCGTAGAAACTCTTGCGATGGCCTGTCGAACCAAGCTGGTAGTACGCATCCCAGGTCCAATTTGAGCCAAATGCGTCGAAGTTACCGTTCGCCCCGACCACATAACGGCGCACGGTGCGCCGTGCATCCTGCACCAATTTATAGGGTAGATCGCTGAAGAAGCTACCCATGGTGACTGTGGTCAGGCTAAGCGCCAGCGCGCGAGTCCGCACTTCTTCCGGCATAAAGGCGTTGTCCGTGCGGATCGTGAGGTCCCCGGACGCGAAGTGATTACAGCAGACCGAGTAACTCTTCGACCAAGCGTAGCTGAATTGTGCGAACACGTTGATGTTGTCGGCAAGATCATAGCTAACGCGCGTGAAGAAGTTGTGGCGATAGTCTTCAGGGTCCAAGTCCGCGCCGTCGGCCGCAAAGTTATTTGCTTGCCATTCGCCGCCACCGGCCATCCAGGGGTTCAATACGACAGGCCCATACTGGAACTGGTAAGGCTTCCCACCCGGTCCAAACGCGATGCCCTTGAGGGGACCGGAGACAATGATGCCGCCGGGAGTCATCGACACCATCGCGGCCTTGTCGATCACAAGTCGCTGCGGAACGCTTGTCGTCTGTCCTGCGCCGGTGCCGTAAGCCGGGTTGTTAATGATGTGCCAACCCTCCTTCGCCCAATCGCGCGGCGCGCCGTGGATGCCGTAGTTATTGGCGATTTCGCCGCTGATCAACAGGTGCCCCCGCCCGTTCGCGAATGGGGTGCCCGCGGACAGCGCGCCATTCCAGTTCGGCCCATCGCCGTAGGTCGTAAGGCCGCCCTGCAATTCTCCCTTTACGCCCGTAAACTCTCGATCGAGCACGAAGTTGATGACGCCCGCAAGCGCATCGGATCCGTAAGCCGCCGACGCACCTCCTGTCACGATGTCTACCCGGCTCACGAGCTGTTGCGGAAACGTATTGATGTCGACCTGACCGGTCGGCTGCGATCCAACGGTCCGTTGGCCATCCAATAAAATCAGCGTGCGCGAGCTTCCGAGGTTGCGCGCCTGCGGCGTATTCAAGCCAACCCCGCCAGCAGTCATGCTGGTGCGGGCCGTCTGCGGCGAGGTATTGCCGACAAGTGACGGCAAAGTGTTGACGAAGTCGCCCAGGTTCGCCACGGCAGCATCTTCGATCTGATCTATGCCTATCACCGACACCGGCGTCGGCGCTTCGTAGCCGTCGCGCACGACGCGCGTTCCGGTCACCACAATCTCGTCTACGGCGGCCGCATCGGGTGCGGCGGCGAGCTGCGGCTTCGCAGGATCGGCGGCGTAACTCTGAGACGCGAGTGTCGGCGACAGCGCGAGCACGGTGATCGCGGCCGACGTACGCAGGCGTGACTTGAGCAATGAGCGGTTCATGCAATTCCCCTAATCTTGTTTTGCGCACCGGTCCCACCCGGTCCGCACCCCTCGAAGTTCGGATGTGCGGCGCACAATCTTCCGCCGCTCCGACATAAAATTTCACGCACTTTTCGTGTTACAGAGGCAAAAGAGAGAGTTTTAATTGCTCAGCGCGCTGGAAGCGTTAGCTGAGAGAAGATTCTCTTGAGGTGATCTAAAATTCAGTGCTGCGACGCATCAATCATCGTCCGGGCGGTCGTTCAATTTTGCGACACGCGCGGATGGAGTCGCGCTACATGCTGAAGCGCACGCCAGCGCGGAACATGCGTCCGAGCACATCATAGAGAACGGGGTTGATCGCGCTGGCGGTGTACGGGAAACCGCCTGGGCCGGTCGCCACCACTGGCGGATCCTTGTCGAGTGCGTTGCTCACGGTGAGAAAAAGATCCGCCGCCACCCCCGCCTCGCCTGCGGATACTTTGTACGTGGCGCCGAGATCAAGGTAGAACGCGCCCTTGATGCGGTTGTCGTTGATGGTCGGCGCCGCAAGAGTCGCCGCCGGGCATCCGCTGGCGCACATGACATAAGGATAGTTGTTCGCGCTGTAGATGCCCTTGCTCACACCGCGTCCGGTGAACACCAGCGTCAGCGGATTGTTCGAATAGATCATCGATCCGGTATAGGCCCAGCGCGGCGGACCGTTGCCGCTGTTGGTCCCGACCGTATCGTAAGCCGGATTGACTCCGTCATCGGCGTAGTTCCTGAAATACCGCGTCGCGAGCAGCCTCAGGGTGACAAAGCCAGCAACGTCTTCGAACACGCGCTGCAGCGGCAAACGATAGATCGCCTCCAGGTCGAGCCCCCTTGCCGCTTGGGCCGTGAAATTGAATGGCTGCAGACGGATCTGCGTGATCACGCTTCCACCCGTCGAAGAATTCCCCCGCGTGATCGCAGCGCAGAACTCCGTAACACCCTGGAAACACCGGTCGACGATGGTTTGCGGGCCGACATTCTGGATGCCACCTTTGATATCGATATCGTAGTAGTCGGCGCTGGCGGTGAATCCCTCGAGGAACAAGGGCGCGACAATAATCCCGGCCCCCGTGGTGTCGGCCTTCTCCGGCTTCAGCAGTGGATTTCCGACCTGCAGCCCCTGGTAGGTCGTCGTGAGGTTGTTGTTGAAGGGGTCGGTAACATTGCTGGTGTTCGCGGTGCCAGCTTGGAACAGGTCGTTGAGGTTCGGTGCGCGGATGTCGCGCGAACGGGTGAACCGGAAGCGCAGATCGCGGCGCGGCTGATAACTGGCTCCGAGTTTCCAAGTCACCACCAGACCCGATGTCGAATAGTGCGTCGCCCGCGCGGCGGCGTTGAGATCAAGGGAATCCGCGAAAGCCTCATTGCGCGCGAGCGGAACCACCGTTTCGACAAAGCCCTCCGTCACGCGGTAGCGGCCGAAGGTCGGGAGGTAGTTGCCGGCGAACCACCCGTTGATCAAGGAAACCGGGTCGGCGCGCCCGCTCACCTTCTCCACGCGATGTTCGGCGCCAAGCGCCAGCGACACGGGCCCGGCCGGGACTTCCACCGGCTCGCCGTTCACCGTGAAGGCGGCCACGTCCTGCGTGAAACGCTGATTGCGCTGCGGATGCTCCGGCCGTCTGAAAACATAGTCGAGCGCCGGCGCACTATTTACGCCGATCCCGAACACGTTGTAGGGGACGCAGCCGTTGCCGGGGTCTCTGAGCGTCGAGCGGCACACAATCGTTCCCGCAGGCCCCCTTACGGCATCCACCGCTAAACCGAATTCGGCCTTTGCGGTCACAAAGAGACCGTTTTCGGACGTGCGCGAAATGCCCTTTTGATAGTAGGCACCCCAGTCCCAGGCCGCCTGAAACGCATCGAAAGCGCCGCTCAGTCCGGCGACGTAGCGGTTGACGGTCCGCTCGTTGTCGAAGGTGATTGTCGGCATATCGATGTTGTTGGTGCCAAGCGTGAACTGCGAGAGTCCCAAGGCCTGGGCGCGCGCCGCGGTCGGTGCGGGGATGAAGGCATTGTCGGCGCGGATGACAATATTTCCGATATTGAACTGCTTGAGCGCCCAGCCCAAGGAGTGCGCGAACCCCCATTGTGCCTGCACGAAGGCCTCGACGTCGGCCGTGATGTCATACGCCGCCCGGAAAAACAGCCCCTGGCGATTGACCCGCTGATCGAGGGTGCTGTGGTCGGTCATGAGGGTCGACTTCCAGTCGCCGCCCTGCATGTAAGGGTCGCTGACCACCGGACCGTAAGTGAGTTGCAGGGGGGCGCCTCCGGGCCCGAAGTAGGTCCCGCGCAATGCCGTGTTGACGATAATGCCGCCCGGTGTCGCCATGGTCAGGCCCGCTCCGGACACCAGCAGCCGTTGCGGCTCGCCGTTTGTGGGCGTGTAGCGCGGATTGTTCATGATGAGCCAGCCGTCGTCGTTCCAATCCCGCGGCACCCCGAAGATGCCCGCGCGGCGGCTCCACTCCCCGCTCATGAGGATGTGGCCGCGGCCGTTCGCGATATCCGCCCCCGCGCCGAGCGTGATCTTCGACGACGGGTCGTCGCCGTAGGTGGTGATCCCACCCGAGACTTCGCCTTTGACGCCCGTGAACTCCTTGTTCAAGACGAAATTGACGACCCCGGACAGGGCGTCTGATCCGTAGGCCGCCGATGCGCCTCCGGTCACCACATCGATCCGGTTGATCAGCTGCTGAGGAAAGTCGTTCACATCCACAAGGCCGGTGATCGTCGAGGGCACCGAACGCTGCCCGTCCAGAAGGACAAGCGTGCGGTTGGATCCGATCCCACGCAGGTTCAGGGTGTTGAGGCCGGCGAGACCGCTCGAGAACTGCAGATTGGACGACTGCGGCGTTGCGCTGCCGACAACGGACGGCAGGTCGTTGACAAGATCCGCGACATTCTCGGGCGCCGCGGCGTCGATCGCTTCCGCACCCAGCACCGTCACGGGGGTCGGCGACTGAAAACCGTCGCGCACAATGCGCGTGCCCGTCACAACGATTTCATCGATCAATTCGGTGAGCGATGGCGACGTGACTGACGGCGGGGACGCGATAGTATTGCCTTCCTTCGCCGGACCCGGCTTCGCGCGCGCGCGCGTGAAGCGCGTATTCCTGTCGCGCAACGTGATGATCTGGCCATTGTCGCTGGCGATCTCCAGCGTCGTGCCTGCCAGCAGAAGGCGTAGCGCCTCCCGCACGTCATAGGCGCCGGACAGCGCGGGGAGTAGCACGCCGCGCAGACGGTCGGCGGGCGCGATGATCTGCACGCCGGCTTGCCGGGCAAACTCCGGGATCGCCCGCACCGCCTCTTGGGCGGTCAGGGTAAAGCTGCGGGTTTGTGCGGCGGCGGGCAGGCTGAAGCCCGCGGCGACAAGGAGTGCCGCCGCCGATGCGCGCAATGCTCTTCTCGATAAGGCGCGGTGCACGATCCCCACTCAGATAGCGCGCGACGCCCGTGGATGGGCCCGCGACCGGCGGTATCGTAGAGGATGACCCCGCCGGTTTGCTAAGCAGAAACTTGTGACGCGGCGGTAGCCGGCGGAGGCCTACGGGATCGCGATCGCCCAGTATAGACCCGGCGCACCATCGTACGGCGTTCCGGCGTCCAGCGGCGGCGCGGTTTTATCCTCGCTGAACATGATGTGATAGGTGTCATGCCCGTTGATGTCGCCCGGCTTGAGGTCGCCGTCGAAGGTCCACAGGGCATAGCCCTGATAGACCCACTGTTTCGTCCCGTCGGGGCGCACCGCCACATTCCAGAATCCTTGCGGCTCGGCGTCCGCGGGCGCGAGGAATGGATGCCAGTTTTTCAGACACTCCCCGGGGCAGCGCGGGTCGGTGCCAATATCACGGCCGACCGCGGGACGCGGCGGCGCCCCGCGGCGCAAGTTATGCCCACCGCCGGACTGCAGGATGTGGCCATCGCGGCGATACAGTGTCATGCCCTTGGCGTTGGCCAGCACCTTGCCCTGACCCGGGGTCGCCTGAAGCGAGACGCCCTCCGGCATAAAAAAGCGCACCACGGCCGCGACGTCCCAGTTCTTTCCGGTGCCGACGCCGTTGGCGTCGCCGGGCACCAAGTCGCCCGCGTAGGTGTAGAGTCCACGGCCGTTATACGACCACTGCCGAATGCCATCGGTACGGTCGATGAAGCCGAACGCGCCTTGTGGTTTGGCGAACATCGGCGCTTCCACCGGTTTCCAATCCACACCCTCGTCTTTGCCGGGATTTCCGCTGGTCGTGTAGATCGTGAAGTTATTGCTGTCGACGAGGGTCACGGCCGCCGCATCGGGCACTTCACGCACGCCGAGACCTTCCGGCGCTTTCACGCCGCTGACCGGAAACGCCAGGGCCGGCGCCCATTCGGCCGGCAGCGGCACATCCGCCGCCGCCCCGCGCGCACCGGCACCGCGGATCCCGCCGCCGACGAACACACCGGCGCCGTTCAAACGACGGGCGCCGAAGCGGGCCGGGCTATTGCCGCCGACCGAGCCCGGGTCGACGTCATTGACGAAGCGGTAAAGCGGTTTGCCCTCATAGGCCCACTGCTTGGCCCCGTCCGCGCGCGTTACAATCGACCACGGACCAAAAGCCTTCGCCTTGGCCGACACCGGAACCGGCATCCACGTCTTGGCGCACTCATCGAGGCATGTCGCCTTGCCTACAGGGTCGTTCGCATAGGTATAGAGCGTCAGGCCCTTCGCATCGGTGAAGGCAATTCGTTCCCGGGCGATGAACGACGCCGCGCTTTTGCCCAGATCATAGCCTTGGCCCTTGTCCAACGGCTGCAGCGTAATGCCGACCGGTGTCGCAATATCAACGCTCTTCCATTTCACCCGTTCGGCCGCTGTGGCGGACATGGAAACCGCGACCGCGAACAGCGCCGCGCCGGTCAGAAAGATGGTGCGCTTCATCATGAGTCCCCGTCCCTACGCCAGGATTTCGGTGAAGGTCTTCGACGTCTCGTTCGACAGTCCGCCCCAGGAGCGAATCTGCACGCCCATGACCTGCTGCATCGTCAGGCCAATACGTGTCGCCGGATCGCCGGCCGCCGAAATATGAATGCCGGTTTTCAGACGCCCGGCTGCGCCGCCCACCGTGAAAATCGGAAGGGCATCGATGGTGTGCGTGCGCGCATAGCCGTGGTCGGTCTGCCACAGCACCACCGTGCGGTCGAGCACCGTGCCGGCGCCTTCCTTGATGGAGTCCAGTTCGGTCAGGAACGAGGCGAACCCACGGTTCATGAAGTCGATAAACCAGGTCACCTCTTTCTGATAGCCCAGCGCATCGTCGATGGGCTCTTCATGGGTCAGCGGGTGCCAGCTCTGCGTGGTGCCGGGCTTGCGCAAGCCGAGCGAGCCGACCATCACATTGAACACTCGGGTCTGCCCGCAGGCCAGCGCGTGGGCCATCAGGCCGCCGAACATCTTGATGTTCTGCTCCACGAACGCCACTTCGCGCCCGGTCTTCACGTCGGTCGGTTTGCCCGGCGTCGTGCAGGCGGGCAGAGGATCGGGTTTACTGAGCTCGATATCGAGCTGTTGCTCGATCTGACGCAGCGCCGTGAAATATTCGTCGAGGCGCGCGCGGTCGCCGGCGCCTAGTTCCTTGGCAAGGCTCATGCGCTCGTCGCGCACATCCGACAGCACGCTGCGACGCGCCATCGCGGCGACGTCCGGCGTGAACTCCGCCGCATTCGGGTCCTTGAACTCCGGCCCGAAGATGCGTGCATACAAGGCTTCAGGGGACGGATCGGACGGATTGACGGCACTGCCCGCGCGCTTGGACACGCTCATGCGGCTACCGTCGAGGGCGATTTCGATTGAGCGGAAGCGAGAGGTCCTGCCGATCACATCGGCGATCTCGCTATCGAGGCTCGCCACGCTGTTCACGCCGGTGGGAATACGGCCCATGGAGGCGATCTGCAGGCCGGTCGTGTGTGTCTCCAGCGGACGTCCGTCGAGGAAATACTTCGTTCCGCTGATGACGTTCATACGGCTGGTGAACTTCTCCAGCGGTTTCATCTCGACATTGTGGGTGTAGCCGGCACCCACCTTCTCCGGAATCCAGCGTCCGGGATTGAGGCCGAGGCCCTGCCACCATGTGCCGAAACACACCGGCAGCGGCGCGCCTTTCTTGCCGTCGGTCGCCGCCAGCGTGTCGCCGTTGGTGTTCAGGAAGCAATCGAGCAGCGGTAGGCCGACGGCGGTCGCAAGGCCGACAGTGGTCGAGCGCAGAACGCGGCGGCGAGAGGCAAGTTTGTTCATGACCATCTCCTCAGTTCCCGGCGTCGCGGGCCTCTTGGGCCGGCGGCGTCGCGCGGGTGAACACATCATGCAGCGCAATGGCGCGCATCAGCTCGGGCACCACATATCCCTTGGCGGCGAAGCCCTTCTCCATGTCCTCCAGCCACGGCTCGCGCTTGAACGAGCGGCCGGTGGCGTAGGATGCCATGCGGTTGACGAGGCAATTGGCGGTCGAAGGGCTGTCGTGCAGAACCTGCCCCAACTCCAGCGCGCTCTTGAATGCTTTGCCGTCCAGCGAGCCCGAGGCGTCGATGTCAGCGCCATTTTCCTTTGTGCGGAACGCGCCGCCACCGTCGAAGGTCTCCAGCGCGTAGCCCATGGGGTCGGTGATCTTGTGGCAGCCCGTGCACACCGGATTGGTGGCGTGCGCATCCATGCGCTGGCGTACTGTCCGGTAGACAGGATTATTGGTGTCCTGCACCAGTTTGAAATCCACATTCCCCGGGGGCGCCGGCACTTTCTGGCACATCAGAATCTCGCGGATCGCCTTGCCGCGAATGGTGGGCGAGCTGCGCCCTGGATGAGAATGTAGCGCCGTGAAGGCGATCTGCGACTGCACGCCGCCGTAGGCGCTGTCGGCATCGAACTCATAGGCCTGCCACATGTCCGGCGCGCCGTTCGGTCCGTGCTGGGAGATCGGCACGCGGTAGATCGCAGCCAACTCCTGCGTCAGGAAGGTTTTCTTGGTCGTGAAGATGTCGCGGTAGTCGCCGCGCTCTTTCACCAAAAGATTCACCACGGTGCGCAGGGTTTGCTCCTGCGCGTCGGCGAGCACCTGGGCGCTGAACTTCGGGAAGATTTCCGCATCCTTCGTCAGCACCGAAAACTCGTCGAAATGGAAATTATCGACGAAGAACGCCCGCACACCGCGTTCGAGACGCGGGCTGGCGAGCATCCGATCCACCTGCCTGGCGTAGCCCTTCGGCGTGTGGATCTCGCCCGTGCGCGCCGCTTCGAACAGCGCGCGGTCGGGGCCGGAGTTCCACAGGAAGAAGCTCAGTTGTGAGGCCTTCGCGTATGCGGTCAGGCGATACTGCCCTGGCTTGGACGGATCCGGTTCAATCGTTTCCTGACGGAACAGGAAGCGTGGCGAAGACAACATCGCCGAGAAGCTCATGGCGAGCCCGTCGTAGAAACTGCCCAAGCGCACGGCGGCTTTGTTGGCGGTGTTCACATACGACGTCAGTTCCGCCTCCGTCAGGGGGCGACGATACAGCCACAGCCCGCTTTCGCTCAGGAACTGGCGCGCACAGGCGTCGTCGGCTTTTTTTGCATCCGACGGCTTGCACGGCATCATCAGTTCCCGGCGGCGTTCATCCATGACTTGGGCGGCGATCCGCCGCGCCATCATGTCGTACTGTTCCATGCCGGCCGCGGTTACGGATACACTCGATGCACCCACGGCCATCAAGCCGTTGACGCGCAACTCCGGCTCGAACCGTCCGCCGAGTTCGATGGTGTCGCCAAACAAATCCGAGATTACATTCTGATACTGCTCCGCCGTCAGGCGGCGCATGGTCGCCTCGCCCGCCGCCACTGGCGCAGCCGCGGCTCCCGCTGTCGTATCGGCGCCCGAAACCTTCGGTTCCGCCGGCGCGCACGCCGCCAGCGCCGCGATCACGGCAACGGAAATTACACGGCTCTTCAAAGGCATCTGTTTCATCACTTGCTCGCGGTCCGCACCGCGTCGGTCGTAAAGGCCGGTACGGCTTCAAAATAATAGGTGGCTGAAATCGCGCGGTTCTGGCCTGTCTTGGGATCCGGGTCGTAATCCGCGTGGTGCTTCAAAAGGTAATACATGCCGACGATGTCGCCGGTGACGCACAACTCCACGCCCGGCGCGCCGTTCGCCATGCCCCAGTAGATGTCGCGCCACGGCTGATAGCCGCCGATCATACCCGTCGCCGATCCATCCTCCTTGAACTTGATCCGCACCTTGGCCTTATCGAGGCGCAGCTCCGGCGCGATAAGCGGGTTCTGCAGCATGCGGAAATCGACGGCTTCGGTCACCGTCACCACGCCGTCTTTCATCGTGCCCTTGAACACGTTGTGCGAGCGCGGATCGGGATCCGGGCGATAGGTCGCGTCCGATTTCGGGGACCCGTCCGGGTTCGACTTGATATGCTCGAGCGCGCGGTCGAAGGTCACGGTCACATTGCCGTCCTTCGAAAGATTCTCACCCGTCACCGTGACGATCCACGCGGGTTGAGAGTCGCGGGTTTGCCCCCAGGCCCAAGCCCAGTAGGTCGGGCGGCCCGTCAGCGAGCCGCGGAAGCTGCGCATGCAACCCAGCGCGCGGTACATCTCGTGATCGACGCCCTTCTCGAGCGTGTCTGGGTCGGTGAAGGCGCTCGTTTGTGCGTCACCCTTGCCGTCCAGATCGAACCCGAAAGCGAACTTGCCTTCCAGCGGCTTCAGTTTCGGATCAATCGCGGTCTCCGGATAGACATAAGGGTTCGTCGGCTTGCCATCGACGCGCCCGCGCATCCACACGATTTCCAGCACGGGATCCATGCCCGGCCCGCCCTCAGCGGACTTCTTCGCCAGTTCCTCAATCTCCTCGCCCGAGTAGCCCAGGTCCTTGAGGTGCTTCAGATACTGATCGCCGATCACCGGGTTCGGACCGCCGGGACAATCCTTGTCGCCGTTCATGGTCGCCTGGCCGAGCCAGCCTATCACCACACTGCGCGACTCAAGCGCGGACGCAGCACCCGGCAACGCGGCGGCGGTGAGAAGCACAGCGGCCGCGAGCGGCCCTTTGATGGAACGCATGGCAATCCTCGGAGGTCAAATACACGCCGGATATTTTACGCGCCCCGGCGCCAGCAGTGTCCTTAAATCCTATAAAGTTCGGGCGCCGGTTTTGCCGGCGCCCGCAACCCTTCGTTACATCTGGAAGCGGATGCCCGCCCGGAACATGCGGCCCAGCACATCGTGCAGCGCCGGCGAAGCCGGGATCGAGGCATACGGGAATCCGCCCGGGCCCGACGCGACCACCGGCGGGTTCTTGTTCAGGAGGTTGTTGATGTTGAGGAACATCTCGGCCTTCGCGCCGCCTTCGGCCTGAAGGAACTCATAACGCATGCCGGTGTCGAGGTAGAACACCGAGGCGATCCGGTTGTTGTTGATGGTGGGCGCGGCCACCGTCGAAACCGGGCAGCCCGTGGTGCAGGCGATGTAGGCATAGTTGCCCGATCCGTACACGCCGCCCGACATGCCGCGGCCCGTCAGGCTGAGGCTCACCGGATTGGCAGAGTAGGTGATGGAGCTGGTGTACACCCACTTCGGCGGCCCGTTGTTGCCCGCGGTCAGCACACCCACGGTGTCGTAGGCCGGGTTGATGCCGTCGTTGGCGTAGTTCTTGATATAGCGCGTTGCCAGGAAGCGCAGGTTCAAATTGCCCGCCAAGTCGTCGGCGAAGGTGTCCATCCCCATCGAATAGGACGCTTCGAAGTCGATCCCGCGCGACGTCGCCTGAGCGAAGTTGAACGGCTGCAGACGAATCTGCGTGATGACGTTGGCGCCCGACGAGTTGACGCCGCGCGTGATCGCCGAACAGAACTGCGTCACGCCCTGGAAGCAGCGGTCGACGATGGTTTGCGCGCCGACCGAGTTGATCCCGCCCTTCACGTCGATATTGTAGTAGTCCACCGACGCCGTGAAGCCGGGAACGAAGGACGGCGCCACAACGACGCCAACACCCAGCGTATCCGCTTTTTCAGGCTCGAGGGCGGGGTTACCCACCGCAAGACCCTGGTACAGCGTCAGCGCGTTGTTGTTGAACGGATCGGTCACGTTGTTGGTGTTCGCCGTGCCAGCCTGATAGAGGTCATTCAGGTTCGGGGCGCGGATGTCGCGCGAGCGCGTGACGCGGAAGCGCACATCGCTCATCGGCTGATAGGTCGCACCCACTTTCCAGGTCACGACCATGCCCGAGGTCGAGTAGCTGGTTGCACGGACGGCGGCGTTCAGGTCGAGCGCATCGGCCCACGCTTCGTCCTTGGCCAGCGGCACGACGGTTTCGGCGAAACCTTCCGTCACGTTGTAGCTGCCGAAAGTGGGCAGATAGTTGCCGGCGAACCAGCCGTTGATGAGCGAGATGCGGTCGGCGCGGCCGCGCACGCCCTCTTTGCGGTGTTCGACGCCGAGCGCGAGCGACACAGGGCCCGCCCAGATGTCGAACGGCTCGCCGTTCACGGTCAGGGCGTACACATCCTGCGCGAAGCGCTGATTACGTTGCGGATGCTCGGGGCTCGCGAACACATAGTCGATGGCTGCCTGGCTGTTCACGCCAAGTCCCATCACGTTGTACGGGATACAACCGGGCATATCGTTGGTGGTGATGGCGTCAGTGTTGACGCGGCAGGCGATGGTGCCGTTCGCCGTACGCACCGCGTCGATGGCGGCGCCGAACTCGGCCTTCGCCGTGACGTTCAGACCGTTTTCAGACGTGCGGGAAACGCCTTTCTGGAAGTAGGCGTCCCAGGTCCACTCTTTGCCCATCGCATCGAAGGCACCATTGACGCCGACGACATAACGATTGACCGTGCGCTCATTGTCGAAGGTGATCGTGGGCATGTCGACGTTGTTCGAACCCAGCGTGAACTGCGACAGACCCAGAGCCTGCGCGCGCTGCGCCACCGCCGTCGGGATGAACGCGTTATCCGCGCGGATGATCAAGTTGGCGATGTTGAACTGCTTCAGCGCCAGACCGATCGAGCGGGCGAAGCCCCACTGCGCTTGCGCGAACGCCGTCACATTGTCAGTCAGGTCGTAGGCCGCGCGCAGGAAGACGCCTTCGCGCGTCACGCGCTGATCCAGCGTGTTGTAGAAATTAACCTGCGAGGCCTTCCAGTCGCCGCCTTGGGTGAACGGGTCGGAGACGATCGAGCCGTAGTTGAACTGGGCCGGTGTTCCGCCCGGACCGAAGTAAGTGCCTCGCAGCGCCGTGTTGGTGATGATGCCGCCGGGCATCGCGGTGCCCAGGCCGACGTTGTTGAGCAGCAGGCGCTGCGGCACGCTGGTCGATTGACCCGCCGCGGCGTTGGTGCCGTAGGCGGGGTTGTTGATGATTGCCCAGCCCTCGTTGTTCCACTCGCGCGGCACGCCGAAGATGCCCCAGCGGCGGCTCCATTCGCCCGAGGCCAGCACGTGACCGCGGCCATTGGCGAAGTCAGTGCCGCCAGACAGCGCGACTTTCGCGGCCGGATCGTCACCATAGGTGGTCAGGCCACCCGACACCTCACCCTTGATGCCGGTGAAGTCTTTGTTGAGCACGAAGTTGACGACGCCCGAGAGCGCATCGGAACCGTAAGCGGCCGAGGCGCCGCCGGTGACGATATCGACGCGGCTCACCAGCTGCTGCGGGAAGTCGTTCACGTCGACGAGGCCGGTAATGGTCGACGGCACGGAGCGCTGGCCGTCCAGCAGCACCAGGGTGCGGTTGCCGCCCAGGCCGCGCAGGTTGAGGGTGTTGAGACCCGCCTGCCCGTTGGAGAAGGACAGGTTCGAGGTCTGAGGCGTGGCGCTACCGATCACGGACGGAAGATCGTTGACGAGGTCGGCGATGTTTTCCGGGGCGGCTGCTTCCAGCGCTTCCGCGCCCAGCACGGTCAGTGGCGTCGGGGCCTCATAACCGTCGCGCACGACGCGCGTTCCGGTGACGACGATTTCGTCAACCGCGGCGCCTTCCGTCTGCGCGGCCTGCGGTCCGGTCTGCGTTTGCGCCTGCGCGCTCACCGCGCCGGTCAAGGCCACGGCCATCACAGCAACGGACGTGCAGAGTCTCGATTTGAATGAACGGTACATAATCCCCCCTAGGTGCTCGTTCGATGGTCATTCCGGCACCCTCCGCGGGAGGGCGCTCTCGGCATTTTAGATGGACGCGCGCGCGGTTTCCGCCGGTTAAATTGAACCGACCGTTCGTTTTATTTTGTGTGCACTGCACACTGTTGCGGGAACGCCTCACTCGTCCGGGCGGGCCGGTTTTACTCGCTGTACAGCCGGACAAAGCCGGCTCCCGCCTCGACCTTCAGCCCGAGGCTCCCGGCGACCGCTTCCGAAAAGCCCGCCGGATTGTTTGCCTGGAACAGGCCGGTGATCGTGGTCGCCGCGATCGCGGCATCGTCGATCACGATCCGGGTTTCCGAATAGCGCGAGAATTCCGCCACGGCGGCGCCTAGACTCACGCCCTCGAACGCGATCATGCCCTGCCGCCAAGCGGTCTCCCGGATCACGGTATCCGGCGTGACGGACGCTTTGATCAGCGGGGCGCCGGCCACACCGGCCTCCGCCGTCACGCGCGTATTCGCCGTCGCTCTCACCAGTGACGAGGGTTGGGCGCGATAGACCACGTCGACCACGCCTTCCTGCACCAGCACTTCCGGCGCACGCCCGGCTATGTTGCGCACCATGAAGCTCGTTCCCACGGCGCGCACTTCCAGTTCACCTGCCACCACTGAGAACGGACGCGCGTGATCCTTCGCCACCGAGAACATCACTTCGCCGTCCATCAACTCCACGCCGCGACGCTCGCCCGTATAGGCCACCTTCACCAGCGAATGTGTATTCAAGGTCAAGACCGAGTCATCGGTGAGGGAAACGAGTTTGATCTCGCCTTTTTTTGACGTGTACAGCTCCGGCGGCGTGCCCCTGCGCCAGCGGTTGTACGCGCCAGGCCCCAAAATCACGCCGCCGAGAACCGCCGCGGCCGCCGCCGCGGCGCCCGATAGCACACGCCGACGCGAGGCGCGCGGCGCTGCATGCGAAAACATGGGGGCGACGTTCGGCGTATCCGTGGTGTCGGCGCCCACGAAGTCCGCGCCCAATGCTTTGGCGCGATCGAGATAGGCGAACGCCGCCTGCGCACGTGCCAGCGCTCCGCGATGGCGCGCATCGGACTCGCTCCACGCCTCCAATGCGCTCGCTTCTTCCGCCGTCAGTCCACGATCGAGGCGCGCAACCCACGCGGCCGCTGCCACATCGATGGCATTTTGCCGGCCTGCCCCCATCTCGTCGTCGCTGTTCGCGCCTTCGTTCGTCACAACCGTACTCGATACACTCTATATAAAGGTCGGCTCATATAGGGGTGTTTGACGCGCGGGCCAAACGCCATCGGCACGGCCGATTTCCTATACGAAACCTTAATCGGATTCCGTCTCACCGCGCGCGATACCGTCCGGCCCCGCCGCGCTTTTGTCATTCCTTAGAGGTTTGGCGGCGCGTTTTCCGCCCCGCCCAAATGCCGCCAGGAGCACCCGGATTCCCTGGGAGATCCGCTTTTCCACGGAATTTTCGGTGATTCCAAGACGTTCGGCGGTCTCCCGCTGCGACAGCCCCTGCACCCG
Organism: Rhodospirillaceae bacterium; assembly: GCA_041906145.1. GTDB lineage: Bacteria > Pseudomonadota > Alphaproteobacteria > Rhodospirillales > Rhodospirillaceae > SHVO01. The sequence continues at coordinate 575,203 of JAYRJU010000003.1, read as the reverse complement.
GCGCAGGATGAAAACCTCGCGCACCTTGGGCGGCAGATCGCGCAACGCCTGGGCCACTCGCGCGAGTTCGTCGCGATCCTCCGCCACCTGCTCGGGTGACGGCGTGTCCGACAGCGCCCCCGCCAGCTCAAGGTCCGACGCGCTGCGGATCGAGACGATCTTTGAGCGGCGAAGATGCGCCAGGATCAGCGAATGCGCGGTCTGGAAGGCGTAGCTGCGCGGATTGCGGATCTCGTCCACGCTCTCAAGGGCGGCCAGGATCGCATAGGTTTCCTGGACAATATCGTCGACTTCAATTCCGAGGGTGTATTTCTGCCGCAGCCAGGCGCGCAGCGCCGCTTCGTGCGGAAGCACATTCCGCGCCAGCCACGCCGCCCGATCCTGCGAAATACCGTTCATGCCCCGAATGCTACACCGCGATGACGTTCCGATCTCAAGGATATTTCGGCCTACCGCGGCCCACCGGCGCCGAGGTCGATCCAGCGGTCCAGCCTCAACTCATGTACGAGAGTATCCGTGCCGCGATCGATCATGCGCGCGTCCGCCACACCGTGGGTGAGCGTGATCACCCCTCGCACCTTCGAGGTCGGGATCTCCACAGGCAAACCCAGGCTGACATGTTCGTTCAGGAAGCCGCTCCGCACCACGATCGTGCGATGCACGAGGTAGCCGCACGGCGTCTGCACCGCGGCCCACATCACATCGTGAATCTTTCGGCGTAGGGACTCCATATAGATATTTGCGACCGAAAGACCCGTAGGGTCGAACTCCGCCCGATCCACCAGACGTGTCCCGAACAGGCGGATGCGCGCTTCCTGCGGCCCATGCACATCTACGATCGCCAAATACGGTGCATAGGCCGGCGGTACATGATCGAAAAAGTCCGAGAGGCGCGGCAGCGCACCCTGCTTCGGCAAGCTGTTCCAATAGGCGTAGAAACCGCGCAGCGGTTCCGCCAGCGCCTCCGCGCCGGAAAGCAATACTTCTGTCATGAAGCCGGTCTCCCCCAGGGCGGGAGAAGACCAGATTTTAGGCGCAGCGAACAGCGGGGTTCACTGTTATGAACGCACGGCGGAGGCGCTTCGAGGCGACGCTCCTTCAAAATATTTCAGCTCACGGCTTTTTTACGTCGCCGCTTGCAAAATTTTTGCAGCGCCAAGCGGCCTGTAGTTCCGTATTTTAGCGCCCTGCCCCCTCCCAATCCCAAGGCCCCCATGTCCGCGACCGCCGTCGACCCCGCCGCCAAAGCGCCGCCTTTTTTCACCGGCTACGAGAAATTCGTGGTCGCGATGCTGGCGTTCCTCCAATTCACCATCATCATCGACTTCATGATCCTCTCGCCGCTCGGTGCGTTCGTCATGCCGGCCCTCGGCATAACGCCGCAGCAATTCGGCATCGTCGTCTCGGCCTATGCCCTTGCAGCCGGCGTCACGAGCTTCGTCGCGGCCGGCTTCGCCGACAAATTCGACCGCAAGCGCCTTCTGCTTTTCTTCTATTCGGGCTTCATGATCGGGACGTTGTTGTGCGGCCTCGCGCAAAGCTTCGAGATCCTCCTGCTCGCCCGCATCATCACCGGCATGTTCGCCGGCGTCATCGGCGCGACCGTCATGGCCATCGCCACCGATCTGTTCCCGATGGAAAAGCGCGGCCGCGTGATGGGCATGATTCAGACAGCCTTCGCGGCCAGCCAGGTGCTCGGCCTTCCCGCCGGGCTCTACCTCACCAATCATTGGAACTGGCACGCGCCATTCCTCACCATCGTCGTTATCGGCCTGTGCGTCGGCGCAGTGATTGCCGTCACCATGAAGCCCGTGGACGGGCATCTGAAGCTGCAGACCGAGAGCAACGCCTTCAAGCATCTCGTGGCCACCATCACCGAGCCGCGCCACTTCCTCGCCTACGGCGTTGTCGCATTGCTCGCCACCGGCGGCTATATGCTGCTGCCCTTTGGCGCCGACTTCACCCTCAACAACTTCAAAGTCGCCGCGACGGACCTGCCAAAAATCTATCTCGTCACGGGGATTTGCATGATCTTCGTCGGCCCCCTGGCCGGCCGCGCCGCGGACAAGTTCGGCAAGTTTCCGGTGTTCATGTTCGGTACCTTGTTGTCGATCGTGATGGTGATTTTCTATACCCACCTCGGCGAAACGCCGCTGCTCGGCGTGATCGCGATCAACATCCTTTTGTTCATCGGCATCTTCTCGCGTATCGTGCCGTCGCAGGCGCTGATGAGCGCCGTGCCCGAGCCGACCAAACGCGGCTCGTTCAATGCGGTGTGCGGGTCCCTGCAGCAGATTTCCGGCGGTGTCTGCGCCGCCCTCGCCGGCGCTATTGTCAGCCGCGCGCCGGACGGTAGCCTCGAGCACTATCCCATCGTCGGCTACGTCGTCGCGGGCGCCGCCGTGTTCACGCTGTTCTTCATGTACAAAATCAGCCGCAGCGTTCCGGCCCCGCAGCCGGCGAAGAGCTAGCCACGGGTCACGCGCGCACGCCGAGAAAACCGGTCAGATTCGAAGAGCAACGATGAAGGTCATGTTGGTCAGGCACGAAGCGCTTATTCGTGCCTGACCCCTTTTTAGGTGCGCTTTATCGGCTCTTCCTTCTTCGCCCCTACTTCACCACATTCCCATCCGCATCCACGCGGGTCAGTGGGCCGATCCCGCGCTTGGTCAGCTCCGGCTCGATCTTGGCGGCGTCGCCGACGATCACCCAGACCATATCCCCGGGGCGCACGAACTTGGCGCCAACGCGCGCGATTTCCTCCTGCGTCGTGGCCTGTATGCGCGCCGGATAAGACGACCAGTAATCATCCGGCAGCCCGCGGTAGGCGAGATCGACGATTGTGTTCTTTACCGCGTCCAGGCTCTCCCACCGCCCCGGCAGCGACAACGTTGTGTCGTTCTTCACCTGGCCGATTTCGTCCTGCGACAGCGGACGAATCTTCGCCAGCTCCGTGAATTCGCGCCGTAGCTCCAGGACGCTCTCGGCGGTCTTGTCCGTCTGCACCGGCGCGCCCACCTGGAAGAGACGCGGCCCCCGGCCGTCGCCACCGATGGCGCTGCGCACCCCGTAGGACCAATGTTTGTCCTCGCGCAGATTCATATTCAGCCGCGACGTGAATGCGCCGCCGAAGGCGTCGTTGAACAGCCCCAACGCAACCTGGTCTTCCACCGTCCATTTGGGCGCCGCGGCCCCGATCATGATGATCGACTGCTGCGCCCCCGGTCGGTCGATCACATAGACGCCCGGTTTCGCGGGCGGGGCCTCGGGCACCGGCATCCGCTCGACGGAGCCTTTCTGCCAGCCAGCGAAAGCCTTCTCGATCTTCGGTCTGATCTCTGCGAGCGTCGTATCGCCCACGATCACCAGCGTCGCCTTGTCCGGAGTGAACCAGCGTTTGTGATAGCCAAGCGCCATCTCCCGCGTGAACGCGGTCAAGGAGGACTCCGTCGTCAGCCGTCCGTAGGGATGCTCCGTGCCGAACACCAGCGCCTGGAGCGCGCGCCCCGCGGCGGCATTCGGAGATTGACGGGCCCGCGCGATTCCCAGGATCGCCTGCTTGCGCTCGCGCTCCACATCCTCGGGCCGAAACGCCGGGTTCAAAGCGACATCGGCAAATAGAGCCAACGCGGGGTCTAGGTTGACGCTCAGCGTGCTCAAGGACACAGCGGCGCGCTCATCGTCGCCGCCGACCGATAAATTTGCGCCCAGACCGCGCAGCTCGTCGCTGATCTGTAGCCCATCGCGGGTGGTAGTCCCCTTGTCCAACAGCCCCACGGTCATGTCCGCGGCGCCCACAGGCAGCGCCGCCTCCGCCGCACTGAAGCCGGTTTCCACCGCCAGCGTCATGGTGATGAGTGGCGTGCCGCGCCGCGCCGCAACCGTGAGCTTGAGGCCGTTGGCGAGCGTCGCACGTTCGAGTGGCGGCAAGGTTTCAGGGGGCGTCGGCGCCGGTTTCGGAATCTGCGCGCGGTCCACGCCACGTGCTGTGGTCACATAGTTGCCCCGTGGGAAGACGGTCAAAATATACTGCCCATCCGACAGCCAGCGCCGCGCGGCGTCGCGCACCTCGGCCGAGGTCGCTCCCAACGCCACATCAAGGCTTTCGCGCCAGGCCTGCGGATCGCCGTGCAGGGATTCCGCGCCGATCAGCATCGCGGCCTTGGCGAAACTGCTCTCCAGCGCCCGCGCCGTGCTCGCCGCCATGTCGGTTCGTGCGCGATTGAGCTCGTCCGCGGTGGGTCCGTCCTTCAGCAGCCGAGCCAGTTCCTCATCGACCTCCGCTTCCACCTTCGCCACATCCACGCCGGGCTTCACATCGACGGTCACATAAAGCGCGCTCGCGATCTCGCCGTGGTCGATCGACGCGCCGACGCTGGTCGCCACCTGCTCGTCGTGAACCAAACGCTTGTAGAGGCGCGCGGTGCGCCCGCCGGCCAGCGCGTCGGCCGCCAAATCGAGCAGCGCCGTATCGCGCGTGGCGCTGGAGGGCAGATTCCAGATTTTATAAATCCGCGGCTGCGCCACTTGATCGTAACCGACGTCGCGCTGCACCCCCGTCCGCTTGGCGGACCACTCCTTCACCCGCGCCACCGGCGGTCCCGGCGGGATATCGCCGAAAGCGCGTTCGACTTTCTCAAGCGCTTCGGCCGGGCTGATGTCACCCGAAAGCGCGAGGATAGCGTTCGACGGACCATACCAGGTGCGGAACCAGCCCCGCACATCGTCCAACGTCGCCGCGTTGAGATCGTCCATGGATCCGATCGTCGTATGCGCGTAAGGATGCCCGGCGGGATAGATCGCCCGGGCAATGCGCTCCGCGGCGAAACCATAGGGGCGGTTCTCGCCCTGGCGCTTCTCGTTCTGCACTACGCCGCGCTGCTCATCCAGCTTCGCCTGCGTCACCGCGCCTAGGAAGTGACCCATGCGGTCGGATTCCAACCACAAAATAGAATCGAGCGCGCCCCGCGGCACGACCTGGAAATAGTTCGTGCGGTCGCCGTTGGTGGTGCCGTTGATCGAGGTCGCGCCCATGGCGCGCGCCGGCTTGAACCAGTCCGTGTCGGAATGCTCGCTGCCGTTGAACATCAGATGTTCAAACAAATGCGCGAAGCCCGACCGTCCTGCCGGCTCGTCGCGCGAGCCTACTTTGTACCAGACCTGCACCGCCACCACCGGGGCTTTGCGGTCCTCGTGGACAATGAGAGTGAGACCGTTCTTCAGCGTGTACTTCGACGCCGGAAGCTCCAGCTTGAGATCCTTGAGATTGGATTGCGCCTGGGCCCCGCCAGCCGCAAACAGGACTGCAGCGGCCAGCGCAAGAAAAGTTCTCTTGACCATAAAAACTCCGAAAACGAAGAAATGCATGAAGCGGAATTGAGGTCAGATACGAACAACCAGGTGAACGGGGCGTTTGCACCCGCGCGGCGTATTTCGTGTCTAACCTCAAACCCGCATTCCGCGCGGACTTTATCAGAACCTCTCGGCGCCTCGCGAGGGTCGCCTCTGTTACACCGGCGTCACCCCGCCTTCTCCGCCTTCCGCGCCCGCTCTGCGGTGCGGTTGGCGAGATCGCCCAGATTCGTGCGCAACTGCTCTAGGGCAAAGCCCACCGCAAAGGTCCGCGCCAGCACATCCGCCGCCAGCCCTCGCGTCAGCCCTTCCTCGCGCACAGCTTCCAATTCGGCGCCGTATTCGCGCAGGGCCGCGTCCACCGGCTCTAGCGGCGGCGGCGGCGTGCGCGCCTGCAGCGCTTCGCCGAGGGCGAGAAAATAGCTGCGCACCACGTCGAGCACACCGGTCAGATCTTCCGTCAACCGCGCGTGATAGCTTTCCGGTAGGCGCGACGCCATCGCGCGCCCCAGCATGATGATGTCGGCGCGCAGACGCCGCAGGCCGCGCAGAATCGGTTCCGGGTCCGGTGCCCCCGACAGAAAGCTCGCGCGTTCGCGCTTGGCTTCGTCCACCGCCAGCGTCAGGCGTTCCAGTTCCACCAGCGCCTGATCGTGGCGCGCATTATATTCGCCTTCCACCTTACCGCCCTGGTGCAGACGCGGCAGAAGCGCAAGGATCGCGGCCAGAGTTTCAAGCCCGCGCGCCGCCGCCTGATTGAGAATGCCCGACGCGCGCGCCGGCAACACGAACAGCGACGTGACAATGCCGATCGCCCCGCCCAGACAGATTTCGATCAAGCGGTTCATCGCCGCTTCCAGCGGCGACATCTGCGTGATCGGCGCGATTAAAATTATGATTACGCCTGTCACCGGCGCGAACCGGAAGGTGGGCCGCACCGCAGCCAGGAACGCGAGCGGCAATAGCGCCGCGCCCAGCGCCGCGCCCTTGGTCAATGGATCCCCTTCGGGCACCAGCGTACTCACCAGCGCCGCATAGGCACCGCCGCCCAGCGTGCCAATCAGCCAATCGCCGGCCGCCTTCACCGAGCCGCCGACACTGGCCTGACTTACCAGCACAGCCGTGAACACCGCCCAATACGCCTGCGGCAGCGCAAGCGTTTCACCGACAAAATAGGCGATGACGGCCGCCACCGTGAGCCGCACCGCATGGCGCAACTCCCCGCGGCGTCGCTCCCGCGCATCGTTGAGTCGTTGAAAGAGGTTCATACCGAATGAGAGCAAAGGATCGGGGTCAGGTACGAGTATAGCGAACGAAACGCGGTCAGATACTCATTCCGCTAAAGATTATGAATTGGCACGAAGGCTCTTTTCCGAGTTGGCGTCTGACCTCCTTTTCGTGAGTGGGCAGAATCACGCGGTAGGCCACTACGGCGATTCCTCGAAAGAAAAAGGGGCCAGGAACACCCGACCCCTTTTCTCGCGTCTGTCGCGTGCGTTCCCGCTACTTCTTCTCCCCCGCCGCGGCTACCGCTTCCTTGTAAGCGGTCGGTGCCACGCGCACCTTCGCGGCTTGTTCATAGGCATAGCCCATCGCCAAGAGATCGGCTTCGCTCCACGCGGGTCCGATCAGCGACAAACCCACCGGCAGCCCGTTCACGCTGCCCATCGGCACACTGAGGTTCGGATACCCGGCCAGCGCGGCGATGCTCGAGCCCGAGCCCGGTGCCTTCGCGTTGTCCTTCGGGATGCGGTTCGGCTGCTTCTCGCCGTTCGGCTTCATGACGTCGGCCACATCGCGCGTCGGCAGCACCACGGCGCTGACGTTGAAACTCGCGAACACCTTGTCGAAGCCGTCGCGCGCGGTGCGCTGGGTCACCAGCTCGCGCATCTTGGTATACTCGGGGTCCGCGCGGCCGGTGGTGCGGCTGGCGGCATATTCGATCAAGCCGCTGTCGAAGGCACTCTCGCGCGGATCGGCGTTGTTGAACGCGATCAGCTCTTCGACCGTACGCACCTTCTGCGTCTCGGGCGCATCCTTCATATAGCTGGCGAAGTCTTCGCGGAAGTCGAAGGACATGATCGCCAGTTGCTCGAAGCGGTGATCGGGGAACTGCCCTTCCGGGATTTCCACCAGTTCAGCCCCTTGCGCCTTCATCACCTCGAGGGCGGCGTTGAACACCGGGCTTGTCGCCTCGCTGTAGCCGCCGAAGTCGCGCACCACACCCAAACGCTTCCCTTTCAGCGCCTCGGTCGACAAGGCAGCGGCGTAGTCAGTCTTATGCGCGTCGGCTTCGGCGCTGGCCGGATCGCGCGGATCGGTTCCCGCCATGACCGTCAGCAGCATGGCTGCATCGCGCACGCTGCGCGCCATCGGCCCGGTGGTGTCCATGGTCGCGCTGATCGGCACCACGCCCGTGCGCGGCACCAGCGCGATGGTCGGCCGCAGGCCGACAATGCCGTTGAACGACGACGGCCCGATGATCGATCCCGTCGTGTCGCTGCCGATATTGGCGGCGGCGAAGCTCGCGGCCGTGGTGGCGCCGCCGCCCGAGGAAGAACCGCCCGGGCTGCGCGTCAGGTCGTAGGGGTTGCGGCATTCGCCGCCGACAGTGGAACTGTTCAGCACCGTCTCCGCCGGACGCCAGCCGGCGAACTGCGAGAGGTTGGCCTTGCCGAGGATTACCGCGCCCGCCGCGCGCAGGCGCTTGGTCACTTCCGCGTCGGGCTTAACATTATGCTCGAGCGCGTAGGAGCCCGCCGTCGTCGGCAGGCCGGCCGCATCGATATTGTCCTTGAGGAGGATGGGAATACCGTCCAACGGACCCAGCGCCTTGCCGGCTTTACGCCGCGCGTCCGACGCCTCGGCCTGCTGGATCGCATCCGGCATCACCCCGATCACGCAGTGCAGCGCGCTGTCGTATTTCTTGATGCGGTCGATATAGCCCTGCGTCACCGCCACCGCTGTGGTCCTGCCGGCCGCGAGGTCGGCGGAGATCTGCGACAGCATCACCTCCTCCACCTCGTAAGGCGCCTGCGCCTGTTTCTTCTCGCCGCAGCCCGCAAGGCCCAGCGCCAGCACCGCCGTCGCCGCGCCGGCCATCAACACCCGCCGCGTCACCGCTCGAACCGTCATGAAGTCCCCCCTCTGGAATGAAACGATGCCCGCAGCTTAAGCCCTTTCCCCGCCCCAAAAAAGCCGCCACGCGCACCGTCACAAACGCGGGCAGAGCGGAAATAGTGCAGACGCAGTGTATGCGGGCCAATGCGTACTCCATTTTTACGTCTGTAATCCTCCCCGCGCGACTGACGCGCCTCGGGGATTTCCCTCCCCCCTTCGCACCCCTTCCTGGATTGCCCGCCTTAAGCGGGTAATGACACTGAATGATTCCCACGCGAGTTCCCCCGACGCGCACACCCGTCTTCTTCTCCCGCTCCGCCTGTGGGCTTCTCCTTCCGCGGTCCCATATCCGTTTATGTCCGTGCGTCACACGCCGCACGGCACATACAATAATAAGGAGAGAATCCTATGAAACGCTCAGTGCTCCCCACCCTTGCCGCGGCGCTCCTGATTTCAGGCGCGGCGTTCGCCCAATCGGCTACGACGACTACGACGACCAGCACCTGGTCGGACGAATACGGCAACATCATCCGTCAGGAATCCGTGACGAAGAAGTTCGAGCCGGTGGTCGATCCGAAAGTGAACGTGCAGGTGGGCGCCTCGCTGCCGCAGACCATTACGGTGCATCCGCTGCCCAGCACGATCCACGTCGAACAACCCGATAAATACGCCTACGTGATCATCAACGATGACCCGGTGATCGTCGATAAAACCACCCGCAAAGTCATCCACGTCTGGAACGACTAGGCGCGGCTCGTTTCTTCACTCCGATAAAGCAATGGGCTCAGGTTAGCGACCTGAGCCCATTTTTCGTGAGCGCCTTGGCGCGCCGACGCCCACTCCGTGCGAGCCCCCTGCACCACCCCTCAATCCGGGCTATACTCCCCCGGGGCTATTTCCAATCAGGGCGGGGCACATTTGAAAATCCTCCTCACCACCAGCGTCCTCCTCGCGCTCGCCCGCGCTGCATTGGGCGACGCCGCCGCGCAAGATGCACCGGCCGAGGCGCCCACGCGCTCCACGCCGCTGCCCAAGATCGTCGCCCCGATCCCGACCGAAGAAATCACCATCACCGCGAACCGCATGCGCACCATCGTGCGCAACTTCGTCGACGTCGCCACCATGCCCTCGCCGCTCAACGCGGTCTCGCGCTGGAAAACACGCCTCTGCCCGCACACGACAGGCATGTCGCCGAACTTCACGAAGTTTGTCGATGCGCGCGTGCGCAGCGTCGCGCAACAGATCGGCGCGCCAGTCAACACGGACCCGGACTGTTCGCCGAATCTGCAGATCATTTTCACCGAGCGTCCGCAGGAGATGCTCGACACCATCCGCACCAAACTGCCGGCCCTGCTCGGCTATCACTACGCCGCGCAAGCCAAGGAACTCGCCACCGTCGAACATCCCATTCAAGGGTGGTACGCCACCGGCACCCGCGACCGCATGGGTCAGCTCATCCCGGACAACCCTTATGGCTTCGCCACCGCGACGGTCGAGGGCAGCCGCCTGCGCACCGGCTTTCGCGCCGAATTCCTAGCTGTCACCATCGTGATCGACCTTGTGCGCGTCGAGAATCAGGAGATTGGCGCCATTGCCGACCACGCCGCCATGCTCGCCCTGTCGCAAGCCAGAGCCTTCGAGCGCTGCCGCCCGGTGCCCAGCATCACCAACATGTTCCTCGACTGCGGCGACGACATCGCCACCGGGCTCACGAAATACGATGTGGCCTATCTGAAAGCGCTCTATCACACCCCCGACCGCGACACGCCGGCGAATTTGCTGAAGGGCGATATCGCGTATTTGATGCGGGAGTATCTGACGGGGGCAAAGTGACCTCGCCCCGGAACCGAGAGTTTCTTCGCTGGGACGACTTCCAAGAGAAGTTTGAGGACATGCCCTCCCCGCTTGAACAGGCAGAGCCCCCCTCACTGCCGCGTACTGCCCCGTAACGCAAAGTCGCACTAACCCTTTACAGTCATTTACTTTTTGCCCGTCTGCCGCGTAAATCGGTGCTGCGTAAAATGCATATTGTCCGCCGGATTTCGGCCCACACCATCATGTGGTCCGCCCCCGGCCTTTGCTCGGCGCGCGCCGCTTCACTATAAGGCAAGGGGCTGCGCCGGCGCCTGGACCGCCAGGCCCGCCGCGCGCGCACCGGTCTCTCGAAGCGCCGTGCTCTTCGAAGCCGTTTCTATAGAGGCTGTCTTTAAGTACGTAAGTGAGCTGCCATGACCGCGTCCCCGACCTACGTCCTCATCGATAACTACGACAGCTTCACCTACAACCTCTGGCACTTCCTCTCGGAGCTCGGGGCCGATCTCACCGTCGTGCGCAACGACAAGGCCAGCGTCGCGGACGTGCTGGCGATGAAACCGGCCGGCATCGTGATCTCGCCTGGCCCGTGCGATCCCGACCGTGCCGGCATTTGCCTGCCGCTGATCGCCGAAGCCGCGAAGGCCAATGTGCCGCTATTCGGCGTCTGCCTGGGCCTTCAATCCATAGGCCAGTGTTTCGGCGGCAAGGTCGTGCGCGCGCCCGTGCCGATGCACGGCAAGGTCAGCCGCATCACCCACACCGGCCACGCCATGTTCGCCGGATTGCCGCCGCAGTTCTCCGCCACACGCTATCACTCGCTGGTGGTCGATCGCGGCACCCTGCCGGCCGACCTCGAGATCACCGCCACCAGTGAGGACGACCTCGTCATGGGCCTGGCCCATAAGAAGCATCCCATCACCGCGGTGCAGTTCCATCCGGAAAGCATCGCCTCGGAATACGGCCACCGCATCCTGCGCAACTTCCTTGTCGCCACCGGGCTCGCGGCGAAACCCGAGCCGGACTTCAAGGTCGGTCAGGTCTCCGCCGCTATGAAGGCCGCGTCCTAACATGTCCGACCTGAAACCGTTTCTCGCGAAGGTCGCCGACGGCGTGCCGCTGTCGGAAGAAGACGCAGAAGCCGCGTTCGAAGTGATCATGTCCGGCGGCGCCACCGCCGCGCAGATGGGCGCGTTCCTCATGGCGTTGCGCGTGCGCGGCGAGACCGTGTCTGAACTCACCGGCGGCGCCCGCATCCTGCGCGCCAAGGTACTGAAGGTCGACGCCCCCACGGACGCCATCGACACATGCGGCACTGGGGGTGACGGCGCGGGTACGTTCAATATCTCGACCGCCGTTGCCTTTGCGGTCGCGGCCTGCGGCGTGCCGGTTGCCAAACACGGCAATCGCGCCGTGTCGTCCAAGTCCGGCACGGCTGACGTGCTCGCCGCCCTCGGCGTCAATCTGGATGCGCCTCCCGAGGTGGTTGCGCGTGCTCTGCGCGAAGCCGGCATCGGATTCCTGTTCGCGCAGAAACATCACCTCGCCATGAAACACGTCGCACCGGTGCGCGCCGAGCTCGGCCAGCGCACGCTGTTCAATCTCATTGGCCCGCTCTCAAACCCCGCCGGCGCCAAGCGCCAGTTGATGGGCGTGTTCGCGCGCAAATGGATCGTACCCATCGCGGAAACCCTCGCGAACCTTGGCTCGGAGCGCGCCTGGGTCGTGCACGGCTCCGACGGCCTCGATGAAATCACCACCACCGGCGCCACCTTCATTGCCGAGTTGCGAGACGGCGCGGTGACGACGTTCGAGCTCACGCCCGAGGAGGCCGGCCTCAAGCGCGCCACGCCGGACGAATTGAAAGGCGGCGACGTGGAGCACAACGCGGCGGCGCTGCGCACGCTTCTGTTCGGACGCGGCGGCGCTTACCGCGACATCGTCACGCTCAACGCCGGGGCCGCCCTCCTCATTGCCGGCAAGGCGCGCGATTTGAAGGACGGTGTCGCCATGGCGTTGGACGGCATCATGAGCGGCCGCGCCAAGAAGGCGCTGGAGACTCTCGTCGCCATCACCAATGAGACGGCGGCGGCATGAGCGATGTGCTGGAGAAGATCAACGCCGTGAAACGTCAATCGGTGGCGAAGCGCAAGGAACGCGTTTCGCTGGCGGACCTCGAAAAGCGTCTGAGCGAGGCGCCGCCCGTACGCGGGTTCGCGAAGGCGTTGGATGCGAAAGCCGCGCGCGGCGATTACGCGCTCATTGCCGAAATCAAGAAAGCCTCGCCCTCCGCCGGTCTCATTCGCGCGGACTTCGACGCTGCCGCGCTGGCCGTGTCCTACGCCAAGGCCGGCGCTGCATGCCTGTCGGTGCTGACCGAGGAAGATCACTTCCAGGGCCGCGACGAATATATGCAGGCGGCACGCGCCGCCTCCGGACTTCCGGTGCTGCGCAAGGACTTCATGCTCGAGATCTATCAGGTCGCCGAAGCGCGGGTGCTCGGGGCCGATTGCATCCTACTCATCATGGCCTGCCTCGGCGACGCCCTCGCGCGTGAGCTCGAAACCTACGCCAGGGAGATCGGGCTCGATGTGCTGGTGGAGGTGCACGACGAAGACGAGTTCCACCGCGCCATGAACCTCTCCTCGCCGCTGATCGGCGTCAACAACCGCAACCTCAAGACTCTCGCCATCGACCTCGGCACCACCGAGCGTCTGGCGAAACTGCTCCCGAAGGGCCGTGTGCTCGTGGCCGAAAGCGGCCTCAAGACTCCTACCGACCTCGCCCGCATGGCCAAAGCCGGCGCGCATCGCTTCCTCATCGGCGAGTCCCTCATGCGCCAACCCGACGTGGAATCCGCCACCCGCGCACTCTTGCAGGTGCCCGCGCATGTGTAGGTCTGCCCCTCATTCTCTCGTCATCCTGGGCGAAGCCCAGGATCCAGGGGTCTCTGTTTCCTGTTTTTCCGAGGAGTGACCGATGCTCTTCCGCCGCAAGAAACTCACCCACATCGACAAAGACGGCAACGCCGTCATGGTCGACGTGTCGGACAAAAAAGCGACCGCGCGCGAGGCCATCGCCAAAGGTTCGGTGCTCATGGAGCTCGACACCCTGAAGATGATCGAGAAGCGCGAGCACAAGAAAGGCGACGTGCTGGCCATCGCCCAACTCGCCGGCATTCAGGCCGCGAAGCGTACCTCCGATCTCATTCCGCTGTGCCACCCGCTGGCGCTGACATCGGTGAAAGTCGAACTCGAGACCGATCCGAAGAAAAGCGCGGTTAACATCACCGCCACCTGCAAACTGGTCGGACAAACCGGCGTCGAGATGGAAGCCCTCACCGCCGTCTCCGCCGCCGCGCTCACCGTCTACGATATGTGCAAAGCCGTCGACCGCGGTATGCACATAACCGACATCCGCCTCGTCAAAAAAAGCGGTGGCAAATCCGGCTCCTTCGAGCAGGATTAATGGCGCCCTCGGCGAGCCACATTCGCTTATCTGGTCATCCTGGGTCGCGGGCCCAGGATGACGTGCGTATTTATGCGCAGGCCGCGCACGGCCTTCCCTCGTCCAGTCATCCTCCCGCCCGCGGAGCACGTCCGGGGGATACAGCTTTCAGCGCACCCTTCTCCCGTTCCTGTTTTTCGGCCTCCTGATATGCCCGCTCTCATTCCCGTCGCCGATGCCCGCCGCATGATTGTCGAAGGCCTCGCGCGCCTGGGCGTCGAGCATGTGCCTTTGTCCAAATCGCTTCACCGCGTGCTGGCAGAGGACGCCGTCGCCGGCGTCTCACATCCCCCCGCCGATGTCTCCGCGATGGACGGCTACGCGATCCGTCACGAAGACGTTCCGTCCGTGCCCCTGACGCTAGAAGTCGTCGGCGAGTCCGGCGCCGGCCACCCGTGGCTCGGCACGCTCGGGATTGGACAGGCGGTGCGCATTTTCACCGGCGCGCACGTACCGGCGGGTGCAAACACCGTCGTAATGCAGGAGAACACCAAGGCGCACGGCACGAACGGAGCGCAGGTGGTGATCACCGAGATGCCGCAGCCCGCGCGCCACATTCGCCGCAAGGGGCAGGACTTCAGCGCCGGCGACACCGGTCTGACGGCGCCGCGCCGCCTCAGCGCGCGCGACATCGGTTTCCTCGCCGCCATGAACATCGCGCGCGTGCCCGTTGCGCGGAAGCCCCGTATCGGCGTCCTGTCGACCGGTGATGAAATTGTCATGCCTGGCGAGACCGTCGGTCACGGCCAAATCGTCTCCGCCAATGGCCCCGGCCTGTCAGCCTTCATCGAGCAACATGGCGGTGATGCGATTCATCTCGGCGTCGCGCGCGACGAACTCGAGGCCCTGCGCGCAGCCATCGCCCGCGCCGAGCCGCTCGACATGCTCGTCACCAGCGGCGGCGTGTCCGTGGGCGAGCACGATCTGATGCGCAAAGCGCTGCAGTCGGACGACTTCCGCCTCGCCTTCCATAAAATCGCGATGCGCCCGGGCAAGCCCTTGCTGTTCGGCCGCATCGGCGCCGGCCAGAAGCTTCCGGTGCTCGGGCTTCCCGGCAATCCGGTGTCAGCGATGGTGTGCGCGGTGCTGTTCCTCGGTCCCGCCATTGCCCGACTACAAGGACTGCCGGGCGAGGCGCCCGCCACCGTTCCCGCGCGTCTCGGCGCCGACCTCAAGGAAAATGATTCTCGCGAGGATTACTTGCGCGCCGTGCTCACGCCCGATCTTGTGGTCACGCCGTTCCCGAAACAAGACTCCGGGATGATCTCGTCCATGGCCCAGGCGAACGCGCTGATCGTGCGCCCGCCGCACGCGCCCGCCGCCGCCGCGGGCACGCTGGTCTTAACGATCCCGCTGGATGCTTGACGAAGGACAAGAACTAAAGTAGAACATTCTTGGTTTGTTCTACCCTTCTTCATCTATCCTATATCGGGCTCCTTTCGTTCGCGCCCGATATCCCGGCCGGAGCCCTGTTACATGCTCACCAAGAAGCAGCACCAACTTCTCCTGTTCATCCGCGACCGCATGGCCCGCGACGGGGTCGCCCCGTCCTTCGACGAGATGAAGGAGGCGCTGAAGCTGCGCTCCAAATCTGGGATCCACCGCCTGATCATGGCCCTCGAGGAACGCGGCTTCCTCCGCCGCCTGCCCCACCGGGCCCGCGCCCTGGAAGTGGTGAAGGTGCCCGAAGGCCTCGGCGGCGTGACGCCCGGCACACTCAGCGGCTCTCACGGCGGCGCGTCCGGTGCGGTTAAAGGTAACTTCACGCCCAACGTCATCACGGGCAATTTCTCGGGCGCCATGCCCGGCGCTTCGGTCAAGGCTTCGAGCGCACAGGACATCATCGATCTGCCGCTCTACGGCAAGATCGCCGCCGGTACGCCCATCGAGGCGCTGCGCAATCCTTCTGAACATGTCGGCGTGCCCGGGGCGTTGCTCGGCGCGGGCGATCACTATGCGTTGACGGTGGAAGGCGATTCCATGGTCGAAGCCGGCATCCACGACGGCGACACCATCATCATCAAGCGCTGCGACAGCGCCGACAACGGCTCCATCGTCGTCGCGCTGGTCGACAACGAAGAAGCGACCCTCAAGCGCCTGCGCCGCAAAGGCGAGACGGTCGCGCTCGAGCCCGCCAATAAACTCTACGAAACCCGCATCTTCGGCCCAGACCGCGTGCGCGTTCAGGGAAAGCTCGTCGGCCTCCTGCGCCGCTACTAACACCCGCGCTGGAGCGTATATTTTTTGGCCATCCTGGGCGAAGCCCAGGATCCAGAGGGTTACGTCATTTTTGGTTACCCGACGTCCTTCTGGAGGCGCCGCCTCACCGCTGTGCATCCTCATCCGCCGCGCTCTCGCCGAACAACTCCAGCCCGACGCTGCCCCGCATCCACACGCGGGTGCCCATCGCCTGTGCCGACGAGCGCGCGCGGATGTCGCGCGCGTCCACCCATAGCGCGTGCGCGCCGTTGCGGGCGAGATTGATGCGGTCGACAATGAAACCATCGGTACAAAGATCGTAGGCCGCCACAGTGCTGACGATCACGTCCACCTTGCCGCAGTCCTCGGCCAGCGCCGATGCATCGAATGCCAGCAGTACCTTTTTGCCCGCCCGCGTCATCACGCAGCCGCTCTTGTCGCAGGCCATGTCGGGGCCAGGCCATTTCGCCTCCGAGGCGCCGTAGCGTTCCGTCCATACCTCGCGCACAAAGCGGCCTGCCCGTCCCGGCGCGAACACCAGATGGCCGGCCGGGTCGCTTACGGCGATAACTCGCGCGCGCTCGTCGATCAGAAGATCCGGGGCGCGCGTTACCCAAGGCTGGATCAAGGCCGCCAGCACCGGCGCAACGCCCAGCCACCGCAGGCGTCCCTTCCACAGACAGATGAAGACGATGCCGCCGGCCGCGAGCACCAGGAATGCGGTCTTCATCGGCGGGACGTGCACTTGCGCCGCGGGCCAGCGCGCGATTTCGCGCACGATGGCATTCAGGACATCGATGCCCGCGCCCATGATGCGCAAAGGTATCCCCTCCCCGCCGAGGGGCATTAAAGCGACGCCCAGCGCGCCCGCCGGCATGATCCATAGACCGCTCAACGGCGCGGCGGCGAGGTTCGCGACCAGCGAATAGGTCGGAAAGACATTGAAGTGATACAGGGCAAAGATATTGGTCGCACCACCGGCCACAAGATCGGTCGCGACCAGCGCGATCACGTACACACCCGCCGCCCTCACGAACGAGAACTCGCCCTTCGCGTCCCGCCATGGGATCTTCAGCCACGTCTGCTCATACAGCGCGATAAGCGCCAGCACCGCGACAAAGGACATCTGGAAGCTCGCCCCAATGATAGCGTCGGGATACACGAGCAAGAGGAGCAGCGCGGCCCAGGCGATGGTGCGCAAGGACAGCGCTGTCCGGTCCAACAGCACCGCCACCAGCACCACCGCGATCATCAGAAACGAGCGCACCGCCGGCACACTCATGCCGGAAATCAGGAGGTATCCGAAGGTCAACGCGAGCGACGCCCACGCCGCGATCTTCTTGGTGTCGGTGCGTAAAGCCACGGCGGGGATCAACGCGAGGATGCGGCGGATCAGGAAGAACGCGGCACCCGCCAGCAGGGTCATATGGAACCCGGAGATCGACAGAAGGTGCGCAAGCCCCGCCGCGCGGTAAGCGTCTTGTAGCGGGTCGGGGATCACCGTCTGCTCGCCGTTGATCAACGCTGTTGCCACCGCGCCCGCGTCGCCGGGCAGCACCTTGGCGACGCGCTCGCCGATCCCGCGCCTCCAGGATTCCGTGACGGCCGTGAACCTCGCGCTCCAGGTGGCTTCTCCGGCTGCGGTGGCCGCCTCCCAGCGGCCTACAGAATAACCGGTGCCGCCGATGCGCTCGAAGTACAGAAACCGCTGGAACTGGAATCCATCAGGCACCGCGGGGCGCATCGCGGGTCCGACAACGGCGGGCACCGTGACGGTCTCGCCGACTTGCGGCAATCCATGACCGCGCGGGATGTTGATACGTAGACGCTTCGGGACGGCGCCCTCGGGCACGCGCGGCAGATGCGTCGGCGCCAGCACGACCCGGTTCACGCCGGGGCGGCGCTCGGTCTCCACCACGCGGCCCGTGATGTCCACGGGGCCGATCTCTTTGGTAAGCAACGGCGTCGCTACAAACGCGGTCCTGAACTGCGCGGCGCTATGGCCGGCGGCGACGGCGATGATGGCAATGGCGAGCGGCTTGGTGATCGACCGTGCGATCTTCAGGCGCAATAGCACGATCGCGACGACGGCGGCGATAGCGCCCAGCCAGTCGGAGGGATCGGTGCGCCAGGAGAAAAACAAAGCCGCTCCCGCGGCGAAAGCCACCACGATCCACAGGATCGCGCGGCCTTCCTGCTGTTTCAGCTCTTGCCGGAAATTCCCCCACGCCGCATATGGACGCATGGTATCCCCCCGGGGATATGGTAAACCACGGCTTGGTTTTAGCCAGCCTAATACGAGAGTTTTGATGAGCGTCGTCGTCCGTTTCGCCCCCTCGCCCACCGGCTACCTGCATATTGGCGGGGTCCGCACGGCGCTGTTCAACTATCTCTATGCCAAGCACACAGGCGGTAAGTTCCTGCTGCGCATCGAAGATACCGACCGCGAGCGCTCGATCCCCGCCGCCATCGACGCCATCATGAAGGGTCTGGAGTGGCTCGGGCTCCCGTGGGACGGCGCGCCGGTTTACCAGTTCGCCCGCGCCGACAAGCACCGCGAAGCCGCCGAGCAGTTGCTTGCCCAGGGTAAGGCCTACAAGTGCTACGCCACACCGGAAGAACTCGCCGCGATGCGCGAGGAGCAAAAGGCGAAGGGATTGCAGATCCGCTACGACGGCCGCTGGCGCGATCGCACCCCCGGGCCAAACGAAGTCGGCCGCCCTTACGCGGTGCGCTTCCGGGCGCCGCAGGAAGGCGACACGATTCTACATGATATGGTGCAAGGCCCCGTGCGCGTCGCCAACGCGCAACTCGACGACATGATCCTGCTGCGCTCGGACGGCACGCCGACCTATATGCTTTCGGTGGTCGTTGACGATATCGACATGGGCATCACTCATGTCATCCGCGGCGACGATCACCTCAACAACGCCTTCCGCCAGTATCAGCTCATTCTCGCACTCGGCGCGCCCGCGCCGAAGTACGGACATATCCCGCTGATTCACGGCGCCGACGGCGCGAAGCTTTCCAAGCGTCATGGCGCGGTGGGTGTCGAGTTCTATCGCGATCACGGATACCTGCCCGAAGCCTTGCGCAACTATCTCCTGCGCCTCGGCTGGTCCCACGGCGATGCCGAAATCATCTCGGACGAAGAAGCCATCGAGTGGTTCGACATTGTCGATGTGAACCGCGGCGCGGCGCGCTTCGACATGGACAAGCTCACCAGCCTCAACGGGCACTATATCCGCCACGCCGAGGACGATCGCCTGATGAAACTGGTGCTACCCTTCGTCGAGCAAAAGCTTGGCGGTCCGGTGGAACATATGTCGCGCCTCAAGCAGGCGATGCCGATCCTGAAGCAGCGCGCCAAGACCCTGGTGGAGATCGCCGAGGGCGCCGTGTTCTTCGTTGGTAAGCGCCCGGTTCAAATCGACGAAAAGGCCGCCGCCATCCTCGCTGACGGCGGCAAGACCGCCATCGAAGGGGTCCTGCCGGCCCTGGAATGGGCCCCCTCCTGGACCCACGGCGAGATCGAAGCTAGGGTGCGCGGCTATGCGGAACAGGCGGGCCAGAAGCTTGGGAAAGTCGCTCCGCCCTTGCGCGCCGCAGTGTGCGGAACGCTGAATTCTCCGCCGCTTTTCGAGGTGATGGAGGTTCTTGGCCAGGCGGAAACCATCGCCCGGTTGAAGGATTCTGTGGCCCGTTAGCCACATCACATTCGCGCGGGCGAACGTTGATTCTCAAGCATTTTCCGCGCTATAAGCAACGCAACAAAAAGGGGCCCGCCCAGGGGAGACAAGGCGGTGTGGTCCCTGTCTTCACGAGGAAGGAGCGCACCCATGGCTAAGACCATCACCGTCAAGGACGATCAAACCGGCAAGTCGTGGAAGTTCCCCGTACTTGAAGGCACGACCGGTCCGGATGTCGTGGACATCCGCAAGTTCTACGCCGAAACCGACATGTTCACTTACGACCCGGGCTTCACCTCGACGGGAAGCTGCGAGTCCAAGATCACCTTCATCGATGGGGATAAGGGTATCCTCATGCACCGCGGCTATCCGATCGAGGATCTGGCCGAGAAGTGCAATTTCGAGGAAGTGGCCTACCTCCTCCTGTTCGGCGACCTGCCGAACGAAAAGCAGTACAAGCAGTTCGAGCGCGACATCACCTATCACACGATGTTGCACGAACAGTTCCATAACTTCTACTCGGGCTTCCGCCGCGACGGCCACCCGATGGCCATCATGTGCGGCGTCGTCGGCGCCCTGTCCGCGTTCTATCACGACAGCTTGGACATCAATAATCTCGACCACCGCCGCATCTCGACCTACCGCTTGATCGCCAAGATGCCGACGATCGCCGCGTGGGCGTACAAGTACTCGCTCGGTCAGCCGTTCATCTATCCGCGCAACGATCTCTCCTACGCGGAAAACTTCCTGTACATGATGTTCGCAACCCCGTGCGAAGACTACGAGGTCAACCCGGTTCTCGCGAAAGCCATGGACCGCATCCTCATTTTGCACGCCGATCACGAACAGAACGCGTCCACATCGACTGTCCGTCTCGCCGGCTCGTCGGGCGCCAATCCGTTCGCCTGCATCGCGGCCGGCATTGCCTCGCTGTGGGGCCCCGCGCACGGCGGCGCCAATGAAGCGGTGCTGACCATGCTCCGCGAAATCGGCGACAAGAAGCGCATCCCCGAGTTCGTCAAGCGGGCGAAGGACAAAAACGACAACTTCCGCCTGATGGGCTTCGGTCACCGGGTCTACAAGAACTACGATCCGCGCGCGCGCATCATGTCGCGGACCTGCGCCGAAGTGCTCAACGAGCTGAAGATCAAGAACAACCCGCTGCTCGACATCGCGATGGAACTCGAGCGCATCGCGCTAGAAGACGACTACTTCATCGAGAAGAAGCTGTATCCGAACGTCGACTTCTATTCGGGCATCATCTTCCAGGCCATGGGCATCCCGGTGTCCATGTTCACCGCCCTCTTCGCCCTAGCCCGCACCACGGGCTGGGTCGCGCAATGGCAGGAAATGATCGAAGATCCGCAGCAGAAGATCGGCCGTCCGCGCCAGCTTTACACCGGCCAGACGAAGCGCAAGTTCACGCCGATGAAGCAGCGCAAATAGTCGCTGCGGCTTTGCAAGACGCAAACGGCGCGCGGGTTACTCCGCGCGCCGTTTTCTTTTGGGTGAGATAAAACCCGCGAGAGTCAGGCTCTCGCGGGTTTTTCGTGTATCAGCTTTACTTCAGCAGCGACTGGATCTGCGTCACGGCCGCATTGAGTTTCATATTGTAGAGACGCTTGCCGAGTTCGACGCTCGAGCGGCGGGCGTCGCCGCTGATGCCGTTGTTGACGCGCTTAGCGTTCGGATCCGGCTTCTCACCCGGCGGCAGCACCGGGTCGCCGACGGCGGTCGCCAGCAGCTCTTTGCGGACCAGCGTGTTGTCCTTATCCAGCATCAACATCAGCGAGGTATCCGGGATCCCGCCGTGCGTGCTCATCGGATAACCTTCCGCCACGATCTGCTTCAGGAACTCGTTGTTCACGGCATAGGCCTGATCGGCGAAGATCACTTTCACGCCTTCAGCGGCATGCTTCTCTTGCACCTTCTTGGCCGCGGCCGCGTAAACGCCGCCGTTCGGACCCTGGCCGCCGCCGCTGTCACCCATGAGCACGACGTTCTTAAAGCCGTTGACGATAGCGCCTTCGGCGAGTTGCTCGAGTACCAACTGCAGAACGTCGGCCGAAAGGTTGATGCTGCCCGGGACTTCCTTCGACATGCCGGTCGGCGTGTACGGCAGCACCGGGAAGACGATGGCGTTGCCAAGCTTACGCGCGATATCGAGCGCGAGCGGCTTGCCCATGAAGTTGTGGCCGCCGATCACATTCTGCGGACCGCGTTGTTCGGTGCCGCCGGTGTAGATAATTGCGGTGGTTTTACCCCCTTCGATAGCGGCTTTCAGCTCGGGCCACGTCATCAATTCCATTTCGACCTGATTGGTCGCGGCAGCCGCGTGAGCGGGCGCCACCACGGCGAACTGCAGGCCCGCCATGAGCGCGAACGCGGCGGCGGTAACAGCAAACTTACGCATCGGAAATCTCCCCATATTGAAACGCCTATTGAACCAGAAGCGGCGTTGGCCGGGATGGTATACGGCCTAGCCTTTAGCGAGAAGCGCCAGAATCGTCTTGGCGGCAAGCCGGCTCGGCCGCTCGCCCGGCGGCGACAGCTTTGAAAGCGCCGCAGCAAAATCGGCCCGCTGCGCCGTGCGGCGCGGCTCGTCGCGCAACAGCATGGCGAGGTCGTCAGCCAACACCTCCGCCCGGCACATCCCCTGCAAGCGTTCGGGGACGGCCTCGTGGCCCAACAGGATATTGACCAAATTCACACGCCGCAGCTTGGTCAGCATGCGGAACAGGAACGCGGTCATCTTGTGGACGCGGTAGGCGATGACATGGGGCACCCGGGCGACAGCCAATTCCAGTGACACCGTGCCGGACGCGGCCAGCGCAACATCGAAGGCGGCGAAGGCGTCGGGGCGAATGTTCGATTCCTGCAGGATCACGACCGGCGCCGCCCACCCTGTCGCGGCCTGCGCGACCTCGGCGGCCACGGCCGGAACCGTGGGGATCACGACCTGGAGGTTGGCGTAGCGTTGCGCCAGAAGCGTCACGGCGTCCTTGAACACCGGCAGGAGGCGCAGCACCTCGCTCTTGCGACTGCCCGGCAGCACGCCGATCAGCTTTGTGTCCTCGGCGATGTGATGCAGGCGGCGGAAGCGCGAGCCGTTCCCTTGCTCGAAGCCGGCCTCGACCACAGGATGTCCCACCCAGGTCGTCGGCAGACCATGCACCGTGAAGTACGGTGGTTCGAACGGCAGAAGCGCCATCAGGTGGTGCACCCATTTGGCCAGCTGCTTCGCGCGTTTGGGACGCCATGCCCACACTTGAGGCGCGACATAACGCACGCGCGGGATCGTGCTCTTTTTCTTGGCGAGGCGTTCGTGCACCCGCCCGGTGAAACCCCAGGAGTCGATCGTCACCAGGATATCGGGCTGCTTTTCCTCGATGTCGCGCACGGTTTCCGCGACACGCTGCAGCACCCGCCGCGCCTTGGGAAGAACTTCGAACACGCCGAGCAGCGCCAGTTCGTGAACGTCGAACAGGCTCTTGAAGCCGTCGCGTTCCATCTGATGCCCGCCGAGGCCGGCGAACCGCACACGGCCGAAGGTCTGGTCGCGCAACGCCTGGATCAATAACGCCCCAAGCTGATCGCCGGACGCCTCGCAGGCGATAACATAGATCAAGGGGCCTTCGTCAGAATTTGCCATCGGCGACCCCCACGATGAACAAACCCGCGTCGTCGGCCATTGCAATCATCCGCGCGCGATCGAGCATGAAGGTATGGCCGGCTTCGATGGCGATCCCGGACAGTCCCGCCGCAATCGCGTTCTTCACCGTCGCGGAGCCTACGGTTGGCAGATCGACACGCCGCTCCTGCTGCGGCTTCTTCACTTTCACAAGGACGCCGCCTTGCGCACGCGACAGCATCGCATCGGTGCCGTCCTTGTCCTCGACAGCAACGATCTTGCCATCCTTGACGATGACGGCCTGCCCTATATCGGCCGCACCGTGCGTCTTAGCGGCTTGGAACCCGGCGGCTATGTCGTCGGCAAACGAAACAGGGCTATGGCGCCCCATCACCCCGAACGGCGCGAGAAGCTCGAACAAGATGCTGTCGGCGCCCACCACTCTGAAGCCTTCGGATTCTATCTCGCCGACCAGCGCAGACAGCAGGCTGTCGTCACCCAACGCCGCACGTCCTGCGATGCGCGCAAGCATGGCGGCGCCTTTGAAATCAGTGATCAGCTCGCTGAATTTGGGGCGCTGCACGGCCCCGGCCATCACGACTTCGCTGACCCCAGCGCCGCGCAAGAGATCGAAGCCTTTGCCGACCTCGCCCAACTTAATCCAAGCGTCGGCGGGGCGTGGAAGCGCGGCATTGTCGGCGAAACCCGTCAGGCCAAGGACGTAGTGATCGCGCCCCGCCGACCGGCATGCCGACACAAGGAGCCCCGGGAGCGCACCGCCGCCGGCGATGATCCCAAGCTTGGCCGCGCGTAGGGCCGCGGTCACTTACGGAGAGCCGTTGCCGTTGACGATCCCCGGCGTGCACATCGGCCGGGTGGAGTCTTCGCGGATGAAGTTGATGATATCCATCACGCCCGCGTGATCTTTGAACAGTTCGGCGACTTCGATCAAGCGCTCGGCCATCGTGCCGCCCTGGGAGAACAGAAGACCGTAAGCCGTGCGCAGCGAACGAATGTCCTCGCGCGAGAAGCCGCGGCGACGCAGTCCGACAATATTCAGACCGGTCAGACGCGCGCGATTGCCCATGGCGAGTGCGTAGGGGATGACGTCCTTCTCGACGCCGGTGACGCCGCCGATCATGGCGTGCTTACCGATACGCACATACTGATGCACGCCCGACAGACCGCCGATGATAGCGTATTCGCCGATCTCGACATGACCGCCGAGCGCAACGCTGTTGGTGAGGATGACATGGTCGGCGATGACGCAATCGTGCGCGACGTGCGAGCCCACCATGAAGAAACAATCACTTCCGACGCGCGTTTCCATGCGGCCCTGTTCGGTGCCGATGTGCATGGTGACATGTTCGCGGATCGTGTTGTTGCGCCCGACGATGAGGCGAGACGGCTCACCCTTGTAGCGAAGGTGCTGCGGCGCGAGGCCGAGGGAGGCAAAGGGATGGATAACGGTGTTGGCGCCAACGCTGGTGTGGCCGTCGACGATCACGTGCGAGATGAGACGCACATTGTCGCACAGCACGACGTTGGGACCGACGGTGCAGTAAGGACCGATCTGGACCCCCTCGCCGATGGCCGCCGAGGGATCGACAATTGCAGTCGGATGAATATTCACGATGGGACGGGCGGTATCCAAGAGATCAGGTGCCCATGATCATGGCGGTATAAACCGCCTCGGCAACGACCGTGTCGCCGACGCGCGCTTCGCCCGTGAAACGCCACACGTTGGCGCGCTGGCGCTCCTTACGGCAGTAGAGGCGAAGTTGATCGCCCGGCTCGACCGGCTTGCGGAAACGCGCGTTCTCAATGCTCATGAAGTAGACCAACTTGCCTTCCGCAGCCTGGCCCAGCGAGGCGACGACGATCACCGCCGCGGTCTGCGCCATGGCCTCAATGATGAGGACGCCCGGCATCACCGGACGTCCAGGGAAGTGACCCTGGAAAAATGGCTCATTTGCGGTGACGTTCTTGAGGCCCACGGCGGACTCGCCGGGAACGACGTCGAGCAAGCGATCGACCATCAGGAACGGGTAGCGGTGCGGGATCATCTCGACGATCCGGTGGATATCGATGGTGATGGCGGGATTAGGCGTTTGTCCGTCCATGGCAGGCTCCGGCTCTCGAACGCGGCTCACTCCCGCATCCAGAAGGACACGTTTTACGGCCCCTTATTGCGCTTGGTCAACCGCGATAGGGCCGCAATTTCACGCCAAAACTGACGTATGGGCTTTGCGGGGCTGCCCATAACGACCTCGCGCGGCTCGACATCGCGCATCAGGCCCGATTGGGCGGCCACCTGAGCGCCGCTGCCGACGGTCAAATGGTCCGCTAGGCCCACTTGCCCGCCCAGAACGACGCCATCGCCCAGCGTGCAACTGCCCGAGATTCCCACTTGGGCGACTATGACGCAGCTCCGGCCGATCACGACGTTATGGCCGATCTGAACCAGGTTATCGATCTTGGTACCCGCGCCGATAACCGTATCCGCGGCCGCCCCGCGATCGATGGTCGTATTGGCGCCGATCTCGACATCGTCTTCAATGATGACGCGACCGAGCTGCGGGACCTTTCGCAAGCCGGACGCTGTCGGCACGAACCCGAAGCCGTCCTGCCCCACCCGCACGCCGGGATGCATCACAACACGCTTCCCGACCAACGCATAGAGCACAGTGACGTTGGCTCCTATCACGCTATCGGCGCCGATCTCGACGCCGGGGCCGATGACGCTATTGGCGCCGAGGCTCACGTTGTCGCCGACGCGCGCTTTCGATCCGATGACGACACCGGGAGCGAAACGAACGTTCTGCCCAATGACCGCATCGGGGGCGATTGGGGTGGCGTAATCGTACGGCTCGCCCATCGGATAAAAATATGCCGCTACGGCCGCGAACGCGGCGCGCGGATCTTTTGCGATCAGCACGGCGCAAAGCGGCGGCGCATGCGCCGCAAGTTCTTCGGTCGTGATGCACGCGCCACACGAACTTGCGCTTAATGCGGCGGCGAACTCCTTATCGGCGACGTATACAATCTCGCCCGGACCGGCGGTCTCGATTTGCCCCACATCAGAAACAAGAAGCCCGGCATCGGCTCCAGGAGCCGGCCGGGTCTCGGTCATCGCCGCGAGGTCTGCGAGTGATCGCGGAGCCTCGCGGCGATAAAACCGTGGATCAGGCATGTAATGCCTTACGCCAGCTTATTTGGCTTTCGCCTTCGCGGCGGCGCCACCGGCGGCCGGAGCCACGCCACCCGCAGCGGCGGCGGGAGCCGGAGCTTGCAACGTGGCCGGATCCTGGAACTTCACCGAGGCGAGACGCTGATTGAGGCGCTCGAGAACCGGCTGGGTGATGTCCATGCCCGGGTCGAAGAACAGCAGCTGGTTGTGAGCGGCGACCGCCGTGATGCCCTGCTGCTTGGCGATTTCCTGCGAGACGCTGATGATCGTATTGCCAATTTCCTGCATCGCCTGCTGGAACGAGAAATCAAGGCGCTCTTGCTTGTCGCGCACTTGGTTCTGGAAGTCCGCCAGCTTCTGCTGGAACGTCTGGGCGCGCTGCTGGAACACTTCCGGCGCCATCACGCTACGCTGCGACGACAGTTCCTGATCTTCGGCGCGAAGCTTGGCTTCTTCGTCCTTGATCTGCGACTGATAGGTCTGCGCGTATTTCTCGCGCTCGAGACGCACGCCCTTCGCCGCGAGGCTGTCCTGCAGGATGCGATCGGTGTTGACCACGCCGAACACAACAGCCGGACGGCTCTGCGCCTGTGCGGCGGAAACGCCGGTCATGGAAGCCATGCCGAGAGCAACCGCCAGGACGACGGAGCGACGCATGGTCGTGAAGAGTTTCGTTGTCATAGGTTGAGCCTTTTTTCGAACCTGTTTTAGTAACGTTGACCAAAGTTGATGCGGAACCGGGACTTTTGGTCCCACGGCTGCGCATTGAAAATAAACGGTGAGTAGTCGACCGTGATCACACCCACAGGGGACGTCCACTCCACCCCAATCCCGGCGGAACCCCTGAATTTCTGCGTGTCAAAAATGGTGATCCCGGCACGCCGCTTCAAATCCTTCGGCGGACCAATAACACCCCAATCGTTGAAGAGATAGGTCTTCAGGCCGCTTTCCTTGGGCAGGCCCGGAACGCGCAGCTGGAACGACGCGGTGGCCATCCAGTCGCCGCCGACCGCGTCGAAGGTCGTGGCATCGCGCGGACTGGCGCCGAAGTCCTTGAAGCCGCGCAAGGTGGTGCCACCCATCTGAGAACGCTGATAAATTTTGACTTCCTGGCCGAGCCCCACAATGTAGCTGCCGCTGGCCGCCGCCGAGAAGATCCAGCCTTCGAGCGGCTCGAGATAGAGCGCGCCGCCAACCCCGCCACGGACGTACCGTTCGCTACCGCCCAGACCCGCGA
This sequence comes from Rhodospirillaceae bacterium, assembly GCA_041906145.1. Lineage (GTDB taxonomy): Bacteria > Pseudomonadota > Alphaproteobacteria > Rhodospirillales > Rhodospirillaceae > SHVO01. Next base: position 547,466 of record JAYRJU010000003.1, on the reverse strand, counting down.
GGTCCGTAGACAGCGTGAGGAAGTAGCCGTTGTGCGGATCGATGACGTTGTCACGGCGGTCGTACCCGATGACCTGGCTGACCTGCGAGGTGACCGCGCTGCCCGCCTGTTCGCGGACGAACTGCGACGAGAAGCTCGTGAGGCCGGTGAGCTTGGTGACGAAAAGCTGATAGTTGAAGCGCTGGAACAGATATTCATTGTACTGGAAGCCCAGGCGGGCCGTGCCGCCAAGGGTGTTCGACGTGAAGCCCGACTGCGACTGATAGTCGACCTGGCTGGCGACGATGTCGAAGCCGGCGACCAAGCGGCGGTCGAGGAAGTACGGTTCGGTGAAGCTGAGGTTCACCTGCATCTGCTGCTGCGCGAGGCTGAAGTTGGCGCCGAGATTCTGTCCCTTGCCGAGCAAGTTGCGTTCGCGAACCCCAACGTCGAACAGGGCGCCCGAGGCGCTTGAATAGCCAACGCCGAAGCTGAGTTCGCCGGTGGGCTGCTCTTCCACGGTTGCCGTCAAGATGGTGCGGTCCGGATAGACGTCGGACGGCGCGTTGTCGATCTTGACGGTGTCCTGCTTGAAGAAGCCGAGGTTCTCAAGACGCTCGCGCGAGCGTCGCACACGCGCCGTATTGAAGGCGTCGCCTTCGACGAGCAACAGCTCGCGGCGGATGACGCGGTCGAGCGTGCGGACGTTCCCCTTCACATCGACGCGTTCAACGAACACGCGCGGCCCCTGCTGGACCTGGAAGGTGAGATCGATCGTCTTGTTGGCTTCGTCGCGGCGGACGCGCGGGTTGATGTCGATAAAGGCATAGCCGGCGGTGCCGGCTGCATTCGTGATCGCGTCGATCGTGTCTTCGATCGCCTTGCCGTTAAACCAGTCGCCTTGCTGCGGAATGACAGCGCGCTCAAGAACGTCACGCGGCAGATCCTTGATGTTGACTTCAAGGTCCACCTTATTCAGGCGGTAGCGCGGACCTTCCTTCACGGTGAAGGTCATGTAGAAGTTCTCGCGGTTCGGCGCGAGTTCGGCAACGGCGGAGATGACTTCGAAGTCAGCGTAGCCATTCTGCACGTAGTGGCGGCGCAGAAGTTCCCGGTCGTAGTTCATACGATCCGGATCGTAGGTATCGTTCGACGTCAGGAAGCGCCACCAACGCTCTTCGCGCGTCAGCACCACGTTGCGCAACTCATCGTCGTCGAAGGCGTCGTTGCCGACGAAATTGATGGTGCGCACGTAGGTCGGGCTGCCTTCGCTGATTTCGAAGACCACGTCGACGCGGTTCTGCGGGAGTTCGATGACCTTCGGATCGACACGTGCAGCGAAGCGGCCCTTGCGGCGATACAGTTCCAGAATCTTCTCGACGTCCTGCTGCACCTTGTTGCGCGTGTAAACCACGCGCGGACGTAGCTGCATCTCTTTCGTCAGGTCGTCGTCCTTGATCTTGTCGTTACCTTCGAGCGAGATCCGGTTGATGATCGGGTTTTCCACCACGCGGATGACGAGGATGTTGTTTTCGCCGCGCGTGATCGACACGTCCGCGAACAGACCCGTGCCGAACAGGTTCTTCAGCGACTGGTCGATGCGCGAGGGATCGAATGGATCGCCTTCCCGCACGGTGACATAGGTGCGCACGGTCGCCGGCTCGATACGCTGGCTGCCCTGAACCGCGATGCCCTGAATGGTATCGGCCGCGCTTTGGGCCCGCGCTTCGGACACAGGCAGAGCCAGCGTCGCGGCGCCAGAAAGAAGGGCAACCATCGCGCCCGCTTGAAGGGCGCAAAGCGGCACAAGATGCCACCCGCGCCGCACGCTGCGCCGAACCGTCTCAGCCGCCCCAATCATAGAAACCTTCCCAGCTTTATCGATCCGCCGGCGCTTAACGCAGCGGTGTACCCTCTATGTGCGGATCAACTGGACGATGTCGTTCCAGGTCACGAACAGCATCAGAGTCAGGACAAGAGCCAATCCCACACGCAGACCCCATTCCTGGACCTGTTCCGAAAGCGGTCGTCCGCGCACGGCTTCGATGGCGTAAAACATGAGGTGTCCGCCGTCAAGGAGCGGGACCGGGAAAAGGTTCACAACCCCAAGATTAATCGACAGAATCGCCATGAAAAGAATGAAACCAAGGACCCCGGTTTTGGCCGCCTGCCCTGAAATCTGTGCAATACGGATGGGCCCGCCCAGATCCTCGGTCCCGCGCTGGCCCGCGATCATCTGGCCGACGGCGACCTTGGTCGTGTGGATCACGTCGTAGACCTGACCAAACGCCGCACCGGCGGCCGCGATGGGATTGAGACGCGTGACCGTCATATGCTCGCGCGACGCCTGGATCCCGAGCATCAGGCGCTTGGTGACCTTCCCGTCTTCGTCCTTGTCCTCGCGCACGCGCGGGGTGACCGAGAACACCTGGTCGCCGGCGCCTTCGCGGCGGATGCCGATCTCCATCGGGGCGCCGTTGGCGAGCAGCACGATGGTCTGGATGTCCTCGAACCGCTCGACCGGCTTGCCGTCGATGGTGATGATGCGGTCCCCGGGCAGGATGCCGGCTTCCGCCGCCGCGCCGCCTTCGACGATCCCGCCGATGACCGGATCGGTGGTCGGACGGCCGCCGATCGAGAAGGTCAGCCAGAAGACGAGAACGGCGAAAATGAGGTTCACGGCGGGGCCGGCGAAGACGATCGCGGCGCGCTGGCCAAGGGTCTTATAACGGAAGGACACGGCGCGTTCTTCCGGGGTGAGTTCGCGCGGCACTTCCGTGGTTTTGCCGCCTTCGACGACCTGCATGGTCTCGCCTTCACCGAACATCTTCACGTAGCCGCCGAGCGGGATCAGCGAGAGCTTCCAGCGCGTGCCGTGTTTGTCGGTGCGTCCAAAAATCTCGGGGCCGAACCCGATCGAGAAAGCTTCGCAGCGCACGCCGCAGCGGCGGGCGACGAAGAAGTGGCCGAACTCGTGGACGAAGACCACGACCGACAGGGCGACGAAGAAGCTAACGAGTGTAAACGGAACGCCGAAAAGGTGTTCAAGCACGCTGTGCATCTCCTAGAGCCGCGGTGAAGCGGCGGTACATCGTCATCGCGGCGCCTACTCGGCGGCCGCGCTCAGGTTGGTCGCCGCTCGCGCCACACGGCGGGCTTCCATGTCGACCGCCATGACGTCCTCGAGAGTCGTGAGCGATTGGTGCGCCACCCGGTCCATGGTGTGCTCGACGATTGCGGCAATATCAAGGAAGCCCACGTCTCCGGCTAAAAACCGCGCCACGGCGATTTCGTTGGCGGCGTTAAGAATTGTAGGGGCGCTGCCGCCCGACTGCAACGCGCGGCGGGCCAAACGCAGGGCCGGGAAGCGGATTTCATCGGGCTGCTCGAAGGTGAGCGATCCTAACGCGGCCAGGTTGAGTCGCGTGGTTGGTGCATCAAGACGCTTCGGCCACCCTAACGCGTAGGCGATGGGGGTGCGCATATCCGGGCTGCCGAGCTGGGCTAGGACCGAACCGTCGCAATATTCCACCATGCTGTGGATCACGGACTGCGGGTGGACCAGAACGTCGATCTGTTCGCTGGGCAGTCCGAACAGATGATGGGCCTCGATGACCTCGAGGCCCTTGTTCATCATGGTGGCGGAATCCACCGAGATCTTGGCCCCCATGGACCAGTTGGGGTGGGCGACGGCCTGCTTGGGGGTCGCCTCGCCCATCTGGGCGGACGACCAGGACCGGAACGGACCGCCCGAGGCGGTGAGGATGATCTTCCGGATCTTCTCTTTCTGGTCAAAGTCGAAGACCTGGAAGATGGCGTTATGCTCGGAGTCCACCGGCAGCAAGGTGACCTTGTGCTTGGTCACGGCGTCCATGAAGACGGTCCCAGCGCTGACCAGGCATTCCTTGTTGGCGAGGGCGATGCAGGCGCCGCGCGCGACGGCGGTCAGGGTCGGCTTCAGGCCGGCGGCGCCGACGATGGCGGCCATGACCCAGTCAGACGGTTCGGCCGCCGCCTCGCAGACCCCTTCCGGTCCGGCGACCACGCGGATCGAGGTGCCGGCGAGCGCGGCCTTGAGATCGGCATGGGCGGCGGTATCGGCGACCGCGACGATCGCGGGCTTCAGACGCTGGGCCTGTTCGGCGAGCTTCGCCCAGTTCCCATTTGCGGTGAGAGCGACGACGTCAAAGGCGTCGGGATTGCGGTCGATGAGATCGACGGTGCTATCGCCGATGGACCCGGTCGAGCCGAGGATCGTGACGCGCTTGCGGCTGCTCATGTGGGCTACCACCGTTGAACTCCGCCGCCGAGAATAACGCAAAACACGGCCATGATAGGAGCCGCAGCCCACAATCCGTCAAAGCGATCCATGAAGCCGCCATGACCCGGGATCAGCGCTCCAGAGTCCTTAATGCCATAACGTCTTTTAACAGCAGATTCAAATAGATCTCCCATTTGACTCACAATCGACATTAAGAATGCGACGCCGATATGCGAGGGCTTAATCTGAATTCTGAAGACCCATAGAAGCAGCGCCGAGAGCGCCACGGCCCACACCAAGCCACCGATAGCCCCCGAGCGGGTCTTGCCGGGGCTGATGGAGGGGGCGAGCTTCGGGCCGCCGATGGTACGGCCGACGGCGTAGGCGCCGATGTCGGTGGCCCAGACAACCGCGAGCGCCCAGAAGATGGAGAAGCTGCCGCCATCCACGGTGAAGCCGGAGGCGGTCGCGACGGTGTACGCCTCACGTCCGCCGCCGCCGGCCGCCCAGATGTAGGCGAGCGTGACCGCGGGAAGGACGGCGTAGGGCACGGCGACGAAGACGGTTTCACGGCGGAGCATCACACCGGCCAGCCCCAGGGCGACCACGACCATGGCCCAGGGGGCGTACACCGGGATCAGGATGCCGCCGATGACGCCGAGGGCCAGAAGGACCGCCCGGATGCGTTTATCAAGCTGGCTATCCATCCGCACGAATTCCCAGGTGATCAGGGCGGCGATGAGCCCGATCATCACGTGGAAGGCGGGATGACCGAAGTAGACCACCACCAGAAACAAGGGCCCCAGAACAACACCCGAGGCGATACGGGTCCAAAGCATGAGATGCGCCCGCTAGCTGGTGACCGCGCCGTAGCGGCGCTCGCGGTTACGGTAGGTGGCGATGGCCGCCTCGAGTTCGGCATGGCCGAAGTCGGGCCAAAGGGTCTCGGTGAAGACGAGTTCGGTGTACGCGAGCTGCCAGAGCAGGAAGTTGCTGATGCGCTGTTCGCCGGACGTGCGGATCAGGAGGTCCGGGTCAGGCGTCCCATCGGTGAACAGCCGGCGGGAGAAGGCCTCCTCATCGATGCTCTCGGGGCTGATGCGCCCGGCCGCGCAGTCGGCGGCCAAGGCGCGGGCCGCTTCCAATATCTCCTGACGGGCGCCGTAACTGAGGGCGATGGTCAGGTCCATCTTCGTGTTGGACGCGCTTTTGCTTTCGGCGGCCTCGATGAGCTTCACCGTATCGGCCGAAAAGCGGGTGCGGTCGCCGATGACCCGCAGGCGGATCCCGTTCTCGACCAGTTCAGCGATATCGTGTTCGAGATAGAAGCGGAGCAGCCCCATGAGGTCGCGGACCTCGGTCTCGGGACGCTGCCAGTTCTCGGAGGAGAAGCCGAAGAGGGTGAGGTAGCGCACGCCCAAGCTGCCGGCGCTCTTCACCACCTTTTTGACCGCGTCCGCGCCGCGCTTGTGGCCGGCGGTGCGCGGCAGCCCCCGCGCCTTCGCCCAGCGCCCGTTGCCGTCCATGATGATGGCGACGTGCAGCGGCGTGCCCTGATCGGGGCGATCGTTGGCCGGCTGCAACGGTGCGTGATTGAAGAGCATTAGACCTGGGTGATTTCCGCTTCTTTATGCTTCACGGCCTCATCGACCTTGGCGATGTACTGGTCCGTCATCTTCTGGACTTCTTCGTTGTACTTCTTGTGCTCGTCCTGGGAGATGACGTGGTCTTTTTCCATCTTCTTGAGCAGGTCGTTGCCGTCGCGGCGCACGTTACGGATCGAGACGCGGGCGTGTTCGGCGTACTTGTGGGCGACCTTGGTCAGTTCCTGGCGGCGCTCGGAGGTGAGCGGCGGGATGGGAACGCGGATCAGGGTGCCGTCGGCCATCGGGTTGAGGCCGAGGTTGGCTTCGCGGATCGCCTTCTCCACCGCCTTCGCCATGCCCTTGTCCCACACGGAGACGGACAGGAGGCGCGGCTCGGGAACGGACACGGACGCGACCTGGTTCAGGGGCATCTTGCTGCCGTAGGCCTCGACCATGACGGGATCGAGCAGCGCGGCGCTGGCACGGCCCGTGCGCAGGCCGGAGAATTCCTTCTTGGCGTGCTCGACGCTCACTTCCATCTTGTGCTGAAGTTCTTTTTTCAAGTCTGCGTAGCTTTGGGCCATATCCTCACCCCTCTCCTAAACCTTAAGCCGCCGCCTTGGTGGCGATGACCGTGAAGCGGCCGTTGCCGCGAAGCACGTCGGCGACGGCGTTTTCGTTATGCATGTCGAACACGACGATGGGCAGATGGTTGTCCCGCGCCAGGGCAATGGCGGAGGTATCCATCACGCGAAGATCGTCGGAAATAACCTTGTCAAAAGTCAGGCGCTCATAGCGCACGGCCCCGGGGTGTTTCTTGGGGTCCTTATCGTAGACCCCGTCCACCTGGGTGGCTTTCAGGAGCGCATCGCAGTTCATCTCGACGGCGCGCAGCGCGGCCGCGGTATCGGTCGTGAAGAACGGATTGCCGGTGCCGGCGCCGAAGATCACCACGCGGCCCTTCTCCATGTGCCGGACAGCGCGGCGGCGGACATAGGATTCACAGACCTGGGACATGGCGATGGCGGACTGGACGCGGGTCGGCACGCCTATGGATTCCAGGGCGTTCTGGACGGCCAGGGCGTTTATCACGGTAGCTAACATACCCATGTAGTCCGCGCTGGCGCGGTCCATGCCTTGGGCGGCGCCCGAGATCCCGCGGAAGATATTCCCGCCGCCGATGACGAGGCAGACTTCCTTGCCCATGCCGGTGACGGTCTTAATGTCCCGGGCGAGCTTGGCGACGGTTTCGTTATGCAGGCCGTACTCGGAAGGACCCATCAGGCCCTCGCCGGAGACTTTCAACATGATGCGTTTGTACGGCAGCGGCGCCATTGCCTCACCTTCCTCAACTTATGAAAAAGGGACGGTTTTGCCGTCCCTTGAAGTCCGGTCCGAGCGCTGGGGTGGCATCATATACCAAACCCAGCACCCGGGAACGGGGAAGAAAGCTTAGGTTACTTCGACGACATCGCCGCGACTTCGGCCGCGAAGTCGGTTTCGTTCTTCTGGATGCCTTCACCCAGACCGAAGCGGAGGAAGCCGGCGAGCTTCACCGGGGTGCCGAGTTCCTTGGCGAGCTTCTCGACCACGGCCGAGACCTTCATCTTGTCATCCATGATGTAGGGCTGCTCGAGCAGGACGACTTCTTCGTAGTACTTGCGCACCCGGCCGACGAGCATCTTCTCGACGATATCGGCGGGCTTGCCCGACTGCGTGGCCTGATCGCGGTAGATGGCCTTCTCGCGCTCGAGCACGGCCGGATCGACGGACGCGATATCGAGGGCGTCCGGCTTCGCGGCGGCGACGTGCATGGCGATCTGCTTGCCGAGTTCGGCGAGCTTGGCCTTGTCGCCGGTCGATTCAAGCGCGACGAGCACGCCGATCTTGCCGAGGCCCGGACGGATCGCGGTGTGGATGTAGGACGACACGACGCCGTCCGAGACGGCGATGGCGGCCGCGCGGCGGATCGCCATGTTCTCGCCGATGGTGGCGATGAGGTGCGTGAGCTGCTCGGACACCGTGCGGCTTTCGCCCGGGTGCGGCTTACCCTTCAGGGCTTCGAGGTCACCCTTCACTTCGAGTGCGATCTTCGCGGCGCTGTCGACGAAGTCCTGGAACAGGACGTTGCGCGCGACGAAGTCGGTTTCGGCGTTGATTTCGATCACGGCGCCGGCGTTACCGGCGGTGGCGACACCGACGAGGCCTTCAGCGGCGACGCGGCTCGACTTCTTGGCGGCCTGCGAGAGGCCCTTCTTGCGCAGCCAATCGATCGCGGCTTCCATATCGCCGTTCGTTTCGTTGAGCGCGTTCTTGCAATCCATCATGCCCGCGCCGGTCTTTTCGCGCAGGTCTTTTACGAGTTGGGCGGTAATAGCAGCCATGGAATCCTCGGGAATATCTGGGGAGCGGCAACAGGCCGCGAGGTAGTATCCGCGGAACGAAAATACGGAAAACCGCTTTTCGTTCCGCGGGAAGAAATATGAAGACTAGGCTTCGGCCGGAGCCGAGGCGCCTTCTTCCTTCTTGCCGCCGCGCGCACGCGAGCGCGGCTTCTTCACGACGACCGGGCCGCCTTCTTCGCCTTCCGGCAGGGTCTCGGCCGGAGCGTTTTCCTGGGCGCCGATATCGACGCCGGCGGTCTTCATTTCGTCCTTGATGCCCGTGAGCACGGTGTTGGCCACGAGTTCGCAGTACAGCTTGATCGCGCGGATGGCGTCGTCGTTGCCCGGGACCGGGTACGTGATGTGCGCGGGATCGGAGTTGCTGTCCAGGATCGCGACGACCGGGATGCCCAGCACGCGCGCTTCATTGACGGCGATGGATTCCTTGTTCGTGTCGATCACGAACAGGATGTCCGGCAGGCCGCCCATATCCTTGATGCCGCCGAGAGAGCGGTTCAGCTTCTCTTGCTCGCGCGAGAGTTCCAGCTGTTCCTTCTTGGTGAGGCCCTGGAGCTGGGCTTCATCGCCGAGACGGGCTTCGAGGTCCTTCAGGCGCTTGATCGAGTGCGAGACGGTCTTCCAGTTGGTGAGCGTGCCGCCCAGCCAACGGTGGTTGACGAAGTACTGGCCGCAACGCTCGGCGTATTCCTTCACGAGTTCCTGCGCCTGGCGCTTGGTGCCCACGAAGAGTACGCGGCCGCCGGCGGCGGTGACGTCGTGAATGGCCTGCATCGCGCGCTGCAGCATCGGAACCGACTGCTGCAGATCGATGATGTGGACCCCGTCGCGCACTCCGAACAGGAATGGCTTCATCTTGGGGTTCCAGCGGCGGGTGTTGTGGCCGAAGTGGGCGCCGGCTTCGATGAGCTGACGCATGGAAAAATCAGGCAATGCTGCCATGTGATCCTCTTTTTTTCCGGTTTTGCCTCCCCAGGTGGTGGAATCTCCCCGCCAGGGGAGACACCGGAATGGACGTTTTGAACACCAAAACGCCCGCACCCAGGTGTGGAATGGGCGGGGGTATAGGCGTTTGCCTATATAATGTCTAGCGGAAAGCCGCCGGGAGGCCCCGCGCCGCGCCTTTCCATCAATATTCTCAATAGGTTGAAACTTTTGCCGCGCGGCTCCATTTAAATGGGACCTCGGACCGTCTAGGGTTTCGCCATGCAGATCGATCAAGCCACCCTCACCCGCCTGCTCCGCACCGGCCTTCGCAACATGAAGGGCGCCGACATCGTACGGGTCGTGCGCCGGTCCAAGGGCCTACGCAAACTGATCAACGGTCCCTTGGCCGAGATGGGCAATGACGTGAGCCTGCTTCTGGCCATGCTGAAGGACTATGCCAACGGGACCTACCGGAACATCCCGCGCTCAACCGCCCTCGCCGGCGCCTTCGCGCTCCTGTACGTGCTGAACCCTTTTGACCTGATGCCCGACTTCATCCCCGGCATCGGCTATCTGGACGATATGTCGATGGTGGCCCTGGTGATCGGATCGATCCGCCGCGATGTGGCGCACTACGCCCGCTGGCGCCGTTCGCGCGCGGCCATCGCCCGCCGCCTGCGCCTGACCTTTGGGGTCGGCCGCCGCCGCGTCTTCGCCGGCTAAATAAAACGTTCTTTCCCGACGGAGCGATTGCGGGGGAGTTTCTTCCCGCCAAGCCGCCGAATTCGCGGATACGGGCAAACCCCAACTACCTGTTACACGCGCCGCGCTCTTAGATGCTGTCCGTGATGCCCAAGGACAGTGCGATGCCCCAGACGCTTGAGAGTTACCGCCTCCGTGCCGTGGAGTGCCTCGCCGAGGCGCGCCGGGCGCCGCATGAGACCGACAAGGCGATTTTTCTGGAAATGGCCGAGCAGTGGCTGTCGCTGGCTGGGCGTGACGACAAGGCGCCAAGTTCCTTCGGCGCATTAGTTGGTTAAGCGGGGGGCGGTTCACCCTCACTCGTTCTGAGCGGCTTCCGCGAGCCGCTTCCAATCTTCCGCCACTCTTATAAGTCCCGCGCGCGTTTCCGCGTCGGGGGTGCGCGCCGCGCGTTCGAAGGTTTCCTCGGCGCGGCGGCGATACCAATCGGCGCGGCCCTTCTTGGCTTCATCGCGCGCGGCCTGCGTCGGCGCGAGCGGCGGCAATATCTCCTCGAACGGTGTGAACCACATCTTACGTAGCGCAATGAGCCCGAGCACGGGACCCGGCAGCAAGATCCAGGCCACCTTATCGCCGAGCGCGGCATGCGCTTTCGTTGCGATGAGGATCGAGACGATGGTCACGGCGAAACCGATGCTGGTTTGCAGCGCCAAAGAACTTCCAACGAGCGCGGGCGGACAGTGACGGGCCGCGAGCGCGGAGAACTGCGGGCTGTCCGAGATGACCGCGCCGCCCCAGATCAGCAGCGCGAGGATGCGCACCGCAAGCGGCGCGGAATGGAGGAGCGGATAGAGCAGACACATCGCGCCGGAGATGGCGAGCGACGCGCCCGCGACACGCTCCGAGCCGAGACGCCGGGTGACGCCGCCACCCCAGATGCAGCCGATGCAGCCGACACCGATTATGGCGAAGGAGATCGCCCAGCCAATTTGCGGATCGTCGAAGGGCGTATTCAGGATCGCCGAGGCGACGAGCAGCGGGACGATGGTCCAGAAGGCGTAGAGCTCCCACATGTGGCCGAAGTAGGCGAAGGCGGTGGCGCGGAACTTCGGGAGCTTGAAGGCGAGAAAGAAACTGCCGGCGTGGGCGGGCGCGCCTTTCGCCATGGTCGCGGGATCGCCGAGCTTGAAGATCATCGCGGCGGCGGCGAGCGCGAGCACCGAGGACACGAGCATCGGTGTTTGCCAGGCGGCGTGACTGCCGAGCGCGCGCACGCCCATGGGCAGCGCGGTGCCCAGCGTAAGCATGCCGACCAGCAGGCCCAAGGTTTGGCCCGCTTTGCCGGGCGCCCAGGCGACGGCCATCTTCATGCCGATGGGATAGACGCCCGCGAGCGAGACGCCGACCAGCACACGCAACACAAGCTGCACGGCCATGGAGTCCGTTGAATAAGCGAAGGCGAGATTGAACAGCGCGCCGAGGACGGCCGACAGCGCGAACACACGCGAGGGCCGGAACCGGTCCGCGAGACCGCCGAAGGAGAAGAGAAGCGTGCCGGTGATGAACCCGCCCTGCACCGCCATGGTCATGGCGCCGAGATATTGCGCCGTGCCGCCCGCGACGTTGGCGGAAAACCAGAGCGACGTGGCGAGCAGCTGCGCGAGGGCGATGAGGGTGGTTTGCGGGGTCATGCGGAGGAGGAGTGAAAACAGAAACCCCTGGATCCTCGCCGCTGCGCGGCAAGCATGACAAGGGGAGTTAGAGGCTCCGGCGTCATCCTTGCGGCCAACGGCCGCGAGGATCCAGGGGTATTTGGTTTTTGGTCATCCTGGAGCGTAGCTCCAGGATCCAGGGTTGGGGAGCTGGAGGGATGCAGCGACCACTGTGCTTCTGGCAGCGCACCAGTGTCGTAGCTCTGGATCCCGGGCGTTCGCCCAGGATGACGAGAAAAGAGTGAGTCAGAAAACGAGAAACCCCTGGGTCCTCGGCCCTTCCGCCTACGCTGCTGCGCAGCTTCGGCGTGACAGGTCGGGCCAAGGATGACAAGGAAATTGATACCACCAGCGTCATGCTTGCCCCGAAGGGGCGAGCATCCAGGGGTATCTGGTTTTTGGTCATCCTGGACCGCAGGGCCAGGATCCAGGGTTGCTTGGTTGGATGAATGCGGAAAGTGAAGTGCCTGTGGCAGCGTACCAGTGTTGAAGCCCTGGATCCTGGGCATTCGCCCAGGATGACGAGAAAACAGAAAAAGGGACGACGCCGGCGGGCGCGCGGAACACCGAGAAAGACACCATGCACTTCCGATCATTTCTTCAATGAGCGGAAGTCCGTTCATTTGCATCAGAACTCGCGGATTTCCGCCACGCCGTGCATTTCGCGCAAGCCCGTCAGGGTCTTGGGTTGGATGGCGTAGCGCTCGGGCAAAGCGAGGTGGACGAAGTGGCCGTTTTGTCTTGTGACGACGACGATCTTGCCGTTGCCGCGGCCGTCGGCGCTGAGGAGGCCGGAGAGTTCGTGGATCGGCAGGTCGTTGGTGACGTGGAGTTCGAGGTTGCGCACGCGGGCGGCGGCGGCTTTTTCGAGGTCGTCGACGCGCGTGGTGAGCAGGCGGACCTTGCCGTTCTCCAACTGGGCGTCGAGGGTCAGGAGCACGGCGGACTCGCCGTCCAATAACTCGCGGCTGGCGGCGAGGACTTCGGAGAACATCATCGCTTCGAAGGAGCCGGTGGAATCCTGGAATTTGACGAAGGCGTATTTGTTGCCGCGCTTGCCGATGCGTTCGCGTTTTTCCTGGACGGTGCCGGCCATGCGGATGGGTTTGGCGCATTGTTCGGGCGTGAGGGTCTCGAGATCGCGGGCCTTGATGACCTTCAGGGATTCCAGCGTGCCCGAATAGGTGTCGAGCGGATGGTCCTTCAGATAGAAGCCGAAGGCGTCATGCTCATGGGCGATCTTCTCGAACTTGCGCCACTCGTTGACCTTGGGAAGGGTGATCTTGCTGTGGCTGTCGTCGCCGCCGAACAGGCTGACCTGATTTGAATTGCGCGCGCCGGCGCTGTGCTGGGCATGGCGCAGCACGATCTCGATGCCGGCGAACAATTGCCCCCGGTTCGGGTGCAACTCATCGAGCGCACCGGAGTTGACGAGGTTCTCCAGGAGACGCTTATTGATGACCGAGGTGTCGAGACGGTTGGCGAAATCCGAGAGCGACTTGAAGGGCCCGTTCTTGCGCCGTTCATCGACCAGGGCCTGCATGGCCCCTGCCCCGACGTTCTTGAGCGCGGCCAATGCATATCGAATGGCGCCATTCTCGACGCTGAAGGTGACGTCTGAGCGGTTCACGTCCGGCGGCAGGATCTCGATGTGCAGGCGCTTCAGCTCGGTCTTGAAGTCGGCGAGCTTATCGGTGTTGTGCATATCGAGGGTCATCGACGCGGCCAGGAACTCGGCCGGGTAGTTGGCTTTCAGGTATGCGGTTTGATAGGCCACCAAGGCGTAGGCGGCCGCGTGCGACTTGTTGAAGCCATACCCTGCGAACTTATCAATGGTGTCGAAGATGGCGGAGGCGCGGTCGGGCGGGATGTCGCGGAACTTGCCTGCGCCTTCGATGAAGGTGGCGCGCTGCTTGTCCATCTCCGCCTGGATCTTCTTCCCCATGGCGCGGCGCAAAAGATCGGCGCCGCCGAGGCTGTAGCCGGCCAGCACCTGGGCGGCCTGCATCACCTGCTCCTGGTAGACAATGATCCCGTACGTTTCTTTGAGGATCGCTTCCATGGCGGGGTGCATATACTCGATGGGCTCGCGGCCGTGTTTGCGGTTCACGAAGCTGTCGATGTTGTCCATCGGACCCGGGCGATAGAGCGCCACGATGGCGATGAGATCCTCGAACACGTCGGGCTTCAGCTTGCGCAAGACATCGCGCATGCCCGTGCTTTCCAACTGGAACACCCCGGCGGCATCGGCGCGGGTGAGCATGGTGTAGGTGGCCTTGTCGTCCAGCGGGATCTTGGAGATATCCAAGTTGATGTCGCGCTTCCGTAAAAGTTTCACCGCGGTTTCGATCACGGTGAGAGTCTTGAGGCCGAGGAAGTCGAACTTCACGAGGCCCGCCGGTTCCACCCACTTCATGTTGAACTGGGTGACGGGCATGTCGGAGGCGGGATCGCGGTAGAGCGGCACCAGCTCGTCCAGCGGACGGTCGCCGATGACGAGACCTGCCGCGTGGGTGGATGCGTGGGCGTAGAGGCCTTCGAGCTTGAGCGAGATATCGATGAGGTGTTTCACCGTATCGTCGGTGTCGCGCAGGTTCTTGAGTTCTTCCTCGGATTCCAGCGCCTGTTTCAGCGACACCGGATTGGCCGGGTTCGCCGGAACCATTTTGCAGATTTTATCCACGAACCCGAGCGGCATCTCGAGCACGCGGCCGACGCCGCGTAAGACGGCTCTTGCCTGTAATTTACCGAAGGTGATGATCTGCGCGACGCGGTCGCGGCCGTATTCCTTCTGGACGTAGCGGATGACCTCGTCGCGCCGGTCCTGGCAGAAGTCGATATCGAAGTCGGGCATCGAGACGCGTTCCGGGTTGAGGAAGCGTTCGAACAGGAGATTGAAGCGAAGCGGATCGAGGTCGGTGATTGTCAGGGACCACGCCACGACGGAGCCGGCGCCCGAACCGCGGCCGGGCCCCACGGGAATGTCTTTATCCTTGGCCCACTGGATGAAGTCCGCGACGATCATGAAGTAGCCCGGGAACCCCATCTTCACGATGGTATCCAGCTCGAACTCCAACCTGTCTTTGTAGGTCTTGGTCACCTCGGCGCGCTTCTCCGGCGTCATGTCGGGCGTGAGCACCTGATTGGCGAGGCGCTTTTCGAGACCATCGCGCGCGAGCTGGCGCAGCGCTTCTTCTTCCGTGCGGTCGCCGGTTTTGGGCGAGCGCGGCAGGATGGGTTTGCGTTCCTCGACCTTGAAGGCGCAGCGCTGGGCGATGATGAGGGTGTTCTGGGTCGCTTCTGGAATATCGGCGAACAGATTCACCATCTCCGCGGCGGTTTTGAAACGGTGGTGCGGCGTGAGGCGGCGGCGGTTGTGGACCGAGACGAAGGATTTCTCGGCCATGCAGATGAGCGCGTCGTGGGCCTGGTACATGCCCTCGTCGGCGAAGTAGCAGTCGTTGGTGGCGACGAACGGCACGCCATGCGCGTAGCCGAGATCGATGAGACCGGGTTCGATGCGCTCTTCGGCTTTAATGCCGTGGCGCATGAGTTCGATGTAGAGGCGGTCCGGGAAGATGGCTTTCATCTTCAGGAGCGTGTCTTCCGCTTTCGCCCGCTGGCCGTCGAGCAGATGGCGGCCCATGACGCCCGCAGGACCGCCGGTGAGCGCGATGAGGCCTTCGCTGTGTTTCTCGACGTCGGCCCAGGAGATCTGGGGCGTTTCGCCGCTTTCGGTTTCGAGGAAGGCCTTGCTGGTGAGCTTCAGGAGATTGGCGTAGCCCTTCTCGTTCTGCACCAGCACGACAAGCACGTCGGGCTCCGGCAGGCGCGCGCTTTGGCCATGGCCCGGCGTCGCCGTGTCCTCGCGGCGCACGGAGAGCTGGCAGCCGATGATGGGTTGCACGCCGTTCTTGGTGCACTCGATGGAGAATTCCAGCGCGCCGAAGAGGTTGCGCGTGTCGGTGAGCGCGACGGCGGGCATCTCATTGGCGACGCACAGGCCCACGAGTTTGCCCACCTTGATGGCCCCTTCCGACATGGAATAGGCCGAGTGGACGCGCAAGTGAACGAAGGGGGCGTGGGTCATGGTGCAAACATAGTGGGCGGAGGCGCAGGCGTCATCCACTGAGCACCGATTATCCACAGGGAAACGCTTGTTTTTTCCTGGTCATTCTTGCGGCCGATGGGCGGCGAGAATCCAGGGGTTTTGGGTTTGTATAAACCAGAAAACAGAAACCCCTGGGTCCTCGTCCCTTCCGCCTTCGCTGCTGGGCAGCTTCGGCGTGACAAGTCGGGACAAGGACGACACCGGGGGCTTTGCATTAGCGCGTCTTTTCATGCCAGAGGCGCCCCATGCCCGTACCGAGGAGACCGCCGACGGCGAAGCCCATGCTCGCATCGCCCATTTCAAAACCGATGAGCGCGCCGAGAAGGACGCCGCAGAGCGAGCCGAAGACGAGTTGAGATGTGAGCGCGATGCGGCGCTCGAGATGCGCCATGCGCTCCTCGGCGAGTTCGAGCCAATGCGGTTGGTCCGGGTGATGGCGCACGGATTGTGCCATGCGCGGATCGCGGGGCAAATGCGCATGGCTCTCACACAGAGCCGCGATCTCCGCATACATGCGCGCCGAGGGGGGCTTCCCAAGTAACGCGGATCGCGTGCGCCGAGGGATGGATCACCGCGCTGCGCGCAACGCGTATTCGAGAGGCGCGCTGCCGCGCCGGGTGTTGACTGCGTATTCGAAAGCGGCGTGCGGCATCATGAAAGGCGGCGCAGGCCGGATGGCCGCGCGCCCGCGCGGCCATCCAACCCGTCCTCGCCCTTATTACATATCCATATCGTAGCCGCCGCCGGCGTGGGCCGGCGCGGCCGGCTTCTTGTCGGCAAGTTCGGCGACCATGGCTTCGGTCGTGATCAAGAGGCCCGCGACGGAGGCGGCGTCCTGCAGGGCGACGCGAACAACCTTGGTCGGGTCGACGATGCCGGCCTTGACGAGATCGAGATATTCGCCGCGCTGGGCGTCGAAGCCGAAGTTGGAGTCCTTGGACTCCAGCAGCTTGCCCGAGATCACGGCGCCATCGTAACCGGCGTTGGCCGCGATCTGGCGCACGGGGGCTTCGAGGGCGCGGCGGATGATGTCGACGCCGACTTTCTGGTCGGAGTTGTCGACCTCGAGATTTTGCAGCGCGCGCTTGGCGTAGAGCAGCGCGACGCCGCCGCCCGGCACGATGCCTTCCTCGACCGCGGCGCGGGTGGCATGGAGCGCGTCGTCGACACGGTCCTTCTTTTCCTTCACTTCGACTTCGGTGGCGCCGCCGACCTTGATCACCGCGACACCGCCGGTGAGCTTGGCCAGGCGCTCCTGCAGCTTTTCCTTGTCGTAGTCGGAGGTGGTGGCTTCGATCTGCGTGCGCAGGTTCTGCGCGCGGTTCTGGATGTCGGCCTTCTTGCCGGCGCCGTCGACAACCGTGGTCTTGTCCTTGTCGATGGTGACGTGCTTCGCGCGGCCGAGCATCTGCAAGGTGACGTTCTCCAGCTTGAAGCCAAGGTCCTCGCTGATGACCTGGCCGCCGGTGAGCACGGCGATATCCTGGAGCATTTCTTTTCTACGATCGCCGAAGCCGGGCGCCTTGACGGCCGCGACCTTGAGGCCGCCGCGCAGCTTGTTCACGACGAGGGTGGCGAGGGCCTGGCCTTCGATGTCCTCGGCGATGATGAGCAGCGGACGGCTGGCCTGGACGACGGCTTCGAGCACAGGCAGGAGCGGCTGGAGGTCGGCGAGCTTCTTCTCGTGCAGGAGGATGAAGGGCTCGTCGAGTTCGCAGACCATCTTGTCGCTGTTGGTGACGAAGTACGGCGAGGAATAGCCGCGGTCGAACTGCATGCCTTCGACGACGTCGAGTTCGGTCTCGAGGCCCTTGGCTTCCTCGACCGTGATGACGCCTTCATTGCCGACCTTGGCCATGGCTTCGGCGAGGATCTTGCCGATGTCTTCCTGGCCGTTGGCGCTGATGGTGCCGACCTGGGCGATCTCGTCATTGGTCTTGATCTTCTTGGAGCGCTTCTTCACGTCCTCGACCACGACTTCCACCGCGCGGTCGATGCCGCGCTTGAGGTCCATCGGGTTGACGCCGGCAGCCACGGCCTTGGCGCCTTCGCGCACGATGGCCTGGGCGAGCACGGTGGCGGTGGTGGTGCCGTCGCCGGCCAGATCGTTGGTCTTGGAGGCGACTTCCTTCACCATCTGCGCGCCCATGTTCTCGAACTTGTCCTTCAGTTCGATTTCCTTGGCGACGGAGACGCCGTCCTTGGTGATGCGCGGGGCGCCGAAGGATTTTTCGATGACGACGTTGCGGCCTTTGGGACCGAGGGTGACTTTCACCGCGTTGGCGAGGATATCGACGCCGCGCAGCATTCGCTCGCGCGCGTCGGCGGAAAATTTAACGTCTTTAGCTGCCATGGTTGTTGCTCCTTATCTGATCGAGCCCGAGGTTACGAAAGGCGCCGTTCAGGCCGCCTTCTTCCTCGCCTCCTGCCGGTTTTCGATGACGCCGAGGATGTCGGACTCCTTCATGATGAGGAGATCCTCGCCGTCGATCTTCACTTCACTGCCGGACCACTTGCCGAACAGGATGCGGTCGCCGGCTTTCACATCGAGCGGCTGGATCGCACCATCCTCGCGGCGCTGGCCCGAACCGACGGCGATGATCTCGCCCTCGACGGGTTTTTCCTTGGCGGTGTCGGGGATGATGATGCCGCCCGAAGTTCGGTTTTCACTTTCCACACGGCGGACCAGGACACGGTCGTGAAGCGGTTTAAAAGTCGTCATGCGTCATTCCTTCCTTAAGCAAATGAGCAAGGTCTCGCCCCCAGCGGGGACGCAGGTTCCAAATTTTGAAGCGGCCGCGCGCGGCGGCCGATTGCGGAATTAGGAAGGCGGATTTTTGGCATCAAGGGGGGCGCGCAAAATTTTTTTGAAGGCGCGCATTTTTTGGGGGGCACTGAGCACGCGGTTTGTTAGCAGCCGCGCTTGGTGGCTGCTAATGCGTTGTTATTAAATAATTTTATCTTGGAACCGGGCGGGCATCCGTGAGATTTTAAATATGGAGATGCCGTGAACTTGGAGCGCCCATGAGCGAGCTTGCCCTTCAGCTTCAGAACTACCGCCTGACGACGGCGCAGATCCTTTACTTCATGCCGGACCATCCCAGCGTCCTGCAGGAGTTCATCTGGCAGCAGATGGACCTCGCGCCGAAATTTCCGGTCCTCCATGAATTCCTGGATTTCTGGAACGCGAAGCTGGACGCAAAACTGCATTCGGTGCGGGTGGCCCATTGCGAGCTGGTGAAGCCGGCGGAGCTGCAGACGCTGGACGGAAAGCTGGTTCTGCACTGAGGCGCCGGCGCGCGGCGGACGCGCGGCCATTCAATTGGCGGGGGCGCGCAAATCGCGGCGGAGGGACGCCCCTCGCCGGTTAATGCCCCTCGTTCATCATGCCGGATTCTTCGCGCTCGATCTTGCCGGGGCGGGTGTCCTCGGCGCCGTTGTCGCGGGAGTCCTTATCGGCGTCGTTTTTGGGCGCGCGGTGCGTGATGACGTCGCCGGCGACTTTTTGCTGCGGGCGCGGTGGGACGGTTTGCGTGCCGGAGCCGGTGTTCTGTTCTTTCGTGGTCATGGGCCGCCTCTTATGTGGGTCGCGCTTATGTGGGGACGCGCTATGTGGGGACGCGCGGCGCGCGCTGTATCGAGAGCAACGGGTCTGCGTGAATTAGGTTACGCGCCGCGCACGCCGCCGATGCCGCATCGCCCCCGGCGGAGGTGACCGGAAACAATCTTAGGCCTGCGCCGTTTTCCTCAGTGAGACGCCCGCGTAAGCGGTTCCTTGTCTCAGAGCTTCCCAGCACGCGCTTTCCCTGAGGAGCGTGCTGCAGGCTGCGGGAGGTCGCAGCCCGAGCGGCCCCTGTCCCCCCGGGGCCGCTTGCTGCGTGTGGAGGGCGCGCGGCGGTCAGGGTCCGCAAAACGAAAACACTCGAAACGCAAACTGCTGGTTCCTCGCGTGCTTCGCGAGTCTGGGTTTTCGCGTGCTTCGCACGGCTGGGTTCGCGCGTGCTTCGCACGGCTGGGATGACGAAGAGGAAATGGCTCGGGAAAGACCGCGCGCGCAGCGATGTTCGCCGTGCCCAAAAGAATGGCCCTTCGTCCGGGGGGAGACGAAGGGCCTTATCTCTTTCGCGGCGCGACGGGGCTGGGGGGCTGTGGGGCGCCGCTGTGAACCATAATGCGGGACCCGGGAAAAAGTTCTGACCGCCGCCCCCCCCCCCCGGCGGATTTAACGGGCGGGGGGCCTTCCTTTCATAACTGTAATTCCGCGGCGGCCTTGACAGTTTTGCGCGCGAAAATAATTCGCGGGTCTCGGCCTCATTTTTCGGAGAACGATCATGTCATTGAGAGCTTTGCTTATGGGTTCTGTTTTGATGTGCAGCGCAACGGCGGTGACCGGCGCGGCTTATGCGCAGTGCACAAAGGAGCCGGGCCTCCCGATCTCGCGCTACGACATCCAGGGCGCGCAGGTGTTCGATAAGGAAACCAAACTGACCTGGCAGCGGTGCGCCATGGGCCAGAAATGGCAGGACGGCGCCGGATGCGTGGGCACGCCGCAGCAGATCAGCTGGGCGCAGGCCAAGAAGCTGGACGGCGCGTGGCGCCTGCCGACCAAGGATGAACTGCAGACGCTGGTGTCGCGCGCGTGCCTGCGCAATGTGAACACCGAAGCGTTCCCGGGGTTCAGCCTGCAGTATCCGGAAGTGTGGAGCAGCACGCAGGATACGCCGGGACAAACCTGGATCGTGAATATGACGAGCGGCGCGGAGTTCAACGCGTTGCAGACGTCCACCAACGGCGTGCTGCTGGTGCAGGACCGACGGGTGGCGGCGCGGTAGGCGAGTCACGCAAGCGCGCGCGGCGGACCCGTCGCGCGCGCTGAAGCATGATTCTCCCGGATGCGCGGGACGCGCGGCTTGTATTCCGTGGCGCGCTAAGGCGCGGCTTGTATTCCGTGCGCGCTGAGGCGCGGCTTGTATCCCTTGGCGCGCTGAGGCGCGGCTTGTATCCCTTGGCGCGCTGAGGCGCGCCGGGGGGATGACAGCATAAATATGGACTGAGGGTGATCCGCCTTCGCCCACCGGGCTACGGCGCGACGCTTTCGCGAAAAGATGAGCCCTTCCGGATTCACGGTAACGGGCGAAGGGCTCAAAAGATGAGCCCTTCCGGATTCACGGTAACGGGCGAAGGGCTCAAAAGATGAGCCCTTCGCTTGGGGGGAAGCGAAGGGCTCTACGTGTATTCGCGGCGCTTGATGCAGGGGGGCTGGGGGCGCGCCGCTGTGTAATGTAATGCGGGCGAGGCGAAAAAGTTTCGCGGGGACTCGCGGGTCTCATGCGTTACCAAAAACACGGGCGAAATCGGCGGAAACCAGCGAATTTCCTATCTTTTCGCGCGGTGGACGCCCATATATGGGGGGCAGCGCCGCCCGCGTATAACGGGTGCGCCGTAAGCGGGCCGCCTTCCCTTCTTTCTCGTAGGTTACGCCGTAGCCTCATCGCGCCGCTTTCTCCGTTATGGAGATACGCCCCTTGGAAACTAACGACTCCGCCGTGTCCGGTATGCGGCCGAAGCGGCGCGAGCCCTTCAATTGGATGATGTGGCTGGTGCTGACCGTGATCGTGTTCGGGGCCGTGCTGCTGCTGACCGAACCCGGAACCGTGCCGGTGATCGCATCATGATCAGATTCAGCGGCGTCGTGACCGGCGTGCTGCCAGAGGGCCAGTATCAAGTGCGTTTCACCAACGGCCATGAGATCACCGCGGCGGCGCTCGCGCCCGACCGGTTCCCCGCCGATATCGGCGATGCGATCACGGTGGAGATCTCGCCGGGGAGCAGCGGCGCGCCGCGCCCGATGTTCCGCCAAGCCACACCCGTCGGGCTGCGCGCATGTTAGGGGGCAGCGTGCTGAGACGCGTGCTGGCCGCGCTGCGCGACGGGCGTGCGCATATCGCAGGCGACGTGTGCATGGCCGCGGGCTGTTCGATCGCCCAATTGGTCGCGTTCGCGGAAGCCGGCTTCCTGCGCTTCCCATCGGCGAGCCGGGGGCAGCAGGCCTGCATCACACCGCGCGGCCTGGAGAAATTCCAAGCGTTGACCTAACGGGGCGCCGACGTCACGAGTCGACGTAAGGGCGGGGTTAGGCCGCGTGGAGCGGGCGGCAGCAGCGGAGCAGTTTGGCCCGCTGTTCGGCCAGGGTATCCCAGGTGATCGCGAGGGCTTCCAGCTGGGCGCGCTGCTCGTCATGCACGGCCTTGGCCGCGAGGGCGCGGCAGGCGTGGGCGTGGTCGCGGAACTCGAGACATTTTTGCATGAACGCCTCTTTACTCTCTGAAAGGCGTAACGCGGTTGAGCGCGCTTTGTTCCACTCGCGCGTGTAGAACCTGGCCGCCTTTATTCGCGTCGCTCGCATTCCAGGCGCATCTTGCGGCCGCGCCAGTCGGCCGGCGGGATAAAGCGGCCCCGGTTGAGGCCGCGTTTTTGGCTCTGAGCCCCCTTCTCGGCCGCGACGTAAGACGCCTCCAAGGGATGACCCTTGAGGAACCGCCGGTACGGCAGGCCCCAGCCGGCGGCGATGATGGCCTCGCCCACATCCTTCTTACCCACGGAACAGACCGCGACAAAGCGGTCGTAGGTCTTGTCGCCGGTGAGCGCGCAGGTCATCTCGTTCTTGCCGACAAGCGCGCGCACGAAATCGGCGGCGTCGCGGCCGCAAGGGTAACAGGCGTTTTTCCATTCGCACTTTTGATTCTTCTCCGGCGTGTCGACGCCGAAGAGGCGGATCTTGAGGCCGCCCTTGAAGCGGAAGGTGTCGCCGTCGGTGACCACGGGATGGCCGGTGAGGGTGTCGGCGACGGCGGGGGTGGAGAGAAGAAAGACGAACGCAACGAGGCAACGCGGCAACATGAAATATCAGACCTGACAAACGCACGACGAGCGAGGCGCTTGTAGGCGCGCACCTAGGAACGCGCCAGCGGAACTTCAGGCTGCAAAGAAGGCGCGGATTAAGCCGAGGATGTGGCCGTTTGCTCCGGTAGTTGGGCGGGGGCTTGCGCGTCGCTCACGAGGACGCTTTCGGCTTTCTTGTCCCATTCGGCGGCGAGACGGAGCATGGCGGCCTTCACGTTGCTGTCATGCGTGGCGGCGGCGATGGCGCGGAAATTCTGGGCGCGGGCGCGCACCGAGGCGACTTTTTCCGCGAGGGACTGGACGTAAGGCGCTGATTTGCGGCGCGGCATCTTCTATTCCTTCACCGCATCCGGCGCGGGATCCGCGGCCTGATGCTGTTTGGCGTACTTCTCTGCGAGAGCTTCAAGATAGCTGTCGATACCGTCCGCGAGATCGAGATATTGGCGGCGGAACACGGGATCGGCGCTTTCGGCGAGCGCGCGGCAACGCCGGGCCTGGGCTTCGAAACGCAGGCGCGAGGATTCCATTCGCTCGCGCGCCTCAAGAAGCAGCGCGGTCATTTCCTCGTCCTTGAAGATCAAACAGTTCTCGAAAAATGAATGGATTTGGGCTGCATCACAGGGGAAGAACGTCACAGCACATCGAACCTGGACGATGAGTATGGCGCGGACGGCCGCGCATGTGATTAACCTGGATTAGCGAAGATGCCGATTGCCCGCGATGTGTGAGGCGGGCCGGATACTTGCACGTACAGCGTGCGACGCGTGGGCGCGATTCGCTTTACCAACGACGCACTTTACCAACGACGGGCCGTGCGCTTTTCGATTTCCTGGGCGAGACGTTCCCATTCCTCGGCGACCTTGATGAATTGGGTGGCCTCGATCGTCCCGCAGCGCGCGGCGCGATCGCGGCAGACGGCGGCTTCCCGGCGATAACGGTTGAGCCGCACGGTTTCCGATTCAGTGCCGTGCATAAGAGGGCTCCGGCACGGACGCATCAGGCGGCGCGCCGGCAGCCGTGGCGATCTCGGTCATCAGGCGCAGATCGCCCCATTGGTCGGCGATATTTTGAAGGTGCTGCGCGAGGATCTTGCAGCCGCAGCGGGCCGCGAGGCTACGGGATCGCCGCTCGAGGGCGCGGGTGCGCGAAATGACATCGGTGAATTGCGCGTCCAAGTCTCTCTCCGTTGCTTACTGTCACAATCCATCAAGAGGAACGAATGTTCCGGGACCGGGCGGGCGCGGGGGGCGGAAATGCGAGGGTCTGCAGCACGTTGGGCAACGGCTGGGCGGCCTGGGAAGGGCGTGGCGGAGGCGCACCCGTACGCGCCTCTCCGAGGTTCAGGTCCAAAAATGCAGGCCGGGCGTGTTTATTCCATTGGTCCGCGCAAAAAATATGAACACCCCCATGCGGCATAAGGTCCGGTTTATCCACAGGAAAATGCCTGGATAAAGACGTGCGGCAGCGGGTAAATTGGCCGTTCCCGCCCCGGTTGCGGGTGGAGCTACCTTGAACGGGATCAGGTTTTGAAAAAGTTCGGCCGCGACAGTCTTGGCAGTGTGGAGATTTACCTGGCCGAGCCCAATGAGCAGGTGCGCGAAGGGATGCGCGGCATCATGCGCGATTACGGGATGAAGCGGACCCGCTCGTTCGCGCGCATGAACGACCTTGTGAACGCGATCAAGGAATCGCCCCCCGACCTTCTGATCGCGGCGGACGACACGGACCCGAAGCTGTTCGATATGATCCGCGATATCCGCCATTCCCGCATCGGCATCAATCCCTTCATCATGATCAGTCTCATGGTGAAGGCGGAAGCGGACGGCGTCGCGGTGAAACGCGCGATCCTGGCGGGCGCCGACGACGTGCTGGTGAAACCGGTGGCCCCGGCCAAGATGCTGGACCGGGTGGCCCATGTGACCATGAACCGCCAGCCGTTCATCGTGACCAACGATTACCTGGGCCCGGAGCGGCGCAGCGCCTCGCCGGCGCGCCCGTCGAATATCCGCCAGCTCGATGTGGTGAACACACTCAGAGACACCATCGAAGGCCGGCGCATGACGAGCGCCGA
This sequence comes from Rhodospirillaceae bacterium, assembly GCA_041906145.1. Taxonomy (GTDB): domain Bacteria; phylum Pseudomonadota; class Alphaproteobacteria; order Rhodospirillales; family Rhodospirillaceae; genus SHVO01. The sequence continues at coordinate 522,812 of JAYRJU010000003.1, read as the reverse complement.
GCTGATCCGCGCCGTGCAGGCCAATATGAACGACGTGATGGCGGCGCGCCTTGATTCCAACGGGCTGAAACTCGCCTGGGTGTGCGGCACGATCCTGAAAGCGTATCAGGAAAAGCGCATCGACCCGGCGCTGCATGAGCAGCTTCTGGTGCTGGTGAGCGTGCTGGAAGACGCGGGCCGCACGGCCCATGCGCTGCGCGAGCCGGACCTGTCGGCCATTTGTATCCAGATGGCGCGGCAGGTGGAGGAGATGGCCGAGGAGTATGAGAACCCGACCAGTCTTCAGCTGGGCACCATCGAGAAGCTGTCGAAGGCGTTCGAGATGGCCAGGGCGGCGAAAGCGGCGAACGCGGCGGGGTAACCGCCCGCTGTTCGCTGGGCCGGGCGCTTTCAGAACAGGCTGGGCGGGCCCCGCGAAATATCTCTCATATAATTTCGCCTGCCTCCGTCGGCGCGCGCCGTTGCGCCGCGCATAAAATAATCGCCGATTACGGGAACTATTTCACGCCGCCGGGGTTTTAGTCCCTAGGCGGAGCCTCGGCATGGGGCGGCCGCAGCATATAGCGGCAGGACGAGCGGCCATTTTGAACGGGTCGGCACATATCAAGACAGCGGGTCAGCCGGATCCGCACGCCGGCGCGGCGCCTTTAACAGCGGGGCCCGGCGAACCGTCGGCGATCACGAAAGAAGAGCGGTTCCTGGCTTCGCTGACCGAGGACGGGCGCTACCGGCTGCTGATCGACGCCATCACCGACTATGCGATCTACATGCTGCACCTGGACGGCCAGGTGTCGAGCTGGAACGTGGGCGCGCAACGACTAAAGGGCTACGAGGCCTCGGAGATCATCGGCCACCACTTCTCGCGCTTCTATACGCCCGAGGAGCGCATGGCGGGATTGCCGGCGCATGCGCTTTCGGTTGCGCGCAGCCAGGGCCGTTATGCCGCCGAGGGCTGGCGGGTGCGCAAAGACGGCACGCGCTTCTGGGCCGCGGTGGTGATCGACGCGATCCGCACGCCCGAAGGCGAGATGGTGGGCTATGCCAAGATCACGCGCGACCTGACCGAAAAACACGAAGCCGAGACCGCGCTGAACCGCGCGCGCGAGGCCTTGTTCCAGTCGCAGAAACTGGAAGCCATCGGCAAGCTGACCGGCGGCGTGGCGCACGACTTCAACAACCTTTTGATGGCCATCATGTCGGGATTGTCGCTGGCCAAGAAGCGCCTGCCCGACGATCCCAAACTGAAGATGCTGCTGGATAACGCCGAGGAAGCCGCCAAGCGCGGCGCGGGGTTGATCCAGCGCATGCTGGCGTTCGCGCGCAAACAGGAACTCCAGTTGGAGACCGTCGACGCTGCGGCGCTGGTGAACGGCATGAAGGGTTTGTTCGAGCGCACCCTGGAACTGGGCGCGGGCGGATCGTTGAAGCTGGAGACCGCGATCCCGCATGGCTTGCCGCTGCTGCACGCCGATATCAACCAGCTGGAATCGGCGCTGCTGAATCTGGTCGTCAACGCGCGCGACGCCATGCCCGCGGGCGGGCGCATCCGCATCTTCGCGGAACCGAGAACACTTGCCGAGGCCACGGAAAGCGGCGCGCAGCCCGGCCCCTATGTGGTGATCGCGGTGGAAGACACCGGCGAAGGCATGGACGAGGAGACGCTGCGCCGCGCGATGGAGCCGTTCTTCACGACCAAGGGCGTGGGTAAAGGAACCGGCCTGGGTCTGTCCATGGTGCACGGCATGGCCGAGCAGCTGGGCGGGCGCTTCGTGCTGAAAAGCAAACCGGGCGCGGGCACGACGGCGGAGGTGTGGCTGCCGGTAATGGACGCGGTGCAGGATATAACGCCGCGCAGCGCCGCACATGATGCCGCGCCAAATGCCGCCCACCTGTTCACGAGCCCGGGCGAGGCAAAACGCATCCTTGTGGTCGACGACGATCCCTTGGTGCTGGTGAACACCGTGGGGATGCTGGAAGAGCTGGGTCATGCGGCGGTGGAGGCGCGCGACGCGGAAAGCGCGCTGCAGATGCTCGCCGATGATAGCAGCTTTGACCTGGTGATCACCGACCATGCGATGCCGGGCATGACGGGGATGGACCTCGCGCGCCTCCTGGCGGCGGACCGGCCCCAGCTGCCGGTGCTGCTGGTGAGCGGTTACGCCGATGTGCCAGACGCCCCGGGCGCGCCCGTGGTGCGCTTGGGCAAGCCCTTCACGCTGGAGCAGCTGTCCGACGCCGTGCAAAAGCACGTGGCTCACGGGGAAGCCGCGCTGCGGGAGGGTTCGATTCATTAGAACAATCGCCGTTGTAACAGACACCGCCCCGCTTGACGCCCTCCCGCTTCGGTCGCAGAGTTGCGCTTATTAGTTGCGAGCCGAATATTTCACCGCATTTCCTAGGACCTGGTTTGACCGCGCGTCCCGAGACCTCGCCGCAGAGCTCCCTCCCCTCGCAAGCCTGGCTGGCGTGCCGGTCGGCGGCGCATATCTGCGCGCTGCCGCTGGCGGCGGTTACCGAGACCATGCGGCCCCTGCCCTATGAGCCTTTCCCGAAGGCGCCGCCGTTCGTGAGCGGAATTGCGATCATCCGCGGCGTGCCGATGCCCGTTGTCGATATGCGTGCGCTGATGGGCGAACAACCGCTGACGTCCGTTGGAAACGCCGCGGCGGGACGTTTCGTGACGGTGAAGATCAACAGCCGCGCTGTCGCGCTGGCTTTCGACGCGGTGCTGGGCGTCCATAATCTCAACCCCGGCCACGTGATCGGACTGCCGCCGCTGCTCAAGAACGTGGCGGGCGAGACGATCTCGGACGTGGCGGCGAAGGATACGGACCTGCTTCTGTTCTTCGAGGCCTCGCGCATCTTCCCGCCGGGCCTGATCGAGAGCCTGATGACGGACGGAGCCACGTCATGAGGATGCTGGACAACGCCGCCGACGTGGACAAATTCCGCAGCCTGATCCTGGCGCGGCTGGGCCTCAATTTCGACGAGACGAAGCTCGGCTTCCTGGCGGAGGTGATTCAGAGCCGCTTGCAGGAAACGCGGCTGTCGGCGAGCGACTATCTGCACCGGCTGGAAAATAGCGGCGCGGAAAGCGAGCTGACGTCGCTGGCCACAAAACTGACGGTGCCGGAGACCTATTTCTTCCGCAACAAGGACCAGTTCCGCGCCTTGCGCGAGGCGGCGATCCCCAAGCGGATCCTGGCGCGCGGCGATACGCGGATCATGAACGTGCTGTCGGCGGGCTGCGCATCGGGTGAAGAGCCTTATTCGCTGGCCATCACGCTGATGGGCATGATGGACCCGTCGTGGAATTGGACCGTGCGCGCGATCGACATCAATCCCAACGTCCTCAAGAAAGCCCGGCGCGGGCGCTATACCACCTGGGCGCTGCGCGAGACCTCCGATGAGGACGCGCGCCGCTGGTTCCATCAGGAAGAGAAGGACTACGTGATCGATGAGCGCGTACGCACGTCCGTCGCGTTCCAGGAATGCAACCTGATGGCGGACAATTTCGATGTGTGGGAGCAGGGGCGCTACGACATCATCTTCTGCCGGAACGTGCTGATGTATTTCTCGCCCGAGCAGGCGCGCAAGGTGGTGGCCAAAATCGCCCATGCGCTGACGCCGGGCGGTTTCCTGTTCCTGGGCCACGCGGAGACGCTGCGCGGGCTTTCGGAAGAGTTCCATCTGCGCCACACCCACGACGCTTTTTATTACGAGCGCAAGCATGCCGGCGAGACGGTGTCGGCGGCCGCGTTCGCCGCCTTCCCCACGTACACCCCGCCGCCGGTGCCCGCGCCGTCGCTGTCGGAGGACTGGATCCAGTCGATCCACCGCGCGAGTGAGCGCGTGCACGCCTTGAGCACGCATACGGAAGCGCCACGGCCGGCGGTGAGCGCGCCGCCGTCACCGCCGTTAGCGTTGCCGCGCAAGGCCCCGGACATGACGCCGGTGTTCGCGATGATCCACAGCGACCGGTTCGCCGACGCGCTGGACTTCCTGGCGGCGCTGCCCCATGAGGTGAACAACGATCCCGACGTGCTGTTGGTGCAGGCGATGCTACTGGCCCACAGCGGCAAGACCAAAGACGCCGAGACCGTGTGCGAGCGCCTGCTCGCCATCGATGAGATGAGCGCGAGCGCTCATCATGTGCTCGCCTTGTGCCGCGAGAGCGCGGCCGATATCCCCAAGGCCATGGAGCACGACCGCATCGCGGCGTATCTCGATCCGACCTTCGCGATGCCGCACCTGCATATGGGACTGATGGGCCGCAGGACCGGCAACCGAGAGCTGGCGCGCCGGGAACTCGCCCATGCGCTGCAGCTGCTCAAACATGAAGACGGCGCGCGCCTGATGCTGTTCGGCGGCGGCTTCAACCGGCAATCCATGATCGAACTGTGCGCGTCCGCGCTGAAAGACTGCGGAGGCCAGGCATGAGCCCCGTGAGCCAGACACAGGCGTATGAGCTGCGCCGCGACTTCGACCAGGCTTTCGCCCGCGCGCCGGAGCAGAAGGAGGCGCATACGGCCGATCTTCTGGGCATCACGTTGTTTGGCGCCGCTTATGCTTTAAAGCTCGGCGACGTGGCGGGCCTGTACGCCGGAAAAAAGATCGCGCGCGTGCCGTCCGTGAAGCCGGGCTTGCTGGGCATCGCGGGGTTCCGGGGCGTGATCCTTCCCGTCTACGACCTCGCCGCGCTCATCGGCCTTCCGCCGAGCGTGCGCCCGAAGTGGCTGGCCGTCGCGAAATCCGGCGACGTGGCGATCGCGTTCGATTCTTTTGACGGACATTTGCGGGTTCCGGAGACGGCCGTCGCGGTGAATGAATATAAGGACGGCGCGCGCCGGTTTGTAAGCCACCTGACGCCGTCCGCGGAGGGACTGCGCGGCGTGATCGATTTGGACAACGCGCTGAAGCCGGTCACGGCTTAGCGGACGAGACACAGAGGGGTAGACCATGGACAATAATTTGACGTTCGGGCGCAGGCTTGCCGTCGGCTTCGGTTTCGCGGCCTTCGTGCTGCTGCTGGTGGCGGCCATCTCCTACAAAACCACGAATGACCTGATCGAGAACGAGAGTCTGGTGTCGCACACCCATGAGGTACGCACCAATCTCGCCCTCGTCCTGTCGGCGCTCGTGAGCGCGGAGACGGGCCAGCGCGGCTACATCCTGACCGGACGCGATGAATATCTCGTTGTGCACGAAGAGGGTTTGGCCGACATCCAACCCGCCCTCGTCGCGCTTAAACAACAGACCCTCGACAACGCGAACCAACAGCGCCGCCTGGTGGCGCTGGAGACGGCCGTGACCGCGCGCCTGGCCGTGATGCGCCAAGGCCTCGAGCTGCGCCGCGATCAGGGCATGGACGCGGCGGTGAAATTCGTGATGAGCGATCGGGGCCGTGAGCTGATGCAGAACGTGCGCACGATCATCGGCGAGGCGGACCGCGAGGAAGCCGCGCTGCTGGCCACGCGCGACGCCGAAGCCAAGAATAGCGCCGCGTTCGCAAACGGCGTGCAGGTGTGGGGCAGCCTCGCGGGATTGGTCGTCATCGCGCTGATCGGTTATTTCATCACGCAGTCGCTGGGCCGCATGATCGGCGGCGCGGTCGGCCAGATTCAGAGCAGTTCGGCGGAACTTCAGGCGGCGGCGACGCAACAAGCGACCGGCGCGAAGGAACAGACGACGGCGACCAGCGAGATCACCACGACGGTGAGCGAATTGCTGGCGACCTCGCGCCAGATTTCCGAAAGCGCGCGGCGCGTGTCGCAGATCGCCGAACAGACCGCGGACGGCTCGCGTAAGGGCCTGACCACCGTGGAATCGACGGCGGAATCCCTCGCCGGCGTGCGCCGCCAGGTGGACCAGATCGTCACCCACATGCTGGAGCTGGGCAAGAAGAGCCAGGAGATCGGCGCGGTGACCGACATCGTCTCCGAGCTGGCCGAGCAGACCAACATCCTGGCCATCAACGCCACCATCGAAGCGGCGGGCGCCGGGGAATCCGGGAAACGATTTGCCGTCGTGGCCGACGAAATCCGCAAACTGGCGGACCGCGTGGGCGGCTCGGCCAAGGAGATCCGGGGGCTGATCGAGGATGTGCGCGGCGCGGTGAATACGACCGTGATGGCCACCGAAACGGGCTCGAAGTCCGTGGACGCGGGATCGCGCCTGTTCGCCGAGGTGGCCCAATCGTTCAGCCAGATCTCGCAGCTTGTCGGCACCACGACGGAAGCGGCGCGCGAGATCGAGCTGTCGACCAAACAGCAGACGAGCGCGGTGGAGCAGGTGAACATGGCCATCGCCAACGTGGCGCAGGCGTCGAAGGAGACCGAGGCCAGTTCGACCCAGACTCTGCAGACGTCGGTGCAGCTGAGCGGGCTGTCGAAGGACCTGCTGCGCATCATCGCCCCGGAAGCCGCCTAACCCCGCGCGAAGAGCCGATGTCCAAGGACCCGTACAAATATTTCAGGCTTGAGGGCCGCGAGCTGCTGACGCAGTTCGGGGCCGGCGTGCTTGAGCTTGAGAAGAACGGGAACGCCGACGGGCTCGTCCAAAAACTGCTGCGCATCGCCCATACGCTCAAGGGCGCGGCGCGGGTGGTGAAGCTGGTGGAGATCGCGGACGATGCCCACAAGCTTGAGGACGCGCTGGCTCCGGTTCGCTCATCTACAAGCGCCGTGCCGAAGGAGATCATCGAAATCCTGCTCAAGCATCTCGATCATATCGAGACGCTGTTCAAGGAGATCAGCGCCGCCCCCGGCGCGGCGGCGGCCCCCTCGCCCCTCCCAGCCAGCGCGGCGCCGATCGACGATCAGTTCCGCACCGTGCGCGCCGATATCGCGGAGATGGATGCGCTGCTGGACGGCGTGGTGGAGACGCATACGCTGTTGAACAAACTGCGCGAGGCGCCGCGCCGGATCGCCGAAGGTACGCAGCTCACCTCGATCCTGCTGGCGCAGCTTGCCCAAAGATCGGGCCGGGAGAAAAACCGCCAGATCAGTGCGGCCCTCGACCGCGCGCACGCGACCGCCGACGATTTGCGCAAGCTGCTCGCGCGCCTGGAAGATTCCATTGAAATTTCCATCGAACAGATGGACCGCGAGTTGCAGGGCTTGCGCGGCGCGGCTGAACAGCTGCGCCTGATCTCGGCCGGGACGCTGTTCGCGGCGCTCGAGCGCCTGGCGCGCGACGTGGCGCGGGACCTGGGCAAGAAAGTGACCACGGAATTCGCGGGCGCGGACATCCATCTCGACGCTTACGTGCTTTCAAGCATCCAAGGCGCACTGGTGCAGATCATGCGCAACGCGGTCGCCCATGGGATTGAACCGGAAGCCGAGCGCCGCAAGGCGAATAAACCGGCGGAAGGGCGCATTAAGCTGGCGGTGACGCGCGGCGCGGGACAGATCGTGTTCACCGTGTCCGACGACGGGCGCGGCATCGACATGGCCGCGGTGCGCGCCAAGGCCGAGGAAGCCGGATTGATCCACCGCGGCGATACCCCCAACGAAAGCGAACTGACGGCCCTTCTGCTGCGCGGCGGAATCAGCACATCGGCCCGGGTGACCGACGCCGCCGGGCGCGGTATCGGGCTCGACGTGGTGCAGACCGCGATGGCGCAGCTTTCGGGCAAGGCGCGCGTGACCAGCAAGGCCGGCGCGGGCACGAGCTTTGAGCTGAGCGTGCCGATCTCGGTAAGCGCGCTGCAAGGTCTGCTCGTGGATGCGGGCAACGATGTTGTGACCATCCCGCTGGACAGCGTGAAGACGTGCTTGCGCCTGGAAGCCGGGGATATCTCCTCGGCCGAAACCGGCGCATCGATCCTTTATGAAGGCGAAGCCATCCCGTTCGTGACGCTGTCGCGCGCCCTGTTTGGCGGAGTCGAACCGGCGCGCGCGGCATGGTCGGCGGTGGTGATCGGCAGTGGCGAGGCGCGCGCGGCCATCGGCGTGGACAAACTGCGCGGCACGGCGCGTGTCGTGGTGCGCCCCCTCTCCGCCCGCGTGCCGCCGTCACCGCTGCTGGGCGGCGTGTCCTTGGACGCAGAAGGCAACCCGCAACTGGTCCTCGATTCACACGGGCTGGTGTCGGCCGCGCCCCGGATCGCGCGCGAGATCGACGGCAGCGAAGCGGCGCCGACGCAAATCCTGGTGGTGGACGATTCGCTCACCACGCGCATGCTGGAGCAGAGCATCCTGGAATCGGCCGGCTACGCGGTGGACACGGCGGCGTCCGGCGAAGAAGGTCTGGAGGCGGCGCGCCGCAAGACCTATGCGCTGATGCTCGTGGACGTGGAAATGCCCGGTATTGACGGCTTCACCTTCGTCGAGCAGGTGCGCGCCGATCCGGTGCTGCATGCAATCCCCGTGATCCTGGTGACGTCGCGCAACGCGCCCGAGGATATCCGGCGGGGCGAGGACGTGCGTGCGAACGGCTATGTGGTGAAGGGCGAGTTCAACCAGACCAAACTCCTCGGCATGATCAGACCGTTGGTGCTTTCAAATGGCCAATAAGGTGCGCGTGCTGGTAGTGGAGGATTCGGCGACCGTGCGCGGGCGCTTGCTCGAGATTCTGGAAAGCGATCCCGAGATCGAAGTGGTGGGCGCCGTGGATACCGGCAAGGATGCCATCCAATTGTGCGAGGAGACGCGCCCCAACGTCATCACCATGGACATGATGTTGCCGGTGATGACGGGGTTGGCCGCGACCGAGTACATCATGGCGCATTGCCCGACGCCGATCCTGATCGTGTCGGCGTCAGTGAACCGCGGCGAGTTGTTCCGCACCTACGAGGCGCTGGCCGCGGGCGCGGTCGATGTGCTGGAAAAACCGCGCGGCGATGAGCCGGAGGGCGTGTGGGAACGCAACTATCTCTCGACCCTCAAATTGGTGGCGAAGATCAAGGTTATCACGCATCCATTGGGACGGATGAAGCATCGCGTCGGCGCGTACCGTACGCCGCCGGCGGCGTCCCTGCCCCTCCCGAAGAACGGCGGCATCGAGATCGTGGGCATTGGCGCCTCGACGGGTGGGCCCGGCGCGATCGTGGATATCCTCAAAGGGCTGCCGCCGGATTTCGCGCTGCCGATCCTTCTGGTGCTGCATATCAATGAACCCTTTGGGGTGGCCTTCGCCGACTGGCTCGACGGCCAGACGAAGCGCAGGGTGGCGCACGCGGTGGACGGACAGGACGTGAGCGAGATCGCCGGGCGCGTGGCGATGGCGCCGGGACACAGTCATCTGATCGTGAAGAACGGCAAGCTGCGCCTGACCAAAGACGCCGAGCGCCATTCGTGCCGGCCATCGGTGGACGTGCTGTTTGAATCCCTCGCGCGCGAATATGGCGCGCACGGCGCGGGATGTTTGCTGACGGGGATGGGCCGCGACGGCGCGCAAGGCCTGCTCGATATGCGCAAAGCCGGCGGCCTGACGATCGCGCAGGACGAAGCGACCTCTGTGATCTACGGCATGCCGCGCGAGGCCGTGCTGCTGGGCGCTGCGCAACACATACTGCCGGTGGAAGAAATAGGTCCCGCCATCGCGAGCCTCACGCGCGACAAGACCCTGCGCGGGAGCAAATCGCCATGACCGCGCGGGTGTTGATCGTCGAGGACAGCCTGACGGTGCGCATGAACCTTCAGGAGGCGATGGAGCAAGCGGGCTTCGAGGTGCGCTCGGTGGCGAGCCTGAAAGAGGCGCGCGGCGCGCTCTCGGAATCGTCTTTCGCTCTCGTGATCCTGGATATCGTTCTGCCGGACGGCGACGGCACCGATCTCCTGAAACAGATCCGGGCCGCGACCGCGTTGCGTGAGCTCGCGGTAATGCTGCTGACCACCGAGTCCGAGGTGCGCGACCGGCTGAAGGGCATGACCCTCGGGGCGAGTGAATATATCGGAAAGCCCTACGACATCGACTTCGTGATCAGCCGCGCGCGCGAGCTGACATCGGCCGCGCTCAGCCAGCCGGCCGCCGATGCGCCCGCGCCCGGCGGCGAGACGATTCTGGTCATCGACGACAGCTTGACCTTCCGCGCGACCCTCAAGGACACCCTGAGCGAGGCGGGTTATCAGGTGGTGACCGCCGACAACGGCGAGAGCGGCCTGCGCATCGCCGGCAACGTGCGGCCAGCGGCGATCATCGTCGACAGCGAGATGCCCGGGATCGACGGACCCACCGTGATCCGCAGAATCAGGCTGGACGCCGTGCTGCGGCGTACGCCGTGCCTATTGCTCACCGCGCGCGACGGCACCAGCGCCGAGGTCGATGCGTTGGAAGCCGGCGCGGACGCCTTTGTCGGCAAGAGCGCCGATCCTCAAGTGGCGCTCGCGCGCCTTGCCGCCGTACTGCGCCGGTCCGATCGAGGTGCACGACAAGCAACATCGAGCCTGCAGGCCCCGAAACGCGTGCTGGCCGTGGACGACAGCGAGACCTACCTGCAGGAACTCGCGGGCTCGCTGCACAAGGAAGGCTACGACGTGGTGCTGGCCCGCTCGGGCGAAGAAGCGCTCGAGGTGCTGGCGGTGCAGATGGTGGACTGCATCCTGCTCGATCTTTTAATGCCCGGCATCGGCGGACATGAGGTGTGCCGGCGCATCAAGGCCGACCCCTTGCTGCGCCATATCCCGGTCTTGATCCTGACGGCGCAGGCTGACCAAGCTTCGACCATCGAAGGCCTGTCGGCGGGCGCGGATGATTATATCGCCAAGTCGAGCGAATTCCAGGTCCTGCGGGCCCGCGTGCTCGCACAGCTGCGGCGTAAGCAGTTCGAGGAAGAGAACCGCCATATCCAGGAGCAGATGCTGCGCCGGGAACTGGAAGCCACCGAAGCGCGGGTCGCGCGCGAAGTGGCCGAAACGCGCGCCGCCCTCGTCGAGCAGGACAAACTGCGCGCCGAGGAAGCCAACAAAGCCAAGAGCCAATTCCTGGCGGCCATGAGCCATGAGATCCGTACGCCGATGAACGGGGTGATCGGAATCGTGGAACTCCTGCTCGCCACCAACCTCGGTCCCGAGCAGCGCCAAATGGTGGAGATCATCCGCCGGTCCGGGGTCTCGCTGCTCGACGTCATCAACGACATCCTCGACTTCTCCAAGATCGAGGTGGGCCGCATGACCATCGAAAATATCCCCTTCTCGCTGGTGGACACAGTGGAGACCGCCGCCGAGCTGATCACGGGTCAGACGCAGAGCAAACCTATCGACGTGACTTGTTTCGTGGACGCGGCCATCGACGAATCTTTGATCGGCGATCCGGTACGTATCCGCCAGATTATCCTCAATATCATGGGCAACGCGGTGAAGTTCACCGACCGGGGCACCATCAAGATTGAAGTCATCGCGGAGAATTTCGAACCGGACCAGGTAAAGGTCCTTTTCGAAATCACCGATACGGGAATCGGCATGGGCCCGGAAGAACAACGCCGCCTGTTCCAACCCTTCCAACAAGGATCGAGCTCGACAAGCCGGCACTACGGCGGGACCGGCCTCGGGCTTTCGATCTGCAAGAACCTTGTCGAGTTGATGGGTGGGCACATTGGGATGCGCAGTGTGGCGGGCAAAGGATCGACGTTCTGGTTTCGCCTGCCGTTCGCGCGCACGCGCGCAAATGCCGAAACACGCGATTACGTGAAACTCCTGGCGAACCTGCGAGTGATGGTGTTTTGCCCGAAAGGCCAAGCCACCACGAGCTTGTACCTGCGCGCCAAACAGGTCGATGTGGTCGACGCTGCGGAAGTCGATGCGGCGGTGCGGCGATTGGAAGCTGCGCTGCGCGAACAGCGGCCGATCGATCTCGTGATCGTACATGCGCCGGCCGGGCTCGATACACCCTATGACCTGGTCTCGCGCCTCAAGGCTCACCCGGCCTTGCGCGAAACCAAGATCCTGCACGTGGTGCCGGGGTTAGGGCTGGTGGAACAACCGAGCAGCGCGAACGAACATCTGATCACGACACCGGTGCGCCGCGAGAAGCTTTATGATGCGGTCGCGTTCGCGGCGGCCCGCATCGAGCGCCGCACCGCGCAACCGGACGCGGGCAAGACGCTGTCATTCACCGCCCCGCCCCTCGCGGCCGCGAAAAAGGCCGGCGCGGCGGTGCTCGTGGCGGAGGACAACAAGACCAATCAGTTCGTGATCAAGACTCAACTGGGTCACCTTGGGATTGCCTGTGAGATCGTCGAGGACGGGCGCGCGGCCTGGAACCTCCTCACGGCGCATCCCGAGGATTTCGGCCTGCTGCTGACCGACTGTCAGATGCCGCATATCGACGGCTACAAGCTCGCCGGGCTTGTGCGCGACAAGGAAATCACCTCGGGCCGCCGGCTTCCCATCGTCGCGCTGACCGCCAATGCGCTGTCGGGCGAAGCCGATATCTGCCGGGCGTCCGGCATGGACGACTATCTCGCCAAACCGACGAGCCTCGACGCGCTGAACGCCGTGATTCAGAAATGGCTGCCGGCCGCCGCCGCGCTGCGACGTCCCAAAGGTTCATCGGGCAAGCACGCCGAAACTGAGCCGGCGAACGACAGCGCGCCGATCGATATCGCCGGCTTCGCTCAGATCGCTCCGCCCTCCGACAAGAACTTCACGCGGGAAATGCTGGCGATGTTCCGCGAAAGCGAAGCCCGCACAGGCGCGGATCTCGCGCGCCTCGCCAAGGGCGGCGATCCGCACGAATTGCAGCAGGCCGCCCACGCAGCCAAGGGCGCCGCCCGCAGCGCTTATGCGACGCGGCTTGCAGACCTGTGCGAGGCGCTGGAGCATTCCGCGAGAATCCAGGATTGGTCCGAGATCAACGATCTTGGCCCCAAGGTCGACGCGGAATTCCGCCGCGTGCTGACGTTCATCGAAGAATATGTGTCCGCAGTGGGCTAGGCAGTTGCGCGGGGCGGGCCGCTCGCCCGCTGGTAGCACGCGCTATAAAAGCGCCGTGAGATTCACCCTCGTTAATGTCAGTTTGAACGCACTTCAGTAAGAGCGCTCCGCACTTCAAGGAGCGAGAATGACTGCCGGCCAACAAACGATCTGGCTGCGTTGCCCGATCTGCTACGCCCGCGGCAAAGCAACGTGGGCCGCGGAAACCGATCACCCGGACATGCGCCACAAGGGCGTTACCGACCTATCGCGCGGTTTCAGGTATGTCGATCGCGGACGGCTGTATGGCAGCCATTTCGTCTGCACGGTGTGCAACGCCGTGACCAAGGAGTTCTAAGGTTAGTCTTTCGCGACGGCGCGGGCCTCGCGCCCCTCGGCAGTCACTTGCGGCGGCGGCGCGGATTCGATGAGTGAGTCCACCTTGCAGCGGTTACCGTCCACGATGATCTCGCCGAAGCGGTTGAATGCGCTACGGCCGCGTTCATTCACAAAGCCAATCGCCGACGCGTAAGGCAGACCCATGCACGGGCCAAAGAGATCGGCGCGGTACCACTTGCGGTTCGTGTGCTGGATATAGAGCGTCTTATCATCCACGGCTTCCCAATCGCGTACGGTGGCGCGGCTGAGGAACGGGATGGACGCCTGGTTCTCAGGAATCGGCTCACCGCCGGCGCATCCGGCGAGCGCTAAAATCGCACCAACGAGCACAATGACACGGGCCATGATGGATCATCTCCTCGCGCGAACACCTTATCCTAGCGAGGATGCATCCCCGTAGGCTCTGTTCCAATGGGAAAGTGGTATGCCACGGCAAGGGGCCCGAACTCATCAATCCGAAAGTCCCTTAATAGATGAATTTGTTAGATGAACCGCCGTATAAAGGTCCCTACTGAGGGGTTTACGTCCGTTTTGATCGAACCCGGAGCGACAACCCAAAACCGATCGCCCGCTTTTATCCGATCGGCGTCATGGAACGAGCCCGGCCTCACCCGGCTGGGCGCAAATAGCCGGCTTTTACGGCGCCCGTTTCGCCAGGGCGGCACTGAAACGGGCGAAGGCCGCCGGGATTTTTGCCGCAGCTTCTTTCATCTCATCGAGGGTGGCGGTCTTGCGTTCAATGCCCGCCCCCAAGCGCCCCACCTCCAGCGCGCCGAACTGCAGGCTCGTGCCCTTGATGGCATGCGCGATCTTGCGCGCGTGGGAAAGATCGCCCGCCGCCAAGGTCGCATCGAGTTGGGCCATATAGCCGGTGATATTGCCGCAGAAGGTTTTGACGGCGGCGCTCATGACCTCGGCGCCGAGCGCGTCCTCGAGGTCCTTGAACAAGGGTTCATCGAAAAAATCATTGGCCGCTGCCGCTGCGGCATGCGGGGCCGTAGCCTCGGGCCGCGGCGCCGTGTCATCGGGGAACTGTTCGGCATGGAAAGCGAAACCGCGCGATTCAATGGCTTCGAACAGCGTGGGCCAGTGCGCCGGTTTGGCGACGATCTGGCTGACGCCCGCGACGAGATAGGCATGGCGCTGGTCTTCGGTGAGACCCGCCGTGAGCGCGACGATGGGGATGCGCGATTCCGACATAGGTAGCGCCCGGATAGCGCGCGTTGCCTCGGCGCCGTCCATCACCGGCATATGCATGTCCATGATGATGACGTCGAAGGCGCCAGTCTGCACAGCGTTCAAGGCCAAGAGGCCGTTCTCGACGGCGAGCACATTGTGCCCCCGCCGGGCCAGCATCTCGCGCATCAAGTCGCGGATGGCTTCATTGTCCTCGGCCATGAGGATTTCAAGAGTCCGGCGGCCGGCCTGGGTGGGCTGGCGCGTCTCCGCGCGAGGCACAATGGCATGCGGAGAAATATCGAGCGGGACCGTGACGGTGAATGTCGAGCCTTTTCCGATCTCGGATTTGACCGTGAGTTCACCGTTCATCTGCGCCGCGAGACGCCGGCTAATGGCGAGACCGAGCCCTGTGCCGCCATGAGTACGCGAACGGAAATTCTGCGCCTGCACAAACGGCTGGAATAGGCGGGCCTGATCGGCGGGAGAAATCCCGATGCCGGTGTCGGCGACGCACATACTCAGCGCCACGCGCCCCGGCGCAAACTCGGTTTGGCCCACAGCGATAAGGATCTCGCCGCTCTCGGTGAATTTGACAGCGTTGCCGACCAGATTGTTGAGGATCTGGCGCAAGCGTGCCGGATCGCCCATCAGCGCATCGTGGGTGATATTGCTCTCCAGGCGCACCTTGAGGCCCTTGTCGGCGGCGAGTGGGGCCAGAAGGCCGTGAACTTCGCTCAAGAGGTCATTCACGCTGAAGGCAACGCGTTCGATAGGCATCTGCGCAGCCTCGATCTTGGCGAAGTCCAAAAGATCGTTGAGCAGCGAAAGGAGATTTTTCCCGGCGCGCGCAATGCGGTCGACTTTGCGTGTTTGATCGGTGCTGAGCTTTTCCTCCTGAAGCAGCTCCGCGATGCCGATAATGGCCGTCATAGGCGTGCGCAATTCATGGCTCATCGTGGCAAGGAATGCGGACTTCGCGTCGCTGGTATCTTCGGCATGTTTGAGCTCGCGCATCAGAGACCGGCGGAACTGATTGATAGCGATAACAGGCCCCGCGCTGGCGACCACGAGCGAGGCCAACCGCGACAGCCATGTGGTGAAAGACATGGTCGTGGCGTAGGTCGGAACCGGGAAGATGCCGGCCGCGATCGCGACGTAGGTGCTGATGGTGAGGATGACCGAAAGCGCCACGGCGATCACACCCGCGGTCGCACCGTAGAACACCACTGCCATCGCGGCGGCCGAAACAAAGAACACATAGGACGTGGGTGACGGCGTATACACCTGCCCTGTCCACGCGAGCCAGAACAGAAGCGCGATGATCGTAATCGCGCGCACCTTATATGGCAGTTGGCGGCGAAACAGGGTTACGCCCCAGGCGATGAAAGCCCCGATCACCTGCCCGACATATTGAACGGTCCAGCCGACGTCGAGCACGCGCATGAGGCTGACGCCGATGGCGGGGACGACGAGGAGCGACATGACTACAAGCGTGGTGTCGCAGACTTCCGACTTGATGGCGTCCAAGGTCTTGCGCGCATCGACCTTGACCATTGACGGGCTCTGCGGATCAACCACCGGGCAGCGCTTTCAGCTTGCCCCTTCGCGATGGGGCGTGAGACCTGTGTTGGCTCCGTCAGCGTGCCGGAGGGCTGGGACAGACACTTTGATTTAGATCAAACCCAAGGCCGTAAACCGTAGTCCACTAACATAACCGACGCACAAAAAAGGGACCGCGCGGGTCCCCTTTTTTCTAGTCCTCGAGCAGACTGCGCAGCATCCAGGCGGTTTTTTCATGCCACTGGAGGCGCTGGGTGATGAGATCGATGGTCGGCTGATCATTCGCCTTGTCGGCCAGCGGCAACACCGCGCGGGCGGTCTTGGCGACACGCTCGTGGTCCTTCACCAGAATCTTGATCATATTGGCGGCGTTCGGGACGTCCTTCTCTTCCTTCACGCTCGCGAGCTTGGCAAAGGCGGCGTAGCTGCCGGGCGCCGGGAAACCTAACGCGCGGATCCGCTCGGCGATGAGATCGACCGCCGTCCAGGCCTCGGTGTATTGCTGCATGAACATCAGATGCAGGGTCTGAAACATCGGGCCGGTGACGTTCCAATGAAATCCGTGGGTTTTGAGATAGACGGTATACGTGTCGGCAAGGACGGCCGCCAAACCGTCGGCGATTGCCTTGCGGTCCTTGGGATTGATGCCGATGTCGATCGCGAGCGAACCCATGGCGGTATCTCCTTGCGCAAACGGGGAGTTTTTAGATGGGTTCTAGTTTAGGACGGCCTCTGAAAGAGGTCAATTCGCGCCGCGCGCGCTCAATGTCCCGCGCGCTCATGTGAAGCGCCGGATGCCGCTCAATCGAAGACGTAAGAGCCCCTAGTGGCTCTGCGCGTGCTGGGCGAGGATATCTTCGTAGGTGGTGATGATGTGTTTGGCGCGCGCCAGACTTTCGGCGGTGGTATCGCGCCATTGAGGGGCGGAGAGCGAGCGCTCACCGGTTTTGAGATCGCCCCGCTTGATCATCTCAACGGACTTTTTATTGGTATCGAGCTCCTCGCGGATATGAGCGAGGTAACGTTCCAACGCGTCAGCCAAATCACCCTCCCAGATGTTTTGCGAGCTCCCAAGGTGGAATTCTAAGCAACGAGGCGATGAAAGCTCAAGAGGGACTGCGGGGATATTGCACCGCCAAAACGGCCGTTCTGGGGAGAGGAAAAACCAAAACACCCCTGGATCCTGGGCTTTCCCCAGGATGGCCAGGAAAACAAAAATCTAAAACGCCGCCCCGGCGAAGGCCAAGGTCCATTCATAAGTACATGCATCTGAACGATGGATCCCGCCTTCGCCCGGATGACACCCGGTATGGTATCCAAAAAAGACCCTCCCCCGCCGAAATGCGGAGGAGGGTTAAGGCCGGTTGTTTAAAATAGGTCTTCGAGGAGCTTCTTCTGCTCGTCGGAGAGGACTTTGTAGAGCGCCTGGGTCGCCGCCTTGCGTTTTTCGACCGCCTGAAGCGCGGCCTTGGCCCGTTCTTCCTGCTCATCGAGACGGGCGAGCAGCGGCTTTTCTTCGCGGCGCTTTCCGGGTTCGGCGCGCATCGCCTTCATTTCGGATTCGCGTTTGTCGAACATCGCCTGACGGGTCTTGGCCGTCTCGCGCATGAAGTTCGCATACTGATCCCACGCGCGGCTTTGCGCATCGGTGATCTTGAGCTCGGCTTTCAGGAACGCGATGCGGCCTTCGATGTGCTTGCCCGGTTCGCCGCGCTCGCCGCGGAATCCGCGCCAGCCCGCATGCGGACCGTGGGAGCCGGAGCCCTCACCACGGAAGCGCATCATGTTGGGTCCGGGACCGCGTTCGTGTGGGAGGGAGGACGCGGCCCCGGGAGGCGGAGACGGTGGAGCGTCTTGCGCCTGAGAGACTCCGACCAGCATGCCGCTGCCGAGCAGCACGGCGCACGCAAGTCCGATAGCGGTTTTCTTGTGACCCATTCTTTTCTCCTGTTCTGTGGTCGTACCGGTGATACGACCGCATGAGGAGCTTCCGTCGCGGGTTACGGAATTTTTAGAAACCCTTTAACGCGGCGGACGCGGCTGGCGGGCTTCGGCGGCGGCTTTCATAAACGCGGCGCGTTGGTCGGCCGGCAGATCCGCCGCGATATCCATGAACAGTTTATGGGAATGCTCTTGCGCAGCGGTGGCGGCGGCGCGCACATCGCTAAGCGCCTGCGACAGACGTTCGATATCCGCCGGTTCGGCGGCGAGTACGTCAAGCAACGCGCGGCGCTTGGCGGTCATCTCCTCCACGCGGGCGCGGATCTCGGGCATATCCTTCTTAAATTTGGCCTGCATGGTCTTGCGCGTCTCGGGATCGAGAGTGCGCATGGCCGCGCCGAAATTGAGATCGTTGGGCCCCATGATCACGCGCATGCGCTCGCGCCTTTCGCTATTCGGCGGCGGTTCACGGCCGTCGCGGCCGCGATCGCGCGCGAACTCGCGCTCCATACCAGGGCCGTCGTGCGCCGCTTGCATCCAATGGGGTCCGGCGAAGTGGGGCAGACGCTGTCCGATGAAGAAACCGACAAGCAGAAGATTGAGGATGACCGAAACGACGGCCACCGCGGTGAGGACGCGAGACGATGTCATTGCGGGAACTCCGTAAGCCCATCGGCGGGGCCGAGCACCAAGTCGGCGAACAACGTTTCGCTTTCGCTGTCGACCGCGGTGAGTTGGGCAACTTGGGCGGTTTGCATGAGGGTCAATTGGCCGAGGAAAAGCCCGACGATAAGCGCGCACGCCGCGACACTGGCGGGGCGCCAGAAACCCGTGATAACCCAGGCGAAACCGCGCGCCGCGCGGGCTGGACGCGCCGTCGCGCTCGGGATCGCAAGCAGGCGCGCGCGCAAGGCCGCGCTCGGCGCGGGAACGGAGGCGCGCTGAATGAGGGTGTCGAGCGCCCTCTCCTCGGCGCGCACGGCTTCGAGCCGGGCGTCGAGATGCGGGCGGCCCAACCCTTCGCTGGCCGGCCAACGATCCATGTCGGCGCCATAGGTTCGAATCAGGTCTTCGATGCGTTTCGTTTTATCTTCCATCTTTCTCACCCTGTCCTTCTCGCGCTTCTTGTTGCCGGGACAACGCTGCTTTCAGCGACCGCCTGGCCCGGGACAACAACGATTCAACCGCCTCGACCGATACCCCCATGATTTCGGCCGCGGCGGCGCCGCTGCAATCGGCGAAGTGGATCAACTTGATCGCCGTGCGCTGCCGTTCGGGCAAATTGGCGATGGCGCGATCCACCTCGGTTTCGGTTTCGCGGGCTGCCATCATATCCAGCGGCGTCGGATCATCGGCTGCGAGATCGTCGCCAAGTTCATCGATCTGCTCACGGCTGCGGCGCCGGATGACGTCGATGGCAAGGTTACGCGCCACATGACACAGCCATGTCGATATCCGTCCGCGCGGCTGCCAGCTCTCGGCGAGTTTCCACAGCCTGACAAAACTTTCCTGGGCGATATCCTCGGCCAATTGGTCGTCGCGCACGAGGCGGTAGGCCGTGCGATGCACGATCGGCAGATTGGCCGAAACGATGCTGGCCCAGGCGCCACCGTTGCCGCGTGCGGCGGCGCTCATCAGCGCGGCGTCGCCGGAGATCCGCCCCTCGTCGCTAAGCGGTTCGTTATTGCTCAGAGCGTAAACCATCGGCAGCCGTCATATCTGAAACGTAGCCCGAGGGCTTTTCCGTCGCCAAGGGCATAGTGACGGCAGGGATGTAAAATTATGGGCGATTTCAATCTCTTACAGAGATGACCGAAACATTTCGCTGCCCAATCCGTTCATGCTGGCATGATACATAATGTCGATCGCTATACGCCCCACTGGCGGGCCGCCCCGGTAACCCAATCCGGACCCGGGCACAAAGCCCACCACCCTCCTCACGTCCCCGGACGAGAGCGCTGCGACGTATGCGGCGAACTTTATGACCCCGGACACAGCTACGAAGTGCTGCACCATCTGCATGGACGGCGGTTCGACGACGTCCGGCACTAAGGCCGCCGCGCTCGTCCTAGAAAGAAAGAGACGACTGCAGCACTAAGCCCGCGGCGCGGTCGGTAGGGCCGAGTTTCCAGCGGTACATGATGTCGAACTGGATGAAGCTGGACGGCGCGCGGTACTCGGTCTGGCGGAACCAGAGGCGCAGGCCCGCGCCGACGCCGGCAGCCGTCGCCGATTTCGAGCGTTCGGCGGCGTCGTAGCTGTAGGCGGCGCTGGCGAAGAGAGAGGCCAACAGGTTGGGCGAATTGCCGATGCGGCTGTCGAGACCGTAGCGACCTTCGACAGTGCCGATGAAGCGATCTTGGTTCACGAAGTAGTCTGCTTCGCCGTAGATCTGGCCGGTCCAGTAGCTCGACTGCGTCGGCTGGATGTCGGTGTTGAGGCCGATGGAGTATCCAGCCCGCACGAGCCAATCCTTGATGGCGCTGTCGCCGATAGGAAACAAGCGTTCGCCGGCGACCAGCAGATTGAGATCGGAGAACGGTTTGTAGCGCACACCCACCGCGCCTTGCGTTGAGTCCGTCTGCACGGTGCTGGCAGGCGTGAGCGCGTTGAGGCCGGCGCGGCCGTATATTTGCAGCAGCTTGCCGTCGCGGTTGCCGATGACGGGCGGCTGCCAATAAGCCTCGACGATGCCCTGCCCTACACTGCCGCCGCCGGCGGCGGTACGGTCACCGCGATAGAAGGCCCCGGCGCTCACACCGAACTGGCGGTCAAGGGAATCAATGCCGCGCTGAATCCCGAACGCGGTGGCGGTATCGAAGCTTGGCGTGGGCGCGGCGCGGTCGGCGTCAAGCGCGGCCTTGAAGTGCGTGCTGGCGATTTCGTTGCGATTGAGACGGCGCGCGGCGTAGGCCGCGTCGAGATGCGCCGCAGCGGTCATAGTGTCCTTGCAGCGGCCTTCGAAAAGGCCGAGGGCGAGATCATCTTCGCCGACGCGCAAAAGCACATACGCGAGATCCATGTCGCAGGCGGGGTTCTTGTCCGTCAGGCTTTTGACGAGAACCCGGACGCTGTCTTTACGGCCAAGTCCGGCGTCCGCCTGTGCTTGTCCCTTCAAGGCGGTGGCCCACTCTTCGGGCGTCGCAGCGTGCGCGGCCGCCATCGCGAAGGCTTTGCTAGCTTGTTCGAAGCGTTCAAGGCCGAAAGCGGCGAAACCAATGCGCGCCTGGACGCCATAGGACGGATCGTTCGCGACGGGCGCGAGGGCTTCGAGTACCGCCGCGTTGTCGTTGGAGACGGCATCGGCCATCGACAGACGCAGTTCGCGCTGACGCTCGGGCGGGAGATCCTTGCTCTCTAGCGCCGCCTTGGTGTGCGCGGCGGCTTGCTCGGGGCGGTTCAGACGACGCGCGGCGTCGGCGGCATCGAGATGCGAGGCCGCAGTCATCTGATCCTTGCAGCGGCCTTCGAAGGTGGCGAGCGCGGTGGCGTCGTCGCCGAGGCGCATCAGGAGATAAGCGATATCCATGTCGCAGGCCGATGACGCGCCGAGCAAGGTGCGTACGATGGAGCCCGCCGCCTCGCCGTGCCCGAGCGCGGCTTCAGCTTGCGCCTGGCCCTTGAAGGCGGCGGTTTTCTGTTCCGGGGCGGGCGCGCTGACGGCGGCGACGGCGAAGGCGTTGCTGGCCTGTTCGAAACGGTTCAGGGCGAAGGCGGCGAAACCGATGCGGGCCTGCACGTCATAAGAGGTCTCGCCCGCAAAGGGCGCGAGGGTCTTGAGGACGAACTCGCTATCCTTCGCGGCGGCGTCGGCCAGTGCAAGACTGACGGCCCGCCGATTGGCGGTGAGGCCTGGCTCCTTTAGCGCGGCGGTAAAGTCGGCAACGGCCGCGTCATTCTGGCCGGCCGCGGCCAGGAGATAGCCGCGCGCGGCGCGCAGGTCGGCGTCGACCGTTCCCTTGGCAAGGGCCGCGTTAGCGATGTTCAGGGCTTCGGCGGCTTTTCCCTGACGGCCGAGAATGTCCATGACAAGGCGCACGGCGTCGGCGCTGTCCGGCTGAAGCGCCAGCGCCGCGCGGGCCTGCTTCTCGGCGCCCGCGAGGTCGCCCTTGTTGATAGCGGCGTAAGCGGCCTCGGCGGCCTTATAAGCATCGCCTTCCAGCGCCGCGGCGAAAGCCGGCGAAGCGCTGCCGAGGCAGGCCGTAAGAAGAAGCGCGCGGAACGCACGGCGTGACATGATTGAAGAGGTGTACATGCTGATTAGTGGGTGGTCGTGCTCAAGGTTGCCTGATGGGCCAGCGCGGTGTCGAGATTCTCCCGCGTGACCGTGCCTTCGGATACCAGAAAATCACCGAACCGGCCGTGACGCTCGGGCGAATATTGCCTGAGGGCGTAATTCAAGTCCTGGCGGCGGGCAAAGCCCATTTCGACCAGGAGGTCTCCCAGCAACGGCGTCCGCGCCTTAGGCGCGATCGCCTCGCCGGCAGTCAGGGCCCGCAGGCCGTCGACGATCTCGGATTCGCAGAGAATGGAGACAACGGGGCGGTGCGGCATGTCCCCCTGGATCTCGGCGAGGCTTTCCTCGCTCAAAGCGGCGCCGGAGAAGATCTGCAAGGCGCCGTCGTCCGTCCGGCCCGCCGGCAGAACGCGGTGGCGCACCGCCATTTCGCGGGACAGGAGGGCCTTGTTAGCAAGGATGATTTTCTGGTCGTACGTCCCGCGCGGGAGGTCGTTCTGGTAGGCGAGCACTTCGGCCAGCATGTCCTCGGTGAGCCATCCTTCGCGGATCAATACCTTACCGAGATGCTCCTTGCTGCCGGCCTGCTTCGCCAGAGCCTGAGCGAGCTGATCGGAACTGACGGCCTTCCACGCGACCACGAGATCGCCCAGGCGCTTCTTGTTCTCGCGCAGGTGATCGGTCGAGGGATAGACGTGGTCGGTCTTGTCCCAGGCGATGGATTTGTTTTTGAACACGTGCATGCCCAGCATGCGCCAGGCGCGCGCGGCAGCCATGAAGTTGATGGCGTTGTTCACCACCAGGCGCGGGATGGCCATAAGCCCCTGCAAGGGACCGTACATGCTGGTAACAAAATAAAAGCGCTGCGCGATGCGGTTCATAAGCAGCGCCACATTCATCACTATTATCTGCTGCATCCAGTCGTGGGACGAGATCAGATCGGTGAAAACCTGGATGCCGAAGTAGTCCGCCGCCAGTGTCGAAATGAGATAGCTGAGCAAGAGCAGATAGGCGAAGATGGTGACCATACAGGTGATGGCGCCCTTACGGTCGCGCATGAGCATGTACATAGTGCGCCAGCTTCCGCGCCAGCCCATTTCGAGCCAGCCTTGAAAAGCGATCCCATAGATCCAGCGGGCGCGCTGCCTGTATGCCGCGATGAAGCTGTCGGGGAAATATTCGCGGATGGCGATGACGCTTTCGACATCGACGACCTTCTCTTTCCCGGTGATCGACTTGCGGCGCGACTTATAGGCGACCGGAACGCGCACGAAGACCTGCTTCATCCCGAGTTTGGCGAGCCGAAAGCTGAAGTCGTAGTCCTCGGTGAGACTGTCGGTGTTGTAGGGCTGATTATCGGTGTCGGCGCAAAGCGCCATGATCGCGCGGCGGCTGAAACACGTACCCACCCCGGCGGAGGGCACCTCGCCCAGGAAGCTTTCGCGGACCACGAGGTCTTTCGAGTGCCATTCGGCGAAGTCATCCAGATAGGTGCCGGCGACGAGCTGCCACCAGGGGCGCTCCAACGACAACACCGGAAGCTGGATGAAGTCCTTCTTCGGCAGAAGGAAATTGAAGAGCTTCAATTCCATGGGATGGATGACATCTTCACTGTCATGCATCGCAATTCCGCCGAACTTCATATTGTGCTGTTCTTCGTGCAGGAAGATCGCCTGGACGATCCAGTTCAGGCAGTCCGCCTTACATGTGGGCCCCGGATGCGGCACGCGCACATGAACGACATGTTTATAGCGGCGCGCCATGGCGTCGATGACGTTTCCGGTGGCGGGATCGTTCGGGTATGAACCGCAGAAGATCTTGAAGTTGGAATATTCGAGGGTCGCGACGGTGTTCTCGATCATTTGAGCGATGACGCCGTCCTCGCGCCAGGCCGGGACCATGATCGCGATCGGGAGTTCGTCGCCTTCGAGGAGCTTTTCGATATCCAGCGGCTTGTGCTTGCGCTGCACGTAGATAAAGCGATAGGCGGCGCGCAACCAGTAGTAAGCATCGATGAAAAGATCATCGATGCTCGAGAGCAGGATGAAGATGGCCACCAGGACCCCGGTCCACTCAAGGATCCGGATGAAATCGGCCAGCAGATAGGGTTCCAGGCCGACCATTACGCGTTAGGAGGCAGTGGTCTGTTCAGTCTTCTCCGCGGCCCCGTCTTTCTTCCGCCGGCCTTCGGCGGCGCTGCGCTTGCGAGCAACGACGAAAGCGCGTGTTCCGGACATCACGAGCATCGTGAGAAGAATACCAACACCAGTCATGATCCAGATGGAGTAGCGGTGGAACAGCGCCGAGGGCGACAACAGCGCGCGTTTGATTTCCGCCATGCGGAATTCGCCCGCGCCGAGATCGCCGATGCGACCCGAGGCGTCGTAAATCGCCACGTCCCCCTCGCCCAGGTCGCTGACCTGGATGCCCGGGATTGGCTTGCCGGTGGTGGAGTTCACCGAAAGCCCAGCGACTTCGCCGAGGCTGACGATCTGCACCACGGCGGCATCGCGTGCGCCCTTGACGTTGGCGATCGGGAGTCCGGTTTCATCGGTGAGGAGCAGACTGTTGTCCGCCACTTGCAGATTCTTGCGTTTGCCGGGCAGCGGAACACCGAAGGACACAAAGGTCGCCTCCGGGCGGTACGAGACCGCGTCGTCGACGGTGCGCAAGCGGATGGACGACGAGCTGACCTTCAGTTCGCGCAGGAACTGGAAGACATACGGCAGACTCTGGGTCGGGGTGGCGAGATAGGCCTTCGGCACGGCGATTAATGCGCCGTTGGCGAGCTTGGACTTGAGGCCGAAGAACTGACCGTCGATGGTTTCATTGCCGAGCACCAGACGGCTGGTGGGCAGAATCTGCGCGAGATAGCCGCGATTGAGGGTACGGCAATCGCCCGAGGAGGGGCCGCGCTGCAGGGACACGCGCAAGGTGTTGCGCGAGGCGAGAAGGTACGGCGGCACGTCGGCATTGATGCGGACGGTTTCGTCGTTCGCGTTGACCTTCTCGGCGCGCAGGAGCACGTCGTTAAGCATGATGGTGACGAGCGGCGCGACGTCGGAGGCGTCGGGCGACACGCGCATTTCCAGCTCGATATTGGACGGCCAGCGGCCGGCTGGAAGCTGCGCGGCGTCAAAGGCGGTGACCCATTCGCCATACTGGATGATGGACTGGGCGCTGAGATTACCACCGAACTCGCCGAGTTGGATCGCGTTCATAGCGGCCGGTTCTGTGCCCGCAAAGGCGACATCGAGGCCTTCCGCATTGGCCAATCGCGACCATTGCGTCGCGAGCAGCGAAGCCGCACGTGAGGCGTCGTTGGTCAGCGTGATCACGGGCTGGCCGAGAATGGTCTCGAGGGTGAGATTGTCGTCCGCACCGCCGGCGGCCGCATTGGGAAGTTCGGCGAGAAGACCGGCGAGCGCGCGGGCAGCGTCCGGGCCGGCCTGTTCGGCGTCGGCGGACAAAGCCGCAATATCGGCTGTGATCTGAGCTGAGAGCCACTGCGCGCCGATGGCGACTTCGCCGGTGGAACGGCCATGCAGAACACCGAGCAGCGCATAAGCGCCGCGCTCGGCCTGATTGGCGAGTTTCACCTTCTCCTGGCCGTCGAAGGCATGGAAGGCGGCGATGCGCGCGAGGTCGGCAGGCACGGTGAAGCCGGAGACGTCGACAGTTTCGCCAACGACGGGCGCGGTGACGATGCGCGGCTGGCGGCCCGCAGCCGACATGGCCAGAGCCAGCTTAAGGGCAGCGGCGTAGTGGCTTTCGTCGATCGCCCCGGCGGGAATGAGAATGGTCGGACGCGAGGGGAGCATGCCCCAGGCGCTGCGCACATCCTTCACATCGGCGGCATTGACGCGGTAGCGCAACTTGCTGTGCGGCGAGACCGTGATGACATTGGCGATGGAACGTTGCTCCGTGCAGCGGTCTTCGGAGACGATGGACGAATAACGCAAATCGAGCTTCACGAAGGGCTCGGTGAGCTGGCCTTCGGCGACCTGGATGGTGCGGGTGAAGGCCCCGCTGGAATCCTCGGGTTCGATGGCGAAACCCGGGATATCGTTCACGGAGGCGACGAAGGCCGAATGGCCCAGATCGCTGCGTAAATAATTGCCGTCGATATCGATGGCGACATCATGCACGCGTACGTCGCGCGGGATCGCGAAGAAGATTTGCTGGCCGTATTCGGCGCCGCTGAAGATGAGCGGATTGGCGAAATTCAGATCGGAAAGTTCGAACGAACGCTCGAGGAATGGATGGAACGGGCCCTTTGCCGACACCGGCGCGGTCTTGGCCGAAACCGCTTCGGCGCCAAAAGCAACCGTCGATGCCGCGGCGACGGCGACCGCGGAGGTCACCATCAGCCAGAACTTGAAAGTCGTACGGCAGAAGAGAGGCGCGTTCGTCGTCATTTTAGACCGCTTGCAGGACCGACCTGGAGGTGGAGAGAGGCGAAACCGCATCGGGCACGCCCAGCAGGGCGGCGCAGATGCGCGTGGCGGCATATCCGTCGCCAAACGGATTGTGGTGCGCGGCGCCGAGGACACGACGTCCGGCATTCTCAAGCACACGGATCGCTTCCGGAAGCATCTTGCGTGGATCGGTGCCAATGAGCTTGGCGCAACCGGCTTCGACGGCTTCCTGGCGCTCGGTGACATCGCGCGTGACGAGCAAAGGCACGCCGAAGGACGGCGCTTCTTCCTGGATGCCGCCGGAGTCCGTGATGATGAGGCTGGAGCGTTCCATGAGATAGATCATCTCGTGGTACTCGACCGGCGCGATCAGGTGCACGTTGTTGACACCGCCGAGCGCCGCGTGGGCCGGGCCCTTCACATTCGGATTGAGGTGCACGGGATAAACGATCTGCACGTCCGGCCGTTGCGCGAGACGCTTCAGCCCCGCGAACATCTGTGCGAGGCCTTCGCCGAAGTTCTCCCGGCGATGCCCGGTGACGAGAATCAGCTTCTTGCCGGGATCGATGAAGCCGAACTTGGATTCACATTCGCCGCGCAAGTCCGCGTCCTTCAGGAGGCGTTCACGCACGATGCGCAGGGCGTCGATGCCGGTATTGCCGGTGATGAGGATGCGCCGCGGGTCGACGCCTTCCTTGAGAAGGTTCTGCTGGGCGCGCAGGGTCGGCGCAAAATGCCAGGCGCCGACGACGCCGATAAGCTTGCGGTTGGCTTCTTCGGGGAACGGCGACTGCAAGTCGCCGGTACGCAGGCCAGCCTCCACGTGACCGACGGCGACGCGGGAGTAGAAAGCCGCGGCCGCGCCGGCAAAGGCGGTCGTGGTATCGCCCTGCACAAGGACGAGGTCGGGTTTATACGCGGCGATGACGCGCGTGACGGCCGCGACGGCGGCGCCCGCGATTTCGCCGAGGGCCTGGCCCGCGGTCATGAGTTGGAGATCGTAGGCGGGCTTCAAGCCGAATACGTTGAAGACCTGCGCGAGCATCTCGCGGTGCTGACCGGTGGAGCACACGGCATGTTCGATACCGGCCTGCTCGAGGGCACGCACAACCGGGGCAAACTTGATCGCTTCGGGACGCGTGCCAAGCACGGTGAGGACGCGGCGATAGCGGGGGACTGAAGAGGTGCGATCGATACTCGTAATGGATGCATTCATTTTCGTCAGAACCTCTGGCCGGTGTTCGGAGCACTCTCGAACGTTTCTAGGCTACTAAGCGCGAGCTCCTGCCGAAATACGTGAATTCACTGATATTCCAGCAAGTTTCGAGGCAAAACGGCGTTAACCATTTGCCTATGCGCAGATGCCCATGCCAGGGTTAATAAAAGTTAAAAATTCCCTCACTCTCGTAATGAGGGAAACTACGTATAGCTAGTGGATGAGCTGGAAGCGGGTCTATGCACCCGCAGGCTGAGGAACTCAGCCGATTTGGGTCAAAAGACCGTGCTCCAGGCGAACAGTGCGATCCATTCGCGCCGCGAGGGCGGGGTTATGAGTCGCGATCAGAGCGGCGAGTCCATGCTGTTTGGATAAGCTGACAAGCTGGGCGAAGACCCCGTCTGATGTCTCGGGATCGAGATTCCCGGTGGGTTCGTCCGCCAGAAGCAGGGCCGGCCGGTTGGCGAGGGCCCGAGCGATCGCAACGCGCTGCTGCTCGCCCCCGGAGAGTTGGCCGGGGCGGTGGTCGGCGCGGGGGCCAAGTCCGAGGGATTCCAGAAGCTCGAGGGCCCGCACGGCCGCGGCCTTGCGGCTTACGCCGGCGATCATCTGCGGCACGATGATGTTCTCGAGGGCTGAGAACTCGGGCAGCAGGTGATGGAACTGGTAAACGAAGCCCAGGCGGGCGCGGCGCATCTCGGTGCGGCGGTCGTCGGAGAGCTCATTGCAGAGTTCACCGTTAATGAAAACCTGGCCGCGGTCAGGCAACTCCAGGAGGCCCGCAACATGAAGCAGGGTCGACTTCCCTGCCCCGGACGGTCCCACCAAGGCGACAACCTCGCCCTTCTTCACGGTCAGCTCGGCGCCGCGCAGGACATGCAGCGCGGTCTCGCCCTGATGGTAGGTGCGCTCGAGGCCCTTCAGCTCAATGGCGAAATCACTCATAGCGGAGAGCCTCGACGGGATCGGTTTTGGCCGCGCGCCAGGATGGATACAGCGTGGCGAGGAAGGAGAGGCCGATCGACATGGCGAGCACAGCCAGCGTTTCGTCCCATTCCATCTGCGCGGGCATCTGGGTGAGATAATAAATCTCGGGCGAGAACAGTTCGGTGCCGAGCAGCTTCTCGATACCGCGGCGGATGCTGTCGATGTTCTCGCAGACCAAAAGTCCCAGGCCAAAACCGAGGAACGTGCCGATGACCCCGACGGAGGCGCCGGTCATGAAGAAGATACGCATGATCATGCCGCTTGAGGCTCCCATCGTGCGCAGGATGGCGATATCGGCGCCCTTATCCTTCACAAGCATGATGAGGCCGGAGATGATATTGAAGGCCGCGACGATGATGATGATGGTGAGGATCATGAACATCACGTTGCGTTCGACCTGAAGGGCGGTGAAGAAGACCTCGTTGGTCTGTTCCCACGACAGGACCCGGTGCCCCTGCCCCATCACGTCCTTCACCCGCTCGGCGATCATCCCGGCGTTGTCGGGATTGTCGACGTGGATCTCGAAATTGGTGACCGCCTCCGGCTGCTTGAAATAGAGCTGCGCCATGGGCAGCGGCATGAAGATGACCGAGCTGTCGAATTCGCTCATGCCGACGTTGAAGATAGCGCCCACCGTATAGGTCGCGGTGCGCGGGACCGTGCCGAACGCGGTGACGTTGCCATTGGGTGAAATGAGCGTGAGCTCGTCGCCCACTTCAATCCCGAAATGCGCGGCCATGCGGGTGCCAATGGCGATCGCTTTATTGTCGATGACGGGCGAAAGCGAACCGCCGACGATGTGATCGGAAATCCAGGGTTTGTTGAAGATATCGAGGCCGGGCACGCCGCGCACCAAGGCGCCCGAGTTGTAGCCACGCGCCGTGGCCATGACCTGGCCGATGATGAGCGGCGACACCGAAGTGACGCCCGGGATTTTCTTCACCTCGTCGACCTTGGCGTCGTAATCGGTGATGGAGCGTGAGAGCGCGGTCACGTCGATATGGCCGTTGACGCCGAGAATGCGCGAGAAAAGGTCCTGCCGGAACCCATTCATCACAGCCATGACGATGATCAGGGTGGCGACGCCGAGCGCGATACCGACAAAGGAAAAGCCGGCAATGACGGAGACGAACCCTTCCTTGCGCCGCGAGCGCAAGTACCGGGAGGCCACCATCCGCTCGAAGGCGCCGAAGATCATTAGAGAGTCACCGACAGCTTCGAAACGGCGCTTTCGAGGCTCAGTTCCTCTTTCGCGCCGGTGGCGCGGCGCTTGAGTTCGACCAGGCCCTTCGCAATGCCTTTCGGGCCGACGATGATCTGCCAGGGGATGCCCATCAGATCCATGTCGGCGAACTTCACGCCGGCGCGTTCGTCGCGGTCGTCGTAAAGAGCGTCGCCGCCTTGGAACTGGATCGCGTCGTGGATCTTCTCGCAGGCTTCGTCGCAGGCCTTATCGCCGACTTTCAGATTGATGATGCCGACGTGGAACGGCGCGACGCTGTCCGGCCATACAATGCCATTCTCGTCGTGGCTGGCTTCGATGATGGCCGCGACGCAGCGCGACACGCCGATGCCGTAGCAGCCCATTTCCACTTCGACCTGGTTGCCGTCGGGACCAACGACTTTCGCGCCAAGCGCCGTAGAATATTTCTTGCCGAGATAGAATGTGTGTCCGACTTCGATGCCGCGCGCAGACACCAGGTCGGCGCCGAGTTCCTCGGCCTTCTTGGGATCGTGCTTCTCGTCGGCGGCGGCATAGAGGCTGGTCCAATCCTCGACGATCCCGCTGAGATCGGCGTTGTAATTGACGTTCTCGGGAACTGGCTTGTCGAGATAGGCTTTGTGGCAATAGACCGCGCTTTCACCGGTGTCGGCGAGCACGATGAATTCATGCGACAGAGTACCGCCGATGGGCCCGGTTTCGGCCGCCATCGGAATGGCGCGCAGGCCCATGCGCGCGAAGGTGCGCAGGTACGCGACGATCATCTGATTGTAGCTGTGGCGCGCGCTGGCGTAGTCGAGATCGAAGGAATAGGCGTCCTTCATCAGGAACTCGCGGCCGCGCATCAGGCCGAAGCGCGGGCGCACTTCATCGCGGAACTTCCAATTGATCTGATAGAGGTTCTTGGGGAGGTCGCGATAGCTTTTGGCATTCGAACGGAAGATATCGGTGACCACCTCTTCATGGGTGGGGCCGTAGAGCATGTCGCGCTCGTGACGGTCCTTGATGCGCAGCATCTCGGCGCCGTAGTCGTCGTAACGGCCGCTTTCGCGCCACAGATCGGCCGACTGGATCGTCGGCATGATGATTTCGAGCGCGCCCGCGGCGTTCTGTTCCTCGCGCACGATGCGCGCGACGTTTTGCAGGACGCGGTTGCCCAATGGGAGCCAGTTGTAGATGCCCGCGGCGTGCTGGCGGATCATGCCCGCGCGCAGCATCAGGCGATGCGAGACAATCTGGGCTTCGGTGGGGTTTTCCTTGAGGGTCGGGGCGAAAAAGCGCGAGAGACGCATGTAATTATCCTAGTCCGGAAAGGTGCCCGGACCATAGGCGATAGGCGGGGAATAGGCAATGAATCGAGCCCGTAAGAACGCGGCTATGGGGCGTTAGGTTTCGCCTCGGGAAGCACAATTCCGCGTGCCCGCAGGCTTGATTTGCAGGCCTCGGCCATGAGGACCTCATCCTGGCTCTGAATTTGCTTTCCATTCCAGAAGACGGCGTCACCCTTGATGGTGAGGGTTCCGAGGGACACCTTCCCCTCGAGCCCGCGCCGGGGACTGAGGATATCCCCTGATGGGGCGCCGGAGCCGCGCAAACGTTGGAGCGTATCGACCGTAAGCGGGATTTCGATGGAGGTTGGAAGGTCGATGGCGGCGGAGCCGTTGACATCGGCGGGTACGACGGCTTTACCGTGCACATCCACGCCGCCTTGATAGGTCACGTCCGCGCGCGGCTGGTGGGCTACAAGCTTGCGGCAGTCGGCGGTGGAGATTGTGACAGTTTCAGCGGCGGCGGCCGGTGTAACGCCGAGGGCGAACAATACGGCCAGATGGATTTTGCTCATGCGAGCATTTGCCTCGTCCAGGAGACGATGCCCTGACTATCGCGCGCGCCGGCTTCCTGGGCAATGAGTTTGCCGGCCTTCAGGAGCATCAATGTGGGCACGGCCTGGATGCCGTAACGCGCGGCGATCTCCGGCGCGTTGTCCATATTGAGCTTCACGAGGCGCACGCGCGGCTCAAGTTCCTTGGCTGCGCGCTCGAACATCGGGCCCATCATGCGGCACGGGCCGCACCAGGGCGCCCAGACATCGACGAGGACGGGAATGGTGTTGGCGGTGGTGTGACGCTCAAACCCGGCGGGATCGACCTCGACCGGATGGCGTTGGAAAAGCGGGACGCCGCAAACGCCGCACTTGGGCTGGTCGGTCAGCTTGTCAGAGGCGACGCGGTTGATCTTCTGGCAGGCGGGGCAGACGACGTGTTCTTTGCCGTCGGACATGGTGCTTTCTCCAATCCCCCCGGTTACAGAAATCAGCGCTTCACTTCCTCGATCTCGACCAGCGTACCGGCGAAGTCCTTCGGGTGCAGGAACAGGACGGGCGTGCCGTGCGCGCCGGTCTTGGGTTCGCCGTCGCCGAGGACGCGCTTGCCGGACTTCTTCAGCTGGTCGCGCGCGGCGTAGATGTCATCGACTTCGTAGGAGACATGGTGGATGCCGCCGGCCGGATTGGTGTCGAGGAACTTCTTGATCGGCGAGTTGTCGCCGAGCGGATGCAAGAGTTCGATCTTGGTGTTGGGCAGTTCGACGAACACGACCGTAACGCCGTGATCGGGCAGATCCTGCGGCGCGGAAACCTTGGCGCCCAAGGTGTCGCGGTAGTTGGCCGTCGCGGCGGCGAGATCCGGCACCGCGATGGCGACATGGTTCAGGCGTCCGATCATGGAATCCTCTGCAATCGTTATTCTTTCTACTTGGTCGATCTTAGAAGAAAGCGCAACGCCGGAGGAATTATATTTTATTATCAGGGCCTTATTGAGCGGTTATGATCCGCCAGACCGTATTGCCAACGTCGTCGGCCACCAGAAGCGCGCCTTTTGAATCCACCGCCACGCCCACCGGACGGCCCTGGGCGTCGCCATCCGCGCTGACGAAGCCCGTGAGGATGTCTTCCGGCGGACCCGAGGGACGGCCGTCGGCAAAGGGCACGAACACGACCTTGTAGCCGCTTTGCGGTTTGCGGTTCCATGAGCCGTGCTGACCGATGAAGGCGCCGCCTTTGTACCGTGTGGGAAAAGCATCGCTATCGTAGAACGTCAGCCCGAGGGAGGCGGTGTGCGAGCCGAGCCCATAATCGGGCACGATGGCGCGCGCAACGAGGCTGGGCGCCTGCGGGTCGACGCGGTCATCCACATGGTGGCCATAATAGCTGTAGGGCCAGCCATAGAAGCCGCCGTCACGCACGGACGTGAGATAGTCCGGCACAAGGTCGTTGCCGAGTTCGTCGCGCTCATTCACGACGGTCCAGAGTTGGCCGGTGGTGGGCTGCCAGTCCATACCGTTGGGATTGCGCAGACCCGTTGCGAACAGACGTCCCTGCCCGCTCGCGACATCAAACTCCCAAATCGCGGCGCGGCCTTTTTCAGCCTCCATGCCGTTCTCGCCCACGTTGCTGTTGGAGCCGACAGTGGCGAAGAGCTTTGTGCCGTCGCCGCTGGCAAGAATGTTCTTCGTCCAATGGTGATTGTACGGAAGGCCGGGGAGATCGGCGAACTTCGTAGCCTGAGTCGTGATGCGCGTGTCGCCCGTGTGATAGGGAAAGCGCAGGATCGCGTCGCAGTTGGCGACATAGAGCGTATCGCCGATCAGTTCCATGCCGAAGGGCGAGTGAAGGTCTTGTAGAAAAACCTCGCGCGTTTCGGCCGTGCCGTCGCCGTCACTGTCGCGCAGGAGCGTGATGCGGTCGGCGCTGGGGACGGCGGAGCCGGCCTTCCTCATGAAGAATCCCATGAACCAGCCCTTGATGCCGCCCTGCTTGTCGGTGCCGGGCGCAGCGGATTCCGCGACAAGGACATCGCCGTTGGGGAGCACATAAAGCCAGCGCGGATGATCGAGGCCCGCAGCAAAGGCGTTGACGCGAAAGTCTGGCGCCGCAACCGGCATTTTGCCTTTCGGCCAGCCCACGGCGGGGGCGACTTTTACAGTCGGGATTAGGCTCTTTTCGGGGGCGGGAAGCTGCGGATTTGGACCGTAGCCCACGCGCGGCGGGAGCTCGGATGCACCCGCGCAACCAACAAGGCTCGCGGCAAATACGAATGTGAGGAGTGCCGTTTTCATGCGTGTAACGGCAACGGCCCGCAACGGGGATAGTTCCGTTAGACGCGGCTGATGTGAACTTTCACGACCGGTTTCTTCAAGGGCGCGAAGACCTTACGCACGGCTTGGCGCACGTTCTCCTCAATCACGTCGTCATCGCGGCGGGCCTTTTTCGGGAGCTTCTCGACAGCGTTCTGGATGACCCAGGCCCAGTCGCGGTCCGCCTCTTCCAGTGGATCGGACATGCCGAGGACCGAGACCAGCGGATCGGCGAGCACGAGGCCGGCATCATCGAGGACCACGGAGGCGACAACGCTGCCGTCGTAAAACATGCGTTTCTTGTCGCGCAGCATCGGGCTCGAGAACGGGATGAGTTCGTTGTCTTGCCACGCCATGCGGCCCGACCAGACCGTGCCTTTGATCTCCGCCTTACCGTTGGTGAATTTCACGGCCGAACCGTTTTCGACTTGCACGGTCTGCGGCACCTGACATTCAGCGGCGAGCGCGGCGTGCTCGCGGATGTGCATCGCCTCGCCATGCACCGGAATGGCGATGCGCGGACGCACCATCTGATACATGCGGCGCAGCTCGTCGCGCGCGGGGTGGCCGGAGACGTGGATAAAATGGTCGCGGGTGGTGACGACGGAGACGCCACTCTTCGCAAGTTGGTTCTGCACCTTCGCGATGGCCTTCTCGTTTCCCGGGATCGCGCGGGACGAGAAGATGGCGACGTCGCCTTCTTGGAGACTGAGTTCGGGGTGATAACCATAAGCGATGCGCATCAGCGCGGCACGCCCTTCGCCCTGGCTTCCGGTGCAGATGTAAACGACCTTGTCCCGCGGCAGGTGCGCGGCGTCCTCAGCCTTGAGGAAATGCAAATCGGGCGCGAGATAGCCGGTGCGGCGCGCGGTCTCGAGAATGCGCCAGAGGGACGCGCCGATGAGCGCAACGCGGCGGTCATTGGCGGCGGCGGCGCGGGCGATGGAGTCCAGGCGGGCGACATTGGAAGCGAAACAGCCGACCACGATGCGGTGGCTGTAACGGGCGAACAGCGTGGTGAGGTTATCCTTCACCTCACGTTCGGACCCGGACTCGCCTTCCGTAAAGACATTCGTGGAATCGCCGATGAGCGCGAGGACATTCTCCTCGCCGAGTTTGCGCAAAGCGTCATAGTCGGTGACTTCGCCGATGATGGGATCGGGATCGAATTTCCAATCGCCGGTGTGAAAGATCGTGCCGTGCTTGGTGCGCACGGCAAGCGCATTGGGTTCCGGGACGGAATGCGTAAGGGTGATGAAATCCACCGTGAACGGGCCGAGCTTGGCCTGACCGCCGAGCGGAATGATGTGAACCGGCACTTCATTCTCGAGGCCAGCTTCCTTCAATTTGTATTCGAGGAATGCCGCACAGAAGGGCGTCGTGTAAACCGGACAGCGGAGCTGCGGCCAGAGATAGGCGACCGCGCCGACGTGATCCTCATGCGCGTGCGTGATGATGAGGCCGTCCAGTTTCTCGCGCCGTTCGGCGATGAAACTCGGATCGGGCATCACCACGTCGAGTCCAGGGATAGATTCGTCGCCGAAGGTGACGCCGAGATCGACCATGAGCCAGCGGCCGTCACAGCCGAAGAGGTTCAGGTTCATGCCGATCTCGCCAGCGCCGCCGAGAGGGATGAACCAGAAACCCTTGTCGAGGCCGTCGGGGAAATTGGCGGTGGTGCGAAGATCTGCTTTATTCATTCTGTTTTGAACGCCGCGCGCTTTCACGAGTTGCGCTTATGCACGGCGACAAGGCCGCGCAGGGTGAGATCGGCGTCGATATGTTGGATGACTTTGGTGGCTTCTGCGAACAGCGGTGCAAGACCGCCGGTACCCACAACCTTCAAGTTCCCGCCGCGCTCGGTTTGGATGCGGGCGACGAGGCCCTCGATCAGGCCTATGTACCCCCAGAAGACGCCGGAGTTCATCTGAGCGACGGTGTTGGTGCCGACAACAGGCGCCTGACCGGGGTTGCGCACCTGGAGGCGCGGCAGAAGCGCGGTGGCCATGTGCAACGCTTCCATGGAGAGGTTGATGCCCGGTGAGATGCAACCGCCGCAATAGGCGCCGCTTTCATCGACCACGTCGAAAGTCGTGGCGGTGCCGAAGTCGATGACGATCAAGGGACCGCCATAGGTGGCGTGGGCCGCGACAGCGTTGATCACGCGGTCGGCACCGACCTCTTTCGGATTGTCGACCTTCGGCTTGGGGCCAAGATCGACGTCGGCGTCGCCGATGAATTTCGGCTCGACGCTGAAATACTTCTGGCAAAGGCGCTTGAGGTCAAAGTTCTTGCTCGGCACCACCGAGGCGACGATGGCGTGCCGGATGGCGCTGATTTTAATGCCGTCGCGTTCGACGAGCTGCGTCAGCCAAATGCCGTACTCGTCGGACGTGCGGTCGGTCTTGGTGGCGGCGCGCCATTGGCCGAGCAACGTATCGGAGTCATAGACAGCGAAAACGACGTTGGTATTGCCGCAGTCGATGGCGAGCAGCATCAGGCTTCTCCGAAAAGGACGTCGCCGACCAGCAGCTTGCGGCGGCCGGCAGGCGTATCGAGCAAGAGGGCGCCGTCGGTATCGAGGCCGGCGAAGGCGCCCGATACGGGGCCTTCGGGCAACCGCACGGTAAGCGGTGCGCCGGTCTGCGGACCGGCGGCGCTCCAGGCGTCGCGCAC
Organism: Rhodospirillaceae bacterium; assembly: GCA_041906145.1. GTDB lineage: Bacteria > Pseudomonadota > Alphaproteobacteria > Rhodospirillales > Rhodospirillaceae > SHVO01. Next base: position 485,989 of record JAYRJU010000003.1, on the reverse strand, counting down.
GACTGAAAAGCCGCCGGTGCGCCAGATGTCGAGCCACTTGCCGAGCTCGCGCCCGACAAGGGTGAGCGCATGGGCGGGGCGTGTATCGACTTTGTAGTCGGACAGCGCGGCGACGGGATACATCGCGTCCGGAACGTCGACGGGAATGAGATTGATGCCGATACCGAGGACGATCCAGCTGCGGCCATCAGGATCGGTGGTGAGCTCCGGCAGAATGCCGCAGACTTTCTTGCCGTCGGTCAGCACATCATTGGGCCATTTGAGGGTCAGCGGCGGCGGCGGCGCGTTGTGGCGCGGAAGATCGAGGATGGCGTCGCGCACCGCGAGCGCGGCAAGAAAGCCGACTTGAGGCGCCGTGCCAACCGGTTCGGGCGCGGCGATCAGGAACGAAGCGTAGACGTTGCCGGGCGGGCTCTGCCACGTGCGCCCGGAACGGCCGCGGCCGCCGGTCTGACTTTTGGCCCAGACGAGCAAGCCTTCGGCCACCTCGCCCCCCTGCTCCGCTATGCGCTTCAGGGCGGCATTGGTGCTGTCGAGTTCGTCGAACTCCATCGTCCGCCAGCCGGACGGCAGATGGGGTTCGGGCGGTGGGTTAGAGGCCGTGAACCAGGTCAAAACGCCACCCTAGGAAGGTGAAGCGGCAGGCTTAGCCCAGGAACAACGCGCGGGCGGCGGCTTCGGCTCCTTCGACGAGCTTCGAAGGCACGACGAAGTACACGAGCATCAGGACCGCACACAGGCCCATGATCGCGCTGTTGACCATATCGGGCTTGTCGAAAGCCGCGCCGGCTTCATCGAAGTAAATCACCTTGATGATGCGGATGTAATAGAAGGCGCCCACGACGCTCGCTAGAAGGCCGATGATGGCCAGCGGCACGAAGCCGGCGTTCACGGCGGCGACAAAGATGAAGTACTTGCCGAGGAAACCCGCGAGCGGCGGGATACCGGCCATGGAGAACATCAGAGCCGCCAAGGCCATGGCCATGCCGGGATGATTCTTCTGGAGGCCCGATAGGTCGCTGATCTCTTCGACATACTTGCCGTTGACGCGCATCGAGAGGATGACGGCGAAGGTGCCGATGTTCATGAACAGATAGATGAGCAGGTAGAACAGGAGGCCGCGCGCGCCCTCCTCGTTGCCCACCACGAGGCCGATCAGCGCGTAGCCGACGTGACCGATGGAGCTGTAGGCCATCAGGCGCTTGACGTTCTTCTGCGCGATGGCGGCGAAAGAGCCCCACAGCATGGACAGGATCGAGATCAACACGATGACCTGCTGCCATTGCTCGATCATGGGCGCGAACGGGCCGACGAGCACGCGCAGGAACAGGCAGAGCGCGGCGATCTTGGGTCCGACCGAGAAGAAGGCGGTGATCGGGGTCGGGGCGCCTTCGTAGACGTCCGGGGTCCACATGTGGAACGGAACCGCCGAAACCTTGAACGCGAGACCGGAGATGACGAAGACGATGCCGATGACGACGCCGAGGTGGGCTTCACCGCCGTGCATGGCGGCCGAGAGACCGGTGAAGGACGTGGTGCCGCCGAAGCCGTACACCAGCGACGAGCCATACAGCAGCAGACCCGACGCCAAGGCGCCGAGCACGAAGTACTTCACGCCGGCTTCGGTCGAGCGGGTGTTATCGCGCTGATAGGCCGCGAGCACGTACAGGGACAAGCTTTGCAGTTCGAGGCCGAGATAGAGCGAGATGAGGTCGTTGGCCGAGACCATCATCATCATGCCGAGGGTGGCGAACAGCACGAGCACCGGAAGCTCGAAGCGCGCCGTCTTGGCGGTCTGCGCCCAGCTGTTGATCATGAGCAGCGTGAGGGCCGCGCCGATGAGCACCAGGATCTTGGCGAAGGAGGTGAAGCCGTTGACGATGAACAGACCGTTGAACGTCAGAGCGCTGTCCGGACCACGCAGGATCAGATAGCCGGTGACGGCCATGGCCGCGACGCCCAGCCACGACAGGAGTTGCGTCGAATCTTCCTTGCGGAAGACACCGATCATCAAGAACAGCATCCCAGAGAGAGCAAGGAAAATCTCGGGGAATGCCGGCGTCACTGATGCAAGTTCGAAGGTCATCGGGATGGCCCTTTAGCGCAAGAAGGCGACGAGTTGCTCGCCCAGGTGGCCGCCCACCTGGGTTTCGCCGGCCGCCTTCAACGCAGCCTGATAATTGTTCACGAGCGCAGCGACCGACTCACTCATCACATCGAGGAACGGCAGCGGATAAACGCCCATCCACATGGTGATGACGACGATCGGCGCGAGGATCGCGATTTCGCGGCGGTCGAGGTCCAGCATTTCCTTCACGTCGGCCTTGGTCAGCTCACCCCAGATCACGCGGCGATAGAGGTAGAGCATGTAGGTCGCGCCGAGGATCACGCCGGAGGCGGCGAACAGGGCCGCCCAGGTGTTCATCTGGAACACCCCGGTCAGCACGAGGAATTCGCCGACGAAGCCCGCCGTGCCCGGCAGACCCACCGAGGCCAGCATGAACACCATGAAGGCGAAGGCGTACTTCGGCATATTGTTGGCGAGACCGCCGTAACGGCCGATTTCGCGGGTGTGCAGGCGGTCGTAGACCACGCCGACGCACAGGAAGAGCGCGCCGGAGACGACGCCGTGCGAAAGCATCTGGAAGATCGCGCCTTCGATGGCCTGCTGGTTACCGCCGAACACGCCGAGGGTCACGTAACCCATGTGCGCGACGGATGAATAAGCGATGAGCTTCTTCATATCGTCCTGCACGAGCGCGACCAGCGACGTGTAAACGATGGCGATGATCGACAGCGTGAAGACAAACGGCGTGAAGTAGGCGCTGGCTTCGGGAAGCATCGGCAGCGAGAACCGCAGGAACCCGTATCCGCCCATCTTCAGGAGCACGCCGGCCAGGATGACCGAGCCCGCGGTCGGCGCGTCGACGTGCGCGTCCGGGAGCCAGGTGTGCACAGGCCACATCGGCACCTTCACGGCGAAGGAGGCGAACATGCCGAGCCACAGCCAATACTGCATATCGCGCGCGAACTTAGCTTCCATCAGGGTCGGGATGTCGGTGGTGCCGACCTGGAAGTACATGGCTAGCAGCGCGACCAACAGCAGCACCGAACCGGTCAGCGTGTAGAGGAAGAACTTGAAGGCCGAATAGACGCGGCGACCGCCGCCCCACACCCCGATGATCAGGAACATCGGGATCAGCACGCCTTCGAAGAAGACGTAGAAGAGCACCATGTCCAGCGCGCAGAACATGCCGACCATCATGGTCTCGAGGATCAGGAACGCGATCATGTATTCGCGCACCATCTTCTCGATGGCATCCCATGAGGCGAGGATGCAGATGGGCATCAGGAAGGTCGACAGGATCACGAACAGCATCGAGATGCCGTCCACGCCCATGTGGTAGCCGATGCGGTACTGCGGCAGCCAATCGACGCGTTCCTCGAACTGGAACGCCGCCGTGGCCGGCTCGAAGCCGATCCAGATGAAGAGCGAGAGGAAGAAGACGATCAGCGTGGTCCAGAGGGCGACCATGCGCGACTGGCGCGCGACGACCTCGGCGTCCCCGCGCACGAAGAGCAGGAACAGCGCGCCCACGAGCGGCAGGAAAGTGACCAGCGAGAGGATCGGCAGGCCGGTGATGAAGTTGGATAAGGCGGTCATGGCTACTTACCGTCCGATCACGAACCACGTCACGATCACGGCGATGCCGACGATCATGGCGAAGGCGTAGTGGTAGAGATATCCGGTCTGCACGACGCCAAGACGCTTGGCGATGCGCCCCGAGAGGGCCGAAAGGCCGTCCGGTCCGAAGCGGTCAATGATGCCGGCGTCCCCGCCCTTCCAGAAGATACGGCCGAGGCGGAACGCGTTCTTCACGAATAGGAAGTCGTAGAGTTCGTCAAAGTACCACTTGTTGAGCAGGAACTTGTAGACGCCCGGGAACGCGGCCACGAGGCGGGCCGGCATTTCCGGCTTACGCATGTACATGAGGTAGGCGAGACCGAAGCCCGCGAGGGTCACGAACAACGGCAGCCACTTCATGAAGAACGACGGGTGATGCTCGTGCACCTTGGCGATGGAATCGTGCGCCGCGAGCGGCGCGATGGCTTCACGCCAGAATTCCGGGCGCGCTTCGCCGACGAAGTGCTCATAGCCGATGTAACCCGCGAACACCGCGCCAAACGCGAGGCAGGCCAGCGGGATGGTCATGATGAGCGGGCTCTCGTGGACGTGTTCCATCGTGTGGTGATCGGCGCGCGGCTTGCCGAAGAAGGTCAGGAACGTGAGGCGCCACGAGTAGAAGGAGGTGAGGAACGCCGCGATGATCAGGAGGCCGAAGGCGTAATTGCCAACGCCCGTACCCGCGCCATGGGTGGCTTCGATCACCATGTCCTTGGAGAAGAAGCCGGCGAACGGCGGTACACCCGTCAGCGCGAGGTTCCCAATGACCATCACCGCGAAGGTGAACGGAATGAGACGGTAGATGCCGCCCATCTTACGGATGTCCTGCTCGTCGCTCATAGCGTGGATCACGGAACCGGCGCCCAGGAACAGGAGCGCCTTGAACCAGGCGTGCGTGACGAGGTGGAAGATGCCGGCCTGATAGGCCGACACACCGCAGGCGGCGAACATGTAGCCAAGCTGCGAAACCGTCGAGAAAGCGATGATGCGCTTGATGTCGTTCTGCACGCAGCCGATGGTCGCGGCGAAGAAGGCGGTCGAGGCGCCGACGAAGGTGACGACGGCGAGCGCGTCCGGAGCGTATTCGAACACCGGCGACATACGCGCGACGAGGAAGACACCGGCGGTGACCATGGTGGCGGCATGGATGAGCGCAGAGACCGGCGTCGGGCCTTCCATCGCGTCCGGCAGCCATGTGTGCAGGAGGAGCTGGCCCGACTTGCCCATCGCGCCCACGAACAGGAGCAAACAGGTGATGGTCAGGGCATGCAGGTCCATGCCGAAGAAGTGCACGCGCGTGTCGGCTTTGGTCGACACGGCGTCGAAGATGACGTCGAAGTTGACGGCGTCGAACAGGAAGTAGATCGCGAAGATACCGAGCAGGAACCCGAAGTCGCCCACGCGGTTGACGACGAACGCCTTGATGGCGGCTGCGGATGCCGAGGGTTTCTTGAACCAGAAACCGATGAGCAGATACGAGACGAGGCCCACCCCTTCCCAGCCGAAGAACAACTGGACGAGATTGTCGGCCGTCACGAGCATGAGCATCGCGAACGTGAACAGCGACAGGTAGGCCATGAAACGCGGCTGGCTGTCGTCGTGCGACATGTAGCCGACGGAATAGACGTGAATGAAGGTCGAGATGATCGTGACCGTCATGACCATCGTGGCCGACAGCGTGTCGTAACGCAGCGCCCAGTTGGCTTCGAAGGTGCCGGACTGGAGCCAGGTCAGGACCGGCGCGGTGATCGCATGGCCATGCAAGGCCACGTCGATGAAAGTCGGGATGGACGAGAGCGCGGCGAGGCCGACGCACACGCAGGTGACGATCTGGGAGGCGCGGTCGCCGATGATGCGGCCAAAGAAGCCCGCGATGGCGGCGCCCAGAAGCGGCAGGAATACGGAGGCGTACAACAGCACGAGAGTACCCCTAGCCTTTCATGGTGTTGATGTCTTCGACTTCGATGGACCGCCGGTTACGGTAGAACACCACGACGATGGCGAGCCCGATGGCCGCCTCGGCCGCAGCGACCGTCAACACCAGCATCGTAAAGATCTGGCCCACGAGATCGTTGAGGAACGCGGAGAACGCCACCATGTTGATATTCACGGCGAGCAACATCAGCTCGATGGACATCATGATGACGATGAGGTTCTTCCGGTTAAGGAAGATGCCGAAGATGCCGATCGTGAAGAGGATCGCAGCGACGGTCAGATAATGGGAAAGGCCGACAGCCATACCGGTCTCCGGTGTCATGACACGCCCTTTCCGACTTCGACCTTCACGACTTCAAGCGTATCCGCGACGTTGCGGTTCACCTGGTCGTGGATCTTCTGCTTACGCACATTCGGACGGCGGCGCAGGGTCAGGACGATAGCGCCCACCATGGCGACCAGGAGCACGAGGCCCGCGGCCTGGAACAGGTAGGCGTAGTGGGTATAGAGCAGGGCGCCGAGCGCCTCGGTGTTCGTGAGCGCTTCGGGCGCGGGCGCCGGCGCGACGCGCAGGGATTCAGCTTCGGGCGACATGGCCCAGCCGCCGAACACGACCGCGAGTTCGACCAGCAGAACGACGCCGATGATGGCGCCGGCCCAGAAGTACTTAAGGAATCCTTCGCGGATGAGCGTGATGTTGATGTCGAGCATCATCACCACGAACAGGAAGAGCACGGCGACGGCGCCGACATAGACTACCACCAGGATCATCGCGACGAACTCGGCGCCCAGAAGGACAAACAGCCCGGCGGCGTTGAAGAACGTCAGGATCAGCCACAGGACCGAATGCACGGGATTGCGCTGAAGGATGACGTTCAGCGCGGAGATCACCGCGACGATGGCGAAAAGATAGAAGGCGAGCGTGGCGATAATCATGCGCGCGTGCCCTTCTTTTCCTGGTTCAAATTTTTATATCCCACTTGGTATCCCCTCTCGCCCCACGTTCGCGGTTCACGGCCCTTTCGGGCGCTTACCGGTACGGCGCGTTCAGTTCCAGACGTTTCGCGAGCTCCGGCTCCCAGCGGTCGCCGTTCGCGAGCAGTTTGTCCTTGTTGTAGAGCAGCTCATCGTGCGTTTCGGTCGCGAACTCGAAGTTCGGGCCTTCGACGATGGCATCCACCGGGCAGGCTTCCTCGCAGAAGCCGCAGTAGATGCACTTGGTCATGTCGATGTCGTAGCGCATGGTACGGCGCGAGCCGTCGCTGCGCGCTTCGGCTTCGATGGTGATCGCCTGCGCCGGGCAAATAGCCTCGCACAGTTTGCAAGCGATGCAGCGTTCTTCGCCGTTCGGATAACGGCGCAGCGCGTGCTCACCGCGGAAGCGCGGGCTCAGCGGGCCCTTCTCGTACGGGTAGTTCAGCGTGACCTTCGGCCCGAACATGTACTTGAGCGTCAGCCACATGCCTGTGACGAGTTCCCAGAGAAGGGCGGTACGGACGGATGCGTTGATTGCCATGATGGAATCCCTCCCCTACTGCGGCAACTTGTCGAAGTAGACGAGGAAGCCGGCCGTAAGGACCAACCAGATCAGCGAAAACGGCAGGAAGACTTTCCAGCCGAGACGCATGAGCTGGTCGTAACGGTAGCGCGGGAAAGTCGCGCGCACCCAGATGAAGACGAAGAGGCAGAAGCAGATCTTCAGGAAAAACCAGACGAGGCCCGGCACCCACGCCAGGACCGGCGTGAGGACCGAGAGACCCGGCAGCATGTCCTGAGGACCAAGCCAACCGCCGAGGAACAGGATCGAGACCATGCCCGACATCATGATCATGTTCATGTATTCGCCGAGGAAGAACAGGGCGAAGGACATGGACGAGTATTCGGTCATGAAGCCGGCGACGAGTTCGGACTCAGCTTCCGGAAGATCGAACGGGTGACGGTTGGTTTCCGCCAGCACCGAGATGAAGAACAGGATGAACATCGGGAAGTGCGGCAGGAAGTACCACATGCCCTTCTGCGCGTTGACGAGTTCGCTCAAATTCAGCGAGCCGGCGGTGAGCAGCACCGAGATCATCACAAGGCCGATGGAGACTTCGTAGGACACCATTTGCGCGGCCGACCGCATCGCGCCCAGGAAGGCGTAACGGCTGTTGGAGGCCCAACCGGCCATCACGATGCCGTACACGCCGAGCGAGGAAATGGCGAAGAGATAAAGAACGCCGACGTTCAGGTTCGAGATCACCCAACCGTCATTAACCGGGATCACAGCCCAGGCGAGCAACGCGAGGGTAAAAGTGATCATGGGCGCGAGGAAGAACACGACAGGCGACGACCCCGTCGGCACCACGGTTTCCTTGAACATCAGCTTGATGGCGTCGGCGAACGGCTGCAGCAGACCGAAAGGCCCCACGACGTTCGGGCCCTTGCGCATCTGCATCGCGCCGATGATGCGGCGTTCGGCGTACGTCACGTATGCCATGAGAATCATCACGGGCACGGCGAAGAGCAGGATCTTGCCGACGATCCAGAGCCCGGGCAGCAGATATCCGTCGATAAACTCAGCCATGGGTGCCCGTCTTCTGCTTGGTGCCGAGTACGAACTCTTCCGTGCACTGCGCCATCGTGCGCGAGGCCCGGCTGATCGGATCGGTCATGTAATAGTTCTGCACCGGGTAGACGAACGGCGTGGCGGCGATAGCACCGGCCGCGCCGAAGCTCTTCCACTCGGCGGGTTGAACCTTGTCGTAGCCCGCGAACACCGGGTTCGCTTTGGCCATGCGCGCGCGAAGCTGCTTGATATTGTCGTAGGGCAGCGTCTTCGAGAGCACCGCCGACAGAGCACGCAGGATGGTCCAGTCCTCACGCGCTTCCCCAGGCGGGAACACGGCGCGGTAGGCTTCCTGCACACGGCCTTCGGTGTTGACGTATGTGCCGTCTTTTTCAGTGTAGGCGGCGCCCGGCAGGATCACATCGGCGCGGTGCGCGCCGCGGTCGCCGTGGTGCCCCTGATAGATCACGAACGCCTTGCCGAGTTTGGCGGTGTCGATCTCGTCGGCGCCCAGAAGGAACACGACGTCGATCTCGCCCTTTCCGGCGGCTTCGAGGATGCCGCGCGTGTCCTTACCGCCCTCGCCGGGCACGAAGCCGGCATCGAGACCGCCGACACGGCCGGCGGCGGTGTGGAGCACGTTGAAACCATTCCAGCCGTCCTTCACGAGGCCGCAGGCATCGGCGACCTGACGGGCGGCGGCGAGGATCGCGTTACCATCGGCGCGCGACAGCGCGGCCATGCCAACGACGATCATCGGGTTCTTGGCGTTCTTGAGGACTTGCGCGAACGGATGCGAGCCGTCGGCGATCTTGGACAGGACATCGGCCGAAGCGCCGAGGTTCTCCGCCTTATAGGTAAGCTTCGTATCCGCGCCAATCACACCGACCGTAAGGCCGCCTTTCTTGAAACGCTTGCGGATGCGGGCATTCAAAACCGGGGCTTCGCGGCGGGGGTCGGTGCCGACGAGCAGGATCGCGTCAGCCTGTTCGATGCCGGCGATGGTGCTGTTGAAGATGTAGGAGGCGCGGACTTTCGGATCGAGCGCGGCGCCGTCTTGGCGGCAATCGATATTGTGCGAGCCGAGCGCAGTCATGAGGTCCTTCAGGGCCGTCATGGATTCAACGTCAACGAGATCGCCAGCGATAGCGGCCATGCGGTTGCCCGCCGATGCACGCAGACGGACAGCGATGGCGTCGAAGGCGTCTTCCCACGACACGGCCGTGAGCTTGCCGTTGCGGCGCACGTACGGACGGTCGAGGCGCTGATAGCCGAGGCCGTCACAGGCATGGCGGCTCTTATCGGCCAGCCATTCCTCGTTCACTTCTTCGTTGATGCGCGGCAGGACGCGCATGACTTCGCGGCCACGGGCGTCGACGCGGATATTGGTGCCGACGGCGTCCATTACGTCGATGGATTCGGTCTTACGCAGTTCCCACGGACGCGCATGGAACGCGTAGGGCTTCGAAGTGAGCGCGCCGACCGGGCAAAGATCGACGACGTTGCCGGACAGTTCCGACGACAGCGCGCCTTCGAGGTAGGTGGTGATTTCCATGTCTTCGCCGCGGCCAAGCGCGCCGAGTTCCGGCACGCCCGCGACTTCGGTCGCGAAGCGGACGCAGCGCGTGCAATGGATGCAGCGGGTCATGTAAGTCGCAACGAGCGGCCCCATGTACTTGTCTTTGACCGCGCGCTTGTTCTCGTGGAAGCGTCCGCGATCGAAACCATAGGCCATGGCCTGGTCCTGCAGATCGCACTCGCCGCCCTGATCGCAGATCGGGCAATCGAGCGGGTGGTTGATGAGCAGGAATTCCATCACGCCGCCGCGCGCCTTGTTGGCGCGCTCGGACTTGGTGTGCACGACCATGCCTTCGTTAACCGGCATGGCGCATGACGCGACCGGCTTCGGCGACTTCTCAACGTCAACGAGGCACATACGGCAGTTGCCGGCGATCGAGAGGCGATCGTGATAACAGAAGCGCGGGATTTCCACGCCGATCTGCTCGGCCGCCTGCAAGATGGTCGTGTTCGGCGGAACTTCGACCTGGATACCGTCAATCGTAAGCTTAGGCATTGCTGTCCCCTCGCCCCGTCTAAGCCGCTTTATCGCGCGTCTTGGCATCGCGGTAGTCGCGGATGCGGCGCTCGAGTTCAGGACGGAAATGGCGGATCAAACCTTGAACCGGCCAGGCCGCCGCATCTCCGAGGGCGCAAATCGTGTGCCCTTCGATCTGATAGGTGACCTGTTCCAGCGTATCGATTTCGGCAAGGGTCGCGTCACCCTTCACCATGCGGCGCATGACGCGCGCGAGCCAGCCGGTGCCTTCACGGCACGGCGTGCACTGGCCGCAGCTTTCATGCTTGTAGAAATCCGACAGGCGCGAGATCGCCGCGACGATATCGACCGACTTGTCCATGACCATCACGGCCGCGGTGCCGAGGCCCGACTTCACGTCGCGCAGCGCATCGAAGTCCATGAGGACGGTGTCGCAGATCGACTTCGGCAGCACCGGCACGGACGCGCCGCCCGGAATGACGCCTTGGAGATTGTCCCAGCCGCCGCGCACGCCGCCGCAATGCTTTTCGATGAGTTCCTTGAGCGGGATGCTCATGGACTCTTCGACGTTGCAGGGCTTATTCACGTTGCCGGAGATGCAGAAGACTTTCGTGCCCGCGTTGTTCGGGCGGCCGAAGCTCGCGAACCACGACGCGCCGCGGCGCAGGATGGTCGGAGCAACGGCGATACTTTCGACATTGTTGACCGTGGTCGGGCAGCCGTAGAGACCGACGCCCGCCGGGAACGGCGGCTTCAAGCGCGGCTGGCCCTTGCGGCCTTCGATGGACTCAATGAGCGCGGTTTCTTCGCCGCAGATATAAGCGCCGGCGCCGCGATGCAGATAAAGATCGAACTTCCAACCAGAACCGCACGCGTTGTTGCCGATGAGGCCCGCGTCATAGGCCTCGTCGATGGCGACCTGAAGGTTGGAGGCTTCGTTGTAGAACTCACCGCGGATGTAGATGTAGCAGGCGTGCGCGCGCATCGCGAAGCTGGCGATAAGGCAGCCTTCGATCAGCTTGTGCGGATCGAAGCGCAGCATGTCGCGGTCCTTACAGGTGCCCGGCTCGCCCTCGTCGGCGTTCACGACAAGATAATGCGGACGCTCGCTTTCGGTCTTGGGCATGAAGGACCACTTGAGGCCCGTCGGGAAACCCGCGCCGCCACGGCCGCGCAAACCCGAGCGCTTCATCTCGTCGATGATCCACTCAGGACCCATGTCGAGAATCTCTTTGGTGCCGTCCCAATCGCCGCGGGCGCGCGCGCCCTTGAGGCGCCAATCGTGGCGACCGTAGAGGTTCGTGAAGATACGATCTTTATCAGCGAGCATGTTTCGAACCTATGCCTTCGGGGCAGCGGCTTTCGCCGCGGCTTCCGCTTTCGCCTTTTCGAACGCCGCTTTCGCAGCAGCAAAATCTTGCTTCGGGATCGGCTTCGTCGGGTCTTCGGTGAGCGAGGTCTTCTCGCCCGCCGGCGCCGCGTTGTCGCGGCCGGTCATCGAGCCATGCGGCGGCAGCTTTTCGCCGCGCTTCAGCGCATCGATGACCTTACCCGTCAACGCGTAGTCGACGTCTTCGTAGTAGTCGTCGCCGACAGCGATCACCGGCGCGTTCACGCACGCGCCCGCGCATTCGACTTCTTCAAGGCTGAAGGAACCGTCCGGCGTGACTTCGCCGAAACCGATGCCGAGTTTGTCCTTGCACGACTTCACGACATCGTTGGAACCGCGCAGCCAGCACGAAAGGCTGGTGCAAACCTGGATGTGGTTCTTACCGACCGGCGCAAGCTTGAACATGGTGTAAAAGGTCGCGACTTCCATGACGCGGATCGGCGCCATTTCAAGCATGACGGCGATCTGTTCCATGGCCGGGCGCGAGACCCAACCTTCCTGACGCTGCGCGAGATCCAGCAGCGGAATCACCGCGCTGGCCTGGCGGCCGGCGGGATACTTGGCGATGATTTTCTTCGCCCGCTCCTGCATCTCGGCATTGAAGGCGAAACTGGCGGGTTGATTTTCCGCCATCACGCGCGCGCTCATCGGTCAACCTCGCCGAACACGATATCGATAGAGCCCAGCACCGCCGGTACGTCGGCCAGCATGTGACCGCGCAGCATCGCGTCCATGGCTTCCAGGTGCATGAACCCGGGAGCGCGGATGCGGCAGCGGTAGGGCTTGTTGGTGCCGTCGGAGACAAGATACACGCCGAATTCGCCCTTCGGCGCTTCGGTGCCGACGTAGGTTTCGCCGGCCGGAACCTTGTAGCCTTCGGTGTAGAGCTTGAAGTGATGGATGAGAGCTTCCATCGATGTCTTCATTTCGGAACGCGGCGGCGCAAGAACCTTGCGATCGTTCACGCGCACCGGACCCGAGGGCATCTTTTCCAGGCACTGCTTGATGATCTTCAAGGACTGGCGCATTTCTTCGACACGCACGAGATAGCGGTCGTAGCAATCGCCGTTCTTGCCGATCGGAATGTCGAAATCCATCTCCTCGTAGCCGTCGTAAGGCTGCGACTTGCGCAGATCCCACGCCACGCCCGAGGCGCGCAGGTTCGGACCGGTGAAGCCCCAGGCGAGCGCCTGTTCCTTCGATACGACGCCGATATCCACCACGCGCTGCTTGAAGATGCGGTTCTCGGTGAGCAGGCCTTCCATGTCGTCGAGGACCTTGGTGTAGCCGTTCGCCCACTCATGCATACGCTCGACGAGGCCCGCGGGCAGATCCTGCGAGACGCCGCCCGGACGGACGTAGTTGGCGTGCATACGCGCGCCGCAAACGTCGTCGTAGAAGCCCATGATCTTCTCGCGCTCTTCGAACGTCCACAGGAACGGCGTCATAGCGCCGACGTCCATGGCGTAAGAGGCGATATTCATGATGTGGTTGAGGATGCGCGTCAGTTCGCCGAACAACATGCGAATGTATTTCGCGCGGCGCGGCACTTCGATGCCGAGCAACTTCTCGACCGCGAGCGAATAAGCCTGCTCCTGGTTCATCGGCGAGACGTAGTCGAGGCGATCGAAGTACGGGACCGCCTGGAGATAGGTCTTGTACTCGATCAGCTTCTCGGTGCCGCGGTGCAGGAGGCCGATGTGCGCATCGACGCGGTCGATGACTTCACCGTCCATCTCCAGCACCAGACGCAGAACGCCATGCGCCGCAGGATGCTGCGGCCCGAAGTTCAGCGTGTAATTCTCGATTTCAGCTTCGGCGGTATTGGACATGCTTACGCTCCGCCCTGCTTAGTCGGCGCGGGCTGCGCCTTTTCATCGCCCGGCAGGAGCTTCTGGATGCCTTCCCACGGCGAGAGGAAGTCGAACGAGCGGAAGTCCTGCGCCAACTTCACGGGTTCGTAAATCACGCGCTTCTGCTCGACGTCGTAACGCACTTCGACATAACCGGTGAGCGGGAAATCCTTCCGCAGCGGATGACCTTCGAAGCCGTAGTCGGTGAGGATGCGGCGCAGATCCGGATGATCGGAGAAGAATACGCCGTACATGTCCCACACTTCGCGCTCGCACCAATCGGCGCAGGGAAACAGGGACGTGATGCTCGGCACCGCCACCTCTTCGCCCACGGTCAACTTCACGCGGATGCGCTGATTGAGACTCATCGAGAGCAGGAGATAGACGACCTCGAAGCGCTCGGGACGCTGCGGGTAGTCGACGGCGGTCACATCGATCACTTGCGTAAACGCAAGCTTGGGATCGTCGCGCAGCGTGGTGACGACCTTGAGGATCGACTCACGCTTCACGAATACAGTCAATTCGCCGCGCTGAATGTCGGCGGAGATAAAATCGCCGCTAAGCACCTGCGGGAGGCGGGCGGCAACTTCGCGAAGGCCTTCTATTCCGAGGGTCATGCGCGTTAGGCCCGGTCAATCGTGCCGACGCGGCGGATCTTCTTGTGCAGCTGGAGAATGCCGTACAGAAGCGCTTCCGCGGTGGGCGGGCAGCCCGGAACGTAGATGTCGACAGGCACGATACGATCGCAGCCGCGCACCACTGAATACGAGTAGTGATAGTAGCCCCCGCCGTTGGCGCAGGAGCCCATCGAGATGACCCAGCGCGGTTCCGGCATCTGGTCGTAAACCTTGCGGAGCGCGGGAGCCATTTTGTTGGTCAGTGTGCCGGCGACGATCATGCAGTCGGACTGGCGCGGGCTGGGACGGAAGACCATGCCGAAACGGTCCATGTCGTAGCGCGCCATGGCGACGTGCATCATTTCCACGGCGCAACACGCAAGACCGAACGTCATCGGCCACAGCGAGCCGGTGCGGCCCCAGTTCACAAGCTGATCGAGCGAGGTGAGCAGAAAGCCTTTGTTCTGCAGTTCCTCGGAGACGCGGGCCATAACCTGCGCGTCTTGAGCGGTCGTCGCGCGAATAATGTCGGTTTTCGGCGCGGCCGGAACGGTTACTCCCATTCCAGTGCTCCCTTCTTCCATTCGTAGATGAAGCCAATGGTGAGCACGCCGAGGAACACCATCATGGACCAGAAGCCGAACATCCCAATTTTTCCTAGGGTGATCGCCCAGGGGAAAAGGAAGGCCACTTCGAGGTCGAAAATGATGAACAGGATCGAGACCAGGTAGAAACGCACGTCGAACTTCGACCGGGCGTCGTCAAAGGCCTCGAAACCGCACTCATAGGCGGAGGTTTTTTCCGGGTCCGGACGGCTTGGCCCGGCGATCAGCGAGGCGATAACCATCACCAGCGCGAGCCCAAGGGCTATACCCAGAAAAATAAGGATCGGGAGATACTCAACGAGCAGCTGCTGCATGCCACCAGCCTTGCTACCAGGGCCGCTACAACTTGGCCCGATTTATTATGAATTACAATAGGTTACGGCACAGACAGGAACGCGCCCGAAGCCCCTTAACTTCCGCCCGTCCCCACGCGCGTCGTGGGGGTGATTTACCGGCCAAGGGTAACAGAGTCAAGGCAACTGATTGTGCGTAATACCGTTGACAGACCGCGATATTTTGCGCTTTTCGTTGGTCGCGTGCGCCTTCGGTCGCCCACCGCGTGGGATCATATTTGCCCTGGCGAGCCATCAATGTCGGTTCCTGTGAAGAGGTCCCTTAATGCTTAGGCCAATGTTACCTGTCGGCCGTTACGGCAAGGACCGGCAAGTCCCCAAGTCCGTCGCGACGCCCGAGGGCTTCGATGAGGCCGTCGACCGCTCGATTCTGGCGAATCTGATGCCGGAGGCGCCGTTCGTCGACCGCAGCACCCCCATCACCACGATCGGCTCGTGTTTTGCCGGCAACATCGCCGCCACGCTGCACAACACCGGCTATAACGTCCACCACCTGGACGTCTCGGAGCGGCTGTTCAACCCGTTCGCCCTTCAGGAGTTCATGGAGGCCTTGAGCTCCTCGCAGGACCTCACGGGGTTCGCAGAGCGCTGGAAGGTGGACGCCGCGGCGGCGGCGAACATGCGCCACACCATCGGCCAGGGCGGCCTGCTCATTATTACCTTCGGGCTGTCATTCGTCTGGTTCGACAAGACGACCAATGAAATTGTGACCGATCCCACGCAAAAGGTGGGCTTGCGGCTCATCAAGGCCGACCCCGAGCGATTCGTCATGGAGCCGACGGGCGTGGCCGAGAACGTCGACGCCATCGCCGCGACACTAAACGCAGTGCGGCGGATCAACCGGAACATAAAGATCGTCATGACCCTGTCGCCGGTCCATATGGCGCGCGCGATTTCGGACTATCCGCCCGTGGTCGCCGATGCGATCTCGAAGTCGACCTTGCGGTGCGCTCTGCATGAAATCATGAGCTTGCGCCTGCACAACACATACTATTTCCCGTCCTTCGAGATTCTGCGCTGGTTTGGCCCGATGGTGGACGTCACGTTCGGCGGCCTGGACATCCAGCACATCGACCCCGCTTGGGTCGTCTATACCCTGTCGAAATTCCGCCAATATTACTGCGTCGGCGAGCGGCCCGTTCCGCCGCCGTTCGTGTTGCGTAAACCGATTGAAGCTGTGAACGCTGCCCCAACGCCCGCCTAGCTAAACACCGCCTGCATCTCTTTGAGCGCGCCCGCGACAGACCCATCGTCCGCGGCATGAAAGCCGGCGAGCGTTTTGCGCACCGTTGGCGCGTCGAGCGGGCGCAGCGGCGCACGCATGCGCAGCCAACGTTCGTCGCCGGTTACATGTGCGAAAATATGCTTCACGGCTTCGGTGACCGGTACAGTGAGAAGCACGTCCTGCCAAAGCGAGTTGAGACGCGCTTCGGCGTCGGGATTGCCGCCGTCCACCACGGTTTTGACCAACGCCGGCGCGAGGCCGGCGGTGGCGGTCATGACACCCGCGCCGCCCTTCTCGCTGAGGGGGCGCGCAAGATGATCGTCACCTGCGAACACCGAGAGTTCGGGAAACCGCAGCCATGATGTGACGCTCGCGAGGTTGCCGCTGCTGTCCTTCACGCCTTGCATCCGCCCGGGATGCGCGGCAATGAGCGCAGCCATCATGTCCGTATCGACGGCGACCGTGGACATCTCGGTAAAATGATAGAGGAAGACCGGCGTGCCTCTTTTCGCCGTGCGGCGTAAGACTTCATCCATGAAAGCAAGAACGCCGTCGCGAGATGCCGCGCGAAAAAAGTAGGGCGGAAGGATAAGGGCTGTGCAGCCCATTTCACCCAGCGCCGTCACGAGGGTCACCACGTCATAGAGCGAAGGCGCGCCCGCGCCGACGATGATGGCGTGCGGCGGAATGCCGGCGTCGATCATCACAAGCACGGTCGCGATCTTCTCCGCGACAGAGATTGACGGCCCCTCGCCGGTGGTGCCGAACAGCAAGAGGCCCGTGCAGCCTTGGTCCATCAGCCAACGGCCGAGACGCGCCATGGCGGCGCCATCCACATCGCCGTTTTCGCGGTACAGCGTGATCATCGCGGCGCCGACGCCGCGCGGGTACGTGGTCATAATTTTACCGATTACCAAGCAGTTGATTGCCAACGCGCGCGTTGATTTCAATGTGGCCCGAGCGTTCGAAGCGCAGGGTGAGCGGCACCAGGTCGCCGACGTGCAGGTCCCGCTTCAGGCCGGTAAGGCGTACGAAGACGCCTCCGGGACGCAAGCGTTCGTCGTTGTGACCCGTGATTTCGAGATCCTTCAGCGGGAGATAGGTGTACTTGCCGCTGCGCACGCGCGTGCGGATCAACTCGGTCTTGTCCGCCACCGGCGTGGAGACGTCGAGCAGGCGATCGGACTCCCCGGCGTTGTTGTGGATGTGAAAGTAGGCGCTAGTCGCGCCTTCGTAGATGCGCACCCAGGCGTTCTCGACGACGATGGTTTTGGATTGAGCGAAGGCGGGGGTGGTGAGGAAGAAAGCCGCGAGGAGGATCGTCAGAAGGCGCATGCGTTGGCTCCGCTCTGAGACAGTCCGCCTTCGCCCTCTCGGGCTTCGGCGTGATATTTTCCGCGCAGCGGAAAATGGTGGGCGGTGACGGGATCGAACCGCCGACATCTTGCGTGTAAAGCAAGCGCTCTACCGGCTGAGCTAACCGCCCGGTGAGCGGAAACTAACTGGGACGGGCGGAAAATGCAAAGACCACGTCAGGCCAAACAAAAACCAACGTATGTCGATGGAAATTGCGCGTGCTTAAGCACCCCTCCGGGGGATCACATCAAAAATCGCGGTGCGATTTTTGCTGCGATTAAAGCAAGCGCTCTACCGGCTGAGCTAACCGCCCGGTGAGCGGAAACTAGCGGTAGGCGGTAAAAATGGAAATAGAAAACGCCCCCTCCCTGCCCCTCCCCTTTCAGGGAGGGAATAAAGCAAAATGGCGGGGCCTTCCGGCGCCCGCCATCTCGTTTTCCGTTAAGTCCGCTGTTAGTGCGTGGTGAGCGGCTCTTCTTCCACTTCCGGCTTGGCGGCCGGGAGGGGCTTTTCCTTCTTTTCCTCGTCGTCCTCGTCGACTTCCTTGAGGATCGGAACCAGCGGATTGAGGAGCGCCTTCTCGAGCACTTCATCGACGGTCGTAACCGGGATGATGGTGAGATCGCGCTTCACATTGTCCGGCAGTTCCTCGAGGTCCTTCTCGTTCTCCTTCGGGATCAGAGCGATCTTGAGACCGCCGCGCTGGGCCGCGAGGAGCTTTTCCTTGAGGCCTCCGATCGGAAGCACGCGTCCCCGGAGCGAGATCTCACCCGTCATACAGACGTCTTTGCGCACCGGGTTGCCGGTGAGCGCGGACACCATCGAGGTGATCATCGCCACGCCCGCGGACGGACCATCCTTCGGCGTCGCGCCTTCCGGCACGTGCAGGTGGATGTCGTTCTTCTCGAACACCTTGCGGCGGATGCCAAACACAGCGGCACGGCTGCGGATGTAAGAACGGGCCGCGGAGATGGACTCCTTCATCACGTCGCCGAGCTTGCCGGTCGTGGTGACGGCGCCCTTACCGGGCATCACCACCGCTTCGATCGACAGGAGTTCGCCGCCGACTTCGGTCCACGCAAGGCCGGTCGTTACGCCGATCAGATCCTCACGCTCGGCTTCGCCGAAGCGGTACTTGGGAATGCCGGCGTACTTCTTGAGGTTCCGGCGCGTGACGGACACCTTCTTCAGCTTGCGAAGAATGATGTCCTTCGTGGCCTTACGCGCGAGGTTGGCGATTTCACGTTCGAGCGAACGCACGCCGGCTTCGCGGGTGTAGTAACGGCAGAGATCACGCAGCGCGTCGTCCGAGACGCTCCACTCGGTCTTCTTCAGACCATGGGCGGGGAACTGCTTCGGGATCAGGTGACGCTTGGCGATCGCGACCTTTTCGTCTTCGGTGTAGCCGGAGACGCGGATCACTTCCATACGGTCGAGCAGTGGCTGCGGCATGCGCAGCGTGTTCGCGGTCGTGATGAAAAGCACGTCCGAGAGATCGTAGTCGACTTCGAGATAGTGGTCCTGGAACGTCGAGTTCTGTTCCGGATCCAGCACCTCGAGAAGCGCCGAAGACGGATCGCCGCGCCAATCGGCGCCCAACTTGTCGATTTCGTCGAGCAGGAACAGCGGATTCGAGGTCTTCGCCTTCTTCATGCCCTGGATGATCTTACCGGGCATGGAACCGATATAGGTCCGGCGGTGACCGCGAATTTCGGCTTCATCACGCACGCCGCCCATGGAGACACGCACGAAGGCGCGGCCCGTGGACGTCGCGATGGAACGACCCAGCGAGGTCTTACCGACACCCGGCGGACCGACGAGGCAGAGGATCGGGCCCTTGAGCTTCTTGGTGCGGCTTTGGACCGCCAAGTACTCGATGATGCGCTCCTTCACCTTCTCGAGGCCGTAGTGATCCTTGTCGAGCTGCGACTTCGCGGCGCGCAGATCGATGTGGATCTTCGAACGCTTCTTCCACGGGATCCCGGTCAGCCAGTCGAGGTAGTTGCGCACCACCGTCGCTTCGGCAGACATCGGGCTCATGGTCTTCAGCTTCTTCACTTCAGCAAGCGCCTTCTCGCGCGCTTCCTTGCTCATGCGAAGCTTCTTGATCTTTTCTTCGAACTCGGAGGCTTCGTCCTTGCCTTCCTCGTTCTCGCCCAGCTCGCGCTGGATCGCCTTCATCTGTTCGTTGAGGTAGTACTCGCGCTGCGTCTTCTCCATCTGCCGCTTCACGCGGTTCCGGATGCGCTTTTCCACCTGCAGTACGCTGATCTCGGATTCCATGAACCCGTAGACGCGCTCGAGACGCTCGGAGACGCTCTTCACTTCGAGCAGTTCCTGCTTCTCGGCGATCTTCAGCGTGAGATGCGAAGCAACGGTATCGGCCAGCTTCGAGGGGTTCTCGATCTGGTTCACCGACACGAGGACCTCGGGCGGGATTTTCTTGTTGAGTTTGATGTACTGCTCGAACTGGGAGACCACCGAGCGCGCGAGCGCTTCGAGTTCCTTATCTTCTTCCTTCGGCTCGTCGATGCTGTCGACGTAAGCTTCGAAGAAGGCGTCGTTCTCCTTATAGGTCGAGATCTTGGCGCGGCTGCCGCCTTCGACCAGCACCTTCACGGTGCCGTCGGGCAGCTTCAAGAGCTGCAGCACGGTCGAAACGGTACCGACGTCGTAAATATCCTTGGACTGCGGATCGTCCTGGGAAGCGTCCTTCTGGGCGACCAGGAGGATCTGCTTATCGTCGGCCATCACGTCTTCGAGCGCGCGAACGGACTTTTCGCGGCCCACGAAGAGCGGGACGATCATATGAGGGAACACAACGATGTCCCTCAACGGCAGAACCGGAAGCAACTGGCCTTTGGCGATATCGGACACTACAACACCCTTCTTTCAGTCGTCTGCGCTGGGCAGCGGCCTTCCTTCACATGAACGGAAAGCTTTTGCTCTGGGTTGCCGTACTTCAATGAAGCTACGGCATGAACAGGCTTACGCATATGACCTTAATCAACCCAGCCGGACAATCCCTATGTAGGTTGTACCGGCCAAGTATCAAGCCATTGAAAGATTAGGCAGAGGTGCCGCCTTCGGCGCCGCGGCGATCCGCGTAGATGTACAGCGGTTTCGCGCGACCCTCGGAGACTTCACCGTTCACAACCACTTCTTCGACGCCCTCCAGGCCGGGAAGGTCGAACATCGTCTCGAGCAGGATGCTCTCCATGATGGAACGCAGGCCGCGCGCGCCGGTCCTGCGCGTAATGGCTTTCTTTGCCACAGACCGCAGCGCGTCCTCCGTGAAAGTGAGGTGAACGTTCTCCATGTCGAAGAGGCGCTGGTACTGCTTAGCCAGAGCGTTCTTCGGACGGGTCAGGATATCCACAAGCGCCTGCTCGTCGAGGTCTTCCAAGGTCGCCAGGATCGGGAGGCGACCAACGAACTCCGGAATCAACCCGTACTTGAGGAGATCTTCGGGCTCGACTTCGCGCAGGATCGCGCCCGTGGCGCGCTCGTCCTGCGAACGGACGTCGGCGCCGAAGCCGATCGAAGTGCCCTTGCCGCGTTGAGAGATGATCTTCTCGAGGCCGGCAAAAGCGCCGCCGCAGATGAACAGGATGTTGGTCGTGTCCACCTGCAGGAATTCTTGCTGCGGATGCTTGCGGCCGCCCTGCGGGGGCACGGAGGCAACCGTGCCTTCCATGATCTTGAGAAGGGCCTGCTGCACGCCTTCGCCCGACACATCGCGCGTGATCGACGGATTGTCGGACTTACGGCTGATCTTATCGATTTCGTCGATGTAAACGATGCCGCGCTGCGCGCGCTCGACATTGTAGTCGGCGGCTTGCAGCAGCTTGAGAATAATGTTCTCGACGTCCTCGCCGACGTAACCGGCTTCCGTGAGAGTCGTCGCATCCGCCATCGTGAACGGCACATCGAGGATCCGCGCGAGAGTCTGCGCAAGCAACGTCTTGCCGCAACCCGTCGGGCCAATGAGCAGGATGTTCGACTTCGAGATCTCGACTTCCGCATTCTTCGCGGTCGCCGACAGACGCTTGTAATGGTTATGGACCGCCACGGAGAGCACGCGCTTGGCGTGATCTTGGCCGATCACATAATCATCGAGCACCTTCAGGATGTCGCGCGGGCTCGGGACCCCTTCGCGCGACTTCACGAGATTGGTCTTGTTCTCCTCGCGGATGATATCCATGCAGAGTTCGACGCATTCATCGCAGATGAATACGGTCGGACCGGCAATAAGCTTGCGAACCTCGTGCTGACTCTTTCCGCAGAAAGAGCAGTACAGGGTGTTCTTGGAATCTCCGCCCGAAGCCTTGGTCATCATCTTCTCCACCGATGGCTGTCGCCCGAAGCTGGGGCGGCCATGGTCATCAATACTATATCTCGTATGTTAACCGAGGCTTTCCACCCCGTACAACCTAGAACCATCGCAAGAATTCACGCCGGTTGCGCGCGTGTCTGTTCGGTAACTCGGGTCTTAATCGTTAATATTCAATAACGTCCGGCCTCCGGCACCCCTCAGCTTAATGCTCAACGAGCGCCAGAGTTGCATACCCGGCGCGCACAAACTGCAATCGCGCGCGGATTTGTGAAGCCAACGGTTGAAGCTTATACGCCGTTTTAGCCGGATTTAGGCTGTCTTCAATGGTGTAACGCCGACGCTGTTACCGTCCTTGTCGAGCGGACGGGGGCGTTCCTTGATGACCGTGTCGATCAAACCGAAGGTCTTGGCATCTTCCGCGGTCATATAGTTATCGCGGTCCATCGCCTTCTCAACGGCCTTCAGGGTCTGCCCGGTGTGTTCGACGTAGATCTGATTGAGACGTTCACGGAGCTGCAGGATCTCGCGGGCCTGGATTTCGATATCCGCCGCCTGGCCTTGGAAGCCGCCAGACGGCTGGTGGATCATGATGCGCGAGTTCGGCAGCGAGTAACGCTTGCCTTTGGTGCCGCCGGCGAGCAGCAGCGAGCCCATGGAAGCCGCCTGGCCGATGCAGAGCGTGGAAACGTCGCAGCGGATGTATTTCATCGTATCGTAGATCGCCAGACCCGAGGTGACCACGCCGCCCGGCGAGTTGATGTAGAACGAGATGTCCTTGTTCGGGTTATCGGATTCCAGGAACAAGAGCTGGGCGCAGATGAGCGAGGAAATCTGATCGTTGACGCCACCGGTGAGGAAGATGACGCGCTGCTTGAGGAGCAGCGAATAGATGTCATATGCGCGTTCGCCTCTATTGGTCTGCTCGACCACCATCGGAACGAGGTTGTCCAAGACTTCAACGGGGCTGCGGTCTTTCATGAATCACCTAAAGGCGTGCGGAGGAATATTCCGCCTAACATAAGCAAAAAGATAAGGGCCGCAAGGCGGGTCCCGCCTCGCAGCCCCTAAGAAATCAAAGGTTAACGCGCGAGAGTCTTAGATCTCGTCGTCTTCCTTGAGCAGCTCTTCAACGGTGACCGGCTTTTCGGTCACATTGGCTTTGCTGATGAGATGGTCGACGACCTTCTCTTCGAACAGGGGCGCGCGGAAAGCTTCGAGCGCCTGCGGGTTGCGCTGGTAGTAGTCGACAACCTGGGCTTCCTGGCCGGGATAACGCATCGCTTCCTGAATGATCGCGGACTTGAGGTCTTCCGGGCTGACGACGACGCCGGCCTTTTGGCCGACTTCGGACAAAAGGAGGCCCAAGCGCACGCGGCGCTCGGCGATGTCGCGGTATTCTTTCTTCAGCTCGTCTTCCGACTTGCCGGCATCTTCCGGATCGACCTGACCGCCGCGCGTCACCTGCTCCATCTGGCGCCAGATGGACTCGAACTCAATGTCCACCAGACCCTGCGGGACCTGGAACTTGTGCGATTCAGCGAGTTTGTCGAGCAGCTGGCGCTTCATGCGCTGGCGCGACGCGCCGTCGTGATTCTTCTGCAGATAATCGCGAAGACGGGTTTTGAGGGCGTCGATGCTGGTGTCGCCGATGGTTTTGGCAAGCTCGTCGTCGAGCGCCGGGAGCTTCAGTTCACGGATTTCCTTCACGTCGACTTCGAACTCGGCATCCTTGCCGGCGAGGTGCGGCGCGCCGGCGTAGTCAGCCGGGAAGGTTACCTTCAAGGTGCGCTTGTCGCCGGCCTTGGCGCCGACGAGCTGTTCTTCGAAGCCGGGGATGAAGTTGTTGCTGCCGATCTCGATGAGAGCGTCCTGCATCGTACCGCCTTCGAACACCTCACCATTCAAGCGGCCGACGAAGTCGGCGAACACGACATCGCCCTTGCCGGCGGCGCGCTCGACCTTCTCAGCCGTCGCCTTCGTGCGCTGAACGCCTTCGAGGGCCTTGTTCATCTCCTCGTCGGAGACCGCGGCGGTCGGGCGGGTGAGATCGATCGCACCGATTTCAGAGCTGATTTCCGGCAGCACTTCGAGCTGCACCGAGAATTCGAGATCCTGGCCTTCTTCGAACTTCACCAGTTCGACCTTCGGCTGCACGGCCGGCTTCAAAGCCTTTTCGCTGAGCGCGGCCTGCGTGGATTCGTCGATGGTCTTCTCGAGAATTTCACCGCGCACGGCTTCGCCGAAACGCTTCTTGAGCAGGTTCATCGGTACCTTGCCCGGGCGGAACCCCGGCAGGCGTACCTGCTGGCCGACTTCGTTCAGTCGCTCGTTGACCTTTTCCTCGATGGCGGCCGTGGGAACCACGACGTTGAACGCACGCTTGAGGCCATCGGCCGGCTTTTCAATGACTTGCATGGAGAATCCGCAATCCCGTCTAGAATCTTTATCTTCTGGCGCGAGCGTCGCGCCGCCGTTTCGTCGTCCTTTTCGCCGTCGCCAAGTCTATTGGCTTGGTGCGGGTGAAGGGATTTGAACCCCTACGTCCTTTTACGGACACCAGGACCTAAACCTGGCGTGTCTACCAGTTTCACCACACCCGCCGGAGGCCAAGAGGGCCGCGGCCACATGGCCGTAAGCCAGCACACCGCTGAGCGCTAAAAAAAGGATGCGGTAGATAGCCAAGAACACCCGGTAGGATCAAGCCTTATGACCCAGCCTGTCGGACCTGTAACCGGCTAAAACCCGGCAAAAATGCCGGGAAGGGCTTCCGGGAGGTCCTCTGCGATCAGTCCGCGCCCCATACGTCCCCCCGCCTCACCATGGAGCCAGACCGCCGCATTGGCGGCCTGCCAGCCCCCCATCCCTTGGACTAAAAGGCCTAAAACAAGGCCCGCAAGCACGTCTCCCGACCCGCCGGTGGCCAGCCAGGGCGGGGCATTTGACGCAATAGAGGCGTATCCGTCGGGGGCCGCGACCACCGTGTCGGGCCCTTTGAGGATCACGACCGCCCTACTCGCCGCCGCCGCCGCCCTTGCCCGTTCCAGGCGGGAGCCGCCCGGTATCTTGAAGATTCGGCCAAATTCGCCCTCGTGCGGCGTTATCACCACCGGCGCGGTTGCCGAGCCGATGGCCTCAAGGAGCAGTGTCGGATTGTCTTCGAAACTGGTGAGCGCATCGGCATCGAGAACCACAGCTTTGCCGGAGTCCAAGATTCGCAGCACCCGCGCGCGTGTCGCCGCGCCAACGCCGGCGCCCGGTCCGATGAGCACACCGTTGCGCCGCCTGTCGGCGAGAAGGTCATCGAGTTCGGCGGGCGTATCCATCGCCTGCACGAACGCGCCGGGCTCCGCCGCGGTGTAGAGAGGAACGGCGCCCGCCGGAACCGCGAGACGCAGAAGTCCCGCCCCTGCCCTGCGCGCCGCGCGCGCGGCAAGGCGTGCGGCGCCCGTCATCACACCGCCGCCAATCACCACCGCGTAACCGTGATCGTACTTGTGATCCCGCCACGTCCAGCGCGGCAGGCTCCAGAGTGCGGGCGTGTTGTGCGCCGTACGCGGCGCGATGTCCCCGAGGACGGCGGCCGGAATACCAATGTCGGCGACAGCAAGCTCGCCGCAGAGATCCCGCGCGGGATAAAGAAAGTGCGCGGGCTTGGGGCGGAAGAATGTGACGGTCGCCGCGCAGCGCGGCGCTATCCCGTTCAGAACTTCGCCGGTGTCGCCATGAACGCCGCTCGGCACATCCACCGCGATACATGTGAGAGCGCGATGGTTGACCGCCGCGATCACCTCACGCGCGGTCCCTTCAAGGCCCCGCGACAACCCCGCGCCGAAAAGAGCGTCGACCACCAGAGGCGCGCCGCTCAGGAGATCGGGCGTGAGCGGGCGTATGCCGCCGATGTCCAGCCACCGCCGCGCGTTCGCGGCCGCATCGCCCTTGAGCGCCTCCACGCCGCCGAGCAAGCCGACTTGGACAGTCCAGCCCCGCTCCGCGAGAAGGCGCGCAACAACAAAACCGTCGCCACCATTGTTACCCGGTCCGCACAAGACAGTGACCGGCCGGCGCGGCCAGCGTGCTTCGATGGCGCGGGTCACGGCCAGGCCGGCCGCCTCCATCAGTGTCAGCGTCGCGATGCCGGCGGCCGCAGCGGCTTTGTCGGCGGCGTACATCTCCGCCACCGACAGAACCGCGCATTCGTCGGGGATCGTATGCGGTAAGAGGGCTGGTGAAGAGGATGAAGGCGTCATAAATCTATCCTGCGCCGAGGAACAGGCGCATCACAAGGCGAATGAGCGTTCGGACATGAAAGTCGCTGTTCTCGGCGCAGGTGTTGTGGGAACCAGCACGGCCTACTTCCTCGCGGAGGATGGGCACGACGTCGTCGTGCTCGACCGTCAAAAAGGCGCCGGCCAGGAAACCAGCTTCGCCAACGGCGGACAAATCTCGGCGTGCCACGCGAAACCGTGGGCAGGCCCCAAAGTGCCTTGGCAGACGTTCCTGTGGACCTTCCAGCCGGACGCGCCCTTGCTGTTCAAACCGTGGCGTTTCGATCCGGCGCTGTGGTCGTGGGGTCTCAAGTTCCTGGCCAACTGCACGAGCAAGCGCGAACGCATCAACATGGACCGCACGCTGCGGGTGGCCTTGTACAGCCGCAAGGTGCTCAAGGCGCTGCGCCAAAAAACCAACATCCAATACGACCAGCAGATCAACGGCATCCTGCACATCTACCGCACCAAACCCGAATTCGAGCATGGCCGTCACACCGCCGCGCAGCTCGCGGCGCTGGGCCTCGCACAGGACGTACTAACCCCGGACGACTGCGTGCGGGTGGAACCGGCCCTAGCCGACGCGGTGAGAAAGGGTGAAGTCGTCGGCGGACTGATGAGCTGCGAGGATGAAAGCGGCGATGCGCGCAAGTTCAGCGAAGAACTCGCAAAGCTGGCGACCGCGCGCGGCGCGAAGTTCCGCTACGGCGTTGGCATCCAGAAACTTGAACACGACGGCAAGCGCGTCACGCGGATCGTGACCGACCACGGCGACGAAACGCCGGATGCCGTGGTGCTGTCGCTCGGCAGTTACAGCCCGATGCTGGCCAAGCAGCTTGGACTCAAGCTGCCGGTGTATCCCGCCAAGGGTTACTCGATCACTGCCGACATCGAGGACCCGACCGCGGCGCCGACGGTGAGTATTACGGACGAGACGCGCTTCATGGTGTTCACACGCCTCGGCAACCGCTTGCGTGTCGCGGGCACGGCGGAACTCGCCGGGTGGAACACGCATCTCGATCCGGTGCGCGTCGCGCCGATCCGCGAGAACGTCATGAGCCTGTTCCCGCGCGCGTCGTCCTATAAAGAGCTGAATGCCTGGTGCGGCCTGCGCCCAGCAACGCCGGACTCCGTCCCCATCCTCGGCGGGACAAAGTTCGACAACCTGTTCCTCAACACCGGCCACGGCACCTTGGGCTGGACCATGGCGTGCGGTTCGGGCCGCGTGATCGCCGACCTCATTTCGGGCCGTGCGCCGGAGATCGACATGGATGGGTTGGGGTTGGAGCGGTTTTCCTAAAACCCTCTCCCCCTGGGAGAGGGTGCCGAGCAGAGCGAGGCGGGTGAGGGTTAGGTGCTAGCCTCGACACCTGCGGCTTCCAGGATTTTTGCTCGCACGCCTTCCAGATTTTCGAGGATATCGTTGTTCCAGAACCGCACGACACGCCAGCCCTCGTCTCGAAGTGTGGCAGTGCGTTTTTCGTCAGCGGCGTTTTCATTGTACTGCCCGCCGTCCGCTTCGACGATCAGCTTGATCTCAACGCAGGCGAAATCGGCGATGTATCTGCCGACGGTGTGCTGACGACGGAACTTGAGGCCACCCGTCCGCCTATCTCGAAGAATAGCCCAGAGTCTTTTCTCGGCCGCCGTCATGTCCCTGCGAAGTCGCGAGCCCTGGGATCGGCCATTCGAAGCCCCTCACCTACCCGCGCTAAAGCGCGGGGCCCCTCCTCTCCCGCTCGCGGGAGAGGACGAAATCTACTCCAACCGCGGCGGCAGGCTGCCGTAGCCGCAATCGCAATTGTCGGAGGGTTTGGAGAGGCGCGCGACGAGCGGGGAGCCCTTCACACGCGGATCGCTCGGTTCCCAGCGGAATTCGGCGTCGCATTTACCGCACATCTGCTTGGGCGGGAGTTGCGGCGATGCGCTGGACGTCTTCGGTGAATTGTTAGCCACGGGATCGCCCCCTCGCGAAATCCTTGATCGCGCCCTATCTTACGCGAAGTGGATCCCTTTTGCGCGGTTCTCGTTGATCATGGATATCGTGGACTTCTTTGGCGGCTCGAAACGCCGCTCGGCGTTGCAGTTGTTCGACCGGACGCTGTCGACCCTCGAGGTGAACCCGGCCTATGTCGACGACGGCATGCGCTTTGCGATCTACCGCTGGGCGCGCGCCGCCGCCGAGAACACCATGTCCGAGAGCGGCGTGATCGATGGGCTGATGCGGGAGGCCGCGGCGTTGATTTCGTTTTGCGTCCTGGGACCGGCGGAGACCGAAGCGCAGTGGGGTCCGGCGGTGCGTCAGGAACGCGAAGCGCGTTTCACCACAGCGATTGGTGCGGGCGATGAGGAAAGTATCGACGCCAAGGTGATCAAGCTAGTGCTGGCCAAAGAGATCGCGGCGCCCGACGTACTCGAGCGCGTCAGCCTCGAGCAGGATTAGTTGCGCTCGACCAGCTTGGCCTTCTGACCGAAAGCGAGCGCGCGGCATTCGACGGCCATGTCGCCGTCCTTACCCTGCTTGGGCATGCCCATGACAACGGACGGCGTTTCGGAATAGAGACGATAAACGATCTGCGGCAGCCACACATCCTGAGTCGGCGCCTTCTGGCCGGCGCGCTCGTAGTCCTCACGCTTTGTGAAGAAGTGCGCTTGCCCGCCGCCGGCCGACGGCTTGCCGATGATGATCGCGAGCGGATAACCCGGATGATCGAGGTATTCGGTGCCGGGGCGGATGGCGATGCCGCCGTCACCCGATTTGCGCTGAATGGAGATCACACGCGGCATCGTTCCCATTTCCGCTTCCGCGGTGAACTTCTCGCGCACCGCCGCCGCGGCGATCCAGCGCACGTTCTCGCGGAAGTATCCTTTTGATTGTGGCTTGTTGAAGTAACGCCACAGAAAGTCGTAGGCGACCGTGCGGCGCTGTTCGGGGTCATTGGGGTCGAGTGCGGCATATTTTTGCGCCGGTAAAAGGAAGTGGTCGGCGGCGTAATCGAAGTCCTCAGCCGACAGGTAAGTGAAGCCAAAGCCTTCACCGGGCTGCACTTCCACCAGGATCACATCCGGGTGACGTCGCGCTGTATCGGCCACTTTTTGATCCCTTTCTGACGCACGTCCAAGCGGTTGCGTCGTGTTTGGCATGCGGAAGCGTGCAGCGAACAGCAACCGGGCGGGGCTATCAAGCGTTACTGATGCAAGTATAGCACAACATGTGGTGTTACAATGTCTATTGGTGCAACCGCAGTTAAGCCCACCGTCGAAGCGAAAGCCGCGGTCGAGCGCTTCTTGAAGGATATGGCTGCGGCCGCCAAGAAGACCTTCCCGGCGTGGCAGAAAAAACTCATCGAAGGATTCGACGAGTGCGTGCTGCCATATGACGTCCAGCATGCGCTGATCGATGCGCATCCGCTGGACGACTATTACTACGCCGGTGTCGTTGCGCTGGAAGCGGCGAAGATCCGCCGCCTGTTCGCGCCGGACGAAGCGAGCGAACTCCTGAGCCTGATCGGCGAACGGGTCGACGCGACCGCGGATCGCAAAGACCGTCTGGTCTCCGACATGGTGTTCTTCATCATGGGCTGTGTTGAGAACGCGGCCAGCGTGGATACGCAGAAGATGCCGCATGATGAAGTGGTGAAGGCGCTGCTGCAGAAGTTGGGCGTCGATCGCACGGAAGAGACCGTGCACCTGATGCGCGCGATTTTGTTCCGCCACGAGCTTGGCGAACCCCTGGCGCTGGGTGTGCCGCAGTGGTGGCAGATGTTCCGCACCAAGTACGCCCTGGCCGGCAAACATGACGAGATGTGGGTGTCCTCGCCGACACCTGCGGCCACACTGCCCAAGAAGGCGCCCCGAAGAGCGACGGCCATCATCTAGATCAGGCAGGACGTATCGGGGTAGAGTGCGGCCCGCACTCAGCCCGACCCCTGTATGTCCGCCTCCGAAAAAACAGCAACAGTACCCACCGACGCCGCCGGCGCGCGCCTCGATAAATGGCTCGCGGGCGCGCTGCCGGACCTGTCCCGTTCGCGCCTGAAGGCGTTGATCGAAGACGGGGCCGTGAGCGCTGGCGGCAAGGTGCTGCGCGACCCCGCACACAAGGTGGCGGCCGGGCAGACGATCCGTGTCGCTGTTCCCGCGCCCATCGCCGCCCTCCCCGAGGCCCAGGAGATGGATCTCGTGGTGGTTTACGAGGACGAACACCTGATCGTCGTCGATAAGCCTGCGGGGCTCGTGGTACATCCGGCGGCCGGCAATCTCGACCATACCCTGGTTAATGCGCTGCTGGCGCACTGCGGGCCGTCTCTGGCCGGCATCGGCGGAGTAAAGAGGCCGGGGATCGTGCACCGCATCGACAAAGACACGAGCGGTCTTCTGGTCGTGGCGAAGACCGAGCGCACGCATGTCGGCCTCACCGAGCAATTTTCAGCGCATACGGTCGAGCGCCGCTACGACGCGCTGGTGTGGGGTGTCCCGCGGCCGGCGCACGGCACCATCACCGGAAACATCGGCCGGAACCCGCACAATCGCAAGAAGATGGCGGTGGTGCGGCGCGGCGGCAAAACGGCGGAGACGTACTACGACACGATCGCGAACTTCAGCACGGTCGCGGCGCATGTGCAGTGCCATCTCAAGACCGGCCGCACGCACCAGATCCGCGTCCACCTGACCAGCAAAGGCCACCCGCTGATCGGAGATCCGGTTTATGGGCGTGGCCGGAACATCGGGATCGCACCACAAGAAGTGCGTGACTTCGACCGCCAGGCGCTCCACGCGTCGACCTTGGGATTCACTCACCCCGTCACCGGTAAAGAGCTGAGCTTCGAGAGCGAGCTGCCTGACGACATGTGCGCGCTTATGGAAGCGCTAGACCGCTCGCGATAGCCCGTTCGTCAGACTGTCGGGCGGACCCATCGGGACATCGCCGGGCTTCTTTTCGGGTTCGTAAACGGACTCGACGTCCGGGCCCCACTTCTGAACCAATTCCTTCTGCTGCTCGCGCATCGCGGTGATGCGCCGCCCCGCGGTCATGGCCATGAAGGTGCTGACCACCGAGGGCGTCGTGGAATAGATCGCCCAGCCGAACATCGCCGCGCCGTAGAAAGACATCCAAGCAAAGACATTGGTGATAATACCGACGGCGGCTTGAACCGTGTGCCCCTCGAACCAAAGGTCGGCCAGGAATGGCGCGCAGCCCGCGAGATTCATCGCGCCCACGGTGAGACCGCCGTAGAAGCCCTTGCGGCGTTCGAGCAGGAACGCCACGCCTGTCGGAATCAGCGCGACGCCGAGCACAATCATCGTCGGCACGATCATAAGGCCGATCGGCACCGCGATAAGAGCGTAGAGGAAAAAGTTGCTGCGCTTCTTCATGACGATCAGAACAACTTTCCAAGGAAGACGATCAGATAAGTCATGAACAAGATGAAGCCCGCGCCCGCGGCGCCGGCCTGCCGGCCCGTGAGGATCGCGGACTCCTGACGGTCGATCTGACCGTGCTCAAGATCGTAGACAAGCTTTTCGGCGGCGGCGTATTCGGCCTTGGCCCAGGCGAAACCTTCGCCGTCCTTCTGCCGCTCTTCCGGATTGTCGAGATAGTTGAACATCTCCGCGAGGTTGCCCTTACGGATGAGCTTCGGAAGCTCCTTCTCGATTTCCTTGCGCTTAAGGCGGTTCTGGTAGCTGGTCACCACCGGCCCCATCAGGCCTCCCACCCACTGCGCGAGACCGTAAAGAGCCTCGGGGCCGAGGCGCCACTGCACGATGGCGAGCACCGAGAGCATGCCTATGGTGGCGCGGTCGGGGCGCTGGTCGTTCATGGAATCGATCTGGCTACCTGTTCCCTTGGCATAACGCGCGCGCAGGAAGGCCGCGATATGACGGTCGACCGGCCAGACTTTCGTGTTCGCCGTCTTGGCCATCGCATCGAGAGCCGGCAGGACGCCCTTCACTTCCATCACGTACTGATCGTCGATCAAGGGGCTCATGCACGGCTGCCACTCGTTCAGTTCGTAAACGCAGCGTTCGATGCCGGCGCCGGAATTCTGATCCTTGAGGTAATTGCGCAGTTCGCGGAAGACACCCTCGTACTGCTGGTTCTCAGCGATAAACTTGGTCTGCGCGACGATCCAATAGCGCCACAGCTCCCGCGTGATGAAATCGGTGAAGGTCTGGAGCTTTTGTTTGCGCAGCATCGCCACGGCCAGCGAGGAACCGAAGCCCTCGATGAACAGGCGAAAATCGCGATAACGAATGGGCGCGCGCGGATCGAGCAGCATGAGCACACGCGCGATGATAATATCATCCGCCTCGCCCTTTCCGAGCGCGGCGCCGGTGCCCTTGATTGCGCTGGCGATGCTGTCGGCGAGATCGTTGAGTTCGAGACCGCGGCGGATCCATACCTCGAGTGAGCCATCGCTGATGATCGACAGCGCTTTGTCCCAATTGTTGTACATGGCGTACGACAGGGGACGAATGGAGTGGAACTCCATGTCGGCGAATCGTAAGGGGCGCTGTGACTGCGGTTCGGACTTCGCCTGGATCGGCGTCAGCCGTTTGCCGTTCAGCCAGAGGTCGATGTTGTTCGGCTGCCAGCGCTGCTCGGAGTCGTCCGTGAGCATGCCGCGCAGACATTCGATGAGGGCTACAGGCACACGTTCGTCGCCCACAAGCGTGGCGTAGGAGCCGACCTGGATCTTGCGGCGAATGACTTCCCAATCGGGCATTCCCGCGACAGGATTGCGCCCGAGCGCTATCATGAGCACCGAGGCGCCGAACGCGTACATGTCGTCGGCATAGGTGCCGGCGCCGCGGCCCGACGGTTGGGCCATACCAGATTCAATCGTCTCCAGCAGAACCGGCTGATCGTGCGCGGGAACCGAAGTCACGCAATCGCCGAGCACGATCTTCGTTTTTTGCTCGTCGATGTAATAGAGATTGTCCGGCCGGATCGCGCGGTGCGTGATGCCCTTGAGGCCGAGTTCGATCAGGCCTTCGGCGATCGGCTTGATGACCGTGCGCGCGAAGAGATGGTCCGGGATGCGTTTCACCGATCCGAAGTGTGAGTCCATCACCTTGCCGCCGAGCGGACGGTGATAGATCACGATTACGCACTTACGTTCGAGGAGCGGCCATTCGGCGACGCCCCAATCAACCATGTGAAGCACGGCTGGAATTTCGAGACCCTTGAGCGTGCGCATGACCGAGACGCGCGGCGGCATGTCGGGGCGGCACACAAGCGCGTACAGGGGGCGCCCTTCTTGTTTGCGGTCCGCCACTTCGTAGGCGAGCGCATTGGGCATATCGAGACTGGGCAGCGGGCGATCGCAGAAAATCGTGAAGCGATCACGAACGATGATGTAGCTGCCGCTTGGAGATGAGGGTGCGCCCACCGTCTCCGGAGTTGGAGGCGGCGGCGTCGGGGCCGCTGATGGCGCGGCCGGTGGCGCCCTTTCTGGCGCCGGTCTGAGATCCGCAGCCGCTTCGGCCATGGTCCCTGTCCTCGACTAACGTTAGGACCAGCTTCTGCTGCTCCGAACCGTCATCTTAAGGAAGTATTAAGGACAACACAACGCCCAAGGCGGCGGTAAACCTAGGGTTTTCCTGGGTTTAGGGCGGCACACTGCGGGCGAAAACGGGGGAACCCCCGGTTTGGCCTCATCCACGAGCGGGCCCCAGACCCTTGATTTACGGGATTCCGCCGCCGGCGGCCCGTTTAGTCCGCGAACGGGTCGCGGACCAAGATCGTATCTTCCCGCTGGGGGCTGGTGGATAGGAGCGCCACCGGGGCCTCGATAAGCTCCTCGACCCGGCGGATGTATTTAATGGCGTCCGCGGGCAGTTGCGCCCAACTGCGGGCACCCTGGGTGGAGGTTTGCCAGCCCGGTAGGGTCTCGTAGATAGGCTTTACGGCCGCCTGGTCGCTCATGGAGGACGGGAGGCGGCGAATCCGCTGACCGTTCAGCTCGTAAGCCACACAGATCTTAAGCTCGGCCAGGGTGTCGAGGACGTCGAGCTTGGTAAAGGCGATGCCGTTGATGCCGCCGATCTTGATGGCCTGACGGACCATGACCGCGTCGAACCAGCCGCATCGGCGCTTACGGCCCGTGACAGTGCCAAATTCGCGGCCGCGCTCGCCGATAAGCTGGCCGACCTCATCCGTGAGTTCTGTCGGGAACGGGCCGGAACCGACCCGGGTGGTGTAGGCCTTGGTGATGCCGAGCACGTAACCGACGCTGCCCGGGCCAATGCCCGAACCGGCGGCGGCCTGGCCGGAAACCGTGTTGGACGAGGTCACGTAAGGATAGGTGCCGTGATCGACGTCGAGCATGGCGCCCTGGGCGCCTTCGAACAGAACGCGGGCGCGGTTCTGGCGGGCGTCGGCCATGATCTCCCACACCGGGACAGCGAAGGGCAGGATCTTCGGCGCGACGTCCTTGAGCTGCGCGAGCACTTCGGCCCCGTCGATCTCCGCATGGCCCACGCCGCGCAGGAGCGCGTTGTGATGGACCAGGAGACGCTCGACCTTGGCCGCGAGGGCCGGCGGGTCGGCGAGATCACAAACGCGAATGGCGCGGCGGGCGGTTTTGTCTTCGTAGGCGGGACCGATGCCCCTGCCCGTGGTGCCGATCTGCTTCGAACCCGCGGCGGCTTCGCGCGCCTGATCGAGCGTACGGTGCAAGGGAAGGATCAAGACCGCGTTGTCGGCGAGCTTGAGTACGTCCGGCGTGACTTTCACGCCTTGGTCGGCGATGCGCTTGATCTCATCCAGCAGCGCCCACGGATCGACCACGACGCCGTTGCCGATGATGGAGGGCTTGCCGCGCACGACGCCGGACGGAAGCAGCGAGAGTTTGTAGGTGTTGCTGCCGATGACGAGCGTATGGCCGGCGTTGTGGCCGCCCTGGAACCGCACGACCATGTCGGCGCGTTCCGACAGCCAATCGACGATCTTGCCTTTGCCCTCGTCGCCCCATTGAGAGCCGACAACCGCGACGTTACCCATTCGAAATCCCGCTTATTCCAGAAACCCCAGAACCCACACTGAACCGTGCGGACGGGCGGTTATACGCGGCCCGTCCCCTCACGCCAAGAAAGCTATTTCCTGGAATCTCGCCGCCCAATCCGATCCTTGATCGGATTAGGCTATTTATTGAATGGCGGCGCGATTCTCCGGAAAACCGGCTACCACTTTTCCGGATCGCGCCGCCGGGGCTGCTCTGCGAATTTAGCACGCACCTTATCCTCGGCTTTCCGGGCGTAATAGCGCACCAGGGGAAAACCCATCAGGGCCAGGAGGGCGGCGGGGAGGAAGGCGTACAGGAGCGCCGCTTCAAGCTGGTCCATCCCGTGCAGATAATATTCGTAAAGGCCACGGCAGATGGAGATGCCGATAAAGGCCCAGACGACGCCGTTGCGCATGCGCGCATTAAGTTCGACTTGCTGGAGTTCCAGCTGAAAAAGTTCTTCGCGGAGCGCGGGCGACGGCGTGACCATGGGAAAAGTCTAGCACGCCGCCCGTTGCCAAAAGGAAGGCCAAAATTACGCCGCGGGCGCGCCTAAAACGCGAGACTCCGCGCCTGGCGGACATGTGGCAGGGTTTTAACCTTGGTCAGCACGTCGTTGGTGACCGCCTGATCCAGCTTCAGAAGCGCGATGGCGTCGCCGCCCGAACGTGTGCGTCCGAGGTGGAACGAGGCTATATTGATTCCCGCCTGCCCGAGCACCGTGCCGAGTGCGCCGATGAAACCGGGCTTATCGTTGTTGGCAACGAACAGCATGTGCGGACCAACCTCGGCCTCGATATGGATGGAATCGAGGTCGACCAGGCGCGGCATACTGCCGAAGAGTGTACCCGAAACCGTCGAGGTCTGGCTGTCGGTGACAACCTGAAGCGTGATGAGGGTGTGATAGAGGTCGTGCTCACCTTGCTTGACCTCTGTCACCTTGATGTTGCGTTCGCGCGCGATCATCGGCGCATTGACCATGTTGACGCTTTCCATCAGCGGACCAAGCAAGCCCTTGAGCGCGATGGCGGTGAGCGGCCGCGTATTCAACTCGGCGACATGGCCAGCGTATTCAATCGTGATCGACTTGAGACCTGAGCTGATGAGCTGACCTGCGAAACTGCCAAGCTCCTCGGCGAGCTTCATGTAAGGACGCAGCCGCGGCGCATCTTCCGCGGAGACCGACGCCATGTTCAGCGCATTGGAAACGGCGCCGGTCAGCAGGTAATCGGAGATCTGTTCGGCAACCTGCAACGCGACGTTCTCCTGCGCCTCGTTGGTGGATGCACCGAGGTGCGGCGTGCAGACCACATTCTCCATCCCGAAGAGGATGTTGGACTTCGCGGGCTCTTCCTCGAACACGTCAAAGGCCGCGCCGGCGACGTGACCGGATTCAAGCGCGGCCTTGATGTCGGCTTCGACCACGAGACCACCGCGCGCGCAATTCACGATGCGCACGCCCTTCTTCATCTTCCCGATGGCTTTCGCGTCGATAAGGTTGCGCGTCCCGTCGGTGAGAGGTGTATGCAGGGTGATGAAATCGGCGCGGGCGTAGATGGTCTCGAGATCCGCCTTCTCGACGCCGAGATCGCGGGCGCGTTCCTCGGACAGATACGGATCGAAGGCCAGCACTTTCATCTTCAGGCCGAGCGCGCGGTCGGCGACGATGGAGCCGATATTGCCGCAACCGATCACGCCGAGGGTCTTTCCAAAAAGCTCGACGCCCATGAACTTCGACTTCTCCCACTTGCCGGCGTGGGTGGAGGCATTCGCGGTCGGGATTTGCCGGGCCAGCGCCATCATCATGGAGACGGCGTGTTCGGCGGTGGTGATGGCGTTGCCGAAGGGCGTGTTCATCACTACGACACCGCGGGCGGTGGCGGCCTCCACATCGACGTTGTCGACACCGATGCCGGCGCGGCCGACGACTTTCAAATTCGGCGCGGCGGCCAGCACTTCGGCCGTGACCTTGGTATTGGACCGAACGGCGAGACCATCATAGTCCTTGATGATCGCCACCAATTCCTGGGGCGTAAGGTTCGTTTTCACATCGGCGTCGACGCCGCGGGTTTTGAAGATTTCAACCGCGGCCGGACTCAACTTGTCGCTGATCAACACTCTCGGCTTAGCCATCTAACTATCCCCTCCCAGAGAATTCGAAACGATACTAACCCTACGCTGCGTCCGGCGTCCCCGGCGCTTTGGTCGTGAGACTCTCGAACACCGCAATGGCGATCGCGGCCCAGATAAAACCAAACGAAATCAAATCGCCCAGATCGAACGGTTCATTCAGGATGAAAACCGCGACGATCAAGGAAATCGTCGGCGCCATGTATTGAAGGAAACCCATGGTGGTCATGCGTACACGGCGCATGGCGGCGGCGAATAGCGCGAGCGGCGCGATGGTGAGCGCGCCGCCGACAACCAGAAGCGCATCGCGCTTTACGTTGCCGATCAGGAACAGGCCAGTACCATGCACATACCACCACACGATAAGCGCGAGCGCGGCCGGCAGCATCAGCCCCGTCTCGACTAAAAGGCCATCCATGGCCGCGACCGGCGCCTTCTTGCGGAAATAGCCGTAGAAACCAAACGTGATCGCGAGGCCGAGCGCGAGCCACGGCAAACGTCCGAACGCGAAGAGCTGCACCAGCACGCCGCAGGTGGCGAGCGCGATACAGAACATGCGCAGGCGCGAGGGGCGCTCACGCATCAAGATGATGCCGAAAGCGAAGTTGAGGACGGGGGTCATGTAATAGCCAAGTGAGGACTCGACCACCTGGTCGGTGACCAGGGCGTACATGAACAACGTCCAGTTCACGGTGATGAGTAAACTGGTGGCCACAAGCGTCCAGCGCGTACTCGGCGTGCGCAGGATCGCGGCGATCTCGCCGGTGCGGCCACGAACGAGCGTTGCGAGGCCGAGAAGCACGACGCACCACAAAGTGCGGTGCGCCGTCATCTCGAGCGCGGGAACCTCGTGGACCTTATGCCAGTAAAGCGGCAGGAAACCCCAAAGCAGGTAAGCGCCGACGGCATAGCCGACGCCGGCGTTTTCCTCCGAGC
Source organism: Rhodospirillaceae bacterium (assembly GCA_041906145.1). Taxonomy (GTDB): domain Bacteria; phylum Pseudomonadota; class Alphaproteobacteria; order Rhodospirillales; family Rhodospirillaceae; genus SHVO01. The sequence goes on along the minus strand of JAYRJU010000003.1, from coordinate 447,691 downwards.
GCGAGAGCCCCTGCTCACTCACTGTTTTATTTGGCGCATGTTCTAATCGGTGCGCGCGAAGGCGCGCTCTCATCCGACCGGCCGGCCAAAGGCCGGCTAGCGCTCACACTTTTCCGGAACATGCGCTACGCGGACTGTACTTCAGCGTGCGCCCACTCGATCCACGGCAAGAGCGCCTGGATATCGGCGGTGTCCACGGTGGCGCCGCCCCAGATGCGAAGACCCGGCGGAGCGTCGCGGTAGCTGGCGACATCCATGGCCACGCCCTCCTTCTCGAGAAGACTTGCAAGCTTCTTGGCCGCTTCGGCCTGCTTGTCGGCGGGCAGCGAGGTGAACCAAGGCGCGGTGATCCGCAGGCAGATCGAGGTGCAAGAGCGCGACGCCGCATCTTCCGCGAGGAAGGCGATCCACGGATTCTTCGCCACCCAATCGCTCATCGCCTTGAGATTGGCTTCGGAGCGCGCGATGAGGCCCTTAAGGCCGCCTACGCTTTCGGCCCAATTGAGACCATCGACCGCGTCCTCGACGCAGAGCATCGAGACGGTGTTGATGGTGTCACCCTCGAAGATGCCTTCGCTGAGCTTACCTTTGGACGTCAAACGGAAGATCTTCGGCATCGGCCAAGGCGGCGTGTAGCTCTCGAGACGTTCGACCGCGCGCGGCGAGATAATGAGCATACCGTGCTGAGCTTCCCCGCCCAGCACCTTCTGCCAGGAGTAGGTGACGACATCGAGCTTGCTCCAGGGCATGTCCATGGCGAACACAGCCGAGGTGGCGTCGCAGATCGTCAGGCCCTTGCGGTCCGCCGGGATCCAGTCGCCGTTCGGCACGCGCACGCCGGAGGTGGTGCCGTTCCAGGTAAAGACGACGTCGTTGTCGAAGTTCACTTCTTTGAGATTCGGCAGCTTGCCGTAGTCGGACTTAATGACGCGCGCGTCTTTCAGCTTGAGCTGCTTCACGACATCGGTGATCCAGCCTTCGCCGAAGCTTTCCCAGGCAAGCATGTCTACGGGGCGGGCGCCGAGGACCGACCACAGCATCATCTCGACCGCGCCCGTATCGGACGCAGGAACAATCGCGATACGATAATCAGCCGGCACGCCGAGGATTTGGCGCGTCTTGTCGATGACCTGCTTGATGCGGGCTTTCGCCGGCTTCGCGCGGTGCGAGCGGCCGACCAGCGCGTCCTTCAGAGCTTCGAGAGACCAACCGGGACGCTTGGCGCACGGACCGGACGAAAAGTGATTACGCGCCGGGCGCGTAGATGGCTTTTGAACAGCGGACATAGAGCGATGACATCCTTCCCCAGGGAAGGCGGGGCACTTGGCGTTCTTTTCCCCCGCCAAAAAAGAGGCGGAGTGTAGGAACCGGGCCCCACCCCCGTCAATGCAGGTCAAGGCTATGGATTTGCGAGGGTTAACCGCCTGGAACGCGCCGGGACGTTCCTACTCCCGGTTTCGCACGCGGTGCCAATACTCGTAAGGAATTGTCAGCGTTTCGGGCCGAAGCGCCAGCAGGAGCACTAGGGACGCAGCCATACCCAAAGCAAAGTAGGCGACAAAGCCGGTCAGGACGTAAATCAGGCCGGCGAATGTTATAAGCAACGCCGCGATGCACGCGCCAAATCTGCGGAGTTCAGGTTTAGGCCACATCGTTCATTCCGATTTTACGTCGCAGCGTTTTGTTAGACTTGCACTCATTCAAAACGAGCTGCGTGATGAGATCGGCGTAGACCGTTTTCGTCCACAGGGACGGATGAATGTCGTAGGACGTGCGATTAAATTGACGCGTCACCTCCTCGGGCGGCAAGTCGAGGTATTGCGACAGAAAGTACACCGGCTTGCCAAGCAACTTCATAAAACTTCTAAACAACTGTTCGCCTGTCTTTGAGTGCGGCATGAAGCTCTTAGTCTTGAGCTCTTGAACTTCGGGCAGATGCACAAACATCACCGGCACATTGGTCGCATTCAATGCAGCCAAGCTTTCAGCAAACCTCGGATCTTGGTCGTAGCTGGTCGCATCGATCACTCGTACCGCCGCCTTATAGTCCAGCGGCTCCCGGTCAAAGTGCGTAAACACGGACCTCGCCAGGACAAGATCAAGCAACAAGCTTCGATTGGTCGCCTTAAGCTGAAACATGCGCCCACTGAGACGACGCAGAAACATCTCGTTGTTCGCGCGCGCGTCTTTCAGGAAGGTGGCCTCTTGATCAACGCTCAGTTCCTGAGACACACGGGCATCGACTTGCGCCATGTCGACGGCTTCCAAGAAGTCGGGAATCAATGCGCCTCGCGTGTGATGCATGAACTGGCGCATCTTGCCGGCGACGTTGACCGGTGACACATACCGTGGCGGACGTTCCATATCGCGAGTCAAAAACGCAATGATCACCAGATCAGGTTTAAGTTCGGCGGCCTTTTGCGCGGCCGATGCCATCATTTGAAGCACGCCATTCGAAACGCGCGCAAAATTCATCACGCGCGTTTTTCCCGCGCCGATTTCCTGCTCGAGAAACACCTTCATGATGTAAGGCCACTCAGCGTTTTCGGCGCCGGCGTAAACATCGCCATTGCCCGGCAAGCACGTGAAAGAGTCGCCGATCGTCAAGATATTGAGGGTTCGCGGATCGAAGTCCTCGTCCGTCGGAAGGAGGTTGCCGTGTCTGTCACTCGCAAGGCGGCGCCGTTCGACTATGCCTTCCGGCGCAACCGCGACCTGCGTCCAGCTTTGCCGCGGCACATAACGAAAGCCAAGAACGTCGTCGTATTCGTAAAGCGGCTTGTCAGCCACATAGAACACAAACGGATTCGTTTTTCTTCCCGGCGCTATCAGGCCTTCCCCGGGCAAACCAAATCGATAACCCGCCCAAGCGCGCACGAAGATTTCCGCCGCGAGCGCGACAATCGCACCGGCGAGCAGAGACAGAAATGCCGCATCGAACCCCCACCGACCGCCGATCTCGGCCGCCGCGCCCGCGACCAGGAGTGTCAAAAGCAGGAATGCAAAATCGCGCCGCCGCCGCAGGCCCAGCGCAATGTAACCATCAGGGCCGAAATATGCGTTGTGACAGTAGAGTTCTTCAAATGAATGAAACTCCAGCATCCGATCCATGGTCATAAACACGTCACGGAAGCGATCGAGCTCGACGTAACACCTGATCAGGATGCGCCACACGCGGACATCGGTCGGCACGGCAACCGCCAATTTCTCGCACGCGTCCGCCACCTCGCGAAACTTCGATTCCGCGAGTTGCTTCGCTAACAGGTCGAGGGTCTCGGCGGGAACCGCGGCTGCCATGTCTTGTGCGCTTGCTCTCTAATTCCAGACGCCCATCTCGACGGCCTTATTATCCCATGATTGCTGGAACATTTAAGGAGACGCCCCGGACCGCTTCACCGGGCGGCGGCGCATAAGAAATAGGCTTATCGTCCCAAACTAAGTTAAATCGATATAACCCATTATTCTCGAAATATGCCGCGAGACCGGTCGCTATCATAATCGTATTGAACATGTCGCGTTCGGCCGCGGTCCAATCTCTATAGACCTCGGCCGGATCGGTTACCGTCGATGCCCGATGGCGATTGGCGGCCGGCGTCGCGAAGGCCGTGTCGACCGCAGCAGGATCCAACGCTTCGCCGGCGACCTGATCGCATAACTTACCAAACGCGCCGCGATCCGACGTGTAGTCCTCGAAGCGAAAAATCGGATGCGCTTCTTCCGGCTTGTTCCCGCGTTCGGCCAGAAGCTGATGTATGCCGGAGCAGAACATCAAATCGGCGGCTTCCAGCAATGTCCGATTCCAAATTCCGATCAATCGTGAAATCGCCGCCGCGTCGTTCGCGGCGATCGGCTCCATCACGCTGGCGGGCCAATCCAACTCAACCTTATTGAGGCGGCCCTTTAGAACGGAGGCGCACATCACCTGCGCCCAGTTCTGGAATTTCAGATCGCTTACCCAATCACGCTTCGTGACTGCCGCCATGGATTCCGCGAGCATGATGGGGTTTCGGCAAAGCTGGGCGGTCCGTACCTGCCCCGGCACGAGATCGCGTTTGGCGAAAGCATAGAATAAGGACGTGCCGTTCACAGAGTGAACCAGTCCATATCGGGCCAGACCGGGTTGCGCTTCACGAAGACCCGCCAGTTGCGCTGAGAGAGGCTTGGAATAGTCTACGGGGACCGGTTTCCCGTCATGAATGGCGAGGGTCGACGGCAACGCGTTCAAAGCATGCGTCAGCCACGTCGTCGCCATATGCCCACGTGAAGCGACCAGGAAGGAGGAACTCGCCATTGCTTCTTAACCTTTGTGCCTGTTCCGGTCGTAAAACAAGTGTGCCCTTCCCGCAAGGATCACCTCGCCGACTAGTTAAACGCCCCAAAAATATGCCCGTGATTGAGTGGCCCGTGGCCGTGACCCAGGCGCGGAGCGGAAAGAATCGCGCCGCGCACATACGCGCGGGCAGCCTTTACCGCGTCCACAAGAGCGGTCCCGCGCGCTAGCCCGGCAGCGATCGCAGAAGCGAGCGTACAGCCGGTGCCGTGGGTTGAGGTTGTGTCGATACGCCTATCCTCGAACCGGATCACGTTATCTGCAGTGATGAGCAGATCGAGGAGATCAGCCCCTTCCAGGTGGCCGCCTTTCAGAAGCACAGCTTTAGCGCCTAGCGCCCGGCAAGCGTCGACGGCTTCTTCCATGTCGGCGATCGTACGGATCCGGCGGCCGGTGAGGACTTCGGCTTCCGGAAGATTTGGCGTGACCACGGCGGCGCCGCGAACCAAGCGCCGCACCAAGGCCTGCGCGGCATCTTCCGCGAGCAACGCATGCCCTCCCTTCGCGCGCATGACGGGGTCGACGACCCTTGGAATTTGGGGGATGGCACGGGCGAGCGTATCCGCCACTGTTTCGATCATCGGGCGCGACGCCAGCATACCCGTCTTGACCACATCGATGCCGATATCGCCGGCGACCGCGTCGATCTGGCCGGCGACGATGTCGAGCGGCACCTCATGCACGGCGGTGACGCCTTGCGTGTTCTGCACCGTGATTGCCGTGACGGCGGTCATGGCGTAGGCGCCGAGCGCGGTCACGGTCTTGATGTCGGCTTGGATGCCGGCGCCGCCGCCGGAATCGGAACCGGCGACAATAAGGACACGGCCCGGCATCTTGGCTGTATTGGATTTGTTGCTCATAAGCCCAAGATAAACCGATGACCCATAGAGGATCAAATCTCGTACGCGGACTTTGCATAGCTGCGCCCGAAGGCGCCGGTGCAAGCTTCGCGCCGCATAAAAGGATCACCGTTATGGCCGACACCGAGACGCGAGTCCGCGAGTCTTTTTTCCAGCAGGCGCGCTATTGCCGCGATATGGCTTCGCCCTTCACCGCCGAGCTTTGCGATTTGCTGGGCGAACGCCTTTCAGCGGATACCGCTATCGGCAGGCGGATCCTAAGCTGGCCGGGAAACCCCGAGCCTATTCAGGACGCGTTGGCCCTTCGCCTGGTCGCGGGTCTGCATGCTCTGGCGGAGCGTGATGTCGATCCCGCCTGGACCGCCATTTACCCACCGGCGCTGGCAGTGGACCGTACGACCCTTGGAACCATGTTGAACGATGTGATCGTCCGGTTCGAGAACGCGTTGATGCCTTGGCTAGACCTGCCGCCTCAGACTAACGAGGTGGGCCGCTCGGCGGTGCTGATGTCGGGCCTTCTGGCGCTGGCGTCCGAGCACGGTCTGCCCTTTTCGCTGTTCGAACTGGGAAGCAGCGGCGGGCTGAACTTGATGCTCGACCGCTACACCTACTCGCTGGGGACCACCGAAGTGGGCGCGACGGATAGCCCGGTTCACCTGACGCCGACGTGGACAGGCGCTTCCCCGCCCCAAGCCAAGGTGCGGGTTGTCGCGCGGCGCGGAGTAGATCAAGCCCCAGTGGACGTGGGGACGCCAGAGGGACGCGAGCGTCTCCTCGCCTATGTGTGGGCCGATCAGCTCGAACGCGTACGGCGGATTCGCTATGCGCTGAAGATCGCCGCCGCCGATCCGCCGCACGTGGACAGAATGGATGCGGCTGAATGGGTGGAAAATACCCTCGCACCTATGCCATCAGCCGGCGCGCACCGCGTGCTGATGCACTCAGTGACCTTTCAGTATTTTTCCGAGGACGTGAAGCGCCGCGTGACCGCGCATGCCGAAGCGGTCGGGGCAAAAGCCACGCCCGAAGCGCCCTTCTCCTGGATGCGCATGGAACACGGCGGCGATGGAAAGTTCACGCTCAACATCAGGACATGGCCGGGCGGCGAGGACCATGTACTCGCGGCGGTACACCCGCACGGCGCCACGATCCACTGGCTTCAGTAAAGCTAAGCCGCCGCCTGCTTGATGGCGTCGATCACGTGATCGACGACCGCGTTGACCTCGCCGGCGTCGTCGCCTTCCGCCATGACACGGATGAGCGGCTCGGTGCCGGACTTGCGGATCAGGAGGCGGCCACGGCCGTTGAGGCGCTGCTCGGACGCCTGGATGACCTGACGCACGGCATCGCGTTCGAGCACGGCGTCAGCGCTGGCGCCATGGGCAAGGCGTACGTTCTTCAACAGCTGCGGCACGGGTTCGAATAAACGCAAAGTTTCGCTGGCCGGACGCCCGGCGCTGACCAGTGCAGCGAGAACCTGCAGCGCGGCGATGACGCCGTCTCCTGTGGTTGCATGCTGCCCCATGATGATATGGCCAGATTGCTCGCCGCCGAGATTGCAGCCGGATTGGCGCATGTACTCGACGACATAACGGTCTCCGACCTTCGTACGCACCAAGGGCAAATCCAACTTCTTCAGATAACGCTCGAGGCCGAGGTTGCTCATGACCGTGGCGACAACCGCGCCGCCGGACAGCTGCTGTGTTTTTTGCCAATGTGCGGCGATCAACGCGAGCACCTGATCACCATCGACCACGCTGCCATGCTCGTCGCAGAACATGACGCGGTCCGCATCGCCGTCGAGCGCGAGGCCAATGTGCGCGCCGTGATGCCTTACGAGGCTGCAAAGCTGTTCGGGGTGAAGCGAGCCGCAGGACTTGTTGATATTGAAACCGTCCGGCGTGACGCCGACGGAGACAACTTCGGCTCCCAGTTCCCAAAACACGGTCGGCGCGACTTTGTAGGCGGCCCCATTCGCGCAATCGACAACGATCTTGAGGCCGTCCAGACGGAGGCCGCGCGGGAACGTGGATTTTGCGTATTCGATGTAACGCCCTTGCGCGTCATCGAGACGCTTGGCGCGCCCCAGGCGCTCGGACGGCGCGCGCACGCCGTCCATGCCTTCGGACATCAACCGCTCGATCTCGATTTCGATTTCGTCGGACAGTTTATAGCCATCTGGCCCGAACAATTTGATGCCATTGTCCTCGTACGGATTGTGCGAGGCGGAAATCATGACGCCGATGTCGCAGCGCATGGAGCGCGTGAGCATGGCGACGCCGGGCGTGGGGATCGGGCCGACGATGATCACATCCATGCCCATGGACACGAAGCCGGCGGTGAGCGCCGGTTCAAGCATGTAACCGGACAGGCGCGTGTCCTTGCCGATGACGACGGTGTGGCGGCGATCGCCTTGCGTAAAATGGCGACCCGCGGCCATGCCGAGCCGCATGGCGGTCTCGGGCGTCATGGGTTCCACGTTCGCGCGCCCGCGTACGCCGTCGGTACCGAAAAACTTACGTGTCGCCATCAGGAGGCCCCTCTTTTTTATCTGGCCGGGGATATGAAACGCCCGCGCTGGAAAAGCAACCACACGCGGAGCTTTCTGCTTAACGACCTTTGAAGCCCAGAAGTTGCGAGAATAGCCCTCGCGCGGGTTGGAGGGAATTAAAGACGTTGTCACCCCACCTTGTGGATTACGCGCCGCGGTTGATGCGGCCCGCGACGGCCAGGGCCTGGCGGGTCTCGGCGACGTCGTGAACGCGCAGGATCTGGGCGCCCTGGGAGACGCCGTGGAGCGCCGCGGCGAGCGATCCCGGCAGGCGATGCTGGGCGTCCTCGCCCCGGCTCATGCGCCCGATGAAGCTTTTGCGTGAAGCGCCGATGACGACCGGGCATTGAAGCGCACGGTAGAGCGCCGTGTGACCGAGGATCTGGGCGTTGTGGACGTCATTCTTGCCAAACCCGATACCTGGATCGACGGCGATGCGCTCGCGCGGAATGCCGCCGGCGATGCATGCAGCCAGACGCGCCGCCAAAAAGTCGAACACATCACCGGGGGCCCAGACGTAGGTCGGATGATCCTGCATGGTGCGAGGTTCGCCCTGCATATGCATGAGAATCACCGCGACGTTCGCTTTCGCGACGGCTTTGAGGGCTCCATCGCCGGTCAGCGCTGTGACGTCGTTGACGATCCGCGCGCCGGCTGAAACAGCGGCTTCCATAACCGCGGCGTGGCGGGTGTCGATGGAAACGCAGGCACCCAGTTCGGCGAGCGCCCGCACCACGGGGACCACCCGCGCCACTTCCTCGGCGATTTCGACCGGCGCAGCGCCGGGGCGCGTGGATTCGCCGCCGACGTCGATGATGGAGGCCCCGGCTTCCATCAGCCCGCGAGCGTGGGCGATGGCGTAGGTCGGAGACGAGAACTGGCCGCCGTCGGAGAAGCTGTCGGGCGTGACGTTGACGACGCCCATGAGCACGGGTGCGGCGAGCGATAGGCCGGCGAAGGCGTCAGGGTCGGATGCGTAGGTGGTGAGCCAGGCTTTACCGGCGGCGGGGCAGTCCGCCACAAGGAAGGTCTGTTGGACGATTGGCGACAACGCGCTGTTCGTGAGCTCCACGGCGGTGAAGGCGCGGTCTTTGCCGAGTGCGTGCGCACGGCCGCCGGCGACGGCGTCGCGGGCGGAGGCGCCCGTGAGAAGGCCGCGCGGGGTGACGTAGGGGGTAGAGAGGGTCATGAGCAGAGTTTGCCGAACAGAACAGAAAACAAAAAGGCCCGGTTCTCACCGGGCCTTTTGTATTCGTTGATCCCTACTACGCGCCGGGTTGCGGCGTGGGTTCCTGGCCGAAACCAGGGCGGCGGCCGCCGGTGGCTTCGGAGCCGGAGCTCGGGACCGAGGAACGACGGCCGTTATCCTTCCGGGGCGGCTGGCGTTCGCTCTTGTTGATCTTCTCGCCGCGCAGCAGCGCTTCGATTTCGTCGCGGCTGAGGGTTTCGTGCTCAAGCAGGCCCTGCGCGATGATCTCGAGCTGTTCGCGGTGATCTTCGATGATCTTGCGCGCGGTCGCCTCACCGGCTTCCACGAAACTACGCACTTCTTCGTCGATAAGACGCGCCGTAGCGTCGGAGACGTTCTTCTGCTGTGTCACCGAATGACCGAGGAAGACTTCACCCTGGTTATCGGTATAGCGCAGCGGCCCGAGTTTGTCGGAGAAGCCGAACTCGGTGACCATGCGGCGTGCGATGTCGGTGGCGCGGCGGATGTCGTCCGAAGCGCCGGTGGTGACGCGCTCAAGGCCGAAGGTGATCTCTTCCGCGACACGGCCGCCGAAGAGGCTGGCGAGTTGAGCTTCGAGTTCGACGCGCGACATCGAGTACTTGTCGCGTTCCGGCAGGAACATGGTCACGCCGAGAGCGCGGCCACGCGGGATGATGGTGACTTTATGCAACGGTTCATGGCTCGGGACATGGAGCATAACGAGCGCGTGGCCGCCTTCGTGATAGGCCGTCAGCTTCTTCTCGTCTTCGGTCATGACCATGGAGCGGCGTTCCGCGCCCATGAGCACCTTGTCCTTGGCTTCCTCGAACTCCTGCATGCCGACCACGCGCTTCGCCTTACGGGCGGCAAGCAGAGCCGCTTCGTTGACGAGATTAGCGAGGTCCGCGCCGGAGAACCCAGGGGTACCGCGGGCGATGACTTTCAGGTCGACGTCCGGAGCGAGCGGGGTCTTCTTGCTGTGCACCTGGAGGATGCGCTCGCGGCCGATGATGTCCGGGTTCGGCACGACGACCTGACGGTCGAAGCGGCCCGGGCGCAGAAGCGCCGGATCGAGCACGTCCGGACGGTTGGTGGCGGCGATGAGGATGACGCCTTCGTTCGCCTCGAAGCCGTCCATTTCAACCAGCAACTGGTTGAGGGTCTGTTCGCGTTCGTCGTTGCCGCCGCCGAGGCCGGCGCCGCGATGGCGGCCGACAGCGTCGATTTCGTCGATGAAGATGATGCAAGGCGCGTTCTTCTTACCCTGCTCGAACATGTCGCGCACGCGGCTCGCGCCGACGCCGACGAACATTTCGACGAAGTCGGAGCCCGAGATGGTAAAGAACGGCACGTTGGCTTCGCCGGCGATGGAGCGGGCGAGCAAGGTTTTACCGGTGCCTGGAGGACCAACGAGCAGCACGCCCTTCGGGATCTTGCCGCCGAGGCGCTGGAATTTCTGCGGGTCGCGGAGGAACTCGACGATCTCTTCCAGTTCCTGCTTTGCTTCTTCGATGCCGGCGACGTCTTCAAAAGTGACGCGGCCCTGCTTTTCGGTCAGCAGCTTGGCGCGGGACTTGCCGAAGCCCATGGCCTTGCCGCCGCCCGACTGCATCTGACGCATGAAGAAGATCCACACGCCGATGAGCAGCAGCATCGGGAACCAGGAAATGATCACGCTCCAGAAAGTGACTTCGTTGTCGCTTCTCGGAACGGCTTTGATATTGACGCCATGCTCGCGCAGGGTCGGCACGAGGGATGGATCGTCCGGCGAATAGGTACGGAAATCTCCGCCCGACTTGAAGGAGCCCGAGATGTTCGGACCTTGGATAAGGACGTCCTGCACGTCCGAGCGCTCAACGGCCGAGACGAACTCCGAGAAGGAGATTTCGCGGCTGGAGCTTCGCGGGGTCGCGTTCTGGAAAAGATTAAAGAGGGCCACCACGCAAACCAGGATGATCGCCCAGAGCATTAAGTTGCGGCTGATGTTCAAAACGGCCCTCTTACGCGTTAACCCGCGCCGATTCCGGCCCGGGCATGGTGGTCTCGAAAATCTGGAAGCACTTCTGCCTTTTAGATAGTGCGCCGATCCATATTGGCAAGCAAAGCGTTAATCCCCTATTGGGGGAAAACGTATGGCCGGTGTCACAATTCAGCATCATCTTCCGGAAATTGGTCAATTCGCGGGCAAATAAACGCCGTTGTGAAGGTAACGCCAGGTAACGTTGTAAGGTCCGCGCGGATGTAATTAAGCACGGAGACAGCGGCTAATCCTGCCGAATCGAATAGGCCCGGCAGCGTTTCCCGGACCCTGAAGGGCACCTCAGCCCGGTTCTCCAGGTGTGACATATCCTGCTGCGTGAGGCGGCGGATGCGGAAATCCCGCGCCGGTGGGAGACCGGCCACCTCCACTTCAAACCGCCCATCCCAAAGCGCCTTGGTTCCGGCGCGGAGGCTTTGTTCGTCAGCGATCTGGGCGGCCTCGCGAATCACGATCAGGGTCTCGCCGTCGCGCTGTAACAAAGCGCCGTGCAAGGTCGCGTCGCGCCAAGCGCCGCCGCGCAAGCTGTCATAGAGACGTTGGAGACGCTCGAAGCGCGGGCGGTACACCTGCCCACTTGCGATCTGAAGAATGGCCGCGAGCGCACGCAGGCCAATTTCCTCGGGTGCGGCGGCCAACGCTTGAAGCGAGACCCGGCCAACGCCGTATTTGTCCCACGTGCAGGCCTCGCGGAGCAGGGCGTCGACGTAGTGATCGAGCGCGGCGCGGGCGCGGCGCATGTGATCGGCGGTCGCGAGCAGACGGTCGGTGGAGAAACCTTCCCTCTCGAGCATCTCGCGCGCGGCCCGGAAGCGCACGCGGGCATAGGCGCCGTTCTGGTTTGAGGGGTCTTCGATCCATGGCTGTCCAACCTCCTCACAGAACGCACTTAGGCGCGGCTTGGAAATGCCGAGCAGTGGCCGTGCGAGGTAAATACCTCCGCGTTCGAACAGCGGAGTCATGGCGGCGAGGCCATCGACGCCGCTGCCGCGCGCGAGACGCAGGAGGAAGGTTTCGGCCTGATCGTCCGCATGATGGGCAAGGAAGAGATGCGAGGCGCCGTTCTCGGCGCACCAGTCGAGCATCAGGGCATAACGGGCGTCCCGCGCCGCGCCTTGCGCGCTGCTGGGGCGTCCTCGGTACGCGGCCCCCTCGTCCCATCGCAACGTGGTGTGCGGGATTTTGGCCGCACTCATCCAGAGCTGGACCTGCTTCGCCTCATCGGCGGCTGCTTCCCGAAGGCAGTGGTCTACCGTCAGCGCATGAACGGTCACATTATTCGCTCGCGCCCAGTGGGCGAGCAGAAGCGCGAGCGCCATGCTGTCGGCGCCGCCGGACACGGCGACAGCCACTCGCGCTTCAGCGGGCACCGCCATGGACGCCATGGCGGCGGCGAATTCGCCCGCGATGTCGTAGGAAAAAGCGCTGTCCGGCTTTTCTACTTGCACTTCAGCTTGGCGCGCTCGGCGGCGGCCGGCTTCGCGACCTCTTCCGGCGCCTTCGGGTAATCTTTCGTGAGACGGCCCAGCGCCGTGCAGGCGCCCTGCGTCTGACCGAGATTCGACATGGACATGGCGAGCTTCAGCAGATTGTCCGGGCCCTTATTGGTCTTCGGGTAATTCTGGTAGCCGGCCATGAACTCGACAGCGGCCTGCTGATAGTCGCCGCGCACATAGTGCGTCTCACCAAGCCAATACTGCGCGTTGCCGGCGAGCGGGTCCTTCGGGTGGCGCTTGAGGAAGTCGCGGAAAGCGACTTCGGCGTGCGCGAAATCATTACGGCGCAGGAGGTCGAAGGCGAAATCGTACTGAACCTTAGGCGTGCCTTCGGGCAACTTCACTTCGCCAACAGGCGGCGCCATAGCGAGCTGACCGGAATTCACGGCCCCAACTTTCGGGGGCGCGACAGGAGCGGGCGCAGGCTCAGCCGGGGCTTCGGCAACAGGGCCGACATCATTCGGATCGGGCGGCAGGGGCTTTCCATTGGCGTCCGTACGAATCACGAAAGAGCCGTCGTTGCCCATACCGCTGGCAGGCGCAGTTCCCGGCGGCGGCGCGGAGGCCGGACGCGTGACGCGCGGCGGCGTCATCGGTTCAGACAACGGTTCATCGGCGGAGGCGCGGCGCTGCGGCGCCGCCGCGGGCGGAGCAGCCGGCACAAGGGTCGAGGGAGCAGTTTCAGCACGCGGCGGAAGCGCAATAGCCGGCGCGGACGGTGCAACGTTGGGAATAGCGGCAGCGCCCGGCGCGGGCGACGCGCCGCCGGCTTCAAGGCGCGCGACACGCAGCTGCAGGTCGTCTTCCATGGTCTTCAGTTGCTTCTGGAGCTGACCGGCGCGGAAGTTCGCTTCCTCCACTTGCCCCGTGAGCTGTTCGATCAAGGATTCGAGCTTGAGCACACGGACTTGCAGATTTCCTTCGTTCGGCGCCTGGGCCTGCATCTGCGCGAGCGACTGCTCGATCTTGTCGATGCGCGGCGCGAGATCGCGCGCGGACTGCGCAAGGGCGGGTAGACCTGCGGTGCACATCAGCGCGGCGAGCGCCAAGCCGCGAGCGGCGGGAGCGAGAGAGCGCGGGAGCGAAGCCATCATGATCAATTCCTTCTGCGCGTCCGCGGCGTACCGTCTGGCACGATAAGGGGCCGCGTGAGGACACTGCACATATGTTGGAGAGCCAAGTCCAACACGTAAACCGGGCTACTGTGAATCTGTTTCACCATCCCGGCAAGAATAAGGCGCATGTCTAGAAGACATGCGCCCCAAAACTTGCGGCTCCGGGAGACCCGGAGCCGCTTATTAGCTTTTGTTACTGAACCGCCGAAACGCCGCGACGGTTACGAGCGTAGCAGGCGTCATCCGAAGACACGCACACCGGACGCTCTTTGCCGTAAGAGATCGTCTTCACGCGGCCAGCGGCCACACCCTGCGAGAGCAGGTACTGGCGCACGGCATTCGCACGACGCTCGCCCAGGCCGAGGTTGTATTCGCGGGTGCCGCGCTCATCGCAGTGACCTTCGACCGTGATCGTACGGTTCGCGTACTGGTTGAGCCACTGAGCCTGCGCACGGAGACGGGTTTGGTCTTCGGCGTCAAGGTCATAGCGGTCGAAATCGAACTGCACCGTGTTGCCCACAACGGTGTTGAAGTATTCGAGCGAGTCCGGAGCCGGACCCGTCGGCTTCGCAGCGGCCGGCGGCGGCGGAGCGGCAGCCGGAGCAGTCGCCTGCACTTCAGTCTTCTTAGTCGAACAAGCCGCGAGCAGAGCCATGGCGGCGACGGCGGCGACGGTGCGGAGTTTCATTTATTTTTCCCCTGATTTTTTGGAGGTAGTCCCAGCGCTGATTCGGCCACTCTTTTACCAGCAAACCGCGCAGACGCAAGGGCCTGCCCGGCTAAGTCGGGCTCCTTACGCCCGGAAATATATAACCTTTTGGGCAGTGTTGCAAAGGAGCAGCAGCCAACGCTGTGCGGTGCACAACGAAGGCCGCAGCTAAACCCTTGTTACAGGCTATGCAAGATTAATCGTGTGAATCAGGGAATAAGCGGCGACCACGCCGGATCCGAGGCATCCTGCGGGGTGATAATTTCCCTTTGATTATAACCTGTTAGGTCGATCGAGTAGAGACGCGTACGACCGCCGTTTCGCGACTGGGCGAAATACATCAGGACGCGGCCGTTGGGCGCCCAGGTCGGGGCTTCGACCAAGAATCCTTGGGCCAGCAGGCGCTCGCCCGAGCCGTCCGGCTTCATGACGCCAATAAAAAAGTTTCCGTCCGAAGTGGCGTAACGGGTGAAGGCGATGAGGTCACCACGGGGCGACCAGACTGGGGTGGCGTAACGGCCCTTCCCCTGACCGAAGCTGATGCGCTTGGGGTCGCCACCGTCAGCCTTCATCACGTAGATCTGCTGGCTGCCGCCGCGGTCGGAGGCAAAGGTGATCTGGCTACCATCGGGTGACGCGCTCGGCGAGGTGTCGATGGCGGGATGATCCGTGAGGCGCGCGGTCTTCCGGGTACGAAGATCCATCTCATAGATCTCCGAGTTGCCGTTCGTCGCCATCGAGAGCAGCACCTTGTTGCCGTCCGGCGTGAAGCGCGGCGCGTAGGTCATGCCCGGGAAATCGCCCAACACTTCCTGACGGCCCGTGTCGATGTTGAACAGGTACACGCGCGGCACGTTGCGAAAGTACGACATGTAGGTGATCTCTTGCGCCGTCGGCGAGAAGCGCGGCGTGAGCACGAGATTGGCGCCATTGGTGAGATAGCGGTTGTTGGCGCCGTCCTGATCCATGATCGCGAGACGCTTCACTCTTTCGAGAGGAGGTCCGCTTTCCGCGATATAAACGATGCGCGTATCGAAGTAGCCGGTTTCGCCCGTGATGGCGGTGTAGATGCGGTCGGCGATCAGATGCGCGACACGGCGGAAATTCTCAGGCTGCGTGGTGTAGGCCTGGCCTTCCATCTGTTGACCGCCGAACACATCCCACAAACGGAACGCGACGCGGGCTTGACCATTAGGAAGCGGTTCGACCGCGCCCTGCACGAGGGCTTGCGCGGCGAGCGTACGCCAATCCTGGAAGCGCGGCTGCACGTCGAGCGAGGTCAGATCCTGGAGGAAGCCCTTCGGGTCGAGCGGACGGAAAAGACCGGAGCGCTCGAGATCGGCGGTGATGATCTGCGAGATGTCGCGGCCCAGCTGCTGCACTTCCGGGCTCGCGCCCGGGAAGACCGTGACGGCGATGGGCATCGGCTCGACGCGGCCGCGCGTAATATCGAGGCGCACTTGCGCTTCGGCCTGCGGCACGAAAAGAGCCATCAAGGCCGCCACAACGCCGGCGCCGGCGATCTTCTTCAAATTCTTGGAAATCACGAATTCAGCTCCGCGCAGTTTACACTCACCCCGAGCAGGCGAGCTTGGTGTGCAATTGTGGCGACGACGTGTCCTGTTTTCAAGCGAACGTCTGAAAACGTTCAACCGCCGCCTCAGGACTAGTTAATGCGCCCTTGAGGCGAAAAGTTCAGGACCATTTCTTTAAAAGTGGCGTAATTCGCAGGCGTGATCATCGGAATCTTACCGCAGCCGAGCACCGCGTTGCGGGCCGAGTTGGCCAGGGTCCGGAACTGGGCATCGACGAAATAACGCGCCATATCGACGAATTCGAACTTCTGCACCGAGCCGTCCGGGTTGAGAAAAACCCGCGCCTCGACCGACATCTTCTCCGCGCCCTCGGTGCCGGGATCGATGCGCCAGCAACTTTCGATGTGGCGAATAATGGCGTCCTTCTCGGTCATAGTCGCGCGCTCACCCAGGGTGGGCGCCAAGTTCTTGGCCGTGTCCGTCGTCTTGCTTTCGGCCTGAGGCTTAGGCTTCGGCGCGTTCTTCTGCATATCCTTCAAGAGGTCCTGCAGCATCGCCACGTCGCGCTTCTTCGTGTCGGGCGGCGCGGGCTTACGCGGCGGCGGCTTCACGATCGGCATCTCGGCCTTTTTGATCTCCTCGGGCGGCGAGGTCTTCTCCGGCGGCGGCGGCATCGCGTCCGACGGCGGCGCCTCGGCGGCGGGCGGCTGCTCGGTGGTCGGCGTAACGGGCTCGGGTTCCTTGATGGGTTCGGGCGTCGGCGGCGGCGGCGCGGCGGTGATCTCGTCGATCACCGGAATCTCCATGAACACCGGCGGCGTCTCGATGACCTCGCGGTGCAAGAACGGCACGCCCATCCACGCGATGGCGACCACGGACGCGTGGAGCATCACCGAGGCAATCAGGCCTACATTGGGCGAATCGCGCAGCATTTCTGTCGGCACTTTAGACAAACGAGGTACGTCTCTAACTTATCGTTCTATCGCGGCTTAGCCGGGTTTCTTGGTTTTTCTGTGACGAAGGCCACCTGGGTGATCCCTGCCCCTGTGACTTCGGCCATGACCTGCATCATCTGCCCGTAGGAAATCTCGGCATCGCCGCGCACATAGATGCGCACATTCGGATTGCTCTCACGGATCGCGACCATCTGCGCGCGCAAGGCGTCGAACTGGATGTTGGTCTTTTCATTCAGAGTCAGCGTGCCGTCCTTTTGGACGGTGAGCGTGAGCGGCTGATTGTCCTGTGGCAGCGACTTCGACGCGTTGGTCTGCGGCAAGTTCACGTCAACGCCCTTGGTGAGCAGCGGCGCGGTGACGATGAAGATGACCAGGAGCACCAGCATCACGTCGACCATCGGCGTGACATTGATCTCGGCCACCGCATGGAATGCGCGCCGGCCGGTCTTTGCGCCCGAAGATGGTTTTATGAAAGACGCCATAACGGTGTGCTCCGCTTAAGCCGATTTCACATCCAACTGACGCGACAAGATCGCGCCGAACTCGCCGGCGAAGTTCTCGAGGCGCAAGGCGTAGCGCGACAGGTCGCTGGAAATCTTGTTGTAGAAAATGACCGCCGGGATCGCGGCGACGAGACCGAGCGCGGTGGCGAACAAGGCTTCGGCGATACCGGGCGCGACGGTGGCGAGGCTGGTGTCGGACGAAGCACCGATGGCGGTGAAGGTGTTCATGATGCCCCACACGGTGCCGAACAGGCCAAGGAAGGGCGACGCGGAAGCCGTGGACGCGAGGAAGATCATGCGGCGATTGAGATGATCCATCTCGCGCTCCAGGCTGATCTTCATGACGCGGTCGATGCGCTCGTGCAGCATCGCGGTTCCCGAGGAGGCCGGCACGCCGCCTTTCGAGGAACGGCGCCATTCACGCATGGCGGCGGTGAAAATGGTGGCCATGGGTTCGCGCGGGCGCTGGCCGACGCGTTCGAACAGGTCTTCCAACGATTGGCCCGACCAAAATTTTTCTTCGAACTGCTCGGCCTGTTTGAACAGCGAGCGCAGGCGGAAAATCTTGTCGAAGATGATCGCCCAGCTCCACAGCGACATGCCGGCAAGAACAACCATCACCGCTTTCACGATGATGTCCGCCTGCATGAACAAGGCCCAGGCCGACATATTGACGACGGGCACCGTTGTTAAAGCCGCACTTTCCATTCGTTCACCTATTCCGTCTCTTTAAGCGCCCGGACCCGAACTTGGCCGCGAGGACGCGCGTTCCATATCAAACTTCGCCAACAAAAGCTTCGAACTTGGTTCGTAAATGATCCGGGACCGGCGTGGCCTTGCTGGTGGCAAGGTCCATGCAGGCCACGCGGACGTTAAACCGCACGATGTCCTCGCCGCCCCGGCGGATGACCTGGCGCATTAGGACCGAGGCCTTGCCGAGACTGGTCAGCGCCGTTTCCACGGTGAGCGCATCGTCGAGGCGCGCCGGACGGCGCCACTCGATCTCGCCGGTATGCACCACGAAAACCAGATTGTCTTTCGCCTGCACCTGACCCAACTCGACCCCGATCGCCCGTAACATTTCCGTCCGTCCGCGCTCGCAGAACCGTAAGTAATTGGAGTGATACACAACACCGGCAGCATCCGTGTCTTCGTAATAGACACGTACGGGTAGAACGTGGAGGCGGCCCTGAAGTTCGCCGCCGACGGGCAACATTGCGCCGCTCATTGTGCCTCATCGCGACCAAGAAGGTCGAACTGGGCGGGTTCACGGCGCGGGGCGACAAGACCGAGCTGACGGAAACCTGCATCGGACACCATGCGTCCGCGCGGAGTGCGCTGGATCAGGCCCTGCTGGATGAGGAAGGGCTCGATGACGTCCTCGAGGGTGTCGCGCTCTTCGGCCAAAGCGGCGGCGAGAGTCTCCACGCCGACCGGCCCGCCGGCGTAGTGCTCGGCGATACAACGCAGATAGCGGCGGTCCATGGCGTCGAGACCCATCGCATCGACATCGAGACGTTTGAGAGCTTTATCGGCGGCGGCGGCATCGACTTTCGCCACGCCGTCGACGGAGGCGAAATCGCGCACGCGCTTCAGAAGACGGCCGGCGATGCGCGGCGTACCGCGCGAGCGTTTGGCGACTTCCATGGCGCCGTCCTCGGTCATGGCGATGCCGAGCACCCGCGCGCCGCGGCTGACGATGTCCATGAGCTCGGCTGCGTTATAGAACTCGAGGCGTAAGGGAATGCCAAAGCGATCGCGCAAAGGTGTGGTGAGCAGACCTGAGCGGGTGGTCGCACCAACGAGGGTGAACGGCTGCAGCTCGATACGCACAGAGCGCGCCGCGGGCCCTTCGCCAATGATGAGATCGAGCTGGAAGTCCTCCATCGCCGGATAGAGCACTTCTTCGATGGCGGGATTGAGGCGGTGAATTTCGTCGATAAACAGGACGTCGTTGGCCTCGAGGTTCGTCAAAATGGCGGCGAGATCGCCCGCCTTGGCGATCATAGGCCCCGACGTGGCGCGGAAACCGACGCCCAATTCTTTCGAAACGATCTGCGCGAGGGTGGTTTTGCCGAGGCCTGGCGGGCCATGTAATAGGACATGATCGAGCGGTTCCTTGCGCTCTTTCGCTGCGGTGATGAAGACGGAAAGATTCTCACGCACCTGGCGTTGGCCGATGAAATCGCCAAGGCGTTTCGGGCGCAATGAGCTATCGGCGTCCTCATCCTGACGCGCGGGCGAGATCACACGTGAGGCGTCAGCCACCGTCGCCTCCGAGTTCACGCAACGAGGCCTTGATCAATGCCTGGAAATTGGCGCCCTCACCGGCCGCTTGCGCGGCGCGCGAGGCGGCGCCAAAAGCTTCCATGCGGCCATAGCCGAGATTGACGAGTGCCGAGACGGCGTCGTCCACCGCCGAGCTTTTCGCCGCACCCTTCGCCGGGGCTGGGGCTTTCGGCAGCATCGCACCGGCCACGGCGAACGCGGCAACTTTATCCTTGAGTTCGACAACGATGCGCTGGGCGAGTTTGCCGCCCACGCCGTTGGCGCGTTTAAAGGCCGCCTGATCGCCGGCGCCGATGGCTTGCACGATCTGCTCCGACGATAAAGCCGAGAGGATCGCGAGCGCGACTTTAGCGCCGACACCCTGCACCGTCATGAGCGTGTTGAACATCTCGCGCTCGCGCGCTGTCGAAAAACCGTAGAGATGGATGTGATCTTCGCGGACATGAGTCTCGATGGAGAGTTCGACCGCTTCGCCCATGCCGGGGAGACCCGCGATTGTGCGCGTACCGCAGAAAACGAGGTAACCCACACCGCCGACGTCTACGACAGCGAAGTCGGCGCCGACAGAGTCCAATCGACCGCGGAGCTTAGCGATCATCGCTAGGCTCCTTCTTTTTAAATGATGCGCGCCTACGCGCGCAGGATTTCGCGATCATTTCACGCCCCGCAGCGCGCTGGCGCGGTGGTGGGCGTGACAAACCGCGACGGCCAAGGCGTCGGCAGCGTCCTCGGAGCTCGACTTACTTCCGGGCAGGAGCATGCGCATCATCGCAACGACCTGCACCTTGTCCGCGTGGCCCGCGCCGACAACCGACTTCTTCACGAGGTTGGGCTTGTACTCCGCAACGAGAACACCGGCCGTCGCCGGCGCGAGCATGACCGCCGCGCGCGCATGGCCGAGCTTCAAGGTGGATACCGGGTTCTGATTCACGAAGGTCTCTTCAATGGCGCATTCGTGCGGCGCGTAACGGGCCACCAATTCCTGCACTTCGGTGAACAGAATTGTGAGCCGCTCGGCCAGTGAAAGTTTTGGGTTAGGCTCCACCACGCCGTCGGCGATGAAGCTCAAACGATTGCCGTGCGCATCGATGACGCCCCAGCCGGTGTGACGCAATCCGGGATCGAGCCCGAGAATGCGGATGCTTCCGGGACCGCTCGGCGCGACGTCGATCTTTTCCTTAGCCGCCAAGCTTGGCCATGACCTCATCGGACATTTCATAGTTGGCCACGACGCGCTGCACATCATCGTTGTCGTCCAGCGCCGTAAGCAGGTTCATCAATTCTTCCGCGGTTTCACCCGCGACATCGACCGTCATGGTCGGGCGCCATTCAAGGCGCGTGGCTTCGGCCGGGCCGAGCGCGGCTTCGAGCCCCTTCGCGACCATGTGCAAATCATCGGGCGCGCAGAAGATGTCGTGCCCCTTGTCGTCGGACGAGACGTCATCGGCGCCGGCGTTAAGCGCGGCTTCCATCACCTTGTCGCCGTCGCCGACACTCGCCGGGAAATGGATCTGGCCGACGCGTTGAAAACAATAGGAGACGCTGCCGCTTTCGCCGAGGGCGCCGCCATTGCGGCTGAAGGCAACGCGCAGGTCCGTGGCCGTGCGGTTGCGATTGTTGGTGAGCACCTCGACGATCATCGCGACGTTGCCGGGGCCGCGGCCCTCGTAACGTACTTCGTCGTAGTTCTCCTGGTCGGCACCGGTCGCCTTCTTGATGGCGCGCTCGATGTTGTCCTTGGGCATGCTCTCGGCTTTCGCATCGTTGATGGCGGTGCGAAGCCGGGCGTTATACGCCGGGTCAGGCAGGCCAAGCTTGGCCGCGACCGTGATTTCACGTGCAAGCTTGGTGAAAAGCTTGGCCCGCTTGGCGTCCTTTGCGCCTTTGCGGTGCATGATGTTCTTAAATTGGGAATGACCTGCCATGTCCGTCTCGTGTGCGTGCGCCGTCTCAAATCGTTGTTTTGCTTACAATAAGCGGCGGGGAATGTCCCCGGTTATACCAAATGTTGTGGGAATAGCCTAGGCAGCGCCGTGTTTTAAGACGGGATCGCCTGCTTCAGGAGGCCGCCCACCCGCACCGGTTCGACCCGGAGCGCAAGGCCCGTGCGGTCGTCGGTCTCGACAAATACCCCGCACAGAGTGCCCTCGCCGTCCGCCGGTTCAAGGCGCTCGGTCGGCATCTTGGTGACGAAGCGCTGGGTCGCGGCTTCCTTCTTCATGCCGATGACCGAGTCATAGTGACCACACATTCCTGCGTCCGTCTGATAAGCGGTGCCGCCCGGCATGATGCGCGCATCAGCCGTCGGAACGTGGGAATGACTGCCGACGACCATCGAGGCGCGGCCATCGGCGATGACGCCGAGCGCGTTCTTCTCGCTGCTGGCCTCGCCGTGCACGTCGACGATGATCGCATCGGCGGCGTCCCGCAGCGGATGGTGATTCAGGGTCTCGTTAAGCGCGCGGAACGGATCGTCCAGCGCGTCCATGAACAGGCGGCACATGACCTGAATGACGATCACCCGGCGCCCTTTGGCGGTCGCGTAGAAGCCGAAGCCCTGGCCGGGGGTCTCGATCGGATAGTTGATGGGGCGCAGAAGGCGCGGCTCGGCCTGGATAAATGAGATGATCTCCCGCTGATCCCAGGCGTGGTTGCCGAGGGTGACCACATCGACCCCAGAGTCGAACATGCTTTGGCAGATGTTGGCCGTGATGCCGAAGCCGTGGGCGGCGTTTTCGCCGCACGCCACCACGAAATCGAGGCCGAGGGTTTTACGAAGCTCGGGGATATGCGTCGCCACGGCCTCACGGCCGGCTTTGCCCATCACGTCGCCGCAATACAGGAGTCTCATAAGGCGGAGGGGTAACCGACCAAGCGCCTGGGAACAAGCCTGTTAGGCCGCTTCGCGCAAAGCGGGCATTAATCGAACCAGAGGACGCCCGCGTTGGTGATGATGCCGTCGAGGGCTTGGTCGTGGCCGTCGGCATGAACGGTATCGACCCGTTGGGCGTCGTAACCGAGGCCAATCGCGGTGACCTTCCCCTGAGACCGGAAGCTCGCGAGCGTGCGGTCATAGTACCCGGCGCCGTAGCCGAGCCGGTGCCCTTCGAGGTCGAAGGCGACGAGCGGCACAAGAAGGACTTGAGGAACAATGACCGGCGCGCGTGGGCCCGGATGCATGGTGCCGAACGGCCCCTGCTCGAGGACGTCACCCGGCTTCCATTGCCGGAAGATCAAGGCGTGGCCCTGACCCGCGACGACCGGCAGCGCCACCTCCGCGCCGGCTGTTGAGAGGGCCTCAAGCGCCGGGCGACAATCGAGCTCATCACCCAATGGCCAATAGCCCGCTATATTCTTTCCTTGGGGGTCTACCTCGGAAAGCACAAAGTCCGCGACGGCCTGCGCGGCTTCGGGGCCGATAGCCCGATGCGCCGCCCGGCGGCGCTCAAGCATCGCGCGCCGCAGTACCGCTTTGGCATCCGCAGGAGAGTCAACCGACATGATGCCCGCAGCGTGAGAGAAGTGAAGAAAAGTCCCCGAGAAGAAACCCGCCTTGGCTCCGAAAGGAGCTACGGCGAGGTAAGTAAGTGGAGCCGCCGAAAGCCGTCGGCCGTGCGTGACCTCCCAATGGGCCACGAGTTAAGGTGGGCGCCGTGTCACCAGACCGGAATCCAGTGAGGGACAGCTCCCGAGCGAAGATTATCGCCCCTGGGGGTTCATAGACCTAACCTGCCCAGCAGCTCCGTTAATGAACCTAGGTGTCTTCGAGCGCCGCGGCAATACGCTCAATGCGTTCTGCCAGAGTATTAATCGATGCCGTAATGGCGGTCTCCGAGGCCATCCGGCTGGCATTCCCGGAGGCGGACTTCATCGCCTCGAGTTCGGCGATGGTGTCGGTAAGCTCATCGGCGACGACCAGGCCGGTCATCACCAAAAGAAGCGCATCGCTGACCGAGCCGAGGGAGCCATGGAGTTGCTCGGCCCGCTGATCGAGGAAGCGGCCCAACCGCGCGAGATGGGCTTCCTGACCGTCGTCGCAGGCGATCTGATACTGACGCCCGCGAATAGTGATGGAGACTTGTCCCATGGCCTCGCGCCTATTCGTCGAGCCCGGCGCGGACCTGACCGATGACGGCATCAAGCCGGTCGGCCACACGGCCAGCGCTGGCCTTCAGCGCAGCATGATCGCGGGTGAGTTGGTCGAAAGCTTCCTTGAGTCCCGAAACGTCTTCCGATTGGCCCTTCGTCCGGGCCACGGAATCGATGCGTCCGATCGCGCGCTCAAGCCGTTCGAGCGCCTCACGCACGTGCGGGTTCACGATATCTTTCAAAGAAATAGCGCCCCAACCTCGAAAACGAGATTAAGCCTATGAAGTTCCAGCTGAGCCGTCAATAAGACGCTCACGGACGCGCGAGAACAACTCCTGAGGGTCTGCGTTCTACAGATATCTATTCAAGGGGAATGCCACTCGTTATACCTCCGCCCGAGCCTCGCCGGCGCACGTCAATCCGCGCCGCGGCCGGTACATATCCACGGCCCAAACCGACTAGAGAAGGACACGCAACCACATGACCATGACCCCCCGGGTGAAGACGATCCTCAGCGCTTACGAAAGCGACAACCCCGGCACGAAGGCGAACCTCGCCCGCATCTTGATGCAGGGCAAGCTGGGCGGCACCGGCAAGCTGGTGATCCTTCCCGTCGACCAGGGTTTCGAACATGGTCCGGCCCGCAGCTTCGCGGCCAACCCGGGCGGCTACGAGCCGCACTATCATTGGCAGCTGGCGATCTCGGCGGGCCTGTCGGCCTTCGCCGCGCCGCTGGGCATGATCGAAGACGGCGCGTCGACCTTTGCCGGTCAGATCCCGACGATCCTGAAAGTGAACAGCGCGAACTCGCTCAACGGCGAGAAGGACGCCCCGACCCAAGCCATCACCGCCGGCGTTGACGACGCTCTGCGGCTTGGCTGCTCGGCCATCGGCTACACCATCTATCCGGGCTCGGAAAAAGCCTTCGACATGCTGAACGACCTGCGCGACCTGACCGCCGAAGCCAAGTCCAAGGGCCTGGCCGTGGTGGTGTGGTCCTATCCGCGCGGCAAGTACGTCACGAAAGACGGCGAGCTGGGCTTCGACATCATCGCCTATGCTGCCCACATGGCCGCCCTGATGGGCGCGCACATCATCAAGGTGAAGCTGCCGAACGCGCACCTCGACCTGCCGGAGGCCAAGAAGGTCTATGAGTCGGCCAAGATCCCCGGCGGCACCCTTACCGAGCGCGTGCAGCATGTCGTGCAGAGCTGCTTCGGCGGACGGCGTATCGTTGTGTTCTCGGGCGGCGCCAAGAAGGGCGAAGACAGCATCTTCGACGACGCGCGGGCCATCCGTGACGGCGGCGGCAACGGCTCGATCATCGGCCGCAACGCCTTCCAGCGTCCGCAAGGTGAAGCGCTCGCGCTTCTCCAGAAGCTGGTCGACATCTACCAAGGCAAGAACTAGACCCCGCCTTGCTTGAGCCGGGCATGCCCGCGCAAACGCCAAGCTGCCGCCTCTACCTCATCACCCCGCCCGCGCTTCCGGACGGCTTTGAACAAAAGCTGACCGAAGCGCTGGCGGCCGGTGATGTGGCCTGCCTGCAGCTCCGCCTGAAAGACGTGAGTGACGACGTGATTATCGCCGCCGTGAAGGCGCTGATGCCGATCTGTCATGCTCACGACGTGGCTTTCATCCTGAACGACCGGCCGGACCTCGCCGCGCGTCTCAAGTGCGACGGCGTGCATATAGGGCCGGAAGATATGCCCTATGACCAAGCCCGCGCCTTGATGGGACCCGACGCGACGGTCGGCGTGACTTGCAAGGACTCCCGCCACGCCGCGATGGAAGCGGCCGAAGCCGGGGCCGACTACGTGGCCTTCGGGGCCTTCTTTCCGACGACGACCAAGGAAGCCACCACGAGCGTGACCCCGGAGATCATCGAGATCTGGACCGAGACCACCATGATTCCGTCGGTGGCCATCGGAGGAATCACGGTCGAGAATTGTGAACCCATTGTGCAGGCGGGCGCGGATTTCGTCGCCGTGTGCAACGGGGTATGGAACTACCCTCAAGGACCGGCAGCCGCCGTACGGGCCTTCAATGCTATCTTCGAGAGGTATCCGTTTCGCGGCTGATTAATGTTGGAGGCAACATGATCAATTGGCTCGGCGTCGGCCTTAGCGTTTTAGCGGTCTTCCTCATCGGCGGTCCCTGGTATGGACCTATCTTCGGCAAAGCCTGGATGAAGGCGAGCGGCCTTTCAGAAGAGATGAAGGGCGGCCACAAGGGCGCCGTGTTCGGCGGCGCGGCCGTCGCGGGTTTCATCGCCGCTATCGCTTTGAATTTCCTGATTGGACCAGAGGCGAGCTTGATGCGCGCCGTCACCGTCGGCCTGGCGGCCGGCATTGGGCTCGTGACGATGAGCTTCGTGATCAATTACCTGTTCGCCGCCCGCAGCATGGCGCTGCTGGCCATCGACGGCGCTTACAACATCGTGTTGTTCGGCGTGATGGGCGCGATTTTTGGGGTGTTAGGTTGATTTTATCTCTCCCCCTGTAAGGGGGAGATTAAGAGGGGGGCGTTTGTTGGTTTCTGTTTCTTAAACAGAAAACGACCCCTCCCTAACCTCCCCTTTCAGGGGAGGGAAAAATACCTACTTCTTCGCCGCCTTTTTCTTGGCGGCTTTTTTCTTCACAACCTTCTTCGCCACTTTCTTCACCGCCTTCTTCACCGCCTTTTTCGCACTCTTCTTGTCCGCCTTAGCTTTGGCGGCGGCTTTCTTGCGGTTGGCCGCAGCGCGGGTGGTGACGAGCTTGGCGATGATGTCGTAGGGCGGCAGGGCGTTCAGCGGGAATTTAAGATTGCCTTTGGCGTTCGCGAACTTCGCGGTCGCCTTCTGGAGCGCCGGGTCGTCCGTGGGCGGGAAGAAGCCAATGTGGCTCTTGAAGGCCGAGAAGTAGGCCACCGCGCCGTCGCGGAAATAACCGACAAGGCCGTAGCTGACGCGCTCTTCACCATCCGGCAGCGCTTTGTGAATGGTGGTGCGGATCGTCTTCATCAACGCGCGCACCTTCGGCGGATAGGCGGCGATGTAAGCGTCGACTTCAGGATTCATTTTCATGTGACGGGAGCCCATAAGACATCGGTGATGGTATCGGCCCCGGTTGCGAGCATGACGAGGCGGTCGAAGCCTAGCGCGCAACCCGAGGACGGCGGAAGTTGCCCGAGAGCGCTTAACAATTCGTCATCGGCCGGCGGCGCGGTTCCGTAGAGCTTGGCGTGAAGCGCGCGGTCCGCCTCGAACCGAGCGCGCTGTTCGACGGGATCGGTGAGCTCGGAATAGGCGTTGGCGAGTTCGACGCCGCAGGCATAGAACTCGAAGCGTTCGGCCACGCGTTCATCACCGGGCTTCTTGCGGGCGAGCGCGGCAAGGTTCGCCGGGTATTCGCACAGGATCGTGGGCGCGTCCATGCCGAGATACGGTTCGATGCGATCCAACATCACCCGGAAGAAGATATCCTCCCAGGTGTCGGCATCGCTGACATGGATCCCCTGCCCG
Source organism: Rhodospirillaceae bacterium (assembly GCA_041906145.1). Classification (GTDB taxonomy): domain Bacteria; phylum Pseudomonadota; class Alphaproteobacteria; order Rhodospirillales; family Rhodospirillaceae; genus SHVO01. The sequence goes on along the minus strand of JAYRJU010000003.1, from coordinate 420,505 downwards.
CGCGCGGCCGCGCGAAGCGCTGTTGGATCGGGCATTAAGGTTCCGTCGGTAGCCGCCAGCAGATCGATCTCCGCATACTCAAAAAAGGCGTCGGCGACGGTCAGACGGCGCGGCTCGCGCGACGGGTCGCAGACCTGGTCGCCGCGCCAGAACAGGCCGTCATTGGCGAGGCTGCGTTGCGCGGCCTTGGCGACCTTGCGCACCACGGCCGCGCAATCGGCCATCATCGCGCCATAGTCGGTCTCGGTGCGGTACCACTCGAGCATGGTGAATTCAGGCTCGTGCTGGGGCGAACGCTCGCCGTCGCGCCAAACCCGGCAGAGCTGCACGATCTTCGGCAAGCCTCCGGCCAGGAGCTTCTTCATCGCGAATTCAGGCGAGGTATGCAGATAGCGGGGCGCTCCGGCCTCCTCGAGGGGCTCCCGCAGACTGACCGCGAAGGGCCGGACATGGCGCTCGACGCCCGGAGAACGCTGGATGGCCGGGGTTTCCACCTCAATAAAGCCCTCGGCCTGGAAATAGGCCCTCACCGCCTTAACGGCCGCGCGGCGGGCGTCAAGGAAGGGGCGCTTTCGCGCGAGAGTTTCAGGATGCCACCAGGTATTGGTCATACGCCCTTTTAGAGCTTCCAGATGAGGGGTCAAACTGATACAAGCGCCCCGGTTTTTCCGCACATTATTGAGACGAACAGGCGCTCCTTATGAAGATTAATGCGAACTCGATCCGCGGCGGCATGGTTATCGAGCACGAAGGCAAGCAGTGGTCGGTGATCAAGCACGCGATCGTGCAGCCCGGTAAGGGCGGCGCCTTCATCCAGGTCGAAATGCGCGACGTCGCCTCGGGCACCAAGAGCCAGGCCCGCTGGCGCACCGCTGACTCGGTTGAACGCCTGGAAGTGCGCGAGATCGACTGCCAGTTCCTCTACAAGGAAGGTGACATGTACACCTTCATGGACAAGAGCACGTATGACCAGTTCAGCATCAACGGTGAACTGTTGGCCGAACGCGCCGCGTTCCTGACCGACAACATGGACGTCTCGGTGGATTTCATCGAAGGCAAGCCGGTGTCAGTGACGCTGCCGAAGTCGGTGGTCTTGACCGTCACCGAAGCCGATCCGGTGGTGAAGGGCCAGACGGCCGCTTCGTCCTATAAGCCGGGTCTGCTGGAAAACGGTCTGAAGGTCCTGATCCCGCCGTTCATCGAAGCCGGCACCAAGATCGTCGTGAACACTGAAGACTGCAGCTACGTCGAGCGCGCGAAGTAATCGCGTATTTTCGGCCGTTTTTTGAATCGTTAGGGCTTATCGATGGCGCGTGGTTCCGCTCTTTGGACCGTGATGACAGGGGCTGCGCAAAAGGCCGGACGGGCGCTGCGCCGTGACTTCGGCGAAGTGGAGCAATTGCAGGTCTCCAACAAGGGTCCCAGCGACTTCGTTTCCGCCGCCGACCTTAAAGCCGAAAAGACGCTGCGCACGGAACTTCAGAAGGCGCGACCGCGCTTCGGCTTTCTGATGGAAGAAGGCGGCGAAGTGCCGTCCGAGGATGGCAAGCACCGCTGGATCATCGATCCCATCGACGGCACCACGAACTTCCTGCACGGGATCCCGCATTTCGCCATTTCGATCGCGCTGGAGATGGAAGGCGAGGTCATCGCCGGTCTGGTCTACAACCCGATCGTCGAAGAGATGTTCTACGCCGAGAAGGGCAAAGGCGCGTTCCTGAACGACCATCGTTTGCGCGTTTCGTCGCGCAGCCGCATGTCCGAGGCGGTGATCGCGACGGGCATCCCGTTCCTGGGCCGTCCTGGTCACAAACCGTTCCTAGACCAGATGGGCCGTGTGATGGCCGAAGTGGCGGGAATCCGCCGCATGGGCGCCGCCTCGCTGGACCTCGCGTACGTGGCCGCCGGCCGCTATGAGGGGTTCTGGGAAACCGGGCTCCAGCCCTGGGATATCGCCGCCGGCGTGCTCCTGGTGCGGGAAGCGGGCGGGTTCGCCACCGATTACAAGGGTGGTAAGGACGTCGTCCACAACGGCAACGTAGTTGCCGCTAACAGCAAGCTCCATAAGCAAATTTTGGATCTTGTTACGAAGGGTTAGACCGGGCTGGTCGCCGCTTCGTTAACCCTCAATTGACCACATCTGGCCTATATCTGACGGACTGGCCTCACCGGGTCTGAATCAGTTGTCTCACCTTGGACGGCTGTTGTAGTTTTGAATCCGGGGAAAAGGCCAAAGCGAAGACTTTTCAACGGCTTTGGCCAACGCGCGAGAAGACGCGGGCCAACGTAGTATGTGTGGGGGCCGAACGTGAAACGCATGAGAAACGACACCGCCAGAGGCAGGCTGCTGCGGACGTCGAGCCTTTGGGCGCTCGCGGCGGTATTGGCCGGCACAGCACCTGCCCTCGCCGATGGTATTCCGAGCGCGAAGCCGGCTGCGCCCGCCGTGCGTAGCGATGCGTCCGTTTCCATCGATCTATCCGCCATTGAGGCAAGTGGTTCGTCGAACAGCCGCCGCCTTCTCGTGCCGGGCGTCAACACCGCGCCTCGCGTATCGCCGGGCGGCGCCAGCGGCCGCGTGATCTTGCGTCCGCCCGCAGGCATAGCGCCTGCCATTTCGCGCCCACAGGCCATCCGCCTTCGTCCGCCGCCGGGCGTCGCGCCGATCGCTCCGAGCGCGCCGATCCAGATGGCGCGCGCGATCGCGCCCGAACAGACAAAGCCTAGCACGCCTATCGCCGTTGAACCGGTGAAGCCGCCCGCGCCGGCCGTCAAGCCCGCCCCGACACAGCCAGCCGCCGCGAAACCAGCGGCGCCGCCCGCGACGGCGGCCGCCAAACCCGCTGCGCCGGCGACGCCTCCGCCGTCCGCGAAGCCACCTGCGCCTGCGCCGGCAGCGACCGCAAAAATTACGCCGCCAACCGCAGCGCCTTCAACGCCAGCACCGGCCGCCGCCAAGCCTGCGGCACCGCCGGCCCAAACCGCTTCAGCGCCGCCGCCCGCGGCAAAACCGGTGACACTGCCGCCGAGCCCGGCTCCCGCCGCCGCGAAACCTGGGGCACCCACTGCGCCGACGCCGGCCGCGCCGGCCAAACCAGTCCAAATGGCCGCGGTAAAACCGCAAGCGCCGGTGACGGCACCTACGACTGCCGCACCCGCTGCCGCGAAACCCGCGCCGCCGCCGATAGCGTCGGCAACGCCGCCCGCCGCAACCACCCCGGCCGCTAAACCCGCCGCGCCGGCGACGCCTCCGCCGGCCGCGCCTGCCGCTGCAAAGCCAGTTGCCGCGCCGCCTGCGACCGCATCCGCGCCACCGCCGGCTGCACCACCCGCGGCGAAGCCCGCCGCGCCCGCGAGCACCGCGACATCGGCGCCGACGCCGCTGACGGGTCCCGCGGCCGCACCGCCGGCCAAGACCGTTGCCGCCGCGCCAGCGACCCTGGTGCCAAGCGCGCCTGCCGCTCCCGCCGCGCCTACCGCCGCGGAAGCTCCGAAAGAAACACAGGTCGCCGCCCTGCCGCCGAGCGCCGTGAAAGCGCCGACGCCGCGTCAGCCGGACGTGTATACGATCTCGTTCGCCGTCAATGCGTCCGAGGTCCCCACCGATGCGAACCCGAATTTGAAGGCGCTTGCCGCGCGCATGGTCAAGGATCCTGCGCTACGCGTCGAATTGATCGCCTATGCTTCGGATCCGCAGAAGAGCGTGAGCCGATCGCGCCGTTTGTCGACCGAGCGCGGCGTCAACGTACGTAAGGAACTACTGGCGGCCGGGGTTGAGTCCACCCGCATCAATCTGCGGGCGCTGGGCGAGCAATCGGGCGGCGGCGCACCTGACCGCGTCGACGTGCTGCTCGTGCGCCGCTAGTTGTTACAACCGGTTCACTTTGGGCGATCGGTCCTTCGCCCTAGCATTGCCGCATTCGATTGTGAGTCTTTGAACGCGCGCACGCGCCGCGCGCGGCACTCGCTCTCTTGAGGGAACGGATGACCGATACCAAGACCTACCTTACCCGTATGATCGTGTTCCTCGCCGTGGTCGGCGTGGGATGCGCCTTCGTCGCGCCGCAGCTTCTGACGATCTTCCTGGTCAATCCGATCCTCAACACGCTGATCTTCGGCGTCATCGTCACCGGCGTCGTCCTGAATTTCCGCCAAGTGACTCAGATCACGCCGGAAGCCGAGTGGATCGAAAGCTTTCAAACCACCAGCCAGAGCGACGCCCTCACCGAGGAACGTCTGCATCCCAATGAAAGCAATTTGAAATTGCTGTCGCCGATGGCGCGCATGCTGCAGGAAAAGCGCACGCGCGGACGTTTGACGATCAGCGCGCCCGTGATGCGCACCCTGCTCGACGGCATTGGTTCACGCCTCGAGGAAAGCCGCGAGCTGTCACGCTACTTCACGGGACTTTGCATCTTCCTCGGCCTGCTCGGCACGTTTTGGGGATTGCTTGGGACCATTGACGCCATCGCCGACGTCATCCGCAATCTGTCGGTGACAGGCGGCGATATGGCCACCGTGTTCAACAATCTGAAGTCGGGCTTGGAAGCGCCGCTGTCGGGCATGGGCACCGCCTTCGCGTCCTCGCTGTTCGGCCTTGGGGGATCGCTCGCCCTCGGATTCCTCGATCTGCAGGCCGGTCAGGCCCAGAACGCCTTCTACAACGAACTCGAAGAATGGCTGTCGGGCGTCACGCGCCTGTCCTCGGGCGGCGTCGGCGGCGAAGGCGAACAGGGCGTGTCGGCCTACACCGAGGCGCTTCTCGAGCAAACCGCTGAGAGCTTGCAGGAACTTCAGAACATCATGGCGCGGGGCGAACAAAGCCGCGTCGCCGGCAATGAGCAGCTTCATCAGCTGAACGATAAACTTTCGATCCTCGCCGACCAGATGCGCGCCGAGCAGCAGGTGCTGCTGCGCCTCGCCGAAGGCCAGCGCGACCTGTCGACCATCGTGCGCAGCATGAGCGACATCGCCGCCGCCGTGGCCGCGCCGGCGGTCTCGAACGCCGGCGGGATGGACGACGTGACACGCGGCCATATCCGCAACATCGACAGCGCCCTCACGCGCCTTGCATCGTCCGTGACCTCGGGCCGCGAGGAAATCGTGCGCGAGATCCGCGGCGAGATCAAATTGCTCGCCAAGACTATCGCCACCGCAGGCGCGCGCGACAGCGCGGGATCATAAACCGCGATGGCCGGGTTCCTGCGCCGCAGACGTACCGTCATCGACGCCTGGCCAGGCTGGGTGGACGCGCTGTCCACGCTGCTGATCATCATCATCTTCGTACTGCTCGTATTCGTGCTCGGGCAGGCGCTGCTGGGCCAGGCCTTGCAGAACCGCGACAGCGCGCTGGCCGAGCTGAACGCGCAGATGGCCAGCCTGACCGACATGCTGAACATCGAGCGCAAGGCGCGGTCCGACCTCGAGCTCACCATCGGACGCCTGTCGACGGACTTGCAGGCGGCGAACCAGCAGCTCGATGTGCTCGCGCAAGTGAAGCTCGACAACGCGCAATTGACCGAGAAGTTGAACACCGCCACCGCGGACATCACCGCGCGTAATGCCGAGATCGCGGCGTTGAACAAGACCGGCGCCGATCAGAGCGCGACGATCAAACAGCAAGCGCAGCAACTCGCCCTACTTCAGCAGAACATCAAGGCGATGGAAGCCCTTAAAGCGAGCCTCGAAAAGCAGATCGCCGAACTGGGGGCGCAGACCGCCAAGACCGACGGCGAGATCGCAAAGGAACGCGCATTGACGGTGGAAGCTCAAGCCGCCGCCGCACTGATGAGCCAGCAGCTGCAGGACATGCAGAAGGAACTGGAGAAACTCGCCGGAGCGTTGGACGCCTCGGACAAACTGACCGCCGAGCAGAAGGCTCAAATCTCCGATCTTGGCCGGCGCATGAACCGCGCGCTGGCGGGCAAGGTGCAGGAGCTTCAGCGCTCCAGATCCGAGTTCTTCGGACGATTGCGCGACATCCTGGGCACGCGCCCCGGGGTGACCATTGTCGGCGACCGCTTCGTGTTCCAGTCGGAAGTATTGTTCACGTCGGGTTCCGCCGACCTTGGCCTTGAGGGCCAGCGCCAGCTCTCGCAACTTGCCCGCACGTTGCTCGACGTCTCGCGCACCATTCCGTCGGATATCAATTGGATCCTGCGTGTGGACGGTCACACCGACATCGCGCCCATCAGCACCGCGCAGTTCCGCTCGAATTGGGAGCTGTCGGCGGCCCGCGCGATCTCGGTCGTGCGCTACCTTATCACGCAAGGTGTCCCGGCCGAGCGCCTCGCCGCCGCCGGCTTCGGCGAGTATCAACCCATCGATCTGGGCAGCGACGCCACCGCCCGCGCACGCAACCGGCGCATCGAGCTCAAATTGGATCAGCGATAGAATGGCCGCCATCTACAAAATCCTGCGCCGCGATGAATGGCGCGCCGCTCAGCAGACCGGCATGTTCGAGGGCTCGGGCATCGATCTTCGCGACGGGTACATCCACTTCTCCACGGCGGAACAAGCGCAGGAAACGGCGCGCCTGCATTTCAAGGGCGCGGCGGATCTTATTGTGCTTGAGATCGACGCCGATGCGCTTGGCACGGCGTTGGTGTGGGAGCCCTCGCGCGGCGGCAAGCTTTTCCCTCACCTGTACGGAAAGCTTCCCACACCGCAAGTGATCGCGGTACACGAAGCGCCGCTGGATGCCGACGGCGTTCCCGCTTTGACCTTTTTGAACTGAGAGTTGGATCGAGCGCGGGATGTCCGATACACAAATCGAAATCGACAGCGCCGACGCTGTCTATAAAACCCTGCTGGAATCAACTAAGGCCATCCCGTGGAAAATAGAGTGGGCGACGATGAAGTTCGCTTACATCGGCCCGCAGATCGAACCCCTGCTCGGCTGGAGCCAAGACAGCTGGGTATCGGCCGAAGATTGGGCCATGCGCATCCACCCGGAAGACCGCGAACGTGTGGTGAACTTCTGCATCGCGCAGTCGAAGGCCGGCGCCGACCACGAGGCCGACTACCGCGCCCTGACGAAGGATAATGAGTTCGTATGGATCCGCGACCTCGTGCACGTGCTGCGCGACGAGAAAGGCGAAACCACCGCTCTCGTCGGCTTCATGTTCGATATCAGCGAGCACAAGAAGGCCGAACAAGAACTGTTCCGCCTGCACAAGGAACTGGAAACGCTGGCGGTCAAGGACGCTCTGACCGGCGTTTGGAATCGCCGTCACTTCGATTCCATTTTCGAGATCGAATGGGCAAGCGCGCGCCGCGCCGGATTGCCGCTATCCCTCGTCATGCTCGATGTGGATTTTTTCAAACAATACAACGACCGCTATGGCCACGGATTGGGCGACGAGTGCCTGAAAAACGTTGCCAAGGCCCTAGAACAAGCGGCGGTGCGTCCGCGCGACATGGCGGCGCGCATTGGCGGCGAGGAATTCGCGCTGATTCTGCCCGAGACCGACGCCGAGGCCGCGCGCAAGATCGCCGAACGGTGTTTGCGTTCGGTCGAGAATTTGAAGGTCCCACATGAGGGATCGGCGATCGGCGCGTTCGTCACGGTCAGCATGGGCCTTGCAACCATCACGCCGTCGGCGGAAACGAATTCAAAACATTTCATCGAGGCCGCGGACAAGCTGCTTTACAAGGCCAAACAGAACGGCCGCAACCGGGTCGAGGCCGCGTCCCTTTAGGAGCGTTGAGAGACATGGCGACACCATTCTCACCCGATCCTGCCCGCGTTTTCGCCTTCCTCGAACAATGGCCGATCTATCAACCGACACCGGTGCACGACTTCCAGACCGCCGCGGGAATGCTGTTTGTCAAAGACGAAACGGCGCGGATGGGGCTGGGCGCCTTCAAGGCGCTGGGCGGTCCGTTCGCGGTCGCGTGCCTATTGGAAGACCGGTGGAACGAAGTGATGAAAGCCCCCGCTTCTACCGCCGCGGAGCTGCAAGCGTTCGCGAAAGACATCACGTTCGTCTGCGCGAGCGCGGGCAATCACGGAATGGCGGTGGCAGCCGGCGCGCGCCATGCGGGCGCACGCGCGCGCATCCATCTGGCTGCGACGGTGCAGCAGGTGTTCGCCGACCGGCTTGAAGCCCAAGGCGCAACGGTAGTGCGCTCCGGCGATACCTATGAAGAGAGCGTCACGGCCGCAACCCGAGATGCCGAAGGCTCGAATAGCATCCTGCTCGCCGACGCGTCCTGGCCGGGCTATCACCGGCCGCCGGCGCTGGTCATGGAAGGCTACACCGTGATGGCCGAGGAACTCCGCGCCTATTTTGAAGCCCGCGGTGAATGGCCGACGGATGTGTTCGTGCAGGCGGGCGTTGGCGGCCTCGCCGGCGCACTTGCGCACATGATCCGCGCGAACTGGACCGTGCAGCCGCGCATCATTGTAGTGGAACCGGAGGCCGCGCCATGCCTTCGCGACAGCCAGCGCGCCGGAAAGCCCGTGACCGTTGAAGGCCCCGTGTCCAACATGGGCCGTCTCGATTGCAAGGAGCCGTCACTGATCGCTTTCGAAATTCTCCAACGGTGCGATGTCGCTTATCAGACCGTCAGCGATGAGGCAGCAGCTGCTGCGCAACGCACGTTTGTCGAGCACCACGGGATCACGACCACACCGTCGGGCGCAGCTGGTTTGGCCGCGCGGCTTGTAAATGTAAGCACCCGCGCGCTCGTGATCGCGACCGAAGGCGCCGTCAGCGGCGCTAAAACTAATGCTGCTGTAGGCGCTCGATCATAACGTTCTCGAGCTGTTCGAAGGTAAACGGCTTGACGAGGACATCGTGATTGAGGAGCTGATTGCCCTTCTGCGCCGCTTCCTTGGCATAGGCCGTCATATAGATAACGCGTATGTCGGGCCGGGCCTGGCGGATCATTCCGGCGAGCTCGATGCCGGTGATATCGGGCATTTGGATATCCGTGATGATCGTCGAGATCGGTAGGCCTTTCCTGATCAGGGCGATGGCGCTTTTCGCCGAGTCCGCTTCACACACGGTGTAGCCCAGCTCCCGCAGCATCTCGCCGACAAGGGCGCGCACCATCATCTCGTCGTCCACCACGAGCACGGTGCACGATTCATGCTTGGATACCTTGGTGCTATCCCCAGCGGATGAAGGCTGTTGTATAGGCGGTCTCCAAAACGTACCGAAACCCGCACGCAGGCACGGGCTTTAAACACCGGTACAAAGAAGTTGTCCTACCGATATATATTTGCTCGCGTAGAGATTTCAACGCTAAGAAGTTCAATAAATGCGGGAACTATTTCCCGCGTCCCGCGTTATCAACCGTTTGGCGGAACGCCCCTCACTCTCTTAGCGTTTGAGCCGTGACCTTAGCCGCGCCTCAAGATGAACTCTTCATCCAGCGCGCTGCCGACCACGAATTTATAGTCACCGACCTTCGTGAAGCCGCGCCGCGCGTAAAGCCTTTGAGCGCCGAAGTTCTCGGAAAAGACGCCAATCCATAATGTGCGGCCCGGCCTTTCGAGCCAGGTCAACGCGGCATCGAGCAGCGCGTTACCGATGCCAGAACCTTGATAGCCATTCTTCACATAAAGCCGCTTGAGCTCGCCGCACGCGGGCGTCACATCCGGGTGCGGCAACCCGCAAGGACCCGCGTGCGCGTAGCCGACAATCCGGCCGTCCAGAACCGCTTTGAAAACAATCTCGGCCGGGTCTTCGATATGCGCCCGGAAAAGCGCCGGCTGATACTTCGCCTCGAGAAAATTCGCGAGGTCTTCGGGCGTGTAGTGGGTGAACGTCTGGGAGAAAGTGACACGGCCGAGCGCGGCGATTTCCGCGGCATCGGCCGGCGTCGCTTCGGCGATGACGGCCCGCATGCTTATTTCGGCCGCTTCTGGAATTTGCGGTCGAGCTTCTGGCCGTCTTTATGCGCAGCCTTGCCGTGCGCGGCCCACTTGGGCTTGCCGTGATTCTTATCGCGCGGCTTGTAGCGCGGTTTTTCCCCGTCCGGCCGCTCGCGCGTGGACTCACCGCTGTGGTCTTCCTGCTTATGGGCGGGCTTGAACTCACCCTTCGCTTTCCACTCGCCTTTCGGCTTCCAGTCGCCCTTGGACTTGAAGTCGCCTTTGGACTTGAAGTCGCCTTTGGACTTGAAATCACCCTTGGCTTTGAAATCACCCTTAGGCTTGAACTCACCTTTCGGTTTGTATTCGCCTTTCGGCTTCCACGTCTTAGCGCCGCCGTCATCGTCCTTGCGCCACTTCTTTTTGAAGTCGCCGTCTTTCGGAGGGGGACGACGGACATGGCCGCCGCCGGAGGGCGCTTCGCTCGGTGTGATCTGGATATCGCCCTTCGAGAGCTTCCCCGTGCGGGCGGCGAATTTCTCGGCCACTTCACTGGCAATCTCGAACTTGGTTTCGTCGTCAAAAATACGAATCGCGCCGATCTCGCGCTTGGTAATGCCGCCCTGACGGCAGATCTCAGGGATCAGCCACTTGGGATCAGCCTTTCGATCGCGCCCGACATTCATGCGGAACCATTGGCCGCTGGCGAGACCGCTCTTGGGCTCGCGGCGCTCCGGCATGCCGGTGTCCATGAGGTCTTCGGGCGCCGGCAGACGGGCGCGATAGCTGCGCACCAGCGCCGCGGCGATTTCTTCCGCCGAGCGCTGCGTCAAGAGTTCGCGAGCGAGCACGAGGTCATCGGCGTCGCCGGCTTCAGCGGTAAGCACACTTTGGAGCAGGCGCTCGTTGTCGATCTGGCGAATGGCATCCGGCGACGGCGGATTCACCCACGAGGCCTTGATGTTCGCCTGACCGAGGAGACGCTCGGCTTTCCGGTGAATGGCCGGCGTTACCAGAAGGACGCTGATGCCTTTGCGCCCCGCGCGGCCCGTACGGCCGCTGCGATGCTGCAGCGTTTCGGCGTCGTTGGGCAGGTCGGCATGGATAACAAGGCCGAGGTTCGGCAAGTCGATACCGCGCGCGGCAACATCGGTGGCCACGCAAATGCGCGCGCGGCCGTCCCGCAGCGCCTGGAGCGCATGATTGCGTTCTTCCTGGCTGAACTCGCCGGACAGCGAAACGGCGGAGAAGCCTCGCTCGACAAGGGTGGCGTGCAGGTGACGGACGCCATCGCGCGTATTGCAGAAGACGATGGTCGCCGGGGAATCGATGAAACGCACGATATTCACGATGGCATGGACGCTGTCTTGCGGCGCGATGCGCATGGCGCGGTATTCGATGTCGGCGTGCGCGCGCGTTTCGCCCGAGGCCTGAATGCGCAGCGCATTGTTCTGGTAGCTTTTGGCGAGATTGGCGATGTCGCGCGGCAAGGTCGCCGAGAACAAAAGCGTGCGGCGCTCCTTCGGGGTGGCTTCGAGGATGAACTCGAGGTCTTCGCGGAACCCAAGATCGAGCATCTCGTCGGCTTCGTCGAGCACGACGGCTTTGAGATTGCCCACGCGCAGGCTGCCGCGTTCAAGGTGATCACGCAGTCGGCCGGGCGTACCGACGACGATATGGCATCCAAAATTGAGCTCGCGGCGCTCGGCGCGTGGATCCATGCCGCCGACGCACGAGACGATCTTCGCGCCGATATATTGATAGAGCCACGTCAGCTCACGCTGGACTTGAAGCGCGAGTTCGCGTGTCGGGGCGACGATCAGCGCCATCGGCGTGTCGGCGCGTTCAAGCGTGTCGGCGCCGTCCAGGCAGGTGACCGCGATCGAGAGCCCGAAGGCGAGCGTCTTCCCCGAGCCGGTCTGCGCCGAGACCAGCAGGTCGCGCCCCTCGGTACCAGGCGCGAGAACCGCCGTCTGGACCTCGGTCGGGTCGGTATAGGCGCGTTCGGACAATGCGCGCGCGAGCGCAGGAGTAGTGTGAGGAAACGCCACGAAAAAACCTTTGGGAAAAGCACGCCGCTTTGGGGCGCAAGTTACGCGGTGGTATAGTCGAAACCCGCGTCCCGCGCCACCCATCCGAAAAGCATGGCTGAGGGCTCGGAAATGCGGGCTTTAAGCCAAAAACCGTGGTCAGGGGCTAGTGCAGCCGCCGCTCGATCTTCTCGAGCGCGGTCACGATCATTTGCCAGACCCCCGCGCCAACGGAATCATCGGCCTTGGCGAGCTGATGAAGGCGGCGCGTTGCCATGGGAAGCGCCTCGGCGCCGTAGCGTTGGGCGAGCAATATCGCCGAGCGTTCGATTTCGCCTTCGGTGAAGCGCATAGGGTACTCGCGTGATGAAGCGGTCGTAATAACAACCCCCTTCACGCGAGAAAGTTCGTTCGTGTCAGCCAAGGAACGGCGATTTCGCGCGCAGCGCCTTTGGCCCGGGCATCTGATCGTCGTAGACCGCGCTTGTCGATGGGCGCGGCAACCCCTCGAGCAGATCGCGAATCTCGCTCATCGCTTCGTAGCTGGTGAGCGCATTGCCGGGTCTGCGCCACATCGCGACGATGTCGTGGATTTCGGCAAGCTTGCTATTTTCATTCATGATGCGGTCTCAACGGCTGGAACGTTGATGATTGCGCCAAGCTTTTCGGATACATCCCCCAACTTCAACGCATCAGGGGTGGAAGACACACAGCTTAGCTCTCGCCGCACAGTTTCGCGAGGTCTGGCGCGAAGTTACCGTCGGGAACACGCCCGAACAGCCTCATAAGCCTGCCACTACGGCAAGCCGCAGCCGGTAAACCCTTAGCGGCCCAGGCGATTTCGCAAGTCCGACAACCGTGAAACCTCTCTGATTCAGCCAAAACGGCCCTTTCCGACCCTTGCGGCGTCGGGGCGAACCCTATATACAGCCGCCTTTCCCGGCCAACTCGCCGGAATTCCAAGTTTTAGAGGCGCGCGATGAAGAAGGAAATTCACCCCGACTACCATGAGATCAAGGTCGTCATGACCGATGGTAGCGAATACATGACCCGCAGCACCTACGGTAAAGCGGGCGATACGCTGCGCCTCGAAATCGACCCGAAGAGCCACCCGGCCTGGACTGGGGTGCACCGTCTGCTCGATTCCGGTGGTCAGTTGGCCAAATTCAATAAGCGTTTCAAGGCGTTTGCCGCGAAAAAGGATTAGGTCCGTCCATCCGCGCCGGTTTTTACGTCCTGCGCGAAGGCTGACACTAAATCTAGTAGCCGCACCGGTCTCCGGTGCGGCTTTTTTGTGTTAAACTGTTGCGTCGATGGGCAATCCCGCAACCTTTGCGTCTGGACCTGCGTTAATAGGTCGGCGGGGGAGTTGATCGGGGGATCGTTCACGCCAGTTAAGCGGACTTAAGTCGTTATGTTGGCCATCACCCAATTCGAGGTTTACGTGCTCGACAACGGGCGATGGACCATCCATGCCCGCTACGGGAGCGATCAACGCAAGGCGGCCGTCATGGACGCCCGCACCACGGAATTCACGACCGGTCTGCCGACCAAGGTCGTCGCCGAGACCTACTTCCCGGAAATCAATGAGAGCGAGCTGGTGACCGCATACATCAGCCCGAAAGCGCGCGAGCTGCGCGAGAACGCCAAGACCGTCAAGCGCAGCGGCCGTGCGCCAGGCTCGCCGCGGCAGATGGCCGCGGGCGCCGGAATGAAACAGCGGGGCGGCGGTCGCGGCGGATTGGGATTGCGTCAAGTCGTAATGCAGGGCGTCGTCGCCGCGATGCTTAGCCTTGTGGCCGCCACCGTCTCGACGGCCGTGCTTTCGTGGGGCCTGAAGCATTCGATCGAGGCGGGCCTGCCTGTCAGCGCCAGCGCATCGACGACGATCCTGACGTATGCCTATGCGGTTTTCTTCTTCTTTTTCTTCCTGTCGCTGTCGCGCTCCAAACTGCCGCTGCACCGGCTGCTTGCGTATCTGTGGCAACAATCGCCGGAGAAACAGGACAAACCCGCCGACGTAAAATCATTGGCGGCCGAGATCGCGCCGAAGCTGCGTGCGAAACAACCATCCGCCATCGCGCTTGCCGAAGCCGAGCGCGCGCTCGACGAACTGAAGATGATGCGCGGCGATCCGCCGCCGGCGCCGGAGGTTGAAGTCTACGATCCGCCGCCCCTGCCCCAACTGCAGCCGGAAATGTCGCCTCAGCTTCGCGAACTGTTGAACCCGGAAACACCGGCCGAGCGCAAGAAACGCGAGAAGCGCGAAAAGAAAGAGCGCCAGGAGAAGGAAGCGGCAGACAAAGTGGCCGGGGACGCCGCGAAGCGTGTTGCAGCGGTAGAGGCGGCAAAAGCACAGGCCGCCGCAGCCCAAGCCGCAGCCGCCCAAGCCGCCGCGGCCGAGGCCAGCTTCACGAAAGCGCCGCCCGAACCGCTGCCGCTGGAACGCGCCGTCCTGCGCCGGTTTGTCGCCGACGTCATTCAGCCGGCGACGGCCGGCACGATGCCCGACGATCCGGTCACGCGGCGCGGGATTTCACTGGTGATCGCCGGCGCCGCCGCCGCGCTGGCGGAAACCGCGCGCACATCGGACACCGGACGCATGCAGCTGATCGAGGAAGCGCTGACGAGAGTCGGTGTGAGCTCGGCCAGCATCGGCATGTTCCTGCATCAATACGATGAATTGATTGCCGCTCCGGCCAATGCAACGCTGGTCAACCTTGGACGTACGGCGCTTGCAAAACACTTGGAAGGCGCGGACGTCGCGCGCATCCTCGCTGTTGCGCTCGCCGGATGGCGCACACCATTTGGTCAGCCCGCGGGGCCGGCCATCCCGGCGGCGGCCGTCGCGGACGAAGCATCCACGCACGATATCTACCTGCTCACGGAACTGCGGATAGGCCCCGCTTTCGCAGTGACGCCCGAAGGCTTGCTGGACAACGCCGCGGAAGCCGCGCGCGATGCCGCCATGGGCCTGCACAACAGTGTCGTCCGCAGCGTGCTGGGGACCCATCACGGTCACGAGGTCAAACACACCGGCACCGGCATCTTTGCGCAGTTCAAGCAGGCGGATGCCGCTCTCGCCGCGGCGATCGACATTCAACGCCGCTTTACCGCGAGCTATGGCGCCAAATTGGCCGTGGCTGTCGTAGAAAACGCCCGCCACGACGATCCCCTGCTGACGCCCGATGTCGTACGCCAGGCGCAGACTGTCGCGGCGCAGGCCGTGAACGGCGAGATCTTGGCCGAGCGCCGCGTGCAAAAGGCCGCCGCCTCCGGTGATACACAGGCGTTCGATGGCGACAACGACGGTACCGCGTTGGTGAAAATCGCCACCGGAGCGGGGACGGAAGAACCGGCGCTATACGAGCATTTGCCGGCAAACGATTTCGGCTCCACACCGCCAGTGCAAACGGTTAACGCGCCGTAAAGCCGTTGACGTCTGGTTGGGCCGGTTTAATCCATCCTTAGGGTATTATTTGCATTGTACGGATGCCGAATTGCACGTTGCGGCCCACCGACGAAATAACTAGGACGACAGCGAGTTAGGGGAAAGAAATCCCACGAGCGCCACAGCGGTTTCCGGGGAGCGCACGCGGGGTCAGTCAACAATGCCGCGCGACACCTTCGAGGTCTATTACAACCAGAACGGTCGTTGGCAGCTTCATGCCTCTTTTGAAGCAAGCCAGCGCGACCTCGCTATTGAGGAAGCGAAGGCCGTTGAACAGAAGGAAGGCTACCCGACCCGTGTGGTGCGCGAGACCTTCAACTCCGAAAGCAACACCACCGAAGACGCGATCACCTGGCAAAGCAACAAAGCCAAGAACATCAACGACAGCGGCGACATGTTCGGTGTCGGCCCCGGTGGCGGCGGCGGCGGCAAAGCGCCGCCCAAGCAAGCCCCGAAAAAACAGGCTCCGGCACCTGCACGCCCGGCCCCTCGCCCTGCGGCGCCCGCGCAACAGCAGGCGCCGAAGCAACAACAAAAGAACCCCGCCGTCCAGGCGGCGCCCGTCCGTAAGCAGGGCAAGAAGAAGAAGAAGAAAAAGCAGCGCGGCGCGCTGATGCGCTTCCTGATCGTCATCGGAACCAGCGCGGCCATCGCGATCGTGTGCGCCGTCGCAACGTCGTTCGGCGTTATCGGCTTGGTCAACGTCGGGATGTTGCCGCAACGCGATTACACCGCCGTCGTCGCCGGCACGTTCGTCTTAAGCTTCTTCATGTCGATGTTCGTCAATCTGCAGAAGCAATTCGGCATCCTCTCGATGTTGAAATCCGGTCCGAAATCGCCCAAGCGCGCTGTGGGACCGGAAATGATGATGACGCAAGCGCCGCGGAAGAAGCCGGCGCAGGATGTGGAGTTCGATCAAGTCACCGGAACAGACCTACAGGAGGAAACGGTCGCGGAAGATCTGGCCGACGACAGCGCCGCCATCGACGCCGAATTGGACGAGGAAGAAGCGCCGCCCTCACTCGACGCCGATATGGGCGCCGAAATGAGCACGGACATGGGCGCGCACGTTCAACACGCCGAATTAGCCGAAGCGCAGCAGCCCCAACAGCCCGCGCATCCGCAGTCCCACGCGCACCTCGCCCCCGAGCCAAAACGCGAAGCACCGCAGCCGCAGAAACCCGCGGCTCCCGCCCCGCCGCAGACGCCCCCAGCCGAGGCCGAAGCGCGCGCGACGTTCAGCAAATTCGTCGGCGACGTGATGCGTCACGCGCCGGGCGATCTCAACACCTTCTCCCGCTTCGGGCTCAATCTTTATGTCGCGGGCGCTGGATCGGTGATCGGCCAAACTAAACGCCTTCCGCGCGACGCGCAGCTCGGCGTCGTCAAACAAGGCCTGCAGGCCACCGGCATGCCCGGCGACCGCGCGGAAGCATTCTGCGTCGAGTTGCCGAGCCACGGCAAGAATCCGAAGTACGCCGGGATGATTCAAGCCGGCGTGAAGGCCATGCAGGAGTATCTAGGCGGCAACGCGGGCGTGGCCGGACAAGTCGCCGCGCTGCTCTCGGACTGGAACCTCCCGGAGAAACGCGCAGCTATCCCGTCGGTCATTACGTTCGTCTTCACTGACATCGTCGGTTCAACCGCCATGACGCAGCGCCTGGGAAATGCCGGCGCACAGAAGGCGGTACGCGCGCACAACACCGCTGTGCGCGGCGCCATCCAGGCTTACAAGGGCCGCGAGGTGAAGCATACCGGGGACGGCATCATGGCCACCTTCCCCGATCCGCCTTCGGCCGTCGCGGCTTGCATCAAAATCCAACGCGAGATCGCCGCCCACAATTCGGCCAACCCCAATGTCGATGTGCACCTGCGTATCGGCATAAACGCCGGTGAAGCCGTCGAGGAAGAAAACGACTTCTTCGGCGCCGCCGTGCAGATGACCGCGCGTATTTGCGATAAGGCCGCCAAGGACAACATTTGGGTCTCGCAGGCCGTCGTCGACGGCTGCAAAGGCCAGAAGTTCGGCTTCATCCCGCGCGGCGCCTTCGAAATGAAGGGCATCCAAGGGTCGAAGCGCCTGTTCGAAGTGGGCTGGAGCGACGCCCACAAGAACGAGCTGGCGGATCTGTAAGCTCGGCTCCGCTTTCCTTCCTATTTATGATGCTGGTGCCCTTCGAAGCCTGAAGCGGATAGCGGCAAGACGCGTGCGGTGACCTTCACCGGACCCTGCTTCTTGAATGAAAAGATCAGCGGAATTTCCTCACCGACCTTGAGCGGCTTCTTGAGGTCCATGATCATCAAATGATAGCCGCCGGGCTTAAGCGCGAATTCCTTGCCCGATGGTAAAGCGAGCTCTTTGACGCCATCCATGCGCATGACCCCATCGGCCGCGGTGGAAGAATGAAGCTGCGTCATGCCGGCATCGGGCGCGCGCACGTCGAGCAAGATGTCATCAACGGCGCCGGTGTTGGCGATCACCGCATAACCGGCGGAGACTTTGGCGGCACCCGGCGTGGCGCGGACCCAAGCATCCTTCACGACCACATCGGCAAAGGCGGACGCAGAGACAAACGCGGCCGTTGCCAAAACGGATAGAAACAATGTTTTCATAACGGCTCCTACTTTGTTGTGTTCATGACGCGCGTGAGATCTGCGGCGAGAACCGACGGGTCGACGTCGGCACGGAACGGCTGCACATATGATCCGTCTGGCGCGACCAAATAAAAGGCTGTGCTGTGATCCATCGTGTAGTCCCCTTCGATGGCGCGCTTCCGGTAGTAGACGCCGTAAGCCTTGGCAATGGCAGCAGTCTTCTCCGCTGTTCCCGAAAGCCCCGCGATGGTATGCGAGAAATGACTGAGATAGTCCTTCAGGAGCGCCGGCGTATCGCGCTCGGGGTCTATACTGATAAAAATGGGCTGTATGGTGTTCGCCGCCTCGCCCATGTCACCGAGCGTCGCGACCGCAAGCTGCATTGCCATCGGACATGCTTCGGGACAGGAGGTAAAGCCGAAGAACATCAGGAGCCATTTGCCCTCGTAGGTCGCCAGCGACACTCTTTGACCATCTTGATCGAGGAGCGAGAAATCCCTCCGTTGCGGCGGCGCCTGGAAGGAGGTGGATTGAAGTCTGTTGGGAGCCGGTGTTTGGAGACCTATCCACGCGCCTGCGGCGGTCGCGGCAGCAAGGACCGCGAGCCCCACGAGGGCCCAAGTCTTTTGCGATTTCATCGATAGCCTTTTTCAAACGGGCGTAGCCGCGAAACCAGCGCTGCGCCTCATGAGGTGAAAATGTGAGCGCTAGCGCTTAGCGATCCACGCCTTGACTTTCCCGAGGTCGGCCACACCGGGCATCACCGTGACCGTGCCGTCTTTGTCGATCAGAAGCGTGCGCGGCAACTCGCCTTTCCATGTCTGATCGATTTCAAAGCGCAGCCGTTGGGTGAAGCGGTCGGCAAAGTTCCAATTGTCGATACCGTGGATTCCCGCCTTCTCGAGCTCGGCCTCGACTTCATCCGGCGGCATGGGCGCAGGATCGGCGGCGATGAAAACAAAGTTCATCTCGGGGAAGGCGTTGCGCACGGAGGTCCAGTGCTGAAGTTCCGTCAGACATGGCGCGCAGGTGAGCCCCCAGAGGTGCACAACCATCGGCTTATTGTCGTAGCGCGCCTTGATCTCCTGCCAGCTCCCGCGGGTGAAGGGCTTGGCATCGGCGGCAAGAGCGCTTTGACCGCATAGGATCGCGGCAAGAAATACGACCCATTTCATGGCGCAGCCTCCAGAGCCACGAGACGATAGCCTTCTTTCGCCGTCAACCAGGACAGGTACGGCCGCGTGTCCTTGGCGATCAGGATCGGGAGATCGGACGCGTCGTCGGTTTTGGCGATGACGCGCGGCGCGGTCCAGCCGGTTGTCGTTCGCTTCTTGGCATGAATACTGGTCACCTCGCCATCGAACTCCTGCCAGGCCAGCCAAAGATCGCCGCCGGCGGACAGTAATTGCGGACGGCCGGGATTGTTGGCCGGTGTGCCGATGGGTTCCGGCGCCGTGAAGTGAGCGCCGCGATCGCTTGAGCGGGCGTAGAACAACCCTTTGCGTGCCTCCCCGTCGGTGAACCAGGCCGCGTGATAAACGCCCTCAGCCGAGACCGCCACGGCCGGCCCATGATGCGGACAGGCGTCGATGTTCCAATTGTCCTCGGCCACGCGGTGCATAGCACCGGGCTTGCCGCCTACGAAGGTCATTACGGCGTGGTCGCGTATCATGCCGGGGAAAATCTGACGCCACATGATGATGGGGTTGCCAGCGAGGTCGAAGGTTCCGGCGATGCGGCAGCACTCGCAACTATTGTCCTGCGCGATAGCGATGGGCGCTGGGCCTTTGGCATCGATCCAGGAGAAAGCCAGCGCGGCGCCTTCATAGGATTGCGCCGCCCTGGCGGCACGCTTATCGATCCAGGTCGCAAGAACACGTCCTTGCGCATTGATTGCAAGCGACGGAAAGCGCTGGCTGGCGGGATCGTCGGTGACGGGGGCCGGCGGCGAGAAGGTTCGCCCGCCGTCCTTCGACTGGCTGAGATAGATGCGACCGTTATAGCCCGCCTTCTGCATCACGCTGTAGATCACCGAGATCGTACCGGAGCGATCACGCACAATCTGCGGGCGGGCGTCTGCACCGACATCGACTTGGACAGCATCCGGGGTGATAAGGACCGGCGCTGTAAATGTCTTTGCATCACGCGAGGACGCAACCGCGACGCGGCCGCCTCCTTGCCAGGCTAGCCATAGCGTCCCGTCTTTGTCGAAGAAGGGGTGCGCCTTATCGGAGCAGGCCAACGCGGAGTCCGCGCAGTCGTTGGCGTGGCCCATGTGCGCACTGTGATCCATCGCCGCAAATGCGGGCGATGCAATCAGAAGTACACTCAAGAAACAGAGCTGCTTCATGTTTAAAATCCTACTGTGAGACCGCCAAATAGCGTGAGAGGCAATCCCGGCGCAAACTGCGCCTGCCCGTTGGACACGGAACTTGAGGTCGACCACCGCGTATCGAAAATGTTGGAAACGCGGCCGAAAAACTCAATTCCTTCCGATACTTTGTAAGACACCCGCATATTCGCGAGATCGTGTCCGCCGTATTTTTGGGTGTTGGCGTCATCCATCCAGTAAGATCCCAAACGCACCCACTCGGCTTCCAGACGCAAGCCATCCAACCATCGCGGACGGTATTCCAGTGTTGTGTTTGCCGTTGTTCCCGGCGCGGCGCTCATCTTCTTGCCTGACAAATTTACGGTGCCGCTCGTGATCCACGTCCGGTACAGGTTCTCGCTGAAGCTGACGGCCGTATTCAGGCGGATCTCGGAAGTCATCTGCCACGCCACCGCGGCTTCCACGCCCTGATGGCGGGTCTTGCCGTTGTTGGTCTGCGTTGGGCCGGCGCCGGTCGTAAGAGTCAAGATGTCGTCGCGCTTTACCATCTTGTAGGCCGATATATCCCAACCAAACTCCCTCGCAATGGTTCCGCGCAATCCAATCTCGTAACTGTCGGCCACCACTGGCTTGAGTCCGAGTGAGTCGACGTTAGAGCCTTGCCGGAAAAGCTGCGACTCCTGTGGCACGCGGAAGGACTGCTTGTAGCTGGCGAACGCGTTTAGCGCGGATGAGAACGTATAGGTCGCACCAAAGCTGGGCGTGGCGCGTGTGTAGTCGATCTTGGTGTCCGCGGGACGGAAGTAAGTGCGCACCCCCGAAGGTATGGGCGTGGCAAAGGCGCCGTCGGACAATTTGTTGTCGTATTTATAGCCCAGAGCATCGAACCGCAGGCCGCCTGTGATCCGAAGATTCTCAATAGGCGACGTCTCAATCTGGAGATAAGGCGCCGCCTGCCAGAAGGTGACGTTATAGTCGTAAATACGTCCCACCGTTGTGTAGGACGTGAAGATCGCGCCCGTCCGCGCGGCTGCGATGCGATCTTCCTGGCGCGAACCCGGGCTGTAGTCGAGATCTATCCCGGCAATGACGCGCGTGCGCCACGGCGTGAAATCGTAACGGTACTTTGCGAGCAGTCCCGCCGAGCTGTATCCCGTGGTGTAATTCACCGGATCGAAGGTGAGCGTGAAGGTCGGCAGGAGATCCATCGTGCTCCAGCGGAAGTATGGAATAAGCGAGATGAGCGCGGGCCCTGCTTCCTTTTCCCAATCGAGCGAACCGCGCACGCTTTGAACTTTGCGGAACGCAAAGGGGAAGTAGTTCACTTTCGGTGTATTGAGATATGCGGCGAGCGGAAGCGCGCTGTTGGCGCCGGTCTGTTGATCGATATTGCTGGCCGCGAGCACCGCCTTCAGATGTCCACCCGCAAGGTCGTGATCGGCGCGCAATGTGACGCTCTGACGATCGTAGGCGGTTGCGTCGCGCCACCCGCCGGAGTGCGTGACATTCACGTCGGCGCGAACACCGAGACCATCCCACGTGCCGCTCGCCGAGCCGAGCGCCCGCAACCACCCGAAGGATCCGCCTTCCAAGGTTACGTTCGCCTCGGGTTCTTGTGACGGCGCACGTGTAATGGCATTGACGATGCCGCCGATCGCGTCGCTGCCGTAAAGCGCCGTACCCGGGCCACGAATGACTTCGACCCCGCCTGACTGCGGCAGGTTCACCTCATAGAGCGCATTGTGGTTGAAGAAACCCGACGCGCGCACCGGCACGCCGTCTTCAAGATAGAGATAGACGGCTGCGGTGCCCACGGGCTGGCGAATGCCGGTGATATGTCCTTCGCCGTTGGTTTGCTGAATGGTGACGCCCGGCACGCGGCCGAGAAGCTCGGACGGGTGCGAGGGGTGGATTTCGGCGATGGCGTCCCGATCGAGGACGGTGATGGAACTGGGAATCTCCGTGCGAAGCTGACCTTCTCGCGAACCTGTGACGACGATTTCGGGCACTGCAGCAAGCTCTTGCGCATGGGCCTCTGAGCCCAAGCAAGCGCCAGCGATGCAAATGCCAAGCAAATGGCGTTGCATTACACTCTCCAAGCATGACGTTCGTGCGCGCGAGCACAGCGTGCTCTCGCGTTCAAATTAAAAAGGAATCGAAGACGTCAGGAGAGTGTTGGGGGCGCGCGGGAGCTATAGCGTTCGTATCGCGCGGCCGTGCGAATGACGCTCGCAGCGGCCATATCGGCGGAACGGACGACGTCCCGCGGAATATCGACAACGAGTGTCGCCGGCAGCGTGAGCGCGGCCATAACGGCGACGGCGCCGCAGACGGAGCAGTCCGCGTGGCCCTTATGCGTATGGCCGCCGGGACCGGCATGATGCTGGTGCGCCGCATGTTCCGCTTGCGCCGCGGCGGCCTGCATAGCGGCCATATGCGCGGCGTGATCATGATGGGCGTGAGGGTCGGCGGCGGTTTGCGCAGGAGTCGCGGTGGGCGCGGCCTGCTCCGTGGCCGCATCAACCACATTCAAAGCAAGCTGATTTTGCGCGGCGGCATTGGCGATCAGCGCGATCGCAACCAGCCACGCAGCAAATCCCAAACGCCGAAGTCGAGCGAGCGACATGGCGCGAACCTATCTCCAACTTTCACGCGCGACAAGCGAGTTATTTACGAAACGGTGGGAATAAGTAACGGGCGCGTGTGGGGCGCTACAGAAACTAGGATTTGAAAAACGAGTCCGCGCCCGCGCGGGCTTTTTGTTTTTTGGAGATCTCGGTTTCGGCGCGGGCGATCTCGCTCTTCAACTCACCGATATATTCGTTGAGGTCGCCGACCGACATGCGTGACAGATCTTTTTTCACCGGCTTTTTCTTGATGGGATCGAGATCGTCGGTGTCCATCGTCGCTTCCTCCGCGTCCGTAACCGTCTTATAGGTAGCGGACAGTTATAAGGGCTCGCAATGGCTGCGTCGCTTCCCGAGACGATGACATGCATGGAGATCGAAACGCCCGGCGGCCCGGACGCGCTTGTGCTTGCCCATCGCCCCTGCCCGCGCCCGAAATCCCATGAAGTGCTGATCCGCGTCGCCGCCGCCGGCGTCAACCGCCCTGACATCGTACAACGCATGGGTTTGTATCCGCCGCCGCCAGGCGCGTCCGACCTGCCCGGCCTTGAAGTCGCGGGGCGCGTGATCGCGGTGGGGGCCGACGTGACGGGGCCGAGAGTCGGCGAAGACGTCTGCGCGCTGACACCGGGCGGCGGTTACGCCGACCACTGCGTGACGCCCGCCAGCGCCTGTCTTCCTTATCCAAAAAGCTTTTCCGCGCGCGAAGCCGCCGCGCTGCCCGAGAATTACTTCACGGTGTGGCACAACGTCTTTGAGCGCGGCGCGCTGAAAGCCGGAGAAAATATCCTTATCCATGGCGGCTCGAGCGGCATCGGCACGACGGCCATTCAGCTCGCCCATGCTTTTGGCGCGACCGTCATCACGACTGCCGGCAGCGACGCGAAGTGCGCGGCGTGCCGTGCGCTCGGCGCGGATCTTGCGATCAATTACAAAACCCAGGACTTCGGCGAAGAGATCAGAGCGCACGCCCCCGGCGGCGGGGTCGACGTGGTGCTCGACATGGTCGGCGGCAGTTACACACAGCGCAACCTCCGCGCCCTTAAGCCTGACGGCCGCCTGGTCAACATCGCCTTTCTCGGCGGCAGCAAGATGGAACTCGATCTGACGCCGGTGATGGTCAAACGTCTGACCTTGACCGGATCAACCCTTCGCCCCCGAGACGACGCGTTCAAGGGACATCTGGCCGCCGCCTTGAGAGAGAAAGTCTGGCCGCTGTTGGACGCGGGGCGCATTAAACCTGTTATCCACAGTACTTTTCCGCTGATCGAGGCTCCGGCCGCCCACCGCCTGATGGAAAGCAGCGGACATATCGGGAAAATCATCCTCGTCCCTTAACGAGTGGTAAATACCACCTGTATTACAAGGACTTAGGAAAAAATTCCCGGAAACGGTTTGACCCTGGCGCGTTAAAACCGATATATACCCGGTAATTCTAAAACTACCGGGCCCGCCGGACCTGCCGGCGTCGGCCGTCCGGTTTTGCGGCGGCTCGGCTCACAGGCGCCCCGCGACCCGGGCCCAATCCGAAAGGAAGAGACTATGGTTCTGCCTCTTATGCCGAAGGCAACAGCCGTTTGGCTGGTGGAAAACACGGCCCTGTCGTTTGAACAGATCGCCGATTTCACCGGTATGCACGAACTGGAAGTCCAAGCTATCGCCGACGGTGAAGTCGCCATCGGCATTGTCGGCGTCAATCCGATCGCCAACGGTCAGTTGACCCAAGCCGATCTCGAGCGCGCCGAAGGCGACCAGAAAGTAAAGCTGCGCCTCAACAAGACGGATATCCCGATCCCGAAGGCGCGCGCCAAAGGCGCCCGTTATACGCCGGTGTCCAAGCGCCAGGACCGCCCGGATGCGATCGCGTGGTTGCTGAAGCATCATCCCGAATTGACGGACGCGCAGATCAGCCGCCTCATCGGGACGACCAAGCCGACGATCCTGTCGGTGCGCGACCGTTCGCATTGGAACGCGACCAACATCAAGCCGCAGAACCCGGTCACGCTTGGTCTGTGCACCGAACCGGAACTGGAAAAGATGGTGATCATCGCCCAGCGCCGGGTATCGAACGCCGCGAAGGCAGCCCAACGCGAAGCCAACCGCCGCGAACGCGAAGCCAAAGCCGCCGCGAATGCGACGGGCGAAGCGACTGAAACGCCAGCCGCCGAGACACAGGCGGATGAAGACGGCGCGGACGGCGACAGCGAGCAGATCCCGGGCTAATTTCACCCGGATTTTTTCCAAACGATTAAACAAAAAAAAAGGCCCATCCGGCGATGGGCCTTAATCGTTTGGGGATCCTACCCTTTCGCTAAGCTACGGGCGAGTCTCCCGCATTGGCGCCTATGCGATTGGCTTATTATGTCTGAATTGACTGGCGCTAACTCACCGTCATGCGGCGGAGCTCGTCCTTGATTTTCAGCTTCTTTCTTTTGAGTTCGTGAACCAGCGAGAAGTCTGGGAGAGGTCGTCGCTCTTCCTCGAAGAGCATGAAGTCGATTTCTTGGTGTTTCGCTTGAAGCGCTTCCGTCCTCGCATCCTGACCCATAGACGAAGTCCTCCGGATCCTGTTTCACAACATCAAAAGTGTACGCCCTGGAAATGGGTTCTTTCCAGCGCTCTAGATAAGGCTTTGAACTCCCTCACTTTGGGTTCGCGGTGCAGGCGCGAAATGTGCACTGTGCAACTTCCCTTTTTTTCGGAGTCGGGTTTAACAACCGTCCGATTTCCTCCGGCCGCCCCTGTTCGCGTCCCAGGGAGAGGTGTAAACTCCTGAAATATCGGCAAAACATACAACCGGTGGTGTAACAATCGCCGGATAGAAGAGCTGTTAACAATTGAGCCGCGAACGCCGCAGCTCATTCAGGGTTTCTTTTTCTAGGATCACGGCGCGCGCCCGATGCAGTGGGATCAGGATCAGGTCAAAAGCAAGCTGGCTGAGCTTGAGCTCGAGCACCGCGACCTCGACGACGTGATCAACAAGCTGATCACGGACGGCGACTTCGATCAGATCAAGGTCGGCCGCCTGAAGAAGCGCAAGCTGGCGCTGAAGGATCAGATAACCACCCTACGCGGACGGTTGATCCCGGACATCATCGCTTAATCGCAGTTCCACATATCCGTCGCCATCCCAATAAAAGCCGGGATGACGTGACGCCCAATATGCGGAACTGCGGTGTCTCCCGAGAAACGCGCTCTAATTCGTACGCAGCAGATGGTCGACGCGGCCCAAGGCGAGGGTCGCGCTTTCACCGGCGCCGACAACCGCGGCGGCGACCTTGATCACCAACGCCATGTCGATGCCGCTGACGAGATAACCGCTGGCGGTGAGATGAGCGCGGACCGAGCGCGCGAGGGCGCCCAAATCTTGATCGGCCCCCAGCAACGTGAGCGCGGCGAGGTTCGAACCGCCGACGTAACCAAGAACCGCGAAGGCGTTGGCCATCGCCGCGGCCATCTCGACAACGGTGCCGGTGGCCGGATCGACGGACGCGGGACGGAAATCCTTAAGGCGCTGCGCAACGTCGGCGAGCACGCCGTTGGCGGCGAGCAGACCGGACGACCGGCGGATGTCTTCATAAGTCGGCACATGAACCAGAAGCAGCGTCCAAGCCATACCCGGAGAGGCGGGCTGCGCGAGCATACCGCCGAGCGCCCTCACGAACATCTCGGGCTCCAGAATCCCTGCGTTCGTGGGATCGGGTTTGCGCCCCGCCGCCTTCTCGTGGCGGTTCACGACACCGCGCAGGAAGTTGATCTCGGCGACAAGACCGCCGAGGGCGGCCCGCGTGGCCGGCGTGATCTGTTCGACAGGGATGCCGAGAATCGTGATGCGGTCGTCGGACGGCTTGGCCTTGGCGGCCTCTTCGTAGTTGGCGACGACCTTCTTGGCGGGCTGCTCGGGCGCCGCAGCGTGACCGCCGCCCTGGGAGCGTCCCTCGAGCCGCCGCTCGACCGTCCTGACGGTATCGGGTTGGGTGATATCGGGCATCGGGGCCGCGGTCCTAGTAAGGATATCGTGGCCGACCGTACCCCTTATGTCTTTGCGAATTCTTACCGGCCCATATAAAGTGCGCCGCTTTCCGGCCCCAGGGGGTGTCTATGGGCAAGAAGGCGACCAAACAGCCGACCAAAAGGGCGACAGCGCCCGCCGTCGGCATCATCATGGGAAGTCAGTCGGACTGGGAGACCATGCGCCACGCGGCGCAGGTCCTGGACGAACTGCGTATCGCCCATGAGACCAAGGTGGTCTCCGCCCACCGTACCCCCAAGCGCCTTTATGAATATGCGACCAACGCCGAAGAGTTCGGGATCCAGGTGATCATTGCCGGGGCCGGCGGCGCCGCGCACCTTCCGGGCATGACCGCCTCGATGACGACCCTGCCCGTCCTTGGCGTGCCGGTCGAGAGCAAGACCCTTCAAGGGCTTGATAGCCTCCTATCTATCGCGCAGATGCCCGGCGGAATACCGGTCGGCACCCTAGCCATCGGCAAAGCCGGCGCAAAGAACGCCGGACTACTCGCGGCCTCGATCCTCGCGCTGCAGGACCCGGATGTTGCGAAGCGCCTGAAAGCCTGGCGCGCCGCTCAGACCAAATCCGTGGCCGAGAAGGTCGCGCGTTAACACTCGTATTCAGGACCGCACAGTCAGACCATGGATCGTGAACTCCGCCCCCTTCCTCCGGGCGCAACCATCGGCATTCTTGGGAACGGTCAGTTGGGCCGGATGCTGGCGCTGGCGGCCGCGCGCCTCGGCTACAAGACCCATGTCTTTGGCCCAGACAAGGAAAGTCCCGCCGAACAGGTGGCGACGGCCTCGACCGTCGCGGCTTACGAGAACGCCGGCGCGCTGATCGGGTTCGCCGCCGCCGTCGACGCGGTGACCTTCGAATTCGAGAATGTGCCGGTGAAGACTGTGCGTGAGCTAGCCGCGCGCCTGACCGTGCGTCCGGGCGCCAATATCCTCGAGATCGCCCAAGACCGCATCAGGGAGAAGCAGTTTTTCGCCTCCATCGGCGCGGCGACTCCGGCTTGGGCAATTGTGAATCAGCGCAAGGACTTAGACTCCGCCCTTAAGACGACAGGCACACCCGCCGTCCTTAAGACCGCGCGCATGGGGTACGACGGGAAAGGCCAAGCGAAGATCAAGGCGCCGGGCGATGCGGACGCCGCTTGGACCGCGATCACGGGAGGCAAGATGCCCGCCGAGGACGGTTTCGCGGTGCTGGAAGCTTTTGTGGATTTCCGTTGCGAAATCTCGGTCATCGTCGCGCGCTCGGCCGACGGCCAGGTCGTCGCCTTCGAGCCAGCCGAGAACGCCCACGCCAACCATATCCTATCGACCTCGCTCGTTCCGGCCCGGATCGATCCGGCGACAGCGATGTCCGCCCTCGGAATCGCCACGCGCGCAGCCGAAGCGTTGGACCTGGTTGGACTGCTGGCGGTTGAAATGTTCGTCACGGGGTCAGGCGATGTTCTGTGCAACGAGATGGCGCCGCGCCCGCATAACTCCGGCCACTGGACCATGGATGCGGGCGGGGTAGATCAGTTTGAACAACTCATCCGCGCGGTGGCGGGCCTCCCGCTGTTAACCCCGGTGCGTCATGCGGACGTGACCATGGTCAACCTGATCGGCGATGATGTGAACCAGCTGGACCGTTACCTGAAGGACGAGTCCGCGCGGGTGCATCTTTACGGAAAAAGCGAAGCCCGAGCCGGACGCAAGATGGGCCACGTGAACCTGCTCAGGGCGCGCAGCAAATAAGAGAAAAACGTTCTCTCTTAATGTGGACTCTTAAGATGAACGGTGAGTCCTAAGTCCCTGGAAATGATTCAATATTCCGGCGTGCGGCGGCGATAGCCAGAGGCGCGTTCACGCATACGATTAAACAGACGGCGCGGATCGGGCAGCAGCTTGAGGCCGTCGGTGAATCGCTTCTGGAGTTTGGGAATCTCCATCACGTTCTGGATGCGCCTGTCGAGAAACTTCCACGTCTCGGCACAGCCTTCGGAACGGTCGTTCAGCCAGAACAAAAGGGTCGAGGCGTACACACCCGCGAGCAGTCCCCGCTTGGTGTAGAAATTGTAGTCGGTCGACTTGTCGCCGGCGGCGCGCCAGATGGCGTCGACGGTGTTGTACCATCCTTTTAACGAAGCCCCGGCGAAGGGCGGCAGCGGACTGAGCGCGAGGGCGGACCGGATGGCCTCGCGGTAGGGCGTCCAACGCTCGAGATGCAGACGCACCCCGGTCGCGATACGCTCGCGTATCTTCATCCCGGCCAGATCCAGACCGGCGAGGTCTTCACGCATCAGACGATCCGCCAGGTTCCGGAAATGGGCGACCGCATCCTTGGCGCCGCCCGGGAACAGGCGGTGCGCGTCCACGCGGCCGAGACCCGCCTTCTCTGCGGCGGCCTCGAGGGTCGCCATGCTCCAGCCGTCGAATGGGACGTTGGGCAGAGCCGCACGCAGGACGGCATCCTTCTGTGCGAGCTTCTCGGCTTTGGCGTCGGTGACGGGATCGCTCATGCTTAACCCTCCGGATCGAGGTCCAACTTCTTGCCCGCCGCGGCGGCCTCGCTCGACAGGACGTCGGCGAACGAGAGACTCGTCATGTCGGCCATGCGCTGCGGATAAAGGATGCCGTCCAAGTGATCGCACTCGTGCTGGACCACCCGGGCGTGGAAGTCCTTGGCGTCGACCTCGTGCTTCTGACCCTTGAGGTCGTAGTAACTGTAATGGAGACCGGTGAACCGAGGCACCCGGCCGGTCAGCCCGGGAACCGAGAGGCAGGCTTCCCAGCCCTCGGCCTGATATTGGGTGGTCGGCGTGAGAACCGGGTTCAGCATGACGGTGAGCGGGATTTCCACCCCGCCGTTGCGTTCCCCGGGAACGAAGAAGATCACGACCCGCTTCGAGACCGAGATCTGCGGCGCGGCCAGGCCAATGCCCCGCACCGACATCATGGTTTCGATCATATCGTTCACCAGGCCTGGCAGGCTCGGATCCTTGAAGTCCGCCACCTCGGCGGCGCGGCGCTTCAGAATCTCGGCGCCCATGCGGGCAATGGGCTGAATGGCCATTCTCGGGTCCGTTCAATGGGGTCCTGACCGATTATATAGGTCAGGATCCGGACGACCGCGACGGCGAAAAGTGAGGCGAACCAAGGGGCTTGGAGGTCGGTTCGCACAACCTGTGGCATCTATGCATCAGATTCGCTAAACCGCTGAAAATTAGGCCAAACAAAGCGTAAAGCGGCCTTCCCAGTCCCAAAACCCTATGTTATATCCCCGGCCCTCAAGGCGACGGTTACCTATGGGCCGTCGCCCTTTAGTTTTCCAACCGATGGAGACGGTCCTGGTTCAAGTAGTAGTGCGCGACAATAACGTCGACCAAGCCCTCAAGGCGCTCAAGAAGAAGATGCAGCGCGAGGGGCTCTTCCGCGAGATGAAGCTGCGCAAATCCTATGAGAAGCCGTCTGAGCGCAAGGCCCGTGAAAAGGCCGAAGCGGTTCGCCGCGCGCGCAAGATGGAGCGCAAGCGCCTCGAGCGCGAAGGCTTCTAGACCCACGCATCTCTCGCGAGTTGCTGAAAAAAGGCCGCGATTCGATCGCGGCCTTTTGTGTTTGCGTGCACAGGGTTAACCGGAGTCTTAACTCACTAGAAACCACCCCGCTCGTACCCTCGGGAGTCTGCCCTAGTGAGAGGTCGAGTCTCCCGTGAGCGTATTAGAAATCCGTTCCGCCACCGCCGAGGATGCCGCCGACATCGCCTCGGTCGTGCGTGAGTCCTGGCTTGAAGCCAACAAGAACATCATCCCCGCCGACAGCCAGCGCGCCCTGACCAACTCGCGCAATCTGGCAGCCTTCGTGGCCGGCGAATGGAACAGCATTCACGTCGCCCTGATCGACGGCGAGATCGTGGGCACGGCCGGGGTCAATCCGGCCGGGGTCATCTGGATGCTTTATGTATTGCCCGCTTATCAGGGCTGCGGCGTGGGCTCGGCCCTTTACGACGCCGCGATCGGCACTATTAAATCAACGGGCCAACGCAAGGCGCTGCTCGAGGTCCTGGCCGCCAACGAGAACGCCGTGGCGTTCTACCGCGCCCGCGGGTGGGTGCCGGAAGGCCGGCGGACCGAGCACATTCCCGGTTTCCGCTTCACCGCGTTGCGCATGGGTCTCGCGCTCGCTTGACGACGAGCGCGAGAATCCAACGGTCTAGCGGTTGGTGCGTTCGGAACGGGCGCGACGGCGCGCCTGCTTGGCCTTGGCCTTACCCTTGCGCTTGTTCGAGCGCATCTTCTTGCTGGCTTTACGTGCGTGGCTCATAGGGGCCTTCCTCTTGTTGTGACGCTCCGCACCTCGTCAAAAGGTACAGTTCGTGGGCGATATACCACCCGGCGGCCTCAAACTCCATATCGGCGGTAAGGAACGCCGTGAGGGCTGGACCGTGCTCGATATCGCCCCAGCCCCCCACGTCGATATGGTCGGCGACTGCAAGGACCTCACCGCCCTACCCGGGGGGAGTTGCACGGAGATCTATGCCTCTCACGTGCTGGAACATCTGGCTTACGACGGCGAAGTCCAACAGGCGCTCAGAGAATTCCACCGCGTCCTGGCGCCGGGCGGACGCGTGCGGGTATCCGTGCCGGACATGGAAGTGCTGTGCCGCCTTTTCCTTCTGCCGAACATGGATTTTCAACATCGCTATCATGTCATGCGCAGCCTGTTCGGCGGCCGCACCAGTCCGCATGACATCCACTATACGGGCATGTTCTACGAGTACCTCGGCGCCATGATGCACGGCGCGGGGTTCCGCGACATCGAACGCGTAACGGAGTTCGGCGAATTCCAGGACAACAGCGCCTTACGCGCACCCGGGAACGTGCTCATCAGCTTGAATGTTCAAGGCCGGAAGTAGAGGATCGGCATCCCTATGAATGAAGTTGAACTTTTCGGCCGTCTGGCTCTGGCTTTTGCGATCGGACTGATGATCGGCATCGAGCGGGGGTGGCAGAGCCGCGCGATGGAAACCGGCACACGCGCGCTTGGTGTGCGCACGTTCGCATTGATCGGCCTCCTTGGCGGCGCCCTCGGGCTCGTGGGTCAACTCACGGACGATCTGGTTACCGCGCTGGCGAGCCTCGGCTTCGTCGCGATGATCGTCATCATCTATTTCACCGGCCTGATGAAGGACCAGGGGCGCGGCGCAACGACGGAGGTCGCCGCGATCCTGACATTCGTGCTCGGCATCGTCGCGATGCGCGGAGAGATGGAAGTCGCAGCCGCGTCAGCCGTGATCGTCGCGGCGACCCTTGGGGTCAAGAAGCCGCTGCATGAGTGGATAAAACGGATCGACGAAGACGAAGTGACGTCGGCTCTGAAACTGCTGGTCATTTCGGTAGTCGTTCTGCCCCTGCTGCCCAATCGCGGATATGGCCCGGGCGAAACCATCAATCCGTATGTGCTGTGGTGGATCGTTGTGGTGATCGCGGCGATTTCTTTCGCGGCGCATACGGCGATGCGGTTATTAGGCCAGAAAGCCGGCGCCGCCAGCGTGGGTCTTCTGGGCGGATTGGTGTCCTCGACCGCCACGACGATTGCTTTCGCACGCTTCGCAAAAACACATGAACCCATGACGCGGTATGCGGCCGGCAGCATCGCGCTCGCCTGCGCCGTAATGTTCATCCGCGCGCTGATACTGACGGGCATCCTGTTCAACGAGGCCGTCGAAACCTTATGGCTGCCGATGATCGTGGCGAGCGCCACCTCGCTCGCCATCGCGGCCCTGCTCAGTTTCAGCGACCAGCCCAAGAAGGACGGCGGCATCGAGCTCGAGGCCGCCGCCGATATCGGAACCGGATTGAAGTTCGTGGCGGCCTTCGTCGCGGTGGCGTTAGCTACGCACTATGCACAACAGGCCTTCGGTCATCACGGCGCCCTGATCGCTTCAGCGCTCGGCGGACTGGTGGATGTGGATGCCACCAACGCGACCATGGCGCGTCTTGGGGCGAGCGGCGGCGCAACGGTCGTCGAGGTGACCATCGCCGTGCTGCTGGCCGCCGCCGTGAATTCCGTGGCTAAAGGTGTCTACGCCGTGGCCATCGCGGGAAAAAGGTTTTTACCGCTAGCGGCATTGGTGTTCCTTCCGCCGCTCGCGACGGCGGGCGCGGCCTTCCTTATCGAACGCCAACTTTTACCTTAGATCTCGACCTGCGTTCCCAGTTCCACCACGCGATTCGGCGGCAGGTGGAAGAAATCGAGAGCGCTGGTCGCCGAACGCGACATCCAGGCGAACAAGCTCTCGCGCCACAACGCCATGCCCGGCCGGCGGCTCGGGATCAGCGTTTCGCGGCCCAGGAAGAACGACGTCTCCATGTCATTGAATTCGAAGTTGTGCTTGGTCGCGCACTTCAGCGCCGCGGGGATATTCGTCGCGTCCAGGAAGCCATAGCGCACGACGAAGCGGTAGAACCGACGCCCAAGATGCTGCACCTCGAGCCGCGCGGAATCGGACACATGCGCCCTTTCGTCCGTGACCACAGTCAGGAACACAACGCGCTCATGCACCACTTTATTATGCTTGAGATTGTGGAGCAGCGCGTGCGGCACGCCGTCAGTGGTCGCTGAGAGGAACACAGCGGTTCCCGGCACGCGCGTGACGTTGGCCGACAGCGAGTTCAAAAAGAGCTCGACCGGCATGGCTTCTTCGGCCATACGCGCGAAGAGCAGCGCGCGTCCCTTCTTCCAAGTTGTCAGCAAGAGGAAACCGACCGCGGCAATGGCGAGCGGCACCCAGCCGCCATGCGGAATCTTGGTCGCATTGGCAGAGAAGAAAGCGAGATCGATTATAAAGAAGACGACGAAGATGGAGGTGGCGACCCACACCGGCCAACGCCACAAAAGGAACATCACAACCGCGAGCTGAACGGTCGTCACTATCATATCGCCGGCGACCGCGACACCGTAGGCCGCCGCAAGATTGCTAGACGAGCCAAAGCCCAGCACCAGCGCGAGCACCGAAACCATGAGCATCCAGTTGATGAACGGCACATAGATCTGGCCGCGCTCAGTCTCGGACGTGTGGATGGTTTCCATGCGCGGCAGAAAGCCCATCTGCATGGCTTGGCGCGACAGCGAGAATGTGCCGCTGATCACTGCTTGAGAGGCGACGGCGGTGGCCAACGTCGCCAGGATGACCATCGGAATCGCGGCCCACTCTGGAACCATCAAGTAGAATGGATTCTCGGCGGCTTTCGGATTGTCGAGCAGAAGTGCGCCCTGGCCGAGATAGTTGAGCATCAGGCCGGGGAACACGATCCAGAACCAGGAAATACGGATCGCCTTTTTGCCGAAGTGGCCCATGTCGGCGTAGAGCGCCTCGGCGCCAGTCACGACGAGGAAGACCGCCGCGAGCGAGAGGAAGGCTGTGGTCTTGTATTTGAGAAAAAAGACGTAGGCGTAAGAGGGACTGAGCGCCTGCAAGATTTCCGGCGATTTAAGGATATTCATGACGCCAAGCACGGCGAGCGAGAGGAACCACACGAGCGTGATCGGTCCGAACGCGTGACCGACGATACGCGTGCCGTAACGCTGGATCATGAAAAGGCACAGGAGGATGACGACGGTGATCGGCACGACAAAGTCGCGGAGTTCCGGCACTGCGACGTTGAGGCCTTCCACGGCGCTCAAAACCGAGATAGCAGGCGTGATCATGCTGTCGCCGTAAAACAAAGCGCCCGCGAAAATACCGAGCACGACGACGACGGGCGTCAGCCACTTGTTCTTACCGTCGGCGAGCGCCTGGCTGGCGAGCGCGACGAGGACGAGACTGCCACCCTCACCCTTATTGTCGGCGCGCATGACGAGGACGGCGTATTTCAGCGTCACCACGATCATGAACGTCCAGAACACAAGCGACAGTACGCCGAACACATGCGGCTCGTCGGCCGGCATGGGGTGTGCCCCGTTGAAGGCTTCTTTCAATGCGTACAGCGGACTCGTGCCGATGTCGCCGAACACCACGCCGACAGCGCCAAGAACAAGCGCCACGATGCGGTGGTCCCGGTTGGGAGAATTCTGAGAGCGAGGCGGCGCCCAATCGGAAAGCGCCGGGGTTTGAGATCCAGGGGATGGGTCCTGGTTCATGTGCTGCGACCGCTGAAGTTTACAACACTGTCGGAGCGGCCGACCCCGTGGAGGGCCGTTCGGCAGGCGCGCGGGTGTAGCACCAAGGCCCCTGCTTGGAAAGCCGAATTATCAACTCTAGATTATTGTTTTTGCTTATTTTTCTCTTGCTCATCAACCCAAGGATAAACAACGAGCCGCGGCCAGCGCGCCTGCCAACGCATGGTCATCTCCTCGTAGACCTTCGCGAGCGGCACGGAGCGGTTCGGCCGGGCCACCATGTCCCAGACATCGCCGACGCCGAGCGGCGCGTAGATGTCGAAAAAATCGGCCCCGGTGCATCTCATGCCGATGGTGAACGCGTTCGCGGGTTGGCGCAAAAGCCCTTCCGAAGCCGAGGTCAGAGGGGGATAGACGACGCCGTTCTCCTCCTCAGGTCCAACGAGCAGACGGGCCTGATTGTGCAAAGTCACCGTGGCATCGAGATCGCCGAAGAGCTTCGCGGCGGCGCGGCGGACTTCTTCCTCGGCCTCTTCGGACGCGTCCTCCGAGAAATAAGCGATGTCGTAGTCGCGAATGCCCTGACTGGCGGCACGTCCCGAGCGCAGATTCCACACCGTCGCCGTCAGAGAACCGGCGGTCAGCCACCAATCGCGCAAACCGAGCTGGGGCGTGCGAGCGAGGATGTCGGAATTCACGCGATTGAGCAGGCATAGCGCCGCGACCTTTTCGGCCAACTTGTCCGCCGGCCCGTCCGTCGTATCCTCGGGCGGCGCTTCGAACAGCGCGAGAGTCTTGTTTTCGCGCTTCGGGCGGGAGGCCTTGCCCTTGGGTTTGGGAAATACCCGAAGGCGCAGGGTCCGCGAATTCAGAACGACATGCGCCATTTTTGGAACATCTATGCAGGTGTAACAGTGATCATACCCCGCCCGGCCCCTTGGGCGAAGCGGAACCGCAGTCTATAAAAGTGTTCTGTGGATTTTGGGAGACCCCATGGGCGCTTTTCGAAAAATTGCCTGCATCGCGCTTGCGGCCTTGATGCTAAGCGCGGCGAGCGCGAAGCCGAAGCCCCAACCGCGCGGCATCGATCCGGCGCTGATCTCAGGCGACGTCAAGACCGAGGGCGACTACCGCTGGGCTATCGCCGGCAACATCTCGGTCTATGAGATGTGGCACGCCTCGGACACCATCATCCTTAGTTCCATCGGCAGCCTCATTCGCTATTACGAATTCGACTGGGAAGTCGCGCCGCGCGACGGCGAGTGGATCGTGCAGGGAATCATCCTCGTTGGTACGGGCGACGCGAACACGCAGCCGGTCGGCATCAAGTTCTGGTCCAAGGAGCGCACGCGCCTGCAGGCTGAGCTGTCGCACAGGCTGAGCCTCGAAGGCAAAGAGGCCATCGCGATCTTCACGCCAAGCCTGGTGGAATGCACCGACGCCGGCGACTGTGGGACACACCAATTCCGTTTCGTGAATAACGAAGCCGGCGAAGTCTTCGTGGGATCGACCAAGATCGGGAGTATCAAGTGAGAACAGTGTTCAAGACCGCGTTCGCGCTGCTGCTGCTTGCCGTTCCGGCGGCCGCGCAAACATCCGATTATCCGGCGGGGCAGTTGCCTACTTCGGTCACCCCAACACACTACACCCTGGATCTGATCACGCGGCCCGACGCCGACACGTTTTCGGGCAAGGTGGATATCGACATCACCCTCGCCGCGCCGACCAAGTTGATCTGGCTGCATGGGCAGGAGTTGAAGGTCAAGGAAGCGCGCGTGACCGCCGAGGGCGGCAAACCGGTGACCGCGACCTGGACCGAGATCCCGGACAGCGACGGCGTCGTGAAACTGGAACTGGCCAGCGAAGTGCGAGGCCCGAAAGCACGCATCACCATTATCTATGACGCCGATTATAACCGTCAGCTGGAAGGCCTGTATCGCGCGGACGACGGCGGTGAACGTTATCTCTACAGCCAGATGGAGACCATTTTCGCGCGGCGCGCCTTCCCCAGCTTCGACGAACCGCGTTTCAAGACGCCGTACGACATCTCGATGACGGTGCGCACAATCGATTCCGCCATTTCCAATACGCCGGTGGCGAAGGAAACGCCGCTCGCGGGCGGGCTCAAGCGCGTGACTTTCACGACGACGAAGCCGCTGCCCACCTATCTGATAGCGCTAATCGCAGGGCCGTTCGACGTGGTGCAGGGACCGCCGGTACCGAAGACCGGCTTCCGTGACCGTGAAATTCCGGTGCGCGGCGTGGCCACCAAGGGCAAAGGCAAACAGCTGAAATACGCGCTCGACAATACGCCGGCGATCGTCGGTGCGCTGGAGAGCTATTTCGGCACGGCTTATCCGTTCGAGAAGCTGGACATCATCGCGGTGACCGACTTCGCCTACGGCGCCATGGAAAACGCCGGTGCGATCACGTACCGCGAGCAGCTTTTGCTGATCGATGAAACTTCGTCGCTGCAGCAAAAGCGATCGTACGCGCGGGTGCATGCGCACGAGCTGGCGCACCAGTGGTTCGGAAATCTTGTGACGCCGGCTTGGTGGAACGACATTTGGCTCAATGAAGCGTTCGCCACCTGGATGGGCAACAAGGCGGCGGCGGCTTTCGATCCGGCGGGCGAATACGGCCGCCTCACCCTCACCGGCGCGCTCGATGCCATGAGCACGGACAGCTGGCACGCCGCGCGCGCCATCGCCCAGCCCATCAAGTCCAACGACGACATCCAAAACGCCTTCGATGGAATCACCTACCAGAAAGGCGGCGGCGTGCTCGCGATGTTCGAGCAGTTCTACGATCCCGAAAACTTCCAGAAGGGCGTCGCGCTGCATCTTCAGCGCCGCGCCTGGGGCAACGCAACCGCGAGCGAATTTCTGCAGTCGGTAGCCGACGCCAATAAGGACACCGAAGGCGTCGCGGCGTTTGAATCTTTCCTCAATCAGTCAGGTGTGCCCCTGCTCACCTCGCGCCTGGAATGCAAAGGCCCGACGGCCACGTTCGTGGTCTCGCAAAGCCGCTACTTCCAAGGCCCCATCACGCCCGAATCCAAGAAGCAGCAGTGGCGTATTCCTACCTGCGTGGCGTTCGGGCGCGGCCCGCAGCGCGACCAGATGTGCGTGATAGTCAAGGAACCCGAAACGCGCATAGCCCTCGAGACCGGCGGCTGCCCGAACTGGATCATGCCGAACGCGGACGGCGCTGGTTACTTCCGCTTCGATCTGGATGACGGGGGTTGGACGGCGCTGGTGGAGAACACTGCGGCGCTCACCGATAAGGAGGTACTGTCTCTGCTCGACAGCATGAACGCCTCGTTCATGGCCGGCCGCATGAGTTTCGACCAATATCTTTCGCGCCTGCGCACGGTGATCACGATCCGCCAGCAGCGCGGACCGGGGATCACCTGGGACATGGCCGAAGCCGTGGGTGAGCGCCTGTCATGGTTCGACCATGTGCTGCTGTCTGAAGCGTCCCGCCCGCAGATGGCGCGCGTAGCGGCGGAGATGTATGGACCGCTTTATACGCGCCTTGGCCTCGACAAGACTTCGGAACTCGACAAAACGGCGCCTAACCAGGCGACCTTGATGCGTTCACCCGTGGTGGCCGCTATGGCGTTCCAGGCGCGATCGCAACAAGTGCGCGCCGAACTGGCGAAGCGGGCGGTGGCCTATCTTGGCGCGCCCGGCGACGGCGCGGTGCATGTAAACGCGATCGATCCGGATCTGGTCGACAAAGCCCTGCAGGTCGCGGTGCAGGATCGCGGCGCGCCGTTCGTGAAGGACGTGCTTGCGCATCTCAAGACCGAGCGCAGCGGCATCATCCGTCAACGCCTTCTGTCAGCGCTTACCCGATCGACCGATCCGGCCATCGCCGCGCAAGTGCGGACGCTGGCCTTGTCCGAGGAACTCCGGACCAACGAAATCCCGACGATCATTTACGGTATGATGTCAGAGCCGGCAAATCGCGCGGCGGCTTGGACATGGTTCAAGGACAATTTCGAGGCGGTGAAACAACGTACGCCGCCGAATAACCGCGAAGCTCTTGTCGGCGTGGGCAGTTATTTCTGCACGGCCGGCGAAGCTGCTGACTTCGAGAAGTTCATGACGCCTAAAGCCGAAGATATGCGTGGCGCGCCGCGCAGTCTCGCACAGACCTTGGAACGCATCAAAGCCTGCGCGGCCCTGATCGAGAAACAGCGGCCCATTGCCCAAAAAACACTCGCGGCCTTGAAGTAGCAGCACAAAGAAAAACGCCGCCGGTTTTCACCGGCGGCGTTTTCCATTTCAGGCTGGTGCGTTACTCAGGCGTCTTGAGCGAACCGGACGTAGCGGCCGCACCGGACGTACCGGCACCTACCGAGGTCGACCCAGCGTTCACGCCCGCACCGCCGTTCAAGCCGGCGCCGCCGGTAGCGCTAGTGGGCGCGTTGAGCGCGCTGCCCGCGGTGGAAGCAGCACCGCTGATCTGACCGCGCGCTTCAGTGCGGGTCGAGGCGGCCGCATTGGCGCCGGCGTTCGCGGCGCCGCGCGCGGTACCCGTGGCGGCCGCGCCGACCGCCGCGCCGGTATCAGTCGTGGTGGTCGCGGCGTTGGTGGTCGCATTCAGGTTACCGCTGCTCGAGGTCGAACCGCTGACGCTGCCGGGCGAAGCGCTCAAGCTGCCGGTGCTGCTCGCCGAACCGGAGAGCGAGCCCGACGTCTGCGCCGCGCCCCTGGTGGCCGTACGGCCCGCGGCGGTCGCGCCGGTTGTGGCCGCCGCGCCCGTGGCAGCACCGGCCGCACCGACATTGCCGCCGACCCGGCCGGCAGCGGCCGCGCCGCTGTTCAACGAACCCGAGACATGCGGCTGCGGAGCCGTAACGCCACCGCGCAGAGCGCCCGTAGCTCCAGCGTTGGCACCGGCGCCAAGAGGACCGGCGGTCATGCCGCCGACCGCACCGGCGCCCGTGTTCACAGTGCCACCAAGAACCTGCGCCATGGCCGGCGCAACGGTAAGGCCGGCGATCGCGCTGGCTAACAGGATACGTTTGATCATCTGTATTCTCCTTGTTGATATGCGAAGACCATCGCTTCGCCGTTCCGGCCGTGCGGGTACTCTTGTGCAGGCGGCACTTCATCCAGAACGTGCCGAAGTAAACGGGCTCAGTACGCCGAAGTTGCGGCGCGCTTGAGGTCGTGTTGTGGCGGGTTGTTGTTGCACGGGCGACTTGCGCGGCTCGCGTGTGCGGACGCGCGCAACTTTTCTGAGGTTGCGGCGTTTCGAGCACACTCAACCACTACTATCCCGGGGCTTTTTCGATATGACACGCACCTTTGCCAGCGCCGCCGCCGGCGCGTTTTGCCTGATCACGGCGACCGCTCACGCGCAATCCGTCACCTTGACCGACGGGTCCACCGCGACCTTCAATCAAAACACCCTAGGCCTTGGCGCTACCGGCTCGGTCAGCGGGACCTTGACGCAAGGAGGCGCGAATAGCGCTTTCTCCTGCACGTACGACATCGTGCGCGGTCAGGTCGGCGGCTCTCCCGCGTGCGCGCAGATCCTGGGCGGCGCGGCGACCGGCGGCCTTAATGTCTCGGTGCTTGAGCGCAACATCGTTTCGACGAACGTCAGCGTGTCTTCGGCGGGACAGGCGAGTGCCGATGCGCGACTCCTGAACGATCTCGCCACGCGGCGTATCGGGATAGATACCACGGTTGCCGTACAAGCCGAACTTCAAGCGCGCGGCCAAGCGGATGCGTCGAATGTCTTCGGCGCGCCAACCTATGGCGCTTGGGCTTCGGCCGGCGGAAATTTCTTCAACGACGACCGCCTTGGTCTCGAGCGTGACGGCCATAGCAATGTGTTCACGGCCGGCGTCGACCATCGCGTCGAGAATTGGTTGGTCGGAATCTACGGCGGCTATCTGGAAACCACGGCTGACCTGACCAGCCTGAGCGGCGATCTCAGCTCGGACGGCTGGCTCGCGGGCACCTACGTCACGCGTGTGCTCGATGATGTGTTCTCGATCACCGGCGCCGGATCGTATGCCGACAGTGAATCGCATATTTCACGTACATCGGCGGGGACCCGCGTCGATGGCGCCTTCGATCATATGGAATGGTCTGCGTCGCTTGATGGAAACGCCTTCTGGCTGGTCGCGCCGCGCTTCGGCCTGACCGGTACGGCAGGCGTTAGCTACAACTACTGGCGCGACAAGGCGTATACCGACAGCGCCGGCTTTAGCTATGCCGAGACAAAAGGCGACAACGTGTGGGGCAAGCTGGCCGGCACCGCGACGTTCTTCACCGGCGCGCTTCGCCCCTATGCGAATGTGACCTATACGCGGTTGTTCACCGATCCCGATTTCTACACGAAGAAGGATCGCCTGACCGTTGGCGGCGGGCTCGCGCTCGGCCAAGGGCGTCTGAACGGCGTCATCGAAGTGAATACGCTGCTGCTGAATGACAACCAGCGCGATACGACCGTGGGACTGCACTTACGCTTGACTGTGTAACGCACCTACGGTGAGAGGTAAGCGTTCTCCCGCGCCGAACCGCGGGAGAACGATCTTTTTTCCTTTCCACTTTTTGCACGGAGCCGCGGCCGAAGCTCTCGAACACGTGCTCCCGAAGTGGAAGATCCCTCTCGCAAGGAGAGCCATGATTTCGATTCATATCATTTCGTCCATCGGCCTTTACGCCGGCGCGCACCGCGCCCATCGATGTAAGCATTGATGCAGCCCGTAAGGGCTAACACCAAGTGTGCCACGGGGTGAGACCCTCCCCCGTTTGAGCGGATCCCTCCCTCCGCTTTGGATTTCCCCCGTGGCATCTCCACTTCCGCACATCGAGAGACGAAGTCCATGCCGCAACCATTGCGCTATGTCATCGAATTCGGCGGCGTTGCCGCCGGTTTGGTCATCCAAGATAAGAACCGTTACCGCTTCTTTGCGTCAGACCGGAACTACGCGCTCCTTGAGCGCCGCCTGTTCCGCTCGCCCGATCATGCTGAACAGGTGTGCCGCCGTCTGAACCAAACAGTGCGCGTCAGTGGGGCGTCGTCGGCGAGCGCATGAATTAAGCGCATCTTTATTTCTTTCTGCATAAATGTCCTTGACGACCCCGAAGCACCGCGATACAGACGCCTCATGACCAATTTCGGCACACGACTTCGACTTAGCATTACAGGCCCAGCGCTCTAATAGCGCTGGGAAGAGTTCCCCTGTTTTCTTTGTCGTACGTCGTGGATGCCACGTGTCATGAACCCCCGCTCAACTACCGCTTATATCTCTGATGCCGCCCGGACCTCGTCCGCGCTTGCGCTTGAACTCGCGCTTCCAGCGGTGATTATTCCCGCGCTCCTTATCATTCGACTTAGATTCAGCCGCCAGGCGTAACGGCGCGTTGGCGGCTCATCCCAGCCGAACTCTGATTCCCTAACTCAGGCTTTCTTTAAAGGTGCGTCGGGCAGCTCTCTGCCGGACGGCCAAGGAGCAGTCATGCGCGCTAATCCCGCGACGAAGTATCAAGCGTTTGAACCGGTCGCGCTCAGTTCGCGGCAGTGGCCCAGCCGCATCATTTCAAAACCGCCCACGTGGTGCAGTGTCGACTTGCGCGACGGCAATCAGGCCCTTGCCGATCCGATGGGACTCGAGCGCAAGCGCGTCATGTTCGACGCCTTGGTCGCGGCGGGTTTCAAGGAAATCGAAGTGGGCTTTCCCGCGGCCTCGCAGACGGAATTCGATTTTATCCGTCATCTGATCGACAACAATCTCATCCCCAATGACGTCGCGATCCAAGTGCTGACGCCCGCGCGTACGCCGCACATCGAACGCACGTTTGAAAGTCTGCAAGGATGCCGGCGCGCGATCATTCACTTGTATAATTCCACATCGACCTTGCAGCGCCGCGTTGTCTTCAAATCCGATCGCGCCGGCATCGTCACGTTGGCCGTGGGTGCGGCGCGCCGTATCGCCGCGCTTGCGGCGAACAGCGACACGGACGTCACCGTCGAATACACGCCCGAGAGTTTCACCGGTACGGAACTCGATTTTTCGCAGGAGATCTGCGAGGCAGTCATGGATGTCGTACGGCCCACGCGAGACCGGAAGATCATTTTCAACCTACCGGCAACGGTGGAACTGGCGACCCCCAACGTCTACGCCGACCAGATCGAATGGTTCGCGGATAGCATCAGTGGGCGGGATGCGGTCCTTCTCTCCGTGCACCCGCACAACGACCGGGGCACTGCGGTCGCGGCAGCCGAACTCGCGCTGATGGCCGGAGCCGACCGCGTCGAAGGCACACTATTCGGTAATGGCGAGCGCACCGGCAACGTCGATCTCGTCACCCTCGCGCTCAATATGTTCACGCAGGGCGTCGACCCCGGGCTCGACTTCTCGGACATCAAGCGCTTCGTTCAGGTGGCGGAACACTGCACGAAAATTCCCGTCCATCCGCGACACCCGTATGCCGGCGAACTGGTATTCGCTGCTTTCTCGGGCTCGCATCAAGACGCGATCAAAAAGGGCCTCGCGGCGCAAAGCGAAAGCAACTCCGGTCTGTGGGAAGTGCCATACCTGCCTATCGATCCGGCCGATGTCGGACGGCGATATGAAGCGGTTATCCGCATCAACAGCCAGTCCGGCAAGGGCGGCGTCGCCTTTGTGCTCGAACACGAGTACGGCCTTGTCTTACCGCAGGCGATGCAGATTGAATTCGCCAAGACGGTGCAGCGCCATTCGGAAAACGGTGCAGAGTTGCAGCCTGGCGACATCTGGCAGTTATTCGAAGCCGAGTTCCTACGCGCCGACGATGTTCTTTTGTTCCGGCAGTACACCTGCCGCCATCTCAGCCCGTTCAAAGTATCGCTGAGCGCAACGGTTTCCGTGCGCGGCGCCATTCATGCGGTCGATGGCCTTGGCACCGGTCCGGTGGAAGCCTACTGCAACGCCATCAAGAATATCATCGATCTGAACTTCGATATCGTCGACCTGCAGCAAAAGTCGCGCAGCGGCGGCGCGGCGAGCGACGCGGCCACCTATGTGCAAATCCAGACCTCAGATGACCAACGTTTCTACGGCGCGGGAATCCACGAGGATGTGCTGCTAGCCTCGCTGCATGCGGTCACCAGCGCGGTGAACCGCGCCTACCGGGCGTCAGCGCCGGAGGTCGGCTAACATGACCTACGCCCGCACGCTCTACGATAAGATCTGGGATAGCCATACCGTCACCGCCGACGATGAGGGTCTTGCGCTGCTCTACATCGATTTGCACCTGGTGCACGAAGTGACCTCGCCGCAAGCCTTCGAAGGATTGCGCACGGCGAAACGCAAGGTGCGCCGCCCCGATCTGACCTGGGCCGTAGCAGATCACAACGTGCCGACGACCCAGGACCGCGAA
Source organism: Rhodospirillaceae bacterium (assembly GCA_041906145.1). Classification (GTDB taxonomy): domain Bacteria; phylum Pseudomonadota; class Alphaproteobacteria; order Rhodospirillales; family Rhodospirillaceae; genus SHVO01. The sequence continues at coordinate 376,129 of JAYRJU010000003.1, read as the reverse complement.
GCCCATGTGGCCGATCCGGAAAGCCGCGCGCAACTCGCGGCCCTGGACGAGAATGCGCGCGACTTCGCTGTCGGATATTTCCCGCTGACCGACGCGCGTCATGGAATTGTGCATGTGATCGGGCCGGAACAGGGCCTGACCCAACCCGGCAAGACCATCGTCTGCGGCGATTCACATACCTCGACCCACGGGGCATTCGGCGCGCTCGCGTTTGGGATCGGCACGTCCGAGGTCGAACATGTGCTCGCGACCCAGACCTTGCGCATGAAGAAGTCGCGGAACATGCGCGTCACCATCGATGGCCGGCTGAGCGTCGGCGTCACTGCCAAAGATCTCGCACTCATGGTGATAGGACGCATCGGCACCGCTGGCGGGACGGGTTACGTCATTGAGTATCAGGGTGAAGCCGTCCGCGCGCTTTCTATGGAAGGCCGGATGACTCTTTGCAATATGACGATTGAAGCCGGGGCCCGCGCCGGCTTGATCGCGCCAGATGACAAGACCTTCGCCTACGTTCAAGGACGTCCGCATGCGCCGCGGGGTGCGCGCTGGACCGAAGCGCTCGCCCATTGGCGCGGCCTTGCCTCGGACCCAGCGGCGCATTTCGAGCGGGAAGTCGTGATCGATGCGGCGAGTGTTGTTCCGCATGTGACCTGGGGCACCAGTCCCGAGGATGTGGCGCCGATCACCGCACGGGTTCCCGTACTTGATAGATTCGCTGATACGGGCAAACGCATACAGGTCGAACGCGCGCTCGCTTATATGGGCCTAGAGGCTGGTCAGGATCTCGAAGGCATCCGCATCGACAAAGTTTTTCTAGGCTCTTGCACGAACGGACGTATCGAGGACTTACGCGCCGCCGCTGAAGTCATGAAAGGACGCACCGTCAAGCCGGGTGTCGTCATGTTGGTCGTGCCGGGGTCCGACGCTGTCCGCCGCCAGGCCGAGAGCGAGGGTTTGCACGACATCTTCGAGGCTGCCGGCGCGGAATGGCGAAGGCCGGGATGCTCGATGTGTCTGGCCATGAACCCGGACGTGCTCGGGCCTGGCGAACGCTGCGCCTCGACGTCCAATCGCAACTTCGAAGGCCGCCAGGGCCGCGGCAGCCGCACGCATTTGGTTTCGCCCGCCATGGCGGCGGCCGCTGCGGTGACAGGGCACCTTACCGATGTCCGCCGCCTCGGGGCGCAGGGAGACGCTCGATGATTCCCTTCACCACACTGACAGGCCCCGCGGCGCCCTTGCCGCTCGCGAACGTCGATACCGACGCCATCATGCCCAAGCAGTTCCTGAAAACTATCAAACGCTCAGGGCTCGGGAAGTTTGTTTTCAATGACATGCGGTTTCAGGCGGACGGACGTGAAAAACCCGACTTCGTGCTGAACCGTAAACCCTACCGACATGCGACCACGTTGATCGCGGGCGTCAATTTCGGCTGCGGCTCCAGCCGCGAGCATGCGCCGTGGGGGCTCGCCGACTTTGGCATCCGCTGCGTCATCGCGCCGAGTTTCGCGGACATCTTCGCGTCCAATTGCGTAAAGAACGGCATTCTCTGCATCACGTTGGCTCCGGACGACGTCGAAGCGTTGACCGCCCTCGTCTCCACGCCCGCGACCAGCGAAGTCATGGTTGACCTCCCCTTGCAGGTGATCGTCACAGCGATGGGACCCGGCTACCGCTTCGACATCGAGCCCGCGCGTAAAAACCTTCTGCTCGCCGGCCTTGATGAGATCGGCGTCGCCCTCCAACACGAAAACGATATCGCCCGATTCGAACTGGCGCGCGTCTGGCGCGAACCTTGGCGCAACACTGGAACCCCTGGCCATGACTAAGAGCGTCCTCCTCCTGCCCGGCGACGGCATCGGCCCCGAAGTGGCGGCCGCCGCGCGCAAAGTGCTGACCTGGTTCAGCGCGCATGAAAACTTCGCGGTCAACGTCACCACAGGCTTGATCGGCGGCGCGGCAATTGACGTCGCGGGTGTACCTCTCGCGCCAGCTACCGTCGCGGCGGCTTGTGCCGCCGACGCGGTGCTTCTTGGCGCCGTGGGCGGCCCCAAATGGGCGAGCCAACCGTTCCACCTGCGCCCTGAAGCAGGCCTTCTGGAATTGCGCGGCGCGATGCAGGTGTTCGCGAACCTGCGTCCCGCAGTTCTCTTCCCAAGCCTGGCCGATGCTTCGACATTGAAGCCTCAGGTGGTCGCGGGCTTGGACTTGATGATCGTACGCGAACTCACGGGCGGCGTTTACTTCGGAGAGCCGCGCGGCGTGACCGAGCTTCCCGGCGGAAAGCGGCGCGGAATCAACACACATAGCTACACGTGTGATGAGATCCGGCGCGTGGCCCGGGTGGCCTTCGAACTCGCACGCACGCGCAAAGGCGTCGTCTGTTCGGCCGACAAAGCCAATGTGATGGAAGCGGGCCTATTGTGGCGCGAGGAAGTCCAGAAGCTGCGCGACGCAGAATATAGCGACGTGAAGCTCTCGCACATGTTGGCGGACAATTGCGCCATGCAGCTTGTGCGCGCGCCGCTGCAGTTCGATGTCATCCTCACGGACAACCTGTTCGGCGACATTCTGTCCGATCAAGCCGCGATGCTCACGGGATCTTTGGGCATGTTACCGTCCGCCTCTCTCGGCACGCCGGGAAAGCCCGGGCTTTATGAGCCGATCCATGGCTCGGCGCCGGACATCGCGGGGAAGAACTATGCCAATCCCTGCGGGATGATCCTCAGCCTCGCCCTTGCCCTGCGCCATTCGCTCGCGCGGCCCGATCTCGCCGCAAAGCTTGAACGCGCGGTGTCGCGGTCGCTCGAAAACGGTGTCCGCACACGGGACATCGGCGGCGGCGCTTCGACCAGCGATCTCACTGAGGCCGTGGTCTCCGCTCTGGGCGAAAGCGTGTCTAATGTCGCGATGTTGTAACATTATTACGTATATGAGTAATTTATGTACCTTTATTATAAATTTGCACGTCTTTTTTTCCGTTAATTGTTGACGCTGCAATGCAGCGTCAATAGGTTCCGCCCCCTTAACCGCCCGCCCGAGTGTTTTTCATGAGCAAGTCCAAGTTTTCCGGCGCCCATCTTGTGTTGAAAGCCCTCGCGGATCAGGGCGTCGACGTCCTGTTCGGCTACCCGGGCGGTGCGGTGCTGCCGTTGTACGACGAGTTGTTCAAACAAAACCGCATCCGGCATGTGCTGGTGCGTCATGAGCAGGCGGCGGTACATGCCGCTGAGGGTTACGCGCGCTCCACCGGGCGGGTCGGCTGCGTGCTGGTCACATCGGGCCCCGGCGCGACCAACGCGGTGACCGGTCTTACCGACGCACTGATGGATTCCATCCCCATCGTGTGTTTCACCGGCCAGGTCCCGACGAGCCTGATCGGCAGTGACGCCTTTCAGGAAGCCGACACCATCGGCATCACGCGCGCTTGCACCAAGCACAATTACCTCGTGAAGGATGTGCGCGACCTACCGCGCATCGTGCACGAAGCTTTTTACGTGGCGCGTTCGGGCCGTCCCGGTCCGGTCGTGATCGATATCCCGAAAGATGTCGCCTTGGCGCTCGGGCCTTACACACCGCCGCCGCGGGATATCCCGCGTGAGCAGCACAAGACGTATCGTCCGCGCACCGTGCCCGACATGACGGCCGTGAAGATGGCCGTCGACCTGATGGCCGACGCCGAGCGGCCGTTGTTCTACACCGGCGGCGGCGTGATCAACGCCGGCCCCGAAGCCTCCGAACTCCTGCGCGAACTCGTGGCGCTGACTGGCTTTCCCATCACTTCGACCCTCATGGGGCTCGGCGCTTATCCCGCCGAGGGCCGGGCGTGGCTCGGCATGGTCGGAATGCATGGGCTTTATGAAGCTAATCTCGCGATGCATGACTGCGACGTGATGATCAACATCGGCGCGCGCTTCGATGACCGCGTGACGGGGCGCTTGGATGCCTTCTCGCCAGGCTCGCAGAAGATCCACGTCGATATCGATCCTTCGCAGATCAATAAGAACGTGCTCGTGGACGTGCCGGTGATCGGCGACTGCGCCGAAACGCTGCGCCTAATGATTAAGGAATGGAATAGCCGCCCGCGCCGCCGTGATACCGGCGCGCTCAAGGCCTGGTGGGCAAAAATCGAGGATTGGCGCGAGCGCGATTGCCTCGACTTCGAGCAGCGGGGCGGCACGATCAAGCCACAATATGCGGTGCAGCGCTTATACGAGCTGACGAAGGCATCAAACACCATCGTGACCACCGAAGTGGGTCAACACCAGATGTGGGCCGCGCATTTCTACCGATTCCAGGAGCCTAACCGCTGGCTGACGTCAGGCGGCCTCGGCACGATGGGCTACGGCCTGCCGGCGGCCATCGGGGCGCAGATCGCGCATCCCGACGCCCTGGTCATCGATATCGCCGGGGAAGCCTCGATCCTGATGAACATCCAGGAACTTTCGACCGCCGTACAGCACCGCACGCCCGTGAAGGTGTTCATCTTGAACAATCAGTATATGGGCATGGTTCGCCAGTGGCAGGAACTGATGCACGGCGGGCGCTATTCGCAAAGCTATAGCGAGGCCCTGCCCGACTTCGTGAAGCTGGCCGAGGCGTTTGGATGGACGGGGTTGCGCGTGAGTGATCCCGCAAAGCTCGATGACACCATCAAAAGAATGATGGCCACCGAGGGGCCGGTGATCGTCGATGTGGCCGTGGACCCCAATGAAAACTGTTTCCCGATGATCCCGTCCGGCATGCCGCACAACGAGATGATGTTGAGCGCGACGGACGAAGGTTTCGCGAATGTGTCGGCCGAAGGCCGCGCCCTGGTCTGAGGCAGAACATCATGCGCAAGAACAGAACGCGCGCGCGTAAGTCCGCCGCCACGTCCCGCCCTCTACAAATGGTTGCGGAAGTTCCAGCTCCCGTGGCGCCGCCGCGGCTGGTCACTCCGGATGTGCACCGCCATGTAATCTCGGTGCTGGTGGATAACGAAGCCGGCGTGCTGGCGCGGGTGATCGGGATGGTCGCGGCGCGCGGCTACAATATTGAAAGCCTGACGGTGGCGGAGGTCGACACGGCCCGCAATCTGTCGCGCATCAACATCCTAACCGCCGGCACGCGCCGGATTATCGAGCAGATCAAAGCGCAACTCGGCCGCCTCATCCCCGTACACGAAGTGCGCGACCTGACCGAGGAAGGCCCGTCGGTGGCGCGTGAACTTGCCCTGGTCAAGGTGGTGGGCACCGGTGAGAAGCGTAACGAGGCCCTTCGTATCGGCGATATCTTCCGCTCCAACGTTGTGGACTCAAGCGTTGAATCCTTTGTGTTCGAAATCGTCGGCAATAGCCAGAAGATCGACGCCTTCATCGAACTGATGCGCCCCCTGGGCCTTGCTGAAATTTCACGTACCGGAATCGCCGCCATAGCGCGCGGCACGGGCGGATTACGTCCGCACGCTTAAACTCTCACGAAAGAACGAGGATCCCATGCAAGTCTATTACGACCGTGACGCCAACACGAACCTGGTGAAGGAAAAGCGCGTTGCCATCATCGGCTATGGCAGCCAAGGCCATGCCCATGCGCTGAACCTGCGTGAATCGGGCGTGAAGAATGTCGCCGTCGCGCTGAAGGAAGGTTCGTCGACCCGCGCCAAAGCCGCGCAGGAAAACTTCACCATCATGACTCCGTCGGACGCCGCCAAGTGGGCCGATGTTGTGATGTTCCTGACCCCGGACGAGTTGCAGGCCGACATCTATAAAGAGGAAGTGCGCGACAACCTTCCGCAGGGCGCCGCCATCGCCTTTGCCCACGGCCTCAACGTACACTTCAATCTGATCGAACCTCGCAAGGATCTCGACGTATTCATGGTCGCGCCTAAAGGCCCAGGCCATACGGTGCGCGCCGAATACACGCGCGGCGCGGGCGTGCCGGCCCTCATCGCCGTGGCACAAGACGCCTCGGGCACCGCGAAGCAGATCGCCTTGTCCTACGCCTCGGCCATCGGCGCGGGCCGCGCGGGCATCCTTGAGACCACCTTCCGCGAAGAGTGCGAAACCGATCTCTTCGGCGAACAGGCGGTTCTTTGCGGCGGTCTATCCGCCCTCATCACCGCGGGCTACGAGACCCTCACCGAAGCCGGTTACGCACCGGAGATGGCTTACTTCGAGTGTCTGCATGAAATGAAGCTGATCGTGGACCTGATGTATGAGGGCGGCCTCGCCGATATGCGCTACTCGATCTCGAACACGGCCGAGTACGGCGATTACACCGCCGGCCCTCGCATCGTGACGGACGAAACCAAGAAAGAGATGAAGCGCATCCTTAGTGAAATCCAGCAGGGCAAATTCGTTTCCAACTGGATGACTGAATGCAAGGCGGGCCAACCGAGCTTCAAGGCGATGCGCCGCAACAGCGCCAATCACCAGATCGAAGAAGTAGGGGCGCGCCTGCGCGGCATGATGCGCTGGCTTAAGAACAGCCGTCTGGTCGATAAGGCGCGGAATTAAGCTCTTTGTTTGGTCGCGCTTTCTTCGCCGAACCGGCTTCCACTTCGGCGGAAAACGCTCCTAGGCGCGTTTTGCGGCGGCGCGGTACAGCCCCCAGGCCAAGGCCGCGTAGACGATCGGACCGAGCACTTCGGCGGCTCCCGCAAAGGAGTCGCCGACGAGCGCTAAGGGCGCTTCGTTGCCGGTGCCCACGATAAGACCGGCAAGCATCACGCCAAAGATACTTTCCCCGACGATCATGCCGGAAGCCATGAGCACGCCCATCTGCTTCATGGCGGCAGGATTGGCGCTGCGCTCCGCGCGCCTGTCGTAGAGCCACCCCAGCACCGCGCCGACGAAGACCGGCACCGTGATGGTCATGGGCAAATAGATGCCGATTCCCACGGCGAGCGGCGGGATACGCAACCAGCCTTTGCGGGCCAGCAGGGCGTCTATCACCAGTAGGCCGACCCCGACAGCTCCACCGATAGCGAGCAGACTCCAATCGAGATCGCCCCCGAGCACGCCGCGCGCGAGGCTGGAGATCAGCGTCGCCTGCGGCGCCGGGAGCGGATCGGTTGTGAGGCCTTCGGCACGCACAGCGCCCGCGAAGCCATAGGCCTTATTGAGGAGGTCCAGGATCGGTGGGATGACGGCCGCGCCGGCGGCGACCCCAAACATGAGCGCGACCTGCTGACGCCACGGGGTGGCGCCCACGAGCTGCCCGGTTTTGAGATCCTGGAGATTGTCGTTGGAGATGGTCGCGCCGGCGAAAATGATCGAGGTCACGAACAGGGCGAAGGCGATCAAGGCCTGGCGCGTTTCATCTGGCGCTGACGCCGCGAAAGGCGTCAGGAGCAAGGCCGCGCCAAGGATGGCGAGGATGCCGACGCCGGACAGCGGGCTGTTGGACGAGCCGATGAGGCCGGCCATATAGCCGCACACCGAAGCGACAAAGGCGCCGACGATCACGATGTAGATCAGGCTGACCAGCACAAACCCCAGCGCGCTCGCGGCCAGAGGGCCGCCGGCGAGGAATTGCCAGAGCAGGAGAGCGATAGGCCCCAGCGACACCAGGGTCACGAGCCCGATGATGTTCGCCGGGATATCCTGATCCTCGCGTGCGGTGGCGCCCACTTGAGCGCGGGAGGCGCGCGCGGCCGCCATGCCGCGCCAGATCGGGCCGACAAGTTCCAACAGTTTACACAGCGCAGCGACGCCGATGGCGCCCGCGCCAATGAATCGGACCTGCGTAGCCCAAACCGCGCGCGCGACATCGACGGCGGCGCCATCTGCCGGATGCAGCGCCGTGAGGACCGGCGTGGCCACGCCCCAGGCGATCAGGAATCCGCAGAACATCGCCGTACCCACCGACAGTCCCACGAGATGTCCGGCCCCCAGCAACGCAAACGAAAGTCCGCCCGCGATCCCGGTCGCCGATGAGCCGACACGGAAGTAGGTTGCGAGTTCGCCCGACAGGAGCTTCGCGCCGATCATGGCGGTATGAGCCGCCGATACCAGCGTGCTGATGACGATGACGGTGAAACCCGCGCGGGCTTCCTGCGCGCCGCCACGCGTTTCGGTACCGACTTTCAGGACTTCTGCCGCCGCGACGCCTTCAGGGAACGGCAGCGACGACTGCACGACCAGCGCGCGCCGTAAGGGGATGGAGAACATCACGCCAAGGATCCCGCCTGCCGCGCAGATCCCGAAGGTGGTCCAATACGGAAAGTCGGTCCACCAGCCGATCATAATGAGGCCGGGCAGGACGAAGATGATGGAGGAGAGCGTACCCGCCGACGAGGCGACGGTCTGCACGATGTTATTTTCGAGGATGCCTGCGTCCCGCACCTTGCGCAGGATCGCCATGGAGATCACCGCGGCGGGGATGGAGGTGGCGAAGGTGAGTCCAACTTTCAGACCGAGGTAGACATTCGCGGCGGTGAAGATGAACGTGATGGCTGCACCGATCAAAATACCGCGTACTGTAAGTTCGCTCGTTTCTTTCAAGGCTATCCCCTACCTGATCCCTGCCCGGAGTGTGGCACATATCGCGGACGCAAAAAAAGCGCCGCGAGGTGTCACCCGCGCGGCGCTTTTCCGAAAAATCAGAGAACTAAAGCGATCCGACGATCTCTTCGGTCATCTTCTTAGCGTCACCGAGCAACATCATGGTGTTGTCGCGGTAGAACAGCTCGTTGTCGACACCTGCGTAACCGGCGCCCATGGAGCGCTTCACGAACAAGACTGTCTTCGCCTTTTCCACATCCAGGATCGGCATGCCGAAGATCGGGCTCGCGGGATCGGTCTTGGCGACGGGATTTGTCACGTCGTTGGCGCCAATGACGTAGACGGCATCGGCCGTGGAGAATTCGTGGTTGATCTCCTCGAGTTCGAATACCTCGTCATAGGGCACGTTGGCTTCGGCGAGGAGCACGTTCATATGACCGGGCATGCGGCCCGCGACAGGGTGGATGGCGTACTTGACGGTGACGCCTTCCTTCTTCAGCTGATCGGCCATTTCGCGCAGGGCGTGCTGCGCCTGGGCGACGGCCATGCCGTAGCCCGGGACGATGATGACCTTGCTGGCGTTCTTCATGATGAAGGCTGCGTCGTCGGCGGAACCGGCCTTGTGCGGCCGCGCTTCCTTCTTGCCGCCCGCCGCCGCGGCGGTATCCCCGCCGAAGCCGCCGAGGATGACGCTGAAGATCGAGCGGTTCATCCCTTTACACATGATGTAGGACAGGATCGCGCCCGACGAGCCGACCAGCGCACCCACGATGATGAGTAAGCTGTTGTGCAGGGTGAAACCGATGCCCGCAGCCGCCCATCCGGAATAGCTGTTCAGCATCGAGACCACGACGGGCATGTCCGCGCCGCCGATGGGCAGGATAAGCAGGAAGCCGATCAGGAAGCTGACCGCCATCAGGGCGTAAAAGTAGTTGTGGCTCTCGGTCATGCAGAACATCACAACACACACGACGATGCCGATGCCGAGAATGGCGTTGAGCAGATGCTGGCCTTTGAAGACCAGCGGATTTCCTGTCATCAGCCCCTGGAGCTTGGCGAAGGCGATGATCGAGCCCGAGAAGGTGATTGCGCCGATCGCCAGACCAATGGACATCTCGACCAGGCTGCCGGCGGCGATGGAGCCCGGCGCGCCGAGACCGTAGCTTTCCGGCGATTGCAGCGCCGAGGTCGCCACGAGCACGGCGGCGAGACCGACGAGACTATGGAACGCCGCGACCAGCTGCGGCAGGGCGGTCATCTCGATCTTCTTGGCGATGATGACGCCGATGGCGCCGCCGACCGCGATGCCGGCGACGATCCAGACATACTCCTGCACCACAGGCGAGGTCAGCGTGGTGAAGATGGCAATCGCCATCCCCACCATCCCGAACATGTTGCCCTTGCGGGAGGTCTCGGGGCTGGAGAGACCGCGCAGCGTCAGGATGAAGAAGACACCGGCGACGATGTAAGCGAAGAGGGTTGCACCTTGCGACATGCTATTTGCCCTTCTTCTTGAACATGGCCAGCATGCGTTGGGTGACGATGAACCCGCCGAAGATGTTCACCGAGGCGAGCACCACGGCAAAGAAGCCGAGGATCTTGGAACTGGTGATCTCGGGTGGGCCGGCGGCCAGGATGGCGCCGACGATGATGACGCTGGACACCGCGTTGGTGACCGCCATCAAGGGCGAATGCAGCGCGGGCGTCACGCTCCATACCACGTAAAACCCAACGAACACCGCGAGCACGAAGATCGTGATCAGATACCAGAAGGTATCCGGGCTGGCGGCCATATGAGCGACTGTTTCCATGTTCCGTCCTCCCCTAACCCGCGAGCGACGGATGAACGATCTTTCCGTCCTTAGTGACCAAGGTGCCTTTGACGAGTTCATCGTCCCAGTTGATCTTCAAGTTGCCGGTGCCCTTTTCGAGCATCAGCGTGATGAAGTTGAGGATGTTCTTCGAGAACAATGAGCTGGCATCGCGCCCCAGGCGCGCGGCCATATTGGTGTAGCCAAGGATGGTGACGCCGTTGGCGGTTATCGCGACCTGATCCTTCACGGTGCCCTCGACGTTACCGCCGGCTTCGGCGGCAAGATCGACGATCACCGAGCCGGCTTTCATCAGGGCCACGACATCGCCCGCCACCAGACGGGGCGCCGGTTTGCCGGGGATGAGTGCGGTGGTGATGACGATGTCGGATTTGGCGACTTCGGCGCGCACGGCTTCGGCCTGCTTGCGCTTGAAGTCGTCGTCCATTTCCTTCGCATAGCCGCCCGCGGTCTGGGCGGCCTTCATCTTCTCCTCATCGACGACGATGAACTTGCCGCCGAGGGATTCGACCTGTTCCTTGGTCGCATAGCGGACATCCGTCGCGTAAACCACCGCGCCCATGCGCTTGGCGGTGGCGATGGCTTGCAGACCCGCGACACCCGCACCGAACACCAGCACACGCGCCGGTGCGATCGTGCCGGCCGCGGTCATCATCATGGGCATGGCGCGCCCGAAGGTGGCTGCGGCATCGACCACGGCTTTATAGCCGGCGAGGTTCGATTGCGAGGACAACACGTCCATGGCCTGCGCGCGGCTAATGCGCGGCATCAGTTCCATGGCGAAGGTGGTCACGCCTTGGGTCGCCAGGGCCTGCATCAGGTCCTTACTGGTTTGCGCGGACAGATGCGCCATGAGCACCGAGCCGGACTTGAGGTAGCTCACCTCGTCCAGGCCTTCGGCGGCGGTCATCGGCTTTTGAATCTTGAAGACGACATCGGAGGCGGCGGCTGCGGCCGCTGTCGGCGCGATGGTTGCGCCGGCCTCTTGAAACAGTGCGTCGCTAATCTGGGAGCCCGCGCCGGCTCCGGTTTCCACTGTAACTCTACAGCCGGCGGCAACGAGTTTTTTGACAGTATCGGGTGTGGCCGCGACGCGCGTTTCGCCCGCGCGGCGCTCCTTTAGTACGCCAATCTGCATGGAAATCCCCCAAATGAACCCCCCAAAGAATTGGAGGGACTAACGCTTTTACGGACCTACCTTTGTATGAGCATTGTAACGGCCGAAACCGGCAAGCAGGAAACCTGACACAGTTCACGCGACCTTGCCAACTCTCCCCGCAATTGCTGCGGGAGCGAAAAAGGTCATTTCGTGGCATGTGGCCCGCACCTCTAGAAAAGGGGCGGGGAATCCCTATAGATTCTTTCCGAGAGGGCACCGGAGGACGACCGATGCACGATATTTACCGCCGTGCGACAGCGAGCGCCGTAGGCGGACTGCTCGCTCTGGCCGCGTTGAGTTCGCCGAGCCAGGCACAGGACGCCGCACAAAACGAGCGGCTTGCTTATTCCTTGATGGTCGGCGGCCTGCATGTGGGCGACGCCGTCGTTTCCCTTTCGCAAGACTCCGATACCTACACCACGGGCCTTAAACTGACGGCGGGTGGGGTTGCGAAATGGGTGCGCGAGTTTCGCGCCGACTTGAGTGGTGAAGGGACCTTCACTTCCAAAGAGAACATGATCACCCCGCTGCCGACGAGTTACCGGCGCGACTGGTCCGGTTCGGAGATCGATTCGAGCCTGCTGATGACCTATGACCCGGCGACACGAAGCCCCTCGACGCAGGAACGCTATATCGAACGAGAGACCGGCGAAGAGCTGAGCTACGACGAACTCCCGTGGAACAAGAACGACAGGGGGCGCGATAAGAAGAAGCCGGTACCGGAAGATAAGCGCACCGGCGCGATGGACCCCATGGCCGCCTTCATCGCAGCACGCCACCAGGTGATGGCGCAAGGCGCGGACAAGACACCGGTCAAGTTCCGCGTGCCGGTGTATGACGGCCAGCGCCGCTACGACATCATCGGCACCACCAGCGCCCCACGCGGCGTGACCATCAACGACAAGTCATACAACGTGATCACCGTGAACACGACGCTGGTGCCCATCGCCGGCTTCTCGCCCCGCGGCGAGGAACGCATGCAGGAATCGCGCGGGAAAATCCTGTTCACCGCCGACGATCGCTTCATTCCGGTGCAGGTGACGATCGAGAACGATCTCATCACCGGCGTGATGAACCTGACCGCCGACTGCAAAGTCACGCCCGAAGCGTGCACACCCACGACGCAGGAAGCGAAGAGTGAGTAGCGTATTATTCCTCCCCCTGAAAGGGGAGGTCAGGTGGGGGTCGTTTTCTGTTAGGAAAATTCGACCGAACGCGGACGAAGACGGTCCGAGCTCAACGTCTGCGCCGCGAGATGACAAACGCGGAAAGAAAGCTATGGTCGATCCTTCGCGCCAAGCAATTGGAATTGACGTCTTTTCGCCGTCAGCATCCCATCGGCGACTACGTCTTAGATTTTTATGCACCCGCGTTAAAGCTCGCCATCGAATGTGACGGGGGTCAGCATGCTGAACTCACAAAAGACCGCGATGATGCGCGAACAGTAGTTTTGAATGCGGCTGGGATTTTTGTTCTTAGATTTTGGAACAACGACATTCTTGAAAATCTGGAAGGCGTCGTCGCCCACATACGCCAAACTATAATGGAGAGGAAACGACCCCTCCCTAACCCTCCCCTTTCAGGGGAGGGAATACGGGATTAAGCCAATCCCGCTTTCTTCAGCGCACTGCCTTGCGCTTTCGCCAGGTTCTGTGCGTCGAAACCTTCGATGGTTTCGTGGAACAGGCGGTACCAGTTCACTTTGGCGTTGAGATGCATGAAGACCGAGCCGAGGCCGATGGCGGCGCGGTCCATAAGGACGAATTCGCGCGGAGGCTTCACGCCGCCGAGGCGCTTCAGCTCCTTGTGCACCCTGGCCACGGCGTCGCGGCCGTATTCGGCGGCGTTGGTTTCCTCGACCAGACGCGGGCGATCTTCCATCAAAGGCGCGTAAACGAAGCCGGCCCAGATGTTGAGGACGTCGATGATCTCATTACTGAGGCCCTTGAAGCCCCAAGTCTCGTAGGCGGAAACGGCGAGGTCGCGGTCATTCTTCTGGAGTGCGCGATAGAGATCGATCACCCCCTTCACGAAAGATGGCGCAAAAACGCGGATGCAGCCGAAATCCATAAGGTTGACGGAGGCATCCGGCCGGACGGTGTAGTTGCCAAGGTGGGGGTCGCCGTGGATCACGCCGTACTGGTAGAACGGCACATACCAGGCGCGGAACATATTCACCGCGATGGCGTCGCGGGTCTTCTGGGCGGCTTCGGCAGCGACATCCTTAAGCGGCCGGCCTTCCAGCCAGGACATGGTGAGCAGGCGCCGTGTTGAAAGTTCGTCGTACACATCGGGGATATGCACCCCCTGCTCCTTCCCAAGCATGTGACGATAGAGCGCGAGATTGCGGGCCTCATGCTCGTAGTCGAGTTCCTCGCGCAGACGATCCGAAATTTCTTTATGAATTTCGGACGGATCTATGGCGGGATCGAAGCGCCGGTAAGCGGCGAAAACCAGCTTCAACTGGCGAAGGTCGGCGTCGACCACCGATTCCATATCCGGGTATTGAAGCTTGCAGGCGAGCGCCTCGCCTTTCCCGATTTGCGCCTTATGCACTTGACCGAGCGAGGCGGCCTTGGCGGCTTCGCGCTCGAACGAGGCAAAACGCGATTTCCAATCGGCGCCAAGCTCGGTGGTCATGCGCCGATTCACAAACGGCCAGCCCATGTGCGGCGCGTTGGCTTGCAATTGCGCAAGCTCGGCGGCGTATTCCGCAGGAAGCGCTTCCGGAATCGAGGAGAGGATCTGCGCGATTTTCATGAGCGGACCCTTGAGCCCGCCGAGGGCGAGCTTCAAGATTTCCGCGTTCTTATTGCTGTCACCCTTAATGCCGAGCACACGTTCGCCTGCTACGCGTGCGGCAAAACCGCCGATCGCTGTCCCGACTTGCGCATACCGGCGGACGCGTCCGGTGACCGTGTTCTCCGACTTCGCCACTAAGAGGCCTCTTTTATTTGGGGCATGTTCTTATCGGAAGACCAAGCACGCCTTTCCGGAACCTGCCCTTAACCCATCCTCTCCAGCTCATCGATGAAACCTTCGATGGTCTTCATGCCGCGGCGCCAGAAGCCCGGATCCGTCGCATCCAATCCGAACGGCGCGAGCAATTCCTTGTGGCGCAGCTTGCCGCCGGCCGCGAGCATGTCGAGGTACTTGGCCTCGAACTCCGGCACGGCTTTCGTCGCATAGACGTTGTAGAGCGCGTTCACCAGGCAGTCGCCGAAGGCATAGGCATAGACGTAGAACGGGACGTGCAGGAAATGGCTGATGTAGGTCCAATAATATTTGTACTCGTCGTCGAAGCGGATCTTGGGGCCGAGGCTGTCGCCCTGGATTCCCATCCAGAGCTCGCACAGGCGTTCCATCGAAAGCTCGCCGTTCTTGCGCTCGTCATGGACCTGGCGCTCGAACTCATGGAACGCGATCTGACGCACGACGGTGTTGAGCATGTCTTCTACTTTACCCGCCAACAGCGCGCGGCGTTCCGCTGGACGGGTCTCTTGCGCGAGAAGAGACTGGAAGGTGAGCATTTCGCCGAACACGGAAGCTGTTTCGGCGAGAGTCAGCGGGGTTCCCGAAACGAGATAGCCTTGCGGCGCGGCCAGCACTTGGTGCACGCCGTGGCCGAGTTCGTGCGCGAGGGTTGCGACGTCGCGTGGGCTGCCGAGATAGTTCAGGAGGATATAGGGGTGCGCCGAGGGCACGGTCGGATGTGAGAAGGCCCCGGAAGCCTTGCCTGGACGCGCCGGCGCATCGATCCAGTTCTTGTCAAAGAAATCCTGGGCGATGCCGGCGATCTTCGGTGAGAACTTATTATAGGCGTCGAGCACCGTGGACTTGGCTTCGCCCCACGGGATGTCCCGCTTGGCGGTCGCCGGGAGGGGCGCGTTGCGGTCCCAATACTCGAGTTGGTCCTTGCCCATCCACTTGGCCTTCAGCGCGTAGTAGCGGTGAGCGGTATCCTTGTAAGCGCCCTTCACGGCGCTGACGAGCGCGTCGACCACTTCGTCCTCGACGAGATTGGCAAGGTTACGCGACGACACCGGACGCGCGAACTTGCGCCAATCGTCTTCGACACCCTTGTCCTTCGCCAGAACGTTGGTGATGAGCGTAATGAGCTGCGCTTTTTCACTAAGTGCCGCGCCGACGCCCTTGGCCGCCGCACGGCGCTTGTTCTCGTCAGGATCCGAGAAGCGGTTGAGGGCGGCGGTGAGTGTCATCGGCGCCGCCTCGCCTTCAACGGTGACACGGACGCCGGCGAGGGTCTCATCGAACAGGCGCACCCAAGAAGTGCGGCTCGTGGTGCTTTTATCGAGGAACAGTTTCTCGAGATCGTCGGTGAGTTCGTGCTTACGCGAGATGCGCAAATCCCGCACCCAGGGATGATAGTGGCGCGCGCGCACGTCGGACATCTTCTGCGCGAGCACGTCGTCTTCCAAGCGGTTGATTTCGAGTGTGAAGAACAGGAGACGGCCGCCAAGGTCGGTCAGGCGCTCGCTGATGTCCTGATAGAAACGTCCGCGCGCGGGATCGGACACGTCCTCGGTCTGATAGAGCTGCGCGAAGCTTCCGATCCTTCCGGTGATCTCACTGATCGCCTCATATTCGGCGATAGCGGCGGCGAAGGCCGCGCTGGAAAGGTCTGCCACTTTTCCACGGTGTTTCTCGAAATTCCCGATGCGCTTATCGAGTTGCGCGAAGTCCGCGGCGATGGCGGGATCTTCGGGCCCCGCATACAGATCGCTCAACTTCCAGGCGGGAAGCTCGCCGAGGTTGACGGCGGCGCCACTTGCCGGCTCATCCTTGTAGACGCGGCGCTCTGTAACGGAATTCGTCATTATTTCATGTCCGATAAAAAGGAGCAGATGAGGTCCTATATAAGGTACGAAATCGCGGCGCCAACGCCAATGCACTGGACATA
This sequence comes from Rhodospirillaceae bacterium, assembly GCA_041906145.1. Lineage (GTDB taxonomy): Bacteria > Pseudomonadota > Alphaproteobacteria > Rhodospirillales > Rhodospirillaceae > SHVO01. Next base: position 359,728 of record JAYRJU010000003.1, on the reverse strand, counting down.
TTTAGATAATCCACTGAAGAATGGGCCCTCGGGAGGGGCCTTTGGCGCAATTGTCTTACGAAATCGACACGCAGACGGTCGGAAGCCTGCCGGGCATGTTCTATGCCCAGGCGCGCAAGCTGGGGGACCGCGCCTTCCTTTGGGAAAAGCAGGGTGGTGTCTACCGTTCGCAAAGCTGGACCCAAATCGCCGAACGCGTCTCGGCGCTCGCCCATGGCCTGAAAAACGCCGGCGTCAGACCCGGCGACCGTGTGATGCTGGTGTCCGAGAACAGGCCGGAATGGTTGATCTGCGATGTTGCGATCATGGCGATCGGCGCAATCGCGGTACCCGCCTACACAACCAACACCGCCGTCAATCACCTGCACATCATCAATGATTCAGGCGCGCGCCTCGCGCTGGTTTCGACGGCGCAACTGGCAAGGCATGTCATCGCGGCCGCCGCCGAGTCCGATCAAAAGGTCGCGGTGTATGTCTTAGAAGACGCTGACAAAGCGATCCGCCACGAAGTCGAGGTTCATTCCTGGGCCGAGCTTACGGGCCACGGACATACAGCGCCGCCGGGCGAGGTCGAAGAATTGAAGCGCGGCGACGTATGTTGCCTCATCTACACGTCGGGCACGGGCGGTTTGCCGCGCGGCGTGATGCTGACGCACGGAAATATCCTCGCGAACTGCGACGGCGCGACGGATCTATTGCGAACGCTGGGCCTCGCGGATGAAGTGTTCCTCTCGTTCCTGCCCCTCTCCCACGCCTATGAGCATTCCGGCGGGCAATTCTTCCCCATATCCGTAGGCGCGCAGCTTTATTATGCCGAGCGTGTTGAAACGCTTTCGACCAACATGCAGGAAGCGCGGCCCACGATTATGACGGCCGTGCCGCGGCTGTATGAAAGCATGCGCGCGCGCATCCTTCAGAGCCTGAAGACTCAATCGGATTTCAAGCGCCGGATGTTCGACCTGGCGTTGGAGCTTGGCCGCAAGCGCTACGAAGAACCCGAAAAGATGACCCTGTGGGACAAGGCGCGCGATCTGGCCTGCGAAAAGCTGGTGCGCAAAAAGGTCCAGGGGCGGTTTGGCGGCCGTCTGAAAGCCATGGTATCGGGCGGCGCGCCGCTGAATTACGACGTCGGCGTCTTTTTCATCTCACTCGGCATTCCGTTGCTGCAGGGCTACGGCCAGACCGAAGCGGCGCCGGTTATCAGCGCCAACCCGCCTAAACGCGTCAAACTCAAGACCGTCGGCCCGCCGCTCAAAGGGGTCCAGGTGAAGATCGCCGATGACGGCGAAATCCTGGTGCGCGGCGAACTTGTGATGAAGGGTTATTGGAACGACCCGGACGGCACGATCGCTGTCATTGACGACGACGGCTGGCTTCGTACCGGCGACATTGGCCGCCTGGATGAGGACGGCTACATCGAAATCACGGACCGAAAAAAGGACATCATCGTCAATTCGGGCGGCGACAACGTCTCACCGCAGCGGATCCAAGGCATCTTGTGCTTGGAGGACGCCATCGAGCAGGCGATGGTCTACGGCGATAAGCGCCCTTACATCACCGCGTTGATCGTACCGAGCGCCGAGTTTGCCTCGACCTGGGCGCAGCAGCATGGGCAGTCCGACGATCTCGCCGCTTTGGTGCAGAACCACGAATTCCGCAACGCGGTCGGACATGCGGTTGAGCATGCCAACTTGCAGCTCAGTCCCATCGAGAAGGTGCGTAAGTTCGCGCTTGCCGCGCAGCCGTTCACCATCGAGAACGGTCAACTGACGCCGAGCCTAAAGGTGCGCCGCCACGCGGTGCTGCGCGAATACCGCGAGACATTGGATAATCTTTATTAGCGGACGATCCGCGACGAACGGCCGGTCGCGGCGTTTTGACGCCGGAGCCGCTTCAAACGGTGGGCAAGCAGATGGTTATAGCTGCCGATAATATTTTGCTTTCGGTCTTGGCCGCTATCGCTTGCCTCTGCATCATCCTCATCGGACGGGCAAAAAGGCAGCGCCTGAAACTCATCCTCGGCGGTGTAGCTGTCGCTGCCGCCATGGTCGCGGCAGCCTTGCTTGGGGATGCGATTTTGGGTGGTGGATCGCCCTGACCCTCTGCGGCGGTGGCTCACTCGCCGACCGCGTCGAGGTAGACCTGCAGCAGCGCTTCTTGTTCCTGACGGTCGGCCTTGTCCATCTTCCGCAGCTTAACGACCTGACGGATGATCTTCACATCGAAGCCGCCGCCCTTGGCTTCGGAATAGACTTCACGCAGATCGCCACCGAGGGCTTTACGTTCTTCTTCCAAGCGTTCGATGCGCTCGATGAAGCTCTTCAGCCGCTGCGCGGATACCCCTTTATCAGTCGTCGTTGCGCCGTCCGGCATCGCAGCCCCCATACGTCAGAAAAGTGAAAACGAGGGCGGACCATAGCAGCGCCGGCCCGGCGAACAAGCTGTGGATAATGGGGATATCGGGGACGGGCCGGGTGTGGCTATTCGATCACGCCAATCCTGGCGTGCAGCGGCGCCGTCGTTTCAAACGTTTTTTGCTGTTCGGCGCTGGCGGGCTTCTGATGCTTGGCTTTCCATTCAGCAATGGGCATGCCGTAAACCGCTTCTTGCGCGGCTTCGTAGCTCATCGGCGCGCCGTAGTGTTCACCCGCGGCCTTATACCATTTGGCCAGACAGTTCCGGCAAAAGCCGGCGGTGTTCATGATGTCGATGTTCTGGGCATCGGAGCGCTTGCGCAGGTGGTCGACCAAGCCACGAAACGCGGCGGCTTCGATTTTCAGTTTCGTCAGTTCATCCATTTGCAACCTCGCTCAGTCCGCGTTTCATCCAGCTCGTCATCACGTCGGCCAGCAGATCGGCCCAGCGCTCCTGTCCCGCCTCGTCGCTGATCAGATCCTGGCGGATCTCCAACTGGGCATGAGGGAGCATTTGCGCAAGACCATGACGCTTTTGGGCGTAGCCGTGGGTGATGCCGGAATAGGGTTCGTTATCGCCGACGACGAGGTCTTTTTTGGCGGAGAAAGCGGCAATCAGGTAGTCGGCGAGCTCGCGGTCGAAGCTCGACATGACCCCGATATGCCAGGGCCGCGGCCTGCCCCTATGCGTAAGTTGCGGCGTGAAACTGTGCATGCACAGGACCGCCGGCCTCCGCCCTGCCCGCCGCAGCCGTTCGATCTGACCGTCGATGGCGGCGTGATAAGGCTGGAAATAGTTCGCCGCGCGCGCCGCCCGCTCCGCCGCGCCGAGATTTTGATTGCCGGGGATCGGCGACCCGTCGCTGACAGACGGAATGCTTTCCGGCTCGCCCAAGGGACGGTTAGGATCGATCACGAGGCGCGAGACACGGGCCAGCACCGCGGTCGCGCCGAGACGTTTAGCGAGCTTGCGCGCAACACCCGCCGCGCCGATGTCCCAGCCGATATGGCGCGCGAGTTCCGCCGCAGGAAGTCCCAGGTCCTTCAGTTCCGGCGGAACGGCGTTGCCGGCGTGGTCACCAGTAATGATGAGGTCCGTGAGGCCGTGCGGATTGATGAGCTCGACTGGATCCATAGAACCGTTAGGGATGACCCTTCGGTTTTGCGGCCGGCGCGGCCGGAGCGGCGTCGGCCACATAGCGCACAAGGTCGCGCTCGCCGCGGCCCGGGAATTTGAGGCTCATTTTTCCAACGCCGGTGATCATGACGGCCATGGGCTCGGACGGCTGGCCTTCAATCGCCACGACATATTGGTCCTTGCCTTGGGTCTGGTAAGTGACCGGAAACACGCTGGCCGGCAGGAAGTTGCCGTCGGGCGTGACGTTGGTGAAGGAGATGCGCTCGGGCGTGAATTCGATGATCATCGCGGCACCGCTCGGGAGCTTGTCGACCCATTGACCCATGATCGGATTGTCGGCCGCCGACGCGGAGCCCATCAGGCTCACCAACAGGCCGGCGAGGGCCACCGCGGACTTCAGGATCTTCATGACACTCCCTTTTAGAACCCGTGAAAACTAGGCCACTATAAACCAGATTTTGCGCCAATTGCATGGCCTGTCATGCCATGACATAAGCCTAGAAAAATCCGGGTTTTATGAGCATTTCCCCCGACCGGGCCGCCAAAAGCGGCCTTCCGCCGGCCGCCGAACCGGCCCCGCAAGAGCGCCGCTTCGTCGAGCGCTGGTCGTATCTCATTTTCTTCGTGGGCCTGGTGTGCACGACATCGGCGCCGATCTTCGTGCGGCTGTCGGAGATCGGCCCCGTGGCGACGGGCGCCTGGCGCATCACTCTCGCGCTTCCGTTCCTGGCGGTTCTTCTGCGATTCGAGACCGGCCCAGGGCTCGGCATCCGCGCGCTCGACCGGAAAGACCTTTGGCTGCTGGCGTTGGCGGGCGTGTTCTTCGCCAGTGATCTCGCGCTGTGGAATTCGTCGGTCACCCTGACGTCCGTAGCGAGCGCGTCATTCCTAGCCAACGGCGCGCCGGTGTTCGTGGTGTTGGGGGCATGGCTCCTCTTCCGCGAACGGCCGGGCCGGATGTTCCTGGTGGGCCTTGTGGTCGGTATCGCCGGATCGGCGGGGATGATGTCTGAAAGCCTCGCGATGTCGTCGCGCAATTTCATCGGCGACGCGATGAGCTTGGCGGCAGCGGCTTTCTATGCGGCGTACCTGCTCGCCGTTGCGCGGTCCCGCAAGCGTGCCTCCACGATGACCTTGATGATGTTCAGCAGCTTAGGGTCGGCCGTGATCCTGTGGATGCTCGCCCCCGTGATGGAAACCAACCTTATGCCCACAACCACCGAGGGCTGGTTGGTGGTCGTCGGGACGGCCCTTCTCACCCAAGTGGCCGGGCAAACCCTCATCGCCCTTTCGCTGGGCTACGTCTCATCCACGTTCAGCGCGCTCATCCTCCTGCTCCAGCCGGTGATCCCGACTCTGGCGGCCTGGATTCTGTTCGACGAGACGCTCTCGGGTATGCAAGTGATTGGCGCCGTTGGCATTGTCATCGGACTGGCGCTGGCGCGGCCTCGTTAGAGACTGTAGTCTTGAGGGCATGAATACCATCCCTCTGGGCCATCGCGGCCGCCAAGCAAAGATCATCGCCACCCTCGGCCCGTCGAGCCGCGCATCGGATGTCATCGCGGACCTTTACGAAGAAGGCGCGGACGTTTTCCGGCTGAACTTCAGTCATGGTAGCCACGAAGATCACGCAAACTCGATCGCCGCGATCCGGGAACTGGAAAAGAAAGTCGGCCGTCCCATCACCATCCTGATGGACCTTCAAGGTCCCAAGCTGCGCGTCGGAAAGTTCAAGAACGACGGCGCGGTCCTGAAAACCGGCGCGATGTTCCGCGTCGATCTCAAGGACGAGATCGGCGACGAAAATCGCGTCAGCCTGCTGCATCCGGAAATCTTCGCCGCGCTGAAGCCGGGATCCAGCCTTTTGATCGACGACGGCCACCTACGCTTGAAAGTGCGTTCGTGCGGCCCGGATTTCGCCGACTGCGAAGTGATCGTCGGTGGCGCGATCTCGAACCGCAAGGGTGTGAACGTCCCCGATGTAACGCTGCCCATCCCAGCCGTCACCGACAAGGACCGCGCCGATCTCGCGTTCGGCCTCTCGCAAGGCGTGGACTGGGTAGCGCTCAGTTTCGTGCAGCGCCCCGAAGACGTCGCGGAAGTGCGCCATCTCGTGGGTGGCCGCGCGGGCGTCTTGTCAAAACTCGAAAAGCCGTCGGCGCTCGATCATCTGGACGCCATCGTCGCGCTGTCGGATTCGGTGATGGTGGCGCGCGGCGATCTGGGCGTGGAAATGCCCCTGGAACGCGTGCCCGTTTTGCAGAAGCGCATCATCCGGTCCTGCCGCAAGCACGGCAAACCGGTCGTTGTCGCAACGCAGATGTTAGATAGCATGGTGAAATCGCCGGTACCCACGCGCGCCGAAGCTTCGGATGTGGCGACGGCCGTTTACGACGGCGCCGATGCCGTGATGCTTTCCGCCGAAAGCGCCTCGGGCCTGTTCCCGGTGCGCGCCGTGGCGACCATGCACCGCATCATCCAATCGGTGGAAAGCGACGAGCATTACGTGACACTGATGCAGGCCGGCCATCAAGAGACGGAAGACTCGTCCCCCGCCGCGATCACGGCCGCCGCACGTGCGATCGCACATACATTGAAGGCCGCCGCCATCGTGACCTTTACCTCTTCGGGTTCGACCACGTTGCGCGCCGCGCAAGAGCGGCCTGAGGTTCCCATCCTCTGCATCACCCCGAACCTTTCGGCCGGACGCCGTCTCGGTCTGGTGTGGGGCGTGCACTCAGTGGTGGGCGATTTCATCCACTCCGTGGACGACATCGGTGACGTCGCGGTGAAGGCCGCGCTCCAGTGCGGCATCGGCAAGGAAGGAAAGTCGCTGGTGATCACCGCGGGCATGCCGTTCGGCAAAGTCGGATCCACCAACATGGTGCGCGTGGTGTGGATCGGCGGCGAGACCGGTGTGGGTTGAGGTCAGACGCTAGAACCGCTTATTTCAAAACGCGTCGGCGAAATCCGGTTTCGTCGCGCGGAGAATTTCCAGAATGTTCCGCCGATCGTCCGCAGTAAGGTGCGCGAACGGCTGCGTATTGTCCCGTCCCTCAAGGATTTCGAGGAGTCGGCGATAGACGTCCTGCTTCGCAAACACGGGCAGCGCATCGAATACAGGGCTATAAATCATGTAGCTCAGCGGATATTTGAACAGCCGGGTGCGGAGATCAAAATCACGCAATGAGCGCCGCGCCGTATCGCGCACCGACTCATTCGAAAATGCCTCCTGAAATGCCTTGCCGCCCGTGACAGGCCCTAACAACGGCGCCTCTTTCGAAAAGAGCATGTAAGCCAGGATTTCCTCGCGAGCGGCCGGCGACAGGCGCTGTGTTCGCGCCGACACGACCGCCGCCTCGAGAAGCAAGTTGGTCATCCGTGCTTGGTGCTCGAACACCATCAATGCGACGATGTCGCTGGTCGGTTGAAGATATTTTCCGACATCAAAATAAGGCGCGAGGCTCGTCGCGGTGGAAGCGTCCGGGCGCTGAATAGACTTCTGACCCAAGTCATTAAAGACGACCGCTCCATTGCCGAGGTGCGGGCGCCCGTCATGAGCCCCTGTCACGTACCATCCACCCCAGCGGTCTGAAATTGGCGTCGTTTGATCCGTGAATTCAAAAAGCCGTGCTGGCCCCTCGTGAGGGATAAAAACCGGCGTTCCATCGGATCGCACCGGCGTACTGGCAACGATCAAGCCAGGACTTAAGGAATCCGAGCCGTGGCAGCGGCCACAATCCGCGCCCTCGTATTTCGTGAAGCGCGGCCTCCCGGCGGCCGTGTTCTCGAGCGTGTAAAAAACGTATCCATTTTTCGCCGGCGCCATAATCTCGAGCACAGGCGCGTTTTGCACCGATCCGATCGCGACCCGATCATTGAAGTAAATTGCGCGAGGCGCCTCAGGCCCGATAAGTGGGGCCTGTAAGCTGGTCTTCGAGAACACTAAAATTTGCGACTGCGCGCTTACGTTCAAGCGGCGAAGCAGGTCTTCCAGGAATCCGTGACCGGGCTTGAATGTCAGCGAAGCGCGCCCCTTGAGAATCTGATCCTGCAAGACCGCGATCGGATCGCTCTGATCTACTCCACCCGTTTGATGGAGCCCGGCGGCCCCGCCCGCCTCCGCAGCGTCCAAATGCCCCGCCAATAACACGATAAAAAGAAAGGCGATGAGACTGGCGTGGGGAAGACCGTTGCGCATCGCTAAAACCTGCATATTCGATCATGCGATGGAATTGACTTCGGTCAACGCTCCTTGGTTCGATGCGCGGAAAAATGGCCCGTCCTTAGACCGCAGAGGCTGTCCATTTCATGGAACGAACGAGCCATTGGCTGCATAAATACGACTTACCGGTCCCGCGCTACACCAGCTATCCGGCGGCGCCGCACTTCACCGCTGACTACGGACCGGACGCTTTCGCCGCTCAGTTGGCTCAGATCGACGTCGGCTCGCCAGTCTCCGTTTACGTACACTTCCCCTTCTGCAGGTCGCTTTGTTGGTACTGCGGCTGCAATATGAAGGTGGCGCGCGACCCGGATATCATGATGTCCTATGCGTCGGCGGTATGCCGCGAGATTGAGCTGGCGGCGGCCAGCATTCCCTTCCGCGCGCGCGTCGACAGCATTCACTTCGGCGGTGGAACACCGACATGGGGACCGCGCGCCGGGCGGGAAGCCATAACACGCGCGATATTGGAGAACTTCGACCTTGCACCCGGCGCCGAATTTGCAGTCGAAGCGGATCCGCGGACGCTCGACAAAGAAATCGCGGACGAATTGACCGTGCTTGGCGTCAACCGCGTGAGCATCGGTGTTCAGGATTTCGACAAGCCCGTGCAAGAGGTCATCAATCGGATCCAGCCTTTCTCCATGGTCGCCCGAGGGGTGGCCGACCTCCGGGAAGCAGGGATTCAGGACCTGAATATCGATCTGATCTACGGCTTGCCGCTGCAAACGCCGGAAGGAATCGTGCGGACGATTGAAAACGCGCTCAGCCTGTCACCCCAACGCATTGCGCTTTTCGGTTATGCGCATGTGCCGTGGATGAAGAAGCACCAGAAATTGGTCGAACGTTCGCCGCTCCCGGATGCGCAGGAACGCCTTGCTCTTTTCGCGGCGGCACAGGAGACCCTTACAAAGCACGGCTTCGTGCAAATCGGCCTCGATCACTTTGCCGCACCCAACGACAAGATGGCGCAAGCCGCCTCGGCAGGAACCCTCAACAGGAATTTTCAAGGGTACACGACCGACCGCAGCTCCGCGGTACTGGGTTTTGGCGCCTCCGCGATCAGTACCCTGCCGAGGAGCTACGCGCAAAACGATCCAGCGATAGAAGGGTACATCGCCGCGATCCAAAGCGGCCGCCTGGCGACCGTAAGGGGCAAGCACCTCAGCCGCGATGATGTGCGCAGACGAGAAATCATCATGAACTTGATGTGCCAGGGGAACTGCGCCGTCAGCCCCGAATTTGCCGCGCTCGCCGCGCCTGACCTCGCGCCGCTTATCGAGGACGGTCTTTGCCGCTGGGAAGAAAGTGAGCGGCTGGCAATGACGGAGGACGGTAAACCCTGGGTACGGGTGGTCGCCGCTTGCTTCGATGCATATCACGCACCCGGCGCCGCGCGGCACGCGCGAGCCGTTTGAGCCGCGAAGGAGGTGGCTGCATGAATTTGGGGGCCGCAACTGACGTTGCGGCCCCCCAAAAAAATCAGGGCCGCTACATCAGTAGCGGCCCAGTGTTCCTCCCCCTCGGAAGAGCCTCGCTTTCGCGCCTAGCCCTGGCGCGCTTTGAAACGCGGGTTCTTCTTATTGATGAGGTAGATGCGGCCTTTGCGGCGCACGATCTGGCAGTTCTTGTCGCGGGTCTTCGCGGACTTCAGAGAATTACGGACTTTCATCGACTTGTCTTTCGCGTAAGAGCGCCGGTTAGCCCGTCGCCAAAATGAGGGCCGTTCTATACTTACTTAACGGGACCGGCGCAACCCGAATCCCGAGTGAAGGCCGAGGTTATTTGCCCGCCGGCAGCCGGTAAGGCGAATCCTTGGGGACGGCCCCGCCCGTCTGCCAGGCCGGTTTCGGCGACATGGGGTCCCGGCGTGTGCCCGTGGAGCAGTTGGACGCCGAACGGCAGGCGCTTTCGGCCGTTCCCCGGGCGGTATTCTTCAGTAATTGGCCCATTTCGTGGCCAGAGCAACCGGCCAGAATCAGGCCGACAACCGCCGCGCTTAAGATTTTGATCATGTGAAATGCCACCCCGGTAGAACGGTCATTTTAGCGTTCTTTAAGGCATTGATTGGGCAAAACAAATGGATATTGATTATTAATTGCATTACGGGGGCACTTAGCCCTTTATATTCAGCTTTTCTAGCACGCGCCGGCGCGCGGCGCCGCGGTCGAAGTCCGAGACATACACGAGACCGGCAACCCGGCGGATCATCGCGTCTTCGTGGGCGTCGAGGACGCCATCGGCATAGGCAACTTCCCACAGCATCTCGATGACGTGAATGCGATCGGCCTCATCGAGTTCTTTGACCACCTTGTTGGTGAACCCAAAGAGCTGGCCGGAATTGGCGCTGGTTTCCTCAGCGACGTCGAAAAGTTCCTGTGTGTCTTCCGCCGAGAGATCGAAACGCTCGGCGAGCAGGCGTTTGATCGCGCCCTGTTCGTCGGCGTTGAACACATCGTCGCGCCGCGCGGCCTCGACAAGCAAGGCGCCAACGGCAATCTGCAAACCGCTCGGCGCACGCGTTTCGCTCTTCGCGGCTTTCACATCGCCTTTGAGCAGAGAGAAAATCCGATCGATCATTTCGCAAGCCTCGCACGTTGTCGTCCTTGGTCCGAAGGACCGAGGACCCAGGGTCATCTCGCGTCTGTTTTACAGCGAAAACAGAACCCTTGGATCCTCGCAGCTACGTCACAAGGATGACGAAAAAAGAAACTAACCCAGCCAGTAACGGAACACCGCCGTCGTGGCGTGCGGCCGTTCGAGCGGCGGAAGGTGCCCGCAATCCTCGATGAATACCAGCCGCGCGTTCGTGAGACGGGCAGCCATCTCCTCTTGCACCTTGGGCGGGCAGAGCAGGTCTTGCCGCCCGGCAAGAATGAGGGTGGGGATGCGGATGGCCTCGAGGTCCTTGCGGCCGTCTTTGCGCGCCATGATAGCCCGTTGCTGGCGGACAAAAGCCTCCTGCCCGACCCGTTCGGCCATATCCATCACAACCCCCGCAACCGTGGGATCGTTCAGACGGTCGGGATGAACGAAACTGGGCAGCAGGCGCGGGGTCACTCCCTTGAACTTGCCGATTTCGGCCAGCTTGATGAAGGAGATACGGTTCTTCTGCTGTTCTTCGTTATCGGCCCGGGCGTTGGTGGCCACCAGGGCCAGCCGTTCCACGCGCTCGGGGGCCTGACGCATGATTTCCTGGGCTACGTAGCCCCCCAAGGACAGGCCGGCCAGGGCGAACCTGGGCGGGGCATCCGCAAGGACCCGTTCGGCCATGGCGGCGATGGTGTCGTCCCGGGTTACATCGGCCACGGTCACCTGGACGGCATCCTTCAGGTGGTCGGCTTGGTGGCGCCAGAGGACCTCGTCAAGCAGGAGGCCCGGGATCAAAATCAGGTGCTGGGGACGTGACATAGGGCTCTTTTAAAGGCTTTTAAGGGTATTCCGGATGGGCGGGACGGACGGTTGTAGGACCATGAATTTCCCTGCATTTACGGGGTTTTACATTGACAGTGTCAAACGAATACATATGATGCCGCCGCAACAACCGGCCGCGTGCTGCCCTCGTTAAGACCAACGAAAAGCAGCCTATGTATGAACGCGGCGGATACAATTTTCCGAACCAATGGAATTTGCAGACCTCGGCCTTTCGCCGGACACTCTTAAAGCCGTCTCAGACGCCGGATACCTGAACCCGACACCGATCCAGGAGCAGGCCATCCCCGTGATTCTCATGGGGCGTGACGTGCTAGGCGTTGCCCAAACGGGCACAGGCAAGACCGCCGCCTTCACGATGCCGATGATCGACATCCTGTCGGGCGGGCGCGCAAAAGCGCGCATGCCGCGCTCGCTGATCATCGCGCCCACACGCGAACTCGCGGCCCAGATCTCCGAGAACTTCATCAAGTACGGAAAATACCACCCGCTCGCGATGGCCCTGCTCATCGGCGGCGAATCCTTCACCGACCAGGAGAAGGCGCTCGACCGCGGCGTGGACGTGCTGATCGCAACGCCGGGGCGCCTGCTCGACCTTTATGAACGCGGCCGCATCCTGCTCAACGACGTGAAACTCCTCGTCATCGATGAAGCCGATCGCATGCTGGACATGGGGTTCATCCCCGACGTCGAGCGCATCGTCTCGCTGCTGCCGAAAATCCGCCAGACCCTTTTCTTCTCCGCCACGATGGACAAGGAAATCAGAAAGCTGGCCGACACATTCCTGATGAACCCGAAAGAGATCGCGGTTAGCCGGCCGGCCTCGGCGGCGACCACCATCGAACAGGGCATTGTCACCGTGCGCTTCGATGACAAGCGCGAAGCGCTGCGCCGCATCCTCCGCGCTAAAAACATCCACAACGCGTTCATCTTCTGCAACCGCAAGAAGGACGTGGACATACTGTTCAAGTCGCTGACCAAACACGGTTTCAATGCCGTCGCGATGCATGGCGACATGCCGCAGTCCAAGCGCAACGAGATGCTGGCGAAGTTCAAGGCCAACGAAGCCGAACTGCTCGTCTGTTCGGATGTCGCGGCGCGCGGGCTTGATATCTCCGCCGTTGGATTTGTCGTCAACTTCGACGTTCCGGTGAACGCCGAGGATTATGTCCATCGTATCGGCCGCACCGGCCGCGCGGGGCTTTCGGGGCACGCTTACACAATCGCGACCCGCTCGGATTCGAAGCAGGTTGCCGCAATCCAGAAAATGTTGAACACGACCATTCCCCCGCTCGTCATCGACGAGCTTAGTGAAATGACCGGCGCCGCCGCGAATGGCGACGACAGCGAAGAACAGAATTCCCGTGGCCGCCGCGGCGGACGCGGGGGCGAACGCGAACGTACACGTGGCGGCCGCAGCCGCCGCGGTGGACGCGGCGACCGTAAGGAACGCGGCAGTGAAGAGCGGGCGCCGGAAGTGACGGCCGAAGAGACTGTGATCGCCGTTACGCCCGTATCCGCCGAAGAGCCGGCGGCCGTTGCCGCTGTTGCTGACGCGCCCGCCGATAGCGCGCCCGAAGAGAATACATCGCAGCCGCAAGACCAGGCGCGCCAAGGCCGCAAGGACCGCAATTGGCGCCGCGACCGCGCCGACTACAACCGCGATGCCCGCGCGCCGGAAGAACGCGCCCGCAAGACGCGCCGCAATCCGCATGGGATCGCCGAGATGGACCACGGCGACAATGTCGTTGCCTTCGGCGGTTTCACGCCGGCGTTCCTCCTGATCGAGCCGTACGTGGCCAAGCCGTCTACACGCGGTGACAAGACCGAAGACGTTATCGACCCGGACCAGATGGATGACGATGACACCGCGCCGGAAGGGCTCGAAAAGAGCGCGTAAGATCTAAAGCTTCTCGCTCCCGCCCGCCTGTCCTGCAGACGTCTTTGTGATCCGGGATGGGATGGGCGGCGCCTCCACTGTCAGCGCGAATTTTATATCGGATAATTTTCGCTTAGCGCTTAGGTCCTCAAGCGCCCTTTTCCGCCCATTTACCGACTTCATCCTGCTGCCAGTAGCGCAACTCGTGGCCGGCGGCCTTGGCGGCTTTCCAGCGGTCGCGCGCGGCCTCGCGCATCGGCTCAACGTTGCCGTCGAAGATATCGAGGCAGCGGTCGTACTCACCCATACGCGACGACGACATTCCGTCCATCAGCACCAGGAACTTGGCGCCGTTGGGATTCTCGTCATTGTCGGTGAGCCACACGGGCTGCTGGGCGGCGAAGCCGTCCTTCACGCTGCCGTGCGGGAGCCAGCTATTCGGACTGTACGTCCAAAGGGTGTTGGATAAAGCCTCGAGGCGGTCCTGCGAGGCGGCCATCACCACGGCGCGTTCGCCGGTCTTCAGGATCCGCTCCAGAAGCTGGGGCAGCGTCCGTTCGACCGGCGAGGACGACAGATGATAGAAGTCAACGCGCATGACGCGGGTGAGCGGCGGGATTTAACCCGCCACCTTCACCGGCACGTAGCGGATCGCGCCCGCGCTGACGACACGCAACAGCACGACGTTACGCGATTCCTTCTTGGCGCTTTCCAGGGCCTTATCCGCATCCGCCATGGACGCGACATTGGCTTGCTGAATGCCGTCGATGACGTCACCCGGACGCACGCCCTTAAGCGCCGCGTCGCTGGTTTCCTCGACTTCGACCACCACAAGGCCCTTCACGTTGGGCGGCAGGCTGTACTTCTCGCGCGCGGTGTCGGTGATTTCCACCACCGTCACACCCAGCGGCTTGATCTCGCTGCGCGCGAATTCCTTCGACGCATCGGCCTTGGACGGCGCCGCCGAGGCCACTGCCGCCGCATCGTCGGGAAGTTCGCCGACCTTCAGCTTCAAGGTCATCTGCTTGCCGTTGCGCCACACCTGGACGTCCACCGTCTTTTCGATGGAGGTGCTGGCCACGACACGCGGCAATTCATTCATCTTATCGATGGGACGGCCATCGAAGGCGAGGATCACGTCCTGGCTTTCAATGCCCGAACCGGTGGCAGGGCCGTCCGGGGTCACGTCGGACACCAGCGCGCCGCGCGCCTTACCCAAGCCGAGGGTCTGAGCGATCTCATCGGTCACGCCCTGGATGCGCACGCCGATCCAGCCGCGGCGGACGCGGCCATATTTGCGCAGGTCCTCGATCACCGGACGAATCAGGTTGGAAGAATTGGCGAAGCCCACACCGACGCTGCCGCCGGACGGCGAGAAGATCGCCGTGTTCACACCGATGACCTGACCGGCCATGTTGAAAAGCGGGCCACCCGAGTTGCCGCGGTTGATGGCGGCGTCGGTCTGGATGAAGTCGTCGTAGTTGCCGGCCTGGATGTTACGAGCGCGGGCCGAGATGATCCCGGCGGTGACAGTGCCCGACAGACCGAACGGATTGCCGATCGCCATGACCCAGTCACCGACGCGCGCGCCGTCCGAGTTGCCCCAGCCGACGGCCGGGAGCGGCGCTTTCGGTTCGACCTTCAGGAGCGCGATGTCGACCTTGTCGTCGCGACCGACGACCTTGGCTTCGAGAACGGTGTCGTCCTCGAGGATAACCGAAATCTGGTCGGCATCTTCGACGACGTGATTGTTGGTGACGATGAAGCCGGCCTTATCAATGATGAAGCCCGAGCCGAGCGACGCTTGACGTTGACGGGGACGCTGCTGCGGTTGTCCGCCCTCGCCGCCTTCGGGGGCGCCTTGGCCACGGCGATTGAAGAACTCGCGGAACTCCTCCAACGGATCACGCTGGCCGTCCTTGCGTTCGGCGAAAGTGGTGGTGGAGATATTCACCACCGCTGGGCTGAGCTTCGCCGTCAGGTCGGCGAAGCTCTCAGGCGCGCTACGCGCGGAAGCTTGCGGCGCGGGACCCGCGACAAAAAGGCCGATGGCCGCCAGAGCGGCCGCCGAATGCAAAATCGATCTCAAGGCCGAAACTCCCAAACCGTTACGCGTGAAAGACGATGATACCCAGCTTTATAACACCTGGGACCCTAAAAAGGCTCACCCGGCAGGAGAAAATCTCCTAGCCGGGTGCACCTAGATTACACAGCTTTTGGGCCAAAAACCCCTGAAATGGCCGTGAGGCCCGGGTCAGGGGCGCGGCGGCGAGTTGAAGTAGCGGAAGAATTCGGAGTCCGGGCTGAGAACCATGGTGGTCCCTTCGCCGAGGGCGCCCTTATAGGCCTCCATCGCACGGAAAAAGGCGTAAAACTGAGGATCGCGGCCCTGCGCTGCGTTCAGGATCTTGCGGCTGTCCGCTTCGCCTTCCCCGCGCATGGTCTGGGCCTGCTTTTCAGCTTCAGCCAGGATGATCGTGCGTTCGCGGTCGGCATCGGCTTCGATGCGCGACTTCTGCTCCTGTCCGCGGCCCCGGAAATCCGCCGCTTCGGCCATACGGTCCGAGCGCATGCGGTTGAACGTGGCCTGCGTGGTGTCGGCCGTTAGGTCGGCACGGCCGATACGGACTTCGACAACCTCGATCCCGAATTCCGGCGCGCGGCGGCGCACGGCTTCGGTGATCTCGTGCATCACCGCGCCGCGCTTCGCGCCAAGCACGTCGGCGAGATCGGCGCGGCCGACGGCGTCACGCACCGAACCATTCAGGATGTTGCCGAAACGGTCGCGAAAAGAAACTTCGGTGCCCACCGCCTGGTAGAAGCGCAGCGGATCAACGATGCGATAACGCGCGAAAGCGTCCACATTGATTCGGCGCTGGTCGATCAGGGACATGTCCTGACCTTGCGGATCGAGATCCAGGATGCGCTTGTCGTAATAGAAAACGCGTTGCGCGAGCGGGATCTTGAACTTGAGGCCCGGTTCGGCGATCACGCGGCTCGGATTACCGAACGTGAGGACCAACGCCTGCTGAGTCTGCTGCACGGTGAAAGCCGTTCCGGTCAGCAGGATGAGAATGACGACGCTGACGGCAACGCCGAGAATGAGACGCGGGTTCATTGCGGAGCACTCGCTTGACCTTGGGACCGCCGCTGGATTTCAGGGAGCGGCAGATAGGGGACGACGCCGGGGCCGCCCTTGTTATCCATGATGATCTTCTCGGACTTCGAGAGAACTTCCTGCATGGCTTCGAGATACATGCGGCGGACCGTGATGTCCTTGTTGGCGACGTAGGTCTGATAGAAAGCGGTGAAACGCGCCGCCTGACCTTCAGCTTCCTTCACCAGCCGTTCTTTTTCGGCGGTGGCATTCTGCACGAGACGGGCGGCGTCGCCCTTGGCGCGCGGAATGATGTCGTTGCGGTACGCGAGCGCTTCGTTCTCCAAACGCTCGGCGTCCTGCTTGGCGCGCTGAACGTCGTTGAACGCGTCGATGACTTCCTTCGGCGGGTCGGCCTTCTGGATACGAAGATCGAGGATGGTCACGCCGGCCTTGTAGCCGTCCATGATGCCTTGCAGAAGTTCGCGCGCCTGCTGGGCGAGCTGATCGCGCTGGTTGGTGATGACGGCGGTCAGCGGATTGCTGCCCACCACTTCACGCAGAGCGCTTTCGGCGGCGATCTTCACCGTCGCTTCGGGGTCGCGCATGTTGAACAGATAGTCGCCGGCGTTGCTGATTCGCCACTGCACGACGAACTGGATGTCGACGATATTCTGGTCGCCGGACAGGATATGACTTTCCTGCGGGACTTCGCGGATATTGCCGGGCGAACCTCTAAAACCAATCGTGAGCTGATTGGTCTGCGTGACCTTCGGCTTCAAGACGGTGCCGACAGGCGCCGGAAACCAGAAGTTCGGGCCGGGCTGGGTGGTGCGCACGTAGCGCCCGAACATGAGTTCGACGCCCTGCTCATCCGGCTGAACGACATAGACGCCGCTGAGGCCCCAGAAAAACAGGATGATCGCGCCAAGCATATAGAGACTGCGCGGGCTGCCGAAACCACCGGGCATGATGCGGCGCAGGCGTTCCTGTGAACGGCGCAGCAGTTCTTCAAGATCAGGGGGCGGGTTGCCGCCGCTATGGCCGCCACGGCCAGACCAGGGATTTCCCCCGCCGCCGCCGCTACCGCCGCCGCTGCCCCAGGGACCGCCGCCACCGCCGCCGCCCCATGGGCCACCGCCGCTGCCTTGTTGTTTATAAAACAATGGAATAATCCTTCGTCAGCAAGACCATGAACGCCGGTCCAGGCATGTTGGGGTTATAGGACAACCCCGCCCCCCTCGCAATGTAGGGACGGGTTTCAAGCGGCGCACTATTGTAACGCTAGAAATCGGAGTATCGCCTTGTCCAGCCTTACGGAAACCCTTGTGATCGACACCCTTAAATCAGTCGATTCAGGCACCGCCGGGCTCGATATTGTCGCCCGCGGATGGGTCAAAAATGTGCACATCAAGGACGGCCGCGTCACCTTCGCGTTGGAGGTCCCCGCCAGTATCGGTCCCAAGCTTGAGCCCGTACGGCTCGCCGCCGAGAGCGCCATTAAGCAACTGGCTGGTGTCGCGTCTGTAACCGCGGTGCTCACCGCCGAAGCCCGGCGCGCGCCGGGCGCGCCCAATACCGGCCCGGCGCCCGGCGCGCCCGCGCCCCGGGAACGGCTCGCGCTGCCGACAGTGAAACACATCGTCGCGGTAGCCTCGGGCAAAGGCGGCGTTGGGAAGTCGACAACGGCGGTCAATCTCGCGGTTGCCCTGGCGCGCCTGGGCAAGAAGGTCGCGCTGTTCGACGCCGATATCTACGGACCCTCCGTGCCGCGCCTGACCGGTCTGGCCGGCCAGAAGCCGATGTCAGACGGCAAGCGGGTGTCGCCGTTGGAGGCCCACGGCATCAAAATCATGTCCATCGGCTTCATGATGGCCGAGGACACGCCTGTCGTGTGGCGCGGCCCCATGGTGATGGGCGCCTTGGAGCAGATGTTGCGCGACGTGGACTGGGGCGATCTCGATGTCATGGTGGTCGACATGCCGCCCGGCACCGGCGACACACAGCTCACGATGTCGCAGCGCGTGCCGCTCGCGGGCGCGGTCATCGTCTCGACACCGCAGGACATCGCGCTGATCGATGCGCGCAAAGGCCTCGGCATGTTCCGCAAGGTGGAGGTGCCGATTCTCGGGCTCATCGAAAACATGAGCTATTACATTTGCCCGAACTGTAATCACCGCGACGAGATCTTCTCGCACGGCGGTGCGCATAAGACCGCCGACCAACTCGGCGTTGACTTCCTGGGCGAAATCCCGCTCGACATTAAAATCCGCATAACGTCAGACGCCGGAACTCCCGTGGTGATAAGCGAGCCTGACGGGCCACACGCAGCGGCATACATTGAAATCGCCAAGCGTCTGTGGGACAAACTGAGCAGCGGTCGACGGAAAGCTCCTGAAATTTCCGTCCGCGGATCTCTCGAGGAAAAATAACGGCGCCGATTTCTGTGTGCGTGCCCGCCCCGTCGTGGCGCGCTCCCGGATGGAAGGTGCGGCACGCGCAGGTTAGAATGCGTGAAGTTGGCTTGGGCGTAGGGTCGCGTATCCCGTGAATGGATAACGCCAGCGCTGGGGTTTCTTGTGGTCCGTCGTTCGTTCCTGCTCGCTTGTCGCGGCCGTTCCTTTGCCGCCGCGAGCGGTATTGTCTCCGTGGTGTTCTCGTGCGCCGCCGGCGCCGCCGAGCCGAAAGGCCCGCACCTGCCCGACCTCGGCCACTACAATTGCGCAAATGCAGCCGTCGCATCGCCTGCCGAAGTCATTCACAAGGGTCAGGTGATCGAGGGCCGCTATAACGAGTGGCACGAGCTGTATATCGACGTGCGCGGCGCCCGCCAGCTTGCATGTATCAGCCTCATCACCCCGCGCACCGAGCAGCTTTCAAGCGTCGCGGCCGAGAAATTTCTGAGCGCCTCGCTCGGCATCGGAGCGCCGGCCGCGAGCGCAAAAGCGCGCGCGCAGGCCAGCGACGTCGAGGAAATCCAAGAGCCGAGCAACGTCCAACCGGAACCGCTGCGCCGCGCGCGTCCAGACGAGGCCGCGAAGAGCGCTGCGGAACGCGGAGCCGAGGCCGCGCCGGAAGCCCCGCCCCTTCCCGCTTCGAAAAAGGCCGATCCCGCCGCCGCCGTCATGCCGATCTTGCGCGAACGCGGCAGCGCCTTGCCCGCTTTCGATCTGGAAGGCCCGGCCGCCTTAGGCGTCGACGACCGCCAACGCATCATGGACACGCGGACCGCGCCTTGGAACACCATCGGATATCTGTCGGTCACCTACCCGAATGGACAAAGCTTCCGGTGCACGGCAACCCTGGTCAGCCCCTATGTCGTGCTGACGGCAGGGCACTGCGTGCATAATAAGAACCGCGGCGGGTACGCGTCGCAGGTGCGTTTCTATCCCGCGCAATACCAGAACAATGTTGGCGACAACGCGCCGATCCGCCCCTACGGCAAATCGGACTTCGCGTTCATTCGCGTCACCGAAACTTGGACCCAGATGTCCGACCAGGACACTTATCCGGTCACCGACTACCGTCACGACTTCGCCGCCGTGCAGTTCCAAACGCCGTTCACCTTCACCGACACCTTCATGCCCGTGATCTTCGGCAGCAACGTCAACCCGGTTACGGCATCGGGCTATCCCGGCGTCGTGCAAGGCATTTCTAACTACACGCAGTGGTGGGACGAAGGCGGCGATACTTCGGCGAGCTATATGCGCACGAACCACGTAAAGCAGTACGCGATCGACGGTTCCGGGGGAAACTCGGGCGGACCGTTTTACGCCACCGACAGCGCGACCGGACAAAACTCGCTCGTCGGCTCACTCTCCTATGCCGATGAGACCGAGGATCGCGCGGGTGGACCCTGGTACGATTCCTGGAACCGCACGCTGCTGACAAGTTGGATGAACTGGACGCCGACAGCCGCGGCGGCAGGCAATATCGGCGGCCTACGCGTGCCGGGCGTGTTCTCGTCCAACCACGCCAGTTTGTTCTCGTATTTGCGCTTCTATAACGCGAGCAGCGCGACCGGCACGGTCGAAGTCACCGTGTCCGACGGCAATACCGGCCAGCCGCTCGCGACATGGACAAGCGGCAATATCGCGCCGAACGCGATGATGCAGGTTGGCATGCGCGTGATCGAAAGCCAGTTGCCGGCACTGCCGGCCAACAAGCCGGACTTCTACACGTTGTCGATCCGCCCCACCTTCGCAGGCTTTTTCCAGCATGCGATGCACGAGCCATATACGAAAACGCTCACCAACATCACATCGTGCGACACGGGCGCGGCGGCACAGACCAGCCTGGTCATGGGTGTGCATTCGACGCGTATCGAAGGTTACCCAAGCTCGGTGGTGGTGCATAACACCAGCAGCAATGCGATGAGCGTTTCCCTCGGTGTCTACGACGCCCGCACAGGCAATCTGCTCGGCACCTATCTGACGCCTTCGATCCCCGCCAACGGACAGCGGGTGATCACGGCAGCGACCTTGCAGTCGAACGCGTCGCCGTCCTGGCAGCCGACCGAGATCGACATGGCGCATTACATTGTGAAGCCGCTGTCGAGTTTCTTCACAGGATACCTGCAGCACCTGGTGCACAACGAAGCGGCCGACACCGTCGCCGACGTCACCGCGCTGTGCAGGCTAGCGCCGTAAGAATCAGGTCGTCCGTTCGAGAGTCACGAAGCTGAAGTCCGGCCCGCCGGGCGGATCGGCGGCGTGACGCTCGCGCGACAGCTCGCGCCAGCCGAGTGCGAGATCGAGATCGAAAACCGCGTCCCCCTCGAAAGCGCCGTGGACTTCGGTGAGATAGATACGCCGCGCTTGCGGCATCAGCGCGTGGAACAGCTCGCCGCCGCCGATGATACTGACTTCATCGGTGCCGGTGCGGTGCGCGTCTTCATAGGCGAGCGCCAGCGCGGTCGGGATATCGTGCGCAGCCACCGCGCCCGGGTGCTGCCAGGCGGTATCGCGCGTCACGACGATGTTGGTGCGGCGTGGCAACGGCTTGCCGATGGATTCGAATGTCTTGCGGCCCATGATGACCGGCTTACCCAGCGTCATCCGCTTGAAGTGCTGCAGGTCGGCCGGAATGTGCCACGGCAGTTTGCCGTCGCGGCCAATGACGCCGTTCTCGGCGCGCGCGACGACGAAAACGAGGCGGATCGCGGCTTTGCTTTCCGCGCTCGCGGGGATGTTATCTGCGGTCATAGGTTTGTCGCTGTTCGCTCATATCTTCGACGCAATTTTGAGGTGAGATGTTACTCAGGACGGCCCGGTAAGCGTTTGAAAGGCCCGGAAAATCTTCGAATTGGTTGCAAACAGTGGGTTGCTATCGTTCGAGAGGCCGGTAGGATATACCAGTTGGGCGCCTATTGTCCTAAATCCATGGTCGCAGGGAGGAAATCCTAAATGAAACGACTTCTTACGCTGAGCGGCGTTGTTGCCGCTGTTATGACGCTGTCCACCGGCGCGTTCGCCGCTGAAACCAAGTGCGGCGCCGTTCCGACGCTGCCGGACCTCCCGGCCGACGGCACCGCCGTGACCAGCAAGGAAATGGACGCGGTCGCTGAAGCGTTCGACACCTATCAGGGCAAATACGTCGCTTTCAGCAAGTGCACGAATGCGGAGTTCAACGATCTCCAGAAGAAGTTCGAAGGCCTGCTGGACGCCTATGCGTCCAAAGGCAAGAAGAAATAAGTTCGCAGTCCCAGCGAACGTGATGAATAAGCGGGCCAAACGGCCCGCTTATTTTTTGGCCGAAGGCTAGACGGCGACCTTCGCGGCGATGTGCGGATGCGGATTGTAGTCCGACAAAGTGAAGTCGGCGTGGGTGAAGCCGAAAATGTCCTTCACCGCGGGATTCAGACTCATCTTCGGCAAGGGACGCGGCGCGCGGGCCAGTTGGATGTGCGCCTGCTCTATGTGGTTTGTATACAGATGCGCGTCGCCCAGGGTGTGCACGAAGTCGCCGGGTTTCAAGCCGGTCACCTGAGCGATCATCATGGTCAGAAGCGCGTATGAGGCGATGTTGAACGGCACCCCGAGGAAGATATCGCCGCTGCGCTGGTAGAGCTGGCAAGAGAGCTTCCCGTCCGCGACATAGAACTGGAACAGTGTGTGGCAGGGCGGCAGCGCCATATTGTCCACGTCCGCCGGATTCCAGGCGCTGACGATATGCCGGCGGCTGTCGGGGTTCTTCTTGATCGACTCCACGACCTTTGCGATTTGATCGATCGCGCGGCCATCCGGCGCTGGCCATGAGCGCCATTGCTGGCCATACACCGGGCCCAGATCACCGTTTTCATCGGCCCATTCGTCCCAGATCGAGACGCCGTGATCCTTCAGATAGGCGATGTTGGTGTCGCCGCGCAGGAGCCACAGGAGTTCGACGATGATGGACTTGGTGTGCAGCTTCTTGGTGGTGAGCAGCGGAAACCCGGCTTCAAGGTCGAAGCGCATCTGGTGACCGAACACGCTGAGCGTGCCGGTTCCGGTGCGGTCGGATTTCTTGGCGCCGGTCTTAAGGACCCGGTCGAGGAGGTCGAGGTACTGCTGCATGGCTGGTCTTATACAACCACTACCCTTTGATCGGTAAGAGCCCGCAACACGTGAATTAGTGGGTTTAGGCGGGTGGGTGGTAAATTCATCCGAGGCGTCCTATATTAAAGACGCCGCGCAAGCGGCTATGGCGCTAAACCTGCTGTGAAATAAGCGTAGCGGACCCGGGGGCAGTACCCGGCGCCTCCACCATTTTCCACCGGTTCCAAAAACCGGTGTCCATGGGGGCGAAACAGGCTCGACGTGCGTAGTAAAGACAGTAGCTGTTCCCGGCATTGTACCACCGTTATCGGGCTACATCTAAAAGTGCCAACGACAACGTTGCACTCGTTGAGGACGTCCGCCTCGCTGCCTAACGGCCGCTAGGTAAATACGTCCAAAGCGCGGTTCGGGGGGCACCGGGCAACAGAAGCCCCCCACTCTTCCGTGCGAGTCTCCGCGCGCCTTACAGCCTCGTGAACACACGAGTCGCCGCGGTTTTAAAGATTGAACGCCGCGCGCGTCCAAAATACGTTAATAAGCTATCCAAACGTTCCATCGATCGGCACGCACTTTGACGACTGAAATCACATCCTTAAGCTACGAGCGCATGGTCGAAGACGCCCTGCGCGGCGTATTGAAGCAGGCGCTGAAAATCACCGAAGCGCAGGGCCTGCCGGGCTCGCACCACTTTTACATCACGTTCGACACAACTCACCCGGGCGTGAAGATCGCACCTAGCCTGAAGGCGCTTCACCCGAATGAGATGACCATCGTGCTTCAGCACCAGTTCTGGGACCTGAACGTGGGCGATGAGCGCTTCGAGATCACCCTCAGCTTCTCGGGGGTCAGTCAGCGGCTGTCCGTTCCCTTCGCCGCCGTCACGGCTTTCGCCGATCCGCATGCGAAATTCGGCCTGCAGTTCCATGTCGAATTCGAAGAGCGCAGCGAGGAAGAAGACGACGACGCGAGCGACCCGCCGCTCGACGATGAGGCGCCGTCGGACGCGCCGCAGGTGGACTCCATTCAGGTGACGCAGGCTTTGAAGAACGCGCGTAAGAACGGCGCGGGCCGCGCGCCCCTGAAGACCGTGGAGCCTGAGGGCGAGAACACAGACGCCGCAGCGAACAAGGTCGTCACCCTCGACGCATTTCGTAAGAAGTAGAGCGCGCTCCGCTCCTTTTCGTTTTTATCTCAGACGGATCAGACCATGATTGACGCCGCATTTGCCGAAATGTTTCCCCTTGCCCATGACGAGACGGAGTACCGCAAGCTCCCGATCGAGGGCGTCGGCGTGGACAAATTCCGCGGCAAGGACATCACTATCATCCCCGCCGCGGCCATCAGCAAACTCACGGCCGAAGCATTCCGCGATGTCTCGCACCTCCTGCGCCCCAGCCATCTGAAGCAGCTACGCGCGATCCTCGACGACAAGGAAGCTTCGGACAACGACCGCTTCGTCGCGCTGGAGCTGATGAAGAACGCGAACATCGCCGCGGGCGGTATCCTGCCCATGTGCCAGGACACCGGCACGGCGATCGTGATGGGTAAGAAGGGCCAGAACGTATGGGTCGACGGTGACGACGCGCTCGCGATCTCCGAAGGCGTGGCCGAGGCGTATAACAAACTGAACCTGCGCTACTCGCAGATGTCGCCGACATCACTGTTCGACGAAAAGAACACCGGCAACAACCTGCCGGCGCAGCTTGATCTCTATGCGGTCCCGGGCGACGCCTACAAATTCATGTTCATGGCCAAGGGCGGCGGCTCGGCCAATAAGAGCTTCCTGTTCCAGAAAACCAAGGCTGTGTTGAATCCCGCGGGCTTGCGCAAGTTCCTGACCGAAGAAATCAAGCATATCGGCACGTCGGCGTGTCCGCCGTATCACTTGGCGATTGTCATCGGCGGCACCTCGGCCGAAATGTGCCTCAAGACCGTGAAGCTGGCCTCGGCGCGCTATCTCGACATGCTGCCGACCAAGGGCGGCATGCATGGCCAGGCGTTCCGCGACCTCGCCATGGAGCAAGAAGTCCTCGAGATGACCCGCACGATGGGCATCGGCGCGCAGTTCGGCGGCAAGTACTTCTGCCACGACGTGCGTGTGATCCGCCTGCCGCGCCACGGTGCATCGTGCCCCGTGGGCATCGGTGTGTCCTGCTCGGCGGACCGTCAGATGCTGGGCAAGATCACGCGGGACGGCGTGTATCTCGAGCAGCTCGAAACGAACCCGGCGCACTACCTGCCGGAAGTGCGTACGGAAAAGCTGTCGGACGAAGTGATCAAGGTCGATCTCAATCGCCCGATGGACGAAATCCGCGCGCTTCTGTCGCGCCTTCCCATCAAGACCCGCGTGAGCCTGTCGGGCCCAATGGTGGTGGCGCGCGACATCGCGCATGCGAAACTGAAAGAGCGCATCGACGCGGGCCAAGGCCTGCCGGACTACTTCAAGAAGCACCCGGTGTATTACGCGGGCCCGGCGAAGACGCCGACGGGTTACGCCTCCGGCGCCTTCGGCCCCACCACGGCGGGGCGCATGGATTCCTATGTCGACGAACTTCAAGCCGCCGGGGGCTCGATGGTGATGCTGGCCAAGGGCAACCGCTCGAAGGCCGTCACGGAAGCCTGCAAGAAGCATGGCGGCTTCTACCTGGGCTCCATCGGCGGCGCGGCCGCCATGTTGGCCGAGAAGTCGATCAAGAAAGTGGAAGTCGTCGAATATCCGGAGCTCGGCATGGAAGCTATCTGGAAGATCGAAGTGGAAGATTTTCCGGCCTTCATCATCGTCGACGACAAGGGCAACGACTTCTTCAGCCAGTTGTAACTATTCTCGTCATCCTGGGCGCAGCCCGGGGTGACAGACTGTGTTGGACCCTGCTAGCGTGGCTCTCTCGTTCGCTGCAGGAGTTCGCTCATGTCGCGTCACGATCCCGACGGTTCACGTCTTCCCATAAAGCTCGACACGACGACGAATGGCGAATTCGCGCCGCGCCCGCTCGACCCGATCTCGAAGGCCGCGAACAAGGCGGCGCACGAGAAGGTCGGCGCGGCAGCGAAGAAATTGGGAATGGGCCGGCGCGCTTATCTCGTCACGACGTGCGGCGCTGCTGCGACACTGGCCGCCATGAACGAGACGTTCGCGCAAGCCGGCAAGACCGGCGGCGCATTTGAAATGCCCGATGAAGCGGAATTCGAGATTTCGGCCGCCGACAGTGTGGTGAGCGGCAACGAGTTTATTTTCGACGTGCAGCTCCATCATGTGAACCCGAAAGGCACGTGGCGCAAAAATCTGCCTGGATGGGAGGGTGTCGCGCGCGGCTTCGCGCAAAATCAGTCCGCCTGCGCGGACAAGGACACCATCGACTGCATGGGTGCTGAAGACCTGCTGCGGGAAGTGTTCATGGACAGCGACACAACGGCGGCCGTGCTGTCATCTGTTCCATCGGCGCCGGACAATCCGCTGCTGGTCCACGAAGCCGCCGAGACGCGCGCGCTGGCGGCCAAGCTGCAGGGCGCGCCGCGCCTCCTGATCCATGGCCTATGTCACCCCAACTTTCCAGGCCACGTCGAAGGGATGGATGAAGTCTTAAAGACCTACAAGATCGCCGGGTGGAAGACCTACACGCAGTGGGGACCGGATGGGAAAGGATTCTGGCTGGACGATCCCGCCACCGGTATTCGCATGATCGAGAAAGCACGCGACCAAGGCGTGAAGATCATCTGCGTACACAAAGGACTGCCGCTCGGCGATCTGTCGTATGCGTTCTCGACATGCAGGGACATTGGGATCGTCGCGGCGAAATATCCGGACATGAATTTTCTGATCTATCACTCCGGTTATGAGCCTTCTCACACGGAAGGTCCTTATAACGAGAAAGACCCAAAAGGCGTCGACTCGCTGGTCCATTCGCTGCGCGTGAACGGGATCAAACCCGGAAGCAACGTTTACGCCGAATTGGGGAGCACCTGGCGTGCCGTCATGCGTGATCCCGATCAAGCCGCGCACGTGCTGGGCAAACTGATGAGCGCCGTGGGCGAGGACAACGTGCTGTGGGGCACGGATTCCATCTGGTACGGCAGCCCGCAGGATCAAATCCAGGCGTTCCGCACCTTCCAGATCTCCGGCAACTTCCAGAACCGCTTTGGCTATCCCGAACTGACGCCGGAGCGGAAGCGCAAGATCTTCGGCTTGTCGGGCGCGCGCGTGTACGGCCTGTCACCCGCCGATATGAAAAAGAAGGCCGAAGTGGATAACTGGGGTAAAGCGCGCGCCGCCTATCTGCCGGAAGCCGATCCCAGCTTTCTCACCTACGGTCCGAAGACACGGCGGGAGTTCTTCGCCTTGTTGAAAGCCAACGGCGGCGCGCCGGCCTAACACGGAACACTCCGGGGGGCGGAGCGTTGCACGTGCTATGCGCGAAGCCGCCATCGTCGGACTCCTGGGCCTCCTGTTACCGGCATGGATCATGTTCGGTCTCGCGGATTGGTATTTCCATCGTAAATCCAACATCGCGCGCACGTCGGGATGGCCGGAATCGGCCTGCCATATCCTGCTGACCGCCGAGGCGGGATTCGCGGTGCTGCTGGCGATGTTTTTCGAGGTAACGACTCTCGGCGCCTTAATCCTGATCGCCGCCTATGTCGCGCACGAACTTACGACCGGCGCCGACGTCAGCTGGGCGACACCGCGCCGCGATGTGATCGCCCACGAGCAGCGTGTGCACGACTATCTCACCGCCATTCCCTTTGCGGCCCTATTCACGACGATTGTCATCCACCCCGCGGCATGGGCGTGGCTTACCACGGGCAGCGCGCCGGACTGGGGCTTGCGATTGCGCGACTCCCTGCCCCCCACTTGGTATCTGACGCTGTTTCTGCTCGGCTCCTGTCTGAACGGCCTTGCCTATCTGGAGGAGTTCATCCGGTGCTGGAAAGCGCGCGGCCTTGAGCGTTCGCCGACAAAGCCTTAAGCAAGACCATGCTGATCTCCGGACCAAAGTCCGCGCCGCTGACCGTTGTCCTCGCGCACGGCGCGGGCGCGCCGATGGACACGCCGTTCATGACCTTCTTTGCCGAAGGTCTCGCGAACGCCGGATACCGCGCCGTGCGCTTCGAGTTTCCCTACATGGCGGCGCGGCGTAGGACGGGAGTGAAGAAACCCCCGGACCGTCAGCCAGTGTTGTTGGAGACCTGGCGATCGGTCATCGCGGAGCTCGGGCCGGAGCGCCTCGTGATCGGCGGCAAGTCCATGGGCGGGCGTATGGCGAGCCTGATCGCCGACGACACGGCTGTTCAGGCGCTTGTATGCCTCGGATACCCCTTCTACGGCGC
The DNA here is from genome assembly GCA_041906145.1 of Rhodospirillaceae bacterium. Classification (GTDB taxonomy): domain Bacteria; phylum Pseudomonadota; class Alphaproteobacteria; order Rhodospirillales; family Rhodospirillaceae; genus SHVO01. The sequence goes on along the minus strand of JAYRJU010000003.1, from coordinate 331,682 downwards.
CGGGCGGAAGGACAAGCCGCGCACGGAGCACTTGATGGCCCTCAAGACCCCAACGCTGATCTGCCAAGGCGAACGCGATCCCATGGGCGACCACGACAGCATTTCACAGCTAAAATTGTCGCGCGCCATTCAGCTACGCTGGTTGCCGGACGGCGACCACGACCTGAAACCGCGCCGGGCTTCCGGGCGCACACATGACGAAAATCTGACAGATGCCCTTGACGCGGTAGGTGCGTTCCTCTCAGCCTTGCACGAACGGAGGGGCGCATGACCACACGCAAAGAGTCCGACAGTCTGGGAACGGTCGAGGTTCCGGCGGATCACTATTGGGGCGCCCAGACCCAGCGCAGCATCGAGAATTTCAAGATCGGCGGTCAGCGCATGCCGATCCCTGTCGTGCGCGCGTTTGGCCTTCAGAAACAAGCCGCGGCCCTTGCCAACAAGTCGTTGGGCGAGTTACCAGCCGACCTCGCCGACATCATCGCCCAGGCTGCCGCCGAAGTGGCCGAGGGAAAGCTAGACGAGGAGTTTCCGCTGGTCGTGTGGCAGACCGGATCGGGCACACAGAGCAATATGAATGCGAACGAGGTGATCGCGGGCCGCGCCAATGAGCTTCTGGGCAAAGGCCGCGGCGGAAAGTCACCCGTTCATCCGAACGACCATGTCAATCGCGGGCAATCGTCCAACGATAGTTTCCCGGCGGTGATGCATATCGCCGTGACGCGTGAAGTGACGGGCCGGTTGATCCCGGTTCTGGAGAAGCTTCACGACGCACTGGAGACCCGCGCCGACGCGTTTGAATCCATTATCAAGATTGGCCGCACGCATTTGCAGGACGCGACGCCCCTTTCGCTCGGACAGGAATTTTCCGGCTATGCGGCGCAGGTGGGTTTTAGCGTCGAGCGTTTGAAGGCGGTGTTGCCGCGTCTCTATCGCCTCGCGCAAGGCGGAACCGCCGTCGGCACCGGACTCAACGCCAAGAAGGGCTTCGCGGAGAAGTTCTGCCTCGAGCTTCGCAAGCTGACAGACCTTCCCTTCTGGCCGTCGACCAACTTCTTCGAGGCCATGGGCTCGCACGACACGATGGTGGAATGTTCCGGCGCGCTGAACACCACCGCCGTGTCATTGATGAAGATCGCGAACGATGTCCGCCTGCTCGCGTCGGGTCCGCGCTCGGGCCTCGGTGAGTTGATTCTGCCGGCCAACGAGCCCGGGTCATCCATCATGCCCGGCAAGGTGAACCCGACTCAGGCCGAAGCGCTTACCATGGTGTGCGCGCAAGTCATGGGCAATCACACGGCGGTGACGGTGGCCGGATCGCATGGGCATCTTGAACTGAACGTGTTCAAACCCGTCATCGTCTACAACGTACTCATGTCCATCCAACTCCTGGCGGACGCCGCGGAGAGCTTCAACATCCACTGCGTGCGCGGCTTGAAAGCCGACAAAGCAGCGATCAAGCGGCATCTTGAAAACTCGCTGATGCTGGTGACGGCGCTGGCGCCGCACATCGGATATGACAAAGCGGCCGAGATTGCGAAGAAAGCTCACGCGGACGGTACGACCCTCAAGGCCGCGGCGATCGAGACCGGCTATGTGAGCGCGAGCGATTTCGACGCCTGGGTTAAACCCGGCGATATGATCGGACCTCATGATTAAAAAGAGATCGGTGGATATCGCGGGTCACCGCACAAGCATTTCCCTCGAGGGACCTTTCTGGGATGCGCTTGCCGCCATCGCGGCGCAGCGGCAGGTCTCCATGAACAAACTGATCGCCGAGATCGACAAGGAGCGCGCGGGGAACCTGTCGAGCGCACTGCGTGTCTTCGTGCTGCGCGAGGCGCGGAAAAGCTAGGTCATTTCGGAGGCGGCAAGAGCCGGATATTCGGCCGGTCCATCGCGCCTTTGATGGAGATCGGTAGTTGGTCTTCACCGGCTTTGCGCGGAACCAGCGTGCCGGTGAGATCCACTTGGCGGCGCGAAAGATCGATAACCCCCGCGAAGCGGCCCGTGTGACTGCGGGACGCGACCTCCGCATTTTCCAGTTTAATGGCCCCGTTCGCAGCGCTGAGGCGCGTGAAGAATGTGGAGGGCGCCGGCTTGCCCGGCGTTGCGACATCAAGCTGCGCCGCCGCACTTAAAGGGCCGAGCAGACCTGCTGAAAGGCCGGTTCCGGTCTCAGCGGCGGTGACCTTCAAAGTTCCGCTGCCCGTGAGCGAACCGGCGAAGGCCGCGGGCGATGTCCCTTTTGCCGAGAAACTGGCGACAATGTCCGCGGTGCCGCTGGATTTGATGCTCGTGCGTCCGCCATTGAGCGCGGTGACGAGCGCGCGGAAGTCGGCGCGCGTAACGGCGACCTGCCCTTGCAGACCCGGTTCCGGGTTCGCCGCGAGCCGCAGGAACAATTGCCCCGGCGCGCCGAAAATTTTGCCCTGCCAATCGGCGAGTTCGGCCGCGTTATCCGCAACGATGACGCGCGCCGAAAAATCCTGAAGCTGGACACCGCGCACCGCGAATGACGGGCCGGCGACGGCAACCTCGCCGCTCCAGCCTTTGAGAAAACTCCATTTGATTTCGTCCTGCGACCACGGCGATACAGGTGTGACCGGCGCGGCCGCCGTCGGCGTAGACCCGGGTTTCGCCGGGGCTGTTTTCGCGGGCGCGGGTTGATCCGGTGGTATCAGCCGGTCGAGATCGAGCGCGATATCCGTCAGGCGCACGTTGATCTGCTTGCGGCCGTCCACCTCAGTGACTTCCGCCGAACCGGATATCCGGTCGCGGCCAATGGACACCTTCGCGTCACCGATGACTGTCTTTCCGGTCTCCTGCGCGATGCGCACCTGAGCCGCGAGAGCGCCGGGATCGCGCATGTTCGCTGGCCATGATGTCATGGCTTTCATGAGATCGGAGAACCTGGGATGCGAGGCCTCTACCTGCCCGTTGAACCGTGGGGTCTTGTCGAGCTCCATGATTTGGCCGGTGGCGCGAGCCGTAAGTCCGGCGGCCTTGAGGGTCGCCGAAACATCGGCTTGCACGGCCCCGCCGTTGAGCGTGCCGGTGAGCGACGCCTTCCCGAGCGCCTTAAGCGCAGTGCCGGCGTTGATCCCCGCCAGCGCGGCCAGCCGGTCCATATCGTCACCGGCGAGATCAAATTGCAGATTGCTGAATTGCAGCGAAGTACCGAAACCGCCAATCGATCCGCTGAGCCACGCCGTCGTTCCGGCTATTTTTTCGAAGGAGGCCGTACGGATATCGAGCTTACCGTCCTTCAAACCGAGATCCAGCCCGACCCGCCCGCCCGGAAGGCCGCCCGCGGTCACATCATCAAGTTGAACATGCACCTCCGCGTCCCAATTGCCCAACCCGGTAAAAGCCGCGCCTGAGGGCGTTACGCCATAGACATCGGGCTTCGCAGCGGTTTGCGCGGCGGATTGCGCCGCCACTGCAGCCGGCGCAGGCCGTGCCCCGCGATAGCTGTCGAGATTGATATTCGCGGCGCGCAGATCAACACCGACGAACGGGCGCGTGCGCCGCGCGAAGGACAGGCGCCCACCGATCCGTGCGGTGTCGAGCGCCGCTTCGATATCATTCACTTCGAGAATGTTGAGGGTGCCTTGCACCGCGCCTTGGAAGGAGGCGCTACCGAGGCGGCCCGGCGGCACGCCTGAAACGTCCGCGCCCAACCAAGCCAAGAACCCCCGGGCATCGAAGGTCTGGAGCGTTACCACGCCATCGAGCGCAGGCGTGGTGTCGGCGAAGTTCACAAGCCCGAAGCCATTGAGCCGCGTCGTGCCGGGGAGGGTCACGGTGAGATCGGAGATTTTCAGTTCGCCGTCCGCGAGGGTTGCGTTCAAACGGCCATCGCGCAGCCCCTGCCCGCGAAATGAAAGCGCCGGGAATCGGAGCGCTATTTCGCCGGTCAGCCTGCCGCCAGAAGGTGGCTCAGCCGGTGTTTGAGGCGCCGTAGCGGGCGGCGTGCTCGACGGCGTCCCCGCGTTGACGGGGACGGGCCACCAGTCCTCAAGTGTGATCGGCGCGAAGTCGAAGGACGCATTGAGCTGCGGCGCGCGGTCACGGCGCCAATCGAGAGCGCCCTTCGCGGCCGCCCCGCCGATATCGAGGCTGACGCCGGTCAAGGCCACACCCTCCGGGCTCACGGAAGATTTGGCCGACATCACCAGGGGACGCTCCAAGGCTGGAGTTCCTTTGAGGCCAGGCCATCCGAGCGCGGCAAACAACGGCGCACCGCGATCGGCTTTGATTGTGACGTCGCCATCCAAAGTGCGCGCCGTGAGCGACAGGCGTCCACTGAGATTGAACGTCGCGGCGGCTGCTGGGGCTCGCGCCGAAACGGACAACGCACGCACACCATCGCTGCCCGCCGCACCGACCTGGGCGTCGAGGGTCATTGGTTGATCGTCCAGGCTTACATCGCCGGTGACGCGAAACCGGTCCCGCGCTTCATTGGAAAAAACGAGGTCCATCCCTTGCGCCCGCAGAAGCGTAGCGCCGCTCTGATCGCGTAGCGTGACATCGCCGCCATTCAACGCGATGCGGTCCACGTCCACCGAAACGGGGCGCGCGGCCGGCGCCGAAGGTCCGCCGCCTTCCGCCGCCGGCGCGTGAGTCCAGGGAAGGTCGATCCGAAGAACGCCATTCACGTCATCAAGACGCAGGTCACGGAAATAAAGGTCGCCGCGCAGCAGCGGTCCTAAACCGAGCCAAGCCTTCACTTCCGCGATGGTCACCGTTTCATCGCCGTCGCCGACACGGACACGGCCGGCTTCAAGCGCCGGGCGCGGCACCAACGCAAAGGTCACCTCGCCTTCGATCGCGACCGGACGGCCGACCGCGCTTGAGAGCTGTCGCGCGAACGTATCGCGATAGGGCGTCCAGTCGATAAAGCTGGGCGCGACAATTAATCCGGCAATGAGAACGGCGAAACCGGCGGCCCCGCCAATCAGCGCGCGCCGGTGCTGCGAGAAGACATCCGGCGTCAGAATGCCCCCTCCGGCAAGGCCATCATGGTCTTGCTGCCGGCACGGATCACCGCGTCGAGGCCGACGGTCTGCGGCAGGATGCGCTTCATGAAGTAGCGGCCCACTTCGATCTTGGTATCGTAGAAGGTGTCGTTGTTGGATGCCTTGGCGGCGATTGCCTTATCAACCATACGCACCCAGATCCAGGCGAAGGCGGTCAGCGCGAAAAGCCGCAGATAATCGACCGCGGCCGCGCCGCGTGCGTTCGGATCGTTCTCGGATTCCTCCGTCATCCACACCGTGACGGCCGTCAGCCGCGCCACCGCTTCCTTCAGCGGTGCGATGAACTCGCCCATGTCATTGCGGCCCTCAAGGCCCTTGATGGTGGCATCGACTTCCGAGAGCCAGCCTTTAAAGAGACGGCCCTGTTCGATCCCGAGCTTGCGGCCGACAAGGTCAAGCGCCTGAATGGCGTTGGTGCCTTCGTAGATCTGCGAGATGCGCACATCGCGTACGAGCTGTTCCATGCCGTGCTCACGGATGTAGCCGTGACCGCCGAAGACTTGCATGCAGGTGTTGGTGATTTCAGATCCGAAATCGGTACCCGCGGCTTTGACGATCGGCGTCATCAACCCGGCCATATCCTCGGCGTGCTGGCGCGTGGCCGCGTCGGTGTGTTTGTGCGCGATGTCCACATTGAGGTGCGTCCAGACCGCAAGCGCGCGTTCGGCTTCGACGATGGCGCGGCTGAACATGAGGCGATTGCGGATATCGGGATGCACGATAATGGGATCTGCCGGCTTATCGGGTTTCGCGGCGCCGTCTGCCGCCCGGCCTTGCAGGCGGTCGCGCGCGTAAGCGGCGGCGCTTTGATAGGCGGTCTCGGCCTGGCTAATGCCCTGACTGCCGACGAACAAGCGCTCCTTGTTCATCATCACGAACATGCCGGCGAGGCCTTTATGCGGTTGACCCACGAGCCAGCCCTTTGCTCCGTCGAAGTTCATCACGCATGTGACGGAAGCCTTGAGGCCCATCTTATGTTCGATGGAACCCGCGGCGACGGAATTGCGCGCGCCGGGTGAACCGTCTTCCTTGGGCAGGAATTTCGGAACCAGGAACATCGAGATGCCGCGGCTTCCTTCCGGCGCATCCGGAAGGCGCGCAAGCACCAGGTGCACGTGGTTCTCGGCCATGTCGTGCTCACCGGCTGAAATGAAAATCTTCGTCCCGGTGACACTGTAGCTGCCGTCGCCGTTCGGGACCGCCTTGGTGCGCAGGAGGCCGAGATCGGAACCCGCGTGTGCTTCCGTAAGGCACATGGTTCCCTGCCATGCTCCGCCGACGAGCTTGGGCAGATAGACTTTCTTCTGCTCGGGCGTGCCAAGCGCGGCCAGGGCGAGAATGGTGCCCTGGGTGAGGCCGGGATATAGCCCGATCGACATGTTGGCCGAGCCGATCATCTCACTGACGAGGTAGTCTAATGTCTCGGGCAAACCTTGGCCGCCATACTCGGGGCTGGCGGTGAGGCCGCACCAACCGCCATCGGCATATTGTTTGTAGGCCTCCTTGAAGCCCGGCGGGGTTGTAACAACGCCGTCCTTGAACGTGCACCCGATCTCGTCGCCGACACGGTTGATGGGGAAGAGCACGTCCTCGCAGAGCTTGGCGCATTCATCGAGGACCGCATCCATCAAATCGGCGGAGGCGTCGGCGAACCCTGGCAACGCGGTCAATGTGTCCGCGGCGGACAGCACCTCGTGAAGAACAAAGCGCATGTCGCGCAACGGAGCGGCATAGGTCGTCATGTAACCCCCAAGGATCGCGCGGATGCGCGCGGACGTTGTCGCAGCCCGCGCAGGAACACGCGCGTGACACAAAAATACCCCAAATAGTTAGGTTTTTTAATACGATAATTCGGGGCCGATCCCATGCGGGATGCGTTCTTTCAGGTATGAATCACGTTGTGTCACATAGCGAAACCGCGCTCCTGCGCCGGCCGCCGGCGCGCAATACCGGCATTTCTCGCGCTGAACATAGCGCTTACCTGGCGCGGATCCGCGAATTTCCCGTTCTGAGCGAACGGGAGGAACAGCGTCTGATCCGCGGCTGGTATGAGAATGGCGACCGTCGTTCTTATGACGCCCTGATCGGCAGCCATCTGCGGTTGGTGCCCAAGATCGCGCAGAAATATAGCGGGTATGGCGTGCCGCTGGCGGATTTGATCGGCGAAGGCAATCTTGGCCTCCTGCAGTCGGCCGAGCGCTTCGATCCGGAAAAGGGTTTCCGTTTCTCGACCTATGCCCGCTGGTGGATCAAGGCGGCCATGTTGAACTACGTGCTGCAAACTTGGTCTTTGATCAAAGTGGGGAATGGAGCGGCGAAGAAGCGCCTGTTCTTCAATTTGCGCCGGGCGAAGCAAAACCTTCAAGCCGACGGCGACCGCTACTTGGACGACAAGAACATCGACACTTTGGCCAAGCATTTCCAAGTGAGCCGTGAAGACCTCGTCGCCATGGATCAGCGCATGACCGCGATCGACGTCTCGCTCCATCAGCCGGTGCCGGGCAGCGAAGGATTGACGTTCGGGGACGTGATCGCAGACACGTCGATGGACGCCGAAGCGCTGCTCGCCGGTGAAGACGAACAGAATTGGCACGTTGAAATCCTCAATGACGCGCTCGAGCGTCTCGATCGGCGCGAAAAGGATATCGTGCGGCAACGTTATTTATCGGAAGAACCCATGACCCTCGCCAGCATCGCTACGGCCTATGGTCTGACGGCCGAGCGCGTGCGGCAGATCGAAGCGAAAGCCATCGGCAAGCTGCGCCGGTATATTGGGCCCCGCACGCGCTACGAGGTTTGCGGGCACGCCTAGCTGCCGCGCCATCAGGTATGCGATACTGTGCGCGCAATGTCTTTCTTCGAACGCCCCTCCCCCAACTTCAATACCCGCGCCCTTCCCGTGCGTCATGCCGTCGTGCACTACACCGGCATGAAATCGCGCGACGAAGCATTGCAGCGCTTATGCGATCCGGCGGCGAAAGTCAGCGCGCATTATCTTATCGACCAGGAGGGCGCGGTCTTCAGCCTCGTTCCGGAGGACCAGCGCGCGTGGCACGCTGGCGTCGCGTATTGGCGCGGCGAACGCGACATTAACAGCAGCTCGGTCGGCATCGAGCTTTGCAATCCCGGGCACGACTGGGGTTATCGCGCCTTTCCCGCGCCGCAGCTTGCGGCGCTCAAAGATCTCCTCGCAGGCATTTTCGCGCGCCACGGCCTTTCCGCCGACGCCTTGCTTGGTCACAGCGACATCGCGCCGAGCCGGAAGCTCGATCCCGGTGAACTGTTCCCGTGGCGTGATTTCGCGGAAAGCGGATTTGGGCTCTGGCCCGAAGACGCGGCGCCGCTCGCGGGTCATGCCGACCTAACGGGTGCCCTGCGGCGCTTGTCTGAGATCGGTTATGCGGTCCCGACGACCCCCGCGGAAGGCAGCGACATTTTGAACGCTGACTCCGCGACGACCGACGTGATCAAAGCCTTCCAGCGACGCTATCTTCCCGATCAAATCGACGGCCGTCTCGATCCGCTGACGGCCGCGCGGATCGCGGCCGTTGCCGTGGCTTGCGCGCTCAATAGGCCTGTCGCCTAAGTCCTTACCTTGACCGCGCCGGACGTAAAGACCATGTTGGCCGCGCGCCAGATGGCCGGGCGGCCGCCCCTTCGGGGGAGGAAAGTCCGGGCTCCACGGAAGCAAGGTGCCGGGTAACGCCCGGCGGGGGCGACCCCAGGGAAAGTGCCACAGAAAACAAACCGCCAGGCCACCTCGGTGCCCTGGTAAGGGTGAAAAGGTGCGGTAAGAGCGCACCGCGCGGGCGGTAACGTCGGCGGCAGGGCAAACCCCACCTGGAGCAAGACCAAATAGGGACGGCCGTCCAGGGAGTTCGCTCCGCTGGAAGATGCGTTTCCGCATCGTCGTCCGGGTCGGTCGCGTGAGGTGCGCAGCAATGCGCATCCCAGAGGAATGGCCGTCACTTGGCGGTACCCTTCACGGGGTATGCGCGAGGACAGAACCCGGCTTACAGGCCATCTGGCGCTCTTATTTTTTCAGGACGGAGATCATCGCGCGCGCGAGATCTATTTGGCGGAACGGCTTGTCCAGCCGCGGCAGGCCGCCGGCATCGCCGGTGGTCATGTTGGCGAAACCGGTGATCATAAGGACCGGAAGTTGAGGGCGAATGATGCGGATCTCGCGCGCGAGGTCGACGCCCGTCATACCCGGCATCGCGTGATCGGTGACCAACACATCGATCTCCAGCCCCGACGTGATCATATCCAGCGCCTGGCGCGGAGAAGAAGCCTCCTTCACCATATACCCGGCATCAATCAGCATCTCTGCGGTGCCGGAGCGAGCAAGATCCTCATCGTCGACGAGGAGCACGCGCGCGGAGGTGCCGCGCGGCAACGCGGCGTCCTCGGGCGCTTCCCTATCGACGAAAGACACCGCATCGCGCGACACAGGTAACCACAGTGTGGCGACAGTCCCGCGATCGGGCGCGCTTTCGAGAACGAAATCACCGCCGGACTGCGCGGCGAGGCCATGTACGGACGAAAGGCCGAGGCCGGTGCCGCGTCCGGCTTCCTTGGTCGTGAAAAAAGGCTCGACGGCGCGGCGCAGCGTGTCGGCATCCATGCCGACGCCGGTATCCGCCACCGCGACCTTGATATAGTCGCCGTCCGCGATCTTCGGATGACCGCGTACCGCGTCCTGCGTCACTACAATCTTGAGATCGCCGCCGCGCGGCATGGCGTCACGCGCGTTCACGGCGAGATTGAGGATCGCGAGCTCGAATTGGTTGGGGTCCACATGCGCCGGACCCAGCGGCTGGGCACTGTCGATGGTGAGTTGAATTTGCGGACCAATGGACCGGCGGACCAAATCCTTCATACCCGCCACGGTCTTCGCGACATCGACGGGCCGCGCCTGCAAATGCTGACGGCGCGAGAAGGCAAGCAATCTGCGGATAAGCGTCGTTGCTCTGTCCGCCGCCTGCAGCGCGGCGCCCGTCAGCTTGCGAGTGCGCGCATCATCGCCGAAGCGGCGCATGATCATGTCCAGAGCGCCGACAATCGGGATGAGCAAATTGTTGAAGTCGTGCGCGACACTTCCGGTGAGACGCCCGATGGTTTCCATCTTCTGCATCTCGTGGACTTGCTGGAGCGCCGCCTCGCGATCGGAGACGGCCTTCGCGACCCGTTCGGAGAGCTCTTGATTGAGCTGTTGGAGCGCGACTTCGGCGCACTTGCGCGGCGTGATGTCGCGGAATAACACCGCGACTTGGCGGCTCGCGGCCGGTTCAACGCGGAAAGAGGAAAGCTCCAGATAGCGCCCCGTCGCAACCAACTCACGTTCGAAACGGATCGGCTGACCTGTCACCAGCACGCCGCGGTACAACTCGACCCAACCATCCGCCTCGGCCGGGACCATCTCACGCACTTTCTGCCCAACGACATTGGGGATCCCGGTATGAAGCGCGTAAGCGGGGTTTGCTTCGACGTGAATATAGTCGCTCATCGGCCCATGTGGACCGTCAAGAAATTCGATGATGCAGAAACCTTCGTCGATCGATTCAAACAGCGTGCGGTAACGCAGTTCGCTTTCGCGCGACGCGGCTTCGGCCCGCGCGCGCGACCGCATCCCACGTGCGCGCCGCGACTTCCTCGACCAACCTCATCTCCGCTGCCGACCACGTGCGGGGCTTTGAATCGGCTACTCCCAACACAGCGCGCCAGACCCCGCCTTTCACGAGGGGCACGTCCATGAAGCTGCGCACGCCCGTCTGGATGTAGGAGGATAGATCGAAGCCGGCGTAAGACGGATGGGTTGTCACATCCTCGACCTTCACGCTTTCGCCGCGCGCATAGGCATCGACAGTCCAGGAGGGAGACGGCTTGAGCGCGAGACGCGCCTGGAGCGGGGGAAGACCTGGGGCGTAGTCTTCTTCGAAGGTGACAGCTTCGCCCTCGACTTCACCGTAGTAAGCGCGCGATGCCCCCAAATGCTCGCCGAGCATCCGCACGGCCGGCGCCTTGATTTCGTCAGCGGCCGCCAAGGGGCGCAGCGCATCGCTCAATTTCAGAAGAAACGGCAAGGTAACCCGGACAAAGAGAATTTCGAGAAACCTACAGCATAGGAAGCCTAGGGGTCCGCTAACCTGCGGTAGTTAATCCGCCCTACGTTCTCCCGTAACGCCCGGGAACGAAAATCTGCCCCAACATCATTTTGCGTAATTTTATTACTCTATTTTGGGCTCGCTTCTCACAGCGATAAAAGGAACAAAAACAGAACTATCATTGATTTCCCAAGCACTTACAGTCCTATCCCATTGACACCCATAAAATCCCATGAGATACCATTAAGGTCCATGTTCAGAGATTGCCGACACCCAGCATTTTCAACGGGTTGAAAGCCAACTCTGCGCCGGACCTCAGGGGCACGAGCAGGACGGGTAGCTCGAAGAGATGACGGCGTTCTTTGGAACGTTCACCAACAAGATCGACAGCAAGGGACGGCTTTCCGTCCCTGCGCCGTTTCGCGCCGTGATTCAGGCGCGTGGCCGCATGTCTGTGGCCATTCATCCCTCCCTTTTCGAAGCCTGCCTTGAGGGCGCCGGATACGACCGGTTTGAAAAACTTCTTGCCGGTGTCACCGACGGGTTCGTGCCGACCGCGCGCGATGAAGCGGCTGAGCTGATTATGGAAGATCTGCGCGATCTGCCGTTCGACGGCGAAGGCCGCATAGTGCTTCCAGCGGAATTCATCGCGAAGGCCGCATTGAAGGATCAGGCGTCTTTCGTGGGCCGAGGCTGGAAGTTCCAGATTTGGGAACCGTCCGCGCTCGCCGCCCAACGCCAGGAAAAACTGCGCCGCGTTGCCGCCGCCGTCAAAGGTGGCCCGTAATGAATGCCTCCGTCGCGTGGGACGGCCCTGAGCATATCCCCGTGCTTCTCGGCGAAGTCGTTGAAGCCCTGCGCCCCAAGGATGGCGGCACGTATGTCGATGGAACGTTCGGCGCCGGAGGTTACACCATCGCCCTCTTGAACGCGGCGCAATGCACAGTTTGGGCCATCGACCGCGACCCCGAAGCCCAAGCGCGCAGCGAAATCATCGAGAAAAAATATCCGACGCGTCTCCACTTCGTGCCCGGGCGGTTTGGCGATATGGCCGACCTTCTCGCGGAGCGCGGCGTTTCGCAGGTGGACGGCGTTGCCCTGGATATCGGCGTCAGCTCGATGCAGATCGATGACCGCGAACGCGGCTTTTCGTTCCTGCGCGATGGTCCGCTCGACATGCGCATGGAAAAGAGCGGCCGCAGCGCCGCCGACATCGTCAATTCCTGGTCCGAGCGCGAACTGTCCGACATCATCTTCACCTACGGCGAAGAGCGCCATGCGCGCCGCGTGGCCCGCGCGATTGTCGCGGCGCGCGCCGAGCGTCCTTTCTCGCGCACGCTGCACCTCGCCGACGTAATCCGCGCTGAAGTACGCCGCGGCAACGACGGTATCGACCCGGCGACCCGCACGTTCCAGGCCTTGCGCATTGTTGTGAACGACGAACTCGGCGAACTGGAGCGCGGCTTGCGCGCCGCAGAACGTCTGCTGCGTCCGGGCGGACTGCTCGCGGTGGTTTCGTTCCACTCGCTGGAAGACCGCGTCGTTAAAACGTTCCTGAAGTCCCGCTCCGGCGCCGCGAGCCGTCCTTCTCGGCACACGCCCGCGAGCCTCGGCGCCGTACCGGCGACCGCCACTTTCACGGCCATTTCCCGCCGCCCCATCACACCCACCGAGCGCGAAGCCGCCGCGAACCCGCGCGCCCGCTCAGCCAGATTGCGCGTCGCCGAACGTACGAGCGCACCGTTTCTCACCTCCGTCGCGGGGGGACTCTCATGAGAGCCGTCACTCTTATGTGGATTCCCCTCGCGATAGGGGTGGGGGTCTCTATGTTCCTGCTCAAATACAAAGTGCAGGCGCTCGAGGATGAGTTGGTCGCCAAACAAGTGCAGGTCGTCCGCGACCGCGCCGCGATCCGCGTCCTCGAAGCGGAATGGACCTACCTGAACGATCCCGAACGTCTGCGCGAATTGTCCGCGCAGTATTTGGGCTTCGGTCCGCCGACCGTCTCGAATATCGCAGACATTGAGACGCTACCGATGAAGGGCGCTTCCGAAACGGCCCCTGAGAGCGCGCCGGCCAAGCACAACCCGCTGGACGACGTAAAGCCGCAGTATCAGACCGAATTGCGCACGCCGGCGACGAGAAGTCCCAGCGTTGTCTCGGTAACGGTCGCTCGTCTTCAGCGCCTGCTGTTCCCGACCGCCGCCGGCGCGACATCATCACCGGCGGTGCGTCCATGATCACGCGCGTGAAGAAGCATCGTCCGTTCCTGTACCCCGGCGAGGAAGTCCGCCCGGCCGGCCAGGGCAAGCTGCGCCTTCAAGGCACGACCGTGCACGCCATCGAAACCGGCCGTATGCGCCTCTTCGTAACGGCCGGTCTGTTCGCTCTCGCCTTCTCGGCGATCGGCCTGCGCGTCGTCGATCTCATGCTCCTGTCGGACGGCGCCAGCGAGCGCACGGCCCGTTCGACGTCATCCTCCGCGCCGCCGCTTGCCAGCCGCGCCGACATCGTTGACCGCAACGGCGTCATCGTCGCGACTAATCTGCCGACCGTGAACCTGTACGCGGACGCGCACAAAATCGCCGATGCCCGCGAAGCGACCGACAGGCTGATCAAAATCCTGCCTGAACTGAAGTACGACGACACCTACCGCCGTCTCAGCTCCGGTCAGCGTTTCATTTACCTCGCGCGTCACCTGACACCGCAGCAACAGCAGGAAGTCAACGACCTGGGTCTGCCGGGCCTTGGCTTCGAGAACGCCCAGCGCCGCATCTATCCGCACGGCAATCTGTTCTCCCACGTGATCGGCGCGACCGACGCCGACAACGTCGGCGTGGCGGGTGTCGAGCGTACGTTCAACGACGCGTTGACTCAGGACGCGGCGCCGCTGCGTCTTTCACTCGACGTGCGCGTCCAGCATGTGGTGCGCGAAACCCTCGCTGCCTCCATCGTGCGCTACCGCGCAATGGCCGGCAGCGCCGCCGTCATGGATGTGCGCACGGGTGAATTGGTCTCGCTCGTCTCGCTGCCGGATTTCGACCCGAAAGCCATCGGTACGGCGTCGACTGAAGCGCGCTTCAATCGCGCGACTCTCGGCATTTACGAAATGGGTTCAACCTTCAAGCTGTTCACGGCCGCGACCGCCCTGGAAGTCGGTTCGGCGAACCTCTATTCGACCTACGACGCCAGCCAGCCTATCAAGATCGGCCGCTTCACTATTGATGACTTCCATGGCCTGAACCGCGTCATCACGGTTCCGGAAATCCTGATCCACTCGTCGAACATCGGCGCGGCCAAGATGGCGCTCGCGGCCGGCACCGACGTGCAGAAGACTTACATGAAGAAGCTTGGGATGATGTCGCCGCTCAAGCTTGAACTGCCGGAAGTCGGCACGCCGCAGTACCCGCAGACCTGGCGTGAGATCAACACCATCACGGTGTCCTACGGCCACGGCATCGCCGTGACGCCGGTGCATGTGGTGACGGCGGTGAGCGCCCTGGTAAACGGCGGTACGCTTTATCCCGCGACCCTGATCCACCGGAACGAGGCGCCGCAGGGTGAGCGCGTGCTTTCCGAGAAAACCTCAAAAGCCATGCGCGCATTGATGCGCCTCATCGTGGTTGACGGCTCAGGCCGTCAGGCCGACGCGCCGGGGTATTTGGTCGGCGGCAAAACCGGAACCCCGGAAAAGACAACCTTCCGCGGCGGATACAACCAGTCGTCGCTGCACACCTCGTTCGTCGCGGCCTTCCCGATCGAAAACCCGCGCTACGTGATCCTCGTCATGCTCGACGAGCCCAAGGGCACGCGCGAAACCGCGATGTACGCGACGGCGGGCTGGAACTCGGCCCCGACCGTCGGACGTATTGTCAGCCAGATCGCCCCGATGCTCGGCGTGTACCCGCTGGGCCATACCGACAGCTTCGAACCGCTCGCCTCACTGCTGCCGCTTTACAGCGGTAAGAACAACGAATACGGCGCGCCGGTTGTAAAGGCCGTGGAAACACGCGCCACGACCCCGGCAACCATGTCGGCGCCGGTGAAAGCCGCGCATGAATCGCAACCTGCCGCGACTGAAAAACCTGAATCCATCGGCGCTCTGATCGAGGATGCCGATGCGACTCAGTGACTTGCTTGAGGAACAGGGGATGGACGCCCGGGCGCTGAAGGATATGGATATCACGGGACTGACCGCGGACTCGCGCGCGGTGCAGCCCGGCTATCTGTTCGCCGCCCTGCCCGGCACCAAGATGGACGGCCGCAGCTATATTGGCGAAGCGGTGAAGCGCGGCGCCTCGGCCGTGCTGGCGCCGCCGGGCACCGACCTTGGCGCCCAGCGCGCCGATTCCACAGGCAACGTCATCCGTCTGATCACCGACAGCAATCCGCGCCGCCGGTTCGCGCTGATGGCCGCGCGCTTCTTCAACGCGCAGCCCGAGACCGTGGCCGCCGTCACCGGCACCAATGGCAAGACGTCGACAGCCCACTTCACACAGCAGCTGTGGACGCATCTTGGCGTGAAAGCCGGTTACATGGGCACGCTGGGCGCTTCTGCCCCCGGCGTGCACATCGACGGCAGCCTGACCACGCCGGATCCCGTGCGTCTGCATGGTTTGCTCGCCGACATGGCTAAACACGGTACGACCCATGTGGCCATGGAAGCGTCCAGCCACGGCCTGCATCAGTTCCGCGTCGACGGCGTGAAGATCGCCATCGGCGGATTCACCACGTTCACGCGCGATCACCTGGACTACCACGGCTCCATGGCGGCTTACCTTGCCGCCAAACTTCGCCTGTTCTCGGACGTCATGATCGCGGGCGGCGTCGCGGTGCTGAACGCAGACACGCCAGAGTTCAACGCCTTTGAATCAGCCTGTCGCCTGCGCGGCCACCGGGTCATCAGTTACGGCAAACAGGGCGAGACCTTGCGCCTGACCGGCGTGACGATCGAAGGGGATGCACAAATCCTCGACCTCATCGCGTTGGAGAAAAACTACCGCGTGCGTCTGCCGCTGGCGGGCGGTTTCCAGGTCGGTAATGCCTTGTGCGCGCTCGGCTTCGTGCTCGCCGCCGGCGCCGATCCTGCGCGTGCCGTCGCCGCGCTGGAATGCCTGAACGGCGTGCCCGGCCGCATGCAGCGCGTCGGGTTCCACAAAAGCGGCGCGCCGGTTTACGTCGACTACGCCCATACCCCCGATGCCCTTGAGACCGCCCTGCTCGCACTGCGTCCGCACGCCACGCGCCGTTTGGCTGTCGTGTTCGGTTGCGGCGGCGACCGCGATCGCGGCAAGCGCCGCATGATGGGCGAGATCGCGCAGCGCCTTGCCGACGACGTCTACGTCACCGACGACAATCCGCGCAGCGAAGACGGCGCGACGATCCGCGCCGAAGTCATGCAGGGTTGCCCAAACGCGACGAACATCGCAGACCGCTCCGAAGCCATCGCGACTGGCATCGGCGCCCTCAAAGCAGGCGACGCCCTGCTCGTGGCCGGCAAAGGCCACGAAACAGGCCAGATCGTCGGTTCAACCGTCATCCCTTTTAGCGACATCGAGGAAGCGCGCCGCGTGCTCGGCCTCAGCGGAGCGACTTCATAATGGCTTTGTGGACCGCAAAAGAAGTCGCCGCGGCGACAGGCAGTGCTTCAACGGGAACGTGGACCGCGAACGGCGTATCCATCGATAGCCGCAGCGTGGCCGCGGGTGACATCTTCGTCGCGCTGCAGGGGCCGAACTTCGACGGCCATGACTACGTCAAACAAGCGCTGGAAAAAGGCGCGGCTTGCGCAATCGTGCATCGCGCGCTTGAGGATTCCGACAGTTACCATGATCGCCTGGTAGTGGTTAAGGATACGTTTCTCGCGCTGCAAGATTTAGCGAAAGCCGCCCGCGCGCGGATGAACGGTCGTGTGATCGCCGTGACGGGCAGCGTCGGCAAGACCGGAACCAAGGAAGCGCTGAAGCTTGGCCTTGCCGTGCAAGGCAAGACCCACGCCAGCGAAGGCAATCTCAACAATCACTGGGGCGTGCCCCTTTCCTTGTCCCGCATGCCCTCCGACACGAAATTCGGCGTGTTCGAGCTGGGAATGAATCACGCCGGTGAAATCGCGCCGCTCTCAAAGCTTGTACGCCCGCATGCAGCCGTCATCACGACGGTCGAAGCCGCGCACCTCGAGTTCTTCGATTCCGTGGGGGAAATCGCCGACGAGAAGGCCGCGATCATGGCCGGCTTGGAAACCGACGGCACCGTCGTGCTGCCGCGCGACAATCCGCACTATGTGCGGCTCGCCGATGCCGCCAAAAAATACAACTGTAAGAACGTTCGCGCGTTCGGAACAGGCGGCGACGCATACGCGCGCCTGGTGGCCTGGTCACTGACGCCGGACGGTACCCAAGTAGCCGCCGAATTCGACGGCCGCCGGATCATGTACGACATGATCGTCAGCGGGCGTCACTGGGCGCTGAATAGCCTCGCCGCGCTCGCCGCCGTGGATGCGGTTGGCGCCGATATGCATCTTGCCGCCGGAGCGCTGGCCAAACTTGCCGCGCCGGTAGGCCGCGGCGCGCGCACGCGCGTTGCCGTGGACGGCGGATCATTCGTCGTCATCGACGAAAGCTACAACGCGAGCCCGGCCGCCGTGCGCGTGCTGGCCGATACACTTGCGCAAATGCATCAACCGGTCGGCGGCACGCGGGGCGGCCGCTTGATCATGGTGCTCGGCGATATGCTCGAACTCGGCGCCGCCGGCCCGGCGCTGCATGCCGATCTTGCCGAAAGCTTGAAACTTGCCGAGATACACCTTGTCTTCACCGCCGGTCCTTTGATGAAACACCTGCACGACGCCCTGCCCGACGCGATGCGCGGTGGCCATGCCGCGGATTCGAAGGCACTGACACCGCTCGTCGTGAAGGCGGTGCGCACGGACGACGTCGTGGCCGTGAAGGGCTCGCACAGCAGCCGCATGGACGTGATCGTCGACGCCTTACGCTCGCTCAAGCCCTCTCAACGTGCCGCCAACGGGAACTAGAACCATGTTCTACCTCTTGTCCCAGCTCTCGACCGACTTTCCGGCGTTCAACGTCTTCCGTTATCTGACCTTCCGCACAGGCGGCGCGGTGATCACCGCGCTTTTGGTCGCATTCGTGTTCGGTCCGGCGATCATCCGCTGGCTAAAGGCGCAACAAGGCTATGGTCAGCCGATCCGCACCGACGGCCCGCAGACCCACCTCGTCAAGCAGGGCACGCCGACGATGGGCGGCGCGATGATGTTGCTGGGCATCACCATCGCCGTGCTGCTGTGGGCCGATCTCAGCAATAAGTATGTTTGGGCCGTGATGATCGTGACCTTGGGTTACGGCCTCATCGGTTTTCTCGACGACTATCGCAAAGTGAAGAAGCGTTCGTCGGCGGGCGTCGCGGGCAAGAGCAAGCTCGTGCTGGAGATCGCGCTGGCGGGCGCCGCCGGTTATTGGATCTCGACCATGGGCGCGCCGGAAATGGCCGACAAATTGACCGTGCCTTTCTTCAAAGACCTGCTGCTCGACCTCGGCGTGATGTACTTGCCGTTCGTCGTGTTCGTCATCGTCGGCGCAGCCAACTCGGTGAACCTGACGGATGGTCTCGACGGGCTGGCAATTGTTCCGGTCATGATCGCCGCAGGCGTGTTTGTCGTGATCGCCTATCTCATCGGTAACGCCGTGTTCGCGAACTACTTGCAGGTCCACTTCGTCGCGGGTTCGGGTGAACTTGCCGTGTTCTGCGGCGCCATCGTCGGCGCGGGTCTCGGCTTCCTTTGGTTCAACGCACCGCCCGCCATGGTGTTCATGGGGGATACGGGCTCGCTGGCTCTTGGCGGCGCGCTCGGTTCCGTCGCCGTCGTGACCAAGCACGAGATCGTGCTTAGCATCGTCGGCGGCCTGTTCGTGCTGGAGACGGTGTCGGTGATCGTTCAGGTCGCCTCGTTCAAATTGACGGGCAAGCGCGTCTTCCGCATGGCGCCGCTGCACCACCACTATGAAGAAAAAGGCTGGGCCGAGCCGACGGTCGTCATCCGGTTCTGGATCATTGCCGTCATCCTGGCCGTGGCCGGGCTGTCGACGTTGAAGTTGAGGTAGAAGCGGTATGGTTCCCACTCCTCGCTATGCCGGCGAGCGTGTCCTGGTGATGGGCCTCGGGAAATCCGGCCTGTCCGCGGCCGCGTCGCTGCGCGCAAGCGGCGCCGAGGTGCAAGTGTGGGACGACAAACCCGCGCAGGTGCAGGAAGGCGCCGCGCGCGGCTTCACCGCATTCGACGGCCAGGCGATGAATCTCGATGGCGTGCGCGCCATCGTGTGGAGCCCGGGCATCCCGCACACGCTTCCGAAGCCCCACCCGCTCGCGGTGCGCGCCCAGGCGGCCGGTATTCCGCTCACCTGCGACGTCGACTTGCTGGTCGAAGCGCAAACGGACGCGACCGTCATCGCCATCACTGGCACCAACGGCAAGTCGACCACGACCGCCCTTACCGCCCATGTCTTCAAGCATGCGGGGCGGCAGACGGCTGTCGGCGGAAACATCGGCATTCCCGCGCTCGAACTCGAGCCGCTCGGTCTCGGCGGCACATACGTCCTCGAGCTGTCGTCCTATCAATTGGAATTGATGCCGCATCTTCACTGCCAAACGGCGGTGCTGCTCAACATCACGCCGGACCATCTGGACCGGCACGGCGGCCTTGACGGCTATATCGCCGCGAAGCGCCGCATCTTCGCCGATCAGCGTGCGCCGCGCACCGCGATCATCGGCGTTGACGATGAACCTTGCCTCGCCCTGTATAATGCGCTGCGCAGCGACGGCGTGCACAAAGTCATCCCCATTTCCATCCGCCGTCCGGTGCCCGCGGGCTTTTACGTCGACAACGGCAACCTGTTCGATTGCTCGGGACAGTTCCCGAAGACGATCATGGACCTCAAGGCCGTCGCGCGCCTGCCTGGCGCCCACAACTGGCAGAATGCGGCCGCCGCCGCAGCCATCGCCGTCAGCAACGGCCTCACGCACGCGCAAATCATCGCCGCCTTCCAAACCTTTCCAGGCCTCCAGCACCGTCAGGAACTGGTGGGAACCGCGGCGAACGTGACGTTCATCAACGACAGCAAGGCGACCAATGCCGACGCCACCGAGAAGGCGCTGCTGTGCTACGACAATATCTATTGGATCGCGGGCGGCGTCGCGAAGGACGGCGGCATCGCCTCGCTTGCACCGCTGTTTCCGCGCATCCGGCATGCATTCCTGATCGGCGACGCGGCCGACGATTTCGCCGACACACTCGAAGGCAAGGTACCCTTCGCTCTGTACGAGGACATGGAATCGGCCATCGAAGAAGCCGGCGCCATGGCCCTGAAGGATAAATTGCCCGGCGCGACCGTCCTGCTGTCGCCGGCCTGCGCCTCATTCGACATGTTCAAGAACTTTGAAGAGCGCGGCGATTGCTTCCGCGAGGAAGTGCTCGCGCTTTGGCCGCAAGCTGGAAAGGTGGCCTAAATGACCGCCCGCACGATCACACGTCTCGATACAAGCACGGTCGGCCGCTGGTGGTGGACCGTCGACAAGTGGATGTTGGCCGCGACCGCGCTCCTGATCGCCATCGGCATTCTTCTGAACCTCGCGGCCGGTCCCCCGGCCGCCGAGCGTATCGGCGCGACCACCTTCCACTTCGTGCGCAAACAGATGGTATTCCTGCCGCTCGCGCTGATGACCATGTTCGCGATTTCGCTGCTCGCGCCGGTCAATGTGCGCCGTTTCGCCGTGATCGGCTTTCTGATCTCGGGCTTCCTGACGCTGCTGACGCTGGTGCTGGGCGAAGACATCAACGGCGCGCGCCGTTGGCTGTCCATCGGTCCCATTCACTTCGGCCAGCCTTCGGAATTCGTAAAGCCGTTCTTCGCCGTCGTGTCGGCCTGGATGTTCGCCGAACACAAGATGCGTGAAGACTTTCCGGGCAACCTGATCGCGGCCGGCATGCTGGGTGCCGTTGCGCTCATACTCCTTTCACAGCCCGACGTCGGCATGACCCTTGTCGTGTCAGCGGTATGGTGCGCGCAGTTCTTCATCGCGGGCCTGCCGATCTTCTGGGTGATCCTGATCGCGATCATTGGCCTCGCCGGCCTCGTCGGCGCTTATTTCACTTTCGATCACGTAGCGAGCCGCGTGGACCGCTTCCTCGATCCGTCGAGCGGTGACACGTATCAGGTCGCCACCGCCATGCGCGCCTTCCAGCAAGGCGGCCTGTTCGGCCGCGGCCCCGGTGAAGGCCGCGTGAAGGAAGCCCTGCCCGACGCGCATACCGACTTCATCTTCGCCGTCGCCGGCGAAGAGTTCGGCGTCCTTCTATGCCTCGTGATCGTCGCGCTCTTCTCGTTCATCGTCATCCGCGCGCTGACCAAGGCCATGCGCGAAGAAAACCTGTTCGTGCTTCTCGCCGTTGGCGGCCTCGCGGTTCAGTTCGGCCTGCAGGCGATGATCAACATGGCGTCGAGCCTGCACATGATGCCCACCAAGGGCATGACTCTGCCCTTCATCTCCTACGGCGGTTCGTCGCTGGTCGCGCTCGGGGTCGCGGTCGGCATGATCCTCGCGCTCACGCGCCGTCGCCGCGATTCGGAGGGCCGTTGATCATGAAGCGTATGCCTCACTTCGTCGTTCTTGCCGCCGGTGGAACCGGCGGCCACGTGTTCCCGGCCGAAGCACTCGCGCAGGAGCTGATCGCACGCGGCCATCGCCTCGTGCTGATCACCGACAAACGCGGCGCGGCCTATGGCGGCACGCTCGGCAGCCTTGAAACGCGCCACATCACCGCTGGCAGCCTCGCCGGTCAGGGCTTGCTCGGCCGCGCCAAAGGCCTCGTCAATCTCGGTATCGGCATCCTTCAAGCGAAGGCGCTGCTGAACGAAATGAAACCCGAAGCGGTCGTCGGCTTCGGCGGGTATGCCGCCGCGCCGACCGTTATCGCAGCGCTGCAGCTCGGGCTTCCCACCGTCATCCATGAACAGAACGCTGTGCTCGGCCTCGCGAACCGTTTGCTGGCCGGCAAGGTCGATCAGGTCTGCACATCGTTCGAACTCGCCAAGAAAGCGCCCAAGGAAGCCCGCCTCACGTTAACCGGAATGCCGGTGCGCCCGGCGATCGTCGCCACCAGCTACACGCCGTACCGCGCGCCCGACGCAACGGGAACGATCCGTCTTCTGGTGCTCGGCGGCAGCCAGGGCGCGCGTGTATTCAGCGACGTAATCCCGGCCGCGGTGAAACTCCTGCCGCTGGAATTGCGCCGCCGCTTGGAGATCTGGCAGCAGAGCCGCCCCGAAGACCTCGACCGCGCACATCAGGCCTATGTCGGTTCGGACGCACACGTGCAACTGCGCCACTTCTTCGACAACGTGCCCGAGTTGCTTGCCAATACGCACCTTCTGATCTCTCGGTCCGGTGCCTCCACCGTCGCTGAAGTCAGCGCCGCCGGCCGCCCCTCGCTGCTGGTGCCCTATCCGTTCGCCGCCGACGATCACCAAAGCGCCAACGCGCGCAATCTGGAAGCCGCGGGCGGCGCGGTGGTGATGCCGCAGAACAAATTCACGCCGGAAACGCTGGCGGAGCAGCTGGTGCGTCTGTTGACGCAACCACAACTTCTCACCAGCACGGCGCAGTCCGCCGCCGCTTTCGCCATTCCCGACGCCGCCAACCGTCTCGCGAACGTCGTGACCAGCATCCTTCAGGGCGAGAACGGCGAGCGCGCCAAAGCCGGCGCCGCCGCCGCGTCCGTTTCGACACACTCCATGAAAAGGGGAGCCGCCTAGATGCAGTCCATGCCGCTCGATATCGGCATCATTCATTTCGTTGGCATCGGCGGCATCGGCATGTCCGGCATCGCGGAGGTCATGCACAACCTCGGCTATCAGGTGCAGGGCACCGACATCGCTCAGAACGCCAACGTTGACCGCCTTCGTTCGCTCGGTGTGCGCATCGAGATCGGTCACCGCGCCGAGAATCTCGGCGATGCGCGCGTGATCGTCATCTCCTCGGCCGTGAAGGCGGACAATCCGGAAGTCGCCGCCGCGCGTAAGGCAATGCTGCCGATCGTGCGCCGCGCCGAAATGCTGGCCGAGCTGATGCGCCTCAAGTGGTCGGTTGCGGTCGGCGGCACCCACGGTAAGACCACCACGACGTCGCTGGTCGCCACGGTCCTTGACGCCGCCGGTCTCGACCCAACCGTCATCAACGGCGGCATCATCAACGCCTACGGCACCAATGCGCGCCGCGGTGAAGGCGAATGGATGGTGGTGGAGGCCGACGAGTCCGACGGCACGTTCACCCGCCTGCCCGCGACCATCGCGGTCGTCACCAACATCGATCCCGAACACCTCGACTTCTACAAAGAATTCGCGAAGGTGAAGGAAGCGTTCCGCACCTTCGTGCTGTCGATCCCGTTCTACGGCTTCGGCGTGCTTTGCATCGACCATCCGGAAGTGCAGGCCCTGCTGCCGCAGTTGACCGACCGCAAGATCATCACCTACGGCCTCAGCCCGCTCGCGCAGGTGCGCGGCATGAACCTTGTGCTCGACACTCAAGGCGTGCGCTTCGATGCCGCCCTTTCCGACCGCCTGACCGGCGGCGAGCGCGTCATCAAGGACATCCGTCTCACCATGTTCGGCCAACACAACGTGCTGAACGCCCTGGCCGCCGTTTCCGTCGCCGCGGAGATGGGCATTTCGGACGACCTGATCCGCGAAGGCCTCGCGCGTTTCACCGGCGTGAAGCGCCGCTTCACGCGCGTCGGCGAAACCAACGGCATCACAGTCATCGACGATTACGGCCACCATCCGGTGGAAATCGCCGCCGTGCTGAAAGCCGCGCGTCAGGCCACCAAAGGCCGCGTCGTCGCCGTCGTGCAGCCGCACCGCTACTCGCGCCTCCAATCGCTGTTCGCCGAGTTCTGCCAGTGCTTCAACGACGCCGATCATGTGATCGTTGCCGACGTCTATCCGGCCGGCGAGCAGCCGATCCCGGGCGTTGACCGCGACGCGCTGATCAACGGATTGCACGCCCATGGCCATAAGGCCGTGACGGCGCTGGTTTCGCCGAAGCATCTCGCGGCGGTGATCGACGACATCGCCGGCCCGGGCGACATCGTGGTTTGCCTCGGTGCGGGGAACATCACCGCCTGGGCGCATGCCCTTCCCGCCGACCTCGCAGCCATCAAGCGGAGCAAATGATGATGGCGGCGCGGCGCATCCGCACAGATCTGGCCGAACGTCTGCCCCGCATCCGCGGGCGTTACGACGTCATGGCCGATCTTGGCCGCATGACATGGTTCCGTGTCGGCGGTCCGGCGGAAGTGTTGTTTTCGCCTGCCGATGTTGAAGATCTGGCCGCGTTCCTGAAAGACAAACCAGAAGACGTACCGGTGCACGTGGTCGGCCTTGGCTCGAACATGCTTGTGCGCGACGGCGGCGTGCCCGGCGTCGTGATCCATCTCGGCAAGACGTTCTGCACGATCACCGCCGACGGCGTGAACATGCGCTGCGGCGCCGGCGCGGTCGATGCGGCCGTGGCGACAGCGGCGCGCGATGCGGCCATCGCCGGCCTTGAGTTCCTGACCGGCATTCCTGGCACGATCGGCGGCGCCTTGCGCATGAACGCGGGCGCCTACGGCCGCGAGATCAAGGACGTGTTCGTGAGCGCAACGGCGCTCGACGCCAAGGGCGGGGTCCATCAATTGGACGCCGCCGCGATGGGCTTCTCATACCGTCATACCGAAGTGTCTGAAGACTGGATTTTCACCGGCGCCGAACTGAAAGGCGCGCCCGGCAACCAAGACGTCATCACCGCCCGCATCCGCGAAATCCGCGCCGAGCGCGAGCAATCGCAGCCCACCCAGGCGCGCACCGGCGGCTCTACGTTCGCCAATCCGCCCGGCTCCAAGGCCTGGGCGCTGGTGGACGCCGCCGGCTGCCGCGGCCTCGTACGCGGCGGCGCTCAGATTTCCCACAAACATGCCAACTTCCTGATCAACACCGGCACGGCGACCGCCGCCGATCTGGAAGGGCTTGGCGAAGAGGTCCGTAAGCGCGTGAAAGATCATTCCGGCGTCGAACTCGTGTGGGAAGTGCGCCGTATCGGCGTCACTCCCGACGATGAGAACGCTCTGCTGCGGAGTACGCGTCAATGAAGCGTCCCGCATCCATTCGCCGCGTGGCCGTCCTGTACGGCGGCTTTTCGAAGGAACGCGAGATTTCGCTCGTCTCGGGCGGCGCCGCCGACCGCGCGCTGCGCGCCAAGGGCCTCGACGTCACCAAGATCGATGTGCCGCGCGATATGGCCTCGCTGGTCGCTCAGATCGACGCCGCGAAGCCCGACGCCGTGTTCAACGCCTTGCACGGGCGCTATGGGGAAGACGGCTGCATCCAGGGTCTCCTCGACATGATGGCGATCCCCTACACCAACTCCGGCCGCATGGCGTCCGCCGTCGCCATGGACAAGCCGGCCGCGAAACGCATGTTCGCCGCCGCCGGTATCCCGGTGGCCGAAGAAAAGATCGTGACGGTCGCTGAAGCCGAGCGCGGCGACGTCATGTCGCGCCCCTACGTCCTGAAGCCGGTCAATGAAGGCTCCAGTGTCGGCGTGAAAATTGTGCGCGCGGGCGACAATCACCCGCCGCTCGACGACCTCGGCCTCGCCAAGGACGACCTCATCATGGCCGAGCGGTTCATCCCGGGCCGCGAAGTGACCGTGGCGGTGATGGGCGACCGCCCGCTGGCCGTCACCGAGATCACGACGGGCCGCGACTTCTACGATTACGAGGCGAAATACGCCAAGGGCGGCTCGAAGCACGTCCTGCCGGCCGATCTGCCGCGCGCCCAATACGAAAAGGCGATGGAACTTTCGCTGCTCGCCCACCGGATCCTCGGCTGTCGCGGCGTTTCGCGCGCCGATCTGCGCCTGGATGGCGACACCTTTTACATGCTCGAGGTCAACACCCAGCCCGGCCTGACGCCGACCTCGCTGGTGCCCGAGCAGGCTAATTACGTCGGACTGAGTTTCGAGGATCTCATGTACTGGATGGTGGAGCACGCCGAATGCGACGCCTGATTTTACGTTCCGCGGCCGCACTGGCCGCCGTTGGCGCCATCGCCGCCATCGTGAAGCTGACCCCGCTGCCGGAGTTGGCCGCGAGCACATCGGCCGCGGCCGATACGGGCTTCGTCGAGGGCAGCGCGGGCATGGGCTTCCGCCTGAAGGCTCTGACGGTCGAAGGCCGCAACATGACGGCGCGCGAAGACCTGCTCGGCGCGTTGGATGCCGAAGTCGGCACGCCGATCGCGGCCATCGACGTTGTCAAGGCGCGAACGCAGGTCGAGAAGCTTCCCTGGGTGCGCAGCGCCAAGATCGAACGCCGCCTGCCCGACACGATTCACATGGTGATCGAGGAACGGGTGCCGTACGCGCTGTGGCAGCACGGCGAGAAATACACGCTGGTCGATCACGAGGGGCACCTGATTGTCGACGTCCCGGACTCTGACTCGCGCCTGCCGCTGATCGTGGGCGCGGACGCGCCGGCGAACGCCGCGGAATTATTCGAAGCCCTGAAGGCGCAACCTGAACTCGCCAGCCGCGTTCAAGCTGCAGTGCGCGTGGGCGCGCGGCGCTGGAACATCTACCTCGACGCCTACGAGGGGGGCATCTCGGTGCGTCTGCCGGAAGAACATATGGCCGAGGCCTGGGTGCGCCTCGCCGCTCTCGAGAAAGAACACAAGATTTTGCAGCGAGACCTCGAGTTCATCGATCTTCGCCTTGAAGATCAACTCGTCGTTCGCCTGCGCAATGCCCCGAACGCCAAGGAGCCCGCGATCGCGGGCGCATCCAAGGCGCCGGCGGTTCGAGTTAAGCAGCGCCTTTAAGCGGGCAGGCAAAGGGGAAAAACATGTTCGGTAAGAGCACAATGAAGGGCGCGAACGCCATCGCTCCCAACAGCACGTTCGCCGCGTTGGACATCGGCACGACGAAAGTCGCCTGCTTCATCGCTGAGATGGGGGAAGGCGAACTGCACATCACCGGCTCCGGCCACCACCGTTCGCGCGGCATGCGCGGCGGCCAAGTCATCAACCTGGACGAGGCGGAAGCCTCCGTACGGGCCGCCGTCGACGCCGCCGAGCAGATGGCCAACAGCCGCATCGATCGGGTGTTCGTGAATGTGTCCTGCGGCACCCCGCAATCCACCAGGGTTGACGTAGAACTGGCCGTGGCCGGCCATCAGATCCGCGACACCGACGTGCGCCGCGTGCTCGAGCATGGTAGCGCCCAGTTCGACCCCATCGAGCGCGAATTGATCCACTGCATCCCGACCGGCTACTCCATCGATGGCGGCAACGGCATCATCGACCCGCGCGGCATGTACGGCGGCAAGCTCGGCGTTAACATCCACCTCGTTACCGCCGCCGTGGGGCCGTCGCGCAACCTGGCCTCGGTCATCGAACGCTGCGACCTCGACGTCGAAGACCGGGTCGTTTCCTCCTACGCTTCGGGCTTGGCGTGTCTCGTGGACGACGAAAAGGACCTGGGCGTCACCGTCATCGACATGGGCGGCGGCACCACGACCATCGCCGTCTTCCAGGAAAGTCAGGTGGTGTACGTCGAAGCCATCCCGGTGGGCGGCATGCACGTGACCGGCGATATCGCCAAGGGCCTGTCCACCCCTGTGGCCCGCGCCGAACGTCTGAAGACGGTCTACGGCTCGGTTATGCAGACCCCCGGCGACAACCGTGAGCTCCTGAAGGTGCCTCTCGTCGGCGAAGAAGACGAGGAAAGCGCTAATGAAATCCCGAAATCGCTGCTCGTTCAGATCATTCAGGCACGCATCGAAGAGACGTTAGAACTCGTCCGTTCCCACCTGGAAGCCTCGGGCTTCGCCAAGACCGCCGGCCGGCGCGTCGTGCTCACCGGGGGCGCCAGCCAGCTGGAAGGCGTGCGCGATCTGGCCGAACTGATCCTCGATAAGCAGGTCCGCCTGGGCCGTCCGCGCATGATCCGCGGCCTGCCTGAGTCCATGTCGGGCCCCGCGTTCGCAACCGCCGCCGGTCTGCTGCGCTACGGCCTGCGTGAACACGTGGCGCGCCCCGACTATGCGGTGATGGACGCCGCGCGGAGCAAGAACAGCTTCGGCCGCATCGGCGCGTGGCTAAAAGAGAATTTTTGAGAGCTTCTGAGGCGTGATTCGAAGAAATGATGTACATTCATTTCGATCAGATCACTCCAAAGCAAAAATAAAAAACGGACCGATAACAAAGCAACTGAGTTCCGAAACAACAAAAACAATAAAAAACGCTCACAAACAAAAACAACTCGAACCGTTGCTAACGACAAAAAGACATTTGGAGGCTGCAAAATGACCATCAATATCAGTGTGCCTAAGACAACGATCGAGGCTCAGTTGAAGCCTCGTATCAGCGTCATCGGCGTCGGCGGCGCCGGCGGCAATGCCGTCAACAACATGATCCAGAGCTCCATGGAAGGCTGCGATTTCATCGTGGCTAACACGGACGCCCAAGCTCTGGCCCTCTCGCGGACCGACCGCCGCATCCAACTGGGCCGCGACACCACCCAAGGCCTCGGCGCCGGCGCTCAGCCGGTCGTCGGCCGCGACGCCGCGGAAGAAGCCCTGGAAATCATCGCCCGCGAGTTGGACGGCTCGCACATGGCGTTCATCACCGCCGGCATGGGCGGTGGCACGGGGACGGGCGCCGCGCCCGTGATCGCCCGGATTGCCCGCGAACTGGGCATCCTGACGGTCGGCGTGGTGACTAAGCCGTTCCACTTCGAAGGCGTGCACCGTATGCGCCTGGCCGAAGCGGGCATCGAAGAGCTGGCCGGTGTGGTCGATACCTTGATCATCATCCCGAACCAGAACCTCTTCCGCGTCGCCAACGAGAAGACGACCTTCGCGGACGCCTTCAAGATGGCCGATAACGTCTTGCATGGCGGCGTGCGCAGCGTCACCGACTTGATGATGATGCCGGGCATGATCAACCTCGACTTTGCCGACGTCCGCACTGTTATGAAGGAAATGGGCCGGGCGATGATGGGCACGGGCGAAGCCTCCGGCGAACGCCGGGCGCTCGACGCCGCCGAAGCCGCCATCGCGAACCCGCTGCTCGAAGATACGTCGATGAAGGGCGCCAAGGGCGTTCTCATCAACATCACGGGCGGTTCCGACATCACCCTCTTCGAAGTCGACGAAGCGGCCAACCGCATCCGTGACGAAGTCGAAGGCGATGCCCACATCATCTTCGGCTCGTGCTTCAACGAAAGCATGGAAGGCAAGATCCGCGTGTCTGTGGTCGCTACCGGCATTGAATCGGCCGCGGGCGTCCAGCCTCGTCCGATGTCGCAGCGTACCGAAACCCGCGCGGTCGGCCGCCGCATGCCTGAGATCCGCACCTCCGCGGCTCCGGCTGCCGCTCCGGCCCCGACGATGCGGGCTCCGGCCGCTCCGATCGCCGCCGCTCCTGTGGCTCCGGCCCCGGTTGCGGTAGCACCTGCTCCGACTCTCGCCGCGTCGCTGGCGCCCGTGCAAACCTCCTTCGCCGGTTTCGGCGGTCCGACCCTGGCTCCGGCCACCGGCTCCGTCGATCTGCAGGCCGAAGAACAGGCTCTGATGGATATGGCCGCCGCCGTGCGGGCTGAACTCCAGGCCGCCGCTCCGGCCCCGGAAGTCATGCCTGACCCGGTGATGGCCGCTCCGGTTGCTCCGGCTCCGATTGCGGCGCCAATTGCCGCCCAGGCCGCGGCAGTTGCCGAAGCCGTCGCTCGTGCGCCGGCCGCTGCCGCCCCGCGGATGAATATCGCCCCGCGCGATGTCTTCATCCCGAAGGCCGCCGTGGAACCGCGCATGGAGTTCCGCATGGATAGCGACCGCGTCGAGATGGTCGCGGCCGCTGCACCGGCCCCTGCGCCGGTCGAAGCGGCTCCCGCCCCGGCCCCGGCGCCCGCCGCGGCAAAGCCGGCGGAAGGCCGTGTCAGCCTGTTCGGCCGCTACCGCAGCCTGACCGCGCGTCCGAAGGTCGAGGAAGCGAAGGCCCCGGAGCCGCAAGCCAAGGCGCCGGCCGGCCTTAACATCTCGGTCGGCCCGATGGACCGCCCGGTTTCGTCTCACGACGAGGACGAACTGGAGATCCCGGCCTTCCTGCGTCGCCAGGCGAACTAAGACTTATATATAGAGCCTAATGTCGGGGGGCCCGCATCTTGCGATGCGGGCCTTCTGCTTTTAAGAGTCCTCCATCCCATTATTTGGAGGGCGGACGATGGCTACCTACGAAAACATCCTGGTCGAAACGCGCGGCGGGGTCGGCCTGATCACCCTGAATCGCCCCAAGGCGCTAAATGCCCTCAACTCCGACTTGATGCGCGAGTTGGCCGCCGCCATCGACGGCTTCGAAGCCGATCGCAACGTGCTGTGCATGGTGCTAACCGGCAGTGAAAAAGCCTTCGCCGCCGGCGCCGACATCAAGGAAATGGCCGTACGCGACTTCCCGGACACCTACACCACCGACTACATGTCGGGCTTGTGGGAACGCGCCTCGACGTGCCGAAAGCCGATCATCGCGGCGGTCGCAGGCTATGCGCTTGGTGGCGGCTGCGAGCTAGCCATGCAATGCGATTTCATTATTGCCGCCGACAACGCCAAGTTCGGCCAGCCGGAAGTCAACCTCGGCACCATCCCAGGCATCGGCGGCAGCCAGCGCCTCACCCGTGCGGTCGGCAAGGCCAAAGCGATGGATATGATCCTGACCGCCCGCAATATGGACGCGGAAGAAGCCGAACGCGCCGGTTTGGTCGCCCGAATTGTGCCGCTGGCCAGCCTCATGGATGAAGCCATGAAGGCCGCCGAAAAGATCGCGAGCCTGTCCCTGCCGGCGATCCTCATGGCCAAGGAGGCCGTCAACCGCTCCTTCGAGGTGACCCTGGCCGAGGGGGTCAGGTTCGAGCGGCGCCTCTTCCACTCGACCTTTGGGGTGGCGGACCGGAAAGAGGGCATGACGGCTTTCGCGGAAAAGCGGAAACCCAACTTTATTCACAAGTAAGGCCTGCTCCTCCTTTGCTAGCAGAATCAGACGGTTTCGCGCTACCGGCGGCGCAGGTAGTGGTTGTGGTTGGGTGTGCAAAGCAATATGGAAAGTCGGCCTTAGCCAAAAATTCCGGCCAAAATGTTGTGTTTCCACTCTTTTTTTGCTTGCGCCCAAGGAACAAAGGGCTGAAATATCGGTTGTAGGTGAGGTCTCGGGGGTTTGCTACCGAACCATGGCGTCGGCCACGGGCGGAGATGTGCTTGTGGCTACGCTTAGAACAATCGGTGATGTATGACCTTTGACTCGAGTGCCTCGGACGCGATTGGCGTCTCCGCGACAACATCCACGACCTTCGACGACCGCAAGCCGGTCTTCCAAAAGACCCTTAAAACCTCCATCGGCTGCACAGGCATTGGCCTGCACACGGGCGTGCGCGTGGCGATGAAGCTGCATCCGGCGCCGCCCAATACCGGCATCGTTTTCCGGCGCGTTGATCTGGTCGGCGGCGGTGCGACGATTAAAGCCAGCTGGGCCCAGGTGGTCGATAGCCGCATGTGCACCGTTCTCGCCGACGAGAACGGAATCAGCATCGCGACCGTCGAGCATCTTATGTCGGCTCTTTACGGTCTTGAGATCGACAATGTCATCGTCGAGCTGAACGGTCCGGAAGTGCCCGCGATGGACGGCAGCGCCGCGCCCTTCATTTTCCTGATGGAATGCGCCGGGGTCGTGGAACAGGACCTTCCGCGCCGCGCGATGCGCATCCTAAAGCAACATTCATACGTCAACGGCGACAAGATGGTTGCGCTGGGTCCGTGGCATGAAGGCCTGCGGGTCGATTTCCATATCGATTTCCGCGCGCCCGCCATTGGCCGCCAAAGCTGCTCCTTCGTGGTCGGCACCGATACCTTCAAGGAAGAATTGAGCCGGGCACGTACTTTCGGCCTTCTCTCGGACGTCACGGCGTTGCGTGAAGCGGGCCTGGCGCGCGGCGGCAGCCTATCCAACGCCATCGTCGTCGACGGAAACCGGATCTTGAACGAAGACGGCCTGCGCCATGACGACGAGTTCGTCCGTCATAAGGCGTTGGACGCGGTCGGCGATCTCTATCTGGCCGGCTATCCGATCATTGGGCATTTCATCGGCCGTTGCTCCAGCCATGCCGATACGGCGCGCCTGATGCATCAAGTCTATGCGGACCCGAGCTGCTGGGAGATGGTGGACATGTGGCGCCGCCCGGCGGCCGATACCGCTTCCTGGCTGAATAACGCCGGGATTACCGCGCGGACGGGGGCCCCGGAACGCCGTTCCGCCGTGGTCGGCTAGGATTTAATCTTTTCAGGCACTTATAGCGAGGGCCGCGGCGTGACACGTCGCGGCCCTCTGCTTATACTGCGGCCCAATCCGCGGCCCTTTTGGTCCGCCCTCTCCCTTGCGTGGAGCTCTATAGGTCTATGCTGAAGTTACAGCGCGTTATTGCTGCGTCAGTCCTGATGCTCACCGGTGTCCTCCTGTCCGCCTGCGGCGACAAGGAACTCGCGTACCGTGAACAGTCGGTCTACGAGATCTACAGCCAAGCTGTGGTGCACCTTGAGAACGGCCGCTACGAACAGGCCGCGCTCTTCTTCGACGAAGTCGAGCGTCAGCATCCCTACTCGGTGTGGGCGACGAAGGCCAAGCTGATGTCGGCCTACAGCTACTATCACGACGGCAAGTACGATGAGTCCGTCACCCGCCTCGACCGCTTCATCCAAGTGCACCCGGGTAACCGCGACATCGCGTACGCCTATTATCTGAAGTCGCTGAACTTCTACGAACAGATTGCCGACGTGCGCCGCGATCAGGAATACACCGTGAAGGCTCTCGACGCGCTGCAGGACGTGGTGACACGCTTCCCTGCGACGCCGTACGGCCGCGACGCGCGCCTGAAGCTTGATCTGACGCGCGACCACCTCGCCGGCAAGGAAATGATGATCGGCCGCTTCTACGAGAACAATCGCCACTATCTGGCAGCCATCAACCGCTTCAAGAACGTGGTGAACACCTACAGCACCACCTCGCATGTGCCGGAAGCGCTGTACCGCCTGACAGAATCCTTCACCGCGCTCGGCCTAAAGGAAGAAGCGCAGAAAAGCGCGGCCGTGCTCGGCTTCAACTTTCCGCAAGACCAGTGGTACCGCGACGCCTACGCGCTCATGGGCGGCAACGCGACCGTGATCGTACGTGATCAGCCTGCGCCGCCACCGGCGCAGCAATAAGGCTTCGCACACGCGGGGAACAACGGGCGGGGGCACGGGGTGGAATGCTGACGCATCTGTCCATCCGCGACGTGGTGATTGTCGATAAGCTCGACATCGACTTCGCGCCCGGCCTGTGCGTGCTGACCGGCGAGACCGGCGCGGGCAAATCCATCGTTCTCGATTCACTTAATCTCGCGCTCGGCGGGCGCGCCGAGGGCACGCTCATTCGTCCGGGCTCAGACAAACTGAGTGTCTCGGCCTCCTTCGCCTTGCCCGCCAAGCATCCCGCGCGCGCGGCGCTGACGGACCAGGATATCACCCTCGACGATGATGAACTGGTCTTGCGCCGCGTGGTGGGCGCGGATGGGCGCAGTCGCGGCTTCGTTAACGATCAACCCGTCAGCATCGGCCTCCTGCGTTCGCTGGGCGATCTCCTGGTCGAGGTGCATGGCCAGTTCGAGACCCACGGCCTGCACGACCCCACTACCCATATCGACGCGCTCGACGCTTATCGCACGTCAACCAAAGCCGGCGCCGCCGCCGATGACGCCTGCGCAAAAGCGTGGCAGGCGTGGCGCGAGGCGCATGACGCGCTGAAGACAGCCCAGGACACACTTACCTCTGCTCTGGCCGAAGAAGACCTGCTGCGTCATCAAGTCGCCGACCTCGAGACGCTTTCGCCGAAAGCCGGTGAAGAAGCCAAACTCGCCGAAGCGCGTACGGCGCTGCGCCACGGCGAGCAGATCATGAAAGCCCTGGTGGAAGCCAAGGCCGCCATCACGGAAGGCAATGATGTTGAAGCGGCGCTGCGCACGGCGATGAACAAGATCGCCAAGGCCGCGCCGCAGTCCGGTGGGCGTCTGGATAGCGCTGTGCAGGCGTTGGAACGGGCCGCCATCGAAGTGGGCGAAGCGGTGCACGAACTGCGCGTCGCCTTCGACAGTCTGGATAGCGATCCGCATGCGCTGGAGAAAGCCGAGGAGCGCCTGTTCGCGCTAAAAGCGGCCGGCCGCAAACACAACACGCCCGTGGACGAACTTGCCGACTTGCTTGAGCGCCTGAAATCGCGCCTCGCCGCCATCGACAACGGCGCCGACCACGTCAAGAAATTGGCCGCCGCCGAGAAGACGGCCCGCCTTTCGTATGAGCAAGCCGCGAAAGCCCTGAGCGAGGCGCGTAAAGCCGCAGCGAAATCTCTCGATAAGCTCGTGGCGAAGGAACTCGCGCCGCTGAAACTCGATAAGGCGACGTTCCTGACCGTGGTAGCGGCAAAACCAGAAACGGCCTGGAACGCGTCCGGCGTGGACCGCGTCGCTTTCGAGGTGGCCACCAATCCCGGCATGCCGCCGGGCCCATTGGACAAGATTGCTTCCGGCGGCGAACTCGCGCGTTTCATGCTGGCGCTCAAGGTTGTACTCGCGGGTTCGCAAGACCGCGCCGTGCTGATTTTCGATGAAGTGGATGCCGGCATCAGCGGCGCCACCGCCAATGCCGTCGGCGAGCGCCTGGCACGTCTTGCCAAGAGCGCGCAGGTGATGGTCGTTACCCATGCGCCGCAGGTGGCGGCGCGCGGCGACCATCACTGGCGTGTGTCTAAAGTCAGCAAGGGTGCTCAGACCACGACGAGAGTGGAACAGCTCGACGCCACGTCCCGCCGCGAAGAGATCGCGCGCATGCTGGCAGGAGAGAAAGTCACTGATGAAGCGCGGAGGGCCGCCGAGAGCCTGATGAGCGAGCCGCTGTCGTGAGTCGTGCCCTTACCACCCGCGACATCCCCGTCGCCGACCTCACGGAAAAACAAGCAAAATCGGAATTGCAGGCGCTCGCCAAGATCATCGGCGAGCATGATGTCGCCTACCACACGCAGGATGCGCCAACCGTTTCGGACGCGGAATACGACGCGCTGCGCAAGCGCAACGACGCCATCGAAAAACGCTTCCCTGATCTTGTGCGGGCGGACAGCCCCAGCAAACGCGTGGGCGCGGCTGCCGGTGGCGGCTTCAAGAAGGTCAATCACGCGGTGCCTATGCTGTCGCTGGGCAATGCCTTCGCGGACGAGGACGTGGCCGACTTCGTTGAGCGTATCCGCCGCTTCCTGGACCTAGGCGAAGACGAGAAAGTTGAGATGCTCGTCGAGCCGAAAATCGACGGACTTTCCTTCTCGGCCCGTTACGAGCGCGGCCGCCTAGTGGTCGCCGCCACACGCGGCGACGGCTCCATCGGCGAAGACATCACCGCGAATATCAAGACCATCAAGGAAATCCCGGATTTCATCATGGGTGACGTGCCCAAGGTGATCGAGATCCGCGGCGAGGTCTATATGACCAAGTCGGACTTCCAGGCCATGAACGAGCGCCAAGCCGCAACCGGCGGAAAGATCTTCGCCAATCCACGCAACGCCGCCGCGGGTTCCTTGCGCCAGCTCGATTCAAAAATCACCGCGCTGCGGCCGCTGAAAGCCTTCACTTATGCCTGGGGCGCGGTCGAGGGCGCGATCACCTGGAAAACGCAGTGGGAGTTCGTGCAACTTCTCAAGTCTTGGGGCTTTCCGGTGAACCCGCGCGCTTTCGTGCGCGATTCCGTCGCGGGCATGCTGAAGGAATATGAGAAGCTGGGCAGCGACCGCGCCGGCCTTCCGTACGATATCGATGGCATCGTCTATAAGGTGAACCGCCTCGATTGGCAGAAACGGCTGGGCTTTGTCAGCCGCGCGCCACGCTGGGCCATCGCACACAAGTTCTCCGCCGAACAAGCCGAAACCCAGCTTGAGAATATCGAGATCCAGGTTGGGCGTACGGGCGCGCTGACCCCCGTGGCTCACCTGACGCCGGTGAACGTCGGCGGCGTGATGGTGTCGCGCGCCACGCTTCATAACGAAGATGAAATCGCCCGTAAGGACATTCGCGTGGGCGACACGGTGATCATTCAGCGCGCCGGAGACGTGATTCCCCAGGTGGTTGAGGTCAAACTCGATCAACGGCCCAAGACGAGCAAGGCCTTCGCCTTCCCGCGCAAATGCCCGGTGTGCGGCAGCCTTGCGGTGCGTGAGGAAGACCAAGCCGTCACGCGCTGCACCGGCGGGCTCGTCTGCCCCGCGCAGGCCGTGGAGCGCTTGCGGCATTTCGTGTCACGCGAAGCGTTCGATATCGAAGGTTTGGGTGAAAAGAATATCGAAGCTTTCTTCGCCGACGACATCGTGCGCAGCCCCGCGGATCTGTTCAAACTCAAACGGGACAAGCTCGCCGGCCGTGAGGGTTGGGGCGACAAGTCCATCGACAACTTGCTGGCCGCCATCGAGCGTCGCCGTACCATCAGCCTTGAACGCTTCATCTACGCGCTCGGCATTCCGCAAGTCGGCCAGGCAACAGCGCGCCTGCTCGCGCATCATTATGGCTCGCTCGCGGCCTGGGAACAGGGAATGACGGCGGCGAGGGATGAAGAGTCGGATGCGTTCCGCGAACTCACAAGCATCGAACAGATCGGTCCGGCTGTGGCCACCGACCTGATTGGTTTTTTCGCCGAGAAGCACAACCGCGATGTTCTCGCCGCCTTGCGGAAGGCCGGCGTGACGGCGGAAGACTTCGTCCGCCCCGACACCTCGAATTCTCCTATCGCCGGGAAGACCGTGGTGTTCACCGGAACCCTTGAGAAGATGGGCCGTACCGAGGCTAAAGCGCAGGCGTTGGCGCTGGGCGCCAAAGTCGCGGGCTCCGTCTCCAAAAAGACCGATTACGTCGTGGCGGGACCCGGCGCGGGCTCAAAGCTGAAAGAAGCCGAGACGCTGGGGGTGAAAGTTCTCACGGAAGACGAGTACCTAGAGCTCATCGGGTGAGCTAAGCTTGCGCCGGGGCCGGCTGGATGTAACTGAAACACCGAGGAGCAGTCATGGCCGCAAAGAAGAAACCCCTGAAGAAAAAGCCGTCCCGCAAATCCGCCGCCCGCAAAACGCCTGCGCGGAAAGCGAGGAAGATCGACCCTATTCCCAAGGGTATGCACACCCTGACCCCCATGCTGACCTTCAAAAGCGCGGGCGCGGCGCTGGCGTTCTACAAAGACGCGTTCGGCGGCAAGGAGCTTTACCGCCTCTGTGAACCGAACGGAAAAATCGGTCACGCCGAGATGATGATCGGGAACTCGCTCATCATGCTGGCGGAGGAATATCCTGACATGGCGCTGTTCGCCGCCGACCATTACGGCGGGATTCCGATGCGACTCAATCTCGTTGTGAAAGACGTCGACCGTACGTTTGAATACGCTGTGCGGGCGGGCGCACAAGCGACCCGACCGGTTAAGGATCAATTCTACGGATGGCGTAGCGGAAACATCAAGGACCCGTTCGGATACCACTGGATGATCAGCACTCAGATCGAGGACATCTCGCCAAAGGAAATGCAGAGGCGCTGGAACAAGATGTTCGAGCAGCAGGGCGATTAGAGATGGTTCCGAGTTAGGTCTTCCGACACGGACCATAGACGCTCGGCCATGGCGTCATCGGTCATATGCGGCCCGGTGGCAGATTCCCGGTTGTCGGCGAAGTATTTGCCCGTAACGCCCGCTACTTCGGGATGCGCCGCAAGATGGCACATCGTCGAGGCGCCGGTTGGGATGTCTTTCATCTGCCGCTTGGCGATGGTGTGCACGAGCACACGTATCGGCAGCGGAAGATTGTGGAAGATGTTGGTATAGACGCGTCCTGGATGAAGCGAATTCACCGTCGTGCCGGACGGCGCCAGGCGCCGCGCGAGGCCGCGTGTGAAAAGATGGTTTGCCAGCTTGGTCTGGCCGTACTGCTTCATGAAAAAATAGCCGCGCTCGGCTGAAAGGTTGTCGAACTCGATGCCCGCCTTTGGCGCGCGTTTGTGCGCGTTGGAACTCACGATAACGATCCTCCCGCCTGGCATGACGGATGGAACCAGGCGGTTCACGAGCACGAACGTGGCGAGGTGATTCACCACAAAGGTCTTTTCGATTCCGCCGATGGTCTCGCGGCTCCATTTCCCGACAACGCCCGCGTTCGCGACGAGGATGTCCAGCGGCAAACCAAGGGCCCTGATTTCGTTGGTGAAGGCGACGACGTCGGCGAGTTTCTCCTGATCGCAGCCGAACGGCTGAATGAGGTCTTTGCGAACGCCGGATAGCCCGGCGATGGCGGCGGCCGCCTTCTCCTTCGTGCGGCCGACCGCAAACACGCGCGCGCCGCGCAAGGCGAGCACACGCATGGTCTCTAGTCCGATACCGGCGGTAACGCCGGTGACCAATGCGGTCTTGCCGCTGAGGTCGATCCCGGCCGTTACCTGCTCGGCGGTGGCGAACGCATCGAAAGTCGGCATGCGTCAGCCGGCCATGCGGCCAAACTTGCCGCTGTTGAAGTCTTCGATGGCTTTTACAATCTCATCGCGATTGTTCATGACGAAGGGGCCATATCCAAAGACAGGCTCGTCGATGGGTTCACCCGACAAGAGCAGAACGGTTGCATCCGTCTTGGCTTCGATGGCGACGTCGGCGTCCGCGCGATCGAGGAGCACGAATTGCGCACCGCCGGCGTTCGTCTCGCCATTCACAAACACATCGCCCTTTAAAACAACCAGAGCCAACGTGTAACCCTCCTGCACGGGAAAGATCGTCGTTTGACCTTTAACAAGGCGGATGTCCCACACGTTCATCGGCGTCGTCGTCCGCGCCGGGCCCTTATTGCCCATATAGTCGCCTGCGATCACGCGCAGGGAACCACCGGCGAAATCCACGCGCGGGATGTCCTTGTCGAGAAGGGTCTGGTAACCGGCGGGGCCCATCTTGGCTTTCGCCGGCAAGTTCACCCAAAGCTGCACCATCTCGAGCGTCCCGCCGTTCATGGTGAAGTCGTCCGAGTGGAACTCCTCATGGATGATACCGGAGGCGGCCGTCATCCATTGAACGTCGCCGGGGCCGATGAGGCCACCGGCCCCAGTTGAATCCCTGTGCGCGACACCGCCTTGATAGACGATGGTCACGGTTTCGAAACCACGGTGCGGATGCTCGCCGACGCCGCGCCGGCGCATAGCCGGTTCGAAGTCAGCCGGGCCGGCGTAATCCAGGAGCAGGAACGGCGTCAGCTGCTGGTTATGCGGTCCGTTGTAGGAAAACAGCGAACGCACGGGAAAGCCGTCGCCGACCCAATGACCGGGCGGCGCGCTATGAACACCAAGGACCTTCTTCATTTTCGTCTCCGGACGCTCTAAAAGGCGTTCAAATGGGGGTTTATCAGCTGGACCCCAGATAGGCATACGGCTGCTCCCTTGCAATTGCCACCCCTTACCCTATACCCGGCACGGTTTGTGACAGTTGGCTGACACCGCTTTATAATCACCGCCGCAAGGAGACTTTAAGCTTTGGGGACATCCATGGACTCCATTCCGTGGACACCGCGCTTCACGTGGGAAGAGCGGTTCAAATACGACCTGATTCCGGCGCGCCTGTACTTGTGGCGGCTGCTTCGGAAACATTGGCGCAAGGGTGAGCCGGAGATCCGCATCCTGCCGCAGATCGTGCCGGCGGGGCGCATCGCCATCGACGTGGGCGCCAACAAAGGGGTCTACACCCATTACCTCAGCCGGCTCGCGAGCCATGTGCATGCCTTCGAACCGAACCCCAAAATGCACCGCCTGCTGACGCGCACTCTGCCGAAGAACGCGACCGCCTATACTTGCGCCCTTTCCGACCGCGACAACGACATGGCCGAGTTGATCGTGCCGATCTACGGCAGTGTGTTCTCGAACGTCGGCGCGTCGCTCAATCCGCTCATGAAGGGCCGCAATCACGGGACGGTTTCAGTACCGACGCGCACGCTGGATTCCTTCAACTTCACGAACGTCGGATTCCTGAAAGTGGACGTCGAGGGTTTCGAGAAGACCGTGTTCAAAGGCGCCGTGGAATTGATCCGCCGCGAGCGGCCCGTGATTCAGGTGGAGATGGAAGAAGGTCATACCGGCGAGCCCATCGAGGCTTCGCACGCCTTCATGGCGCAGTTCGAAATGGACGGCTTCTTCGTGCGCGACGGAAAACTTCTGCCGCTGTCCGCCTTTGATGCCGACAAGGATCACAGGCGGAAGGTGCGTCAGCCGGGCTACGTGAACAACTTTATCTTCAAGCCGAAGTAACGTCTCCGTCTCCCGCTTGCGGGAGACGGATTAGACCGGCGTCGTCGCGGCGTTCAGCCAGGCGCGGGTTTTCTCATCGAGAAGCGGCGACAGCGTTTCGCGTACCTGCGCGTGATAGGCGTTCAGCCATGCCTTCTCGGCGTCATCCAGGATCGACGCATCGACCATTTTGAGATCGATCGGCGCGAGGGTGAGCGTTTCGAACTCAAGCAGCGGCTTCTCGGCGCCTTCGGGTTTTTGAGCCTCGCGCACGGCGACAAGGTTTTCGATGCGGATGCCGTATTCGCCGGTCTTGTAGTAGCCGGGCTCGTTCGAGATCACCATCCCGGGCTCGAGCGCAACCGTGTTACCAACCTTGCTGATCCGCTGCGGCCCTTCGTGGACACCAAGGAAAGTGCCAACGCCGTGACCGGTGCCGTGATCGTAATCAAGACCTTCGGACCACAGCGCATGACGCGCGAGCGCGTCCAACTGGCTGCCGGATGTTCCTTTCACGAAGCGCGCCTTACCGAGGGCGATGTGGCCCTTCAACACCAGCGTGAAACGCCGCTTTTGTTCCGGCGTCGCTTTGCCAATTGCGACGGTGCGGGTGACATCAGTGGTGCCGTCGAGATACTGGCCGCCGGAATCGACGAGCAGCACGGTATCGGCCTTGATCTGCGCCGCCGTTTTCTCCGACGCGCGGTAGTGAACGATGGCGCCGTTGGCGCCCGCGCCGCAGATTGTCGCGAAGCTCGGGGTGCGGAAGAGATTACTCTCCGCCCGGAAAGCCTCGAGGCGATCCGCCGCCGTGACTTCGTTGAGCGTACCTTTCGGGCCTTCGACATCCAGCCACGCGAGAAATCGCGTCAGCGCCGCACCGTCGCGCACGTGAGCATCGCGCACGCCCTGTAATTCGATGGGATGCTTCGGCGCCTTTAAAGCCATGCAGGGGTCGACCCCGATTTTGGGCTTCTTGCCGGCGGACACGATGATATCGGACAGCCAGCGCGAACCGTAATCGCGATCAAGACCAATGACGCCGACCTCCGCCGGCAGGTTTTTGACAGCGCCTTCCAAGGAATCGTAAGGCGCCAATGTCACCGCGGGCTGATCCTTGGTGAGATGCGCACGCACATCGTCCGTCACTTTTGCGGGATCGATGAACAAGGCCGCGCGGCCATCGGCGAAGAGGATCGCGTAGGCGTAGACCTGCGGAGTGAACTCCCCGTCGGTCCCGCGAATATTAAAGAGCCAGGCGATCGCATCCAGCGCGGA
Source organism: Rhodospirillaceae bacterium (assembly GCA_041906145.1). GTDB lineage: Bacteria > Pseudomonadota > Alphaproteobacteria > Rhodospirillales > Rhodospirillaceae > SHVO01. The sequence goes on along the minus strand of JAYRJU010000003.1, from coordinate 289,810 downwards.
GATCACGACGGCATCGACGCCATCGGCTTTCAGGACCTTGGCCGCGAGGGCGCGCTTCTCGGCCGATGTACGGCCCGCGAAGCGTTCGGAATACACTTTAGCCACCGCCTTCGGACGCGGCGGTTGACCTGTCCATACGGCGTCGATCAGATTTTTAGGGAGCGCAACCAAGGTTGCTTTCGCCCGCGCGGCCGCTTCTTCAAACCGCGCCACCGAAGCGGCCGTGAGGAGCTTCGGATCGAAGCCTACCTTCATGCCCGGCTTCAGATTCTCGACCAGCCACGCGTGCGGCGGTTCGTCGATGAGATGGCGATACGCATAGAGCGTCGCGTCCACCTGATCGCGAACTTGGAGCGTATAACGGCCGTCGATGAAGACCGCCGCCATGTCGGCCATCACCACGCCCATCCCGGCGGAGCCGGTGAAATCCGTAAGCCACTTCAGCCGCTCCGCGTAGGGCGCGGGATATTCGCTGCGATGCTCGTCGCCATGTGGGATCAGGTAGGCGTCCACGCCGGCTTCGGCCATGACTTTGCGTAAAGCCGCGAGGCGCGTGGCGGCGGCGGTGTGCGTCGAAGGTGTGGGTGCTGCGTCCATATGTTCAACGTAATGGGCTGCCGGTGGCGTTTCAACGAAGGTCGGACTCGCATCTGTTGCGGTCTGGAGTCGCGTTAATATTTGTCTTCCCTGCCCTTCAAAGGACGCCGGATTTTCCGTCAAAGCCACCGCTCCTAAACTAATAGGAGAAAGTTATCCACAGGAGAGGCTTTGATTCGACGCCATTTTTAGGACGCTTGTACAGAACGCTACAGAGCGCAACAAACTGGCACGAAACGTTAACGGACTACTCATAGTTGCGCACCTAGCGTCGTCGGGCGTGGCGAAGGGCCACGTGACCTTTGGGCGGAGAAACTTCCCAATGCCCCAACGCGCTTCCCTCCTCGTCCTGGCTGTTACCCTCGCGTCTTCGACGGCCGTCCTTGCGCAGAACGCGCCGCCGCCTCCACGGATCAATAACGGCAACGGCCTGAACAACGCCGTCGCCGCGACCGACCCCGGACTTCGCGCCGGTCCCGCCGAGGCCGGCGCGCCACTGGCCAACCTTGAAACCAGCCAGTGGAATTTCTTCGCCGCCGCTCACGACGTGTTCAACGAGATCACTTCCGTATTCGGCACTTTGAACGGCGAAGAAGGTAAGGGCCTCGGCCCGCGTTTCAACCATACGAGCTGCGGAGGCTGCCATGCTTACCCGTCCACCGGCGGCGCGAGTCCGCCGCGCAATCCTCAGATCGCGGCGGCGACGGCACACGGCGCGCAAAACGCCGTGCCGTCGTTCATCACCGCCAACGGTCCCGTGCGCGTCGCACGCTTTATCCGCGACGCCCAAGGCCGCCCGGACGGCGGCGTTCATGCCCTATTCACCATCACGGGCCGCACCGACGCGGGGAACTGCCGCATCATGCAGCCGAACTTCGCGGGTGAAATCGCGGCCGATAACGTGGTCTTCCGCATCCCGACGCCGTTGTATGGACTGGGGCTTGTGGAAAACACGCCCGACGCCAATCTGCGCGCCGCTTTCAACGCCAACGCGGCATTGAAGGACTCGCTCGGCGTTTCGGGGCACTTCAATCTCAGCGGCAATGACGGTTCGATCATGCGCTTCGGCTGGAAGGCCCAGAACAAGTCGCTGATGATGTTCTCCGGTGAGGCCTACAACGTCGAACAGGGTGTGACGAACGAAGTGTTCCCGAATGAACGCGAAGACGAAGCAACCTGTCAGCTGAATGCCACGCCGGAAGACGGAGTGCCGTTGGAGACCGCGCCGAATGCCATGAGCGCCGCGTCGGCGGCGGCGTCGGATACAGCGAACGTCACGATGTTTGCGCGGCTGCTCGCCGCCCCGACGGTCGTTCCCAACGCGGCGGCGGCGCGGGGAGAACAAGTGTTCAACAGTGTCGGTTGTCAAACTTGCCATACACCGACCCAGACGACGGGACATTCAGAGATCGAGGCCCTCGACCGCGTGACCTACCGTCCCTATAGCGACTTCGCGCTCCACAACATGGGCGGCCGTCTGAACGACCGCATCACGCAAGGTGGCGCCAACGGCGGCGATTGGCGTACCGCGCCGCTATGGGGCTTGGGGCAGCGCGTGTTCTTCCTGCATGACGGACGCACGACGGACCTGGTGACCGCGATCACGGCCCACGCCAGCCAGGGCTCCGAAGCCAATGCGGTGATCGGGAACTTCAATGCCCTGTCCCGGCAGGACATGGCCGATCTGCTCGCGTTCCTGCGAGCGCTCTAACCGGCGCTCCGGACCCGCCGGCGGGGTGGCAAACGCCCGCCCCGCCGGCGCGGAACCTTCGTTAAAAAGCGCCGTTCCTATGGGGACCCATCTCACGGAGATCGTCCCCATGTCACTCATCGGCACCCTCATCATCGGCCTCCTGGTCGGCATCGTCGCGAAGTTCCTGATGCCGGGAAAGGACCCCAAGGGCTTTCTGATTACGATGGCGCTGGGTGTCGCCGGCGCGTTCGTCGCGACCTTCCTGGGGCAGCGCTTGGGGATTTACCGTGTGGACGAAGCCGCGGGGTTCATCGGCGCGGTGGTGGGCGCGATCATCCTCCTCGCAATTTATCGCATAATCTCCGGCAAGCGCGACCGCTAGGCCCCCAAACGGCCTCTTTCGGATCGTGGCGCGGACCGGCTAATCTCCCCTCCTTCGCGAACAACAGGACCCGGCTGGATTTCGGGGTCCAGGGAGGGACACATGAAATTACATTCACGCCTTTATGGGCTTTCGCTCGCGGTGCTGATCGCCGCGACACCTGCGCTCGCCCAGGAAAAGGGCGGCCTCGACGAAACGGGCCCGTACAATCCGGTCGCAGGCTGGTACAAGCCGCCCATCAACGGATGGGATCAACCGGTCATCTCGGTTCTGGTCGACAATCCGAACCGCATCATCATCGGCGCCGGCGACCAAAGTGTCACCCAGCCGAACGCCCCGATCATCGATATGGATGGCAGCGTGCGCAAGGAGCGCAGCACCACATCCACCAAACCGGCGGCCGAGAAAACGCACTTGCACCAGTTGATGGTGCTCGACGGCACCGGCAAGACTATCGAGACCTGGAGCCAGTGGGACGCGCGCATCGACCAGCCGCACAGCATCTACATCAGCCCGTACGATCCCGAGCGTCATGTGTGGGTCGTCAACCGCATGGGCCATGAGATCTTGAAGTTCACCAACGACGGCAAGAAGCTCGTCCAGGTGCTGGGCGAGCGTAATGTCCAGGCCTCCGACAAGACGCACTTCGCGCAGCCCGCCGGAATCGCGTTCCTGCCGGACGGCTCGTTCCTGGTCGCCGACGGTTACGTCAACTCGCGCATCGTGCGCTTCGACAAGGCCGGCAAGTATGTGAACGAGTGGGGCACGAAGGGTTCGGGCCCTGGCCAGTTCAATCTGGTGCACGCCCTCACCATCGATCCGCAAGGGCGCATCTACGCCGCCGACCGCCGCAACAACCGTGTCCAAGTTTTCGATAAGGACGGCAAGTTCGTCGAAGAGTGGCCGAACATCCGCAGCGTGACCAAGCTGATCGTTACCAACGACAACGCCATCTACCTCGCTTCGGCGGACGGCAACAACCGTATGGCCAAGTTCGACCTGAACGGCAAACTGCTCACCTATTGGGGCGTGACCGGCAGCGAACCGGGCCGCTTCGACAACCCGCACCAGTTTGCGGTGGATGCGCAAGGCAACCTGTTCATCGCGGACGCGTGGAACAATCGCTTGCAGAAGTTCACCCCGAAACCGAACGCGGACAAGTCGCGTCTCATGACAACCGAATACGTGCCAAAGAAGTAAGTTCGGGTATAAGCTGACGAAGCGAAGGCGGCTCAGCGATGGGCCGCCTTTCTTCTAGGACATCAATGATGACACCAGCCTTCCAGATCGTTCTCGGCCTTCTCTTCATCGCTGGCGGCGGCTTCGTGGTGCTGCAAGGATTGCGGGCGAAAGCCAAGTTCGAGGCCGCGCAGAAGCCCCTCCCCGGTTTTTTCAAGGTCGCCTTCATCGTGCATGCGGCGATCGCGCTCATCGGCGTGTTCCTGATTATCAAGAGCCTGATGGCGATGGCTGGCGGAGCTTAAAGATGCTGCAGAGCCAGATGCACCGCCAAGTCTTGCTGTTGGCCACGGCCCAAGCCCTGTTCCAGAGCACCAGTGTGCTCGTGGTGACCATCGGTGGCCTCGCGGGCAGTCACGTCGCGGCATCACCCGCGTTGGCGACAGCGCCTTTGGGCGCGATGTTCCTTGGAAATGCCTTCACGACATTCCCGGCCGCGATGTTCATGGCCCGGGTAGGGCGGCGCGTCGGTTTCATCACCGGCGCCGCGTTGGGCATCGTTGGCGGTTTGATATGCGCCGCCGGCGTCGTGAAGAGCTCACTCGCGCTGCTATGCCTGGGTACGATGTTCCTCGGGGCCCATCAGGCCTTCTCGCTCTATTACCGCTTCGCCGCATCGGAAGTTGCCGACGAGGCCTTCCGGCCGAAAGCAATCTCCTTCGTGATGACCGGCGGCATTGTCGCCGCCTTCCTTGGCCCCGCGCTCGCGCGTTGGGGTGAGCCGTTGATTGATCCGCAATACACGGGCTCATTCCTGCTGGTGTCAGTGGTCTCCGTGATTGCGATGGTGCTGTTGTTCGCGGTGTGCGTCCCGCCTCCCGCAGCGGCCGCTTCGGGCACGGTGCGGCCACTCTCGCAGATCGTGCGCCAGCCCTCCTATCTCATCGCATTGCTCGGCGCCGCGACCGGCCAAGGTGTTATGGTGCTGGCGATGACGGCCTCGCCTATTGCCATCGTCGCGCATCATCATACGGTTGCCGATGCCGCGCACGCCATCCAGTTCCACGTGCTGGGCATGTTCCTGCCCTCCTTCTTCACCGGCGCGCCGATTGCGCGCTTCGGCGTGGTGCGGATCATGTTCGCAGGCGTAGGCCTTCTGGCCGGCCACATCACACTCGCCCTGAGTGGAATGGATGTCCCCTTTTTCATCTCGGCGCTGACGCTGCTGGGGGTCGGCTGGAACTTCCTGTTCATCGGCGGCACGACGCTGCTGACGCGGGCTTACACGCCGGCCGAAAGAGGGCGGGCCCAGGCCGTCAACGATTTGACCGTCGTGACGGTGGGTTTCCTGTCGTCGGCAAGTTCAGGCGCTCTGCTCGCAACGGTCGGCTGGCATACGATGAATATGCTGCTGCTGCCGTGGCTGGGTTTGATGGCGGCGGCGCTAATTTGGTTCGCGCGCCGCCAAAGCGCGCCGGTTGCGGCCTAATTACTTCACCTGAAATTCCGGATCGACAGGGATTTGCAGCGCCGTCACCAGATGATTGGTCTGACCGGCGAGGCCGATGATGGCCACGAGTTCGGCGTGCTGCGCGTCGGTCATGCCTTTGGCGCGCGCGGCGGCGGTGTGGGAGTGGATGCAGTAAGAGCATCCATTCGCCGTCGAAACGGCGATGTAGATCAATTCCCGGGTGAGCGGATCGAGGGCGCCGGGCGCGCCCATGATGGCCTTCACCTGACCCCAGATGCGGGCGAGTTGCGCCGGGTCGTGGGCCAGTCCCCGCCAGAAGTTATTTATGAAGTCGGATTTGCGGGCGGCGCGAATATCGTCGAAGACCGCTTTGACCGCCGGAATCGCATTCGCTTCCTCGTTCGTCATCAGCTTTACGGTCGTCATTGATGCCCCTCCGGTCCCGTTCTTTGTGACAAAACGTTACCATGGCCGGCTGGAAGAAGGGCAGCGGCAATGATTTAATGCGGCCCATGTCGAAGCTTTTGCGCAAGCTTTTCACGGGCCTTCTGATGCTCGCGGCCGTCATGGCGGCCGCGCCGCTGGCGCGCGTGTTTTTCGGCAATGCCGTTCAGGCGCAGGACTGGCGCACCGCCAGCCAAGAACCGGTGGGCTGGGCGCCGCATCCGGATCGTTATGAACCCGCCGTAGTGCAGGTCTATTCCGCCGCCGCTGTACGCTGGCGCGGCGCTTTCTCCGACCACACCTGGATCGCTGTCAAACCAAAGGGCGCCGCATATTACAAACGCTATGAGGTCACTGGTTTCTACTTGCGGCGAAATCAGAACGCCATCCAGATCACCGAGACTACGCAGCCGGATCGACGCTGGTTCGGTGCGAGCCCAAAGTTGATTCAAGATTTGCGCGGCGAGGATGCCGAGGCGGTAATCAAGGACCTTCCTGGCGTCGTCGACAGCTATCCATACGCCAACACCTACATCGTCTGGCCAGGCCCCAACAGCAATACGTTCATCGCCCACATTGGACGGGAGATCCCAGCCCTGCATCTCACCATGCCGGGCAATACCATCGGCAAAGATTTCACCGGCTGGCGTTTCATTGCGCCGACGCCGAGCAACACAGGCCTGCAATTGTCACTCGGCGGTGCGTTCGGGATCGCGCTGGCCAAAGACGAAGGTCTGGAGATCAACATCCTCGGTCTTGTCATCGGCGCCAATCCCTTGGACCTGTCCTTGACGTTGCCGAGTGTCGGACGCTTTCCGGGCCGTGACGACTGGACCAACGGCGCGCATCAGGTGAAAGCTGCTGCTGCGGAAACCTTGGCCGAAGCGCCCTAATCGTCGAAATGCATGATCACCTTGGGCACTAGGCGCTCCAAAGGTTCTTCCGAGACCTTCAGCATCGCATTCAGCGCACGGCCGACCACGCTCGCGCGGGTCGGGATGATGATCATATATTCAATTGCGGCGGTTGCGCCGCGCAGCTTCTTGTAATGGCCGGCGCCCGCGCCGAAATTTACGACCTTTTTCCGCTCGCACCCGATTTCAAGGGCGAGCGCGAATATTTGACGGTAGAGCCCGGCCCTCTTATTAGCATCGGCGCGATAACCGATGAGTGGCACGGAAATGAAATCGCCGTTATCGCGTAAGGTGACGAAAGCCTGAAGCGCCCCGTCCGATTTTAGACCGAAAAACTCTGCGCCGCGGGCACGGTGCACCTGTGCGAAAAACGCGGGTGTTAGCTGCGGATTGCGCCTGCCGTGGCGGGCGATATAGACGGCTGTATATTGCGCGTGGGCGGCTTCCAGATCAGCACTAGTGAAATCCTGGTGCCCGATGCGCTCTAGCTTGGCTTTGTGCAAGAGCGACTGATCGCGTTCGGCGTTAATTTTGTCCGGAAGATCGCCGCTGGTGAGGTTGAAGGCGTAGCTGACTCGGCTTGGGAACGCGATGCCGCCCGCGAGCGCCGCGCAGGCCTTCACTGCGTCACGTTCGGCGACAATGCCGCGGGCAACGATAATGCGCTTGGGCCAACGCTCAGCCGCGGACATTAGAGCAGACGAAAGGCCGTGAAGCCCGGTGGCCCCGATTGGCGAAACCGAAAGCAGCGCGTTATTGACGATCGCCGCTTTGTCCGCCCCGGCGAGATGCGCCAGTCGCTCGGCGAGGCCAAGCCCCAGTCGCAAAAGTCGGCCAGCCGCTTCTCCTGTCGAGGTCGCTTCGTCCTTGGGGGTGCCGATCAGGGCTGAAACGAGCGACGTCAACCAAGTCGCCTGCGGCCCCTGCTCCGCATCGCCGAGTGTGACCGTCCAGCGATTGCCGGCGACCGTGAGGGTTTCCAGACAGGCCCTGCCGTTTACGATCCATGGTGCGATATCGCCGCTCTCAGGCGGCCAACTCATAGACATGGAAATTGCCGTAGATGCCGGAACGATCGCGTGCATGAAGCTGATCGGAGAGCGTGTCCATCCGCCGCCAGCCGGACCATGCGCCAGCGGCGAGATACGACGTGAAAGGCGGGATGGTGCCGGCCGTGCGAAATACCACACGGGCGCCTGGCTTCGCGGTGCGGCCGATCTGGCTCCACAGCGCAACCAGCGTTCGCTTATCCATCCAGTCCTGGGCGTCGAGAAGCACATAACGGTCGAAAGAGGCCGCTTCCTGGCGGGTAAGGAAGTTGGTGACGGAGTTGTGTTCGAGGTGAAGATGACGTGCGCGTTGGCGCATGATGTCGAAGTTCTCGCGCGTGAGGTACGGCGGTAGTGCGCGTCCATCGGCATTCGGTTTGTAGCTGTGCGTGAAGGCCTGCCAGAGGAAGTAGTTCTCGCTAGACTTCGCCGCGCCGACCAACTGTTCCGTCCGGTCAGCGAGCACGCTAGCCATGCGTTCGGGACGCCCGTCACAGAGCAGTTCGAACTGGCGCGGCGGAATGCCGAGCAGGAACAAAGGGTGACGCAGCGAGAAGAGCATCGACAGAAGACGGCCTTCAAACATGGGACGCAGCGTCTTTCGCGCCCAGGCGCGTTGTTGGTCGGCATTGTCCAGGGCGAGCGCATCTTCGAGACGCACACCGTGAACGCGCGCCAAGAAACGCGAAAGGGTGATGGCCATGCCGAGCAGGCCTTTCTTGAAGAAGCCCGAGACGAAGTCCTCGTAACGGGCCCGGCGACCGCCGTCCCAGTAGGCGCGAATGTCGGTCGGCAGCTTGGCGGCCAGCTTGTCCTGATAGATTGCGCGATTGCGCTCGCCCGCGGCCTTCACGAACAAGGAACGGATATCGTCGTAGGAGTCTACAGCAGCGAACGCGGCGCGTTTCAGGCCCGCGAGTGAGAGATGCGAGAAGTTAAGGTCGATGGCCGTGACTTCGACGTCAGGCGCGGCGGTGAGGTAGGAAAGCGCGTTGCAGCCCGCCGAGCAAATGGTCGCAATCTTATGGCCGGGCTTAAGCTCCATGGCGGCGATATCGACTTCGGGGTCTTCCCATATCTGGGTATAGACCAGCCGGTCGAAACTCTCGGCGAACCTTTTGTCGCTGCCGCTTAAAGAATGGTCGGACCCTTGGACGGCATCTTGGATAAGGAGGGCGCTCGCTTGCTCGGACATTGCTCTGAAAACCCACGGCGTTAGGGGTGGCGCGATCAACGCCACACCATGATCAGAGGCCATGACGGTGGCGTGACGCTTCCATGAAGCAATCAACAAATTGTCCCGGACGGAGGTGGGTATACCGAGATGTTGCTTATCGCGCCCGGGTTGGCGGCGACGGGCAGCGGCGTTCCGGTTAACAACTATTTTAGCCCGTTCACGGGCCGCGGAAGCCGCCGAACTCCTTGATTCCCGTATAGCTTTCAAGTTTGGAGATGCTATCTAAGGCGTCTGGGCGTTCGTTGATCCGGAGAGCCAATGCCGCGCGCGCGTTTCGTTGTCGTGACTGTCCTTGCCTTGGCCGCCATTGGCGGCGGGTACTACGTTGTCCGGGATAAAGGCATTTCCCTCCCGGGCCAGACGGCGTCCTCATCCTCAAGCCAGGCTGCCTTCACCCCGGGTGACGGCGCAGCCACGCCTTATACCGGTATCGCCGACGTCCTCGAGCGGGTGACGCCCGCCGTCGTCAGCATCCAGGTACGGGAGCAGCAGGAAGAATCCGAACTGTCGCCCCTATTACAGGACCCGCGCTTCCGCCGCTTCTTCGGCGTGCCCGACCGGCAGCAGCAGCAGGAGCGCCGCGAGCGGCGCACCGGCGCCGGCTCCGGCGTCATCGTGGACGCCAAGGAAGGCTACGTCATCACCAACTTCCATGTGGTCGACAAAGCAGATGATATCGCCGTCACCCTCAAGGACCGCCGCACCATCACCGCGAAAGTGATAGGTAAGGACCAGGCGACTGACCTCGCGCTCCTGAAGATCGACGCGCCGGATCTGACGGCGCTCCCCATTGGTGATATGGCCAATATGCGGGTCGGCGACTATGTCCTCGCGGTGGGCAATCCTTTTGCTCTCGGCCAAACCGTCACCGCCGGCATCGTGTCGGCGCTGGGGCGCTCGGGTTTCATCGATCAGGGTTTCGAAGACTTCATTCAGACGGACGCGGCGATCAACCCCGGCAACTCGGGCGGCGCCTTGGTGAACCTTAAGGGTGAACTCATCGGTATCCCCACCGTCATCCTCAGCCAAAGCGGCGGCAATGTCGGCATCGGCTTCGCCGTGCCGGCCAGCATCGTCACCAATGTCATGACTCAGCTGATCCAATCGGGCGAAGTGAGCCGAGGCCGCATTGGGGTCGCGATCCAGGACGTCACGCCGGACCTCGCGCAAAACTTGGGGCTCTCCATCAATCAGGGCGCGCTTGTCAGCCGCGTCGAAGCCGATTCACCGGCCGACAAGGCCGGCCTCAAAGCGGGCGACGTGGTCGTGGCTATGAACGGCGCCGACATCGAAGGCTCGGCCAGCCTGCGCAACCGCGTCGGCATGATGCCGCCGGATACAAAATTGAAGCTGTCGATCATCCGTGATGGTGAACAGCGCGAAGTGGATGTGACCACGGCCAAGCTCGACCCGACGCAGGCCGTCGCTGCAGCCGCTCCGGCCCCGCAACGGGCGGCGCCGAGCCGCATCATGGGCGCCGTTTTCGAGAACACCCCCGGCGGCGTGCGCGTAGCCGAGGTGGAAGAGAATTCGCCCGCCGCGGTTATGGGCCTGCAGCCGGATGATATCGTCACCGCCGTCAATCGTACGCAGATCAAGTCGGTGTCGGATCTGGAAACGGCGCTGAAGAGCGTGAAGAGCCAGTCAGTGGTGCGCGTGAAGCGCGAAGACCGCGACGTGGTTTTGATCGTCCCCTAGATCGATGCGTGCGGAGCGATCTGCGCGCACAACCCGGACATAAAATCACCACGCGGCGCGTAAAAATCCGCCACGGGCGAAGCGTATCTATTGGTCGGATGGAAGAGGAGTCCGACCATGACAAACATCGCCCTGAAGAAAATTGCCCTAGGCCTGATGGCTGCAGTGCTGTGCGCCGGCACGGGCGCGAGCGCACAAGACTATCGTGGGGATCGCGACGACCGCTATGAGCGCTCCGACCGCTATGACCGTAATGACGACAGCCGTTATGACGATCGCTCTCACCGGCGATATGACGGCCGTTATGAGCGGCGCAATGATGATTTCCTCCCGCGTGAATTCATGCGGGGCCGATACGTTTTCAATGGCTGGCGAGAACGCGGATTGAAGAAGCCGGGCCCAGGTCAGGAATGGGTCCGTGTGTGCGACACCTTCATTCTTGCGTCGGTGCGAAATGGACGGATTGAAGAGGCGCATATGGCCGGCCGCGGCCGGGTCGACGACAAGCCGACGTGGCGCCTCGCGAACTCTCTTCGCTGCCGTCGCTAAAAGGGAAACAAGATGGAGGTTGGGGCGGGACGTCCTTCGCGGGCGTCCCGCTGTGTTATGCGCTACTTCTGAAGAACTAGCGTGGTCCAGGGCGCGAGGCGATAGCGTTTTACAAGGCGCAGGCCGTGCATGCGGTACGGCGTGAGCACCATCTGTTCGTGATGGCGCAGGAAACCCGCGAGGATCAGTGTGCCGCCGGGCGCCAGAAGTTCGGCGAGATCGGCGGACATCGCCGCGAGAGGACGCGCGAGAATGTTGGCGGTAATGACATCGTAAGGGCCGCTGCGCGTGACGTCGCGCTGGCCGCAGCCCTCGCTGAGAACGGCGTGGATCAACGGCGTGACTCCGTTGCGGGCTGCGTTATAACGGCTCACCTTCACCGAAACGGGATCAATGTCCGCGGCGACCACGGGGGCCCGCCAGGCTTTGGCCATGCCGATAGCCAGGATGGCCGTCCCTGCCCCCATGTCGAGCGCGCGGCGGATGGTCTTACGGCGATGACTGAGATCATCGAGCGCGAGAAGGCAGCCCATCGTGCTGGCATGATGACCGGATCCGAAGGCCGTGGCGGCGTTCACGAGGATGCGGATGGCGCCAGGCGGGAACGGGCCCTGGATATGATCGCCGTGAATGTAAAAGCGCCCGGCGCGCAAAGGCGGGAATGCCATCGCGCTTTCGGTGAGCCAATCCTTCACCGGGATCTTGGCTATTTCTAGTTCAGGCTCGGCAACACCAAGGCTGGAGGCCGCGAGGGCGATGCGTTCGGCTAACTCCGCGCGCGGCGGCGATTGATCAAATATGCCTTCTACGGTCCACGTGAAACCGTCAGGGTTGGCTTCATACATCGAGACAACGCCGGCCAGACCGGAGAACGCTTGCTCGAACGCATCGGCATGCTCGGTTTTAACTGTGACTTTGGCGCTCCAGGCGGAGCCGATATCGGTCATTTCGAAGGTTCCACAAAGCTATCGAGCACTTTCTTGCGGCCCGCTTTATCGAAGGCTATCTCCAGTTTGCTGTCGTCGATCGCTTCGACGATGCCGTAACCGAATTTCTGATGGAAGACGCGGTCGCCGATGCGGAATTCATTCGCGCTGACGCGCTCCTGGACTTCCCACGAGCCAGTCTTGCCGAACTCCCCATAGTCGCCGCCCAAGCGCCGGCGGACGCCGGCGCCGCTTCGGGCGGAAGCGGAATCGCTGAAGCCCGACCAGCCCCCGCCGCCACCGGCACCGGCACGGTGGCCGTACAGACCTTGATCAGCATCCTGCTCGATATTCTCTTTCGGCAGTTCGTCGACAAAGCGCGAGGGGATGCTCGACTGCCACTGATTATAAACACGACGGTTGGCGGCGAAGGAAATGAAGGCCCGGCGGCGCGCGCGCGTGATGCCGACGTAGGCGAGGCGGCGTTCTTCCTCGAGCGCCTTCTCGCCGCTTTCATCGAGCGCGCGGCGGTTCGGGAAGATGTCTTCCTCCCACCCGGGCATGAATACCGTGTCGAACTCGAGGCCCTTGGCGCTGTGCAGGGTCATGAGGGTGACGCCGGTCTCGCCGGCATTGGCGTCGTTTTCCATGACCAGACTGACGTGATCGAGGAAGCCGCCGAGATTTTCCCACTCGTCGAGACCGGAGACGAATTCCTTCAAGTTGTCGAGGCGGCCCGGCGCTTCGGGCGATTTATCCTTCTGCCACATCTCGATGTATCCAGACTCCTCGAGCACCTGCGCGGCGATCTCCGCCGGCGGCACGGTTTCGCGCAAGGAGCGCCAGCGTTCCATGTCGCGGGCGAAGCCGGCGAGCGCGGTGCGGGCTTGTGGACGCAGCTCGTCCGTCTCGCCCATGCGCAGGCTCGCCTCCATGAGCGAAACACCCTGCGCGCGGGCGAGGATGTGGATTTTTTGAATGGTCGTGTCGCCGAGGCCGCGCTTTGGTTTGTTGATGATGCGCTCGAACGCAAGATCATCATCGGGCTGCTGGATGAGGCGCAGGTAGGCCACGGCATCGCGGATTTCGAGACGCTCGTAGAAACGCGGACCGCCGACGACACGGTAGGGAACTCCCGTGGTGATAAGGCGCTCTTCAAATTCCAGCATCTGGAAGCCGGCGCGCACGAGGATCGCGATCTGATCGAGCGGATGGCCGGCGCGTTGCAGCGCTTCGATTTCACCCACCAGCCAGCGCGCTTCTTCGGCACCGTCCCACACACCGCGCACCTTGATCGGCGCGCCTTGTTCGATGTCGTCGAGGCCGGTGCGTAGGGTTTTGCCGAGGCGGCCCTCGTTGTGGGCGATGAGATGCGAGGCCGCCGCCAGGATGGTCGGCGTCGAGCGATAGTTGCGCTCGAGGCGGATCACCTTCGCGTCCGGGAAGTCCTTCTCGAAACGTAAGATGTTGCCCACTTCGGCGCCGCGCCAGGAATAGATCGACTGGTCGTCGTCCCCGACGCAGCAGAGGTTGCGGTGTTTCTGCGTAAGAAGGCGCAGCCACAGATACTGCGCGACGTTGGTGTCCTGATACTCGTCCACCAGCACGTAATGGAACTGCTCCTGGTACTCCGCGAGGATGTCGGGGCGAGTCTGAAACAAGGTCAGGCAGTGCAGCAGAAGATCGCCGAAGTCGGCGGCGTTCAAAGTCTTCAGGCGGTCCTGATAGGCCCGATACATCGCGACGGCGCGGCCATTGGCGTAATCCGAACCGCCCTCGCCGCCGACCTTGTCCGGCGTGAGCCCGCGGTCCTTCCAGCGCTGGATTACGCCCATCAAACCTTGGGCCGGCCATTTCTTGGAATCGATACTCTCGGCTTCCATGATTTGTTTCAGGAGCCGGATCTGATCATCGGAATCGAGGATGGTGAAATTCGACTTCAATCCGACGAGTTCGGCATTACGGCGCAAGATGCGTACGCTCAAGGCGTGGAAGGTGCCGAGCCAGACCGCCTCCGCCGACGGTCCGATCAGCTGCGTCACGCGATCGCGCATTTCGCGGGCGGCGCGGTTGGTGAAGGTGACGGCCAGCACCTGCCACGGCCGAGCGCGGCGCTGTAAAAGGATCCAGCCGACACGCGTGGTCAGCACGCGGGTCTTGCCGGTGCCGGCGCCGGAAAGCACGAGCACGGGGCCTTCGGTCGTCTCGACCGCCTGGCGCTGCTCCGGGTTCAGTTTTTCGACCCACACCGGCGGCGCGATCGGAACCGGCGCGGATGTGGGCGACGTCGCCGGCTTGGGCGCGAGCGGTTCAAAGGGCGGATCGTCGGAGAGTTCGAAGGGGTCGGACATTTATTTCTTGTTCTAGGTCATCCTCGCGGCCTAGGGCCAAGGACGACAATATAAGTTTACGGTCTGACGCCTAGGATGTGGCAGATCGTGTAGGTCAGCTCGGCGCGGTTGAGGGTGTAGAAGTGGAAATCCCTGACACCTTCGCGTACGAGCGAGCGCACCTGTTCGGCGACCACCGTCGCGGACACAAGGCGGCGGGTTTCCGCGTCCTCATCTAGGCCGGAAAACACATCACGCAACCACTCAGGCACGCTCGCGCCGCAGCGCGCCGACATCTTGTGGGTTTGCGTGTAGTTGGTGACCGGTATCAGCCCCGGAATGATATCTGCCTTGATACCGGCCTTGGCGGCGCGGTCGCGGAAGCGGCAAAAAACCGCGGGATCGAAGAAGAAGTTGGTAATCGCGCGCGTCGCGCCGGCGTCCAGTTTCCGCTTGAGATTATCGAGATCGGCGTCGGCGCTTTGCGCTTCGGGATGGATCTCCGGATAAGCGGCCACGCTGATCTCGAAATCGGCGACACGCTTCAGGCCGGCCACGAGATCGGCCGCGAACGCGTAGCCGCCTGGATGCGGCGTATAGCGCGTCTCGCCTTCGGGCGGATCGCCACGTAAAGCGACGATGTGGCGAATACCGGCGTCCCAATAGGTGCGGGCGACCTCGTCGATTTCCTCGCGGGTCGCGCCCACGCAAGTCAGGTGGGCCGCCGCGGCCAGGTTCTTTTCCTTTTGGATGCGCACCACGGTGTCGTGGGTGCGTTCGCGGGTCGAACCGCCGGCGCCGTAAGTCACCGAAACAAACCTCGGTTTAAGCGGGGCTAAACGTTCGACCGCCTGCCAAAGCTGCTCATGCATCTTCTCGGTCTTCGGCGGAAAGAACTCGAACGACACCCGGATGTTGGGCGGCGCGGCGGTACGTTCAGTGACGCTGAGATCAAGGAGGGCAGCCACAGGCAGAGAATCCTAAAAAGACCTGGAAAACGGGGCGAAAGCGCACCCCACCCGGAGGGGGCCGGGGCCTCAAAATCCTGCGGCCCGCCATGCCGAAATACATATATCCTTCTTGAAATCGGTATGATACCCGTCTTTCACGCCGGTGGGGGCTAAGTCGATATAATTACGATAGAAAATAGACCCTATTGCATGTCCTTTTCCGCTCTTCTCCGCATTTCGATCATTGTCATGGCGGGCCTCACGGCCAGCGCCTGCGCGACGCGTCCGCCCGCGACGAGCCCCGAGGCCGTGGCCGCTTACGAAGAAGCCAACGACCCGCTAGAGCCGTTTAACCGCGCGATGTTCCGGACCGATCAGGCGCTGGATAAGGCCCTCGTGCGACCGGTGGTGAAAACCTATCAGGTCGTCATTCCCGACGGCGGCCGTCAGAGCATCGGCAACTTCCTGCGCAATCTGCGCTCGCCCATCACGCTCGTGCACGATGTACTGCAGGCTCATCCCAACCGCGCCGGTATCACCCTTTCGCGCTTTTTCGTGAATACCTTCATTGGCGTGCTCGGCCTGTTCGATGTCGGCGAGGAGATCGGCCTTCCCTATCACTCCGAGGACTTCGGCCAGACGCTGGCCGTGTGGGGCGTCGGCGACGGCCCGTTCATCTACGTCCCGCTGTTCGGTCCTTCGACCCTGCGCGACGGCACTGGCTATGGCGTCGACGCCTTCTTGGTGGATCCGCTGGCCTGGTACAGCCGCGGAAACGGCGCGGAAACCTGGATCCAATGGGCCGTCCTGGGCGGTACGTATATCAATCTCAAAGACGAGACCATGTTCGCCACCGACGAGCTGAACGCCTCGTCGATCGATTATTACGCCTCGCTACGGTCGGCCTATCGACAAATCCGGGCGAGCGAAATCCGCAACGGCGCACCACCGCCGATGGAAGATTTCGACGAATTTTCAAGCACTTTCCAGACGCCTGCTTTGGCCGCGCACGCCGCCTCGGAAATGCCGCAGACGCCTCTTACGTCTGAGGACTAGATCACAACGGAGCCGCCATGATTTCCCGCCGCCACCTGCTCGCCGTCACTCCGGCGCTTATCCTCGCACCGCGCCTGAGCTTCGCGCAGACCGCCGGCGAGCCGGGCGCGTTTGTGTCCGAGTTTGCGCAGAAGGGCATCGTCGAGATCCTGGCGGCGAAGATCGCCAATGCCGAGAAGCAGGCCCGCTTCCGTTCGATGTTCACAACCTATTTCGACTTGCCCTCGATCGGCCGCTTCGTGCTCGGGCGTTATACGCGCACTATGAAGCCCGAAGAGCTCACGTCCTTCCAGCCGCTGTTCGAGGACGTGATCGTCTATACGTGGTCGCGCCGTTTCTCCGAATACAACGGCCAGACTCTCAAAGTCGGCGCGAGCACGCCGGACGGCGATGAAGGCGCGATCGTGAAATCCACCATCGTCGGCAACGCGGGCGAAAACTTCGCGGTGGATTGGCGCCTGCGCAAACGCCCGGACGGATGGAAGATCGTCGACGTGATCGTCGCCGGCGTCAGCATGGCGATCACCTACCGCCAGGAATACACCACGCTCATTGCCCAGCAGGGCGGCTTCCCTGGGCTGCTGTCACAGCTCCAGAAGCAAGTGGGCGACCTTAAGGCCGCCCAACCGGCCTAAGCTACTTCACGCCAGCACTTTCCAACGCGGCCCGCGCCGTCGAACCTTTCGGCGCGGCGCGTAAGTATTGCGCCGGCCATGTGGTCGGATGGCCGAGCGATTCCGCCGCATGCAGCGGCCAGTAGGGATCGCGCAACAGTTCTCGGGCGAGCATGACAAGGTCCGCCTGCCCGGTGCGCACAATATGGTCGGCTTGCGCGGGATCGGTGATCAAACCCACCGCCGACGTGGCGATGCCGCCTTCGCGGCGCACCTTTTCGGCGAACGGGGTCTGATAGCCGGGGCCCACCGGGATTTCGGCCTTCTCGACATTGCCGCCGCTTGAAACGTCGATGAGATCGACGCCGAGCGTCTTCAGTTTACGGGCCAATTCCACGGTTTGATCGGCGTCCCAGCCGCCCGGCACCCAATCGGTGGCGGACAAACGCACGAACAGCACGGCGCTGTCGGGCAGCTTCGCGCGCACCTCGGCCGCGGTTTCGGTGAGGATGCGGATACGGTTCTGGAAGCCGCCGCCGTATTGGTCGGTCCGGGTGTTGGACAGCGGGGACAGGAACTCGTGAAAAAGATAGCCGTGCGCCGCGTGGAGTTCGATCACGCGGAAGCCCGCCTCATAAGACCGCACGGCGGCGGTCACGAAGGCCGCGCGGACATCGGCAATCTCGGCGAGCGTCAGCTCCTTCGGCTGCGGATAGGTCTTCGAGAATTGAAGCGCGGACGGCGCGACGACTTGCCAACCGCCGTTCTCCGGTTTCACTTCGCCGGAGGGCTCGCCGGGGAATCCGCGGTACGTGGAGGCCTTGCGTCCCGCGTGCGCGAGTTGAATGCCGGCAACGGCGCCCTGCCCGGCCATGAAATGGTTGAGGCGCGCCAAAGGCTCGAAATGCTTTTCGCTCCACACGCCGAGATCCTGCGGCGAGATGCGGCCATTGGGCATGACGGCGGCGGCTTCGGTGAGCACAAGACCGGCGCCGCCCACGGCGCGGCTGCCAAGGTGGACAAAATGCCAGTCGTTGGCGAAGCCGTCCTCGGAGCTGTACTCACACATCGGCGAGACAGCGATGCGGTTGCGCAACGTCACGCCGCGCACGGCGTAGGGGTCGAACAAATGGGGCACGGCAGGGATCGCTTCTGTAACGGTGGGAGGGAGAGGATATTTGTAACCGGCGCCGGAGGAAAATCGGTTTTCAGTGGGTCAGCCGTGCAATTCCGCTTGATTGACGGCATGCCGCCTGCTTCCTACGGGGACCCCCTTTGATCCGTGTCCCCATGTCCCGGCGCGCGCTTCTGATCGTCAATGAGAACAGCCGCCAGGGGCAAAATGCCGCGCAGGAGGCCGAAACGCTTTTGGAGAGGGCGGGACTCAAGGTGCTGCGCGAGCACTCCAACGGCCCCGCGGACCTCGACGCGCTTCTTCGCCGGCGCGCCCCGGATGTCGATTTTGCCGTGCTCGGGGGTGGTGACGGCACCTTCAACAGCGCGGCGCGCGCGCTGATCGAGACCAACCTGCCGCTTGGGATCCTGCCCCTCGGGACGGGAAACGATCTAGCCCGCACCCTCAACATCCCCATGGACCTCGCGGGCGCTGTGGAGACGATCGTCGCCGGGAAGACGCACCTTATCGATCTTGGCGATGTGAACGGCAGGCCGTTTTTCAACGTGGCGAGCTTCGGCCTGAGCGTACGACTGACGCGCAGCCTTACCTCGGACGCAAAGCGCCGTTGGGGCCGGTTGGGTTACGCCATTGCCCTATTCCGGGCCCTGGTCCGCGCCCGCCCCTTCTCGGCTGAGATCATCTCCGGCGGGACGACACACAAGGTGCGCACCTTGCAAATCGCGGTGGGCAACGGACGCCATTACGGCGCCGGAATGACGGTGGAGGAGGATGCACGTATCGACGACGGCGTCCTCAATCTTTACAGCCTCGAATTCGACCATCCGTGGAGCCTGCTGCTGATCTACCCCGCTTTCCGTAAGGGCAAGCACGGCGTGTGGAAACAAGTGCGGACGCTGAAATGCAGCGAGGTGGAAATCCGCACGCGCAAACCGCGCTCGATCAACACCGATGGTGAGATCACGACGCACACACCGGCGCGTTTCAAAGTGATCCCGCGCGCGGTCACGGTATTCGTGCCCTAAAAAATCGGGTCGTGTGAGCGATTACGTCAGCGAGCTGTCACCCAGCGCGGCGTCTAGAATATAACCGCCCATATCCTTCGGCTTGATCTTGGGCACTTTGGATGCTCGGCCTTCCATCGTCTGCTTGATGACGATGTTGGCTTCGACCTTCCGCTGGTCGACTTTCACGATATCCTTCGCGCCTTTTATTTTTGGATAGTAAAGCGGATCGACGACCTTCATGCGGTCGGCGATGCGGGCCATGAGCGCGGGTTCATCGAGGCTGCCCGTTTCACGTTCTCCGACCAGCGCCCAATCTTTTTGACCGCCATAGCCGGTCTCGTTGAGCGCTTTCACCGCGTCAGCGGGCGACTCATCGGTGAAACCGACCTTGTAGAGATGCTTGCTGATACCGGCGTCATTACCCCATTCCTGCATGGTTTCGCTCATGGCGATATAGACGGACGGCATCGTTCTCTCCTAGGTTTATCGGGCATCCAGGGGACTTTCATACATGATCGATTTGCGCAGCGATACCGTCACGCAGCCCACGGCCGGCATGCGGAAGGCCATGATGGACGCCCCTGTCGGCGACGACGTTTTTGGCAACGATCCGACCGTGAACCGTCTCCAGGCCATCGCGGCCGAGCGCGCGGGGAAAGAAGCCGGCCTGTTCCTGCCGACCGGAACGCAGAGCAATCTCGCGGGGCTAATGGCGCACTGTGAACGCGGCGACGAATATATCGTCGGCCAAAATGCCCACACCTATAAGTACGAAGGCGGGGGCGCCGCGGTTTTGGGCAGCATCCAGCCGCAGCCCCTCGCCAACGCCGCGGACGGCAGCATTCCCCTGGACTTGATCGCCGCCGCGATAAAACCGGACGACACGCACTTCGCAAAAACGAAGCTGCTGGCATTGGAGAACACAATCGGCGGCAAGGTGCTGCCGGCGCGTTACGTGGCGGACGCAACGTCTTTCGCGAAATCCAAAGGACTTGGCACACACCTCGATGGCGCGCGCATTTGGAACGTCATGGCCGCGTCCAACGCGCCGCTGGCCGACCTGTGCGCAGGCTTCGACAGCGTCTCCATGTGCTTCTCGAAAGGGATGGGCGCGCCCGTAGGTTCGGTGCTTGTCGGCTCGAAGGAGCTGATTAAACGCGCCGCGCGGTGGCGCAAGACGCTTGGCGGCGGCATGCGCCAAGCCGGCGTTTTGGCCGCAGCGTGCCTTTACGCGCTGGACAACCACCTCGCCCGCCTGCGGACCGATCACGAGAACGCGGCGAGCCTCGCCAAGGGTCTGCGCGAGATCCCCGCGCTGAAAGTCACGTCGCAGAGCACGAATATGGTTTTTGTCGCCGTGCCGGACAAGGACTGCGCCCCGCTCGCGGCCTTTCTCAAGGAGCGCGGCATCTTGACCTTGATGTCTTCCAACCTCCGACTGGTGACACATGGCGACGTCACCGAGCTCGATATGGGAACCGTGATCGCCGCCTTCAAAGGCTACTACGCGATGAAATGAGCCGTCGCGCTCAGTGCGATGATGCCTGTGAAAAACAGCGTATAGGCGTTTACGATACGGCCGTGCGCATCGAGCGTGAGATAGACTGCCATGGCGAGGAAGACCGTCATCAACCAAGCCAGCAGGAGAAATCCCTGGTTAAAAAGGCCGACGCCGACTGCCCCACCCACGTATATCGCGCTGCTTGCGGCGATCCAAAGCGGCGACGGAACTTTCTCCCGGTGGTGCGAAAAACCGACTGTACTGCTCATCGGAAACTCACCTTCAGCACGTTTCTACGTGCGAAGGTATGGTACGACGCCGGAACCGCGTTTCGCCAGATTTCGTGGCATGGGAGATATGCGGGAAGCGCTGCGGAAGACGATAAGCCTTTGATATAGGCCCTAATCCTCAGGAAACCCTTTCGCAGCGCATCCTAGGCTTATTGCGCTTTTGCATAGGTGTCGCGCAGGCCCACGGTGCGATTGAACACGAGGTCCTTCGCCTTCGAATCCCGCACGAAGTAGCCCAAGCGCTCGAACTGCACAGTGGTCTTTTCGTCGCGCGCCGCGAGGGCGGGTTCGAGTTTCGCCTCCGCGATCACTTCCAGTGAATTCGGATTGAGGTCTTTCACCACATCGCCGTCGGCGCCCGGATCGGGGCGGCTGAAGAGCGTATTGTAAATGCGCACTTCCGCGTTCACGGCATGCGGAGCCGAGACCCAGTGCATGGTTGCTTTCACCTTACGGCCGTCGGGCGCGTTCCCGCCCTTGGTCGCCGGATCGTAGGTGCAGCGCAGCTCGACGACGTTGCCCGACGCGTCCTTGATGGCTTCGCGGCAGGTAATGAAATAGGCGTAACGAAGACGCACTTCCATTCCGGGAGAAAGCCGGAAGAATTTCTTCGGCGGGCTCTCCATGAAATCGTCCTGCTCGATATAGAGCTCGCGACTGAACGGCACCTTGCGGGAGCCGGCGCCCGGATCCTCCGGATTGTTCACGGCTTCGAGCTCTTCCGATTGGCCTTCCGGATAGTTCTCGATGACGACCTTCAACGGCTTCAGCACCGCCATGTAACGCGAGGCGGCCTTGTTGAGATATTCGCGCACGGCGGCATCGAACATCGCGATGTCGACGACGCTGTTGGCACGCGCGACACCGGCGCGCTTGACGAAATCGCGGATCGCTTCGGCCGGGATGCCGCGGCGGCGCATGCCGGCGATGGTCGGCATGCGCGGATCGTCCCAGCCGTCCACATGGCCGTCCTTCACGAATTGCGTCAGCGAGCGCTTCGAGAGGACCGTGTAGGTCATATTGAGGCGCGCGAACTCGTACTGGCGCGGGCGCGCGGGGACCGGGAGCTGTTCAAGCAGCCAGTCATAGAGCGGGCGGTGATCGTCGTATTCCAAGGTGCAGAGCGAGTGCGTGACGTGCTCGAGCGCATCCGACTGCCCGTGGGCGTAGTCGTACATCGGGAAGATGCACCAGGTGGTGCCCGTGCGCGGATGCGGCGTGTGGATGATGCGGTAGAGCACCGGGTCGCGCAGATTGATGTTGCCGGAGGCCATGTCGATCTTGGCCCGCAACGTGCGCGCCCCGTTTGGGAACTCGCCCGCGCGCATGCGGCGGAACAGGTCGAGGTTCTCGGCGACGGAGCGGTCGCGGAACGGGCTCGGTTTGCCGCCTTCGGTCAACGTGCCGCGATTGAGACGCATCTCGTCGGGGGTCTGGTCGTCGACATAGGCGAGCCCCTTCTCGATGAGGGTCTCGGCCCACTTGTAGAGCTGCTCGAAATAGTCCGAAGCGTGATAGAGGTGTTTGCCCCAGTCAAAACCGAGCCAGCGCACATCCGCTTCGATGGCGTCGATATATTCCTGCTCTTCCTTCGCGGGATTGGTGTCGTCGTAGCGCAGGTGGCAACGCCCGCCGAATTCCTCGACGAGACCGAAATTGATGCAGATGGCCTTCGCATGGCCAAGGTGCAGATAACCGTTCGGCTCCGGCGGAAACCGGGTCACGATTTCCTTGTGCTTGCCCGAAGCAAGGTCCGCGCTGACGATATCGCGCAGGAAATTGTTTACGACGGCGGGGGCTTCGGTTTCGGACATGAAAACTCTCGGAGATGGCTAGGCTTAGGACGGCAGGAAATTAACCTACATCGTCATTAAAGCCATTGGTAATCGGATAGCGGTAGTCGCGTCCGAACGCGATTTTGCTGATTTTTACGCCCGGAGGCGCCTGGCGGCGCTTGTATTCGGCGTTCTTCAGCATCTTGAAGACGCGGCGGACCGTGGCCTCATCAAACCCTTCGGCGGTAATCTCTTTGATCCCCTTCTGGCCCTCGATAAGGCCCTTCAGGATTCCGTCCAGTTCCTCGTAGGGCGGGAGCGTATCCTGGTCCTTCTGGTTGGGCTTCAGTTCAGCGGTCGGCGGCTTGGTGATGACGTTCTCGGGCATCACGGGACCATCGGGACCCATACCACCGGCGGGCTTGTGGGCATTCCGCCAGCGCGAGACCGCGAAGACGGTGGTCTTGTAGAGATCCTTCAGCACGGCGTAGCCACCGCACATATCGCCGTAGAGCGTGGCGTAACCGGTGGACATCTCGCTCTTGTTGCCGGTGGAGAGCACCATCTTCCCGAACTTATTCGAGATCGCCATCAACGCCATGCCGCGCGCGCGGGACTGGAGATTCTCTTCCGTAATGCCCGCGTTGGTTCCAGCGAACTGAGCGGCGAGCATATCGTCGTAGGCCTTCATGGCCGGGCCGATCGAAATGGTGTCGAGACGCACGCCCAGCAATTTCGCGCAGGCGGCCGCGTCGTCGAGGCTTTCCTGGGACGTGTAGGGCGACGGCATCATGACGCAATGGACTTTGTCCGGCCCCAGCGCGTCGGCGGCGATGGCGGCGGCCAACGCACTGTCGATACCACCGGACAGACCGAGCACCACGCCGGGAAAACGATTCTTACGCACATAGTCGCGTAAGCCCATGACGGTGGCTTGATAAACATTCTCGGCGCGTTCACAGGCGGCCGCAGGGGCTTGGGGCGTACAAACCCATCCCTTCGCGCCCCGCCGCCATTCGGTGACCAGAAGATCGGTTCGCCACCACGGCATCTGCGCCGCGAGGGAGCGGTCGGCATTGAGAATGAACGAGCCGCCGTCGAACACGAGATCGTCCTGGCCGCCGACCTGGTTCACGTAGATCAGCGGAAGGTTCGTTTCGAGCACGCGGCCGACCGCATGGTTGAGGCGGCCGTCGTGCTTGGAGAGTTCAAAGGGAGACCCGTTCGGAACGATGAGGATTTCGGCGCCCGATTCCTGCAGCGTCTCGGCGATGTCCTCGAACCACATATCCTCGCAGACCATCGCGCCCAAACGGACGCCGCGGAACGGGATCGGTCCCGGGGCGGGGCCGGAGATGAACACGCGGTATTCGTCGAAGACGCCGTAATTGGGCAGATGGTGCTTGTAGCGCACGCCCTGCACTTGTCCGTGGTCGAGCAGCAACACGGCGTTATGCGCACGCACGCGGGTATCTTCGCCGAGCTTGTTCACTTTTGCCTGCCACGGCGAGCCGATCAGAAGCGCCGGACCTTTGTCGGCGGTGAGTTCGGCGAGCTCACCGACGGCCTTCTCGCAGGCCTCGAGGAACGAGACGCGGTAGACCAGGTCCTCGGGCGGGTAGCCGCTGACGCAGAGCTCGGGGAACACCACGAGATCGGCGCCGCGCGCGCGCGCCCTTTCGCGGGCGTCCTTGATGAGCGCGATGTTGCCGGCGATGTCGCCCACGGTCGGATTGACCTGGGCCAACGCGATCGTGAGGGAATCAGCCATGGGGCGATCTTAAGAGGCGGCTGCCAGGCGTTCCTTTTTCTGCAGAACGCGCTCTTCCTTGAGCGCTTCGGCGATAAGGAAAGCGAGTTCCAGCGACTGCGAGGCGTTGAGTCGCGGATCGCAGTGGGTGTGGTAGCGGTCGGCCAGGCTGGCTTCGGTGATGGCTTGGGTGCCGCCGACGCATTCGGTGACGTCCTTGCCCGTGAGTTCGAAGTGAACGCCGCCGGGATGCGTGCCCTCGGCGCGATGCACGGCGAAGAACGCGCGCACTTCGGAGAGGATGCGGTCGAATTGGCGCGTCTTGTAGCCCGTCGAGCTTTTCACCGTATTGGCGTGCATGGGATCGCAGACCCACACGATCTTACGGCCTTCGCGCTGCACGGCGCGGACCAGCGTGGGCAGATGTTCGGCGAGACGTTCGGCGCCCATGCGGGTGATGACCGTCAGGCGGCCGGATTCGTTCTGCGGATTGAGGAGATCGCACAGCGTCAGAAGTTCTTCCGGCGTCGTCTTCGGGCCGACTTTCACACCGAGCGGGTTCTGGATGCCGCGCATGAATTCGACGTGCGCATGATCGGGCTGGCGCGTACGCTCGCCCAGCCACAGCATGTGCGCCGAACACCCGTACCATTGGCCGGTGGTGGAATCGTTGCGGCACATCGCTTCTTCGTATGGCAGCAATAGCGCTTCGTGCGAGGTGTAGAGTTCGGTCTCGCGGATCTGCGGCACGGTGTCGCCCGTCAGGCCGCAGGCTTCCATGAACTCGAGCGTTTCCTGGATGCGGTCGGCGAAGCGCTTGTATTTCTCCGCGGTGGCGGCGTCGGTCATGAACCCGAGAGTCCACTGGTGGACCTTATGCAGGTCGGCGTAACCGCCCTGCGCGAACGCACGCAGGAGGTTGAGGGTCGCGGCCGACTGATTGTAGGCCTGCACCATGCGATGCGGATCGGGAATACGCGCTTCGGCGGTGAACTCAGGGCCATTGATGTTGTCGCCGCGATAAGACGGCAGCGTGACGCCGCCGATGGTCTCGTCGGGCGAAGAACGCGGCTTGGCGAACTGACCGGCCAGGCGGCCGACTTTCACGATCGGAACCGCGCCGCCGAACGTCAGCACGACCGCCATCTGCAAAAGGACGCGGAAGGTGTCGCGGATGTTATCCGGATGGAATTCAGCGAAGCTTTCGGCGCAATCGCCGCCCTGGAGCAGGAACGCGTTGCCGTCGGCGACCTTACCGAGCGCGGTCTTCAGGCGGCGGGCTTCACCGGCGAACACCAGCGGAGGGTAGCCGCGCAGCTGCTTCTCCACGGCCGTGAGCACGGCGGCGTCCGGATAAACGGGCACCTGCTGAATGGGCTTGGCCCTCCAACTTTCCCGGCTCCATTTTCCTGTGTCGCGTATTGCCACGGCGCGCCTCAATGATTCTCACGTACGTATGCGTACATATAATGCGCAGGTATTAATGATTCCACGCCCGCTTTTCCAGGGAAAAGCCCAAAGACGAACAATTCCAAGCGGTTGTGTTAGCTTTGCGCATGAACCATCCGTCCGCCGCCGATCTCATCGCCCTGTACCAGCGCCACGCCGCCGCCTGGGACAAGGAGCGCGGCCGGGGCCTGTTAGAGCGGCCTTGGCTGGAGCGGTTCCGCGCCGCATTGCCGTCCGACCGGTCGGTCCTTGATCTGGGCTGCGGCGCCGGAGAGCCCCTCGCCCGCTATCTGATCGGACACGGCCATCCGGTGACCGGCGTCGATAGCTCGCCCGCGCTGATTGAGACCGCCCGCATGCGCTTCCCCAAAGAGCGATGGATGACGGGAGATATGCGCAGCGTGTCGTTGGGTGAGCGCTTCGGCGGAATCCTGGCGTGGGACAGTTTCTTCCATCTGACGCCGGACGATCAGCGCGCGATGTTTGCAGTGTTCGCGGCGCATGCCGGCCCCGGCGCGGCGCTGATGTTCACAAGTGGACCGAAATTCGGCGAGGCGATTGGGAACTATCAGGGCGACGCGCTGTACCACGCCAGCCTCGGCGGCGACGAATACCGCACGCTATTGGCGGCGCAGGGCTTCCGCGTGCTGGAGCATGTCGTGGAAGACCCCGGGTGCGGCGGTCATACGATTTGGCTTGCGAAGCTCAGCCCGTAAGCAGGCGCGGCACGGACGAGATCAGGAGCGAAATCCCCGTCACCGAGAGGATCGCGAGGATCAAGCGCCGGAACGCGGCATCGCTGATCTTCGTGTACATCTTCGCGCCGAGCAGCGAGGGGATCACCATCGCCGGGATGGCGATCAACAGCCAGCTCGCACGCTCAACCGTGATGATCCCGCGTACGAAATAGCCGGTGATGGTGACGATGTGCATGGAGAGATTGAACCACTGGATGATCGCGCGCTGCTCATCCTTGCTCCACGCCTGGAACGACGCCCATAGTGTCGGCACCGCGCCGGCGAAACCGCCAATCCCGCCAAGAATACCGCCGATGAAACCAAAGCCGCCGTTGACGGCGGGCCGCTCTTTCTGGACGTGCACCTTGCCGCCGTAGAACAGCATCAAGGGGCAATAGAGCGCGAGGAACCCGCCGACGGCGGCGCGGAAGGCGATTTGATCGATCAGCGGCAGAATGGCGATGCCGAGCGGCACACCAAGCACCCCGCCGATAATGAACGGCAACGTGCGCTTCAGATTGAAACCGCGCCGCGCGGCGATGATGGTGATGGCCTGGCCGACGACGGAACAGCCCACGACCACCACGGCGGCGAGCTGCGGATCGACCGTCCAGGCCCAGAAGGCCATCGCGCACATCGCAAAGGCAAAACCCGAGAGGCCTTGCACGAAGCCAGCGGCGGCCGCGCCGATGACTATGATGAGCGTGAGGGAGTCCATGATGGGTCTTCAGAACTCAATGTCACCCTGGGCGGACGCCCAGGGTCCAGGGTTTTCGAACACCGGCGGATGCAACGCTCTATGAGTGCCCGGCATGCATCTCACTTCACGACTCTGGATCCTGGGCCTTCGCCCAGGATGACCAGAAAACAAAAGAATCACATCTCCGCAGCCGCCGGGTCTTTCTCCGGCACGGGATCGCGCATGGTGACGAACTCTTCCGCCGCGGTGGGGTGGATGCCGACGGTTTCGTCGAACTGTTTCTTGGTGGCGCCGGCCTTGAGAGCGACGGCGAGGCCTTGGATGATCTCGGGGGCGTCCTCGCCGACCATGTGGCAACCGAGCACGCGGTCGGTGGCTTTGTCGACGACCAGCTTCATCATGGTGCGTTCGTCGCGTCCCGAGAGCGTGTGTTTCATCGGTCTGAAGCGGGTGATGAACAGGCGGACCTTATAGTCCTTGCGCGCTTGATCCTCGGTGAGCCCGACGACGCTGACGGGCGGCTGAGTGAACACCGCCGAGGCGATGTTCGTATAATCCAGGGTCATCGGGTTCTTGTTGAAGAACGTCTCGGCGAAGACGCGGCCTTCGTTGATCGCCACCGGCGTCAGGTTGACGCGGTCGGTGACGTCGCCCACGGCGAAGATGCTTTCAACGCTGGAGCGGTTTTGCGCATCGACAACGATCGCGCCGTTCTTCTTGAGCCGCACGCCGGATTCCGCGAGCCCCAGGTTCGCGGTGTTGGCGGCGCGGCCCGTGGCGTAAAGCACGCAGTCCGCCACCATCTCCTCGCTCTTGTCGAAGCGCACGGAATATGCGGCGCCTTTCTTCTCGACGGAATGAACGGTGCAATCGCGGTGGATCTTGATGCCCTGCTTTTCCATCTCGTCGGCAAGGGTCGTGCGGACGTCCTGGTCGAAGCCGCGCAGAAGAGAGCCTGAGCGGATCACGAGCGTGACTTCGGAGCCGAGCGCCCGGAAGATGCAGGCGAACTCGACGGCAATGTATCCGCCGCCGACGATGACAATGCGCTTGGGGCGTTCTTTAAGTTCCAAGGCTTCGTTCGAGGTAAGGACATGTTCCTTGCCTGGAAATTCAGGCACGAGAGGCCAGCCGCCGACGGCGACCAAGATCTTTTCGGCCGTCATGCGCTTGCCACCGACTTCGACGGTATGCGGATCGACGATGACGCCGCGCCCGGCGATGAGGCTCGCGCCGGCGTCGCGAAGGACGCGGGCATAGATGCCTTCCAGACGGTCCAGCTCCTTGTTCTTCGCCGCGATCATGGCGCCCCAATCGTGGGTCGCTCCGCTGATCTGCCAGCCGTAGCCGAGGGCGTCCTGGAAGTGACTGGCGAAATGGGAGCCGTACACCAGCAGCTTCTTGGGCACACAGCCCCGCAGGACGCAGGTGCCGCCCGGGCGGCCGGCCTCGATGACCGCGACCCGTGCGCCGTATTTGGCGGCCAACCGCGAGGCGCGCACTCCGCCCGAGCCCGCGCCGAGGGTGATGAGGTCGTAGTCGTAACGCTGGCCCTGGGTCATGGAGGATCAACTTTTCGGTTTTTGACGGCCACCGGCCGCGCATCTGGGGTTGGGAAAGCGCCCGAAAGGCCCTTTTTATACACCGGCGGGGCCAAGCGCTTGAAAATAATGCCCTGAATTACAGCCGGAAGCTGGGAACTTTCAGCAAGTCCGGCGTTCTATCTGGCTGCTGGTGGACTACCGTCAAGAGTACGTACCCATGAGTTGTTTAGCGGGCCTGCGCATCCTGATCGTCGAAGACGATGCCCTTGTGGCGCTCAACCTTCAGGAATTCGTTGAAAGTCTCGGCTGCACGGTGATCGGCCCCACGGGCCGCCTGGCCGAGGCCCTGGACGTCGTCGAGCGCGTCCCCATCGACGGGGCCATGCTGGACATCAATCTGCATGGCGAGATGGTCTACCCCCTGGCCGAGCGGCTGGCGGAGCGTGAGATCCCGATGCTGTTCTGTTCGGGCTACGCGTTCACGCAAGCGGTGCCCTCGAAGTTCCAGAACTATCCGCAGGTCGCCAAGCCGATGGTCGAACATACCCTGCGCACAGCGATGACCGAGACGTTCGGTTTCCTGCGGGCGCCGCCCGTCGAAAAGAAACGGGCGGGTGCGCGGGCCTAGGCCGACTTCCTCATTCCTCGGCGTTCGCGATTCTGGATCCTGGGCTTTCGCCCAGGATGACCAGAAAACAAACTATTCGACGGTAACGCTCTTTGCCAGATTCCTAGGCTGATCCACGTCCGTGCCTTTGAGCACGGCCGTGTGATAGGCGAGCAGCTGGATCGGGATCGAGGCGACGATCGGCACAACGAACGGGTCCATCTTCGGCAGGCAGATCGAGTGCTTCGCGTTCTTGCCGGTGCGGCGGATGCCTTCCTCGTCGCTGATGAGGATGACCTTGCCGCCGCGCGCGACCACCTGCTCGATGTTCGAAAGAGTCTTGTCGAAAAGATTGTCGCTGGGCGCGATGACGACGACGGGCACATGCTCGTCGATGAGCGCGATGGGGCCGTGCTTCATTTCGCCGGCCGCATAACCCTCCGCGTGAATGTACGAAATTTCCTTGAGCTTCAGCGCGCCTTCAAGCGCGATGGGATAAGAGGCGCCGCGGCCGAGATAGAGCACATCGCGCGCCTGCATGAGATCCTCGGCGATGGCGCGGATCTGATCGTCGAGCTGCAGGACTTCGGCGGCGCGCGACGGCACTTCGGCGAGCGCGGTGGACAGTTGCGCCTCGCGCTTGGAATCGATGGCGCCCTTGGCGCGCGCGAGGCAGATGGCGAAGCAGGCCAGCGACATCAACTGCGTGGTGAAGGCCTTGGTCGAGGCGACACCGATTTCCGGGCCCGCGAGGGTGGGCACGACCACGTCGGATTCACGGGCGATGGCGCTTTCCGGCGAATTGACCACCGAGAGGATATTCTGTTTCTGGCTTTTGCAGAAACGCAGCGGCGCCAATGTATCGGCGGTTTCGCCGGACTGCGAGACGAAGATGCCGAGGCCACCCGGCGCGAGCGGCGGTTCGCGGTAGCGGTATTCGGAGCCCACATCGGTGTCGACGGCGACGCGCGCGAGCTGTTCGATCCAGTACTTCGCGACAAGGCAGGCGTAGTAGGCGGTACCGCAGGCGACCGCGGTGATGCGCTCGATTTTGGAGAGTTCGAACGGCATCGGGGGAAGTGTCAGCGAGCGTTCCGCCGGGTTGAACAGCGCGCGCAAGGTGTCGCCGAGGACCTGGGGCTGCTCAAAAATTTCCTTCAGCATGTAGTGGCGGTATTCGCCCTTGCCGATCAGCGCGCCCGACAAAGCGGTCTGTTTGATCGGGCGTTCGACCTTCTGGCCATGGCCGTCGCGGATCTCGATCTTGTCGCGGGAGATCAGCGCCCAGTCGTCGTCCTCGAGATAGGTGATCTGCTGGGTCATGGGCGCGAGCGCCATGGCGTCGGAGCCGAGATACATTTCGCCCTTGCCGTACCCGATCGCCAGCGGCGAGCCGCGCCGGGCGCCGATCAGGATATCGTCGCGGCCGGCGATCAGGATCGCCAGCGCAAAGGCGCCTTGCAGACGCGGCAACGCCTTCTGCACGGCGTCCTCGGCCTTCATGCCCTGATCGAGGTTCTCCGTGATGAGGTGCACGACGACTTCGGTGTCGGTGTCGCTGGTGAACTTGTGGCCCTTCTTCTCGAGCTCGGAGCGCAGTTCCTGGAAATTCTCGATGATGCCGTTGTGCACGACCGCGACGCGGCCATTGGAATGCGGGTGCGCGTTGGTATCGCTGGGGACGCCGTGGGTGGCCCAACGCGTGTGGCCGATGCCGGTGGTGCCGGCGAGCGGTTCGCGGGCGACCTGGGCGGCGAGGTTGGCGATTTTGCCCGAGGCGCGGCGGCGCGCGATGGCGCCGTTGGTGAGGGTCGCGACACCGGCGGAATCGTAGCCGCGATATTCAAGGCGGCGCAGACCGTCGATCAGATGCTCCGCCGCATTCTCGCGGCCGATGATGCCGATAATTCCGCACATACGTGGACCCTACTTCTTCTTGTCTTGCTTCATTTGCCGGTATTTCGCGGCGAAGCCTTCGCGTATTTCCTGGCGCGAGGAGTTCAAGGCCAGTCCGTCGGCCGGGACATCCTTGCGCACCACCGCGCCCGCGCCGGTCATGGCGCCGTCGCCGATCTTCACGGGCGCAACGAGCACCGAGTTGGAGCCGATGGACGCGCCCGCGCCAATGTCGGTGCGCGATTTGTTGAAGCCGTCGTAGTTGGCGGTGATGGTGCCGGCGCCGATGTTGGCCTTCGCGCCGACACGGGCATCGCCGACATAGGTGAGATGGTTCACCTTCGCGCCGGTCTCAAGGTTCGCGTTCTTGATCTCGACGAAATTACCGACGTGCGCATCCGCGCCGATGTCGGCGCCCGGACGCAGACGCGCGTAGGGCCCGACAATCGCGCCGCCGGAAATATGCGCGCCTTCGATGTGGCAGAACCCCTTGATGACGGCATTGTCGTCGACGGTGACGCCGGGGCCGAAGACGGTGAAGGGACCGATCTCGACATCCTTGCCGACCTTGGTGTCGGCGGAGAAATAGACAGTCTCGGGCGCCGTCAGGGTGGCGCCGTTCTCCATCGCCTGTTTACGGCGGCGGCGCTGGTAAATGGCCTCGGCCTCGGCGAGTTCGACCCGGCTGTTGATGCCGAGCAGTTCGTCCTCGCCGCCCTCAACGACCGCGCAGGCCAGGCCGGCCTGGCGTGCGAGCGCGACGATGTCGGTCAGATAGAATTCGTTCTTGGCGTTGTTGGGCGTGACGCCCGCGAGCAGCTTCCAGAGGGCTTTGGCTTCCACCAGCATGATGCCGGAGTTGCAGAGCGTGATGGCGCGCTCGGCCGGGGTCGCGTCCTTGGCTTCGACGATGCGCTCCAGGCCGTCGGCGCTGGTGACCAGGCGGCCGTAACCGCCGGGATCGCCCGGCGTAAAGCCGAGCACAACGACGCTGGGCTTTTTCCCCGACGCGCGGGCTTCACGCATGCGCGCGATGGTGTCACCGCCGATGAAGGGCGTGTCGCCGTAAACAACGACGATGTCGCCGCTAAAGTCCTTAAGGGCGCTTTCGGCCTGCTGCACGGCGTGGGCTGTGCCGCGGCGGTCATGTTGGATGGCCGTGGGATGGGGGGCGACGGCTTTCGCCAGCTGCTCCATCTCCGGGCCGATGACCACGACCACGGGCGCGATGTTCTGCTCGGCCAGGGTGACGAGGACATGGTTGACCAGGGGCCGGCCGGCGACTTTGTGCATCACCTTGGGCTGGGTGGATTTCATCCGCGTGCCGAGACCGGCGGCGAGGACGATGGCGGCGGTCGCCGTCTGCGCGGGAGAGGTCATGGAAAGCCGATATTAATGCCTGGAGATGCGTGAAAATGGCACGCCGGAGCGCGAGGATAAAGGGCGCGCGAACAAACTTTGTTCCCGCAACCGGTGAAAAAAGTGTCACCATCAATGAGTTAGGAGATTACGCGGCTTTTAGCGCGCCTTGACAGGCGCATGGGCGGACTTTAAGAAACCGCCTTCCTTTTGCATCCTTCCCATCGGTTTGCAGAACGGGCGGTTAGCTCAGCGGGAGAGCACACGCTTCACACGCGTGGGGTCACTGGTTCAATCCCAGTACCGCCCACCATTTTCTGAAAATTTTAGAGAGCCCCGAACGACGGGGCTTTTTGCATTTTGGAGCTCTCGGCAAATCTTAAAACTGGAGCTCACCGCAACCCGCGTAGAAGCGCGGGTTACTCGCGGGTTCCACCTTGCCCAGGCTACGCCGACCTCAGAACACTTAGCAGTGTCACGGCTGCACCGAGTAAGCCGACCCCTGCTTGGATCTGTTTGCTTTGCATCGGGAGCCCATGAGCATCGTATGCCGCATGCTCGCAGTTAAACCCGAAAAGACTCCATTTTTGACCGAGACGGCATCTGGCTCGTGCCAGAACCTGTACCCAGTGAAGGCTGCCCCAGTACCCGCAACTTTCGACGGGCATTCCTCCGGCGAATTCAGAAAAGCTTTCCTCCACCATGCTGCCGCGTCGACGAGAACATGAGAGGACGGCCTGCTCCCCACTGATAAAGCGATCGGAAGCAATGCCGAAGTGGCGGAAAAAGGGAAACCGGGCAGCAACCACGGTCCCCGGCGGATAGCGGAGCATTGGGTTTTCCTCTATATTTATTTACTGGAATATTTCTTATAATACAATTATGCATCACATGCAAAATAAAAAACCGCTGCCTTTACGCCCCACAACTACCTACCCAGCGGTCGTAGGACGCATCTTGGTATTGGCGCGGGAAAGCGTTGGAGTGCCACAGGCAGAACTTGCCGCCGCCGCGGGCGTCTCCCAGTCTACATGGTCCAGAATCGAAAACGGCAGTTCCGGCTTGTCGATTGAACAATTGAGTCTGGCCGCTGCTAAGCTGCGCTGCACGCCAGGACACCTAGTTGCAGAAGCCGATCGAGCTGTGAATGGGCTCGCAGCGCAAGGTGTATTCGTTAACGCTCAGCGGCTGGATGCTAACGCTGCACCAGCGCCGGCAGTAATTGGCGCGATGGCTCTTGGGATGCTCATCGTCGCTCTGCTAGCGAACAAATGAGGCTGGGCGGCGGGGGCCGTCTTTGGGGAGGCGACATTGACCGATCGTGTTTTTTCTCTTCTTCCATCTACGACACCGCAGACGAAGATATATCGCATTCTGCCGTTCGAGCGATTGGCAAGTATCTACCGAGACAAACAGTTGGCGCTAATTAGTCCCGAAAAATGGGAAGACCCATTTGAGACCTATTGGCTGAGAAATATCTTTCCAAAATCCGAGAAAAGAATTGAGGAAAAGAGAAGAGTCTTTGGAATTTGTTTATCGCAAGAATCGCGATCAGATGCTTTGTGGCGGATATACTCGCCTACACAGATGGGCGTCCGCATTCGCATCAACGCCCAGGAACTACTCCGGCAGCTTGAGGATGCCTTAGAGCTGACGCCTGCAAACGTCTATCTTGGAAAAGTCGAATACCTCAGTGACGCCAAACTCGTTAGGAAAGCACGCGCTTTACAGGGAGAAGTGAAGCAGCGTCCTTCTGGTTTGCGCAGTAGAGCTATTGCTCAGGCATGGATGCACAAGCGCACAGCTTTCAAACACGAACACGAAGTTCGAGTAATAGCGGTTTTCCCGAACGATCCGAATAAAGAGGACTACTTGAATATATCCATTGACCCCAAAAGACTTATCGAGACGATTACGCTCGATCCTCGGTGTGGGGAAGGAACGGTAGAAGCCATCCGCTCCCACGCAATCAAATCCTTTGGCATTGCAAGCAAGAACGTCAAGCAATCGGTATTATACAAGCTGCCGTCTAAGCTGCAGTGACGGTCAATGGATCTTAGCTTGAGGTTGTGCCAGCGTCTTCTTGCGCCCTTTCAACCTCGCGCCAATGTCGACTCGAACGGCGGCGCCGACCTTAAGTAATTGAGCGAGGCGCTCATCGAGCAGTTCGAGTCTTTCCACCTCACGATCGGGCGTTGTTTGTGCACCGTCCATCCGAGCCAGCTGACCTGCTCCCCGTGATGCCCTCGTTTATTGAGGGGCAAAACCTGAACAGACTCTCCTCCACTGAGGCGGGTTGCGAACTCAGTCGGCGCTAGCTGGGGCCTGTTGTGCGCTGCTCGCGATCGTAGGGACAGCCCATGCCGAGCCGCGAATTCCAGCGGTGGTCTACGTATTAGTTGGCCTATGGGGGCGACATGGGCGACGGGCGACATGTTCCGATTCCGTCGCTGCCTACAAACAGTTAGCTGAAAAATCGGGGTGGGCGACATCCGGGCGACATCGGGCGACGTGTTCGCGCTTTATCATATTTCTCCATGCTGCATGCTGCATGCTGCAAGAGGCGAAGCGGTGTTTGGGATCAGCGCGTTAGGCCTCGCGGCGGTCATGCTGCAGTCATGCTGCATTATGCTGCAGACGGCCCCGCAAGCGGCGCGCGGCCGGGAGTCGCGGCCGCGCGTGGGAAACATCCTCGATTCACAATGTCAAAGAGCGCGCCGGCGCGCGACGGCTGGATGCGCGAAAGCAGGTCCGATCCTATCGCAAACCGGCCCGCGCGTCAATATATTGGGGACGTTTGTAACATTTTGGGGACGCCGCGCGGTGTGGTAAAGACCGCTTTCGGAAAAATAACAACATGACGGATCTGGACGTGACGCAGGCACCCCTCGCGACCGATAAAAACCTTTCGTTCAAACGCGTTCTGGCGTCCGCGGCGATCGGGCAGTTCGTCGAATGGTATGACTTTGTGGTCTATGCGTACTCGGCGGCGACGATCGCGGCCTTGTTCTTTCCGGCGGAGAACCAGGCGACCGCGATCCTGGCCACGTTCGCGATCTATTCGGTCGGATTCCTGGCGCGCCCCGCCGGGGCCTACGTGTTCGGAACGCTGGGCGACAAAATCGGCCGGCGGCGCGTGCTGTCCATTGTCATCCTCCTGATGGGCGGCGCGACGGTCGGCATCGGCCTTCTTCCGACATACGCGCAGATCGGCATCCTCGCGCCGGTGCTTCTCGTCGTCTGCCGCCTGATGCAAGGTTTGTCCGCGGCAGGCGAGACCGTCAGTTCCAATTCCTTCGTGGCCGAACACGCGCCGCCGCGCCATCGCGGGCGCTACGTCGCGTTCACCTTCTCATTCTCAACGGCGGCGCCGGTGGCCGCCGCCGCCGTGGTGCTCGCGTTCTCGAACGGACTGTCGGCCGAGGACTATCAGTCGTGGGGCTGGCGCATCCCGTTCCTGCTCGGCGGCCCGCTGGCGCTGATCGGCTTGTATATCCGCCGGATCGTGGACGAGTCGCCGGCGTTTGAAAAAGTCGCGGCCGCCGACGGCATCCCCACCTCGCCCTTGCGCGAAGCGGCGACCCTTCAGACCGGGTCGATGGTGCGCGCGTTCGGGCTGGCGGCGTTCTCCTCGCTCGGTTTCTATTCGCTGAGCGGCTATTTCGTGACCTACCTGGTGGAAACGGGCCTTCCGCGCGGAGACGCGCTGCTGTCCAACGGGATCGCGATGTTCATCGCCTTCGCCAGCTATTGGGCCGGGGGCTCGCTATCGGACCGGTATGGACGCAAGCCGGTGATCATCACCACGATCGTGCTGAGCCTGATCCTCACCATCCCCGCCTTCATGCTGGCCAGCAGCGCGACGTTCGGCTCCGCTTTGCTGGGGCAGGCGCTGCTCGGCATGAATTATGGCTTCTTCTGGGGCACGTTCGGGATCGCGGTGGTGGAGATGTTCCCGGCGCGCACGCGCGTTACCGGCGCGACGATGAGCTTCAATATCGGCTATACGCTGTTCGGCGGCACGGCGCCGTTCGTCGGCACGTGGCTGCTGTTGAACACGGCGGACAAGCTGTCGCCCGCCTACTACATCGTCGCGGTCTCGGCCCTTGCGCTGTTCGCCGCGGTCACGATGCGCGAGACGGCCGGCATCAACATGTTGGATACGGACAAAACGACATCCACATCGTGAGCCGCGATGACCGTCCCTGCGCCTGTCGCGATCCTGTACCAGGCGCTGCCGCCGCCCGAGATCGGCGGGCTGCGTAAGGACGCCAAGCCGGGCGGATATTCGGACAGCGGCGCGGATATCGGTTTCTGCCTGCGGGAGCGCGGCCTCGACGTGCTGACGCCTGCCCCGCATCCCGACCCGTCGGCGCCGACGGACTGGGTTTTTCCGGATACGCAGGCGGGTATTCAAACCGCGATCGAACGCGGCGCGGCTGTGTTTTGGGCGAACACGGTGCTGTTCGAGGGCCATCCGCTGGAGCGGGTGCTCGGCACGCATTGGATCGTCGGTCAGCTTCCCGCGGCGCAACAAGCGGGCGACGACAAATTCGCCACCAATGCGCTGCTGCGGGACAACGGCCTGCCCCTGCCCGCTTCAGTATTGGCGGGGCGCGCAGAAATTGACTCCCTGACCACTGACACTTTGCGAGACCGCGATCTGCACTTCCCGCTGGTCGTGAAACCGATCCGCGGACGCGGAAGCCAGGGCGTGAGCCGCGTGAACGACGTGGCCGCGCTGCGGGAGGCCGCA
Organism: Rhodospirillaceae bacterium; assembly: GCA_041906145.1. Lineage (GTDB taxonomy): Bacteria > Pseudomonadota > Alphaproteobacteria > Rhodospirillales > Rhodospirillaceae > SHVO01. Next base: position 252,215 of record JAYRJU010000003.1, on the reverse strand, counting down.
CAGGCCCTCATCGCCTCCGCCCGCTTCGGCGAGACGGTCATGATCGAGCAATACTTAAGCGGCGCGGAGATGACGGTGACGGTTCTGCCCCGGGCGGACGGCGAGGTCATCGCGCTGCCGCCAGTGCTGCGGTTCAATCATCATGAGGGCGTCGCGCCTTATAACGGCGTCGTGGCGGTGACCCGCAACAGCCGCGCCCTGACAGGCGAAGAACAAGCCGCGTCCGCTGTCCTGCGCATGGTGGAGCAGTGCGTGACCGCGGCGCGGCTTATGAAGGCCCGCGCCCCGATCCGCATCGATTGCCGGGCCGATGAACACGGCGTCTTGCGTCTTTTTGATTTGAATATGAAGCCCAACCTGACGGGCGCGGGCCGTCCGGGCCGCGCGGATCAAGATAGTTTGTCGACCATCGCGGCGCGCGCCATGGGGTGGAGCTATGGCGAGCTGCTGACCGACATGCTGGCGCAGGCCTGGAAGCTCTAACGCGTCTTGGCGGACATACCCTCGCCGACGGCATAGTAGTGGCCGCCCGCGACATGGTGCAGACTGCGCAGGCCAGGATCGGCGGTTTCAAACAGCCAGCGGCCGTCCTTGAAGACCCGCTGATCGGCCCACGCGCCGACCACCTCGCCGATGAAGAGATCGTAGGCGTCCTGGTTATGGGGTTCGGGGACGAGCTTGCAGGCGAGCCAGGCGGAGCAGCCTTCGACAAAGGGCAGCTCATAGCCGGATATGGCAAAGAGCTTCACACCGAAACGGGGGAGCTTGCCGGGGTCCTCCAGCATACTGTGCGTGCCGACATCGTCCGTGAGATGCAATTGGCGCACGGTGGGCACTTGAATGGCGAAGGCGCCGCTTTTTTCGACCAGCTCGCGCGTCTTGGTGCCTTGCGCGATGACGACGGTGAGCTTCGGCGGATCGTAGTCGAGACCGCAGCACCAGGCCGCGGCCATGACGTTATCGATGCCGCCGTGCCGGGCGGAGACGAGCACCGTCGGACCGTGATTGATCAACCGATAGGCGCGCTTGAGGGGAACGTCGGCGATGTCGGGGTTCATCTGGCGGGCCTAGAAGTGAAGAAGGGCGCCCCGTGAAGCGCCCTTCTTGGAACGTGGATCACTTCAGTGGACACGCCGCGGTCATGTCCGTCAAGACGCCGGCGATCTGGTTATTCACCAGGTGCTGCACGGTGCCGGTGAAGGCGCTTTCCACTTTCAAAACGTAGTCCTTGATCGCAGAACTGGGCGTGATCCGCGCGCCGGCTTCCACCGCGGCTGCGTTGAGCGTCACCTGGCCGCCCGGCGCGATGGACGGGGTCGTATCGGTGCCGAGGCGCGTGCCGGTGCGGCCATCGAAAACGCCGACGGATACGGTCGTGGCTGTGCCTCCCCCATTGTAGAAAACGAGCGTGCTGGCGTAAGAGCCGTCGAACTGGGAGCTGTTCACGTTCGAGAGCTTCCCCGCGTTGGCGGTCAGGCCGGTGTCGCAGCTGCTGAGATTGGCGTAGGCGCCGGAGCGGTACACGATGTGCTGGAACGTACCCGTGAAACCAGCCGCAACCGCGACCGCGTAGAACGGCGGTTTTGCCGTGATACCGCCGGCGGCTTCAATCGTGCCGACCGGCACCTGCAAAGAGGCGTTCGCCGGGATGCTCGGGCTTTGCCACTGCGCGAGTTTGGCGCCGGTTGAGGCATTGTTGAGGGTGACGGTGACGGAACCGGCGGCGCCGCCGGTATTGAAAAAACGAAGATAGGACACCGTGTCCGCCTGGCTGGTCGAGAAGACGGAAGCCTGGCGCATCGTCGCGCCGGCTGTCGCGACCAGCGCCGAAGAGACCGTGCCGGGGCCCCGCAGCGGTAAGGCGACGTTTGTGAACGTGTTGCCGGTGAGCGCGGCGCTGACGGTGGTGGTGAAATTATAAACCGCCGACGACGAGGGCGACGAGAGCTGGTTCGTGAAGCCCGAGTTGCGCACCGTGAGGCTGTTGGCGGCCTTGAGGCCGCCTTCGCTGCCGTAGCCGATCATGGCCGGGTTCTGGGTCTTCGCGCCCTGGGTGATGGTGACGCCGTCGACAACGCCGACGCCGCCGTTTGAAAGATCGATCGCGTAGGCGCTCGACCCGGTGACGCCGTCGTCGATCACGGTTTGAACGATGGTGGTCTTGAGCGCGCGGCTCTTGATGCTGTGGCCGGCGTTCTGGGCGCTGAAGGTGCTGCCGGTGACGGTGAGCTGTCCGATCTCGTTGGCGTAGATGGCGTGCGTGTAGCCCGTGCCGCTGCCGTTGCCGGTGAAACGCGACCCGGTGATGGTGAGGGTCGCGGCGGGATTGGCGTTGGTGAGGATGCCGTTCTGATTGTTGACGAAAGAGACGTTGTCGACGGTGACGGCCCCCGCCTGGAGACGGATGCCGGCGCCATTGGCGTCCACGACCTTCGCGCCTTGGAGGGTGAGGTTGCGCAAGGTCACGTTCGCGTTTGTGACGATGATGCCTTTGCCGTTGGAGATATTCTTCGTCATCGACAACGTCGCGCCGCCGCCCGCGCCTTCGATGGTCATGGGCACATTCACGTTGGCGGTGTCGTCGAGATAGGTGCCGGCGTCGAGAAGGATGCGGTCGCCGGACCGCGCGGCGGCGACCGCGGCGGCGAGCGTCTTGGTGGCGCGGGTTGGACCGACAAGAATGTCAGCGGCATGCGCGGACCCCGCAAGGCCCGCGAAAAGGACACCGAGAGCAAAGGAAGAGGAGATTCGACTATGCAATTTACAGCTCCATGCCAGTGACGCCGGCGGGCCGGCGTCGGACGGTGTCAAAGAAAAGCGTGTGGGAAATGCGCCCCGGCGTTCTTTGTGAGGAGCGCGGCGATGCGCGTCTAGCCAGGGAGAATTGTTGTTCCCGGGCGCTGATCGCGGCGGTAGCGAAAAGCGATTAAAGCGCTGTTAGCTTTCGCGGGGAACGGGTGCGGGGACGCTGCGCGTGCAGGGTCAACCGCTTTGGCCCGTGGGCGGCGCATAACGCAGACACGGGCGCGCGGAAACGCTGCCGTCGCGTTCCAACGTTCTGTAATCGAGCGCCGCATAGGTATTCCGGGTGACGTCCAAGAAAAAGACAATCTCGACGGAGCAACCGTTGCCGACATAGCGCCAGATTTTCTGCGCGCCCTTTTGTGTCGCCGACGACGGTTCGCCGAGGGTTTGACGCAGACGCGCTTCGCTCATGCCGGCGACGGATTTGAGGCTGGGCGAGAGGATCGCCACTTCCACCGGGGCGGGCGGTTCAGCTTCGGCGGGCGCGCCGCCTACGGCGGGTGCGTCGCGCACGGAGGGCGGGGCGGCAAGCGGCGGCGCGGGCGGCGGCGTTACCTTCGCGATCCGGGGGCGGACGGCGCGGGGCGGCGCTTGCGGTGCGGGCGGGGTCGGCCGCGCTTCAGGGATTGGTGTCGCGCGGGGCGCCAGGGGCGCTATTTCCGCCCGCGCGGGCGGCGGCGGGTCGTTCTCATGTGCGTAGAGCGCGCGGAACTCGGCCCACTCTTTTTCCGTCGGGCCGGACTCATCGGTCCACCAATTACGAACCTCGCGGTAGGCGGAACAGCTTCCAAGGGCAAATGACAGGAGAACCGCGCAATAGGTGTTCCGCCGTGTGGACATGACACTCCCGCCGCGAAAAAGGACACGCGCTTAAACGGCGACGCGGCGAAAAATGTTCAAGGGGCGCGAGGACAGTCTCACGTGGTGCGCGTGTGTTGACTCGCGCGCCTAGAGATACTGAGCCACGAGATGATCGAGCGCGCGTTGGTCGATGGCGCGGCTGTTGAGATCGAAACGCTCTTCGAGGTTCTCGCACCCGATGAAATTATCGATCGCGCGCCCAAGTTCGGTGCTCCATCCCGGCGGGAATTGATCCGCGCGGCCCGCCTTGCGCAGGATAGCGCGCACGGTTTCGAGCACATGACCTTCAAGAGGCAGGCGCGGGCAATCGCCGGTGAAGAAATAGAGTTCATGGAGGTCGATAAGGCGGCGCATCTCAGACATAGGATCGGCCGCGTCGTCGACACGAAGGTCGATCATGGTGTCGCTGAGGCCTTGATAACCCGCATTCTTGCGCAGCACCTTGAGCGCCGCGGATTGGCGCCCGCGTTTATCCCCGCCGGCGGCGTCACCGGCTGCCAGCGCGGCGAACAGGCGCTTATAAAGCGGGCCATTCGTGTTTTCGAAAGCGTGGGCCATCGCCGCAACGACCGCCTCGCCCGCGAGGCAATTGCCCTGCGCGGCGTAGTTCACGCCCGTCCTGTGACCGGCCCAGCCAATGCAGCCGGAGCCGGTGTGACCGGCGGCGTTGCCCTTGATATCGACCATTCCGACCTGACGGCGGTCGCGGCCAGGGTCGGCGGAGAGGAGGCGGCCGAGCGCTTCTCCCGAAGTTGTGCCGCTGAGGAGATGGAGCCCTTCGGAGCCATAACGCGCATTGCACAAGGCTTGCGTTGCGACGGCGCCGACGCCGGCTTCGACCCAAGGCACCAGATTACCGACGGCGAGGAATTTTGACGCCACGGCGACACCGGCGTCGCCGGTCGTTGGATCCACAGCAGCGATCGAGAAGGTCATCCGGGCTCCAGTGTGGTCACAGGAGCCCGGATTATACGCGAGCGGCCTCGCACCGCCGCCTTTTTTAACCGTGCGCTTTAGGAGCGCCGCTTTTTTAGAACGTGCGCTTTAGTAGCGCCGCTTTTTTAAGCGTGCGCTTTAGTAGCGCACTGTATCCGTCTTCAAGGACGGGGTGAGCTTCGGGGTGCGGATGGCGTGGGTCGCTTGCTCGTAGGCGTAGGCCATGCCGATGAGCTGTCCGTCGGTGAAGGCCTTGCCCAGGAAGGACACGGTGATCGGCATGCCATCCGCCGACATGCCGGCGGGGACGACGATCTCCGGCAGGCCCGATTGACTGGCGATAGCGGTCGCGCCGATGTTCGGGGTGCGCGGCTGCGGCGGACGGTTCGGATCGTCTTCCGCGGGGCGCGGGCCGAGCTTGGCGGTCGCGTTGTTGCTGGTGGGGAAGAACATGGCCGTGACGCCATATTTGTCGAACACGCTGTTCACGCCATTGGTGAAGGCCGGCATCATGACGGTCTTGAGCGAGACGTAGATGGGATCGTCGTAGTCCATCTTGCGGTCGACCAGGCTTTTGAACAAGGCGGCCTTCTCGGGGCTGCGGTAGTTCGTGGCCGGGTCATTCGCTTTGGCTGCGAGTTCGTCGAAGTCCTTGGGGAAGCCGGGCTTCAAGGTGTGCAGATAGTCGGTGATGTCTTTCCGGAACTCGACCGCTTCCAGGAACGGCCAGATCGGACCGCGCACGCCCAGGAGATGGTCGGGATAAGCGACGGGGTCGACGATCTCGGCGCCTTGCGCCTTCAATACCGCAATCGAATCCTCGGTGACCTTGTCGACTTCCTTATCCACGCCCATGAACTGGCGCACGATGCCGATGCGAACGCCCTTGAGCGCGTCCTTCTTCAAGTAACGCGTATAGTCTTCGCTGTGACCGACGCTTTTCTGGGTGTCCCGATCGTTGGGGTCGATGCCGGACATGGTGTTGAGGGCGACGGCGATGTCCGTGACGTTGCGCGCCATGGGGCCGACCGTGTCGAGGCTGAGGGTGAGCGGAATGACACCCGCCTTACTCACGAGCCCGTGGGTGGTCTTGAGGCCGACGATGCCGTTGTCGTGCGACGGGCCGCGCACGGAGCCTTGGGAGTCCGTGCCGAGACCGAACACCGCGAAGCCGGCGGCGATGGACGAGCCCGTGCCGCCGCTGGAACTGCCCGGTGAACGATCGAGGGCGTGCGGGTTATGCGTCTGCAAGCCGCCGGAGCTGAAGCCGAGCGGAACCTTGCCGCCGCTGTTGGCGAACTCGGCCATATTGACCTTGGCGACGATGATGACGCCCGCATCGCGCAGCTTCTGGGTGACGAAGGCGTCCTTGTTCGGGATCGATCCCGCCAGCAATTGAGAGCCGGCCGTGGTCGGCAGATCGAAGGTGTCGAAATTGTCCTTCAGGACGATGGGAATGCCGTGGAGCGGACCGCGCACCTTGCCGGCTTTGCGCTCGGCGTCGAGCGCCTTGGCCTGCCCAAGCGCATTCGGATTCATGTGGATGATGGCGTTGATCGCAGGGCCGGTTTCCTCGTAGGCGGCGACGCGGGCCAGGTAGGCGGCGGTGACGCGCTCGGCCGTCAGGCCCTTGGCGTAGGCGGCCTGGAACTCGGGGATCGTCGCCTTGGTGACGTCCAGGGTCGCGGCGTGGGCGGCGCTGAACCCGAGGACCAATGCGAGGGCCCCCGTGGCCACGCCGGTGCGGATTCGCGCGGCAAAATTACGGGTCGTGATGTTCATTGTTTCTCCCCCAAATAGAACAGCAGCCAAGTCAGTCAGCGTACTACGTAAGTTAGCGGAATTTACCGACATGGGATACGCTGGCCCCGGACGACACGGGCCCAGCCTTACGGAACCTCATGGAAAAGCGGCGGTCTCTTCTCGCATATGTGAATGCGGGGCACTTCCTCGACCACTATGCGATGCTGATCTTCCCGGCCGCCGTGATCGCGATGGAAAAGGATTTCGGCGCGCGTTACGGCGACCTCCTGGCCTTGGCCGCGCCGGGCTTCATCGCCTTCGGCGCGGGATCGATGCTCGCGGGCTGGATGGCCGACGCCTGGAGCCGGCGCCACATGATGACGCTGTTCCTGGCCGGGATCGGCGTCAGCCTGATGGCCTGCGGCTGGGCCTCCACCCCCTTCGAACTCGGGGCCGCCCTGTTCATGGTCGGCGTGTTCGCGTCCATCTATCACCCGGTCGGCACGACCTTGATCGCAACACATGCCACCGATCTCGCGCGCGGGATCGGGTTCAACGGGATGATCGGGAACCTGGGCGTCGCAAGCTCGGCCATCGCCACCAGCCTCATCGCCGAACACTATGGCTGGCGCGCGGCCTTCATCGCGCCCGGCGCGATCACCACTGCCATTGGGTTCGCCTTCCTCGTCACCTTCCGCGAGGACTTCCAGGGCAAGGCCGAACCGCGCACATCGCAGCGCCCGCCCACGCACCATATCGTGCGCCTGCTCGCCGCGCTGGGCTTGACGATCACGGCAAGCTCGATGCTGTTCAACTCCATCACCGTGGCGCTGCCGAAGTTGTTGCAAGAACGGCTCGGCGACACGGCGGCCGATCCCGCGGTGTGGGGGCTGGTGGCCGCGGGGCTCTATATGTTCGGCGCGGTGTCGCAGTACACCGTGGGAACCCTGGCCGCGCGGCGCGGGCTGTTCGCGCTGTTCCTGCCCATCGCGGTGGTCATCGCGGTGACGCCGTTCCTGGTGGCTTTCTCGTATGGGCTGGTTCTGATCGCGGTGTGTATTCCGCTGATCGCCGCGTCCTTCGGGCTGATCACGGTGACGGACGCCATCGTCGGCCAGAACGCGACAGCGAAGTGGCGCTCGACGATTTACGGCCTGCGGTATTTCCTGACGAGCCCGGCGGCGGGTGCGGCCGTGATGCTGATCGCCTTCGCCCACGAGCGCGGCGGTTTCGAACTCACGTTCGAGATTTTGGGCGGCGTGGCCACCCTGGGGCTGGTGGCCTGCGCGCTGCTTCCGGGGAAGCACTCCGCGCCCGCGCGCTCCTAAAAAGTGGCGCGGAGCACGGCTCCAAAGAACCGCGCTCCGCGTATCGGATTATTTCTTGGCGACGCTCTGCGCGTAAGCGGACTTCGTCTTACCCGACTTGTCTTGCTTCGGCTTCTTCTTGTCCTTCGGTTTTTCCTGACCTTTGGCCATTGTCACGTCTCCGGCTGAATGTTGACCTTCGTACTCTAAGCCCATTTCATGGGTTCGGCAGGTTCCTTTTTTATTCGCCCTGCGACCAGGCGATCAGGCGCGGGGACAAGCCGCCCTCGCCCATCCCGGCCTTCAAGCGCTGAGCGCGACGAGGTCTTCGCCCTTGAAGATGATCTTGCCCGCATCGGGGCGTTCCAGGAGCGCGACACAGCGCGCGAGGGTGGTCTTGCCCGAGCCGCTTTCGCCGACGACACCGAGAATCTCGCCCTTGGCGAGTTCGAAGCCGGCGTTGGCGACGGCCGGGCGCGCCGCCCAAAATGCTGACGATGAAACCCCTTAGGTGCAGCATCGTTCCGCCGCCATCAGCCTAAACCAATGGCGGCGGCTTTCCCAAGGTGAGAAATAAACAGAGAAACCCTACACGATCCGGCAATGCAACAGCGGACCGGCGACCTGCCGGGGGCTTAGCCCCCGCGGCGGCCGCGCGTATCGGCGTACTGCTTGCGGAATTCCTCGCGCACGAAGAAGGCGTGGTAGCCATTCATCCAGCCGTTGTTCTCCCCCCACGAGTCCCCGTAGGTGTCGCCGGGGGTCTTGTCGCGGAAAAAGGTGTAAACCGGCCGGTCGCGATAGGCCCACACACGCAGGGCGCCGGGCGCGCCCTTCTCGGCGAACTTGCCGGTCTGCGGATCGACATACTTGATCGACCAGATCAGCGAGCCGCTCACGGCCTTTTCGTCGGCGAGCACGTAGGGGAATGTCTTCAGACAGCGCGCGGCATCGCCGCCGCCGCACATGGCCATGCGGTAGGACTGCGGGTCCGACGGATGATCGCAGGACAATTGATCGAGCGAATCATCCGTGCAGCTGTAGGTATAGATGGTGCGCGCCTGAGAGTCGGCGAGCACGATCCCGCCGGGTGCGTCCTGGAGCTGGAACCCTTTCGGGAATGCCGGCGCGGGCTGCGTGAACACGTTGTGCCAGCCCGCGATATCGGAGCCATGCAGGGAGGAGAGCTGCTCCTCACCGACCAAGGTATAGAGAGGCTTCTTGCGATAGGTCCACTGGTACACGCCGGGCGAACGTTCGATGACGCCCCAGTCGCCGTGTACTTTTGGCGCGGATGCGTGGGCGAGCATGGGCGCGAATGTTTCCTGGCAACGTTCGTCGCAATTGGACTTGTTGTTGCCGTCACGATCCCAACTGTAAACCGAGAAGCCGTCGACGGTCGTGAGGAGACGCCCGAGCGGCATCGTCACGACGGTGAACTGCGCGGGTACATCGGGGCGCGGCCCGATGGGTTTGCGCTGCGCGCCGGCCGAGCCGCCGGCGCGCAAGATGCCGATGCCGGTGGGCAGTCCGGGCTGATGATCGAGGGCGGAGCGATAGACGGCATAACCGTCGTAGGCCCACTGTTTCTTACCGTCCTTACGCTCGACGATGGTCCACTTGCCGGCCGGCTTCGCGCCGTCATCAACGAGCAGCGGCGGCCATGCGGCGGCGCAGGCCGGCCGTTTGTCGAGTTCCGGCAGCACAAGCCCGGCGGGCCAGGGTTCGTGGAACCCGGCGGTGGTGCGTTGCACGGTATCGCCGCAGGTCGGCTTGCCTTCCTGCTCACCACGATACCCAAGGTTATTCTGCCCGCGTCCCTGCCAGATATAGAGTGTGTTGCCGGACGCATCGGCAAAGACCGGCCCATCGACCTCCGTTCCCAGCACTTGAATCGTGGGCGGCAGGGGCTCGTCGATGAAAGCTTCCACCGGAAGACGGGGACCGGTCCGGTTTTGCGCATAGGCGCTGGTTCCGGTCACAAAGACCGCCGCGGCCACAGCGATATGAATTTTAAAGCGCACGAGCAAACCCTCCCCGGTCTGGATGGGCAGAGGGTAGTCGCGCCGGGCGGTTTTTGAAATGCCGAAGTAGGCGAAACCGTTCAAATCGGCCGGCGCATCCGCATTTCAATGCCAAATGTAACCAGAGCGGGTAAGCGAGGGGCCGCCGTTGGGCGCCCGCCTTTGCTTATCCGGCGTTATTCAAGAAATCGTCGCGCAGGAAAAAGCCTTTGTAGCCGTTGCGCTTGCCGTTGAACTCGCCCCAGCCGTCGCCGTTGATTTGGCCCGGCGCAGTGTCGAGGCCGTGGGTGTAAACGGGACGCTCACGATACGTCCACACATGCAATGCGCCCGGCGCATTGTCCGCCGCGGCGTGCCCGGTCTTCGGATCGATCCACGCGGTGCCCCAAATACGGCTGCCGGATTTCGCGCCCGGAGCCGCGATCACGTAGGGGAAGGTTTTGAGGCAGAGGTCGGGATCGCCGCGTCCGCACACCGCCATGCGGTAGGCTTGCGTTTGCGACGGATGATCGCAGCCGAGTTGATCCTGCGCATCATCGCCGCAGCGGTGCAGGTAGACGGTCTTTCCGTTCTTGTCCGCGATCACTTCACCGACACGTGTGTCCTGCACGGTGAAGTCGGCCGGCGCCTTCGGGTGAATCTGCGTATAGACGTTGTGCCAGCCCGGAATATCGGAGCCTTCGAGGCTGCGGAAGCGCGTCTCGGCGATGCGCGTGTACAAGGGCTTGCCGCGGAACGTCCACTGCTTGATGCCGGGGGAGCGCTCGATGATGCCCCACTCGCCGCGGGTTTGCGCGGCCTGCGGCGCGGGCACGGGGCGCCACACTTTAAGACATTCACCCTTGCAGTTTGACTTGTTCGCCGCGTCGCCGTCCCAGGTATACACAGAGAAGCCGACGTCGGTGGAAAGGATACGTCCCGTCGCGACGGTGCGCACCACGAACGCGGGCGGTGCGTCGGGGGACGGGCCGATGATCTCGCGGTGCGAGCCCGAGTCACCCCGGTTCCAGCGGCCCGAGGAGCCGACAACATCGCCCGGCTTGTGATCGAGCGCGGAGCGGTAAACGGGCATGCCGCCGTAGGTCCACTGCTTCTTGCCGTCGGCGTTCTGAACGATCTTCCACTTCCCGACGGGCGCCGCATCATCGGCGGCATAAACCGGCGGCCAGGCTTCCTGGCATGTGGGACGCGTGTCGAGATCGGGCAGCAACAGGCCGCCCGGGTATGGGCTCATAAGCCCCGTCGTCACGGTGCGCTTTTCGTTGGCGCAGGAGGACGGCTCATCCTTGCGGTCGCCGGCGTTGCCGTTGCGTAAATTATTGAGCGGCCAGATGTAGAGAGTGAGGCCGTTCTGATCGACGAACACGGGCCCGTCGGCGTCGGTGTGCTGAACGGAAAAGCCGGGCGGCAAAGGCTCGGGCGAATAGGCTTCGAGGTCGGCGACCGGCGGGCGGTAGCGTTCGGCCTGCGCATGGGCCGCGGAGACCATGCCGCTAGATGCGAGCACTCCGGCAGCAAAGACGGCATACCCCAAACGCTTCATGGCTTCGTTCCTCGGTTTAGACAGGCTGCAAGCATAGAGGTCCGGGGCGCAAACGCATACGGCAAATAGGTGTGTAACCCGTTGCACCCGCTATTGTTTGGCGCAGCTAAAAAACATTTTAGCGCAACTCGACCAACGGCTTGATAGACTGTCGTCCTCATACGATCTCGCGGAGACGGCCCATGAAATTTCGGTTCGGCGTAGCGCTCGCCTCGCTTGCCCCGCTCGCCTTCGGCGCGCTTGGCGCCGGGGACGCGTTTGCCGCGGATCAAGCCAAGACAGCGGTCACCAACCGCACCATCGGCTACGTGATGACGCTGCGCGAGTGGTCGATCTACCGCACGCCCGGCGCCAAACAAGAATGTCCGCACGGCGTCAACGACGGCGAGCGCGAGCAATTCAAGATCCTGTATCCGGAAGACGGCGTACAGCGCTCGGTGGTCGATACGCAGCTGAAGTGGGAAGGCGAGACGTGGCATCCGACCCTGACGCCGGAACCTTATGAATACCGGCAGGTCGAAGGAAAGATCAGCAAAGGGCTCAATCTAGACGGCAAGGTCGGTCCCAATGACTTCGTGAGTCCCGACGGCGAGAAGGGCATCGACAACCAGCTCTACCGGGCCATCGGATGCATCGCGGGGTATAACAACTCGCAGCCTTATATGACCTTCTTTGAAGGCAATGCCGCGCGGCGCAACAACTTCAACCGCATCTTGATCGAGGTCAGCGACGTAGACGATTTGACCAACGATCCGGACGTGACGGTCACGACGTATCGCGGTCTCGACAATCTTCTCGCCGACGCATCGGGCAACAACTTCCTGCCCGGCGGCACGCAGCGCGTCGACGCGCGCTTCGGCAAGGAGTTCATCAGCACCTTCAAAGGCAAGATCGTCGACGGCACCCTGACCACGGAAGCTGCGGACTTGCGCCTGCCGCTGACCATCGCGTTTGATTCCACGGGCGTGCACGTCATGAAAGGCGCGCGGTTTCAACTGAAGCTCACGGGCGACTATGCCCAAGGGTACATCGGCGGCTACGCGGACGCGTGGGCATGGTATCTGCAGATGAACTCCGGCTGGTCCACCCACCACACGAACTATGGTCAGCTCTCCTCGCCGTCGCTGTGGCGTCTGTTCGCGAAACTCGCCGACGGTTATCCGGACGAGCAGGGCCGCAACACGGCCCTATCCGCCGCGATCGACGTGCAATTCGCCCGCGCCTACATCGTGCATCCGAACAAACCGGTAGCCACCGACGAAAGCGCGCCACGCGCCGAAAAGACGGCGCGCTAATCAGGGTTGAAACTTTATGCCGGCGCACTGCGTGCGGGCACCAAGGCGGAACTCTTTAAATTTTCAGCCGTTAGCCCGGGACTTCCTATTGGAGTCCGCCGGTGTCCAAGCACGCGTTGCGCTTGCTAATCCGCAAAATCGAGACAATCGTCGCGCTGACGAATGACGAAATTGAAGCGCTGAACGAGCTTCCCGTCCGGATCGGCGACCACGCGAAAGGCACCGTGCTGGTGCGGGAAGGCGACCGGCCGACGCAATCCTTTACCGTCCTGTCGGGCGTCACCTGTATGTACAAACATTCCGCGGAGGGACGGCGCCAGATCCTCATTTTCCATTTTCCGGGGGATTTTCCGGATCTCCAGAGCCTGCACCTCAACGTCCTGGACATGAGCGTGAGCGCTATGTCGCGCGCAAAGGTCGCTTATTTCCAGCACCAGGACATCAGGCTGCTTTACGCGCGGTTCCCCCGCCTCGGCGAAGCGCTGTGGCGCATGAGCCTGGTCGACGCCGCCATCTTGCGCGAGCGCATGCTGAACCTCGGCCAGCGCGCGGCTTATCCGCGCCTCGCGCACTTCTTCTGTGAAATGGTGGTGCGCACGAAGCTCGCCCACGATGTGGAGGGGCCCGTCTTCCCCCTGCCCTTCACGCAGCAGGAAATAGGCGACGCGCTTGGGCTCAGCAATATTCACGTTAACCGCATCACGCAGGAGCTGCGTGAAGAAGGCTTGATCGAGACGAAACGCGGACGCCTCATCGTCATGAACTGGAAGAAACTTCAGAAGGCGGCGGATTTCGACACGGGCTATCTGCATTTGACGCCGAGCCAAAAGCAACTTCTCGCGCATTGACCGAAGCCTGCTACTCGGCCTTCTTGAACATGTTGGCCGTGGGCGCGCTGTGAGCGACCATCTCGATCACGCGTCCCTCACCATCAAGCGTGAAATGATCGATGGCGTTGCGCACGAACTCGCCCTTCGGATCGAGAACATAAACGCCGTCGGCGTCCTTACGCGAGCGCGCCCAAATCTCGAAATAGCATTCGGTTTTGCTGCCCACGAAGCCCTGCGGCCGCACGACCAATCCGGTGAGCTTGGCCGCTTCCACCGTATAAAATTGCTTAATCTCCGCCCCGCCGCGATAGACCTTGCCGGTGGGGGCATAGACAATTGCGTTTTCCGCAAAGAGATCGGCGACAGCGGCAAATTCCCGCTTCTGAACGAGCTCTATGTACCGGCGGGATACGGAACAGGCATCGCGCTCCTGCGCGGCGACATTTCCCGAGGCTAAAACCAGGATTCCAACGAGCGCGGCCCGGATCATACGTCCCTCCCCTGTTGGCGTGCCGGGAATACTAGCGCAGAATGGCCGCATGCAGATCAAAATCGATCCGGCGCTGGTCGAGCGCTACATTATGGAACTGGGCGCTTACGGCGCGCACGGCCCCACCGGTGTCTGGCGCACCGTGTATTCTCCGGAATGGATCGGCGCGACAAAACAGTTCGCCGCCTGGTGCGAAGACGCGGGACTCGCGGTACGCCATGACGCCGTGGGCAACGTCTGGGGGGTGCTGAAGGGGTCCCAACCGGGCAAGTCCATTGTCTCAGGTTCGCATATCGATACGCAGCGCCCCGGCGGCCGTTACGACGGTGCGTTGGGTCTGCTCTCGGCGCTCATCGCCCTCAAAGCGCTGAAGGAACAGTTTGGCCGGCCGCGGAAAACCCTCGAAGCCGTCGCCTTCTGCGAGGAGGAAAGCAGCCGCTTTCCGACAACGAATTTCTGGGGCTCCAGCGCGGTCACCGGTCAGATCCCGCCGGGCACCGCGGAGAAAATGAAAGGATACGCGGACGAGACCATGGCTGACGCCATGCGAAGCATTGGCCTCGATCCCGACCGGATCGCGGACGCCAAGCGCGACGACATCGACACTTTCTTGGAGTTGCATGTCGAGCAAGGGCCGATCCTGGAGCATGGCGGCTATCAAGTCGCGGTGGTGGATGCGATCACGGGCCTACGGCACTACCGGGTGACCCTCAGCGGCGTGCAGAACCATGCCGGTGCGTTCCCTATGGATTTGCGTAAAGATCCCATGGCCGGTTTCGCCGAAATCGCCGCAGGTGTCATCGACACGGCGACCAGGATGGGCCGTCCCGCCGTCACCACCATCGGACGCGTGCTGCCGGAGCCCAATTTCCCAGCCGTCGTCCCTGGCAAGGTGAACTTCGTCATCGATGCGCGGCACCCGGACCCGACGGCCCGCGACGTCCTGTACGCGAGCCATGAGAAACTGATGAAAGAAGTCGCAGCGCGCCGGGGCCTGCAGATCGAATGGGATGTCGCCGTGGACCACAAGCCGTGCCTGTCCGATCCCGGCCTCGTCAAAACGCTTCAGGATGCGGCCAAAGGACAGGGCATCAACGCCTTCACCATGCCGAGCGGCGCGGGACACGACTCACAAGAGATGTCGAAGATCGCGAAGGTGGCGATGGTGTTCGTGCGCAGCAAGGACGGACGCAGCCATACAATCGAGGAGTTCTCCTCGATTGAAGATATCGTCGCCGGCATCCGCGTTCTGGCCGCCGGAATGTACGCGCTGGCTTACTAACCCGCCCGAAGTTTCGCGGTCGCCGCAGCGTCGACCTTACCGGCCGCGATCACCACGCCGTAGTGGCTGCGCGCGGTTTCCACCGTAATCAGGCCATCGAGCACATTGTCGAGCACCGCTTCGGCCCGGCGCCTGTAAGGATCGCCGTAACCGCCCCCTGACGGCCCATAGGTGACGATCCTGTCGCCGTTCTTGGCTTTTTGATAAGGCTCCTTCGAAGGCAAAGTCGCGGACTTGCCCCGGCTTTCATGTTGCAGCGAGGCGGGCGTGCCGTCGGTGCCGCCGTCAAAACCCCAGGGGCTGTATTTCACGCCGTCCCCTTCGATCGAGAAACCGCCATCGCTGAGATAGGTGAACTCGCGCACCGTGCCGATGCCGCCCCGCCACTCGCCCGGTGCGACCACGTCTTCGCGCAGCTCGTAACGGTCCACGCGCAAGGGCAGATGGGATTCGATATCCTCAATCGGATTATTGCGGGTGTTGGCATAAAGCGTATCGACCGCATCCATACCGTCCATGCCGTGGCGGCCGCCGTAGCTGCCCTCGAGAATTTCCATGTGGACCCAGGGCTGATCGTTCACGGCGCCGGAAAAAGCGATGACGCGCAAGTTTCCGATACCGGCGCTGACCTGCCGCGGCACGGCCGGGGCCAACGCCTTCATCACCGTGTCGGCCACGGCATTACCGGGGCAGAACCGTGCGATGACCGGCGCGGGGAAGATCGGGTTCGCGAGGCAGCCCTTCGGCGCCACGATCTTAATGGGGCGTGTGAGGCCGCTGTTCTGCGGAATGTTGCCGTAGATGGCGCTGTCGAGAAGGATGGAGCGCACCGTCATCCAGATCGCGCAGTCGACTGTACCCACGAGCGGCATGTTGATGGGCCGATCGGAGACTTGCGGCGCGGTCCCGGCGAGATCGACCGTCATCTCCTCGCCGGCGATCGTGATGGTCGCGACGATCGGCAGATCACGGCGCGCGGGATCTGGATCGTCGATATAGCCGTCGATGAAGGTCGTGGCGCTGTAGGTACCATCGGGAATCGCGGCGATGGCGACGCGCATCAGGCGCTCGGAGTAATCCATCAAGTCTTCACAGGCGTTCTTGACGGTCGTCTGGCCGTAGCGCTTCACGAGATCGAGGAAACGCTGCGCGCCAATTTGCGCGGCGGAGATCTGCGCTTCCATGTCGCCGACAACCAGGTCGGAGATCCGGATGTTGTCGCGCATGATATGCCAAACCATCTCATTGCGCCTCCCTTGTTCGATAACCTTGATCGCCTTGAACTGAAGGCCTTCGGCGTAGGTATCGACCGCGTCGACAATACCGCAGCTGCCCGGCGTATGGGCGCCGATATCGAGGTGATGCGCGGTGGTCATGGAAAAGCCGAGCAACTCGTCTCCGTCGAACACCGGCACGGCAAAGCCAACGTCGGGGCCATGGGACGCGCCGCCGTAAGGATCATTGTGCATGATGACGTCGCCGGGGCGGATGACCTCGCCCCGCGCCTTAAGACGCTCGAGGATGCCGCGGATGTAACCGGGGATCGGGCCCGATTGGAGCGGCGTGCTCATCTTGCATTCGCAGAGCTGCCGGCCTTCAGCGTCGGTCAGCGCCGCGCCGAAATCCTCGGACTCGCGGATGATGCTCGAATAGCTCATGCGCATCAATTTGTGGCCCATCTCGATGGCGATATTCTCGAGCGCGCCCTGAATGACGGCGCCCGTAATGGCATCGACGCGGGTCGCGGGCAGACGGTGATTGGACTTGAGAACCGTATCCATCACTTTCCTCCATTGCCCGCTTGGGCACGCGTTTGGGCGCGGGTCAGAATGAGATTACCAATCTTATCGTTCGCGGCAATCCAGCCGGGCGGGACGACCGTGGTGCTGTCTTTTTGCAGGACAATCGCGGGTCCTTGGAACGAGACCCCGACCGGCAACTGATCGCGCTGATAGAACGCCGTCTCCAAGGCCTTCAACTCGGAGCCGACTCGGAAGACGCAATCACCGGTGCGCAGGCGGGCCTTTTCCAGGCTGGCGCCCTTCGGCGCGGTAAGCGTCTTGATCTTCGGCATCGCGCCGGCGCCGCTGAGGCGGATGTTCACGACTTCGATGCTATTGGCGCGGAAGCAGTGGCCGTACTCGCGCTGATGGGCTTCGTGGAAGCGGTCCCACACCAGGGCAAGGCTCTTTTCGTCGAGTTCGCCGTCCGGGAACGAGATCTTGAGTTCATACCCTTGGCCGACATAACGCAAATCGCCGTCCCGCACGAAAACCACATTATCGATATTATCGGCGGCGAATTGCCTGCGAAGCTGATCCTCCATTGCGCGGAAATCGGCATTCATGCGCTTGAGATCAACCTTACCGCTGACTTGGAACTGCGTGCGGATGGCGTCGTACTTGAGGTCGGTGGTGAGAAGGCCCATCGCCGAGGTGATCCCGGGGTAAGGCGGTACGATGACCTCGGGAATCTCGAGCATCATCGCAACCTCGGCGCCGTGCAGAGGCCCCGCGCCGCCGAACGCGACAAGCGCAAATTCGCGCGGGTCGATCCCTTTCTGAACGGTGCGCGAACGTATGGCGTTCGCCATATTGGAGTTGATGACGGTGAGAACGCCTTCGGCGGCTTCCATCTTGTCCATGCCGAGACTTTGCGCGAGGTCTTCGATCACACGGTGCGCAGGCGAAGATTCCAACTTCATCGAGCCGCCGAGAAACGCGTTCACATCGAGACGGCCGAGCACAACGTTAGCGTCCGTCACGGTGGGGAGGTTCCCGCCCCGCCCGTAAGCCGCCGGGCCCGGCACCGCGCCGGCGCTGCGCGGTCCCACCCGGAACGCGCCGCCTTGGTCGATGTAGGCGATGGAACCTCCGCCCGCGCCGATGGTGTGGATGTCGATCATCGGCAACAACAGCGGAAAACCCGCGATAGACGAGGAACGCGGATCGGTCTCGACAAAGCGGCCGTCGACGACGATGCCGATATCGGCGCTCGTGCCGCCGATATCGAAGGTTATGAGTTTCGAGCGGCCACTGAGGCCGCCGATCCAGGCGCCGCCGAGCACGCCCGCGGCGAGGCCGGAGAGCAACGTGATCACCGGCTTGTCGGCGACCATCGCGGGCGTCGCCACCCCGCCGTTGGACGCCATGATGCGCACATCCGCCTTCACATTCGCATCTTTCAATGCGCCGCCCAGGCGCCGGATGTAGGTATCCATCTTCGGGCCGATGAAAGCGCAGAGGCAGGCGGTCGTGAAGCGTTCAAACTCGCGGAACTGAGGAGAGACGGACGACGACGTGGTGACGAAAACGCCGGGCATTTCTTCTTGCAGGATCTCCTTCGCGCGGTTCTCGTGCGCTGGATTGAGATACGAAAAGAGGAAGCAGACGGCGACCGCCTGCACGCCTTCGGCCTTCAGTTCCTTCGCCGCGCCGCGCACGGCCACTTCGTCGAGCGGCTCGAGTTCAGCGCCCTGCGGCGGAACGAGGCGGCCCTTCACCACTTTGCGATGGCGGCGCTTCACCAGCGGCCGATTCTGCCAGGGTAATTCCTGCATGATGGAGTAATGCTCGACGCGCTGGTGGCGCGCGATATGAATGATGTCGCGGAAACCTTGATTGGTGATCATGCCGGTCTCCGCGCCCTTGTGCTCAAGGACGGCATTGGTCGCGGTGGTCGTGCCGTGGAGCAGAAAAGTTATGGACGAAGGATCGGCCTTGGCGATCCCGCAGAGCTCCAGCGTACCCTGCACGATGGCGCGTGATGGATCATCCGGGGTCGTGGAGACTTTGTGGATGGCCAGATCACCCGACGCCATGTCGCAATACACAAGGTCGGTGAAAGTCCCGCCCACATCGACGCCAATGATCCTCATTGTACGTGCGCTCCCCCGAATGCGTTGGTAAAGACGATATCCCGCCGGAAATGCGGGCGTCGAGGCTGAAAAAAGCGATATAACGGGGCCATGGATACGACTGAAATCATCAAAACGGCGCGCGAAATGCTGGCGCGCGAACAGGCGCAGCAAGCGCTGGATCTCATTGGTCCGTTGGTGCCCCGGGAACAGCGAAATATCGAGCTCTTGCGGGTCCTGGCCGAGACGCTGATGGACCTCGATCGACCCGCCGACGCCACGACGGTCTATCAAGGCATCCTTGGGATCGACCCACAGCATGCCGAAGCCGCCGCCAAGGTACAGGAGGCCATCGCGGCGATGGAACTGCTCCTAAAGCTTGCTTCCAACGCCGACGATCTGCGGGCTTGGGATGAAGCGCGCGAAAACTATGAGGCCGTGCTGCATCAATATCCGCTCGCGATTCTCGCGCTGACGCGTCTGCTTGCCATGGACGGCTTCGAGGGGCGTCTTGGCGACGCCGACCGGCACGAACGTTTTTTGATTCGCGCCTTGAAGGCCATCGATCTTCTGACGATCCATCACAACAATCTGGCCATGATCGCCTATCAGGCGATTATGCGGCCGCTCACGCCCTCGATTGAGAAATCCGTTACGACCGCCCTTAACACGCAGATCGCGGCGCTGGCCCAGGCCTTCGGCCCTCTGCCCACGGCCCTGCCGAAATCGACGGGCCGGCTTCGCGTTGGCTACCTCTCCAATAATTTCAGGGATCACCCCATCGGGCACGTGACCAGCGCGCTTTTCGCCGCCCATGACCGCACCAAAGTCGAGGCGCATGTTTTTTACTACCCGGCCGGTGACGCTAACCCTTACACGGACCAGATCAAGGCCGGCGCCGAGCGCTTCCATATCGAACGCGAACCTGATGCCATGCTGCGGGCAATCGCCCGCGAGAACCTCGACGTCCTCGTCTATCTCGACGGCTACATGACAACTTTTCTGATGCCAGTGATCGCGCGGCGGCCGGCGCCGATCCAAGTCTATTGGCTGGGCCACGCGGGAAGCTACGAGGTCGACGGCATCGACTATCTCATAGCCGACGAAACCGTCGTCCCGCACGGCGAGGAGACGCTCTACCGCCCCAAGATCATACGCCTGCCGGGAACCTACCACCCCGCCTCGCCGCACGTGGTCGGTACCGACATCTCACGCGCCGACGCCGGGCTGCCAGAGCGGGGCTTCGTATTCTGCGCGTTCAACAATCCGGAAAAGATCGACACGCCGACATTCGATTTGTGGATGCGCATCCTAAAGCGCGTACCGGACAGCGTGCTTTGGCTTTCGATCACGCAGAGCCAGAGCATCGCGCAGAACCTCCGCAAGGAAGCCGAAGCCCGGGGAATCAAAGGCGAACGTCTGATTTTCGCGGCGCGCCTGCCGGACAAGGCCGTTCACCTCGCGCGCCACCGTCATGCGGGCTTATTCCTCGACACCCTGGGACTTAACGCATCGACCACGGCGCTCGACGCTTTGTGGGCGGGCCTTCCCCTGATCACTGTTACCGGGCCACGCTTCGCATCCCGGATCGCCACGTCGTTCCTCAAGGCCTTGGACATGCCGGACCTCAGCTGCCGCAATGCGCAGGAATTCGAGGAGCGCGCGGTCATCCTGGCCACCAATCCAGCCGCACTCGCCGCCGCACGGGAGCGCCTCGCCGCAAATCTCAAATCGCAACCGCTGTTCCAGATCGAGGCGTTCTGCCGCAAGCTGGAGACCGCGCTGATCGACATCGCCGCCAACCATCCCCGATAGACCGGACACGTAAACGGACGTAATCTCCGCCCCACGGAGCCATCGCGTGAGCATCCGGGGAAATAGGTCGTTCCATGCTCATAAATTGCATCGCCTACAAGGACGGAAAGAAGCTGGCCGATATCCCCGTACAGGATATCAGCACGTATCTCGCCATTCCCGACGCCTTCGTTTGGGTCGCATTGAAAGACCCGACCACCGAGGAACTGGAAGAAATGCGCGCCGAGTTCGGCTTGCACGAGCTCGCCGTCGAGGACGCGCGCGTCGGTCACCAGCGACCGAAGATCGAGGAATACGGCGACTCAATTTTCGCGGTATTTCATCTGGTGGAAGAGGTCGACAAGGAACTCAATGTCGGCGAAGTGGCCGTCTTCGTCGGCAACAACTACGTCCTTTCCGTCCGCAATCGGAGCCAGAGAAGTTTCGTCGGTATCCGCGACCGCGCCGAGCGCGAACCGCACCTTCTGAAACACGGTTCGGGCTTCGTGCTTTACGCGCTGATGGACGCCGTGGTCGATCGTTATTTTCCGATCATCGATATGCTCGAAACGGAACTTGAAACCATCGAGGAAGCCATCTTCGCCAAAGGATCCGCGCGCCAGAATACCGAGCGCCTTTATGCGCTGAAGCAGAAAGTGATGATCATGAAGCACGCCGTGTTTCCGCTGATGGAAGCGAGCGGCAAGCTGTACGGCGGGCGCGTGCCGTTGGTGTGCTACAACACCCAAGAATACTTCCGCGACGTGTACGATCACCTGACGCGGTTAAACACATCGTTGGACAGCTTGCGCGATACGATTTCCTCGGCGCTTCAAGCCAACCTGGCGATGGTTACGATCGAGGACAATGAAGTAACGAAGCGCCTCGCGGCCTGGGCCGGCATGTTCGCCGTTCCCACGGCCTTCGCAGGCCTCTGGGGCATGAACTTCAAGCATATGCCCGAACTGGATTGGTACTACGGATACCCCATGGCGATCTTCATCATCGCCGCCGCTTGCGCATTCTTATATTGGCGCTTCAAGAAGTCGGGATGGCTGTAAAGTCGCGGGGCTTACGCGTCCCCGTATCGTCTCAGAGCCGCGATGTACAGGTCGCCAGTGTCAATTTCGGGGCTCGCCGCGAGCAAGCGCGCGAATCTTTTCTTCTTACCGGCTTGCATCCAGACAGCGGCGGCTGGATCTGCGTAACGGGCGAAAACGGTTTCCGGAAGCGGGGCGAACGCCGGCGCGTCGCCCGCGGCAACGAGAAAATCGTAGCAACATCGCAGCGCCAATTGATCGAGCCCCCATCGCAGAGTGCTTGTCTTATAGTGATGGGCGATTACAGCGGCGACGAGCTTCATAAATCGTAGCCCGCGCGCAGTCGGACGCGCAGTTACAATACCGGCCGCAAAGGTGGACCACGGGGCGAATACAGCCGGCGGCGCCCAAAGCGCAAAATCGAATTCACCAAGGGCCGCAACCGCACGGTGGAAATCACGGTTTACCAACCCATCGACGTCCATAAGCGTCATAGGCACGCGATATCGCTCAAACAACTGAAAGAAGCGCACAAAACGGACCGCGTGATAGTAGAGCGCCGCTTCCCGGGTAACAGGCGACAAGGAGACCCGCTCACGCGAAAAGAAAACACGCAACGTGCCTAAATCCTTAGCCCACGCGTGAAATAGCGCAACATCCGCGTCGGACGGATTCATAAGATGTACGTGGACCAAGGCTTCGGGAACATTCGCCGCGATGCTCCGCAGCATGGGGCGGCCGTAATCCTTCAGATATGCGGGATCGGCCGCGATAAAATATGTCGGCCCGGCCACCGACGTTGGCGAAGCGATCCAGTCGACCGGCGGCAGTTCCGCCGCAACGGCGTCCGCCTGAATTCGATCCAGCGCTTCGTAAAACCGCGGCTCCAGATTGACGATGCCCGCAATCCCCGGCGCATTCATTTGATGCAACCGCGTAAAAGTGGCCGAGGCTTCACCCGTGCGTCCAAGCGCATACTGCGCGCAGGCGACGTGCTCCAACGCCGCATGCGGTTGATTTTGCGATTCCACGCAGCGCATCGCGTCATCACGATAGGCCTCAAGCTCGCGCAAAGAATACAGAGGCCGAAGATCATCAATCGCGTTGACGGCCGAACGGGGGAGGTCTTGCCCAGCCCGCCCAATTCGCTCGGCTTGAGACGCCAAGAGCGAGCGAAAATGAACGCGTTCGATGGACTTCTCGGGCGCCTGTTGAACGGCTGTTTCAAGCACCCGGCGTCCTTCTTCGAGCGACGCGAGGCCCATGTACCTCACAATGACGTCACTCGCCGCCGGGGCATCACGCAGAATAGCGCTGTAGATACCCCGAGCCGCATCGATATTGCCCCGCAATTCGGACAGCTCTCCGTAATAAAGCCGCGCGCGCAGATGATTCGGTACTTGCTTCAGAATGAGCGACAAAAGAACGTCCGCCATGTGCCATTGAACTTCATCAATCAACACACGAACGATTCCGAGGAGCGTGTTTATGTCGAGCCCCCCGCGTATCGCCTCGTTGAATGCCTCGTTAGCCGCCGTGATCCGCCGCGCTTTCATCAATGAGACACCGAGGCCGACCTTGGCGTCGACGTTGCTGGAATCTATCTCGACGCATGTCCGAAAAAGCTCGGCTGCGTCGAGATAGCGAGCCTCACGGACAGCTTGCCCGGCTTGCGCTATCAACTCGCTCGCGCGTCGGAACGATTGTGGGGATTGCGTCACGAGTGATCAGCCACGAATTCGAAGGACCAACTCCGTTATACGGAATATGGCGCTACTCACAAGCGGAAGCACGAGCGACCTTCGCTGTGCGAAAGCCGCTCCGCAATCTTACGGCTCGTTGCCGGTATCCGGCGTAACGGCCGCGTCCATCGCCTTATTGAGCAGCATATAGAGCTTGCCCATGTCGGAGGTGGAGAAAGTCGTGGTGAGCACCTCGGCGCGGTCCGTAGCGCGCGCGTGCTTGACGAGCGCCGAGTACTCCTTGAGATACCGCATGACGTAGGAGCGGAATTTCTCATCGACCTTGTATTTCTGCTGGATCGCCTCGAACTTCTGGCGGCTGAGGGTCTTGGTGATGTGACGCAGGAAGACCGCCTGGTCGCCTTTGTAGTAGCGCTTCCACAGTTCTTCCTCGACGCTCGGTTGGAAGATGCGCGCGATATCCACGGCGATGGAGTGAAGCTGTTCGATGACGTAAGTGGTGTTCTCGAGGAATTTGCCGGTGTGAGCACGGTCGTGCACATCCTCGAGCTGTTTGGCGGTGTCGGCGGCCTTCGTGGCCGAGACCATGAGCTGGTCGACCTGACGAGCGAACACCTGCCCCGCCTTGCCGGTCTGCTCGGTAATGCCGTTCGAGGCCTCCACCAGACTGTCGGCGTGTTTGCGCAGGGTCTTGAGAACGACTTCGACGCGATTGACGGCTTCGTCCGCGGACTTGCCGAGCGTGAGGAGCTGCTGACGGAAGGCTTCGCCCGTGGCGCGCGTGCCGCCTGCGATCTTTTCTGACGTATCGGCGAATTCGCCCAAAGACTGGCGCATCTTGTCGCCGGCGACCGCGACCTGGGCCGCGCCGCGATTAGTGGCATCCTCGAAGTCGAGCATGAGCTTCTGCAGCGCGTCGCGGAAGCCGTTGAGACGCACCTGGGCATCGTCCGCTGTAGAGTCGATATTCGCGGCGCGTTGACGCAATCCGTCGCCGACCATGGCCATCACGTCGGTGGCGCGGGACGCCGCCTTGTCGATGGACGACACATGATCGTTGAAGTCCTCGGACGCATTTTTCATGCGCGCGGAGGCCACGTCCGCCGCGGACCGCAGCGAATCCTTGACGGTGTCGAGTTGGTTGAGGACCGACTGCATATCCTTCGAGACGTTGCTGGCGACCGATGATAGCGCCGAGACCTCGGCGCCGATCTCGCGGCTGACGTCCTTGGTCTTGGCGACCGAGTGGGAAACCGTGTCGGAAACTTTCTGCGAAGTGGCTTCCAGGGACTCGCGAATAGACTCGAGCTCCTTGGTCACGCGCGCCGAAAGCTGCATAAGCTCGGACGAATTCTGGCTGAGGACGTCCGACATGGAGCGGACGTGAGAGAG
Organism: Rhodospirillaceae bacterium; assembly: GCA_041906145.1. Lineage (GTDB taxonomy): Bacteria > Pseudomonadota > Alphaproteobacteria > Rhodospirillales > Rhodospirillaceae > SHVO01. The sequence continues at coordinate 227,314 of JAYRJU010000003.1, read as the reverse complement.
AACCTGCTCCGATGTGGATCCCATCTGGCGCGCCTGCTGGGCGAGCGCGGTTTCACTGAGTTTGACGTGAGTGGTGAGCGTGTTGGCCGCCATTTCCAATTCGTCGTTCTGGCGGCGGAGGGTGTCGCGGATGTTGTCCGCCTGCACAGAAGCGCGGGTCGCGGAGTTCGCGAGCTGTTCGGCGTGTTCGCGTACGCGCGCGCCAACGGTGTCGATCTTCTGGATGACGGTATCAGAAATCTGGCCCATGGCTTCCGCGCGGCCGATAGCGACCGTGGAGGCTTTCTCGAGATCGGCGGTCGCGCGTTCGAATTTCTCGGTCACGATACGGGAGCGCACGTTGAATTCGTCGGCGGAGGCTTGGAGGCGATTCTCGACGCGGTCGGCCGCTTCGCCGACGCTTTCGGCCTGCTTCTTGACCATGCTTTCGACGGTACGGAGCTTGGCGACGGCGCCATCGGAGGCGGCGCTGAGTTCCTTGGTCTGAATAGCCAGAGCCTCTTCCACGATCTTCACGCGGCTGAGCACGCGTTCCATGACCTGATCGAGGTTCGCGGTCTGTTGACCGAGGCGCATATTGACCTTGGTCGCCTGATCTTCGATGCGGTCGCCCGCAGCGGAAAGTTCGCTGCGCTGCCGGTCAAAGAGATGTTCGAGGGCGCCCGCCTTGCTGGAAAGAGAATCGGCGATTTCGCCGACAACGACTTCCGCGCGCTTAGCGGCTTCTTCGACTTGTTCGGCGTTGGCCGCAACGGCCTTGCCCATCTCGTTCGCATAATGCTTCGCGGCCTCGCCGGCCTTCGCGAGCGACTTTTCCTGCTCGTTGAGCTGCTGGGCGATGGCGGCGCTTTGGCCGCGGGCGCGCTCGGTGGCGGTGGAGAGACTGTTCACCTGACCGGCGAGCGTCTGCCCCATGCTGTGCACTTCAGCCAACGTCTTCTGGCTGGCCGAGCGGATGAATTCATGCTGCCGGCGCAATCCGTCTTCGATCTTGAGGTTTACATCGGCGGCGGAATCGATCACGGCCTGGAGCTTCGTGACCTGCTCGGTGACCGCGGCGGCGGCGGTCGTCGCGCCCGCCTCCAGGGTGCCCGTGACCGTTGCCAGCTTTTCCGTATCGCGCAGGAAGCCGGATTGCAGCTTCTGCATCTGACGCACGGCGGTCTCGCTTGCCGCGACAAGGGCGTTGGCTTGCGCACGCAGGGATTCGGAGATCTGGTTCACACGCGCTTCGCCTTCGGCGGAAGGATACGTGAGCTGTGCGAGGTGCGCGCGAAGCGCGGCGCTCTCGCGGCGCAGTTCGCGGCCGCGATCGAGATAGGCGATGATCACCCACAGGAACGCCAGCGGAAGGATGAACGTGGCGGTGAGGCTGCCGAACTGGTCGGGTAGCAGCGTGAAGAGCTGGCCCCAGCCCACGGCCGCGGTGATGTAGATCGCGAACACCGCGGTCCACGCACCCGAAATGACCGCGCCGGTGAGCACGGATTTGCCCGCCTCATGCCACCAACTGGCGGCAGGCATCGGCTGATGCGCGGGCGCAACATTGATATCGGACGAAAGTTCGGGGATGCCAGGCACACCCGCGACACTTTGAGGCGCCTTCAAGCCAAAGGGCGGTTTCTTGATGCGCGCGGCGCGCGACGGCTTGCTGTCGACATGGATCGGCGCGCCGGAGTCCGCGCCATCTTCTTGACGTTCCTGAGCCATAGATACCTGTCCCCGTCCCGGCTGATACCGGGCTCATATATTTATGAGTGCGGGCACGCGTTATCGCGGGCCCGATCCGCCAATGTGGAGCGTACGGCGGGGAACGTTAATAAAGTATGGGGATAGGCCCGAAAAACGGGGGTTTTTCGCGAGTCCGTAAACCTTCCGAATCAAGGACTTGGGGCCACGAAAAGGCGGAGCCCCGCCGGTTGGTGCCAATGCCGGAAAGCGCCGTCATTCTTAAAGGGTGAACCGGCGGAGGCTTAAATCACCGCGCAATCCAAGGTACGGAGCGAGCCGGCTTTGCAGCGACACCGCACGGCCAGCCCTCCGTAACGCAAGCGCATGGCGCAGCGCCCGCACCTCACATGGTCGCCTCGCCCACGACAAATCCGCGCGACCCGCAACGATCAAAGTTATCCACTGCTTCGCGCGACGCGTTAATTTTTCGCGTGAACTTCACGCTGCGCACGTACACATCGACGCGTTCTTATAATCGAAAATCGTTAAAAAAGTGTGTGCAAGTTGCCTAGCGCGCGGCGCGATGTGTCCAAAAAGCCTCATTAAGACAATAAAAATCAATGCATTAACGAAATATTAACGAACTCTCGCACTTCGCCGGAAAAGTTAATAAGATGCCCGCCTAAGTAGCACGTGCCGCAGAACGCGGTTCCATAGCCTCCGAGAAGGAGGATCGAGCGCCTCCGTGATGGGGGGAATTCGAAGGGGAATCGCACATGAGTGACATCGCAGTAGGTTCTGCAACACGGACCAATATTTCGTCGTTACAGCGCACCCAGTCGCTGATCGACGTCACACAAACACGCCTCGCCACCGGCCGAAGGGTTAACAGCGCGATCGACGACGCGGTGGCGTTCTTCACCGCGCGCAACCTGAACGACCGCGCCGCCGATCTCACCAATATCAAGAGCACCATCGCCAACGGGGTGGGCATCGTCACAACGGCCGTCAAAGCGCTGGAGTCGATCGAATCCCTCGTCTCACAGATGAAGGCGCTGGCGCAGTCGGCAATCTCGGCCACGGACGAGGACTCGCGCGCCTCGCTGGCCAGTCAGTTCAACGAACTGCGCAGCCAGGTCGACAATCTGGCCGAGGACGCCAGCTTCGACGGGGTCAATCTGCTCAAGAGCAGCACCGCAGCCTTCGCGGGCGGCGGCGACGACCTTACCGTTAACTTCAACGAGCGGACCGACGCTTCCGCGCTCAATCAGGTCGTGATCGCGGGATTGGCCGACACCGAGTTCCAGAAGATCGTTCACACGGCGGTCGTGGCGACCGGAACCGCGGGCGATACCACGGTTTGGGGTCAGACGGGGACCGCGGCCGTAACAGCAATCAATGCGGCCATCCGCGGACTTGATTCGGCGCTGACGACCATTCGCACCTCCGCGCAGAGCTTCGGCAACAATGCTTCGTTGCTGGAACTTCGCATGGACTTCACACAAAGCATGATTAGCGCCCTGGCGTCGGGCGCCGCGCTTCTGGTGAATGCCGATCTCAACGAGGAGTCGGCCAACCTGCTGTCGCTTCAGACGCGCCAGCAGCTCGGTACGATCTCGCTGTCCATCGCGCAGCGTTCCGAACAGTCGATCTTCCGCCTGTTCTAGGTCACACCACCGGCATCGGCTGAGCGGAATTCCTCGCCGTTTCGGCGAGGAATTCGAGCGCCTGCGCGAGTTCCTCGCGATTGCGGGCCGCGCCAAGGCATACGCGCACGCCGCTCGGAGCCGCACCGACCGCAAAAACCTCATCGCTTACGACAGCCAATCCGCGATGCAGCGCGCCGTAGACCGGCGCCGGCATCGGCAGCCAAATGTGATGCGCATACGGTTGGGATATGTACGAAATGCCTTTCAAGATCTTCGCGGCGAGCGCCTGACGCCCACGCGCTTCGGCGCGGATCGCTTGAATGATCTTGTCGGCAATGCCGGTTTGCAGCCAATGCGTCGCGAGAGCGACCATGAGCGGTGGGGGCATGAGAACCGTGGCTTGAAGCGCATTGCGCATCGCGGCCACCGCGGCCTCGTTCGGCATAAGGGCATATGAAACACGCAGCGCGGGCGCGATGCACTTGGCTAGGCCGGCCGCGAGGTAGGTGCGCTCCGGGATCAGCGCCGCAATGGGCGCAATGCCCGGCTCGAGCGCCCCGTACGCATCATCTTCAATGAGAATCGCATCATTACGGCGAATAACCTCAGCCACCGCCTCACGGCGCTTTACGCCCATCGTGGCCGTGGTGGGATTGTGCTGCGTCGGCGTGAGATAGACGATCTTTGGCTTATGCGCCTTGCAAGCCTTCGCCAGGCCTTCCGGTATGATCCCTTCGGCATCCATCGGCGCGCCGACCAAGCGCAATCCGAGTTGCACCGCAGCGGCTTTGATACCTGGAAACGTCAACGCTTCCGTCACAACGGTATCGCCGCGCGACGTGAGGGCGAGAAGCGTATTGAAAACGATCGATTGATTGCCCGGGGCGATCACAATCCGCTCGGCATCGGCGTGCGGCGCCCGCTTGCGCAGCCATTTCGCGGCGGCCGCCGCGTCGTTCAACGCACCGCCCGCGCGCTGGTAGTTAAGAAACGCGCTAAAGCCGTAGTCGTCCTGAATAGCCTTCAGCCCCTGCGCGATCCTCAGATCGAGATTGGCCTCCACCGGCTGCGGCGGAATGTTCATTGAAAGGTCGATCTTTGTAACGACCGGCGCGTGTTTGTTGCGCGCGGTGGTCTCGGACACAAAAGTCCCCTGTCCTACGCGCGCATCAATGAGCCCTCGGCGACGGGCTTCGCCGTAGGCGCGTGTAACCGTGGTCAGATCAACGTCGAGCGCTTTTGCAAGCGAACGATGCGTGGGCAGACGTTGGCCGCGCACAAGTCTGCCTCCCGCAATATCCGCTGCAAGCGCATCGACAATCCGTGTAAATACCGGCCCAGACCACTCGGATAATGCAGGGACCCAATCCATACAATTTGACCCATTGTCTTTGATTGTTTGGATACACGACCCTTATTGTATGGATCATGGTTGAGGTCAAGGAGCGTAAGGTGATGGCACAGGCAGCCCGTTCTGTTTCGCTACTGAGAGCGCTGGGCCGCGGTCTTGCGATGAAATGCCCGGCGTGCGGCGAAGGACGCATGTTCGGCCGCTTCCTAAAAGTGGCAGAGCGTTGCGACGTATGCCGCGAAGAGCTTCACCACCACCAGGCGGACGACTATCCCGCCTACATCGTGGTTTTCCTGATCGGCAAACTTGTGTTCGCCGGTGTGTTGATCGTCGAGCTCGCCTACAAACCACCCTACTGGGTGCATTTCACGCTGTGGATGCCACTCGTGCTGTTCGGGGCGCTGGGCCTGTTACAGCCGGTGAAAGGATTCGTCGTGGCGCTGCAATGGCACCTGGGACTTCACGGATTTGAAGAAGCGAAGCACCGCCGTACCTTGCTGGGCAGGCAGGCGGCGGGCGAACAGGTGAGCGCGGGGTAACGCCCATGAGCTTTCGATCGATTTTGCGTGCGGGCCTTGCCGGATTGACTTTGCTGGCGGCGCCCGCCCATGCGAGCGAGGCAACGATCGACCAGGATGCGATCGCCTACCGCAAAGAAATCATGAAGACGCTGGAAGCGCAGTTCAACGCAATGGCGGGGATCATCGCTTTCGACGGCCCGGCGGACAATCTGCGATCGCACCTCGAAACCGTGCTGATCACCGCGCGCATGGTGCTACCGAGTTTTGAAAAGCGCGCGCCAGGCGGCACGTCTCAACCACACTTGTGGGACGACTGGGCCGGATATACGCGTCACATGCAGGAATTCGAGGCCGCCGTCGCAATGGCCATAGAAGCTTCCAAGCACAATTCGGTGAACCAGGTGATCTGGTACACCGACCAGATCAGCTGCCGCAAATGCCACGACCTCTACAAACAGAAGACCGTGCGCGGCGATGACGAGTATCTCGGCTACTAAGAGGCGACCGCGCGCACTAGAGGCGTGATCGCGTCAAGCAGCGCGTTCACGTCACCCGAGCGGCCGTCCGGCCACACGCCTTCGTACTCGGCAACTTCCAAGCCGAGCACATGAAGTTGGCTGAGCGCTTCGAACACGGCTTTCAGCGATGCGAAGTCGGGCCCACCGGGAACCTGATATTCCGTCGGCACGAGGCCCGCGGCCATCACATCACAATCGAGATGTACATAAACCGGGCGCCCGCCAATCGCCTCGAGGAGGCGCTGCGCAAAGCCATTGCCGCTTTCGACCAGCGTAATCTGCCCTGAGCGGATCTTATCGACCTCCGGCGGGTCGAGATCGCGGCACCCCGCGAGCACCACGCGCGAAAAATCGAGACCGGCTCCAAGACCGGTATCCCAATGGCCGCAAGCCCCCGTGATCACCATGCCGCCAAGGTAAGCGAACTCGTTGAAGTTCTGATCCGCCGGCGTGTTGATGTCGCCGTGGGCATCGAACCACACAAGCACAGCTTCGGGATGATGCTTGGCGAGAACAGGCAGCGTCGCGATGCTGGCCGCGCATCTGCCGTTGACGAGCAAGCCCTTGCCGCCTTGCGCAAAGACCCCGTCAAGATGGGCGGCGAGCTGTGTGAGCTTCGGGGTCGCGGCGCGCAACTGCGCCTCCCAGCCGCCGTCATTCACCGCTTCGGGAGCCGCGACCGTATTGACCTCCAGATTGAAACGCCTGGCAATGAGACCACCAAGTTCCAAAGCGCCCTGCATGGCCCGCGGATTGCGGTCCGCGGCCCGGGCCGCATAGATGGAAACGGCTGTTTTAACGTTACTCGGCAAAGGCGGGCTCCGCTTCTTCTTCAGTTGATAGCTTCTGTTGCTTGGTCCAAGCGGCGGCATACGCGCCGTTCAGCGACAAGAGTTGTTCGTGATTGCCGCGCTCGACAATCTCACCATTCTCAAGGACCAAGATCTGATCCGCATCGACGATGGTTGAAAGGCGGTGCGCGATGACAAGAGTCGTACGGCCCGCGCTGACTTCGCGCAAGTTCGCTTGGATCTCCTTCTCGGTATGCGTGTCGAGCGCCGACGTCGCCTCGTCAAAAATCAGGATCGGGGCGTTCTTGAGGATCACGCGGGCGATCGCCACACGCTGCTTCTCCCCGCCGGAAAGCTTGAGGCCGCGTTCGCCGACAAGAGTCTGATAGCCGTCCGGGAGCGATGCGATGAAATGATGGATATGAGCGAGTTCCGCGGCGCGTCCGATATCAGCATCCGAGGCGTTGGGTTTCGCGTAGGAAAGATTGTAGCGGATGGTGTTATTGAACAGCACCGTATCCTGCGGCACGACGCCAAGCGCGCCGCGCACACTATCCTGGGTGACGTCGCGGATATCCTGGCCGTCGATACGAATGGCTCCGCCATCGATGTCATAGTAACGGAACAGGAGCCGCGCGACGGTGGACTTACCCGACCCGGTCGTCCCGACGATCGCGACCATCTTGCCGGGCGGCACGGTGAAAGATACATCCTTCAGGATGGGACGGCGCGGGTCGTAAGCGAAGGTCACATTCTCAAACCGAACTTCACCTCCGCCGATGCTCAACGCCGGCGCATTCGCCTTATCCTTGATCTCAGGCGCCACCTCCATCAGATCGAACATCTTCTCTAAGTCGACGAGCGATTGCTTGATGTTGCGGTAGACGAAGCCAAAGAAATTGAGAGGCGCGGCCAACTGCAACATGTAGAGATTAACGAGGGTGAAATCACCCACCGTCATCGTGCCCGCCGCACGGCCCTCAGCGGCCATATACATCAGAGCGGCGAGACCGACCGAGATAATGAAGGCTTGGCCGACGTTCATGAGCGCGAGCGAGGACTGGGTACGAACCGCGGCGCGTTCGTAGTCGCCCATGACACGGTCGTACTCCTCGACTTCCAGCTTTTCGTTGCCGAAAGCCTTGACCGTTTCATAGTTGAGGAGACTGTCGATCGCGCGCGTATTCGCCTTGGTGTCGAGGGCATTGCTTTCGCGCCGGTACTTAAGGCGCCATTCGGTCGTCGCCCCCGTGAAGATCACGTAAACGATGACGCAGGCCAGCGCGACCATCCCGAACCAAACGTTGAACGCATTCCAGAGAATGGCGAAGACGAGCACCACCTCGAGCAGCGTCGGGAACAGATTGAAGAGCGAGATGGAAAGCAGGCTTTCGATCGCATTGCGTCCGCGCTCGATGGTGCGCGACAGACCGCCGGTCTTGCGGTCGAGATGGAAGCGCAAGGAAAGCTGATGCAAGTGTTCGAGCACCACAGCGGAGGAGCGCCTTACGGCGCGCACGCCGACCTTGGCGAAGATGGCGTCGCGGAACTGGGCGAACGCGAGGCCGAGGAACCGCGCAACCCCGTAAGCGAGTATGAGCGAGAGGGGCACGGCGATCCCCGCCGCGACATCCGACGGCGCCAAAGCATCCACCGCGCGCTGCATATAAATCGGCGCGAGAACGGTGGCGACCTTCGCGAGCACGATAAAGATGAGCGCGATGACTACGCGCGTTCTTATGTCGCCGGCGCCCTCGGCGCCGCGGGGCGGCCAAAGGAACGGCAGTAGGGAACGCAGCACCTGCCAATCGCTCCGCTTGCGGACAGGTTCCTCGGGCGGTGTCGTGAGATGACGCAAGGGAGTAGGTCCGGGGTTTTACAAGGCCCCTGATATAGGACGGTCCGCAGAGAATGAGTATAGGCGCGTGCGTTTTGTTTTGAGTCCCGCCCCGCGCGCATAAAAAAAGCCCGGCTCGTCAGCCGGGCTCTCCAGCACCCCAAGGGCCTCGCTTACGCGGTAACGACCGTGACCACCGGCGTTTCGGCCGGCACTTCGCCCTGCAGGGCGGTATAGGCAGCGGCGATTTCTTGCGCCTTTTCCGAATATTTCCCAAAGCCTTCAGACTGGGCGCCGGCGCCCGTGTCGCCGCCTTCGGTCTGCGCGACGCGGTCGTAGTATTTCACTTCGCCGGTCCCATCTTCGCTCAGGGACTGATCCTTCACCGGCGCACGGTCGGCATATTTCACAGGCGGATTGCTACCATTGTTCGCCTGGCCGGCAACAACGACTTCCGCGCCTTGACCGTAATATTTCTTCGGAGCATCGGCGACGCCAGCCGGCGCACCCTGCTCAGCGACTTCAGAGAAGAACTTCTTCGCACCCGGATCCTGGACAATGGAGGCCGAGAACTTCTTCGGGAGGCCCGCTTCGTCGTAAGTGGACAGCGCGGCAATAGCGGCCCCGGTTTCGCGCGCGAGCGCGGGAGCTTCATCTTCCGAAAGTTCCGGACCGGCGGGAGTTTGCGGCGCGCCATGCGGCGCGGCGGCGAGGCCGGCAAACGTAAAGACTTTCTGGCGGACCAAAGCGGCTTTATCGGCTTCAAGCGTATCGACACGGCCATCGCCGTTGGCGTCAAAGCGCTGGAGCACATCCTGGGTGCCGACAACTTCGGCGGCCGACAAGCCGACGTCGAACTGCTTGATCTCGACGCGCGGCCGCGACGGTCCGCTGCTGCCGCTATTCGCGCCGGACGATGTGTCGCGTGCGGGCAGCTCGGAAGCGAAGGACTTGTCTTCGGCTTTATCGGAGGCGGCGAGCGCGCTCTGCAGAGCATTCGACTCTGCGGTGGGTGCTGCGGGCTGAGTGACTGCGGAGGCAGACACACCAAAACCCTGTTGCCGCTGGGCTAACAGGTTGAGCTGCGGGGATGCAGCGTAGGATGTGACCACTTCAGTCATTCATCGCCCTTTCTGGCCGATGAAAAAAATTCGACGCACTTCTGCGTAGTGAGAATTGTTAATAGAAAACCACACGAAAAGCAAGGGGAGTCTCTAAAAAGCGGCATCCCGCAAAAGCATTATCCTGTTGTTTTTATTATATTTTCCAGAATCTAGTTGGACTTAAGTCGAAACCAAATTGCCGCCGTCAAGACTTTTTTAGTTATCTCAGGGCAAGTTTGGGGGCTTTTGAAAGCCCCGAGTCGGGGCTATTTCGAACCGCAGAAGGCGGACCGCGCCCGGTTTGCTTTGCCGGGCCGTTTTCATTAAGTAGTCACGATATTTCATTCGCCAGACACCGCAAGGCATGGGGCCCTGCAGGCCCGGAGAATGAAAGCCAAGGATTGTTTTATGGCCACCCGCGCTGACCGGTTGGAGGCGCTGAACGCAGCGCTGCGTTCCCGCATCTTGGTGCTCGATGGTGCGATGGGCACCATGATTCAGCGCCACAAACTGGATGAAGCCGCCTACCGCGGCACCCGTTTCGCGACATGGCCGCGCGAAATCAAAGGCAACAACGACGTCCTGTCACTCACGCAACCTGCCCTGATCCGGGACATCCACGCCGAATATTTGGACGCTGGATCGGACATCCTTGAAACCAACACCTTCTCATCGACGCGCATCGCCCAGGCCGACTACGGCATGGAGGACTTGGCGTACGAATTGAATGTCGAAGGCGCGAAGCTGGCGCGTGCGGCCGCCGACGCCGCGACAGCAAAAACGCCAGACAAACCGCGCTTTGTCGCTGGTGCGCTTGGCCCCACCAACAAAACCGCTTCGATTTCACCGGACGTAAACGATCCCGGGTTTCGCGCCATCACGTTCGATGAACTGAAGGCCGCATTCGGCGAGCAGGCGCGCGGCCTCCTCGATGGCGGCGCCGACCTGCTGCTCGTCGAGACCATTATCGACACGCTGAACGCCAAGGCCGCGCTGTTCGCCATCGACGAGTTGTTCGAAGAGCGCGGTGAGCGTGTGCCGGTCATGATTTCGGGAACGATCACGGATCAGTCGGGGCGTCTCCTCTCAGGTCAGACCGCGGAAGCCTTCTGGAACTCCGTGCGCCACGCCCAGCCCCTCACCATCGGATTCAATTGCGCGCTCGGCGCCGACCTTCTGCGCCCCTATGTCGCCGAAGTCAGCCGGGTGGCCGACACCTATATCTGCGCGTATCCCAATGCCGGGCTCCCCAATGCTTTCGGGGAGTATGACGAGCATCCCCACACCACCGCCGGGCATATCGGCTCCTGGGCCAAAGACGGCCTGGTGAACATCGTGGGCGGCTGCTGCGGCACGACCCCCGATCATATCCGGGCCGTTGCCGGCGCCGTGAAAAGCGTGAAGCCGCGCGTGGTGCCACGCTGCGAGCCGGCGATGCGCTTGTCCGGCCTCGAGCCGTTCAAGATCGCATCATGAGCACGGCGACCGAGGGCGCCGTCCCTCAGCAAACGGCAACGTTCATCAACGTCGGCGAGCGCACGAACGTCACGGGTTCGGCGAAGTTCAAGAAGCTCATTCTTGCGGGTGACTTCGAGGCGGCGCTGGACGTGGCGCGCCAGCAAGTCGAGAGCGGCGCGCAGATCATCGACATCAACATGGACGAAGCCATGTTGGATTCCGAAGCGGCGATGGTGAAGTTCCTGAACCTCATCGCGGCGGAGCCGGATATCAGCCGCGTGCCGATCATGATCGACAGCTCCAAATGGAGCGTGATCGAAGCCGGATTGAAGTGCGTTCAAGGCAAGCCAATCGTCAACTCCATCAGCCTCAAGGAAGGCGAAGAAGCCTTCATCGCGCAGGCGAAGAAAGTGCGGCGCTACGGCGCGGCCGTGGTCGTGATGGCCTTCGACGAAAAGGGCCAAGCGGACACGCAAGCGCGCAAGATCGAGATTTGCACGCGCTCCTATAAGGTGCTGACTGAAAAGGTCGGCTTCCCGCCCGAAGACATCATTTTCGATCCCAACATCTTCGCGGTCGCCACCGGGATCGAAGAGCACAACAATTACGCGGTCGACTTCATTGAGGCGACGCGGCGCATCAAAGAGACCCTGCCGCACTGCCATGTGTCCGGCGGCGTATCGAACGTGTCGTTCTCCTTCCGCGGCAATGAGCCGGTCCGCGAAGCCATTCATTCGGTGTTCCTGTATCACGCCATCAAGGCGGGCATGGATATGGGCATCGTCAACGCCGGCCAACTGGCGGTGTACGAAGACATTCCCGCGGAACTCAAGGAACGCTGCGAGGACGTGATCCTCAATCGCCGCGCCGACGCGACGGACCGCCTCTTGGAAATCGCGGATAAGTATAAAGCCGGCGGCGGCCCGAAAGCCGTCGCGGACTTGTCATGGCGCCAGAACGACGTGAACAAGCGCCTCACCCACGCCCTCGTCAACGGAATCACCGACTTCATCGACGAGGACACCGAGGAAGCACGCAAAGCCGCCGAGCAAAAAGGCGGACGTCCCCTGGACGTGATCGAAGGTCCGCTCATGGACGGCATGAACGTCGTCGGCGACCTGTTCGGCGCCGGCAAGATGTTCCTGCCGCAAGTGGTGAAGAGCGCCCGCGTGATGAAGAAGGCGGTCGCGTATCTGATTCCCTTCATCGAAGAGGAAAAAGCGAAGAAGGCCGCAGCGGGCATCGTCGACGAGCGCCAGACGAATGGGAAGATTCTCCTCGCGACCGTGAAGGGCGATGTGCACGACATCGGCAAGAACATCGTCGGCGTCGTCCTTCAGTGCAATAACTACGAGGTCGTGGACCTCGGTGTGATGGTGCCGGCGGCGAAGATCCTACAGACCGCGCGCGAGGTGAAAGCGGACATCATCGGCCTGTCTGGCCTGATCACCCCGAGCCTCGACGAAATGGCCTATGTCTCGCGCGAAATGGACCGTGAAGGTTTCCACGTGCCCTTGCTTATCGGCGGCGCGACCACGTCCAAGGTCCACACCGCGGTCAAAATCGCCCCGGGTTATAAGAACGCCGTGGTTTACGTGCAGGATGCGTCGCGCGCGGTCGGCGTCGCCAGCAACCTCATGTCCAATCAGCTGCGCGACGGATTCGTCGCCGATGTGAAGGCCGACTACGAGAAGATGCGCGAGGCGCATGCGCGCCAGCAGCAGAGCAAAAAGCGCCAGAGCATTGCCGCGGCCCGCGCCAACCGCACGAAGATCGCCTGGGACACGTATAAACCTGAACGCCCTCGCACGCTGGGCCTCACGCGCTTCGACGACTACGATCTGGCCGAGCTGACGCGGACCATCGATTGGACACCGTTCTTCCAGACTTGGGAGTTGGCGGGGAAATACCCGAACATCCTTGAGGACGCGACCATCGGCAAGGCGGCGCGCGGCCTATTCAACGACGCGCAAGCGATGCTGCAACGGCTCGTTGGCGAGAAGTGGCTGACGGCCCGCGCCGTGATCGGCTTTTGGCCGGCGAATGCGGTGGGCGACGATATCGAGATTTATACCGACGATACGCGCACAACGGTGCTGACCACTTTCCACACGCTTCGCCAGCAGATGGTGCGCGAAGGCAACTCGGAACGCGCCAACGCCGCGCTCGCGGATTTCGTCGCGCCGAAGGAAACGGGCATTGCCGACTACATCGGAGCCTTCGCCGTCACCGCAGGCATCGGCACCGATGAAAAGGTCGCCGGCTTCGAACGCGATCAGGACGACTACAGCGCGATCCTGTTCAAGGCGCTCGCCGATCGATTGGCCGAATCATTCGCCGAACGCATGCACCAGAGAGTCCGTAAGGAGTTCTGGGGCTACGATCCGGGCGAAAGCCTGACGAACGAAGAACTGATCGCCGAACAGTACCGCGGGATTCGCCCCGCGCCGGGATACCCCGCCTGCCCCGATCATACGGAGAAGGCGCTGTTGTGGACGCTTCTGGATGCCGAGAAGAACGCCGGCGTGCAACTGACGGAAAGCTTCGCTATGTGGCCAGCCGCCGCAGTGAGCGGCTTTTATCTCGCGCACCCGCAAGCCGCTTACTTCGGCGTCGGCAAGATCGAGCGGGATCAGGTTGAAGACTATGCCAAGCGCAAAGGCATGGATCTGAATACGATGGAACGATGGCTGGCGCCGAACCTCAACTACGACCCGGCCCCTCGCTAGAGGCGTCGTCCGCGCCCGGATGACGCTGGTCTTTTGGGATTGAAAGCTCCTGACCTCCGACGAAGCGGCAGCACAGGACCGTCTCGCCGAGCTTGGAATTGTCGATACCGACAATGGCGCGATTTTGCTCGCGTGACAGGGCAACTCCGACGATGGCCGCCTTGCGGCGGCTGTCGAACATTCCAATGAACGCCTTGGTGTCTTCAAAAAATAACGCAATCACAACTGACAGCTCCCGCATCTTCCGCAGCCGCGCACGGCCGATGGGTCTCATCAACCGATGATGCCGCGGACCACCGAGGTCCCTACGGGAGGACGGGAAAAATGTCAGAGGTGAAGAGTCAGGCTTCCGGACATCATTGGGGCACAGCTTCCGGCTATGAAGGTCCGGATTTCGCCGCCGACCTTTTGCGCTGCGGCGTCGAGGAAGCTAGGCCGCCCCATCTCGACTCCCTGAACGATCTTGCGCGAAATGGAGTCTTCCGAAGATAAGCTCGCGAGCAGACCGATCAGCGCGACATTGGCGCTGCCAGTGGCGGGATCCTCGGGGATTCCATGTAATGGCGCGAACATGCGGCAGCGAATGTCGGCGCCTTGACCGGCCTCGCGCGTATAAAGGTACAGGCCCGAAATATCGGGAGCGAAGCGATCGCGAAAAACACTCGTTTGCGGGCTCGCCGCGCCGAGGGATGACAGGCTCTTCAGCTCCGCGATGGCGAAAGGCGTGCCGCAGGAGGCAATGACGGGTGGGTGGTTCGCCGTCATGATATCGCCGGGCGGAAGTTCAATGGCGCCGGCCACAAGGTCGACGGCAAGTTCGCCGCTGCGCGAGAACGGCTTCGGCGACGTGACGCGTGCGCCGTGCACCTTGCCCGATGCGGTTAAAATCTCGATAGGAACCAGACCGGCCTTTTCCTCGAACACCACCTGGCTGTCGACCTTCCGGCCGAAACATTCGCCCTTTCCGGCCAGAACGAACGCCGTGCCGACGTTGGGATGGCCCGCGAAAGGAAGCTCGGCGCGCGGCGTGAAGATGCGCACCTCGGCGGTATTCGCGGGATTGCTCGGCGGAAGGACGAAGGTGGTTTCCGCGAGATTGAACTCCGCGGCGATAGACTGCATCTGAGCCGTCGATAAAGTCTCGGCGCCGAACACGACGGCCAGCGGATTGCCGCCGAATTGACGCTCGGTGAACACATCAACGGTGATGAAATCGACTTTCATCGCGGGAGCCCTTCCTGCGGCGTTCTACGAAATAGTTCGTTGCGCGTCAGTGCCAGAATAGAACGAGCGCGCCACCGACGGTAAGGCCCGCACCGGCAATGGCGCTGAGCATTATGATCGCAAACCGCCCCCACGGCCCCGCGACGGCCTTCGCCCGATAAGCCTCGACGGCGAGTTTCATGAGAAAGCCGGTGGCTGCGCCGAGGGCAACCCCCGCAGCGACGATCGGCCAGCCGACAAAACCGGTCCACACCGCAAAGAGCGCGACCGCGAGCCCCAGCAGCGCCCCGGCCGCGAGCCCGAGAAGGACGAAGGGAAGATTTTTCCGTGCGATGGTGGCGATGCGAATGATGCGCCACTTGCGCAAGACGCTCGCCACGCCATGAGCTTTCTCGCCCTGCGAGAGAGCGTTCGCGACGTCTTCTTTCAGCGCGGCGGCGGCGGCGCTGCGCGATTCGAACCGGTCAAGAAAGGCAGCGGCGAGGACGGTGTAGTGACTTTGCGGCGGGACACGCAAGAGACCGAGCAAGGCGTCGGTCATGTCGTCCTCAGCGATGAAAAAATCGCGCGCGGCCCCCTCGGAGACGTCCCGCGCGCGGGAAATCCACCAGCGTCCGGACGCGGGGTCGGAATCCTCCCATTCAAGCGCGTGGGCGAGTGCGTGGCTTTCGTCGAGCGCGGACAACCGTATGCAGGCCCCTCAGTCAGTACCTGGGCCTTCTTAAACGGAGCCTGGATCTAAAAAAAGGATTACTTCCCTGTAGGCAAGGTGAAGTGAATGGCCGTACCGCCGCCCGCGGTGGTGTCGACGGTGATCTCGCCGCCATGGCGCGCGACGATATCACGGCAAAGATAGAGGCCGAGCCCCGTGCCCTTCTCGCCCAAGGTCCCAGCTTCCGAGGTGCCGCACTTGAGTGCAAAAAGATCGGCTTTGGCGGCGTGGGACATGCCCACCCCGTCGTCACGCACAGTGACTTTCACAAAACGCCCGTCCGCTACAGCCCCGGCCGTCAAACGCACGGACCCGCCGGTCCTGCAGAACTTGATGGCGTTGGAAACAAGATTGCGCAGGACAATGCATACGAGGTCAGCGTCACCGACGACATTCGTGTGCGCAATTTCGCTGGCAATGGAAACGCGCTTCTCCTCGGCCATATGCGTCAGCGGTTCGATGCTGCGGGCGCCGACAGCGGCAAGATCGAGAGGCGCGAACTTAAGGCCGGAGTCACGGATCTGGATTGAGGCCCAGGTCAGCAGATTGTCGAGCAGCGTCTGCACATCGCCCGCGGACGCGCGCACGATGCGCGCATATTCGGCCATCTGATCGCGCGGCAAATCCTTCGCGCCTCCGGCTAAAAGGTCGGCGAAACCCATCACGATGTTAAATGGACTGCGCAGGTCGTGCGCGATAATCGAAAACAGCTTATCTTTCTGCCGATTGGATTCTTGCAGCGCCGCTTCGGCGCGCGCGAGTTCATTCTCGCGCCGCTTGGTTTCGCTTATGTCCTGCACTGTCGCGATGAAGCGCCGCAGCTTGCCGTGTTCGTCGACGATGGGCTGCCCAATCTCGCGGATAGCCTTGATGGCGCCATCGGCGCTTTCGATCTGATATTCGATTTCGTACGCACGCGGCGCGGCGATCGCCTCCGCCATGGCCGCCAGGTATCGGGGGCGGTCGGACGGCGTCACGGCCGCGGCAAGCTGCTGGGGATGAACGAAGCATGCCATGGCACTTAACGACAGGTCGTGAATGCGCGCGAGTTCTTCCGAGCAGAACGAAAGACGATTCTCGTCCTCGGACCATATCCAGTGGCCAAGGTGCGCGAGATGCGCGGCAAGGCCGAGCATTTCCTTTTGATCGTGAATCGCGCGGATCGCGGCGAAGGCGTCGGTCACGTCGGCGAGGACGCCGAACAGCGCCGTCACGGCGCCGTTCACATCGCATTCCGGCTGCCCTTTGCAAATGATAGTCCGCACGCCGTCTTCGCGCTGGATGCGGCAATCGAATTCGAAGGCCGCGCGGCTTTGGACGGCATTGTCGAAGGTCGCAACGACATAGGCGCGATCATCGGGATGGACCGTGTCCAGCGCGGCGGCGAATGTATGCGGGAAGGTCGTGGGATCGACGCCGTGAATAGCGAAGAGCTGCTCGGACCACGTGACTTTGTCGGTGAGGATATCCCAGTGCCAGTGCCCCATGTGGCCGACGCTTTCGGCAAGCATCAGCAGCCGCGATTCATCTTCATGAGGACCGGCGGACGCAGCGGCGCTCTCCCGGTTCCAAAGCGAAGAACCGGAAGAAGCGGTGCGCGCAGGGCGGGGATGGATACTCGCCATGACCGTGTCTTACTAGTTTTTAGTCAAAATCAATTATAAGGTGATAGCGAGCCCAAATAAAGTGAGTTTAACTGGTTAACGGCCTTCACTTTTTTGCGAGCGGCTCGTTACAAAGCCGCTTATTTACGCAGAAATTGGCGTGTTTTCAGGGCTGATCCACGCCCTTTGGAACATGAGAGGGGTACAGGCCGCCGCATTGGGTACCCGCCGCGGCCGCCCGTTGCCGCCGCCCGGCGGCATGTGGAAAAAAATCAGTGCAAATTAGAGGCTTACGCGCACTTGCACCGGCGGAAAGCTCCTGTTAAAACCCCGCCTCCTTTGACGGACGGGGCGCTGGTCCCCACCGTCATCGCCCATGCGGGGGCGTAGTTCAGTTGGTTAGAACGTCGGCCTGTCACGCCGAAGGTCGCGGGTTCGAGTCCCGTCGCTCCCGCCACTCTGCTTCGCGCTTAGGCGCGTCGTAGACTGGCGTTTCCCCGTTTAGAAAATGACCGAAAACAAGCCGATGCGTTCGGAATCGAACGCGGTCGTGGTCTTGCCGCTGGCGGCCTTGGTGTCCACGACGCCCGCGACAAGGCGGGCCAAGCTGCTGGGCGTGATCCAGCTGAAGGCCGGCGCATCCTGGAGCGCGGCGGTGGCGCCAGCCACGTCGTCCTCAATCATCCAGCCGGCTCGCACAATCGTGTAATCGAGGCCGGACGCTTTCAAACGGCTCTCGACCGCGCCCGCCGCGGCGATGGCGTCGCCACGCAGGAACTTCACATACCAGGGCAGCAGGCCCACGGTGTCGCCCGTGCCCGTCGCGCTGACCAAGACCAAGCGCGGTAAATTCGCCGCCTTCGTTGCATCAATAATATTGCGGGTCCCGTCGACGCCGAACGCAAGCCTTTCGCCAGTGGTGTCGAACGCCGTGACCACGGCGCGTACCGGGGCGGAGGTGAACAGGGTCTTGAGCTGCTCGGGGACCAGGGGATCGGCGGAAACAACCTCGACCTTCAGCGCCGCGAACGGCGACCGGTCGGCGCCTTCCGGCACGACAGCCATCACCTGCTTGTTCGCGGCGGCAAGCGCCTTAACCGTCTCGCGGCCGAGCGGCTGATCGGCGCCGAAGACCACGATCGATCCCACGCGCGGCAATTCTTCGGCCATGACCGACACGCGCGGCGCGGCGACGGGCGGCGGCGGCTCGGTGGACTCCTGCGCCCACACCGGAAGAGCGATACCAAGAGCGAAACAGAAGCCGAGTGCGTATCTGCGAAGCATGCGGTCACCTTTTAGCGGGGGCGCAGTCTCGTCCGTTTGCCCAGGCTTGTCACTAGCCGCCCGTCAGACTTTGGCAGAGGTTGCCGGAAATACACGTGCCGCGCGCGCGGCGATCGCAACCGTTTGACCAACCTTAAGGCCGAGATCGAGGAAGGTTTGGCGAATCACCTGGACCTCGATCAACGCGGGGGCTCCTGCGACCTCCAGCTCCAGCCGCGCCGTAGGACCCGCGGCGCCGATATGGCGCACGATCCCCTTCTGGAAGCCGTCAGACGCGATGTCGATATCGTGCGGGCGCACATAGGCAAACCCGGAAACATTGCCGGCAGGCACCGGCGCGCCATCAGCGGATTCGGCTTTGACAGAGAGCCCCCACAGATTCACCGCACCGTCAACGATGGTGCAGGGCATCCGGTTCACGTTGCCGAGGAACTCGTACACGAACGGTGTCGCGGGCGTGTCGTAGACCTGTTCCGGCGTTCCGATCTGTTCAATGGCCCCTTGATTCATCACGACCACGCGGTCGGCGAGCTCGAGCGCTTCCTCCTGGTCGTGAGTCACGAAGATGCTGGTCAAGCCCATATCGTCGTGAAGCCGGCGCAGCCAGCGGCGGAGTTCCTTGCGCACCTTGGCGTCGAGCGCGCCGAAAGGCTCGTCGAGCAACAGCACGAGAGGTTCGATCGCCAACGCCCGCGCAAGCGCGACGCGCTGCCTTTGCCCGCCTGAAAGCTGCGAGGGATAGCGCGCGGCGAGCTTGTCGAGCTGCACCAGAGACAGCAGCGACATCACGCGGTTTTTAATATCGGAAGTGGACATCCGCCGCTCCGCCGGGGCGACGCGCAAACCAAAGGCCACGTTCTCGAACACGCTCATGTGCCGGAACAGGGCGTAGTGCTGGAAAACGAAACCCACGCGGCGCTCGCCCACGCGCTTGGCCGCAGCGTCATCGCCGTCAAATAGGATCTGACCTTCGTTAGCGTGCTCAAGTCCGGCGATGATACGCAGTAATGTGGTTTTGCCGGACCCCGACGGGCCTAGCAGAGCGACTAATTCGCCCGGACGCACTTCGAGCGTCAGATCCCGCACGGCGGTGAAGCTGTCGAAGCGTTTACTAACGTTACGGACTTCAATGCGCATGGCGGCCTTAATGATGCACGGGCGCGAGCTCGTGGCCGTAGCGCCATTCCAGGAGCGCTTTGGCGACGAGCGTCACCAGAGCCAGGAAGGCAAGCAACGAAGCCACGGCGAAGGCCGCGGGAAGATTGTACTCGTTATAGAGAATTTCGACGTGCAAAGGCATGGTGTTGGTGAAGCCGCGAATATGGCCGGACACCACCGACACCGCGCCGAATTCACCCATGGCCCGCGCGTTGCACAAAAGTACGCCATACAGCAGGCCCCATTTTATATTCGGCAGGGTTACACGCCAGAAGGTCTGCCAGCCGCTTGCGCCAAGCGAACGCGCGGCTTCCTCCTCCTCGGTCCCCTGCTCCTGCATCAGCGGAATGAGTTCGCGCGCGACAAACGGAAACGTCACGAAGATCGTCGCGAGCACGATGCCGGGCACGGCGTAGACGATCTGAATGTCATGCGCGTCGAGCCACGGGCCGATGAGCCCATGGCCGCCAAACATCAGGACGTAGATGAGGCCGGAAATCACCGGCGAAACCGAGAACGGAAGATCGATCAGGGTGATAAGAAAGCTTTTGCCGACGAAGTCGAACTTCGCGATCGCCCAGGACGCGGCCACGCCGAAGATGACATTCGCCGGGACGGCGATGGCCGCCACGATCAAGGTTAGCTTGATCGCGGCCTGCGCGTCCGGTTCCGTCACCGCTTCCAGGTAATGGGCGATACCGCGGCCGAACGCCTCGGTAAAGACCACGACAACAGGCAGCACCAGGAAGAACAGGATGTAGATCAGGGACAAAAGAACAAGCCCCGCCCTCACTTTTGGGTTTTCGGTGATGGGTGCGAATGTGCGTTTAGCGGCCATGATCAAAAGGCCCCTATACGGCCGCGGCTCCAGCGCTGCAGCAAATTAATCATGAACAGGAGTACGAAAGCGGCCGTCAGCATGGCGACGCCAATCGCCGCCGCACCCGCGTAGTCGAATTGCTCAAGTTTTATGATGATGAGTAACGGTACGATCTCCGATTTCATGGGTAGGTTGCCCGCGATGAAGATGACCGAGCCGTATTCGCCGAGAGCGCGGGCGAAAGCCAATGCAAATCCGGTCAGCGCCGCGGGCAGGATCGCGGGCAGGAGAATATGACGAAAGGTTTGGAAACGGCTGGCGCCGAGACTGGCGGCCGCCTCCTCCACCTCTTTATCCAAGTCCTGAAGCACTGGCTGCACGGTACGGACGACGAACGGCAGGCCAATGAACACGAGAGCGATCACCACACCAAGGGGAGTGAACGCCACTTTGATATCGGTTTTCGCCAAGATCTGGCCTACCCAGCCATTCTCGGCGAACAGCGCGGTAAGCGCGATGCCCGCGACGGCCGTGGGAAGCGCGAACGGCAGATCAACCAAACCTTCAACAAAGCGCTTCAGGGGAAAATCGTAACGTACGAGCACCCACGCGGTGAGCACGCCGAAAACGATATTGACGAGCGCGGCGACAAAGGACGCGCCAAAACTCAGGCGATAGGCGGCGAGTGCGCGCGGATCGGTCACGACGCCGACAAATTCATCCCAAGACAGGTCCGCCGCGCGCAGGATCATAGCCGCGAGCGGTATGAGCACGATGACGCTCAGGTAGAACAGCGTGAAGCCCATGCTCAGGCCGAAGCCCGGCAAGACGCTCGGCTTGCGCCAAAAAGGTGTGCGCGCGGCGATGGCCGTCACTAAGTCCCCATCAGTTCGCGTTTTCTTTTGAGGCTACGAATTCGGACGTTCACGCTCAAGGTTTATAAATTTTATCGAAGATGCCCTTGTCGTTGAAATGTTCGGCCTGGGCCTTCTTCCAACCGCCGAATACTTCGTCGATCGTGAAAAGCTCGATGCTGGGAAGCTTCACTTTTGCCGCAGAGGCCGCGGCGGCGTCGCGAGGACGATAGTAGTGTTTGGCGATGATCGCTTGGCCTTCGGGCGTGTAGAGATACTTGAGATATTCTTCCGCGAGGTCCTTATTTTTATTGCGCTCGGCGACGCGGTCGACGACCGCGACCGGAGGCTCCGCCAGAATACTGGCGGACGGCATAACAACCTCGAACTTATCCGCGCCGAATTCGTCCAGCGCCAGATAAGCTTCATTCTCCCAAGCGATATAGACGTCGCCGAGGCCGCGTTGGGTAAAGGTGATCGTGGAGCCGCGCGCGCCGGAATCAAGCACCGGCACGTTCTTGTAAAGCCGGCTAACGAACTGCTCGGCGGCGGCCGCATTGTTGTTGTTCGCCTTCAGGGCGTATCCCCAGGCCGCGAGGTAATTCCAGCGCGCCCCGCCGGAGGTCTTTGGATTTGGGGTTATGACCCCCACGCCAGGCTTCACAAGATCGGGCCAATCCTTGATCGCTTTTGGGTTGCCCTTGCGCACCAAAAAAACAATGGTCGAGGTATACGGCGCGCTGTTGCTGGGGAGGCGCGATTGCCATGCGGCCGGGAGCGATTTTGCGCGTTCGGCGATGGCGTCGATGTCATAAGCCAACGCAAGAGTGACGACATCTGCGCGCAAACCGTCGATGACTGCCCGAGACTGGCCGCCGGAACCCGCATGCGATTGGCGAACGGTGACGTCATCGCCCGTCTTGCCTTTCCAGTATTTGGCAAAGGCCGCGTTGTACTCCTGGTAAAGCTCACGGGTTGGATCGTACGACGCATTCAAGAGCGTGCGCTCAGCCGCAATGGACGGCGATGCGAGCACCGACAATCCAAACGCGATCGTAAGAGCATGGCGCATAAGGAGGAGCTTCAACGGCGAATCCTTGTCCTGATTAAAAGTGAGCGAGGGTCGCCCATGCCGTGCGTTTTGGCACCATGTCCTGGGAGATTTTTCTCCACAGCGCGCCTCCGGAGAGACGGACACACTCCTCGTAAACCGGAGCGAAGGGTTCCTTAGGGATTGTCAACGGCGCAGCGCGTGAATTGTTCACGGACTTGGACGTCTCCCGCATCGAACGTCGCGGTTTATGCCGTCCAGATCGCGGCGATCCGCTCGCGCTGTTTAGCGTCCGGGAGTGGGCCGTGACCGGCCGCGAGGTTTTCGATCATATGCTGTGGCCGGTTGGTGCCTGGGATTGCCGCAGTAACAGCGGGATGAGAGGCAACAAACTTCAACAGGAGCTGCGCGAAGCTCACGGCGCCCAATTCCTGCTTTGCCCACTCGGGAACGGTTTGTCCCTGCACCTTACTGAGGAGGCGCCCGCGTCCGAGGGGGAGCGCAATAAGCACCGCCACGCCTTTGTCGGCCGCCATCGGAAGCAGCCGCTTTTCAGCTTCGCGGGCGTCCACGGCATAGGCGAATTCAACGAAATCGATCTGGTCCATCCACGTTGTGAGACGGTCCTGTTCGCGCCCGGTGGAGCTGACACCCACGTAGCGGTAACGGCCCTGGGCCTTGAGCTCCTGGAATACCGGGAGATGAAGATCCGTATCGACCATGTTGTGCACGAACATGAGGTCGATGGTGTTGGAGCGCAGGCGCTTGAATGCCGTGTCGATCGCGGCCTGCCCGGCTTCCTTGCCGCGCTCCTCGATCTTCGTGGCCAGAAATATCTTGTCGCGCAGCGCGCTCTTCTCGATGACATCGCCCACGAAAGCTTCGGCGCCGCCGCCGCTGTATTGCTCGGCGGTATCAAGAACGCGCCCGCCTTTCGCCACGAGTTCGCGAATCACCTGCGCCTTCTGCTCCATGATCTCGGGCGCCGCTTGCGCGCCGAAATCCTGCGCAGTGCCAAGACCGATGACGGGAAGCTGTTCCTTGTTCTTGCTCTTGGGGATCGTGCGCATCACGAGTGCGTTATCGGCGCCTTGTCCAATCACGGGAAAACCTGCGAGCGCCGCCGCGCCGGTGACGCCGGCCAGAAATTGTTTGCGTGAAATGCTCGTCATGATCCCCGGTCCCTTTGCGCGGTTTTGCGGTGCAGGGAGCGTCGGATTTCAAAGCGAAGTGTGTCAAGGACAATGAGGTAACGCGCGGATTTACAAGGCCGAAACGAGCCTGTCATAAACGCAAAAATCGAGATGACAGACTGTTCAGAAACCCCTGAAAAATCGGGCTTAAATGCCAGTATGAAGAGATTAAATAGCTGTTACCCCGATTGATCGAATCCCGGGCTCCGCTAACATCCCGTCCAATCCTCGCGGCGCATTCCCGGACACCTTCCCGAACACGGCGCGACGAGACACACGGACGGCGGATCTGAAAGCAAAGTGGCGTTGCCCGTGTCTCATCCACGAAAGGACAGATAAAAAGATGAAGACGGTTTCCTCTCGTTTCCTTCCGGCGTTCGCGACGGCCATGGCCCTCGTTCTCGCGGTGCCGGTTGTCAGCGACTTCGCTCAAGCTCAATCCGCGCAGCAGATTCCCATGCGCGACGGCATCCCGACGCTCGCGCCCCTGGTCGAGAAAGTCATTCCCACGGTGGTGAACGTGCAGGTGAAGGCCAAGGTGAGCATGGCCGATGAGCAGCAAGCCGATCCTTTCCGCTTCTTCAACCTTCCGCGCGGTCAGGGGCAGATGCCGCCGCGCGAGCGCCAGTCGGCTGGCTCGGGCATCATCATCGACGCCAAGAAGGGTTACATCCTCACCAATCATCACGTCATTGCCGACGCCACGGATATCCAGGTGACGCTGCATGACCGCCGTCAGCTGACCGCGAAGATGGTCGGCAGCGACGAGGGCACCGACATCGCCCTCCTGCAGGTCGACGCCAAGGATCTCGACGCGCTTCCGATCGGCGATTCCAACGAATTGCGCGTCGGCGATTATGTATTCGCGGTCGGCAGCCCGTTCGGCCTGCAGAAGACCGTGACCTCGGGCATCGTTTCGGCCCTGGGCCGCTCGGGCGGCGGCATCGAAGAATATGAAGACTTCATCCAGACCGACGCGGCGATCAATCCAGGCAACTCGGGCGGCCCGCTTGTGAACCTCAAGGGCGAACTGGTCGGCGTGAACACCGCGATCCTCGGCCCCGCCGGCGGCAACGTCGGCGTCGGCTTCGCGGTGCCGACCTCCATGGTCAAGGGCGTCATCGCCCAACTCCAGGAATTCGGTGAAGTGCGCCGCGGCCGGATCGGCGTCGCGATCTCCGACATCACGCCGGAAGTCGCCGCCAACCTCGGCATCGACCGTACGGAAGGCGCGCTGATCGGTAGCGTTGAAAAAGGCACCCCGGCCGACAAGGCGGGCATCCGCGCCGGCGACGTCGCGATCGAAATGGACGGCAAACCGTTGCGCGGCTCGTCGGACCTACGTAACCGCATCGGCATGCTGACCGTCGGCACGGACGTCAACATCACCGTGCTGCGTGAGGGCCAGAAGAAGACCTTCAAGGTCAACATCGGTAAGCAGGCGGCGGCGCAGCTCGCGAAGCTTCCGGATCGTCAGGCGCTGGAAGGCGCGAGCTTCTCGGCGGCCACCCGCGGCGACGGCGCTACCGGTGCGAAAGTCACCGATGTCGAACAGGGCAGCCCGGCGGAACGCATCGGCCTGGAAGTGGGCGATATCGTGACGGCCGTGAACACCAAATCGGTGAAGAACCTTGAGGAATTCCAGACCGCGATGGCCGGCTCCAAGCGTTCGACCGTCCTGCATGTGCAGCGCGGGGACGAGCGGCGCGTGATCGTCGTTCCCTAAACCGCTTTAACCGCTTGATCCTCGAAACGGCGCCGGGCCTCCGGCGCCGTTTTTTTTGTCCTATTTCAAAAGATTGGGCATACTGACCCCGGGGGCTACCAAGGGGTTCGAGATGTTACGGTCGTTGCGATTCTGGATCAGGGCGCTGATCTTCATGAGTCTGGCGTGCACGCAGGCGGCACGAGCCGACGTTGACCGTATCGAGATCCTGGAACGTTCGGTGATGGCCGAGGGCCGCGGGTTCGGCGGCGTGGGACCCTACGAGCGGTTACGCGGACGGCTCTACTTCGTCGTCGACACCGGCGCGGCCGAAAATCAAGCCATCACCGATATCCGCCTCGCCCCGCGCGATGCTCAGGGACGCGTTCAGTTCTCCGCCGACTTCATGATGCTGCGTCCCGTCGATGGCGGACGCGCCAACGGACGCGTCCTGTTCGAAGCCGGCGGCGCCGGCGGCCCCGCGATGCTGAGCGTCTTCAACGACGCCACGAACGCGCTGCTGCCGGCCACCAGCGCGGAATCGGGCAACGGGTTTTTGATGGACCAGGGTTACACGTTGCTGTGGGTCGGCTGGAACTGGGACGTGCTGCCCGGTGAAGGACGCTTGCGCGCGGACCTCCCAATCGCGTTGGAAGGCGGAAAGCCAGTCTTTGGGCGGGTCCTATCCGAAATCGCGGTGAACCAGGCGGCGAATAACGCGCGCGCCACGGGCGGCGCGTTGACGGTGGGCTATGAACCCGCCCGCCCGGACGACCCCGAAGCGGTCATGTCCGTGCGCGACACCGCCGCGAGCCCACGCGCGGTAGTGCCGCGCGAGAAATGGCACTTCGGCCGCAAGTTCGGCACCCGCGCCATCTATGACCCCACCTACGTGACACTGGACGGCGGCTTCAGAGCCGGCGCGATCTACACCGTGAGCTATGTCGCACGCGGACCGCGCATCGCGGGCCTTGGCTTGGCGGCAATCCGCGACGCGCTGCTGTTCTTCCACTTTGAGCGCACGGACCGCTTCGGCGGCGTGAACCCGATCGTCACCAACGGCGGCGAGCTGCCGCGCGCCGTTCTCGCCTTCGGTCACGGGGAAGGCGCCCGCGTGCTGCAGACGATGCTGTACTACGGCCTTTCAACCGGCAGCGGCGGACGCCTCGGCTTCGACGGCGCTCTTTTGAATGTCGGGGGCGCGGCCAAGGGACCGTTCAATCTGCGCTTCGGCCAGGGTGGGCGCGAAAGCGCGCCCGATCTCGGCACCGACTATCCGAACAGCTGGTATCCCTTCGCCACCGCGCCGCAACCCGACAGCGTCACCAACGAGACCCGCAGCGTGCTGGACCGCCTGAATGCCAACAACACCGTACCGCGCCTATTTTACGTGAACACCTCGACGGAATATTGGACGCAGGCCGCATCCCTGACCCATACGGCGCTCGGCACCCCGGCTGACCTTGCACCCCATACAAGGGCGCGCATCTATTCCATCGCCAGCGCGCAGCAGCGCAGCGGCGCGGGCAGCGAGCGGCTCGACCTCGCACATTGCGTCAACCCGCTCGACTATCGCCCCGTATTACGTTCGCTGCTGCTGCACCTCGACGCCTGGGTCACGCTGCGCACCGAACCGCCCGCGTCCGAAATGCCGACCATCGCAAACCAGTCGCTCGTGCCTATCGCGAGCTACCTTGAGAAATATCCCAAGATCCCGGGCACGCGTGTGCCGGCGCGCGCCTTCGAGCCTTCGCGCCAAGACTTTGGCGGGCGCTTCATGACGGAGGGGATCGTCGATACCCTGCCACCGCGCGCCGGGCGTCCCTACAACGTATTGGTCCCCCAAGTGGACGGCGACGGCCTCGACCTTGCGGGCATTCGCCTACCTGATATCGCGGTGCCGCTCGGCACCTATGCCGGCTGGAACCCGCAAAACGCCGCCACCGGCGCACCGGACCGTCTTTCACGCAGCGAAGGCAGCTTTATCCCCTTCCCGCGCACGGAAGACGATAAACTCGCAGCCAACGATCCCCGCCGTTCGATCGGCGAGCGCTACGCGAACAGCGACGCCTACACACAGGCCTACGCGGCGGCGACACTCGCGCTGGCGGAAAAGGGTTTGATCCTGAGCACGGACATCAATCCAATGATCGAACGCGCGAGCGGATTCTATGACCGCTTGATGGCCCGCGACCCCCGGGATTCGACCTGCGGCTATCTAGCGGCCCGGTAACGGCGTCTACAGGGTTTCCTGGAACCGCACCGGCGCGCCGATGGGTTTTTCAAGGAGCTGATCGTCTCGCATCACGACATGGCCACGCACGATGGTGGCCTTGGGCCAGCCCGTCACTTCCATGCCGTCGAAAGGCGTCCAACCGGATTTGCTGGCGATCCAATCGTTGGTGATCGTGCGTTTGGCCTTGAGATCCACGACGGTGAAATCCCCGTCGTAGCCCACCGCGATCCGGCCCTTATTGGCGATCCCGAAGATGCGCGCCGCGCCGGCGCTGGTGAGGTCGACGAGGCGTTGCAACGTCAGACGCCCTTCCGCGACGTGATTGAGCATGACCGGCAGCAGCGTCTGCGTTCCGGTGAGACCGGAAGGACTGCGCGGATAAGGACGCGCCTTTTCCTCGCGGGTGTGGGGCGCGTGGTCAGAGCCGATGCAATCCACGACGCCAGAGGCGATGCCCTTCCAGAGCCCTTCGCGGTGACGCGCGTCGCGGATGGGCGGGTTCATCTGCGCGAAGGTGCCGAGGCGCTCATAGCACTCGGGCGCAGCCAAGGTCAGATGCTGCGGCAGCACTTCGACCGTCGCGATATCCTTGTTCTGCGCGAGGATGTCGATTTCCTCGGCGGTAGTGACGTGAAGCACGTGAATAAGACGATGTGCCTCGCGCGCGAGACGAAGGAGACGCGTGGTGCAGCGTACAGCGGTTTCGACATCGCGCCACACCGGATGCATGGAGACGTCCGCGCCGTCCTTCACGAGCGCCGCGCGCTCGGTGAGGCGCATATCGTCTTCGCTGTGAACCGTGACGCGGCGGGTGCCGGAGCGCAGAACGCGCGCGACATTCTCGTCGTCCGCGACCAGAAGCGATCCGGTCGATGAACCCATGAACATCTTGACGCCGCACACACCGGGAAGCCGTTCGAGCGTTCCGAGATGATCGGCATTCTCGGCGGCGGCGCCGACGTAGAACGCAAAATCGGTCCAGGCGCGGCCCGTGGCGCGCTTGATCTTGTCGTTGATCGCCGCTTCGGTTGTCGTCGGCGGATCGGTATTGGGCATTTCGAAAACGGTAGTCACGCCGCCAAGCGCGGCGCCGCGTGTGCCGGATTCTAAATCTTCCTTATGCACAGGACCGGGTTCGCGGAAGTGCACCTGCTCGTCGATGACGCCGGGCATCACGGTGAGCCCCTTCGCGTCGAAGCGCGCGGCCGCCGCAGCGGCCCCAAGATCGCCAATCGCGGCAATCCGCCCCGCGCGAACGCCGACGTCGGTCTGCGCGGGGCCACCCGGAAGCAGGAGCGTTCCGCCGGTGATAACGAAGTCGAAAGTCTCGGTCATGGGAGCCTCAGCTCGCGGCCATAGGTTCGGCGGGCGCCGTTAGAATCTTCAAGAGTTCAATATAGCGCTTAGCGATTTTCTCGTCCGTATAGGACTCATTGAAAACCGCGCGCCCCGCATCACTGAACTTCTTGGCCAAGTCCTTGTCCTGGCACAGGCGCTTGATGGCTTCGGCCATGCTAATGGGGTCATCGACCGGGACCAGCACGCCGTTCTCGCCGTTTTTCACCAGGAGGCCCGGACCGAGACTGTCAGCTGAAATGACAGCCGCGCCGGCGCCCCAGGCTTCGGCGATCACATCCTGACCATCGTCCTGACGCACGGGATAAACAAAAGCGTCGCTGACCGCCACGTAGGGCGCGAGGTCATCCTGCCAGCCGAGGAAGCGCACTCGCGGTTTCACACCCTTCTCGTGGGCCTGCGCTTCCAGATAAGCGCGATCCGGACCGTCGCCGGCGATCCAGAGGTAGTAACCGGACAGACGTGCAATGGCGTCGAGCAGCGTTTCGAGCCCCGCGCCCTTCACAAGGCGCATGGACGTCAGGACAAGCCGGGCCGTTGGCGGCGTGTAGAGCACCTTGCGGCTGATCGGCGGCGCCGCGGTCTTGCCGGTGCGCGCGAAAGGAAGATTCGGAATGACGTGAACGCGGGTCGGCGACCAACCGCCGTTGATCGCGATATCGGCGCGAGCCTGGGTCGGCGCGAGCAGATGATCACACTTCGCGATGGCGCCGCCGTCGTAAGCGGATCCGATGCGGCCGAGATGGACGAAGTTTCCTTTCTCGACCAAAGGCGCGACGTCGGGTGTCCAGGAAATCACGATGTTGGGTTCGAAGCGGCGAATCACGCCATTGATGCGCCGGCGATCCAGGAAGGCAAAGCGGCTTGGAAATTGCATTTCAATCGTGATGGCGCCGGCCGCGGCGAAGCGCTCGGCGCGCGCCGGATTGTCGGCGAGCATCACGCGCTGCTCGTCGTTGTTTTGCTGCAAGACCGCCACAAGACGTTCGGCTTGCTGTTCGACGCCGCCATACGGCGCGCCGCTCATGAGGTGAAAAACTTTCAACGCGACCTCGTCCCTGCTTCCGCAAGACTTTGCATAAGCGGGCGGCGAAGCCAAGGTGCTACAGGATGATCCCGCGCGCCGCCGCTGCAACTTCCGCGACACTAAGCCCGGTGATGTCACGGTTCGGCGCTTGCAGGAAGCGCGCTTTGTCGCCAAAGGGCGCGTACCGTATCGGGTCCGAAGGGCCAAACAGGGCGAGAGTCGGCAGGCCCACCCCGGCCGCGAGGTGGGAAAGGCCGGAATCGTTGCCGACAAAGGCGGCACAATTCTTGAGCGCCGCGGCGACGGTCAGAAGATCAGATTCTCCGAAAACCTTGAGGGCGTCCGGGAGCGCGGCCAGAAGCGGAGCGGCCTTCGCGTCATCGCCGGGGCCGCCGAACAAGGCGATTCGCCACCCGGCGCAGGGGCCTGAGCGCAACGCCGCAGCGAGTGCGGCGAATCTGTCCGAGGGCCACGTTTTCTCAGCGGCGGCGGCGATCGGCGCGAGCGCCAGCACCGGCGGGCCGGGCGGAATTAAACGGCGCGCCTCCTCTTCGTGCCGGGGCGCGACAAACACATGAGGCGCGGCCGCGTGGCCCAGCTTCAGGACAGACGATAGATGCTGAACGCGGTGCACGGTGTCATTGGCAGGTCCAATAATGTAGCGCGCGCCCGCGCTCAGGAAGAACGAGATAAAGGAGCGCCGCAAATCCACGACGATGTCCCAGCGCGTCCCCCTAAGCGCGCGCCACAGATCGAACCAATGCATATCAAAGCGGCGTTTCTTGAGCACGATGACGCGCGCGAGGCGCGGCACAGCCGCGAACAAGCTTTGCGGCAAGCGCCCACAGACGACGGTAAAGCGCGCCTCGGGATAGGTTTCGACAAGGTAATGGAGCACGCCCGACGACAGGATGGCATCGCCGATGCGCGTGTTCGTGATGAACAATATATTCAAGTTAATTTCGCGACGAAGTTATCGAGCGCTTCGGCCGCGCTCGCCCACGTGTGACGGCGCGTGATCTGTTTGGCCTCCTCACTGAGCGAGGTGTAGACGCCGTCGTCGCCGAGAATCTGCAGGGTGACGTTGGCGAAGGCCTCCGCGTCGGGGACGAGGTAGCCGGTCTGGCCGTTGGTGATGCGTTCAGGCGTGCCGCCGAGCATGCGCGCGACCGCAGGCGTACCGGCGCTTTGCGATTCGCTCAAGGTCCAGCAGGCGAAGTCCTGGGCATGCCCCGGATAGAGGTGCACACGCGCGGTACGGTAAACCGCCGCCATGCCGTCGTCTGAGATGGGATCGGCGACGGCGACATTCTGATCAGCGGCCGCCTGCACCTTGGCGAAAATGGGCGCGAGTTCGTCGGCGACGCCTTCGCCGCGCGCGGCCTTTGCGAGGCTCGCGGAGAAAATCGACAGCCGCGCGGTGGGCATGGCCGGATGAACGCGCTCGCACCAGAGGTCGAGCAGCCAGCCGAGGCCATGCTGCGGGTGGGATGTGACGATGGCGTTGGGACCAGGCGGTCCCTTCGGCATGGCGTCGAGCACGGCCTGGCGCGCGGCATAGAGTTCGGGATTGAGCGCCTCCTCATGCGGATCAGGCTCCTGCATGAGCGGCGTTTCATAGAATGACGAACGCACCCCCGGGATGAGCGCAACGCTCTTCAGCTTGCCTTTATAGGCGCGTTGCTGCTGCTCGGAGATGAAGATCAGTCCCGGCGTGAAGGATTCCCATAAGGGCGCGTTCGCCTCGGCGGTCAGATAGTCCGGGGCCCCGGTGACCAGAAGCAGACGATGTTTCACATTGCGCAAATGACCAAGCAGAGAGGGCTTGCGCATGGCGATCACCACGTCGGCGGCCTTAGGCGCCCAGGTGTCGCCGAAAGGCGTGTAGTAAGCTCCGTCCGCCATGTGGGCGTAGGTCGTGTTATTGATGACTTTGACCTCGTGGCCGCGGGCGCCCAGGGCGGCGGCGAGACCACCCACGGCCTTCTCGGCCCCGCCGATGGCCCGGCGGAGGTTGGTGTAGCCGTCGTACTGGAGCGGCGAATCGTCGACAAAAACGTAGTGCATGGACGGGTTTATATCCGAGACCGGCGCGGCTTGCAGCAAGCTCGAAGGGTGCTACATAAGCAGGACATCAGGAGAAACATATGGCGTTTTTCACCGCCCTTGCCCATCGCGCGTTGGTTGCCGTCGGGGGCGACGACCGGGCCAGCTTCCTGCAGGGCATGATTTCGAACGATATGCGCCAGGTAGAAGCCGGGCAGGCCATGTGGGCGGCCTTTCTCACGGCTCAGGGCAAGTTCCTGCACGAATTTTTTGTTGTCCCGCACGGGGACACAATCCTTTTGGAGTGCGAACGGGCGCGCCGCGATGACCTGATCACCCGCCTCGCCCGGTACAAATTGAGGGCCAAGGTGACCTTCGCCCCCCTGGATACCCTTGAGGTTGGGGTCGCCTGGGGCGACGGCGCGGCAGCGGCCTTGGAAACCTCGGAGACTTTGGGAACGGTGAAGGCGCGGGGCGACGGCGTCCTTTATACTGACCCGCGCCTGGCGGGGGTGGGTGTGCGATTCGCCCTCACACCGGATCAAACCGCCCAGCTTCCGCTCGGCCGTTCGACGCCGGAGACATATGACGCCCACCGGATTGGACTGGGCCTGCCGGACGGCAGCCGCGACATGGAGGTGGACAAGGCCCTCCTTCTTGAAAACGGCTTCGAGGAACTACACGGGGTGGACTTCGAAAAAGGCTGCTACATCGGGCAGGAACTGACGGCGCGTACCCACTACCGCGCGCTGATCAAAAAGCGCCTGATGCCGGTGGCGATCGACGGTGCAACGCCTGCATCGGGCGAAGCGTTAACCTTGGATGGAAGGGACGCGGGGGAAATGAAGAGCACCGCGGGCGCCTTCGGACTCGCGCTGGTACGCCTGGATGCATGGCGGAGCGGGGGTAACTTGACGGCGGGAGCCGCGCGCATTACCCCGGTCAAACCGGACTGGATGCAATTGCCGCAAGACTAGAAAATAGCGTTCGGGAACGCAGGTGGGGAATGGCGACCCGGTACCGCAGACGACCAATTGAGATTCAAGCGTGGCAGTGGAATGGCCAGGCGCGCGCCGAGTGGCCTGAGTGGCTCGAAGCCGTGCTGCTGGCCGACGGCCGGCTCGCCATCGGCGGCATTCGCGACAAGGTATACAAAGGCGACTGGCTGGTCCGCGAAGGCGGCACCACCTACCGGCTGCCGCCGGCGCTATTTGACGCGCAATATGAGCCGGTGGACGAGGTCGGCTGATCTCGAATCTCTCTTCGCGTATCATCGTAAAAAGCATAGCCTTATGCGCGGCGACTCCTTCCGCCGATGAGCGCATGGATGCACGGTGATGAAATTCCTCTCCCCGATGCTGCTGCTCCTTCTCTTAACGGCGCCGGCCCTGGTCGCGCTGTACTTCTACCTGCTCTCCCGGAAGAAAAAGATGGCGGTGCGATATGCCGACATCGGCCGGATCCACGAGGCGCTGGGGCCTGGCGGATCATGGCGGCGCCACGTCCCCGCGATGCTTCTGCTGGTTTCGATTGTGCTGGCATTAACCGCGGTGGCGAAACCGGCAGCGATGGTAACCCTGCCCTCGCAAAGAGCCCTCGTCATCCTCGCCATGGACGTCTCGGGCAGCATGCGCGCGGAAGATGTCGAGCCAAACAGGCTAACCGCCGCGCAAAACGCGGCTAAGCAGTTCATCACCCAACAACCGAGTACAACGCGGATCGGGATCGTCGCCTTTGCCGGTGCTGCGGCGCTGGTGCAAACACCGACGCTCAATCGCGAAGAACTGGTGCAAGCCATCGACCGCTTCCGCACATTCCGCGGCACGGCCATCGGGAGCGGAATTCTCGTTTCACTGCAGACGATCTACCCGGATGCGGCCTTCGATCCCCGCTTCAGCGAGTCCGACTTCGGCCGTGACCGCGATAAACAAGGCGCGTCACTGGATCAACCGGCACAACCCGCCTTCAAGCCTGTCCCGCCGGGCTCCAACCAGAATTCAACCATCATCCTCCTGACTGACGGGCGCGCTACCGTGGGGCCCGATCCGATCGAGACGGCACGGATGGCGGCGGACAGGGGCGTGCGAATCTATACGGTCGGCCTAGGTTCAGCGAATGGCGGCGGCTACTACGGCGGCATGCAATTCGACGAAGAGTCGCTGAAGACCATCGCCGATGTCACCAAGGGCAAGTATTTCGCGGCCAACTCCGGCGCCGCGCTGAATGAGGTCTACAAAAGCCTGAACACGCAACTGGTCATGGAACGTCAGGAGACCGAAATCAGTTCGATCTTCGCCGGCATCGCCGCACTATTCGCGATCGCCGCCGCCGCGATGTCGTTAGTCCGGCAGAGCAGGATCCTGTAGCCCATCTCGTGGCGCTGGAGGGCACGCACGAGGTCTTTGCGCACGAACGGCTTTTCGACAAGGTCTACCGCTGATCCCTGGCGACTTGACGCAAGTCAACAACGCGGGTCCCCGCGCCACGGTGTGGACACGGGGATTGCCGCTTGAGTGAAGAGCGCGGTGTACCCGTCTTAGACTTTCGGGAACATCTGTTTCGTCGGGCAGACGACCACCTTCTCGAACAGTCCCGCTTTCTGATACGGGTCCTGCTGCTGGACTTCGCGTGACTGCTCGAGGCTGTCGAATTCGGCGATGATGCATGAGCCCTTCAGAGTCTGGCCGTCGTCGCTCAACATCGGGCCGGCAAACTTGAAGCTCTTCACGGCCTTCTCGATCCAGTCGAGATGTTCCGGCCGCGTCTTCATCCGCAAATCCATCGAATTCGGCTTGTCGAAGCAAAGCCACATCGTCAGCATCACTATCCCCTCCCGGTAAAATCCTAAGCGGCGGTTCTGAGAGCGCGTTCCGTGCTGTTCTCCGTAAGCACCGCTTGCGCGGCGGCGAGCCGCGCGACGGGCACACGATAGGGCGAGCAGGAAACGTAATCCAGTCCGGCGCGATGACAGAAGGCGATGGAATCCGGGTCGCCGCCGTGTTCACCGCAGATGCCCAGTTTAAGAGCAGGGCGCGTCGCGCGACCACGTTCTGCCGCGATTGTGATCAATTCGCCGACACCGTCTTGATCGAGGCTCGCGAATGGATCCTTTTCGTAAATGCCCTTCGCCTTATAAAGCTCCACCAACGTGGCGCAGTCGTCGCGCGAGAGGCCCAGAGTCGTTTGCGTGAGGTCGTTGGTGCCAAAGGAGAAGAACTCGGCGGTCTGGGCAATGTCGCCTGCGCGCAGGGCGGCGCGCGGCAGCTCAATCATGGTGCCGATCGTGTAGGCGACTGAGGCGCCCGCTTGCCCAAACACCGCGGCCGCCGCGTCGTCGACGACCTTCTTCATCATGTCGAGTTCGGCACGTGTGCCGACCAGCGGAATCATGATTTCTGGAATAACCCGCTTGCCCTCCTTGGCAACCTGCACCGCCGCTTCAAAGATCGCCCGCGCCTGCATGGCATAGATTTCCGGATGCGAAACCCCGAGCCGCACGCCGCGATGCCCCAACATGGGATTGCTTTCGTGCAGGCGGGCGAGCACTTCGCGTACGGATTCCTCGGAAACGCCTGCGCCCGTCGCGACCTCCGCAATTTCGCTGTCGGTGTGCGGGAGGAATTCGTGCAGCGGCGGATCAAGCAGCCGGATCGTGACCGGCAAGCCCTCCATAATGGTAAAGAGCTTCACAAAATCGCCGCGCTGGTGCGGCAGCAGCTTGTCGAGCGCCGCCTTACGCCCGCCCGCGTCCTTGGCGAGGATCATCTGACGCACGGTGAGAATACGCTGAGCATCGAAGAACATGTGCTCGGTACGGCACAGGCCAATGCCTTCCGCGCCAAACTTGCGGGCCGTTTCCGCGTCGAGCGGCGTCTCGGCATTGGCGCGCACTTTCAAACGGCGGATATTGTCCACCCACCCCATCAGCGTCGCGAAATCGCCCGTGAGTTCAGGCCGGATGGTGGCCACCTTACCCAGGAACACCTCGCCGGTGGCGCCGTCCAAGGTGATGACATCGCCTTCGAGCAGAATTTTATCGCGGATGCGCATGGTCTTGGCATGCACGTCGACCTGCAGTTCGCCCGCGCCAGACACACAGGGCGTGCCCATTCCACGGGCCACGACCGCCGCATGGCTCGTCATGCCGCCGCGCGTGGTGAGGATGCCCTGACTGACATGCATGCCGCTGATGTCCTCGGGGCTGGTTTCGCGACGGACCAAGATCACTTTCTCGCCGCGCTTGACCCAATCCTCAGCGTCTTCGGCCGTGAACACGATTTTGCCGGAAGCGGCGCCGGGCGACGCCGGCAGGCCGCGCGCGAGAAGCTGTCGCGGCGCCTTGGGATCGAGCGTGGGATGCAGCAATTGATCGAGCTGATTGGGATCGATGCGGCGGACCGCTTCGTTTTCACTGATCAAGCCTTCGCGCGCCATATCAACGGCGATCTTGAAGCCGGCCTGTGCGGTTCTTTTGCCGTTGCGGGTCTGGAGCATCCAGAGCTTGCCCTTTTGGATCGTGAACTCCATGTCCTGCATGTCGGTGTAGTGGCGCTCGAGGCGATCGCGCACTTCGACGAGCTGACGGTACAGCTCGGGCATTTCCTCTTCCATCGAGGGAAGCGTGGAGCTTTGCGCCTTCTTGCCGTCGAGTGTGATTTGCTGCGGCGTGCGTATGCCGGCGACGACGTCTTCGCCCTGTGCATTCACAAGATACTCGCCGTAAAAGACATTGGCGCCGGTGGAGGGATCGCGGCTGAAACACACGCCCGTGGCGCAGTCGCCGCCCATGTTGCCAAACACCATGGACTGCACATTGACGGCGGTGCCCCAGGTGTCGGGGATATCGTGGAGTTTGCGGTAAGTGATGGCGCGCTGGTTCATCCAGCTGGAAAAAACCGCGCCGATGGCGCCCCACAGCTGTTGATGCACATCCTGCGGAAACGGCTCGCCGACTTCGTCCTGCACCTTGGCTTTGTAGGACGCGACCAGTTCCTTGAGGTCATCGGCGGTGAGTTCGGTATCGAGACTGACGCCCTTATCTTCCTTGGCGATATCGAGCAAATGCTCGAAGTCGTAGGAATCCACGCCGAGCACGACCCCCGAATACATCTGAATGAAGCGGCGATAACTGTCGTAGGCGAAGCGCGGATCCTTCGACTGTGTCGCCAAACCCTCCACCGTCTCGTCATTGAGGCCGAGGTTGAGGATCGTATCCATCATGCCAGGCATGGATGCCCGCGCGCCGGAGCGCACCGAGACCAAGAGGGGATTCCGCACGTCGCCAAATTGAGCGCCGATCTGCTGTTCCACATGTTCGACGGCGCGCGCGACTTGA
Source organism: Rhodospirillaceae bacterium (assembly GCA_041906145.1). Taxonomy (GTDB): domain Bacteria; phylum Pseudomonadota; class Alphaproteobacteria; order Rhodospirillales; family Rhodospirillaceae; genus SHVO01. Next base: position 190,081 of record JAYRJU010000003.1, on the reverse strand, counting down.
TCGCGCAGGTCCGCCGGGTAGGACTTCCCGTGGCCGTAATAGTACGTGCAGACATCGGTGGAGATGGTGAAGCCCGGCGGGACCGGAATGCCAATGGCGCTCATCTCGGCCAGGTTCGCACCCTTGCCGCCGAGCAAGTTCTTCATGCGGGCATTGCCTTCCGCCTTGCCGTTGCCGAAGGCGTAAACCCATTTACCGTCATGGGCGGGCTCGGGAGCCGGAACGGACGCGATTTGCGCGGGCTTGGTCTCACCGGCGCCGAAGACGTCTGGGCGAAGCTCCTGGCGCGTGACCTTGCCTTTGGTGGCCTGTTCCACCGCGATGGCCCGCTCGGCCGGCACGCGGTCCCACTGGCTGATGGCCTGCGGCGTCACATTGATCGCCCGGGCCAAGGCGGTGACCCCTCCGGCTTCCGTGATGGCGCGCTCGAGGGCATTGTCCCGCATTTGTAAGCTCCGTAAGGGTTTCTTTCGGAATTGACGTAAGAGAGGCTTTAAATACGCCCTAAAACCGCTCCTTACAACTCGAAATCAGTACGCAAGTTCCCTAATAAGAGGATTTTTGTAAGATAATCTTTAAATTTTAGCGTCTTCCAGGGCCATGGCGGCCCCTTTTTGGGCGATGGCCATCACCGGAGCGTTGGTATTGCCCGACGTAATGGTGGGCATGACCGAGGCGTCCATAACCCGAAGCCCCTCGAGTCCCCGCACGCGCAGGCGCTCGTCCAGCACCGCGCCGGCGTCTTGGCCCATGCGGACCGTACCGACCGGATGGAAGATGGTGGACCCCACCTGCCCGGCCGCACGCGCAAGATCCTCGTCAGATTCGAAGTGCGGACCGGGGACATATTCGACGGGCGCGTAACGACGCAGAGGCTCCTGCTCCACGATGAAGCGCGTAAGGCGCAGAGCCCGCGCCGCGACAACCCTGTCATGCGGATCGGAAAGATAATTGGGATCGATCTTCGGCGGCTTGCCGACATCGGGGCTGGTGAGATGCACGGAGCCGCGGCTGCGCGGACGCAAATTGCACGGCGCCATGGTGAAGGCCGGAAAGCTATGCAGAGGTTCACCGAACCGGTCGAGACTGAGCGGCTGAATATGAAACTCAATGTCCGGCGTATCGACTGACGCATCGGAGCGCGCAAAGAGCCCCAACTGGCTCGGCGCCATCGACATCGGGCCCGTGCGAAACAGCGCGTATTCCGCGCCGATGAGCGCTTTGCCGAACAGCGTACGTACCCGTTCGTTCAGCGTCGCCGCACCCGTGACCTTGTAGATACAACGGAGCTGCAGGTGGTCCTGGAGGTTCTCACCGACGCCGGGCGCATGATGAACAACCGGGATGTGCAGCATCCTGAGGCGATTGGCGTCGCCCACGCCCGAGACTTCAAGCAAATGAGGCGACCCGATCGCTCCGGCGGCAAGAATGACGGACGCGCCGGCGCGGGCGGTTTTGAGCGCACCGCCCTCAAGGTATTCAACGCCCACGGCGCGGCGGCCTTCAAATAATATGCGTTGCGCGAAAGCCTTCGTTGCCACCGCGAGATTAGCGCGCGCCCGCGCAGGGCGTAGAAACGCCGTGGCGGCGCTCCACCGCCAGCCGCCCCGCTGCGTCACGCTGAAATAGCCGACGCCGTCATCGTCGCTGGCCGTTATACTTCCGCGCTTGGGAATCCCGGCCGCCGCCGCGGCGTCGGCAATGGCGTCCAGCAGAGGCCAGTGGAGACGCTGTTTCTCAATGCGCATCTCGCCGCCAGCGCCGTGAATACCTAAGTCGCCGGCCGCGAAATCCTCCAATTTATGAAAGTGCGGAAGGATATCGTCGGCGCCCCAGCCGAGGTTGCCAAGCTGCCGCCATTGATCGTAGTCGCGGCGCTGGCCCCGCACATAGATCATCCCATTGATCGAAGAACAGCCACCGAGTATGCGGCCGCGCGGATAATTCAGCGTCTTACCACCGAGCCCCTTCTGGCTTTCCGTGCGAAAGCACCAGTCGGTACGGGAATTTCCCATGCAATAGAGGTAACCGACGGGAATGCGGACCCAGATGTAATCATCCTTACCGCCCGCTTCGAGCAGGAGAACGCGCACTTTGGGATTGGCCGACAGCCGATTGGCCAAAACGCAGCCAGCGGTGCCGCCGCCGACGACGATGTAGTCGAAAGATTCAGACACAGGCGCCGAACTCATGCGCCGAGCTTCGCAACCCTGGATCCTGGGGACAAGCCCCAGGATGACCAGAAAACAGAAAGTGAATGGTTAGCCTTCGATCTTGGAGAAATCGGCGACCTGATTCATGACCGTGACGATCTGCGCCAGGAGCTTGAGGCGCTCGATGCGATGATCGGGGTTATCGGTGTTGACGGTGACCTTGTCGAAGAAAGCGTCGACCGGCGCGCGCAGCTGCGCCAATTTCTGCATTCCCACTTCAAAGTTCTCACCCGACAAATCAGAGGCCACCGGCGCGCTGATGGCCTGCAAGGCCTTGAGGAGTTCTTGCGCTTCGTCCGCGCCAAGATCGCCGACATCCCCGGAGTAGGCCTTATTGTCCTTCTTCTCTTCGATGCGAAGGATGTTGGCGGCGCGTTTATAGGCCACCAGCAGATTGGCACCGTCATCGCTTGTCAGGAACGCCGCAAGGGCATCGACGCGCGCGATGAGACGTACGAGATCGTCTTCCGTGCCGAGCGCGAAGACGGCCGACACGTAGTCGTGGCGCACGCCCTTCTCGCGCAGATGCACCTTGAGGCGGTCGGCGAAGAAGTCGAGGACCTCATCGGAAATCTTCTTGGCGTCGATTTTCAGCCCGTCGTAACCGGCGAGTGCGTGTCCGAACGCCGCACGCAACGGCAGGCGCAGTTTGTTTTCGAGGACGATGCGGATGACGCCAAGCGCAGCGCGGCGCAGGGCGTAGGGGTCCTTCGAACCGGTGGGCTTTTCATTGATGGCAAAGAAACCGACCAGGCTATCGAGCTTATCGGCCAGCGACACAACGACGCTGAGCGGCTTCGAGGGACAAGCGTCCGTAGGTCCAAGCGGCGAGTAGTGTTCGGCAACGGCGTCCGCGACCGCGGCGGATTCCTTATCATGAAGCGCGTAATAGCGGCCCATGACGCCCTGGAGATCGGGAAACTCGCCGACCATGCCAGTGGAGAGATCGGCTTTGCAAAGCAAAGCGGCGCGCTCGGCCGCCTGTGTGTCAGCCTTCAAAATGCTCGCGAGATGGCTCGCGAGTTTCACAAGGCGCTTGGTCTTGTCGAGCACCGTGCCGAGGGAGGCCTGGAACACGCGCTCCTGGAGCTTTTCGACGCGCGATGCGAGCGGCTGTTCGCGGTCTTGATCCCAGAAGAACTTGGCGTCGGAGAGACGCGCACTCAGAACGCGCTCGTTCCCCGCGATGATCGCCTTACCTTTGTCCTTGGTGACCATGTTGGCGACCACGCCAAAACGATTGGCAAATGCGCCGCTCTTGGTCGAAAGCGCAAAATACTTCTGATGCTTGCGCATGGCCGAGGTCATGACTTCGGCGGGCACATCCATGAACGCGTCTGGAATGGTGCCGAGCAGCGGCACGGGCCATTCGACGAGTCCTATGACTTCCGCGAGAAGGCCGGCATCGGCGCGCACTTCAAGCCCTTCGGCGGCGGCGAGCTTCGCGAGATCGCGGATGATGATCTGCTCACGCTCGGCGGACTCGACCACCACATTGGCCTTCTTAAGCTTGGCCAGATAGTCGGAAGCGTTCTTCACGGTGATTTGGGCCGGCGCGAGGAAGCGGTGGCCGACGGTGGTGTTCCCTGCCTTTACGCGCGCGAATTCAACCGGCACGATGGCGCCGTCGAACAGGCAGATGATGCTGTGAAGCGGACGCACCCAACGGGTCGGATTGGCGCCCCACCGCATGGACTTGGGCCACGGCATTTGCGCCAGCGCGGCCTCGACGATTTCCTTCAAGACAACGGCGGTCGGACGGCCCTTCTTGGTGGCCACCGAGAAGTAGAACTTGCCCTTGGGCAGCTCACGCACTTCCGCCTGGTCGATGGAGGAGAGTCCGGCGGCCTTCATGAACCCTTGGAGCGCCTGCTCGGGCGCACCGACCTGCGGGCCTTTGCGTTCCTCGGTCGTGTCCGGCTGCGCCTTCGGCAAGCCGTCGGCCATAAGCGTAAGGCGGCGTGGACCACCGATAGCGCGCAGCGACTTCGCCTCGAGGCCTTGGGCCTTCAGGCTTTCGCCGATGAGACGTGCGAGGTCCTCGGCACCGCGCGCCTGCATGCGCGCGGGGATTTCCTCGGAGAAGATTTCAAGAAGAAGCTCAGCCATGACAGTTACCGGGCATTCGTGGGCTGGAGCCACATCTCGCAGCACGCTTTGGCAAGCGCGCGGACGCGGCCGATGTATGCGGCGCGTTCAGTGACGCTGATGACGCCGCGGGCATCCAGAAGGTTGAAGGTATGGGAGGCCTTGATGCACTGATCGTAGGCCGGCAGCGCAAGGCGATGCTCGAGCAACGCACGGCACTCGTTCTCGCAGTCCGTGAAACGCTTGAATAGAATGTCCGTGTTCGCGAACTCGAAATTGTGCGCGGAGTATTCAATCTCGGCGCGCTTGAAGATGTCGCCATACTTCACGCCGCGATCATTGAAGTCGAGATCGTAGACGTTTTCGACGCCGTACACATACATGGCCAGGCGTTCGAGTCCGTAAGTGAGTTCAACGGCGACCGGATCGCACTCAAGCCCGCCGACCTGTTGGAAGTAGGTGAACTGGGTGATCTCCATCCCATCGCACCAGACTTCCCAGCCGAGTCCCCAGGCGCCCAATGTCGGACTTTCCCAGTCATCTTCGACAAAGCGGATATCGTGCGCCATGACATCGATGCCGATCGCTTCGAGGCTTTTGAGATAGAGGGCCTGCGGATCGGCCGGCGAAGGCTTCAAGATGACTTGATATTGATAATAGTGCTGGAGGCGGTTGGGGTTCTCGCCATAGCGGCCGTCGGTCGGCCGGCGCGAGGGCTGCACATAGGCCGCATTCCAAGTGTCGGGGCCGAGCGCGCGCAGTGTGGTTGCCGGATGGAATGTGCCGGCGCCCATCTCCATGTCGTACGGCTGCATGATCACGCAGCCCTGTTCGGCCCAGAAATTTTGGAGCGCGAGAATCAAACCTTGAAAGCTGGTCGGCTTGGTGGACGGTTTCACCGCCTTCTTAGGCACGGCGGCGACCGGCGTTGCGCGGCGCTTCGGCATCGGCTTCGCGGCGGCCTTCTTTACCGGCGCCTTTTTTGGAGCCGCTTTCTTGCCCGGCGCCTTCTTTGCAACCGGCTTCGCTTCAGGCTTGGCCTTCGCCTTGAGCTTGGCTTTCGCTTTGGGCTTGGCTTTGATTTTGGGGCGTTTCTTGGCGGCGCGAGCCATCGGTCTGATCCACAGATAAAGGAGCCGGGAAGCTACCGACCGACCGGCCTCAAATCAACAGCCGCCTTTGAGATCAGCCGATAGAATCAGCTTTTTTCGCAGGAACATGTCATGCCGGATGCGACATACGCCCCGCATTTGCGGCAGGGCACGAGGTCCTGAACCACCGGCGGGCCGGAACGGGGCTGGCCGGGCGGCCTGACGTCGGCGCCCGCCATACGCGCGGCGGCCCGGGTCATATCGGTGAGCCGCCAACGGTACTTGAATCCCAAGTACACGACGATGATGACGCCGATGGTGAAAAGGATCTTCAAGATCGAGATCAAAGTCCGAACCTCGCCCAATGAGCGCGCTCTTCGACCGCCGAGATCAAATCCGAGGCCCAGCTGATGCGCGCATCAGCGCTTTCGGGGCCCGAAAAGCCAACGCGGCCCAAACGGCGTTCGAGCCAGTTCATGGGACGTTCAACGGTGAGGAAACGCACGTCGGGACCGTACTTGCGGCGCACGATCGTCCTTAGGTCACCGAGGCCATCGACGAGTCCGAGCTCAAGCGCGCGCTCCCCCGTCCAAATATCGCCATTGAAAACAGTTTCATCGGCGGCCGTCAGGCGTTCCGCGCGGCGATTACGCACGAACGTGGTGAACTGGCGGTGAATGTCTTTCTGGATGGCGTCCAGGCGCGCGACGTCCTCGGGGTTCTCAGGCTTGAACGGATCAAGGAAGCTTTTGTGCGCGCCTTGCGCATGCACGCGCCGCTCGACTCCCATTTTCGAGATGAGATCTTGGAAGCCGAAGCTCGCCGAGATCACGCCAATGGAGCCAACCACGGACATTGCATCGGCGTAAATCTCGTCGGCCGCGAGCGCGAGCCAATAGCCGCCGGAGGCCGCGATATCCTCGGCGAACGCGAACACGGGAATTTTATTGTCTTTGGACAGCTGCCGAATACGCGCGGCGATCTGTGCCGATTGCACGGGCGAGCCGCCTGGCGAATTAATCTGCAGGCACACGGCGCGTACGTGCTTTGAAAAAGCCTTCTTGAGGGTCGCTTCAAGGGCGTTGAGGCTGAGGCCGCGCCGGCCCATGCCAACCGCGCCGATAACGCCCTGCAGGCGCACCACAGACACCGACGGGGTCGGCAGCTTCGCGCGCACGATGCCGTGGTCGGCGAGAAAATCGTTGAGACGGTCGATCACTTCCATGCGCGGAGCTTACCATATCGGACTGGGACACAAGCCCTTCCAATTTCGGTACGTTTTTCAAGTTTGCAAGAGCTGGGGAAGCGCGCCCGCGCCGCGCAACACGGCGTCGGCCGCGGGTGTGAACGCGCCGTCCTCACCATGCAGGATGAACCCCGGCAGGAGCGCATCCGGTGTCCGACGGTCCTTGCCCGCATCGACAATCACCCGGCGGGCCGGCTGGCCGGCCTTGGCGTGAATGGGAAGGACGCGAATGTCTCCCGCGCGCCCCTGCAGCGCTCCCAGAATGTCGGACAGGCGGTCCGCACGGTGGATGATCACGAGACGCCCCTTCGGTTTCAGGGCGGCCAAGCAGTGACGCAACCAGCTGGGAAGGTCGAGATCGCTTTCCATATGCGCTACCGCGCGGGAGGCGTTCGGCGGCGGCGTGCCGCCTTCGGCGAACGGCGGGTTTGTCATCACGATGTCGTACGCACCGTGGGCAACACTCGTGAGATTGCCTGTGATTACGCGCGCGGACTGCTCAAGAGCGTTGAGGGCAATCCCCGCGCGCGCATATGCGGCGAGTTGGGGCTGCAGTTCGAGGCCGGTGAGACGCAGGCCGGGTACGCGCGCCGCGAGGCAAAACATGGCCCCACCGGTGCCGCATCCAGCATCAAGCACATGTTGACCGGACTTGGCGGGAACGGCGGCGGCGAGGAGCACGGGATCGACCGCAACACGATAGCCGTCGGCGGGCTGGCGTATGTGAACGCGCCCGTCGAGAAGACGATCATCGGTGAAGGCCAAATCCTGTGGCGCCATAGGCGGCGAGGATAACGAGAAGAGCGCGCTTAGCGCGACGGCTTTCTTTTAGGTACGGCCTTCGCGCGGCGTTTAATTGAAGCCGTTTTAGCTGGTCTACGGCTCCACGCCTCGAGGAGCACCTCCGCGGCGTCCTTGGCTTTCAAGGCGGCGTCCTTGTGACCGGCCCGCGCGCTCATGATCGCGCCTTCCATGAGCATCATCCATGCGCTGGCGAACCCATTCGGATCAGGAAGCTTAGCGCTGCGCGCGAGTTGGCCGACAAAACTCTCCATTTGGCCAAGCTTCAGCGCGGTCGCCTTGTGCACGGGCGAACCGACTTCCGATTCACAAATGATGCGTAAGAAAGGGCAGCCCTCGAAGCCGTCGGCGCCGAACCACTCATGGAACAGGTCGAAGATGGCCAGAAGACGGGCGCTGGGCGTCGCGCCCCTTGCCTTCACTCCCGCTTTCAACCAACCGACAGTCCAGCGCTTGGCCCGCAAATCAAGGTAAGCCAAGACCAGATTCTCTTTCGCCTTGAAATGATGATAGAGCGTCATCTTGGCAACGCCGGAGCGCGCACTGATTGTGTCCACGCCAACCAGGTTCACGCCCTGAGCGGTAAAAAGAGCGTACGCCGCTTCGAGGATCTTCTGGCGTGTAAGCGCGCGCCGTCCGGTGGGGATAACGTCGTCTAAATCGCTCAAGCGTCTTTCCTGGCGCTGTGAAGCCGCCATTCTGGGCGGCGCTTCTTAGCAAGTGATTACCGATCGTAAAGCGCACTTTATCGCTCCTTCCCCCTGTTTCATTTGACACGAATCAATAATCGGGCCGGCGCGAGCCCGTTTATTTCTTCCCAATCGGACACGATTGACATAACCCGCGGTCGAAATGACAACGCGGCGCAGATTTTATACAGGTCGGTATAAATATGCCAGTTGCGCGTGAGAAACGTCCGCTTCCTCACCGGCAGATGAAACCGCACGCCAGCGCGTGACCCGGTTTCCCTTTTCACGGCTAAAACCCGGAGGAAACCTCCCTCTGCGGGCCGGCGTTAGGGTTCAAAACAATAGCGGAGGAACAAATGGCTAAATTCACACGGCTCCTGTTGACCCTGCCACTCGCCGTTGGCGTCGCCGCCGGCACCTCAGCCTGCACGCGAGTGAAAAACGAAGTCGGCATCCCCAATACGATCACCTTCGACTGCAAGCGCGGGCTGGACGCCGATTGCGACGCACAAGCCTATGCGGCCTGTCCGAACGGTTACGAAAACGCCGCGCGCATCACCGCAGATTCGAGGATGCAAACGCGCGTGATCCGCTGCAGATAAACGGCGCCGGATGACATGACCGTGAACTGGCGGGCGCGCTGCTTGACCACGCCTTGCATGGGCCTATGTGGGCTTCATCTCGGTTAGTCCCCCTGATTGCCGAGCAGGCTGTTCCCCTAGCAGCCCGAAAGGCTCCGCTTCGGCGGGGCCTTTTGCTGCGGAATTAACCGCGTCCTTCTTGACATCTTGCTCATTGGCCAGGGTCGCCAGGATGTCGGCCGTCTCCATCACAAAAAACCGGTTGTCGCTCATAAAGCCTCTTCCGAGAGGAAGTCGTTTGATATCGGACTCAACACCCGACCAAACACGCGTGTTCCTTCACCGTTTCGCGTAGACGGAGCGGAAGCGTCAGCGCCAAGAACGGGACCCGGATGCGGGGATACGCCGTTGTGTTTGGCAGGAGGACGAATGACGACCTACATCTGCCGCACGATCACCCGCGCCGGAGCGCCCTGCCCCCCTTTTTTAGTGCGCGCGCGCGAACCGCTTGAGGCTGTCGCGAAGGCGAGCTTAAAGCTTGCCGGCGAGGACTACCGCATCGTGGAAATATGGACCGGCGAAAAGCGGGTGGTCACCCTCACGAATCCGGGCATCCCGAAATCGCGTTACCTCTCGTAAGAATTCTCGCTTAACCGGCGAAAACTAGCTGACAAGGAGTTCGAGGCATTTCTTGCGCTGAAGCGCCGCACGTTTGCGCAAAAGAACAAGATCGGCGCCCTGCCAGATCTCAATCGCGGCTTCGCTGCGCATGAACTTAGTGGCGAACACCGCAGCATCCTCGGCGCTGGCAGCGTCGATCGGCGGCAAAGTGACCCGCCGATTCTTCCCATAGACCAGAAAACAACGATAAACCAAACAGCACCTGAACGATGTTACTGGGAGCTAACGCGGCCGCGCTGCAAAAGTTTCTGAGCGAGCACCGCGCAGTTCCTTTTCCCGTTCCGTTTTCCCCTTATACGTGAGGATCAGGAATCCCCGTGGCGGCGACGCCTTCCTGGACCACGATCTGCGCGACGGAGGCATCCCGGCGAAAGATTGCCGCTTCGTCGTATTCGGGATCCTTGAACAAGGCTTCGGCATGGGCCGCCGATGGGAATTCAACGATCACCATGCGGTCTTTAAAGGGCATCCCTTCGAGCGTGATGACGGATGTTCCGCGCGTCAGGAATTTGCCGCCGTGGCGCGCGATAAGCGCCGGCGTGCGCGCCGTATATTTCAGATAGGTCTCCGGATCGTGAACCGCGACGCGCGCGACAAGGTATGCAGGCATGATGTCCTCCCTTTTGAACAAACGAACGCTAGCACCGTTGTGCAGAACCACACCGTGCAAAATCACCGCCCAGGTCACGTAGAATTCAAAGACCGACCGGCCGGGCAGGACCTGTGTCCATGAAGATCGCGACGTTCAACATCAACAATGTCGTGCGCCGCCTGCCGAACCTTCTGGCTTGGCTACGCGCCGCCAAGCCCGATGTGGTGTGCCTTCAGGAACTCAAGACCGACGACGGCGCCTTCCCCGCCGCAGCGCTGGAGAAGGCCGGGTACGGCGCGGCGTGGAGCGGAGAACGGACGTATAATGGTGTCGCAATCCTTGCAAAGGGTAGCACTCCCGTAGTCACGCGCCGGGCATTACCAGGCGACGGCAAGGACGCACAAGCGCGCTATATCGAAGCCGCGGTCGAGGGCACGCTTTTCGCGTCGATCTATTTGCCGAACGGCAATCCGCAACCGGGTCCAAAGTTCGACTACAAACTCGCTTGGTTCGCGCGGCTGATCGCGCATGCAAAGGTGTTAAAGATGGCCAAGGTCCCGGCGGTACTGGCGGGCGATTACAACGTGGCGCCGACGGACCTCGATATTTATCCCTCCCAATCCTGGGACAGAGATGCGTTGTTGCGGCCTGAAAGCCGCGCGGCGTTTAAAAAACTTTTGAAGCAAGGCTGGATCGACGGCGTGCGCCATTTGCATCCCGATCAACCGATGTATTCGTTTTGGGATTACGTGCGCAACCGCTGGCCCCGCGACGCCGGCCTGCGCCTCGACTTTGTGCTTTTAAGTCCCGACTTGGCGCCGCGTCTGCGGGCCGCCGGGGTGGACCGTGCCGTACGCGGCAAGCCCGGCGCAAGTGATCATGCGCCTGTATGGGTGGAGTTGGAGCCTTACGCCCGGCCCGGTTCCAGAAATTCCGGACAGATATCCAAAGCTATGCGCCGTGCGCGTGTAAGGTCTTCGTCCAAGACCATTAAACGCCGCGGGAAAGCGGCGCCGTAAATGTCCGCGAGCCCATCGAACACCACCGCATCGATCCCCGCGTCTGCCAGCGCGGAGAGCATGGCGGAGATGAGGACCGGGTTATCGCTGCGAAGAAGTTCGACCATCGTATTCAGGGATAGTGCTTCATCGCCCGCTCGAGCAGGCGCGCGAGGCGCACGCCGGCCTTGGCAATCTGATCGAGCACGATGGGCCGGTTCTGCGTCACGTAGATTTCGCCAAACTCAAGTCCGCCGGGATTGCCGACGTAACCGGTGGCGGGACTGCGCAGAATGGTCAGACTCTCGTTCGCCCAGGTTAGAGGCGGCGCATCCACCCAGGCGAAAGTATGACTGGACGACATCACAGGTCGGAAACGCACCGGCGCTTTCTCGTCGCCCTTATGCTCATATTCGACGAGCGCATAGTCCCAGATGCCATGCATCGTCCACTCCTCCCCGAAGAAAGTGGCCTTCAGCATCGTGCCGCGGCGATCCTCGGCGAAACCGGTGTGCAGCGGCTGGTGGAGGTCCCCGACGAAGTGAGCCAGGAACATTAGCGCCTGAGCGCGCTCGGCTTTGGGGACCGGACTTTTCAAAATCTCGAACTGGCGCTCGATCTCGCGTACAGCGCAACTGGCCTCGGCCGGGCAGTCGCGCTCCATGATCACTTCGGTGGCCCCCTTGGGCACGCTGACGTAGTGCCACGGTCCGGTTTCGCGGTGCCCTTCGCGGTACGCATCGGCCCAATTGCAGGAGTCCGCGAACGCCTCCCGCGTCGTGAAATCGAGGATATCGAGCACCTTGGCCCGCGCTTCTTCGGTGAGATCGTCCCAGGTCTTGTTGCAGACCATACGGTGACCGAGGTCGCCCCAGGCAAACGCCGGCGCGGGCGCCGCCGTTCCGAGCATAAGGGCGCTCATGAGGACGGTCGAATATAGCTCTCTGTGCGTTTTGCCGCACAGCTTAGGCTTACTGTTTATATTCTCCTGCAGCCGACAGCGCACTTTCCGCCCCATATTCGGTTGAAATTCCAATAAACCGGGATCGCTGACCTCTACTTTAGGGGCGTTCACTCGGGCCTGCGCCCTCCGGCGCCACATCCGCCGCCCCAAACGGCAGTGTGAAATGGAAGTTCGAGCCTTCGCCAAGAACGCTCTCCACCCCGATCTCGCCGCCCATCAGGGATGTGAGACGTTCGCTGATGGCAAGCCCGAGACCGGTTCCTCCGTAACCATGCGTCGAATGGTCCTTTGCCGAGAACTCCTCGAACAGATGCCGCCGGGCCTGCGGAGCGATGCCAATGCCTTGATCCTTGACGGTGAAACGCACTTCGCCGCGATCACCTGCGAGGCAATCCGCGGATACGACAATTTCACCCGCTCGTGAAAACTTCACAGCATTGTCTACAAGATTGGAGAGGATCTGGCGCACGCGCAATGGATCGCCCTTCACCCAATTCGGCATTTTGGGATCGACGAACGCGACGAGCGTGAGCCCCTTATCCCCCGCAGCGGGCTGCGCCGCAGCGCATACTTCTTCGACGATCTTAGCGATCGACATGTCGCGAAATTCGATCGCGAGTCGGCCGGCATCGATAAGGGAAAAATCGAGAATATCGTTAATAACCTTAATCAACGCATGCCCAGACTCCTTAGCAGTCTGCAGCGTCGAACGCTGTTCATCGTTGAGCTCCGTCTCGAGCACCCTATCCACCATCTCGACGACGCCGTTCATGGGAATCCGAACTTCGTGCCCCATGGCGGCGAGGAAGCCCGCTTTTGCGCGCGCGGATGACGCAGCCTCCGCGCGCGCCTCTTGCAAGGCGACGGTGATCTGATCGCGGAGGTATACGCGGCCAAGCTCCGAACCGACGCGCTCGAACGTAAGTTTTAGGAGTTCATCGGCTGCAGCAGGTATCTGCTTCATGAACTCCAACACAGCGACGACCTGGTTGTCAGCCTTGATTGGAATAGCGAGGACCGAACCGATAATATTGCGCGTCTCATCAAATCGCGTCAGTGACGTATCAGTTGAGACGTCCTCGACCCATATGGACGCACCCGTCTCAAGGACACGCCCCGGAACATCTTCCCCGCGTGCGAAGGACTTGCCGAGCACCGCGGATTTCACGGACTGATCCGCAAATAGATCTTTAGCGAGCGCGAATGTTGCTATTTCAAGCCGCTGCGTTTCGCCGTGCGTAAGGCGATAGACGAGGCGGATAGGCCAGCCCAAAAATGCGCCGATCTCCGCGGCCCCTTGACGCAAGGCGTCGTAAAAATTCACGGCACGGTTGGCGATGGCCGCGATCCGATTCACGAGTTCGACCTGCCGGGAGGTGAATTCGAGGCTGTCCTCCTTACGTTGTTCTTCGGATTGATCCTCGACCCAGGTCAGAATGGCCGCTTCGCCGCGATAGGTGATCAGCCGATTAGTGATAAACGATAGGCGCGGTTTTCCCTCGGAAGTACGCAATTGCAATGAGTGACGCGTGACTCCACCCTGTTCACGCACGAGCTGGATGAGTTGATCGCGGTCCTTGGGGTCAACGAAGAAATCGGCGGTGGAAAGGCCGACCGAGCGGCCTTTGGGCAAACCAAAAAAGCGTTCCAACCTGGTATTGGCCAGCAGAACAATACCATCGGCGACACGCGAGATCGCGGCCCCGATAGGGCTGGTATTCAGCGCTTCAAGAAACGAATCCTCGGCCGGCGCCGCGGCCGTAGAGGGCTGCGCAAACACCTTCTTACCGGGATCGGTCTTTTTGGCCTTTGCCGGCTTCGATTTGGCTTTCGGCTTCGGCGTCGATTTCGGTTTTTTTGCCTTGGCCAAGAGTGCTCCCCGTACCCTTCAGATTCAATCACCCGCGCATTGGGCGGTTGGCGCGGATGGTAGCTGGAAGCCGGGTAAAGTTCCGCAGTTTTATAGTGGGGCGCGAGGCAAAGTGTTTTCGACAAAAAACACCTGACGTAAGCCGCGCAATACCTGCACGAAGGCGCATTTAGAGCGTCTCATCGCTGCGGAGGCGGCCTAAGAGCTGAAATTCTGCCGCTGAAAGGCGCCTGACAGGGTTCTAGGAAGTTTGGTTACATCGAACTAGAATGCCGCCGGGGCAACTCTGGGGTCGCGGCCTACCGTCTTCGGGCCGCCTTTGGCATGGGATGAACGCGTGGCTACTGTCGTCAATCTGGAAACAAGCCGCCGGGCGAAAGCCAAGGCGCTCGACTCTCTCGTCGCTCTGGTCGAGGAAGACCTGCGCGCGGTGAACCGCACGATCGTGGCGCGGATGCATAGTCCCGTCGCTCTGATCCCGCAGCTCGCCGGCCATATCGTCGCCGCCGGTGGTAAGCGCCTGCGTCCACTGCTTACCCTCGCCGCCACCAAACTGTGCGGCTACACGGGCGAGCGGCACGTCAAGCTCGCGACCTGCGTAGAATTCATTCATACCGCCACCCTTCTGCATGACGACGTCGTGGACGACAGCGAATTGCGCCGGGGCCAGAGCAGCGCCAATGCGATCTGGGGCAACCAGTCGAGCGTTCTGGTGGGCGACTTCCTCTTCAGCCGTGCATTCGAGCTGATGGTGGAGGACGGATCGCTGAAAGTGCTGCACATCCTCTCGCGCGCGTCATCGATCATCGCCGAGGGCGAAGTGCACCAGTTGCTGACCTCGAACGACACTGAGACCAGCGAAGCGCAATATCTGGAAGTGATCCAGGCGAAGACCGCGGAGTTATTTGCCGCCGCCGCGCGCATCGGCGCGGTCGTGGCCGAGCGTCCGGACGTGGAAGAAGAAGCCTTGCGCGTCTATGGCCTCAACCTCGGCATTGCCTTCCAACTCATCGACGACGTGCTGGACTATTCCGCACGCCAAGCGGAATTGGGGAAGACCGTCGGTGACGACTTCCGCGAAGGCAAGATTACCCTGCCCGTGATCCTAGCCTTCCGCCGCGGCGACGACGGCGAACGCGCGTTCTGGAAACGCACTCTTGAGACGCTGGACCAAAAGGAAGGCGATCTCGCGCGCGCCATGGAATTGATGAAGGCTCACTCGAGCCTCGCCGACACCGTGAACCGCGCCCGCCATTACGGCGCGGTCGCCCGCGACGCTCTCGGCATATTCCCCGAAAGCCCGGTCAAGACGGCGCTGCTCGAGATCATCGATTTCTGTATTGAGCGCGCATACTAGCTGGGGCGGCGCGATTAAAACCCTGGATCCTGGGCGTTCGCCCAGGATGACCAGAGAATGAAATGCCGCGTTCATCGCTACTTCATGCGCGGCCCAACCATCGCGAAGAACGCGCCTTGTGGGTCGACCGCTTGTACGATCCATGCGCCGCCCGGAACTTCCTGCGGCCCGAAGACACTTGTACCGCCGTTGTCCGTGACGCGTTTTTGCGCGGCGTCGATGTCGTCGACCGACACATAGTAGACCCAGCACGACATGGGCATATCCGGCGTTTTCTTCATCATTCCGCCGGAAGGGATGCCGCCGATCTGGAAGATGAGATAAGGACCCATGACCGGCCCCATGTCCAAGACATCTGATTTCGTCCAGCCAAAGAGGCCGGCGTAAAACTTGAAAGAGTCTTCGGCCGCGCCGCCGTGCACTTCGTTCCAGTCGACGTAACCCGGCGTGCCCATCGGCGGGCGCGGCGGCATGTTGTCGTTGCCCGTGCCCTTGAAAATCAAGAACACGGCGCCTGCGGGATCCGCGACGACGGCAAATCGACCGACATTGGGAATGTCCTCCGCCGGTCGCCGGACTGTCCCACCCGCCCCAACGATTCTCGCAGCCATCGCGTCGACGTCATCGACGCCGATATAGCCGGACCAATTCGGGGGCGTACCGTACGTCTTCAGTTCCTCCGGCAGCTCCATGATCCCGCCGATCGGGGTATTGCCAACATTGATGTGGGTGTACGGCATGCCGGAGGCGTTGCCTGGGTCCATGCGCCACCCGAAGACCTTACCGTAGAAGGCTTCCGCCGCCTTGGGATTGGTGGTCAGCAGCTCGTACCATACGAATTTGCCTTGTCCGCCGGCCATGGGCCCCTCCTTGGTGCTTCGGGTGGATTGTAACGATGGCACAGGGCCTTGCTCGCCGTCACCCTCGATCGATGACCATCCCGTGAACTCCCTGGCAGAACACATTTTTTTGTCGAGAAAGACCTGCCCAGGACCGGAGCGATTAGTATAATGCGCTCCCCACCACACCCCCAGGGAGGAGCCTTTCCTATGAAGCTTCGTACATTGAGCGTTATCGCCCTCGCCGCCGGCCTCGCGTTCGGCGCCGCGAATGCGCAGACCATTTCCGACGCCGTGAAGTCCGCCGTCGCCGACGCCGGCCGTCCGGCCGCCGACAAAGAGCGCGATGCGAACCGCAAGCCCGCCGAAATCACGGCCTTCGCCGGCGTGAAGGCCGGGGATGTGGTGGCCGACATCAATCCGGGCGGCGGCTACTTCACCCGCATCTTCTCCAAGGCCGTCGGCGCGAAGGGCAAGGTATACGCCCTCGTTTCGGACGCGGCCGTCGCCAAGCGCCCTGAAGCGGCCGATGGCGTGAAGGCCATCGCAGCCGATAAAGCCTACGGCGGCAACATCGAAGTCGTGATCGCCGATTTCGCGAACATGAAGAGCGCGATGCCGCTGGATGTGGCTTGGACTTCGTGGAACTACCACGACTTCAAAAACCGCGGCGGCTCGTTCACGGCGAACATGAACAAGGCGATCTTCGCATCCCTGAAGCCGGGTGGTGTCTACATCGTGATCGACCACGCCGCCGCCAAGGACGCGGCCGGCGACGTCACGGAAAAGCTGCATCGTGTCAGCCCGGAAGTCGTGAAACAGGAAGTGATGGCTGCCGGCTTCAAGCTGGAAGCCGAAAGCAACCTGCTCGCCCACGCCGACGACAACCACACGAGCCCGGTATTTGACGGCGCCGTGCGCGGCAAGACGGACTCCTTCCTCCTCAAATTCCGTAAGCCGTAAGAGCTAAAGACCGAGCCCTCGCCGGGGGAGGCCTTTCCCGGCAAGGGGTTAGGGTGAAAAAAAGGGGCCGGACAGCGCTTGCGCTGCCCGGCCCCTCTGTTTATAAGCACGCCTCGATGATCGGAGCGTAGCTCAGCCTGGTAGAGCGCTGCTTTCGGGAGGCAGAGGTCGCAGGTTCGACTCCTGTCGCTCCGACCATTTAAAATCCCGACATATCAAGCACATACGGCCCACCCGGAAACGGGCGGGCCGTTGTCGTTTTGGGGCCATTTAAAGTGCCTGGCCGCGGCGTTTAGCGGTTCCGGCGGGGACCATACGGCGCCCTCGACGCATATGCGGTTAGCACGATGCGGCCTGCCCCGTCGCCGCGATCAACCGCGAATCGGGCAAACCGCACCCCGCAATGTTACCGCCACGAACTTTCCCACGCAGGGTCCGCCATGCCATCCTGCCGCGTCTTTTATTCCGCCACCATCAGCATGTAGGGGACGCATTCGCATGGGACATATTTCTGAACGCAAAAAGGCCTCGGACTTCCCGCAGGAGCTTTTGAACCTGCTCGATGGTTACGTGCACGGCCGCTTGAGCCGCCGCGACTTCATCGACCACGCGCAGAAATTCACGGTAGCCGGCGCCACAGGCGCGGCGCTCGTGGAAATGTTGCGGCCGAATTTCGCATGGGCGGTTCAGGTTCAGCCGAATGATGCGCGAATCAAGAGTGAGCGCGTGGAGATCGCCGCGCCGCAGGGCAATGGTTCCATCAAGGGCCTCCTGGTGAAGCCGGCCAACATGAAAGGCAAACTGCCTGTCGTCATCGTCGTGCACGAGAACCGCGGTCTGAATCCGTACGTCGAGGATGTGGCACGGCGCCTCGCGACCGCCAATTTCATCGCACTGGCCCCGGACGGGCTGTCGTCGATGGGTGGCTACCCCGGCGACGAAGAAACCGGGGTCGCGATGTTCCAGAAAATCGATCGAGCGAAATTGACGGAAGACTTCGTTGCAGCGGCTGTGTGGCTTAAGAAGCACCCCGATAGCAACGGAAAACTGGGCGGTGTCGGCTTCTGTTTCGGCGGCGGCGTCGTGAATACGCTGGCCGTTCGCCTCGGTGCGGATTTCAATGCCGGCGTTCCGTTCTACGGCGCCCAGCCGAAACCGGAAGACGTGCCGAAGATCAAGGCCCCCATCAACGCGCAGTACGGCGGGCTCGATGAACGCATCAATGCAGGTTGGCCCGCGTACGAAGCGGCTCTTAAGGCCGCCAACATCCCGCACGAGGGACATATCTACCCGAACGCCAACCACGGTTTCCATAACGACACCACGCCGCGTTACGACGAAAAAGCGGCGAAGGAAGCCTGGGATCGCACACTCGGCTGGTTCGAAAAGTACCTGCGCGCTTAGAGAAACTCGGGCCGCGGCAACGGGCCGCGGCCCGCGGCTGAGTGCGGGACGGCCGGGGAGACGTTAGCCATGCGCAAACAAATCTTCACCGCAGGGGTGGTCTGCGCGCTGAGCGCCGCGGCTCACGCGCAATCATCCTTTCCCGTGAAGGTCATCCCCGGCGCGGTCCCTGCCGACCGCTCGCCCGACGGCAACACCGTTATCTTCGAGGATAACGACGGCCTTATCGTCGTGGACACCGGCCGCCACTTTGAACACCAAGCCGCAATCATCGCTTACAGTTACGAGCGCAAGAAGCCGATTTCGGCCATTGTTAACACCCATTGGCATCTCGATCACAGCGGCGGCAACCAGGAACTACGTGTCCTGTTTCCGAACGCGAAGCTGTACACCAGCGACGCGGTAAAAGGCGCACTCGACGGTTTTCTGATGAAGGAGTTAGACCGCAGCCGCGCCATGTTGGCCGATCCCAAAGTAAGCGAGTATGAAAAATCGAAGGTCCGCCTGGGCATTTCGGCGCTGGAAGATCGCAAGGATCTCGTTCCTGATGTTTCGGTCGCCGGCGATTTGAAGCTCGGCCGCCTGGAACTGCATCTCGCGCCGTTCGCGGCCACCGCGGGCGATACATGGCTCTATGATCCGGAAAGCCGTACGGTGGTCGTGGGCGATCTGATTGTCGCACCCGTACCGTTCTTCGATACGGCCTGCGGCGCGGGGTGGCGCCTCGCGCTCGACAAGGTGTCCGCCCAAACCTTCGAGCGGATCGTTCCGGGGCATGGGCCAAGTCTTACGCGAGTTGAATTCGAGGAATACAAGACCGCCTTCGGCGCTCTACTCGACTGCGCAGCCACGACGGCATCCGTAAAGTCATGTGCGGACGGATGGCGGAAAGACGCCGGGCGCTTCATGGCGACGGACGCGGAACGCGCCTACGCCGACAAAGCCATTGCCTACTATCTCACGAATATCCTGCGTGTGCCGGCGAAACAGGCGGAACTATGTGGAGCGCAAACGGGATGATCCGCCGCCTCGTATCAACAACAGCCTGCTTTTGCGCGATCTTGGGCGCGCCCGCCCAGGCATGGGATGACGCTGGGCATCGCATGGCCTGCATGAAGGCGTGGCGCGAGATGGCAGAGCCGGCGCGCGCGGCCGTCTCCAGCCTCCTCTCCGTTCAAACACCCGAAGAATTCGCCGATACGTGTACGTGGGCCGATGAGGCCGCCGCCAAGCGGCGGGAAACGGCGGGATGGCATTTCATCCATGTCCCCAAAACAGCGCGCGTGATCGAACTCGCGCGCGACTGCAAGGCGCCCGCCAGTTGCATTGTAGAGCAAATAGACCGTCAAACGGAAATCATCGCCGGCACCGCGCCGAAGGCGGCGCGCGCCGAAGCGCTACGGTTCCTTGCGCACCTCATGGCCGATCTCCATCAACCTCTGAATGTCGCATTCGCCGAGGATCGCGGCGGCAGGGACATCAAAATCACTTTTCTAGGGAAGCCGGCCGATATGCACGCCGTATGGGATTCATTGATCCTGAAAGCGCCGAATCCACCCAGTCGCGGCTATACGCCGTTCCTGCAAGACATGGCCGACCGGCACAATCGCGAGCGGTGGACCATCGGCACGGCGAAAGATTGGGCTGAAGAAACGTTGTGGGTCATGCGCGCGCCGCCCACGGGGTATGTGGGTAATCCGGGCGGCCTTGTTCTCGATGAAATCTATGTCGAGCAGAACTACCTTGTCGCGACCGACCAGATCGACAAATCCGGCGTGCGGTTGGCTTTCGTGCTCAACGGCATTTTCAAGTAACCGTCACTTCGCCGCCGCGGCGACTTTCGCGAGATCCAGCTTTTCCCACGGGCCCGTGAACACTTGTCCTCCCGCCACAAACGCAGGCGGACTCCCGATCGTATGTTCCGCGGCGAAGGTCGCGTTCGCGCGCACCTCGTCGGCAATGGCCGGATCCTGAAGGTCCTTTTGAAACCGCGCCCAATCGAGGCCAATGAGCGGCGTGTTATCGCGCAGGGAGTAGTAGGTGTGCGCCTGCGGCGCCGAGATCGCAACTTCATGGAAGGCTGGAAATTTTCCCTGCCGCGCGGCGGCATATGCGGCCTTGGCCAAGAACTCCGACAGCGGGCCTGTTCCGGCGACCGGCTTCACCACGAGCTTAACGTTGGGATTGGCGCGTCCAAAAGAGGTCAACCGATCATGGAGCGATTTGCCCGCCACATTTTCATAGTTGATCACCGCGACGACCGTGGACGCGCCACTCGGATTGGCGGCGATAAGTTCAGGCGACTGCGCGGCGGTTGGCGGTGAAATCGCGAGAAGAAGGATAGTGATCGTGATGGCAACTAGCGCCGCACGCGGCATAGGTGCTACCTCCCATATCAAGCTCTAACTCAAGTGGAAATTTTAGGGCGGAATTTTTGGGACGCAACCGGGCGAGCTAACCGTCGGAATTCACGGATGCGTGAATACGCCGTTCGCGGCAGCGCAACCCCTTGATTGCCGTAACGAAGTGCACGCCCCCGGCGTTGTACCTGCACCTCTTTCATAACGGAGTGCATGATGTACAAGACAGCGAAACGAGTCCTTCTTATTGCAGCTGTAACGAGCGCGGGCCTTTCGCTGGGCCAAAGCGCCTTCGGCGCGACGGAAGAAAAGCTTTCAAAGCCCGAACTGCTGAAACTGAACGAGTGCATGGCCATGACAAAGGATGTGCTGGCTCAAGACAGTCAGTGCGGCGTGGTGATGAAGAAGGCCAGCATCACTGCAGCGGACATCGAAAAGATGCGCCGGTGTGAGGGAAAAATGAACATTGACGTCACTAAAGATCCAGACTGCGCCGCAATGATCAAAAAACATCCGGACCTCGTCCGAGGACATGGCGAACTCGAGCCGAGCACGAACATTGGTACGAAGCCGGCCACGAAGTAGTCACGGGCCGATATTGTAAGAAAAAAGGGGCGGCTGGTGGCCGCCCCTTTTCGCTGCCGGATCCCTCGACTTTAACGCCAGCGCGGATTATTCGGCCGGGAGTCAAAGCGATTAGGAATACCGTCGCCGTCGCGGTCACGATCAAACCTATTCGGGATGCCGTCCCAATCGCGATCACGCGCACCGTAGCCATAGCCGCGGGCCCCATAATACCCGTCATCGTAGGACGAGACGCCAACGCCGAACGAAGTGTACGAGCCACTGTCCGCGCAAGCGCCGAGACCGAGAGCCGAAACCACGAGGGCGGCGCCGATAAGACTTTTGGATAATGTCTTCATGTAAACCTCCTATCCTAAGATAGAGATTCAACGCGCCTACGAAGGCCCTCCGAGGGCCGAACTATGGTGCTAGTTTGACGTGAGACCGCATTATGCGCGTGGAAGCACGCGTCTTACCCGAGTGGGTTGAGATCCAAGCAGCGTTTTATGGCGCCTAGCAATTGTTCAGCTGTGACAGGCTTTCGAAAGACGTCGAGCGCCCCCAGCTCCCGTGCCTTGTCGAGGTAGCTATACATGCCCGTATTTCCGCCCCCGCTGACCGCAATGACGGGAAACCCCGGCGCGTTGGCCTGAATCGCACGTATCACTGCAAGGCCATCCATCTTTGGAAGAACAATATCGGTAATAACCACCTCGGGACGATTGGTCTCGAAAATTTCGAGCCCCTTCTCGCCATCCTTGGCCACGGTCACGAAATGCCCCGCGCTCTTCAGCACCGTCTCCATGATCGTAGCCGTAAAGGCCTGATCTTCGATCAGTAGAATATTCGCCATTCGCCCCTCTTCAGGGGACGATAGTAAGCTTCGATGTCAACTCGTTTAAAGTGCAAACTATTTTTTGCTCATCCGAAACGCATTTAACCTCCGGTTGGGAGGACGCCGATTGTCAGTACACGCTCGCACAATCTCAATGATGCTTTGCGGTTCGCTTTTGCACGTCATTGAAGCGTTTCACGGAACTCGCTGACTTTTTGTTCATGTCGCCCATGTCTCACGAACAAGTTTCCTTTTTTGCCGTTCGACTTTGAGACCTGTTTAAAAGAACGATGACACGGCCGAAGTGTGACGGCCTCGTCACTCCGCAACCATCGCGCTGTAACGTTCCGATGCTTAAGTTTCAGGTGTGAGCCGCAGCGTCCGTCAGCGCCGCTCACACCTCGCGGAGCCCGCCCCCCTTCGGACTTCGCACAAGAGTGGCCCCAATCCCAACGATGGATTGGGGCCGCTGCTTCTCCGGGCCTACCGCATCCGTAGGATGACGACTTCGTCGCTGGCGGGATTGGTCATGTCGCGGAGCTTCTTTACGTCCGCAGCGTTCACGGCGCCGGCGGAGTGTCCCCAACCCTTGCGCATGAAGGTGATGATATCGGCGATCTCCTGGTCGTTCAGGAGCACCCGGAACTGCGGCATACGGTAAGCATCCGGCATGCCCTGCACCACGATGCGCGCCGAGCCATTCAGCGTGACATTGATCAACGAAAGCGCACTGGCGTCAACGATCGTCGGGTTGCCTGCGATCGGCGGCAGGTACGGGGCATGGCCGCGGCCGTCATGGCCATGACAAGCGGCGCAGTGCTGCACGTAGAGGCGCTCGCCGGAGGTTTCGAACGTGCCGCCGCGCAGTGCCTCGGTCGTCTTCTGATCGTACGTGTAAGAAACGTTGGCGTTGCCGACCGGCGGCAACGACTTCAGATAAGCCGCCATAGCCGCGACGTCGTCGTCGGTCATGTGTTGGGTGGAGTTGTTGATCACTTCGATCATCGTGCCGAAGGCGGAGGAGAACGCATTGTGACCCGTCTTCAGAAATTCGCCGGTGTCGGCTTCAGACCAACGGCCGAGGCCCGCCAAAGGATCACCGCGCAAGTTCGACGCGTGCCAGTTATCGAGCTCAGCGCCGGAAAGAAACGCGCCGTCATCGGCGGCGTAGCCTTTTTCCTGGAAGAGGAGCCCGCGCGGGCTGTGACAGGCGCCGCAGTGACCAAGCCCTTCGACCAGATAAGCGCCGCGGTTCCATTTGGCGTCCTTGGCCGCATCCGGCTTGTAGCCGGCGTCGGGGAGGAAAATCGCGTTCCAGATCTTAAGCGGCCAGCGGATGTTGAGCGGTGACTTGATCTCACTCGGCTGATTGGCGACGTTCGCGGCCGGCACCGCTTCCATGAAGAAAGCATAGAGCGCGCGCAAGTCCTCATCGGTCGTCTTCGCGTAAGATGGATAAGGCATGGCCGGATAAAGCATATGGCCGTCCTTGGCCACACCGCGGCGCATCGCGCCTTCAAAATCTTCGAAGGTGTAATTGCCGATGCCGTGTTCTTTGTCCGGCGTGATGTTGGTGGTGTAGATAGCGCCGAGAAAAGGAACCGCCATCTTAAGGCCGCCGGCGAACGGCTCGCCATCCGGTGTCGAATGACAACTGACGCAATTGCCGGCGCGCGCGAGATACTCGCCCTTGGCGATGAGCTCGGGAGGAGACGCGGCGTGAGCCGCGCTCACCGCGAAGAGCCCAAACGCCGCCGCAAACGTGAAGCGAACCAAACGCATCGCGTTCCCCCTTATCTCTGAAACCACCGAAAAATATGTACCGCGTTCCGCAGGGGTTCGTAAATAACGGTAACTCTTAAGGAAATCGCCCTCCGCACATACCGGCCCGTTGACCCGGCCCACCGAAGCACTACTCTAGGCTATATAATGGGCTCCAAGGGCCTGTGGGGGCTCGGGGGACGACTTTATGACAGCCTATGATTACGATCTGTTGGTGATCGGCTCCGGGCCCGCGGGGCAGCGGGCGGCTATCCAAGCCTCGAAAATCGGCCGCCGGGTGATGTTGGTGGAGAAGAAAGCCGTGGTCGGCGGCATCTGCATCAATAGCGGCACCATCCCTTCCAAGACCCTGCGCGAAGCTGTCATGCACCTGTCCGGATATCGGGAGCGCGGTATTTATGGGTCGTCCTACACCGTCAAACAGCACATCACGATGCAGGATCTGCATTTCCGGACCGACCATGTTATTCGGCACGAAATCGACGTTACCCGGCATCAGCTTCAGCGCAACCGCATCACCATGGCCACCGCCAACGCCAAGTTCGTCGATGCGCACACGGTCTCTCTTGAGGACGTCGACGGACGTGGTCAGCGGAATGTGACCGCCGAAAACATTGTGATCGCTACCGGCACCCACGCGACGCGCGACAAAAATATTCCATTCGACGGACAGCGCATCTTCATCAGCGACGACGTGCTAACGCTTGATAAGCTACCGCACTCGCTGGCCGTCATCGGCGCCGGCGTCATCGGCATTGAATACGCAACCATCTTTTCCGCGCTCGGCGTGCGCGTGACTCTGGTGGACAAGCGCGACCGTCTGTTGCCGTTCATCGATCGCGAAGTCAGCGACAGCCTCGCCTATCACATGCACCAGAACCGCGTGACGTTGCGCCTCGGCGAGGAAGTGAAGATGCTGGAGCCGACGTCCGACGACAAAGGCGAGCGCGTGAAGATCACCCTGGCCAGCGGTAAGCAAATCGTCGCGGAGAAGGCGCTGTATTCCATCGGCCGCACCGGCGCGACGGAGACCCTGAACCTTGCCGCGGCGGGCGTCCCAACCGACGATCGCGGACGTCTCAAGGTCAATGACAAATATCAGACCTCGGTCCAGCATATTTACGCAGTAGGCGACGTGATCGGCTTCCCGAGCCTCGCCTCGACATCGATGGAACAAGGCCGCCTCGCCGCCTGTCATGCGTTCGGCGAAAAGCACGACAGCACGCCGTCGCTGTTCCCCTACGGCATCTACACGATCCCTGAAATTTCGACGGTCGGAAAAAACGAAGAAGAGCTTACACAGGAAGGAATTCCGTATGAGATCGGGAAAGCGCGCTACAAGGAAATCGCGCGCGGCCAGATCATCGGCGACAATACCGGCCTATTGAAATTGATCTTCAACCTGGAGACCCGCGAGTTGCTGGGCGTGCACATCATCGGTGAAGGCGCGAGCGAACTCATTCACATCGGCCAAGCGGTGCTGGCCCATAAGGGCACAATCGATTACTTCGTGAACACGGTTTTCAATTATCCGACATTGGCCGAATGTTATAAGACCGCCGCGTTCGATGGGATCAACCGCCTGGGATAGCCCTACTTCGCGGCCGGCGTCGCCATCGGTTTACCTTTCTCGACCACCCAAGTCACGGCCACCTTGGCCGTGTTTGTACCGACGGTTTTCGCATCGTGAACCTTGCCGGTTGGGATCGCGAGAGAATCGCCCGCCTTCAGATGTTTTGGCGTTTCGCCGTCGATGAAAACGTCCATCTCTCCGTCGATCATGATGAGCATCTCGACACCGAAGTGGGTGTGACGCCCCGTCGCGCCGCCCGGCGGAACTTCCACCGTGCCGATAACCGTCTCGTGAGCCGCATTCGCCGGCACATCCACGCGCTGCACGATCGTTCGCTTAAGGTCCTGAGCCGTTGCCGGGAACGCCGCGGCGGCAACCGCAAACGCAAGAATGAAAAGACGCATAGAGGTTCCTCCTGTGGGATAGGCACATCCTAAACCGTCAAAGGTAGGGCGCGAAGAGCCGGGCGAAGTTGTTGCGCAGGCGGCGAGCGAACGACAGGGACACAATATCCCCCGCCGTCACGGCCCTCGCGATCTTCTTAATGCTGTCGAAATGAGTTTCGAGGTCGCGGCCGAGATTGGCATCGTAACACTCGAGATTGGCTTCGAAATTCAGGCGCAAGCTGCGTTGGTCCCAGTTGGAAGATCCAACCAGGGTCCACACACCATCCACGATCATGAGTTTGGTGTGATCGAAGGGGGGCGGCGAGCGGTAGATCTGGACGCCGTGCTCCAGGAGGTATCGGAATTTTGCTTCCATCGCCCAGTCGACCAGCGGAATGTCGGTGCGCGAAGGCACGACCACTTGAACGCTCACCCCGCGCATGGCGCAAACGCCGAGGGCATTCGTGAGTATCTCGTTAGGCAGGAAATACGGCGTCAACACGTGCACGCTCTTCTGCGCCACCGCCAGAGCCCCGAGAATGATCCACTGCGTACGTTGCTCGGAGTTGTCCGGCCCGTCGGGGATCGCCCGCGCATAAACCGGGTCTTCCAACTTTTCCGGCGGACACTCGATCAAGGGAAGCTCGATCGCTTCCTCGGTCGCAAATTTCCAATCTTCCTCGAACATAGAATTGAGCTGAGCAATCACTGGACCGCTGACGCGGAAATGCAGGTCGTGAATTTCCTCGTTCTTCTGGGCGGCATAACTCAAGCAAATGTTCATGCCGCCGATATGTCCAACGCGGCCGTCGACAACCATGATTTTGCGATGATTTCGCAGATTTATGAGCGGAAGGAATTTGAGATTTTGCGGGATAAAACGCGCGGTCGAGATCCCTGCCGCTGAGAGTAATCTATCGGCAGGTTTGGTCCGCTTGCCGCTGCCGATCTCGTCGAGCAGCACTCTCACTTTCACGCCCCGATGATGGGCAGCAATCAATGCTTCGATGAATTTGAGCCCCACCTCGTCGCAGTCGAAAATATAAACAGAGAGCGCGATGCTGCGTTTGGCCTCCGCGATCGCCGCAAGCATGTTTGGATAGGCGCCGTCCGCATTCACGAGCGGCACGACATGATTCCCGCCCAGGAACGGCATGTTGTGAACCGAGCGGGCGAACTGAAACAGCTGACGTTGCTGCGGCGTCGGCAGCCCTTTAAAGGGCATATCGTGGGTGGCAAGATTTGGCGGCGTGTCGACGCGGCGGCGACCGCGATAGCGGCGGGCGCGCCGCGAGACGCGGTTGATCCCGAAAATCCAATAGATGAAGGCGCCGAAAAACGGCGAGACCAGCACAAAGCCGATCCAGCCGATCGCGGGCGTTTCCGCTTTCGTCAAAATGATATGCACGCACACCCCCGCTGAGAGGGCGAGGTGCAGAACCAGGAAGAGAGGCGATAAATCTGCCATCAGCGATCGAGAATGTCGCGGACCATGCTGCCGAGCTGCTGGAGGGTATACGGTTTTCCGATCAAACGCACCCCGGGCTCCAGCGTCCCGTCGTGGACCACGGCATTGCGCGTATAACCTGTCGTAAATAACACCTTGAGATCGGGCCGGCGCCGTTGCGCCTCGTCGGCAAGTTCGCGTCCATTCACGTTCGGCATAACGACGTCGGTGAAAAGCAAAACCACGGACGGATGCTCCTCGAGGAGTTTCAAGGCCTGCACGGCTGTGTCGGCGTGGAGAACCGCATAGCCGAGCTCGTTCAAGCCCTCAACCGCCAGCTTACGCACGGCTTCGTCGTCCTCTACCACGAGAATAGTCTCGCCCTGGACGGCGCGCACAGGCACCGCTTCGGCCTTCTTGGCCGGGTCGGCATCCTCCGGACCGTGATAGCGGGGCAAGTAAATCTTGAAGGTCGTGCCTTGTCCGACCTCGGAGAAAATCTTGATGTGCCCGCCGGACTGTTTAACGAAGCCGTAGACCTGGCTGAGCCCCAGGCCCGTGCCCTTGCCCGGTCCTTTCGTCGTGAAAAAAGGATCAAAGGCGCGGCTAATTACCTCCGGCGGCATCCCGGTCCCGGTATCAGCGACTGAAACCATGACGTGCTGGCCCGCCGCCGAACCGTCGCCATGCTCGGCCACATAAGCGTCATCAAGATGCACGTTGGCGGTCTCCAGCGTCAGTTTTCCACCCTGAGCCATCGCGTCGCGGGCATTGACGACCAAATTGAGAATGGCCGTTTCAAGCTGATGCGCATCCGCGTACGTGCGCCACAGGCCGCCCGCGAGGACGACTTCGGTCTGTATGACTTCGCCCAAAGTACGGCGCAGGAGGTCCGACATTCCCGAAACAAGCTTGTTGGCATCGAGCGGGCGCGGCTCCAGCACCTGCTTGCGCGCAAACGCAAGCATTCGCTGAGTCAAAGCCCCGCCGCGCTGCGCCCCTTCAATGGCCGCCTGCATGAACGGTTGAATATTGAAATCGCCGCGATCAATCCGGCGCTGCATGATATTGAGCGCGCCCATAATCACGGCGAGCATGTTGTTGAAGTCGTGCGCGATGCCGCCGGTGAGTTGGCCGATCGCCTCCATCTTCTGGACCTGCCGAAGTTGCTCCTCGGCTTTCTCACGGCGAAGCATTTCGGCGCTGAGTTTGTCGTTGGCCGCGCGCAGGTCGGCCTCGACCTCCTCAAGATATTCGCGCCGGCGAACGACGGCCGACAAACTCAAAACGGCGACGGTCATCACTAAAAAGAGCGTCCCGTAAGCGAGTAGCTGCAATACTCCCGCTGTGAAATTGGCGTTGGCGCGACGCTCGACAAGGAGCCGATCCTCCTCCGCCGTCATGGCATCAACGATGGTCCGAGCACCCTGGATCAGGTTCACACCGGTGCGTTGGCGCATTTCGTCGATAATGCCCTGCCTGTTGCCCGCGCGGGCGGCGCTGACAAGGTTCTCCATCTGAACGATCCGCGTATCGACGTTCGCGCGAAGCGATGTCAGTGATTTCGACTGGGCGGGGTTGTCCGACAGAAGGTCGGTAAGGGCGTCGAGTTCAGGCTTGAGGCGCTGCTCAGCCTCGATGAGAGTGGCGAGATAGAACTCGTCGTTGGTGAGGATGAATCCTCTCACCCCCGCCTCGGCCTCCTGCAAGAGGGAATAAACCAGAGTGAGCCGCCCCTTCACGTCGGTCGTGTGGCGGACACGGTCTTGAAGACCCTGGAACTGTTGCGCGACCAGGGCGAGGATGACGACAATCGCGACCAGGACGACGGCGGGAACAAGGATCGGCTGCGCCCACCTCTTCAGAAAACGGCTCTGCGGCACCGGGTGTCCTCGCTGATCAGGGCGCGGACTGTAACGGGGAACGTGGGGCAAACCAACCCCGGATGAGCCTTGCACGGAGCGCGGGAAAAGCATCCTAAGCCTCGGATGGAACATTAGAATTTCGTAACAGAAAAACGCCTAAACGGCTTTACAAACGCGGTCCCGCACCGCAACTAAGAGTAAGCTCGAAAAAGACGACGGGAGACATGGCTAAAAACCCCTACGAGGTGCTCGGCGTTGCATCCAGCGCCAGCGATGACGAAATCCAGAAGGCGTTCCGCCGCCTGGCCAAGAAGTCGCACCCGGATTTGCATCCGGGGGACAAGAAGGCTGAGGATCGCTTTAAGGAACTCAACGCCGCCTATGACATCCTGGGCGACGCGGCCAAGCGCGCGCGTTTTGACAGAGGCGAGATCGACGCGAGCGGCAACGAGATTCGCCAGAACCCCTTTGCGCGCGGCGGACGCCCGGGCGCAGGGGGTGGGTTTGGCGGCGGCGGTCAGCATTTTTCGTTCGAAGATCTGGATCTCGGAGATCTGTTCGGCGGCATGTTTCGTGGCGGCCAGGGCGGCCCCGGCGGGCCGCGCGGCGGCGACCCCTTCGGCGGCGGGCGGCCGGGGCGCGGCGAGGATCAGCGTTTCATGCTGGAGGTGGACTTCGAGGAAGCCGCGGTCGGCGCCACGAAGCGGCTCACGCTGCCGAACGGTAAATCCCTGGACGTCAATATTCCGCCCGGCATCAACGACGGCCAAACCATCCGCCTAAAGGGACAAGGCGCCCAGGGCCACGGCGGCCATGCCGGCGACGCGCTGATCGAGGTGAAAGTGCGTGCGCATTCCACCTTCCGGCGCGAAGGACGCGACATCTATGCCGAAGTTCCGATCTCGCTCGGCGAAGCGGTGGCAGGCGGAAAGGTGGAGGTTCCGACGGTCCATGGACCGGTGGCCATGACCGTTCCAAAATGGACCAATGGTGGCACCCGCATGCGTCTCAAAGGTAAAGGCGTACCGGCGACAAAGAGCGAACCGGCCGGCGACCAATATGTCGTATTCGAAATCGTGCTGCCGAAAACGGCGGATAAGGACCTGGAAGATTTTGTGAAGGGCTGGGCCGAGCGGAAGCCCTATAATCCACGCAAGTAAGGCGGTCTTCGGGGGCAATGATGCAAAAGCTGTGGGGGACGATAGGCGTTTTCGCCGGAGCGCTCACCTATTTGCCGGCCGAGGCGCAGGACGCGGCCCGCGCGGGCGGCGTGACGGCCGTGCACGGCAGCGCAACCGCGGTGCGTGAAACAACGCAAGACTCCCTCGCACTCGACGATCCGATTTTCCGCAACGACATCCTTGAGACAGGCCCCGACGGTAAATTGCGGGTCACCTTCGCCGACAACACACAACTGACGCTGGGCCCCGACGCCGACGTCGTCATCGATGATTTCGTTTACGCGCCCGACAAAAAGACCGGCAACGCGGCGTTGCGTATCGCGGCCGGCACCGCGCGCGTCATCGCGGGCGCCATCGAAGATAACGGCGGCAGCGAGGCCTTTTCGATCCGCACGCCTGTGGCGACCATCGGCATTCGCGGCACTGATTTTTTCGTAGAGCTGGAGGGCGATCACCTGCAGGTTGCCCTGTTTTCTGGCTATGAAGTGACCGTCACGAACGCGGCCGGCACGACGGTGCTGCGCCCGGGGGAAGGAACCGACGTATGGGGCGCCGCGGCGCCGACGCCGGGCATTCCGTGGGGTCCGGACCGCGTGAACCGTGCTCTCGCGATGGTCTCACCGATCCCGGACAGTGCGCGGGCACTGACTTACGCCCGCCCACCGGCGCAAGAAGATTCGCTGATGGCGGCGCTCACGCGCGGTGACGTCACGATCGACACGCGGCTGCGCTACGAGCATGTGGCCCAGGCCAATGCGCCCCTTCCCGCTTACGCAACTACCGCACGCCTGCGTGTCGGATACGAAACCGCCGCGTTCCGGGGCGCATTCGCAGGCATCGAGGGAGAGATCACGCGTGAGCTGTCGGGCAAGCGCAGCGATGGCGCCATCGTGCTGACTGGACGCCCCACCATTCCAGATCCTGACAGTGAAGAGCTAAACCAGCTTTACGCTGGATGGTCGATGACCGGCGACGATGGGATGACGGCGGCGCGCGCGCTGCTTGGCCGCCAGCGTCTCGTTTACGATAACGAGCGCTGGATCGGCGCGGGCGCTTTCCGCCAAAACGATCAAACCTTCGATGCGGTGGCCATCGAAGGCCGGCCGATGCCGCATCTCGCCGTGCGTTACGCATACATCGACGGCGTGAACCGCGTGCTTGGCAACAGTACACCGAACGGTCATTGGCGCAGCGACAGTCATGCGCTTGGCGTCACGACTGATCTTGTACCCTTCGGCCTGCTCACCGGTTATGCCTACTTGATCGACCTGCAATCGGCGCCTCAGCTCTCATCGGCGACGTACGGTGTGCGCTATGACACGACAGCGACCGGCGGCGAGGCGATGTTCGGCGTGGAAGCGGAGCTCGCGGGCCAAACGGACTACCGCCACAACACGGCGAATTACGCGCTGATCTACGGTCTCCTGCGCCCCTCGGTCCACTATGAGGACACGACTTTGTTTGCCGGTGTTGAGTTCTTGGAAGGCAACGGTGTGAACAGCGTACAGACACCGCTTGCTACCCTGCACCGCCACAACGGATGGGCTGATATATTCAACATTACCCCCTCAAACGGCCTGCGCGACATTCACCTGCGCTATCTCCAGGAGCTGCCGGACCTCGGCCCGATCAAGACGCCGCGGATCGACCTGCGGCTGCATCACTTTACGAGCGATAGCGGCGCGGTCAGTTATGGCACGGAGTACAATGCCGACGTCAACGTTAGCGTGAGGGGCTACGCGACGGTCGGCATACGCTGGGCGCGTTATGAGGCCAACAACTTCGCGAGCGATACCGAGAAGCTGTGGCTATATGTGGAAACGCGCTTCTAGTTACCAGAGCAGAACGATCGCGCCGTCATGCCCAGAGGTGGCCCCCGACGTCCCGCCGAGGCCGGGGTCGGTGAGCGAGCCCCCGGGCGGCTGATAGTAGGCGTCGGTACTATTGCCCGGCGTTGGCACAGTCCCTGGAGCCGTGAGCGACTGAAGGAGGCCTAACAGCGTACCCATTAGTCCGCCCGTTGTACCGCCCGAACCTATACCGCCGCCATTTGCGGTGACCATTGTGTCCGTTCCGCGCTCAACGAGGGTGTTCGTACCAATACCCGCCACCCCACCACCGCCATTCCCAACAGTAAGTTGCAAGACATCGGAATTCGGGATCAATCCGCCGGCGTAAGCGCCACCGCCGCCGTTGATTGAGCCCAACGCGGTGAAATCGGCGCCTGCACCCCACGCCTTCGCATAGATGCCGGTTTCCGCCGAGGGTACAGTAACGTCCAGGCTATTGGCGGTCGTATTGTCGCGGTAATCGCAGCGGTAAAGCGCGGCCTCGAAGCCTGCACAGAAATCCGACGACAGGGCGCGGAAGTACACGGAGAGTGCCGGGCTCCATGCATTTGCCGGCACAAAGCCCGCCGTTCCCGACACAGCAGCCACAGCCGTCGCCGCAAAGCCCCCGCCGACAACGCCGGGGTCGAGAGTCCAGTTCGTCATGCCGGCGACCGTGGCACAGGTCGCGCTGCTTCCAAGGCGGCGCTGATAGCAGGCCGCAATCTGGGACGCGGTCCGCGCGCTTTCCCAGATGCGTACGTCCGCGATATTGCCGGTGAACGTGTTTCCGAGAAAATCGGAATCCACGCCGACGGACGTCGTTAAGGTGGGCAAGACAATGCCGTTATCCGTATCGACCTCGGAAATGCGTTTAGCGCTCACGCCATTCTTGTAAGAACGAATGACTAGGGGATCAGTCGCCGTTGCGCCAGCGGCGTAGCTCACCGCGACATGGGTCCACTCATTGACCGCCGGTGAAATACCAAGGTCGTAATCTTTCAGGCCGCCAGCATCCTGGATATCCAGGATAAGAGCGCCGGAAGCGTTGAGCGAGAGGCGGAAGGAACTGGCGGCGGAGCCGTCCCACTGAGAAATAATCGAACCGCCGGCAACAGAGCGCGGCCGGATCCACGCCTCCAATGTAATATCCCCGGTGGTGGTTCCATCCACGCTGTCTGCGTTAGCTTGCGCGTAGACCCCGGACCGGCTATCGAGGGAGAGCATAGGGTGGCCAATCAACGCATCGTCGAGACGATTTGTGCCCGGCCCGTTGAGGAAGATCACGCGCTGATCCCCACCTGTATCCCCGGTGATATTCGTATCGCGCACGGTCACGGTAGAAGCCGGCGTAAGAACATCCGTAATGCGCGCCCACACATCGTCACCGTTGTCGTACGCTTCGATAAAATAGCGCCGACTGGCCGTTACGGTGAAAGCGGCCGATTGAGGGGTTGCATCCGTATCCTCGAGGATCGTGACCGTGCTGCCGAAACGGAACGTTATGCCATTGCCGGTGAACGTATCCGCCGACGCGTCTAGATCAGCTACCGTCGCGCGTGTAGCGATGGAAAAGGTGTTCGTCCCAGCAGACGGCGTCCAATAGCCAGACACATAAATCGGCCTTACAGCGGGAATGAACCCGTAACTTGCTTGAGCGGAGAGGTAGGTCGTGGCCGACGTAAATTCCGTATAGCCGTTTGCTTCAATTGGCAGCGAGCCCGGCGCGACGGTCGTGTCCCACTTGGCCGAATCGATGGTTCCGTCGTTGAAGTCATCGCTCAGCCACGCATTCTTCTGGCCGCCGGGCGACAGGCTTTCACAAATCTTTTGGATTTGCGCGGAAGTCGCATTCGCGACGGTATCGTCGAAATAATCATCCCCCGGAACACCCTCGTACGGCCCCTGAATGACTTCGGTTGTGTCGGCCGCCGCATTGGTCTCTTCCGACGAACCAGCAACAGGGCTTGCCGTGTCGCTCCCACCTGCATTGACGCCGCCAAGACCATTGGGTCCATGACTGATCACCGCGAACGGGACGTAAATGCCGTCAGCTGCAGTCTGATCGGTCTCATGTATTGAGAGCGCTGTTTGCGTAACCGCCGAGCCCGGATATTGGGTGCCGCCGCCATAAACCGCAGCCAGGCTAACGGAGTCACAGGCCCGGCGCGCCGTCTGATCAGACACCACGGCGTAAGTAAAATATCTGCCGTACGCGTCGATGGCGTCATCCGGCGAAATCCCGAGCGTCGCCCACGGCAGGGTACCTGTGGTTACAGAAGCGCCCGAGCAGGCGTCGGCGGCGCCGTCGCGATTGCTATCGGCGTCGGTATCGGGGCACGGAAATTCGACGACCGATTGACGCTGAAAATAGGCGAGGACCGCATTGCGGACCAACGCCTGCCTAATCGCGTTCTGCTGTACGCGGGGAATTTCACGTGTGGGGCCGGCGAATTTTGACAAAAAAACTGCGAGCGCCGAAAAAGCGAGGATCGAGACGACAATCGCGATGACAATTCCCGCAACGCCGTCGTCGCGCGCGAACGCGCGGGTCCACTGCTTTCGAAAATGACGCACCCCGGTATCCTTGTCCCAGCCGGCGGTATTCTTACGCGCCTGCGAAAGGCCTCGTTGCAGTTCCGCTTGATTATATCTCAACGGCCCGTCAACTAAAGGTAGCATAGGTTGACGCGTTTCCACAGCCTGAACTCGGCTGGCCGGAGTTACTTCCGGAATGAAAATATCTTGCGATAAGATGTTGTAATTACGTGGTTAATCGCCCGAATGGGGCCGACGAATGATCGGAGAATTGGCCGTCTCACACACATTCCGGATTTCGCATACGGCGCACCATGGGTTGTGCCGGACGCTAGCCATCTAGTTACCAGAACAGAACGACCAGGCCATCCT
Organism: Rhodospirillaceae bacterium; assembly: GCA_041906145.1. Taxonomy (GTDB): domain Bacteria; phylum Pseudomonadota; class Alphaproteobacteria; order Rhodospirillales; family Rhodospirillaceae; genus SHVO01. The sequence goes on along the minus strand of JAYRJU010000003.1, from coordinate 154,972 downwards.
GCCCATTAATGTACAAGCCGCCGCCATCGGCATCTCCGCCGTATCCGAAATGGGGATAGAGCGTCGTATCGCCGACGCTCAGCGCGAAGTAGGGGTCGGTACACGCGGCACCCAGGACGCTGATCGCCGGGACGCATCCGGGAATGCGGCCTCGTGTCGCACTATTGTCCACCTCGCTCGTGAGAATGCCGGTGCCCGAGGCCGTGGCGCCACCACTAGCGCCGTCGGCAGTATTTGAGGCACGTGTACCCCTCGTCCCCTGAACGCGCGGCGCGCCTTGGTCCGCAAATGACGTGACACCGTTGCCGCTCGTGGTGCCGCCGGCACCGCCGGTGCCGGCCGTGATATCGAGATCATTGCCATTATTGAGGAACAGGCCGCCCGCGAAGCCACCGCCGCCACCGTCCCAGATCGTGGTACCCGTACCGTCCGTGTCGCTGCCGCCGCCCGGTCCCCATACTTTGGCGTAAAATGTGGAGAGGCCTCCGAGATTTTCCGCCGAAATGGTTCCGGTCTCGGCGTCACGAAAATCGCATCGATAGGGCCCTACGCGATTGCCCGCCACAGAAATATCTCCCGGGCCGCAGATGTCGGTCGACACAGTCCGGAAATTGACAAGCTTGGTGACTACATACGCAGCATTTCCACCGAAGGTACCATTGGCATCTGTGCCGCCAGACATATCGGGAGTTCTAGTAACCGTCGCACTTGTAAAACCACCAGATTCACGATCGAAGCGCCAATTGACGATAAGATTGGCAAGGGAGGTCGCGGAATTCACAAGTGGAAGACGATGATTGTACCACTGTAGAATTTCGAACGAAGACCGGGCGACATTCCACACGCGCACGTCGGAAACCGCGCCGTTGTAGATATCCTCATAACTGCCGCCGCTGGCTGAATTATGCGTCGCGCCCACGGCAAATCGTGCGTTAGGCGCGCGAATGGCCGCGGAGGAAAGAACATTGGAGAGACGATTCACGGCTTTACTATTTATATAAAGCACCACATCGCCGGTGTCGTATGACACGGCAACGTGTGTCCATTCACCGGCCGTGAGCGACGTACCCAAGGTTTCGGTAGCGATGGACGCCGTTCCGCTTCCGACAGACAACGAAAGGGCGCCGCCCTCCGTCATGAACAGACGGAAAGAGCTGTTCGCCAAACTATTGGCGTTCCATTTTGCAATGAGCGTCGCCTCCTCGCCGGTTCCCGGAAGCGCGCGCGGCTTGAACCAGCCCTCGATCGTGAATGCGCCGGACGATGTGCCGTTCACACCGGTACCCGCCTGCGCATAGCCCGTGCCGAACGTGTCCATCGCCAGCATTGGCGTTCCGACAATGACGTTGTCGATGTAGCTGACCAGATTGGCGCCGTTCACAAAGTAGACGCGCTGGTCGCCGGTATTGTCGACGTCACCGGCATCCACATAGGCATAAGCGCGATTGGCAGGATCGTCGTCCTGCTCAATCTTCATCCAAACGCTATTGCCATTATCGTAGACCTCAATGAGGTACTTGCGCGCGCTGCGAAGCTGAAAAGTCGCCCCGCCAACAACCGTCGGCGCGAGGCTGGTACCGTTATCGAGGATATCGATGGTTGCGGCTTCTCCATCCGCGTCAACGTTTCCACTTACGCGGAAGGTAATGCCTTGCGCCAGGACATCGCCCGTGGGCACGCCAGCGGCACGTGTGATGATCGAAAAACCCGCCGCCGTCGGGGTCGCGCTGGTGCTATCGGGATCGGGCGTCCAATCGGTCGCGATGTACAGCGGCTTTTCACTCGCATCGAGGCGGAAGCTTGCCGCTGAAATGAAATACGACGCTGTTGTGGAAAGACTCGCGACAGCGTTGCCGTCCGAGTCCGTCGCTTCGGTGGGCGCGCCGCTCGGAGACGATTCCAGCTTGTCCGGATCGATTCCGTTGGTGAACGGCTCAGAGATATCGGCGTTGGCCTGCCCGGAGGGCGTATTCCCTTCGCACTGGGACTGTAACTTCGACGTGGTCGGGATAAACACGGCGTCGTCGAAATAATCCGATCCGTTCGTAGCGTCGTAGGGCCCCGAAAAGATAACGGTCGGCGTATCGTCTGCGTTGCCCTCTTCATCCGAACCGGAAAGCGGCGCGCCATAAGCCGTGCCCGAGGCGGAGATGCCGCCAAGCTTGTTTGGCCCATGGCTGAACACCGCAAAGGGAACATAGGTCCCTTCTCCGGCCGCTTGCGTCGTTAACCGCACCTCAAGTTCGTCGGAGTTGATGAGTTCGCCGGTGTAGGTGGGATCAACGCTCGAATCGAAGTCGCTGCCCACTGATACGCAAACATCCTTGGCTTCAGCCGAAACCACATAGCTATAGAATGTACCGTAGCCGTCCAGCGCATCGTCGCGGCTCAGCCCCAGCGTGCGCCAGGGCAGCGTGCCGGACGTCGTCCCACTGGCATTGCAGCTGTTCGACTGGCCGTCCGGGGTCGCGTCGGTATCCGGACACGGCAAGGTGTTGTTGACGTTGAGGTAGACGAGGATCGAACTCTGCACCACGCTCGCATGCACGGCAGTATTCTGCGCGCGCGGGACTTCGCGTGTAGGACCGGCAAACTTCGCCATAAACACCGAGAGCGCGGAAAACGCGACGATGGAGACGATGATCGCGATGACAATACCGGCAACGCCCTCGTCCCGCGCGAACGCGCAGGTACACCGCTTTAGAAAATGACGCACTCTGGTATCCTTGTACCCAGCCGGCGGCATGTTAAACGCCGAAGCCAAAAAGACCTTGTCGCAGGTCAGTTTTCTTGCGCAAAACCCGCTGCCGACACCATGAGTACCATGGGCTTATGGTTTTTGCGGATACCCAAAATGTTCGGGCGCTTGAGGCGTTACCTCGGCCTGAGATATGAACGCGTGGGTTTATACACGGCCTGGGAGCTTTTCGAATGAAATACCTGCACACCATGGTTCGCGTCACCGATCTCGACGTGTCTTTGGATTTTTACGTCGCAAAATTAGGTCTCACAGAACTCCGCCGCACCGAGAGCGAGAAAGGCCGCTTTACACTCGTCTTCTTGGCTGCGCCGGGCGACGAGTCCGCGCAGATCGAACTTACCTACAACTGGGATCCGGAGACCTACACCGGTGGGCGGAACTTCGGGCATGTCGCCTACGAGGTCGACGATATCTACACCGTATGCCAGCGTCTGATGGACAAGGGTGTTGTCATCAACCGCCCGCCGCGTGACGGGCGCATGGCGTTTGTTCGCTCGCCGGACAATATCTCGATCGAGCTGCTGCAAAAGGGTAACGCACAGCCGCCGCAGGAGCCCTGGGCGTCGATGCCGAATACCGGGGTCTGGTAGGTTTAGTGGACCGCGAGCGACGCCGCGGGAACCTGCGTCACTTTCGCAAGCAGGTATTCCAAATCGTCGTTATCGAACTCAACGCCGATGCTTTCGTATTGCGTCAGCACGCGCTCGATAATCCGGCGCGAATAACGCTCAGGATCGAGATCGCGGCCGTCGAGTTCGGTCTGGGCAATGACCGACAGGGCCGCCTGAACGGCGGGATAGCCGCCCTCGGGAAGGCGCGTCTTGACCCAGATTGTCTGGAGACCGCGGCCGCCGGGATCGTGGATGAGCGCGCGTGTGTTGTCGATGGGAAGGCCTGCGAGGGCGGCAAGCGCGTGTTCGAAGAATCGCAAGTTGCCCATGCAGATCGCGCGCAAGACGATCGAGCCCGTAAGGCGATTGTTCGCTTGGAGTTGCGCGACGAGCGCCTTCAGGCTCTCTTCCGAAACCCCCATGGCTAGACCGACGGTCGCACGCTCGCGGGTCTGAAGCACGAGATCGAGCGCGATATCCGCCGAAATCTTGTGGTGGGAAAGAAGGTGCGTACGCAAGTGTTCGGCGACACGAGTGACCAGCCGTTCCGCTATGGTGATCGGCAACGCATCGCGATGGACAAGCGGCTCCTGTATGGCTTCGCTATGGCCGAATTTATCGACCACCGTATGCAAGGTCGGCTCGGCGATCGCGGCGCCCGGATTGGCGAGCAATTTCGCAACCACCGTTTCAGAACCATTTTGGACAATCGCGTCGGACACGCGCGCGTCGACCTCGCGGCGGCCCGCGATGGCGTCGAGGCGCGAGGGCGAGCCCTGGCTGGTGATGATCTGCAAAAGATCGTCCGCCGTGAGGACTTCCGATGCACTGAGGATCGGTAGCGCCACAGAATCAACGTCGCGGGCAAGCGAAACCGCTACGTCGTGCGGTAAGCGCGGATTAGCGCGCAGGTTGGCGGACAACGCCTCGCGCACGCGGACTTCGGCGTCGCGCACCATGAGGCGGAAAATTTGCTCGGCGAGCGCCAGCTCAGCCGGAGCGAAAGAAGTAGCGTTGAACTGCTGAGCGAGTTTAACCGCCGTGCCGGCGCGTACCGCCGGGGACGGGTCTTTCTTCAGCTGATTGACGTCTTCCATGGTCAGTCCGGTCATTGCCCAGCCCCAACGGCGATCATGCTTTTCCCCCGCCGGTTGATGCCAACATAAACAGCCCGACAAGACTTACGGTTTTGCAGCATAAACGCCCTGATCGTCCTGAAGTTGTGCGGCGAGGCCCGTTGCCGACGATTTTCTAGGCTTACGGGATGAAACGAGGCCCTGACCGGTATAAGTGCCAGTGCCGTATCGCTTATACAACCAAAAGGCGTCATCTCACAAGCATCCGACCAGCCGGGTCGCTTCCGGATACAGTGTACGGCCATGCTAAGCCACTGGTTGCATTTTGAGGATAGGTTTTACCGCCCGCGGTTCCGTCACCCTAAAAGGGATGCGCCGCCCGGCGACAAATGCCATGGTTTAGAGATATTTAGCGGCCTCAAGGGGGATATGAGATGCTGCGCCGGCTCGCGAACCCCATCGTCATTGCGATGGTGGTTGGAATCGTTGTGGGGGCCATCTGCCACAACCAGTTGGACCCTGCGAGCGCTAAGCAGGTCGCCAGTTACTTTTCCATCATCACGGACGTCTTCATCCGCCTCATCCGGATGATCATCGGCCCCCTCGTCTTCTCGACACTGGTCGTTGGCATCGCGCATATGGGCGACGCCTCGTCGTTGGGACGGATCGGGGCGCGCACGCTAGCGTGGTTTATTGGCGCGTCGCTGGTTTCGCTGTTCCTCGGGCTGATCATGGTCAACCTTCTGGCGCCGGGGGAAAACCTGGGACTCCCCCTGCCGGACGCGACCACCCCCAGCGCCGTTCAAGGCGCTTCGCTGAACCTTCGCGAGTTCATCACCCACCTCGTGCCGCGGTCATTCTTTGAATCCATGGTGAATAACGAGATCCTGCAGATTGTCGTTTTCTCGGCCTTCGTCGGGGTCGCGGCCATGAACCAGGGTCACCACGGCAAGGTTATCGCCGATCTCGCCAACAGCGCGGCCAACATCATGCTGCAAATCACCAGTTATGTGATGAAGGCAGCCCCGCTCGCGATCTTCGCGGCGTTATCGTCGGTGGTCACGACGCAAGGGCTCGACATCTTGACCGCCTACGGGCGCTTCATGGGAGGTTTCTATCTATCGCTCATTCTGCTGTGGGCCCTCCTGATCGGCGCGGGTTATTTGATTGTGGGCAGCAGTATCGGAAAGCTCGTCAACGGCCTCAAAGCCCCCATTCTTCTGGCTTTCTCGACCGCATCGTCGGAAGCCGCCTATCCGAAGACCCTCGAGCAGCTGGAACGTTTCGGCGTGTCAAAACGTGTCGCTTCTTTCGTTCTTCCGGTCGGCTACTCGTTCAACCTCGACGGCTCGATGATGTATTGCACCTTCGCCGTCATGTTCATCGCGCAGGCCTACAACATCGAAGTGACCTGGGCGCACCAGATCACCATGTTGCTGCTCCTCATGATCACCAGTAAAGGCATGGCGGGCGTTCCGCGCGCGTCATTGGTGGTCATCGCCGCGACGCTTACGACCTTCAACCTCCCCGAGGCAGGCCTTCTTCTAATCCTCGGCGTCGATCAATTCCTCGACATGGGCCGCAGCGCGACCAACGTGGTCGGCAATGCAATTGCAACGACCGCCGTTGCGCGATGGGAGAACGAATTGCATCCGGAAGCGGCCCCAGATACAGAAAAGGCGCAAACGTCCTAACACTTGTTTTTTTTGCCTCCGATGGATCTCAAACAGCACGTACGCCAGATCCCCGATTTCCCCAAACCGGGCATCAACTTTTTCGACATCTCGACCCTGATCCGTCACCCGCAAGCGTGGCGCACGACCATCGACCGCATGGCCGAGATGATCGCTCCGTGGAGACCCGACGTCCTCGCGGCGATCGACGCACGCGGCTTCTTGGTGGCAGCGCCTTCGGCGATCGCGCTGAACTGCGGCACGATCATGATCCGCAAGTCAGGCAAGCTCCCGGGTAAGGTGAAATCCCACACGTATGGGCTCGAGTACGGCACCGACACGATCGAAATCCAGGACGATGCCGTCACCCACGGCGAGCGCGTGGTCGTTCTCGATGATCTGCTTGCCACTGGCGGCACCATTAAGGCGGCCGCGAAGCTTCTGCGCGAGTCCGGCGCCGAGGTGGTAGGCGCGTCTTGCGTGATCGAACTGTCGTTCTTGAAGGCGCGAGAAACGCTGGGTGTTCCCTTCGCTGCACTTCTGCAATACGACAGCGAATAGAGAAGATTAGACGCGGGTCACCGGGCTGAACGTTTCGCCGCGCCGCAGGTCGTTAAGAACAGCGTCGATGACATGCTCGGCGACCCCGAGCTCCCGCAAAGAATATTCCGCCATTACGACCGCGAGCTCGTGTTCGCCCATAACGGCGAGATCGGCTCCCTGACGCTTAAGGAACGCAAGCTGCTCTGTACTATGGCTACGCGCGATGACCTTGATGTCGGGCCGGATTTTACGCGCCTGAGTGAGGATATGTCCGGCGGCGAATCCGTCAGGCGCCGTGATGACCAAAAGACTGGCGGTCGCAATATGGGCGGCCTCAAGCACGGCAGCAGCCGCCGCGTTACCGTACACGACGTTCAGTCCCTTCTGGCGCAATTTGTCCGCAGCGACCCGGTCATATTCGATGACGATATAGGGCCGCTCCTGGCGCGCGAGCTCCGCGCCGATGACGCTGCCAACCCGGCCGTAACCGACAATAATGGTATGATCTTCGGGTACATCGTTCTTCGGAATAGCGGGGAGCGCCGTGTAGCGGTTCAGCGCGTCGGTCAACCACCGCACGCGTCCAAGCCCGCGTTCCAACGGCCCAATCATCTTGAACAAAAACGGGTTAAGGGAAATCGACACAAGCGCCGTCGCCAGAATAAGGCTCTGCACCTCACGTGTCATAATCTTGAGCTCCACGCCCAGCGAGGCCAAGATAAAGGAGAACTCTCCGATTTGCGCAAGCCCGGCCGAAACCATCAGCGCCGTTCCAACGGGATAACGGAAGGCGAGAACGATCGCGAACGTGATCAGGAACTTGCCGACGATCGCGATCAGGACCGCGCCCGTGAGCCAAAAGGGATGGGCGAGCACAACCGCCGGGTCGACGAGCATGCCGACAGAGACGAAGAACAAAACCGCGAAGGCATCCTGAAAGGGCAGTGAATCCGCCGCGGCCTGGTAGCTGAGATCGGACTCGTTCAGGACCATGCCGGCGAAAAACGCGCCCAAGGCAAACGAAACGCCGAAAAGCTCCGAGGACCCGTAGGCAATTCCAAAGGCAATCGCGAGCACCGATAGCGTGAACAACTCTCGCGAACCGGTACGCGCCACCTGAGCCAAAATCCAGGGCGCTACCCGCCGGCCCACCACAATGACGACCGCACCGAAAACCACAATCTTACCTATGGCCAGCGCGAGCATCTGAGCAAGCGGCGCCAGTTGCTCGGCCTCCGGGAGATCTCCGGACCGCAACAGACCCCGCGTCGCCGGGAGAAGGACCAGAGCCAACACCATGATCAGGTCTTCGACGATCAGCCAGCCGACCGTTATGCGCCCTTCATGGCTATCGAGTTTGTGGCGTGCTTCCAGCTCACGCGTCAGCACAACGGTGCTGGCAACGGAGAGCGCGACACCGAACAGCAGACTTGCCCCGGCCGGCCATTCCCATAGGAACCGCGCGGCGCCAAAGCCGAGCATCGTTGCGATGACCGTTTTGACGACAGCTCCCAAGAGCGCAATCCCGCGGACTGCGTGAAGGTCTTTTACCGAGAAGTGCAGACCAACGCCGAACATGAGGAGAATAATGCCGATCTCGGCGAACTGATTGGCGAGCTCGGCGTCGATGAGGAACCCGGGCGTGTAAGGCCCGACGACAATGCCAGCCAGCAAATAGCCGACGATGGGGGAAAGCCGAAGCCGCTGGGCGAGAAAACCCAGGGTAAAGGCCATCACGAAGGCAAGGGCAACGGTCGTGATAAACGCCGTCGCATCGTGGGCCATTTGGTCTGTTCCCCTTGGCTGACCCCCTCCGCGGAATCGATTTATTCCGGGCCGAAAGCCATAGGAACAAGACATAGACGCGCGCGCGGCCGCTTTCAACCGCCGCGAACACGGAAGCGCCGCTTAGACGACCGCGTCGTCGAGCGAATACCCGGCCGCGCGTACCGTGCGGATGACATCCGCGCCGTCACCGGCATTCAAGGCTTTCCGCAGGCGGCGGATATGCACATCGACGGTGCGCGGTTCGACGTAGATGTCCGGACCCCAAACGCCGTTCAGCAGCTCTTCGCGCGAGAACACCGTGCCCGGGCGCTCCATGAGATACTGAAGGAGGCGGAACTCGGTCGGGCCGAGGTGAATGGACTTGCCGCCGCGGGTGACGCGGTGGGCGTCAAGGTCGAGCACGATATCGCCGAAAGTCAGCTGGCCCTTGCTCTGCGAGGGTTTGGCCCGGCGCAGGAGCGCGCGGACGCGAGCGATGAGCTCAGGCATGGAGAACGGCTTGGTGAGGTAATCGTCGGCGCCGACATTGAGGCCGCGGACCTTATCCGTCTCTTCCGTGCGCGCGGTCAGCATGATGATCGGCACGTGGCGGGTCTCGGACTTGCGGCGAAGCTGGCGGCAAACCTCGATACCGGACATACGCGGGAGCATCCAGTCGAGGATGACGGCATCCGGCGGCGTCTCGCCGGCGACCGTGACAGCTTCTTCGCCATCGCTGGCTTCCGTTACGTTGTAGCCTTCCTTCTCGAGATTGTAGCGAAGCATCGTCACGAGCGAGGCTTCGTCTTCAACAATCATTACCGTCGGTTTCATAAGTTTTCCCCGAAGACCTGATTCTATACTTCGTTCAGCCGAAACGACCTGTGACATAGTCTTGTGTCTTTCCTGATTTGGGAGTTTGGAACACTACTTCCGTATCGCCGTACTCAATGAGACGCCCGAGGTACATAAAGGCGGTATTGTCGGAGACGCGCGCCGCCTGCTGCATGTTGTGAGTAACGATGATGATGGTGTAGTGCCCGGTAAGTTCACTGATGAGATCCTCGATCTTAGCGGTGGCGATCGGGTCGAGCGCCGAGCACGGCTCGTCCATCAGAAGCACTTCCGGATCCGCGGCGACCGCGCGCGCGATGCACAGACGCTGCTGCTGACCACCCGAAAGCCCCAAAGCGCTTTGATCGAGGCGATCTTTCACTTCGTTCCACAACGCGGCGCTGCGTAGGGCTCGCTCGCAAGTTTCTTCAAGAACGGCCTTGTCACGCACCCCGTCGACTTTCAGCGGATAAACCACGTTCTGGAAGATCGACATCGGGAACGGGTTGGGTTTCTGGAACACCATGCCCATACGCTTGCGCAAGGCGATCACATCCGCGTCGCGGGCGTAGATGTTTTCGCCGTGCAGTTTGATCGAGCCGGTGATGGACAGCCCGTCCACCAGATCGTTCATGCGATTGATACAGCGCAGCAGTGTGGACTTTCCGCAGCCGGAAGGGCCGATCAAGGCGGTCACCAGGCCCTTCTCCATCGGCATGGTAACATTGTGCAGGGCTTGGGCCTGGCCATACCAGAGGCTCAGATTCTCGATATCGAGCACCTCTCCCGCGCCCCCACGTTTGACGTGGTACACGGTGTCTTCCCGGGCCGATGTAGCGATATCCATGTTCATAAGACGTCCGCTCACTCGCTTAAAATTGACTGCCCACGAATTTCCGCCTCAAGCGATTGCGGATGACGATGGCCACTACGTTCATGACGAAGATCAGGCTGATCAGCAGCATCGTGGTCACGAACACCATGGGCTTTCCGGCTTCCGCGTTGCGGGATTGGAAGCCCACGTCATAGATGTGGAAACCGAGGTGCATGAAGCTGCGTTCAAGGTGAATGAAGGGGAACAGGCCGTCCACGGGCAACTCCGGCGCGAGCTTCACCACTCCCACCAGCATCAACGGCGCCACTTCGCCGGCTCCGCGCGCCATCGCGAGAATTATTCCGGTCATAATCCCCGGCATCGCGCGCGGAAGGACGATATTGCGGATGGTCTGCCACTTGGACGCGCCGCAGGCGAGCGAGCCCTCTCGCATGGACCGCGGCACAGCGGCCAGCGCTTCCTCCGTCGCAACGATTACGACCGGGACGGTGAGAAGCGCGAGCGTGAGTGCCGACCATAGGAGCCCGCCGGTGCCGAACGTCGGACTCGGCAAGCGTTCCGGATAGAACAACGCGTCGATCGACCCTCCCAGCGCGTAGGCGAAAAACCCGAGGCCAAACACGCCGTAGACGATGGACGGCACACCGGCCAAGTTGTTGACCGAAATGCGCACGATTGAAACGAGCCGTCCTTGCTTGGCGTACTCGCGCAAGTACAGCGCGGTAATAACGCCGAAAGGCGCGACAGCGATCACCATGAGAAGCGTCATCGCCGCAGTACCAAAGATCGCGGGCAACACGCCGCCCTCGGTATTGGCTTCGCGCGGCTCATCGCCAAGGAACTCGCCCCAGCGCGAGAAATAGACCGCAAGCTTACCGCCGAACGAAAGATCGTTGGCCGGGTATACCCGCACCAGGTGCGCCATTTCCTCGGTCTTCTCTTCGCCGCCGATTGCGACGAAGGTAACGGTGTTAGCCGCGTTCGCGCGCCGCAACTCTTGAACCTGCGCAGCGAGTTTGTCGTAATTCGCGCGCTGGATGGCGGCATCGGCTTCAAGACGCTCCTGGGCCCGGCGATAATCGGCGCTGTCGCGGCCGCTATCGAGTTCGACGCCGCGCAGATCGAGACGAGCCGCTTCCATTTCATGGTTGATCGCGCCGATATCGTCTTTCTCGACCTTGTTGGCCTGCGCCCACCTCGCACGCGCGGCGCGGTGGGCTGCCACGAACGCGGGATCGTCGAGTGAAGCGATCTGGCGCTCGGCGCCGTCGATGGTGACCGATTTGATCGATCCGACGAAAGGACCCCACTCCAAGCGCTCGACGAACAGGAAGTTCGCGGGGCGCTCGCGCTTCGTGACATTGAAATCGGGAATCCAACGAAAGTCTTCGCCGTAGATATCGAAATTGCCGGTCCGGTAGAGGGTGCGCGATGCATACCCATCCGCGTCCGCGATCCGCTGTTGCCACTCCGGCGTCAAGGCCGCCAGCGCTTCCGTCGTAGGCCGGAATAACTCTTCACGGAATGGCTCGCCGGCGGTCACCGTGCCGTCCGCCTCGGTTACGACGTCGATCGGCTTGGGAATAAAGGTCATGACGCCGTTCCACGCGACCAGCGTGAGAAACCCGGCAATCATCGCGATCCCCAACGCCAGCGCGCCGCCTAACACCCATAAGGCGGGTTCGCCTCGTGCGCGCATGTCGGTACGACGGATCGCCGCGCGCGCGGCAACCGAAGCTTCATTTTTCTGCGTGGTCTCGGTGATCACGCCCATGCTCGCATCCTCAACACTCACAGTTGCGCCGCCCGCTTGCGGAACCGCTGCCGGATCAACTCGGCGAACGTGTTCACGGCAAAAGTCATCACGAAGAGAGTCAGAGCCGCCAAGAAGAGCATGCGGTAAAGCGTGGAATCACGCACAGCTTCCGGCAATTCAACGGCAATATTGGCCGACAACGCGCGCAGCCCACTGAAGATGTTCCACTCAAGCAGCGGCGTATTACCGGCCGCCATGACCACGATCATGGTTTCGCCGACGGCGCGCCCCATGCCAACCATGATCGCGGAGAATACCCCGCTCATCGCGGTCGGAAGGATCACGAAGATCGCCGTCTGCCAGTCGGTGGCGCCGCAGCCGAGGCTCGCCGCCCGCAGATGCTCGGGCACCGCGTTGAGGGCGTCTTCCGAAATCGTATAGATGATCGGAATAACCGCAAAACCCATGGCGAAGCCGACAACCAGCGTGTTGCGCTGAACGTAGGTGTCGACGATGCCGCCGCGCGGATCCATGCCGATGAGGACGAGCGCGAGGGCGGCAAGATAGCTGAGCACACCCGCCGCGATGAGCGTCACGACCCAGCGACCAAGATCGGTCAAGCCGGCCAGTGTACGGTCTTCACCACGAAGGATGTGACCAAAGCGCTCGCCGACTAAGCCTTGGGTGCTCATAAACAGCGCGAGGAATGCAAATGGGAAAACCAGCATGGCGGTGAAAGGTGTGCTTTCGCCGTGACCGCCAGTGCTCCAGGCCTTGAGGTCGCCCGCGAAGAAGATGCGTTCAAACCACGGGCCAAGCGCAAACGCGACCAAGCCCGTAGCCAGGAGAGCCGTAAAAATCAGGATAAATTTGGGCAACCCGCCATAGCGGAGCGCGATGTTCGACGGCAGTAATTGCCAAAGATATGCGCCCGCGAAAAGACCGGCGGGCACGACAATGAAGGCGCAGAAGATGGCCGCGATCCACGTCTCGACCAGCGGCGCTAGGATCAGCGCCGCGATGAAACCCAACACCACCGACGGCAAAGACGCCATCAACTCCATCGTCGGCTTAACCACGGCGCGCACGCGGTGGTGGACGAACTCGGAAGTGTAGATGGCCGCGCCGAGTGCGATCGGGATCGCGAAGAGGAGCGAGTAAATTGTTGCCTTCAGCGTGCCGAAGATGAGCGGCACGAGAGATAACTTAGGTTCGAAGGCATCGGTGCCTGAAGACGACTGCCAGGTCAAATCCGGTTCGGGGTAGCCTTCGTACCAAACCTTACCGAAAATAGTCTGAAGCGTCGTTTCGGGATGAGGCACAGCCACATTCCAGGCATGCGCTTGCCCGTCGCTAGTGATCGCCACGATACCGTTCTCGCGCGGGGCCAAAGCGACGGTGTCGATCTTCGCGTCTTTCGCCGCAAGCTTAAGGACAACTTGTTCGCTCGTGGAATGACGAACCCACACTTCCCCGCCGGCATCGGCGGTGACGAACAGCTTGCCGCGCTGGCTGGCGTCCATGGCCACAACAGGCTTCGTGTGCGGCTCGAGCGTGTGGGCCCGCACGAGTTGGTAGCCGTCACTGGTCTTGGCGTCGGGACGTTGCAGGCGAAAATACACGTTCACCGAGCCGTCGGTACCGCCGATGACGAGCGATTGCTCGCCGATCAGGAAGCCGATGGCGCCGACTGTTGCATCGCCGGGCAGGAGATCTACCGTTTCCGCGAGATCCGGTTTGGCGAAGGAGCGCGTATCGTAGCGATAGATATTGCCCGTCTCCTCAACGACATAGACCTGGTCCGCATTATTGGTCATCAGCAAGGCATGAACATGCACATTAGCCGGCAGGCCAGGCAGCTCTGAGGACGTTAAGGTCGTCGTCGTCGCTCCGGTCAACATGTTGGTGCGCGATTCCGTACGCGACAGGCGGCCAATGCCGGCAGCATCGACAGTAATGAAAGAACGCGTCGGGCGTTCGACGGTGCCGCCGAGACGGTAATCGATCGCGGCAATCGCGGTTCCGGCCGGCGCAACCTGCGTCTCTTCGCCGAGTTCCACAGCTATCGAGACGACGCGCGTCTGTTCAGGACTGATTGCGGTGTAGATCGCTCGCCCGTCCGTAAAATCCGAGTCGTTCAGCCGCTTCAGGTTTTGCGGAACTTGAGCATTGTCGACGACAGCGCCCCCCACCTTCAGCGTGCCTAGGCGCAACGTGCCGTCAGCGAAACCAAAGGCCAGATCACGGCCGTTCAAAGTGCGATTAAATGCGCTGACTTCTTTGCCCCCGAGATCGAAAGCGGGAGCATCGAGTTCGGCGCCGGTCGCGATATGGAAAGCATGCACCTTACCGGTCGCATCGACCGAGGTGGAGACGACCTTGTATTCGTCGATGACTTCCATGAGCGCGCGTGGGCCCGGGGTGATCTTGGCGGAGCTGGATCCTTCAACGGACGCGCCTGTAAACAGCGGCACGACGACCTGTGCAAGGAACACCATGATCCCGAACACGGCGACAATCACGCCAATGCCGCCGATGCGGATAATCCAGTCGGCGGCCTTATCGATAATGATCACCGAGCGCGCGGTCTTCATGGAACGGCGCTGACGCGGCATGCTCCCTTGAGCTTCGCCCTTGATTTCAACGTCCGCCACGCACACCCCTCAACTTAGAAAACGACGATGCCGGCGATTTCACCGGCATCGCGCTTAACAAACAACGCGTGTCTCTTAGTAGCTCAGCTCGAGCGCCTTCAAATCTTCGCCGACCACGGTGGACGGGATCGGAAAGTAACCGTCCTTCACCACGCCCGTCTGGCCCTGTTTCGAGAGGACGAACTTCGCGAATTCGGCGCGGAGCGGTTCCAACTTCGTACCCGGCTTCTTGTTCAGATAGACGTAGAGGAAGCGGGTGATCGGGTATTCGCCGGCGTAAGCGTTTTCCGCCGTCGAGTCGAAGCACGTACCGCCGTCAGTGGCCGAGATCGGCACCGAGCGCACATCGGCGGTCTTGTAGCCGACGCCCGAATAACCAACCGCGTACTTGTCGGAGGCGATCGCCTGAACCACGGCGGAGGAGCCCGGCTGCTCCTTCACGCTGTCCTTATAGTCGCCTTCAGCGAGCACGACTTCCTTGAAGTAGCCGTAGGTGCCGGACGCCGAGTTGCGGCCGTACATCGAGATCGGGCGGGTCGCCCACTCGCCGGTCATACCGAGTTGGCCCCAGGTCTTGAGATCCTGTTTGCCACCGTGCTTGCGGCTCTTGGAGAAGATCGCGTCAACCTGCGCGAGACTGAGACACTTGATGGGATTGTCCTTGTGGACGAACACAGCGAGAGCGTCGACGGCAACGCGCATGCCAGTTGGCTTGTAGCCGTACTTCTTTTCGAAGTCGTCCATTTCGGCGCCCTTCATCGGACGCGACATCGGACCGAACTGAGCGGTGCCGGCGATGAGAGCCGGCGGCGCGGTGCCCGAACCCTTGCCTTCAATTTCAACCTTCACATTCGGATATTCTTTGGCGAAGCCTTCAGCCCACAGCGTCATGACGTTGTTGAGCGTGTCCGAGCCGATGGACTTGAGGCTGCCTTCGACGCCCGCTGCCTTCTTATAATCCTTGAGCGAGGGGTCGACTTCGACAGCCCAGACGGTGGTGGCGGCAAGGCTGCCTGCGAGCACACAAACGGCGCCGAATTTCTTGAGCATGGAGGTCTCCACGGGAAGAGAGCGGTTGCAAAAACACGCCATCCATAGCGATGAAGGCCACACCTTTTTTGACAGATTTGTGAAAGATTTATTACAGCAAGGCCGTCCCGGGACAGTCTTTTCCGGGCAAAAATAAAGCGCTGATTTTACAGCGCTTTTTAGCCTTTATCCGCGGAGGGCGGCGATGTTGCCCCGATAGTCCGTGGTACCGAAGACCGCCGTTCCAGCCACCAAGACCGTCGCCCCAGCGTCCCGCACGTCTTTTGCCGTCGCCGGAGTGATTCCCCCGTCCACTTCCAGCTCGATCGGACGCCGGCCGATCATGGTCTTGATGCGGCGGAGCTTCTCGAGCTGGCTCGAAATGAAAGACTGCCCCCCAAAGCCCGGATTGACGCTCATAACCAGGATGAGGTCGAGCCGGTCGAGCACGTATTCGATCACGTTTTCGGGGGTCGACGGGTTGAGGGAAACCCCCGCTTTCTTGCCGAGCGAACGAATGAGTTGAAGCGAGCGGTCGAGGTGCGCGCCGGCTTCGGCGTGCACAGTGATGATATCCGAGCCGGCTTCGGCAAACGCCGCGATGTAAGGATCGACGGGCTGGATCATAAGATGCACGTCGAGCACTTTCTTGGTGTGCGGGCGCAACGATTTGACCACCACGGGCCCAATAGTGAGGTTAGGCACGAAGTGGCCGTCCATCACGTCGACGTGGATGTAATCGGCGCCCGCTTCGTCGATCGCGCGCACTTCCTCGCCAAGGCGTGCGAAGTCCGCGGAGAGGATGCTGGGCGCGATCTTGACCGACATGTGCTGCTAAACCCGCTTCTTGGCCGCGGCGACGACGGCGTCCGCCGTAATACCAAAGTGCTTGTAGAGTTCCGGCGCCGGCGCGGACGCCCCAAACGTGGTCATGCCGACGACCGCGCCTTCCGGACCGACATAGCGTTCCCAGCCAAATGTGCTGGCCGCTTCGATCGCCACCTTCACAGTCCCCTCGCCCAACACGCCGGCGCGATAGGCTGCCGGTTGCGCATCGAACAACTCCCATGACGGCATGGAGACGACGGCGGCCGCGATGCCGTCCGCCTTCAACTTCTCGCGCGCTTCCATGGCGAGACTGACTTCCGAGCCGGTCGCGATGATCGTGACCTGACGCTTGCCCTCGGCTTCGGCGAGAACATAAGCGCCCTTGGCGGAGAGATTTTCGTCGGTATGGACCGTACGCAGCGTCGGCAGGCCCTGACGCGTCAGCGCGAGCACCGACGGCTTTTCTGCCGCGACAGCGATGGCCCAGCATTCGGCCGTCTCAACGGTGTCGCACGGGCGCATGGTAAGGAGATTTGGGATGATGCGAAGGCTGGCGAGATGTTCGACCGGCTGATGTGTCGGGCCGTCTTCGCCGAGACCGATGGAATCATGCGTCATCACGTAAACGACACGCTGGCTCATCAGCGCCGAAAGGCGGATGGACGGGCGGCAGTAGTCGGTGAACACAAGGAACGTGCCGCCGAACGGAATGATGCCACCGTGCAGCGCGAGACCGTTCATGGCCGCGGCCATGCCGTGCTCACGAACGCCGTAGTACACATAGCGGCCGGTGAAATCCGACGCCGAGATGGGGCCCATTCCGGCCGCCTTGGTATTATTGGAACCCGTGAGATCGGCTGAGCCGCCGATCATTTCGGGAATGACCTTGGTGATGGCGTCGAGCACGGTCTGCGAGGACTGGCGCGTCGCGACCTTCGGCTTCTCGGCCGAAGTCTTCTTCTTCAGGTCGTTGACCACCTGCATCCAACCTTCGGGCAGCTTGCCCGACATCAGGCGATCGAATTCCTCGCGCTGCGCGGCGTCAAGCGAACCAAGCCGCTTCGACCACTCAGCGGCGGCGGCGGCCCCCTTGGCGCCCGCGGCACGCCAAGCGGCGAGAGTGTCGGCGGGAACGACGAACGGTTCGTGAGCCCACGAAAGCTTCTCGCGGGTCCCTTTGATTTCAACGTCGCCAAGCGGCGAGCCATGGGTCTTCGCTGTGCCGGCGAGGGTCGGCGCGCCATAGCCGATCGTGGTCTTGCAGGCGATCATCGCGGGCTTGTCGCTCGCCTGCGCCGCCTTGATAGCCGCAGCGATGGCCTCGGGATCGTGACCGTTCACCGACCAAGTATTCCAGCCCGACGCCTCGAAGCGCTTACGCTGATCGTCGGAGACGGTAAGACTTGTCGGACCGTCGATGCTGATGGAATTGTCGTCGAACAGCACGATGAGCTTGTTGAGCTTCAAATGGCCAGCCAGGGAAATCGCTTCATGGCTGATGCCTTCCATCAAACAGCCGTCGCCGGCGATGACGTAGGTGAAGTGGTCTACGACATCCTTGCCAAAACGGGCGGCGAGCAAACGCTCGGCCAGGGCCATGCCCACGGCGTTCGCGATACCTTGCCCGAGCGGGCCCGTGGTCGTTTCCGCGGCCGAAACGTGCCCGTGTTCGGGATGGCCGGCGGTAATGGCGCCCATCTGGCGGAAATTCTTGATCTGCTCGATGGTCATGTCCTGGTAGCCGGTGAGGTACATGAGGCTGTAGAGCAGCATCGAGCCATGACCGGCCGACAGGATGAAGCGGTCGCGGTCGGCCCACTTCGGCTGCGCGGCGTCATACTTCAGGAAACGGGTGAAAAGGACCGTTGCGACGTCAGCCATGCCCATGGGCATACCAGGGTGACCCGAATTCGCCTTCTGCACGGCGTCGGCCGAAAGGAACCTAATCGCATTGGCCATCGAATCGTGGCTTACGGCAGCGGCGGCGATCGGAGCGTCCTTCATCGAAACTCTATTCTTTTCAATTGGTTATACGAAAGCGCCCCACCGGGCATGTCGCACGCTTGTGACGGACCAAAGGATAGTTTGCAAGGGCGAATTCCACCGGCCCGGAACGGGACGAAACACGCCGAAAAGCGTCCTAAAGTACGCGTTCCTGGACTTGAACGGTGCCTTCGAGATCGGGCCGGTAAAGCTGGTAGTTCGCTTTGCCCTGCCGTTTGGCGAAGTACATCGCGACGTCCGCGTTATGCAGAAGCTGACTCGCGGTCGTTGCCTGGGCCGGCAATAGCGAAATACCGATGGAGGCAGAAATGCGTCCTTCCCGTCCCCCCAGATCGAACGGTTCCGTGAGCGATTTGATAATACGCTGGGCGACGATGGCCGCTGCTTCGAAATTGTCGATAAGCGGCATAATCACGGTGAACTCGTCGCCGCCAAGGCGCGCCACGGTATCGGCTTCGCGGACGCTTTTCTCAAGGCGGCGCGCTGTCGCCTTCAGCAACAAATCGCCGGCGTCATGCCCCATGGTGTCGTTGATCGCCTTAAAGCCGTCGAGGTCGATGAACATCAACCCAACACTCGTTTTCGCGCGCTTGCCTTCCAGCACGCGCCGCGTGAGACGGTCCATGAACAGCGTGCGATTCGGAAGGCCGGTGAGCTGATCGTAGTTGGCCTGATAGATAATCTTTTCTTCGTCCAACTTGCGCTGTGTCACATCCGAGACGATGGCGACGTATTGCTGGATCACACCACTCGCATCACGTATCGCGGACAGCGAAATACGCGCGGCATAGCGTCGGCCATTCTTACTCTTGCACCACTGTTCCCACTGCGCGTCCTCGCCACTTTCCTCGATCGGCAGCGGTCCGTCCGCGCCCTGGGCACCGTGGTTGAGGACAGCACCCAGCGGCTGGCCGACGATCTCGGACTCCTCGAGATTGGTGACACGGCGATAGGCTGGATTGCTTTTTGTGACCCGTCCGCTCGCGTCCGCGACGATCAAGCCATCGGGGCTGTGTTCGAAGACCGCGCCGGCAAGACGCAGTTCAGCTTCCGCGCGGCGCCGTTCGGTGACGTCACGGAATGTAATGACATATCCGACGATTTCACGGCCTGTGCGAAACGGCGCGACAGCATAAACCGCCTCGAAGCTTTCGCCGTCGCTGCGCGCCAGATGCGCCTCGCGTTCAAGATAATAGGGCCCGCCGCGGATCTGCGCGAGCAATGGCAGAGGTTGACCGGCGTTTACGTGCCCGCCGCCAAAGACAAAAAACCGTTCGACATTCACGCCGGCCATTGCTGCGGCGTCGCGGTTCAGCAGATCCCCCGCCGCCGCATTGGCGAACGCGACCTTGCCGCCGGCGTCCACTGCAATGATGCCGTTGGAGGCGGCATCGAGGATTTGCGTGGTCATTGTGGAGATGCGCGAAAGGTCCGAGGCCGGAAGGGGCGCCGGCACAGGCGATGGCGCGAGCGCCGCGTGTTTGACCGACGCGGCTGCTTTTGCCTTCCGCACGCGGGCCGCGGCGCGGACCTTGGTGCCTGGGCGCTTTTTGCGCGGCGCGGACGCGGGCTGTTTTGTTTTGCTCAGGTTGCGAGCACGCGGAGTCCGGCCCTTTTTGGCGGGCGCCTTCACGCGGTTACTCACACCCGTTTTACGCTTCCTCGGCATTACGCTTTTAGGTTGTTTACGGTGTGAAACACGCTTTTATCCCATGGGCAAATAACCCTGGGTTGACAAGGACTTGTCCGATCTCGGGGGAGTTTATACGCCCACTGGCGAAATGCATAGCGGCCCAAAATGGTCCCACGCAGATACGTGGGAATGTCACTTTTCCGCGAATTAGTTTCGGGTCTATATTTAAGAACCCATTTTCTTCCGAGGTCGATATGGCAGATCCCAGATACCAGCCCGATGTAAGCGGCCTTGCTGACGCCCTGCGGCGTGAACACGGCCTGCAGGCCATCGACGTAGCCCTAGAGACCGCCCGTCAGCATATGAAGGACGCAGCCTGGAAGCACTGCACCATGTGGCTACAGGTGGTAAATCGCCTGAATACGGCACAGGGCGCACACGCCGGCTGAGGCCCTCTTAGGCTTTTTTGACGATCCGGACCCCAAACAAGGCGGCAAGGATTAGGCCGTACGTCAGCGGCTCGATAAAGCCCGCTCTAACCATCATGTAGTAGTGGATGACGCCGGCAATCGCCGCCGGATAAACAAGGCTATGCAGGCGCCGCCACCGGCGGCCGCCGAGCCTACGTGTCATGGCGTCGGTCGAGGTCACTGCCAGCGCGATCAGGATCACAAGGGCGAACATTCCGACGGTGATGTAGCGGCGCTTGATGATCTCTTGCACGAGAAGTTGCATGTCGAAGAACAGATCGAGTCCCACGTAGCTCATGACATGCAGCGTCACATAGAAGAACGCAAACAGACCAAGCATGCGCCGCAGGCGGGCAATTCCGTTCCACTTGGTGAGAAGCCGGATGGGCGTTACGGCGAGCGCGATCAGCACAAAACGTAGCGCCCAATCGCCGAAATATCGCGTGGTCGCTTCGATGGGATTGGCGCCAAGCTGCCCTTCCAGCGCGCGGTACCCCCACCAGCAGAACGGCAACAACGAAACAATGAACGCCGCCGGCTTCAGCCAGCGGCGCACGAGCGTTTCCCAATTACGCGAAGCGTCAACCTCAGCCATGCACGCGATCGAACGACCCTAGTAAAGACGGGTGAGGTTCATGCCCTTGTACAAATCCGCGACCTCTTCCTCGTAACCGTTGAACATCAACGTCGGCCGGCGGCGGAAGTCGCCGATGCGCCGTTCGCTCGCTTGCGACCAGCGAGGATGATCGACCTTCGGATTGACGTTGGCGTAGAAACCGTACTCCGTGCCGTTCATCACCTTCCAGGTGTTCTGCGGCTGATCCTCGACGAAGCTGATACGGACGATCGATTTCACGCCTTTGAAGCCGTACTTCCAGGGCACGACGAGGCGCAGCGGGGCTCCGCTTTGCCCGAGAAGCGGTTGACCGTAAAGGCCCACTGCCAAAATCGCGAGCGGGTTCATCGCTTCGTCCATCCGCAGCCCCTCGATGTAAGGCCACGGGAGATTCGCGCTGCGCTGGCCTCGCATCTCAGTGGGGCGCACCACCGTTTCAAAGCGCACGAACTTGGCGCTACCTTGAGGCTCGAAGCGCTTGATCACCTCGGCGAGCGAAATGCCGACCCAAGGGATGACCATGGACCACGCCTCGACACAGCGCATGCGGTAGATGCGTTCTTCGACGGCGTGAGGTTTGATGAAATCGTTGAAATCGATCGTGCCGGGCTTGTTGCATAACCCGTCGACCTTCACAGTCCAGGGAAGCGGCTTAAAGGCGCCAGCATATTCGGCCGGGTCACCCTTGTCCAAACCGAACTCATAGAAATTGTTGTAGGTGGTGATGTCCTCAAAGGGCGTTTGTTTGTCGTTCTCACCAAGCTTGGCGTAGCCCTTCTTGAGATCGGCGAACTTGCCGCCCGCGCCCGGCAGTACGGCGGCTTCCGCATCACCCCACGCCGCGCTCAACGCGAGACTGCCGGCGATCAGCCCCGTGGTTTTGATGAGTTGGCGGCGGCTGAGATAAGCGGTCTCCGGCGTGATCTCGTGAGACGCAACGTCGGATGCCTTGCGGTGGCGAATGAGCATGTGATTTCCTTCGCGGGTACGGCTTTAACGGCCAGGGCTATTATATCGTGCTCCGCTGCAAAAAGAAAAAGCGCCGGACCCAGGGGGTCCGGCGCTCTCATTTTCTTGAAGCAAGCCTAGAGTTCTTGAAGCAAGCCTAGAGACTTAGGCCTTCTTCGGCTGGCCGCTGTAGATCTTCCACAGGTTAGCCACTTTTTCAGACTGACTGCCCGCGGTGATCGACTTGAACGCCGCCAGGCCTTCCGCACGGCGACCGGCGCTGATGTGCGCGATGCCGAGACGGAGTTGAGCGTCGTCCTTGTTGTCCACGCCCTTGGCGATACCAGCGCTGATCAGTTCAATCGCCTTATCGTTATCACCCATGCTCCAGTAGGCTTCACCGAACTTCACGGTGGCGTCGCCCTTCGCCTGCTTGCCGGCTTCAGCAACACCCTGCGGGAGGGTCTTGGTGTCGGCTTCGCACTGCTTGGTCGCCAGAGCGAGGAGGCGCGCTTCGCGTTCCTTGTTCGCGGCTTGGCCCATGACTCCGGCCTTCGTACCCTTTTCGATCACGGCCTTGCCTTCGCAGGGCAGGCCTTCCTGAAGGGCGATTTCCGCCATCTGGGTGTACTCACGATCCGTCGCCATGATGCCGCTGACGTACTTGATACGCGCGACATCGAGTTCGACGTGCGGGTTGCCGCGGAGCGTACGCTCGGACATCTGCACGAACTGAGAGAAGTATTTCGGATCCGGATACAGAGTGATGAGCTTTTCCATCGTGCCGGCGACGGCATCGGTGTTGCCGAGTTCGTAGTCGGCGCTCATCAGCAGCTCGAGCCACTGCTTATCCGGATTGCGGCGGGCGGATTCGGCACCCTTAACCGCCGTGCGGATGTTTTCAGCGGCCTGCTTGTAGTCTTTCTGGATGTAGTAGCTCTGGCCGACGAGGACCTGCATGTCGCCGTCCGCGCCGTTTTCCTTCATGTAGCGGTTCGCGTACTCGATGGCCTTCGGGTAGTTCTTGGCCTGGTAGTTCACGCTGGCGAGCTGCTTCACGCGTTCTTTCTGCTGCTCCGGCGTCATCTGACCGGTGGCGAGAGACGCTTCCCACGCCGCAGTCCCCTTCGCGAAGTTGCCGCTTTGGAAGTAAGAAACCGCGAGGATTTCGTTCACGAGGAAGGTTTCGTACGCGCTCTTGCCGCTGACGGCCGCCGCTTCTTCGGCGCTAGCAACAGCTTCCTTGAACTGCTTTTTCTTCAGGAATTCCTGGGCAGCCTGGAGGGGCTTACCAACAGCCGGCTTTACGCTCGGCGCTTTCTCCGCCGCGAAGGCGGCTTGCGGCGCCACGATAGCGTCCGCACCGACAAGTCCCGTCGTCAACATGAGCGACAACGCGATCAAAGAAGCTCTCGATTTCATGTTTGCTGTGTCCTCTTACAAGCAAAAGAGAAACGCCACTGGTCGTGTAACCGGTGGCGCCCCTCGCTACCCCAACGCAAGTCTTGCCAAGATCCTAGGCTTTATTATGGCAAGGCCTAAAAGCCTAAGGCAAGACCACCTAGTGTTACTGGTTCAAAAACTGCTCGTTGCCGACGAAGCCGATCTTCTTAACGCCAAGGCGTTGAGCGATCGCGAGAATTTTTGCAACCGTATCGTATTTAGCCAAACGGTGCGGGCGAAGATGAACTTCAGGCTGCGGTTGCCCCGCCGCCACCGACGCCAGGTAACGGGTCACCTGCGCCAAGTTCTGTGTAACGTTACCATCCCAAATGATGGTGCCGTCGAAGTCGACTTCAACCGTGTGCACCACCGGCGGCGCCGGCGGATTGGTATTTTGGTTCGGCCGTGGCATGTCCAGCTTCACGGCGTGCGTTTGCACGGGCAAGCTCATGATGAACATGATCAACAGCACGAGCATGACATCGATCAGCGGAGTGGTGTTCATTTCCACCATCACGCCGCCTTCGTCAGCTGCACCTACGCTCATTCCCATAACGAAAACTCCTTAGGAAGTCTCGGAGCGGCTAGTTGCCGCCCCGAAGCTCCGGATCAGTAATGAAGCCAACCTTCATGATGCCGCCGCGCTGTGCGGTGGCGACCACACGCCCGATGAACTCATATCGAGCTTGTTGGTCGCCACGGATGTGCACTTCCGGCTGAGGCACTTGAACGGCCGCGGCCTTCATGCGCTCCAGCAGGGTTTCGGGGCTCACGAGAAGGTCGTTCCAGTAGATTTTACCATCCTTGTCGACCGCAATGATGATGTTCTCGGGCTTGGTCTGCGTCGCTTCGTTAGAAATGACAGGCAGCTCGAGCTCGATAGTCTTCGTCACGACCGGGATGGTGATCAGGAAGATGATCAGCAGCACCAACATGACGTCCACGAGCGGGGTCGTGTTGATCGTCGAGTTGACTTGATCTTCTTCTGCAGCTGGTCCGACACTCATACCCATATCGGTAACTCCTACTAGAACGCGTTGCGCTTAGGCGCGACGGGTCTGCGCGCGACCGCTCAGCAACACAGCGTGGACGTCCGACGAGAAGTTACGGACGCGGGCGGCAACGATTTTGTTGCGAGCGACGAGCAGGTTGTAGAAGAGCACCGCCGGCACCGCGACCGCGAGACCGATGGCGGTCATGATGAGCGCTTCACCGAGAGGACCGGCAACGCGGTCGATCGACACCTGACCGGCGACGCCGATCGAGATGAGCGCGTTCAAGATACCCCACACCGTGCCGAACAGACCGACGAACGGAGCGACCGAGCCAACCGAGGCGAGGAACGACAGACCAGCGCCGAGGCGGCCGTTGATCGCGTCCTGCGAACGCTGCAGCGACATGGTGACCCACTCGTTCAGGTCGACTTGGTCCGTCAGCTTGCCTTCGTGGTGTTCGGAAGCGCGCAGGCCGTCTTCAACAACGGTACGGAACACGCTGTTTGCGTCGAGTTTAGCAACGCCTTCCTTGAGGCTGCCGGCGGTCCAGAAGTTCTTCTGCGCGGCATCAGCCTGACGCAGGACCGAGGCGGTGTCGAACAGACGCAGGATGGTGATGTACCAGGTGCCCATCGACATGAAGATCAGGATGAAGAGCACGGTCTTGGCGACGAAATCGCCGTGTTCCCACATGGCGGCGAAGCCGTACGGGTTTTCCACTTCGACTTGGTCGGAGGTGGTGGTGGCGCCATCAGCTGGCGCAGCATCCGCCGGAGCGGCAGCAGCGTCAGCCGGAGCAGCGGCCGGATCGGTCATGGCCGGAGCATCGGCGGGAGCAGCGGCCGCATCGGCCGGAGCAGCGGCGTCCTGGGCATAGGCGAGGCCGCCCGACAGGACAACAGCCAGAGCCACGGCGGACATCAAGCCCGCGAGTTTCGAAACAAAGGTGTTACGGGTATTCATGTTGTGATCCTCACTAAACGCAAACTTTTGATTGGTCCAAGATACTGCAGCGGCTAGGACGTCCTAGCCCTTCAGCGAAAACGTCACTTTAATTCTCATCTGCATCGCCTCCGGCTTGCCGTTGCGCGTTCCAGGCAAGAAACGCCAGGAACGAACGGCTTCCTTCGAAGCGGCTTCATCCAGCCGTTCGAAACCGCTGCTCTGGTCGACCTTGGCTTCGGTGACGCGGCCTTCTGCGTTCACGCTGAGCAGAAGAACGACCGTGCCTTCTTCGCCAAGTCGCTTGGACATGGCCGGATAGATTTCCTCGGCGCCGGCATTCGGGCGGCGCGGATTGGTGCGCGGCGGAATGAGAACGTCCGCGGGCGGCGGCGGCGGCGGAGGTGCAACTTTTTTGGTGACCTGAATGGCGGAGGTCGGCGCAGCTTCCTGCGTGATGACCACATCCGGCATATCCATGACAACCGGCGGCGGCGCATCGAACTTGGGCGGCGGCGGCGGCGGTGCTTCAGGGATCTGCTGCGCTTCTTCGATCACGCGCGTTTCGATCGGTTCAAGAAGAGCATCGACCATGGTCTTCGCGAGACCAGTGGTGAGAGCCCAGAGCATCAGCGCGTGGACCGCGATGACGACGATGAAACCGATCGTGCGTTTGTTAGACGCCGGCTTTTCAGTACGATGAACAGGACGTTCCATGCGCTCACTCGAAATGGGTTAGCGGAATTCAGACAATCTCGATGGGCGAAAAGCGTCGCGGTGTAACAGGGCGCTGCCCACCTTGGCAAGTGCCCCACAGCCGCGCAGGCTGGCCCTTTTGACCACCCTGTAACCCCCCTCATCCATCCCCCTGGTTATACCCCACGGGAGGCCCGTAACCAACGGCATGTGAAATGTTGTGTCAAGTCACTTATGCCATGCATCAGAAAAAGATCGTATCGATGAACAGCTTGGTTCGAGAATTATTCATGCGCCCATGCTCGCTCATCATGACGATGACTTGTTTTATCTAGCAAAACTCGACGTATCGATGCACGCGCCCTGCTCGCTGCACTGCGAACCAGTGTGGCGCATCATTTTTTGTCCGCGCTAAATAAGGCGCGTAAAAGCGCGTCATATTTTAGAAATCCAATAAGGAATTTTATCGCGTTAGGGCGAATCGCGGCGTTGTACGCACTTGCGAATTACCCGCACCGCACATGAAAGACCGCCTTACATACCGTATGTAACAACGCAGCGGAGTGCACACGCCGTATGTAGTAAGAGGTGCGAACTACGTATTGCGCCGCACCCAAAACATCATCGCGCTATGCAGCCGTGTTAGTGTGCGCGGGCGGATTAAACGAGGGGGGTGTCATTCGTGCTGTCTCAGCCGACAGATCGGCGTGCTGAAGAAGAGCGGCGCGCGCTGCGCGGCCTCAAGGCCCAGCGCAAGCGCTTCAGCCTCGCGGTTGCGTTCTTCTCCATCTCCCTCATGTACGCCTTCCACAAGACGACGTACGCGTGGGTGACGCCCGTGCTCGGGCTCGCCATCGCCGAGGCGATCGGATTCTTTCTTCTTCGCGCACGAAGTGCGCGTCTTCCCTGCGTAATCGTTCCCGTGAGCGCCGCGCTGTTTTTCAGCGTGAGCATCATCGCCGCGGCGCTGCTCGATCCGACATTCAGCGCCCTTCACTTCGCTTTCATGTTGTCGGTGGGTGGCGGACTCATGTTGTTGATCGCGCCGGGTCGCCGAAGCGTCATCCGGGCCCTAATCATTATGGGTGTTGTTGGCATCGTCGGCGCGATTTTCATCGGCATGAACATCAACACCTTCGATGTAATGCGCGCAGCGAGTTCCCTGCTTATTGGCCTCCTGGTGCCGTATCTCCTCGCCGACCGCATTGATGACGCACGCCGGGAAGCTTCGGCGCTCGAAACCGAACTCGCGCGCCGCGCCACATCCGATGAAATCACCGGCGTCTCGAACCGTGCGCATATCAATTTGCTCGCCCAAAACGAATTCGCGCGGGCGCGCCGCTACGGCGAGCCCTATTCGTGCCTGACCATCGAGATTGAAAAGTATGAGCACGTCCTCGCCGCACACGGCCAAGCGGCGGCCACCGCCATCGTTCAGGTCCTTACAGGCTATTGCGTGGTGGTGATGCGTCACTGCGACAGCTTCGGACGCCTTACGCCAAGCCGTTTCCTGGCATTGCTTCCAGAAACGCCTTCGCAAGGCGCCAGCAAACTTGCTGAGCGCATGTGCCGTGATCTCGCGGCCCTCGATGTGGCGGTTAGCGGCGAAAAGCTGCATTTCACCGTCGTGATCGGGTGTGCGCAGATGCACGCCGTGGACCGCTGGGCCGGCGACATGTTGCGCCGCGCCGACCAGGGCCTTGCAGACGCCCTGGAGCGCGGCGGCAATTGCGCCGTCTTTGCGACCGTACCCATTCATCTGCCGGCGGACGCAGCCGGCGATAGCGAAGATCTGCCGGGAAGCGCCGCGCCATGAGCGAAGTGATGACGTGGGCACCTCAGGTCTATCTCAATTTCGCAGCCTACCGGGCCCGACCTGTCGCGGATCTTTTGCCGCGCATCAGCCCGCCGAACCAAGGCGTGCTTTACGATCTGGGTTGCGGCCCCGGCAACGTGACGGTGAAACTGAAGGCGCGTTGGCCGGAACGCACGGTGATCGGTGTCGACTCTTCACCTGCAATGCTGGAAACCGCGCGCAGCAAACATGCGGCAGAGGGCGTTAACTTTGAACTGGGTGATATCGGCAAATGGGAGGCGACGCAGCCCACGGCGCTGGTCTTCGCAAACGCCGCTTTGCACTGGGTGCCTCATCACGAGACGCTTTTTCCGCATCTCGCGCACAATCTTATACCGGGCGGCATACTGGCCGTGCAAATGCCGCTGGGCCAGCGTGCGCCGTATCATCAATGCATCGATGAGATCGCCGCCGCGCCGCGCTGGCGTGACAGATTGGCCAAGGCGCACCCGCAGACGACGCCTTTATCAGCGAGCGGTTATTACGACCTACTCGCGCCCATCATGGATGAAATCGATATCTGGGAAACCGACTATCGCCATGTCCTTAATGGCGAGGACCCTGTCGCCGCGTGGGCGTCCGGGACCGCCTTGGTGCCCTACACCAGTCTTCTCGAAAAGACAGAGGCCGCGGATTTTACCGCGGCCTATGCAAAAGCTGTGAGAGCGGCCTATCCACCGCAATCGGACGGCCGCACGATTTTCACTATGCGACGGATGTTTATCGTCGCGCGGCGGCGCTAGAAGGTGTCGACCTCGCGCAGGCGTATCACCGCATCAAGCGCCTCGCCAAACGAAAGATCCGGACGAACCGACATTACCGCCGCCGCGGCGGCCCGGCTTTGGCCCATGTAATCCCGGCCAGAAGCCCGCGCGCTGGTGACCGTACGTAGGACAATCCCCCGCAGGTCACGCGCGTCGAAGCGCTTAGCGCGGCCGACCCGCGGCTCCACCGGCGGAACCGGCACAGCGGTGAACGAGCGACCAAAGTTCTCCGTCGAGACGATTGCCATAGGTGGCTCCTTCAGAAACAGATGGGGTCCCAAGGAGTGGAACGGTGGTGGCCCCCGCAAGTTCCCTGTGGAAAAAAGAAGTTTTAGTGGGATTTTTCAGGGCATGTCGGCGCTGGAGGGATCAAGCGGCTGCCAATCCTTACCACGCGGCGCTATGTTTTTGGCACGCTCGGCGCAAGCCGCGACGGTCGCGCGCTTCTCAGCCATGGTCATCGTCCGCCACGCGCCGATCTCCTTGATCGTTCTGAGGCAACCGATACAAAGCCCGCTGGTGCGGTCCATGGTGCAGACGCTGACACATGGTGACGCCACCACATCTTCGTCTGAGAGATCGTCTTCGGTTGGAGGAGGAGGAAGCGTCATATGACGTGCGCGTGCTATGGTACGGAAAATGCTGAAGGAAGCTCGATATGGATATATCCGATAACCTGACCCAACTCGGCGGACAAGCGCCCCTGCCGGCCTCGCCGGACGTCGCGGTGCTGGAAACGGTGCCAAATCCGCATGCCGGAACAGACTATCTGATCCGTTTCACTTGTCCCGAGTTCACGTCGTTATGCCCCGTCACCGGCCAGCCCGACTTTGCACATATCGTGATCGACTATGTCGCCGACGAGACCATCGTCGAATCTAAATCGCTGAAGTTGTTCCTCGGTTCGTTCCGCAATCACGGCTCGTTCCATGAGGACTGTACACTTACCATCGGCAAAAGGATTGCGGAGGCGACCTCGCCGAAGTGGCTGCGGATCGGCGGTTATTGGTACCCGCGCGGCGGCATCCCGATTGATGTGTTCTGGCAAACCGGCGCGCCGCCGCAAGGTTTGTGGGTCCCCGACCAGGGCGTGCCGACGTATCGTGGCCGCGGTTGAGCAATACAACAACTGGCACAATGAAAAAGGGGCGCGGAAAACCGCGCCCCTTCTTAACTCCCGGTCAGCCGATGTCAGCGACCTGGAGCCCTCCCCCCTCGTGTTCAACGCGGCGCCGGAGTAGCCGCCGCGACAGCACAAACCATTACCTACCAATTACAATCGAGCAAGCTCCACCTTAAACGGACTGTAATTTTTTTTGGTTGACGCGACATTTTTGCACTAGTCGCCAACAACTCAAGTGCAGCGCATCCAACCTTCGCGCGACTACACGCCGGACTTTCCCTTGAGAGATAACGAGAGGGAATTGATGCAATAGCGATCTCCCGTCGGCGCGGGGCCATCTGGAAACACGTGCCCGAGATGTCCGCCGCAATTGGCGCAGGTGATTTCAACGCGCACCATGCCGTGACTTGTGTCGCGATGCTGCTCCACCGCATCGCTGGATGTCGGCGCCGTGAAGCTGGGCCACCCACACCCCGAATTGAACTTAGTGGCGGCGTCAAACAGATCCGCACCACATCCGGCGCAGACGAAAGTTCCGGCGCCCTTGAAGTCGTTGTAGGCCCCTGTGAAGGGCCGCTCAGTGCCCTTCTCACGCAGAATGCGAAACTGTTCGGGCGTCAGCTCGGAGCGCCATTGGTCTTCCGACTTCGAAATCTTGGCCATCTTCATCGTCCACGAATTACTTCTGAAGAGTATCGACGAGCTCGCGAAGCTGCGTGCGCGCACGCAGGAGATAGAAACCCAACGTCGCGAGATGCGACGGCGACAACGTGCTGTCCTGCTCGCCGTTGATCACGATCAAAGGATCCATCGCTGCGCCTGTTCGCATCGACGTCAGCATTTCGGTCCAAATTTCGCCGGCGCGGCGGTCCTCGATCACGGTCGAGAAATCTTGACCAACGGCGTTAAGGATCACGGCGTAGCCATACATCTTGCCTTTAACGTTGAAGAACACATCATCGGCCTCGGAATCAAAATGACCGCCGGCGGCGCCGACGCGCGCCTCGATGATTGCGCTAGCTGATCCAAGATCGGACGCGATGCGATCCAACAGGACGATGAGATTGTCGGCGCGACGCTCGTACGTCGCCTTACCCGCGGCAAGATCGCGGTTGTACTGCATGAGTGCGTCGACGCCGCGCTTGTACTGCGTTTCCGCTTTCGCATCCGGCCAGATGTTACCCTGGCCCCAATACCAGATCCTGCCGTCGTATTTCAGAAGACCGGCGGCCCGGTCAACATTGTCATCGATGGCGCTCGATCCGCGCACACGGCCCAAATGATCGCCGAGTTCGAGCGCGAAGCGCGACACCGCGTACATAATACCGAGTTGATAGTTCGGTGTGTTATCGAGCGGCGCCGATGGATGCCAGAACGGTTTGTTGGCGATCCAACGATCAGCCTCGCGCATGGTGATGGTTGCGACGATCGCGACAGCCTGACTTCCATCGGCGACGCTGTATTGCGGCGACGGCGCGACGTCGAGATTGTCGTCGATCTCGTTGAAAACGAGCATGCCGAGCGGATAGTAGACGATGAAAATGAACAGGAACGTCGCGACGATCCACGGCGCCGCCCGGGTAAACGTCGTCTGAAGGTCCGCTTCCGAGGCCGAGCCCCACAATGACTTCAGCCGGTCGAAAAATTGGCGAACAAGTTCGGACATGGACTCTGCTTATACTCGGGCCGGGGGGGCCCGTTAAGAGTGCATGGGCCGCTTTGTGAAGGCCAAGATGGAGTTTACCGGATGACGGGTCAATGGCGGGAAAAGGCAGACAGGCGGCGGCACGATGCTCGCGCTTAGTTTGCCCGCGCTCCTGCTTGGCTTTGGATGCGGTGTTCTCTATTCCGCGGCCGACACCTTCCGGAAGGCGGCGCCAGCATCCTGCCCGTCCGAGACAATTCTCTTCTATTATATTGGCGGGCAGCTCCCGGTCCTCGCCGCATGGGCGCTGTGGACGGGAAAGACCGGCGTCATGGCAGGTTATTTTCTGCCGGGCGCGGTGGACGTCGCTTTCGGTCTTGGAGCCAACCTGCTTTTCATCGTCGCGATCCGCCGCTCGCCGCTCAGTCTGATGGTGCCACTCCTGGCTTTAGTGCCCGTCGCGGCCCTGCTGTTCGGCGGCTTTGCGCTGGGTGAATGGCCAACCCTTGCCCAGGACGCCGGTATTCTACTGATCGCGGCGGGTCTTTTCACTTTATTCCAACCTCCTTCCGCCAAACCTGGGATCAGTGCGGCGTGGCGCGTACTACGCGCCGAAAAAGGTACCGCGCCCATGCTCGCCGTCGTGCTTCTGTGGTCGGCGACGCCCACGCTCGACAAAATCTGTCTCGGCTATACATCGGCGGGGATGCACAGTCTGATCCAAGTGGCGGCGATCTGGGGCCTGCTCTTGGGCTGGGCCATGTGGCGAAGTCCAGCATCCTTGAGGACCCCGCCCGGCGCTCTTTTGCCGGTCGGTGGATCGGCGATCGCCGGCGCGCTCGGATACATCGTCCAACTCATCGCCTATTCCATGGCGATGGTTGCTCTCATCGAGGTCCTAAAACGAACCGTGGGGCTGTTGGGGGCGCTCGTCCTCGGCCGCGCGCAATTCCGGGAGCCCGTGACAGGCGCCAAAATCGCGGGCATCACGGTCATCGCAACGGGGCTACCGCTGGTAATGATCGGTTAGGCCGTCTTTTCGGGGAACTTCACGACGACCAGGGTCACATCGTCGTTCTGCACGATACCCCCGGAGAACGCGGCAAGAGCGTCAACGACGGCATCGCAGATTTTAGTGGCCGGAAGCTGCGAGTTCGCGCGGATCACGTCCATCAGTCCGTCTTTTCCGAAAGCGTCACCGACGGGATTGCGTGTTTCCCAAATTCCGTCAGTACCGATGATCAGCATGCCGCCGGCCGGCCAATCGCTGCGATCGCTCTCGTGGAACGACCAATCCGGATTCACGCCCAGGGGAATATCCTGGGCGGCCAGTTCCTCAAACTCGCGGGTCCCGCGGTCGAAGAAGAGCAGAGGGCCGTGCCCAGCACTGATCCACCGCAGACGGCGCGTCTCGGGTTCCAGCACGAGATAAACCAGGGTCACGAAGCGTCCGGCGGCGGAATCCGCGGCAACGTGGCGGTTGACCGCGCGCATGACCGGCGGCAGCGCCGCGTCCTCCTCGGCGAAACTGCGCAGCAGCGCGCGTACGGAGGTCATTGTTAGGGCCGCCACAATCCCGTGACCAGAGACGTCTCCGACGACCAGGCCCAAACGCTCGCGCCCATCTTCGCCGCGCAAGGGAATGAAGTCGTAGTAATCGCCGCCGACGGCATCATGATAGACGCTGCGCCCAGCGATATCGAAACCCGCAATGCGCGGCGCTGCTTCCGGAAGCAGTTTCTGTTGAACCTCGCGGGCCAGCGTCAGTGATTCCTTGACTTGGATGTGGCTGCGCAGCTCTGGCACCATGGCGTTGAAGACCGTGGCGAGATCGCCGACCTCATCGCGGCTGGTGACCTCGGCGCGCGCATCGAGATTCCCGCGCGCTAGTCCTTCGGCCGTCGCCGCCAGCTCACGCAAGGGGCTTGTGATGGTGCGCGCCGCTAGCGCGGCGAGCCCAGCGATCATTACGACCAGCGCGATGGACGCGATGCCGGCAAGCCTAACCTCATCCAGCACGGCCTGGCGCACGTTGTCCTGCGCTTTGTCCGCCACCCCCTCGATTTCATCGACCGGCACGATATAGAGCAGCGTCGAGCCGAGGTTCTCGAGCCCGCCGTAGACCCAGAGCGCCTCGCGACCACGGTGAATTCCGCGCTGAATGCCGTCACGGCCGGCGACAAGATCGCCGGTGACGGTCTCGATGATGCTCTTATCTGCTTCGAGCCCCGGCGTTTCAGGGCGCGCATCCCACGCAATTCCGGTATCGCGATAAAGGCTAGAAGCGATTACCCGCAAGGTCGCCGCGCCAGCGCTTTTGCCCTGGAGATAGGGGCGCCCTTCGGCATCGACGAGCTGCACGATGTAACTTTCCGCGCCGGAGCCGAGCCGGGCCCGCACATGTGCGGAGTCAAGAAAAGAGAGGACATCAACGTCAATCGCGGCGACGCCTGCGAACACACCGTCCTCCCCCCGGATCGGCATGGTCGCGGTCAGCAAAAGGCGTCGCGTCGCCGCATCAAGCAGCGGAGGATTCCAGACCACATCTTCGGCGGTGCGCGTGTTTGCGTACCATTCGCGCTGACGGGGATCATAGGCGGGCGGGTAACCGCCATGGCCGGGGAAAGATGTGTGCACGCCCTCTTCGAGCGTGATGTACTGCCAGTAGAAGAGACCTGGATTGTCGCGCTCCAGCCGCCGGTAAAGCTCGTCCATACCGGCCAGACGGCGCATCAGAGGGCGCACGGCGCCGGGCTCAATACCGGGCGGCGTCAAGAACGACTGGTGTTCGCGCGAAATAGGGATGGCTTGTAGCTCACCGGTCGTTGAAGCGATGGCATGATCGATCGCGAGCTCGGCACCCGGTGGCCAAGTCTTCGGTGAATCCAAATCCGTGTGGAGATAAAGCGGGATGTCGCCGACGGGCGGCGCCCCGGCCAAACGGTTCTCGACGTCGCGTGCGAGCAGACGAAGGGCGAGTTCCACCTGACGGCGCTTTGCTTCCATCAGGTCCGACGACGTCCCGACAGCCTGACGGAGTTGGGTCTGCATTTCACCGATGGCGGCGGCCTTGCCGGCGTCCGCAATGGCCCGTCCCAGGCTCTGCATCGCCTGTTCGCTGCGCCACGACAGCGCCGCCAGCGGAATAAGACCGATGACCAGCAGAAGGATGAAGAGCTTCGCCTGAATACGCATAGAAGCCGTATAGCCCGGGACGAGGCTTTATTGCAGTCCTATTGCGCGGTTTTCTTGAGCATATCGTCGATCAAGAAGCCCTGGAACAGGTTGATCCCCATCCGGGCGCCGACTTCGAGGGCGCGTTCGTTGTCGACGCGGATGAGGACCGGCAACACATTGCAATCGATGAGGTACTTCACCGCGCGCTCGCGTTCTTTAAGAATATCCTCGGCGCCATTGCGCCAATGGATCTTCGCGATGCTCGCGCCGAGATAGTCGAGATCGACGAGGCCGACCGTCTGCGGGAAGATCTGGTCGACCGCGATGGTGGCGCCCTTCGACTTGATAAGGCCCCGTGCAACCTGGAACTCGTCAAAGTTCTCGACGATGTTGGACTGGCGAAACTCGAATACGACATCCTTGAGCACCGCTTCAGGCATGCGCTCAATGAAGTTCTCGAACTGCTCGGTGAAAACGCTTTCGACGTTGAGATTAACCGAACAGCGGCCGCCCTTCGTATGCATCGCCTCGAAAGCCTGCAGAAGGATTTGATCAAGCACGAGCGTGAATTCGTTGAATAAACGGCCCGAGCCGCGCATTTCGACATCGACGAACAACGGCTTGCGCAAGAGATCCATGCTGATGAAGTACTCGGTCAGCACCCGTTCCAGGGGCCTGCCGGGCACGTGCATGCAGATGTCCTGATCGCGCACGAAGGCCTTAATGAATTTCTCGGTGCCGAACTTCTCGTACGCCTTCATCACGTTCTTGATGTCGTTCGTGGTGAGCGGACGAAGCTGTTTGTTGCCTTCCTCCTGTTCGGCCGCGTTGCGCTGGGCGACTTCCGCATATTTGGCGACACGGTCGGCGGCCGAGCGGTAGTTGTTGACGAGATCGTACGACAACACGAGGCGGCTTTGGTCGATGCTGCCGAAGCTGCCTGGGAAATTGCGTTCGATCGTCCGCAGCATCTCGACCTTAAGGTCGCGCACGAGACCGATCAGCGCGGTTTCGGTCACCTTCGCGAGTATCCCGAAGTCGGAGGTGGAGACTTGATACGTGTGACCGTGCCGCTTGGCGCCGATGGCGGCCATGCCTTCGCCGATCTGCGCGACCAGCGCGGGGGTACGCTTGGTCTCGGGCAGGGCCGCGGCGACACTTACTATTACGAGATTTACTCCGGCCTCCGGCGCATGGCGCCACTGACCCATATCCTGGACAAGGGCGCGCAAATCCTTCAAGCGCACGCCGCCTGCTCCACCGTCGCCTGTCGCTGGCGTGGTCGCTACGTCAGACATCCCATCCCTGTCCTGGCCGAAGGCCGCGGCCCGATAACCGCTTCACAAAACCGACAAAAGTCATACAGGCCCTCGTTTCGGCCAAGCTATCCCGTAACCCCGCACGGGTCAATTAAAGCCATGATAAAGTTGGACTTTCCAAGCTTGATGACCGGTGCGACCTCACCCCATACCTCAACCGAGACGTTCCACCTTTGACCGGGGACAAAACCGCGCGGAATGTGTTGAAGAAAAAAGATAAACCGGAAATTGGGGTTCCCGGCGGGCCGGGAGTAAAGGACAATGGGCGCTACAAGGCGGGGGAGGTACGTATGAGCCTGGACGATCTGGTCGGCGAGATGTCGGCGCAAGCCGATAAGCTTAAAGAGTTGAATCACTCCATCCTGTTTGACCTGGGCGACGAGGGGAAAATCCTGCTCGATGCCACCGGGGGCGAGGTCAAAATCACGCCCAATCCGGAGAACGAGGACGCGGAGACGACGCTGGTACTTTCGAGCGACAACCTTGTGAAGCTCGTGAACGGCGAGTTGAACCCGATGGTGGCCTTTACGCTAGGAAAGCTGAAAGTGTTCGGCTCCAAGGGCATCGCGCTGAAACTCTCTAGCCTTCTCGACAAGTAGGGCGCGGGCCTCCGCATGAACGCAGACGGTTCATCGCAAGGATCGAGCTATCCCTGGCTGAAGAGCTATCCCGCCTTCGCGCCTTGGAACATGCCGCTGCCTTCGGCGCCGGTATTTAACATCCTGCATGACGCGGCCGCGAAGTTCGCGAGCCGTCCTGCGATGGATTTCTTCGGCAAACATTGGACTTACGCAGAAACCGCGGCCATGGCAGCGCACGCCGCGAAAGGGTTTCAAAAGCTGGGCGTGACCAAAGGCACGCGTGTCGGACTTCTGTTGCCGAACACGCCTTATTATATCGCGGCTTACTTCGGCGTGCTGATGGCGGGCGGCATCGTGGTCAACATGAACCCACTGTACGCCGTGCGCGAGTTGGAAGTCATGGTGAAGGATTCCGGCGCAGAAGTGCTGGTCACCATGGACCTCACCGCCATGTATCCGAAAGCGCGCACGCTGCTCAACAACACCAACATCCGCAAGCTGGTAGTCTGTTCAATGACGGAAGCGCTGCCTTTGGGCACGGCGGTATTGTTCAATCTCTTCCGCCGGTCGACGGTGGCGAACGTCGAGGAAGACGATCGCCAAGTGTGGTGGCAGGACCTCGCCGACAACGATGGCAAATACGAACGCGTTGTGATCGATCCCAAGGAAGACATCGCCGTACTTCAGTACACCGGCGGCACCACGGGCCTTCCAAAGGGCGCCATGCTCACGCACGCCAATATCACGGCGAATGCACGCATGGTCTCGAGCTGGCACGGAAGCCCGGTGTATGGGCATGAGAAATTCCTCGCCGCCCTGCCGTTCTTCCATGTCTTCGCCATGACGGTCGCGCTGCTCTGCGCCATGGACCTCGGCGCGGAGATTATCATGATGCCGCGCTTCGAACTCAAAGACGCGCTCAAGAAGATCGACAAGAAGAAGCCGACGGTGTTTCCGGCCGTGCCGACCATCTTCACGGCGATCAACGCCTCTCCCCTGTCTAAAAACTATGACCTGACGTCGCTGAAGCTGTGCATTTCGGGCGGCGCGCCCTTGCCGGTCGAGGTCAAACACGAATTCGAAGAGAGCAGCGGCTGCGTGGTGGTGGAAGGCTATGGCCTTTCGGAGACCTCGCCGGTGGTCTGCACGAATCCTACTCACGGCATCAACAAGTCGGGCTCGGTTGGATTGCCGATGCCGAACACCATCATCGAAATCCGCGCCCTAGACGACGACCGCGTACTCGGCATCGGCGAAAAAGGCGAAATCTGTGTGCGCGGCCCACAGGTCATGAAAGGCTATTGGAATCGCCCGGAAGACACCGCGGACGTCATGAAAAACGGCGCATTCCACACCGGCGACGTCGGTTACATCGACGAGGACGGTTACGTCTTCATCGTCGACCGCATCAAGGACATGATCAACGCTTCCGGCTACAAGATCTATCCGCGCATGGTCGAGGAAGCCATCCACCTGCATCCGGCGGTCGAGGAAGTGACCGTCATCGGCATCGAGGATCCGTACCGCGGCCAGGCGCCAAAAGCCTTCATAAAGGTCCGCGCAGGCATGACGTTGAGCGAAGCCGAAATTCGCGAGTTCTTGAAAGAGAAACTCTCGAAAATCGAACAACCCGCCCAATATGAATTCAGAGACGTTCTGCCGAAGACTCTCATCGGCAAGCTTTCAAAGAAGGAATTGAAACAGGAAGAGGCCGCCAAATCCGGCGGCTGAACCTGTTCATACAAAGACACAGGCAAAGGGAACAAAGCCATGACCAACGTCGTCATCTGCGGTTACGCCCGCTCACCCTTCACGCTCGCCAACAAAGGCGCGCTTAAGAAGACGCGCCCGGACGATCTCGCCGCCGCCGTGATTAAAAGCCTCGTGGAACGCACGAAGGTGAACCCGGCCGATATCGAGGACATTGCGCTTGGCTGCGCGTTCCCGGAAGGCGAGCAGGGCATGAATATGGGCCGCATTGTAGCCTTCCTGGCCGGCCTTCCCAACAGCGCTGCGGGTGACACGGTAAACCGCTTCTGCGGGTCCTCTATGCAGACCATTCATCAGGCTGCGGGTTCGATCATGATGGGTGCGGGCGACGCCTTCATCGCCGCCGGTGTTGAAAGCATGAGCCGCGTGCCCATGGGCGGCTACAACTTCATGCCCAATCCTATCCTCGTCGACGCCGGACACGCCGCCTACATCGGCATGGGTGAAACCGCCGAGAACCTGGCGCAGAAGTATCAGATCCCACGCGCCAAGCAGGAAGCTTTCGCGATGGAAAGCCATCAGCGCGCCGCGAAAGCTCAGGCGGCCGGAAAATTCAAGGACGAGATCGTTCCAGTGAAAGGCGAAGGCGGCATGGTCGATACGGACGGCTGCATCCGCCCGGACACCAACCTCGAAGCGCTCGCGGGCCTGAAGCCGGCATTCAAGGAAACGGGCTCGGTAACGGCGGGCACATCTTCCCCGCTCACCGACGGCGCTTCGGCCGTTCTGGTGTGCAGCGAGCAGTATGCCGCGAAGAACAACCTGAAGCCGCTCGCGCGCATCAAGTCGATCGCGGTCGCCGGCTGCGCGCCGGAGATCATGGGCATCGGCCCGGTGCCCGCCGTGCAAAAGGCGCTGTTACGCGCCGGCCTCAAGATCGGCGACATCGACCTCATTGAACTTAATGAAGCCTTCGCCGCGCAGGCGATGTCGGTGATGCAGGAACTCGGCATCGATCCGGCCAAAACCAATATCGACGGCGGTGCGCTGGCCATGGGCCACCCGCTCGGCGCCTCGGGCGGGCGTATCACTGGTAAGGCCGCGGCGCTCCTTCAGCGTGAAAAGAAGAAGTACGCCCTCGCCAGTATGTGCATCGGCGGCGGACAAGGTATCGCCACTGTCCTCGAAGCCCTTTAAGGGAGTTTCGGCCCATGGCTGAGATCAAAAAAGCCGCCGTCATCGGCGCGGGCGTGATGGGTGCCGGCATCGCCGCACATATCACCAATGCGGGCATACCCGTCGTGCTCCTCGACATCGTCCCGAAGGACGGCGCGAACCGGAATGCTATTGCGGAGGGCGCCGTCGCGAAGCTTCAGAAGGCCGATCCCGCGCCGTTCATGTCCAAGCGGAATGCGAACCTCATCACGACAGGCAATCTCGAGGACAACCTCGATCTTCTCGCCGACTGCGACTGGATCGTCGAGGCGATCATCGAACGTTTGGACATCAAACAGGACCTTTACAAGAAGGTCGAGAAACACCGGAAAAAGGGCTCCGTGGTTTCCTCCAACACCTCGACGATCCCTCTGAAGGAACTGACCGCCGGCATGCCCGAAAGCATGGTCCCGGACTTCATGATCACGCACTTCTTCAATCCGCCGCGCTACATGCGCCTCCTCGAAATCGTCGGCGGCGCCAAGACACGCAAAGACGCGCTGCAAATGGTGCGCGATTTCGGCGATATCCGTCTCGGCAAAGGGGTCGTCATCGCGAAAGACACACCAGGATTCATCGGCAACCGTATCGGCATCTATTGGATGCAGAATGCTGTCGTCGAAGCACTGAACCTCGGGCTTTCCATCGATGAGGCCGACGCTGTCGGTTCGCGGCCTTTTGGCATTCCCAAGACCGGCGTATTCGGGCTTCTGGATCTGATCGGCATCGACCTGATGCCGCATCTCACCAAATCCATGCTCTCGCTGCTGCCCAAGACCGACCCATACGTTGCCATCTCCGGCGAAGTTCCTGTCGTGACGACGATGCTCAAGAACGGTTGGATCGGCCGCAAGGGCCCGGGCGGCTTCTATCGCCTGCGCAAGGACGGCGCGAACAAGATCAAGGAAAGCATCAACCTGAAGACCGGCGAATACGCACCGAGCGTGAAGTCGGGCCTAGAAAGCGTGGACGCCGGCAAGAAGGGCGGACTCAGGGGTGTCGTCGAACACGCCGATAAGGGCGGTCAGTATGCTTGGAAACTGGCAAGCAAGGGGCTCACTTATACCGCCGCGCTCGTACCGGAAATCGCCGACACCATTGTCGATGTCGATGAGGCGATGAAGGACGGTTACGGTTGGAAGACCGGGCCGTTCGAACTCATCGATCAACTCGGCGCGAAATGGTTCGCCGACAAGCTCGCCGCCGAGAAGATGACAGTGCCGCCGCTGCTGAAGCTCGCTGCGGAAAAAGGCGGCTTTTATAAAACCGAGGGCAAGTCGCTCAAATACCTGACAGTCGACGGCGATTATAAGGATGTCGTTCGAGCGCCAGGCGTCTTGCGCCTTTCGGACGTCAAACGCGGCGCGACGCCGATCATCAAGAATCCGTCCGTCAAGGTATGGGATCTCGGGGACGGCGTGGCCTGTTTCGAGTTCACGTCGCGCGCCAACAGCCTCGATCCGATGACGATGCAGGGCTACAAAGACGTTCTGAAACTCTTCAAGAACGACAAAAAGTGGAAAGGCCTCGTCATCCATAACGAGGGCCCGAACTTCTCTGTCGGCGCGAACATCGGCCTAATGCTCTTCGCCGCCAACATCGCGATCTACAGCGAAATCGAAACGCAGATCGAAGACGGTCAGAAGACTTACATGCAGCTCAAGCAGGCGCCGTTCCCGGTGGTGGCGGCGCCGTTGGGCATGGCCCTTGGAGGCGGCTGCGAGATTCTTCTTCACAGCGCGGCCATTCAGGCCCATGCGGAAACTTATACAGGTCTCGTGGAAGTCGGGGTCGGCGTGATCCCGGCCTGGGGCGGGTGCAAGGAGATGCTGCTGCGCTTCAAGAAGGATCCGAAGTTGCCAAAGGGTCCGATTCCGGCAGTGGCTAAAGCATTCGAGATGATCGGCACCGCGCAAGTCGCGAAGTCGGCTTTCGAAGCCAAGGAAATGGGCATCCTGCGCAAGGAAGACGGCATCAGCATGAACCGCGACCGCCTGCTTGCCGACGCCAAAGCGAAGGCGCTAAAGCTGGCCGAGAATTACACGCCGCCGAAGGAGGAAACGATTTCGCTTCCGGGCGCGGGTGGGGTTGCCGCGCTGAAGGTGGCGCTGCAGGGCCTGATGCTACAAGGCAAGGTCACACCGCACGACGAGACCGTGTCGCTGGCTCTGGCCAACGTGCTCACGGGTGGCAAGACGGACTTCAAGGACGAGCTCACCGAGAAGGACCTGCTCAAGCTCGAGCGAAACGCCTTCCTAGAGCTCGCGAAGAACCCGAACACTCTCGCGCGCATGGAACACATGCTCGATACGGGAAAGCCGCTGCGTAACTAAACTTAACTGACATGCCTCGGCCTGACCGGGCATGACAGAGATAGAAGACGAAAGATGATTATACGCCGCACCCTTCTTACGTATGTTCCCCTCGCTGCGCTGCTCACCGCGCTTCCCGCGCGTGCGGATTTGCGTCCGGGCGAAGACGATGCTTTTTTTGCGAAATACAAAGCGCCGGAAGGATCTTCTTTTTTTATATCGAACACGCCGAAGAGCGAAAAAGGCGACCGCATGGTCGTGCGCGGCGTGGTGATGGATGCGGCGAAAAAACCGATCCCCAATGCCTCGGTGTACATTTACCACACCGACGCCGAGGGCCGTTACAACAACACCGAACCACGCCCGGGCTTCGGTGGTGAAAGCCCGCGCCTGTTCGCTTACATGCGCACCGACGCCGTTGGCCGCTATGTGTACGGCGGCGTTCGGCCGGCAGCCTATCCCGGACTGACCATGCCCGCCCACGTGCACTTCGTGGTGCAAGCGGATGGGTTCCGGCCGCGCGTCTTCGAGTTCTGGTTCGAAGGCGATCCAATGATCAAGGAAGACTACCTTGCCGGCCAGGCTAAAGATCCGGATCGTTTCCTGATCCTCGCCGCAGTGAGAGATTCAAACCGCGTTTGGCAGATTGCCAACGATATCGTCTTGGAACGGAAGTAGGAGAGAGACCATGGCCGTCTACACCGCCCCCTTGCGCGACATGAAGTTCGTGTACCGCGAACTGTTCAATGGCGACGAGCTCCAAAAACTTCCGGGTTACGGCGACTTCAGCCCCGACGTGGTTGACGCCGTACTTGAGGAAGCCGCGAAGATCTCGCAAGAGGTTCTCTTCCCAATCAATCGTTCCGGCGACGAGGAAGGCTGCACCTTTGAGAACGGAGTCGTACGCACGCCCAAGGGTTTTAAGGAAGCCTACGATCAATTTACCGCCGGCGGTTGGACAGGTCTCGGCGCCGATCAAGATTACGGCGGCCAGGGCGCGCCGAAGGCGCTGAACATGCTGGTCGAGGAAATGATCTGTTCCGCCAACATGTCTTTTGGCATGTACCCGGGCCTCACCCACGGCGCCTATAACGCTTTGAAACTCTACGGCACGGATGAGCAGAAGCAGCTCTATCTTCCGAAGTTCGCCGATGGGAGCTGGAGCGGCACTATGTGTCTCACCGAGCCGCAATGCGGTACGGACTTGGGCCTCGTGCGTACCAAAGCCGATCCGCAGGCCGACGGCAGCTACAATCTCACCGGCACCAAGATCTTCATTTCGGCCGGGGAACACGATCTGACCCAAAACATCGTGCACCTGGTGCTGGCGCGACTTCCCGACGCGCCGGCGGGCATCAAAGGCATCAGCCTTTTCATCTGCCCGAAGTTCCTGCCTAAAGAGGACGGCAGCGTGGGCCCGCGCAACGGCGCGTCCTGCGGTTCCATCGAGCATAAGATGGGCATCAAGGCCTCGGCGACCTGCGTTATCAACTTTGACAATGCCAAGGGCTGGCTGGTCGGCGAAAAGCACAAGGGCATGCGCGCCATGTTCGCGATGATGAACACCGCGCGTCTCGGTGTCGGCGTACAAGGTCTCGGCCTGTCGGAAGCCGCCTATCAGGGCGGTCTCCTCTATGCCCGCGAGCGTCTGCAGGGCCGCGCGCTGAAGGGCGCACAGTTCCCCGAGAAAGCCGCCGACCCGCTGATCGTCCATCCGGACGTGCGCAAAAACCTTCTCACCATGAAGGCCCTTACGGAAGGCATGCGCGCGCTCGTGATGTGGGTGTCGACAAGCCAAGACATGGCGGAAAAGGCCGCGACCGAGGAAGAGCGCACACGCCACGACGATTTGATCCAGTTCTTGACCCCTGTTGTGAAGGCCTTCGGCACCGACATCGGCTTCGACAACGCCAACATCGGCGTCCAGATATACGGCGGCCATGGCTACATCCGCGAGCACGGCATGGAGCAGTATGTGCGCGACGCACGCATCACACAGATCTACGAGGGCACCAATGGCATTCAGGCCCTGGATCTTGTGGGCCGCAAGATGACCGCTCATTACGGCCGATATATGCGCGCTTTCTTCCATCCGGTGCAGGCTTTCATCGAAGAAAACGCCGCCGATCCGAAAATGGAAGAGATCGTGCTGAACCTCGCCAAAGCCTTTGGCCGCCTCCAGCAGGCTGTCGGCGTGGTCGCACAGAAAGGCCTTGGCAATCCTAACGAAGCGGGCGCGGCGTCGAGCGATCTTCTCAAGCTGCT
This sequence comes from Rhodospirillaceae bacterium, assembly GCA_041906145.1. GTDB lineage: Bacteria > Pseudomonadota > Alphaproteobacteria > Rhodospirillales > Rhodospirillaceae > SHVO01. The sequence goes on along the minus strand of JAYRJU010000003.1, from coordinate 110,892 downwards.
GAGCTACGTCTCGGTCGGCTACATGTGGGCCAAGATGGCGAAGCTCGCATTCAGCAAGGAAGGCGACGACCCCACCGGATTCTATAAGGGTAAGATCAAAACGGCGCGCTTCTATATGACCAAGCTGCTGCCACAGACCGGCGCCTTGCTCTCCACCATTCTCGCCGGCGGCGAAACGATCATGGACATGGAAGACGAACTATTCAGCGCCGCCGTGGCGGCGTAGCCGCACCGGCCGCCGGGTCGATCCTATGAATCTGATCTGGCGGATGATCTGGATGTTCATCGCCGCACGTTTCGGCGCGCGGGCTGATGTCATGGGTGAGCATAAACTCACCTTTCGTTGCCTACCGACCGACCTCGACATTTTCATGCACATGACGAACTCGCGTTATTCGAGTTTCGGCGACCTGTCACGTGTCAGCTTCATGATCAGGAACGGTGCTTTAGGACGCCTGCGCAGCGCGGGATATTTTCCCGTGCTTGGATCGTCAACATTCCGCTTCCGCCGGCCCATCTCGCTGTTCGAGAAATTCACGGTTTCCACCAGCGTCCTCACCTGGGACGACAAGTATGTTTACTTGCTCCACAAATTCGAGACCGCGAAGGACATGCCTGCCATCGCGGTGGTGAAGGCCGCCTTCCTTAGCAAGAAGGGTGGGCGCGCGCCGATGGACGAAGTCGTGACGCTGATGGCCTATTCCGGGCCGCGGCCTGAGAGCCCGATTGCGAAAGAAGTCATGGAATTGGATTTAGTGCTGAAAGCTTAACACGAGGGGAGTCTCCCGACATGCAACGCACACTTCGTTTCTGCACGCTGCTTATTGCTCTTTCCTTTGCCGTTCCCGTGACCGCGCAAGATGCCGGCAAGGCCGCTCGCGCGGCAGCCAACAAAGAGCTCTTTGAAGCGTCGGGCAAGCCGGCGGCCAAAGCACCCGCGATCGCCATTCCAACGACGAGCTACAAAATCCTAAAGACCGGACCTGCGAGCGGCGTACATCCGTCCCGCTCCAGCGCCATCAAGGTGCGCTACGAAGGCAGTTATCTCGACGGCGCGATTTTCGATACCTCGTACGGTAAGGAAGCAGACAACGCGACCATCTATCCGCTGCGCGCGCTTATCCCGGGATTCGTATCGGCGGTGATGATGATGAAACCCGGCGATGAATGGCTGGTGTATGTGCCGTCCCAAATGGCTTACGGCGCCGTCGGTCATCTGCTCGCGACCAAGGATATTTTCTTCAAGATCGAACTCGTCGAGCACGCGGAGATGCCGCCGCCGCCTTCCCCGATCATGAAAATGATGCCGGGACGCGATAAGCGGTAACCCGTCCTACGGGCACGTGATCGTCGCAGTTCGCGTACCCATATATACGCACTGCTCCCAATTTCAGAGGGGCGCAATTCCAGGCATAACCTCATCCACACGAACACGACGAGGTGGCCTTCAAGATGCTGGTGCTCTTCGATACTCGGACGCAGGAAACGATCGCCAAGTTCGCAAAGGAAGATATAGCTCGGGCCGCCGGCCGCTTTTTGTCAAAAGAGACAGGACTGTCCTTGACCCTCGCCCTCACGGAAGCCGCGAAGCTCCCGGTATCCCGGTACTTTGCAGGCGAGGAAGTCGAGCATACGTCAACGATTTATATTGCACAGTCCATATAGCGCATCAGCGGGGGCTGTAGCGCCGTAAGGCGCGGGCGCAAATCGGGCTTCGGTTTCGGGGGAAACCGGAGCCCGATCTGTTCTTGCCGTCAGGTAAACAGGCCGAGCGGCTTGTAGCTGATATGCGGGAAGATGCGGGCGATATCCGTCTGGCCCTGCCGCTTGGCGAGAACCTCGGCCAGGACTTGGCGATAGTCGGTGGTCACGGCGAGATCTCCGGCGTCGAGATCACCGTCTTTCAAGCCGGGCCACTGACCGTAGATACGCCCGCCCTTCACACCGGCGCCCATCGCCATCATCACCGAAGCCGCGCCGTGGTCCGTACCCATGTTGGCATTCTCCTCGACACGCCGGCCGAATTCCGTCACCGCAACGATGGTGACGCGTTTCATCAGCGGCCCGAGGTCGTTGGTGAAAGCGAACAGCGCATCACCGAGTTCACGCACCTGGATGCCGAACCACATCGGTAGATTGTCGTGATGATCCCAACCGCCGAAATCCACCGTCGCCGCCTCAATCCCGAGATCGAGTTTCAGGACACGCGCGAGCGGCTGAAGCTTCTGTGACAGGAGACCATAGGTGTAATTCAGCTGCGTCGCCTGGGGCAGCGCCCGCCCCCTGGCGCGGATGGCGTCCACCACTTCCAAGGTTTCGCGGGTCGAGCGCGCGACCCCCGTGCTGCCGGCGCTGAGCGCCGCGAGAAGCGCGGCCCGTTCGGGCGAAATTGAAATGGGGAAGCTTTCGAGGTCATTGGCCGGGATAACGCCAGGTGCGCCGCGCAATGCCGATGTCGCGAGCATGGAATCCGATGTTGCGATGAACCGGGTTGAACTGCCCGCCGTATTCAAGGGATTGCGCGTCGCGAGGTGCCGCGTCAGCCAACCACTGGATGTCGTAGGCTCATTGTCCGCAGATCCCTGGTCCACCAGCTCCTGGACCTCGAAATGACTGCGGAGCCGCGTGGGCGCGCCGACCGCGTGGACAAAGGCCAACGACTTGTCGGTATACATAAACCGCAACTGATCCGCCTGCGGATGCAGGAAGAACTGCGTGCCGTCGAGTGTGCCAAGCGGTCTACCAGGATTAAATCCCGACGGTTTGACCCCGATGTTGCCGCGCTTGTCTTGATAACTGGTGTCATCCGCTGGAGCGAGGAGCTGCAGCCCGTCCATTCCGAAACGCAAGAAGATCACGATCAGGATATTCGGCGCGGCGCTTTGGCCAAAGGCGACACGGACACCGCCCGCCAAAGGCGCCATGGCGCCGGCCGCCGATCCCAGGAAATGCCTGCGTGAAATGTCCACTGCCGTCACCGGTAGACAAATTCAGGTGTGGTCGCGAGCGCACTGACCACGTGGTAGCCGATTCCGACGTTGTTGCCTTTGGGATCGACCGGGTAACTCGGCGCAGAGCGCGCAAGGTTGTCCGCGAGAGCCGCCATTGCGCTGTCGCTCAACGCGTATCCTATAATTCGACCGACCCAGTATTCGACCGTCAAAATTGGCGAAGCCAATGCGGCGCGCGGCGTCTGCGAAATGTAGTCGACCTCGGCATAAGTACTGGTCGTCATATAACTCAGCAGGTTCCATGTCGTGACGTTGATGGCCGCGTTCAGCCAGAACAGGTTGTCATCCGGGCGTCCGTCAGGCGTCGCCCAACAGAAGGGCGAGTCCGCCACCGCGTTCGCCATGAAACTCCACAATTGATGCGGGCGTATCAGGGAGTCTGTCAGGCGCGCGAGGGCGATCATACGCTCATGGGGGCGGCGCACTTTCTGCTGCGGTCCACAGCCGATTTCAGGCCCGTCGAGTAGGATCGCTTGCATCACGCGTTTCAGCTGGTCGGGCGCGGCTTCATGGGCGCGCCATGCGCTTACCGCGCGTTCGAGAACCGCGGCCGGGACTGGGTCGCCGAAGATGCGACGGCAAATTTTTGTGCAAATATAGCGCGCAGTCGCGGGGTGACTTGCGACGAGATCAAGCACCTTACGCCCCTGCGCAATTCCCTCGAGCGGAGAAAGATCGACACCAAGACAGCGCCCGGCATGAGCGTTATGGCGGGCGGGGTCGTAAACGAAGGTCCCGTCATTCTCGGCCGATGTATAGTCACGCACCGTCCAGCCGGACAGCGCACGCGCCGCCTGAATGATATCTTCGTCGGTGAAACCGCGCGCGCTGAGATCGGCCCCTGTTGCCTTCCCTAGATACGCATCGCGCCCCATGGTGTGCAGCTCCATGAGTTCGCGCGCATAGTTCTCATTGGGCGTCTCCGCCGTACTACTGGCGTTATCAAGATACTTCAGCATCGCGGTGGAGGTGGCGACGGCCTCAAGCATGGTACGGAAATTACCGAACACGTTCGGACGTATGACATCGCGGTCATACATGATCAGTGCGTAGCGCGTTTGCACTTCTTTGAGCTGCGAAACGTGGAAATGGTTCAGCCAGAAGTCCGCCATGAACTCGCGCAACTGATAGCGGCTATGGGCGTTGCGGATGCAGACCGCCGAGCAGAATTCCTCGAACGGCCGCTGCTGCTCCTCGAAGGCGCCGCGGAACAGCTTCTCATTGCCGAGCTTCCACATCGCAGGCCCGCTAATGAACAGGTACTGCAGCGGGCGGTCTTCCTTCACCGCGGGCCAGACCATGTTCAGGTAATCGCGCGCCTCGTATTCGATATGGAGCGTTTGGTCTTTGAGATATTGCGCGAGCGCCGGGTCGTCGCCGGGTGGTGGATTTAGCTGGTCGCCGACCCACGCAGGCCAGCCGGTGCGCTGGACATCGCGCACATCAAGATCGCGCGCGCCGAAAGTGACGCGGTTGAGGGCGATCTGTTCAAAGGAAGGCATGGTTGGAAGCATTCTGCTCGGGCTCTGCCTTGTTCGAGCCCGATGATACATAGCGCCCAAAAGTTGAGAAAGTCTGCTTTTTACGGGCGGAGCGAGCGAGTCGCTAGGGTCACCTCTTATTTTTCAGTGGCTTGGCAATGCGAGCGTCTGGCGCCGGCCGTCACCGGCGCCAGACTCCCCTGTCCACTTACGCGAGATCGAAGCGATCCAGCGTCATCACCTTCGTCCACGCGGCGGCGAAGTCGCGCACGAACTTCTCCTTGGCGTCGTTCTGCGCATAGACCTCGCTCAGCGCCCGCAGCTGCGAGTTTGAACCGAAGACCAAATCGACACGCGTCGCGGTCCACTTGGGCGCGCCCGATTTACGGTCACGCCCTTCGAAAACTTCGGCGCGGTCGTTCAACGGACGCCAGACGGTGCCGATGTCCAGAAGATTGACGAAGAAATCATTCGTCAATTGACCCGGGCGGTTGGTGAACACGCCGTGTTTTGCGCCATCGGTATTCGCGCCGAGGACTCGTAGGCCGCCAACAAGGACCGTCATTTCCGGCGCGCTCAAGGTCAGCAATTGCGCCTTGTCGATCAGCAGCTCCTCCGCCGGGACCGTATAAGCCTTGGTCTGGAAGTTTCGGAAGCCGTCAGCCTGGGGTTCCATGACCTTGAACGCTTCGACGTCGGTCTGCTGCTGCGTGGCGTCGGTACGGCCCGGCGTGAAGGGCATATTGAGGTTATGCCCCGCCGCTTTAGCTGCCTGCTCGACCGCGGCATCGCCGCCGAGGACGATGAGATCGGCGAGCGAGACCTTCTTGGCCCCGCGCTTGTTGAACTCGGCCTGGATGCCGTCAAGCTTGGCCAGCGTCTTGGCGAGTTGCGCCGGCTGGTTGGCTTCCCAGTCCTTTTGCGGTGCGAGACGCACACGCGCACCGTTGACCCCGCCGCGCTTGTCAGAGCCACGGAACGACGAAGCCGCCGCCCAGGCGACCGACACGAGTTCGCTCACCGACAACCCGCTCGCAAGTATCTTCGCCTTGAGGCTTGCCGCATCCTTGGCGTCGATCAGCGGGTGATCCACCGCCGGCAGCGGATCCTGCCAAACCAAATCTTCCTTTGGCACTTCAGGACCAAGATAGCGGACCTTGGGGCCCATGTCGCGGTGGGTCAGCTTGAACCAGGCACGGGCGAAGGCATCCGCGAACGCCGCCGAATCCTTGTGGAAGCGGCGCGAGATTTTCTCGTAGGTCGGATCGAAACGCAGCGAGAGATCCGCGGTCGTCATCATCGGCGGGAATTTCTTCGCCGGGTCATGCGCGTCCGGGATCATGTGCTCGGGGCGCACGTTCTTGGCTACCCATTGGTGCGCGCCGGCGGGGCTCGTGGTCAGCTCCCACTCATAGGTGAACAGCATGTCGAAGTAACCGTTGTCCCACTTCGTGGGATTCGGCTTCCATGCGCCTTCGATACCGCTGGTGGTCGTATGAACGCCCTTGCCCGTACCAAAGCTGTTGATCCAGCCGAGGCCTTGCGTTTCCATCGGTGCGGATTCCGGATCGGGACCGACCATCTTCGGATTGCCGGCGCCGTGCGCCTTACCAAACGTGTGGCCGCCGGCAACGAGGGCGACGGTCTCTTCGTCATTCATGCCCATGCGGCCAAAGGTCTCGCGCACGTCGCGGCCCGAAGCGACCGGGTCAGGCTTACCGTCCGGACCTTCCGGGTTCACGTAGATGAGACCCATCTGCACAGCGGCCAACGGGTTCTCGAGCTGACGGTCACCGCTGTAGCGCTTATTGCCGAGCCATTCGGTTTCAGCGCCCCAGTAGATGTCTTCTTCAGGCTGCCAAATGTCCTTACGGCCGCCGCCAAAGCCAAACGTCTTGAAGCCCATGGATTCGAGCGCGACGTTGCCGGTGAGGATCATGAGGTCGGCCCAAGAGATCTGATTGCCGTACTTCTGCTTGATCGGCCACAGAAGGCGGCGCGCTTTGTCGAGATTGCCGTTATCCGGCCAGCTGTTGAGCGGCGAGAAACGCTGATTACCCGTGCCACCGCCACCGCGGCCATCACCCATGCGATAGGTGCCCGCGCTGTGCCATGCCATGCGGATAAAAAGGCCGCCGTAGTGGCCCCAGTCAGCAGGCCACCAATCCTGGGAATTCGTCATTAAGTCGCGCAAATCTTTCTTTAGCGCGGCGTAATCGATCTTCTTGAACGCGGCGGCGTAATTGAAACCGGCGTCCATCGGGTTCGAGGCCGGCGCATGCTGATGAAGAATGTTCAGTTTGAGCTGCTTGGGCCACCACTGATAGGCGCCTTGTGTGACGGCGCCGGTCGGCTGTTTGCCGCCGGTCACGGGTGCCGCCATCGACGTCGCTCCGGCCGCGGCGGCGGGCGCCGCCGCGGCCGCTGCGATCACCGTTGTCGCGGTCAGGACATCGCGGCGGCTCGCAACGGATTTGCCATGTCCGAAAGGACAGCGTGCTTCATCTGACATCTCATTCTCCCTTGATTACTGAGGTTGTCGGTGGTGGTGGAGGGGGGGCTAAAACAACGTATATTAGAATTATGATAGAATGATTCTAATATACAGTCCAGGGGTTGCGATGAAGGACGGGACACTCTTTCAGGTGGCCGGACGAGGTCACGTGTCATAAGGATGTTCGCGTGCGGGTAGGATTTCGTTGATCCCCGTCAAGCGGAGGCGCACCGCATAAATGCAGGACTGGCGCACCTCTCCGTCAGTTCCGGGCTTTGGGGCCGCCCGAATAGCCGTTGTGAGCCACGACGCGGTTACGACAGCGGGGGCATGTCTCGAAATCATTCGCGGCGCGGTGAGCCCTGCGAATGCTGCGAACGGTAAGTGGATGAAGTACGCGCGCCGCTCTAGCGGGCCTTCTTCGCGTGCGCCTTCATTTGTGCGTTCAGCAATAGAAAGTCGTTATAGAGGGCCGTACAGGCCGTGCGCGGCCCGCCACAAGCGAATTCCATCGTAACCTCGAGCCCCTGCTCGCCGTCCTTGAGTTCGCGGCAGATCACCGCCGGATACGCTTCATGACCAAGGCGCGTGAACGTCCAGATATGCGTGAAATCCAACTGCTCATAGGCAAGGAATTTTTCATCCCCTGCGGCTTCGCGCACACCGCCCCGCTCGACGAGGGCATTGGCGACTTGATCCAGAGACGGGGCGTGCAAACCACAAATATCCACCGGCTTTTTAGGATCGACATGAGCCAGTCCTGAAAGCGGCTTCGGCTCCGCCGCGTGAGCGACGGAGCCGACAACCATTGCGAAGGCCAGAAGACCGAGCTTCACGCCTTGAGACTAGAAATTGACCCGCGCCTGGATGGCGAGGGTGCGGCCACGGTCGGCGAAGGCGTAGTCGGAGTTCGCACCGAAGGTGGAACCCGCGAGCGGCGTATCGCCACCGAACTGGATGTAGTGTTCGTTGGTCAGGTTGCGCCCGATGAACGCCAGCTGCCAAAGACCCGTGTCCGGACCGAAGCCGACGCGCACACCGAGGGTCGCATACCCCTTCTGGATGAGCGCCGGATCGAAGGTGTTCGATGCATGGTACTTCGAGGTGAAGAACACATCGAACGAGCCGTCGAGGCGATAACCGGAGGCGATCGGATAGTTGGCCGCGAGACCAACCGTGCCCTGCACATCGGATACCAGTTGATTGGTCTGACCGGTGTAGTTGCACAGCTCGGGACGTCCGTCGCCGTTGAGATCGACGTTCGGAGTCTGGCCGAAGTAACACTGGCCGTTACGGAAATCCTTGAACTTGAAGTCCGTGAGCGCGAGCGAGCCTGTCAGCGAGACGTATTCATTCATACGCACGCGGCCATCCGCTTCGATACCTTGCGAGCGCGCCGAAGCGGCGTTACCGACGTTGAAGCCCAAGATCCCGTCGAAGATCGATATCTGGAGATCCTTGAACTCCGTGTAGTAAGCGGCAACATTCAGCGTCGCGGCGCCGAATGATGCCTTGGTGCCGATTTCGAAGCTGTTGGCGCTTTCGTCCTCGAACTCGAACGAATCGTTCATCGTCGGATAGAAGTTGCGGTTATTGGCGCGGAAATCGAAACCGCCGCTCTTGGCGCCGCGCGCATAGCTCGCGTACAGCATCAGATCTTCCGTCGGATTGAAGAGCAGCTTTACGTCCGGCGAGAAACGCGTCTCTTTGCGGTCACCCGAAACCGGCAGCGCCCCAAGCTGGCCGATCAGCGCAGCGCCGGTTGGGCCGAGGGCCGAGAGGTTGGTGGAGCTGACGCGGAAGACTTGCGCGTATACCGCCGCGGCGATGGCTTGCGCGGCCGGCAGCGGGTCGCCGTTCTCACGCAAGATCGAGAGGGTACGCGTGCCTTCCTTTTTCTCCGAGCTGACGCGGGCGCCAAGCTGAATTTCCCATTTGTCGATGGGGCGTACGTTCACCTGCGCGAATGCTGAAATCAGGCTTGAATCGACCGATGCGCTACGCGCCGCCTGTGTGCCGGCGAGCGCGCTGCCCGCGCCGGGCGACTGCTGGTTCACCAGCGGGACGAGGACCGAGGTCGGCTGGACGACGATGTTGTCCGAGTAAGCGTGATTGGACGACTGATAGTAAGCGCCCGCGACAAAATCGTAGCTTTCGTTGACCGGCGAGGTCAGGCGGAATTCCTGGCTGAACTGGTCGTAATCCTCCCGCAGGCCAGCCAGAAACACATTGGCGCCCGTGTAGTCGCAATCGCACAGCTCGTCATACTTGAGTTGGGTGTAGCCTGTGATCGAACGGAGTTCGTAACCTCCAATGTCGACCTTGATATTGCCGACGTAGGTCTGCTGCTTGTTATTGCTGAAGTCGCCGTTGGAGCTGCGGTTGCCGTTCAGCGTGTTGTCGAGAACGCTGCGGTCGGCGCCAAGACCAACGAGGATCTGGGAATAGGTGCGGCCCGTGAACGGACCGGCCGCGACCGGCGTCTCGTTCAGCGTCTCGATGGAACGTCCGAGCACATCGAAATCGCTGTACTCAGCCTTGAAGTTCGCAACCACCGTGTCGGAAACGTCCGCTTCGAGAATGCCACGCAAGGTGACGTCGTCACGCTTCGGTTCGGTGCGCGAGAGAGTAAGGTTGCGCACATATCCGTCGCTGTCGCGCCAACGGGCTGCGACGCGGGCGCGGACCGTATCGGTGATAGGGCCGGAGACCGCGCCTTCAGCGATATATTCCTGATTTTCGAATTCGTAAGTGCCGGTGAGATAGCCTTCGAAGCTCGTGGTCGGCTGAGCCGTCAGGATATTGAGCGCGCCGGCGATGGAGTTCTTGCCGAACAGAATGGTTTGCGGACCACGCAGCACTTCAACGCGCTGGAGATCGAGGAACGGCAAACGCGTCTGCTGCGCGCGGGTGTAGGCGATACCGTCGACGTAGTAGCCGACCGACTGTTCGAAGGCTTGGTTGATACCCGAACCAAGGCCGCGAATGAAAATGTTAGTGCTGATGCCGGTTTCGGTCATCGTGAAGTTCGGCACGAGCTGCTGAAGGTCTTCGGCTTTCGCGATGCTCACGTCCTGCAGCTTGTCGCCGCTCACGGCCGTCACTGAGATCGGCGTATCTTGAACACTCTGCGCGCGCGATTGCGCGGTCACGATGATCTCTTCGATCACAGGCTGCTGGGCGAAAGCCGGTACGGCCGACGCCACCAGAGCCGACGACACCAACAACGCTGATTTTAGAGAAAGACTAAAAAGGCTACGCGACGGCGCGCGCGAGACGACGGTGCTCTTCATGGAAATCCTCCCCGTAAGGCCCGAGGACCCAGCTCTGTCCGACGATCGGACAGAAGCCTTCCCTGCCCCAGAAGCCTTGATTACCAGTATCTTACGGGGAGAAGCCGATAGCCGTAAAGCCAGGACGCATCAACCGGCGCGTGCAAGCGGGTGTTACGAAGCTTTCGCCAGATCTTCGCCGGCCAGAGCCTTGTCCAGGAGCTGGAGGGTTTCCGCGACGCCATATAGGGCAATGAAGGAGCCCATGCGGGGCCCCTGTTCCTGGCCCAAAAGCACCTGATACAGGGCTTTAAACCAGTCGCGCAGGGAGGCGAATGCGTCCGGGTAGCGCTTGCCTATTTCGTAAACGAGGCTCTGCAGGCCTTCCGGGCTCGGCGTCTCTTTGTAACCGGCGAGAGCCGCGCGCAGGTCGACAAACGCCTGGCGTTCGTTGTCGGCAATGGCCCGGTAAACCTTCGCCGGCTTCACGAAGTCTTGGTAATACACAACGGCATGCTTCACGAGGCGGTCCAGCAGTGGCGCGCTTTCGGGGGTCGCACCCGGCACGAACCGCGAGATGTAATGCCAGAGTACCGACGGGTTCTCGGCGTGCGCAACGCTCGCCAGATTCAGAAGGATGCTGAAGCTGACGTGCACCGTGTCCTGCGGAGGCTGACCGCCATGGATGTGCCACGCCGGATTTTCCAGCTTCGTCTTGTCTTCCTCGCCCGGGAACTTCTCGAGGAAGTCGAGATATTCGTCCACCGCCTTCGGGATCACGTCAAAGAACAGGCGCTTAGCTGTCTTCGGCTTCTGATACATGAACAGAGATAAGCTCTCGTGTGGGGCGTACTTCAGCCAGTCCTCGACCGCGAGACCGTTGCCCTTTGACTTCGAGATCTTCTGACCCTGCTCATCGTTGAACAGTTCGTATGTCAGGTTAAGCGGCGGCGTGCCGCCCAGAATGCGGCAGATCTGGCTTGAAAGTTTCACGGAATCGATGAGGTCTTTGCCGGACATCTCATAGTCGACCTCGAGCGCGTACCAGCGCATAGCCCAGTCGCACTTCCACTGCAGCTTACAGTGCCCGCCAGTGACCGGCGTACGCACATGGCTGCCATCCTCGTCCTTGTAGACGATGGTGCCGCTGGCCAGATCGCGCTCAACCACCGGCACCTGCAAGACCACGCCCGTCTTGGGGGAGACCGGAAGGAACGGCGAATAAGTGGCGCGTCGTTCGGCGCCGAGGGTGGGCAGAATGACGTTGATGACTTCGTCGTACTTCTCGAGCACGCGCAGCAACGCCGTGTCGAACTCACCGGACTTGTAGGAAACGGTCGAACTCTTGAATTCGTATTCGAAACCGAAGGAGTCCAGAAACGCGCGCAAGCGCGCGTTGTTGTGGGCGCCGAAACTCTCATGCGTCCCAAATGGGTCTGGCACGCTCGTGACCGGCTTGCCCAGATGCTGGCGAACCATGTCCTGGTTAGGCACGTTGTCGGGCACTTTACGCAGGCCGTCCATATCATCCGAGAAGGTGAACATCCGCGTCTTCACGTTGGGAGTCAGCAGCTCGAAAGCCTTTCTCACCATCGTGGTGCGCACGACTTCGCCGAAGGTGCCGATGTGCGGCAGTCCTGACGGGCCATAGCCGGTCTCGAAAAGCACATAGCCTTTCGCCGGCGCGGACATTTTGAGCCGCTCATCCCAAAGGGCGCGGGCTTCAACAAAGGGCCACGCGTTGCTGTGGCGTGCGAAGGAGGAGAGATCGGTCATGGGGAAATCAGCGCGGGTCTAAGATATAAGGAACAACAATGGGAAAACTGGGGCCTTAGTACCGGCAATTTTAGGTAAGGTCACCTCTTTCGGAGGCCCAAAAGCCTAGTTTTTGGGCGTTCGGGCCCTCGGATTTCGCCATTCTGTCTTTGGAAAAACCTTTTCGGAGCGGGCATTGTGACCACGACGCCCATGGATACCACCCCCCTTATCGCCGCGGCGCCGCCGCTGGAGGCACGCTTCCTGGAGCCAGAGGGCTTCAGGTGGGGGCATTTCACCGCCCGCGACGGCGCTCGCCTCCGGTGGGGGCAACTCGCGGCGGGAACGGCCAAGGACTGCATCCTGGTGGGCGGTTATATCGAGTTCATCGAGAAATATTTCGAGACCGCGCGTGATTTCCACCGACGTGGTTTTAATGTGTGGTGCCTGGATTGGCGTGGCCAAGGCCGCTCCGCGCGCAGCGGGCGAACCAAGCCCGATCTGCGCGTTTTTGACCGCGATGCTGAAGATCTAGCCCAATTCATCGCGACGGTTTCACCGCGCGATCACAAATCCTTGCTGGTCGCCCACTCGATGGGCGGCGCGGTATCGCTGCTCGCGCTCGCTAATCATAAGCGCCTCGCCGACGCCGCGGTCCTTTCAGCGCCGATGATCCAAATCAATACCGGCAACATTCCGAGGTGGGCCGCACGCGCGCTTGCCGGCCTCATGACCGCGATAGGACGGGGCGATTCCTTCGTTCCAGGCGCAGGCGCTTGGCCAAATCTCGCGCCGCGCTTCGGCAACACCAATCGCCTCTCGAACCACCCGATCCGCGGAAAGCTGGTGGACGCGTGGTTCACAGCAGCGCACGAACTGCGTCACGACGGACCTACGTACGCCTGGCTTAAAGACGCGTTCGCGTTGACCGCGCGCATATCGGATGCCGAACTGCTCTCGCGCATCCACACGCCAATCCTGATCGGCAGCGCGGGGCAGGACTTGCTGGTCGATCCGGCCGCGCATTTGCGCGCGGCGACGTTATTGCCCGATGCGCAGCTGGTGACCTTCGAAGGCGCCAAGCATGAGCTTTTCCAAGAGACCGACGACGTGAGGGACCGGTGGCTCACCGCCATCGACTCGTTTGTCGCCGAGCACCTGCGAACAACATGAGGGGTGCCTGCGAACCGGCGTGGTGGCAGAGCGGAATTATCTACCAGATTTATCCGCGCTCTTTTCAGGACTCCAACAACGACGGCATCGGCGATCTTCCCGGCATCATCGCGCGCCTCGACTATCTCGTTTGGCTCGGGATCGACGCGCTATGGCTCTCGCCCGTATACCCCTCGCCGATGGCCGACTTCGGATACGACGTATCGAATTACGTCGATATCGATCCGCTCTTCGGCTCGCTCGATGACTTCGCCAGATTGATCGCCGAGGCGCATGACCGCGGTCTCAAGATCATCATGGACTTCGTGCCCAATCACACGTCCGCAGCGCACCCTTGGTTCGTGGACAGCCGAAGCGCCCGCACGTCGGCTAAACGCGACTGGTACATATGGCGCGATGCAGCGCCCGACGGCGGGCCGCCCAACAACTGGCTTTCGGAGTTCGGCGGGCCCGCCTGGACCTGGGACGAAGCCACCGGCCAGTACTACTACCACGCTTATCTTCCACAACAGCCGGACCTCAATTGGCGCAATCCCGACGTCCACACCGCTATGCGGGAGGTCCTGCATTTCTGGTTCAAGCGCGGTGTCGATGGTTTCCGCATCGATACGGTTCATCATCTCTACGAAGTGACTTCGCTGGCGGACAATCCCGCCAACCCGGATTTCAAGCCCGGCATGGCGCCAACCCTCGCACTCGATCGTCGGAATCAATATGACCAGCCTGAACTTCATGAAACCCTCGCCGACTTCCGCCATATCGCGGACTCCTATGGGGCGCGGGTTTTGATTGGCGAAATCTATCTTCCGCTTGAACGGATCGTGACCTACTACGGCGCCGATCTCAAAGGCGTGCACCTTCCCTTCAATTTCCACCTTATCGGCGCGACTTGGCGGGCCGAGGCAGTGGCCGATCTTATCGCACGCTACGAAGCGCTCCTGCCGCCGGGCGCGTGGCCAAACTGGGTGCTGGGAAATCACGACCGCGCCCGGATCGCGAGCCGTGTGGGGCCCGCCGCCGCGCGCGCCGCGACGATGCTGCTCCTGACGTTGCGCGGCACGCCGACACTCTATTACGGCGACGAGATCGGGATGACCGACGGCGTCATTCCGGCGGAGAAGGTTCAAGACCCGTGGGAGCTACGGGTGCCCGGATTTGGCTTCGGGCGCGATCCAGTCCGCACGCCTATGGCCTGGACGTCGGAGCCGAACGGCGGCTTTAGCGCCGGCGAACCGTGGTTGCCGCTTCACGACACGCGCGTCTTGAACGTGGCGGATCAGCAAGCCGACATGGACTCCATGTTAACCCTGACCCGTGCCCTCATCACCTTAAGGCGTGAGGAACCCGCTTTGCACCGGGGGGATTACGGCCCGATCGAAGCACGCGGTGACGTGCTGGTCTATGAACGCCGTCATGGCGCGCGCGCCTTCGTGATCCTCCTGAACTTCGCGGCCGCGCCCGTCTATACACCCCTCGACGGCGCCGGCGCGCTTCTCCTGTCCACCCACCCGGGAGAGTTTCACGAACGCGTTGGCGCCCTCGTCAGACTGCGGCCTCACGAAGGGATCATTGTGGAACTTTCCCGGGAGCCGTGAATCCCCGAAGGCAGGCGCGGCGCTTGCACCGGCGGCGAACTGCCGGTACAGGTCGAGCCTTCCATGAACCCATCCACCGTCGCCGCGCTGCCCGTTCGCCGCATCCTGCTTCCCGATGCGCCCGTTGTCGCGGCCGAATGGACGAGCGCCGCGATCCTCGACACGAGCGGCGAAATCAGCGTGAAAAAGGCCGCCATGGCAGGTCAGTTGATGGCGGCGGCGCGGCCGATCCTTTGCCACGCACCGGCGACCGCGGCGCGCCTGAAAACCGAACGCTTTCCGGCGCATGACATCTTGGAATTGTTCGCCTTTGTACGCCCGGCCAATTTTTGCCTGCCGACAATTGGCGGCGTCGCGGCCGCGTTAGGTTTAGCGCCGCCGGCGACCCTTGAAGATAAGCCCGAGACTCTGCTGCACGCGGTCCGGCATCTTCTGGAAGAACTGAAACGTATCGGCGACCTGGAGGCAAAGACACTGGCCGCGGCTGCCGGCGCCATGGCACGGGGCGGCTGGGCGTGGGGTCCGTCCGTGCTTGCGGCCCTCGGCGGCGATCCCAACGCGGCGCGCGGTTTCGGGCCGGCCGCGGGACTTCGGGTCTGGATCGACCTTCCGGCCTGGGAAGAGCGCGCCCCACCTGCGCCGCCAGGCAGCAAACCCGTTCCCGCCGCCCAGTCGGAAGAACGTCTCGAAAGGCTACTGGGGAGCGGCGCCGAGGCGCGGCCAAGCCAACGCGCGTACACGCGCCTGGTGACGGAAGCGTTCCAACCTCGCGGCGCCTCAAACCAGCCGCTTCTTGTCCTCGCGGAAGCCGGCACCGGTACGGGGAAAACCCTTGGTTACGTGGCACCGGCCAGCGTGTGGGCGGAACAAAACCAAGGCGCCGTGTGGCTGTCGACATTCACGCGCAACCTGCAGCGCCAGTTGGATCAAGAACTCGACCGATTGCATCCCGACAGCGACGAAAAAAAGCGCCGTGTTGTGATCCGCAAGGGCCGCGAAAACTACATGTGCCTGCTCAGCTATGAAGAGGCATTGAACCGTCTCGGCGC
Source organism: Rhodospirillaceae bacterium (assembly GCA_041906145.1). GTDB lineage: Bacteria > Pseudomonadota > Alphaproteobacteria > Rhodospirillales > Rhodospirillaceae > SHVO01. Next base: position 95,062 of record JAYRJU010000003.1, on the reverse strand, counting down.
GCAGCCTTACGACGCGGTGGCGCTGGGCCTCGTGGCGCGGTGGGTCAGCGCGACCCGCAATGGCGATATGGTGGGCGGCGACCTGCCAGGTTGGCTGCCGGAAATCCTGGGCCGCGAAAAAGTCATCGGCCTCGCCGACCGGCGCGGCGAATGTATCTACGCCGCGTGCAATCACTATCAAAAGTGCTTTGTCGAACGCACCGTGCGGCGAGCCCGATATGCCGACATCGTCGTCGCGAACCATGCGCTTGTCATGGCGCAGGCCGCCCTCGGCGGTATCGACGATGCGCTGCGTCCGACGCGCTATGTTTTCGACGAAGGCCATCACATATTCGAGGCGGCGGACTCCGCATTCTCGGCGCATTTCACAGGGCTCGAGGCCGCCGATCTCCGGCGATGGCTGCTTGGCGCGGAAGGCAACGCCAAACGCAGCCGCGCCCGCGGCTTGAAGCGGCGCTGCGAGGATCTGATCGCGTGCGGCAGCGGCGACGACTTTGGACTATCGAATGCCGTGGAGGACGCCGTGGAAGCAGCCCGCGCGCTTCCAAGTCAAGGGTGGCGCAACCGGGTGAAGGATGGCGCCCCTCAAGGGCCGTCAGAAAAGTTCCTCGCGTTGGTGCGCCAGCAGGTGCTCGCACGGGGTGATACGGCGTCACCCTATTCGCTGGAAGCCGAAACGGTACCGCTCCTTCCGGGGCTCGCGGAGGCTGTCGATGGTCTAGAAGCCGCGCTCGCGCGCCTCGAGGCGCCGCTGCGGAAACTGATCGCGAGTTTCACCGCGAAACTCAACAAGGACGCCGGCATTCTTGAAACCTCCATGCGTCAACGCCTCGAGGCGGTGATCCGCACGCTTGAGCACCGCGGCGCGATGCAAGTCACCGCCTGGCGGGGCATGGTTAAGTCGCTCAAGGAAGCGACTCCGTCGGAGTTCGTGGACTGGTTCCATATCGAACGCATCGACGGCCATGACATTGACGTGGGGCTTAGCCGACACTGGGTGGATCCGACCCTGCCCTTCGCACGTGCGCTCGCGGATCACGCTCACGGGATCGTGGTGACGTCGGCCACGATGCTCACCGGCGAGTCCGACGAAGCAACGGATTGGACGAACGCCGAGCAGCGCGTCGGCGCGTGGCATCTATCGGCGCCGGTTGCGCGGGCTTCGCTCCCATCGCCCTTCAATTACGTCCAAAACACCCGCGTGATCGTCGTCACCGATGTGCGCAAGGACGATCTGAAGCAAGTTGCCGCCGCTTATCGGGAGCTATTCTTGGCCGCCGGGGGCGGTGGCCTTGGTCTGTTCACCGCGATCAGCCGCTTGCGCGAGGTCCACAAACATATCTCCGCGCCACTCGATGAAGCGGGTATCCCACTTTATGCGCAGCATGTGGATGCCATGGATACCTCGACACTCGTGGATATCTTCCGCGCTGAGGAGGACGCTTGCCTTCTAGGGACCGATGCCGTCCGCGAAGGTGTCGATGTCCCAGGCCGTTCGCTCCGGCTCGTAGTTTTCGATCGCGTACCATGGCCACGTCCCGACATCTTGCATAAGGCGCGGCGGACCGCACACGGTAAGAAGGGTTATGACGACGCGATTACGCGCCTTCGTCTGAAGCAAGCTTTCGGCCGTCTCGTGCGGCGCGAGACCGATCGCGGCGTTTTTGTCCTCTTGGATCCGATGATGCCGTCCCGCCTCTGCACCGCGTTTCCGCACGGTGTCGAGGTGGCGCGGGTCGGCCTCGCTGAGGCCGTCGCGATGGTTCGGGAATTTCTGTAAGGCCTAGTCCGTCGCGAGAGCGAGGGTCTGCGTTATGGAGCCAACCGGGAGGTCATCGCATTTGACGCAAAGGACCTCGGGTTCGCGTTGGTTCTCCCGACCGATGGCCGTGAATCCGGCCGTCAAGGCTATGAGGCGGCGCGGGCCTGCCCGCCCACTTTCCGGGTGCGCCCAATGGGCAAGACCCGGCTGTCCACAGCCCGGGCATTTCAAACGTACGGTATGAGCAGAGTCCATCGGAGCTCCTTCGGAAACCGCGTCGGCCGACTAGCCCCGGCGGCAAGCGCCCTCTCCTCGCTATGTTCACTTTATTTCCGCGTCTGGGAAATTTAAATGCAGTCTCAATAAGTTATAGACGTAACGTGCGCTTGTGGAACAAAACACGCTTTTTGCGCGTTTCGAATGATGAACCTACGCTACTCATTTTGAGTAAGTGACTCACAGACCAAACGGTTGAAGACGGAGGCTTTCTAAAGCCATGCCTATGAAGAACGGCGGTAAAAGGAAGACCACCGAAAAGCGTCTCTCTCGTCTTCAGGTCATGCTCTCCCAAGAGGAATTGACCGCCCTCGATAACTTTCGGTTTGAAAAGCGCATGCCAAGCCGCGCGTCGGCGATCCGCGAAATTTTGCGGCGCGGTCTAGCGGCGGACGGCTTCGCGATCGCTTTACGAGGCTCGCACTCAAAAGCTTTCGGCGTCCTGCGCGACGGATCGAACGACGAGGGTTAGCCGGGCTTCCGCGCTTCGCGCAATTTGACGAGGCTATGCATCGCGGCGTTCATAGGCGCCGGCACATGGTATTTCTTCCCCTGAGCCGCGACGTAACCGTTCAAGGAATCGATTTCCGTCAGCTTGCCGCGAGCAAGGTCCTGCTGCGTGGAGGACAAAGTGCCGGGCATCGCGGGCCCGAGCTTACGCACGCGGTCTTGCATATCGGGGAGATCGAGCGCGATCCCCTTTGCCTTCGCGACCGCCACGCACTCCTCCGCTAAGAGCATCATGATATTGAGCGCACCGGGATCGTTTACCAGCACTCCGTAGGTACAGCCCGTCAAAGCCGAGAGCGCATTATAGGTCGCGTTCATCACAAGCTTCGTCCACATTTCCTGCGTGACGGTCTTGCTGACCTTGCACGGAATACCGCCGTGCTCGCAGGTCGCCGCGATCTTTGCGAGCACGTCCTCCGCGACTTCGCCGCCGATGACCAAATCGCCCCGGCCGTTGTGTTTCAGATAGCCGGACGACGGCATTGCACAAGCCACATAAACGCCTGCCGAAACCACATCGAAGCCCAATTCGTCCTTGATCCGTTCGGCGTTATCGACGCCGTTCTGCATGCTTACCATCACCGCATCCGGACGCATGCGGGCCTTGGCGTCTCGCGCCGCGGTAACGGTATCGAGGGTCTTCACGCAAAGAAGGATAAGATCGCCATCTTTCACGGCATCCATCTCGGTGGTTGCCGCGACCTTCACTTGTTCCTTGAAGGTCGTGGTATCCATCATGAGGCCGTCGCGCTGAATGGCTTCGACATGCTGAGGCCGCGCAATCAACGTCACTTTGATTCCAGCGCGCGCTAGCATCCCACCGTAATAGCAGCCCACCGCGCCGGCGCCGACGACAACGACGTGTTTAAACATCACTCGTCCCCGGCCGAGGCAAAACGGATGGTCACCGGCGTCTGCCCAATGGCCGCGGGCGAACGCGACAGGCGCGCCTGAATGGAGTGACGGGGAACGCACGTTCCCTTGGAGCCGAGCGGCAAACGGAGCTCGGCCATTTCCTTGCGCGACATGCGGATCGCGGTCACCGGACGCGCTTTGCCCCAGTTCACTTCACGCTCAACATCGACGAAAAGGAGTGTCCAGTATTCGGCGCGCGGCATCCAATGCATCTCGGCCTTGGCGAGATACTCAAAACCAAGGACCTCATCGATCTCCTTGTCCGTGAGGCCGTCCGTGAGTGCGCAGACCTTCTCCCACGGCCATTCGGTTAATGGGCCGAAGTCCAGCACATCCCCAGCGCCCATCAGGACGAAGCGAAGATTTTTATGAAATACGATTTCTTTCTTGGACTCAGGCCCGCCGGTGCGGGTGTAGAGCAAATAGATAGTCGCCGGCGCGAGCGTGAAGATCGCAAGCAGGCCCAGGACTTTTAGAAAGGATTTGGAGGGTCCCCAAGAAGTCATGGGCCGCTTATAGCGCATTGGACCGTTGTGGTCTTTTCCGATTTCTGCATATCCGCCAAAGCAAAAGGGCCGCACCTTTCGGCGCGGCCCTTCGCTGTCTATCGCTTGGGTCGTTGGACCTAGAAGTCCATGCCGCCCATACCGCCCATGCCGCCGCCCGGCGGCATCGCCGGACCTTCGTCCTTCTTCGGGACTTCAGCGACCATCGCTTCGGTGGTGATCAACAGGCCCGAGACCGAGGCCGCGTCCTGCAGCGCCACACGCACAACCTTTGTCGGGTCGACGATGCCGGCCTTCACCATATCGACGAACTTGCCGGTGGCCGCGTCGTAACCGAAGTTCGTGTCCTTCGACTCAACGACCTTACCCGCAATCACCGCGCCATCTTCGCCGGCATTGTCGGCGATTTGACGCAGCGGAACGCCCAACGCGCGGCGAACGATCTCGACGCCCACTTTCTGGTCATCGTTGCTGACTTCGACCTTCGCGAGGTTCTTGGAAGCGCGGAGCAGGGCGACGCCGCCGCCCGGCACGATGCCTTCTTCCACCGCAGCGCGGGTGGCGTGGAGGGCGTCGTCAACGCGATCCTTCTTTTCTTTCACTTCGATTTCGGTCGCGCCGCCGACTTTGATCACCGCTACGCCGCCGGCGATCTTCGCCAGACGTTCTTGCAGCTTTTCCTTGTCGTAATCGGACGTGGTGTCGTCGATTTGACGGCGGATCTGCTCGCAGCGCGCATTGATGTCGTTCTTCTTGCCGGCGCCATCGACGATCGTGGTGTTGTCCTTGTCGATGGTGACCATCTTGGCCGAGCCGAGCATCGGCAGGGTGACGGTTTCCAGCTTGATACCGAGATCTTCGCTGATGACCTGGCCGGCGGTGAGGACGGCGAGATCTTCCAGCATGGCCTTACGGCGATCGCCGAAGCCCGGCGCCTTCACAGCCGCGACCTTGAGGCCGCCGCGCAGCTTGTTCACGACGAGCGTGGCAAGCGCCTGGCCTTCAATGTCTTCGGCGATGATGAGCAGCGGACGGCTCGACTGCACGACGGCTTCCAGGATCGGCAGCAGCGGCTGCAGGTCCGAGAGCTTCTTTTCGTGGATGAGGATGTACGGGTTCTGCAGGTCCACCACCATCTTGTCGGCGTTGGTGATGAAGTACGGCGAGAGGTAGCCGCGGTCGAATTGCATGCCTTCGACGACGTCGAGTTCGGTATCGAGGCCCTTGGCTTCTTCCACCGTGATCACGCCTTCCTTGCCGACCTTATCCATGGCCTTGGCAATGATTTCGCCGATCTCGCGTTCGCCGTTGGCCGAAATGGTGCCGACCTGGGCGATCTCTTCGGTGGTCTTGATCTTCTTGGACATCTTCTCGAGGTCCGCGATGACCGATTCCACGGCCTTGTCGATGCCGCGCTTGAGGTCCATCGGGTTCATGCCAGCGGCGACGCTCTTGGCGCCTTCACGGACGATGGCCTGAGCCAGAACTGTGGCGGTGGTGGTGCCGTCGCCGGCGAGGTCGTTGGTCTTGGACGCAACTTCCTTGACCATCTGGGCGCCCATATTCTCGAACTTGTCGCGGAGTTCGATTTCCTTGGCGACCGTCACACCATCCTTCGTGATGCGCGGAGCGCCGAAGGATTTTTCGATGACGACATTGCGGCCCTTGGGACCGAGAGTCACCTTCACCGCGTTGGCGAGGATGTCGACGCCGCGCAGCATACGATCGCGCGCGTCAGACGAGAATTTGACGTCTTTAGCAGCCATGTGTTTGGCCCTTTCTTGCTTTTTGGCGGAAACCGATTACTCGATGATTCCCATGATGTCGGACTCTTTCATGATCAACAGCTCCTTGCCGTCGATCTTCACTTCCGTGCCCGACCACTTGCCGAACAGGATGCGGTCGCCTTTCTTCACGTCGAGCGGAACCAGCTTGCCGCTTTCATCGCGATTGCCCGAACCGACCGAGATCACTTTGCCTTCCATCGGCTTTTCCTGAGCGGTGTCCGGAATGATGATGCCGCCCTTGGTCTTGGTGTCGGATTCCGTGCGCTCGACCAGAACGCGATCATGCAGAGGCCGAAACTTCATGTGTCCCTCCAATATCCTATTGATAGTAAAAGTATTTTTCCCCAGTCCCGGACGTGCGTTAGCACTCGAGCCCAGTGAGTGCCAGCTAGGTAGCTAGCGGCCCCGGACGAGTCAAGGGGAGCGGACGTGAAATAGGGCGGGAATCGGCCTGCGCAACTAGGTCCGGTCGGGCCCCATCAGAGGATGGGAGCCCTGCGCCCGGTACACGAAATAGAGATTCCGGCTGTAAATCAGCACGCCGCCAAGCTGAGCGATCATGAAGACCGGCTCCTCGATATACACCGCGTAGACCAAGGTCAGGATGCCGCCGAGAAGGCTTAGGTGCCAGAAGGCCAGCGGGATCACACTGCGCTTCAAGCGTTCGCTGGCGAACCATTGCACAAAGAATCGCGAGCCAAAGATGACCTGCCCGGCCAAACCAATGGTCTTCATGAAGTTCATCGTCGCGAACCAACCCAGGAACCAGCTCATCTTCGAACCTCTTATGATTTCAACGTGGGGTGCGTGTTCCGGCGCATGAGCCAGAAAACCCCCAGCATATCGACGACCCCGACCAGACCGCGGCGCCAGATCGTGTATTTCGAATCCCCGCGCACGCGCATGCGGTGTGACACAGGCATGGACAAAACACGTCCGCCGGCGCGCAGCACCAGCGCCGGCATGAAGCGGTGGAGCGCGTCAAATCGGGGCAGAGCGAGAAAAAGCCCGCGCGACAACAGTTTTATGCCGCATCCAGAGTCCGGCGTTGCATCTCCGAGAACCGCGCCGCGAATACCGTTGGCGATACGCGAGGCGATCAAGCGGCGCAGATTGTCCCGGCGGCTCTCGCGCCGGCCAATGAATAAGGTGCACGGCGCATCCGCACCGGCGCTTGCGCGGGCCTCCAAAAGACGCGGCAAATCCGCCGGATCATTCTGGCCGTCCCCGTCCAAGGTCGCGATCCAAGCGCCGCGAGCTTGCGCAACACCGGTGATGGTCGCCTGACTTTGACCGCACGACTTAACGTGCGTGAAAATACGCACCCGCGGGTCGTTCAAACCCGCGAGTTCGGCGGGCGTGGCGTCGGTGGATGCATCATCGACGAAAATGATTTCGTAGGTCACCTTTCCGGCGAGCGCGGCATGGATCTCGGCCGCGAGCTGCGCCACATTGCCCGCCTCATCCCGAACCGGGATGACGACGGAGAGCTCCACAGACTCTGAAGGCGGGGGCGCGGTCATAAAAGGCCAGGGGTGGTGAAGCCGCCGTCATACACGCGCCCAGGGCGGCGATCAAAGGCTTGTGTAACCCGCGTTTCCCCGCGCGGCCTTGTTCACGAAGAAGTCATGGCATAATGCTAGGCCAATGCCTGCCTCGTCCACGCCTTCCGTCCGACAGCCCCCCTCCTCGCGCGCCATCGCCTGGTGGCTGGTGGTGTGCGCCGCCATGATTTTCATCATGGTTGTGATCGGCGGGGCAACGCGCCTCACCGAGTCAGGCCTGTCGATGGTGGAGTGGAAACCGCTGCACGTTGTGCCGCCACTGAACGACACCCAGTGGCAGGACGAATTCGCGGCCTATCAGACTTCTCCCGAATACCGCCTGAAAAACGCCGGCATGTCTCTCGGCGACTTCAAGACCATCTACTGGTTTGAATTCACCCATCGGCTGTGGGGCCGTATCATCGGCATCGTATTCGCAGCGCCCCTTGTGTGGTTCATCTGGCGCGGCGCGGTGGACCGGCCGCTGTTCTACAAACTGGGCGGGCTCTTCATACTCGGCGGCGCGCAAGGAGCGCTGGGCTGGTTCATGGTGGCGAGCGGACTCGTCGATCGCCCGGACGTGAGCCAATACAGACTGGCGGCGCACCTATGTCTCGCCTTCACGGTCTATGGACTCATCATCTGGGTCGCGCTCGATCTGTTTGGGAAAGGTGCGCCGGCACCGACGCGCCTCGACCCCGCGACGCGCCGCCTGGCTGCGGTCCTTCCCTTCTTCGCCTTGTTTGTCATCGGCGCAGGCGCCTTCGTTGCGGGGATCAATGCGGGACTTATCTATAATACATTCCCGTTGATGGACGGGCAGGTCATTCCCGAAGCCGTATACGCCATGGACCCCTGGTATTTGAGCGCTTTTGAAGATGCGACCACAGTGCAGTTCAATCACCGGATGGTCGCGATCACGTTGGTGGTGCTCGTCGCAGTTGCCTGGTGGCGGGGCCGCGGCATCGCCGTGGGACATACACGCAACGTGCTCAATGCCCTCGTGATCATGGCGCTGATCCAGGCTTCGCTCGGCATTTCGACGCTTATCCTGCAAGTCCCGCTCGGCCTCGCGCTTGCACACCAGGCGGGCGCGCTCATTCTTTTCACGCTGACAGTGTGGTTCGCTCATACCCAGCGCCGACTGCGCGCCGAACCCGTGCGCGCGTCTTCTTCTCTTCACGCTGAACCCGCGGAGTAAGCCATGGCCGATCTCAAAACGACCGACACGCTGTTCTTCGACAAAACCGGCATGGACAAGAACGCCGTGAACCGCATCGTGTCGAACGCGCTGCAAGGCTGCGACGATGGCGAACTTTATATGGAATACTGCCAGTCGGAGAGTTTCACCTTCGACGACGGGCGCATCAAGAACGCCTCCTTCGACACCTCGCAAGGCTTTGGCTTGCGCGCGGTTGCGGGCGAAACCACAGGCTTCGCCCATTCCACGACGCTCACCGAAACAGCGATCGCGCGTGCGGGCGAAACCGTGCGCGCCGTGCGCTCGGGCCGCGGCGGCACTCTTGCCGAGCCGCCGTCTGGTACGAACCAACAACTCTATACGGACGAGAACCCGCTTCCGATGGTGCCGTTCGACATCAAGGTCTCGACGCTTGCGGAGATCGATGCATACGCCCGTAAGAAGGATCCGCGCGTGAAGCAGGTGAGCGCATCGCTGTCCGGCTCGTGGCAGGCGGTCCATATCCTACGTCCGGATGGCTACAACGTCGCCGACATCCGCCCGCTCGTGCGTCTGAACGTCAGCGTCATCGTCGAAGACAAGGGCCGCATGGAGTCCGGCAGTTACGGTACGGGCGGCCGTGTGACCTATGGCGAATTCCTCAAGGCCGACACGTGGCAGGGCGCCGTCGATGAAGCGCTGCGTCAAGCGCTGGTGAATCTTGAATCGGTCGAGGCCCCCGGCGGCGAAATGCCGGTAGTGCTTGGAGCGGGCTGGCCGGGCATACTGCTGCATGAGGCCGTCGGCCATGGTCTTGAAGGCGATTTCAATCGCAAGAAGACGTCCGCCTTCTCCAACCTTCTGGGCCAGCGCGTGGCGTCCAAGGGCGTAACCGTGATCGACGATGGCACCTTCCATGACCGCCGAGGCTCTCTCACCGTCGACGACGAAGGCACGCCGACATCACGTACCGTGCTTATCGAAGACGGCATCCTTACCGGTTATCTCCAGGATCGCCTGAACGCACGCCTGATGAACATGCGTCCGACCGGGAATGGACGCCGGCAATCCTACGCCCACCACCCAATGCCGCGCATGACCAACACCTTCATGCTGGGCGGCGACCGTCATCCCGACGAAATCATCGCCTCGGTAAAAAAAGGCCTCTACGCCGTGAATTTCGGCGGCGGACAAGTAGACATCACCTCCGGCAAATTCGTGTTCTCGGCCACCGAGGCCTACATGATCGAGAACGGCAAAATCGGTCGTCCGGTGAAAGGTGCGACTTTGATCGGCAACGGGCCCGACGTCATGACCAAGGTTTCGATGATCGGAAACGATATGAAACTGGATCCAGGCGTCGGCACCTGCGGCAAGGACGGCCAAGGCGTGCCCTGCGGCGTCGGACAGCCCACATTGAAGATCGAGCAGCTCACCGTTGGCGGAACCGCCGTCTAGTTTACCCTTTGAGAGATTTTTTGTTTCAGGCGGCGCTAACATCGGCGCCGCCTGTTTCATTTCAAGCACCGTGCGAAAGGGGCCGCCGCTGTTGTAAGTCACGGCGCACTCCGGGTAATGTGGAGGTACGCGCCGTTCAAGGCGCATGAGAGGATTGTTTCGCCGCATGGCACGCTGGCACGCCTTATGGATGAAGCCGGTTCTCACGCCAGACATCGAACGCGAACTGAATGTCGAGCGGTTGCTCGCGGTCGTGCGGCTTCAACCCGTGGCGGCGGTCGCTCACTCCTTAAACGCTTTCATTCTCGCCATCGCGGCTTGGTCGTCTTTTCACCCGCCCGCTTTCCTCGCCGTGGTCGCCATCTTCCAGATCGCTGCGGCGTGGCAGATTATCGTTTGGGCGCGCCATCGCGGCCGCGCCCGTCCGTCTGAGATCAAGGATCGCACCGTCACGCGCCTGTTCGGATGGGCGATCGTGTACGGCCTATTGTGGGGCCTGTTCACGACGACGCTGGTTGTCGCCGTACCAGACCCTGACGTGGACCTTCTGGTGTTCAGCATGATCGCCGGCATGGCGGCGGGCGGCACGATCATGATGTACTGCATTCCCGCTGCGATGATCGCCTTCCTTGGCTGCGCGATAGCACCGCCCTGGATCGCTGTCGCGGTCTCCGGCGACCGCATGGCGCCCGGCATCGTCGCTTACACAGTCGTCTATTTCACCCTTCTGATGGTAGCCGGCTTCAACGGCTATCAGACCTTTGTCGAGAACGTTCGATTGCGCGTGCAAAACGCGGAGCTTGCGTACAAGGCCGAAGGCGCGAACCGCGCGAAGTCGCGTTTCCTGGCCAATATGAGCCATGAATTGCGTACGCCCTTGAACGCCATCATCGGCTTCGCGGAAGTGATCCACAATCAGTTCAAAGGACCGGTCGGCAATCCTCAGTATGTGGATTTCGCGCGCTCAATCCACGAGAGCGGGCGCCATCTCGTCGCCATCATCAATGACATTCTCGATCTTTCGAAAGTCGAAGCGGGCAAAGCGGATCTGGAGGAAGATGTCACGCCTGTCGCTCACTTGATTGAGCACGCGGCCAGTCTCATGCGCCAGGCGATCGATACCGCGCAACTGCGCCTCGAGATTCAAGTGGACGAGCATTTACCGGAGGTGCTCGTCGATGCGCGGAAAGTCAACCAAGTGCTTTTGAACCTCATCTCGAACGCCGTGAAATTCACTCCGGCCAACGGGAAGATTCAAATCAAGGGCCGCCGCGCCGCCGACGGCGGGGTCGAACTGATAGTGGCTGACACCGGCAGCGGCATCGCGCCGGACGAACTCGCGGAGGTTCTGAAGCCCTTTGTGCAAAGCCGCGACGCCGAACGGCGCCGGGTGCAAGGGACCGGCCTTGGCCTGCCTTTGGCGGATCAACTCATGAAATTGCACGGCGGGACGTTGACGCTGGCGAGCACTCGCGGCATAGGCACCAGCGTGACCGTCCACATCCCACCGGAGCGCATGATCGCGCCGCAGGCGAAACGTGTGTCCGCCTAAACTTTAGAACCGAAGACTGCCTACAATTCCGAACGCAGGCTTCCGTCCACCGATCATCGGCATGAGCGTCACATTGTCGTCCATGTGATCGACAAGGAAGTACGCCGAGGCGTGGGCGATGGCGGCGGAGGCAATCACATCCCGCCAGCGGTGGAAGTTGCCGTCGACACGGCTCACCGCGACGGCGGTGGCGGCGAGTTCTGCAGGTAGACCCCACTCCCAACCGTAGCGATAATGGATGAAGGCGGCTCCGACGAAGGCGGAGGCCGTATGCCCCGATGGAAACGATCGACGCCCGCCATTGGGCCGCGTGTCATCAACGGCGTACTTCAGGGCATAAGTGGCGCCGAGCGTAATCGCACCGCTGGCGATGAACTGTTTTAGCCCCTCCGTGTCGTCGTGGGCGAAAGCTAAAATCGCCGCGCTCGCGGGGAGTGCGTATCGGCCGACATCGCCGTACGTGGTAAAAGTTTCACCGGCAAAGGCCGGCGAAAGAGGAAAGAGGGCGAAGGACAGCGCCCCCGCAAATCGCATCGGACCGGTCACAGACGTTTTCCAAAAATGACAGACCCCGTCCTCTAGCGCATCGCGCGCCGGAACCCCCATCAGGTAGTGGTAACGGGGCCCAGATTTTTGCCCGACAACCGCGCCGGGCATAACCTGCATTAACCTCGCTTTTTACTTAAAAACCAAATGCTTCCGAGCACTACCAACTCTCGAAAATCCTTGACTTTACAAAGCTGACGGGGAGTAATTTATGCGCAATCGAGTTTTGGCCTGACGTTGCTAGCACCACCCGCTTCGGCCCCGGGGCCTTTTACCTTGGGCGGCGCTCACGAGTCACTCCCAACACTGGTTGTCGGACGCCGCGCGACGGGTGCGCGGTATTTCGCGCAAGTGGGCGCATCGAGGGAGAGAGACGCAAATGGCTTCAGGCACCGTGAAGTGGTTCAACAAGGTTAAGGGCTACGGCTTCATTCAACCGAGCGATGGCGGCAAGGATGTGTTCGTGCACATCACCGCCGTTGAGCGCGCCGGCATGGACACTCTGGTTGAAGGCCAGAAGATCAATTACGACCTCGTCAGTGAGCGCGGCAAGGCCGCTGCCGCCAACCTGAAGGCTGGCTAAGGCGAGACGCGGACCTTTAGAGGTTCGCTTTGCACCAGACTGAAACGGCGCGGCCGGCGAGCTGCGCCGTTTTTTATTGGCGTTTCAGCCGTCCAATACGAGGGCAAGACCGACCGTATCGTCCACGGCGATTTTCGCCTTCTTGCGCACTTCCGCCTTGATCGGCAGGAGGTAGTTTCCTTCCTTGGTCGGAAACAACGAGGTTTTCCACGTCACGTTCTTGATCGTAACCACCACGCGCACGGATCCCGTGGGTGAGCGCATGCCTTCCGACATCGCCTTGATCCCCGCAGCAATCCGCTTCGGCACGGTGACGAAATGCCAGGCCGCGTTCCCCGACCATAGCCAGATCTTGGTACGCACTTTCCATTGCATGGGGCGGCCTAGAGGTATTTGTGCGCACGAAACCAGGCGAGCGCGTCGCTGATCCCTTCTTCTACCGGCCGCGCCGTATATCCCAGATCGCGCATTGCCTTTGCGCTGGAAAAGAACATTCGTTTACGCGCGAGCTTCAGTCCATCAACCGTCACGAACGGCTCCCCGGTGTTGAACACGCGGGCAAAGAACTCGGCGGCGTAAGCAATCGGCATGATAGCCGCGTTGGGGATTTGAATTGTCGGCGCCTTGCGGTTCACTTGCGCGGCGATGCGCGCGAGGATTTGCTGCAGCGTCAGGTTCTCCGCGCCCAAGACATAGCGCTCTCCCACCATCCCTTTGTCGTGCGCGAGCAAATGTCCGCGCGCGACGTCGTCGACGTGAACGATGTTGAGCCCCGTATCGACAAAGGCGGGCATGCGGCCGGCAGCGGCCTCAACAATGGTACGGCCAGTGGGCGTGGGCTTCACGTCGCGGGGACCTACGGGCGCTGTCGGATTCACGATGACAATCGGCAATCCGGACGCCGCAAGCGCACGCACGCGCTCCTCAGCGTCGAACTTGGAGCGTTTGTAAGGCCCTATCATATCCGCCGCGCTCACCGGGGTGACTTCGTCGGCTTCACGGCCATCGGAGAAAAGTCCGAGGGTTGCGACCGAGCTGGTGTAAACCATGCGAGAAGCCCCTGCGTCGGCGGCCTCGCGCAACAGTCCTTCGGTCGCCTCGACATTGGTCGCGAACATCGCCGCTGGATCCCGCGTCCATAGACGGTAATCCGCGGCGACATGGTAGAGGCTCGACGCGCCCTGGACCGCATTGCGGCGCGCGGCGGGGTCACGCAAATCGCCTTCGACGATCTCCACCTTTAGCCCATCCAGGTTACGCCGGTCGCTTCCCACACGCGCCATCACGCGCACCGTTTCGCCGCGCGCAAGCAATGCGCGCGCCACCGCCGAACCTACAAACCCGGTCGCACCCGTGACCAGCGCCGTCATTTTTTGAAACTCTTCTCTATGAAACACCGCACGTAGTCGAGCGGATAAACCCACTCTGGCCGCAGCGCGGGCGCCATAGCAGGCTCCGCGAACAATAACTGGCGCACCTGAGACGCAGCGCTTCCGGTGAGTTCAAGCTTGGGATTCATAACTCATTCGAGCATGATGCCCACACATGCACAAGCGCCCCACACAAGTCATCTTCACCGCCGACGATTTCGGTTTTTGTGACGAAGTGAACGAAGCGGTCGAACGCGGCCACCGCGACGGCGTATTATCGGCCGCCAGCCTTATGGTCGGCGCGCCCGCGACCCAGGATGCCATCGCGCGCGCGCGTCGTATGCCGCGTCTCGCGATCGGCTTGCACCTTACCTTGGTGGAAGGGCGGCCCGTACTTCCCGCCGCCGTTCTGCCAGCGCTCACCAAGCCCGATGGCGCTTTCCATGACGACTTGGTCGGCGCAGGCGTGCGCTGGTTCTTCTCTCGGGCCGCCCGCAGACAGCTGCGCGCCGAAATCCGCGCCCAGTTCGAGGCTTTTCGCGCGACCGGCCTCACGCTTGACCATGTGAACGCCCATAACCATATGCACCTGCATCCCACCGTGCTGGGATTAATCATCGAGCTGGCGAAGGAATTCGATGTGAGGGCCGCTCGATTGCCCTATGAAGCGCCCGCCGCCATGCTTGCGCCGTGGATGGGTCTGATGAAAAGACGCCTTAAGCGCGCCGGGCTCTCCTTCAATGACCGTGTCGTTGGAATGCACGCAACGGGGCACGTGAACGAAAACCTAGTTCTCAACAAACTGGAGGCCCTTCCGCCCGGCACCACGGAGTTCTATCTCCACCCGGCGGTACGCACGACCCCGGCGCTTGAGGCGGCCGCACCCGGCTATGACCGCGCCGGCGAACTCGCCGCCCTGACAAGCGCACGTGTCGGGGTCCGCCTCAAGGAACTGGCCCTCACACCCGCGTGTTTTCGCGATCTTTCATGACTTTTGCACATGAGAGCGGCTTGCAATCCCCCGTACCGCCGATAGGATGCGCCCAACAATAAGACTGGGGGAACACCCTTTGAACGCCCGTACGCTGACCTCTAACGGCGCTCCCATTCCGTTCACGCCGCAATACTTCGGAGCCCTCCGCGAAAGCCATACCGGCCTTCCAGCGGAGACGCTGCGCGCCCGTTATGCCGAAGACGGGTATGTGCTGCTCAAAGGCGCACTGGCATCCCAGACGGTCTTCGATTTGCGCGAAGCTTATCTCAGCCTATTCGACACCAGTTTTTTCAAGGATGGCGATGCGCGCAGCGGCCTGTTCTCGGGACGCGAACCCCAAGGCCTTCCCGGCCATGGACTCGCCGGCCATCCCGCGTACAGCTTCGTGCGGAGCGACGCGTTCCGCGCCTTTACGGGCGCACCGGCGATGAAGTCCATCGCCGAAACGGTTTTTGACGGGCCTGCCGAACTGATCCGCCGCACGCCGTTGCGCCATTTCATACCCGGCCGCAAACGCGCCTCGCGGGCGCATCTCGACCGAACCTACATCGGCGGTATTGCCGCCGACGTGGTGACAATCTGGGTGCCGCTCGGCGACTGCCCGATCGATGCCGGCGCCCTCGTATACATGGACGGTTCACACGAAGACGCCGTTCTGGAGAATGCGCGCGCTAACGCGCCGAACGACCGCACGGACATGCGCCCCATCACACACGACCTGAAATGGCTGTCGGACTTCAGCGGCCGCCGATGGCTGTATGCCGACTACGCGGCGGGCGACGTCGTTGTGCATTCGCCAGCCATTGTCCACGCTTCGCTCGACGGCGAGCTCGACCTCATGCGTGTATCGACGGACGTACGTTTCCAGCGTGCGGGCAGCCCATCGGACCCGCGCTGGCGGGACGACTGGTCCGCGGACGACGGCTACTAGCCCATGAACCTCGCGCGTATCGCAACGCGCGTCGTCCACGCGAGCCGCAGCCGCCCGTGGCTGATGATCGGGGTTATCTTAATTCTCGCATTCGCGTCCGCCGCCGGCGCGGTCCGCTCCCTCGGCGTCAATACCGACACGACGGCCCTGTTCGATGCGGACCTTCCCTTCCGTATCGCGGAACGCGACTTCGACCGACAGTTCCCAGGCGAGATCGAACTCGTCGTCACCGTGATCGACGGACCGACCGCCGCGAAGGCGAACAAAGCGGCCGATAGGCTTGCCGCGCGCTTGGCCGCCAACTCCGCGCTCTTTGTCAGCGCATTCAATCCGACTGGCGGCGCGTTCTTTGAAAAGAACGGCGTACTTTATCTCTCGGCAACCGAGATCGACGCCATCGGTACGGAACTCGCAGCCGCGCAGCCGTTGCTGGGCGCCATTTCAAATGACCGCAGCGCACGCGGTCTATTGCACCTCCTTGAAGTGGCGTTCACCGCCGCGGCGGAAGGCGAACCTTCAACGACTGGCATCGCCCCGACCGCCACACAGGCCGCGACGGCGATCAATGCGGCGATCGACGGAAAGTCCTCCGCCATCGACTGGTTCGCGATCTTCAGCCGGCTTCAGGCCGCCTCCGCGCCGCGTGCGCTGGTGATCGCCAAGGTTAAGCTCGATCTCACCGCACTCGAACAAGGCGCGGGCGCCACCGCTTTTATACGGGCGCAGGCCGCCGATTTAGGTCTGACAGCCGACAACGGCTATCGCGTGCGGTTGACGGGCGAAGTGCCGCTGACCGACGAAGAGTTCGCGACCATCGCGACCGGGACGACCGTTGCCGGCACGTTGGCCGTGCTGGGAGTCGGCATCCTAATGGTGCTGGCACTTGGCTCGATCAGGCTTGTCGGGATCACCCTTTTCACGCTGTTCGTCGGCTTCCTGTTTACTCTCGGCTGGGCGGCGATCAGCGTGGGGGAGATCAATTTGATCTCCATCGCTTTCGTCTTCATGTTTGTCGGCATCGCCGTGGATTTCGCGATGCAGTACTGCCTGCACTACCGTGAAGAACGCCTGAAGCGCGGATCGGCCAACGATGCCGCAGCGCTGGATGTCGCCGGTGGGCATATGGCTGAGCCCCTTCTTCTGAGCGCCGCCACTGTTGCCATAGGGTTTTTCTGCTTCCTGCCGACAGCGTACCGCGGCGTCGCCGAACTTGGCGTGATCGCCGGCGGCGGCATCATCATCGCTTTTCTTTTGAACTTCACCCTGATGCCCGCTCTCTTACGATTGACGCCGCTCAAACCAGAAACCTCGCCGGTCGGGTTCCTGCGGATCGCTCCCTTCAATCAGATGATCCTAACGCATCGCCGTCAGGTCACCATCGGCGCCGCCGTCTTGATGATTGTCGCCCTCCTAGCGCTTCCACGCCTTGTGTTCGACTTCGACCCCATGAAGCTGAAGGATCCTCATACCGAATCCATGTCTACCGCCTTGGAGCTGATGAACGATCCCCTGGTGAATGCGAACACCGTGAGTGTCCTTGTCAAAACCCGAGAGGACATCGGGGTCCTGTCCGAAAAGCTGGAAAAACTGCCGGACGTCGGTCATGTGCAGAGTTTGTTCGATCTCGTGCCTGAAGATCAGGACAACAAGCTTGCCGCGCTTGGAGATATGGCCCTTTTTCTCGATCCTGTGATCAACCCTCTAAGCCCGCTACCGGCGCCAACCGCCGCGGAGGTTCTGGATGCCGCGCGCGCGACGCACGCCGCCGCCGAGAACTACCTCAACTCGCCGCATGTGACGGAACCGCTGCGAACGGCGGCGGCCGAGGTGCGCAACGCACTTCAGCGGCTGATCGAACGAAACGACCCCAATCTCGGCGAAAGGCTTTCGGCCTCCTTGTTAGCGGGCTTCGACGATGCTCTTGTGCCCTTGCGCGCCCTGATCAGCGCCGCGCCCGTGCGCCTGGAGGATCTACCCGCACCGCTGCGCGAAACTTATGTTGCGCGCGATGGGCGTTATCGCGTCCAGGTGTTTCCCAAGGACAACAGCCGCGACATAGACGCGATGGCGCGGTTCACAAACGCGGTTCGCACCGTGGCCCCCGACGCCTACGGACCGCCCGTCGTCATCTATGAAAGCGGCCGGATCGTCACGCAGGCCTTCGCTACCGCTGGCGGGCTCGCACTCATCGCGATCGCATTTGTCCTTCTCGTCATGTTCCGGCGGGTCGGTGATGTCCTACGAGTTCTGGCGCCACTTGTGCTGGCTGTGACCTTGACGCTGGGAACGTGCGCGCTGATTGGCTTCCCGCTGAACTTCGCCAATATAATCGCCTTGCCGCTATTGCTGGCTGTTGGGGTCGCCTATCCGATCCATTTTGTTTCGGCGTGGCGTGAGGGCGAGGCCTTACTCCTATCCTCGCCGGCCGGACGCGGAATGTTGTTCAGCGCCCTCACCGACACCGCGGCTTTCGGGAGCATGTCGCTTGCCACTCACGAAGGGACGTCGAGTATGGGCCTGCTCCTGACTCTTGCGCTGGCCTTCAATCTGCTTGCAACTCTGATTGTATTGCCGGCAATCCTTGGCGTACCGGCCAAGCGGCACTAACCGGCGGCGGCGAGTTTATCCGTCAGCGCATTCAGGTGGTTGATAAGCGCAGGAGCGCCGCCGCTGTTGAACACCGCGGAAAAGTCCGCGCGGCGGAGCGCGAGCTGGCTAACAGATCCATCCAGCAAGACGTCGATAACCTGCCACGGGCCGTCGTTCTTTTCCGTCTGTTTTTGGCGCAGTCGATAGTTGAGCGCGGTAGATTTACCTGACTTTGGTTTGATCTCCGTATTCACCATGACGTCCGGCTTTTGCGGGTCGGTAAAGTCCTTGATGATGAATTCCTCGCCGCCCCAGTTCTTGAACTGCGCCGCGTAGGTGGCGATGGTCCAACCTGCGAAGGCTTCGGTCAGTTTCTTGCGCTCGTC
The DNA here is from genome assembly GCA_041906145.1 of Rhodospirillaceae bacterium. GTDB lineage: Bacteria > Pseudomonadota > Alphaproteobacteria > Rhodospirillales > Rhodospirillaceae > SHVO01. The sequence goes on along the minus strand of JAYRJU010000003.1, from coordinate 76,173 downwards.
TTCAGTCAGTTTTTGCCACCCACTTCCGACCGAAACTCGCACCATCGTTTCCAGATTGAAAACCTCTTGCACGACCGGGGCTATCTTTTCCTTGCGCGCGGCGAAATTCAGCGCCGCGCCTTGCTTCATGTTATCGAGGAGCGCCGAATTCAACTTCTCGACCATCATCACGGGAGCGGGCTTATCTTCAACGAGCACGGCTTGCGCCGGTACGCCGGACCAGACGAAACCCACAAAGCACAACAGAAAATAAGCCACGCTGCGCACTGTTCACTCCCTGGCGAGCCTAGTCTCGGACCTATACTGCGCCTTCGAATCTGTCAATTCTAAGGCCCAGCGGGCAAGACCTAGTTCTGGAACGCTGTATGAAACGGCGCGTTGAACCCGTGCGGCGGCGCTCGCGCTCGACAAGGACCATCGGAACGAGATAGAGCTACCGCACCTCGCGCACCGAGCGTGAGGATCGCAAAAAGAGCGCGGCGTGAGTCTCGTTTCACATATCCTTCAAGGCGTTCTCCTGGTTCCTGTCGTCGGCGGCGGAATCTTCTGCCTTCTGTGCGTCTGGGCGACCGCGCGCTTCATGAAGCGGCCAATTTCGATGGGCGCGTTTCAACCGCCCGTCACGGTATTGAAGCCGATCTACGGTCACGACAAAGGTCTCGAGGAAAACCTCCTAAGTTTATGCCGGCAGGATTATCCGAACTTCCAAATCGTCATGTCGGTTCAGCGCGAGGACGATCCGGCGCTGCCGGTGCTCCGCAAGTTGGAAGCCGACTTTCCAGACCGCGTCACGCTGGTTGTCAAAACGAGCGAACCGGTGGTCAACGGTAAGGTCCAGAATCTGGTGAACGGCCTGACCGCCGCGCGGCATGAAATACTGGTGATCAGCGACAGCGATGTGCGCGTGCGCCCAGACTATCTAAAAAACATCGTTGCCCCTCTTGAACAACCTGACGTCGGATATGTCTGCACGTTGTACCGGTCGGTGGACGCACGGTCGTTTCAGGAGAAGATGGAGCTTCTGAGTCTCAACGCCGACTTCGTGCCAAGTCTCATTTTCTCGGCCGTGACCGGCGCCGCGGATTTCTGCATCGGCGCGACGGTGGCTTTCCGCAACACCGATCTCACGGCCATCGGCGGGATGGCCGATCTCGGCAATTATCTGGTCGAGGACTATGAACTCGGCCGCCGCCTCCTTGCGATGGGCAAGCGCATGGTCTTACTTCCCCACGCCGTCGAGATCGTGGCCGATTACCCGACCTTCCGCAGCTGGTGGCATCACCAAATCTATTGGGACCAAAATACCTGGGCCGCGAACCCGACAGGATTTGTGCTGACCATCTTGACCCGTGGAGTGCCTTTTGCCTTATTTTTTGCGATGCTGCGTGGCTTCGATAACACAGGATTGAACATTCTCATGGCCACACTTGTGCTACGCCTTGGCACGGCGGAAGCGATTGCGCACATTCTCCGCGACCGAGAAGGCCAACGGGCGGCGTGGCTGTTGCCGGTCCGCGATTTGTTCGCGCTGGTGTCGTGGTATATCGCGCTCACGCGCCGGACTTTCGAATGGCGCGGCTTGCGATTCGGCCTCACCAAAGATGGACGTATCGTTCCGCGCGATAACGGCGTCGTACTTCCAGGAATAAACGCGTGACCACGAACTCACTGTCGCAATTTGTCGCCAAGGCCGGACATGTGCTGGTCACCGGTGGCGCTGGGTTTATCGGCAGCCATACCGTCGATCATCTCCTCGCGCGCGGCTGCCGTGTCACCGTGGTCGACAATCTCTCTACCGGATATCGCGCCAACATCGGCCAATGTGAAGGTTGCGCCGATTTTCAATTCATCGAAGCCGACATCACTCAAGATCTCGCTCCGGTCTGCGAACATGCCGTAAAGCGGTTCGGCGCCATCGATCGTATCGCCCACTTCGCCGCGCAAACGGCCGTGCCATTGTCGGTCGAGGATCCGGTCGCCGATATTCAAGTGAACCTGGGAGGGACCGCACGTCTCCTGGAATACGCACGCCGCAACGGCGTCCAAAAAGTCGTGTTCGCATCGTCTTCGGCGATTTACGACGACGATGCGCCTGTGCCGGTCAGCGAAACCTCGAGCGCACGCCCGGCATCGCCCTATGGGATCGACAAACTCGCCGGAGAGTTATTCCTGGATTACTACGCGCGTTATCACGGCGTGGCCTTCACCGCATTGCGTTTCATGAACGTATACGGCCCGCGCCAGGATCCTTCGAGCTACTACTCCGGCGTCATCTCGATTTTCCTGGATCGCGCTGTGGCGGGCCAACCAATCACCATTTTCGATGACGGCGAACAAACACGCGATTTCGTCTACGTAACAGATGTCGCCCACGCCGTGGTGACTGCCGCTCTGTCGGACGCGGGCAACGGCGCCACCATCAACATCGGCACGGGGCTTGAAGTGTCGATCAACCAGATTACGCGCACGATCATAGAACTCACCGGATCCCCCTCGCAGGTACGGTACGAGCCGCCTCGGCCCGGCGACATCCGCCGCTCGGTAACGACGATGACGCGCGCGCGCGACCTTCTTGCGTTCGCCCCGCAGGTCGATCTGCGCAACGGCCTTGCTCAGACTCTTGCGTGGGTTCGCGGTCAAGCGCTCGCCAACACCCGCCGCGGCTCCGCGGCTTAAGCCGCATGCGGATCTTCAAACTTCTCACGCTGATCGGCGGCGCCGCGATTTTCGCGTGGATCGTCACACGCGCCGACATGTCGGCGGTGGCCGATGTCATGGGTCGCCTCGGTATCATGGGCGCGGGTGCGGTGCTGTTCACGTTCGGCATCGCCATGGCGTCGGACGTCATCGGGTGGGCACTGATGTTTCGCAGCGTCGCCTTATCGGGTGTATGGACCCTGCGTCTTTGGCTTGTGCAGATGGTGGGAGAGGCGTTCAATCTGCTCACGCCTTTCGGGGCCTTCGGGGGCGAGCCGTTCAAGGCCCTCCTGCTCAATCGTCACTATGGCGTTTCCTACCAAGAGAGCACGGCGACGCTCATCCTCATCCAGACTGTCAACAGCCTTGCGCAAGTGCCGTTTGTGATCCTCGGCACGATCCTAATGCTGAGCGCGAATATTCTGCCTGAGCCGATCGAACAGGCAATCTTGGCGACCACGATCGTCATCAGCGCGTTCATGGTCCTGGTATACATCGCGCTGCATGGGCGCCTTCTCGCCAAACTCCCTGCGAAAATGGAAAATAGCGAGTCCGGCGCTCGCCTCGCACGCGCAATTGAATTCCTCACTGAGATTGAGGAGCGCCTGTTCCATTTTGTGCGCAATACACCCGGACGCTCTGGCGCGGCGCTGGCCTTCGCATTTCTTAGCTGGGTCTTGGGCGCGGTGGAAATCTACTTCGTGTTTTGGTTCCTGGACGCGCCGATCACTTTCGCGGACGCCTGGATCGTCGAAACCGTTATCGTGCTCGTGCGCTCAATCACTTTTTTTGTGCCGGGACACATTGGCGTGCAGGACGGCGCGCTGATGGCCGTCGTCGCCGCCCTTACCGGATCCAACGAGACCGGCGTAGCGATGGCCTTGATTCGGCGTGGCCGCGAGCTGTTCTGGGCCGGTATCGGGCTTTTAATTTATGGCGGCTTCAATCTAAGGGACCGGAACGCCGCCTAGCCGCGTTACATACGCAGCCCCACAAAGCCGCAATCTCGCTTTCCGGTACGGCGAATCCCCTTGTCTCCGCTCGGGTTTTGGTTAACGCTTGGAACCCGATACCGGTGAAGGACGCGTATGAAAAGAGTCTCGCTCTACAGCAGCTCTCAACGCCCATCCAAAGGCCGCGGATTGCCGCGGGCCTCTCAAGCGCCTGAATCCAAAACCGAAACGACCGCCGCCCCCGCCCCGACTGCGGCGCCGAAGCCGCCCGGCCGGATCCGCACTTTTCTGGCGCGTTACGAACGCCCGGTTCTGGTCGCGGTCAGCGCGCTGATTACCGTGCTCGCGCTGTTCGTCTATGCCCAGATCCAGACCCCGCAACGGGCCCTGACGCAAAAAGACATCGATAACGCCGTCCTGCACACGCTGGAAACCAAGACCCTGCCTTCGGCCAGCGCCCGTGCCGCGGCCATTATCCGCCCCTCGGTGGTGCGGGTGACGCGCAAGGGTAAGAACGAAGACGATCCCGACGTCGGTGTAGGCACGGGCGTCATCATCCAGGAAGACGGCACAATCCTCACGAACCTCCACGTCGTGGCGGGCGCCGACCGGGTGGAGGTCGAATTCTTTGACGGCAGCAAGTCGGAGGCCGACGTCACCGGCGTACAGCCTGAACACGATCTGGCGGTGATCCAGGCCAAGACACTGCCTGACGACATGAAGCCGGCGACCTTGCGTTCCACGGCGGGCCTGATGCCGGGCGATGAGGTCGTCGCGGTGGGGCATCCTTTTGGCATCGGTCCATCCACATCGGCCGGCGTCGTCTCCGGTCTCCGCCGCGACTATGTAAATCCCAAGGGGAAGCGCGTCCTGACGAACCTGATCCAGTTCGACGCCGCCGCAAACCCCGGCAACTCGGGCGGCCCGCTCGTCACTCTCGACGGTGAAGTCGTCGGCATCGTCACGGCGATCCTCAATCCGACCGAACAGCGCGTATTCATCGGCATCGGCTTTGCCGTGCCGATCGAGAACGCCGCCGGCGCCGGAATGTCGCCCTTCTAAATTCTCGCAATACAAAACAAGCAAAGCACGGAAACATGAACGACATGGCACCAGGGAACACCGAGGTCGCCTCCCTCATGGAGCGCATCCTTTACGAGATCAAAAAGGTCGTGGTCGGACAGGACCACTTCCTTGAACGCGTGCTTGTGGCGATCCTCGCTCAAGGTCATCTTCTCGTCGAAGGCGTTCCCGGCCTCGCGAAGACGCTGACTGTGAACACCCTGGCTCGCACCGTTCGCGGCACGTTCAAGCGCATCCAGTTCACGCCGGACCTGGTGCCCGCCGATCTCGTCGGCACGCGCATCTATAATCAGAAGACGGGCGACTTCACGACCTCGCTCGGCCCTGTATTCACCAATCTCCTTCTCGCGGACGAAATCAACCGTGCCCCGGCGAAGGTGCAAAGCGCTTTGCTCGAAGTCATGCAAGAGCGCCAAGTCACCATCGCGGGCGAAACGCATAAGGTGCCCGAGCCCTTCCTCGTGATGGCCACCCAGAACCCCATTGAAACCGAAGGCACCTACCCGCTGCCTGAAGCCCAGATCGACCGTTTCATGATGAAGGTCCTGGTGAGCTATCCCACCGAAGAGGAAGAATTCGTCATCGTCAGCCGCGTGACCGGCGTGGCTGCATCTCTCGCCGCCGTCGCGACCACGGAACAACTGGTGGCTATGCAGCGCGAATGCCGCAACACGTATGTGGACCCGGCCCTGATCCAGTACGCCGTGAAGCTCACGGCCGCATCGCGCGATCCAGAGCGCTACGGCGTCAGCGGCATGAACAATTATATTCAGTACGGCGCCAGCCCGCGCGCTTCGATCAACATGATTGAAGGCGCCCGCGCACTCGCCTACCTGCGAGGACGCGATTACGTGCTGCCGCAGGACCTCGTCGACTTAGCGCCCGATGTCATGCGTCACCGTCTTGTGCTGACCTACGAAGCTTTGTCGGAATCCGTAACGCCCGACATGATCGTGCAGCGCCTGATGCAACATATTGCCGCGCCCGATAAGCCGCTGGAGAGCCATGTCCGCGTCGCTGCAGGCTGAAACACTCCTCCGCAAGATTGAGTGGACGGTCATCCGCCGGCTCGACGGCGCGCTTCAGGGCGACTATCGCACCCTGTTCCGCGGCCACGGGCTCGATCTCGCTGGCTTGCGCGAATATCAGCACAACGACGATGTCCGTCATATCGATTGGAATGTGACGGCCCGGCTCGAGGTGCCTCACGTACGCCAGTACAACGAGGATCGCGAAATCACCGCATGGTTCCTCCTCGATCTTTCGCCTTCGGTCGATTTCGGGTCCGTGGAAATCAAGAAGCGCGCGGTTCTTACTGAATTCGTGACAGTGCTGTCACGGCTGCTCACGCGTCACGGCAACCGCGTCGGCGCGCTGTTTTTTTCCGGCGGCGTTGATTCGATGATCCCGGCAGGCACTGGGCGCAAACATGTGCTGCGGATCATGAATACCCTTATGACGCGCCCGGAACTGTCCACGGCGCCCGCGACGGATTTGACGCCGTTCCTGCGCGCCGCGATGCAAGTGATACGCCGGCGCTCGCTGGTTTTCCTGGTGTCCGATTTCATCAGCACGCCCGGATGGGATGAGCCTCTGGGCTATCTCGCTCAGCGTCACGAAACCTTGGCGGTGCGGCTGTTTGACCCACTCGAACGGGAACTCCCCGATTTGGGGCTCGTTGTGATGCAAGATGCCGAAACCGGCGAACAGGTCTTCGTGGACACGGCGGACAAGCGTTTTCGTAAGCGATTTTCGGGTGTTGCTGAGCGCCGCGAGCGCGAACTCCGGGCGGCTTTCGGGCGCGCCGGGGTAGATGCCCTGGAACTCTCAACCGGCGATAACCTTGTGGATACGATTCTCCGCTTCGCCGATTTGCGCAAACGGCGTAGCCTTCTTTCGGGCGGCGCAAGCCTGCCCAAGCACTTGGAAGCGCAAGTATGAAGTTTCTTTCGCCCATCATGTTATGGCTGCTGCTCGCCGTGCCGGCGCTTGTGGCGCTGTATCTGTATGTGCTGAAGCGCAAGAAAAAGATGGCATTGCGCTATGCCAATATCGGCATGGTGAAGGACGCGATGGGGACCGGCGCCAGCTTGCGCCGTCACGTGCCCGCCGCGCTTTTCCTGATTGCGGTTACGCTGATGCTGGCCGCGATCGCGCGACCGGCGGCGATGATCACCCTGCCGTCGCAGCGTTCCCAGGTCATCTTGGCCATGGATGTCTCGGCCAGCATGCGCGCGGCCGACGTTGAACCCAACCGCCTCGTCGCCGCCCAGACCGCCGCCAAGACCTTCATTCAGGAACAGCCGAGTTCCACCCAAATCGGCATCGTCGCTTTTGCCGGCGCCGCTTTGCTGGTGCAGCCCCCGACGACGAACCGTGATGACCTGATCAAAGCCATCGACCGCTTTCAACCGCAGCGGGGGACTGCGATCGGGAGCGGTATCCTTGTTTCCCTACAGACGATTTTCCCCAGCGCGAACTTCGACAATAGGCTGCCGGAGTACCAGCGCGGCTTTGGCCGCGAGTCCATGGGTTCTTCACTCGACCGCAATCCCGAACCGCGTGCGGCGGAAGAGAACTTCACGCCCGTGCCGCCGGGGTCTTATGAAAGCGCGGTGGTGATCCTGCTGACCGACGGCCAGGCCACCACAGGTCCTGATCCGGTCGAAACTGCGCGCATGGCCGCCGATCGTGGCGTTCGCATTTTCACCGTCGGCCTCGGCACCAAGGGCGGTGAGATCGTCGGCTGGGGCGGACGCTCCATGCGCGTGCAACTCGATGAAGAGACCCTGCAAACCATCGCTGACCTGACGCGGGGTAAATACTTCTTCGCGGGCTCCGGGACAGACCTGAAAGAGGTCTACAAGACCCTCAATACCCAGTTCGTGATGGAGCGGAAGGAGACCGAGATCACCTCGTTCTTCGCAGCCGCGGCCGCTCTGTTCGCCATCGCGGCGGCGGGCCTCTCGCTGCTCTGGTACAGCCGCATCCTCTAAGTCCTTATCTTTTCGAGCTTCTTCGAAGCGCAAAGAAAAAACCGGTGATTGTCGGAACGGGCCGCGCTCGTCCGTCCTTTGCACGAGGCCGGGATGGCCGATTCAATTCAATAAGGAGAGCGACAATGCGGGTGATGGTGTTTGTGAAGGCGACCGTCGATAGCGAAGCCGGGATCATGCCGAAGACCGAGCTGTTTGAAGCGATGGGCAAGTACAACGAACTTTTGATTAAGGAAGGCATCATGGTGGACGGCGCCGGCCTGAAACCGACAAAAGTGGCCAAGCGCGTTGCCTTCGACGGTCCAAACCGCCTGGTGATCGACGGCCCCTTCGCTGAGACCAAGGAAGTCGTGGCCGGCTACTGGATTTGGAACGTGAAGGACATGGCTCACGCGATCGAGTGGGTAAAGAAGTGCCCTAACCCGATGCCGGGACCGAGTGAGATCGAAATCCGCCCGTTCTATGAAATGGAGGATTTCGCTGAAGTCCTGACGCCCGACGTCGCGACTCTCCATGAAAACAACCGCGCCAACGCCGCGCGCAACTAAGCCGGAACCCTCTTTTCTTCTCGGTTCCCGCCGCCCATCATGACTGCCGCGCACAGCTTCATGATGGGAACGGCGAGCGATGAAGAACCTTCTGATCGCGGCTCTTGCGGTGCTGCTTCCGGCGCAGCCAGCCCTCGCTCAAAACAGCGCGCGTGAAGCTTTGCAGAAAGCCGGCGTCCTCGATCGCCTTACCGCTTACAGCGCCGCGAAAGGCACAGCTCCGGGCTTTGTTCTCGATCCCGCTTGGCCACAGCCTCTTCCGAATAACTGGGTCATCGGCGACGTCGGCGGTATCGCCGTAGATGCCAAAGACCACATCTGGGTCCTGCACCGGCCGCGTTCGGTGAGTTCAACAGATAGCGGGATGCAAGGGGCCGCAAGTAAGGACGCCAAGGGCAATGCGATTAGCGCGCTTGGACATCCCCGGCCCGACGGGCAACTCAACGGCTGCTGTGCGCCCGCGCCCTCGGTGCTGGAATTTGATCAGGCGGGGCGCCTCGTACAAGCTTGGGGCGGCCCGGCGGATACGAACTTTCTGGCCCAACGTTGCCGTGCGGAAGATGGCTGCACATGGCCCGCGCGTGAACATGGGATTTATGTCGACCACAACGGCTTCATTTACATCGCGGGCAACGGCCAAGCCGCGAACTTCCACGGTCAGTATCCATGGGCGCCAAACTTCGGCAATGACTCGCACATCTTGAAGTTTAGGGCTGACGGCACCTTCGTGATGCAGATCGGCGCCGCCGGGGCCAAGGGACCGAACAGCAATGATGTGAAGGGCGGCGTGAACGGAACTCCTCAACCCTTCTGGCCCTCTGATATGGTTGCCGATCCGAAGACCAATATCCTCTATATCGCCGACGGTTACGGAAACCGCCGCATCCTCATGATCGATGCGGCGACAGGCAAATACATCGGCCATTTCGGCGCTTACGGTCAGAACCCGGTTGCTGGCGAGAATGCCGGTTCCATGGTCTATGAACCGGGCCAGACGCGCCCAAACGAAATGACTTGGATCCAGGACTATCGGGCTGGCCGCACGAAACCGGCCTTCTTTCGCAGTCCCGTACATTGCGTGAAACTCGCGAACGACGGATTGCTCTACGTGTGCGATCGCGGCAACAACCGCGTCCAAGTTTTTAAGACGGCCGATGTCGGTAAAGACTGCAAAAACGACGGCGGGGATCCGGGAAAATGCGGCTTCGTCGGTGAATTCCTCGTCGCCCCGGAGGCGCAAGGCGGCGGCACTTCGGGCACCGTCGCGCTGTCCACCGATCCCGCGCAAAGCTGCCTGTACGTCGGCGACCTCGCGAACGATGTGGTGTATGTGGTCAACCGGCGCAACCTCACGGAGTTATCACGGATCGGCGGCGGGGGACGCAACGGCGGTCTATTCCATTGGCCACACCTCATGGCGACCGACTCGCAAGGCAACATCTATATCGGTGAAGTCGATGGCGCCGCGCGCGCGCAAAAGTTCCTGCGTTATGGTCCACCGGGATGCAGCGGCGATGGAAATCCCAAGGTCGGCGAATACCAAACCCGCTAAACAACGACCTCGACGCGCCAGTCATTTCCCTCTGGATGATGGCTGTAGGGAACACAGTGTAGAACCCGGCCGGCCGGCACGCTCATCGCATCTCGCAGCGCATGATAGACCCCTGCATGGGCGACGATCAGCGGCGCGCCATCGTCATGCGCAGCGGTGAGGCAGCGATTCACGGCGTCACACACGCGTTTTTGGAATCCCGCATAAGTTTCGGCGTCATCTATCGCAGCCCCGCCAATCCATTTGCGTAAGAAGGGATCGCCCGCGTCATCTTCGCGCGCGCCCTGTTTTACGCCGAGGCAAGCTTCGAGAAGCCCGGCGTCCTCCTGCATACCGATTTCGCGGCCGCGCATGACCAGAGCCGCGGTTTCGGCCGCGCGGGAGAGAGGGCTAAAATAGACCGATGATATGTTGAGCCCCGCGCAATAGCGGCGCGCATCCTCCGCCTGAACGCGTCCGCGGTCGGTCAGCGGCCGATCGAGTTGCCCGATGCACATCCGGGCGACATTCCAATCCGCTTCGCCGTGGCGCAGAAAATAGAAAGGACGACGCAAGATCGTCATGGCCGGGCGCCAGTCAGGAAGGTGTCGACCGCACCCGTCACGCACGTCTCGATTTCGGCGGCCGTTGGGAGGGGGGCGACGTTGAAGAGCGCGCGGGTATGGAGATCGCCTTTCACCATTTCCAGGAAGTGCCGGGCGGCAAGGTCCACGTTCGGCAGCCTGAGTGTACCCGCCTTTACTTGCGCCCGTAGATAGACCGCAAGTTGGTCTGCGGCGGCTTTCGGTCCGCTCGCAAAGACCTGGGCGCCCAGTGCTGGAAAACGCGACGCTTCCGCGCTCACCATGCGGTACAGACCCAGGCCGCGTGGGCTCATGAGAATATCCATGAAGCATCGCCCCAACTCAGCGAGCACGTCCTCGGGCCTCCCGTCGCCCTCGGAGAGCGCTTTGAGCGGTGCGACGACCAGTTCGCACTGCTTGGCGATGATCGCCGCAAACAAGCCCTCCTTACTGCCGAAGTTCTGATAGAGCGTCGCCCGCGATCCGCCAGCCCGGCGAACCACGTCGTCCAGGGTTGCGGCCGCAAATCCCTGATCTAGAAAAACGTCGGTCGCGGCGGCGACAATTGCGGCCCGCCGAATCTCTCCACGAGATCGCTTAATCTCTAAGACTGAAGACATGCGGCTCACCCGACCGTATATAAATGTACTGTATAATACAGTACATTTATAAAAGTTGCGATCCCTCCCCGAGAATCAGAACGCGGACTAAGGGGCTTTGCGGTGGAGGATAAGCGGAACCGGACTTCCGGCGGCGCCGGTCTGAGTCCAGCGGCCGGAAATCGCCGCTAAATCGCCTGACACCAGGCCATCAAACTTTCCGCCCACGGCCGGAATTTCCATGGAAACGGTATCTTTCTCACGGCGATAGTTGGTCACAGGGATATCTTTGGGCGCCTGATCCATCACATCGAGGAAGGCCTTCGTGCCCTCTCCCGGCATCGTGCTGATGACGAAGATCATGGGCAGTCCCATGCCTCCGTTCGACAAAATCCCCTCCCATGTGCCGTCTAGTTCGGACCCTGGTACGAAGCGGCCATCGCCCGGAGGCGCAGCGAGGGCCGAAGCCGCCAGAAAGCTGATGAGAAGCGGGAGAGCGCGGAAGGCCATGAAAGATCCTCTTACGATACGAGGATCATAGCATTTGGCCGGAGGGGATGAAGGCTCGAAAACTTGGCGAACGGCAGGCTTAGTCGTGGGTTGTTAGAGCGCGAAGAATAGGATCGGTCCGAGAACAATCACTGCGGCTAGCGCGTCGCCGAACCAGTTGGGGATCACCCGGTCATAAGCTTCAAAAAAGCGGTCGATGTTTTCCATAGCGAGCCTCGAATGCGGAAGTCTCTTTCAACTCCTACATTCAACTCCCCAACTACGCTGATCCTAGGACGAGGTCGGGGCATTTCAGGGGCAAATGTGATCATTTCATGGCGAGGTTGCAGGGGTGCGGCGTACCGACGCCCGCAGGCAGGCGCCGTACGGTCACGCAAACACACCTCGGCACGCGGAAGATCGCCTGGCTAAGCGCGATAAATTGCTTCGAAAGCGGCAATGACCCGGTCAACTTGGGAGTCAGTCATGCTGGCGAAGATCGGCAGGCAGAGCTGCCGGCCACAAGCGGCGTCGGCGCCGGTGAGATCGCCGGTATCCAGGTGCGTGAGGACGGGGTTCTTGTGAAGCGGCACCTCATAGACCTCCCCGCTGCATTGGACGCCGAACTCGTCCTTCAGGCGAGCCTTGAGAGGCGCGCGCTCGACCTTTTCCGGCAGCATAACGACATACTTGTAGTAATTCGACACACAGCCTTTGGGGACCGCGAGCGGACGCGGCGCTTCAGGACGCTTCGCGGCAAGAGCTCCCAAGGCCGCATCATAGCGTGCCGCGATGCGCCGACGCGCGGTGAGCATGGCGGGAACATTGAAGAGGTGCCGCAGACCGATGATCGCGTGTGGTTCCGACATGCGCCAGTTATAGCCCATGCGAATATGCACATTCTGATAAAAACTCGCCTTGCCCTGATCGCGGTAAATACGCGCTTCACTGTCGAGCTTGGCGTCACCGGTCACGATCATCCCACCTTCGGCGCTCGTCATTACCTTGGTCGGATAGAAGCTGAAGGATCCCGCTAATCCAAAAGTTCCTGCGAATTTTCCATCCAGTGATGAGCCCTGGGCATGCGCGGCATCTTCCATCAGCCACAGCCCCTTCCTGCGCGCGAGGGCGGCGATCGCTGGCATCTCGGCTGTAATCACGCCGGCGATATGCACGATCATGATGCCGGCGGTGTTCGACGTCAGGCGGCGCTCCACCTCGGCCAGCGAGGTCGACAATGTCGCTACATCTGTATCCATTAAGACCGGCCGGCCACCAGCGGCGATCACGGCGGACGCCGTCGCGAAGAAGGTGTTTGCCGGAACGAGGATATCCTTGCCCTCGACGCCGACGGCCCGCAGCATGATTTCTAACGACGACGTGCCACTGTTGACCGCGATGGCATGTTTCGCGCCGATGCTCTGGGCGAACTTCCCCTCGAACTCCTCGCCAAACGGGCCCAGCGTAAGCCGGCCGGTTTCCAGCACGGTCTTGATGCGCTCGGCGATCCATTCCCGGTCTTCGGCGGAGAAATCGATGCGTGTCGGCGGAACAGGCGGCTGTGGTGCAGAGGTCACGAATAATTCCGGGCGGCTCTTTGACGGTGGCGCAGTCTGTCGCGACGCATGATTCCGGTCAATGTTTCTGCTATCCCTCACGGAATGAACACTGCCGCAGCAATCGAAACGCCATCAGGCAAAGGCGCCGGGGATGAGAATTTCCCGGTGGGATCGTGGCTTCTGCCGAAAGAACTGCGGCCCGACGTCGCCGTATACTACGCCTTTGCGCGCGCCATCGACGACATTGCCGACAATCCGGAGCTCGCGGCGGACGACAAAATTGCCCGTCTTCAAGGCTTCGCTGCGGCGGTCAACGGCGGCAATACGGACCCTGCCTACGTCAAGGGTCGAGCCGTCGGCGCGATGTTTGAGCGTAAGGGTATTCCGAAACGCCACGGCCTCGATCTCATCTCAGCTTTTATTCAGGACGCGACCAAATCGCGCTATGCGGATTGGACGGAGCTCATCGGATACTGCGAACGTTCGGCGTCGCCCGTGGGCCGGTTTCTCCTGGATCTGCACGGTGAAGATCCCGCGCTTCATCCGCTCTCAGATGCGCTGTGCAACGCGCTCCAAGTCGTCAACCACCTGCAAGATTGCGGCAAGGACTATGCCGCGCTGGACCGGGTCTACTTGCCTGCCGAATGGATGACGGCCGAAGGCGCCGCCGTCACTGACCTTGCATTGCCGGAGATGCCTGCCGGGATGCGCCGCGTCGTCGACCGTGCGATTGTAGCAACTGAAGCGCTGCTGGTGGACGCGCGCATGCTGCCAAAGGCGCTAAAACACCGCCGACTCGCCGCGGAAACCGCCATCATCGTCTCCGTCGCGGAAAAGCTGACCCGCCGTCTCGCGCGGCGGGATCCCCTGGCCGAACGTGTCGTCCTAGGGCCGCTGGGATTTACCGGCGCAGCACTCTCGGGCCTCCTGGGGCTTTGGCTCTAGATGCTGGCGTTTACTGCGGTCATAAGCCTCATCGCGTGGCTCTATCTGTTTTTCGCGCATCGAGGCTTCTGGCACGCCGACCAGCGCCTGCCGCAGGACACCCGGCCCATGAGCGCATGGCCTTCGGTGGTTGCCATCGTACCTGCGCGCAATGAGGCCGCGAGTATTGAGGCCTGCATCCGATCTCTGGCGGCACAACGCTACGAGGGTTCGTTTCGCATCATCCTCGTTGATGATGGAAGCACGGACGGCACTGCGGACCTCGCGCGGAGCGCGGCCTCTTCGGAACGTCTCGCGGTGATTTCGGCGCCGCCGCTGGCGGAAGGTTGGACCGGAAAACTGTGGGCGATGCAGGCGGGCTTGACGCGCGCGGCGAGTGACGGTCTGTCCCCTATCTATTTCTGGTTCACCGACGCGGACATCGTTCATCCGCCCGAAACGTTGAGCCGGCTGGTGGGCCGTTCGGTTCACCGTCACCGCGATCTTGTCTCACTGATGGTGAAACTGCATTGCCGCCATACGTGGGAACGCCTTCTTATTCCGGCTTTCGTTTATTTTTTCCAGATGCTTTACCCTTTCCGGGCCGTCAATGACGACAGCTCTCGTATTGCGGCCGCAGCCGGCGGCTGCATCCTCATCAAGCGCGAAACATTAATCGCAGCTGGCGGACTCGCGCCCATCCGCGGCGAGATTATCGATGACTGCGCGCTTGCGCGCATCGTAAAGCGGAGCGGGGGTCGCGTGTGGCTTGGCCTCTCCGACGGCAGCGCAAGCATACGCGAAGCGATCGGACTTGCGCCTCTGTGGGCCATGGTGCGGAGGACCGCTTTTACACAGCTGAAGCATTCCGCACCGCTGTTGGCCGGGGCGATCGTCGGTCTTGCTGTGATCTTCATATGTCCTGCGGGCTTGATTGTGGCCTGGCCTTGGCACGGCGATTCGGGCGCCGCACTGATTGGCCTGCTCGCCTCGCTATTAATGGCCTTGAGCTACGTCCCTACGTTGAGGGACTATCGCCTCGCCCCGTGGCGTGCCGTTCTTCTGCCGGTCGCAGCGGCGCTTTACGCGGGCATGACGTTCGCTTCCGCCGTCGCCCATTGGCGCCGCCAGGGAGGCGCCTGGAAAGGGCGCACATATAGCGAGCCCCCTGCCCGAAACGGCCGCCCCCTAGGGCCCACCCGTTAAACGTGCAATTCTCGCTAACGTCCGGCCTTCTGCCCAGGTAGCGAATCTGACAGAATCCTTGTAGAAACAAGTCATTGTGGCGCATTAGTTGTCCCGAAACGGACGGCGGGCGCTTGAGAATGACCTTAACGAACCCGGAGTGTCGCAAGAGGTTCTCTACCTCGCGTTGCTGCGGCAGGGATACCGGATCAAGGAAAGGTGATAGCGCGCTTGGCTTCTCCGAGGACGCCCCTATTGGACTCGATCGAGTCCGTGACCACATTGCGCGGACTAGCGGTTGAGAAACTGCGCCAAGTAGCGGACGAATTACGTACCGAGACTATCGACGCCGCATCCGCTTCCGGCGGCCATTTCGGCGCGGGACTAGGCGTCGTCGAGCTGACAGTAGCGCTGCACTACGCTTTCAATACCCCCGACGACCGTTTGATCTGGGACGTGAGCCACCAAGCCTATCCGCACAAGATCCTCACCGGCCGGCGCGAGCGCATCCGCTCGATCCGCAAGCGCGGCGGTCTCTATGGCTTTACGCTGCGCGCTGAAAGCCCATTCGATCCGTTCGGCGCCGCCCATAGCTCAACCTCGATCTCAGCGGCCGTCGGCATGGCGGTGGCCGCAGTGAAAACGGGCAGCGGCCGTCACGTGGTTGCAGTGATCGGCGACGGCGCCATGAGCGCCGGCATGGCATTTGAGGCGCTGAACAATATCGGCGCCGCGGGCGGGCGAGTGACGGTGATCCTGAATGATAACGGTATGTCCATCGCGCCGTCGGTAGGGGGACTAACCGAATATCTCAAAGACCTCGCCACCAGCCGGCCTGTTCTCACCGACGCCGACATCGCGGCCCTGCCGGACAGGCTCGCGGAAAACAAGTCTCCCGCCGCCGCTAACGGCACGATGTTCGATCAATTCGGCTGCACTTATGTCGGCCCGGTCGATGGCCACAACGTCGGCCAGCTCGTTGAGGTGCTGCGCATTGCCCGCACGGCCCCGCGCTCGCGGGCGGTGTTCCTCCACATCCTGACGGAAAAAGGCAAAGGCCATCCCTTCGGTAACCCGAATAGCGAGAACTATCACGCGCTCGACCGCTTCGACCCGGTCACGAAGGAAATCTTCAAGGCAACCGCGGCGTCGCCGACCTATACCAAGGTGTTCGCCACCAGCTTGATGGAAGAAGCCGAGCGCGATGCGAAAGTAATTGCTGTGACGGCGGCAATGCCGTCCGGCACGGGCCTCGACCTGTTCCAGAAGAAATTCCCGGACCGCTTCTATGACGTCGGCATCGCCGAGCAGCATGCCGTGACGTTCTCCGCCGGCATGGCCGCAGATGGCTTGAAGCCGGTCACGGCGATTTATTCTTGCTTCCTGCAACGCGCTTACGATCAGGTGGTCCACGATGTCGTGCTGCAGCGCCTGCCTGTGCGCTTTGCACTGGACCGCGCCGGCCTTGTCGGCGCCGATGGTCCCACACACGCGGGCAGTTTCGACCTCAACTACCTCTGCTGCCTGCCGGGCATTGTCGTCATGGCTCCCGCCGATGAAGCGGAACTCAAGCATATGGTGGCGACATCGCTCTCCATCGATGATGCGCCCTCCGCCTTTAGGTTCCCGCGCGGCGAAGGTCCTGGAGTCGTTCTGCCGGCGCGCGGTGACATTCTTGCCATCGGCAAAGGCCGCGTACTGCGCGAGGGTGCTACAGTCGCGATCCTTTCACTTGGCGCACGTCTGCACGAGGCCCTGCGCGCCGCCGACGAATTCGCAGCACGCGGCCTAACGACGACGATCGCCGACGCACGTTTCGCCAAGCCTCTGGATGAAGACCTCATCCTGCAGCTCGCCAAACATCACGAGGTCCTCATCACGCTCGAGGAAGGCGCCGCTGGGGGATTCGGAGCTCAAGTCCTCACCCTTCTCGCCGCGCGCGGCGCGCTCGATGCGGGCCTTAAAGTCCGCACCATAACCTTGCCGGACCGGTTCGTTCCGCACGGCAAGCCCGAGGAGCAATACGACGATGCGGGCCTTACGGCGCGCGACATCGTTGCTCTGGGCGTGGCGGCCCTTGGTAGGGGCTGGTCCGAGCGCGATATGGAAGTGATCGGCCGTCGCCGGTCCCGCTAGCCGCCATGGGTTACCTTCAAGCACGCATCGAGCCCGCGCTCATCACACCCGCAGACTTGGACGCCGTACGCGCGATTGTGCAGGCTTCGGGATCTTCGTTCTACTGGGCCATGCGGTTCATGCCGCAACGAAAGCGAGAGGCGCTGTTCGCGATTTACGCCTTTTGCCGGGAGGTCGACGATATCGCCGACGGCGATCTTTCACGGGAGGAGAAAATCTTCGCGCTCGACCGCTGGCGCCAGAAGATCGATGAGATGTGCGCCGGCCGCCCATCCGATGCGATAACCCGGGTTCTTGCCGATGCAATCCAGACCTTTGGTCTGCGGCGAAAAGACTTCATCGCCGTCATTCAAGGCATGGAAATGGACGCGCGCGGGCCCGTGGTCGCCCCGACCCAGGACGACCTCGATCTTTATTGCGACTGCGTGGCTTCCGCCGTCGGGCGGCTGTGCGTGCATGTCTTCGGCGAGGCGGAGGCCGGGCAGAGAGTCGCCGACCACCTTGGCCGCGCTCTGCAACTCACTAATATCCTACGCGACATCGAAGAAGACGCCAGCATCGGCCGGCTCTATCTGCCGCGCGAAATCCTGGCGCGTGAAGGGTTCAGCGTTTTGAAGCCGGATGCCGTCGCGCATGATGAACGCCTTCCGAACGTCATCGCCGCCGTCGGCGCTATGGCGGAGCGCGCTTTCACAGATGCCGGTCTCGCGTTGGCCTCCTGCGACCGCGCGAAGATGCGCCCAGCGGTCGTCATGATGATGGTATACCGCCGGCATCTCGACCGGCTGCGTGCCAATAGCTGGCGCCCTCTGCCGCCGCGTAGCGGCCTCGCGCGCGCAGGTGCGAAAATCGAGAAACTGTGGATCGCGCTTCACTACGGACTGTTTTAATCGATGCGCGTCCATATCATCGGCGCCGGCCTCGCGGGACTCGCAGCGGCAGTCCGCCTCGCGGACACGGATACGCATGTCCGCCTTTACGAAGCCGCGCCGCGAGCGGGTGGGCGATGCCGCTCCTACCACGATCCTTACCTCGACTGCGTGATCGACAACGGCAACCATCTGCTCATGAGCGGCAACCACGCCGTCCACACCTATCTAGACGCCATCGGCGCGCGAGAACGTCTGACTGGTCCGTCATCCGCGGCGTATCCCTTCCTGGATGTTCAGACCGGCGCACGATGGTCCCTTCAGCCAAGCCGCGGCCGCATTCCATGGTGGCTCCTCGACGCGCGGCGCCGTGTTCCGGGAACAACGCCCCGCTCTTATTTTTCGGCGTTGAAATTCCTCCAAGCCCGCCCCGACGAAACAGTAGCCGATCTGGTCAAACCCGGCTCAGCGCTGTACAGGAATTTCTGGGAGCCGCTGACGATCGCGGCATTGAATACCGCGCCGGATCAGGCGGCAGCGATCTTAATGCGCCCGGTTTTGCTGGAGACTTTTTTCAAAGGCGCCGACGCCTGCCGGCCATTGATCGCACGCGATAGCCTCGCGGATACGCTGGTCGATCCGGCGGTGGCTTATCTCACAGCACGCGGCGCCGAAGTCCGCTTCGGCGCACGCGTGCGGAGCCTGTCACTTGCGAACGAGCGCCTTGCACAGATTGAGACCGATGATGGCCCCGTTTCGATCGAATACGGCGACGTGGTCATTGTCGCGGCTCCGGCATGGATTGCCGAAACACTCGTTCCGGATCTGACCGTTCCACCGGCAGGCGAGGCGATCGTCAACGTTCATTATCGATTACCACGCAGCGTCACCGCTCCGCGCAGTGTCTCCATTACCGGTGTGATTGGCGGCCTTGCCCAATGGGTCTTCGTGCGGGAAGGTCTCGCGTCCGTCACGATCAGCGCCGCCGGGGCCGTAGCTGACGAGTCCGGCGAAGTTATCGCGGCGCGTTGCTGGAGCGACGTCGCGCGCGTCTTGGGCGAATCGGCCATGGCAGCGCCGCCCGCCCGCGTTATTAAGGAAAAACGGGCGACGTTCGCCCAAACGCCGGCCGCCATAACGCGGCGGCCTGGCACGGAAAGCCGTTATCCCAACCTCTTGCTCGCCGGCGATTGGACGGCTACAGGACTGCCGGCGACTATTGAAGGCGCTGTAAGATCTGGCTTTAGCGCCGCCGAGGCGGTCCGTGACCGCCGCGCGCGCGCGGAAGCGGCGTAGGTAAATGAATATCGACGGACCAAAAACAGAGTCGTGGGTTGATCTATCGAACCTTGATCGCGTGATCGCGGAAGCGACCGGCGCCATGAAGGCGCGCCAAAAACCGGACGGCCACTGGGTCTTCGATTTGGAGGCCGACGCCACGATCCCGTCCGAATACATCATGCTCAACCATTACCTCGATGAGCGCGAACCGGAGATCGAGGCGAGGCTTGCGGATTACATCCGCGGCATCCAGGGTGAACATGGCGGCTGGGCCCTTTTCTATCAGGGCGACTTCGATATAAGCGCCACGGTTAAGGCCTACTACGCCTTGAAGCTGACGGGCGACGATGTCGATTCCCCGCACATGCGCAGGGCACGGGATGCGATCCTAGCCCGCGGCGGCGCGGAGGCTGCGAATGTATTCACTCGTTACGCCCTCGCGCTTTTCGGCGAAGTTCCCTGGCGCGCGGTTCCCGTCATGCCGGTGGAACTGATGCTGGCTCCGTCGTGGTTCCCTGTGACGATTTACCGTTTCTCCTATTGGTCACGCACCGTGATCGTCCCTCTGCTGGTTTTGGCCGCATTAAAGCCGCAGGCCAAAAATCCGGCCGGCGTGCGCGTGCAGGAGCTGTTCCGCACACCGCCCGGCGAAATCAAACGCTGGCTCAATAATCCCACGGGACAGTTGGGCGGCGATGTCTTCTTGTGGATCGACAAGGTCTTGCGCTTTGTTTCCTTTCCTAAGGGTATGCGCGAGCGGGCAATTAAGAAGGCAGTGGAATTTTTCACCCCGCGTCTGAACGGCGATGACGGGCTCGGCGCGATCTATCCTGCGATGGCCAATGCAGTCATGGCGATGGAAGCTCTGGGATACGCGAAGGATCATCCTGATCTCGTCACCGCGAAGCGCTCCATCAAGAAGCTCCTGACGCCGGGCGAAGGCAAGATGTTCTGCCAGCCATGCGTCTCTCCGATTTGGGATACCGGCCTTGCGGTGCAGGCCGTCATGGAAACCGGGGACGACGGCGCAGCCGTTACTACGAGCTGCGGTTGGCTTAAGGACCGACAGATCCTGGACGTCGCCGGAGACTGGGCAGTGAAAAGCCCCAGTCTTCGCCCAGGCGGCTGGGCGTTCCAATACAACAACGCCCATTATCCGGACGTCGACGACACCGCGGTTGTCGGGATGGCGCTCCATCGGGCCGACCCCGCCGCCCATGCGGAAGCCATCGCGCGTGCGGCCGAATGGATTATTGGAATGCAAAGCAAGAACGGCGGCTGGGGCGCCTTCGATATCGACAATAACGACGGTTATCTTAACAACATCCCCTTTGCCGATCATGGCGCGCTTCTCGACCCTCCGACCGCCGACGTCTCGGCGCGTTGCGTCAGTTTCCTGGCGCAGATCGGTTATGAGGCCGGTCACCCCACGCTTGCACGCGGCATCGCTTATCTGAAACGTGAGCAGGAAACCGATGGGAGTTGGTTCGGCCGGTGGGGCACGAACTACGTCTACGGCACCTGGTCCGTGCTCTGCGCGTTGAACGCCGCCGGCGAAGACATGCAGGCAGCATACGTCCGCCGCGCCGTAGAATGGCTGATAGAGCATCAGAATGCCGATGGGGGCTGGGGCGAAGACGGCGCGACCTATTGGAAGGAACGCCGCTACGAATGCAAAGCGAGCACCCCGTCACAAACCGCCTGGGCGGTGTTAGGCCTGATGGCGACGGGTGACGTGGATCAACCCGCCGTTAAGCGCGGAATCGACTATCTTCTGAACGCGCCGCGAGAACCCGACGGCCGGTGGGTGGAACCCTGGTATACGGCGGTCGGATTCCCACGCGTGTTCTATCTGCGCTATCACGGCTATGCCGCGATTTTCCCGTTATGGGCCCTGGCCCGCTTCCGCGATTTGAAAGCCAGCAACACAAAGCGGGTCCGGACCGGGATGTAGGTCCTACGACTGCTGGCGCGGGGATTCCGTCGGCGTCAGCGAACCGATCTTGCAACGCTCGCCTTCGACGATGATCGTTCCGAAGCGATCGAGCGTTCCGGTCGGACGTGCATCGATTCCTATCCCGTTCGCATAAGGCAAACCAAAGCACGGACCGATCAGATCAGCGCGGTACCATTGGCGATTCCGCGCTTGAAGAAAGACGGTATCGTCATTGACCGCATGGAAGTCGCGGATATTGCCATGGTCCGCAAACGGGATCGAAGCCTGTGGGCCGATGCGGGCCGAAGCGTAGTCCGCACCCCCGGCGCAGCCGGCGAGCACAGCGGAGAGTACGGCGATTGTGAGAAATGCGCGCATTTTTTGGTCTCCTTCAATTCACCTTGTGCGTGAAAGATATGGACCTCGGATGGCGCCGGGGTGGTAGGATTGAGGCGAAACAATGGAATTCACCATCTTGTTGGTACATCACAGGAAAACGACGAAGGGGCGCCGTTTGACGATTGTTGGTGTGGTTACAGGGCTGGAATTCGAGGCGGACGTCGTGCGTCGCCACGCTCGCTTCGCGGGTGTGGCGGACCGTGTGCTCGTGACGGCGGGCCTTGGTCGCGAGCGGGCGCGCCGTTCAGCGGAGGGGCTGCTGGCGCAGGGCGCAACGGCGCTGCTGAGTTTCGGCATAGCAGGTGGACTCGCGCCTAATATCGCCTGCGAGACCGTTGTCGTCGCGACCGGGGTCAAAGCGGAAAGCATGGAGACGATATACTCCGACGTCGCCTGGACAGCGCGCCTCGTCGAAGCATTGGAGTCCTCGCCGCCCTTCGCGCGGGGAGAACTCGCCTACGCACCGATCATCCTCACCACGAGCATGGATAAAGGCGGGACGTTCGCAGCAACCAGCGCACTGGCCGCGGACATGGAAAGTTATGGAGTCGGCGAGGCGGCCCTCAAAGCCGGCGTGCCGTTCACCGCCATCCGCGTCGTAGCCGACACGGCCGGAGAACAACTTCCGGAGATCGCGCTTCACGCCATGGCACCCGATGGTTCTCTAAAACTCGTGGAGACCCTCAGCCGCATTGTAAGAAACCCTAGGCAGATTCCCGGCCTGATCCGCCTCGGCCGTTCGACGGCGCACGCGCGCCGTCGGCTGGACCAGATTGCCGCCCTCAGTGCGCCGACGGCCTTTTTCAACGAACGGTGATGTGATGGGGCGCGAGCCCCTGCTCATGCCTGCTCCACATCTCGTGGAAGGCGGACTCAAGATCGCGCGCATAGCGAACCGTATCAAATAGTGCGCTCGTTGCCGCGCCTTCCTGGAGCCGTCGCCGCAACTTGGCGAGAACACCTGGCTCCGTCGCCAAGCGTAGCGCGAGGCGCTCGTAATCCTCCGCAGTCTGCGCAATCAACTCAGGCAAGCCAACGGCGTTGAGCAAACTCGCTCCCACGCGCGCGGGGAAGGCGCCCCCGAGGCATGTGACGACGGGAACGCCCATCAGCAACGAATCGCTACCCGTGGTATGGGCATTGTAGTGGAATGTATCCAGGAACAGATCCGCATGCGGATAGCGGGCGAGATAAGTCGCCAGCGGAGCGCGCGGAGCAAAAACAAGCCGATCGGGGGCGACACCTCGCGCTTTCGCCTCGTCGCGTAAATTCCGCTTCGCGGTCGCAGCGCCATCAAGGAGCCAAAGCACGCTGCCCTCGACACCATGTAGAAGCCGCATCCAAACATCGAATACGTCGGGCGTAATCTTGGCGAAACTGTTGAAGCAACAGAACACGAAACCTTTCTCCGGCAGTCCCGATTCGGTGCGCGACATCGACTTTACCCCCGCGCGTGTGGCAGCTGTATTGGGCTGATAGGAGTGAGGCATCGTGACAACTTGTTCGGCGAAGTCCGTGAAATTCTCCGGCGGCGTCACGAAGCGGTCGCCGATGAGATAATCATAGACCTTCGTACCGAGCGTGCCCGGATAACCGAGATAGTTGACGTGTAGCGGTGCGGCCCCCGCGGCAAATATCCCAGGGCGGGAGAGCGCGGTGTAACCGTTGATATCCAGGGCGATATGAATTCCCTTTCGACGCGCGAGCTTGGCGATATCGTCGTCGGTCATGTCCAGCACGTCGATAAACTGATCACAGGACTTGCGGATGCGTTCGCGTGTCGTGCTTCGGGGATCGCCGCCGAATGAAAAGGCGATCACTTCAAATCGAGCGCGATCGTGAGCGGCGAAAAGATCGACAAGAAGCTGCCCGATGGGATGGTCGTGAAGATCGGACGAGAAATAGCCGATTCGTATCTTTTCGGCTGGAGGCGTCGACGGGCGTTCGCCAACGACCGGGTTATTCATCGCAAAATACGTCTCGGCAACCTTCTTTTGCTGAGCGGACGACGACGGAACAAACGTCATGACGTAGGGCTGCACGACCGCCTTACCCGCCTCGACCCCAGCCAGAAGGTTTGCCGTCTTCTGCGCGAAGCCGTCCCATTCACACATCTGCAGCGCGAGCATCATCACCTCGCCTGCTAGCAAATCGAGGTCTGGATCAATCTCAAGCGCGCACTCCAAATCCGCGAGTGCGCGTTCCGGCTGCCTTGAGTCCTTAAATACCAGCCCACGCAACGCGAGCGCTCGCGCCGATTCCTGCTCTATGGCCAGAGCCGCATCGCATGCGGCGAGCGCTTCCTGAAACTTCCCGCAAGCGCGGAGGACGGTCGCCTGTATGAAATGAGCATCGAAAGGCGTTGGGTTAGCCGCCACCGCCTTTCCGCTGGCCTCGAGGGCGGACGTGAACAGCCGCGCTCTTAGAAATTCTTCGGCTTGCACAACAAACTCGTCCGCGGCCAGTTCGGCGCGCGCGCGCCTCGCCTCGAGATGATCGGGATTCGCAGCAAGTGCACGATCGAGAAAGGCGGCCCCTGCAGCGAACTGGCCGCGCTGTAGTTCGAGCATGCCCCGTAGATGCAAGGTATCCGCGTGCGTTGAAAACGCCTCTAGGACGCGATCATACAAAGCTGCGGCCTCATCGAGGCGGCCACTCCGATGAAGCTCGGTGGCCTTATGGAATTTTTCCTCAGGCGTCACGTCTGCGCTCCGGCGGGTTCCACCATGATATGATCCGGAGGCAGCCCCTGCTCGCAACGAGCCCACATTGCCTGGTAGGCGGATTCAAGCATACGAGTATAGCGCTTGGTATCGAAGAGCGGACGTTCTGTGATGTTGCGCGCGAGCTTCGCGCGCACGTCAGCCAGAGACGCGGGGCTGCGCGCAAGTTCCAAGGCAATTTCTTCATACGCCGCAGCG
Organism: Rhodospirillaceae bacterium; assembly: GCA_041906145.1. Lineage (GTDB taxonomy): Bacteria > Pseudomonadota > Alphaproteobacteria > Rhodospirillales > Rhodospirillaceae > SHVO01. The sequence continues at coordinate 51,483 of JAYRJU010000003.1, read as the reverse complement.
TTGGTAGCAATGAGTTCAGGCAGACCGATTGCCGTCAGAAGGCTTGCGCCCACCCGGCCGGGGAATGCCGGCCCGAGGCAGGTTAAGACCGGCAGTCCGACCAAGAGCGCCTCGCAAGCGGTGGCGTGTGCGTTGTAGTAGAACGTATCGAGAAAGAGATCCGCAGCCCGGTAACGTGCGAGATACTCGAGCCCGGGCGTACGCGGGGCGAAAATCAGACGCTCGGGGGCCACGCCGCGCTCTTTCGCTTCTCTCTGCAAATTGCGTTTTGCCGTGGCGCCAGGATCGTTGAGCCACAGCGCGCTGCCATCCACCGCTCTCAAGAGACGCATCCAGACGTCAAAAGCGTGCGGTGTGATCTTGAAGGGCGCGTTGAAACTGCAAAAGGCGAACCCGCTTTCCGGCAACCCCAACTCGGCCCGTGTGGACAGACGCGCCGGGATATGACGTTTGATGTCGTTGGTGACGAGATAAGTATCCGGCATGGTCACAACGCGCTCGGAATACCCAACATAATGCGCGGGCGGCGTAACCAGCGCATCGCCGATGATATAGTGGTGACAAGGCGTGCCCATGGTCGAGGGGTAACCCAAATAATTCACCTGCACCGGCGCCGCGCCCGTAGCAAAAATACCGGTCCGATTGCCGCCGGTATAGCCGTTCAGGTCAACAGCGATATGGATTCCTTTCGCCCGCGCGAGCGCGGCCGCCTCCGCATCGTTCAAGGCAAAAACGTCGTTGAACTCGTCGCAGGCGCGGGCGATCCGCTTCTTGTTTGTGCTATCCGGGCTACCGCCAAACGCAAAACCGAATATTTCAAACCGCGAGCGGTCGTGCGCCTCCAGAAGGCCAACAATCAGTTGACCAACGGGGTGCTCGTGGAAGTCCGAGGAAAAATAGCCGATTTTGATCTTCCCGGTGGATGAACCATTCTGCGGCACACGCGCGGCCGTGTGTAAATAGTGATCGGCGAAATAGCGCGCAGCCAGCGTACGATGCTGAACGGGCGTTGCCGGCAGGGAGTTCAAAACAAACGGCTGCGCGGGCAGATTTCCGGCGTCGACCGCCGCCAAAAGATCCGCAACCCTTTGTTCGAAGCCATCCCATTCGCAATTCCGCAGTGCATGAAACACCGCTTCGCCGCGGATGAGTTTGTAGCCGGGATCGATATCGAGGACCGCTTCGAAGTCGGCGAGCGCGCGTTCGGCCTGCTTCATTTCCATGAAGGTCAGCCCACGCAGCGCATATATCTCAGCAGAATCCGGATCGATGGCCAGCGCGCGGTCGCAATCGGCCACGGCCTCCTGATACCGGCGCAGCGCGAGCAGAATACGGCCGCGCGCGAACAGCGCCGCGAATGATTGTGGATTGAGAGCCAGCGCTTTCTCACAGGCGGCGAGTGCGGGAATGGGGCCCCTATCGTCAAGAAGCGCAATGGCCTCACGCACAAAGTCGTCGGCGACAGGTTGACCTTGCGCGCCTTCGATCGCGCTTTTTGGCGGGTCCACAGAGCGCTCCATTTTCGCTAGCGCTTCCGCGCGCGCCTCAAGTATCTGCGGCCCCGCTATCCCTTTCGCCAAGGCGCGCGCGCAGACCTCCAGGGCTTCATCATAGAGACCGTCATGGTTGAGCGCGGCGGCGAGATTTGTGAAAGCGCCGGGCAATTCCGGGTCTATCTCAAGCGCCCGCCGCGCGCTGGCGGCCGCTTCGGCATACCGCCCAAGCCCGATGAATGCGGCTGCGCGGTTGGCGTGAGCCGCAGCGAAATTGGGTTGAACTTTAAGTGCACGATCAAACCGCGCGAGCGCATCGTGGTAGCGCCCTCGGTGCACGTCGATCAGCGCGCGAAGTTGAAGCGTATCGGGATGGTCGGGAAACCGCGCGAGCAACTGCTCGTAGAGAGACGCGGCCTCGTCCAACTGCCCCGACTGATGCAGGGCCACAGCCGAACGAAAAGCCGCGTTCGGATCCATACGTCCGTTAGCCGACCTTCGCGCGGCGCGGCTCTTCGTGCAAATCCTTCACGAAGGTCTGGACCTGCTTTTCGAACACGTATTCGGCGGGGCGCTGTTTATCGAGCGCGATTTCCGGCGCCATTGGACCTTCCGTATCCACGCCCTTAAGGAACACTTTGAGCGCCTTTAACGGACGGTTGACGGTATCGACGACCGAGGTTGGTTCGAAGCCACAGTGGACCATGCAATTGGCGCACTTCTCGTACTTACCGACCCCGTACTGGTCCCATTGGGTGGTTTCCATCAACTCAGTGAAACTTTTCGCATAACCTTCGCCCACCAGGTAGCACGGGCGCTGCCAGCCGAAGACGTTGCGCGTTGGGTTGCCCCACGGCGTGCATTCGTACGTCTGGTTGCCGGCGAGGAAATCGAGATACATGCTCGACTGGTTGAATTTCCAGTTCCGGCCGTTCGTCTTACCGAGACGGAAGATAGAGCGGAAGAGTTCCTTGGTTTGGCGTCGCGAAAGGAAGTGGTCCTGCACAGGCGCGCGTTCATAAGCGTAGCCCGGCGAAACGGTGACACCCTCCACACCGAGCGTCGCGACATAGTCGAAGAATTCCGCAACGCGCGCCGGCACCGCGTTCGAATTGAAAAGCGTGCAGTTGACCGTTACGCGGAAACCGCGCGAGGTGGCTTCCTTGATCGCTTCTACGGCGCGCTCGAATACGCCTTCCTGCGATACGGCGTGATCGTGCTCTGCCTTGAGGCCGTCGAGATGAACCGAAAAGGTCAAATACGGGCTCGGCGTAAACTGATCGATCTTCTTCTTCAGAAGCAGCGCATTTGTACAGAGGTATACGAACTTCTTGCGGGCCACGAGGCCCTCGACGATCTCCTTGATCTCCTTATGCAGGAGAGGCTCGCCACCCGGAATAGACACTACCGGCGCGCCGCATTCTTCCGCCGCCTGAAAGCATTCTTCCGGCGATAGGCGCTTGTTCAGGATCGAATCTGGATAGTCGATCTTGCCGCAGCCGTTACAAGCGAGGTTACAGCGGAACAAGGGCTCGAGCATGAGCACGAGCGGGTAGCGCGCGTTGCCGCGCAGCTTCTGCTTAAGGATATACGCGCCGACACGAACGGCCTGGATCAACGGAACGCCCACGGAAGACTCCTACGACGCGATCTGCATATCGCGCAGTTGCTGCGGCAGCTTGAAAACGATGTTCTCGGTGACGCCTTCTAGCGGTTCGATCTCGACATCGCCGAAAGTACGCAGTTTAGCAATCAACTCATCCACCAGCGCTTCTGGCGCCGACGCGCCGGCGGTGACGCCGACGACGTCCTTTCCTTCCAACCACTTCGGATCGAGCGCGCTGGCGTCGTCAATCAAGTAGCTGGGGATATCCATGTCCTCGCCAAGATCGCGCAGACGATTGGAATTAGAGCTGTTTTTAGCGCCGAGGACCAAGATGACATCCGAGCGGCGTGCAAGTTCGCGCACCGCCTGCTGACGGTTCTGCGTGGCGTAGCAGATGTCCTTTACGTCGGGCCCTTCGATCTCCGGGAAACGCGTCTTGAGCACCGTGATGATGTCGCGGGTATCGTCGACGGAAAGCGTGGTCTGCGTGACATACGCGAGTTTCGTGCCCTCGGCGATGTCGAGCTTCATCGCTTCATCGACCGAGCCTATAAGGTGCACCTTCCCGTCGATCTGACCGAGCGTGCCTTCCACTTCGATGTGACCGGCGTGGCCGATCAGGATCACTTCGTAGCCGCCCTTGGAATAGCGTTGCCCTTGCGTGTGAACCTTGGCGACAAGTGGGCACGTAGCGTCGAGGATATCGAGGTTGCGGCCTTGGGCATCCTTGACGACTGCGCGGGAAACCCCGTGCGCGGAAAACACCGTGACGGCGCCTGTCGGAATGTGGGCGATGTCGTCAACGAACACCGCGCCTTTGGCCCGGAGGCCGTCAACGACGCGCTTATTGTGGACGATCTCGTGGCGCACGTAGACCGGCGGGCCGAATTTCTTCAGCGCCAGTTCGACGATATCCACGGCTCGCACGACACCGGCGCAAAAACCCCGCGGCTGTGCCAGTAACACCTTCATAGAGACGCGCCTCACGATTGATTTGGCGGTTAATTATACCCTGGCCGCAGGATGGCCAAGGCGAACTCGCGGGTTTCCCGACGACCCGCCCCGCCCAAGCGCGCCGAAAAAGCCTTCTGTTGCAAGAAAATACTGTTTTTCCAAAGACTTGTCGATCAATATGTCGTCCATGCTACGCATTGCAATCCTAGCGATAAGCTGTTGGTCGGGCTTCCTGGTCATGGGCTTTGAGATGTTGAGTGGGCGGATTCTCGCCCCCACCTTCGGCAGCAGCATCTATGTCTGGGGCGCCATCATCACGGTTTTCATGCTGGCCCTGTCGGTCGGCTATCTGCTCGGCGGGCGCCTCTCGATGAAACACCCCACGATGGCCAAGCTGTGCCTCATCCATGCAGCGGCCGGCGCCATGCTGCTGCCCGTCCTAGTCTTCGAAATACCTGTCCTGGATGGGATTTTCGGGATCACGCAAGACCCGCGTCTCGGATCTCTAATGGCCAGCATCATTCTTTTCTTCACCCCCGCGGCGCTCTCGGGGATGGTGACACCCTATGCGGTGCGACTCTTAGTCGAGGACGCCCAGGCAGCCGGCTTCTATGCGGGCTTACAATACTTTTTCTCTACTTTCTTCAGCGCGGCGGGCACACTTCTGACATCCTTCTGGTTTGTCTTATTGTTCGACGTCGACCAAATCCTGCTCCTGCTTTTCGGAATCACGGAGGTGGTCGCGCTTACGGCATTCCTCCTCTCGCGCAAAAGGGTCTGACATGGTTTCGCGTCGTCCTATCGGTCTGCTGGCACTTTTGTGTGCGCTTGTCGCCGCGCTACCGGCCGCAGCGGTTCAGATCCACTCAGAGCGCTCGCTTTACCGCAATCTGTTTGTCGTCGAGGACAACGGCTTGCGCTGCCTCACATTCCGCCGCGCGGTGGCCACCGAACGCCAGACATGTCAGCGCACGGGCGAGCCCGACCACCTCGTCTTCCCCTATACACGTATGATGCTAGGCTCCCTGCTGGTGAAGCCCGACCCGAAGCGCGTTCTGGTCATCGGGCTTGGCGGCGGCACGCTGCCGATGGCCCTGCGCCAGATGTTCCCGGAGATCGACATCGATGTCGTTGAAATCGACCCGGCCGTGACGCGCGTGGCCGAGAAGTTCTTCGGCTTTAAGCGCGATGCGAAGCTGAACGTGCACGAAGAAGATGGCCGCGTGTTCGTGAAAAAGGCCCTCCGCGCCGGGACGAAGTACGACATCATCATGCTCGACGCCTTCGAGGACGAATACATCCCCGAACATATGTCGACCAAGGAGTTCCTGCTCGAAGTGAAAAGCGTCATGACACCTGACGGCGTCGTTGCCGCGAACACATTCTCGAGCAATCGCTTGTACCCGTACGAATCGGCCACTTATGAAAGCGTCTTCGGACCTTTCTATAATCTCAAGCTCGGCAATCGCATCATTTACGCCCAACCCAACAAGCTGGTGGACAAAGCGACGTTGACCGCCAACGCCAAAAAGTTCGAGGCTCAATTCGACAAACGCGGCTTCAAGCCGGACTGGTTGCTTGAAATGGCCACTTCCGAGCGCGATTGGGATAAGAACACGCGCATCCTGACCGATCAGTTCTCGCCTTCGAACATCCTGAATTCGCGCTAACCATTCCATGAGCGAAGTCGAACTTTGTCCGCGTTGCGGAAAGCCCGCGAATCTGTGCGTCTGCGAGGGCGTCACGCCCCTCAACAACAAGCACCATCTGCTGATTCTGCAGCACCCGCAGGAACAGGACGTCGAACTCGGCACCGCGCGCCTCACCGCGCTGCATTTCAAGAAGGCTTCGGTGAAAGTCGGGCTATCCTGGCCCAGCCTTGCGAAGGCCTTAGGTGAGGCCGCCGACCCGAAGCGCTGGGCGGTCCTCTATCTGGGCTCGGCGCAGACCGCGAAGTTTCCGCCAGGACGCACGGTTGTCGCTCTCAACAAGAAGGGCGATCCCGTTCCAGATCAGGACGAGGTGTTGAAAAACTTGCAGGGCGTCATCGTGCTCGACGGCACTTGGGCACAGGCCAAGACTTTATGGTGGCGCAATGCCTGGCTCTTAAAGGCCAAACGTATCGCGCTGAAACCGAACCGCCCGTCACGGTATGGCAATCTGCGCCGTGAAGCGCGGAAAGAAGCAATCTCATCCCTCGAAGCGGCCGCGCTTCTCATGAGCACGATCGAGAACAATCCGGCGATCGCCGATGCGCTCCACGGCAGCTTCGAGAAGCTGCTGACAAAATACCGGCAGCATAAAAAGGGTTAGCGGGACAAAGCGGCTTTCGCCTTATCGTACGCTTCTTGAGCCTCCTTGTGCCGCCCCCTGTCGGCCCGTGCGTGCGCAGGATTGATAGGCGCGCCGAGCGCCTTTTCGAGATAACGCAGCGCCTCTTCCGGCTGCCTTCGCTGAAGAAGAAAATCCCCGTAGAAGTAATTCGCTTCACGCCCGTCGCGGTCGTGAGCAAGCGCTTGCTTAAGGTGCGCTTCGGCCTTGCTGTTGCTACCGAAAGAGATCGGCCAGCCCGGCACCTCGTAATAGAGTGAGCCGAGATTTGTATGCACCGCGCCATTCATGGCCGCGCCGTCGATCTTCTCTGCTTGCTCGAGCAGTTCGCGCGCGCTGCGTAAGGCGCTGAGTGAGGCCGTGTTGCTATGGACCTCCGCTTCAAGAATGTAGATCAGGGCCTCCCAGATCAGGGGTTCGGCCCGCCCAGGGTAGCGTTGCGCGAGTCCCACGGCTTCCAGATGCAGCGCCTGCACGTTCCGCAGCCGCTGGGTTTTGTCGGTCAGCTCGTATTTTGTGAGCGCCCAGCGGTCCTCGAGCGCATCCATATCCCGCTGCAGAGCGGCATCTGCGGCAAAAGCCACGGGAGACACAAAAAGCAATAGAGCGAGCAGAAAAGAACGCACGAAATCTCCCGGCATGACGGGTGGCATGCTAAACAGAACGACCGGAAAGCGGAAGGCCAGGGAATGAATACCCGCGCCACCTATAGTTTTTACGAGGCCCTGACGCCGATGCCTTCGGCTTCCATGGTCTTTGAAGCGAGCCGCTACGTGCAAGCGCCGGACGACTGGTTTATTGCTTGCTCCGACATCAAAGGCTCGACCGCGGCAGTTGAATCCGGCCGCCATTCAGACGTGAATTTCGCGGCCGCCGCGATGATCTCGGCTCTCAGTAATTTGGCCGGCTCGATCCCTTATCAATTCGGCGGCGATGGCGCGGTGGCGCTCGTGCCGCCCGATTTCGCGGCCGAAGCTCGGAAAGTTCTCGCGCGTACGCGCACGTTCGCGAAGCGGGAGTTCAACTTGGATTTACGCGTCGGCTTCGTTCCCGTAGGAGCCCTCAGCGAACGCAAGTGCGAAGTGCTCGTCGGGCGCTACGAGCCCTCACCCGGCAACGCCTACGCTGTTTTCCAGGGTAGCGGCGTTGAGGATCTGGAACAGGCGGTGAAAGCTCGCAGTGCCGATGTCGCCCTCACCGAATTGGCCATGGTGCGCGATGATGAAGACGACGGCGAGCCGCCCGACCTCGCCGGACTTTCCTGCCGTTGGCAGCCCCTGCAATCCAAGCACGGTAAGATGGTTTCGCTGGTGATCCGGGGCGGCGATCATGGCGAACTACACATGAGCTTGCACAAACTCACCGGCGTTGAATCGCTGAAAGCGGCCTCGTTCGGCGCGCTTGTCAACAAATGGCCCGCAAAAGGGATCGTACGCGAGGCAAAAGCGTTGCATGGGAACTGGCCGGTTTCCTTGCTGGTGACCTGGATCGCGCTGAAATCCCTGTTCCTATCGGTCTTCTATAAATTCGATCTTGCCCTCGGCCCCTGGCTGCCGAGCCGATACAAACGCGAAGTCGCGGAAAATGCGGTGGACTTCGCGCGCTCCGGCGCCGCATTGGCCCTCGTATTCGATTGCCCCGAAGACCGCATCGAAGTGGTGCGCGGGTTCATGGACGATCATCAGGCCAAAGGGGAACTGCAGTACGGCATGCATGTTTCGGATCACGCCGTGATGACCTGCTTCGTAACCTCGCCCTCGCAAAACGAACATGTGCACTTCATTGACGGCGGCGACGGGGGCTACACTGCGGCGGCTACACACCTGAAAGCGCAGTTGCGCAAACTCTCCGCAGCTTGAAGTAGAGAAAAGACCGCCGGCGCCAACGAACAGGCGACAACAAATTTTCTGCGCCTTATCTACAAGTCGCTGAAAGCCTAAATCCTTCGTGGCCGATCCCGTTCAAGACCTCCTTTCTCTCGCCACAGCGACCCCAGATCCGCGTCTGGTTTCCAATTGGATCAGCGCGTATCTGGGGAAGCGCCCGCTCGAGTCAAAGCGCGAGATATTGCGCAAACTCGAAGCTGAGTTCGCGGCCCGCGAGGCCAATGCGAACGAGAAGCGCGCGGCCGGTATGATCCGGCGCTGCGTGCAAAAAGTAGGCGAGAACTTGAAGGCATAAAACCCTAATCGCGCGCCGCGTGTAGGCCGCGCGGATTCGCTTCATCATCAAAATACCCTGAACGCGTCATCAGCCGTCCGCAATGCAAGAGCAAATTCATAAGCGTGACAGTTCCGCATGGAGGCGGGTTTATGAAAACACTCAAAACATTGACTGCGGCGTTAGCCTTGACCTTGGGCGTGGGCTTCGCGACGGCGGCCTCGGCCGATACGTTCGCGGGACATGCCTCCGTTAAGGCGGCGAAGGTTCAGTACAATAATCGCGGTTATGACCGAGGTTATGATCGGGAACGCGATTACGACCGCGACGGCGTGCCTAATCGCTACGACCGGGACCGCGACAACGACGGCGTTCCAAACCGTTACGACCGCAACGACTATCGCCCGAATTACGGCCGAGGCGGCTACAACGGCGGTTATGGCTTCGCGCCGACGCGCTACAGCCGCTCCTGGGATTGGGACGGTGACGGCGTCCCGAACCGCCGCGATGCGCGCCCGCGTAATCCGTGGCGGTGGTAGCTAAAACCTGAGTGAGAGCTGTGGGCGCGGGTGCTGAGAAGCAACCGCGCCCACAGGCTTTTAAGCCCTAAGACTATCGGGAAGCTTTCTTGCGCGCGCTTTTACGAGCCGTGCTCTTTCGGGCAGTCTTCTTACGGGCTGTTTTTTTACGAGCGGGAGCGCGTCCGCTCTTGGCGCTGGCGGTTGCACGTGAGGGTGAGGAGTGTGAAGCACTCTTGCGTGAGACCGTTTTACGTGCCGCGCCGCCTTTGCGCGCCGGAGCCTTGTTAGTCTTCCTTCCCCGGCCAGATCCACTCTTCTTGCCGCCGCCGTCCATGGCGTTCACCGTCGCCCAGGCGCGGGCTTCGGCTTCCTTATGGCTCACGCCTTTGTCTTCGTAGCCTTCCTCGATGTGTTCGGCCTGACGCTTCTGTTTGTTCGAATAACTGGATTTATCGCCGCGGGGCATAGGGACTCCTTGGGCTGAGGATGCTGGAAGCGCAACGGTTCCACATCCTGGAAGTTCCAATGTTTGCAGGGATTTACCCCTCGCCCTTGACTCCCACAACGACTAGAACAAAACTAGAACAAACCAAGGGACCAAGAATGGACGCACCTCATGGAAACGGGCAGGAAAACTGCCGTTCTCAAAGACTTACGAGAACATATCCACCGCCTTGAAAGACTCGAGGGACCAGCCCGGCGCGGCGCCCTTAAAGCGCTGCCTTTCGGCATTCCTGCACTCGATGGTCTTTGGCCGGAAGGCGGTTTGCCGACCGCGGCGCTGCATGAAGTTAATAGCGTGAGCGCGGCGGGATTTGCGGCCGCGACCGCTTTTGCCGCCGCAAGCGCCGGACGTCTTGGGAAACCTGTCTTGTGGTGCACCACCTCGCCCGATTTCTACGCTCCCGGACTTGCGCAGATGGGCCTTCCCGCCTCGCGCCTCATCGTGGTGCGAGCACGCTCGGAAAAGGACGTGCTGGCGGTGATGGAAGAAGCGCTGCGCCATGCGTCCCTGGGCTGTGTGATCGGTGAAACCCCGTGCCTGACGCTGACGACAAGCCGGCGCTTGGCGTTGGCCGCCGAGAGCGGCGCGACCATGGCCTTCACCTTACGAAGACGCCGGAAAAATACCGAACTTGAACCCATCGCCGCGGCGAGCCGGTGGCGGATCAGTGCGGCGCCTTCGTCCCCGCACCCAATCCCCCAGTCAGGCCGGGCGCGATGGACCCTTGAATTGCTGCGCTCGCGCAGCGGAGCTACTGGCACCTGGAGTGTGGAAGTCCCCGATGCGCAGGGTTATCTGCATCTTCCTCCCGCATTGGCCGATGGAAGCGCGATTACGCCGCTTGAGCGGCGAAACGAACGACGCGCTATCGCATAAACCTGTCGTCATCGCCAATCTGGAGGACAAACACCGGCTCGTGCTGGCGGTGAACGCCGCGGCCGCCGCGGACGGGATCACGCCCGGGCTTGCGTTGGCGCATGCCCGCGCGGTGCAACCAAATCTGGTCGCACTACCCGCACAGCCGCTGGAGGACGGTCGCGCGCTGGAGCGGTTGGCCGTGTGGTGTTTGCGCTATAGCCCTCTCGTCTCCGCCTTTTCACCGGACAGCATCTGGATCGACGCGACAGGTGCGACGCATCTGTTCGGCGGCGAGACAAAAATGCTGGAGACCATCCGCGGCGCCATGGCGGGACATGGTTTGACCGCACGCATTGCCATGGCGGCAAGCCCCGGCGCGGCCTGGGCCCTGGCGCACTTTGCTCCTCAATCGATCACGGTTTCCAGCGCGCCGGCGGATTTGAATCCGCTCCCGGTCATGGCGTTGCGCATTAGCCTCGCGACCGGACGCAGCCTGTGGCGGGTGGGCCTTAAGACCATCGCCGACCTTCGGCATATTCCGCGCGCGACGTTGCCTCGTCGCTTCGGCAAGGACCTATTGTTACGCCTCGACCAAGCTTTGGGACAAGCGCCGGAATCCATTGAAGCGGTGCTTCCACCCGCCGCGAAACGCAAGCGCCTCGTCTTTGCCGAACCGATCGGCACGGCGGACGACTTGAAACGCACGATCGGGCTTTTAGCGCCGCCGCTCTGCGCAGAACTTGAAAAGAGCCAGGAAGGCGCGCGCAAACTCGATCTTCTGTTCTTTCGCACCGACAATCGCGTGGAAACCATCCGCCTTGCCCTAGCCCGGCCTTCACGCAACCCCGCGCATTTCATCAAGCTATTAGGCGACAAGGTCGAAACAGTGGACCCGGGTTTCGGGGTTGATAGTGCCGTCTTGACGGCATGGCGCACCGAACCTCTGTTCCCCCATCAAATCGATACTGAGAGCGGGATGGACAGTCTCGGCGATACTTCGGACTTGGTCGACTCATTCGCCAGCCAAGTCGGTGCGCGCAACGTTTACCGCATCGCTTCACATGCGAGCGACATCCCGGAACGAGCCATGAAGTCCGTTGATCCTGCCAGCGCCCCTTCGCCTTCGTGGCCCGCTAATCTTCCGCGCCCCGTGCGACTGTTCTCACCACCGGAACCGGTGGAGGTCATGGCGATGTTGCCGGATCATCCCCCAGCGCGCTTCACATGGCGCGGCGATGGCCACGCTGTCAAACGCGCCGACGGCCCGGAACGAGTTTACGGGGAATGGTGGCAAGCTGAACGCGAACAGGGCGAAGTACGCGACTATTTCCGTGTGGAGGATGAGCAAGGCGAGCGTTTCTGGCTGTACCGCGACAACCGGCTTACGGCGGAGAATATGCACCGTTGGTATGTGCACGGAGTGTTCGCGTGACCTACGTCGACCTCCAGGTCACCACCAACTACTCTTTCCTACGCGGGGCATCGTTTCCGCGAGAGCTTGTGGTCGCAGCGGCAACGCTGGGGCATGAGACCGTATCCATCACCGATCGCAACACGCTTGCGGGAATTGTCAAAGCTTATGACACCGTCAAAACTTATAACAAGCAAGAGAACACCCAGATCAAGCTCCTCACTGGCTGCCGTCTTGATCTCATAAGCGGTGAAAGCCTGCTCTGTTATCCGCAGGAGCGCGCGGCCTATAGCCGATTGGTGCGGCTCCTGACGGTTGGCAAACAGCGTGCGAAGAAAGGGGAATGTCATCTCACCTATGACGATGTCGTGGAATATGGCGAAGGACAATTGCTCATAGCGTTGGGGGATTATGCGAACGCCGCTTTGCGGGGATTATTGCAGAGGCTGCGCAGCGACTTCCGCAACCGCTCTTACATGGCGCTAACTCGCCGCTTCCGGCCCAACGAGGTGCAACGGCTCTCCGAGATCGCCACCCTCGCCGCCGATTGCCGTGTACAGACCGTGGCGACCAATGACGTGCTTTACCATGTGCCCGAGCGGCGCATGCTGCAGGACATTGTCACCTGTATTCGACTAGGTCGTTCCATCGATGAACTTGGCCATGAGCGCGAATGGTCCGCGGATCGGCACTTCAAAACGCCTGAGGAAATGGTGCGCTTGTTCAAACTTCACCCCGAAGCGGTGGAGCGGTCGGCGGAGATCGCAGCGCGCTGCACCTTCTCCCTCGATCAACTGAAGTATCAGTATCCGGACGAAAATCTCTTTCCGGGGCTAACGGCGCAAGAAGGGCTGGAAAGAGAAACATGGAAAGGCGCCGCGTTCCGATATCTTGACCACATTCCCGACGAAGTTACGCGGAAGGTTCAGCATGAGCTTAAAATCATAGCCGAGCTCGGATATGCGCCATACTTCCTGACGGTTTGGCGAATTGTGCGGTACGCACGGTCCATCGGAATTCTGTGCCAAGGCCGTGGCAGCGCCGCAAACTCAGCCGTGTGCTACTGCCTGGGAATCACCGAGATTAACCCTATGCAGCGTACGCTGCTATTTGAGCGCTTCGTCAGCACCAGCCGCGATGAGCCCCCGGATATTGACGTCGATTTTGAGCACGAGCGACGTGAAGAAGTGATTCAGTGGATTTATGAGACTTATGGCCGCGAGCGCGCCGCCCTCACAGCCACAGTGATTCACTACCGCTCCCGACGCGCGGTACGCGAGGTGGCGAAGGCTTTGGGTTTGCCGGAGGACACAGCCGCAGTCTTGGCGAAATCCGTGTGGGGTTGGAGCGATGAGGGCATTCCGGACTCTCAAGCTCGCAATCTAGGTCTCGATCCCACCGACTACCGGCTCAAACTCCTTCTCCAGCTGTCACAGGAGATTACAGGTTTTCCACGCCATCTATCACAGCACCCAGGAGGGTTCGTCATCACACAGGACCGGCTGGACGATCTCGTGCCCATCGAGAATGCCACGATGGAAAAGCGCACCGTGATCGAATGGGACAAAGACGACATCGAGGTCCTGCGCATGATGAAAGTGGATGTGTTGGGCTTGGGCATGCTGGGCTGTCTCCGGCGTGCATTTGATCTCCTGCGTGATCACAAAGGGCTGGAGTACACGGTCGATACACTGCCGAAGGAAGACCCGGCGGTTTACGACATGCTGTGCGAGGCCGACAGCATCGGTGTTTTCCAGGTGGAAAGCCGCGCGCAGATGAGCATGTTGCCGCGCTTACAACCGCGCTGTCTCAACGATCTCGTGATCGAAGTGGCGATAGTTCGTCCCGGCCCTATCCAAGGCGATATGGTGCATCCTTACTTGCGACGCCGTGAACGCAAAGAAAAGCCGATTTACTACAAACAAGAGTTGGAAGGCGTGCTCAAGAGTACGTTGGGTGTTCCTCTCTTTCAGGAGCAGGCGATGCAGATCGCCATCGTGGCGGCGAAGTTTACGCCGAATGAGGCCGACTTGCTCCGCCGCGCAATGGCCACTTTCCGCAACGACGGAAACCTCAACGGCTTCGGTAAAAAATTCATCAGCGGCATGGTTGAAAACGGCTATCCCTTGGATTTCGCCAAACGTTGCTTCAGTCAGATCGAAGGTTTCGGAACGTATGGGTTCCCGGAAAGCCATGCGGCTTCCTTCGCGCTTCTCGTGTACGCCTCCGCCTACATCAAGTGCCGCCATCCCGAGGTGTTTCTGTGCGCGATCCTGAATGCCCAACCGATGGGTTTCTATGCGCCGGCACAGTTAATTCGCGATGCCGTCGATCACGATGTGAAAGTACTTCCTATCGATATCAATGCGAGCCGCTGGGACTGCATGTTGGAATGGCAGGAGCAGGATGTGTTTGCCGTGCGCCTCGGCTTCCGCATGGTCCCAGGCGCCATCAATGACGTCATGGCCAAAATCCCCTGTATTGAGGCGCCTTATGAGAACCTCGAGGATGTGTGGCGACGCACCGGAACCCCGGTGGCGCAGCTGGAAAAGCTGGCGGAGGCCGACGCTTTCGCGAGTTTAGGGTATAGCCGTCGCGAGGCGCTTTGGACTGTGAAATCCTTGAGCGACAAACCATTGCCGTTATTCGTGGCGGCCGATCAAGCGGAAGGCTTTGATCGTCCGGAGATCGTAGAAGAACGTGTGGGGCTGCGTTCTTTGACCGCCGCCGGAGAAGTTGTCGAGGATTACGCGACTATGGCCTTTTCTCTGCGGGCCCATCCCTTGTCGCTTGTACGCAGCGACCTCACGCGGGAGCGGTGGAAGTCAATGGCGGACCTACGCCGCCTCAAGGACGGTGACCGGGTTCGTATTGCGGGGCTTGTGCTTGTGCGGCAGCGCCCGGGAACAGCAAGCGGGATCGTGTTCATTACGCTGGAGGATGAAACCGGCGTCGGAAATTTGGTGGTCTGGTCGACGATCTTCGATAAGTACCGCAGCACGATCATGACCGCCGACATCCTGGGCTGCGTCGGCCGGGTGCAGCGTGAGGGCCAGATCATTCATGTCGTGGCCGACAGCCTCTACAGTCTCAACGACCTGCTCACCAGCGTGAGCAAGGACGGCCAGGAGGTGGAGATTACCCAGCGGGACGCATATGGAAGGCTCATCGCCGACCCAGGCGAGATGCGATTCCACAGCCATGATTTCCATTAGCTCCGCGCGCCCCGGCTAAAGCGCTATCAAGGTCTTGAGCGTTTTTTCGGTGATGCTTTGCTTGGTGGTCAACATCGCCTTCCACGGATCTTTAAAGCGCTTCGTGACACGGGCGATCACCTTTTCCAGGGTGAAGTCCTGCGGTTTGGCGCCGCTGTCGAGCTCGGCCCAGGAAATCGGCGTCGCGATAAGCGCCCCCGGCCGGGCGCGGGTCGAATACGGCGCGATGGCCGTCGCGCCGCGCCCGTTGCGCAGATAGTCGATGAAAATCTTACCCTCGCGCTTCTTCTTCGACATGTTGATCAGGTACATGGCCGGGTCAGTGGCTGCAAATTTGTCGGCGACGATGCGGGTGAACTCCTTCACGGCGTCCCATTCCATCAGCGGCTTGAATGGGACCACCACATGGAGCCCCTTGCCACCCGTCATCTTCGGAAAGCTTTCAAGTCCAAGATCCTTCAGAAATGCGCGCATATCCACGGCGGCTTTCACCACCTTCGGCCATTTCACCGCGGGATCGGGATCAAAGTCGAACACCACCATGTCGGGCCGCTCGAGCGTTTTGTAGTGACTTCCCCAGCAGTGGATTTCCAGAACGCCGCGCTGAACCAGCGACACGAGCCCTTCGGCGGAATCGATCAGGAGAACGGTATCCTTATGGCCGCCGCCCTGCGGCACCTCGCGGATGACCTCTGGAAGACCTGCGCCCGCGTGCTTCTGGAAAAAACAGGCCGGCCCGACCCCATCGGGACACCGCACGAGGGCCAGTGGGCGATCAACAACATGCGGGAGCATGGTCTCCGCCACCGCTTCGTAATATTCGGCTACTTCCAGTTTCGTGATTTTCTGGTCGGGAAAGATCGCCCGTTCGGGGTGCGATATTCCGATGCCGAGTACTTCCGGTCGGTCTTCCTTTTTCTTCTTCGCGGACGATTTACGGTGGGCCGCCTTCTTGGCGGAACCTTTGGCGACTACGGTTTGCACGGCTTCGACCTTTTCCGGTTTGACGTCCTTTGGCGCTTTGTCTTCGCGCAGACCCTGGAAAGCGGCGTGACGCAGAATATGATCCGACGTCCAGGCAGAGAATTCGACTTCCGCGACCAGCTTGGGATCGACCCATATCGACCCGCGCCGCGCTTCACGAGGGACTTGCTCAAGGGCTGGCGTGGCGCGTTTCAGCCTCGCGAGCTTGCGGTAGAGCTCGCCCGCCATGGCGTTGGTGTATCCAGTCCCCACCTTGCCGACGTAAACGAATTTTCCGTTCTGATACTCTCCCATCAGCAGCGCGCCGATAGCGTTATCGGAGATCGCGGAAAGCACGAAGCCCCCAATCACGAATTCCTGGCGTTCGACGACCTTGATTTTGAGCCACCCGCGCGTACGCCCCGAGGTGTAAGGCGCATCTACTTGTTTAGAAATAATGCCTTCCACACGCATATCCGCGGCGGCGCGAAAGAACCGCGGGCCGTTGCCGAGTTGATGGTCGCTATAAATCAGTCGCTGAGAGTGGGCAGCCACCAGAAGCTCGCGCAGGCGGTCCTTGCGCTCCAGAAGTGGAAGCGCGCGCAAATCTTCGCCGTCGAGAAAAAGAAGGTCGAAGAGGTAAAAAGCGAGCCGGCCCTTGCCGGTGGTGAACCAGTTTTGCAGCGCCGAAAAATCGCTACGGTCGTTTGTGCCGAGAACCACCGCCTCGCCATCAAGATAGGCATTCTGCACGTCAAGCGCGGCAAGTTCTGCGATGAAAGGTTCGAATTTATCGGTCCAGTCCTGGCCCCGGCGCGTAAGCAGCCGCACTTTTCCGTCCTGAATGCGTGCATTCAGGCGATAACCGTCGAATTTAATTTCGTGGAGCCAATTGTCGCCTGCCGGCGGCTGATCGACGCGTGTGGTGAGCTGCGGCTCTATGAACTTGGGGGGCGCTTTGGAGTTTTTTTTTGAGCCTTCTTGGCCGCCGCTTTCTTGATCGGCGCTCTCTTGATCGCCTTCTCCGACTTCGCTCGCACCGGCACCTTATCGGCGTTCTTGGCGCGGTCGGAGATCCAGACGTCCTTGGTGCTTTCCGCGATATGCTCCATGTCGCGGCCCGTTTTCACGCTCGTGTCTTGTTCAAGCAGGGCGTCCGCCTCGCCTGGCCTCGCATATTCGTCCTTGTCCTTGATCAGGAGCCAGGCCGGGTTGCGCTCGTTGGGCTTCGGCTTCATGCGCACCAGGGCCCATTGGCCGCGCATCTTGTCGCCATGCAGAGTGAATTTCATGCGGCCGGCACGGTACGTTTCATCTTCGTCGCCAATCGACTCCCACGTCCCACGATCCCACAGCATCACGGTGCCGCCGCCATACTGACCTTTCGGGATAATGCCTTCAAATCCCCCATAAGCGAGCGGATGATCTTCGGTCTGCATTGCGAGCCGCTTCACAGCGGGATCGACACTTGGACCTTTAGCCACCGCCCAACTCCGCAGCACGCCGTCCATCTCAAGGCGGAAGTCATAATGCAGGTGGCTGGCCGCATGCTTCTGCACAACGAAGGAATGTCCCTTTGCGCTGACGCGTTCACGGCCGCTAGGTTCGGCGGTGCGGGTAAAGTCGCGCATATCCCGATATTTCTTGAGCGCCGTGACGGCGGCTTTGCGCCGCGGCTTTTGCACTGACTTTGTCTTGCTCGCCATACGCATCCGCACTCGTGCTGCTTCGCGGTAAGGCCGCGAACTCCAGGCATAACGGATTGTATTCGCCTAAGTTCCTAGAGGCGCGCCGGGTCGTTGCAAAGTTCCACGACTTCCTTCAGCGCGCCTTGCAGGGTTTGCACGCTAGGAGGCTTTTCGACGGGCCAGGAACTATCGATGTCGGTGTACTGCCGAAGCGCGAAGAATCTGATGGTGCCGGTATCAAGCCCCGTCGCGGCGCGGCGCACCCGCTCTTCCGACCACAGTCGGCGGATCGCGTGCGGCAAAGGTCCCGCCGGCGCCGTGCCGCTGATGTAATCGCTGACCAGATCGTGAATTTTGGCCAGAAACGCCCTTGCCGCCTCGTCGCGATCCATGCCTCTACCCCAAAGTTGCGACTCGCAATCATAAGGCGCTCGCGCCCTTCGAAGCAACATTTTAGGTCGCCTCTACGTTGCATGACGGAACGTAGACTCTTGAGGAGTTCCAATGACCGCAAATGTCGTTTTGATTCAGCCGCTTATCGCGCTTATCGCGGGAATCCTGATCCTGATCGTTCCCCGACTGCTGAACTATGTCGTGGCGATCTACCTGATCATTGTCGGAGTCTTGGGTCTCGCGGCCGGTTGGGGCTGACCTTTTTAATTGCGCGCCGCTTGTGCCAAAAACGGGCCTCGCCTTTTTGGCACGACGCGCTATTTCGCCGCCTCGATCACCGCGAGCACTGTCCCCTCGACCGCCTGACCGCCCTCGGACGCGCTAAGAGTGGCCACCTTGCCATCGAACGGCGCGGTGAGCGTATGCTCCATCTTCATCGCTTCGAGGATAAGCAGCGCTTGTCCCTTGGTGACCGTATCGCCGGCCTTCACTTTGACCGCGATGACCTTGCCCGGCATGGGCGAGATGATAGAGCCGCTGCTGGCGCCGCCGCCGTCTGCCGCGTGCATGGCCGCGAGCGAGAAGGCAAAAGCATCGCCGCCGTCGAAGACGACCATATCGTCGCCGACCATGCGCCCGTGCAGTGCGGGTTGGCGTGACTCCATTTCGACGTCATAGGTCGTGGACCCGGCGCGCAGACGTACTGTTGTATGAGCCTCGCCCGCGACGCGGAAGCCTTGCAGCCGCGACCAGGGCGACGCGCTATCAGCCTGCGGATTAGCCGCGATACGCGTGCGCGCGGCCGCCTGCAGCACAGACGATGACGGTTCCGTCTTTGGCACGAGACGCTCAAGGCGCTGTTCGATGAAGGCGGTATCGATTTTGCCGGCAATGAAGTCTTCGTCGGCGAGCACACGGCGCAGGAACCCCGCGTTGGTGCGTACCGGCCAGACCTCGACTTCGCCGCAAGCCGCGCCAAGACGCGCGGCGGCTTCGGCGCGTGTCGGGCCCGACGCGATGACCTTCGCGATCATAGGATCATAGAACGGACTGACTTCACCGCCCTCTTCCACGGCGCTATCGACCCGCACGTTGGTGGGCATGCGGAAGTGCGTGAGCGGACCGGTGGACGGCAGGAAGCCGGTGGCGGGGTTTTCCGCATACAGCCGCGCTTCCATGGCGTGGCCGGTGATCTTGAGTTCGCTCTGCGTCAGCGGCAGCGGCTCGCCCGCGGCGACGCGAAGCTGCCATTCCACGAGGTCCTGGCCGGTGATGGTTTCCGTGACCGGATGCTCGACCTGCAGGCGGGTGTTCATTTCCATGAACCAGATGCGGTCCGCGCGCAGGCCTTCCGACGCATCGGCGATGAATTCCACCGTACCGGCGCCTTCGTACTTGATGGCCTTCGCGGCCTTCACGGCGGCGTCGCAGACGGCGGCTCGGGTTTTTTCGTCCATACCCGGGGCCGGCGCTTCCTCGATCACCTTTTGATGACGGCGCTGGAGCGAGCAGTCGCGCTCGAATAGATGCACGGCGTTGCCGTGCTGATCGGCGAAGACCTGCACTTCGATGTGGCGCGGGCGGGTGACGTATTTTTCGATAAGAACGCGATCGTCACCGAATGAAGCCGCGGCTTCGCGCTTTGCCGAGGCAAGAGCAGCCGAGAATTCGCCGGCCGCATTCACGCGGCGCATGCCCTTCCCGCCGCCGCCGGCGACGGCTTTGATGAGCACCGGGTAACCGATCCGGTCGGCCTCAGACTGGAGCTTTTTCTCGCTCTGGTCTTCGCCGAGATAGCCCGGCGTGACAGGCACCCCGGCTTCAGTCATGAGCTTCTTGGCGGCGTCCTTGAGGCCCATGGCCAGGATCGACGACGCGGGCGGACCGACCCAGATCAGTCCGGCGTCCTTTACGGCATCGGCAAATTTGGCGTTCTCCGACAGGAACCCGTAGCCCGGGTGGATCGCTTCCGCGCCGGAGGCTTTGGCGGCATCAAGAATCTTCTGCTGGACGAGATAACTTTCGCGCGCCGGCGGGGGGCCAATATACACGGCGGCATCGGCCTCGCGCACATGGAGCGCGTTAGCGTCGGCATCGGAATAAACCGCGACCGTGCGCACCCCGAGGCGGCGGGCGGTACGAATGACACGGCGGGCGATTTCCCCGCGGTTAGCGATAAGAAGAGAACGCAACATGGTCATTACATCCTGAAGACGCCGAAGATGGTCTTCGGGATCGGCGCGTTAAGACTGGCGCTGATGGCGAGGCCGAGCACATCGCGGGTTTGCGCAGGGTCGATGATGCCGTCGTCCCACAAACGGGCGCTGGCGAAGTAAGGATTACCTTCGGCTTCGTAACGCTCGCGGATCGGAGTCTTGAAGGCGTCTTCGTCAGCGGCGGGCCACGTCTCACCCTTGGCTTCCAGAGCGTCACGGCGGATGGTCGCGAGCACCGAAGCGGCCTGCTCACCGCCCATAACCGAGATACGGCTATTGGGCCATGTGAATAACATGCGAGGGCTATAGGCGCGGCCGCACATGCCGTAGTTGCCGGCGCCAAAGCTGCCGCCAATCAAGACGGTGAACTTAGGAACTTGTGCGCAAGCCACGGCGGTCACGAGCTTCGCGCCGTCTTTCGCGATACCGCCCGCCTCATACTTACCGCCGACCATGAAGCCGGAGATATTTTGCAGGAACAAGAGCGGAATGCCGCGCTTGCAAGCGAGTTCGATGAAGTGCGCGCCCTTCAGCGCGCTTTCCGAGAAGAGCACGCCGTTATTGGCCAGGATCGCGATCGGCTGGCCCCAGATGTGAGCGAAGCCGCAGACGAGCGTAGTCCCATAAAGCGCCTTGAACTCGTCGAACTCGGAGCCATCGACGATACGGGCGATAACTTCACGCACATCATAAGGCGCACGCACGTCCGTCGGGACCACACCATAGAGCTCGGCCGGATCGTAGGCCGGCGGCCTCGGATCGCGCAGGTCCATATCGACTTTCTTCACCGAATTGAGATTAGCGACGATGGAGCGCACGATCTGGAGCGCGTGCTCATCGTTATTGGCGACGTGGTCGACGACCCCGGACTTGCGGCCATGGGTGTCGGCGCCGCCGAGCTCTTCGGCGGAAATGACTTCACCCGTCGCCGCCTTCACCAGCGGCGGGCCACCCAGGAAGATGGTGCCCTGATTGCGCACGATGACGGTCTCATCGCTCATGGCCGGCACATAGGCGCCGCCGGCGGTGCACGAGCCCATCACGCAGGCGATCTGCGGGATATCCTGCGCGCTCATGTTGGCTTGATTGAAGAAGATGCGCCCGAAGTGCTCGCGGTCCGGAAACACCTCGGCCTGATGCGGAAGGTTCGCACCGCCGCTGTCCACGAGATAGACGCAGGGTAAGCGGTTCTGCTGGGCAATTTCCTGCGCGCGCAGGTGCTTCTTTACGGTAAGCGGAAAGTAAGCCCCGCCCTTCACCGTAGGATCGTTGGCGACGATCAGGACTTCACGGCCCGAGACACGGCCAACGCCGCACACCATGCCGGCGGCAGGCGCGTCATCGTTATACATGCCGAAAGCCGCCAGCGCGCCCACCTCAAGGAACGGCGAACCGGGGTCGAGAAGCTGACCGATACGATCACGGACCAGCAGCTTCTTACGCCCGACGTGACGCTTGCGCTGGTCTTCCGGACCGCCGAGGCCGGTTTTAGCCGTGCGTTCGCGTAGCTCGTCGACAAGCGCGCGATTGTGAGCGGCGTTCTTCTGGAACTGCTCGCTCTGCGGATTGATCTGCGACTGAAGTTTAGGCACCGCGGGGAATCCCCTCTTCCGCTTTTATTATTGATTGGACGGCCAGCCGCCGATGAGCTCGCGCCCGATCAGGAAGCGGCGGATTTCGTTGGTGCCGGCGCCGATGTCGTAAAGTTTGGCGTCGCGCAGGCAACGCTCGACCGGCCAGTCCTTGGTGTAACCGGCGCCGCCGAGCGCCTGGATGGCTTCCAGCGAGACCTTCACCGCGTTTTCCGAAGCGAGCAGGATCGCGCCCGCCGCGTCCTGGCGGGTCGTCTTCCCGGCATCACAGGCCTTGGCGACGGAATAGACGTAAGCGCGGGCCGAGTTGAACGCGACATACATGTCGGCGACCTTTGCCTGCATCAGCTGGAACGAACCGATGGGACGTCCGAACTGACTGCGCTCGCGCACGTAAGGGAGCACGATGTCCAAGCACTTCTGCATGATGCCGAGCGGGCCGCCGGCAAGAACGGCGCGCTCATAGTCGAGGCCGCTCATCAGAACTTCAACGCCGCGATTGAGCGGGCCCATGATGTTTTCTTCCGGGACTTCGCAATCCTCGAACACCAGCTCACCGGTGTCGGATCCACGCATGCCCATCTTGTCGAGCTTCTGCGAGCATTTGAAACCCTTCATGCCCTTCTCGATCAGGAAGGCCGTGATGCCGCGGCTTTCTTTCTCAGGCTCGGTTTTCGCGTAAACCACCAACGTATCGGCGTGGGGCGCGTTCGTTATCCAGAATTTGGTGCCGTTGAGGACGTAACGGTCCCCCTTCTTCACCGCACGTAGCTTCATCCCGACGACGTCGGACCCGGCGCCGGATTCGCTCATGGCCAGGGCGCCGACATGCTCGCCGGAGATCAGTTTGGGAAGATACTTCTTCTTCTGGTCGTCATTCCCCCAACGGCGAAGCTGATTGACGCAAAGGTTGGAGTGCGCGCCATAGGAGAGGCCGATGGAGGCGCTTTCGCGGCTGACTTCTTCCATCGCCACGACATGCTCGAGGTAGCCGAGGCCCAAACCGCCATCTTCTTCCGGGACTGTGATGCCGTGCAGACCAAGATCACCCATTGGCTTCCACAGCTCGCGCGGAAAGGCATTGTCGTGGTCGATGCGCGCGGCGAGCGGGCCTATCTTGTCGCTCGAGAAGCGGCGCGCGGTTTCACGGATGGCGTCGACGGTTTCGCCCAGATTGAAGTCGAGAATAGGAGCCTCCCAGGGTTCGCTTTATTATTGGTTGGCGCTATTTTGCAGAGGAGCCAAGGCCTTGAACAGGGTATTCCAGGCAAAGCACCTATGCGTTCGGCCGTTTCGCGCACCGGCTTGTCTATGCATAATTCATGCGGCCGGGGCTAGGGAATTGAATCTGGCGCGACTGTATTCTTCGACCGGCTGGTCGGTAAATCAAAAGGGGATCATATATGACGACCATCATCGGCCTTTCGGGGAGTCTGCGCAAAGCATCGTTCAACGCCGGACTATTGCGCGCCGCGAAAGAGCTCGCGCCCGCCGGAGTCGAACTTCAGATTGAGAGCATTCGCGGCATCCCCCTTTACGACGCCGACGAGGAGACCGCGCTTGGGCTTCCCGAGACCGTGAAGTCGCTCAAAGACAAGATTGCCGCCGCGGACGGATTGCTGATCGTCACGCCCGAGTACAACAATTCGATGCCCGGCGTATTCAAGAACGCGATCGACTGGCTGACGCGCCCGGCAAACGACGTGAAGCGCGTGTTTGGCGGCAAACGTGTCGGTCTGATCGGCGCAACGCCGAGCGGTTGGGGCACTTTGCTGTCGCAAGCGTCATGGCTGATCGTACTGCGTCATATCGGCGCGCAGCATTGGAGCGGCGGCCGTCTCGCCTTGTCCAAAGCCGGCGATCTCTTCGATGCCGAAGGCAATCTGCAAGACGAGGCCGCCCGGGCGCAAGTGAAGGCTTACATGGAAGGCTTCGCGGCTTTCCTGCAGCCTAAGTCATAAAGCCCACGTTCGACGTCGCGAAGCGTCCGATATTCGGGAAGATTTGAGGGAGCGCGGCATCGGCTACCCCGAACCAGCGGGCGAACGTCGCGCCAAACTGGTCGAGCGATGTCGTTGGGATCAGCACACCACGCGTATTGGCGTCGTCCGGTCCGCCCAGCGCCAGGGTTGGGAACGTTCCGAACATATCGCCGCCGCGGACGGCGCCGCCGAGAACAAGCTGATGACCGCCCCATCCGTGGTCGGATCCGCTGCCGTTGGATTCCAGCGTGCGCCCGAAGTCCGTTTCCGTGAACTGGGTGACGCTATTGGCCACGCCCATCTCTACGGTGGCGTCGTAAAGTGCGCGCATCGCATCGCCCACTTGGCGCAGAAGGTCCCAATGCTGCCAGCCCTGAGACGAATGGGTATCGAAGCCCCCGAGCGAAGTGAAAAATACCTGCCGGCGCATGCCGGTCGTGCCTCGCAGGCGGATGATGTTGGCGATCTGCTGCATTTGCCGGCCGAGTGACGTGCCCGGGAATACAGTCGCGAGCGGGGGCGCGTCGCCGGTCGACCGCAAAAGCTGATTCAGTTCCACCGCGTCCCGGCGCACCTGATTGGCCGCCTGTACGAGGGTGAGCCCATTGTCGAATGCCAAAACTTCCTGCAGCGCTTGAGCGCGCGCCGCCTGTGCCGACGCCGGCCATGCCCCGAGACCGTTGGCTGAAAGATCGAAGCCGGGGTAGAGGGTCGCCGACTGTATGACCGCGCCGGTGGTCATGAGGGCCTGGCCGCTCATGGACACCGCGGCCGGGAAGCGTGATCCGCCGTTGAGACCGGCAACGGAATCGGCGATACGTCCCGCCCAACCGCTGCCGCCCGCGCCTGAGCCATTAGGATCGCCAGCCTGCTTCTCGATGACTTGATCGGCATGGGAGAAAAGGTTCGTCGGCAACGGGATCGAGCGGTTGATATAAGCGCCGCGTGTCGTCGGGGCGGCGAGCATCCCGACGTTGGCAACCACGGCGAGCTGACCGGTGGTCCATAGCGGATGGATCGCTTGCAGGCCGCTGTTGAAGGCGTAAGGAACGCTACCCGTACGCGCGAGGATCGGCAGCAAAGTGGCGTTGCCGTCCGGAAGGCCGAGATTGCGCCGGATGGTCCGGTAGGCGTTGTAGTGTGCGGTTTCCTGCGGGACGACCATGTTGTGGCTGTCATTGCCACCAAACAGGAAGATGCATACCAGCGCTTTATAGTCAGGTCCGGACTGGGCGAGCGCGCTCATGCCGCCGAGGCGGCTCATGGCGGCGATCGACGCGGCGCCGGAGAGGATGCGGGCCAGGGAGCGGCGAGAGAGATTGTGGGTCATGGCGCGCTCCTAGTACTGCACAGCGTAAAGGCCGGAGACGGCGGTCAGATACAGCGCGATCTGCATCCGCTCCGTCGGCGTACTTTGCGCCGCCATCACATTGGCCAAACTCTGCCGCATTGCCTGCGGCATGCGGCCGTACATCAGCGTTTGATCAATGCGGTCGATAAGCTCAACCGAGGTGGCCGCTGTGGAGAAGGGCGTCATATCCACCGTGAAATCACCGCCGGGATTGGTGATCACCCGCCAGAAGATGTTGCCGCGGAGCACGGCTTCCGTCGGGGAATAGATCTGGAATTCGGGCCCGAAAGCCCCGCCTGCGTTGGGCACGCGATACGTCGGGGCATAGAAGCCGAACACAGACGGCGGCGTGAGCGGCATCTGCGAGACTTGTGACATCTCCCAGGACAATTGGTTGCCGGGGTTAATACGCCCGCCAAACGCGCGCACCAGCGCCGTAAGATGGAGCGTTGGGTCGCGCAGACGGCCGGAGGCGGAGGTGGCCGTATCATTGCGCGCCTCGGGATCGGTCAGGATCGCCCGCACCACCGCGCGCAGATCACCCTTCACGCCGGAGCCATTATTGTTGAACACGGCGCTCACGCGGCCGACGTAGGCCGGCGACGGATTGCTTGTCACCATGCTGCGGATCAGGCGCGTGGATATAAACGGCGCGACGTTGGGGTGACGAAAAACGCAGTCGAGCGTCGCATCCATATCCGTGACGGTCGTCTGGTTGGCCGGTAACGCGCAGCCCAGGAACGCTTTCGCGCGCATGTCATGGTTGACGTCTTTCGGCTGCATCGGGCCGGAGAAATCTTCCCAATTGTTGTTGCGGGGGCCGGCGTAAGTCCAGCCGGTGAAGGCCAGCGCGATCTGCTGAACCGTCGATTGATCATAGGTCGGGATCGGTTGCTGGTTCGCGTCGAGGCGCTGCGTACCGTCGGCGCTCAGCTCCCACAGGCCGATCGAGAACAGTTGCAGCAACTCACGCGGATAGTTCTCGTTGGCGCCCGCGCCGTTTGCCGGGCGGTTGCTGTTGGCGATATCGAGATATTTGCCCATTTGCGCGCTGGTGGAGATTTCCCCCAGCAGCGTGCGGTAATTGCCGAAGGCGTTCCGCGACAGTATCTGCAGATAAGGCACGATCTCGTTCGGGTAGATGTTCTTGTTCATCGAGATGACGATAATCTGGCCCAGCGCATAGGCCACGCGCTGGCGAAGCTGGTCGTCCGCCATGCTCAAACGGCTGATATATTGCGACCGCACGACGCTGTTGTTGTTGCCTTCGGGCAGCGTCACAGGTGTTTCAGCGGCAGCGAACTGTTCATTGAGCCAGGCGTCGACGCCGATCTCGCGCGCACGCGCGATGCTGGCGGCTGTCGGACCAAAGGTCGCTTGTTCGAGGAGTCGGGCCGCGGCGAGGCTGGCGGTCCCCTGCCCCGTGCCCGCATCAGGCGGGCCGGCGACTGTGATGGTTGCGGCGCCCACGGCGCTCGGGCTTGCGACGCTCGCCGCGCGCACGGTGAACGTGCGGGCCGCCGTACCGGCGGCGGGCGCGGTATAAAGGCCGCTCGGTGAGATGGTGCCGACGTCACCATTTCCTCCCACCACGTTGTTCACGCTGTACGTGACGGAAAGGTTGGTCGTCCCGGTAACCGTAGCGGTGAATTGACGAGTGGAAAGCGGCGCGATGGTCGATCCGTTAGGTGACAGGCTGACCCTCACGGCCGGCGACGGTGTCGGCGTGGGCGTCGGCTCTGGCGTCGGCGTAGGGTTGGTATTGGAACCGGATGCAACGGTGTAGGTCACGCTGCTGCTGGTCGTGCCGCCAAGGCCAGGTCGGGTGACTTTCACACCAAGCTTCTTACCGGCCTGGATCGCCGTTGTGGTTCCGGTCGCCCGGATCGTCGTCGGGGAGACATAGTTCGTGTTGAGCGCGACGTCGCCAACCTGCACGACCGAGTCCGGCGTGAAATTGGATCCGTTGAGCGAGATCGTGAACGCGCCGACAGGCCCGGATGACGGCGAGATGCTCCAAAGCCGCACCGCCGGATATGTGACCTTCAACGTGACGGCGTTATACTTTTCCGGATAAGCGGTGCTGGTGGCGCGCACGCTGACTTGTCCGTCCGCGGGCGGAACGGTGGGCGCCATATAGAGGCCGGACGAGGAAACGGTGCCGACAGTGCTGTCACCGCCCGAAATACCGTTGACGGTCCAAACCACCGCGTTGGGTGAAAGCGGGACATAGGCGGTGAGCTGGCGCGTCTGTCCGACGACGACGCTACCGGCGCTGTAGACCGTGATGTTGTCCGCCACGGCGGCGCCTGACCAGAGGCACGCCAACATAATTAGAAGAAGTCTAAACGCTTTCATTCTGAAAGCCCCCCGCGTATTCGTCCGGTTACATACGCGTGGACAGACCGTGAAGTTGCACGGTTAATTATCTACTAATCGAGCGTGCGCCGATAGCGCCTCAGGGCCAGCGTTGCCACCACGGACAGGATAATTGCGAGTGGCAACAGGTTCATCCAAATATCTGCGAAACCACCACCTTTGAGCATCACACCGCGGATGGCGCGCAGGAAGTGCGTATTGGGCAAAAGCTCGCCCGTGACCTGGGCCCAACCAGGCATCGCGTAAAAGGGAAACATAAAGCCGGACAAGAGAATCGAGGGCAGAAACATAAAGAATGTCATCTGCATCGCCTGCATCTGAGACCGTGCCACCGTCGAGAAGAAAAAGCCGATCGAAAGGTTGACCAAGATGAAGAGCGAAACGGCCACCAGGAATGCGAATGGATTTCCAGCGAACGGAACGTTGAACAGAAGGTGCGCTCCAAGCAGCATCAGGCTCACCTGAATAAAGCCGACGACAATATAGGGCGTGATCTTGCCCACCATCACCTCGAGCGGCCGCGCGGGTGTTGCGAGCAGCGTTTCAAGAGTCCCGCGTTCGGTTTCACGCGTGATGGCAATGGCCGTCATCATGACCATCGTCATGGTGAGTATGACGCCGAGGAGGCCGGGCACGATATTGACAGCTGTGCGGCTGGCGGCGTTGTAACGCCGATGAACCACGGTCTCCACCGGCGGCGTGTGCGCCGGGGCAAAGGGCTTCAACGCCTGCTGCACGATCTGCTGTATCGCGCCGGTCCCTGCCCCCGCCGCGACAGGATCGGACGCATCGGCGTCGAGAAGGAGTTGTGGCTGATCGCCACGCGCGAAGTCTCGTTCGAAGTTTGGCGGTATTGTCAGGATAAAGGTCGCCTCACCGTTCTTCAGCGCGGCCTCGCCCTCCGCGCGCGTCACCGTGTGCTTCACATCGAAGTAGAGCGAGTTCTCCATGCCGTGGATAATGGCGCGGCTTGCGGGCCCCGCGTCGCCCATCTCCACAAGGGTGGGCAAGTGACGCGGGTCGGTATTGATCGCGTAACCAAACAGAAGCAACTGCATGATGGGGATGCCCACCATCATGGCAAAGGTCAGCCGGTCACGGCGCATTTGCACGAACTCTTTAGCAAGCACCGCTTTCACGCGCGCGAGGGAAAACCGGTCGGAGGTCATTTGAAGTTATCCTCCGCGCCGCCCATTAAATAGATAAAGGCCTCCTCTAGCCCCGTCTTGGCGGGGACCACCTCAAGCCCCGGCTGGCCGCGCAATTGCGCAACCGCCCGGTCGAGGGAGTCTTTATCGCGGCCGCTCACATGCAACGCGGAACCGAAACGCGCGACCTGTTCAACGCCGGGCGTTTTCTTCAGCCTCTCATAGAGCTGATGCAGTTCCCGCCCCTCGATGCGCCACGTATTGAGTTTCACCTCCTTCGAGATGTCGGCGGCGGCGGCATCTATCAACTTACGCCCATACGCCATGAATGCGATGTAATCGCACTGGACGGCCTCATCCATATAGTGTGTGGAGACCAGAACTGAAACGCCGCTGTCTGCGCGGCCTCTGATTCTTTCCCAAAAATCACGCCGGGCCTTCGGGTCGACGCCTGCGGTAGGCTCGTCGAGGAGAAGAAGCTGCGGCTCGTGCAGCGATGCCGCGGCAAGAGCAAGGCGTTGCTTCCACCCGCCCGACATCTGGCCCGCGAGTTGGTCGGCGCGCGGCGTCATTTCATACTCCTCCAACGCCGCAGCGACGACGCCGCGCACGTCGGCGAGATCGTGCAGCCGCGCGACGAACGTCAGATTTTCGCGCGCCGTCATGTCCTCATAAAGCGAGAAACGCTGTGTCATGTATCCGACGCGCATCTTGATGGCGCGGCTTTCCGCGATGATATCGTAGCCAAGGGCGGTGCCGCCCCCGCCATCGGGTTGGAGCAATCCGCAGAGCATGCGGATAGTGGTCGTTTTGCCCGAGCCGTTCGGGCCAAGGAAACCGTAGATGGCGCCCTTGGGCACCTGAATCGAGAAATTGTCGACGACGCGTTTGTCACCGAATTTCTTGGTGAGCCCGTGAACGTCG
The DNA here is from genome assembly GCA_041906145.1 of Rhodospirillaceae bacterium. Taxonomy (GTDB): domain Bacteria; phylum Pseudomonadota; class Alphaproteobacteria; order Rhodospirillales; family Rhodospirillaceae; genus SHVO01. The sequence goes on along the minus strand of JAYRJU010000003.1, from coordinate 21,793 downwards.
ATGACGTTCTCAGTTGCCCCATTATTTTTCATTGCGCGCCTTCGTGCCCTGCACCTCGGCGCGGAGCGGCGTTCCGGGCGGCGGCACAAAGCCTGTAAAGCGCGCTTCCGCGCGATACACCAGGCGCGTCCGCTCGGTATCCGAATAAATGATGGGGGGTGTGAATTCCGTTTCGTTGGCGACTGAGACGATTTCCGCGACGGCGGCGGCGCAGCCGTCGCATGTGATGGCGAGCTTCGTGCCGACGCGAATTTGCGCGAGAGCGGGTTCTGGAATGAACAATACTGCGATCACGCGGCCATCCGGTAAGAACCTCACGGCGGGCGCCGCCGGGCCCGCGACGTCGCCGGCGTAGCGCAGGATACGTTCGATACGGCCCGCAGCGGGTGCGGCAACCGTCCTGCGACGCAAAACGTCCTCGGCTAGCCTGACCTGCTGTTCGGCCTCTTCCGCGCTCGCCGCGAGGGCCTTAATCTGGTTTTCGCGCGCTGGAAGCTCCGCGAGGGTTACGCGTTGCCGGGCTTCTGAAACACGTGCATCCGCTGTCTCGGCGGCGGCAACCGCTTCATCGAGGCGCGCGCGAGGAATAACGCCGGTGGACGCAAGCTCTTGGGCTCGCGCGCGGTCGGCGCGGGCGCGCACCTGCGCGGCTCTCGCCTGCTCGAACTGCTCACGTGCAGCAATTATTTCCGGTGTACGGCCGCCGGCGGCGGCATCGTCGAAGCGCGCGGTAGCCGCCGCCGCCCGGGCGCGGGCCGCTTCGAGCGAGAGCGTTTCGGCGGCGGCATCCAGACTAAACAAGGGCGCGCCGGCCTGAACGGCGGCGCCCTCGGCGACGGTCATTTGCGCGATACGCCCGGACGTTTCCGGCGCGAGCAGGACGAATTCTCCTTCGGCATAGCCGTTGAGGATGGACGTATCGTCTCCGCAGCCGACCAACGCCAATACAGCCATGACGGCAAGGATGTGCTTCATGTCGACGCTCCGGTTTTTACTTTAAGCCCATTCAAGATCATGTCGGCGATCCCATTGGCGATCACGCCCGGCGACGGGCCGGGGTTGGCAGGATCGGCGAAGACCGTGGAGAGAAGCATATGGACCAGCATTGGGCCCGCGCAGGCTCTCAGGGCCACAGCCTTGTCGATGTCGCGGAAGGCGCCTTGAGCCACCCCTCGATCGATCAGACCGGCCAGCAGGCGCTGCGCACGGTCGATGACGGCGCTACGGTAGGTCGTGGCAATCTCGGGGAAGCGTTGCGCTTCGGCGATCACAATGCGCGGGGCGGCAGATACGCGTGGATCGGAGAGTTGGATCGCCATAAAGGTGAGCAGAGAACGAAGCGTCTGCTCGGCGTCAGCGCCATCGAGAGCCACAAGGCCCTCCGCCGCTCCAACCACGCGGTCCGCAAGCCGGCGCACCAACGCCTTCAGGAGGGCCTCCTTGGAGTCGAAGTAGAGGTAAAGCGCTCCCTTCGAAAGATTTGCCCGGGCGGCGACATCCTCAACGCGCGCGCCGGCGAAGCCGACCTCTGAGAATATCGCGAGCGCGGCATCTAGGATTTCATCGGGCCGAGCCTCGGGCCGTCGGGCACGCCTTGCCATGGTATGATCTCAATTAATGACTGACTGGTCAGTTATAAAATGACCGGCGGGTTCGCTCAAGGGGCCTTAAGTTGCTGAAATAATTGAAATTAATTCCTAAGCCACAGCGATCTGAAGGGCGGCCACCTGCTCGGCTGTCATTCCAGCGATCTGGGTCGTGGTGAAAGCGCCGATCTGCGCTGGGATAAGTGCATCGATCTGTGTGGCCGTCAGCGCGTCGATGGCCGTGTCCGTCAAGGCGGCGACTTGGGTGGTCGTAAGACCGCTGAGTTGCCGCTCGTTCAGCGCAGCGATCTGCGTCGTGCTAAAGCTTTGGATCTGCGTCGCGGTCAGCGCACCGATCTGGCCAGAGTTCAGGGACGCGAACTGCGCGGCGCTCAGTTCGGCGAGCTGCGTCACCGGAAGGTTGGGGATCTGACTTGTGGTCAACGCCGAGACCTGCGCCGGAGAGAGGAAATCAAACTGCCCGGTCGTCATGGCGCGCAGTTGCAAGCGGCTCAAGGCGCCGATCTGGTCGGCGCGCAGAGACGCCACCTGCGTGGTGGTTAAGGCGCCAACGGTCTCGGGCGCGAGCTCGGCCATTTGGGCGGCGGAAAGACCCGAGAACTGCGCCGCCGTCATTTCTGTGACTTGCGTTCCATCGAGCGACGCAAGAGCTGCCGGCGACAGCGCGGCCAGTTGTGCCGCCGTCAGCACTTTTACTTGCGCGGTCGAAAGAGCGTCGATCTGAGCGGCGCCAAGACCCGCTATGGCCGATGTAGAAAGCGCGTTGATTCGGCTGGTGACAATAGCGCTGATCTGATCGGCGGTGAGGCCTCCTGCGGCGGCCCCGCTGATGGCGTTCAACTGGCTCACAGTGAGCGCCGTCATATCCCCCGCACTCAGACCGGCGATACCCGTCCCAGAAAGAGCGCCGATATGTCCGGGTGTCAGCGCGGCGATCTGCGTGGTCGCGAAAGCTTCGATCTGCGCCGCGCTCAGGGCGCCGATTGCCGTCGCGCTCATGGCGCCGATCTCGGTGGTATCGAGGCTGGCAAGCTGCGGCAAGGTCAGACTGGCCGCCGCATCCGCCGAAAGCGCGCCCATCTGCGTAGTCGTCAAAGCGTCGATTTGACCTGTGCTAAGCGCGGAGATCTGGCTCCCGCTAAGGCCCGCGACCGCGCCCGCCGATAACGCGGCGATCTGCGTGGTGTTCAAAGCAGCGAGGACGGTCGCGCTTAAAGCGCTGATGCTGGTGGACTTGAGGCCCGAGATTTGCGTAGCCGTGAGCGCGGCGAAAGCCTGCGGCGTAAGACCGGAAATAAACGTCGTCGAAAGCGAGCCGACTTGCGTGGCATTGAGACCTGCGAATTGCGAAGGCGTCAGCGCGGCGATCTGTGCCGGGGTCAGGGCCGCGATCACGTTGGTATTGAGCCCGCCGATCTGGGCGGGTTTCAGCGCCGCCATTTGCGCGGGCGTCAAAGCGGCAATAGCGGTTTCCTTAAGGCCGGCAATCTGGCCAACGGAAAGCGCGGCGACCTGCGTCGTGGCGAGCGAAGCGATTTGCGTCACGGTTAGGGCCCCGATCTGCGCCGGGGTCAGCGCCCCGAGCTGCGCCGTTTTAAGCGCGGCGAGCTGCGTGGCCGAGAGGCCGGTCACGGCGGTTTGCGAAAGCGCCGCCATCTGGCTGGCGGTCAATGCGCCAATCTGCTCATTCGACAGGCTGGCGATCTGGCCACTCGAGAAGCCGCCGATGGACGGATTTGACAAAGCGGCGACCTGAGCGGGCGTGAGACCGCCGAGTTGTGAGGCGCTAAGGCCGCCGATCGCGGTTGCCGACATCGCGAAAATCTGCGCCGGCGTCAACACGCCGAGCTGCCCCGCGGTCAAGGCGCCAACACTGGTCGAGGTCAGCCCCTGCACTTGCGCGACACTTAAAGCGGCGATTTGCGTCGTGCTGAGCGCCGCCAACTGCGCGGGCGAAAGCGCGCCAATTTGGGTGGCGTTGAGAGATGCGAGGCGCGAGGCTTCGAGCGAAGAAAGTTCAGCGGGCGTCAAAGCCGAGATCTGCGTGGTGGTCATCGCCGCCACCTGTACCGCCGAGAGTGCGGCAAGTTGCGCGGGCTCCAATTCTCTAATCTGTGTGGTTGTCAGGCTGCCCACCGCCTGGGGCGACAGGGCCGCAATTTGCGTCGGCTTCAATGCGTCAAACTGCGTCGCCGATAGCGCCGCCAGCGACGTGACGCTGAAACCGCTGACCTGCGCCGCCGTGAGTTGCGCGATAGCGTCGGTCGTCAGAGCACCGACCTGCGTCGTGGTAAGCGCGCCCAACTGCCCCGGCTTGAGCGCTGCGATCTGTTGCGAGGTCAGGGCGTCGATCTGCGTTGCCGAAAGGCCGGCAACTGCGGTCACGGAAATGGCGCCGATTTGCGTGGTAGCCAAGCCGGACAGCGTGGTGGGTGAAAGCGCGGCGAGCGCATCGGAAGAAAGGCCACTGAAGCCGCCCACGCCGAACGCCGCTAGCTGCTCGGCGCTGAGGGCCGAGATTTGCGTAGATGTAAGCCCCGCCGTTGCGCCCGGAAGAAGAAAGGCAATCTGCGTCGTGTTCAGCCCACCCAACTGGTCGGCCGTCAAAGCTTCGATAGACCCCGCGCTTAAAGTCTTGACCTGCGTCGTGGTCAAGGCCGCCACTTGCTCGGGGGTAAGCGCGCGAATCTGCGTGGAGGCGAATCCCGAGATCTTTTGAATATCGGCGATCTCGCTCGGCGGCAACCCTGCGATCTGTGTCGCCGACAACCCGCCAACGGCCGACGGCGTCAGCGCATTCCATTGCGTGGAAGCAAGGGCCGTCAGTTGCGTGGGCGTCAAATCCCCGATCGTGCCCGCAGTCAAAGCCGCGACTTGGCTGGTCGAAAGCGAGCCGATCTGTGTCGATGTGAGTACGCCGATCTGGGTCGCCGTCAACGCAGCGAGGGTCGTCGCGGTGAATCCCGTCAGTTGTGTGGCTGTCAGCGCGGCGATGACGCTCGGCGGGAGACCAGAGATTTGAGACGTCGTCAGGCCGGAAAGCTGGCCCGGCGTCATGACGTCAGCATGGTCGGATGCCAAAGCGGCGACCTGAGCGGGCGTCAGCGCCGAAATGCTGCCCGGCGCCAGCGCGGCGAACTGTTCAGAAGTCAAAGCGCCGATTTGATCGGACGTGAGCGCGGCAAGGCTCGTTTGCTTCAGGGCGCGCACTTGCGTCGTCGTGAGCGCCGCAATTTGCTCGGTCGACAAGTATCCGAGTTGTGTTGATGTCAATCCGCCCACGCCCGGACCGTTCAACGCCTGAAGCTGAGAGATCGTCAACGCGTCGATCTGTGTTTGCTTGAGTCCCGCCAGCGCGTTTCCGCTCAGCGCGGCGATATGGCTCGTGCCCAGCGCCTGAATCTGACCGACACTGATCGCACCAAGCTGTGCGGACGTGAAACCGCGGAACTGCGCCGCTGTGAGGCTCGCGATTTGCGCAGGCTCGAGCGCTGCGATCTTCCCGGCGTCGAAGTAGGACAACTGCACCATCGACAACGCGCCGAGCTGTCCGGACATCAGATCCCCGATCTGCGTTTCGGTCAGCGCCTTGACCTGAGTCGCCGTTAGGGCAATGACCTGGGTTGGCGACAAGGCCGCCATCTGCGTGCGGTCAAGACTTGTGACCGCCCCCGTGCCAAGGCTCGCGATCTGCTGCGCCGAGAGTGCGGCAATCTGCGTCGTGCCAAGCGCATCGATCTGCTGCGCGCCCAGCGCGGCGAGTTGCAGCGGCCCCAGGCCTTTGATCTGGGTTGAAGTCAGCGCCGCCACATCCCCGGTCAGGAATTGCGCCAACTGCGTTTCATTAAAACCACCCATTTGGAGGGCGGTAAAGGCGCCAAGTTGCGTGTCGTCAAGCGAAGCAAGTTGTCCGGCCGTCAAACCCTTGATCTGTACTGCTGTCAGGTTACGAATCTGGTCCACCGTAAACCCGTCCAGTTGCGTCGTGCTCAAGGAACCGATAGCTGCGACGGAAAGGCCGCGCACGAGAGTCCCGACCGCGGCGAGCTGATCGGCGGACAGCGCTTGCACCTGCTCGGTCGTCATTTGCCCAAGCTGTACGGACGTGAGCGCGCGGACTTGCGGCCCATCCAGCACACCCAATTGCGTGGTGCTCAGCGCTTTGAACTGGGGGCCGGTCAGCGCGCCGACTTGTGCGGGCGTAAGCGCGGCGATGTGCTCAACGCCGAGGTCCGCGACCTGCGTGATGGTGAGCCCCTTGACCTGACCCGGCGTCAGCATCGCGAAGCGCTGGGGCGTCAAAGCGGCCATCTGGCTTGGGCTAAGGAGCGCGATCTGCTGTACCGTGAGGCCACGGAGCTGAGCAAGTGACAAGGTACTCAATTGACCGGGCGTCAAACTGGAGACCTGGGCCGTTGTCAGCGCGGAAATCTGGACGGGTGTTAACGCTCCGAGTTGCGCCGAAGAAAGTCCCGCGAACTGCTGAATACTTAAGGCTTTGATTTGCGCCGGAATCAGCGCCGCGATCTGCGTCGTGCTCAGCGCCGCGACTTGCGTGATGCTGAGTTCAGCGACGTCCGTAACCGCGAAGCCCTTCATCTGGCCGGCAGTGAAACTCGCCATTTGCGCTTCGCTGAGAACGTCGATCTGCGCGAGCGTGAGTGCGGCGATATGCGGGAGTGTCAGCCCTTGAATCTGTGCCGGCGTCAGCGATGCGACCTTTTCCACTGACAAGCCCATGATTTGCGCTGGCAGAAGCCCCCCGATCAAGCTGGGGTTGAGCGCAGCGAACTGCGTGGTCGAAAAGGCGTTCAAAGCGGTGGTCGAAAGGCCCTTGATCTGAACCGGCGTCATCGCGGATAGCTGCGCCGTGCTCAAGGCTTCGACTTGATCCGCCTCCAGCGCGCCAAGGAAGCTGCCCGGCAACATGCGGATCTGCGTAACGGTTAGCGCCGGAATTTGCTCGTCGTGAAGCGCTTGTATCTGCGTCACGGAGAACGCATTGATATCGCCCGCCAACGCGGCGACCTGCGTCGGGTCCAGCGCTTCGATTTGGCCCGCGGTCATCGCTTTTACCTGCACGCCTGTGAGGGCCGTCACCTGCGCCGGGGTCAGGGCCTGGATTTGCGCGGCGTTCAGGAGCGCAATCTGGCTCGTGCGGAAAGCTTGAATCTGGGTCGCCGAGAAGGCTGCGATCTGCGTTGGCGCAAGAACCGCGATCTGCTCAGGCGACAGCGCAGCGATCTCGTCCCGGGAAAGTCCGCGGATCTGCTGCGTCGACATGTCGGCGATCGGGCTTACATCAGCGGCTTCGACCTGGGCGCGGAAAAGCACCTGGACCAGATCGGATGTGAAACTGACCCGGTTCGCACCAAGGGCCGCAAGTTTTTCGGGGCTAAGGGCCGCCAGCTGCTTCTTCGAAAGCGCGGCGATCTGCGCTTCGTTGAACTCGGCGACCTGACTAACGGAGAATGCGCCGACCTGCTCCGGCGACAGCGCGGCGATCTGCGACGGCGCCAGCGTGCGCACGTCACTCAAGCCGAGCCCGGCAATCTGTGCCAGGGACATGGACGCCGACGACAGCACCGGACGATACCCCTAAAAACTACCCGCAGCGCTGAATCGGCGCAGCGGCGCGCAACCTGCGCCTGCAATCCCAGGTGTAGTTAATTTTGGTTAACGGGCGGTTAAGCCAGGGCCATTGGAGTCACGGAAATCGGCGCATAGCCCCCGTTCAAACCCAATAAATTGGGCCGAAATCGAGGGCCGCTGTTACAAACGCCGCCGCTACGGCGCGCCTAGGATTTGGAGCGGGCGGCCGCGATCTCCTGCGGGAAATTAATCGCCGACGACGACGTCTTGGCCGACACCCCCGAAAGCACCGTGGCATTCACGATATACCCGGGGGTCAGGGAGATTTTCAGGGCACGGGCGAGGTCGAAGGTCGCGATGATCTGCCCCGTGACCTCCGGCGATTCCATGTCCACCTTCAGTTTCTCGACGTTCAGCCCCACCTTCCCCGCCATTGCGAAGATTTCGGCTTCGGTAAGCTTTCCACGATACCCCATCATCGCCTGGTGGTAGGCCGCATACTTGCCCTGCTTCTGCGCGGCGAGGGCCGCCTTGGCCGCGACAACCGAGACCGGTCCAAGGATCGGGAATTCCTTCACCACGACCCGCACTTTCGGATCGTCTGCGATCAGTTTTTCGATACGCGGATCCGCGGCTTTGCAGTAGCTGCACTGGTAGTCTGTGAATTTGACCAACGTGACATCGCCTTGCGGATTGCCCAGCACCGGCGAGCCGGGATCGCGCAGCAGGCTACTCGCACGCGCCGCCGCCGCTTGTGCCGCAGCCTTCTCGAGTTCGGCTTTAACGATATCGCCGTTGTCCGCCGCAGCCTGCGCAAGCACGGATGAGGACAAGGAAAGAACCGCCGCCGGTGCGAGCGCGGCGGCCGCGATGACGCTACGTCGTGTTCTTGAGATCATCGCTAAAGCTCCCTTTTTCCTTTGGCCTTTATTTGGCCGTCGCGCGCCAGTTCTCGATCATGAACTGCACGTCGTCCGTCTGAATGACGACTCTAGTGACGGAGAAAACCAGAATGCAATAGAGCAGATACTTCGCTGCGGTGTTGAGCAGGACGCCTGGGTCCTCAAGACTCATCAAGGGTGTGTAGTTACTGGCGAGAAGGATCATCGCCACTGCGAACCATCCGATCACACGTTCGCCGCCCGCCGTGGGCCGCAGGAAATACGGGACCAATAATAGGGTAAAGATCAGCCGGTAGTCCCAATTGCTCGCTGTTACAAAGCAAAACAAAAGCATCGTCCCCACAAGTAACGTGGATTCTTCTTCGTAGGTGGAGAGCTTGTCACGGTGAGGAAATTTCACGCCCAGGATCAAAGCAACGACAGTTCCGGCCGCGAAGAGCGCGTAATTCACGCCTGCCGTAAAGGGATAAGTGCTGTCGGCGAATAGGAGCGTCACCGACTTGATGCCGAACGACAGGAACCCTGCGACTTCCGTGGTCTCGGAAATCTGCATGAGATCACGATAAATCGCGATCATATAGACGATCACTGCCATCAAGATTCCAAAGCTTGCGAGAGTCCGTTCGCGGATGACCCGCATCACGGTCGCGGCGAGCGGATAAATCTTGAGGATCGCTGCAAGGCCCAGAAGTACGGTCCGGTGCCGCCACGGCACCAGTATGCTCAAGGCGACGAGGCCGAAAATGATTAGGTCAGTATTCCCGCGTTCCAGCGCGAGCCACGTAGCGGGGGAAAGCGCGACAAGCGCGAGTCCGATAGACGCCGATGTGGTCTTCTGGGTTGCGATCAACCAGGCAACGAGGCCGGAAAAAAGGGCGGCCGAAAGCAAGCCTGCCGCAATGGGTCCATTCTCGCCTGGAAAGAAGCGCCCAATCGACACCCAAATCCGTGGATAGTTTAGCCTGCGGTTACCTGGATCATTCGGGTTGGCGACCAGCGGATCCAATCCTTGGTCCGCGCTAAGAGGCGCGGCCGTCACGACCCTAAAATCACCAAACGGTTGCGGCATTGCCGGGACAGTCAGGTGGGCGAACGTTGGCTTCCAGTCACTCGAAAGCGCCGCGACAATCACGCCGAAATGCGCGATCAAAAGCAGCCCCGCAAGCGCTAGACGCGCCTTCGACGGGAAACGGTTTGAAAGTGTCGCCACGAGACCCCGGTTCTGCAAAACAAGACGGCGCGCAACTATACCGTGATTGCGCGCCGCCCCAATAGTCTCGCCAGAACTGGGCCCCGGAATCTAGCCCGGATAGGCCAACGCATTTTCCATAAGCCCCATCCCCTCATCGACAAGCGCGTCCGAGGCTGTCAGGGGCACCAGGATCCGGATGGTGTTGCCGTAGGTGCCGCATGTGAGCAGGAGCAGCCCTGCTTCGAGGGCCTTTGCCACGATCTTCTTGGTGCCGTCGCCGTCAGGCTCGTTACCGCCGCGCGCCTTGACGATATCAAAGCCGATCATGGCGCCCGGGCCGCGAATGGCGGCAATCGGGTAAAGATCGTTGCGCTTTTCGAAGGCTTCCAGTTTCGCGCGGATACGTTTGCCGATCTCATTGGCGCGCTCGAGCAACTTCTCTTCTTTGATGACGTCGAGCACAGCGATCCCCGCCGCGCACGCGATCGGCGGGCCCCCGAAGGTGCCGCCCAGCCCACCCGGTGGTGAAGCGTCCATCACGGCCGCGCGGCCGATGACGCCCGACAGCGGGAAACCGCCCGAGATCGACTTAGCCACCGTGATCATGTCGGGCTTCACGCCGGAATGCTCAATACCGAACATTTTGCCGGTGCGCGCGAAGCCAGATTGCACCTCGTCAGCGATGAGCATGATGCCGTGCTGGTCGCAGAGTTTGCGCAGCGCCACCATCAACTCCTTCGGGGCCGGATTGAACCCGCCCTCGCCCTGCACTGGCTCGATAATGATCGCGGCGACGCGCTCGGGCTCGAGGTCGGCATAAAACAGGCGATCGATAGCGTCCAACGATGTTTGCACGGAGATGCCGCGCGATTCGACGGGAAACGGCACGTGATAGACCTCGCCGGGCATCGGGCCGAAATGCTTCTTATAGGGGGCGACTTTGCCGGTCATCGCCGAGGCCAGAAGCGTACGGCCATGGAAACCGCCGGCGAACGCGATGACGGCCGGACGGCCCGTCGCGACGCGCGCGATCTTGACCGCGTTTTCCGTCGCTTCGGCGCCTGTGGCGAAGAAAATGGTTTTCGCCGGGCCGTCCACGGGCGCGATTGCGTTGAGCCGTTCAGCGAGTTCGATGTAGGGCTCATAGGCCATCACCTGGAACGCCGAATGGGTGACCTTGTCGAGCTGATCGTGCACGGCTTTCATCACCTTGGGATGACGGTGCCCCGTATTCAGCGAACCTATGCCGCCGACGAAGTCGATGTAGCGTTTGCCTTCAACATCCCAAATCTCGGAATTCTCGGCGCGCGCCGCGATCACGGCGGTGGCGTTGCCGACTCCCTTGGGAACAGCGGCCTGGCGGCGCGCAAACAGTTCGGCATTCGATTTCGTCATAGGGTTCTCCTGGCCTTACGGCCGTCGTTCTATTTCGTTGCGGGAACAGTGATATGCTTGACCCCGAGGAAGGCATCCATTCCCCACGGCCCTAATTCGCGACCAATGCCGCTGGCCTTGAATCCGCCCCAGGCGGATTGGACATAGGGCACCTGCGGCGTATTCACCCAAATATGCCCGGCTTCGATCTCACGCGCGATACGCTCGGCCTTGGCAGCGTCACCGCCGACGACCGTGGCGGCCAGACCAAATTCGGTATCGTTAGCGAGTGCGATGGCTTCTTGCTCGGTATCGAACCGGCGCACGGCCAATACGGGTCCGAATATCTCCTCGCGCCAGACCGGGTTGTCCATCGGCACGTCGTCATAAATCGTCGGGGCGACGAAAAAACCCTCGCGCGGTAAGGCATGTCCACCTGTAATACATTTCAAGCCATCGGACTTCGCGCGCTCGAAAGTCCTGATCACCGCCCGGTACTGGTTCTCGGTGGTCATAGGCCCCATATCCGCGCCGTCGCCGTAAGGGGAGCCCACTTTCATCGCCTCGGTCTTCTCCACGAGGCGCGCCATCACCTTGTCGGCGATCTTCCGATCGATAACCAGACGTGAAGTCGCCGAGCACATCTGCCCCGCATTGAAGAAAATCCCGGCCATGATGAGGTCCACGGCGTCTTCCACCGGAGCATCGCCAAGCACCACGATCGGCGACTTACCGCCCAGCTCCAGCGAAACCGGTACGACATGCTGCGCCGCAGCGCTCATGACTTTCGACCCCACCGCGTTGCTGCCGGTGAACGAGAGCTTGCGCAGGCGCTTATCGGCGGTCAAAGCAGCGCCGGAAGCGGCGCCGCCGGTAATGATGTTGAGCACACCGGCCGGCAAGCCGATCTCGGCGGCGATATCGCCATAGATCAGTTCGGCAAGAGGCGTGAAGGAAGCCGTTTTGATCACGACCGTGCATCCGGCCGCAAGCGCGGGAGCAATTTTCCAGGCGCTCGTCACCATCGGGAAATTCCACGGGACGATCATCCCGACGGGACCGAGAGGCTCGTAACGCGTCTTGCCCGCGTGCGCGGGATCGGGAAGTGCGACGCTCGTATCCTGGCGTTTGTCGAGCGCTTCGGCGAGGTCACCGTAGTAGGCGAAAGTCGCGACCGCATCCGACGCATCGATCTCGGCTTCTCGCCGCGGCTTGCCGTTGTTGCGCATCAGAAGGTCTATGATGGCTTCACGGCGCCCCATGAGCTTGTCGGCGATGTCGCGCAGGAAGCGCGCACGCTCGCGGCCCGAAAGATGTGACCACGCCGGAAATGCGTCCACGGCGGCGCTCACGGCGGCTGTAACGTCCGAAGCGGCCGCGCTTCCGAGTTCAGCGAGGATCGCGCCGGTGGACGGGTCGGTCACGGTAATGCGTTCGTCGCCGGTGGCGGCGTGCCAGGCGCCGCCGATAAAAAGACTGCGGTCGCGCTTGAGCAAAGCGTTGTCGGTCATCAATCGGGCCTCTTCAGGAAGCGCTACCAGGTCAGCGCAGCCGCCTCGTCGATCTCGATCAAGGTCGGGACTTTCGCGCCGTTCGCCGCTTTCAGTTGCGCCTTGAGATGCTCAAGGCTCTCCGCACGCACCGCGTTGCAGCCGAAGCCGCGGGCGATGGCGAGGAAGTCCGGCGTATAGATATCGACGCCGATCTGCGGGATACCGCGCTCAGCCATATATTTCTTGATCTCGAAGTAGCCCTGGTTGTTCCACACCAGGACAACGACGGGCAAGCCCAGTTCAACGCCGGTCGCCAATTCAGGAATAGTGAATTGCAAGCCACCGTCGCCGATGACGGCGACAGAGGGGCGGTCTTTCTGAGCAAGTTTCGCGCCAAAGGCGGCGGGAAGCGCATAACCAAGCGTGCCGTAGCCCGTGGTGGAATTAAAGTAAGTGCGCGGCCGCTCGGCTTCATAAAACAAGTTGGCGCTATAGATAGGCTGGGTGGAGTCTCCCACGATCATCGCGTCCGGCAGCGCCTCCTGCACCGCGTTCATGACCGTTTGATGGGCGCGCTGCGGCGGCGTCAAACTGGCTTGCAATAGTTCGCGCAGAGCTTGAGCCCGCACCGGGCCGTCGGAATCCGGCGTGTGACTACCCAGCGCGGCGGCTAGCGAGGTGAGCGCGGTATTGGCATCACTATGAATCGCGATATCAGGCGAGGCATTGATGCTGAGCTGATCGGCTTCGATGTCGATACGGATGACTTTACCGTCGAAACGCGGATGCTTGCCCTCGAACAGCCACGTATCGGTCTCGCCGAGTTCCGTGCCGACCGCGAGGACCACATCCGCGCGCGCCATCTCTTCAAGAATCATCGGAACGCTGATGGTGCTGCCGATGGAAAGCGGATGGCCGAGCGGGAGAATTCCCTTCCCGTTAACGGTGGTGAGCACGACAGCGCCCAATTTCTCAGCGACCTCGCGTGCTGAAGCTCCAGCATCCTGCGCGCCGCCGCCGAGGACCATCATCGGGCGCTTGGCCTGTTTGAGCAGCTTCGCCGCTTCGTTGATCTTTGCCGCCTTCGCTTTGGGACGCGGCGGAGTACGCAGCGCCTTACGCGAGATATGGCCTGCCTCGGCGGTAATGACATCCAACGGTATCTCGATATGAACCGGCCGCGGTCGCTTGCTGCGAAATACCGCGAACGCATCCGCGAGGACGCCCGGAAGGTCGTGCGGACGGCGCAGCGTGTGACTGAAGGCAGTCAACCCGGACATCAGTTTCTGCTGCGAAGGCAGCTCGTGCAGGCGCCCCTCGCCCTTGCCGAGTTCAAACGTGTAGTTAACGGCGGAGATGACCAGCATCGGAACGGAATCCGCGTAGGCTTGCCCCATCGGCGTCGCGATATTGGTCAGACCTGGTCCGGTGATGATGAAACAGGCGGCCGGTTTGCCGGTCGCGCGGGCGTAACCGTCGGCCATGAAACCGGCGCCCTGCTCGTGACGCGGCGTGATGTGCCGCAGCTTGGTATTCTTGAGGCCGCGATAGAATTCGACGGTGTGCACACCCGGGATGCCGAACACCGTGTCGATGCCATAGAGCTCCAACAGCTCCACCAGCACCTCGCCGCACGTCTTCGTCGTCGCGAAAGCCTTTGCGTCGTCTCTCATCACTCACGTCCCGCCAAGCCGCCGTTCGAGCGTCCCGGCTAAAAAAACTCACACTGAAATCTCACGCGGACCGTTCGACCCGCCACCGTAAACCGGGGGGAACCACATCCGTTCGCCGCTTCGTCATACCCAGTTGCCATTGCAAAACCTGCGTATTTCCGGCCTCGGCCGGAGCCATCCGGCCCCTCAGATATACGATCTAATGGCCAATTTTGCTTATGAAAGCTTTTCACCCCAATGTTGAAAGGAACTAAAACGAGCACGAAAACGCCCGGTGGCGCTGGGTTTTTCGAGCACCACCGGGACTCTTAATAGTCGGCTACAAAAGAAAAAGGGGGGCGTTTCCGCCCCCCTTTTCAGTCTTTACGTGCGCTTCGCGATTACATGCGAAAGCGGACGCCGACACGGTACGTACGGCCGTGCGAGTCATAGTTGGACGGGTTGGTCGTGACCGTATCGGTCGCGAAGTTACCCGTACCGCCGACCATCACCGCGTCCTTATTGGTGATGTTCTTCACGTTGAAGAAGGCTTCGACGTTGCCTTTACCCTCATCCGCCGAGAAGATCTGATAGCTGGTGGCGAAATCCCAATAAATCGCGCCCGGGATCCAGTTGTTGTTCACAGTGATGTTCGGGGAGACCGACACCGGGCAGCCCGTCGTACATTCAACGAAGTCATTGTTGTACGTGCCGCCGCTGATGCCGCGCGCCGTGATCGTGGCGGAGAGAGGCTTGGCATCATAGGTCGCCGAAGCCTGCCAACGCCAAGTCGCCGGACCGCTGCCGTTGTTTTCGCCGGCCGTGTCGGTCGGGCGCGTCAGGCCGGTATCACGGTAGTTCTTCAAGTAACGCGACGCGAGAGCGCGAACGCGCAGGTTGCCGTCCATGCTCTCGGCGATGGATGCCAGCGGGAACACGTAGCCAGCTTCAAAGTCGATACCGCGGGCATTCTGGCGCGCGAGGTTGAACGGCTGAATGAAGATGGTGTTCGTGATCGAGGTCGAGATCAGACGGCCCTGGTTCGCAGTGCCCGAATTGATGGCCGCGCAGAAGTTCGCGTTGCCCTGGGCGCAGAGATCAACGATCTGCTGCGCGTTGATCGTGGTGATCGCGCCCTTCACGTTGATGTTCCAGTAATCGACCGAGGCCTGGAAGCCCTGGAGGAACGTCGGCTGGAACACGGCGCCGATACCAGTGGTGTCAGCCTTTTCCGGAACGAGGATCGGGTTGCCGCGCGTCGTACCGACGTACTGCACCGACGATGTGCCACCCGTGATGGTGTCGATGACGTTGTTCGTCACGACGGTACCCGCGTTGTAGAGATCGCCGATGTTCGGCGCGCGGATGTCGCGAGAACGGGTCACACGGAACGTGATATCCGAGACCGGCGTATAGGTGGCGCCCGCCTTCCAGGTCGTGACGTAACCGGCCGAGGAGTAGTCGGTCGCGCGGATGGCGGCGTTCAGGTCGAAGCTCTCAGCCCAAGCCTGGCCACGAGCCAGCGGGACGATGGTTTCGAAGAAGCCTTCGGCGACCTTGTACTTACCGAACGTCGGCTGGTAGTTGCCGCCGAAGTACACGCGCTGCTGGTCGAGCAGGCTGTTGATGCCTTTCGACTCTTCGGTGCGGTGTTCGATACCCGTCGCGACGGAGACCGGGCCGGCCCACGATTCAAACGGCTCGCCCTGGATCGAGGCGGCCATCACGTCCTGCGTGAACTTCTGATAGCGGTAGGAGTTCTCGAGCACGTAATCGAGCTGCGCGGCCGAGTTCACGCCGACGCCGAACGGATTGTACGGCACGCAACCGTCCGTAGGGTTGGTGAGGGTCGAACGGCAGACGATGGTGCCGCTCGCGTTACGCACGGAATCCAGCGAGGCGCGATAGCGCGGTTCGATACGGCTGTTGAGCGCCCGCTCGGAGTTACGAGAGATGCCCATCTGATAGTAGGCGTCCCACGTCCAATCCGTGTTGAAAGCTTCGAAGTTGCCGTTGAGGCCGCCGACGAGGCGGTTGGTCCAACGCTCGTTCGACTGGCCGATGATGCCCATGTCGGCATTGCTTGAGCCGATGGTGATCGTCGTGAGGCCAAGCGCGGTGGCGCGCGCAGCCACGGTGGCGTCGAGATACGGGTTCGTGACCGGAATAGTTACGCCGCCGAAATCTTCCATCCCGTAGCCGTTCGAGAAGAAGTTGTTGTGGTACCAGTTCCACTGACCATAGACCTCGACGTTTTCACCCAGCGCGTAGCTGACGCGGGTGAAGACGTTCTGCGAGGACATTTCAGGTTCGATCGACTGATTGCGGTGGAGGTCCTGCGCCTTCCACTCGCCGCCGCGCATCAGGCCGCCCGATACGAGGTCGCCATAGGAGAAGTTGTACGCCGTGCCACCCGGGCCGAAGGCGATGCCCTTCAAAGGACCGGAGACGATGATGCCACCGCGGGATGCCTGCGCCGGACCGACGTTGGTCAGCAGTAGACGCTGCGGAACGTCGCGGCTCTGCCCCGGACCCGTGCCGTAGGCAGGGTTGGTCATGAAGCCGTAGCCTTGCTCGTTCCAGGGACGATCGGCGAACAGGATGCCGTCCTGGCGGCTCATCTGGCCGGAGATGATGAAGTGACCGCGGTCGTTCGCAAACGGCGTACCGGCCGTGAGCGAGACCTTGAAGTTGGCGTTGTCGCCGTAGTCGGTGACGCCGCCCGAAACTTCACCGCCGATACCCGTGTACTTGGTGTCGAGCACGAAGTTGACGACGCCGGCCACGGCGTCCGAACCGTAAGCCGCCGAGGCGCCGCCGGTGACAACGTCCGTGCGCTGAATGAGCTGCGACGGGATGGCGTTGACGTCGACGCGGCCGCTGACGGTCGAGGGGACCGAGCGCTGGCCATTGATCAGGATGAGGGTGCGTTCAACGCCCAGATTGCGCAGGTTCACCGAGCTGGTGCCGGCGGTGCCGGCGCTGATGTTCTGCGTGGACGACTGCGGGGTATAGTTGCCCGAGAAGGTCGGCAGCGTCGTCAGATAGTCGATGACGTTCGGCGCCGCCTGCTGCTGGAGCTGTTCGACGCCGATCACCGTCGTCGGGGTCGGGGCTTCGTAACCGTCACGGACGATGCGGCTGCCGGTAACGATGATTTCGTCGACGGCCGCGGGTTCGGCGGCGGCAAGCTGCTCCTGCGCGAAAGCTTGGGAGAATGCGAGCATCGCAACAGCGCTGGTGGCGGTCGCGAGCAGGGTGCGCGTGCCGAAACGGCCGCGAGAAGTCTTGGTAATCAGGATCCCCTCCATTTTTGATGGCGCCGGCACCTCGGGTGGTTGCCAGCGTATGTAAATTCCCCTGTATCACCCTGGCGGGAGATACAACTTAGTGCCGTGTATAGCGCATGCTGCGGCTGTCACCCAACGTTCGCAAATGAGTTTATTCCTGGGGTGGATTTGAGCAATTCTCAAATACATTGCCTATTTTTCTCGTGACGCAGCGCAAAATTTAGGCAGCCACAAGTCATGAGCCAGCGGCTTATGTATTGATTTATAGTGTATTTTTGCGCCGCAACACCTGCCGGATTAGCCAATCTACCGTGATGACTTTTTTTGAAGCACCCCCGCGAAAAGGGGTGATGCACGAAGGCCACAGACGCCGATCAAATTGCGAGGAAAAGCCGGACACAGCGCTCGCGCGGGTACCCACGGGCCCGGAGCGTGAAAGTTTCTCACGGCGGACGCGACTATAACTCCCTTGCGCCGCGTCCCGCCCCATCCCATTAGAAACCATCCTCATTTTTTTGGGACCGAAACCATGCGCGACGCAGACCTCAAGGCGGCCAAAACCCTCAGCTACGTCAATGGAAAATGGATCGGAGCGGACAACGGCAAGACCTTTGCCGTGATCAATCCGGCTACGGGCGCCGAGATCGCAAAGGTGCCGGACCTCGGCGTCGCCGAGACTGAACGCGCCATCCACGCCGCTACTGAAGCCTTCAAGACTTGGTCGCTAAAGACCGCCGTAGAGCGCGCTAACATCCTGATGCGCTGGTACGAACTGATGCTGGAAGAAAAAGACTTCCTCGCCGCGCTCATGACCGCCGAACAGGGCAAGCCGCTCGCCGAAGCCGCGGGCGAGGTCGTGTACGGCGCCAATTTTATCCGCTGGTTCGCCGAAGAAGGCCGGCGCGCCTACGGCGACGTAATCCCGTCGCACCGCGCCGATGCGCGCATCGTCGTCATGAAGCAACCCGTCGGCGTGGTCTGCGCGGTAACGCCGTGGAACTTCCCCATCGCGATGATCACGCGCAAAGCCGGCCCCGCCCTCGCCGCCGGCTGCACAATCATCATCAAACCGTCGGAAGAGACCCCGCTTTGCGCGCTGGCGCTCGCGGACCTTGCCGAACGCGCAGGCATTCCGCCGGGGGTTTTGAACGTGATCACCGGCGACGCGCCGACGGTCGTGGGCGCGATGATGAAGTCAGACGCCATACGCAAAGTGTCTTTCACGGGCTCGACGGAAGTCGGAAAGATCCTGATGCGCCAGGCGGCCGACACCGTGAAGAAAGTCAGCATGGAACTCGGCGGCAATGCACCCCTGATCGTGTTCGACGATGCGGATCTCGATCTCGCCGTGAAAGGCGCGATCGTTTCGAAGTACCGCAACGTCGGCCAGACCTGCGTGTGTGCAAACCGCATCCTCGTGCAGGATGGCATCTACGACCGATTCGCCGAAAAGCTGATAGAGGCGGTAAAGAATATGAAGGTCGCGCCGGGTACGGAAGCAGGCGCCGACCTTGGGCCGCTCATCAACGCGGACGCTGTCGAGAAAGTGGAAGCGCATGTCGCCGACGCAAAAGCCAAGGGCGCGACCATTGCGACGGGGGGCAAGCGCAGCGCCCTCGGCGGGCTATTTTACGAGCCGACGGTGATCTTAAACGCCACCACCGAGATGCGTTTCACGAAAGAAGAGACTTTCGGCCCCGTTGCGCCGCTTTACCGTTTCAAGGATGAAGCGGAAGCGGTCGCGCTGGCCAATGCGTCTGAGTTCGGCCTCGCGTCTTACTTCTTCACGTCGAACATCGGCCGTGCCTGGCGCGTGGCCGAAGCGTTGGAAAGCGGAATCGTGGGCATCAACGAAGGCATCATCTCGACTGAAGTCGCGCCGTTCGGCGGGTTCAAGCAGTCGGGCGTCGGCCGCGAGGGCTCTCACTACGGCCTCGACGACTATCTCGAGGTCAAATACGTGCTGTTCGGCGGGTTGTCGAAGTAACCTGCGAAACCAAACCCCACAAATGAAACACCCGGCTCGCGCCGGGTGTTTTTTTCTTAGCGTTCGCTTGCCGCGCTTCGCGCCGCGGCCGGGGCTTCGGCCACCGGCGTCTTGGTGTCGGGCCGTATAATGTAGACCTGCGCCCACTTCGAGACGAGCGCCGACGACACGCTGTTGCGCCTGCCCGTGGCGGGATCCACCGGACCGTCGGCAATCTGCTGCAGGGTCTGATAAAGCAGCGCGGACGGCAGGCGGCCGTAGCTCTGGTGGTGCGTCGAGTCCGAACGCATGTTCTTCGAGTGGAAGCTCGCGAAGTCGAGGTAACCGCCCATCAAGCCTTCCGCGTAGTCAGCGTTCAGATCAAGGCGCATACGCATCTGATAAATCGTCTCGTCCGTCGGCGTGCCGAAAGTCTGCCAGGGGAAAGTGTAGGTGGCCGGTTCCGTGATCAGGACGCCGTTCTCGATCTTGCCTTTGTAGCGCTGGACATACTTCTTGCCCCAGCGCAGGTCGAGCTTCTCCGTGCCGCCTGGAATACCCTTGAAGCCGATGGTGTTGCCCGAGGCATCGCGCAGCACCGGATGCGTGCCGCGATACATCGTCACCACGACCTCCGGATCGTTCTCGAGGCTGTCCAGTTCGGTGATCTCGAACAGCATGCGGTTGTAAGTGCCTTCCAGGATTTCCTGCGTGTCGTAGAAATTGTTGTAGGCGTCCGGGCCGCGATAGCTCTCGATGCAACCGAGACCACGATAGAACTGGTTGTCCACGCCCTTCTCGCCCGCCGGGCTGACGAAGTCATCGGCGTCCACCTTGCCGTCGAGATTCATACCCGGCACGACCGGGCCGACGGCCTGTCTCAAGGTGAACGGCTCTTTGAACTTCTCCGGATAGAAGCCGGTGATTTCGCGCGACAGCACGGTGTCGATATAGGTGCGTTTGGTGCCGTCTTCCGGGAAAAGGATCTTGAATTGCTCGCGCGGCCCATCATTGAAGCCGTTCGGACATTCCTTGGCTTCCTTGGTGTACTGCAGCGCCCAGTTCAAATAGGTGAGCGTGTACGCGATCGAGCGCGTCTTCGTGATGTCGGCCTTAGCGACATCCGGGTTGGCGGTATCGGCCGATACCGTGGAGGCGGCGAACGCAATCGCCGCCGCGCAAACGCTGCCGAGCAGAGTCTTGGATGTGATCATGTGTCGCTCCCTCGCCGGATCAGTTGGCGTTATTCATAAAGTCGTCGCGCAGGAAGAAGGCCGAGAACCCATTGCGGTTACCGATCCACTCACCGAATGAGTCGCCTTCCGTATCGCCCGGCTTCTTGTCGCCGCTGTAGGTGTAGACGGGCCGGCCCCGGAACGCCCATACGTGCATCGCATCGGCCTGTCCCGGCGCGGCATACTTGCCGGTCTTGGGGTCGATGGCGACCACGCTCCAAGAGCGGCTGCCGCTCTTGGCGTTGGCCGGCGCCGGTACCATCGGCCACGTCTTGAGGCACTCCTCCTGACTGCCGGCGCCGCAGATAGCGATGCGGAAGGCCTGGGTCGTATCCGGATGATCGCAACGCAATTGGTCGTAGCTGTCGTCACCGCAGTTGTAGCGATAAATCGTGCGGCCGCGTGAATCGGCCAGCGTGAGTCCGATATTGGTTTCCTGGACGGTCAGGCCCGGCGGATGCGGCGGGGCTTTCTGCATATAGACATTCTGCCAACCCGCTTCATCGCCGCCCTCAAGGCTGGCTTTGTACGAGTCTTCCGCGTGCCGGTAGACGGGCTTGCCGCGGAACACCCACTGCTTAATGCCGTTGGCGCGTTCAACGGTCGTCCAGTCGCCTTGGGGGCGCGCGAGTTCCGGCGCGATCATCGGCTGCCACTTGTCTTCGCACGCGCCGGTGCACGTTGCTTTTGACGCCGTGTCGCGATCGAAAGTGTAAAGCGAATAACCGTCGGCGCTCGTCACGAGGATGCCCGTCGCGGTGGTTCTGACGGCAAATCCGGGCGGCACGTTCGGCGGCGGGCCAATCGGTTTGCGGGCCGCCGGAGAACCGCCGCCGCCGCCGAAGCGGCCGCCGCGATCGCCGAGCACATCACCCGGCTCCTTGTCGAAGTTCGAGGTGTAGACCGCCTGTTCGTTATAAGCCCACTGCTTGTTACCGTCCGCGCGGGTGATCAGGGTCCAAGCGCCCACAGGCTTGGCGTCGGCGCCCGCGAGCTCCGGAATCCACATGTCCGTGCAAGCCGGGCGGGTATCCAGATCAGGGAGCAGCAAACCGGGAGGCCATGGGCTTGCGAGCCCAGCGGTCTCGGTCAAGACCTTGCTGCCGCAATTGGACTTGCCTTTCGCGTCACCGGTCAGGCCATTGCGCATGCGCGCGAACGGCCAGATGTAGAGCGTACGGCCGCGGCTATTGGTGAACACTGGGCCTTCGAGTTCCGTCGCCTGGACGCCGAAACCGCTCGGCATCGGTACCTTGACATAGTCGTCGGCCGCGGATGCCGCGCCGGAGCTCGCAAGGACCGCGGCGAACAGAGCGATACCGAATTTCGTAAAAGGAGCCATCACACCCTCGCAGCGCACGCGGCGCTAGACCAGAATTTCGCCGAACTCTTTCGACGTCGTGTTGCTGAGCGTGCCCCACGACGCGATGTCGAGCCCCATCACCTTCATCAGCGTGTAGCCGAGACGCGTGCCCGGCTCGCCGTTGCCC
>JAYRJU010000002.1:0-696176 GCA_041906145.1 Rhodospirillaceae bacterium | reverse complement strand
AAATGCCGCAGGAACCGGAGCGGCCTTCGCCGCCGGCTGCGTTTTTCCGCCCTCGTTCGAACAGCCCGCAAGCGCCACGCCCATGAGCAGGGCACCGAGTAAGGGTCTGTGAACGTTGAACTTCATTCCCAAAATCCTATTTGCGCTCTCATTGGCGCCAGCTTCCTCTCTCTCTCTCTCGAGCGGGAAACATCAATCGCATGAGACACAGAGCATTATTACTATACTACGGATGGGAAAAATCCGGTGAGGATTCGGACCTTTGCGAGGAACGAGCGGCCTCAAGATGGGCATGCATCTCTGGGACTACCGCACGATAGCCGCAGTGCCCAAAAGGTCGCCAAGCATTGAACCCGCTCGTTTTATTTGGTTCCGGCAATCGCCAACGTTAGTGCAGCTTTCGCCCTCGAGGCCTTGACCTGCCTTGTTTCATCGAACCAGTTTAACTCGAGAGTGTGGGACATCCTCCCCGTGCATGCCCTCGTTTATGGAGAGGGTCTGTTCGTGTTTTGCCCCTCGAGGGGGCGGGTTGCGACCTCAATCAGTGTGATGCCTCCAAGGCTCATGTGCGATCTGCTAGTGTTGTAGTCGGTCCTCCATTTTTCGATGGGCCGGCAGGATTGTGAACAGATGTTCGTTCAGGCGCTCGTCGCGCAACCGCTCGCTGAAGGGGCTCATGCGCCTTGCGCTGAAGGCCCAAAGCCAATGCCGTGCGACGTTGGAAACGCTCGCGACGATCAAGAACCCGCCAGTGGTATTCGCAAGGCAGGCCAATATCGCGAACGGGCCTCAGCAGGTTAACAACGGCACCGCTGCCCCCGCGCGTGCGGAAAATGCTACAATCACGCCGAACGGACTTTTGGAGACTCACCCTGTCACACGGTTGGACACCGGAACGGCGGGCACGGCAGGCGGAGGCGATCCGGCGCTGGCGGCCGTGGGAGCAATCGACGGGACCGCGCACGGATGAGGGCAAGGCGCGGTCAGCCCGAAACGCTTACCGCGGCGGCAGGCGAGCGGCGGTAAGAGCGTCCGCGCGAGTAGTTCGGGAAGTGTTAGATTCCTGCGTCGCATGGCCCGCACGGGTGTAAGGTAAACGCTATGGGCGGTGCATTAGGCAGCCTCTTTGCGAGAGTGTTCGGCAGCGACGGCCTGATCGCCGCCCTCTGCATTGTTGGTGCCGGCGTGGCCTTTCTCATCTGGTTCCGGGTGAAGTACGGGCACTGGCCCGACGAGCCGGCAAAGAACGCTGGCGACAAAGACAGAGGGGAATAGCCATTACCCACCTCAATTTCGCGACCAGTACGCGCAAGCGCGCGAAAGGATAATAAGGGGGAAGCGTGCCCGGACGTACCCCGTTGGCGAGCTCTTAAGGATGGGTAGAAAGATGGGTAAGCGCTCTGTTACGAGCGCCTAACCATTGAAAATAAAAGATATTTTCCAGAGTGCTGGCGGAGAGGGAGTCCGCCTTTTCCCTGCCGTTTATCAGGTTTTTCAACGACTTAGACTAAATTCCTCAATTTATACCCCCAAACTTACCCTCGGTCCCGATTGGTTACCCTTAGCGAGATCGCGGCGTCGATAACCTAAAGTGCCCCACGGATCGAGAAATTGATTTGGCCGCCGCGGATCACTGCAAAGGAGGTGGCGCTGTCGAAGAAACTGGAGGTCTGCAGCTCGGTGATGGTCTGCTTGCCGCCGTTGATGGGGACAGCCCCATGCCGAGCATGCCGTTCTCGCTCTGGAGCTGGATCGACATGTCGGCCGGCACTGTCCGTACAAGTCTACTCAGTGTCCCGGCCCTACGACATCTCAGCACCAAATCAGTGACGTTCATTCTGGGATCGTAAGTTCGCCGTCACGGCGGGAGGGACTGCGGTCGCCCGCGGACAGGCGATTCGGGAGCGTTCTAAACGTGAAAACCGCCAGCGCCCCGATCTACGGAACGCCATTCTATCAACATGTTGTGGATTCAGATCGATTACACCACGCAACGCGCGCGAACTCGCCGGATCGATCCTTACCTCCCGAGAATAGAAGCAACTTTACCGGCCCGCTGGCTGCACGACCGCGGGACGCGGCTCGCGGGCGCTGACGACATGCTCGTATTCAGCATGCGCGATGAAAGCCTGGGTGAACTGAACCTTGAACGCCGACGATATCGCCCTATTCGCACCGGTTTCCGGATCGGGATAAGCATCGGCGATCCGGGACAAGGCGCGATACACTGAAATCGCCGACTGCTGCCCATAGCTCAGGTGATGCGTTGACCCGCCTTGAATGGAATTTCGGTAGAACGCTTCAACGTCGGCATAGCCACCCATGAAGCCGTCCGCGCGCGTTTCACTGAGTTTCAGCTTGAACCGCATGCCGCGAATGACTTGCGCACCGACGTGATCAAAGCCCATGGACATAGGGACGAGCGCATCAACAGCATCCGTTTGCAGCACGCCGTCGACAATGCGGCCCTCGAAACGTCTCACGAAGTCGCGCCCCCACTTCATGTCCGTGCGCTGAGTTCCCCGTGGGATGTACTGGGACCCCGTCGCGTCGGCCAACAGTGGGTCTTTTCCGCGATAGGTTGTGACGACCACATGGTCGTCGTGGACGAGGCTGTCGACCTCCGTGATCTCGATCAGATACCGGTTGTTGTGGTTCTTATGATTATACTCATTGATGAAATGGTACTGGTCACCGCTCGGGCCGCGGTGACCGTTGATGCAGCCCAGCACGCGCCAGAGCTCATTGTCGATTCCTGGTTCGCCGTCCGGAGTGGTGAAATCCCGCGGGCCGATCTTGTTGTCGAGGTTCAGACCCCAGGCGATCTTGCCTTGCGCTTCCTTAAAGGCTATCGGCTCGCGCATATCATTTGCCAGCGGCGCCCAGATGGCGCCTTCGCGTGCCAATTGGGTTTCCGCGAGAGTCCGGGGCGTCCCGTCGTTCGGAAAAAGGGCGGCGAATTGCTCGCGCGGTCCTTCATTGAGCCCTGCGGGGCACTCGGCCTTGCCGTCCGCGGTTTGATAATTTGCCCAACGGATATCCGAAAGGACGTACCCGATCCGCCCGTCTCTGACCGCGGATCCAGGCTCGGCCGCTCGCCCGGGCGGCACCAACGATATTGAAAATGCCAGAGCGCCAAGAGCCGTGAGTACTCGACGTGAGCGCGGCATTTCAAACCTCGCCTAGCTGAATCGCGGAAGAGTGAAGCATGCACCCTGTCTGTCGCGCTTTCAAGGTATAGAAAGTGATTTTCCTTATGCCAGGCTCCAACAAAACGGGAGGTACGTTGACTTGCCGACCGCAACTCCACGATACGTGCATGCCGAGCCTCTAAAGGGCGCATTGCGTCCTCCGGCAATTACTGTACTATTAGGCCAGTAATTGCCGCGCCGTTGGGAGCAGGTCAATGGTCGTCAGCCAAATGCTTTTTCTGAACAGGGTCCAATTTGGCGTCGGCGCACTTGGTTTGCTGCCCAATGAGATGAAAGCGTTGGGTGTACGCCGACCGCTCATTGTAACTGATGAAGGCATCGTTCGAATCGGTCTCGCTGAAAGGGTCTGCGCTCTTGCGAAGACCAAGTTAATTTACAGCGCTGTACCCCCTAACCCTACTGAAGCTTCCGTATTGCAAGCTTTAGATGTCTTTAGAAGTGATGGGTGTGACGGGATTGTAGCGGTAGGCGGCGGGTCGCCCATTGATCTCGCGAAAGCAGTTGCGCTTCTTGCAACGCATGAACCGCCTCTAGAGCGCTATGCGATGATTTATGGAGGGATGGATTTAATAGGACCGACCGCTCCAATTATCGCTATTCCAACTACCGCCGGCACGGGCACGGAGGTGGGCCGAGGGACATTGATCGCTCTGGCGTCAGGCTCGAAGCTTGTTTTCGCCTCCCGTCACCTGTTACCCGCAGTCGCGCTTTGCGACCCTTCGTTGACGCTCACGTTGCCTGCGCGGATGACCGCTGCTACGGGCATGGACGCCTTCAGTCATTGCGTGGAAGCATATCTTTCGCCACGGCTGAATCCGCCGGTCGACGCAATTGTAATCGACGGAGCAAGACGCGCTTGGCGTTCGCTGCAGAGGGCGATCGGATCACCTTCGGATATCGAGGCCAGAGCAGACATGATGATGGCGTCCATTGAGGGCGGCCTCGGATTTCAGAAGGGCCTCGGGGCAGTTCACGCACTTAGCCACCCGCTGGGCGCGCTGTCGGAAGTGTCCTTACATCACGGGACCTGTAACGCCGTGATCCTGCCAAGCGTTATTCGCTTTAATCGCAGCGTGGCCACAAACCGCATCGAAGATTTGGAACGCGCTTTATCATTGCCGCGCGGCCTCCGCCTGGATCAAGCGATCGAGGAGCGGAACGAAGGAATGGGTCTGCCCTCCTCGCTGAAGGCAATGGGCGTGACTCACGCTATGGTACCAGCACTTGTGAAAGGTGCGTTGGCCGACCACTCCCGCCCTACTAATCCTCGGGATCTCGATGAAGTCGGAGTTTCGACGCTGTATTCGGAGCTCTTGGCGTGAGCGACTATGATGTATTCCGGGCCGGCGATATTGTGTTGCAGTCCGGCGTCACAGCTACGGATATGCGCTTGGCGTACCGAACCTATGGGACACTTAATGCTCTCAAGGATAATGCCATTCTTTATCCAACGTCGTTTAGCGCACGACATAGCGATATCGATTATCTCGTAGCGCCCGGGGGAGTGCTGGATCCAACGCGATATTTCGTAATCATTACTAACCTGTTCGGGAACGGTCTTTCATCTTCTCCCTCGAATTACGAAAGCATCCCTGCCAGCAATTTCCCCTTCATCAGTTTACATGACGCCGTGCAAATACAGCGGAAACTCGTCCGCGAAGCATTCGGCATAACACGGCTCGCCCTTGTCTACGGATGGTCAATGGGCGGCATGCAGGCCTATCACTGGGCAGCGCTTCATCCCGATATGATTGAACGCATTGCGGTCATATGCGGCAGCGCTCGCTGCTCACCTTACAATTACGTTTTCCTGGAAAGCGTAAAAGCAGCGCTCGTGGCCGATCCGGCATTCGAGGACGGGCGTTTCATCTTGGCGCCCCTTCGCGGCCTGAAAGCTATGGGCCGCATCTACGCCGGATGGGCAATGTCGTACGACTATTATCGCACCGAAAGTTGGAGACGGGAGGGCTTCGCGTCTCTTGAAGAGTATCTTGAGAAGTCATGGGATGTTGCCTTCGCAGAGCGCGACGCCAACGACCTCTTATCACAAATCGCAATGTGGCAACGGGGCGACATCAGCGCCTCTCCATCCTTCGGTGGAGATTTCACTAAAGCGATGGCAGCAATCACCGCAAAGGTGCTTCTAGTACCAGGACGCACCGATTCATATTTTCAGGTGGGCGACAATGCGGACGAACTTCCACTCTTGGTAAATGCGGCTTCCGCCGAACTTCTTCCCATCCCTTCGATCAACGGGCACCGCGCCGGCAATCCGCGGCGTTCTCCTGAAGATCGCGCCTTTCTAGTCGAGACCATTTCGCGCTTTTTGAGAACATGAACATGAACACTGTTATGCAGCCTGCCCGCCTAGACCCCAATCAACTCAAAGCTTTGTCGGAACGGCGCAATTTGCCTGGCGTTGCTCGAGCGATCGTCCATTTTTCGGCCATTGGCCTGATGAGCTATCTGATCTGGCATACTAAAACGCGGTACGGCAGTTTATATGCCGCACCTTTTTTAGTCGTGCAGGGCTATCTCGTTGCGTTCCTGTTCACCGCGGTTCACGAATGCGCGCACAAAACGGCTTTTGAATCGCGATCCTTAAGTTTGCTCGTGGGCAATCTCGCGGCGTTTCTCGTCGTGCTGCCTTATGAGTACTATTCCGCGTTCCATTGGGATCACCACCGCTACACCCAAGATCCGGAAAAAGACCCGGAACTGGTGACCGCAATGAAGACCGATACCCCATTAAAAACTGCCTTCGCTTATACTGGCTTCTATCAGCTCATCAACCGCTCACGTCTTTACTTTCGTCACGCTGTCACGGGCCGTGTTAAGGCGCCTTGGGTGCGTGAGAAACAACGGGGCATGATAGTTCGAGAAGCGCGCGCGTACGTGCTTGGCTATCTCGCCCTTCTCGCACTTTCGATCGCACTAGACACGACGATCCTTGTCTGGACGTGGGTGATGCCGCTCTTCATAGGGCAACTGTTCCTTCGTCCCTACCTTTACACTGAACATACTGGGTGTGCGCACAGCCGAAACGCGCTTGAGAACACGCGCACTACCTACACCAATCCACTCGTGCGGTGGTTCGCTTGGAACATGCCTTATCACGTGGAACACCACGCCCACCCCTCGGTACCCTTTCATGCGCTTCCGAAGCTCAACAGGATGGTCGCGCCGCATATCGTTCATTCGACGAAGGGCTACTTCGCGGCTGTGGGGGAAACATGGCGCGCGCTTCACATGGCAAAAGCAATTCGCAGTTGACGAATGACACAGCGTAAACCTCCGTCCTCCGCGGCGAGCGCGCAGCCAGCCAGAGGGCGACCACGTTCGGCGGAGACCGAGCAGCTCATCCTACGCAGCGCGTATGCGATTATGGCGTCTCAGGGATTAGCGGCGACTACCGTGGACACGGTGGCACGCCATAGCAAAGCATCAAAAATGACGATTTATAAGTGGTGGCCCTCGCGGGAAGCGCTCTTAATCGACGCCTTCATGAACAAGGCTAAGACCATACTTGCTATGCCCGCGGGTGATAATGCGGCGCGCCGACTAAAAGACCATGCAGCCAACTATGTCGAAGCGCTGCTTGGCGATTTCGGGAAGGTACAGCTTGCGGTGATTGCTCAGTGCATAGCTAACACAGGCTCTGCGGCGCTTTTTTCTGAACGGTATCTACGCTTCCGGCGGGAGATGATCGTAAAAGTCATCAAGACAGGCCAAGTTGAGGGAAGCATCACGGCCCAGGCCCCCGCCGCAAGTCTCTATGACCGGATATACGGTACTCTGTTTTACCGTTATGTTTTCGGCTTCGCCCCACTCACGCCGCAGGAAGCGCGGCGCCTCGTTGACTCGGTCCTTACCCCCGCCAATTAAAAGTCGCTTCTTGCGTTCCCATAACAATTATCGCGCCAGCGCCACAGTCCGCTTCTGCGGCTCCGCGCGTAAGATGTGAGTCTGTACAAATTTAAGCTGATGCGCTGACGAAATTGCCGTGTTCGTACCCGTCGCATTGGGATAAGCGTCAGCCAACCGGCGAACGGCTCGTACAATAGACGGGATGGATATCTGACCGTAGCTCGCGTGGTGAGCCGCACCCCAATTCGTGGAAACTTGATGAGCCCAGTTATTGACGTCAACGTAGGCTCCTAATATTCCCTCCGCCGACGTCGCCGTCAGTTTCAATTTGAAGCGACCTCCTTTGAAGGATTGATTTACGTTCGTGCCGAATGTATCCGCGTAAGGGATCTGGAAGTCTGCTGGCTCGGTGATCAGAGTCCCGTCTACGATCTTACCTTTCATGCGATAGATATAGCGCTTGCCCCATCGCTCATCGACCTTCTGCGTTCCACCCGGAATTACATTTTTCCCGTCAGCACTGTTCATCAAGCCATTGAGGCCACGATACGTCGTCACTGTAACGTCGTCATCGTTCGTGAGGTCGTCAACATCAGTGATCTCCAACAGCACGCGGTTAAACGTGTAACGACGCATGTATTCATTCTGGAAAAAGTAATATGCGCCATCAGGACCGCGGAACCCCGCAACACAACCGATTGCGCGGTATAGCTGATTATCTATTCCAGGCTCGCCGTCCGGACTAACAAAGTCATTCTGGCCACTCTTACCGTCGAGGTTCAGTCCAATGCCAATCTTACTGCTCACCTCGTGGAAAGGAAGCTCGCCAGCAGCGTTCGAGGGCTCCTTCTCCGCCGGAAACCAGATATCCGCCTCCCGCGCGAGATGCGTCTCTAAAACGGTGCGCTGCTTACCATCAGGAAAAAGCGCTTTAAACTGCTCACGAGGGCCATCGTTAAAGCCGTTCGGACACTCCTTCTTTCCGTCGGGCGTTTGATAAACAGCCCACGCTTTCTCAACCAGGACGTACCCGATCTTTCTGTCAGGGACTGCATCCGCGTGCGCTTGCGCGGAAAAAAGCGCGCCAGCCACAGCAAGGTAGTTTAAGGGATTTCTGAGAACACTGCTCATAACAAACACCTCCCTGTGATTGATCAGCCCGCATTATTTAAAAAGTCGTCGCGGAGCCAAAATGCTTTGAAACCGTTGCGAGACCCGTAGAATTCTCCCAAGGAATCTCCATTGACGTCGCCCGGCTCGTCACCAGCATACGTGTATACAGGCCGGCCGCGGTAGGCCCACGCGCGCACAGACAGAGGCGCCCCAGGCGAGGTCAGGCGGCCGCTCAAAGGATCTATGTTGATGATTGTCCACACGCGGCTAGGCGATTGAGCAACTTTACTTGCGAGCACGAGTGGCCAAGTCTTTGCACAACGGACAGCATCCCCTCCCCCGCAAACAGCCAGTCGATATTCCTGAGTCGACTCAGGATGATCGCAGGCCAGTTGATCAAGCGCATCGTCGCCACAGGAGTAGATATAAATCGTCTTGCCGGCCGCATCCGCGAGCACAATACCTGCATGGGTATCTTGCTGCGTAAATTCGCCGGGAGCTGAGGGCGCACGCTGGGTATACACGTTGTGCCAGCCAGGCTCATCGCTGCCGATTAGGCTTCGCGCCTTGGGGTCGTCATTAAAAGTATATAGAGGTTTTCCACGAAACGCCCATTGACGTACCCCTTGAGAGCGCTCGAATACGGACCATTCGCCCTGCGGCTGAGCAGCCCGTCCCGCCAGAAGGGGTGCCCATTTAGACAGACACAGTCCTACACAATTAGACTTGTTGGGCGCATCCTTGTCCGAGCTATAGACCGAAAAGCCTGTTTGATTGACGATCATCCGACCCGTTCCCACCTGTCGCACCGCAAAGGCGGGAGGTACATTCGGGCGAGGACCTGCTGGCATTCGGACAGCGGGTTCATCTCCACTGCCGATGCGGCGTCGCGTCCCCCCGAGTACATCTCCAGGCCTCTTGTCGAGGACCGACGTATAGAGTGGATAACCGTCATAGGCCCATTGCTTCCGGCCATCCTGCCTAGGGATAATGGACCATTTTCCTACGGTTGCTGCATCTTCAGAAGCAAGCACAGGTGGCCACACCTCCTGGCAGCTTTTCCTGTGCGACAAATCCGGAAGGAGCAGTCCCGCAGGATAGGGGCTCATAAGGCCCGAGCTCTCCTTGATGACTGCGCCGGTACAGTTTGAAGGTGAGTTTTTCCGATCACCGGTATCGCCGTTTCTTAAACTCCGGATTGGCCAAAAATACAGTGTTTTGCCCGCGGCGTCGATGAAGACTGGACCTTCTAATTCGTTGACGCTCACATTGAAGCCGGGAGGCAGTTCTTCCCGAACGTAATCCTCTACTCCTTGATCTACGACTGTCTCAGCATGCACATGAGCCACCGCAAGGATAAAAAGCGCAAACACGCTAAGACCGAATGCAAGGGCGCGCTTAAGGAGATATTTCGGGACCGCTGAACCAATCATGTTTATTCTTCCTCAGTGACGAACCTGACATCAAAGCGGGCAGTAGTCTTTAGGTGGGTTCGATAGCAGATCGATTGTGTGTACGACTGACCTCCAGTATTCGACTTTACCCGCGTCGCCGACGTTTTCGGAACTCCGCAGATGAGTCTCAGCCACAGCACGCGCAGAATTGCCATGCTGGGACAGTAGCTGTCCCGCCTCAGCAAGCGTCTGCCTTTCAAAAGCCATTGGATATCCCTTTATGTTTTAACCGCTTTCGTCGCCACAATGCGGAATATACCCGCAAACATTCAGTAAAACGCCCGCATTTTACGCCTTCAGAACGTTTGCGAGGCGGCACACGGCTTCGTGCAGCTCGTTATAGGTGATGTTCTTGGACTCTTTCGGATCGTCGCCTTCCCAGATGATCGCGATCTTGTTGCCGCGCTGCGCCAAGTGACGGTCGAGGCAGTTGTAGCTCGCATTCAATGTGCCGTCGTAATACCAGCCGATGTGCAGGTCCTTCTCGTCGAAGGACACATCCTTCAGTTTGGAATAGGGCGTGATCCAGTCGAGCCGGCGGCCCGCTTCGCGCCAGAAGGTGAGCGGATCCTTCGTCGATTCCGCGCGCAGCTCCTTATAGTGGCGCTCGTCGATGGTCGCTTTCTTTGCGAACGCGGGGGGCACATCGATCACGATTTCTTCCACCCCTCCTCCCTTACATATACCAGTCACTCCTCAAACGGCCGTGTCGTCGAAACCGGCCATCAGCGCAGCATTGCCGCCCGCCGCGGTGGTATCCACCGACAACGCTCGTTCGGTTGCGAAGCGTGAAAGGTAACGCGGCCCGCCGGCCTTCGGACCTGTGCCGGACAACCCCTCACCGCCAAACGGCTGCGACCCAACGACAGCGCCGATCATCGACCGATTTACGTAAAGATTGCCAACCCGCGCTTTGCGCTTCGCGACCTCTACGTTGGCCGATATCCGCGAATGGAGACCCAAGGTCAAACCGTAGCCGGAGCGGTTGACGTCGTCGAATACGGATTCAAGCGAACCGGACTTCCAGCGTTTCACATGAACAACGGGACCAAACACTTCACGGTCGAGTTCAGTTTCCGCGACGCGAAGCAGGTGCGGCGCGAAGAACGTGCCCGCGGCGTGGCGCTCCTCCAAGCTGCGCTTATGAATGACGGGATACTTTCCGGTATTGACGTGATTGGACAACCGGTCGCGCGCGGCGGCGTCGATCACCGGCCCGACGTCGGTCGCTATATCCGCGGGATCGCCGATGGTGAGTTCGTCCATGGCGCCGATCAACATATCGATCACATGATCCGCCGTATCTTCCTGCAGATAGAGCAGACGTAGCGCAGAGCAGCGTTGCCCCGCACTCTGGAAGCCGGACGTGATCACGTCCGCCACCAATTGCTCGGCCAAGGCCGAACTATCTGCAATCATCACGTTGATGCCGCCAGTTTCGGCGATAAACGGCGTTATGGCGCTATTGGGCCGGGAAATCAGACTTGTCTGGATATGGCGTGCTGCTTCGGTGGACCCCGTGAAAGCGACGCCAGATGTCAACGGGCTTTCAACAAGATGGCGTCCAATGTCGGCACCTCCGAGCAGCAATTGCAGCACATTCGCCGGCACGCCTGCTTCGTGGAACAGTTGCACGGCACGGAATGCGATGAGCGGCGTTTGAGGCGCCGGTTTCGCGATGACGGAATTGCCGGCGACCACCGCGGCAGCAACTTGCCCCGTGAAAATCGCGAGCGGAAAATTCCAAGGACTGATACAGACGAACAGGCCGCGGCCCGCCAGCGAGAGTTCATTCCGCTCGCCGGTCGGTCCGGGAAGGCTGATGGCCTGGAATTCCTTCTCGGCGCATGCTGCGTAGTACCGGCAGAAATCCACCGCCTCGCGGATCTCGGCCAGCGCATCGGGAATGGTCTTGCCCGCTTCCCGGATGCAGAGCGCCATGAGTTCGATCCGATTCTTCTCGATCAGGTCGGCCATTTTGTTGAGACAGCGGGCGCGCTCGCCGACGGCGACATTGGACCAACCGCCAAACCCGCGCTCCGCCTCAGCTAGCGCGGAAGCGACGTCGTTCATGGATGCCAGACCGGCGGTACCGACAATGCGCGCGTTGTTAGCAGGATCTTTGACCTCTACGGTGGCGCCTTCACGGCGCCGGCCCGCCACGAGCGAATGCGCTTTCCAACCCGCACGCCAATAACGGTCAAACCCGACGTTCAGATCGCTAATCGTCTGCACATCGGACAAGTCAACGCCCATAGAATTACTCCGCTTAGGCCCGAAAAGATTAATAGGAAGTGGAATTGCGGGATGCCGCGTGAGCTTTAGGCTTTCAACTTGCGCGACGGGGTCGGCAAGAGCTTCCGCCTCATTGCCCTCGATAGCTTGTTTCAGGAACGACGTGTTCGCGCCGTTTTCAAGCAGCCTGCGCACAAGGTAGGACAGCAATTCCTTTTGCGGACCGACCGGCGCGTAGAGGCGGCAGCTGTAACTGGGATCGGTCTCCCAGAGCGTTTCGTAGAGTCCATCGCCCATTCCTTGGAGCCTTTGGAACTCGAAGGAGCGGCGTTTGCCGGCCAGCTGAACAATGCTCGCCACGGTGCGTGCGTTGTGCGTGGCGAAAGCTGGATAGATATGATCCGACTGCAGCATCTGCCGGGCGCACGAAAGATACGAAACGTCGGTCGCCGCCTTACGTGTGAACACCGGGTAGTCGGTGAGACCGCGTTCCTGGCAACGTTTGATCTCGGCGTCCCAGTAGGCGCCCTTGACCAGGCGCACCGCGAAGCGGGAATTGACCTGCTCGCCCAGTTCCTCAAGCCACCCAATTACGGCGGATGCACGCTTTTGATAGCCTTGCACGGCGAGCCCTAGGCCTTCCCAGCCGGCGGCAGCCGGATCTTTCGCCAACTTCCTGAACAGGCGCAGCGACAGCTCCAGGCGATCGGCCTCCTCGGCATCGACGCAAATCGGCACCTGCACATTCTTTGCAAGGCGAAGCAGCTCTATCAGCCGATTGAGCAGCTCCGTTTCGACGCGGCGCTCCTGACTCACCTCGTAGCGGGGGTGCAAAGCTGAGAGCTTGATCGAGATCGTAGACGGCAATGGCGTTTGCGAGCGCCATTTGCCGACGGTCTCGATCGCCGCCGCGTACGAGTCAAAGTAACGTCGGGCATCGGCCGCGGTGCGAGCGGATTCCCCAAGCATGTCAAAGGAATGACTGTAGGTGTTGGACCGCGCCGCCCTTCTCACGGCGACATCGATCGTCTCGGCGAAGACATACCGCTGCCCCATCAGGCTCAACGACAGCTGAAGGACATGCTTTGCTACGGGGGTGCCCATCCTGGCGATGGCGGCGCTCAGGCTGTTCGGCTGGTCTATAGCTGCGTTCAGGATGTTGCTGAACTTCTCGAGTGAAAACGTCGCGGCATTGACGAGCGAAGACGCCGAATGACCGCGGTGGCTGCCCCAGTCACTATCCGAAATATTATCGCGGACCAACGCATAGGCCGTGCTGCTGTCGGGAATGCGCAACAGCGCTTCGGCGAGACGCATCAATGCAACGCCTTCCCGGCTCGAAAGCTGATACTCGTGCTGGAACCGCTCGAGCAAGTCACCGCGCAATGCCGCATCCCGAAGGCCTCCCATCAGGACGGCGGCGCACGCTTTCACCGCGTCTTGTTCGCTCGGCGTAAAGCGGGCGCCCGGCAACAGGCGCGACAGGACGTCCGTCTCATCGGCACGGTGCAATGAGCGCAAAGGCGAAAACTGCTGTTCAACGATATCGATATTCACGCGGTTTCTTTCTAAAATTCGGCACATGGCTCGCCCGCATGCGGGGCGGCCGTTGCTAGCGGCTGTATCGCCGGGGGTTCACTGGCGCCGCGCGCGTTTGGGTGCCTTCTGCACGGCCGGAATATCCTCGGCGGGTGACTTTTCAGTCAGCTCGCCAGCCAGCCATTGGCTGAAGGCACGGACAGGCGCGCTGTTCCGAAGCTCGTTTTTGCATACGATGTAAAACGACGACTGACTTGGAATGGTCCGCGCGAACGGGGTCATAAGGCGACCGTCCTCAATAAGGCTTGCCACGGTCATCACTTCACACAGGGCGATGCCGTGGCCATGGATGGCAGCCTCGATGGCCAAATGGGTGTTGGACAAATTGAAATGACGCTTGCCCGTTGTGGTGGGCATGTGCGCCGCACTGAGCCACCGGTGCCATTCACCGCCCGCGTCGCTGTGAATGATGGTGTGATTTGCAAGGTCCTGAGGCGCGCGCAGAGGATTCACGTTCAAGATGGTCGGGCTACACACAGGCACCAGCACAGTATGCGTCCATAGACGCGTGTAGAACTGTGGCCAATTTCCATCGCCGAAGGAAATCGTGAGATCGCTGGAGTCCGGCGCGACACTGGTGTCATCGCCCACAGCGCTTAGTTTCAAACGAATGCTGGGATAGAATTTCGTAAAATTGTTGAGGCGCGGGAGCAGCCAGTAGGACGCCAAGGCCTGGCCGCAATTGAGGGAAAGATCGCCGCCCGTTTTCTGCCGCGAGACGAAGGCGGATGCTTCAGCAATCGAATCAAAAGCCGCCGAGATCGACGGTTGTAGTGCGAGTCCGTGAGCGGTCAACTTCAGTTGACCGGGGCTGCGCTCAAACAGCATCACATTCAGTTCATCCTCAAGGACGCGGATCTGGTGACTGACAGCCCCAGGGGTCACGTTCAGTTCGCTCGCGGCGCGAGAAATCGACAGGTAACGCGCGGTCGCCTCAAAGGCGCGCAGTGGATTCAACGGCAGTAATCGCTTCCGCATGAAGGCCTGACACTCCATTGGATCCCTGTCTCCCCGGTTCTCATGGTTCCCGCGATCCAAGCGGAACCGGCTTATTATGTGTATTTCCTTCCTAAATGTACTTTCGTTTTTTGCCAGTAACTCTGAACTAACGTCTTTATATGGCTATATTATTCCATTATTATTCTACATCTTCTGACTTTTTCTGAAGAATCTTAATCATGGTGTTGGACGCTATTGACCTAAAACTGCTGAATGCGCTTCAGCGAAACGGCCGCGCGACGAACCCGGAACTGTCGGCGATCGTGAACTTGAGCCCGACGGCGTGCTTCCATCGCGTGCGGCAACTTCAGGAGAATGGATACATCATCGGTTACACAGCCGTTTTGGATCCGGCTAAACTTGGCAGCGCGATGCTGGTGTTCGTGGAGATCGTCTTAGATAGAACCACGCCGGCCGTGTTCGAGGAATTCGCGAACGCCGTTCGCAAACGCACCGAGATCATGGAGTGCCACATGGTGGCCGGCGGGTTCGATTATTTGATTAAAGCCCGTGTCGCCGATATGGACTCTTACCGGCGTTTCCTGGGCGAGACCCTGACCCGCCTGCCGGGCGTGCGGGAAACACACACCTACGCGGTGATCGAGGAAGTTAAGGTCGAGATCGCCTTCCCCCTTCCCGGGGCGGGGGCATCCAAGAAGCCCGAACCAAGCGTCGCCGATCATGAGAGACCGCGGAAAAGGACCGGCAAGCGCCGTACGGGGCGAGGCGGCCGCTAAACGATCCTTCGGGCCGAGCGGCGAAACGGCAAATTGCTTGTTTATTATGCAGCCGACTTTGGAGAATGTTTCGCAGGCGGGCGCATGTATAGAATCGCGTTTTTAAGACCGTAGGATATCGTGGCGGTCATTTTGATAAGTGGGGGCCAGTATGAGAACTATCAACGCAAAGGAGATTGCGGCAGGATTGACGCCGTCCAAGGTCGCGGACGTTTTGGAAGCCGCTTTCCGCAGCGAGATCAACACACCGATCCGGCATCATCACACGATCGAGCGTTCGGATGGCGAGCGGGCGACTTTGCTATTGATGCCAGCCTGGCACGAAGGTAGCACGGCTGGCGCCGTCCCGGCTTATATCGGAATTAAGATCGTATCGGTTTTCCCGCACAACACCAAACGGTCCGCGCCTACGATCATGGGCACTTATTTGCTTTTGTCCGGCACAACCGGGGAAGTAAAGGCAACATTGGATGGGCCAGCCATCACGTCGTGGCGCACCGCTGCAGCCTCGGCCCTGGCGTCACGCTTTCTTTCGCGCAAGGAGTCGAAAAAGCTCACCATGATCGGCGCGGGTTCCTTGGCGCCGTATCTTGTCAAAGCTCACGTCGCGGAGCGGCCGATCACGGACATCACTATCTGGAATCGCGAGGCGGATATGGCCACAAATATGGCTGAACACCTGCGCGCGTTTTACAACGACGAAAAATCGATCTCCGCGACCACCGACCTTGAGGAGGCAGTGCGCGGTGCCGACATCATCAGCTCGGCAACGCTCGCGCAAGAGCCACTGGTGAAGGGCGAGTGGCTGAAGGACGGCGCCCATGTCGATCTCGTGGGCGGTTTTACGCCGCAGATGCGCGAGGCCGATGATACCGCGATCCGCCGCGCGGCGGTGTTTGTCGATACCCGCGGCGGCGCCTGTCACGAAGCGGGCGATATCGTGCAACCCTTGAAAAATGGGGTTATCCAGATGAGCGATATCAAGGCGGACCTATTCGATCTGTGTCGCGGCAAGCACGCCGGCCGCGCCGCGGCGAACGACATCACGCTTTTCAAATCGGTCGGAACGGCGCTCGAGGATTTGGCGCTCGCTGCTTACGTCGCTGACAATCTCAAAGCTTAACACTCTTACGTGGTTACGGACCCATAGCTCATGCGCGCTTTTTTCCATGCCGACCAACAGCTGCATAATCCGCTGCAGTTCATGCGGGCCGGACGCATTACAAAACCAACCGACCTTCCCGCGCGCACGGATGCGCTGCTGAAGGCGCTAGATGAGAAGCGGATCACGGTCGAAACGCCGCCGGACTTTGGGTTGGGGCCTTTACTAAAGGTGCATACGCAGGGTTATCTCTCCTTCCTCGAAACAGCGTTCGACAGGTGGCAATCCATTCCCAATGCCGGGCCGGAGGTCCTGCCCAATACATTCCCTTATTGGAGCGCCACACCGGGAATTCCCGCGCGAGATGAATGCCGGTCGCAGAATATGATCGCGCGCACAGGTTTCTATCTCGGTGATCTGGCGGTCCCCGTCGGGCCGAACACCTGGCGGTCCTGCCTTATGTCCACTCACTCCGCCATCGCGGCGGCGGATGCGATCCTTGAGGGCGATACGCTGTCCTATGCGTTGTGCCGACCGTCGGGCCATCATGCCCGCTCGGACCGGGCCAGCGGCTTCTGCTATCTGAACAATTCAGCGATCGCCGCCGAACGCCTACGCACCAAGTACCGCCGCGTAGTGGTGCTGGACGTCGACGCTCATCACGGCGACGGCACCCAGGCGATCTTCTATGGGCGCTCCGACGTCATGACCGTGTCGATCCACGCGGACCCAAATGCGTATTATCCGTTCTTCACGGGGTATGAAGATGAGCGCGGTATCGGCGACGGTGTCGGGGCAAATCTCAATATCGTGCTTCAACCCGGAGCGGGAGACGAGGCACTCGCCACCGCCATGAAGGCCGCGACATCGGCCATCCAAACCTTCCGCGCCGAGGCCCTCATTCTGGCGCTCGGGTTCGATGGCCATGCCAATGACCCCATTGGAGTCCTGCGCGTCAGTGAAAAGGGCTTTCGGATGGTGGGTGAAGGCGTGAAAGCACTCAAGCTCCCCACAGCCGCCGTGCAGGAGGGCGGCTATGCCATCGCCGACATCGGTGGCTGCCTGAGCGAATTCCTGACCGGCGCGCAGTAGCGCCCGCGTTGAGAAGAAGGCCACACACCTTTCCGGGTGTGTGGCCTTTCACTTGGGCGCAGGTCTCTAGGCTGCGCGCTGCGCGGCCAGCGTGGCGGTTTCGCGTGTCAACAGAGACACCACGATCATGACGATAAACGCCGACGGCGCCGACACGATCGTCGGCTGGCTGAGCGGAAAGATCGGCGCTGTGTGACCCAGAATCTGCACCCAAACGCTCGGACCCGCAATGATAAGCCCCACCGACAGTATTAGACCTGTAAATCCACCGGCAACCGCCCCTGCCGTCGTGAGGCGCGACCAGAACATGGCCATCACCAAGATCGGGAAACAGGCGCTGGCCGCGATGGCGAACACGAGACCGGTAAGGAAGAGAATATTCTGTCCCTCGAAGGCAATACCAAGCGCTATACCGATGGTGCCAATCACGACGCTCGACACGCGAAAGATCATGCGCTCGCGCTTTTCAGACGGGTTGTCGCGGGCGATCACTTTTGAATAGAGATCGTGTGAAATCGACGACGCCGCGGCGACGGTGAGCCCGGCCACCACGGCGAGGATCGTCGCGAAGGCGGCCGCAGCCATGATCCCAAGCAGCGCGTCGCCGCCGAGATAACGGGCCAAGTGCAATGCCACCATGTTCGAACCACCGGGCACGCCGCCGCCAGGTGCCATAAAGTCCGGATTGTTAGTCAGGAAGGCCACGCCCGACGGCGCAATGATGAAGAACACAAGGTAGTAGACCACGCCCACCACCGACATCCCGATGACCAGCGAACGGCGAGCCGCCGTAGCATCCGGCACAGTGAAGAAGCGCATCAGGATATGAGGCATGCCGGGAATACCCAGAACGAACGCCAGAAGCAGCGAGGTCGCCTCGATCGAAGATAGCTTCATGCCGCCGGGGAGGAAAAGTGATGCGCCCAAGGCGTGCACCTCGCCGGCGCGGGCATAAAGGGTATCCATACTGAAGCCGGTTTGCGCCAAGCATAGGAAGGAAACGAACATCATGCCACCGGTGAGGATGAATGCCTTGATGAGCTGCACCCATGTCGTGGCCAGCATGCCGCCGAAAGCGACATAGATCACCATCAGCGCGCCGATGATGATCACGGAAATATTGTACGGTATTCCGAACAGGATCTCGATCAAGCCGCCGGCGCCGAGCATCTGACCGATCAAATACATTAGAGTGACAGCCAAGGCGCTGACCGCGCCCACGATGCGGATAGGAACCGGCGACAGGCGTGTCGCGGCCGCGTCAACGAACGTGAAGCGGCCTAGACGGCGCATGGGGCCCGCGATGTACGCGAGCATGATCACGAAGCCAATGAGCGGGCCGAAGGTATAGATCGTGGAATCGTATCCGGCTGAGAAAAACATGCCGGCGCCGCCCAGGAACGTCGAAGCCGACAAGAGATCGCCTGCGATGGCCCAACCGTTTTGCCATGGCTTGATCTTGCCCCCCGCGGCATAGAGCTCGGCGGTCGACTTGCTGCGTTTCTGCGCCCAATACGTGATTGCTAGTGTCGCGGCGATCACTAGGAAAAACAGTACGATAGCGATGTTACCTGTAGGATGGTTCATCTGCGTGCTCGCTACTGATTAATGGTCTGACGTTTCGTAAGTCTCATCGGCGCCCACAGATTTGTCTGCGGCGGTGATGAACCACGCAACAAGCACCGGGATGAAGATCGAGAGTGTCCCGAGCAGAAAAGCGACGGTGAGAGCCGCGCCCGGCCACAGAGGCTTTTCAAGTACGCCGGGGGTCAGATACCACATGGCGAGGAATATAAACCCCGACGCAATCGCGACGACCGCAAGATAGTTATTTCGCGGGCGTATCTCGTTGTTGACCGACATCCGGCGCTCTCCCCCCATATAACCGTGAAAATATACGCCGGGTGTCCCATCCGCACCAAGCGCGCGTAACAAAAACTTTCCGGGGCGGCACGCCAAGCATGCCGCCCCGCCGCATAGAAAAGCTGTCAGACGTCAGCTTACATCTTGAAGCGGATACCAGCACGGAACACGCGGCCGTTCTGGTCGTAGTTCAGCGGATTTGACACGGTCACGTCCGCGGCGAAGTTGCCGATGTAGCCGATGACCACCGGATCAGAGTTCATCAAATTACGGATGTTCAGGAACGCTTCCGCCTCCGTGGAATCGTCGTCGGCCTTCAGGAACTTATAGCTCATCGCAAGGTCAAAATACGTGGCGCCTGCGATGCTGTTGTTGTTGATGGTTTGATTAGCGACAATCGAGGTCGGACATCCGGAAGTACACTCGATAAACGTCGTGTCGTACTTACCGGCGCTCACACCGCGAGCAAGGAAGTTGATGCTGATCGGATCGTTAGTGTAACCGACCGACGCGGACCACCGCCACTTCGGCGGACCGCCGGCCGCATTGTTTCCGACAGTATCAACCGGGGGCGTCAAAGTGTTGTTTGAGCGGTTCTTGATATAGCGTGTCGCTAATGCACGGATCGACAGGTCGCCGGCCCAATCTTCCGCAATCGCGGCGAGCGGCATTTGATAGCCAGCTTCAAAGTCGACACCTCTTACAAGCTGTTGCGCGAGGTTAAACGGCTGAATGAATATCTGGTTGTCAAAGGCGGAACCGGTAGAAACGAGCGGCCGGCCTCCATTGATCGCTTGGCAGAAAGCTTGGTTGCCCTGGAAGCAAAGATCGACGGTTTGCTGCGCGGATACGGTCGTGATCGAATCCTGGAGATCAATGTTCCAATAGTCGACGGACGCGCTGAAGCCAGCCAGGAAAGTGGGCTGGAAGACCACCCCAAGTCCCGTGGTATCGGCCTTTTCCGGCGTCAGCGCGGCATTGCCTGTGTTGGTCGAACGGTACTGGACCGACAATCCCGTTCTCGGATCAATAGCGTTATTGGTGGTGGTGTTACCAGCGGCAAACAGGTCCGCGATATTCGGAGCACGAATATCTCTCGAGCGCGTTGCGCGGAAGGTCAGATCGCTGATGGGCGAATACGTGAGGCCCAATTTCCAGGTCGTGACATAACCGAAGGTGCTGTAATCCGTGCCGCGGACAGCGGCATTGAGATCCAGGCTCCGGGCCCAGCTTTCATCTCTGGCCAGCGGCACAACGGCCTCAACGAACGCTTCAGACACATTATATTTTCCGAGTGTCGGTCGGTAATTACCCGCATACCACGGGTTTGTAAGGTTATCCGCGCTGACGAAACCTGTTGATTCTTCACGGCGATGCTCGGCGCCGGTGGCGATCGAAACAGGGCCCGCCCACGTTTCAAATGGATCTCCACTGATGCTAACCGCGAAGACGTCTTGCGTGAATCGTTGATACCTGTAAGGCGTACCCAGCACATAGTTGAGTGCTGCTTGTGAATTCACACCGATGCCGAAGGGATTGTACGGCACGCAGTCCGGCGCATTGTTATTTGGATCAGCATCCACATTCACTCTGCACGCGATAGCTCCAGTGGTCGGATTGCGAACCGAATCCACGGCGAGGGCATAACGCGCAGCATTGCGGCTATTAGTTACGCGATTGGAGTTACGCGACGTTCCGGTTTGGTAATAGGCATTCCAGGTCCAGTCGGTGTCGACCGCCTCAAACGAGCCATCAATGCCGACCACGTGCCGCACAGTGTGACGCGAGTCCTTGAGGCCGTTTCGTCCCATGTCAGCATAACTGTGGCCCAATGTGATCTGGGTTAGGCCAAGAGCTGCAGCCTGCGCAGCGACTTCGGCGGGAAGATAGGGATTGCTCGTGGATGTTGGCAGCCCACCGAAAAAGAGATTTCCGTAGGCGTAGCTCAAACTGGAAAGGTGCTGCCAACTCGACTGCGCAAACACTTGGATATTGTCGCTAAGCTGATAGCTAAGACGCGTGAAAACGTTCTGTCGGGAAAGACGCGGCTCGAGCGCGGCCCCCAAGTCGATATGCACGTCCTGCGCCTGCCATTCGCCGCCTTGCATGAGCGCGCCGGAGACCACAGGGCCATAGGCAAATTGATAAGGTCTGCCGCCTTCCCCGAACGCGATCCCTTTAAGCGGACCGGATACGATGATGCCGCCCTTCGACATCGTGGCGGGTCCGACATTTTCAAGCTGGAGATGCTGCGGCTGCCCGTTCGTAGGGGTATAATTGGGGTTTGTCATGATCTGGTTACCGCGCATATTCCAATCGCGATATGCGAGGAGAATGCCACGATTGGCGTTGGCGTTGCCGCTGATCGTGAAGTGGCCACGATCGTTGGCAAATGGCGTTCCGGCTGTAAGCGCGACCTTCCAATTCGCGTCGTCGCCATAGGTCGTGATCCCGCCGGCAACTTCGCCTTTGACCCCAGTAAAATTCTTATCGAGAACGAAGTTCACGACACCGGCGACGGCATCAGACCCATACGCGGATGAAGCGCCGCCCGTGACGATATCGACGCGCGTAATGAGCTGCTCGGGGACCGTTGAGACGTCTACGATCCCAGACGGATTTGAACCAACGGAGCGCTGACCATCTACGAGAACAAGAGTTCTGGACGTTCCCAAATTGCGCAGGTTC
Organism: Rhodospirillaceae bacterium; assembly: GCA_041906145.1. Taxonomy (GTDB): domain Bacteria; phylum Pseudomonadota; class Alphaproteobacteria; order Rhodospirillales; family Rhodospirillaceae; genus SHVO01. Next base: position 674,215 of record JAYRJU010000002.1, on the reverse strand, counting down.
ACCGAAGCCGTACCGGGTGTTCCGGAGCTGCTTCTCGTGCTGCTAGCTGGCGATACATTCCCCGCGAAGGTCGGGACCGTGTTGAGGTATTCGATAAGAGACGGCGCGGCCTGCTGCTCGAGGGCTTCAGCACCAACGACCGTCGTCGGCGTCGGAGCTTCGTAGCCATCGCGTACGACACGCGTACCGGTCACAACGATCTCTTCAGCCTCGGCCGGCTCCGCGGCGGTCTGCTGCGCGAACGCGCCGCCGCCCGCCATGGACGAGAGGACAATGGCGAGCATGGATGTGGACGCCGTGATGCGGCTTCTCAGACGTGAACCGCCTCGTGCGGAAGTGATAGTCGGAATGGTCTTAGTCATTAGTTCCCCTCTTTTGCTTACTACATTTAGGATCCGGCGGCGCACGCCGTTTGGCGATGCCCCACAGGACCATCTTCCCTTTTATCGCACTCTTGAGATCTTAAGACGTTACCCCTAACCCCGCCCTTGCTTGACTATTGCTGAGCGCCGCGCACAAGGCGCCTGGCGGGAGTTCCCTGCGCAACGGGCTTCTCCTCGTCGCGCACGATAAAGACTTGTGTGAATTTTGCTAACAGGGACGTCGAGATCCCACGATTTTTTCCTGTCTCCGGATCTTTTCCACCATCGGCGAGGCGCGCCATCGCGCGATAAACCGACGGCGAGGCAAGACGGCCGTAACTCTGATGGTGCGTCGAATCCGATTTCATGTTGCGCCAGTGAAAGCTGTCGTAGTCGAGATACCCTCCCAGCTCGCCGGCGGCGCCGTCAGCGGACAAATCAAGTTTCATGCGCATGTCGTACATCAGGATGTCGGTCGGCACGCCGAACGTGTTCCAGGGCAGCACGAGGTCGGCGGCCTGCGTCGTCAGCACGTGATCGACGATCTTGCCCTTGAAGGTTTGAATGTACTTCTTTCCCCACTTCATATCGATCCGCTGCGAGCCACCCGGGATGCCGTTAAAGCCGATGGTGTTGCCGGCAGCGTCGCTCAAGAGACGGTCGGTGCCGCGATAGAGCGTCACCGTCACGTCATCATCATCCTCGAGACTGTCCAGTCCAGTCAATTCTACGAGGGTACGGTTGTAACGATCAGTGATGATGTGCTTCGTGTCGTAGAAATTGTTGTAGGCATCCGGACCGCGGAAGCTTTCGATGCAGCCGAGCACGCGGAACAATTCATTGTCGATGCCCTTCTCGCCGGTAGGGCTCGTGAAGTCGTTGGCGTCGACTTTTCCGTCGAGATTCATGCCAAGGCCCACAGGGCCGGCGGCTTCGCGAAAGGGAAACGGCTCGGGAATCTCACCCGGAAACCAGCCATCGACTTCGCGCTTCAGCGCCGTATCGACAACCGTGCGTTTCGTGCCGTCCGGAAACATCGCCTTGAAGTGCTCACGCGGCCCATCATTGAAGCCTTGAGGACACTCGGTCGCTTCTTTCGTGAAAAGGAGCGCGTAGTTCAAAAAGGACAGTGCGTAAGCATAAGACCTGTCCTTCAGGACAACCGGCGCGGCATCACTCGCAAAGGCGCTTGCGCTGTTTGTAGCGACCAACGCCAGGCCGAAGCAACCGCCGCGCAGCACGCCCGAAATAGATGCCAGTCTATCTAAAAGCACATTTTTCATGACCCGCTCCCGGTGTTAATCCGTGTTGCCCAAGAAGTCGTCCCGCAGCATGAAAGCCCGGAAACCGTTGCGACCGCCACGCCATTCGCCGCGTCCGTCACCGTTGACGTCGCCCGGCTGCTTATCGCCCGCGAAGGTGTAGACGGGACGTTCGCGAAACGCCCATACATGCATTGCATCCGCTTGATCCGCCGCCGCCCGCTTGCCGGTCTTCGGGTCAATCGCGACAACGCTCCAAACCTGACTGCCGCTTTTGGCGTTCGGATCGGCGGGAATCATCGGCCAGGTTTTGAGGCAGCGCGCGGGATCGCCCGCTCCGCACATCGCCATACGGTAGGCTTGCGTCGTGTCCGGATGATCGCAGCGGAGCTGATCGAAGGAATCGTCGCCGCAATTGTAGATATAGATAGACCGGCCGCCGCTGTCCGCGAGCACGTAACCCACGGTCGTGGTCTGCACGGTGAAGCCGGGCGGCGGTTCGGGCGCCTTTTGCGTATAGAAATTGTGCCAACCGGGCTCATCGCCGCCTTCAACGCTGCCGCGATAGGTATCGAGCGCGTGACGGTACACGGGTTTGCCGCGGAAGACCCACTGCTTCACACCCGGTGTACGCTCGATGATGGTCCATTGACCCTGGGGCTGGGCTACGTCCGGCGCGAGGATGGGGACCCATTTCTCGGCACATGCTCCTTTGCAAAGCGACGCCTTGGCGGAATCACGATCCGAGAAATACACCGAGTAACCTTCGTTGGTCGTCAGAAGCCGGCCCGAGGTTTGCGTGATGACGGAGAACCCCGGCGGTACATTCGGCGGTGGACCGATGGGACGGCGCGCAGCGGGCGAGTCACCGCCCCCACGCCGCGAGGTGTCGCCAAGCACATCGCCCGGACGCCGATCGAAGTTAGAGGTATAGAGCGCCTGCTCGTTGTAGGCCCACTGCTTTGTTCCGTTGGAGCGCGTGATGAAGCTCCAGTCGCCAACAGGCTGATCATTCGGCTCCGCAAGAACGGGAATCCACATATCGGTACACGCTGGCCGCGTATCGAGGTCGGGGAGTTCAAGCCCGGGCGGATATGGGCTCATGAGACCGGCGGTTTCCGTATAAGGCTTATCGCCGCAGGCGGTCTTGCCCTTCGCATCGCCGGTAAGACCGTTCCGCATGCGCCGGAATGGCCACACGTAGAGGGTCTTGCCCTGCCCGTTCGCAAAAACGGGGCCGTCCATTTCGGTGGGTTCGACGTGGAAGCCGGGCGGCATCGCAACGCCCACATAGTCTTCGGTCATGCGCTTTTCCGCCGCGACAGCGCCATTGAGGCCGCAAGCTGCGATCACGATCAGAGTTGAAAGACGCAAGGCCGAAAGCATTTTCATTTTCCTAGACCAGGATTTCCCCGATTTCCTTCGACGTCGTGTTGCTGAGCGTGCCCCACGACGGGATATCGAGGCCCATGACCTTCATCAAGGTGTAGCCGAGACGCGTGCCGGCCTCGCCGTTGCCTTGCACATGCAGCCCCGTCTTGATGCGTCCACCGGCCGTGCCGGCGGTGAACATCGGGATGTTGTCGAGCGAATGGATCTTTGCATAGGAAATATCCGACATCGCATAGACGAGCGTATTGTCGAGCAACGTCCCATCGCCTTCCTTCACCGACGCCATGGCGGCGACAAATTCCGCCCACGCCTCCATCGCCCGGCGCGTGAACCAGGACACCTCAATCTGATAGCCCAACTTTGCGTCCGTGGGCTCTTCATGCGTGGCGGTATGGTGCGGCTTCTCGTAACCGGCCTTGGTCGTCGCGGCGGTCTCGCCCGCATACGCCATATTGAACACGCGGGTCTGATCGCAGGCGACCGCCATCGTCATGAGCTTGGTCATCATGGTATGGCGCTGCCCCACGCGCACGGTATCGAGCCCCGCCGTCGGCTCGTCGCTGAACGCATCCACGCGTCCGCATGAGGCCAAGGGACGGGGCTTGGTGAGCTGCAGGTCAAACTGCTTTTCAAGATCACGCAGACTGGTGAAGTATTGATCGAGCCGGGCCCGGTCCTCGGCGCCGGCTTCGTGCAGAAGCGTCTTGGTCTCATCGAGCACGCTGGTGAGCACGCTCTTGCGGACCATGGCGCGCGGATTGGGACGAAACTCGGCGGCGTTCGGGTCCTGATACTCGGCACCGAAGAGGTTTTGGTAAAAGCGGATCGGCGAATACTCCGGCGCATTCACCGAATTCGCGCTTTCGTAGCTGTAGGAATCTCGCACATCGCCGGTAGCCGTCGCGCTTAAAGCCTGAAACCGGGTGGCGTTGCCGATCTTCTTGGCGACCGTGACATCGATGGTTTCACCCGGACGGACATTGGCCGTCGTGGGCGCCATCCCGGTGCGCAAAATCACCCAACCGGTGTGGTGACACATCAAAGGCGCACTGTCTTTGAACGTATTGAAGCGCGTGAACAGATTGATGTGCTTCTGGATCGGCGCGAGCGACTTGATCTCTTCGGGCAAATCGAAATTCGCGCCGGTCTTCTTCGGCGTGAAAATCGCGTCATTCATTCCAAGGCCCCAAATCCACGTACCGAAACGCACAGGCATGGGCTCGCCGTTCGCCAGCGCATTGCCATTCCCATTCAGGAACAGATTCAAAAGTGGCAGGCCAACGCCAACGGCGGCGCCGTTGAGGACGCCGCGAAGGACGCGACGACGACTGAGATTGTTCATCTGTCTGTCTCCCACACCTAATTCAGCGATGCCGATTTTTGCTCGGGCGCCATAGCGGCCGTCACATCGTAGAAAGCCGGACTGAGCACGATCGAGCGCAGCAAGCTCGGAAATTTGTAGTGTTGGCTCGCGAATTCGGCGGCGAAGAAGTCGACCAAGGGTTTGTCGGAATTCTTCAGCGCCGTTCCGGCGCCGTAGCTATAGACGCGCTTGACCAGGCAGGACGCGAGCGCCGGGTGATTGCGCACCGCCTCTGCAAGGCCCGTGACATCCTGGAACGCCTTGCCGTCGAGATTGCCGCTGGCGTCAATCGCCGCCCCCTTCTCGGTCGCCCGGAACTGGCCGGCACCGTCAAAATTCTCGAGCGCGAGGCCCATGGGATCGGTGATGCGGTGGCACCCCGCGCACACGGGATTTTCGAGATGAGCGCCTACGCGATCGCGCGCCGTGCGAAATGTCGCCTTCGGATCCTCGACCGCCGAAAAATCCACGTTCGGCGGCGGCAGCGGGACCGGCTGACAGAGCAGCAATTCGCGGAGCGCTTTGCCGCGGCGCGTCGCGGAGCTGCGGCTTGGGTGCGCATGCAGCGCAAGAAAGCTGACTTGGGTCAGGAGGCCGACACGCGGGCTATCTTGTGGAAATTCGTAGCGGACCCAGCCTTGCGGCGTGGGAACGCGATAGATCGCGCCGAGTTCCGGCGACATGAACGTCTGGCGCGTGGTGAAGAGGTCTCGATAGTCTTCATTGCGGACCACGAGGTGATCGTAAATCGTGCGCAGCGTCTGTTCGCGCGCGTCGCTGAGCGTCGCGCCGGTTTCCGCGGGATATTCCGCTGGGTCCTTCGCCAGATTGCCGAAGGAATCGAAACCCAACATGTCATCGAAGAAGGCCCGCACGCCCTTTTCAAGGCGGGGACTGGCAAGCATCGTGTCGACGATGCGCGCGCGGCCTTTTTCCGTATCGAAGTCGCCCTTCTCTGCTGCCGTCAGCAAGGCATCGTCGGGGGCCGCATTCCATAGAAAGAAGCTAAGGCGCGATGCGTAGGAATAGCCATCAAGGCGCAGCCGTCCCGGTCGCTCGGGATCGGGTTCGCTCTGATCGTGGATGAAGATCACTTCGGGGCTGATCAGCATGCCCTCAAGAACGGTCGCCAGGCCCGCATAAAAATCGCCGAGATGATCGGCGGATTTTCCCGCCTCACTCACGAAGACCGCGAGTTTGGCGTCAGATATTTCCTTGCGATACAGGAGCCGTCCGATCTTACGCAGGAAGGTCTCCGCGCACTTGGGATCGGCCTTGTGTGCGGCAACGGGCTTGCAGGGGATGAGTGAATCGCGGCGCGACGGCAGTCCGAGATCGAGATTCTTGTCGCCAACGATTTGCGCGGCGACGAGAGCGGCCGCGCGTTGAAACTTCTGCATCTCGCCGAAAGGCACGCCCGCTTTCGCCGCACCGAGCGCAAGCAACCCGTCGGTGCGTTGCATCGGTGCGAACTGAGCTTGGACGGCGACGTCCTGACCGAAAATGTGGGTGATGGTGTTTTCGTACTGCGCGACGCTCATGAGCCGACGCAGCGGCGAAGTACCAGCATTCTCAAGGCCGGCCGGAAGCGCCGCTACAGGCGCGGATTCAACCGGTTTCGCCGTCTCGCCGGAACAGGAGGAGAGCGCCACCGAGAGGGCAAGGCCCGCGACAAAACGACAGAAAGAATTTTGCTTCATCCGCTAAAACTCAGGGCCCTGCACCGATTGTCGATTATGAAAAGAGTGTGAAGTTCACATATGAGGCCAGCAACCGAGTTTATTTTACCCCTCCATGAGAAATTCTCGTGCGGTTTTCATAAATATTCTAAAGGGTTAGTTAGGTGTCATGAGACACATGGCGTTACAGGCGCGACATGCAAAAACGTGACGCAGAGCGTCAGGCCGCGACGCCCATGCGCCCGTGAAACGCATTCGATTATCTTGAGGCGGGTGAGGTGAACGTCTGGATTTGCCGCACAATGAGTTCAAACGCGACGAGCGACTCAGGCGACGCGCTGTAAGCGCGCGTTGCAAAAAAAGTTCGAACTCAACAGAGGGACTCAGGGCGAATGCCAAAGTCGTACGTAGTACCTTGAAATTGCGTTCCGCATGCTGCAACTGAGAATTTCTGTGGTCCGGATGAGAAACGCTCCCTAGCATCATAGAAGGCACAATTGTAATCAGATTATTGCGTGGGCCGAGCGAGCTTCGAGCCCTACAATACTTCGCAGTTTTTCTAACGAGATCTGCGTCAAAACCGCCGGTGAGGACATCATGATTCAATCTTCCAATCTTCGCACCAACCTCGATCGCTTTCTCACAACCATGGAAGCGTCCGCACAGATCGGTATCGGCCGAGAAAACGGCCTACGCCGCCTGGCTTTGTCCGAAGCCGACCGCGACATGCGTGATCTGTTCGTCAGATGGTGCAAAGAAAGCGGCCTTAAAGTTTCCGTAGACGGCATCGGCAATATCTTTGGGCGCCGGGAAGGCACCGAGGACCTGCCTCCCGTTCTGATCGGCAGCCATCTCGATACGCAGGAAAACGGCGGCAGGTTCGACGGAATCGTCGGAGTCCTCGCCGGGCTTGAAGTCCTGCGCCGCCTGAACGACCTCAACATCACGACCCGCCGCCCCATCGAAGTCGTCGATTGGACGAACGAAGAAGGCGCCCGCTTCTCGCCCCCGATGGTCGCCTCCGGCTGCTTTGTCGGCGACCACGATCTCGACTGGGCGCTCAACATCAAGGACGACGACGGCGTGAGCATCGGCGAGGCCTTAGACAGCATCGGCTATCGCGGCGCGACGCCGGTCGGCAAACGCGCGGTCGACGCCTACTTCGAGCTCCATATCGAACAAGGAGACGAACTCGACCGCAACAATCGCGAAGTCGGCGTCGTCACTCACGGCTACAAGTCGCACGGCGTCCTCGTCGAATACCGCGGCGAAACCGCTCACACCGGCCCCTGGCCGATGGAACGGCGCCGCAATGCGCTCGTGGCCGGCGCGCGCCTGCTGACCGCCGTGGATGAGATCGGTTGGGAATATGCCAAGACGAGCGGGAAAGCGACCGCCGCGCGCCTGATCGCGTCACCCAACAAGCCGGGCATCCTGTCCGATTGGGCCGAAGCCGTGTGCGACGTGCGGCACAACGACCCCGCCGTCGCCGATGAGATGCGCGCCAAGATGATGGCCGCCATCGACGGGGCCGCGACACGCACGGGCTGTCAGGCCAAAGTGCTGAACACTTGGACGTGGGGCGGCGATATCTTCGACAAACAGATGGTGAAGACGGTGCGCGACGCCGTCGGAAACCTTGGCTACAACAGCTGGGATCTTCCGAGTCAAGCCGGGCACGACGCCTACTTCCTCGCGCGCCACTTCCCCACGGCGATGATCTTCACGCCCTGCAAGGACGGCATCACGCACAACAATAACGAGCTGGCGACGGCAGCCATGATGGAGCCAGGCCTCAATGTCCTGCTTCACGCTGTGCTAGCGCGCGCAGATCGGCCGTAAACTACGCCCGGGAATTAAAGGCCGGATGCTTGCGGCCCTCTCTCAATTGCTCTGCCGCCCACGCGAGGAAAGTGCGCGGCAGAGCCTTTGGGGACAACTCGCCCCCGCTTGTGATGTACATTTGAAACGGGGAAAAAACGCTCTGCTTGAAGGGCGCGACGAGCTTGCCCGCAGTCAATAGATGCGAGACGGTGATATGGCTGGCCAGAGCGATGCCTTGGTCGTGTAGTGCGGCTTGCACCGCGAGCGACGCGTTCGGAAGCCTAAAGTTGCCGTAGCTATCGAGCGAATCGCCCTGTGCGACCCGCAGCCACTTTCGCCACTCCTCGCCCCTATCGCAGTGTAAAAGCGAAAAGCGGCGCAGGTCGCCGATCGTGTTAAACGGCCGGCTGCTGACCAGGGACGGACTGCAGACAGGAAAAAGCTCGATGCTTACCGAGAGATGGACCACACGATCTTTCGGGCGCGTCTTGGATAAGACGAGCTGCAAATCTCCGCCCGGCTTGCCGTGATCCGATTCCGGCACAAAGGAAAGATGGATATCCGGCCACTGACGCTCGAACTGTTTCAGGCGCGGTATAAGCCACAAGGCGCCCAATGTTGGCCCTGCGGCGATCGACATGCGCCCCTTGGCACGCTGCTTCGGCACCACCCCGGTAACGCGCCGGAGGTCGGCGAATATCTCGGTCAGTTGCCCGAAATACATACGACCTACTTCGGTCAAAGCGATAGGCGACCCATCACCGGCGAAGAGGACAGCGCTGAGATCCCTTTGAAGCACATCCAGTCTTTGGTTAAGTTTCTTCGTGCTGATCCCCAGCTCAAGCGCCGCGTCCGCGAACGACATATGGCGTGACGCGACTTCAAAAAGCGCGAGGGTTTCGGCGCTCGGCAGTCGACGCCGGAGAAGGATTGGCGCGTTGACGGACTCCGTTCTACTCACTCTGCCGCCTCCGTTCTGCATGCGCCAACATCGCGGAACGCCACAGGAAGCTCGGTGGAATATTTGCAACGCGACGTGCTGATAGCTGACGATACTTTCGCGATCCCGGGCTGCGAGAGGATTTTGTGTTCTATGACGCGGCCATAAGCGGCAAGATCACACACCAGAATACGAAGCAAGAAGTTGTACTCGCCCGAAATCATGTAACACTCCACGATCTCGGGTACCGCACGCATGCTGTCGCAGAATTGCTTTTGTGTATTGGTACCGTTTATCGCGATCGCAACTTGCACGAACGCCTCAACGGATAGACCCAGCCTATACCTGTCGAGCTGCGCGACCGTGCCCCGGATGACTCCGGTCTGACGCAGCCGGTCGACTTTGCGCCAACATTGCGCCTGCGAGATCCCGAGCATTCGCGCCATGTCGCCTAATGTTTGCGACGCATCCTTTTGCATAAGTTGGAGGATCGCGCGGTCGAGCGAGTCGAGCGTTACCGCCGCGGGGGCGACAACCGATGTGTCGCTCTCGCCAGTCCTATTTACCGGATGTCCTCGCTTGTGCAACGCCGTGGTTCTCAGAATTTTGAGCGTTCAAAATTCTTAATTCCAAGGCCAGCATGTGCAACCGAGTTTGTCTGATAGGCCCCTTAGAATTCCTCAACCGCTGGCGCTAACCTGGATTGCGGGGCAGGAAAAACCTCTCACCGATCATGCGCGTGGCGTCGCCGCCCTTCTTGGGAACCAGCTTCTGCGCGCGGTTGTTGTTGCCGTCCACGACGAACAAGTTGCCGGCGCTGTCGACATCGAAGTTGTGGAGGTTGTCGAACTCGCCTGGGTTGGGACCGATAGCACCCCAATAGGTGATCAACGTACCGTTCAGATCGAACTTCGCCAGCCGCTCGTAGTCGGCGTCTGACATCCACAGATGCTGATCCTTGGTGATCACCAGGTTTGTCGGGCTGCCGACGTTCTTCCACTCTTCGATGAACTTGCCGTCAACATCGAAGACCTGAATGCGGTGATTGCGCCGATCAGCGGCGTAGATGCGCCCCTTGGCATCGATAGCAATGGAGTGTACGAGATCGAACTGCCCAGGTCCGTTGCCCTTCGAGCCGAACTCCGAGATGTATTTTCCGTCCTTGTCGAACTTGGCAACGCGCCCGTTTACATAGCCGTCCGCGACTAGAAACGAGCCATCGGGCAGGAACGCGAGCGCCGACGGCATATTGAAGTGTGTCTTATCCCAGCCCGGTACGCCCTTCTCGCCGAGCTTCATCACGACTTTTTTTCCGTCGTTGGTCAGCTTGATGATCTGATGCCCCAGATCGGCGATCCAGATGTGCCGTTCCGGGTCGTACGGACTGATGAACGCGTTGTGAGGCATCACGAAGAGGTCGTTCCATTGCGCCCAATCCTCGATCACCTTCCCGTCCGCATTTAGGACCAGGATTTGATGCAGGTGGGGCAAGGTCTCGCGGTCAAGCTTCGAGAGATCCGACTTCTCAGGCAGGACCTTGCCGTCGGCGCTCAGGATCGGGCTGACGGGCGCGGCGCGACGCTGGTCCGCGGTCGTGACAATGATGCGATTGGGCGTGTCGATCAGGATGCTTGTGGGCGGCTGCGCCCAACGATCGACGCCCGGCTTGAACCATCCCGTCACCGCTTCATAGGGACCTGTTTGATCGAGGCCACCTTTTTCGGCCGCATCGACGTGCGTTGCGATCGCGAGCAACGCCCCCACCGCGCATGCCAGTGAAAGAGCCGCCCGCGCCACGTAACATCTTCCAACCTGCGCCATCACTTGTTCCCTCGCATCGATTTCCCAACAGAGCACCTTCGTGAGGCTGGCGCGCCGGACACCGTTCCATCAAACGAGATATTTTGAGGAGGGGCGCACTTTTGCTCGCGTTGCGTCGCGTACGGACGGACACGGGCGCGCGTTCACCCCCGCGAACCCGCACAGTGTATCCTTTGAAATCGGGTAATGGCGCGGCGGCCGGCCAACCCGTCTGGAAGACCGCTTATCTTCCCAGCGCCGGAATTTCCGCATCGGGTGCATCTCGGTCACCGCTGCGCGCAATCCGTTTAGGCGGGTGGATGATGTACACTTGAGAGAATTGCACATCGATCGCCGCCGAAATTCCGGTCATCGTGCCGGTGTTCGCGTCGGGAACGCCATCGGCCAGACGGCGGATCGCGCGCGAAAGCGAAGGCGAAGATGTTTGCCCGTAGCTCTGGTGATGTGTGGACCAAGTAGTGTTGAGATGAGTGCGGAAAGCATCAATGTCGACGTAGGCGCCGATTACACCGTGCGCTTCTTTTTGGCTCATACGGAGCTCGAATTTGGCGCCTCTCAAAACTTGGATAGAATTCGTGTCGAAGACGCCCGACCACGGCAACACCAAATCCTTTGCTTCGGTCGTCAGCACGCCGTCGACAATTTTACCCTTAAAGGTTTGCTCAAAGTCTTTCGCGAAGCGTCCGTCGATCCGCTGAGTGCCGCCAGGGAAAATCGCGCCGGAGGCGTCGGTCAGCAAACTGTCCAGTCCCCGATAGGTCTTCAACGTAACGTCCGCGTCGTTGACCAAGTCGTCGACCTCGGTGACTTCAATCAATGTACGGTTGAAATTCAATCCGCGGAGATCTTGGAGCTCAAACATGTAGAATGAGCCGTCGGGCGCCCGGTAGTTCGCAATGCACCCGATAGCGCGGTGAAGTTGATTGTCGACCCCCTTCACACCGTCGGGACTTGTGAAGTCTTCCGCATCGACGCGGCCATCGAGATTCAGGCCTTTGGCTATCTTGCCACCGGCTTCATGAAACACAAAACCATCCGGACCGGCCCCTGGAAACCATTGGTCGCCTTCGCGGCGCAACCTGGTCTCCATCTCAGTGCGCTTAGACCCATCGTCAGGGAACTGAATTTTGAACTGTTCTCGATTGCCGTCATTGAGCCCATTGGGACATTCCGACTTCTCCGGCGTCTGCTGCACAGCCCACGCCCGATAAGTCATCGCGAAAGCAATCGTACGATTTTGGATTGTGGGAGCTGTTGCCGACGAAGCGTGGGTCTTAACGCTAGGCCCGATTGTCAATGCGGCGCAACACGCCATAGCCTTCAGAATGATTTTGCCATCCATAAGCGTCTCCCAAATCTCTGCATCCGCCTCATATTAGAGCATGCTCTGGCGGCCCTCGCTCGGACAACCGAATTTATTTAGGGAGGGCTGAAATTTTCCTCGCCATGTTACAATCGGGATTTCGAGGCGCTTGGACAAGCACATCAAGAAACCACCCCGCTCCATATCCCAAGTGCGCTTAAGCTTGTCGGCTCGCCTCGCAACCAGACTGTTTCACATCCAAAGTCTCAACGACCGCCACGCTCCAGCCCACCTATTCGCGCCTCGCACGCTCCACATAACTCCGATCGGCGCTTCCTAGAATGTAGCGGGGCGTAAAACGGCAAGGCATTCAAATGGCTGCCAGTGGCTGGGATCGGCCCACGAGCGTGCCGACCTGCAATGGGTCGGCGCCCAGAACATCAATTGTAATGACTCGCTTTTTCTTCCTTGTGTAGGAACCTCTTCTCTCATCCACCGATGCGACGCACTTGTCCACCCAGGCTGACGGCCCGATCAAAAAAGCAGGCGGAACATTATCTGGCTGTCGCCGCAGGCTATGACAGGCGGTATGGCGGAAATGGCATCCGCCGGTGCAAGCCTGAAGATTAGCCTCTTTCAGGCACGTGCAGTAAATGGGACGTGGCTACCCACGAATTTACCCCCGTTCTATGCGTCGGGGAACGCCCCAAGAACGCAAATTGGGGACACTAGAATCAAAATGTTAGCCCGGTTAGTTCAGTAGATGTTCTCTCTCGATGGCAGTTTTGGTGCCATCCCCCTGCGCAGTGGCGCCCCGCGGAAGCGGACTGGTAAAGAACGATATCGCTCGAGCGATACGTCGCCAGACAGCGATGCCCTCGAGATCTTTGGCACGCTTCATCTCGAAATATTTTAGGACGGCCTCCGTCCAGGCCTTTTCGCCATGTTGCTTGATCAGCTCATTGGCTGAGCGCCAGATATCGAGATCCGAGACGGGCATCAGATGTCCTTAATTCGGTGTCCGCCGGCACACAGCACAAGGACCGGCAAATGGAAAATCCAGTATCCGGACGCGCGGCTCAGTATCTGCGTATGTCTACGGAACATCAACAATACTCGATAGAGAACCAAGAAAACGCGATTCAGATTTATGCCGCGTTACGTGGTTTCGAAGTAGTCGCGACCTATCGCGACGAAGGAAAAAGTGGCCTCACACTATCGGGGCGGCCAGGTCTAAGGAAACTCATCGAAGAGGTGGAGAGCGGTTCGGCAAAATTTGACGTCGTCGTCGTCTATGATGTGAGTAGGTGGGGGCGATTTCAGGACACTGACGAAAGCGCCTACTACGAACATCGTTGTAAACGCGCCGGCGTCAAAATCGAATACTGCGCCGAGCCATTCGTAAATGATGGCAGCCCGCTATCGGCGATACTCAAAGGCCTAAAGCGCGCTATGGCCGGCGAGTACAGCCGCGAACTCTCCGAGAAAGTTTGGACTGCGCAAATGCGCATTGGCGCAAAAGGCTTCAAGCTGGGAGCGTCGCCGGGTTATGGCTTCCGCCGGTTGGTACTCGATAAATCGGGTGCTCGCAAAATGCGCCTTAAACCAGGCGAGCGGAAAAACCTTCAATCTGATCGAGTAATTCTGGTGCACGGGCCGAAGCACGAATTGAAATGGATCCGGTGGATCTACGATCAATACATTTCCGGCAGTAGCCATCGAGAAATAGTGGACCAATTAAATGAGATGGGCATCGCCCGTCAGAACGGCGTCGCATTCGAAGTTGGGAACATTAAAGAGATACTGACGAATGAAAAATATGCAGGAACGCTCATTTGGAATCGCACGTCTGAGAAGCTCAAACTAAAACGAGTTAAGAACGCTCCCAGCCAGTGGCTCAGGGTCCCCAACGCGATCCCCGCCATAGTAGACCGGAAAACGTTTGAAAAAGCTCAGGCTGTGCGTGCCGCACGAGCGAAGAGGCTTGGCGACGAAGACATCCTGGCCCCACTGCGCAAGACCCTACGCAAATACGGATATCTCTCTATCGGCTTGCTCGATAGTCTAGGAACATTTCCAAGTCCAAGCGTCTGCCAGGCGCACTTTGGAAGTATGCGAGCAACCTGGGCCGCGGTCGGATGCGAGAGCGTCCGAGACCTAGATTACGTCAGGGTAAAAAGACATCACCGGAGTCTATTTGAAGGCATATGCAGCGAAATATTGGCGGCACTCGGACAAGGTAAGCTTGACGTCGAGGCATCCTCGGCAGACCGCGTGGTGATAGCAAGACGATTTACCCTCTCGATCGTCATCTGCAGATACAGGCACTCAAAGAGCGTACCGCGAGGCTGGCGCATCCTTGCAAATGGCAAACAGGCAGTCGACATGATCCTGGCGGTTCGAATGGACCAGTCGAATCAGGATGTATTGGACTATGTACTCTTGCCCCTCCGTCTCGCATCCGCGCTCCACTTCAATCTGACCGAGCATAAGGTGGGACTCGTCGAGGGCTATCGAGCGAGGGATTTGACCATGCTACCTGCGCAGGTCCGGAAGGTTTGTGCCGAACTTACGGCGTGAACACTATCGCCTGACGCGGCAGGACAGCCCTTAGAAGACGGCCGAGCCGTATACCGGCTCTCTTAATTTGCTGAATAGCCACCGGATAGTTTTGACGAATGTAGTTGTCGTCCAAATCTAACTCGGCTGGCGCTCCCACGTAGGCCGTCGCCGGCGCCAAGGCGATGCGATGAGTTTCGCGTGCCCATACCATCGGATCTTGGGAGGCACGTCGATTGGGCCCTTTAGCTTTTGCAGCGTCCCGAAGTATCGACGTCACGCCATCCTCGCCCACCATTGATCCCGCCTCAAGAATGCGGGAATCCCAGACTGAGTGGAGATTGGTCAGCTTCCCCTGAAATCTGACGCGGATATTGTTTCCGCCCTGATCGCCCGCAACGGCTATGTGAAGCGGTTGATGGAGGTCGCCCACGAAATGGGCCAGAAACTTTAGGGCTTCGGCCTTCTCCTGCTTAGAAGCGGGCCCTCGAAGCAAAGCCGTTGTACGTTCAATTTGGCCAACGACACATTTATTGGCAGGACAGTCCCTTCCCATATGAATGTCCTTACCCGGCGAGGCATCCATAAAGTGCCAGGAGGCGGTCTCCCCCCTATCACGCCGAATGTCATCTGCCCAATTGCAGTCGTCGGCAAACTGTTCCCGGGTCTCTATATCGAGCAGATTCTTGATTTGCTGCCGACTAGGATCATCGATCGCGTCCCATGCAATGAGGCAGACTGCCCGGTGGCCATCGCGCCCCCAGGCGGAAACGGACGAAGGCGCGAGTAGCAGCGTCGTTAATGCGAGGAGGCCAAGAGGGACGCGCATCGCCAACACCTCAGGAACGGAAGTCGGACCCTGCGGGCGCTCCCCAGCTTTCGTCTTGGAAGGCAATTGCGGAGAAACCTTCACCAGCAATAGCGAAGACAAACTTAGTGTTGGTTTGCTGACGGAAGGCGGCGCAGTAGGAAAAGGCTTTGGTGGCGTCGTCTCGGAGAGCCTGGACAACCCAGCCTCCTACCTCTAGCTCACCGAATGAGGAACTGGCTGCGAATGCAACGCCGGTCCCAGAAGAAAGCACCGTTGCAACAAATATGCTGGTGACGATTTTCATGGTCCCTCCCCGCGTCATGCCTGAGAGGTTAACTACCTGTGCGGGTTAACGCCACGGTAAACACGGAATAATGTTAGCGGTGCGCGCTTCCTAACTGCACTGCGATAGCAATTATATTTTGAAGCTAAGGTACCTATGGTTAGGTGGCGGATACGTTAAACGCCTGGAACAACGAATGTTTTCATTCCGAGGATACCTCTTACTGGAAGCCCGCTGGCGTACCGCTGCATAAAAGCCCGAAGGCATTGGCAGTTCGGCGGGGTGCTCTTACTGACTCCTCCGTTCCTGCCTAGCTAGCACGTAGGGCATTGCGAGGAGCGTCCACTCTCATTCCGATTTAAACCGTCGTGGTTTTGGGTAACTGACCTCTCTATCTTTGAGTGGGTCGGTGCTCGTCGATTTTTCTCGACGCACATCCCGGGGTTTCTTTGGCGGCAAACGAAACCGCAGAGAGCCTACGCCGACCAACGCTGGAGGCTGGATCCACTCAATAGGCGCAACTGAATGAAGACTGCCCGCGGAGAATGGAAGGAGGTAATGCTCGTCGTTTGCATCGCTATTCCAGCGATGGTTCTTTTTGTTTCGCCGTTTTTTTACCTGCTCCTGGCCGCATTCCATTGGTTGAAGCTCGGATTTTGGTATCAAGGTGATGTTTGCACCCTGCCCATTACTAAGTCACTTTTTGACTCTTGCGTGAGCCGAACTGCGTACGTCGGGATCGATCAAATAATGGATTGGCTTTACCAGCATCCATTTTCGTTCCTCGTAGTTTTTGGCTGGATTTCCGGCGGGGTTCTTTGGGCACTAGCCACTAGGATCAGCGAGTCGGCGTGGTACCGAGCTGGTTAGGCCCCTCAGGCCACGTGTCGGACTACGCAGGCGGCGCGCGATTCTAAAGTCTGTCCGCTCCCACGTTTCACTGATGCCACCGCAGGTGCGTCACTTGGGCGGACGCCGCTTCGGTGGATCTAACAGGAGTTCTGTCGGGTGAACGTCAAGCACAGTAGCGATCTTCTCTATTATCTCGAGGCCGGCGTAGCTTCCCGCCCGCTCAAGTTTGCTCATATACGACCTATTCACACCGGCGAGGTCTGCCAGCTCTTCTTGAGACAATCCTCTCGCGTGCCGAAGCCGACGAAGATTAGATGCGAACGCTTCCCGGATATCGCCCATCTGGGCAGGGAAGCTTAGCGACGCTTATTGACCCACCGCTTTAAAGCATCAAAATGACCAATGTCGACCCAGTTGAGGCGGCGACATCATACACGGCAGCTATCTAAACCGACGTCATAATTTTGCGATCACTTCGGTCGCTACCAGCAGGGCTACGAAGATTCCACCAGGGATGAGGCCAATACCAACTAAGCCGAGCTCCGAAACCCACCTGGGGACGACTCCCGTGCCAGCAGTCATTTCCCACTCTCCCGCTTGCCATGCCTCCGGGGCCCGACGGCGAACAAAAAATGTGATTAAAGCAGCATTGATAAGGCAGAAAACAACCCCGGTGCCGCTAACACTGGCAGCGAA
The DNA here is from genome assembly GCA_041906145.1 of Rhodospirillaceae bacterium. Lineage (GTDB taxonomy): Bacteria > Pseudomonadota > Alphaproteobacteria > Rhodospirillales > Rhodospirillaceae > SHVO01. The sequence continues at coordinate 657,068 of JAYRJU010000002.1, read as the reverse complement.
GATATATGAACTGCCCCCTCTCGCGACGAAAACGGGAACTGCGACCCCAAGCGCCAACAAAAGGAATTGCCTCATGCTTAACCCCCGAGGATATCGACACTGAAATAATTGTCGCTTTAAAGCTGACCGTCAATAAGCGACAATGGTTGGTGTCGACGATTGGGCTTTTCCGGGCCGCTTGGCGCGGCTCCCAGCCAATTTTCCGATGGGCCAGTAGCAATCGGGAGCACGCCGTGACTGACCTACAGCTAATTTTGCAAAGTTATGAGAAGGCCTATGGGGGGCCGTTCACCCCCGAACGATTGGAAGGCTTTATCGACGCACATATCGAGTCCATGAGGCGCCACGGCGACCCTCATGCGGCGGCAGAAGGTGAAGCGATGCTGAAGGCCCTCGGACAGGGCGCCTCCCCCCGGGAGTTGGTATGGGGAACCGAGTGCTAGGGGGGTTGGGGTAGGGTTGCGGGTATAAACAGCACTCGCGCAGATTGGCGTTGTTTCGCGGCTCCCATGTACTTGAAGGGCGGACATCCAATCCGCTGGGTGACGGCTCTATGCTTTGCGAATTCTTTTGGTGGCGTGCGCGAATTTGATTTCCCGATGCTTTACGTAACGTCGGGTCTCATCTGACGGAGGCGCCGCCCGCACGTATCGGTTCGCAGGCCATTCATTGGTGCGTGAGCGGTAGTTGGCTAGCACCCAAGAGTGCGGCTTGCCACGCTCTTCCGCGAGTCCCTTCAATTCAGCGTAGAAGGCGGCTTTCTGCTGGGCCGTGAGCACGGAAGGCTTCCCGCGGCTCATTTTCGTAAGGGCGCCCTGTTCCACCTCGACCTCGCATTTGCGCTCAGGCTTGAACCCACAAGCCGGGCACGCGTGCACCTTCGCCGGTTTCAGGAATGAACATTTCACGCAGATTTTTGGGAGCGCCGTCCGCTCACGTGCTGCGCTGCCGCGAGTAAGCTTCGGCTTCCCGTCATCGAGCTCCAGAGGCAGTTCATCCGTAGGGAACCCCAGACGCTTGGCCGTTCCGGAGTGGTCTAGGATTAAGGCCCGGCCTTTCCCCGGCGCCGGGCGCAGCACACGGCCCGCCATCTGGATGTAGAGGATCAGGCTTTTCGTGGGGCGGGCCAGGATCATAACTGCGGCCGCCGGGCAATCGAAGCCCTCGCATAGGACACCGACGTTCGAGAGCACCGTGACGTCGCCGGCGCGGAAGGCGCGGATGATGCGCACGCGCTCGAATTCAGGGGTATAGGCGTCGATATGAGCGGCAGCGACGCCGGCTTTCTGGAATTCTTCGGTGATGTGCTTGGAGTGCGCGATGTTCGTCGCGAAGCAAATGGTCTGCTCGCCGCCACCGAGCTTCAGCCAGTGCGAGACAATATCGCCCACCAACTTGGGCTGGTCGACAGCCTCGCCGAGCTGTTCCTTGTGGTAATCGCCCGCCACCACCTTGACGTTCGACAGGTCGGGCTCACTCGGGCCGTAGATGTCGCAATCGACCAGATAGCCGTCCCGGATCAGGTCGGGGATAGTGGCGCCGATGACCATGTCCTGGAACAGCGGGCCACCGATGGTTTCATGCTCTTTGGCCAGGCCCTTCGCGAACGGCGTCGCTGATAGGCCGATGATAGGGATGTCCTTGAAGCGGGCGAACAGCTTCAGATAATCGCGGGAGGCCGCGCAGCGGTGGGCCTCGTCAACGATGATAAGGTCCGCGTCATCCACCATGCGGCGGGATAGTGTCTGGATCGAGCACACGAGGATGCCCTGCCACGTTGAACGGGTGTTCTCGCCCTGAATAATACCGTGACCTATTCCCAGGGACGTGAAGCGTTCCGAGGCGTTCTTTACCAGCTCAATGCGATGGCACACGAACAGGGCGCGCTTGCCTTTCTCGACAGCGCCCTTGAAGATTTCGCCGGCCACCTCGGTCTTCCCGGCGCCGGTCGGAAGGTAGAACAGGATCCGAGTTACACCCGCGCGCAGCAGCTCGCGCAGCCGGTCGATCCCCTCCACCTGATACGGGCGCATGGTGCGCACGGACCGGAGCGCCGTTGATTGCTCAAGAGCGTTAAACAGGTCTCCGCTATCCGGCATGGGCCACCAGGTAATCGTTCCAGTCTTTGAAACCTTCGGGCGGGAAGTCGAACACGACCTCGCGGCCTTCCTTCTGAAACCGCTCAGCCGCGGCGTAGGCGGCGATTTCCCCGGCGTCATTGTCGTCGTTGTCGACGGCGATGTGCACGGTGCGGCAAATGTCGGGGAGAACGACCGAGCGCAGGCCAGACGTGGACAGTGCGGCCCATGTCGGAATCTTATGCCACTCCATAAACGAGAGGCATGTTTCGATGCCTTCGCCGACGGCCATTGTTTCCGCGGCCGCAGCGAGCCGCACCGCTCCGCCAGACAACGCGCCGAGTGCGAACTTTGAATACGCGTGGCTGGTTTTCTTGCCGTCAGCGGTGATGAATGTGCGATGCAGCCCATGGATCAAGCGGTCGGGGCCCTGCACGCCGGCCACCATGCAGTGGTATTTTTTGTTGTCGTGCGGATGACGTAGGCTGCTGTGATGACGGATCGATGGCGGAATTTCGAGGGTGATACCGCGCCCGATACGCAGATAGCGTGTGGTCGCGCTGTTAGTCGCGGACGTGCACCGGGACCAAATATACTTTACCGAGCGCGCAGTGTTTGCATCCCGAGCGGCCTTCTCCGCTTTGCGCTTGCGGACTTCCTCGGCGGCATCCGGCGTGTCCTGACCGTCAAAGAGGTGCTGGGATCTCAGGCGACCGAGGATGGTCTCCGGAGCACACCCAGCGTGACAGTGCACGAGTAGGATCCCGGATTCGCTATCGCGCAAGCGAAGGGAAGGTCTGCCGTCGTCGTGGGCCACGCACCGAACGTACCCATAGCCCCCGTGCCACTGGCCGCCTAAGGCAATCACAAGACGCTGCGCGGTGCTCATAAGCACCTCGTTGGGGAAAAATGAGGAGGAAAACCTTGCATCATGGCGCTCCTGAAGCGGAGAGACCATGACTGGGACGTACCTCCCAAAACAGATGGCCACCCCGAGAAGGGATTAAAAGCTCATCAGTCCTAGGGAGGGCGGCACTGCCGACGTCCGTAGATCAGATCGTTTCGTTGTATCCGTCCTGGCCCCACAGTCAAGGTGTACATCGGTCGATATCGATGCGACTGCGGTAGGGGTAGTTCTGGGGGTAGTGATCGGGACCCTGCCGGATAGTTCCGGAACTCAAGCTTTTTCCTTCGCACTGGGCGGATGCATGATCCGCTTAACGTGGTCCGCCGCCTGGGTCACAGGTAATTTTGCGTCGCGCCTGGCGACCAATCCGCATCGCCTCCAGAGTGCGTTGCAATCCGTCCTTGGTCCGAGGCCCAGTAGAGAGGCCTCCGTGAAGCTTACAACGGCCGTTTTTTGGTGACTTGGTTACGACATCTAAAACTGGTTGCGCACGGCAACACCCACCAGCCCGAGTCCGAGCTCCGCATCGCAGGCGGTCCCAAGTTTGGCTGTCTGCAAACCACACTTTCGTTCGGCGCACCTGTTTTCTCCTTAACCCCATGACGCGCGCGCACGTGCTACTCCGCGAAGATGGTGCCGAGGTGTCCTTACCTGCGGCTAATCGCGGCCAACTTCAGAAGCGCGAGTCGCTGCTTCACAATAGTTTCCGCGTAGGCAGGAATAGGAAGCCGGCCGTGAAGCCACTTCCACACAGTGACGCGAGAGACACCACAGACGGCGGCAAGCTCGTTCGATGCCATCAATGCAGCACCGAGGAGGCTTTTAAATGCTTCGCGTTCCACAGGCAGTTTTCCCGTCACTCACTAACTGCGATCAAGATGGTAATGCTCTTAGGTGAGCCCAGAGCGAAGGTATAGGACGACCATCCCCACCGGCGGTGAGGACGGTCCGTCCCTTCTGCGTGCAAGTGCTCCCCGGAGCCGCCCGTCGCATCAGGTGCTGATCAGAAGTCGATTTCGATCAGCTTGGCGCCTACTTTCGACGGCAATCGAACCGCCGGTGACCCCGCTCGCGCCTATCGGACCGCGGTTTGGGCTATGGTCACTCCCCCTGGTAGCCCGTACGTCGATCTGCGCCAGCGTTGGTCCCCCGCCCGCAGAGCTCGTGATGACTAAGGCTCTTCCGTCTTGCCGCGAATATTTGCGGCAGACGGAAGCGCCGTCAGCCAAGCCTTCAAGGAATCAACAAGGATCAAAGTGCGTCCGCGCGCTTTCACGGCGCGAATGCGTCCAGACGCGATCTCTCGGTACATCGTGGTTCGGCTAACAGATACGAGTTCGCATGCAGCGGCGATCGTCACAGCCAGATTCGGAAGGCTGGTCTCAGAAGTTGCAGTGCACTCGCTAGGCATCACAGGCTGTTCCTCTTCGTAGCCCGTATACCTACCCATCAACTCAATTGGCGATAAATTTCGGTATGGAGAAAATCAGCCCGGACGCGGCAGATTTTCTCCATATGTCCTTAAGTGGCTGTCCAGCCACGTAAACGGAACTGCTGTTCTCTCCTTGAGAGCATTGTCCAAGCCGTAGACGGTCCCGAATAGCGCAACCCAGAGGATCTCAGCGAATGCCCAAAAGGGCCCATATGGTTTACCAGGATCGTGCTTTACGGATTGATTGCGTCGCGCTGGAGCGACGGCCGTCAGGTAAACGAATATCGCGGAGAGGTCGTTCGCGAGATCGTGCTTATCGGCAGCAGGGCTTCGTAGCGTCTGAAGCGAGGATGCGTCCGCAATGCAGGCCTCTAGCGCGGCACTAAGCTTTTGCAAATTTTCCCGTGTGACCTGGAGAAATTCCGCGCTGCCACTGCGGTATAGTTCTAGGCCTGCGCCCTGTTTGATGCCTAAAGCAACGTCAAATGCGACGGGCACATGATCTTCGAACGCGGCGATGCTTTGGGCAAGATCCCTGCTCTGCTTCGCGAGAGTAGAAAGCTGCCTGGCACGTTTCGTCGGCGGCACAGGAGCGTGGGCCTGTTCGACAACGCTCCTGGCGTAAACCAACCATGCAGTAACGATTTCACAAGCGGCAGCGAACGATACGCCTTCCCGCAAGACCAAAGAAGAGCAAGCAGCCGCCGCTGCAGCCTGTGCCGGCGCGTTGGAACCCAAGCGAAGTACTAGACTTCCCGCCGTCACGCGCCCACGAACAGCACGACGTTTGAATTCGCTGTTCCACAATATGCTTCCCATTCGCGCATCAGCTGGACGCGCTTTTCGTATAAGTCACCCCGTCTATATGCCGCTTCTACACGATTTTCGATCGTATGCGCTAACGCCATTTCGACAACCTCACGGGGGTAATTAGTGCATTCCGCCGCCCAGTCACGAAATGTAGATCTGAACCCATGCACGGTTATGTTTCCGTGCCCCATTCTTTTTAGGACAGCCAACAGGGCCATGTTGCTTAAGGCATCAGAGCTGTTGCCTGAGCGAAAAACATAACCATCACCTTGCCCGATCTGAAGTGCTGCCAGCTTCGCTGCTGTTTCGCTTAACGGCACGCGATGCTCTTTTCCGGCCTTCATTCGATGTGCAGGCACGACCCACATCCGCTCGCCGAGAAAAATTTCCGAAGTCTTAGCCCCTAACACTTCGCCAGTGCGCGCGGCTGTGAGAATAAGAAATTCAAGAGCCTTGCTGGCTGCGCCGTCACGCGTGCGCAATTCCTTCATGAACCGCGGTATGTCTTTAAAGGGCAAGGCGGAGTGATGCTTCACCGCGCGGCTTTTCGATACAGCGGGCAAAAGCATCTCGAGATGTCCCCTCCAGCGCGCAGGATTCTCACCCTCGCGGTAACCTCGGACTTTGGCCCAGTCCAATACGTTTTCAATCCGCCCCCGTACCCGCCGCGCGGTTTCGGGCTTCGAGGACCAAATTTTCTCCAGAATCTTTAATACAGTTTCGACGTCGATTTTCTGCACTGGCACGCCGGCGACGTACGGTGCGACGTACGTTTCCAGCGTCGACAGCCACTGAGCAGCATGCTTCTTATTGCGCCATGCTGCACTGTGCGAGGCGATATACTTGTGCGCGCAGTCCATAAATCCAACGGCGGCAACTTCTTCGTGTTGGCGCGCGCGCTGGCGTTCTTCAATCGGATCTTTACCCTCTGAGCAGGTGCGCTTTGCTGCGCGCGCAAGTTCGCGTGCCTCCGCAAGTGAAACAGTCGAGAGGGAGCCTAACCCCATTTCTCTCGACCGTCCGCGCAAGCTGAATTTGAAAATCCAAGATTTGGCCGCGTTCCTCGTCACCTGCAGGTACAAGCCTCCCCCGTCGGAGTAGAGCCCCGCGTCTGACAGTTTACGGATTTTGAGATCGGTGAGCTTATTGACTGTTTTCGGCATTTTGTCCGCCAAACCCTATTAGCTACCCACAACATAAAATGGGATTCTAGGATACGGACAGAAACGCCGGGAAGCCAAATATGGCCCGTTTTGTTGGCTTTTTAGGAAAGTTTGAACGCGCTGGCACGTTCTGAAACGCCGCTTGGCGGAGAGGGAGGGATTCGAACCCTCGGTATCGGTTTCCCAATACACTGGTTTAGCAAACCAGCGCCTTAAGCCACTCGGCCACCTCTCCCCTGGGCCGGCAGCGCGCTGAAATCACGCGCTTTTCTCTTACGAGAGGCCTCGAGGCGGGCCGGAAGATGAAGCTTGGGCGGGGGAAAGTCAACCCAACCGGCAAAACCTAAAAACTTAGGCGATTCCGCGCGTTAGCGGCTCATTCCGCGCGTTGAACCAGCCCGCCGGCCGGCCTTGGAGACGGCGCGGGCCTTCTCTAAGCTCTTTGCATCACCAGGGGAGGTTTGCATGAAATTGTTTGGTTTGGTGGCCGCCGCGCTTTTCAGTGCAGGCGTCGCGCAAGGCGCCGCGTTTCCAAAGTCCGGTCTGATCGCGGACCGCGGGCTCGCCGAGAAAGACTTTCCGCGCTGGAAAGCAATCGAACCCAACATCTACGTCTACGAGGACACGCATTCGCCGGATGCCGACGGATCGGTTATCGGAACAGTGAGTCTGATCGTCGTGACGACGGACGGAGTCGTTCTGATGGACGGCCAGGGCGACGCGCAGGACGGCAAGCGCCTCGTCGATGCGATCAAGAAAATTTCGCCGCTGCCGCTAAAGTATGTCGTAACCGCCTCGGATCACATCGATCACGTCGGCGGCAATGCGGAGATCAAAGCCGCGTTCCCGAATGCGATCTTCGTCTCCTCGCCAGCTTCACAAAAGGTCCTCGCCAAAAGCGCCGTCGTGCCGAGTGAAACAGTCGCGGACAAGCGCATCCTCAGGGTTGGCGAAACAGAGTTCCAGATCCTGAACCTCGGCCGCGCCCATACGGGCGGCGATCTCGCGGTTTACTTGCCACAAACAAAAGTCCTGTTCCTCGGCGAAATCTACGCGCGCGACATTTTCCCCTCGCAGCGCTCTTCGTATCCGAGCGAATGGGTTGAAACGATCAAGAAGGCCAAGGCAATGGACGTGTCCTGGTATATCCCAGGTCACGGCTTCGTCGACAGCATGGCCGAAATGAAGCGTGATCTCGATGCGTCGCTCAAAATTCAGGAATATATCGTCGCCGAAGGGAAACGCCTGCACGCGCTGGGCCTACCGTGCACCAATGAGGGCAAGCCTCCGGTGTGCGAAGCCTCGAAACAAGTAAACTGGGGGCCATTCGCGACGGTGCCGCAGACGCGCGGCAAGCAGGACCTTGCAATCGGCCGCGTTTATATGGAGATCGAAGGCAAGCTACCGCCCAAGTAGCTACGGCGTCTTGCACACACCGGCAGGAACATCGGTGGCCGGTTGAACGAAATATATTCCGTCGTTGCTGTAGGCCGTGAACACGGCCTCGGCACGGCCGAATCCTCTGGGGCGCGCAATCGCCGTGAGGTCACCCCAGAAGGTGAAGAAGAGTTGCGCGTCCACCACCGCGCGATCCTTCAACAGAACGATGAGCTGATAGCGCTTGTCAGTCTTCATCTGCGCGGCAATATCATCGCGCGAGAGTTCGCCCCATGCCGCGTCCGCCAGCAGGGGATGCGAAAGGATATCCTCGGCCGACGTCACGACCACCATGCGGTCCCAGGGGACGTGAATGAAGTCAGTGGCGCAAATGTAAGGATGCGAGGGCGTTTCCCGCTTTTGGACCTGACGCGTGTCCTCAACTTCAGGAGGCGTCGGATCCGGCGCCGCCCGGACGGCAATTTCACCCGAGAAGTCGTGCAGCCACGCCTTCGGAAGATAGGGTTGATAAAGCAACCAACCGATGACCGCGCATGCTCCCAGACCAAGAACGAAAACCGTTCCGCTCTTGAGGCGGCGCGGCGGCGTCTGGTCGGCCGGATCGCTCAAGCGTCGAGCTTCTTCTTGAGCGCGTCCGAACACATGGCCGGGTTGGCTTTGCCCTGAGTCGCCTTCATCACCTGACCGACAAACCAGCCCAACATTTGGACTTTACCTGACTTGTACTGGGCGACCTTGTCGGCATTCTCGGAGATGATCTTATCGACCGCCGCGTCGATCGCGCCGGTGTCGGTGATCTGCTTCATTCCGCGCTCTTCGACAATGGCATCAGGCGCCTTGCCCGTGTCCACCATAGCATCGAAGACTTCCTTGGCCATACGGCTGGAAATCGTGTTGTCGGAAATGAGGGCGATGAGACGACCGAGATCCTTCGCGCTAACGGGGCTTTCGCTAATTCCTACGCCGCGCTTGTTCAAAACACCGAAAAGATTGGTGATCACCCAGTTCGCCGCGAGCTTGGGATCACCGCCTTTGGCGACTTCCTCGAAATAGTCCGCGTTTTCCTTTTCCGCGACGAGCACGCCGGCATCGTAAGCGGTCAGACCAAAATCCTTTATGAACCGCGCCTGTTTGTCGTCGGGGAGTTCCGGCAGCGACGCTCTGATTCTTTCGACGAACGCTTCGTCGAATTCGACGGGAAGCAAATCGGGATCGGGGAAATAGCGGTAATCGTGCGCGAATTCCTTAGAGCGCATGGGCCGCGTTTCGTTCTTATTGGAATCGTAGAGACGCGTTTCCTGATCGATCGTGCCGCCGCTTTCGTATACGTCGACGTGACGGCGCGCTTCGTGCTCGATCGCCTGCATCACGAAGCGGACGGAATTCACGTTCTTGATCTCGCAGCGCGTGCGCAGTTCGGTGGACCCGACCGGACGGACAGAGACGTTTGCATCACAGCGCATGGAACCTTCCTCCATGTTGCCGTCGCAGGTGCCGAGGTAGCGCAGGATCGCCCGCAGCTTCTTGAGATAGAGGCCGGCTTCTTCCGGCGTACGCAGGTCCGGCTTGGAAACGATCTCCATCAGCGCAATGCCGGAGCGGTTCAAGTCGATGTAAGTCTTCTGCGGGTGCAGATCGTGGATCGATTTGCCGGCGTCCTGCTCCAGGTGCAAGCGCTCGATCCCGATCTCGCGGGCCGTGCCGTCGGGCATATCGAGCACAATCGTGCCCTCGCCGACGATCGGCTGATCGTACTGGCTGATCTGATATCCCTGCGGCATGTCGGCGTAGAAATAGTTCTTACGCGCGAAAACACTGCGGCGATTGATCTTAGCCTTCAGTCCAAGACCACTTTTCACGGCCTGCTCGACGCAATGCTCGTTCAGAACCGGCAGCATGCCGGGAAGTCCGGCATCGACGAACGATACTTGCGTGTTCGGCCCGCCGCCGAAATCAACGGAAGCGCCTGAAAACAGCTTCGCCTTGGAAATCACCTGGGCATGGACCTCGAGTCCAATGACCACTTCCCAATCGTGCTTCTCGCCTTTGATGATGTAACCCATGACGCCCTCTATACGGCCGGCAACAGGGGAAACTGCGCGGCGTCTTCGAGCACCTGGCAGACACGGAACAGCGTTTCCTCATCCCAACGGCGCGTGAGCACCTGCAAGCCGAGCGGCAGACCGTCAGAGCTGAGACCCGCCGGCACGGACGCGCCGGGAATACCGGCCAGCGAAGCCGGCACGGTGAACACGTCATTGAGGTACATCGCGATCGGATCGTCCGACTTCTCGCCGATCCCGAAGGCCGGCGTCGGCGCGGTGGGTGTCAAGATCGCATCGACTTTCTCGAACGCGTCCGTGAAGTCCTGGTTGATCAAAGCGCGGACCTTCTGGGCCTTGAGATAATAAGCGTCATAGTAGCCAGCCGAGAGCACATACGTGCCGATCATGATGCGGCGGCGCACTTCCGCGCCGAAACCGGCGGCGCGCGTCTTACCGTACATATCGTCTAGTGATTTGCCGGGAACACGCAGGCCGAAGCGGACGCCGTCATAGCGGGCGAGGTTCGAGGACGCCTCCGCGGGCGCCACAATATAGTAGGTGGGCAGAGCCGACTTCGTGTGCGGCAAGCTGATCTCTACCGGCGTGGCGCCGGCAGCTTTCAGCCACTCCACGCCCTTGTCCCACAACGCAGCGAGTTCGGGGCTAAGACCGGACGGGCGGTATTCCTTGGGAATGCCAATGCGCAGGCCCTTCACGCCCTTACCGAGCGCGGCTTCAAAATCCGGCACGTCCAGCTGTGCGGACGTCGAATCCTTCGGATCGTATCCAGACATCGCGCGGAGCATGATCGCCGCGTCGCGGACGGTGCGCGTCATCGGACCAGCCTGATCAAGCGAACTAGCAAACGCGACCGTGCCCCAACGCGAGCAGCGGCCGTAGGTCGGCTTGACGCCGACAATGCCGCAAAACGCCGCGGGCTGACGGATGGAACCACCGGTGTCGGTCCCGGTCGCGCCCATGACGAGATGCGCGGACACGGACGCCGCCGATCCCCCCGACGAACCGCCGGGCACGAGCTCGACATTGCGGCCCTTAGCTTTCCAAGGGTTTTTCACCGGGCCGTAGTAGCTGGTGATATTAGCCGACCCCATCGCGAATTCGTCGAGATTGAGCTTACCCAACATCACGGATCCGGCGTCACGCAGCTTTTGCGTGACGGTGCTTTCATAGGGCGGCGTGAAACCGTCGAGGATGTGAGAGGCCGCGGTCGTCAGCACGCCTTCGGTGCAGAACAAATCCTTAATCCCGAGCGGAATGCCTTCGAGCGCACCGCCCTGTCCGGCGGCCAAACGCTTGTCGGACTCGCGCGCACGCTCGCGGGCGATATCACCCGTCGTGGTAATGAACGCGTTCAAGTCCTTGGCGCGCTCCATGGCGGCAAGGTGTGCTTCCGCTAGTTCCAGCGCGGTGAATTCTTTCTTCGCGAGCTTTTCGCGCGCGGCGGCAATGGTCAGGGATGTGAGTTCAGTCACGCGCGGCCTCTATTCAACAACCTTCGGCACGCCGAAAAAGCCATCGTGGCCTTCGGGCGCATTGGCGAGCACTTTGTCGGCCTTGTCGCCGTCGTTAACCACGTCCTTACGCCACTGCAGTTTCAAATCAGTGCCGCCGGTCATCGGCGCAACATTCGAGGTGTCGACTTCTTTGAGCTGTTCGATCCAATTGAGGATTCCCGACAGCTGCTCGGCGACGGTTTCGAGTTCGGCATCTTGCACTTCGATGCGCGCCAGAGTGGCGATGCGCCGCACAGTGGCTTTATCCAATGACATCAGTTACATCTCGTCAAAACCCGGCGTCCCGCCGGCGGAATGTGCGTAACACCCGATATGGCGATCTGCAAGCCCAGCGCATTGAAGGCGCAAATGGCCCGAAATCAAACGATTTTGGGCCTCGATCTAGGGACTAAAACCATTGGCCTCGCCCTCTCGGACGTCGGCTATATGATCGCCTCGCCCCTTAAGACGATCAGCCGGCGCAAGTTCACCCAAGATTGGACCGAACTTGCCGAAGTGATCCAAAACCGGAATGTCGGGGCGCTGGTCGTTGGGCTGCCCATTCAGATGGATGGAACCGAAGGCGCCAGGGCTCAGGCCACCCGTTCCTTCGTAAGCGAGGTCCTCAAGCGCATGGATCTCCCTGTCGCCTTTTGGGACGAACGGCTTTCGTCCAGCGCCGTTGAACGTATGCTGACGGACGAGGCCGACCTGTCCCGGAAACGCCGTGCCGAATTGGTGGACAAAACCGCCGCCGCCTACATCCTGCAGGGCGCGCTCGATGCGATGCGCCATCAGGCGTAGGGGTTGCCTCGGAGCGGGCTGCTGCCTATAGTCCGGGCTTATGCTCAATCCCGTATTTCCGCATCGTCACCTCCTCGGCATCGAGGGGCTTTCCCCGGCTGAAATCAATAATTTACTGGACCGTTCGGACTATTACGTCGCGCTAAACCGCGCGCCGGAAAAGATGTCGGACGCGCTCCAGGGCCGGACCATCGTTAACCTGTTCTTCGAGAACTCGACCCGCACGCGCACGTCGTTCGAACTCGCCGCCAAACGGCTGAGCGCGAACGTGATTAACATGCAGGTGGAATCGAGCTCGGTCGCCAAGGGCGAGACCCTGATCGATACCGCGGTGACGCTGAATGCGATGCACCCGGATGTCCTGGTCGTGCGCCATCCCGATTCCGGCGCAGTAAAGTTGCTGGCTGACAAGGTTAATTGCGGCGTGGTCAACGGCGGCGACGGCAGCCATGAGCATCCGACGCAGGCTCTGCTCGACGCGCTCACGATCCGCCGGCGCAAGGGCAAGCTGAACGGCCTCCTGGTGGCGATTTGCGGCGATGTTCTCCATAGCCGCGTCGCACGGTCCAATTTCCTTCTCCTGCTCACCATGGGCGCGCGCGTGCGCATTATCGCACCGCGCACGCTCATCCCCAGTCAGGTGGACCGGATGGGCGTCGAGGTCTTCACCGACATGCACGCCGGCCTCAAGGACGTGGATATCGTTATGATGCTGCGCGTGCAGAACGAGCGCATGCGCGGCAGCTTCATTCCCTCGGTGCGCGAATACTTTCACTTCTTCGGCCTGGATCGAGCAAAACTCGCGCAAGCCAAGCCGGACGCGCTCATCATGCATCCCGGTCCTATGAACCGCGGCACTGAAATCGATTCGGATGTCGCCGACGATTTCGAACGCAGCGTCATCCGCGAGCAGGTCGAACTGGGGGTCGCTGTGCGCATGGCCGTTCTCGAAATCCTCGCCTTGAACAACCGGGACGTCCAAGCGCGGAAGGCGGCATCATGAGTGTCGCGAAGCCTGGCCGCATCGCTTACATCAACGCCCGCGTCGTCGATCCCGCATCGGGCTTTGACGGACCGGGCGAGGTTTTGACCAGCGGCCAGGAGATCCTCGACGTCGGCCCAAAGGTGCTCGACGGCAAAACGCCGGACGGCACGCAGGTCGTGGACTGCGAAGGCATGTGCCTCGCGCCCGGCCTTGTGGACATGCGCGTTCAGCTGCGCGAACCTGGTGAAGAACACAAAGAAAGCCTGAAGAGCGCCGGTGAAGCCGCCGTCGCAGGCGGCGTCACCACGATGGTGTGTCTGCCCAATACGAATCCTGTGGTCGATGACGAGCCAACGCTGGAGTTTGTCGCCCGCCGCGCCCGTCAGCTCGCCTTGACCAAGGTCTATTGCTACGGCGCCGTCACCAAAGGGCTGCAAGGCAAAGAACTGGCCGAGATGGGCCTTTTGTCCAAAGCCGGGGCGCTCGCGTTCACCGATGCAACCCGGGCCGTCGCCGATGCGCAGGTGATGCGCCGCGCGCTGCAGTACGCGGCAACCTTCGGCCTGATGATCGTTCAGCATCCGGAAGAGCCGACGCTCGCCGGCGGCGTTATGAATGCCGGTGAGATCGCGACGCGCATGGGCCTTTCAGGCATTCCGCGTGAAGCCGAGATCATCATGCTCGAGCGCGACATCCGCCTCACCGCCATGACGGGCGGGCGCTATCATGCAGCGCACATCTCCACGGCCGATAGTGTCGAGATTATCGCCCGCGCCAAGAAACAGGGCCTCAACGTTACCTGCGACACGGCGCCGTTTTATTTCTCGCTGAACGAACTGGCGGTCCGAGATTACCGCACCTTCGCGAAACTCTCGCCGCCGCTGCGCGATGAGAAGGACCGCCAGGCGATCGTTGAAGGCCTGAAATCGGGCGTTATCGACGCGATCGCCAGCGACCACGCGCCGCACGACCAGGACAGCAAGCGCCTCCCCTTCCCGCAGGCCGCGTTCGGCGGCAGCGGGCTTGAGACACTGCTCGCCGTATCGCTCGATCTCTTCCACAATGGCGAGATGCCGCTGATCGAGGTCATGCGGCGGCTGACCTCCGCGCCGGCAAAATTGCTGGGGCTGAAAGCCGGGCGCCTCGCGCGCGGCCAAAAGGCGGACCTTGTGATCTTCAATCCCGACGAAAGCTGGAAAGTGATCGCGGACGCGTTCAAATCGAAGTCCAAGAATTCGCCGTTCGACGGACGCCCCGTGCAAGGCCGCGTCCTGCGTACCGTCATCGACGGACGCGCCGTGCATGACGTGCTGGGGGCTGCGCCAGCGCCGGCCCGTCGCGCGGCGGCCAAGGCCTGATGTCCGCGGGCTTCCCTCTCCTGCTCTATATAGCCGCTCTCGCCGGCGGCTATCTCGCGGGTTCAATTCCTTTCGGGCTCGTGCTCACGAGACTCGCCGGGCTCGGCGATATCCGCAGCATCGGCTCCGGCAATATCGGCGCGACCAACGTTCTGCGCACGGGCCGCAAGGGTTTGGCCGCCGCGACGCTCCTGCTCGACGGCGGCAAAGGCGCGATCGTCGTAGTCGCGCTCAAGCTGCTTACCGACGATCCACTTGTTCCGCTGCTTGGCGGATTTGGCGCAATCCTCGGTCACAATTTTCCCGTTTGGCTGAAGTTCAAGGGGGGGAAGGGCGTCGCCACAACCTTCGGTGTGCTGATCGCCGCAGCGCCTGTGATCGGCATTATGGCGTGTGCGACTTGGATCATCGTTGCGGCCCTTTCACGAATCTCATCGCTCTCGGCTTTGGTCGCGCTCGCACTCGCGCCGGTCTATGCGTACTTCTTCGGTTATCCGAACGAAGCTATCGAATTCGCGGCCTTGGGGATTTTGGGTTGGATCCGCCACGCATCCAATCTTCAGCGGCTCCTCAAGGGAGAAGAACCGCGCATCGGCGCGAAAAAGTGAGCCATGGCCGACCGCGCGCATCAGGAACTTCTGTCCTGGATCAGGCTGGCGCGCAGCGAAGGGGTCGGCACCAAAACCTTCCGTCATCTTCTCGAACGCTTCACCACAGCCACCGAAGCCGTCGAGCGCCTGCCTGAATTCGTACGCAGCGGCGGGCGTCCTTTAAAATTATTGCCGGCGGCGGATGCCGAGCGGGAGTTTCAAACCGCGCACCGACTGGGACTAACTTACGTTACTTGGGGGCACCCGCACTTTCCCGACGCCTTGAAGGCGATCGAGGACGCGCCGCCCCTCCTCGTCGTCAAAGGCCAGACCGACGTCCTCGCCGAACCAATGATCGCCATCGTCGGCGCGCGCAATGCAACGGTGAACGGCCGCAAGATGGCCCGCATCCTGGCCGCCGATCTCGCGGCTGAAGGGCTTGTGGTGCTTTCCGGTTTGGCGCGCGGTGTGGACGGTGCGGCCCATGAGGGCGCCTTAACGGTCGGCGGCGGGCGAACCGTGGCCGTCGTCGCGGGAGGCACAGACGTTATCTATCCGCCGGAGCATGCGAAGCTTCATGCCCGCATCGCAGAGATAGGTGCGGTTGTTTCCGAGATGCCGCCCGGCACCGAGCCTCAAGCCCCGCTTTTCCCCCGCCGCAACCGGATCATCTCCGGCGCCAGCATCGGGGTGGTGGTTGTCGAAGCGACGCTCCGCTCCGGTTCGCTCATTACCGCACGCTTGGCAGCGGACCAGGGCCGGGATGTGTTCGCTGTGCCCGGGTCACCCCTCGACCCCCGCGCCCATGGTCCGAACAGCTTGATTCGGGATGGGGCCGTTTTGGTACAATCTAAAGATGATATTATTGAACAATTACCCCTTAAACGAGGGCCGGACTCAAAAAAATCCACAGGCCCTGAGCCGCGCCACCAAGTCGCTGAAAATAAATCACAAATTGACGAGGGCGATATTCGCCTTCAAATCGAGAGCGCCTTAGGCGCAGCCCCTGCCGCCGTTGACGAACTTGTGCGCCAATGCCAAGTGTCCGCCGCCGTCGTCGCCACCGTTTTGATGGAACTGGAACTTGCGGGACGGCTGGAGCGATTACCAGGTAATCGGGTGGCGTTAGTCGGAACGGTTTGAATTTTTTAACTTTTCCGAGCTATCAGCCAGAATTTACACGCCGTGGGGTATGCAAAAAGCGGGTTCACCGCTCCCCATTTCGGCGTGGATGTGGGTAACCGATAGGTCGTCCGATGCAGGTCGTTATCGTTGAGTCGCCGGCCAAGGCGAAGACCATCAATAAGTATCTCGGCACCGACTTTAAGGTGCTCGCCTCCTATGGCCATATCCGCGACTTGCCACCGAAGGACGGGTCCGTCCGCCCCGACGAAGACTTCGCAATGGATTGGGAAGTCGATGCCTCGTCACAAAAGCATCTCAAAGAAATCGTCACCGCTTTAAAGGGTGCGAAGGGCCTGATCCTCGCGACCGACCCTGACCGCGAGGGTGAGGCGATCTCTTGGCACGTGCTGGAAGAGCTGAACCGCAGCAAGGCGCTAAACGGTCAACCGGTCAAGCGCGTGACCTTTAATGCCATCACCAAGAAAGCCGTGCTGGAAGCCATGGAGCATCCGCGCGAGCTGGATCGCGAGCTGATCGACGCGTATCTGGCGCGCCGCGCGCTGGACTACCTTGTCGGCTTCACCCTTTCGCCGGTCTTGTGGCGCAAGCTACCGGGCAGCAAGTCGGCGGGCCGTGTGCAGTCCGTCGCCCTTCGCATGATCTGCGACCGGGAACTGGAAATCGAGAAATTCAAGGCCGAGGAATACTGGACCGTGGGCGCCGACATGGCGACCGCCGCGAAGGAACCGTTCACCGCCCGCCTCACCCATCTCGACGGCAAGAAGCTCGATAAGTTCGACCTGAACGACGCCGCGAAAGCTGAGCGCGCCGCCGGGATGGTGCGTAGCGGCGCCTTTAAGGTCGTCTCCGTCGAAAAGAAGAGCAAACAACGCCGTCCATATCCGCCGTTTACGACATCGACGCTCCAACAGGATGCCTCGCGACGTCTTTATTTCTCGGCGCGCCAGACCATGGACATCGCGCAGAAACTTTACGAAGGCGTCGAGATTGGCGGCGAAACCACAGGTCTCATCACTTATATGCGAACAGACGGCGTTCAAATGGACGCCGATGCGATCAACACCGTACGCGGCCTCATCGGCGAGCGTTACGGCAAGAGGTACGTGCCCAGCGAAGCCCGCATTTATAAGACCAAGGCGAAAAACGCTCAGGAAGCGCACGAAGCGATCCGCCCGACCGATCCCGCACGTACGCCGGATATCGTCGCGAAGTACGTCACCCCCGATCAGCTCAAGCTCTATGAACTGATCTGGAAACGTACCGTCGCCAGCCAAATGGAATCGGCAGTGCTCGATCAGGTGTCCGTGGTCGCCTCGACCCCGGATAGCCAGACCAATCTGCGCGCCAGCGGTTCGACCATTGTGTTCAAAGGGTTTCTTGAGGCCTATGAAGACACAGGGTCCGCCGCCGCGACGAGCGAGGATGACGACGAAAATCTCGGCAATATCTTGCCCGCTATGAGCGAGGGCCAGCCGCTGTCGGTAACGACAGTGACGCCGGAACAGCACTTCACGCAGCCGCCGCCGCGCTTCTCCGAAGCTAGCCTGGTCAAGGCGCTCGAAGAACAAGGCATCGGGCGTCCCTCGACCTACGCATCGATCATCCAGGTTCTCCAAGACCGCAAATATGTGCGCATGGATAACCGTCGGTTCATTCCGGAAGATCGCGGCCGCGTGGTCATCGCATTCCTCGAAAGCTATTTCGAGCGCTACGTCGAATACAGCTTCACCGCCGACCTTGAAGAACAGCTCGACGACATTTCCGGCGGACGCCTGAACTGGAAGAAAGTGCTCGCCGACTTTTGGCGCGATTTCATCGCCGCTATTGACGGAACCAAAGATCTCACCCGCACGGCTGTGATTGACGCCGTGGATGCCTTGCTTGAGCCACATCTGTTCCCAGCCCGCGCCGACGGCAGCAATCCGCGCCAGTGTCCGGCGTGCGCCGAGGGACGCATTGGGCTGAAATTCGGCAAGTTCGGCTCCTTCATCGGCTGTAGCCGCTACCCTGAGTGCCGTTACACGCGCCCGCTTGGCGCACCCGACGCCGGCCCCGGCCAGGCGATGGACGGCCCGAAAGAGTTGGGCAGCGATCCAGCCACGGGCCTGAAGGTTACGTTGCGTATCGGTCCTTATGGTCCCTACGTTCAGCTTGGTGGTGAAGAGGTCGCCCCGGCGCCCGCCCCGCCGCCTCCGCCGGAACCTGAAGAGGTCGTTGCGGACGGGAAGAAGAAAAAGAAAAAAGCCGCCAAGCCGAAGGTTCCAAAGCCGAAACGCGCGTCGCTCCCGAAAGGCACCGACCCGAATGCCGTCGATCTCGACCGCGCTCTGAAGCTCTTGTCGCTGCCGCGTGAAATCGGCGTGGATCCAGAGTCCGGCGAAATGATCGTGGCCGGCATCGGCCGCTTCGGGCCGTATCTCAAGTACGGCGACAAGTATCAATCGCTCGGCAAAGATGACGACGTCCTCGAGATCGGCCTCAACCGCGCCGTCGTTGTGATCGCCGAAGGCCGGAATAAACCCGGCCGCAAGGGCGCCGGAGCCGCCAAAACGCTCGGTAACCACCCGCAAGATGGCCGTGCCATTACATTACGGTCGGGACGCTTCGGACCCTATGTACAACATGGCCAGGTTCGGGCGACATTGCCCAAGGACATGGACGCAACGAATGTAAGCGTCGATTCCGCCGTCGCTTTGTTGGCCGCGAAGGCCGCCAAGGAGCCGGCAACGAAGGGCAAGGGCAAAACAGCCCGTAAATCAGCGGATGCGTAGTTGAACCGGGACAAGTCGCCAAAAAAAGCGAAATCAAAAAGCGGCCATACATCGCCGCTCCCGACGCGAGACGAAATCCTCAAGTTCATCCAAGAGTCGACCACCCAGGTCGGCAAGCGTGAGATCGCGCGCGCGTTCGGCCTCAAGGGCGCCGAGAAGATTGCGCTGAAAGCCATCCTCAAGGACCTCAAGGTCTCGGGCGCCGTGGTCGGCGGCGAAGGCAAGCGCGTGGGCGCACATGGGGCCATGCAGGCCGTCGATGCGATTGAAGTTACCCATTCGGACCGCGAAGGCGATATGTACGGCAAACCCTTGAAGTGGGACTCCGACGCACCTCCGCCGACAATCCTCGTCCGTCAGCCCTCCAAAATCCTGAAAGGCCGCGAGCGGCGTTTCACCGTCGGCGTCGGCGACCGCATCCTCGCGAAGATCCTTCCGGCCGGTGACAATAGTTTCGAAGCGAGGCCGATCAAGAAACTCGCCACGGCGCCGTCGCGCCTGCTTGGGGTCTATGAACCCGGCGCCGAAGGTAAAGGCGGTTATCTCCGCCCCGTCGATAAGAAGTACCGCTACGAAGTGTGGATTTCGCCGCGGGACGCGAAGGATGCGGTGCCAGGCGATCTCGTCGCGGCGGAAGTCTACGAAGATCCCAAACACGGCCCGCAGCGCGCCCGCATTCTTGAGCGTTTGGGCCCAATGGATGCCAGCCGCAATCTCAGTCTGATTGCGATCCACACCCACGGACTGCCTCATATCTTCTCCGAAGCCGCCGCGCAGCAAGCAGAGCGCTCCAAAGCGGCGCCCATGGGACAGCGCGTCGATCTGCGCCAAATCCCGTTGGTGACGATCGACGGCGAAGATGCGCGCGACTTCGACGACGCCGTTTGGGCGGAGCCGGATTCGGACCCGCAGAACGCCGGTGGTTGGCACCTCTTGGTCGCGATCGCCGACGTCTCCTGGTACGTGCGCCCGGGCGATGCGTTGGATCGTGACGCGTATGCCCGCGGCAATTCTGTTTATTTCCCCGACCGCGTCGTCCCGATGCTGCCGGAAGAGCTTTCCAACGGCTGGTGCTCGCTGAAGCCAAAAGAAGACAGGCCATGTCTTGCCGCGCACATGTGGATCGACGCCGACGGCAAGCTTCTGCGCCACCAGATCATCCGCGGCATGATGCGGTCCGTCGCACGCCTCACCTATACGCAGGTCCAACGCGCGAAGGACGGCCAGCCCGACGACACGACCGGGCCGCTAATGGCCGAGATCATTCCGGCGCTCTACGGTGCGTACGAATCCTTGGACCGCGCCCGCGCGAAACGCGGCACGCTCGAACTTAACATCATAGAACGCAAGATCATCGTGGATCGGGAAACCGGAAAGATCCTCGGCGTTACGCCTCGCGAACGATACGACAGCCACAAGTTGATCGAGGAGTTCATGATTGCGGCCAACGTTGCCGCCGCGGAGACTCTCTCACGCTCCGCTTATCCGGCTGTATACCGTGTGCATGACCGCCCCGATCCTGAGCGGATCGAGAACCTGCAAGAGGCGATGGAGAGCGTCGGCCTCAAGTTTCCTAGCCCGGGTTCGGCGCGGCCGCAGGAGTTCAACCGGCTGCTGCGTCAGGTGAAGGACAGTCCGCACGAAAGCATGGTGAATACGCTGGTGCTCCGCACGCAGGCCCAGGCGGTCTACAGCCCTGAGAACATCGGACATTACGGTCTGGGTTTGCGTAAATATGCGCACTTCACCTCGCCCATTCGCCGCTATTCCGATCTTCTTGTGCACCGCGCGCTCATTGCGGCGAACAAGCTGGGGGAAGGCGGCTGGGATCCTCACCGTGACCAGGACTTGGTTGCGACGACCGAGCATATCTCATCAACCGAGCGCCGCGCCGCGATGGCGGAGCGTCAAACAGTCGATCGCTTCGCCGCGCTTTATCTGCGTGATCGCGCGGGCGCCGTGTTCGTGGGCCGCATCAGCGGCGTCAGCCGTTTTGGCGCGTTCGTAACACTCGAAGAGACCGGCGCGGACGGCATTTTGCCGATGCGCCACCTTCCCCAGGATTTCTATGATCATGACGAAAAAGGCCACCGCCTGGTCGGCCGCCGCCGCAAACTCGAGTTGCGCGTCGGCGATGTGATCGACGTCCGCCTTGTCGAGACCAACGAGGTGGCAGGCAGCATCGTCTTCGAATACGCTGACCGGGTCGGATCAGCGGACCGCGGGAGACATGGTCATGAAAAGCAGCGAGAGCGCCGTGCAAAACCCGGCCGGCAGAAAGTAAGAAGCCGCCGGCGATGATGTCTTCCATCGGACCTTTGTCGCGCTCCCTTCAGCGTACCGCCGCCGTGATTTGTCTTACCGCGTTGGCGGCGTGCTCCACGACCTCGCCAGATGCCGGTCGCCGCCCACGCAGTGTTATTGTCGACGGCATCGACATCGCCATGATGGCGCACGTTCTCAACACTGGCTTTACCGAGATCAAGGACCGCGCCTTGAACCAGCCCGACATGGCTGGGCTTTTCATACGCTCGCTTGAAGGACTTTCCACCATCGACCCGGCAATCGGTGCAGTCGCCAAAGACGGCGACCTTCAGCTGACTTACGGGGACGTTCCCCTTCCGCCGGTCGCCACACCACCGCAGGGGGACATCGACCCTTGGGTCAAGACGACACTCACGGCCATTCTCACGCTGCGGCAGGTGTCGATGCCACTGAAAATGGCGAACTCGGAAGCGCTCTATAAAGCGATCTTCCCGCCCGCCTTGAAGGTTCTCGATCCCTATTCACGTTATGCCGGTCGCGACGAAGCAATCCGCAGCAGGCTTATTCGCGACGGCATCATCGGCCTTGGCATTCGCGTGGTCGCAGCCAAGGACGGCGTTTCTATTCAATCCATCGTAAAAAATGGACCAGCCGAGAATGCCGGTTTGAAACTCGACGACCTGATTACGCACGTAGATGGCATGTCTTTGATCAATCGCCCGATTGAAGAAGCGCGCCAATTCCTGGAAGGCAAAGCCGATACCGTCGTGCAATTGACCGTCCACCGGCCGCAGACTCTCGATACATTTTCCGTCGCCATTCGCCGTGAGCTTGTGATCCCGGACACGGTCATCGCAGATACCGTCAACGGCGTTCTCGAAATCCGGATCCGGAGCTTCAACCAACGCACTGCTCAAAGCGTCGAGAAAGCGGTCATTAAGGCCCGCGAAGCGGGTCCGGTACAAGGCATCGTGCTGGACCTGCGCAGCGACCCCGGTGGCCTTCTGGATCAGGCGGTCGATCTTGCCGACCTCTTTCTCGACAGCGGCACGATTATCGCTCTGCGCGGGCGGCATCCCGGCGCACAGCAATTCTACGGCGCCCACGGGGGCGACATCGCCGCAGGTATCCCAATCTCCGTCGTGATTGATGGCCGAGCCGCCTCGGCGTCGGAAATCGTCGCCGTCGCTTTACAGGACAACCAACGTGCCGCCGTAGTCGGCACGGTTAGCCTTGGCAAAGGATCGGTTCAGACGGTCATTCGCCTCCCGAATCAGGGAGAGATCGTCCTGACCTGGTCGCGGGCCTATACGCCGCGAGGTGCGCTTCTTCATGGCTTGGGCGTGCTCCCTGACGTCTGCCTCAGCGGCGACAGTGCGACGTTGACCGATACGGTGGGGCGGATCTTCAATGGCGGAGGCCTGCCCGCGGAGCTCATGAACGGCTGGCGCTCACCGCCGGCGGAAGCTCAGGGCTTGGAGGAATTGCGTGCCGCCTGCCCCCCGGAAGCCCATCCCGACCGGGCGCTTGATCTCGAGGTCGCGCGCCGGCTCGTGCAGGATCCCGCCCTCTATGCCCAGGCCCGTCAGGGCGGCGCCAGACAACTTGCTGAAAAACCACAGTAATTTTGTGCTGTGAGGCTGCCCCGGCTTTCTTGACACCTCAGCGCAGCAGTGTATTGTGCGCCGCTCAATTGCACCCGCCTCGCGTAATCGCAGGCGTTTAGAGAAGCGACAAGGTAAATACCATGGCAAAGCCAGCCACGATCCAGATCAAGCTCGAGAGCACCGCCGGCACGGGGTACTACTACGTGACGAAGAAGAACCCGCGCACGAAGACCGAAAAGCTGGTGTTCAAGAAGTATGATCCCGTCGTGCGTAAGCACGTCGAGTTCAAAGAAGGCAAAATTAAATAGCCATCGCATCATAGCGATGAGTTATGAAGCCCGCCTCACGGCGGGCTTTTGCTTTTAGGACGAAGCAGACTATTGGGCCGCTTGCGGCTCAAGGAAGCGCGATACGGTCTGGAGGAAGCTCGCGACCGAGATCGGCTTGGCGATATACCCATCGCAGCCGCCATTGCGAATCTTCTGCTCGTCGCCTTTCATGGCAAAGGCGGTGATAGCGACAACGGGGATCGAGCGAAGATCGTCATCGGCTTTCAGCATCTTGGTGATTTCCAGGCCGGAGATCTCGGGCAGCTGGATATCCATCAAAATCAGGTCAGGCCGGTTCTTGCGCGTGATATCCACGACAACGCGCCCATCCTTGGCTTGCAACGTGTTGTAGCCGTGCGCCTGCAGGAGGTCGTTGAACAGTTTCATGTTCAACTCGTTATCTTCGACGATGAGAATGGTCTTCGACATAGCTTGACGTGCTGGTCTCGACGTTTCCTGGCAGCCGTATTGCCATGGCCACGCGGGCAAATCTAGAGACCCGCGCGCACTGGTTTCGACTAAAATAAGTATAGTGCACGGCGCCCGCGACGCAAGGCATATACAGCCTTTGCTCGCGTCCACCTGCCTCTGCACGCGGGACTATAGCCCCGCGCCGCGATCACTCAAATTAACGGAAAACGACTGTCTTATGGCCGTTCAGAAGCACGCGTCGTTCCGCGTGATACTTCACCGCGCGGGCGAGCACCACATTTTCCAAATCGCGCCCGATGCCGATCATATCGCGTTCGGAATGGGTATGGTCGACACGCTCGACAGCCTGCTCGATGATCGGCCCCTCGTCCAAACCGTCGGTTACATAATGCGCGGTAGCGCCGATGATTTTGACGCCGCGTTCATACGCCTGCTGATAGGGCCTGGCGCCCATGAAACTCGGCAGGAACGAATGGTGGATGTTGATGCAATGCCCCGATAGGCATTTAGCGGCCTCGGGTGAAAGCACCTGCATATAACGGGCGAGCACGACCAGATCGATGTCGAGGTCATCAACCATTCGCAGCCACGCAGCTTCCTGCTGCCGCTTAGTATCGGGCGTGATGGGAAGATACGCGTAGGGAATTTCGTGCCATTCTACAAGCGAACGCATGTCCTCGTGATTTGAGAACACGCCCGCGATATCGATCGGCATCTGCCCCGTGTGCCAGCGATGCAGAAGATCGTTGAGGCAATGACCGAACTTCGATACGGCGATCAGAACGCGCGGACGCTCTTCCGCCGGCGTGAAACTCCATTCCATTTGAAACGTCTGCGCGACTTCGGCGAACTTCTGCTCAAGCACTTCCGACGTCGGACTTTGCGGTGAACGTGTGAAAACGGCGCGCATGAAAAAGCGGCGGGTATTCGGGTCGCCGTATTGGGACGACTCGTCCATGAAGCACTGATGATCGCGCAGGAATCCGGATACCGCGGCAACCAGTCCCGTCGCGTCGGGACAGGTGATGTTCGCGATATATTTGCCCGCAGTCATTGGCACAGTTCCATTGTTGTTTGGCCGGTAGGGTATAGGCGAGCGGCCCCTTCCCCCTCAAGACAAAGAAAAAGGCCGCCCCACCGAAGGCGGGGCGGCCCAACGTCTAGATTGAGATTAAGCGCGGGCGAACGCCGGCCGGGGAAGCGCATTGGCGGCAGCCGACTCCAGGCTCTTGGCCGCCTGCAGCACTGCACGCTGCAGTTTGGCAAAGGCCCGGTTTTCGATCTGGCGGACACGCTCACGGCTGATACCGTACTCTTCGCCGATTTCTTCAAGCGTGCGCGGCTCGTCGGAGAGACGACGCTCCTCAATGATACGTCGTTCGCGCGGCGTTAGCTCAGACATCGCTTCCTTAAGGAGCTTATTACCCAGCGCACGGTCTTCACGATCACCCAGGACAGTTTCCTGATCAGGCTTGTCGTCGACCAAAAGATCCTGGCGCTCGGTATCTCCATCTTCAGCGACGAACTGATTGAGCGAACTGTCCGAACGCGACAGGCGCCGGTTCATCTCAATTACGTCATTCGTCGTTACGTCGAGACGCTTGGCGATCGTCTCGGCCGCTTCCTGCGGGATATCGCCTTCTTCATAGAGGCCAAGGCGCGCCTTCAGCTTACGCAGGTTGAAGAACAGTTTCTTCTGCGCCGCCACAGTTCCGACTTTAACGAGCGACCACGAGTTGAGGACATACTCGTTGATCGCGGCCTTGATCCACCACATGGCATAGGTCGCCAGACGGAAGCCGCGCTCCGGCTCGAACTTCTTCACGGCGCGCATCAGGCCGACATTGCCTTCGGAAATCAAATCCGAAACGGGCAAGCCATAGAAGCGATAGCCCATGGCGATCTTGGCGACGAGGCGCAGGTGGCTCGTGACGAGCTTATGAGCGGCCTCGACGTCGTCATGATCGGCGAAACGACGGGCCAGCATGTATTCCTCCTGCGCATCGAGGACAGGGAATTTCTTGATGTCGGCCATATACGCCGACAGTCCGCTTTCTGATGCAAGAACGGGAACACGTGAATTAAACATCTCAACCTCCTACGGGCCTAAGCCCAACAACCCTCGCTTATGCGACGAGTAAAACGTCAGCCGATCACCTGTTAGCAGGCGAAACCGGACTGTGCTGTCGGATGGAGATGAATCGGACTCTGCATGGTCATATCCTCCTGGAGCAACATGACGTTTATATGTTCGGCCCACCTCATGGTCTGACCGTGTTGTCGAAGGCCCTTCGAGGCGCCCCCGTGCAACTCAGGAATATTAATCAACCTCTCGCCGCCGCGTAAAGTACAAACAGACGCGGGAGGCATGCATACCTGCATAGCCAAGTGCAGCAATTTTTTGATTATTTCCCAACAACTTAGAAAGATGTGCGGGGAACAAAAAATTACACAAATGACACAAGTGCGGGACACTCACTCACATTTCATTCCACGGCTCTTCTCTCACTTCCGACTGAGAGTTAACGCCAATAGCGGAACGGTGTTTCCGTAAATCGGAAACCCGGTTGCGGCGGGAAAGGCCGACGCAACCGGCCGATAAGCGCGGCTATTTCGCGGCGACGACGGTGATTTCGACGAGGTATTCAGGAGCGGCGAGATTGGCTTCCAACGTCGTGCGGGCCGGGGTGGAACCACTCGGCACCCACGCTTCCCAAGCCGTGTTCATCTGACCGAAGGTGTTGATATCCGTCAGATAGATCGTCGCCGTGAGGATCTTCTCTTTTGACGAACCTGCGGCGGCCAACAGCTTGTCGATCTGCGCCAGGACGTTCTGGGTCTGGCCGGTGACGTCTTTAGCCTGATTGTTGACCTGGCCGGCGAGGTAAACCGTATCGCCGTGCACGACGGCCTGGCTCATACGCGGGCCAACTTCGAAACGCTGGATTTGCGCCATCTAACTTTCTCCGTTCATTGGGTTGCCGGAAGGGTGATACCCGGACCGCCCGCCGGAGTTCAAGCTGACTGGTACATATAGTCGCGGGTCAAGGGCACGGTTTCGAGCTTTTTGCTCATCTGGATGTGGAAATTCACATGGAAGCCGTAATGAAAGGCGCCCTCGGCAGTGGACAGGAAAAACTCCCACATCCGGCAAAAGCGCTCATCGTATAGCTTCTTGATCTCTTCGCGCTTCGCCGTGAAGCGTTCCCGCCACGCCCGCAAGGTATGAGCATAGTGAAGCCGCAGGATTTCGATATCCGTGAGGATCAGGCCGGAGCGCTCGATGTGCGGAACGACCTCGGATAGGGCCGGCGAATAGCCGCCCGGGAAAATGTACTTGTTTGTCCAGCTATCGGTCGCGCCCGGCCCGTCGGTGCGGCCGATGGTGTGAAGCACCGCAACGCCGTCCGGATCAAGGCGGTCGCGGATAACATCAAAGAAGCGGCGGTAGTGCGGCAAGCCGACGTGTTCGAACATGCCCACGGACACGACGCGGTTGAACGTTTCGGTGACGTGTCGATAGTCCTGCAGCCTGAAGGTCACATTATCGCCGACATTGGCCGCCGCGGCCCGCTGGTTGGCAACCTCAATCTGCCGCTCCGAAAGGCTGATACCGACGACTTTGACGCCGTAAGTACGGTGAAGGAACAGCGCAAGGCCGCCCCACCCGCACCCGATATCAAGCACGGTTTGGCCCGGCTTAAGAAGCAACTTCGTGCCAATGTGGGTCATCTTCTGAATTTGCGCCTGTTCCAGCGTATCTTGCGGCGTGCGGAAATACGCCATCGAGTACTGCATCTGATCGTCAAGAAAGGTTCGGTAGAGCGTCGTCGACAAGTCATAATGATGCGCGACGTTCTGCTTGGAGCGGCTAACGGGATTGTAGGTACGCACCAGCGACATGCTGCGTTCGATCGACTTCATTGACCGCGCCAGCCAATGACCGTGGTAGCCAGCGAGGTTGGACATGACCAGCGCCAGCATCGCGTAGATATCGGCGTTCTCGACCACGAGGGTACCGTCCATATATGCCTCGCCGGCGTACAGCGCGGGGTTCTGGAACAATTTCGCGCCGAGATTGGGGTCTTTGAAGCGTACAGTCACGTGCGGCGCACTGCCGTTCCCGCACACATGAGACTGACCATCATGATCGATGATCGTCAGCGTACCATTTTTCATCAGTGGATGGAGGAAGCGGGCAAATAACACAGGCAACACCCCGTTCAATTCGCCATAAGCCTAACTGCCGGATGGCCGCACTGGCAATCAGTCAATCGGTGCAATATCGCGGCCAATGGCCTCGGCAACGCGGATGCCGTCCACGGCGGCCGAGAGGATTCCGCCGGCATATCCCGCCCCTTCCCCGGCTGGATACAGCCCGCGCGTGTTGACACTACAGAAGTCTTCGCCGCGCTTGATGCGGATCGGTGAAGACGTGCGCGTCTCAACACCCGTCATGACCGCGTCAGGCCGCGCAAAGCCTTTAATCTGGCGGTCAAAAGCCGGAAGAGCTTCGCGGATCGCCGCGACCACATAGTCCGGCAAGCACTGGCTCAAATCGGTCAAGTGAACGCCCGGTCGATAGGACGGTGTCACGTCACCAAATGCCGTCGAAGGCTTGTTCGCCAGGAAGTCGCCCACCAACTGGCCTGGCGCTTCGTAGGTCCCTCCGCCTGCGGTAAAGGCCAGGGACTCCCAATGACGCTGGAAGTCGATCCCTGCGAGAGGGTGGCCCGGATAGTCAGCGGGATTGATATCGACAACGATCCCGCTGTTGGCGTTGCGCTCGGCGCGCGAATATTGGCTCATGCCGTTCGTCACAACGCGGCCGGTTTCCGAAGTCGCCGCGACCACCGTACCGCCGGGGCACATGCAGAAACTGTAGACCGTACGGCCGTTGGAACAGTGATGCACGATCTTGTAGTCCGCGGCGCCGAGGATCGGATGGCCGGCGAATTTCCCGAAGCGGCACTTGTCGATCATCGACTGAGGGTGTTCGAGGCGCACACCTATCGAGAAAGGCTTTGCTTCGACATATACACCCTTGTCGTAAAGCATCTTGAATGTGTCGCGAGCGCTGTGCCCGATTGCGAGCACGACGTGGTCGGTCCGGATCTGTTCGCCGCTTTGCAGCGTGACGCCGCGCACCTGGCGTGTGCCGTCGGGTGCCGTTTCGATTTCGATGCTTTCGACCTTGCTTTGGAAACGGATCTCCGCCCCGCGCTCGATCATCGTCGCGCGCATAGCCTCGACCATGGAAACTAAACGGAAGGTTCCGATATGCGGCTTGCTGACATAGAGGATTTCGTCCGGCGCGCCGGCTTTCACAAACTCAGTAAGGACCTTGCGACCACGATGACCCGGGTCCTTGATCTGACTATGCAGTTTGCCGTCGGAAAAGGTGCCAGCGCCGCCCTCGCCAAATTGCACGTTGGACTCTGGATTGAGAATGCGCTTACGCCACAGCGCGAACGTATCCACCGTCCGCTCGCGCACGATCTTGCCGCGCTCGAGGACAATGGGCCGGAACCCCATCTCCGCGAGGATGAAGGCCGCGAACAGCCCGCACGGGCCGGTTCCGATAACGACAGGACGGTTTTCCAGGTGGGCGGGAGCCTTGGCGACGAGCTTGTAGCTTGTATCGGGCGACGGCGAGATTCCCTTCTCGCCCCCTAGCCGGCGCAGCACGGCGGCCTCGTCCTTTAGCTCAACGTCGAGCGTATAGATGAGGTTGATGGCCCCTGCCTTGCGAGCATCATAACCGCGGCGAAAAACGGTGAAGGAAACGAGTTCCGGCGCGGACACGCGCAGCCGCTTCAACACCGCGGCCTTTAGGGCGCTTTCGGGATGATCCAGAGGGAGCTTGATTTCCGTCAGCCGCAGCATGGTCTATTGCACGAGCTCGCGTGTCTTCAGGAAGGTGATATCCGGATTGTCGTCCATCGTACGGCCGAGGTGCCACGCATTGCGCGCGAGGAAGACGGGCGCATTATCATGGTCGTCCGCGACCGCGATGCGGTTTGAGTCGAGAAATTTCTTGAGCTTCGCCGGATCGTCCGCCTTCAGCCAGCGGGCGGTATAAAGCTCCGTTTGTTCGAACTTCACCGGCACTTCGTATTCGGTGCGGATGCGGTCGGCGAGCACGTCGAACTGCAACGACCCCACAACGCCGACAATCCAGTCGGTCCCGAAGCGAGGCCTAAAGACGCTGGCGGCACCTTCTTCCGCCAGTTGTTCCAAGGCGCGTCCCAGATGCTTGGCTTTCAACGGATCTTCCGGACGGACGGTCTGCAGCAATTCCGGCGCGAAGACGGGAATGCCGGTGAAATGAAGCTCCTCGCCTTCGGTTAAGGCGTCACCAATGCGCAGGTTGCCGTAGTTGGGCACTCCAATGATATCTCCCGGCCACGCCTCCTCGGCGGTCGCTCGGTCCTGCGCCATGAAAAGCAGCGGGTTGGAAATATTGAGCGTCTTGCCGGACCGGACGTGGAAGAGTTTCGAGCCCCGCTTGAAATGCCCTGATGACAGACGCACGAAGGCGATGCGGTCGCGGTGCTTTGGATCCATGTTGGCCTGGATCTTGAATACAAATCCCGAAATGCCCTTCTCGGTCGGCAGCACCGACCGTTCGGCCGCCGCTTGGGGCCGTGGAGAGGGCGCCATCTCAGAAAGGCCCTGCAGAAGCTCGCGCACGCCGAAGTTATTAACCGCGCTTCCGAAGAAGACGGGCGTCATGTGGCCCTCGAGATAGGCCTGACGATCGAACGGCTTGCACAAGCCGCGCACCATGGCGACGTCCTCGCGCAGTTTCGCCGCCGCGGCAGGAGGCAACAGATCGTCGATCTTCGGATCGTCGAGGCCGTTGCATTCGACACCGGCATCGGCCTTTTCGCCCTTCGTACGCGCCATCAGGATGAGCCGGTCGTGCAACAGATCGTAGCAACCAAGGAAGTCGCGACCCATTCCGATGGGCCAGCTGGCCGGAGATACATCGAGCGCGAGGCGGCTTTCGATTTCTTCCAAAAGCGCGAACGGTTCCTGCCCTTCACGGTCAAGCTTGTTGACGAACGTGACGATGGGCATGTCGCGCAAGCGGCACACTTCGAACAACTTCAGCGTCTGCGCTTCGATGCCTTTGGCCACATCGAGCACCATCACCGCGGAATCGACGGCGGTCAGTGTGCGATAGGTGTCTTCACTAAAATCTTCGTGGCCGGGTGTATCGAGCAGGTTGAAGGCATGGCCATCGTACTCATAGCTCATAACCGCGGACGTCACGGAGATACCGCGCTCCTGTTCAACCTTCATCCAGTCGGAGCGTGCACGGCGGCGTTCGCCTTTTGCCTTCACGGCGCCCGCAAGCTGGATGGCGCCGCCGAACAGCAGCAGCTTCTCGGTCAGGGTCGTCTTCCCGGCGTCGGGGTGCGCGATGATCGCGAACGTACGGCGGCGGACAACTTCTTGCGCTAACTGTGCCGACATGACTTAACCTTCGTACGCATCCAACTGAAGCTCGACCTTAAGCCCGTCAAGGGCCGGGCCTGGACGGATTTGGCAGCATAGGCGGGAATTCTCGGTGCGATAATCGGACATATCGAGAAGATCGATCTCCTCGCCGCGCGCCGTGCCCACCCGATCGATCCACGCGGGGTCCACCTGGACATGACAGGTCGCGCAGGCCATCGCTCCGCCGCACTCAGCGCGGATGGGCAGACCGGCGGTCCGAATGCTTTCCATGACACTAGCGCCCGGGCGGACCGGCACCTCGTGGGTGGATCCATCGGGCAGCGCAACAACGACTTTCATTCCGGCCTCTTAAACCCGAGGCCGGCGAAGAGCCGTCCTTACGAAACGCCCAGCTTGGCCTGGATGTTGGAGCTCGAGGTGGTGTGCTCGAATCTCAGCTTTTGATTGGGCCTTGCATAATGGAAACAGCCATGGGCCATCAAGGCCGATTCGTGGAATCCGGACAGGATCAACTTCAACTTGCCCGGATAGGCGCACATATCTCCGATGCAGAAAATACCCGGAACAGCTGTCTCAAAACTCTCGGTGCTGACCGGGATCCGGTCTTTGTCGTCCAATTGGATACCCCAATCCGCAATCGGCCCAAGTTTCATGGTTAGGCCATAGAAGGGCAACAATATGTCGCAGGCGACGTCGAACTCCTGCTTCTCGGCATTCTTGAGGGTAACGGAGTTGATCTGGCCATTCTCGCCATTGATCCGGATGATGTCCCCGATTTGAAGGTTCACCTTCCCTTCCTTCACCAACGCGTACATTTGGTCCACGGTCGCCTGCATGCCGCGGAATTCATTACGCCGGTGCACCAGGCTCATGCCTGACACCACGCCTTGCAGGTTCACAGTCCAATCGAGCGCTGAATCGCCCCCGCCCGCGATAAGCACGTTCTTGCCGCGGAACTGCTCCTTCTTACGCACCGCATAGAACAACGACTTCCCTTCAAACTCGTCCAGACGTTCGATTTTCGGTTTCTTCGGCGTGAAACTGCCGCCGCCCCCGGCGATCACGACAGCATGGGCCTCGATCCGCGTACCAACGTCGGTGGTCAGAATAAAACCGCCGCCCTCGCGTTTCTCGAGGGTCGTGCCCATCTCCTGGAAATGGAAGACCGGGTTGAAGGGCGCGATCTGCGCCATAAGGTCGTTGGTAAGTTCCTGCCCGGTGATTTTGAGTCGGCTCGGGATATCGAGAATCACCTTCTCTGGATAAAGCTCGGCGCATTGCCCGCCGGGCCGGTCGAGGATATCGACGATGTGCGCGGAAAGACCAAGCAGTCCGAGTTCGAACACGGCGAAGAGACCCACGGGCCCCGCACCGATGATGATCACATCCGTCTTGTGAGATTGGCTCCCGGCGTCTGGCATAGTCCCTCCCTGTACAGGAACGCAGACATGAAACGTGCCGTTCCAAGAAACGGCACGCGAGCCCCGAACGACGCCGGACGATGACCCTAACTACTCCCGCGGTGGAGACGATGACGATAGATAGTCGTCCCACTGCCCCGGCGTATCGAGATCCATCAAGACGCCAGTGTCCTCAAATTCGACTTCGTAAACAAGAGACTCATTGGCGCCAATCAGATGCCGGGCCCCCACATCGCCCGATATCTCGTGGATTTCCTCAAAAAAGCGGCGCCCCCAAAGGACGGGATTTCCCCGTTTGCCGTTATGAGTGGGCACGCCGATTTCGCGCCCCTCGCTCGGATCGAAGCCGGCCACCAGTGGCCCCACGTGCTTCGAAGCGATGTCAGGCATATCGCCGAGACAGATGATAGCTCCGTCGGCGGCCGCGCCAACAGCATCAAGGCCCGCTTTTAAGGATGTGGACAGACCTTCGGCATATCGCGGGTTGTGTACGATCCGGACATTGAGACCTTGCAACGCGGCTGCGACCTTTTCTGGCTCGTGACCTGTTACGACCACAAGCTCGAAGACCGGCGCGGCGAGAATCGCATTTACAGTCCGGCGTACCAGCGCTGTGCCCTCTACAGCCATGAGCAGCTTATTGCGTCCCCCCATGCGCCGCGATTGACCGGCGGCAAGCACGACGGCGGCAATCTTCGCTTTCGGCGTTGGCGCGGACTTTTGAACGGCTTGTGCGCGCGGAAGCGGCCGGCTGGGCGTATCGACGAGAAGCCCCCCCACACCCATCGCCATGATATCGCGACCCGATACGGGAATTTCCGCGGCGAGTCTTTGCATCACCCAATCCACACCATTGAGTTTGGGAGAGCGGGCGCACCCGGGCAGGACGAGGACGGGGCAAGCGCCGACATGCGCAAAAACGAGAAGGTTGCCCGGGTCGACCGGCATCCCGAAATGATCGATGACGCCACCCGCCGCAACGATACCCGCCGGCACCACGTCCTCGCGGTCTGCGGTCGCCGACGCGCCCACGATAAGAACCAATTCGGCCCCGCTGCCGATGACCGTCCGAATTTCCGCGGCGACCGCTTGTACGTCATGCGCCACCCGCCTCTCGCTTGATACACTTCCACCGATATCCGCGATGCGCTGGCGCGCGATCTCCTCGGTCGAAGCTATCACCGACGGCTTGAGGTTCGGCAGCGACGTTGAAATCAGCGCGAATTTCTTGGCGCGATATGGGGCAAGGCGAAGGCTCGCTCGCCCCAACTTCGTGGCGACTTCGCTCAGCACCCCGCGTTCAACCGCGAATGGGATGATCTTTACCGTCGCGACAATTTGCCCTGCCCGCACGGGCGCGAAATGTGGAAGCGTCGCAATCGTTATCGCTTCGTCAGTGATATTGGCCGCGTCCACAGACTCTTTCTCAACGAGTATGAGGCCGCTTTCGTCCGCCACAAGATTGCAGCGCCCGGTGCGCGCCGTCGAAGCTTGAATGTAGGGGGCGGCGAGCACTCCAGCGATTTGCGCGGCAGCGGCGTTCTCCTCAATGTCGTTCGGCTCCAGCCGCGCTCCAATAACGGCGTCGATGCCGCTGGCCTTCAGCATATCCACGTCGGCCGCCGTAACAACGTGCCCCTTTTTCAAGAGGACGGTCCCCCGCACGGTATGGCCGAGGATAAGGCCCACCGCGGCCTCAACGGGGAAATTGCCGTACTTCATGCGGCCTCGGCCCGCAG
This sequence comes from Rhodospirillaceae bacterium, assembly GCA_041906145.1. Taxonomy (GTDB): domain Bacteria; phylum Pseudomonadota; class Alphaproteobacteria; order Rhodospirillales; family Rhodospirillaceae; genus SHVO01. The sequence goes on along the minus strand of JAYRJU010000002.1, from coordinate 622,807 downwards.
GATGCCGACGATTTGCGCGACGATTGAGACGGCTATTTCCGCCGGCGTTAGGGCGTTGATGTCTAGCCCTACCGGGCCGTGAATACGGCCGATCTCGGTGTCTGAGAAGCCGGCGTCCCGCAGGCGATCGGTTCGCTTCGCATGCGTTTTTCGGCTACCGAGGGCGCCGATGTAAAAAGCATCGGAGCGCAACGCCGCGATCAAGGCCGGATCGTCCAACTTGGGATCGTGCGTGAGCGTCACGACAGCGGTACGCCGATCGGGCTTCAGTTCAGCCATGGCATCATCGGGCCAAGCGACCTTTGCCGCTACTCCTGCCATTTGTTCCGAACGCGCGAAGCCTTCGCGCGGATCAATGACGATGACCTCGAAACCCGCCAGCGCCGCCATGGGCGCCAAGGTTTTTGCGATGTGAACGGCGCCGACAATCATCATGCGGAGCGCGGGCGCGTAAACCCTTACAAATAGATCGCCGAGCACGACGCCCGACTGGTCGGCCGCGATCCGCGCCCGTATCGCCTTGAGCTCCTGCTCGCTTAGAGGCATTTCGCCGACCATCTCCGCGTCATTCACGAGCGCGGAGGTTCCCGCGGTGAGGCGCGTAACGAGCGCGCAGGCGCGTTTTTGCGTCCGCCATGCCTGGAGCGTGTGAAGAAGTTGCGCTTTCATGGAGTGAGCGGATCCACAAAGACCTGAACGCGGCCGCCGCAGGCCAAGCCGACCTCCCATGCCATCTCGTTGGATACGCCGTATTCTAGAAGCTTCGATTGACCGTTCTCGAGACTTTCGAGGGCGGCCGCGATGACGGCTCCTTCAATGCATCCGCCCGAAACAGATCCCGTGAAATCGCCGCGCGCAGTGATCGCCATGTGACTTCCGACAGGGCGCGGGCTCGAACCCCACGTCGCGACAACGGTCGCAAGCGCGACGCCCTGACCTTGCGCCATCCAGCGCTCGAGGTCGGCCAGCGGATCGTCGAAACGCTGTTCATCGCTCGTCATCAACGCTCATGCCCTTGCGGAAGTGAGAGGAACCAAATTCTATCCACAGCCTGACGTGATCCTACGTCAAATCCCGAGCGGCCAGCCGCCACATCTTGCGATGTCACGAGACATACACACAAAATAGGGTGACAATCCGCGCAATTTTAGTATAATTCCTCCAGTAATAGGGGACGTTCGCCAGATCGCTCATGCAGACGGCGCGAACTCAAGGTTACAGTGCTACCACCGACACGGGGTCCGATCACACCGAGGACGCCGCGCGATCTGCCTTCGGCGATCACACCCCTCCAGCATTCCTGAACCCACCGAACAACCGCGGGCCCGATCATCGCCCGCCGCACTTCATTTCCGCATCCCCATATTCAAGCGAAGGAGGCGCCGAAGTCAGACGTGACGACCTCGCGCACGGCATCCGCCGGGCCGGGACGGGTAAGTTCACCATTCAGGAGCAAAAGGTCCAGATGGGCAAACGGTCAGCTCGTACAAAGAAGCATTTTCACGAGAACAACGACAGTTTCCAACTGCATGCGATCCCCGGGGGTTGGGATCCGATCGAAGAACGTCGCGACCAGAGTTTCATCCGCCACGTAAAGCCGCACAGCGATGCTCAACGCACGCTGATGGAGGCAATCGAAAGCAATGCGCTGACTCTGGCAATTGGACCGGCCGGAACTGGAAAGACCTATCTCGCCATCGCTGCGGCGGTGAAAGCCCTTGAGGAGTCACGTATCGATCGCATCGTGCTATCGCGGCCCGCGATCGAAGCTGGCGAAGCGCTGGGCTACCTGCCCGGCACTATGGAAGAGAAGATGGCGCCTTACCTGCGCCCTCTCTATGACGCTCTTTCGGACCGTCTTGGCGGCAAAAGGTTGCGTCAATTCGTTTCCGATGGCACCATTGAGATCGCTCCCATCGCGTATATGCGCGGACGGACACTGAACAACGCCTTCGTCGTGATCGACGAAGCACAAAACTGTACCTACGGTCAGATCAAGATGCTGCTCACGCGGTTAGGCTGGCACTCGACAATGGTCATCACGGGCGACCCGGATCAAAGCGATCTGTTGCCCGGCGTGTCCGGTCTCGGGGACATCGCCGAACGCTTGAGCGCCATTTCCGATATCGCCGTGGTTCGCCTTTCAAAGCAGGATGTCGTACGGCATCCCCTGGTCGCGTGCATGCTCGCCGCGCTTTAGAAACACAAACCGCCCTCAATGGAAATTGAGGGCGGTTCCGAGGTGCGTCCCTGAAACTTGGGGCGGTGCGTAAAAGCACCGCCCATTTTTTTATGCACCGTTCGGAGGGAAGCTCACCATAAAAGCCCCCGCCGGCCAAGACCGGCGGGCATGAATTTTGTGGGTCGCCTGTGGGATTTTCTCTTTGACCCAAGATGTCGTGGTTACGGCGACATGCCGGCCCCAAGTGTGGACAAGCCGTTTTAGCTTACGCCCCGAAAATGGCCGTCAAAATCCGCATGACGTGGGTTTGGGCCAAGGGATCGAGCTTGATGCCCGACGCGGCGAAATAGACTGTGAGGTTATTATGAGCGTCGTCTTTTTGCTCGGCTGGGGAGCGGGTCACACCCCGATCGTCGCCCGTGGTGACCAAAGCATAGAGCGCGAGGGTTTGCAGGTGTTCGAGATCCAGTTCGCACTGCTTGATCCGGTCGCGTAAGCCCTCGGCCGCCTGCTGCTCAACACCGGCGAACGAGCCGGTTTCCAGCACATGCTTGAGGTTCTGGCGTGTCGTGCGCATAGGTTCGATAAGATTGCGCTGCCAGTCGCGGGAAATTTTGAGCGCCGTGCCGAGATAGGTTGCGAGGTTCGTAGTGCCGGCGCCGCGAAACGAAAGCCAGATACAGAAGAGCACGATGTTGACGTCCGCGTTCAGCCGGTTCTGCAACGCGAGACAGGCCTTCTCGACCCCATCGCGCTTGTAGGCCCACGTTACGAAATCCCAGAGCGGGTTGGCCTTCACAGCCTCATCAACAACGGGGGTCATTTCGTGGTCTTACGTTTCCGGCCCCGCCCCGCCGGCACGTCGTCCGCCGGTTCGCGCCAGCGCCGGACCAAGCCAGCTTCGACATTAAAGAGGTCCAAAGTTCGCCCAACGGTGTGATCGATCATGTCTTGGATCGTTTCCGGGCGCGCGTAGAACCCCGGCAACGGCGGCGCTACAATGGCGCCGATCTCGGAGAGCTGAGTCAGCATCCGCAAATGCCCCGTGTGCAGCGGGCTTTCCCTGACCATGACGACAAGACGCCGGCGCTCCTTCAGAACGACATCGGCGGCACGCGCCATGAGCGTCGAAGTCACGCCGCACGCGATCTCAGAGGCGGTCCGGATCGAGCAGGGAGCGATGACCATGCCCGTCGTCTTGAAAGACCCTGAAGAGATTGCCGCACCGAGATCGCTATTCTGGTGAACCACGTGTGCGAGCGCCTTGACCTCGGCGACCTTGTAGTCGGTCTCGTGGGCCAATGTGACTTCGGCGGACTTTGACATGACAAGATGGACCTCGAGGCCCGTCTCGCGCAGAACTTCGAGCATCCGTACGCCGTACACGATACCGGAAGCGCCGCTGAGGCCCACAATAAGGCGGTCCGGCGCACGGCCGGCGGTCTTCTTCTGTTGGCTCATGATCGCGGCGATTCCGATGCTCCCAGGGGCCGAACATTAGAATATTTCCTGTGGAATGTCTGCAAATCGCACGCCTTCGAAAACCCGCTTCTGGCGCGCCCTGGCGAATCTTCATAAGACAGAAGAATATGCGTGCGCTTCGTTCAGGGAGGCTCCGATGAGCGGCAAGGACATCACGATCAACGGGAAAGACGGGAGCTTCACCGGCTATCTCGCAACCCCAGCTTCCGGCAAGGGCCCGGGCGTGGTGGTGATTCAGGAGATCTTCGGGGTCAACCCGTGGGTCCGCTCCGTCGCGGATTGGTACGCTTCCCAAGGGTTTATAGCGCTGGCGCCGGACATTTTCTGGCGCATGAAGCCTGGGGTGCAACTCGATCCGACCATCGAAGCGCAGCTTCAAGAAGGCTTTGGTTACTATCAGAAATTCGACGTCGATAAAGGGGTCGAAGACATTCAATCGACGATCGACACGCTGCGCCGGACGCCTGGCTGTACCGGAAAAGTCGGCAACCTCGGCTTCTGTCTGGGAGGATTGTTATCGTACCTGACGGCGGCGCGCACTGACACGGACGCCTGCGCGAGCTATTACGGGGGCGGCATCAACACCAAGCTCGCAGAAGTCAAAAATATCAAGGTACCGACAATCTTGCATTTGGCCGGCAGCGATTCCTACATTACGCAAGATGCCGTCGATGCCATCAAGACGGCGGTAAAAGACACCTCCAATATCGCCGTATACGTCTATCCTGGCATGCCGCACGCCTTCTGCCGCGCAAACGATCCGAACCACTACGACGCCAACGCCTGCGCGTTGGCGCACGGGCGCAGCGTCGAACTTTTCAAGAGCGCGCTCGCCTAGGGCGCGCCAGGGGACCATCTACCGGCATGGAAAGCATCGATACCGCAAATACGCTTCTGCTCTTCGGGTCGGTGCTTGTCGTCCTTGGGATTCTGTCGAGCCTTGTCGCTCAGCGCTTCGGCGCCCCGCTCCTATTGATATTCCTTGTCATCGGAATGTTCGCCGGCGAGGACGGCCCGGGCGGCATTTCATTCAGCGATTATCGTCTCACCTATATCATCGGCTCGTTGTCCCTCGCCGTTATCCTGTTCGACGGGGGCCTTCGGACCAGAATCGGGCACCTCAAGGGCGCTGTGCGGCCCGCCCTCCTGCTCGCGACGTTCGGCGTCGTCATCACCGCGGCGCTAACAGGTGTGATTGCGGCTGAAGTACTGAATATTCCGCTCATTCACGGCTTGCTCCTAGGAACCGTGATTGCGTCCACGGACGCTGCGGCGGTGTTTTTCCTGATCCATGCGGGCGGCCTCCAGATCCGCCAGAGGATCGGAGCGACAATTGAAATGGAATCAGCCACGAACGATCCAGTGGCCGTGTTCCTAACGATTGTGCTCGTCCAAATCATCTCGCTCCAGCAGCAGGGCCTGGATATCGAGCCGATCGGACTTATTGGAACCCTTGTTGGCCACGCCTTTATCGGCGCGGCGATGGGTCTCATTGGTGGATTTGCGGCATCAATCGCCCTGAACCGGATCAACCTTCCCGGCGGGCTCCATCCTCTGCTGGTGATCGCGGCGGCGGTTCTCATCTATTCGCTCACGTCCGTGTTATCCGGCAGCGGCTTTCTCGCGGTTTACCTCGCGGGCCTCGTGCTGGGAAACCGGCCGTTACGCGCTTCAGCCAGCATTGTGACGGTGAACGACGCAGCGACCTGGCTCAGCCAAATTGTCATGTTCCTTGTGCTCGGCCTTCTCATAACGCCGACGCGCCTGCTGACCTATGTTCTTCCGGCCGCGCTCGTCGGCGTCTTCCTTTTGTTTGTCGCGCGCCCAGTTGCCGTCTGGCTTTGCCTCATCGGTTCGGGATTTTCGAAGCGCGAAAAGCTTTTTGCCTCGTGGGTAGGCTTGCGCGGCGCGGTCAGCATTTTCCTCGCGGCGATCCCGACCTTGTCGGGCATCGAGCATGCGGACCTTTATTTCAACGTTGCATTCGTGATCGTGTTCATCTCGCTGCTTTCGCAAGGTTGGACACTGACGTGGACCGCCCGGAAACTCGGCCTCGCGCTGCCCCGCACGACCGCATCGGTCCACCGCTCGGAACTCGATCTTCCCGGACAGTTGGCCCTGGAAATGGTTGGATATCCGGTCTCGGCGCAAAGCGCGGTGATGAATGGCGCGGTGGTGCCGAAATGGGCCCGCACCGCTTTTGTGATCAGGAATCAGAACATTCTCATGGCGGGCGATGCCGGCGCCCTCAAAGCAAACGACTACGCGTATTTCCTGGCGCCGCCCGACCGCGTCAGCCGCCTTGACCAGTTGTTCACCGCGCATGCGGAGCTTCTATCGGCCAACGAGCCCTTCTTCGGCGAGTTCGCCTTCACGGGAGACATCCTGCTCAAGGATGTCGCGGCTTTTTACGGCCTGTCCGTCGATGCGGAGATTGCCGATCTCAGCATCGCCGATTTCTTTTCCCTGCGATTTGAAGGTAAGCCTGACGTAGGGGATCACTTGCATCTCGGGACGGCCGAAATCGTCGCGCGCGAAATCGATGACGATCGGGTCATTCGCGCCGGCCTGCAGCTCGACGTCCTGACCAACAACAGCGAGCGAGATCTATCACCGTCTGGCCTGGGCGATGTAATCGTCAAAACGCTGTCGGCCCGCCGCAGGGCGAAACCGGCGCCTTAGCCCAGGGGCCGTAAAGCGCCACGATGAAACAGCAGCGGGCTTTTACCGATATTGAATAGACGCCGCACGCGGCCCACGATGATGTCGTGGTCGCCGCCGGGATAGCGGGCCTCGACCACGCACTCGAAATAAGTGGACGCGCCGGCGATCAATGGCACCCCATCGAGCCCCTCGTCGGTGGCAACACCTTCGAATTTTGGGATGCCGACGCGGGCAAAGCGTTCGGCCACGTCCTTCTGGTCCGCCGACAGCACATTCACGGCAAAAGGCGTGCCGGCCTGAAAGCAAGCGAAGCTCCCTCCGTCTCGGCCCAAGCTCCACAAGATGAGCGGGGGATCCAACGACAGCGAATTGAAGGACGTCACGGTGATACCGAAGCGCTCTCCGCTCGGCGATAAACCTGTCATCACCGTAACCCCGGTCGCGAATTGACCGAGTGCATTACGGAAGCTCCGGTAAGTATCCGCGCCATCGCGTGGATCCTCTCCGGCGTGTCCTTCAATTCTGAGCGGGGTTATAGGCTCGTTCAACGGCGCTCATCGAGCCCATGCGCGATAGCCTGATTCGGGCTCGGCAACGGGGAATCGTCCACACAATCGAGACCTTGGGCGAGGCGCGAGTTCCGATATCCATAGAACATGTACAGCAGCACGCCGATCACAAAATAAGTACTAAGAATATAGGCCGGAATACGGTCATCATTCATGGCCTTGGTTACGATGTCTTCCACCAGCGGCGTGATCATGATGAAGGCGAAGAGAATGCCGAGCATGGGCGCGGGGCCCATCCATACCTTCTCCTGACGCGTTCCCCATACCGACGCCAACCAGATCGCCGCGATGATAATGAGGCCGACGGCGCCGTAATTAGTCCACTGGGACTGCATGAGGAAGCGGAAGATCGCCAGGCCCACAAAGGCCATCAGGATCGAAAGCAACACCATGACCGGCTTTGTCACGAAGCCGCCGCCGAATGGCACGCGGAACGGACGCGGTAGTTCCGGCCGGCTCGTGCGCAGCGACATCACTGCGAGACAGACGATCCCGAAAGCGGTCGCCGTTCCCAGACTGACAAGATCGCCCAGAATTGTGATCGGCAACAACGAGGCCGCGATGGCGATCAGTACGCCGAGGATCATGGTGCCGATATAAGGCGTGCGGAACTTAGGATGCACCTTGCAGAAAGCACTCGGCAGGAGTCCGTCGCGGGCCATGGCGAAAAAGACGCGCGATTGACCGTAAGTCAGGATCAGCATCACCGACGACAGGCCGGCGATGGCGCCGATTTTGATCAGGAACGAGAACGCCGGCATACCCATGCGATCCACGGCAAGCGCGATCGGCTCGGGGACGCCAAGCTCCTTATAGGAAACCACACCCGTCAGAACCGCCGCGACAATGATATAAATGGTTGTACAGACAAGCAGCGATCCCAAGATGCCGATCGGTACATCACGTTGAGGGTTACGCGCTTCCGCGGCAGCGGTCGAAACCGCCTCAAAACCCACGTAGGCGAAGAAGATCACCGAGGCCGCACGGAACACACCCTGAAGCCCATAAGTGAAACCCCCTTCGTTCGGGGGAATGAAGGGGGTCCAGTTGCTGGTATTGATGAAGCCGAAGCCCAGAGCGATGAATGCCACGAGCACGCCGACTTTAATAAAGACGATGACGTTATTGACGTTCGCCGATTCCGAAACGCCGATGACCAGCAGCACCGTGACCGCAAGGATGCCCGTCGTCGCGAGGAGATTGAAGTTGCCGGTCACGTCGAAAGACAGGTGGCCCGCTGAACCCGCCACCGACTGAACCATCGAACTTGTGAATTCCGGCGGAATCACCATCCCAAAATCCTTCAGGAAACTGGTGACATAGCCGGACCACCCCACCGCAACCGTCGCTGCCGCGACGCCGTACTCCAGAACGAGGAGCCAGCCCATGATCCAGGCGAACACCTCCCCCATGGTGGCGTAGGAATAAGTATAAGCGGATCCGGCGACCGGCATCGTCGAGGCAAGCTCGGCGTAAGAGAGCGCTGCGAAACCGCAGGCCGTGCCGGCAACGATGAAGGACAGCATCACCCCCGGCCCTGCAAAGTTTGCCGCCGCGTTCCCGGTCATCACGTAAATACCCGCGCCGATGGTGCAGCCGATGCCCAGCAGGATGAGGTGGAATGCGCCGAGGGTTCGTTTGAGATGGTGGTTGGCAGCCTCGCGCTGCACTTGGTCGACCGATTTCCGGATGAAGAGTCTTCCGCCGCGCGGCGCTGCCACTGACATTTTTTCCCCGCTGTGTTCGGCCGGTGATGGCCGCGTCCGTTTTTCAAACGTTAACGATAGCTTACTTGGCCCGCAACGGCCCCGCGTGGGACCAAACGACCCGGCAGACCTTTCCTAGCAATTCCGTCAACGCGGCACGTTCGTTCGCCTGAACGCGTTAACCCCCATGAACGCGATCTTAAAATACAGCATAAGTCACTGATTACGAACATTATTATTAAGGCGAATTTCCTGGCACGCTTATTGCTGAAATAGGCGCGTGAGGCCGCGGGTAGCGTGGCCATCCGAGGCTATGGGGAAGAGTACTTATGTCCGTCATTGACTTCATTGCTGTGCGCCGGCGCCAGAGCGATACGAGATCCGAAGCAACGCCCGTCACCAGCGACAAGACCCGTGCAACGCCGGCGGCGCTTACCGCCAGCCAGTTCACGCGCCACATCGCCCACATTATCGAGGATGAGATGCGCCGCTCCCTGAAGCGCCACGTCGAAGTGATCGATCCGCGGGAAATGATCGACCTCGCCAAGCTCGTCGCGGAGCTGAAGGCCAAATACATCGGCACGACCCTCGCGATCGCGTCGAACCGCCAACCCATTACAGATTCCGAGCTCGAGCAGCTGCGCGGCTATCGCGTCAAGATTCAGGAGCTCGAAGCCGCCCACAACGAACTGAACGAAGCCATTGCCTCGCAGCTCGTCGAGGTGCGCGGCGTGGTGAAGGAATAATTCACCGCCACTCGTTCGAAGTCGCCAAGTTCCACGAGGTGACCACCGCCCCGGGTGCGGGCCAGAATGGCCCGGCCCGGGGTTTCTACTTGTATTGCGCGGCGCGCGCCGACACTCTGGCCTCTCCTCATCCGGAGGCCCGACGTGTCGCTGACGATCTATCACAATCCCCGCTGTTCGAAATCGCGCGAAACCCTCGCTCTCCTGGAAAGCAGGGGCCTCTCACCGCGCGTCGTCGAATACCTGAAGACGCCGCCCAGCCAAGCTGAGATCAAACGGATTCTGAAAGCGCTTGGTGTGCCGCCAAACGCGATCGTGCGTAAGAAGGAAGCGGCCGAAGCGAAGATCGATGCGGAAGCGATGAAAGAATCCGAGCTTATCGCCGCAATGGTTGCTCACCCGCAGATTATAGAGCGCCCTATCGTTGTGAACGGCGAAAAGGCGGCCATGGGAAGGCCGCCGGAAAGCGTGCTCGACATATTATAAAACAGGGCGGCCAGGCGCCGCCCTGTTTTATGCGTTCAGATTTGGAGATTAGTGCGAACCGCTTTCGAAGACCGTTCCGCGGTGTTTCGGATCGGAATACTTATAGGCCTTCATGGCTTCCAGGTTCGCCTTGCTCAGGTTTGCGACGACCTTACCGCCGTTGTTGGTGATCTGCAGGTCCTTCCAACCAAGCGCGACGTCCCGTTCGCCCACGCCGAGAAAACCGCCGACGCCCACGATTACGCTCGTGACTTTGCCGTCGGTGCCAATGTTCACCGCTTCGACTTCGCCAATTCGATCGCCCGCGGCGTTTTCAACCGACTGGCCGATCAATTTGCCCGCTTCCGCGCGGCCGATCGATGTGGTTGCCGCCGTTCCGGCCGTCGCGCTCGTGCCCGAGTTCGGCGTACCGGCCGCCATCGCAGGCGCCACACCCAACATTGCCGCAACACTGAGGGCCGCAATTGAGTACTTGATCATCTTCAACCTCCTAACCGCATTTTTTTGAATCGCCGCTCTTTTGACCGTGCGGCGAGTGCAGAACGGAGGGAGGATGAGGTTGTTCCTGCGCGAACCTCCGAGGTCCGCTGCGTGCGTATTATAGGTCGAGCTTCGCGTTTTTGATCAGCTCAACGTTGTCTTCAATCGTGTAGAGATTGTGATAGACCGTGTCCTTGAAGAAATTGTAGCGCTGTTCCCACGTAGAATCGCGGCGCTTGCCTTTCGTATCCCAGAACCGCCGGCGCCACTCGTTGATCTTGATCTGCCAGAAGCAGACGATCATGCCGATTGCGCGATAGTGGATTTCGACACTCTCGCGCATGGTCTTGAACTTCTCGGGCGTAATCTCGTCGAAAAACTTCTCGACCTTGTGAAACTGGTCGAAATAGCCGTTGAGAGTCAGGATTGTCTGCCGGCCGGCGTTCAAGGCTTCCTGCGTTTCTTCCTTCATGCCCGGAAACCGCATCATCAACGTGTCCTGCTCGTGCAGCTTCTTGGTATCGGCCAGAAGTTCGCGCAAGTCGGCAAGAAGACTGTCGTAGACCCGCTGATAGTAGGATATGGCCAGGATAATTTCGCTGAGCTTGGAAATGTAGACGACGATTTCGGTAGGCTCGATCCTCAGGCGCGACGCGATGTCGATGAGGTTCTTGAGGACCGCGCCGCGATTGGCTCCATCGAGAATGCTTGAAAGCGACGAGCGCCCGGTCACCTTGACGTCGGTCCCCTCGAGAATCGCCTTAAGCAGCCCGCGCGAATAGTTGTTCATATAGCTCTGCAGACGTTCCTGCTCCTTCGGCGGAAGCTTAATCTGCTCGAGTTCCTCGTCCGTGAGATGATCGTTGAGCGCGGCGCGTACCGAGTACACATCGAAGCTCCGAGCGCTCATCAACGAAAGCAGACGCTTCTGATCGTGCGCGCTCAGGCTGATTTCGCGGATAACCTCGGAGGCGGTCCGCACGCCGATGCCAACGCCGTCGGCGTTGAACATATCAACGACCGGCTTCAAATCGTGCAAGAGCACGATCTTGGATTTGCTCAGCGTTTTGCTGTCGAAAATCTGCCACTTATCGAGCGGCATTTCGAAAAAGATGTCGATGGGGTCGGTCTTGGCCGCCATAAGGAATGCGCGCTCGATCACCGCTATCGGAATTTCACATCATTTTCCGAATCGGGGCTTTAGATCAAACCTTTAAACGCCCTTTTGGAAAGATTGAGGCGCCTGACTGGGGGATATTGACGGGGTGGAGACCGCGGGCCACTGTTGCCCGTGCGCGAAGTCAGGGGCGCTTTCGTAAGAAAAGTTCGCCGGGGAACGCTGAGGCATGACGGCCATCGCAAAATTCGGCGCCTCGACGGCGGCCAAGCACGATGCGCTCGTTCAGCGTCTCGCCAGCTTGAGCGCCGAGTTCGCCGAGAGTCTGGCCGCCAAAATTTACGAGGTCCGCCGGATTTGGGGTTTGATCCCAACCGCGCCTTCAGCCGAAGAAGCGCGCTCCGCCCTCGTCAAAATCCACGACATTGTTCATACGCTCGCGGGCGCGGGCAAAAGTTTCGGGTTCCCTCGCATCAGCACCGCAGCGGCCCCGCTCGACGGACTGTTCAGATTGGTTTCGGAACAGGCCGGCGGCGGACACCCGAAAAGTCTGTCTCTCGAGGAAATCGCCCAGGTCGAGATGTTGATCCAGGCGCTTGAGGACGCCGCCGCCGCACCCGGAGAAGCCATCGATCTCGAGGACATGGGCGATGCTCCGACCGCTGGCGAGACTCAGCCCCGCTCCACTTATGTATTGGTGTTGGCTAGTCCTTCGGAAACCGACACCGCTTCCTTGCGAGACGCGGTTGAAGGCTACGGCTACCGCGTGAAGATTCTCAGAAACGTGGACGACATGCCCGCGGAACTGGCGCGCGGCGAGCGCGGGATCGTGCTCGCCGACGTATCGACCGGGGATCAACACCTGGGATTTTTGCGGCACAACATGTCGCTCGCTCACCTTCCGCTCATTCTTTGTTCCAGCCAGACTGGTTTCACGGAACGACTTGGCGCGGTTCGGCACGGCGCGGCGGCTTTCGTCGCAAAACCTTTCGAGCCCGAGCAACTGATCGAGCGCATCGCCGCACTGGAAGAAAACGATTACGACCGCCCGTACCGTGTCGTGATCGCGGAAGACGACGGGCCACTGTCTTCATTCTATCAAGCGACTCTCGAGCATGCCGGGATGGAAACGCGCGTCATCCGCAGACCCTCGAAGCTGCTCGACACGCTTTCCGGCTTCGATCCCGACCTCATTCTCATGGATCTTTACATGCCGGAATGTACGGGCCTCGATCTCGCGCAGATCGTGCGGCAGTTCCCGGCCTACACCACCATTCCCATTCTTTTCCTGTCCACGGAATCGCGGCTCGACCTCCAACTGCGGGCGCGGCACCTCGGCGCCGACGATTTTTTACCGAAGCCTCTGCAGCCCGGCCAACTTATTTCGGCGGTGATCAGCCGCGCGAACCGCTACCGCGAGCTGAAGAAACTGACCGATCGCGACAGCCTGACGGGGCTGCTCAACCACGCCAATATTCTTCGCAATCTGGAACGCGAGCTCAGTGTCGCGAGCCGTACACAAAGCCCCGTTTCTTTCGCCATGATCGATATCGATCACTTCAAGGTCGTCAATGACACCTACGGGCATGTGATCGGAGACCAAGTCATTTTGCGCGTGACGCATCTCGTGCGCAATCGCCTGCGCCGCGTCGATTACGTTGGACGCTACGGCGGCGAGGAATTCGCGGTCGTCATGCCGAATACCGACGCCGTCGCCGCCAAGGAAGTCATGGATAAATTGCGCGAAGCCGCGCAGGAGCTTGAACATGAGTCAGATCGGGGACCGTTCCGCGTGACGTTTAGTTGTGGCATCGGAACCTATCCGGCCTTCAAAACGGTTCTGGATATGACGCAGGCCGCCGACGACGCGCTGTATCGCGCCAAACGCGGCGGCAGGAATCAAGTCATCATTGGCGAAGTCTAGGCGGACCTGCTACCCCTTACGTATGAGCGAACCGGCGCCGCCCGCGAATATCGACATCATCGAAAAACGCACCGTCTTCCAGGGCTATTTCCGCGTCGACGCCTATACGCTGCGTCACGCATTGTTCGACGGTGGCTGGAGCGGCCCGATGAGCCGCGAAGTCTTCGAGCGCGGTCATGCCGCCGCTTTGCTCCCTTACGATCCGATTCTGCGGAAATTTGTTCTGTGCGAACAATTCAGGGTCGGCGCCTATGCCGGGGGAATGGATCCCTGGCAATTGGAAGTCGTGGCCGGAATTATCGAAGAGGGCGAAGCGCCCGAGGCCGTCGTGCGCCGTGAAACCGAGGAAGAAGCCGGACGTACCGTGCTCGATCTCTGGCCGGTCCAGCGTTACCTCGCGAGTCCGGGGGGCACCTCGGAAACGATTTACCTCTTTCTCGGACGCATCTCCGCCGAAGGCGCGGGCGGCATTTTTGGCCTGCCCAGCGAGAACGAGCACATCCGGGTCAAAGTCGTCGATGAGCACGAATTGAAAAGCCTGATGGATCGTGGGGCGCTGACCAACGCAGCCACCTTGATCATGGCGCAGTGGTTTTTCCTCAATCGCGATCGCGTCCTGGCGAAGTGGAAGGCATAGGTATGAGCGACAAGACCCCCGCGCTGGTGGAAACACAGTGGCTCGCGGACCACGCGAATGATCCCGGCGTCCGCATCGTTGACGTCAGTTACTTCGTGCCCGGCGGCGTTGAACCGGCGCGCAAACAGTATATGGAAGGCCACATTCCAGGGGCCATCTTCTTCGACATCAACGATGTCGCGGAACCCGGCGGGCCGAAGGAACACACGTTCCCGAGCGCCGGCGTGTTTGCCCGCAAGGTGGGAGCCCTCGGGATCGGCAACGATCATCATGTGATCGCATATGATCACCTGGGCGGAACCTGCGCGGCCGCGCGCGTGTGGTTCATGTTTCGCGCCTTCGGCCATCAGCGCGTTTCCGTTTTGAACGGCGGGCGCACCAAGTGGGCCGCGGAAGGCCGGCCCATGAGCCAGGACCTGTCGAATTTTCCACCGGCGGATTTCCACGTCAGCGCCGCGCCCTCCGTACGGTTCAAGAAAGAGATGCGCGCGAATATAGAGGCCCGCGCTTACCAGGTTCTCGACGCGCGCGGGCAAGGCCGCTTTGAAGGCACCGAGCCGGAACCGCGCCCGGGGCTGCGTTCGGGGCACATTCCCGGCAGCCGGAACCTTCCGTTCATGCAACTGATCGATGCCGACACGAAGATGTGGAGAGATCCGGACTTTATCCGGGAGCGCTTCGCCGCCGCCGGCGTTGACCTTGATGCGCCGCTGACAACCACGTGCGGCTCGGGCGTCTCGGCCTGCGCTCTTGCGCTCGGCGCTCATCTCGTTGGGAAAGACGACGTCGCGATCTATGATGGAAGCTGGCTCGACTGGGGAAGCGATCAGGACGTGCCTGTCGTGACCGGTCCGGCGTAGCTAGGTCCGCGCGTATTTCTGGGCGCGAACCTGCAGGATATCCGCGAGGCGCCGCTGCAGTCCCGCGGCGAACATCACTTCGGCGATGAGAAAAGCCGGCGCCATGAACAGCTGGAGGATGTTGGAGAGGAAGGCCGGCTTACGGCCTTCAAAGATATGGCCGACGAACTGAATGACCCATCCGGCGGCAAAGCACCCAATGGCTAAAGTCCATCGCGGGGCGGTGTCCATGGCCGCGGCGCCCGCCGCAAGAAGGTAGATCGGGACGCAAGCGACCAACGACAGAACGCCGACCAGCGGCACCGCCACGAGATAAGACCCAAGTAAAATACCGAGCAGCACGGTGGCCGCCGAGAGCGGTCCGCCCATGGGGATCTGGATCAGAACAATCAGAATCGAGAAAATGATGATCGGAACGCCGACATAATGCGTAATCTGGTTGCGCCTATTCGTGTGATAGGCGGCATACATTGCCAGCTGATCAAGGAACCAATCGCGAAAAGCTCGGATCATCGGGCTCCTGCTCCACGTTTATCCCCTTCATGTTAGCGCACCTCCGGCCAGACCACTATGAGCAATAACCCTCGGCAACTCGGCCATGTCGCGTGCGCGCTGCCGCCGTTTCACCCGCGCTTTCCGTGGCTGGGCGGCGATTTACAGACGCTGCGCAACACCCTCCATTTCACGCCGCCGGATCTGTCGGCCTACTCTTTCCGCGTCCTGCGGCTGGCGCTGCGCGACGGGAGCGGCGACGAACTCATCGCATCGCTCAACCTGCCGTCCGAAGATCGCAAGAAACCCTTGGTGATCCTTATCCACGGTCTGACTGGCTCCGAGATCAGCCGCAACATCCTCGCCAGCACGGCATACCATTTATCCCGCGGCCACCCGGTGTTGCGTTTGAATTTGCGTAACGCAGGCCCATCGCACGGCAAGTGCCGGCACTTCTATCATGCGGGACGTAGCCAGGATTTGCGTGACGCACTTGCCGCTCTTCCCTGCGAACTCGGGGCCTACGGCGTGTTCCTGGTCGGCGTGTCTCTCGGGGGAAACATGCTTTTGAAGGGCCTTTCCGAGCGCGACGGTCTCGAACAGGTCATCGGCGCCGCATCGGTATGCGCGCCGATTGATCTGAAGGCCGCGCAAATGCGCATCATGGCGCCACGAAACTTCGTCTATCAGCGGCATCTGCTCGGCTTTCTCGTGCGCGACAGCCACTGCATCGTTGCCGGCACGCCGCTTGAGAACCGGCTGCGTGCATTGCATAGCATTTATGATTTCGACGATCAGATCGTCGCACCCTTGGGCGGATTCACAAGCGCGGACGATTATTACGCTCGGAGTTCGGCGGCGCCGCGCCTGGAAACCATCGATAAACCAACCTTGCTGATCGCCGCCGCAAACGATCCCTGGATCCCCGTCGCGCCCTATGCAAGCCGCGAATGGCCGGACAATCAGCCCCTCACCGCGGTTGTCACGCCGGGTGGAGGCCATGTGGGCTTTCATGCTAAGGACAGTAAAGTTCCGTGGCACGACCGTGCCATCGGTGCGTACATCGATTCACTGCGCTGATAACCAATCATGTCCCACGTGGACGTCGTCATCGTAAATTATCGCTCGGCGGCCTATACCGCCGCTTGTGTCGGCGCGGTCCATCAGGTCGCGCGCGGCGACGGCGTTTCCGTCAACGTTATCGTGGTGAACAACAGCGATCCAGCGGCCGAGCTCGAGGCGCAGGTCGGCGCGCGCGGTGCGGCGGACTTTGTCCACAACGCGGCGAATCTTGGGTTTGGCGCGGCGTGTAACATCGGCGCCGCGCGCGGCAACGCCCCGCTCATCTTATTCCTCAATCCCGACGCCGTCTTGAAGCCGGGTTATTTCCATACCGTCGCCGCCTTCATGAACGATCCCGCGAATGACAAAGTCGGCATCCTCGGACCGGCCATCGAACGGGAAGACGGCGTGGTCAGCGAAACCAGTTCGGCTCTTCCTAGCTTCGTGAGCCTCATGACTCGCACCTTCGGACTCTCACGCGGCTTTCTGCCCGCCGCCGCGCACGCGCACAGCGGAGCCGTTGGACAGGTTATGGGAGCGGTTCTTCTGATACGGCGGGCCGTTTTCCAGGATTTGGCGGGTTTCGATCCGCGTTTCTTTCTGTACTACGAGGACGTCGATTTGTGCGCGCGCGCCGCGTACAAAGGCGTGACGACATATTATTTATCCACGGCGCGCGCCACGCACATCGGCCGCGTATCGAGCTCTCAAGATACCGGAATGGCCCTCGCGTTGTTTTTGCGCAGCCGCTTTACCTATGCCCGCTTGCATTTTGGCGTCGCCGCGCAAGCGCTGCTGATCCTGACGAGCTACCTCGCCGAATTGCCCCTGCGCTTGCTGCTCACGCTCTTCGGTGGGCGGAGCATTACAGGGTTGGCCGTGCTGCGGGCCTACCGCCTGCTCTCGATCCATCTCATCTCCGGCACGAGCCTTGTGACTCTCGGCCGGCGCGAAGGGTGATGGAATGACCACGCGCTCGGTACTCGCGTTGACTCGCTATGACCGCCTGGGCGCCAGCAGCCGCGTCCGTGTGCTGCAATACATTCCCTATCTGGCGCGCCAGGGGTTGAACGTGCGCGTTCATGCGCTCTTCAGCGACGCGGACCTGCGCCGTCTTTACAAGGAGGGGCGCAGATCCTTTCCGCGCCTCACGTCCGCGCTTGTACGGCGAATAGCCGCCGTCATCGGCGGCCATCGCGGCGACGTTGTTTGGCTGCAGCAAGAACTATTTCCATTCCTGCCGTACGCTTTCGAGGCGGCGCTGCTCGCGGGCAAGAAACTCGTGGTCGACTTCGACGACGCGCAGCACCTTTATTACAAGGACCGGCTTTTCTGCGCGCATAAGATCGAAAATCTCATGCGCCGCGCACACGCCGTAACGGTCGGCAGTCCGATGATGGCGCAGGTTGCGCGCGAGGCGGGGGCGCGGAACGTCACGCTCGTGTATAGCGCCGTCGACACGGCCGCTTTCCCAGCGCATTCACCGGCCCCGCGGCCCTTCACGGTGGGGTGGATCGGCACACCCATGACGGCGCACCAGTCCTTACATGTCGTGCGCGAACCGCTCGGACGATTCCTGCGGGAGACCGGATCGAAGGCTATATTCATCGGCATGGATGAAAGCCAGTTCCCCGATCTTCCCGGAGAGCGTATCGCCTGGAGCGAGGCGGCCGAACAAGCCGCGCTGCCCCGGCTCTCGGTGGGCATTTGCCCCTTGGAAGACAACCCGTGGACACGAGGAAAAAGCGGCTACAAGATCATCCAGTATATGGCCGCCGGAAAACCCACACTCACGTCCCCCGTCGGGATCGCCGCCGATATTGTGGAGGATGGCGTGACGGGCTTTCACTGCCAAACTGCGGACGATTGGTATCGGCGGTTGCTTCAACTGCATGACACCCCGTCCGCCCTCGCCGCGCAGGGCGCGGAAAGCCGCCGCCGCGCGGAAACCAAGTACGACACGGCCATCGCGGCCGGCGCGATCCATCACATATTAGAGGAATGCTTGCGTGGATAACCCGCGCGCAACGCCGCTCGCACCCCGCCTGCTGGGGGCCCTCGCGCTTGTCACCATCCCGTTGATCGCCTGGAGCCGCGACATCGCGGTCGCGACCGTCATTTTGGCCGCGCTCAGTTTGCTGCTGCGGGGCGAGCGGCGTTTTACGCTGCGCGCGGCGATATTAGCGCCCGCCGGCGTGTGCGCGGCGCTCTTCCTGGTCTGGAGCTTCGCGTCGGTGTTTTGGGCGCCGCATGGACCCTGGGACACTTGGCTGAAAAGCGCCGCCGCACTCTTAGGGGGCGCGTTTTTGTCCTTTTTGATCGCTGCACAGCCGGACGAAACGATTAAACGGACGACACCGTCCGTTCTCTACGCGGCCGGCGCGCTTTTTATTCTTCTCGCCGTTGAGCGCGCGACAGGCGGCTTTTTCATTGGGCTCGATCGGACCGCCGATACGGTCTTCCAACGCCTGACAACTTTGTCGGGCGGCCTGGTGTTGCTGTGCACGACATCCTTCGTGTGCGCGGCCCTTCTCTCGCGCTACGCCGGAGCCTTGATCGCTTATCCGCTGTGGATTGGGATGACGCTGATTGTCAGTGTCTTCTATCCCATGGATGCGGAAGTCGTCGCCATCCTCTGCGGCGCCGCGGTGTTCATGCTGATCCTGATTGGCGGACGCGGCATGGCGGCGGCGTTGATGGCTTTGATGGCCTTGGGGATGATTGGGTGGGGATTCATTGCAGAAGGCGCGGCGGACGCCGGCTTGCATCAGTGGCTGATCGACCGTGTCGATCCCAACTGGGGCTATCGCGTCGAGATCTGGCGATATGTGCACGAGCTGATTCAAGGACGCCTCGTGCAGGGCTACGGCTTCGATTCCGCCCGCGTTCTCGGCGGCTCCGCGACGATGTTGCCCTCCTTCGAGGGCAAAACGACCTTTCTGCATCCTCATAACGGCATGCTGCAGCTATGGCTGGAACTCGGGGGGATCGGCGTTGCGCTGTTTCTCGCGGCGGGGGTCCTGGGCTTTAGAACCTTCCTCGCCGCGGGGCCGGCCCGCCTGACGCTGGCCACCGGATCGGCGACCGTGACCACCAGCGCCGTGCTCTGGTCGCTCAGTTTCGGCGTATGGCAAGGATGGTGGCTGGCCGTGCTCGGCCTGACCGCCGCCGGCGCGGCCTTCGCGGTCCGCGCCTTGAACCCCGAGGCGGCGCAGCGGAAACGCCTCCTGTTTCTCGTCACCGAATTCTATTTCTTCGATGCGTTGCGCAAGGAACTCATCCGCGGCGCGCGCGCGCAAGGCTACGAGATTTATGTCGCGGGACGCTGCCGGCCCGGCGATCTCGAACGCGCCGGCGGTGAGATCACGATCATTCCGTTCGCATGGAAGCGCTCGCCGTCATTACTGGTCTCGCTCAGCTATTTCATTCCGGACCTGCTGCGCGTCGGCCGCCTGCTGACGGACGTGCGCCCGGACGTCCTGCACAATATCGCGCTTAAATCCTCGATCCTCGGATCGCTGGCCGCCATCGGGCGGAAGACGACAGTGATCAACGCCATTCATGGCTTCGGCTTCATTTTCATGAGCCGGGGCGTGATGGCGCGTACGGTGCAGGCCGGATGCGGCGCCGTCCTCAAGCTGTCGGCCCACTTGAATGACGCGCTGATCCTTCTCATCAACCGGCACGATATGGCGCTGGTGCGCGACCGCATGGGTGTGCCGTCACAAAACCTGCGCTTGATCCACGGCACGGGGATCGACCTTGCGAAATTCACGCCGCTCGCGGCGCCCCCCGATACGCCGTTCCGCTTCCTCGTGATCGGCCGCCTTCTCTACATGAAGGGCATCCATATTGCCGTCGAAGCCCTTCGGCTTCTGCGGGAGCGCGGCTTCGCGGCGGAACTCACCCTTTGCGGCGCGCCCGACTCCGACAACCCGTCATCCATTCCCGAAACCATTCTCGCCGAATGGAAGCGGCGGCCGGGCTTGGTCTTCGCAGGCCAGGTTGCCGAGGTGAAACCCTATATCGCCGCCTGCCATGTGCTCGTGCTGCCGTCGCTGGGCGGCGAAGGCCTGCCGCGCGCCCTGTCGGAAGCGGCGGCTTCGGGCCGCGCCCTTATCGCCACCGACATCCCCGGCAGCACCGAAATCGTCATTGATCGCAAAACGGGCCTCGTCGTTCCGGCCAACGACGCGGCGGCGCTCGCGGACGCCATGCAGTGGATGGTGGAACATCCGGCGGACCGGCAAGCCTTTGCCGACGCCGCCAGGCTGATGATGGAACAGGAGTTCTCGTCGGAGCGCGTGGCCGACTCTCACGCGGCGCTTTACCTCAACATGCCGGCGAACAGCGCCCCGGCTCGGGTGCCGTAAATTCCACGGCGTCAAGGCGCGGCTCATCCGTCAATCACGCCGTCCAGCCACGCTCTTTTCATACGCCCGCAAAATCGAGACGATCGCCTCTTTGTCCGCATTGCAGGCCGCCAGCGCCTCGATGAAATCCTCGATAACCAAGGCCGCGTCCCGCTGCGTCGCGCTTACCGCTGGACGGTAAGGTCCATCACTCGGCAACAATAGCGGCCGCGGGATCGCCGGCGGCGGCGCCGTCACGGCCCGCGTCTGCACGTGGGGGCTTTGGCAGGCGGTCAAGCTGATCGCGAAGCACGGGAGCAAGCGGGCCATCGGTTTCCACGGGCGCATCGCTTATTGCCTTTCGTCTGGTGTCTGATTCGGTGCGAAGAGCCCGTTTTCGCAGCGCATTCACGGCCGCCGCCGCGTCTATCTTGCGCCCCTGATCGGCCTGCGCGCGCGCAAGCGCGGCGTTCGCGTTGCTTATCGCGATGGCGGATCCCAGCAGGGCTTCGCTGGTGCGGGCCCGCGCCGCATAGTGCGCGCCGCGCACCCACAGCCCAACGCAAAGGGCGAAGACCGCCAATCCCATAAAGATTTTGAACACGGTCATGGCGCCAGTTCCATCTCACGCCACCACATTTCGATACGCGCGACGTAGGTGATGGTCTCCTGCGCATGCCGTGCGCCGGTGACACGGGGCAGGCACGTGCGCACCGCGCGCCAGTCTCGCGCGCCGCCGCAAGACGCCTGGGCTTTCAGGATATTCCCCATCCCGGCGTTATAGGACGCCTGCGCCAGTCGATTACGCTCCTCCGGCGAACGGTCGCGGCGCCACGCGGCGCGCAGCTTGGCCATATAGTAGGCTCCGGCGTCGATGGCGATCTCATCATGCGGCGAACCTTCAAGATCGAGCTTCCGCGCGACATCGGCCCAGGTCGCCGGCATGAATTGCGCCAGCCCGCGCGCGCCGGCGGGGGAAACCGCCGCGGGGTCCAGGCGCGATTCCTGATAGAGCTGCGCCTTCCACAATTTCCACACCGGAAGATCCGGCCACCAGCGTTTCACCGCCTGCTGGATGGGCCGGTCGTACCTATCCGTAAATCCATGCGGCCAACACGGCGAAGGCCAGGATACGAAGGCCAAAGTAGCGAGACATCGCATGAGGATCGGTCTCCATGGCGTCATAGACACGCTCCCAATCGATCTTGTTCCTGCGGTCGTAGAAAACGCCGACCTGATAAAGCGACAAGGCGGCGATAGCGAACGTGAACGTCTTGGCCAGGAGGCTGAGGAAAAGGATCTGCGCGTCACCCATGACTGCCGCCGTCCTCCATGATGCCGTCCTCGCGAATTCCGTCCTCGCTCATCCCGTCCATCAGCAGGCGCTTGGCGCAGTCCAGCAGCCAATTGACGCTGGGGGCCTCCGCCGTGCTCATCGCGAAATAAACGGTTCCGTCCTGCTTCTGGCCGATCACGAGGGCTTCGGTGAGTCCGGCTTTCAGCGCCGCCGAAAGGATTGTCTCCGGCGGGGTGGTTGCGGTCGTAACAGTGCTGAGCGCGATGACTTTGCCCACGCGATACCTCCTGCTTGTGATGAAAAATGTCAGCGCACGCGCCAACAGGTAATGGAATCCAGCGGCCAATAGGTGGTCACGCCGTCGCGGCATCTGACCTCGAGCACCGCGTTGTCGAACAACAGCGCCCAGTCCTTGAAATCCGCCAGTTCGTAGTTGAAGGTTTTTGCGCGCCGAACCACCTCGATGACGGCCGGGCGCGCTTTTGGCGGGGGCATGCGATCTAACTGGCCGGCCAGGGCAGGCCGTTCACGACAACCCACGCCAGGATCGACGCCATGACGCTGATGAGCGCGCGGATAATCCAATCGAGCCGGCTATGGATGCGGTCGAAAGACTTCGCGATCTGCCCATAGCGCTCGGCGCAGAGTTTTTCGTGACCGTCCAGGCGTTCCTCCAGGATGGCCGCTCTGATGAGGGGATCGAGTGAGAGTGTCATTGAGGTCCTATCCTGTTATCGCCGCGACGAATTGACGAAGATGTCCATGGCAAGCGCGCCCTGGCGCCAATAGCTTGGCGCGGCGTTGCCCGAGATGGTGAAGCCGACCTGCTCGCCTTTGACGCGCACCGACCGTTCGCCGGTCGAGGCCGTCACCCCCAGCGCGGGATAGGATCGCTCCGCCGCGCCTTTCACACTGCGGACCTTGCTGGTGAAGGCGATGGCGTAACCGCCTTGCAGGTCGTCCGCGTCGGGACGGACGCCGTTTATGGCGAGCTGACCCCCGCCTTGCGCGTTGAACGCGCTGGTGACGAACCAGGCCCGCGCGCCGCCATCCTGGGTGAATCCCTTTTCATGGAACCAAACACTGCCGCTCAGATCGGCCGCAAGCGGATGCTCGAACACGGCGCCGTCGTCATAAGCGCTGCGGTCGAACCGGCCGCAACTCCACGTTCCACGGATCGTGTCGTAAATCACATAGCGTGAACATTCGTTGCCGTCGCGCAGATCGGGATAGAACCACCACACCTCGGCGTAGTTCTTCCCCGTCACACGGCTTGCGTAGATCTTGTCCTGTTGCACCCACGCGAGATGGTCGCGCACGTCGCGCGCCAGCGTGCAGGACAACAGTTGCGGCTGCGCCCCGCCATAGGCGTAGAATGCGCCCGTGGGCGTCATCCAGTACCAGACGCCCGCGACTTGCGCCGCCGCGTTGGGCCCGATCAGGCCGCACCCGCGCCCCATCTCGGTGAAATCGTAAACCGAATTTGGATTGCCGTTGAACCGCATGGACCACACGGCATCCGTGGTCCAGATGACGTTTTCGCGCGCGCCCCGCAGCCCCCTCACAATGCGGCCGCCCGCCGGCAGCGTGTAGCCGCCCGCGAGATTGGCGCTGGTCGGCGTCCAGGCTTGATGGTCCTCGGCATCGCTCCAATCGACTTGAAGCGCGTCGAACGCGCCGTCCAGATTGGTCCCGCACGCCACGACGATGCGTTCGGCGGTGACGAACATCGAGCCGATTTGCGTCGGCGCGTTCGGCACCTGCCGCGCCGTTGTCAGAACTGCCACCGACACATCATGCAGCGTTCCGGTGAAGGCCGCGTCCTTCTGCAGTTGCAGCTGCGCCGCGCCGCCGCCGGCATAGAAGGCGCGGCGGTAGTTGCCTGTGGCGGTGATCCCTGTGCCGACGGTCGCGCCGCCCCCGATGGCCGCCAGCGCGCCGGCGCCGACCGTCACGTTGAGGGTCAGCAGATGCCATGCGCCCGGCTGAAGGACGATGTTCTGATCGATGCGCGATGAGGTCCCGGCGGAACCTGCCGCGAAACCGCCGCCGACAGACCATCCGCCTCCCACCGACCACCCCGCCGCCGATGAGAACGCGCCGTTTGTCACCAACTCCGCGGCGCTCACATGCGGCGCCCACTCGTAGAGGCCGTCGCCGCGTGGACTGCCGAGCAGGTTCTGCCCCCACTGATCGAAGGACCATGTGCGCGGATACAGCGCATAGGACGACGCGCCACCGCCGTAACCGCCGGAGCCGTAGCCGCCCGTTCCGAAACCGAGACCGCCAAGGCCATCGGCTTGCCCCGGCGCCAGATAGGCCGTGATGTCGACGCGCGCCGCTGTCGGCCCCGCGCTGGACAAGGCCATTTGCGCGGCAGTGAAGGTGATCGAGGTCGTGCTTTCGACCGTTAGCACCGTATAGGTGCCGTTGACCGTCACGCCCCCAACCGCCGCGACGGTCGCATTCTCGAACTTGAATTTTTGATCGGGCGCCAGACCATGGGTCCAGCCGGTGGCCGTCACCACGGCCGTGCCGCTGACCGTCGCCAGGCTGATCGACTGCTGATCGTATCCGGTCGCGGGCGTGAGGTCCGTGACCGTCCCGTCCTGGTCCATCACATAGAGGCGCAGGTGCGTGCCCAGCGCGGCATAGGCGCTCCTCGCATTGTCCTGCCAAGTGAAAAGACCCCGGCAAAGACCCAGCAGCACCGACGCGCTCGCCCGCTCCCAGCCGTAAATGGTCTCTGGCAAGCCGTTTACAAACCTGATTTTATCGGCGTCGATATAGGTGCCTTGGGCTTTCAGCGGCGAATCGTCCTTCCACACGCCGGGCTCGAAGGTGATGTTGGTCCAGGTCACTTGAACTCCATGAGCTTAGAAGACGCGCCACACGCCGCGGTGTCCGGGCGGGCACGATTGATGCGGGACAGCCATGACGCCTGATGAATTTCTTCATTCCATTTCAGAAGCCGAACGCACGGAGCGCGTGAAGCGCGGGCTTCCGCCCCACCACGTCCTGGATATGGCCGAATTCCCGTTCGCTTTCGCGACGAGCACATTCAAGCGCTTCGCCGGGGCGGCCGCGCAGTGGGCGGCGCAAACGCCGGACGATCCCGGCCCGCATTCCATCAACACCTGGGCGCGCGTTCTCATGGGCGACTACGCCGGCGCCGACGAAGCGATCAAGCGCTATCAGGCCTTGAGTCCCGCTCTTCCCATGACGCGGATGCGCTTCGCCGAGACGGTCCCCGGCGATCCCGTCGCTTTGCCGCCCGTGACAGGCGCATGGCCTTCCGGACCGGCCTTCTTTATTGGCTGTGATCCTGTGTATCTACAGCAGTACGGCCTGCCCCTGCTGCGCTCCCTCGCCGCGAACGCGCCCGGGGCTGCGGCGCATGTTCACATCATGGGCACGGACGTTGTCGCCCTTGGGCAGCTGGATTTACGGCTGACCCTGACACGCGAGGATCCCGAGCCGTTCTTGCGGCGCGGCGTGGACCCTAAAATGTATTATCACGCCGTGCGGCTGGTCCGTTTCACCGAGGCGCTGCGTGAGGGTGGCGGGCCGCTCGTCATGTCTGACGCCGACGCGCTGGTGACCGGCGATCCGCGTCCGCTCCTCGCCATGCCGGGCGGCGCCGGGCTGCGCGTGCGCGCCGGCCGCATCGAACCGTGGCACCATTTCAGCGCGTGCCTCATTCGCGGCGCCGCATCCGGCCTGCCATATTTCGAGGCTGCGGCGGACATTGTCCGCCGCTTCATGAACAATCCGTTCTGGGGCCTGGATCAATACGCGCTGTTCGCCGCTTACATCACGCAGAAGCCTGCGCTGACCCTGTTCGGTCCCGATATCGCGGGCGTTGTCGATGATGTGCCGGGGCTGTTTTGGTTTACCGCCGGTGCGGCCAAGAAGACGCTTTCAAGCAGCGACACGCCATTCGCGGCGTTATATCGCCGCTATTCTGCACCATAAGGCATTCCCGATGTCCCAGAAGCAGATTGAAGAATATCTCGCCGCACTCACGGCAACGGAAATGGATGAGCGCGCTCGTCGCGGTTTGCCAACTACTCACGTTCTCGATATGGCAGATTTTCCCTTCCGTTATGCCCAAGCGGCGTTCAAGGAGTTCATCAAAAACGGGATCAACGCGGCCCGCCAGAACGCGGGCGACGTATACGGGCAAATGCTTGGTGTTTACGCCTCTATACTTGCCGGTGACTACGGTCAGGCTGATGCGTTCATGGACACGTACAGCAGCATTGGCACCGGTAACGAACCACTACGCGGAATGCGCTTCACACGGCGCGTTGATTTAGCGCCCATAGAACTTCCCGCCATCGAAGGCCATTGGCCAACCGGCCCATCCCTCTTCATTTCATGCGATCCCGCTTATCTGCGAACTTACGGCATGCCTTTACTTCGATCCATCGCCACAAGTGCGCCCGGTTCGGACGTGCATGTGCATATTATGGGGAAAGCTGAGGCACCCCGGGTAGCGGGATTGAACATCACGTTCACCCAAGAACTGATTCCGTCTGATCTGCCCGCTCGCGAATACTTCGGAGCCGTTCGGTTGGCACGCTTCGCGGAGGCGCTTGCCGCCGCGAATGCACCGCTGATAATGGTGGATGCTGATGCTCTGGCCACCGCAGATCACCGCTCTCTTCTTACCGGAGACCGTGCCGCGATGCGTATTCGCGCTGGACGTATCGAACCATGGACACACTTCTCCGCGTGCTGCCTGCGTGGAACGCCAGGGTCGCTCGCCTATTTCCAAACTGTTGCGGATATAGTGCTACGCACTATGCGGCTGCCGTTCTGGGGGATGGATCAATACGCGTTGTTCTCAGCGTTTATCCAACAGCCGCCGCCCCTTGAACTTTTTGGACCCGACGTTGCTAGCGTTGTAGCCAACATGCCAGGAACGTTTTGGTTCACCGCCGGAAACGCGAAGCTTGCCTTGGCGTCCGACACCTCAGCCTATGCGCGACTGTTCCAACACTTTTCCGGCGATTAAATAGACTTCTATCCAGCCTGCACTACCGAGAAGCTTCCTACCCAAGAACTGGCTGCGATACCTCATGGTGTCCTTACATAAAAGATGATGCACGCATAACCATCGCCGCCCTTACCTGAGGTGGCCGTGACCCCATTGGTAAATGCCGCCGCGCCACCGCCGCCTGCACCACATCGTCCACGACCGCCTGTAGGGACGAAACTCGTATCACCCGCCGCTCCGCCGCCGCCGCCGAAAAGTCCGCCCGCGCCTCCGGTGCCTGAAATGGAGCCGGCAATCCAAATGCCACCACCGCCCGCTTTAAAACCGCCCTCACCACCGGCAATGCCAGTCTGATCTGCTGCGCCGCCGCCTCCACCGCCATCCTTTCCAGCGCCCCCACTTGTGTCAGAGCCCCCCGTGCCCCCCTTTCCGTAAGCCGACTGAAGGATAAGACATTCGCCAGTCGCATTGACGTTTCCGTCGGCGCCATCGCCGACCGTGGACGCGGTTCCCGCCGCTAAACCCCCACCGCCGGGACCGCCAACGTTGCCTGAAGGTGTTGCGCTTGTGCCGCCTAAGCCCGCACCGCCAGACGCCGATTGAGTATTGACGACGCTACCGGAACTAAACAGCGGACTCGCGCCGCCAGTCGAACCATTGGTAACGCCAGACACACTGCCTGACGCTCTTCCGTTTCCCCACGGTCCACCGGGAGATCCGCCTCCGGTTGCGCCAGCCCCGCCGGCGGTCGCGGCAGCTGTGCCAGACGCTCCGCCCACTGCAATGTCGATATCTCCGCCATCGCTTACGGAGCTCGTCGAGCCTGCAGATGCTGCGGTAGCGGCACCATTGAAAGCGCCTTGCCCTGCCCCGCCACCCGGAGCAGTGAACGTCACCGTTCCATCTGACGCAGTAGTCGATACCCCAGCGTTTCCAGCTACTGCTCCGCTACCAGTAGAAACCCCTGCTCCACCAGCTCCCAACACAACAGTAATGTCAGTCGCTCCGTTCGTCGGCTTGCGCACACCATGGGCATACGACGCACCAGCACCGCCGCTCGCATTTACACGGCTAGACGTATCACCCTCCACGGCACCGCCAGAACCACCGCCCCCGAGTAGGAAGCATTCCCATGCAACACAGTTGCGTGGGATGGGAATTGTGTAGGTCCCAAGTCCCAAACGTTCGACAGGGGCTAATCTGATCAAGGGAAGCTTCGCAGCCTTGATCGCGCCGAGAACGCCGCCGAAGATATCAATCATGCTAGGCCACCGTGATCCGCTTGACGCAGCCCGTCACCGTCAGGACATTGCCCGTTGCCGCAAAGGCACGCAGAACCAGACTGTTCCGGCCCGGGGGAATAGGGACCTGAACAGTCTCGCCAGCCGGGATTGTGCGCTTTACGAGGTCATCGGGAGAGGCCGTCCCCCAACACTCGAACGTCACCGAAACGTCAGCGGTGCTTGTGTTGCATACAGCGAGATCTACCGCGTCCATATCAGTCGTGGAGGTCTGCGCCGTGTGAATGAGAGTCCCAGGTGTGGCCGTCGCCGCCACCTTGATCCCACGTCCGTCCGTTGAGCCCGAGAGTGGGCGAACAGTGATTGCCGTCGTCATACGCTGAGTACTCCGCCAAGAAGTGTTTGGTTGCCTTCATCGAAAGTGAAGCCGATGTTCATGGTGTCGCCGTTGTCGGTTTTCGCCAGCGAACCGCTTACGGTGAGAACGTCATAGAGGTAACCGGGGGCGGCCGCGGCATCGACCTTCACCGCGCCTGTGGCGGCGGGGATCGCGCCGGCCGCGATCGCCGTATCCATCTGGGTCTTATTGACCGCTTGCGTTCCGCTCGTCGCGGCGGCGACGCCGCTGATCTGGCCCGCGACAGTGAGCGCGCCATTGACCGACGTTGCGCCGGGCAGAATAGTCGCCGCCGCGTTGTAGTAATCGACGCCATCGCAGTACAGGAGCGCCTTAGCGCCGGCCGCGAGAGCGACACCCGTCCCGCCCGCGCATTTGATGGTGACCGCGACCGAGGCCGCGTTCTCGACACTGATAAAATTATGGTACGCCGGAAATGTCAGTGCGCAGGCCGCGCCGGGCGATCCCGTCAGCTTCAATCGCGCGGCGGCGCCGACGTTCCCGGTCGTGTAGTTGGTCCACGAAATTGTGGCGTGACCTCGCAATCCACATGCGTGCCATCGTCGAGCGGAAACTTCATATGATGCACGAACGGCGCCACGCGCGAGAACACGCCGAACGCATCGCCCCACCAGTCGCGCCAGGTTTTGACGGTGGTGTTCTTCAAATCCGGATAGGTATTACGCACGACAGCCCAGCGCGTGCGCCGCACCCTATCCGGCGAAGGCGCCTGCTCGCGCGCGCGCCGCATGATCTCGACGCAGCACGTCACGGACTTTCCCGACCCGAACGGCCCCAGGATGACGCGGCGGCGCGCCGACGAACGCATGAACCGCGCCGCCACCGCGCCCGGCGGCCAATAAGTGATCGTGCTCACGTGCCGGTCTTAGACGCCATCGGACGTGGTGTTGATGGTCACGGAGATCGGCTTACTTTCCGCACCCTCGTCCCGGCCCGCCGCCTCCTTAAGCAGGTACTTCTCGACCACCCACTGCCGCGCCTCGATCCGCAATTTCGCGGTGGCGATCTCGTCCTTGGTCGCCGCGCCATCGGCGATACTGACAATTTCGCTTACCAAAGCGGAGGCTCTCTCCTGCCATGCATCCTGAGTACGCATCACACCTCCAATTGTTGAATCCGCTGACCGATGATCGGGCGCGCGCCCAATCGCCTATGGCAAATCGCCGGCAAATCTGATGATATCGGCGGCGATTTTACTGTGGGTCACCTGCGCGATTTTCCCCGGCGCTCCCACCGCCCAACCTTCTCAGACACGCAAATCACGTAAGATCCATGACGTCAGAAGAGCTATTCGAAGTGGTTGAAGCCGCCGAGCGCGCCGAGCGCGTCAAGCGCGGCCTTCCGCCCACGCATGTTCTCGACTTTGCGCAATTCCCGTTTGCCTATGCGCTTGACGCCCTCGCGGAGTTCAAGCGTATCGCGATGGATCAGCCCAACCATCCCTTTCTTCAGGCCTGCGTCCACTTGGCGTATGGCGAAATTGACGCGGCCAACGACGCGATGGAGCGTTTTCATCAGGCCGACCCCGCCGACCCAAAAGCGGCCATGCGTTTCGGCGCGTTTCCCATGCCGCCCGCGATCATGGATCTCCCGCCCGTCGTGGGGTCTTATCCCGAGGACACCGCCTATTTCCTGTGTTGCGACGGCGTCTACTTCCGCAATTTCGGCATCGTCCTTCTGAGGTCCATCGCCGACCGCTCACCGGGGATGCGGGTGCACATGCACTTGATGAATCCCGATATGAGCCTCATGCGCTTTGTCGAATCGTTGCCGCTCAAGATGTCCCTCACGCACGAGACATGCACATCCAGCGCCAAATATTATCACGCGGTGCGCCTGGTGCGCTTCGCCGAGGCCCTGGAAAAAACCAAAGGCTCGCTGCTGATGACCGATGTCGACGCCTTGGCCGGCGGCGACATCAGCAAAGTCGTCGATGGCGCCTTGGCGATGCGCGTTCGCGCCGGGCGCCTCGCGCCGTGGAACCAGTTCAGCGCGTGTTTTATCCGCGGGGATGCCACGTCCCGCGCCTATTTCCGCAAAGTCGCGGAGATCGTGAAGGCGTCTCCCGCGTGGTGGGGAATCGATCAGTATGCGCTGTATTCCGCCTGGACCTCGCTTAAACCCGCTATTGAATTGGTCGGCCCGAAGACCGCCTCGGTGATCGACAGCGAGCCCGGCATCTTCTGGTTCACCGCCGGCGAAGCCAAGAAGAACCTGCTGACCGCGCCATCGGCGTACGCCAAGCTGTTCCAACGGTACATCCGGCAATAGCCCGTCACCGATCGTTTCCGTAAGCGTTCGCGCGCCTGAGGTTTATACGCCGGAAACGAAAAAGCGCCCCGACGAGATCGGAGCGCTTCAGTGGTACGGTACATTTATGAGCATCGCTCATCGGGCCATTTTTCGTCAACAGAAATCGTCTGCGCGCCGCGAATATTATTTCCCACTTCGCATTTTTCCGCGATCACATCGATATAACCGCCGACGCGCGCCGGGTCGGCGTTGCAGGCGGGGTTCGCATGCAGCCCGATCATCGCCGCGAAGAACGGCAGCAGCCCCGCGCCGTGGACCGTGAGGGTGAAATCGCGCCGCAACACGCCCGCCGCAAGATTCTTCGGCATGTCCTCGATGAACTTGTCGAAGTCCATTTGCTGGCGCGCCATGTGGCTGTTGGTGTCGAAAACGTATTTCTTTCCACGGAATCGCAGCGACAGCGTTCCCGAATCGGCGTCGGACGCTTCGTCCTTGGCGTAGGCGTGAAGCCGCCCCGCCGCCCGCGAGCTATCCAGTCCAAAAAGATGAAACCGGTCGGCGCCCATCGCGTGACCCAGCTGCATGGCGCGAAGCCCGACGGTTGTCCCGCCCGGCACGACGAACCAAGGCCGCTGCGGCCAGCACTGCCGCAAGTAACGATTGGGCTCGGGGCCTTCGTCAAAATCCTGGCCCGCGTGCCAAAGAAAAACGGGATAGCCCTTCAGGGCGTCGAACGTGCCGTCATGGCACTGCGACGCCAGGAAATAGCGCACATCCTTTCGCGGCCGCCTCACGTAATCGGCCACCCACTCTTTCGGATCGAGCAGAACGTGGCCCCACGGCACGATGCCCCGCTCAAGCAGCCAATCGTGCGACTTGTTGACGCTGACGATATTGGCGCCCCTGCGCTTAAGGGCACGAATCGCGTCAACCTCCTGCGCGATTGACGGCCCCCCTCCAACAATCGCCCAGGTCCGCGCGGCCCCCTGGGATTCCTGGAACGTCGGCAAGCCGCGCGCCATTGCCTGGCCCGCCCGCGCGCGCACCTCGGCGCATCCGATACGGCCGCCGCCGCTTCGCAAAAAGCGCGCACGGATCCCGGCGCCGCTCACATCGTCGAGGAGCGCAGGGGTGACCATCGGCATCCGGAAATAAAAAAGCCCCGTCGGTGGGACGGGGCGCGGAACAGGCACGGTATATTTATGAGTGTGCGCGCGTCCCCTATTTTTCGTCAAGAAAATTCGCCGCGCGTTTTTGTGAAATAGAGAACGGCCGACCTCCGTTAGGAGATCGGCCGTCCTTGAGAACCTTGAGGCGTCCACACCGCTTTACAGCGGGAGACTTAACGAGCCCCTCGGCTTCACATCCTATTTTCGCGCATTAGTCCTTGCGCGGGTTATTCGGCGCGCGGTCGTTGCGGTTACGCACGCCGTCACCATCCCGATCCCGATCGCGGTTGTTACGGATTCCATCGCCGTCGCGATCGCGATCGAAGCGGTTCGGGATACCGTCGCGGTCCTGATCGCGCCGCGCGAAATCACGATAGCGGTCGCGGTCGCGGTAGAAACCCGAGCGGCGGTAGTTGTCATGCCAATAGCTGTCGAAGCTGAAGGTCAGCATCGGCAGGGCGATGCGCGGGCCGTATTCGACCACGCGGACCGGACGGCCGCGGTAGCGCAGGCGCAAGTCCTCGCCCTCGACCCAGCCGCGCACGCCGCGCACGCCGCGCACGCTGACGTCGCACCAGTCATAGCGGTTAATACAGCCGTGAATTTGGACGCGGGTGTTGCGATTAAGGGTCGTCACACGCGGATAGTCGTTATCCGGGCCGGCGTACAGCGCGGTGCGGCCGTCCGTGAAGCCTTGCGCGGCCTGCGCCGCGACGGGGACCGCGAACGCCAAAGCGGCGAGCGGCAGGACATAACGCGCACGAGAAATAATGTTTTTCATAAAATGCCTCCGAGAGAGCGAACGATGCAGAGGTCATTCAACGCAGCCGGCATGGCGCGAGCGCGGCAGCATTTGGGCAAATGCTGCCGCATTGAGTTAACATTCACGCAGGGCGTGCACAGAACAAAGCGTTTACCCTTAAGCCGCCGCGCGACGGACGGCCGCCTTGTTGTAGTCGATGAGGCGGCACAGCGCGGTGCGAAGCTTATCGAGGGTGCGCGGATTCGTACGGCGATAGATCACCGCATTGACCAGGGCGTCATAAACCGCGCGCTCCTTCAGGAAGCTGACCACGCGTTTCAAACGCGCTTCGGCCTCGGCCTGTGTCGCTTCATCCCAGGCGCCGCCGTCACCGCTTGGCACGAATTGCGCCATGAGACTTTGGGCGAAGGGCGGCTTGAACACCCGGCCCCACAGGACGCCGAACTCCATGCCGGCGACATACATGCGCCGCGACTGTTCATGATCGTCGGAGAGATAGCCGCGCACATACAAGATCCCCAGCGGATGCTCGGCGTAGGAGGGATCGGCGCTGCCGATCAGGAACGCCCGCTTCGCGATCAGTTCCGGGGTACCGCAGTCGATATTAGGTCTATTGAGCTTGGGGCGGCCGCGTTTTGCCATGGGAGGAAGTCCTTTCGGTGTGATGTGAGCAGGCTCGTCATGATCCTGTCGTGCGCGAATCGAACCAACGTAGGGACATTTTAGTAACCTATATGGGGACATTGTCAACAAACGACTTGCGTCCACAGCGAGATGGGGCAAAATAGACGCCATGATCGCCGCACCGCAGAAGGCCCGGCTCCGGAACCGGATTAAGGAATTCAGACTCGCGCGCCAATGGTCGCTCGAGAAGCTGGGTGAGCGCGCCGACACCACGCGGCAGCAAATCTACAAGCTTGAAAACGGCGAGCTGAGACTGTCGCAGGAATGGATGGAGCGTCTTGCCAAGGCGTTTGGCGACGGAATGCGGCCGGCAGATCTTCTCCCCGAACAGGACTCGAACAAATCGGCGCCCCGAACGCCCCGCGAGCTGGCGGCGCCCTCAAACCAATCCGCGTTGAGCTTCGAGGATAGGGATTACCGGTCCGGTCCGCGGGATCTTCCGATTCTGGGCTACGTGAAGGCCGGACAGGTCGGTCTGTTCATCGACCAGGGCGAGCGCCAGGGCGTCACGGTGCGGCCGGAAGCCCTTCGAGATGTGCGTACGGCATATGCGGTGCGCGTTCACGATGTCAGCATGTCACCGGCCTTCGAGCCCGGCTATGTGCTGCATGTCGACCCGACCCGGCCCGTGCGGCCGGGAGACAATGTGGTCATTCAGACCGCCGATGGGCAGGCGTTCATCAAACGCCTCGTCCGGCGGACCGAGCGGCTCATCATCTGCGAGCAGTTCAACCCGCGCGAACCCATGGAATTCAAGCCGTCGAAAGTGAAGGCCATTCATATGGTCGTCGGCTGCGCCATGGTCGAGGTTTAGGCCCCCCGCGTCTCATTCTCCGTCCCGAGCCGAGGATCAGCAGGGCGAACGCCATTGACATTTGCCCATAAAGTCCCTATTATGGGGACAATCTTGAAGAAAGGGCCAAGCCTCTATGCCGGAGGGCAACGGCGGAAAAACGGCCAGGCTGCATGGCTCCGCCTCCCTCCACCTGCGCACCCTCACGGCCCTTCACGACTCCCTTTTTGCCCCGCATTTCCGCGCCCTGGAGAACTACGGCGCGCCGCCTCCGCCCCCGCCCTCGATATCCGACGTGGTTGCCGCGGCGAAGGCGGCTCTGGCGTGGCACCGGGGGAAGGAAATTGAGATCGCGGCGGAGCTAGACCGGCGCCGCGCCGGCGGCGGGAATCCGGCGCTTATCGACGAGACGGCGCGTACGCTCGCGCATCACCGGTCCGAGCAAGAGCGTATTGGCGCGGAGATCGCCGCGCTTAGTGATTGAAGTTGGTTGTCAGCGACAGGCGGAACGAACGCGGCGCCATCCGGTTCAGGGTCTCGTTGCGGTTCGCCGTCCAGGTGTCCTCATCGAACACATTGCCCATGCGCGCGCGTAACGTCGCCGGCACATCGCCGAGCTGGAAGGAATAGCGCACGCCAAGGTCCAACGTTGTATAGCCCGGCGTATAAACGCCCGCGCGCGGGTTAAGCAGCGTCTTCGAGTAGTAGTTCACCTGCCCGTCGATCGACAGGCCTTTCAGGAACGCGAGCTGATAGGTCACGTTCAGAAGGGCATTCAGCTTCGACACCCCGACCGCGCGTCCGATCAGCACGCCGCGATCGATGAGGTCGCCGCGCCGGTCCGCATCCAGGAGCACCAGGCCGCTGACGATATTGATCGACGAGGTCGGGCGGCCGACGAAAGAAAGCTCGAGCCCGCGGTGGCGCGCATCGCCGATAAGGCCGTAGACATTGTTCGCGTCCAGCCCCGGCGTCGGCTTTTCGATCTCGAACAAAGAACTGATGAACGTCATCGCCGGTGAAATGCGGTAACGCAGACCCAGTTCGTACTGGGTGGCGAGCACCGCCGGCAGCACTTCGTTACGGTTCGCCGCGTTATTGGGCGCGGTTCCGGATTCCTCGAGGCCCCGCACCGTGGTCGCGAACAGCGTAAGGCTTTCCGTCGGCGTGAATGTCGCCGCGAAATCGTAGAGCCAGGGAGAAGCCTGGTTGCTCAGGGTCGGCTGCCCCGGCGGCGTGCGGTCCTTCTCATAGCGCGTCTTCATGACGGCGCCGCGCAACCAAACGGATTCGGTGAGATCGGCTTCATATCCGACGCCGGCCATCACCTGGCGCGTTTCGTCGAACGTCGGAGCGGCATCGGCCAACGGCGCGGGCGCCGGCAGCGACGTCGGAAGCCCCGCCTTCATATCGAAAAAGCCCAGCGGCACCGCCGCGCCGGGGCGGATATTGCTGTCGGACACGCGCCAGCGCAGGGTCCCGAATACGCGTTGACCCGGCGTTACCTGCCAATGCATGCGCGTTTCGACCGCCTTCGAACTCGCGTCGCTTTCGCGCCCGCGCACGACGGTGGCCGTGCCCGTCCCGGTGCCGTCGATCGTAAGAGTGGTGAAGTCCTGGCGCCAGCGGTCGAGCTTCGTCCACACAAACGAGGTCTGCAGCGCCACCTCGTCCGAGAAGTTGTAGCGCGCGATGGCGCCCGAGGCGAACTGCCACTGGCTGAAGTGCGCCCAATCGGCCCAATAGCGGTTGGGGACCGGCATCGCCTCCGGAAGCGCCGTACCGGACAAGACGAAGCCGTAGTCGCCACCCGGTTTATAGAACCGGTCGGCGGAGAACATGCCGCGCACTTGTAATTTGTCGTTCGGCCGCCACGTGGGCACGAAGGCGAAGTGACGCGGGCGGCGCTTCTGCCCGTCGTAACCCGTGTCGTTCATGATGTTGACGCCGTACGCCGCGCCGATCACGCCGTCGCTGGTGGCCGCGGATCCCTTGAGCAGCCATGCATGCCCGCCGTAGTCGCGCACCGGCGAGGCTTCGAATTCCTCGCGCATGCCGGGCGCCGCGGTCGCCAAGCGGTATTCAACAATCCCGGACGGCGCCGGGAAGTCGACGCCGAGCGCGTTGATGCCGACGCGGATGGTGGTGCCGTCCAGGGTCAGCGGAACGATATTGGCCGAGCGGATGAAATAGGCGCCGTCGAGACGGTAGTTCCCGGAATCCTGCAGGCTGAAGCCGCGCACCGCTTGCTCGTTATAAAGGCCGATCTGCTCCGAGCCGACCTTTTCGCCGAACGCATCGACCGCGACGGTCGCGACGTTGGTCGCCGACTGCGCAAATGTTTGCGCGACGGGGAGGATACTGAAAGCGGACGCGAGCAAACAGTTGCGCATCAGTCGCCGCGCCGTGCTCGCCGACACTTCGCCGCGCATGCGCGCGCAAAGCTGGCTGCCGATGTACATGAGTCCCCCCGAGGCGCAACGAACCTTGTCTTCAAGGTGTCCGCAAAGAAGTCGTTGTCTCAATGAAGGGGGCGCGCCGTCAATGCGGTTCCGGGTTGCAGACACGTCGCAATTTGTATCGCGCGTGTAACAGCGCGAGGGCTGAACGGCAGCGAGGGAGTGGCGACCCCGGAGGGATTCGAACCCCCGACCACCCGCTTAGAAGGCGGGTGCTCTATCCAGCTGAGCTACGGGGTCGTGAGACCGTTAGGCCCGTTTGAAAGCGAAATTGTCGGCGTAGGACTTCGCCTTGATGGTGCGGCTGTGCGGCTCTTCGACGCGGTACGTGAAACCCTTGTGAGCCGCGAAGGCGATCGCTTCGTCCTTGCTCGCGAACCACAGCTTCACCTGACGGTCGGTGTCGGCCGAACCCGACCAGCCCATCAGGGGATCGGCTTCCTGGGCGTCGGCGGGATCATGCTCAAGCAACCAGCGCTTGGTGTTCGCCACACCCGACTGCATCGCGGTCTTCGCCGGCTTGTAGATTCTTACGGACTTGGTCATGCCACCACTCTCGGACTCTTGCGCGGATCACATTCTAATTCTTTGCCGGCGACCACGCAAAGTCGCTGCGTGGGATGGTCGGGGCGATAGGATTCGAACCTACGACATCCAGCTCCCAAAGCTGGCGCTCTACCAGGCTGAGCTACACCCCGGGACCTTAAAAGTCGCCTTAAGTCGCCCGGACCCTATGCGGTCGAGGCCGTGGACGCAAGAACCTACAACAAACGCAAAGAATCGTTGATTTTCGGGCATTTTGGGACGCTTCCCGGTTTGGCGGGCCTCCCGGACGCCGCCCTAGGGCAGATTCTTGAACGCCGCGTGATGCACGACGTCGCCCACCTTAAGCCCCAGCTTCTTGACGATCCCGCCGTTCAACTCGAGGACAGCGCGCACAGGCCGGTCCGGTCCGACGGGCGTTTCAGCGTGGGGACGGACGTTCTCCATGATGGCGACGATCTCGCCGTCGGACTTCACGAACAGCATGTCGAGCGGGATGAATGTGTTGCGCATCCAGAAGCCGACGCGCCGCGGCGTCATGAAATCGAACAACATGCCGTGATCGACGGCCATCTGCCCGCGATGCATCAAGCCGATTTCGCGCTCCTGATCGTCATCGGCGAGTTCGACCGTGAACGCATGGCCCGCGATGGTGAGCGGGCCTTCCGGCAAGGCTTGCGCCTTCTTGGGATCGAGCGGTTCGTGCGGCGGGAATTCCCGGACCGGGCTCGCCGCCACGGCGGCGCTGGCCGCGGCCGCCGCCTGGGGCTGGGCCGGGGGCGCGGCTTTCTCGCACGATGAAAGCACGAGGGACACGCCGACCACGGCCGCCGCGCGCATTGTCCAAAACGGATTCACGTTCGTCATTCCTAATCCACTCGTTTCGGCATCCAGCGCGTGGTGCTCACGGGCTTTCCGCTGTGATTGCGCATCACCTTCGGCCGCAGCACTTTGCTGGCCGACGGCGCGTCCTGCGCGGCCGCGGACGGGCGGCGCGACGAGCCTTGGCTTCCATAAAACTCGATCATGGCCTCGAGCAGGATTTCGCTTCCGCTGCCGGCCGCGAGGGCATCCGCGAAAGGCGGATGGCGCCTGATCAACTTGTCCAGGTAATCGATGGAATGAGCGCCGAACTGACGCCACACGCTGTCCAGCACATGGCGCGGCACCTCATCGATCGGTTTTACGTCGATCGGGGGCCGTCCCCGGGCCAGCGCCTTGAAGATCGTCGGCTCGATCGGACCTTCGTCGCGCGCGACAAAAGTCGCCGGCATCAGCTTGGCGCCGTTCTGCAACACGCCAAAGTAGGCCTGCGCCAAGTACATGAGGCGCTGGAGTTTCTGGGGCTGAAGGTACTCGCCGTCCTCGATCGCGCGGTCGAGAAACCAGAAAGCGACTTCGAAGCTCGAGTCGACAGCCGTCGGGCGCATCCTTACTCTTCTAACCTCTTCGCGGGCCGCCGCAATTTCGCCGCGGCGGCGCGCTCAAGTGTGCCGCAAGTCACCAGGACAAGACAACGCTCTGATGTCAGCCGACGCGCCCCATTCCGGCCACCGCCCCCCGCGTACCGCGTTCGCGCGCCCGTTGGCGCTCGCGGCCGCCGGCGTTGTGGTCATCGGCGCCCTCGCGGTCCTCGCGCGTAAGCCGGTCGCCGCGTATTGGATTGAAGACGCCCTGCGCCAAGCTGGTCTTTCGGATGTCGCATTGAATGTCGCGCGGTTGAATCCCGGCGGCGTCACCATCGAAGGCCTGACGGCGGAAAACGGCGCGCTGCGTATTGCCCGCATCGAAGCCGATTTCACACCGTGGGGGCTCCTGCGGGGACGGATCGACGCGCTTGAAGTGGACAAGTTCACCGCCGCGTTGTCCTGGCGGGAGGATGGGGTCCGGCTTGGGGATTTTCTTGTTCGTCCGCGGCCGGATCAGCCGCTGGCCCTGCCCGACATCCGCCGCCTCGACGTCACCGAGAGCGCGCTCACGATCACGACCCCGACGAATCAATTGCAGGCGCCGTTCTCGCTCTCCGCCCAAAGCGCGGACACCGGCTGGCGTTCATCGATACGCAGTAACCTCACCGGTCAGGGCGTCAATGTCGCCGTCGATTGGAACGGCGTCATCACCGCCGCCGACCCCGCGCAGTCCACCGGACAAGGCACGCTGCAAGTCGACATCGACGCCTTCGCGGTCCCGGGGTTCACCGAACGGCTCGACGCCAATGGCTTGATCAGCGTGGGCGCGGGCGACGGCGCTTTCGCCGTCACCGTGAAAGAACCGCTGACGTTTTCTTTTGATGCGCCGCCGCTCGGCGTTCAGAGTCTGGACACCCTTCCGTGGTCCATTACCATTGCGCCCTCCGCGTCGCAGGCCGCATTCATACTGACAAAGACCGGCGACGAACGCTCGTTGCGCTTCGATCTTGCGGCGACGGCTCAAGCCGGCAACGGCCGCCTGCGCTTCGCCGCCGCGGGGACCGGCATGCAATCGGCGGGAACCCTTCCCCGATTTGAGCTCTCCAGCGGTCGAGCCGACATCGAGAACTTTCCCGCCGGCGGCGGCACGGTCAACGGCGCGGTGAACGTGTCCAATTTCGCGGGCACCATGCGGGACGCGCGGGGTCGCATCTCGGCGGCCGTCGACATTGCGGGCGTCACCGCCGGCGAGACAAGCTTGGGCCAAGCAAAATTTGCATTTGAAAGCGCCGTCCATCTCCTGAACGGCACGGCGACTCTTAACCTGAAGACCCTCCAAGCCGATGTGACGCATGCGGCCTTCGCCGGATGGACACTGGCCGCGCCGGCACGGCTGGGACTTCCGGCGGGCGGCGGCGAGCAAACAATATCCATAGGCCTGCTCCCGGGTCTCAACGGCGCGCTCGCCCTCTCGCTCCCAGCCCTCACCCTCGAGAAGGACGGCGCAACAGTCGTGGCCGAAGCGCCCGACACGCGGCTCACGGCCAAGGGTTTCGACGTCTCGCTCGCGGCGACACGCATCGCGCTCCGCCATCCCGCCGTCGAAATCCGCGATGGGCGGCTCGATGCCGCCTACAACGCAGGCAAGATTGAGGCCAAAAGCACCATGCGCGTGGTCCGCCTCGGACCGCCCCCGGAAGATGACCGGCCCCCAACCGGCGCTCTTGTCGCGACGTCCACGCTGACGACGCGCGGCGGCAATCTCGATCTTAGCGGCGCCCTCACCGCCGCCA
This sequence comes from Rhodospirillaceae bacterium, assembly GCA_041906145.1. Lineage (GTDB taxonomy): Bacteria > Pseudomonadota > Alphaproteobacteria > Rhodospirillales > Rhodospirillaceae > SHVO01. The sequence continues at coordinate 582,224 of JAYRJU010000002.1, read as the reverse complement.
GCGGCGGCGCGCTTGGCACCTACACCGCGCGCATCGCCACCAACGCGGATCGCGGCGCGGTCACGCTGTCGATCCCGAAGAAGCGGTTTGAACGCGGCGGAAAATTTGACCCCGCCGACATCGGTTTCATCTCCGCTGTCTCCGATCTGACGGGCACGATCGGCCTGGAAGCAAAAGCGACCTGGAACGGCGCGCGGCGTACGGAGACCGCGGTGGCGACACTCGAGGACGTGGGATTTGCGCTTGGCGACGTCAGCGTCGCGGGACTCACCACGACGATCGATCTCGCGGGTTTGCGCCCGCTGGAGTCGAAAGCGCCGCACCACGTCGCCGTTCAATCCATCGCCGCGGGCCTGCCTCTGACCAACCTCGCAGCCGATTTCGTCGTGAACGGCGAAACCGCGACCGTCACACGCGGCAGTCTGGAGATCGCCGACGGACAAATCACCCTCACCGAGGCCTCTATCCCGCTCGCGGGACAGGACGGCGCTTTTACAATGGGTGTTCAGAAGATCGACATGGCTCAACTGTCGGCGCTGGCGAAAGTCGACGGCCTCTCAGTCACCGGCACTCTCTCGGGCACGGTCCCACTGCGCAGCGACAACACTGGACTGCATTTCGCGGACGGGACTTTGCGCGCCGATGCACCGGGACGTCTTGTCTACAAGCCCGCCGCGCCGCCGGACGCGCTTGCGCAGAACCAAGGCGGCTCGCTTTTGCTCCAGGCCCTTTCGAATTTCGCCTACGACCGTCTGTCGATCGCGCTTAACGGTCCAGTCACCGAGGACATCGTTCTGGGCGTATCGCTCGCCGGGCGAAATCCCGACCTCTATGGCGGCTACCCCATCGAGTTCAATTTGAACCTTTCCGGCCGCCTCACGCAGATCCTGAAGCAAGGTCTCGTCGGTTACGGAATCCCCACAAACATCGAACGTCAGCTCCGCGAGGGACAAAAAACACCGGGCGGTTAGTGTCTTGCCGCAAAGCGGCCATTTTCGGCTAAAATACTCGAACTCACGATTTCACTCATGAAGAGGACCAGCCTCGTGCTCGACAGAAAAACGATCGCAGTCTGCGCCGTGGTCACCGCGCTCGGCGCATGCTCGCCGACGGTACGGCTCGAAGTACCGGACAAGCCCATCGTCATCAATCTCAACGTCAAGATCGAGCAGGAAGTGCGTGTGAAGCTCGAGAAGGGCGTTGAAGAAGCGATGCTGAAAAACCCCAAGATTTTCTAACTTCAAAAACCTTCTAGCTTTAAATCTTCCCGTTTCGGTGTGAGGAGTTTTCTATGGCACACACACATGCTCAGCGTCTGCGCGCGGCTTTCGCCGGCGCGCTCTTGTTCACTCTTGGCGCCGCCGCGCCCGTTGCGGCGCTCGACCTCGATCAGGCGCGCGCGGCTGGCCAGATCGGCGAGCGTCCCGATGGCCTCGTCGGCGCCGTAGCCGCCGACGCGAACGGCGAAGTCCGCGCTTTGGTCGACAGCATCAACAAAGCGCGCCTCGACGCTTACCGCGCGCTGGCGCAGAAGGAAGGCACGCCCCTGGAAGCGGTGCAGACCGTCGCCGGTGAACGCCAGACCCAAGCGGCGGCGCGGAATGGCTGGTTTGTGATGGATGCCGGCGGACGCTGGCGGAAGCCCTAGCGTATCAGTTCGATAACGGAAGAAGCGCGTTAGCGCGCGCTGGCCGGCGTCGAGGTGTAACCGACGCCGGTGATGGCCTGGGCGGCGCCCATGAGGGCCTGATTGAATTCGTAGATCGCGATGCCGCGTTCGGCCTCAACCGCGAACGGCGGCGTCACGTTGGCGGCCTGGGCAGCTTGCGCCTGCATGATGGTGGCGCCCACTTCACGCGAGACCAGTACGCCGCCAAAGCTGACGACCTGTTCCTGGAACGGTCCAGGGTGCCCACGGCGGCGGGGCGTCGTATCGAAGCCGCCCATATCGTCGTAGGGATGCCATTGATCGCGCGGGGGCGGCGCATACGTGCCGCCCATTGAGTCCACGAACTCATGGGTGGAAGCGACGGAGTTGCGATGGAGCGGAATCCGGGGGCTCGCACCGACGATCCCAGCATTGGAGACCTGAGCGGTGCTCATTTGGGCGCACCTGGCGCCCTAAGCGCAGAAGTAGAAATTATGCAGTTTTCCACAGATCACTTATATTGCGCCGTTCTTCGGCAAGTCAAATGACCTGGATCAAACATCGAACCTCATATTCTGTGAGGCGCGGTGTCTCCCACGGTAAAAAAACTATTACTTTCCAAAACTTAAAGAGTTCTTAAGCCCCCAGACTGAAAGTCCGGTGCTGTGGGTCAGCTTTGCAGGGCAAGCGCCACGAGCGACCACATGTACAAGGTCACGAAAAGGCCAATCAGAGCAGAGGCTTCCTTCAAAAAAGACGTCGCAGACATTGGTCTCTCCTACGTTCTTTGTTTGTTCCTATTGTGGATAAGAACAAATTAAGAACGAACAGTCAAGCGTCTTCTCAAATGGGTTGTTCGGCTGTCTTTGAGCCCCTGCCGCTGCTAAATGACCCCTTCATGGAATCAGCCTCTCCCCCGCTTTCCCGACGTTTCAGCGTCGCGCCTATGATGGATCGCACCGACCGGCACTGCCGCGTCTTGATGCGTCTCATCTCGCGCCGGGCGCTCCTTTATACGGAAATGGTCACGAGTCCCGCCGTCGTCCGCGGTCGCGCGCCCGAACGCTTCCTGGGCTTCTCGGACGTCGAACATCCCGTCGCGCTTCAGCTTGGAGGGTCGGACCCGGAAGAGCTGGCCGCCGCCGCGCGTATGGCCGCCGACCGGGGCTATGACGAGATCAACCTCAATGTCGGCTGCCCCAGCGATCGCGTGCAGTCGGGCCGGTTCGGCGCCTGCCTCATGGCCGAACCGCAGTTGGTCGCCGATTGCGTCGCCGCGATGAGCAAGGCAGTGTCCATTCCGGTCACAGTGAAGACCCGGATCGGCATCGATAATCTCGACAGCCCGGAATATCTCGCCGGCTTTATCGCTACGGTGGCGCAGGCGGGCTGTTCCAGCTTCACGATCCACGCCCGCAAAGCCTGGCTAAAGGGCCTCAGCCCGAAAGAGAACCGCGAGATCCCACCGCTGCACTATGAGCGTGTCCATGCGCTGAAGGCGCAGTTCCCGCACCTCGAGTTCATCCTGAACGGCGGCATCACCGATCTCCGCGTTGGGGTGGCGCACATGTCGGACGCCCACGGTCCCGCCCTCGATGGCGCCATGGTCGGCCGCGCCGCCTACGACACGCCGTATATCCTGGCCGAAGTCGATCGCCTTTATTTCGATGATCCGGCGCCGGCGCCGACGCGCGCCGAAGTCATGGCCGGCTATGTGGACTACGCCCGCCGCCAAATGGCCGAAGGTGTCTTCGCGCACCACATCTTGCGGCACGCATCCGGCCTGTTCCATGGCTGCCCGGGCGCGCGCGGGTGGCGCACGAGCGTCATGACCTTTGGCCGCGAGGGCAAGAATATTACTGATCTCGTAGCGCTAGCCGCCGACCTCGACAGTCAGCGGGCGGAAGCGGCTTGATCCTTTTGTTAACGTATTGGTATTACGTAACATACTGATTGCTCGCTGATTACGCTCCGGGGCGCGGAACGCCCCGCCTGCGTCGGCATAGGGGAACTGACGTATGGCTTCGCAAACAGCACCGCGATACGCCATCTATTACGCGCCCGAACCGGACAGCGCGCTCGATACCTTTGGCCAAACGTGGCTGGGTCATCGCGGCGCCGATGCCTTGGCCGCGGCCATCGGCAAAAACAGCAAGGTGTCCGTGGCGCGCATCGATCAGCTGACCGAAAGCCCCCGGCGCTATGGCTTTCACGGCACGCTGAAACCGCCCTTCGAGCTCAACGTTGCAAACCGCGCGGAAGGATTGCTGCAGGCGGCCCACGTATTTGCCCGCAGCCGTGGGCCGATCGATCTGCCGCCGCTCGAACTCGCTGTCATCGGCAAGTTCATCGCCCTTACCCCCGTTGCTGAATCGGCCGCGCTCGAGCGCCTCGCCGCGGCGTGCGTACGCGCCTTCGAAGGCTTCCGCACGCCCCTCTCCAAGCAGCAGGAAGAAGACTACAAGCTCAACAAACTCACGGTGCACCAGGAACAGATGCTGGAGCACTGGGGCTACCCATATGTCATGGAAGAATTCCGCTTCCATATCTCCCTGACAGACCGCATCGACGACGATGATGAACGTCAGGCGGTGATGGATCTGCTGACAAAATTTGCGCAGCCGGTCGTCGGTCAGGCGATCCGCATTCGCGATCTCGTCGTATTCGCGCAAGACGGCATCGGCTTGCCGATGAAGCCGCTCGAACGGATTCCGTTCGGCCGCGCCGCCTAGCCCCATGTCCCAATGACCCGGAACTGGATGGCAGCGCTGACACCGGCGCTTTCCAATGTGCGCGCCGCGATCCGTCGCTTTGCCGGCGTTGAGGAAGAAGAAGTCGTCGAATCAGCGCGCGTCTATTGGGACGACGGCGTCGCCCTTGCGCTCACGGATCTGGTACAGGAAGCCGAGACGCGCGCCAGTGGACGTGTCCAAGTGATCACGCTCGGCGAATTCCGCGCCGCCATTGGCGAACTCTGGGACAAATATGAGGCGCGCATTCTCCTCATCGCCGAGACCACCATCTCGCGCATGATCGGCAAGGGCAACACCTTCATCCCTCAGGACAAGGATACCTGGTTGCTGTTGTTTCCGGCGTTATCGGAGCCCGAGGCCCTCAAGCGCGCCGACGCCATCGCCGCGCGTATCGGCGAAAAGCTCGTTGGCGCACAATTCACCGAAGTGCCGCCGCCGCTGCCGGAAGCCTCCAAGCTCGATCTCAGCAGTGCCCTCAACGCCGACGGTTCGCTCAATCTGGAGCGTGTGAAGACCGCTGTAGAGAACGTGCGCCAAGCGACATCCTTGGGCGTCGGCGCGGCCAAGGGCGCGATCAAGAAAATCGTCAAACCCGCCCGTCCCGCACCGCCTCCCGCGGCGATCGTACCGGCGAAGGCGGATCTGTCCGCGAAGTCCGAACTCAGTCAGCTTTCCATTTCATTCCGTCCCGCATGGAACGCGGAAACGCAGAGCCTGAGTTCCTACTTCTTCCGCGCGGCGAAACCCGACGGGTCCGACATCTTTGCCCCGGGCAGCACGCCGCCCAACGACGCGACCATGCTCGATCTGCTGGGCGCCGCCGCAAAAGCCTTCTCCGAGATGTGCGAACGGGGGCTGCGCGCTACGCTTACGATTCCAATTCCGCTTCCCACGCTGCGCGGTCCGGCCCTTCCTGAAGTCCAAAAACTGATCGCCAATCTTCCGCAGCGTGACCGGCTCATGCACCTGCGGCTCGAGATCACACACATTCCACCGCGCATCGGCGCGGAATCGCTGGTGCCGCTCCGCGAACTCTTCCGCCCTTACACACGTGACGTCGCGTTTCTGCTGGACCCGTTCGCCCTGGCCGATCAGGTGCTCGCGCTGGATCACATCGTGGTCGGCATCGAAATGCCGCGCAATACCCGCTTCGGCGATGACGAAATCTTCCAGGCGATGCTGGTATTCCGGCAACGCGCCGGCCGCCGCCAGACTTACGTTCTTGGCCTCTCCAGCCGGTTGCAAGTCGCTCACGCCGTAACCGCGAACATTGCGGAAATCGGCGGCGCCGGAGTCGCGGGGGAGGCGAAAAAATTGCCCGATCAAGTCACCGTGATTCGCCGGCAGGACCTGCTGCTCTAGCGCTTCGGCGCGTTCAATCTCAAGGCCGTTGCGCTATACTTGCAGGCCCAACCTGGAGGTCTCCATGCGGTATTTTCATTTCCTGATCGCTGGCGCGGCCGCCCTCGCGTATGCATCGGTAGCCGCCGCGGCGGAACCCGCTAAACAAGCGCCCGCCGCACAAGCGGCCGCCAAACCGATAGTGAAGAAAGCGGCCGCGAAGCCGCTTCACTTTCGCGACCTCGGCGGTGTGAAAAGCTGGCGTCCCGGCGAGAAGGACACCATCGTTTACGTACAAGGCCAGGACAATGGCTGGTACCGGGTCGACACGTACGAGACGTGCATGAAGTTCGTGAACGATAAAGGCCTGCGTTTCATCACCGAGGAAATCGAAACCGGCGAGCGCCTGAGCAAGGTCATCGCGGATAAGTATATCTGCACCGTGATCGAAATCACGAAAGTCGACGCACCGCCGCCGTCTCAGGCCGCTAAATAGCGCGCCCTTAGAAATCCGGCGATAGCATCCGCGGCGCGAACCGACGACGCCGTGGGTTGAAGGTCGAACGTTTCCTGGAAAGCCTCTTCCTGGATCGGACGATATTGGACGTGCGATGTCGCCACACCGTCCAGCGCCGCGCCGAGGTGGCGGACGTCGTCGAGCACGGGGCCGAATTTCCAGAAGGCATAGTTGGCGTCGTCTTGCCAGCGCGCGCCGTGTGCGTTCAAGAATACGCAAGGCCGGCGCTCGACCAGGAATTCATAGACCTGACTGCTCACATCCCCGAGATAGATGTCGGCCGCCAGCGTGTATGTCATGTCCACCGAGGCCGAGCTGCCGGTATCGATCAGCATGTGCGGACAGTCGAGAAACCGTCGCGGCAGTTCACGGCGCACGCGAGCGACCCAAGATTCCAAGGAGACGTGCAACTTGCGCCGAAACAGCATGACGTGCGGCGCGAAAATAAGGTTGTAGTCGGTGTTGGTGAGGAAAAAATCCAGCACTTCGATGCCCATGTTGTACCAGGACGACAACTTCGGCTCGGGATGGGGATTATAAAGAACTACGGGCTTGTCGTTGCGAAACAGCTTCTTGCGCGGCGCTTGCCCGGCGTTCACGGAATCGAACTTGGTGTAACCCACCACGGCGATTTGCTCGTCGCGTAAATAGCCAAGACGCAGGAAACGCTCGCGCTGCTTCTCGCCGGCGATCAGCACCAAGTCGTTCCCGCCGAACGAGGGCGTGAACCCGATGGAGCGATCGCCCGCGCCGTGATCGATGCGGATGATTTTGAGATGCTCCAGCCCGCGCAGCTTTTTGAGGAAGAGGCTGGTGCCTTCCGTCACGATAAGAGCGTCGAGTTTCGCGAACAGATCCCGGTTGCTGTAAAGGTTGTCCAGGCGGCTGAACGGGCTGACTTTATCCAGCACCCCGGCGATTGGTCTGCGCCAACCTGGGCGCGACAGCTTGATGATTTCGACGCGCCCGATCAGCTCCGGTCCGCAAACATCGATCACGGCTTGAATCAGCGCTTCGGACGTCGCCAGCACGGTGATTTGGATATTCTTATGCCGCTCCAGCATCTGCGGAATCACCACAGCGCTGTGACGCACTTGATGCACGCCTTCGTGGTTGTAAAGAAACCCGACGCGCAAAGGACGCTCAGCCGACGTCCCTGTTGGCTTCGATACCGCGTTCACGATTAGGCGCGTGCGCCTTCCCCTCGGCTCGCAAGAACTTGTTCAGCGATCGCAATGTGCTCGGGACGATCGACATCCATGGCAGCGACAGCATCATCCAGCACGATGGGCTTTGCGCGCAAGCCCAAGGTCTTTGAAGCGGCTTTAAACGCCTTGGTGAGGTCGAGCAAGCCTAAGACCGCGCGGAGCAATGTAAAAACGCCGAAATGAAGGATCAGCTGCCAGGGCTTCTTGCGGCGCCCCTCGACTTCCCGCCATGCGCGCGCGGCCTTGGGGCCAACGCCGGGCATGAGCGCGAAGAGATTGCAGCCGCTGAAGCCGGCTCCGCCGAGGCGGATGAAGGTGCGCCTGGAATTCGGAAAAGCGGCGCGAATGTCGGCTTCGCGGGCGAGACCGACCCCGGCGTCGAGTTCCGGATCGCGCTTCACGCCGTCGCAGAACTGCTCCAGTGTCGCGACGCTCAACAACGGATTGTCGGCGGTTGTAACCAGAGTCGCGACATCGGGACCAAGGCTCTCCGCGATCTTGAGGACACTCCCCGCCGGGCTCTCGGCGCCCTCGGCGAACGTGACGCGGCTAGTCGCCCCGCGCGCGGCGAGAAGCCCGGCGACATCGGCGCTGGTCTCGAAGTCCGCGACGCGGTTCGCGACAATCGTGATCGGCCCAACGCCGCGCGCGGACAAGAGGACATCGAGCACGTAGCAGATCATGGGCCGGCCATTGAGCGGCAGGAACGCCTTCCGCTTGCCGGGGGACATTTGCGCAAGCGCATCCCCAGGACGGTCACCGGAAAGCAGGATCGTATGGAACATGAATTTCAACGCCTACGGTGCGCGGGGGCCCATGCCCCCGACGGCGGCGCCGACCGTTAGAACGCGCCGTGCGTCCCAAGGACCTTGCCGACATCCTCGCCCATAATGATGGCATAGCGGATATCGAATTCCTTCTTCAAGGTCGCCATGGCCTCGTCGCGGATGGAAGGCCACAAGTCCTTGGGAATAGCCAAAACCCCGTCGTCGTCGGCGTAGATATAATCGCCGTTATTAATGGTCACATCGCCGATTTTAATGGACCGGTTCATGGCGTGGACCGTGCCTTCATATTTGATATCGTCGCAATAGATGCCCCGGGCGAAAACCGAGAATTCCAGGCCGTTCAACTCGGCGGAATCGCGGGTAAAGCTGTCGACCACGGCGCCCACGGCGCCCGAACGGATCGAGATATTGGCATTCAGGTCGCCGAAGTAGGCTTTCTCCTTCACGTCGTTCTGCACAACAATCACATCACCCGGGCGGATGAAGTCATAGGTGCCGAGGGCCGTATAGATGCCCTTCCAGTCATCCTTTTTGCGCAGCTTACGCAGCTCGAGGGTCTTGGCGACGCCGAGCACCGAGCGGCCGCTCACGCGGCTGAAGCCGGGCGGAAATAGCGCCTTGAGTCCGCGCTCCTTGCAGATGTCCGCCAGCAGCGAGGCGCACAGGTGCGGACGGATGGCGTCAAGCTGCGCGTTATGCGCGGCGCGATAACCGGCCGAGATGCGCTCGGCCAGCGCCAGATCGTCCGGCCAGTTCACATCGAAGGCTTCTTCATCGGTAAGCTCGAAGAACACAACCTTGTCGCCGAAGCGGCGCTTGGGTTTGGCCTTGCCCTTGCGCTTCACCATGTAAAGGCCCATGGACTCTAAGATCGTCTCGGGCAGATCGACGGAGTTCGGGATGCGGCCTTCACCATAAGCCGGGCGCCCTTTTGCCCACGTGTATTGTTTGCGTTTCTGAACCGCGACAAGCGAGTCAGCGGATTTGTCGGCTTTCATCGCGCGGATCGCGCGCGTCATCGTCTCAGCGGTGATGAAGGGGCTGGTGCAAAGGCATTGAATGTAAAGATCGGCGTCCACTTTCGCGCATTCGTTCGCGAAGAGTTCGTGACCGTCGGTCGAATTGGAGGCGAGCTTGGCGTCGCGCTTGAGGATTTTCACCGGAAGATCGGAAGCGATCTCGATGATTTTCTCCGATTCCGTGTCGAGGTAGACCTCGTCGATCTCCGGGCAGGCCAGGAGCTGAATCAGCTTGCGCTTAAAGAGGTATTCGCCGTCGAGAATAACGGTATTCTTATTTCGAATACGGCTGCTCTCGCCCTTTGCCGGTACGAACGCGACGGTGCGCATCAGAAGCTCCACTCACTCTCGGAAAACGGGACAATCCGCCGAGTTTAGATTAGGACAATCGAGGTTAAGAGACCCCTAAAGAGGCTAGTTGAGGACCGCATGACCCCTGACGATTCTTCCGCGATCAAGACCATTCGGCTCGCCGACTACGCCCCGCCCGCTTACGGGATCCGGACCGTCGAACTCACGTTCGATCTCCTGCCGTCGGCGACGCGGGTCACGTCCCGTCTTGCTATCGAGCGCCGGTCCACATCGACGCAGCCGCTGGCCCTGAACGGGGAAGGCCTCAAACTTCTCAGGATTGCCGTGGACGGCAAGCCGTTGCCCTCTTCCGCCTATCAGCTCACGGAAAATGGGCTGACCCTCCTCGCGCCGCCTTCGGCGTTCGTCTTGGAAACCGAGGTCGAGATCGACCCTGAAGCGAACAAAGCCCTGGAAGGCCTCTATCGGTCGCAAGGCGTCTTCTGCACCCAATGCGAAGCGGAAGGGTTTCGCCACATCACCTATTACCTCGATCGCCCGGACGTCATGGCGACCTTCCGCACTACCATTCGTGCCCTGAAAAAAGACTGCCCGGTGCTGCTGGCCAACGGCAATCCAATGGAAACGGGGGATCTCCCCGACGGCCGGCACTACGCGGTGTGGGACGATCCGCATCCGAAGCCCTGCTATCTTTTCGCCCTCGTCGCCGGCGATCTCGCGCATATCGAGGATTGGTTCACCACGACCTCGAACCGCAAGGTGCGCCTGCGCATCTATGTCGAGCACGGCAAAGCCGCGCGCGCCAGATATGCGATGGAATCCCTGATTCGATCCATGAAGTGGGACGAGGTCGCCTTCGGGCGTGAATACGATCTCGATGTATTCAATATAGTCGCCGTCAGCGATTTCAATATGGGCGCGATGGAGAACAAGGGCCTTAACGTCTTCAACGACCGCTACATCCTCGCTGATTCCGATACCGCCACCGATCTCGACTACTACCTCATCGAGTCCATCGTCGGTCACGAGTACTTCCACAATTGGAGCGGCAACCGCGTCACGTGCCGTGACTGGTTCCAACTCAGCCTGAAAGAAGGCCTCACCGTCTTCCGCGATCAGGAATTCACCGCCGATATGCGTAGCCGCGCCAACAAGCGGATCGACGATGTCGAGACCCTGCGCACTTCGCAGTTCCGCGAGGACGCGAGTCCTCTTGCGCATCCCGTACGGCCCGACAGCTATGTCGAGATCAACAACTTCTACACGGCGACGGTTTATCAGAAGGGCGCCGAAGTCATCCGCATGATGCACACCTTGCTCGGCGCCGAGGCATTTCGCGCGGGGATGGATTTGTATTTCGAACGGCACGATGGCCAGGCGGTCACGTGCGACGACTTCGCCAAGGCCATGGAAGACGCCTCCGGTCGCGATCTCTCGCAATTCAAGCTTTGGTATAGCCAAGCCGGCACGCCGCGCATCTCTGTCGAAGACTACTACGACGCCAAAACGAAAACCCTCAAACTTACGGTGCGTCAAAGCTGTCCGCCCACGCCGGGACAATCAGAGAAAAAGCCCTATCACATCCCCTTCGCGTTGGGCGTGATTGGAGATGACGGCCGCGATCTCGCGAGCAAGGTGTTGGAACTGCGAAAGGCGGAAGAGACCTTCGCGTTCACCGGCATCGATGCCGCGCGCCCGCGTCTCTCGCTCAATCGTGGGTTCTCCGCACCGGTCATCGTTGATCGCAAGGAAGCCGAAGAAGACCTCGCATTCCGGATGGCGCAGGATACCGATTCCTTCAACCGCTGGAACGCGGCCCAGGACTTTGCCTGCAGCGTCATTCTATCTGGTGTGAGCGCCGCGCTCGCGGGCGGAACGCCGAAGATCAGCCCGCTCTTCCTTTCGGCGGTCGGTGCGATCGCGCAGAACGATACGCTCGAGCCCGCCTTCAAGGCGTCGGCGCTCGGTCTGCCCGCCGAGGACTATCTCGCCAACCGGATGTCGCAGGAATCGCCCCTGCAACTTCATCAGGTGCGCAAGCAGGTCCGCCGCGCCATTGCCGAAGCTCACGCCGGGGATTTTCGCCGGATCTACGACAGTCAGCGCGTCAACGCTCCGTATGTGCCAGATGCCGCGGGCATGGGCCGGCGGATGTTGAAGCGCACCGCTCTAGGCTATATCGGCGCGCTCGAAACCAGCGACAGCGTCGCCCTGGTGAAGGCTCAGTTCGACGGCGCCGATAATATGACCGACCGCATGGACGCGTTGGCGATCCTCAACCAGGTTGATGTCGACGAGCGCGAAGCCGCGCTCGCGGCCTTCTATGATCGGTTCAAAAACGATCACTTGGTCGTCAATAAATGGCTCTCGGTGCAGGCCATGTGCCCGCTTCCCGGCACGCTGGCGACGGTGCGTAAACTGCTGTCGCATCCGAGCTTCGACCTCAAGAACCCCAACAAGCTGCGGGCCGTGATCGGCGTGTTCAGCTTGTCCAACCCGGCCAATTTCCATGCCGCCGATGGCGCGGGTTATGAATTCCTCGCCGAGCAAGTCCTCGCCATCGACAAATTCAATCCGCAGGTTGCGGCGCGTTTGGTGCCCCCGCTTGGCCGTTGGCGCCGCTTTGATCCAACGCGCCAAGCCTTGATGAAGGCCCAGTTGGAGCGCCTCGCGAGCGCCGCGCAAATTTCGCGTGACGTCGGCGAGCTTGTAACAAAAAGCCTCCGGGACTAACGGAGACAGGTGCGCGGGCGACAGTCGTGTAAGAAAATGTAACGTGTCTGTTACGCACCGCCTCGTGGCTTGACTTGAAACACCCGGACGTTATGAGGAGCCTCGTGCACATGTCATCACGAGGAGTCAGTACGTTGTCCCTTTCTAAGACTGCCTTGATCGGCGCCACCGCGATTGCGTTTGCGTCCTTTGTTTCCAGCACTGCTTTCGCCGCCGATGCCGCGCGCGGCGCCCAGGTTTATGAAGAACAGGGCTGCAACGGTTGCCATGCCGCTAAAGAAGTCCTCGTTGGCCCGCCGCACTGCGGCGTTGTCGGCCGTAAGGCAGGTACCATCGAAGGCTACGCCTATTCGGAAGTTATGAAGTCCTCGGGCCTGACTTGGGACGAAAAGAACCTCCACCAGTTCATCGAATCGCCGCTGACCTTTTTGTCGGGCAGCAACATGGGCTTCGCCGGTCTCTACGACGAAAAAGACCGCACCGACCTGATCGAATTCCTAAAGACGCAGCGCGCGGCCGGCGCGCCGGACTGCAAGTAAGCTAGAGCGCTTTAAACCGCTTCGCTAAGGCGGGTACGTACGACGGCGTCCGCGCGTGGACTTCAATGCCGCGCGCGGATGCGACGCCAAGGATATCTTCCATGTCCTTGCAGTAGCTCCAGAACTCTTCCTCATAATTGCGCTTCCAGAAGCCGGCATGGACGCGGTGAGTCACGGCCATCTTGCCCATATAGTCGTCTTCGTTGGCGTGTGACCACGGCTTCGTCGCTGCGGCGAACGACATGCCGTCGCAGCCGTAGATATCCACCTGCTTCGAAATCGTCAGCCCCACGGGCAATACGATCATGGTGAAGATATTGGCGGTCGCGGCCGTCAGGAATTCCTTATCGAGTTCGATATTGAATTGCGGGCGCCGATCGTTGCCGATGCCGATCACGCGGTCATGCGCCGACGCCGGCAGCGCCTCCCGGAAATACGGTACATAGCCAAGCTGCGTCACAAGGACGCGGCTTGGATCTTCCATCGCGCGGGCCATATCGGCGCGAAAGCGCCCGGCGTAGAGCGACACGCCGCAATGCTGCACAGGGTCGCCGCAGAACATCAGTTGGGGCTTGAGGTACTCGAGCGCGGCGGCGTCGCCGATCGTTGAGTTGCAGATACCGCGCAGGCTCGAGCGGATCGGCGCTTTCTTTTCGACGACCTTGGCGAGCGAGGGGCCGTTTCCAAACAGGCTGATGCTCTGTCCCTTCCACGCCTTCAGATATCCCGAAAAGCGCCGATAAGAATCATTAACCAGATCGTGGAGCTCGCTTTGCTCAAACAGTTTGTGCACGCCCCGCAGCGTTAGCAATGTCTCCTGCTGAACGACGGCGGGATCCGCCAGCACAAGCTCCGCACCGTGACGATCCGCGATTTGCTTAGCCAACGCGGCAAACCGCCCGTCGCTGAGATTCCACACCACGACGGTCTTGAGCGCTGGAAGCTGCGAAGCAACGTCGCTGAGATCGCCCACCTGTGTTTGAAGGAATTGGATCTTGCCTTGAAAGCGCGGGGCGTAGTCGGCGATGGCCGGATCGAAATCCCGGCTAAGGTAGGCGCGCGCTGCGCCCAGCGTCTGGTCTGCGTCCAGCAAGGCGTAGTCGTCGCCGCCATAGGGGAATATCAAGCGGTCGAGCTTCCTGAGCGCCGGAAGGAAGTGCCACACAGCGCGAAACACCTGGTCCAGCAGCAGCGGCCGGCTCGGAAGCGCGGGAAAGAACAGCACATTTGCCATGGATCGAATGGGTCCTACGCGCGCAGCTCTAAAATCAACATTTGAATAGCGTGGCAATCTTAAGAGAGTTGCCACAACCCACGCGGCACTCCCGTTGGTGTTACAGACACTAGCTTAATCGGGACGCCGCGTGAATGTAACAGCTTCACATATAAGCGTTTTCCGCCTTGCAACGAAACAGCGGCGATGACACCGTGCCTCCGCTCAATTCTCGACTTTAGGGAGATTCACATGCGTACGTTTTTGAGCCGCACTGCCGCGGCGGCTTTCACGCTCATGCTCGTCGTGGGCGGCGCTTCGGCGGCCGAAGGCCCGAATAGCACGGATGCGGCGACGGAAGCGACGCTCAAGACCCATCTCGCCGGGTCGCAGCGTGGCGCCGAGAACAAGGCGCGCGATGCCTATCGTCACCCGCTGGAGACCCTCAAGTTCTTCGGTCTCAAGGACAACATGACCGTCATGGAAATTTGGCCGGGCGGCGGTTGGTGGACGGAGTTCCTGGCGCCCACGCTGGCGGAGAAAGGCAAGTACATCGCCGCGCAACCGAATGCGAAGGCCGTCGCAAGCCTGCAGGAGATGGCCAAAAAGGATGCGGCCGCTTTTGGTAAAATGCAGGTCGTGACTTTTCCTGACGCCGCCGTGACCGCGGGATCGGTCGATATGATCCTCACCTTCCGCAACATGCATAACTGGATGGGCCGCGGCGAAGAGAAGAAGATGTTCGACGCAATGTATGCCGCCCTCAAGCCGGGCGGCTATCTCGGCATCAAGGAACATCGCGCGCCGACCACGGCGCCGCAGGATCCCAAGGCCGCTTCGGGCTACGTCCGCGAAGATTTTGCGATCAAGACGGCTGAGAGCGCGGGCTTCAAGCTCGTCTCGAAATCAGAGATCAACGCGAACCCAAAGGATACGAAAGACTACCCCAAGGGCGTTTGGACCCTGCCGCCGAACTACGCGGAAGGTGACAAGGATAAGGCCAAGTACACGGCCATCGGTGAAAGCGATCGCTTCACGATGCTTTTCCAGAAGCCGAAGTAGACACAGCGAACTCAAAAAAAGCCCCGGCACATCGGCCGGGGCTTTTTTATTTCACGTCTTGGCGAATTCAGCTGCCGTCGGCGCTGGCGCGACAAAATTGATTGTTCTGCTTGAGCTTCACGCAGGTTGCTTCCGCATCCGCCATCGAAGTGAAGCTTCCGGTCATCAAGCGGTAGAAAATCCCTTTACCCTCGCCAAGGTCGACGCGGCGGATGATGGGCTTCAGCGACCCAATGACCGCCTTATTCCGGTCGATCACTTCCTGCCAGCCTTTCATCGCCGAAGCCTCGGAACGAAAAGAAGCAAGATGAAGTACGGGGCCTGTGATCTGCCGGGTCATCGGGCTTTCGCCCGCTTCGGCGCCGGCGGTTTCCGACGCCGCGGCGGGTTTCGCCGCGGTCTTGGCTTGTACGGGCTTCGCGGCCGCTTCACCGCCCTTCGGCGGGAATAAGCCGGTCCGCAGCACCGCGTCGATCATGCGCTTTTCGGCATCGAGTTCAGGCTGCGTGATCACGCCGCCTTCGCGCAACGCTTCCAAATGACCCACCATCGCCGCGCCCTGGATGACGTCTTCGGGAGGCGGCTTACGCGCGGTGCGTTGCTCGGGGTTCTCAGGCAAAAGCGCATTAAGGATCATCGTGCGCTCGAGGGCATGCTGCTGCGCGGTAATCGCGCGCATCTCGAACGAGCGGCGCAAAGCCCCGAGACGAGCCATGATGGCATCGCCGCTCGGCACCGCGCGATCAAGACCTACGCCCGGCGGGTCTTGGCTATAGGGCAAAATCGCGCCAAGGTTCGCGGCGCGGCGGCGGCTGAACTCTTCCTGCGTAATGAGGCCTTCGTCGCGCAAGCGCGACAATGTCTCGAAACGGCGCGCGATATTCTTCTCGGCCTGACTGAACGGCATTTCACCGAGCGCCGGGCGCGCGGGCGCGGCGACCGCGGGCACAACCGGCGCGGGGATAAATTCGCGGCTTTGAACCGCCGGCGGCGCGGTGGTCGAGGAAATGATTGTGGTCTCTTGCTCGTCGGGAAAAAGTTCCTTCGCGCGAGAAGCGGGTTGCGGCTCGACCGGCGCTTCTACAGTCGGCGCGATCGCGGGAGGCTCCGCGCGGGCGGGCACGCCGCGCGGCGATGTTAAACTGCCGGCCGCCTGGTTTGCGGTGGGGATGGAGTTGACGGGAGGCTTCGCGATCACAGGCGCGGGCGGCGGCGGCGCGGGAGCGGCGGCCATTTGCGTGGGCGCGGGCGCCGGAGCCGGTTGAGACGGAGCGGACACGGGCGCGGACACTGCGGATTTCGCGGCGAGCGGCGTTGGAGGTTTCGCGGCAGGTTTCGGATCGCTGCTCGCATTCAAGGTGCCAAGAGGAACGCGCTGCGAAGCCGGCTGATTTTGCGCGGGCACGAGAAGAAGCGGATCCGACGTGGGTGCAGAAGGCTCGCTCACCGCCGGCGCGGCGGCGGCCATTGGCGGCGGCGGCGCGTCGAGCGGATCGACGCTAATGTCGTTGTTCGCTGGCGCGGTTTCCGTCGCGGGCGCGCTCGCGCCCATCGGGCCTGGAAAATTTGCGCAGGCCGACAACCCGGCGGTCAACGCCAGCACTGATACCAATGTTCTCATGTCTATGTGCGATCGCTTGTTCGTCACGCGCTTATTCGCCACCGGCCATCGATCTGCGAACCCCACACGCCCAAGAGAGGACGCGAAGCCCGCAGTTTATCAGGTTGGACCATCGTCTGCCTCACTTAACATCCCGTTAAGTTGCGCCAGGGCAACGCTTTTTCTCACTCACGCGGCGGCCGTAAAAAAGCCCGCCGTCACGTGGACGGCGGGCCAAAGTATTTAGAGGAGAGGACCGATAACAAAGCCCCGCGGGCCGAGGCCCGCTGTGATCATCCCGAAACACACTCACACCCTCCGGAAATCTCACAATGTGAAATATTACACACCATATTTCACATGTAAATGCTTTTTTTACTCTCTTCGCGTGCGATATCTACAAATTGTGCTGATTTAATTGCTTATCTCAAGCGATTGCGGTGTGCATTTTATTAAGTGATTTTGCTTCTATATGCGCTTCATGAGCGCTTTTTTTCGTATTTAAGCCGGTGATACGGTTGCCTGGGATTGGGGTGCATCTGTGATTGCCGAGGACCTTCAGCCGCGCGCGCTGACGAGCGACGTGTCTGCCCATCAGGAGCAGACGCGCCGTCTGGTGCGCGCCATGATGGCCCTTACGGGCCGCACAGCGAGCGGACTAGCCCGGTCCGCCGGATTGACGCCTTCGACGGTCAATCGCTTCATGCACCGGCCGGTCCGACACACATTGAGCCAACGCACCATGCTCGCGCTCATGACCGAGACCTTCCTCGCCCTCAAGCGCCAACCGGCCCCGGTCTTCGACCGCGCGGCGCTCGCGGAACTCGCACCGGCTATCGCAGTCTATGAAAAAGGCATTCTCGAGCATGCGCCCGACGTGCAGAGCACCCTCGTTGAAGCCAAATCCGCGCTGACGAAGGAGACGCCGCAGGCTCTCACCAGCACGGCATCAACGGACCTCGCCGTCGTGCTCGCCACGACCCGCGATGTGAATGTGCAAGCCGGCGATCTTGTGCGCGCGCCCCTTAAAACCCAGCGCCCGCCGTTTCTCGGAAGCGATCCGCGGGCTTTCGCCATTCTCATGCCCGATGAATCGATGATGCCGCGTTTCGATGCGGGCGACATGCTCTACGTCAGTCCGGCCCGTACGTTGGAGGGCGAAAAGATCGATGTCGTCGCCGAACGTGCTGAAGGTGGATTTATCGTCGGCTCTTTGATTTCAGCGAGCGACGACAGCGTGCGTCTTACCACGCTCTCGCCCCGCACGCGCGAGACTCTCGCGCGCGGCAGATTGCGCGGCATCTACCGTATCGTCGGCGTCCAGCGCCTGGGATCGTAGTTTAGCTTACTTTCCGAGGTCGATCACGACTGGCGTGCGCGGGCCGCTCACTTCAAAAGCCGAGTCCTTGTGCTTCGGCATCGCGAGACGCCGCGGCGGATTGTTCGAAAGGCCGAACGGCTCGCTCGGCAGACCGATCCATGTCTTGTCCAACTTCGTATTGCCGTTGCGGTCGTGATACACCGCCAGCGCATAGATACCGGCCTTCGGGACAGTAATGCAAAATTGCGTTTCGCCCTGAACGGCAGGTACGCGAATGCGCGCGAGCTTACCGCCGGATTTTAGGAACTTGGCCGGATCATCGTCGTGGACATCGACGGTGATCGTGCCGGTCGCCTCACGCACATGCTCCACTGTGATCTGCATGGAGAAAGGGTGCATATCGCATGCGCCCTCTTGCACCGGCGTATCTGAAGGTGGCGCGGGCGTCTGGCCGCCCTCTTGCCCCGTCGCCCGGGTGAAGGACAGCGCTGAAAGCGCCAAAATGAATCCGATATAGGCGGCTTTACGCATTGGTTCCTCGAAGGACTTTTCCAGCCCCACCATGGGAAAGCACCATGACGACTTTATGGCGAGGCGTCTAGAAGTCGGCCCCTTGCGCTTCACGTTTATGGTAACAAAGCAACGATGTCATCACAGCCGAACACGCCCGACGACGATCTGCAACAGCTGGCCGAGCAACTCTCGACGCCGGATTGCCGGATCACGCCATCGGCCATCGCGCGAGCGCGCGACGGACAAGGGCGATATTTCGAACCGCTGATGCATGTGCCGCCTCTTCGCTTCGCAACCGACATGCTCGACCCGCGCCGGGCGCTGGATCAGGCGTCAGTACTTTCGGCCTACACGCCTCTTGCCGGTAAGAAGATTCTCGAGATCGGGTCCGGCGGCGGTGTGACACATATCGTTTGGTCGAAGGCGCTCGGGGTGGACGGGTGGGGCATTGAGCCGGAAGGGGAAGGTTTCGGTGACACGGCCTCCATCGCGCGCGATCTCATTCGTGCGAATGGACTCGATACTTCACGCATCATCAACGCGACCGGTGAAGCCCTACCGTTCCCGGACTCGAGTTTCGATGTCGTCTACTCAACCAACGTGCTCGAACACACCAACAACCCCGCGCAGGTGCTGCGCGAGGCCGTGCGCGTTTTGAAGCCGGGCGGCACACTGCAAATCGTCTGCCCAAACTATCTTTCCTATTTCGACGGCCACTATGCGGCCTTCCACCCGCCGATTTTTTCCAACGCGTTCTTCCGCTGGTGGATCAAGTGGGTCTGGCGGCGCGATCCCGCCTTTGCCGGAACGATCCGGACCGAGATCAACCCGGTGTGGGTCCGCAGACAGCTGAAGCTCATCGGCAAAGCGGTACCGATCAGCATTCATACGCTCGGGCAGGATAAGTTCCGCGAGCGTATGAAGACGGCCGACGTCCCTGGGATGCGCGGACTTTCGGTGATTGCGCGCCTCGTCGCCGCTGCCCGCCGCCTTGGCCTCAGCGCCGCGGCGGCGGAGATCATGATCCTCGCGCAGGGCTGGACCCCGCTGATCATCACGGTGCGGCGCGAACGCGCCTAGAAAACGACGACGGAGCGGATCGATGCGCCTTCGTGCATGAGATCGAAGCCCTTGTTGATCTGATCCAGCTTGAGCACGTGCGTGATCATCGGATCGATCTGGATTTTTCCGCTCATGTACCAATCGACGATCTTCGGCACGTCGGTGCGGCCCTTCGCGCCGCCGAACGCACTGCCGCGCCAAACGCGGCCGGTGACGAGTTGGAAGGGGCGCGTTGAGATCTCTTTGCCGGACTCCGCGACACCGATGATGATGCTCTCGCCCCAGCCGCGGTGGCAGGATTCAAGCGCCTGGCGCATGACGGCGGTATTTCCGGTACAATCGAACGTGTAATCGCCGCCGCCGCTCGTTAGCGCGACCAGGTGCTGCACCAGATCGCCTTCGACCTTCAGCGGATTGACGAAGTGGGTCATGCCGAAGCGGCGGCCCCATTCTTCCTTGGTGGGATTGATGTCCACACCAACGATCATGTCGGCGCCAACCATCTTAAGGCCCTGAATGACATTGAGGCCGATGCCGCCGAGACCGAAGACAATGCAATTCGCGCCGGGCTCCACCTTGGCGGTGTTCACCACGGCGCCAATGCCGGTCGTTACGCCGCAGCCGACATAACAGGTGGTTTGAAACGGCGCATCGGTGCGAATCTTCGCTACCGAGATCTCCGGCAGAACCGTGAAATTCGAGAACGTCGAACAGCCCATGTAGTGATAAATCGGCTTACCCTTGTACGAGAAGCGCGAGGTGCCGTCCGGCATGACGCCTTTGCCCTGTGTGGCGCGGATGGCGGTGCACAGGTTCGTCTTTCCCGAAAGGCAGGATTTGCACTTCCGGCATTCAGGTGTGTAGAGCGGGATCACGTGATCGCCGACCGCGACCGACGTAACCCCCTTGCCGACTTCGCGTACGACGCCGGCGCCTTCATGCCCCAGGATCGAGGGGAACAGTCCTTCTGAATCGAAGCCGTCCAGGGTGTAGGAGTCCGTGTGGCAAATCCCGGTGGCCATGATCTCGACCAGTACCTCGCCGTCCTTCGGACCTTCCAGATCGACCTCAACGACCTCGAGCGGCTTCTTGGCTTCGAAGGCAACGGCGGCACGGGTTTTCATGACGGGACCTCACAGGAACGAAAGGACGAGAGAGTTAATCACTAGCATGGCGCGCGGCTGGCCCTAAGGGCGTCGAAGCGCCAATGCCCCTCCGGATATATCGCATATGATATTGATTTAGATACATATTTCAAAATGGCTGCCGCGGGATGGCGAGTCCTGAATAGGGCTCAATCTTAAATTCTCATACGGCAAAGAGGCCGCTCCCGGCGTATACTGGCCGCTACACACGCGCTCACCGATGTCTCGTCGCTGAGCGTGGGACTTCTGGGAGGAAAACATGAGTTTTCGGAAACTGATGATGATCGCGGGAAGCGTCTTGTGCGTTTCCCTGCCGATGAGTGCAAAGGCAGCCGTGATCGTGCTCGGCGGCGGCTTTGCGCAGATGTGCTACGAGGCCGCGCGCGCGGTCGATGAACCAGCCTTCAGCACGCAGATCACCGGATCGCGGATCGATATTCCACCGCTCGATATCTGCTCCATTGCGATCAGCGCGGGCGATCTCACTTCGCGCGACCTCGCCGGCACCTACAACAACCGCGGCGTCGTGTACTTCTCGCAAAGCATGTTCAACGAAGCGATCAAGGACTTTGAACAAGGCCTTCGCCACCACAACGACATCGGCGAACTGCACATCAACCGCGGCGCCAGCATGGTGGCGCTGAAGCGTTGGGCCGACGCCGTACCGTCGCTTAATCGCGGCATCGAACTCGGCGCGCTGGAGCTGGAGAAAGCCTACTATAATCGCGGCATCGCTTACGAAGAGCTGGGCGATGTCCGCCGCGCTTACTTCGACTATATGAAAGCCGCGTCTCTGAAGCCGGAGTGGGAAGATCCGAAGCTCCAGTTGACCCGCTTTACGGTCCGCAAGAAGCCATAAGCGCTAACAAGCGCGCGCAAAACGCGGGGCGGACGGTCTTGAAGGACCTCCGCCCCGTTCGCTTTTTAGAAATCTGTCGCGCTGAGAAAGATATCCGCGACCCTCTCGATGCCGGCTTGATCGCCGGCGTCGAAGCGCCCCGGGTTTGGGCTGTCGAGGTCAATCACGCCCAAAACCCGCCCCTCCTTGATCAAAGGCACAACGAGTTCCGATCGCGACGCGGAGTCACAGGCGATGTGGCCCGGAAAGGCGTGCACGTCCTCGACCAGTACCGTGGCGCGGCGCTGCACGGACGCGCCGCACACACCCTTGCCTTTCGGAATGCGCACACAGGCGACCTTGCCCTGAAAAGGTCCGAGCACCAGTTCGTCATTGGCGCGCAAGAAATAGAATCCCGCCCAGTTGAGGTCCGGCAGCATCTGATAGATCAGCGCCGAGGTGTTGGCGGAATTGGCGATCAGATCGCGTTCGCCGGCGAGGAGGCCTGCGAGCTGCGAGGCGAGTTCCCGGTAGAACTCGGTCTTGTTGGAACTGTCGATGGCATGAGCTTCGAACACGGCCCTAAATCTCCGCACAAAGCGTTGTTACAAATGTGGGCGTACTTACAGCATGTTTCGTTTGCGAGCGCAATTTTGCGCGAGGCCACCTTGCTCAAAACGATGATCCGCCAATATGATTTCGCCCCCGGAACCCAAAACTGGAGGACACCATGATGCGCCGTACGATTCGCGCGATTTTCGCCATGAGCGTCATGCCGATCTACTTCGCGGCCAATGCGGCTGAACCGGCTCCTGCTCCGGCGGCTCCCGCCCGTCCTCCTCTGACCCTGACAACGACAGCCTTCGCCGACGGCACCCAAATCCCGGTGAAGTACACGCAAGCCGGCGAGCAGATCTCTCCGGTGCTCTCGTGGACCAATGTCCCTGAAGGCACGCAGAGCTTCGTGCTGCACATGCGCGACCCTGACGTTGCCCGCAACAAGACCACTGAGGACCAAGTGCACTGGCTGGTCTGGGGCATTCCGGGTACCGCGAAGGGCATGCCCGAAGGCGTGCCGAAGGGCGAAAAACTTGGCGACGGCTCCCAGCAGATCAGCGCCAGTGGGCCGGTGTACCGCGGTCCGGGCGCGCCCGCGACTGGTCCTCTGCATCACTACACCTTCGAACTGTTCGCGCTGGACACGAAGATCGACGTCGCCGCCGGTGCGAACGCCTGGGAAACGCGCACCAAGGTCTACCAGGCGATGAACGGGCACATCCTCGGCAAGGCGGTCTACGTCGGGCTGTTCCGCCGTCCGCAATAGGCTCGGGTTCTCAGCCTCCCTGTTTCATGGCTACTATGGCGCTCGAGCGCCAGTGAACGTATGCGGCGGCGCCTCATACGAAAGGCTGTGATATGGACGCTTCCGCGCCCCAAGGCTCCGCGACCGCTTCGCTCGAATCCTTCGGCTATAAACAAGAACTAAAGCGAAGCCTCAAGCTGCGCGATCTGGTCAGCTATGGGCTGGCCATGATCTCGCCGATCGCGCCTGTCGCGGTCTTTGGCTACGTCTTCAATGCCAGCGCCGGCATGGTCCCGCTGGTCTACGCCGTCGGCCTGGCCGCCATGCTGTTCACGGCCTGGAGCTACATCACCATGGCGCGGGCGTTTCCGATCGCCGGATCGGTCTACGCTTATGCTTCGCGCTCACTGGGGCAAGTCGCCGGCTTCATCGCGGGATGGGCGATCCTGCTCGACTATCTGCTTGTCCCCTCACTCATGTATCTCCTGAGCGCGATCGCGCTCACGTCCGTCGTTCCGGCGGTGCCGAAGTGGGTCTGGCTGGGGATTCTTCTCGTCTGCAACGGCGCGGCGAACTTGTTTGGGGTGGCCAACACGACGCGGGTCAGCGCCTACATGATGATGTGTCAGGTTCTTTTCTTGGCGCTGTTCATGACTATCGCCATCATCGCCGTGACGGATGGAACAGCAGGCGCATCCTTCTCGACGGCGCCTCTCTTCAATCCCGCAGGTATTTCCCCCGGTGTGATTTTTGGCGCCCTTTCCATCGCGGCGCTGAGTTTCCTCGGTTTCGATGCGATCTCCACTCTCGCCGAGGAGTCCGAGGGCGGCGGGCGCACGGTGGGCAAAGCCACGATCATCGTGCTCGTTGTGGCGGCCCTGTTGTTCATCGGTCAAACCTACATCATGTCCCTGTTCATCCTGGGACAAACAAGCCTGCCCGCCGGCGACGCCACCGATCAGGCAAGCTACAACATCGCGGGTGATATCGGCGGAACATGGCTGAAGGTGCTGGTATCTCTCGCCGGCGGCGCGCTGGCTTGCATCCCGTCGGCGTTGACCGCGCAAACGGCGACGTCGCGCCTACTGTTCGGGATGGCCCGCGATGGGAAACTGCCGCGCTTTCTCGCCCACGTCAGCGAAGGCCGCCGCGTGCCCGATCGCGCCGTTCTCCTGGTGAGCGCCATCACCATCGCGCTGATGATCTATTTCGAAGACCGTGTCGGCACGCTGGCCTCAATGATCAACTTCGGCGCTTTGACGGGATTTATCTTCGTCAATCTGTCGGTGATCGCCCATTACACGGTCCGGCATAAAGACGGCCTTTGGGGGCGCCATCTCGTGGCGCCGGCCATCGGCGTGGCCTTCATCGGCTACGTGCTGTGGAATATGGAACCGTTCGCGCAAATGGCCGGATTAGCGTGGCTCGCCATCGGCCTTTGCATCTTCGGCGCGGGCAAGGTTTTCGGAGCGACGACGCTCCCGATTCCGGAAGCGCCGCCGTCCCATTAGTTGGCGGCGACTAACCAACCGAAGATCGTATCGACGATGGCTTGCGGTTTCATGGCCCGCGCGTTCGACAGCGCGGTCGGTTGTCCCGCATTCAGGAAGCGCCCTTGCGGGTCCAGAATGATGACCGTCGGAACGGCGGTGATCTTCACGCCGTAAGTCTGGGCAATGTCCAAATTCTTGTTGAAACGCCCGACGTCGATCATCGCGACCTCGAACGTGCGCGAGACATGGCCTTCAACCTCATTGAGTTCGAGCACGCCGCCGAGCACGCGGCAGTCCGGACACCAGTTGCCGCCGAAATCGAGCAGCACATGTTTGCCGCTCGCCTTGGCGCGCGCGATCGCGGCGGCGACCTCGGCTTTCGCATCGGCCTGCTCGTTATAGGGAAACGGCAGAGGCGACGGCAGTGCGGCGCTCGTGAGTTGCGGCTTCGACAGGTCGGCGTGCGCGCCGGACATACCGAGCACGACGGCGCCAATGACAGTCAGGGCTTTAAAAAGCGTGCGATTCGCCATGGGACATCTCCAATTGGCGGCACGTTACGCCTCGCGCAGGCCACGCGCGTACGCTTCAGAATGGAGTTTCTTCTGAACCTGCACGGACGAGATGATTTTTCGCTGTTTTCCGCCGTTGCGGAAATACCCCAGCAAAACGGAGGGAACGGTGGTAGCGGAGGAGGGACTCGAACCCCCGACCCCAGGATTATGATTCCCGTGCTCTAACCAGCTGAGCTACCCCGCCCAACCACCATTGCGATAGGTGGTCCTATCGCGGAGAGGCGGTTTTAAGAGCATGAAGGGCGATTGTCAAACACGTGCTACGCCCCTCAAAATATTGATGATTTCAATAGAATCGACACCGCCGCCCCTTCTCCAACACCACCGTCCCCCGACTGGCGGCTGGCGCGGCGCCTGCTGAATCGCTCCGGGCGATCTTCCTCAACCCGGCTATAGACACGCCACATATTGTCTAGACATAATGCGCCGCACACTACCGCTCATTCCAAGGGGACCTTCATGACTATCGTTCTCGACGGCTCGTCGCTGACCATCGAAAAGCTCGTCGCCGTTGCTCGTTTCAACGAGCCCGTTCAACTCGCGCCCGCCGCCCTGGAGCGGATCAAAGTTTGCCGCGCGATGCTGGAAGAAAAGTTGGCGGCGAAAGAAACGATGTACGGCATCAACACCGGCATCGGCGAATTCTCCGAGACGAAGTTGACGGACGAGCAGGTGAAGGACTTCCAGAAGTACCTCATCTACAACCACGCCGCCGGCATCGGTGAGCCGATCCCCGCGGAGCATGTCCGCGCCGCGATGGCCGGGCGCGTGAACGTGCACGCGCACGGCAACTCCGGCTGCCGTCCGGAGATCACGCTGACCTTCGTCGAGATGCTCAACAAAGGCGTCACGCCGGTTGTTTGCCAAAAAGGCTCCGTCGGCGCCTGCGGCGACTTGGCGCCGATGGCCCAGCTCACCCTTCTGATGATGGGCGAAGGCGAAGCCTTCTATAAGGGCGAACGCCTGTCCGGCGCCGAAGCCCTGAAGCGCGCGGGTATCCCTGTTCCCGGCCTGCAAGCGCGCGACGGTCTTGCCGCCATCAATGGCTCAAACGTGCTCACCGGCATGTCCGCGCTGCACATCTACGACATGGAACGCTGGCTGCAGCAGGCCGAAATCGCTGCCGCCATGAGCATCGAAGCGCTGCTCGGCAACATGCGTCCCTACGGCCCGAAGCTGCACGAACTGCGCGGCTTCAGCGGCGCCATCGCGTCCGCGGCGCATATCTCGCGCGTCGTGGCGGGTTCGGACCTCATGACCGGCAAGATGAAGACCAAGGTACAGGACGCCTACTCGATGCGTTCGAGCCCGCAGGTGATCGGCGCGGCGCGCGATGCCGTCGCCTACGCCCGTTCGCAGGTCGAGATTGAATTGAACGGCGTTGCCGATAACCCGATCTTCGTGCCGGAAGAAAAACTCACGCTGACCGGCGCCAACTTCCAGGGCTCGCCTGTTTCTCTGCCGATGGATATGGCCGGCGCGGCGATCACTATGGTCTCGGTGCTTTCCGAGCGCCGCCTGAACCGCCTGACGAACCCGGCGCTGTCACAGGGCCTGCCGGATTTCCTCGCGCACCAACCCGGCTTCTTCTCTGGCCTAATGCTGAGCCAGTACACCGCCGACCACCTGATCGTGGAACAGCGCATTCTGTCGGCTCCGGCCTCGGTGCAGTCGATTCCGGCCGCCGCCGACCAGGAAGACTTCGTCTCCATGGGCATGAACACGGCGCTCAAGAACGGCCAGATCCTTGAGAACGCTTACGGTGTGCTTGGTATCGAATTCATGGCGGCCGCGCAGGCGCTGGACTTCCGCGAGTTCACGCCCGGCAAGGGCACGCAGAAGGCGCGCGAAGTCATCCGCAAGTATGTAAAGCACCTCGAAATCGACCGTCCGCTGTTCCCGGATCACAATGCGATGCAGAAGCTTGTGAAGTCGGGCGAGATCCTCGACGAAGTCGAAAAGGTCATCGGCCGCTAGACGGCCGCCGCGGCTGCCCCACGACGCAAGTTGTGGGGCAGATGCGCGATCCCGACATCGCGCGCGATCCATCCCCCGCCGAACACGCGCTCGCCGTCATAGAACACGCAGGCCTGGCCCGGCGTGACGGCCGCTTCGGCTTCCGCCAGAACCACCCGCGCTTTTCCGCCAGCTTCACCAAACACCATCGCCGCCATCGGCGGCTGCGTGTTGCGGAGTTTCACGTGCAGCGGCGTGCCGTCGGTAGATGGTCCGAGCCCCCCGCCAAGCCAATTGACGCTATGGATCTCGAAGGCGTTTCGGAGAAGCGTTTCCTTCGGCCCAACGATCACGCGCGCGTTCTCCGGATCGACATGCACGACATAGAGCGGCTCCGCTTCGCCGCCGACGCCGATCCCGCGCCGTTGGCCGACGGTGAAATTGATCACCCCCGTATGGCGCCCGAGCACCCGGCCATCGATATGGACGATATCGCCCGGGTGCGCGGCATCGGGCCGCAGCTTCTGAATGACATCGGCGTAGCGGCCGTTCGGCACAAAGCAGATGTCCTGGCTATCGGGCTTCTCGGCGACATGGAGGCCGAACTGGACGCCTAACGCGCGCGCTTCGGGTTTTGTCAGGCCGCCAAGCGGGAACCGTACAAAATCCAGCTGCGCCTGCGTGGTGGCGAACAGGAAGTAGCTCTGATCGCGGTCGGGATCGATGGCGCGGTGCAATTCGGCGCCGTGCGCGCCTTCGATGCGCTGGACGTAGTGACCGGTTGCAAGCGCGTCCGCGCCGAGATCCTTGGCGGCCTTCAAAAGGTCGCGGAACTTGACGGTCTGATTGCAAAGCACGCACGGGACCGGCGTTTCGCCGCGGATATAAGAGTCCGCGAACCGGTCCATCACTTCCGATTTGAAATTGGTTTCGTAGTCCACGACGTAGTGCGGAATGCCGATGCGATCGGCGACGCGGCGGGCGTCATAGATATCCTGGCCCGCGCAGCAGGTCTTGCTCTTGGCCGTGGCGGCGCCGTGGTCGTAGAGCTGCATCGTGAGGCCGACGACGTCGTAGCCTTGCGAATGCAAAAGCGCCGCCGTGACGGAGCTGTCCACTCCGCCCGACATCGCCACAACGATGCGCGACTTTGCGCTCATTCCATCATATTCCGCGTGGACTGCGGCAGGCGCACCGTCAGGCCATCAAGAGCATCCGTGACAACAATCTGGCAGGCCAGGCGCGAATGACGGCTGACGCCATATGTGAGATCGAGCATGTCCGCTTCCGCTTCACTGGGTTCAGGAAGCTTTGCGTACCACTCGTCGGCCACGATCACATGACAGGTTGAGCAAGCCATGGAGCCTTCGCAGGCGCCTTCCATCTCGATGTCGTTGGCTTGGGCGATGTGCAGCAGCGTGGTTTTGGAGTCCGTGGAGATCTCCTTCCGCGCGCCGTTCTTCTCTACAAATACAACCTTCGTCATGACATTCTCACTTATGCGGCGGCGTTGAGAGCCAAGGGACGCCAGGCGTCGATAAAGCGGTCGACGTCCGCTTCCGTGGTCGCCCATCCCAAGCTCACGCGGATGGCGTTTTTGGCTTCGGCCGGACTTACGCCCATCGCCAACAGGACATGCGACGGGGCGATCTTGCCGGATGAACAGGCAGAACCCGCGCTGATGGAAACACCGGCCAAATCAAGGCGCATGACTTGTGTTTCGCTGGCGACATTCGCAAGGGAGAAACAGCTCGTATTCGCCAAACGGGCCACGCCTTCGCCGTAAATTTTGACCTGCGGGGCCGCCGCGCGAACCTTGCTCTCGAGGTTATCACGAAGCGCGCGGATACGCGGCATATCGGCCAGCAAGCGTGGGATCTCGCGGGCCGCCGCGCCGAAACTCACGATGCCGACAACATTCTCGGTGCCCGCCCGGCGCCGCCGTTCCTGGCCGCCCCCGGTGATCTGAGCGCTGAGATCGCCCCGGAAAATCAAAGCGCCGACACCCTTCAAGCCGCCGATCTTGTGGGCCGATAGGCTCATGCTGTCCATGCCTGCGGAGAAGTCGGTCGGCACTTTGCCAAGAGCCTGTACGGCATCGCAGTGCACGTAGGCGCCATAGGTCTTCGCCAAAGCGATCGCCGCATCGAGCGGCTGCAGGACGCCCGTTTCATTGTTGGCGAGCATAACCGCGACGAGCGCTGGACGCGGCGCGGATTTGAGCGCGTCCTCAAGCGCGTTGAGATCGATGACCCCTTTTGCATCGGCGCCGACGACCAGTGCTCGGGGCGCGGACGCGAGGACGGACGCGTGTTCGATGCCGGCGACGACCATCGAGGCGCAATTCGCACCCTTGAGCGCCAATGCATTGGCCTCTGTGCCGCCCGAGGTGAAGATGATCTCGGCGGTGGACGCCCCGGTCTGCGCGGCGATCTCTTCGCGCGCATCCTCCACGAGGGCCCGGGCGCGGCGGCCGATGCCGTGCACGGAGGACGGATTCCCGAACGCCAGCAGGCTCTCGCGCACGGCCGCTTCGACCTGCGGCAGGAGCGGCGCGGTGGCGTTGTAATCCAGGTAGGAATGAGCGGCGTCGGCCATGGGGGCTTTTAGCACCAAGAACCCTGTTCCAGAAGCGTTCTTCAGGCGATCACAAGTCATTGATATAACATTATAAAATGGGCCTAAATGCAGAATTTGGAGGTAATCGGCCCGTACCTAGATATATAGTGTCGGCCAAGATTTGCCGTTTGCACCTGGATAGGCGTTACCCTAAATAATCGCCGCCTACTGGGTCCGTTAACGGTACAGCCGTTCTCCGCGCGACCCCGCCTTGAAGGACCACATATGCCTGAAGTGATTTTTGCCGGCCCCGAGGGGCGTCTGGAAGGCCGCTACCACCATAGCGACATCCCCCGCGCTCCCATCGCCGTCATTCTTCATCCGCATCCGCAACACGGCGGCACGATGAACAACAAGGTTGTTTACAACCTGTACTACGTCTTCGTGAAAAAGGGCTTCTCGGTCGTCCGCTTCAACTTCCGCGGCGTGGGCCGTTCGCAGGGCGACTTCGACAACGGTCAGGGTGAACTGTCCGATGCGGCGGCCGCCCTCGATTGGCTGCAGTCCATCAATCCGAACGCCTCGGCGTGCTGGGTGGCCGGTTTCTCGTTCGGCGCTTGGATCGGCATGCAGCTCCTGATGCGCCGTCCGGAGATCGAAGGCTTCATCTCCATCGCGCCGCCGGCCAACATGTACGACTTTTCGTTCCTCGCGCCGTGCCCGTCATCGGGTCTGATCCTGCAAGGCACCGACGACGACGTGGTGCCGGAGCCGTCCGTCGAGAAGCTCGCGAACAAACTCAAACTTCAGAAGAACATCACCATCGACTATCAGCTGGTGAAGAGCGCGAACCACTTCTTCAAGGACCACATGGACCATCTCACCACGTCGGTGAACTCCTACCTCGATATGCGCATGGGCGCGGGCGCCGCGCCCGGCAAGAAGAAGTCGGCGCAGGGCTAAGCTGTAGCGGCTTTCCGGCGCGCCGGCGGTGTCACGACACCGCCGGTCATCGCCTGCGAAACGCCCGTCGTTCCGGGAAAGGTAATCGGCAGACTGCGGACGCTGCGCACCGCGAGATAGGCGAACGCCTGCGCCTCGACCGCATCCCCCTGCCAGCCTTCCGCATCCACACTTTCGGCCGCAATACCGGTGTATTTGGTGAATTGCGCCATCATGGTGGGATTGCGCCGTCCGCCCCCGGTGACAAGCAAACGTTTCGGACGCGCGGGGCAATGTTTCAGCCCTTCAGCCACACAAGCTGCCGTGAACGCCGTAAGAGTAGCGGCGCCGTCTTCTGTCGAAAGCGCTGAAACGGCTTCGAGCGAGAAGTCGTAGCGATCCAACGATTTCGGTGGCCGCTTCGCGAAGAAATCCTTCGCCAGCATCTTCTGCACGATGTCCTCGTGAACGCGGCCCGCGGCGCCGATGCGTCCGTCTTCGTCCATGGGGAGCCCTGCGCGTTTCGAGACCCAGTCATCGAGCAGGCCGTTGCCGGGACCCGTATCGAACGCCAGCAACGCGGCCTCGCCGATCCACGTGATATTTCCGACACCGCCGATGTTGAGAATGCCCGCCGGCTTCTCAACATTGCGCGCAAGAGCGGCGTGGAAGATCGGCACCAGAGGGGCTCCCTGCCCGCCCGCCTTCACATCGGCGGTGCGAAAGTCCGAAACGACCGTGATGCCCGTGGCGTCGGCAAGGCGCTGGGCATCGCCCATCTGCCAGGTATCGCGCGCCTGCGGACGATGCCAGATGGTCTGGCCGTGGAAGCCAATCAGATCGATGGCCTCGTGTTTGAGTTTGGCTTTCTCCAAAAGACGGGCCACGGCTTCAACATGCAAGTCAGTCACGGCGTTCTCGATCTCGCGGGACGCCCCACGTTCGGGCACCGCGGCGACGAAGGTCCTGAGCTTCGTGCGAAATGCGGAATCGAAAGGCGTGGAACACTCCGGACCAAGGGTCAGCCGGCTTTCGCCATCCGTTTCCACCAGAGCGGCGTCCACCCCGTCCATGGAGGTCCCGCTCATCAGTCCGATGACGCGGAAAAGGCGGTTTTGAGCAGCAAATGAGGGCATTTTGACACCGGGCGCGATTTGTCTGGCCGTGCGCTTTATGATAACACCCCCGCGCTGGCGAATCATCACCCCGTAGACCCCCCGAGCGTTCCATGGCTGCTTACAAATCCGAATTGATCGCGACGCTGACTTCGCGCGGCTTCCTGCACCAGTGCACCGACCTTGAGGGCCTGGACGCAAAAGCGGCCGCCGGCCCGATCGCGGCCTATATCGGTTTCGACGCGACGGCCGACAGCCTGCACGTGGGTAGCCTCGTGCAGATCATGATGCTGCGCTGGATCCAGAAAACCGGCCACCGCCCGATGCCGCTGATGGGCGGCGGCACCACCAAGATCGGCGATCCTTCTGGCCGCGACGAATCCCGCAAGCTGCTGGACGACGCCATGATCGCCCAGAACATCGCCGGCATCCGCCGCTGCTTCGACCGCTTCCTGACGTTCGGCAACGGACCGACCGATGCCGTGATGTTGAACAACGCCGAGTGGCTGGACGGACTGCAGTACATCCCGTTCCTGCGCGATATCGGACGGCACTTCACCATCAACCGCATGCTGACGATGGACAGCGTAAAACTGCGTCTTGAACGCGAGCAGCCGCTGACCTTCCTCGAATTCAACTACATGATCTTGCAAGGCTACGACTTCCTCGAGCTCTACAAGCGCCACAAGATCACGCTGCAACTCGGCGGATCGGACCAGTGGGGCAATATCGTGCAGGGCGTGGAACTCGGCCGCCGCGTGGCCGAAGCCGAGCTGTATGGCTTCACCTGCCCGCTCATCACGACCGCGTCGGGCGCCAAGATGGGCAAGACCGCGGCCGGTGCTGTGTGGCTGAATGCCGAACGCTTCAGCCCCTACGACTACTATCAGTACTGGCGCAACGTGGACGACGCCGACGTCGGCCGCTTCCTCAAGCTGTTCACCGACCTTCCGCTGGACGAAATCGCACGCCTGGAAAAATTGCCCGGCAGCGAAATCAACGAGGCAAAGAAGGTCCTCGCTTTGGAAGCCACGCGCCTTCTGCACGGCGATACCGCGGCGAACGACGCCGCGGAAACGGCACGCAAGACTTTCGAGCAGGGCGGCATCGGCGACGATCTGCCGACCATCGATATGAGCGCGGCCGATTTCGGCCCGGGCATTCCGGTGTGGAGCCTGTTCCAAAAAGCCGGCCTTGCCGAGAGCAATGGCGAAGCGCGCCGTCTGATTCGCGGCGGCGGAGCGAAGCTCAACGATCAGAAGCTTGAGGACGAGAACCTCAGCATCACGGCAAGCACCGCCGTGAAGGGGGTGATCAAGCTGAGCGCCGGCAAGAAGCGCCATGCCATCGTGAGGGTCGGCTAAAGCTTATTTGGCCGGCGTATCGGCAACCGGCGCCGTCGGCGTCTTGGCCGCCTGTTCGCGCGGGTTCGAGCGGAAGATATCGAAGATGTGCCGCAGAAAACCCGGCGCGAGAGCCGCGAGCGGGTTCACCGAGGGTTCCGCCGAAGCAATCGGTCCGCGATAGGTATAAGTGGCGGCGAAAATTCCGCTGCCCTTATCGCCGCCCGTCAAAAGATCACCGAGCAACGGGATCGAATTCAGCGCCGAATTGATCGCATAAGCCGGGATCAAGGTGCCTTCCATATCCATAGTCGAGTTCTGGAAGCTGTACGTGCCCTTGGCTGTCAGACCTAGCGAGCTTCCGAACATTTCGCCGTCTTGGATGGAGAGCTGCGAGTTCGCGTAGGAGAACGGCAGGCGCAGCGTACTGAACGAAATTCCGCCGCCGCGCAGCTCATCCAGGATGCCGCTCAGCGCCGCGACCGAAAGCAGACGGGCCAGCACGGGAGCTTGCACAAGCTGGAAGTTGCTTATGCCCGCCATGCCAGTCAAAGTGCCGTCCGGCGCAACATTTCCGGTCACTTCAAGTTGGCCGCCGACGATGTCGTTGAAGAGACCGAGCGCCCGCACCACGGCGCCGCCATCGGCGCTTTCAGCCTTGAAGGTCCGAGCGCCGTTTTCCGACTTCAAGATCAGCGACACCGGAGCGGCGCCGTTCACCGAGCCCTTGAAGTCGATCGCCTGAACACCGGCCTTCGTGCGTTGATAGAAGAGGGTGGTGTTCCGGAAATCGTCATCCTTGGCCAGCCACGCGCGGTAGAAATTCGCGCGCACCGTCATCGGCATCGGCCCGGCCGCTTTCTCTTCCGCCGTCAAGCGATCATCGCGGTTCATTTCCTTAAGGAAATCCGTAGCGTTGAAGGCCGAACCCTCGGCGACGATATCGTAGCCTTCACCGTTGCGCTTCACGTCGAGGCTCAGCTTGGATTCGCCGGCGGTGCTTGGCTTTATCGTCAGCGCGGTCATCGTCTTGCCTTCGCCGAACGTAACGGAGCCCTCGACGCTAAGATCGTCCCCCGACGTCACGATGAACGACGGCACTTCGTCGAGGCGATCATTGGTGAAACGCGCGACCACCTTGCCCTGCGCCGGAACACCGGCGGCTTTTTTCCAAGCGAGTTCCGGGAGCGACATCGCCGGCGCCGTCAAATCGACATCGGCCTCCATGTGGCGGGCCTGATCGTGAAAGACGGTATAGATCACATGCGCCGTAACATCGCCGTCGAGGTAAGGCTTCACGAACGGCATCGTCGTGAGACCGACCAGAGGCCGCTGCTCGTTCGAAACCACCGGATCGAGCACGTAGCGGCTGCGGAACTCACCGCCGGAGAAATTCTCGCGCCAATCGATCTTCGTCTTGATGCCGCCGAGGGACCCGGTCCCCAAGACGTCCATACCCGTACCATCGAGAACAAGGCTCATGCGGCCGTTTTCGAGAGGCAAACCAAAGGCGACATCCGCGAGCCCCACATTCTCGGTCTGCGCTTTCACGCCAACGCGCACGTTGTCCAGATCAAGATCCGAGACCAGCGGGAACTTGATGGAGAGATCGATATCCGCCGCACCCGTGGCCTGCTTGGCGTCGACGCCCATCTTTGTCGAGTAGTGCAGCGGCTCGTTATCGATGAGACGCATCGCGTCGCCGAAATCGCCGGCAATCTTGATATCGAAGTCGGCGGTCTCCGTGCCCGAGCCGAGCCCGAGCATGCGCAGGTTCGCGCTCGTGATACGCAGGCCCTTCCCCGAGAAATCGTCCGGCACGTGTCCCGTATTCACGTCGATTTTCAAATCGCGCAGGGTCAGCGCCATACTGCCGTTGGTGCCTCGCACCTTGGGCATGCCGTCCATGTACCCGACCGTCATATCGTGGAGCGCGGACGTCAGCAGCATTTCGGTGGCGTCGATATCGGCCATGCTCGGGCCGGCCAGTTTCATGCGCAGCTTCGTGCCGGTAAGGCCGCCATCCGTGAGATTGTTGTTGATCCAACGCAGGGTGTTCGGCTTCACCGTCGGCGGCCAATACTCCTTGAGCCCTTCGATCGAGAGCTCGCCCAGCCCGGCCTCGATTTGCACGACCGGCGAGGAATTGAGTTGCTTGGCGTCCGCCGTCATCGTCAGGACAGGGTTGGCTTCCTTGCCACGGTCGATCTCCATGCTGAAGCGGTCGATCTTGATCTCGTCAAGCGCATCGCCGGCGGATCCGCGCAAGATCGCCTTCTTGATCGGATAGTCCTTCGAAATCGGCTCGGGTAAACGCAGATGCCCCGCCTGACCTTCCACATCGAACTTCACGCCGGTGATGCGCGCACCCTGATCGGTGAGGGCCATGCTTGTGAACATCGTTCCGCTCAAGCGCAGATCGACCATCGCCAGCGGGGCAAGCTGCGGCGCGAGGACGGCAAGGCGCGCGGGACGCAAGCCGTCGATATCGATGTCCAGATTGAGCATGCGGCTGCCCGCCGGAATCATGCCTTTCGCAGTGAGCTGCCACGACTTGCCGTCTTCGATGACCGGGAGCGTGGCCTGAACGAGCATCGCGCTGCTGTCGCGTGTAAAGTCCAGGGTGGCGTCCGGCACGAGCCAGCGTTGACCAGAGGTTTCATCGACCAGGACCAACGTTGTGTGATCGATCGATACAGTCTGCAGGAACGCGAAGCCGCCTGTGGCGTCGCCGTTCAATGCCTTGAGCAGCGTAACGGCGAGCGCGTTGCTGCTCTCCTCGGATGCGCTCGGCGCCGCGGCCGCGGCGGGCGCCGGCCCTTCGAGACCAAGACCGAAGGTTCCGTCGGCGCGGTGGACGAAGCGGATGATGGGGTTGGTAAGACCGATATGCTTCGGCGCGATCTCGCCTTTCAGCAGGGCGGAGGATTCAAGCCGCACCACCATCGTGGGCAAGCCGGCCACGACGCCGCCCGCGGCATTGAGCACACGCACATCGCGCGCTGTGATTTCAGGACTGCCCTTGAACCCTTGCCAACGGAATTCCGCGCGTTCGATGCGGAATTGAAGCGAAGGATTGAGATCGCTGAGCAGCGATGCGACGTAGGGCGCGACGGAATTAAGAGCCACCGGCCCCTGGCTCAGGCGCCAGGCCAAGATAGCGGCGCCGAGCAACACCACGAGCAATGTCGCTTCCAGGACGCGAAGCAAGAATCTGACTGCGCCGTGTGCCAAGATCCCGGAGCCCTATCCGTTTCAAAGGACAATCGTACAAAATGTTGGCAAATTGCTGGCGCGGCACCGCAGCTTGACCACCCTGCCCTCTATATCCCACTGTATGTTGAAACAACAGAAAATACCGCGAGTCGGGCTTGATTAACCCTGATATTACAAGGCTTCCGCCACCCTTCGACGATGCGCGTGCGCGCGACCAAAGGCAGGACTGGCTGGCGGCAGCGGCCACTCACACGGACAGCGTGCAAGCCTTCGCGAAGGGCCCCGCACAGCACCCCGTGTGGAACGCTGTTCTTGATTCTGTTTTCGGCAACAGTCCGTTCCTCAGCAAGCTGCTGATGGATCATCCGGATATCCTCGCGTCCTTCGCCGCCGATGGGCCGGACGCAGTGTTCGCCGATATCCTCGGCGGCGTGAGCGGCACGCATTACGCCGAGGTCTCAACCGCCATGCTGGGCCTGCGCGTTGCCAAGGCCCGCGCGGCGCTCCTGATCGCACTCGCCGACCTCACCGAAACCTGGACGGTCGATCAGGTGATCGAGGCCTTGTCCGACTTCGCCGACGCTACCGTGAAAAGCGCGGTCCGCTGCTTGCTTGGGATCGCGCAGCGCAATGAGTTGATCACACTGCCCGATGCGAACGATCCCGAGCGGGGATCGGGTTACGTCGTGCTCGCGGTCGGCAAACTCGGCGGGCGCGAACTCAACTACTCCTCCGACATCGATCTCTTCGTCTTTTACGACGAACAACGGCTTGTCTACACCGGCTCGAAGACGCCGCAGGAATTCGCGGTACAGATTACGAAGGACCTGGTGAAGATCCTTCAGGAACGCACATCAGCGGGATATGTGTTCCGGACCGATCTGCGGCTGCGCCCGGATCCCGGCTCGACCGCGATCGCCGTTTCGCGCGGCGGCGCGCAAATCTACTACGAGAGTTACGGACAGAATTGGGAGCGGGCCGCG
This sequence comes from Rhodospirillaceae bacterium, assembly GCA_041906145.1. Taxonomy (GTDB): domain Bacteria; phylum Pseudomonadota; class Alphaproteobacteria; order Rhodospirillales; family Rhodospirillaceae; genus SHVO01. Next base: position 545,127 of record JAYRJU010000002.1, on the reverse strand, counting down.
CTCATCAAGGCCCGCGCCGTGGCGGGCGATGCGGATTCCGCCGCCGGTTTCCTGCACGACCTGCAGCCCTTCATCTGGCGTAAATCCCTCGACTTCTACGCCATCCAAGACATCCATTCGATCAAGCGCCAAATCTACGCCCACAAAGGCGGCGGCAAGGTCACCGTGCCGGGACACAACATCAAGACGGGACGCGGCGGCATTCGCGAGATCGAGTTTTTCGCGCAGGTGCAGCAGTTGATCTGGGGCGGGCGCATGGAAGAAGCGCGCGTTTCACGCACGCTTCCCGCGCTCGATGTGCTCACCGAACTCAACTTCGTGACGGCCGACGTTCGCGACGACCTCCAGAAGACATACCGTTATCTGCGCAAACTCGAACACCGCCTCCAGATGGTGGCCGATCAGCAGACACAGACCATGCCGACGAACCGCAGCGAGCTTGCGCATATCGGCTTGTTCATGGGCGTTACCGATCTCGACACCTTCATGGCCGAAGTCGAAGGCGCGTTGCGCCTCGTGGAAAAGCACTATGCGGGACTGTTCGAGGATGCACCCTCGCTGGCCGTGGACGGCAACCTCGTCTTCACCGGCACCGAGGACGATCCCGACACGCTCGCCACCTTGCGCCGTCTTGGCTATCAGGACGTCAGCATGGTCACCCGGATGGTGCGCGGCTGGCATCATGGCCGCTACCGCGCGACCCGTAGCAACCGCGCGCGCCAGTTGCTGACCGAGGTCATTCCCTCCCTGCTCGCGGCGTTCGGCAAGACAGCGCAGCCCGACACAGCGCTTATCAAATTCGACAAATGTCTCGCCGGATTGCCGGCGGGCGTGCCGATCCTTTCGGTGTTTTTCTCGAACCCGGACCTCCTCGACCTGGTGGCCGAGATCATGGGCGACGCGCCTCGCCTCGCCGATCACTTGACCCGCTCACCGACGCTCCTCGACTACGTGCTGGAGCCCGAGTTCTACAAACCCCTCGAAGGTTTCAAGACGTTCAATGAGGATCTCGCGCACGTCCTGGAACGCGCGGAAGCCTTCGAACTGATGCTGGATCTCTGCCGCCGGTGGCTGAACGATCAGCAGTTCCGGGTCGGGGTCCACGCGCTGCGCGGGCTGATCGATCCGCTGGCGGCGGCCAAACACTTCACGACCTTGGCCGAAGTCGTGATCAATAACCTGGTGCCGCGCGTGGCGATGGAATTCGCCAAGCAATACGGCGAGATCCCGGGCGGACATCTGGGTGTGATCGCCTACGGCAAGCTCGGCAGCCACGAGATGACACCGACGTCCGACCTCGACCTCGTCATCATTTACGATGCGGTGATGGACTCCTACTCCGCGAACGGCCCGCGCTCCCTGCCCGCGCCGGCCTATTACATCCGCCTCGCCCAGCGGATCGTCTCGGCCTTCACCTCGCTGACATCCGAAGGAAAGCTTTATTCGGTCGACATGCGCCTGCGCCCGAGCGGCGACAAAGGCCCGCTCGCCACCAACCTGGAAGCCTTCGCGAAGTACCAGACCCAGGACGCCTGGACGTGGGAGCATATGGCGCTCACGCGGGCCCGCGTGGTCCTGGGCGAGGACAGTTTAAGAGCTAAGACCGAGGCCGTGATCGCCGAAGCCCTCGCGAAACCGCGCGATCCCAAAGCCCTCGTCGTGGCCGTGGGCGATATGCGGGCGCGGATGCGCAAAGACAAGGGCGAGCAGGGTCCCTGGAGCATCAAACACCGCGCCGGCGGCCTCGTGGATGCGGAGTTCATTATCCAATACCTGAAACTCGCGACGCCTAAGGCCCAGCCAAAGGATACCGATCCGCCATCGATCATCGAAAGTCTGGTGAGCCACAAAGCCCTTTCCGAAGCCGACGCCAAGATCCTTTTGGACGGCCTGGCTCTTTGGGCCCGCCTGCAGCAAATGCTGCGGCTGACCTTCGAAAGCGACATCGCACCGGCCGATATCCCGCCCGGCCTTAAGCAAAAACTTGCGCGGGCGGTAGGAGCCGATGACTTCGCCGCATGTGAGCGCTTGATGGAGACCGAAGCCCAGGCTATTTCCGAGCTGTTCCAGCGCCTCATCGCGGACCCGGCCGAACGAGCCCGGCCGGATTTCGCCGAGGTTCCGCACTAACACACCGGAGAGCACCATGGCGACCAAACGCAAAGCGAAAACCGCGAAGCCGAAAGCGGCCAAGAAGAAAGCGGTAAAGAAGGTTGCCGCGAAGAAAGTCGCTAAAAAAGCGGCCCCCAAAGCCTCCGCGAAAAAAGCCGCGCCGAAGGGTATTTCAACCCTCGCCGGCAAGGCGGCGCCCGCGTTCACCCTGATGAACGATCAAGGCAAAAAGGTTTCGCTGAAGGACTTCCGCGGGCAGCGCGTGGTCCTGTATTTCTACCCCAAGGACGACACTCCGGGCTGCACGACGGAAGCTTGCGCGTTCCGTGACGCCGAAGCGAACTTTTCCAAAGCCGACGCGGTCGTGCTCGGCGTTTCGAAGGACAATGTGAAGAGCCACCAGAAGTTCAAGACCAAGTACAAACTGAACTTCCCGCTGCTGGCCGACGATGCCGGCGTCTGCGAAGCCTATGGCGTGTGGAAGCTGAAGAGCATGTATGGCCGCACCTACATGGGGGTCGAACGCTCCACCTTCCTGATCGACGAGGAAGGCAAGGTGCGCGCCGAGTGGCGTAAAGTCAGTGTCCCAGGCCACGCCGACGAAGTCGTGAAAGCGCTTCGTTCGCTGTGAGCCTGCGCGCCGACGCGGTTCGTATCCTCACCGCCGCCGATCCAGCCGAGAAAGTTGCCCTGACGGCCGAGGCCGCCGCGCGCTGGCGCGGCGGCGCCCGGATCATCGGAACGGCGACACCGCCGGACCAGCCCGGGCGACCCGCACGGCCTGAATTGCGCCGCCCCGGAGATATGCCGAAACGCTCGTCGGGACCCAAGGGACGCATCGCCCTGGTGCACGCGCTCACGCATATTGAATTCAACGCCATTGACCTGGCCTGGGACATCATCGCGCGCTTCGGCGACGAAGATCTGTCCGTGGATTTCTTCGACGATTGGGTGAGTGTCGCGGCGGAAGAAGCGGAACACTTCGAACTTCTCCGTAAACGCCTCGCCCAATGGGACGTGCGTTACGGCGACCTCCCCGCGCACAACGGGCTGTGGGAGGCCGCCGAGATCACCGCGGATGATTTGGTGGCGCGCCTCGCTATCGTTCCGATGACACTGGAAGCGCGCGGGCTGGATACCACCGTGGTCGGCGCCGCGAAACTGCGCCAAAACGAAGACCAGGAGACCGCCGACCTCTTGGCGGTGATCTATACCGACGAAATCAAACATCTTGCCGTGGGTGTACGCTGGTTCGAGCACCTGTGCGCGAAACGCGGCCTCGATCCGATCGCCGCCTATAAGAAAGTGCTCGACGAACGATTCACCGGCAAACCGAAGCCACCGTTCAATCTTGAAGCGCGGGCGCAAGCCGGCATGCGGGCGGACTACGTGGCGCCTTGGATGTAGCTCCGGCGATTTTGCATAACACTCCGCGCGACCTATGCAGAATAGCTTGCGTCTGGGCGACACCCGGCGACAGGCGACACTTTCTGAATTCGTAAAGCGCTGCAGCGCGTTGCCGGATTTTTGGCGCAGGCGACACCCTGCGACACTTTGCGACACCGACGGCGCTTTTGCATGCATTGACGCGAGCCCTGCGTCCGATGCGCGGCGCGAACGCAGACGCGCGTTTTCTCACTCGATTTTCCAACTGATTCACGATGTCAAAGATCACCGCCTTCGCTAAAGCTCCGGCGCGGCAGGCCGCCTTACGGAAGCCGCTCGCATTATGATGCGTCTGACGCACATTTTTCGTCGAGCGATATTTAGAGCGGTGGCGAATTTAATGATTCAAAAAATCGGAAGTGTGTATTGGGCGAGTCGAACACACCCTCGTCATCGTCCGGCTTATACGGACAATGACAGTGGAAGGACGCCGACAATGACGCCCGAGCCCCCTGGATCCTGGGCTTCGCTCAGGATGACAAAAACCTGGATCCTCGCGGCCTGGCGGCCGCAAGGATAACCGGAAAGTAGGTGCTAATGCGTTAAATCGCTGGCCGTCTTGATGCGTGACGCGAGGGAGGCGGCCATGAACTTGTCGAGGTCGCCGTCCAGGACACCTTGGGTGTCCGAGGTTTCGACTTCCGTACGCAGGTCCTTCACGAGCTGGTAGGGCTGCAGCACGTAGGAGCGGATCTGGTGGCCCCAGCCGATGTCGGTTTTCGCGGCTTCCGTCGCGGCGGCCTTGGCTTCGCGGCGCTCCAATTCCTGTTCGTACAGGCGCGCGCGCAACATATCCCAGCACTTGGCCCGGTTCTGGTGTTGCGAGCGCTCGTTCTGGCATTGCACGACGATATTGGTCGGGATGTGCGTAATACGCACCGCACTATCGGTTTTATTGACGTGCTGACCACCGGCGCCGGAGGAGCGATAGGTATCGATCCGGCAATCCTTCTCGTCGATCTCGATGTTGATCGTTTCGTCGACTACGGGATAGACCCAGGCCGAGGCGAAGCTGGTGTGGCGGCGGGCGTTTGAATCGTAAGGCGATATGCGCACGAGACGGTGGACACCGCTTTCCGTCTTCAGCCAGCCGTACGCGTTGTGCCCGGTGATGCGGAACGTGACCGACTTGATGCCCGCGCCGTCGCCCGCGCTTTCTTCCAGATACTCGACCTTGTAGCCCTTCTTTTCGGCCCAGCGGGAATACATGCGGGCCATCATCTCGGCCCAGTCCTGGGCTTCGGTGCCGCCCTGCCCGGCGTGGACTTCCAGGTAACAGTCGTTGGCGTCGGCTTCGCCGGACAGCAGGCTTTCAAGCTCGGCCTGCTTCACACGGCCCATGAGGTCGGCGATGAGACGGCGCGCCTCGTCAATCGAGGCTTCGTCCTTCACTTCATCGGCGAGTTCGGCGAGGGTGATGGCGTCGTCGAGGTCGCGCTCGAGCTTGCGCACATTGCCCATACCGGTTTCAAGCTGGGTGCGCTCGCGCATGACCTTCTGCGCGTCGGCGGGCCTGTCCCAGAGCTTCGGGTCTTCGGCTTTGGCGTTCAGTTCATCGAGACGGAGAAGGGCACGATCCCAGTCAAAGATGCCTCCGGAGCAAATCCAGCGAGCGCTTGATGTCGTTGGCCTTGTTTTCGATGTCCGGGCGCATGGGAACCTGCTCACTTTAGTGTGGTTTTATTGGGTTATATGATCCGAGACCCCTCGTCGGCAAGGCGGATTCACGGCCCCCTGCATTGCAACCGCGCTAGAGATCGGACACCTTAATTCCCCGTCGTTCCGCTGCCGGAGCTCCAGAGGCCCGAATGATCGCACGATCACTCTTTGCTCTCGCCCTTCTCACGCCGGGCGCCGCCTTGGCGGCCTGCCACAACGATGAGATCCGTCCACCCACGGCGCGCTACGAGCTGCGCGGCGAGACGGCCCTCGACAAGAAAACACGCCTGGAATGGCAGCGCTGCGCCCTTGGACAAACGTGGAGCGAAGAGAAAGGCTGCACGGGCGAAGTGGTGGGGCTGACCTGGGACGAAGCGCGTTCGCTTGAAACCGACGGATGGCGCGTGCCATCGCGGTTCGAGCTTATGTCCCTGGTGTCGAGCAGCTGCACACCCGCACTGAATCCGACGGTATTCCCCGGGATGGAGGAACCGTTTCTGGTTTATTGGACGACCAGCAAGAGCGGGCGCAAAGTTTGGATGGTCAACTTCCACACGGGCACGATGCGCACGTATATCGGCAAGGGCCTGTTGGCGCCGGTGCGGCTGGTGCGCGGTGGGCGAGAGCGCATTTAGAACGCTTTGGTGAAACCTCAGCGAAGCAACGACCCCTCACCCTGCCCTCTCCCCTCAAGAAGGGGAGAGGGTGAAGGACGTCTAATACAAACCGCCGGCGGCGGGCTGTTGCGGGGTGTTGGCGGGGTTGTCGATGAGCATATCGGCGTCGCTGGTGATGCTTTGCTGGTCGAGCGGCGAGGTGCCGGTCTTGAAGGCTTCGAGGATGACGCGGGCGTCGCCCGGTTCAGCGGGGCGGCCGGTTTGTTTGTTCACGCGCACAAGGCTGATGCCGGGTGGGACGCGGAACGGCGTCTTGGGTTCGTCCTTGAGGGCGGCCTGGATGAAGTCGCGGAAGATCGGCGCGGCGATGCTGCCGCCGGTTTCCTTCGGGCCCATGGAGCGCGGCTCGTCGAAGCCGACAAAAACACCGGCGACAAGGTTCGGCGAGAAGCCGATGAACCAGGTATCGCGCGCATCGTTGGAGGTGCCGGTCTTGCCGGCGAGCGGCCAGCGGAGCTGACCGACGCTTCCCGCCGCCGTGCCGTACTGCACGACGCCTTCAAGCAAGTGGACGACCTGATAGATGCTGGCGGGATCGGCGAGCTGTTCGCGGGTATCCTTCAGCTCCGGCGGTCCCTGCCCGTCCCACGTATCGGCGGCGCACGCGTCGCAACTGCGCACGTTGTGCTTATAGATGGTCTTGCCGTTGTGATCCTGGATGCGGTCGATGAGGCTGGGCGTGAGCTTCTTGCCGCCGTTCACGAGTTCACCGTAGGCGGTGACCATCTGCAGCACGGTCGTCGATTCCGCGCCGAGCGAGGCGGCGAGGTTGCGCGGCAGCTTGTTGACCGCACCAAAGCTTTCGGCGATCTGGGCTACTTTGTCCATGCCGACGGCCTGCGCCAATCGGACGGTCATGAGGTTCTGCGACTTCTCGATGCCGATGCGGAGCGTGGCGCGGCCAAGATACTCATCGGTGTAGTTGCTGGGCTTCCACTTCGGCAGGCCCGGGCCCTGATCCATGACGAAGGGCGCATCGAGCACGAGGGTCGACGGCGTGAAGCCGGATTCCATCGCCGCGAGATAAACGAAAGGCTTGAAGGATGAGCCCGGCTGACGCTGCGCCTGCGTCGCGCGGTTGAACTGCGACTTGGCGTAGGAGAAGCCGCCGCTCATCGCGCGCACGCGGCCCGTGAACGGATCGAGCGCGACGATGGCGCCATCGATGTTCGGTACTTGGCGCAGACCATACGTCTTTTCCGGATAGGCGACGCCTTCGCTGTTGGCCTTCACCGCCTCGACGGCGATCACGTCGCCCGGATGCAGGACCTGCGTGGCGGCGCTCACGGCGGCGCCGACCTGCTGTTCAGGCAAGGACTGGCGCGCCCACCGCAGTTCACTGAGCGGAATCGTGCCATGCGAACCATCGCGCAGGATGACCGTGGCTTTATCGTTCTGGACGTCGCCGACAACGGCGGCTTCCCACGTCGGAAGGATGCCGGCCGGGTCTTCAAGCTTGCGAAGCTGTTCGGCGAAATCCGTACCGTCCTTGAAGCGCGTGAACGCGCCGCGCCAGCCGTGGCGGCGGTCATAGCTGATCAGGCCTTTGCGCAGGGCCTCGGTCGCCAATTTCTGCAGCTGCGGGTCGAGGGAGGTACGAACGGCAAGGCCGCCTTTATAGAGCGTGTCGGAGCCGTAGCGGTCGGCGAGATCGCGGCGCACTTCCTCGGCGAAATGTTCGGCGACGATCTGCTCGGTTTCGTCGCGCTTACGGGGCGTGATGACCTCTTCGCGCGCGGCCTTCTCTTCATCGCGAGTGATGTAACCGTCGTCCTGCATGCGGCCGATGACGTAGTCGCGGCGATCGCGCGCGGCGTCGGGATAACGCACCGGATTGTAGTTCGACGGACCCTTCAGGATGCCGGCGAGATAGGCCGCCTCGCCAATCGTGAGTTCGTCGAGCGATTTGTTGAAGTAGTTCATCGCCGCGGAAGCGATGCCGTAAGAGGCGTACCCGAAGTAAGCCTGGTTCAGGTACAGCTCCATGATGTGTTCTTTGGTGTAGGCCTGCTCGATGCGGAAAGAGAGCACCGCTTCGCGGACCTTACGGTCGATGGAGTATTCGCGCCCGATGAGGAACATCTGGGCGACCTGCTGGGTGATCGACGACGCGCCCGCCATGCGGCGGTCGCTGCCGATGATCTTCTGGCCGAGCGCGGCCATGACGGCGCGCGAGAGGCCGATGGGATCGACGCCGGGGTGCGACCAGAAGCGCTGATCCTCGGAGGCGACGACGGCGTTGATCACGCGGCGCGGGATAGCTTCGAGCGGCACGAACACGCGGCCTTCGACGGCATATTCGGTGATGAGGCGTCCGTCGCCCGCATAAACGCGGGTCATGACCGGCGGATTGTAAGTGGCGAGCTGGCGGTAGTCCGGCAAACCCTTGCCGAAGTGATAGAAGACGAAGATCGCGCCGGCGCCCGCGGCGAACACGCCCATCATCAGGACGAAGAATCCCACCATCAGCCAGCGGGTCATCCGCTTGTCGAGGACGGGTAACTTGCGCTTGGTCTCAGCCATGAGAGGGCTCGCTGGGGTAAAAGAGGGCGGCTAAAAAAGGGTACGAAAGCGGGGATGCTCTACCATAACGCATGCCGTCCATGGGACGTTTCTGGCGCGCGGAACATTATTTGTGACCCGGAAATCGGGCGAAAAAGCGGTCGAAAAGGCCGAAATCAGCCCCGGCTGGCGCTCTGGACGCCGCCGAAATGAGTGTCGACCCCCCGGACCACGGCCGCCATGAGCTTGCCGCGGTAGGATTCGGTCTTGAGGGAGGTCTCGTCCTGACGGTTCGAGAGATAGCCCATCTCGATCAGTACGGAGGGCACATCGGGGGATTTGAGAACCGCGAAGCGCGCGAAACGGTGGCCGTTACGCAGAAGGGTCGCCTCTCGCTTGAGCTCGCCGATGAGGCGATCAGCGAGTTTGGTGGCGAGGTTCATGCTCTCGCGCTGGGCCAGATCCACGAGGATGTGCCGCACTTCCTGGCTTTCATGGCTGAGATCGACGCCGATGATGTTATCGGCGCTGTTCTCCTGCTCGGCGAGTTGCTCGGCTTCGCGGTCGGACGCCTTCTCGGACAATGTATAGACCGACAGCCCGCGCACATCCTTATTCGCGATGGAATCCGCATGCAGCGAGATGAAGAGATCGGCCTCGGCATTGCGGGCGATTTCGCGGCGCTCGGCGAGTTCGAGGGAAAGATCGCGTTCGCGGGTGAGCTGGACACGGTAGCGTCCCGTGGCCTCAAGGCGGCTTTTCAGCTGTTTGGCGGCGGCGAGGGTGATGGCTTTCTCATAAATGCCGCTGAGGCCGATGGCGCCCGGGTCGACGCCGCCGTGGCCGGGATCGACCACGATGAGCTTCTTGCGGTTCGCTTCTTTCTTCTCGGACGGCGTGACGCCCTTGGCCGGCGCCGGCTTGGCGGAGGCCGCCGCGAGGCGCCCGATGCGGTTTTGGGGACCGGCGGCGGCCATAAACTTGTCGCGCGCGGTCTTTTCCAGGTCGATGACGAAGCGGTGAGGAGTGCCGCCGGTGGCCGGAAGCACAAAAGCGTTCTTCACGGCGGCCGGATCGGCCAGATCGATCACAATGCGGGCCCGCCCCGGCTGGAACAGGCCATAGCGGACGGCCTTCACGACCCCGGTCGGATGGGCGAGCGCGTTGCCTTGCATGGTCCAGTCCAGCTCGGGCAGGTCGGCCACGATGCGGTACGGATCACCCAGCGAAAAGATAGAAAATTCAATATTTTCAGAGAGTTCGAGAACAAGGCGGGTGTGGGTACCGTGGTCGTGCACGCGGATGGACGAGGCCACGCCGAGCGCCTTGGCCGCCATGGGCCACAGCACGCTCCCCGCCACGGTCGCAAGCAGGGTGCGGCGGGACAATCCCGGCACGAAAAATGGTGACCGCTCTAACAATACCTGGGACCTTAACCCCTTGACTCTCCTATATATACACCGAGTCGCGGAATCGCGGCAATAAGCTTGCGTCCGGGCCTTAAGCGGCTGGAATTAAACGTTGTCACGGCTGTGATCACCTGTTTATGGTTACCGTTACGAGGTTGCGCCTGACAGGCTGCGCCCGCCGTAATGAGCTCCAAGCCGTAAAGGCCTTGCTCCGGTGGCGGTCGGAATCGGGACTTAGAATATAAGCCCGCTAGCTTTATTGGATGGACGCGGCCCCGTTGATGGGGACGGTTCACCGTCGCGTGGTTTCGCACTTCGGCGCACCTCTCCCCAAATGTGTTCACTCGAGGGGGCAGGTTTGCCGTCAGCCTCGCTACAAATGAAAGCGCCGCTTACCGTGAGCGCCTCCCCCAATTCACAGGGTTTTCGCCTGATGAACGTGTCGTTCGGCCGTGAGCTGAAGACGCACGCCCGTCAGCGCGCCCAACTTTTAAATCTTTTAACTTTCCACCGCGCCCCGCTCTCCGGACTTGACGTCCGGACACGCGCGCCGTCCGCGGTGCTACGGAGTACGCCTTACTATGGTCAAAAGAATGCTGATCGATGCCACACACGCCGAGGAAACTCGGGTGGTGGTTCTGGATGGAACGCGCCTTGAGGAATTTGATGTAGAGACCTCTACAAAGAAGCAAATCAAAGGCAACATCTACCTCGCCAAAGTCGTCCGCGTCGAACCTTCGCTGCAAGCCGCATTCGTCGATTACGGTGGGAACCGTCACGGGTTCCTCGCCTTCAGCGAAATCCACCCCGACTACTATCAAATCCCCGTCGCCGACCGTGAACGTCTGATCGCCGAACAGGAACGTCACGAGCGCGAAGAAGAAGAACGCCAGGCGCGCCGCCGCGCGCGCCGCGAGGCGCAGGCCGCCGCCCAGCCGGGCGCGGAAGGCCAGCCGGCGGAAGGCGCTGCCGCCGGGGAAGGCGCGCACGACGATCATCATGATGCTCACCACGACGATCATGAACATGATCATCCGCATGAGCACGACCATCACGATCATGACCACGATCATCCACATGATCATGCGCATGACCATCATGGGGACGATCCGCACGACGACCATCATGAAGACGGGACCATTCCCCTCGCCTTCATCCCGCCGGCGATCACGTCCGCGTTGCCGCCCGATGATGAACATCACGACGACCATCATGAAGAAGCCCACGACGAACCCCATGATGAAGCCGCGCACGATGAAGCAGGCTCGGACCTCGCGCCTGAAACGGTCGGCGGCGATGTAACCGAAGCCGCCGGCGCGGAAACCGCCGAAGGCGCGCCGCAGCCGATAGAAAAGCCCCACGTGGAGACAGTGGGCGGTGAGGACGACGAAGAGGAAGAAAGCAGCGAGGACCGCAGCCGCCGCCGCTTCGTGGCCTCACGTCATTACAAGATCCAAGAAGTCATCAAACGCCGCCAGATCATGCTGGTGCAGGTGGTGAAGGAAGAGCGCGGCAATAAAGGCGCGGCTTTGACCACCTACCTGTCGCTGGCGGGCCGTTACTGCGTGCTGATGCCGAACTCGGCGCGCGGCGGCGGGGTGTCGCGCAAGATCACCAGCGCTCAGGATCGCCGCCGTTTGAAGCAGATCCTCGGCGATCTCGAACTGCCGACGAACATGGGCGTCATCCTGCGCACCGCGGGATCGGAGCGTTCGCGCGCCGAGATCAAGCGCGATTACGAATATCTGCAGCGCACGTGGAACAGCATCCGCGAAATCACGATGCAGAGCCGCGCCCCAGCGCTGATCCACGAAGAAGCCAGCCTGATCAAACGCGCCATCCGCGACATCTACAGCCGCGACCTGGAAGAAGTGTGGGTCGACGGCGAAGAAGGCTACAAGGTCGCCAAGGACTTTATGCGCATGCTGACGCCCAGCCATGCCAAGAAGGTCCAGCGCTACAAGGACGACATCATCCCGCTGTACCACCGCTATCAGGTGGAAACGCAGATGGAATCGATCAACAGCCCGGTGGTGCAGTTGCGCTCGGGCGGCTCGATCGTGTTCGCCCAGACGGAAGCCTTGGTCGCCATCGACGTGAACTCGGGCCGCGCCACGAAGGAGCGGCATATCGAGGAGACGGCGTTCAAGACGAACATGGAAGCGGCCGAGGAAATCGCAAGACAGCTTCGGCTGCGCGATCTCGCCGGCCTGATCGTCATCGACTTCATCGACATGGAAGACAACCGCAATAACCATGCGGTTGAACGACGCCTGAAAGAGGCCCTGAAGGCCGACCGCGCCCGCATCCAGGTGGGCCGCATCAGCCACTTCGGGCTTCTGGAACTGTCACGCCAGCGTCTGCGTCCCAGCCTGATCGAAGCCAACTTCCGCACCTGCTCGCACTGCGCGGGCACCGGCATGATCCGTTCGACGGAGTCCGCCGCCGTGCACTCGCTGCGCATGCTGGAAGAAGAAGGCGTGCGTCAGCGTTCGAGCGAAGTGACGATCACCGTGCATCCGGACGTCGCGCTGTATCTTCTCAACTATAAGCGCGAAGCCCTGGCCAGCATCGAGGGCCGCTACGGCCTGCGCATCTTCGTGCTGGGCGACGCCATGCTCATCCCGCCGAACCTGCGTCTCGACCGCGTGAAGGCCATGCGCGCGCCGGGTGAAGGCCACGAGGGCCGCGAGCTGCGCGAACCCCAGCCGGTGCGCGAAATCGCGCCGCCGGAGCCGGAAGAGGAAGAAGAAGCCGAAGCCGAGGACGAAGTCGAGACCGGGCGCGAGCAGCCCCGCCAGAGCCAATCGCGCGGTGAGCGGAGTGACCGCAGCGAACGCGGCGATGGCGATGACGAAAACGGCGCGCGCCGCCGCAAACGCCGCCGCAGACGCCGTGGCCGTGGCGGCGACGACCGCGAGGGCGGGCGTGAAGGCGGCCGCGAAGGCGGTCAACGTCACGAAGGCCAACGTCACGAAGGTCAGCGTCATGAGCCGGGCCAGGACCGCCAGGAACAACGCGCCGAAGGCGAAGCTGGTGAAGCCGCCGCGGGCGATGAGCAACAGGCGTTCGAAGGACAGGAAGGCCGTGGTGAGCAGCCGGGCCGCGAAGGCCGTGACGGTGAAGCCCGCCGCCGCCGCCGCGGACGCCGCGGTGGCCGCCGCCGCCGCCGTGGCAACGGTGAGCATGGTGAACACGGCGAGCAGGGTGAGCATCAAAACGGCGAACAGGGCGGCGAACAGGCCGCGTTCAGCGGCGATAACGCCGGTGAAGGCGCCAGCTTCACGCCGCGCGAAACCTCGGCCGAAGCGCCGCAGGCCGTAAGCGCGCCGCAAACCGAAGGGACAAACGAAGCGACAAGCGAGCCGCGCAACGGCAGCGGCAACGGTTCTGGGCGTTCGTTCTTCCGTGCGATCAAGGAAGGCGTACTTGGCCGGCGTGACGAAGCGCCGCAGGCCGAGGTCCGCGCGCCAGAACCGCCGCGCGCCGAACCGAAGCCCGAGCCGCAACCCGCGCCCACACCCACGCCCACCGCGGCGCCGGAAGAGCCGTCCGGACCCCCGCGCAAGGGCTGGTGGTCGAATAAGACCTAAATAAAAAAACCCCTCGTCATCGGCGAGGGGTTTTTTCTTACTTCTTCTGGCGCCACTTCTTGAGCCGCTCGCAGGCTTCTTCCATGTCGGCGGTCGCGCCGGCGAAGGAGAAGCGGACGAAGCGGCGGCCATGGAAGGGATCAAAATCGATTCCCGGCGTGATGGCGACGCCGGCTTCGTGCAAGAGGCGCCGGCAGAAATCCATGGAATCGTCGCTCATGTTGGAAATGTCGGCGTAGATATAGAAGGCGCCGTCGGCCGGAGCGAACTTGCTGAAGCCCAACTCCGGCAGATGCTTGAGCAGAACCTCGCGATTGCGAGCGTACCGCGCGACATTGATTTCCAGCTCGTCCTTACAATCCAATGCGAACAGCGCGCCGTATTGCGCCACGGTCGGCGCCGAGATGAACAAATTCTGCGCGAGGCATTCCATCGGGCGCTTAAGATCTTCGGGAATGACGAGCCAGCCCATGCGCCAGCCGGTCATGCTGAAGTACTTTGAAAAGCTGTTCACGACGATGGCGCTGTCGGACACCGACGCCGCGACCGTGACTTTCGGCCCGTAGGTGATGCCGTGATAGATCTCGTCCGAGATGAGACGGATGCCGTTCGCATCGCAAAACCGCGCGAGATCCTTGAAAGCATCGGCCGGCATGATCGAACCCGTGGGATTGGCGGGGCTGGCCAGAATCACGCCGTGCGGAAGCTTCGGGAGTTTCTTCAAATGATCGACGGTCAGCTGGTAGTGGCTGCCGGCGTCGACGGCGATGAGTTCGGGTACGATGCCAAGGCTTTTCAGGATATGGCGGTACGCAGGATATCCCGGTGATGCGAGTGCGACCCGATCGCCGGCCTCGAAGGCCGTGAGGAACGCAAGCACGAAGGCGGCCGAGGATCCAATCGTGCCGAAGATGCGGTCGGCGGGGATGCCGATACCGTACTCTTCAGCGTAGTAGCGCGAGATGCGGGCCGAGAGCGCGGGAATGCCGGCAGCGACCGTGTAGCCGAGGGGATCGGTCCCGGCGAGCAGCTCGGCGACGCGCGCGGCGGCTTTCTTCGGCATGCCCGTGGACGGCTGTCCGACCTCGAGGTGGATGATGCTGCGTCCGGCCGCTTCAAGCGCGGTGGCGTCGCGCATCACATCCATGACGATGAACGGCGGAACCAGCCCGCGCTCGGCAACTTTAAAAGGCATGGTTACGTCCTATGGCATAAGGCTGAAATTGGAGTTCGGCGCCGGGCAGCGCGGCGCGCCCTGATCTGCCGGTTTGTCCGACTTAAGGCAGGCGAGGAAGCCGAGCGCAAGCTGGTCGAGCGTCGTGTCCTGCGGCGATGCCGCCGGAAAGAGATAACCGCCATCGTGCGTCATGCTGCCGATACCGAAGGGCCGGCCCATGGTCAACGCACAGGCCACCGCGCCGCCTTCGCTATCCGCAACCGCGAAGCCCGTTGTTCCAGGCTCCAATATGAGCGCGCCGGGTTTTGCTCGCGGCGCGAACCAGACCGCCGCGCTGCCCGCGAAGAAACCGGGTTTGCGCAGGCGGGCGAGCGTGTCGGCCAGGCGCGGCTGGCGCCATTCGTCGCCTGCGGCGATGAGGCGGCGTTCGGGCGTCATGAAAGCCGCTAGCGCGACGCTATCGGCGACCAGCACGCCGCCATAGCTTTCGACATCCCGCGCGAGCGCCGGGGAAACCTTGTGGCCAAAGCGCGCGAGCGTCTCGGCGGACACCACGAGGCTCGACCAGGGCCGGTTCCCGCGCTTGGCTTGAAGCGCGAGAAGCCCCCGCGCGAGGCGGGCCTGGCGGAAATCGAGCGCCTCAAGCGCGCCCTTGGCGTCGCGGGTCACGCAGACCCCGCCCCCGCCAATCCCCACCGACGCCGGGGAGGTCACGGACAAGGTGAAAGCCAGGGCGGCGGCCGCATCGGAGGCGGCGCCGTTGGCGAAAAGCACCTCTTTTGCAACCTCGCCGGCCTCGTGATCGAACGTGAGGATCTGCATCTCGGGGCGCGGAGGCGCGGGCGTAAACTCAACGTTTTCCGCGCCCTGCAGGCCGCCCAGCTGAAAGCGCACCGGCGGCATCTCGCCGCACCCCAGTAAGCACCCCACAAGGCTTAGAAAAGTCAGCATGATTACGGATTTGTAGCCCCGGCCCATGGCTGCAAAATGCCACAATTCGCGGCTATTGGCAGCTGTTGGTCGCTGGCGCCTGGGGCTAGGTCCCGGCCGGGCTGGTGGGTTAGGCTGTACCTTATAAAGCGTGGAAGGTTTTCCCCTGACGAAGATTGCCCCGTTTTCGCGTTTCCGGCGTTCGGCGAGCGCCCTGGCCGCGGCCGCCATGATCGCGGGCTCCCTTCCCGCCCGCGCACAGGAATTCTCGACCGGCACCATCCTCTCGGACACCGAGATCGAAGCGACCCTGCAGACTTACGCGCGGCCGCTTCTGGCCGCGAGCGGCATGCCCGCGGACCGGGTGAAGATCGGTTTGATGGTCGACGATTCCATCAACGCGTTCGCCACCAACGGCAGCCAGATGTTCTTCAACACCGGCCTGATCCTGAAGGCCGAGAACGCCAATGAAGTGATCGGCGTCATGGCGCACGAACTTGGCCACATCGCCGGCGGACACGTGATCACGGCGGGCGACGGCGCGGCCGCGCCGAACGCGATCTCACTGCTTTCGACGTTGCTTGGCGTCGCGGCCGGGGTCGCCGCGGGCAGCCCCGATCTTGGCATCGCCCTCATGATGGGCGGCCAGCGCGCCGCCATCGGCGAGTATCTCGCCTTCAGCCGCGGGGTCGAAAGCCGCGCCGACCAGTTCGCGCTGAACGCCCTTGAGAAAACCAATCAGTCCGCCGAAGGGCTCTACGCCTTCTTCAATCGCCTCGCCGGCGACGAACTCCTGATCACCGACCGCGGCGACCCTTACGTGCGCACGCACCCGATGAGCCGCGAGCGTATGGCGACGATCCGCGCCGCCATCGACCGTTCGGGGGCCAGACAAAAACCAGCGGCGCCGGGCGCCGATCCGAAGCTGGGCCAGCCGGGCGATACCATCGCCATTGCCAGCGATGCCACCGGCGTGGAACTGAAATCGATAGTGAGCGCCGAACTCACCCGCATGGGCTTCAAGGTGCAAGACTTCGCCGTTGCAAGCGACGCGGTCAATCAGGCCGTGGAGACGCACGGCGCCAAGGCCGGGATCGTGGTGTACGGCGGCGGAACCGCGAACGTTGCCGCCACCCCTCGCCCCGGCGTGCGTGTCGCCGTGGCGCGCGATGAAACCAGCGCCCGCGCGGCGCGCGAACAGAACGATGCGAACGTGATGGCGCTGGGCGCGCGCGTCATGCAGCCCGATCAAACACGCGCGGTGATCAAGGCTTTCCTGGATACGAAGTCGATGCTCGCCAGCCCCGGCGAGGCGCCGAACCTGGAAGAGCAGCACCGGCGCATGGTCGCGAAGCTGTACGCCTTCCTGAAGCCACAGTACGCGACGCTGCAGCGCTATCCGGAGACCGACAAGTCGGTGTGGGGCCGTTACGCGCGGGCGATCGCCTATTACCGCCGGGGACAGTTCGACAAATCCTTGCCCATCGTCGACGACCTGCTCAAGGACCGCCCGCACGATCCGTATTTCTGGCAGATCAAGGGCGACATGCAGCTGTCGCGCAGCAAGACCGACGACGCCATCGTCGCGTACCGCGAAGCGCTGAAATACATGCCGAACGCGCCGGAAATCCTGAACGCCAAGGCCCATGCGATGACCGAAAACGGCGACAAGGCCTATGTGGCGGAAGCCGAGGAGACCTTGAAGCGTTCCGCGGCCCTCGATCCGGAGAACGCCTATACGTGGGACCTGATGGCCCGGTCCTACGCCCTGGCCGGAAACGAGGGCATGAGCGCCTACGCGGCGGCGGAAAAAGCCATGCTGATCGGCCAATTCGGCGATGTGGCCCGTTACTCGATGCAAGCGGACAAGCTGCTCGAAAAAGGCACGCCGACATGGTATCGCCTGCAGGACATTAAAATCGCCGCGCAAAACCACATGCGCGATATGAAAGAGCGGCGCCGCTAGGCGCGAAAGGACAAGGGATATGGCTCGCTTCCTCACGAACAAGCGTCTGCGCACCGTCGTCAGCGCTTTGGCCCTGACCGGCCTGACCGCCGCGCCCGCTTTCGCGCAAAATGCAGCGCTTTCCGACGCGCAGAAAAAAGAAGTGCGGGCGCTGGTGCGCGAGTACATCCTCGCCAACCCGGAGATCATCACCGAGGCGGTGAGCCTTCTTCAGGAGAAGGAAGAAAAGGCCAAGGCCTCGAAGGTCGTCGCGGCCATCAACGCCAACAAGGCCGCGCTGTTCAGCCCCGCCGAGGCGACCGTCATCGGCAATCCCAAGGGCGACGTCACCGTGGTCGAGTTCTTCGACTACAACTGCGGCTACTGCAAGCAAGTCTATCCGACGGTGATGGAAACCTTGAAGGAAGATGGCAAGATCAAGCTGGTGCTGAAAGAGTTCCCGATCCTTGGGCCGGGCTCGGTGGTCGCATCGCAAGCCGCGCTCGCGTCGCGCAAGCAGAACAAGTACCAGGAATTCCACATGGCGATGCTGAGCCACCGCGGCCAGCTGAACGAAGACTCGATCATGAAGATCGCCGCGGACGTGAAGCTCGACGTTAAGAAGCTGCGCGAAGATATGAAGGCGCCGGAGATCACCGAGGTTCTCAAGAAAAACCATCAGTTGGCCCAGGACCTCGGAATCGAAGGCACGCCCGCCATCGTGATCGGCGAGACTTTGGTGCCGGGCGCGCTTCAGAAAGATCATCTGAAGGAACTGATCGCGGACGCGCGTAAGAAATAAGCGCGGGTGACACCGCGCCGTTTGTTTTAGGGGCATCGTTTCGTTTCGATGAACGTTTCGCAGTTCACGGCCAAGGAGCGCTTGCGTTTTCGTAAGCTGCTTGAGGTCGCCAACTCCACTACTTATGAAGGCGAACGCGAAGCCGCGATGCAGGCGGCGACGCGCCTCGCTGCCGCGCATGGGCTTTCCTTGCGCGAAGCCGCCGGCATGGCCGACCACAGGATGGACGCCGAAGCGCCGCGCGAGTATCCGCCGCGCGCGCAAAAAGGACCGGCCGGGTTCCCGGCCGATTTCGGCGCCGCCTCCGCCGAACAAATGGGCCGCTGGTGGTCTCAGCGCCGGAACAACGAAAGTACCGAGCAGACGGCGACGGGATTCCAGACCGAGGTCGAGCGTTATGCGGCCGAGAAGCGCCGCCATGCGGAAGCGATGGCGGACGCCATTCGCCGCGGCCTCGACGAAGACGAACGCAAGGCCGAGGAAGCGAAGCGGCGGCGCGCGGACGCGCTGCGGGCCCGCGGCGGCCTCAAACGCTCGAACAGCGCATGGCGGCCGCGTCCGGAGTTCATACGCGTGCTGCTGACGGAAACCAATATGAGCGCGAAGGAGATCGCCGCCGCCGCCGGCGTGACGATCTATGATGTATTCCGCGAAAAACTGCTGATGCGCCCGAAAGCCGGAGCGGCTTAGTCCGCCGCCTTCAGCGCCGGAGCGACTAGCGCTTCAGATCTCGCCGGCCCTGCATCTGCGATGCGGCCTAGAGTCAACCTTCCGACTAGCGCTTGAGGTCTCTTGCCGCCATCGTCATTTCGTCGGCGGTCCGGAGCACAGTGGCGGATGACGTGTATGCGCGCTGGGTGACGATCAACTTCGAGAACTGGTCGGCGAGATCGACGTTGGAGCTTTCCAGCGCGCCAATGATGAGCTGCGTGCGCCCCATTTGCGAACCGATCGCGGAGATCTCCATGTCGCCCGCCGCCTGCGTGCGCTCGAACAGATTGCCGCTCTTGGCTTCCAAGTTGTTTTCGGCCGTGAAGCGCGCGGTCGCGAGCTGATAGAGATTGCGCTTCTCGCCGTTGGTGTAGCTGCCGATCAACATCCCGGTATTGTCGAAATACGTGGTGTTCAGGCGGCCCATGATATAGCCGTCCTGCTCGATATTCTGCACCGTCAGGGTGCCGGCATCGGCAAGCTGCGAAAGCTTCTTCAGATCGAGGGTGATCGTCTGGTCGCCCGCCGGATCGTGAATCGTCGCTTCGATCTTGCCATCCGGCGGATCGATAATGCCGCCGAGGCCGTTGAAGGCGATGGTCGGCGGGAAGAAGTCGACCGGAATTTTCGACGTGTCGACGCCGATGGCTTCCATGTCGAGGGACCAGGTCGCGTCGAGGTTCGCGGTGAAACCAACTCCGAGGGTCCGTGAGGCGCCGGTGGTGTCGACGAACGGCAGGCCTACGCTTTGACGGCCGCTATTGGAGGCCGACAAGTTCGCCTGAAGCTGGATGTTCGTCGTGGCGCTGGATTCGAAGATGCTGTTGTTGTTGAACATGATCGGCTTCAGCGTCGTGATGTCGTTGGCGGGACTGACGACGCCGTTCTCGTCGGCGGCCCAGCCGTAGACGTATCCGCCGGTCGACGTCTTGAGCAGCACGCCCTGGTCGTTCTGACCGTTACCGTCGGTATCGACGCCGAGATCAACCGATTCACCGAAGAACGCGCCGTCACGCGTGTACTGATACTCGCCGAGGCCTTGCGTATTCTGATTGGTGATGAAAAAGCCGCGGCCGTTGAGCGCCACGTCGAATGTGCGGTTGGTCGTGGCAATAGCGCCCTGCCTGTCGACCTGGCGGAAATCGTAAGTGTTGACGCTGAAAAAGCTGCGCGAGAGCGGATCGACATGATTGAGCAAGGTCGCGAAGTGAGAACCCTGTGCCTTGTAGGCGGTGGTGTTCACGTTGGCGATGTTGGTCGAGATGTTCGACATATGCTGCGACTGGGCGTTCATCGCCTGCACAGCGGTGTTGAAGATCCCTTGTGTCCCTAAGCCCATCTCGCTCTCCGATATATCCGGGCTCGAAAACGCGCGCTTTTCCCAAGCGCACACTTCGAGCGTCGGTTCGGATGTAGCAAGGGCCGTGCCAGTAACGCAGGTGAGGAAATTCAATGCGTTAGAGAGACAAGCGGCGGCCGATCGCGGCTTTATCCGGCAGAAGCGGCGCAGAGGCGGCAGAAATTGCCGGGCCCTCGGCCACCACACCGGCTACCAGAGCAGCGTGCGCGGCTTGGGCATGGGCTTGCGCGACAGGAGCGTCACAAATCCCTTGATGCAGCGCACGAGGGTCCAGATCAGCCACCAGAGGAGGATCACGCCGGACACGATCAGGACCGGCGGCACGCCATCGGGCATAGCGAAATTGTGGCTGCCCGGGTTCTCGGACGCCTCGATCATCATGGCCGCGAAATTCACGACGAGATAGCTCATGCCGACCATGCCCGCGACAATGAGGGTCAGAAGTCCAAACCAGAAGGTGCGGACCTGGTAGGAGAAATGCGACAGCGCGACGGGCCCCGCGTTCGCCATGCCCGTATGCGCCATGATGACCCCGACAAGGGCCGCCGGCGCGAAGAAGAAACCCAGGCCGTAGAGCACATAGATGACCGTCGGCACCGTCAACGTTTCCACGGTGACGCTGACGCTCACCGGTCCGGGCGCTGTCGTGTCCATCATGATGCCGTTTCCCCCATGAGAGGGAGTATAGAGCGTTAGATCAGGCCCGCCAGCGGGCTTGAGGGATCGGCGTACATCTTGCGCGGCATACGCCCCGCGAGATAGGCGAGCCGGCCGCCTTCGACCGCGAGTTTCATGGCGCGGGCCATTTTGATGGGGTCCTTGGCCGCGGCGATGGCGGTGTTCATGAGAACGCCGTCGCAGCCGAGTTCCATGGCGATGGCGGCGTCCGAGGCGGTCCCAACGCCAGCATCGACGAGAACAGGCACCTTCGCCTGTTCCACGATGATGCGGATGCTCACCGGGTTCTGGATGCCGAGGCCCGATCCAATGGGGGCCGCCAGCGGCATGATGGCGCAGCAGCCGATTTCTTCCAGGCGTTTGCACATGATCGGATCGTCCGTGCAATAGACCATCACGTCGAACTTGTCCTTGATCAGCGCTTCAGCGGCTTTGAGGGTCTCGACGATGTTGGGATAAAGCGTCTTCTGGTCGCCGAGGACCTCGAGCTTCACGAGGTTCCATCCGCCGGCTTCACGCGCCAGGCGCAAGGTGCGCACGGCATCGTCGGCCGTGTAACAGCCCGCGGTGTTGGGCAGGTACGTGTACTTCTTGGGGTCCACGAAATCGACCAGCATCGGCTGGGACGGATCGGAGAGGTTCACGCGGCGCACGGCGACGGTGACGATCTCGGCGCCCGAGGCGTCGATGGCGCGCGCGGTTTCCTCGAAGTCCTTGTACTTGCCGGTGCCGACCAAGAGGCGCGAGGTGAAGCGCTGCCCGGCGACAACGAATGAGTCGGTGGTGGTGTCGATGTGGTTCATGGATCTCGTTTCTCCGAGAGGCGCAGCGATCAGCCGCCCCCGATAAAATGCACGATCTCCATCCGGTCGCCGTCGGCGAGTACGGTGGAGGCAAAGGCGGATTTGGGCACGATCTCGAGATTGCGCTCGACCGCGACCTTCTTGGATTGGATGCCCAGATGCGCGAGCAGCCCTTCGACCGAAAGGCCGTCAGGAATCGCGCGCGCGTCGCCGTTCAAGGTGATGTTCAAGGATACTCCTCCCTTCGCTGGCATGACCCAGATCAGGTTCAGCGGGTTCCGGGCACATGGCCCAGTCTCAGCCCGAATAGGTCAGGCACCCCGGTTTGGCCGGAAGATGGGGGACGCAGGCCCCTGAGTCAAGCGTCCTACCGGGCCAAAAAAGAGGGCTAGCCCATTGCAACCATTAATTTTTATCACCCTGGACCGGTCGAAAGGTTGCCGCAACCAATAGGGTGGTATATCCCTGTCTCGGCTCCGCGACCGCCCGCCCGGGTGAGGTCATGGGGCCAGGGTAGGAAAGACACGCTTGAGCCGTACCATCGTTGTGCTGAACGGCCCGAACCTCAATCTACTGGGGCAACGGGAACCGGAGATTTATGGCCGCGGATCGTTGGACGATCTGAAGGTGGCCACGCTCGCGCGCGCGAAGACCCACGGGCTCGAGGCCGATTTCCGCCAGAGCAACGATGAAGGCGAATTGGTCACGGCGATCCAGGGGGCGCGCAACTCCGCCGCCGGGATCATCATCAACGCCGCCGCCTATACCCACACCTCAGTCGCGATCCTGGATGCTCTACTGGCCAGCGACCTGCCGGTGATCGAGGTTCATCTGTCCAACATCTACAAACGCGAGGAGTTCCGTCATCACTCCTACGTCAGCCGCGCGGCGACCGGCGTGATTTGCGGGTTCGGCGCGCACGGCTACGAGCTGGCCGTGGATGCGATGGCAAACATTCTCGACTCAAGGAAGACAAAGTGAAGAAGACCGTACAGAAAGCCGCGAAAGGCGCCGCCAAAAGCGCCGCCAAGAAACAAGCTTCCGCCGCGCCGAAAGCCGCCCCAAAGGCCTCCGAACGCAAGTCCGCGGTTGGCCTCAGCGTCGAAGGTTCGCTGGTGAAACAGCTGGCCTCGATCCTCGACGAAACGGCGCTGACGGAAATCGAATATGAAGCGGGCGGTGTGCGCGTGCGCGTCGCGCGCAACCACAGCGCCGGCGGTTATGCCGCTCCGGCCGCTTTCGCTGCGCCGGCCCCAGCGGCCGCCGCGCCGGCCGCGCCGACCGCCGTCGCCGCGCCGGCCGCGCCCGCGGATCCCGCCAGCCACCCGGGCACCGTGAAGTCGCCCATGGTCGGCGTGTGCTATCTGCTGCCGGAACCCGGCGCCCCGGCGTTCGCCAAGGAAGGCGATAGCGTGAGTGAAGGCCAGACCCTGTGCCTGATCGAAGCCATGAAAACGTTCAACCCGGTCAAGGCGCCGCGCGCGGGTAAAGTCGTGAAGATCATCGTCGAGAACGGCGCGCCGGTGGAATACGGCGAACCGCTCCTGATCATCGAGTAAGCACGTGTTCGAAAAAATCCTCATCGCGAACCGCGGCGAGATCGCGCTGCGCATCCAGCGCGCCGCCCGCGAGATGGGCATCCAGACGGTCGCGGTCCACTCGACCGCCGATTCCGAAGCGATGCATGTGCGTCTCGCCGACGAGTCCGTGTGTATCGGTCCGCCCTCGGCGCGCGAAAGCTACCTCAACAAGGCCGCGATCATCTCCGCCGCCACGATCACCGGCGCGGACGCGATCCATCCCGGTTATGGCTTCTTGTCGGAGAACGCCGAGTTCGCCGAGATGGTGGCCGACCACAACCTCACCTTCATCGGCCCCGCCCCGGTGCATATCCGCACCATGGGCGACAAGGTGCTGGCGAAGAAGACCGCGAAGGAAACGGGTATTCCCGTGGTTCCCGGCTCCGACGGCGCGGTCGCATCCGAAGACGAGGCGGTGAAGATCGCCGACGACATCGGGTACCCGGTGCTTCTGAAAGCGAGCGCGGGCGGCGGCGGACGCGGCATGAAAGTCGCGCAGAATCGCGATCAAGTGCGCGAAGCCTTCCAAGTCGCTTCTGCCGAGGCGAAGGCCGCTTTCGGCAACGGCGAGCTCTACATGGAAAAGTATCTGGGCCGGCCGCGTCACATCGAGATCCAGGTCCTCGGCGACAAGCACGGCAACGTCGTGCACCTGGGCGAGCGCGACTGCTCGCTGCAGCGCCGTCATCAAAAGATCTTCGAGGAAACCCCGTCCCCGGCCCTCAACGCCGGCCAGCGCGAGGAAATCGGCGCCGTGGTCGTGAAGGCCATGAAGAAGCTCGGCTACGACAACGCGGGCACTGTCGAGTTCCTCTACGAAGATGGAAAGTTTTATTTCATCGAAATGAACACCCGCCTGCAGGTGGAGCATCCGGTGACCGAAATGGTGACCGGTCTCGACCTCGTGCGTGAGCAGATCCGCGTCGCGGCCGGCCTCGAGCTTGGCTTCTCGCAGAAGGACATCACGTTCGAAGGCTGCTCGATGGAATGCCGCATCAACGCCGAGGACCCGGAAACCTTCGCTCCCTCGCCGGGCAAGATCACGGGTTACCATTCGCCCGGCGGACGCCGCGTGCGTGTGGACTCCGGCTTGTTCTCCGGCTTCAAAATTCCGCCGCATTACGATAGTCTGATCGCGAAGCTGATCGTGCAGGGCGCGACACGCGAAGAGTGTCTGATGCGCATGCGCCGCGCGCTGCATGAGTACGTGATCGACGGCATCAAAACGACGATCCCGCTGCATATGGCGGTGCTGTCCGAGCCGGCGGTCATCAACGGCGAATACGACATCCGCTGGCTGGAAAGCTTCATCGAGCGGTTGAAGACAGAAAAATAGACTGAGCTATGAAGCTTTCCCTCTATTTTTCGGCGTCGCTCCGCTCGCCGCTGGGCTTCATCGAGCGGTTGAAGACAGAAAAATAGACCGAGCTATGAAGCTTTCCCTCTATTTTTCGGCGTCGCTCCGCTCGCCGCTGGGCTTCATCGAGCGGTTGAAGACAGAAAAGTGAGGTCGTCCCGGCCTCACATTTCGTAAAGGAGTGTGAGGACGGCGTGACCACTATCACCCCGGAACTTGTGCTCAAGGCTTACGCCTATGGGGTCTTCCCCATGGCGAAGTCGCGTGAGGACACCGAAGTGTTCTGGGTGCAGCCCAAGCTGCGCGGCGTCATCCCCCTCGACCAATTCCATGTCTCCCGGTCTTTACGCAAAACCCTGCGGCGCGGAGTTTTCCGCGTGACCGCAAACGCCGATTTCGTCGGCGTGCTCCAAGGCTGCGCGGAGAGCGCCGAAGGACGCACGGACACGTGGATCAACGATCACATCATGCGGCTATTCATCCAGCTGCACGAAGCCGGGCTCGCGCACAGCATCGAAACCTGGCTGGACGACGAGGACGGCACGCCGCGACTAGCGGGCGGGCTTTACGGGCTTGCGATGGGCGCGGCCTTCTTCGGCGAAAGCATGTTCAGCCGGGCTACCGACGCCTCGAAGGTCGCGCTGACGCACCTTGGCGCCATCCTCAAGAAAGGCGGGTTCACGCTGCTCGATACGCAGTTCATCACCGATCATCTGAAGACGTTCGGCGCGATCGAGATTCCGCAGAAGGAGTATCTCGCGCAGCTCGGCGCCGCGCTCGCGCGCCGGGGCGAATTCGGCGCGCCGGTGTCTCAGCCCGAATTGGAAGCCTTGCTGCTTTCGCAGCGGAGCACCCAGATATCGTAAACCGGGTGATCGAGCGCCGATAGCGCTGGGCTCGAGCCAAACATCCAGCCGCTGAACACCTTCTTCTTCTCGCCTTTCTCCGGCTGATCGAAGATCTCGACGAAAGCCGCGTTCTCGGGCGGCTCTTCCGGCGGATGGGCGAAGCAGGAGCGCGTGACGATCTCGAGGGTGCCAAAATGGATCGGCGTATTGATGGCGCCCGACACCGTGTTGACGCGGCCGGTCACCTTATCGAGATTGCCGAATACCACCGTATCCATGGGGATGTCCGTCGCCTTCGCCGGCGCCGTTAGAAGCGCGGCCAGCGTGAGACATCCCAGGATCTGTGCGAGAGCGATTTTCATAAGCCCGTCCTGAACAACGTATGAGCGAACTTTTTGTTCATTGTGGGGCAGGCACGGTCGGGGCGGTGGCGCCGCCGCTGTTCCCGCTGTTGGTGGCCAGGAAGATGATCTCGCCGACGAGGTCTTCGAGGGACTGGAAGTCGCGGGTCTTGGCGATGACGCCGCCGGCGGCGATCCGTTCGGCCGCCTGGCCGGGCACTAGATTGATGTATTTCCCGCCGAGCAGACCGTCAGACACG
Organism: Rhodospirillaceae bacterium; assembly: GCA_041906145.1. Classification (GTDB taxonomy): domain Bacteria; phylum Pseudomonadota; class Alphaproteobacteria; order Rhodospirillales; family Rhodospirillaceae; genus SHVO01. The sequence continues at coordinate 518,937 of JAYRJU010000002.1, read as the reverse complement.
ATCGCCGCCGTGGTGTCGGCCGGCAGCTTCACATCCGATGAAATCGACATGGTGACCTTGGCTTCAAAGGTCTGCGGGTCGAGACGCTGGTTGGTGACAGTGCCGACGTTGATGCCGCTGATGCGCACGTCGCTGCCGCGTTCCAGTCCGCCCACCTTCAGGAAGGTCGCTGTGACGTCGTAACCGGTGACCGCGCGCAGATCCGAGGCCGAGTAGGCGAAGACCAGGAACATGGCCGCGACCACGATCACCACGGCGCCAAGAACGGTTTCGATGGGGTTGCGTTTGGTCATGGTGAACTCGGGGATGGGTTCGGGGCTGGAGAGGACGCTTCAACAGGCGGAGCGTTCGCGGCCGCTTGCGCGGCCTTGGCGCGCTGCACGATCAAGGCGACGAGGTCTTCCAGGATCACGGCGTCCTGACTGAAGGAAATGCGCGCGCCGTTCTTGAGGTTGCGCTCCGAACCGCCTGGACGCAATTCAACATACTTCTGGCCGAAGAGACCGTCGGTCTCGATGACGGCGGCGGTATCGTCGGGCAGGTCGATGGCCTCGTCGAAGCGGAACGCCAAGAGCGCGCGGCCGCGGCTGTCGACGCTCATGTGGGCAACGGCGCCGATATCGACCCCGGCGACGCGCACGGGCGTACCGATGTGCACGCCGTCGACGCGGTCAAAATCCGCCAGGAGATGGAAAAGGCCATCGTCCGTGCGCTGCGCGGCGCGGTTGGTGAGCACGACGAGGATCAGGCCCACCGCGAGCACGACAGCCGCGATGGCGCCGACATATGTCTCGCGCTGGTCGGCGGCCTGCATCAGATGTGCCATTTGCAAAGATTGTGCACGGCCGATTCTTTATGTTTGCGGGTGATCTTTTCGGAAAACCGCGTCACGCGCTTCCGGATCACGCGCTTGCACTGATTAGCCTTCGGGAGTCCAAGCCTGGTAATCGCCGCTGGCCTTGGCGCGTTGACCGCCGCGCAGGTCGTGACCCGGCGGATAATAGGCTTCGACGGTGCCGGTGAGATTGGGTTGATGCGGCTTGATCCACGGGCGCGCCGGCGTCGCGAGCGGCGCATCGGTGGTATGATGCAGCCACGCATGCCATTCAGGCGGCACGCGCGAGGCTTCGACTTCGCCGTTATAGACGACCCAGCGTTCTTCGCGGTTGCCGAAACGCTTGCGCTTGGACTTGTAATAGATGTTGCCGTAAGCGTCTTCGCCGACCTTCTCGCCGTACAGCTTGGTATGCAGCCAAGTGCCAATGCTCATCGCGTTCCTATCTCCGTCATCGCGCGTCCGAGCTGTTGCCGCCCGTGACGCGGGCCGCACTATGGCGTTTTTCCCCCGCCGGGACAACCGTCGCGCGGAACTCGCTAAATACTTGATTAGTTTAATGGATTAAGCGTTCCGCGGGAAGCGTGCAAGTTTACGGTGCGCAACAACCGGGAACCTAGATTTTTGTCCGGGCGTTACCTCTTCGGGTTGGATTGGATCCAACAAGGAGGTTTTACATGAAACTCGCTTCACTTTTGATTGGCGCCGCATCGGCGGCCGCCCTCGCCGCATGCGCCGCCAACGAACCGGCGCCGCGCCAAACGGCGCGCGTCCAACCGCGGCCGGCCCCAATCACTTCGCCGACCGCCCGTGAACTTCCGCCGCGCGAGACCGCGCGTGTGACGCCGGCGCCGCGCGCCACGATGCCTACGCCGGCCGTGACCGGCCCGATGGCCGGCGAAATGAACATCGCCCGCCTGATCGGAACGGATGTGAAAGATCCGGCCGGGCAGACCATCGGCGAGGTCGAAAACGTACTGCTCGATAGCACCGGCCGTGTGGAAAGCGTCATCGTCACCGTCGGCGGCTTCATGGGTCTCGGCGGACGCGATGTGGAACTGCGTTGGGCCGACCTCAAGTCCATCGACGCGGGCAATGAGGTGAAGGTCGATATGACGGCGATGCAGCTGCGTCAGCGCCCGGAATGGCGTCCGAACGCCTCGGGAACCACGACGACCAGCGGCGCCGCGCCAGATAAGCGGTAATCCGCGCGAGACTCGCGAACGGGGCCGGCGCATCGCTGCGGCGGCCCTTTTTTCTTACTTCCCGCCCCACGGCATGATGGGCACGGTGGAGATGGCGTTCTTCGGCGAGCCTTCGATCACGCGGTCGGAGTAGCTGAGATAGACCAGCGTGTTGTTGGCCTTGTCGTAGAAGCGTACGACATGCAGCTCCTTGAAGAACAGCGAGCGGTTCTCCTCGAAGACATCCTCCTCGTCTTTCAGCTTCTCGGGGAGCGTGATGGGGCCGACCTGACGGCAGGCGATGGAGGCGTCGGAGGTGTCCTCGGCGAGGCCGAGCTTTCCTTTGATGCCGCCGGTGACGGCGCGGCTGAGGTGGCAGACCACGCCCTGGACGTCGGGGTCCTTGAAGGCCTCGATGCAGATCTTGTCGTTGGCGGCGCCCAGATAACGGAAGGTCGTGGAGACGCAGCCGACTTCCGCGGCTTTGGACGCCGTGGGCGCGAGCGCGAACAGGGCCAGGAGCAGCAGGGGCGCGAAGCGGGTCATCAAAGCCTCCGGACGGGGGATGAGTGACAGATGTGTCGCGCCGCGGCCTCGTATTCAAGAGATTGATCAAATGGGGTCAGAGTAAATACCGGAAATGGAGTCTGACCCCAAATACCTCTCCAATACCGAACTATTTCCCCCGCTATTCAGCAGTTCCCCGTAATCCACAGGGGGGCATTCTCTTGTAAGTCCGAGGGTTAGCACCTAGTCTTGTGGGTGTCGCACCGAGGGGCCCAACATATAGGGCTTCGGGGCGGGCGACTAAGAGGACCGCAGAAAAAGCTTGGAATACCAAGCGAGTAGGAGGCTTCGTCGCGAAGCCTCGGCGGAGTTTTCGTCGCTTCGGCGACATTTACGTGTTTCAGAGGACGATGCCATGCGGATTACACGGCGTTTCACGAGCGAAGGTCAGTCCCCCTACCAGGGGATCGGTTTCCGGGCGCAAGCGAGCGAGATCCGCAATCCCGACGGCTCGGTGGTATTCGCCCAGAACGGCCTGCAGGTTCCCGAATCGTGGAGCCAGGTCGCCGTCGACATCCTGGCCCAGAAATATGTGCGCCGCGCCGGCGTGCCCGCCAAGCTGGTGCCCGTCGCCGAGGACGACGTTCCCGATTTCCTGTGGCGGAAGGTCGCCGCGACGGCGGAACTGTCCGAACTGCCGGAGAAAGAGCGCTTCATCGGCGAGACCGACGCGCGCCAAGTCTTCGACCGTCTGGCCGGCACGTGGGCCTACTGGGGCTGGAAAGCAGGCTACTTCGATAGCGACCGCGACGCGCGCGCTTATTACGACGATATGAGATTTATGCTCGCGACGCAGATGTGCGCGCCGAATTCGCCGCAATGGTTCAACACCGGCCTGCACTGGGCTTACGGGATCGATGGCGGCTCGCAGGGCCACTACTACGTCGACCATGTGACCGGAAAGCTGCTGCCCTCGCCGAGCGCCTACGAGCGCCCGCAGCCGCACGCCTGTTTCATTCAGAGCATCAAGGACGACCTCGTCAACGAGGGCGGGATCATGGACCTGTGGGTGCGCGAGGCGCGCCTGTTCAAATACGGCTCCGGCACCGGCACCAACTTCTCGAACCTGCGCGGCGAAGGCGAGCGCCTTTCGGGCGGCGGCAAATCCTCGGGCCTCATGAGTTGGCTGCGCATCGGCGACCGCGCCGCGGGCGCGATCAAGTCAGGCGGCACCACGCGCCGCGCCGCCAAGATGGTGATCCTCAACGCCGACCATCCGGACATCGAAGCCTTCGTGGACTGGAAAGTGCGCGAAGAGCAAAAGGTCGCCGCGCTGGTGGCGGGCTCGAAACTGACCGCCAAGCACCTCAACTTGATCCTCAAAGCGTGCCGTTCGTGGGACGGCATCGATTCGACCAAGCGTCTGGACCCGAGCGTCAACAAGCAGCTCCGCAAGGAAATCAAGGCCGCGAAGGCGGCGATGATCCCGGATGCGATGGTCCAACGCGTCCTGCAGCTCGCGGCGCAAGGCGCGGTGAGCCTGGAGCTTCCGGTGTTCGATACCGACTGGGATTCGGAAGCCTACGGCACGGTCTCCGGCCAGAATTCCAATAACAGCGTGCGCGTCACCGACGCCTTCCTGAAGGCCGTCGAGGACGACGCCGATTGGGACCTTACCAGCCGCGTGACCGGCAAGACGGTGAAGACGATCAAGGCGCGCGCCTTGTGGGAGCGCATCGGCGAGGCCGCCTGGCAGTGCGCCGACCCGGGACTGCAATACGACACAACCATCAACGACTGGCACACCTGCCCCACGTCCGGGCGCATCAACGCGTCCAACCCGTGCTCCGAGTACATGTTCCTCGACAACACGGCCTGCAACCTCGCCTCGCTCAACCTGATGAGCTTCCGCAAGGCCGATGGGCGCTTCGACACCGAAGGCTTCACGCACGCCGTGCGCCTGTGGACCATCGCGCTGGAGATCTCGGTGGTGATGGCGCAGTTCCCGTCCAAGGAGATCGCGCAGCTTTCCTACGACTTCCGCACCCTCGGCCTCGGCTATGCGAACCTGGGCGGCCTCTTGATGGCCAACGGTCTGTCGTATGACAGCGAAGAAGGCCGCGCGCTGTGCGGCGCCATCACGGCGCTGATGACCGGCGTGTCCTACGCCACTTCGGCCGAAATCGCCGAAGAGCACGGTCCCTTCCCGGCTTACGAAAAGAACGCCGCGGCGATGCTGCGCGTGATCCGCAATCACCGCCGCGCGGCTTACGGCGCGCACGACGGCTACGAAGGTCTCGCGATCAACCCGGTGGCGCTCAACGCCGCCGATTGCCCGGACAGCGGCCTCGTCACCGCCGCCAAACAGGCCTGGGACCGCGCGCTGGAACTCGGCACCGCGCACGGCTTCAGAAATGCGCAAGTCACCGTGATCGCCCCGACCGGCACCATTGGCCTCGTCATGGACTGCGACACCACCGGCATCGAGCCGGACTTCGCCATGGTGAAGTTCAAGAAGCTCGCGGGCGGCGGTTACTTCAAGATCATCAACCGCATCGTTCCGCTGGCGCTGCGCACGCTTGGCTACAATGAGCAGCAGATCAGCGAGATCGCGACCTACGCCCTGGGGCGCGCGACCCTGAAAGGCGCGCCGGCGATCAATCCGGCGTCGCTGGCCGACCGCGGCTTCGACGAGAAAGCCCTGGCCGCCGTCGAGAGCGCCCTCAAGGACGCGTACGACATCAAGTTCGTATTCAATAAATATTCCCTGGGCGAGGAGTTCTGCATCTCGAAGCTGGGCTTCGACGCCGATCAGCTCGACGACCCCTCGTTCAACATGCTCGAAGCGCTGGGCTTCACCAAGTCGGCCATCGAACAAGCCAACACCTATGTGTGCGGGGCGATGACCCTCGAGGGCGCACCGCATCTGTCGGCCGATCATTTGGCGGTGTTCGACTGCGCATCGCCGTGCGGCCGCATCGGCACCCGTTCGCTGTCGGCCGACAGCCACATCGGGATGATGGCCGCCGCTCAGCCGTTCATTTCGGGCGCGATCTCGAAGACCATCAACATGCCGAGCAGCGCCTCGATCGCCGACTGCAAAGACGCTTACATGAAGTCGTGGAAGCTGGGCCTCAAAGCGAACGCCCTGTACCGCGACGGTTCCAAGCTCTCGCAGCCGCTGGCCGCCCAAGTGCTCAGCGACAGCGACATGGACGATGAGGACGAGGACACCGTGGCGGCCGTGGCCGCCGCGCCGTCGGCTTCGCGCGCGGAGATCGTGGCCGAACGCATCATCGAGCGCGTGATCGAACGTGAGCGTCAGCGCCTGCCGGACCGCCGCAAGGGTTACACCCAGAAGGCCGCCGTCGGCGGCCATAAGGTCTATATCCGCACCGGCGAATACGATAACGGAAAGCTCGGTGAAATCTTCATCGACATGCACAAGGAAGGCGCGGCGTTCCGCAGCCTCATGAATAACTTCGCCATCGCCATCTCCATGGGCCTTCAATACGGCGTGCCGCTGGAGGAATATGTGGACGCCTTCACCTTCACACGCTTCGAGCCGGCCGGTATCGTGGAAGGAAACTCTTCTATCAAAATGGCCACGTCGCTGCTGGACTATGTGTTCCGCGAGCTGGCCGTGAGCTACCTGGGCCGCAACGATCTCGCGCACGCGACCGACGCCGACATGCTCCCGGACGCGATGGGCGAAGGCCAGAACCCCGACAAGCTGCTGCAGATCGCCGAGAAGTCGGTGTCGAAAGCGTTCATCCGCTCGTCGAACCTGTATTTCCTGAAACCGCAAGGACGCGGCGCGGAAGCCGGCAGCACCGCCACCGGCCCGATCGCGGGCGCACTGTCGAGCATCAGCGCGACGGTCACGCCCAGCGTGACGATGTCGGGCGGCGCCACGGCTCTCGCACAAGGCGCTTTCGCGCAGGAAGAGGTGAAAGTGACACGCGTCACCGAGGTCACCGAAACTCGCCGCAGCGCCGCGCAGGTCGCGCGCATGAAGGGCTATGAAGGCGATGCCTGCGGCGAATGCGGCAACTTCACGCTACTGCGTAACGGCACGTGCATGAAGTGCGACACGTGCGGAACCACCAGCGGATGCTCATAATGAAATCCTGCCCGCACGTCCTGATCCTCGGCGCCGCTTCGCGCGCCGTTGGCGGAACCACAATCGGATGCTCATAAGATATCCCAATGCCGGTTCCTCCAGCCCTTGCAGCGCGGCCGCCGGTGGATCCGGTGAAGATCTCCGGCTTCCCGCCGGATGAAGCGCAGAGCACCATCGGCGGCTGCTTCGGCGTATTTTTGCGCCGCGCGGTGCCGGGTCACACGGCGTATGGCGTCGCCCGCGGCGCCTGTGTGCCCGCGGTCGCGGCGCTGCGCGGAGAGCTCTATCCCAAGGGCGACACCACGGTGGACCACTTCGTCGTCGGCGGTGTCGGCAAGCGCACGGCGCTAGCACCCATCTCGCGCATCGACGTGATGTACCTACTGCCCGCGAAGTTGGCGGCGGCGAAAGCCAGCGACGCGCTGAAGGTCGTGTGGGCGGTCCTCAAGAACCGGTTCCCGGGCACGCTGCTGGCGGAAGACGCCGTGGTGGTTCCGCAGGACGATATTGAAATCCGCGTCATGCCGGCGCGCGAGCACGGGCAGGCCTTTTTGATCCCGGGGGGGAACGCGGCCTCGCAGGCGGGAGGGTGGATCATTTCCAATCCCGTCGCCGAGGCCGCAACCCTGCGGCTCTCCGACAGCTTGTACGGCGGGCGTCCGCGTCTCTTACTAACGGCTTTGAAAGCCTGGCGCGCCAACGTGGACGCCACGGTCAGCCCCTTCGCACTCGAGCAATTGGCGCAGGAGTTCTATGCCGGCGCGCCGCGCCCGTATGAGCTGGAGCGTGCTTTGGTCGACTTCTGGGCCTGGAGCCGCAAGCGGACGCCCTGCGCCATGAAACCTCCCGGCGGCGCTACCCCGCTGGAGATCGGCGACAGCTGGCATGGCAAAGCGAAAGCGGCCTACTGGCGCGTGACCCTGGCCGATCATCACCTGAAGACCGGCAAACTTATCGACGCCGCCGTGGAGTGGCGCCAGGTGCTGGGGCCGGCGTTCCCGGTGCCGGGAGAGACACCGCTCCGGACGCTGCCGCTGTTCAAGAAGAAGACGGCTTAGGCACCCGTTAGATCACTACCTAGTCAAAGTAGGGGTCACCGGAAACGCTTCACCACCGCCGAAATGGGGTCAGACACCAATTCGCGCCCCGTCTGTGCTCAGGGGAGAAACCGATCAGGGGAAATGGTATCTGACCCCATTTCGGCTCGAGTTACTTCGGCGACACGTCCAAAAACAGCTGCGAACAATTCGCGTCCTTGCCGCCGCCGATGTCGAGGGTGGCCAGCAGGCTGGCGAGCGGCGTGAGCAGCACGCCAAGCGCGGTCGCGAGGCCGCCCTTGGCGATGACCTTGCTCATGTCGGGGCCTACGTGCGGCTGCGCGAACGTCCCTTTCACAAGGATCGGCGCGCGCAACGTGACGAGGGAAATGTCCTTCGGCTTTGGGCGGATTTTCATATCCATGAGTTCGCGGCCCAGATCGACGGCGCCTTCGCCGCGGAAAATCGTGTCCGTGGTATCGACGACGAAGGTGTCCGTGGTCATGACGCCTTGCTTGATCTTGAAGTCGGCGACACCGCAGCGGATATCGACCGGCTTGTCTTTTCCAATCAGAAGCCCCAGCGATTCCGCGAGATCGAGCCCGGCGAATTCGACGAACAAGAGACTCAATTGCCCGCCGCCCGCGATGAGCCCCACGCCGCCGTTGGACGACGCGGCAACGCGGTGCGCGGAATTACCCGTCCCGTGCATCTCAAAGCGGCCGCCGATGGCGCCGAAGGTGGTGTTCTCCAGCTTATCGCCCGATTTGCCGATCAAGCGTTTGATCGGGTAGGCCTGAACCTGGCCCGCGATATCGACACGCACGGGCTGGGCATTGCCGTCGACTTTGATGTCCATGGCGATATACCCGGGATCGATCCCAAACCGTAAGGGACTCAAGGTCAGCTTGCCCGTTTCCAAGCCGAGTTCCGCCGTGAGCGTATCGAGCGGGATGCCCGAACTTGTGACCTTGTCCGCGACGAGCCCCACGCGGGCGTTCATGCTCTTGAGTTTTTCGAGGTCGATAGGCTTATCCGGGATGACAAGCTCCGCCGCGACCACCGGCTGCTGTTGGCCCGGCACCGTACGGCGGTTGAGTTCCTTCTGCGCGGCCTGGCGGCGCACTTCCGTCGGCGTCTCGGCGGAGCCCGGCGCGCCGCCGATAAAGCCGGCCATGTCCTTCATGTCGAGGGTCGCGGCGTGAAGGTTGCCTTCCAGGCGCGGCGTCTGCTGAGAAACGTCCCAAGTCAGCGTGCCGTCCATCGCGGTGGATCCGAGCTTCCACACGAGATTCTTGGCGATCCACTTTTGACCGGCGCGGTCGAGGTGGCTGGTGAAGGTGTACGGCGGGCTGGCCGGAAGGGCGATGCCGAAGAGCCGGTAAAGATCCGCTGTATCCTTGCCCTCGATATTGAGCGCGATATTAAGCCCCGCGATATTCACCGGATCGGTCACGGAGCCCTTGGCGGTGATCCGCGTGTCGCCAGAGGCGAAATTTAGATCGATCGGATACGGCGTCTCGGCCGAGCGCAACGTGAGAATCGACCCGCCGGTGCCGGCGATGGTCGTGCGCGCGCCCTGATAGTTGCCGAAGCCCTTCACGTGCAGCGTCGGCTCGCGGCCCTCCGTGCGTTCGGACGTGGAAAGATCAAACTGAAGATCACTTTTACTGCCCGCATCGCGCACACGGATGCGGACATCGCGCAGGGTGAGATCGCGGATCTCGGGCAGTTGAGCGGGGACGGCGTCCTTATCCGTCGTGCTCCAATTCGTGCGGCCCTCGGCGTCGCGGGCGTACATGCCGGTAGTTTCCGCAACGACCAGGCGCGGCAGGACAACGTCGCCGAAGACAAGGCGCCAGAAGGCAATGCGCGCTTCGATGAACTTTGCGTCCAGCGCCGGTTGGTCCTCACCTTCGCGCGGCGGAACCTTCACGTCGCGGGCCACGAATTCGAGCGGGAAGATATCGACGTCGAGCGCGCCGATGGTCACGGGACGGCCCAAGGCCGCGCTCATGCGGCGTTCAGCGAAGCCCCGGAAATCAGCTAATGCGAGTATGAGCAGCGCGGCCGCGACCACGCCCACGGCGCTGAAAGCGATGCGGATAATTAATTTCTGGCGTTGCATGCGGAATGCAACGCTTCACGTGCTGGTCGTGTTCCTGCCCATGCCCCTTCAGAGCCACGGCAGGGGTACGCCGGCCTAGCCCTTCGGAGCTTCGTGGAGGAAGCGGGTGCGAACCGTGCCTTCGATGGCGGCGAGTTCCTTGCGGATGCCCATACCAACCTCGACCCGGCCGAGAACGTCGGTGACGACGTAGCCGATCTCGCCATCGGTGCGCAGGTACTGACCGGCGATGTTGATCTTCCGGCGCGAGAACACTTCGGAGATTTTGGCCATGACGCCCGGCACGTCGCGGTGAATGTGCATGAAGCGCGTCGTATCGGACTGCTGCGGCAGCGCCACTTCGACGAAATTCACCGCGCCGATGGTCGATCCATTGTCCGAGTACTTCACCAGCTTCTCGGCAACTTCCGCGCCGATGTTGGCTTGCGCTTCTTCCGTCGAGCCGCCGATGTGCGGCGTGAGAATGACGTTGCGCATGCCTTGCAACGGGCTCTTGAATTTCTCATCCGCGCTGCCCGGCTCCTTCGGGAACACATCGAGGGCCGCGCCCGCGATGTGGCCGGACTTGAGCGCATCGACGAGAGCCGGGATCTCAACGATGTTGCCGCGCGCGGCGTTGATGAGGAAGGCGCCCTTCTTCATCTTAGCGAGCTTAGCGGCGGTGATCATGTTCTTGGTTTCGGGCGTCTCGGGGACGTGCAGCGAGATGACGTCGGACGTCGCGAGCAGATTGTCGAACGAGCGGCAGGGTTGCGCGTTCCCGATCGCGAGCTTCTCGATGATATCGTAGAAGCGCACCTGCATACCCATGGCTTCGGCGATGACCGAGAGCTGCGAGCCGATGTGACCGTACCCGACGATGCCGAGCACCTTGCCGCGGATTTCGCGGGCGCCCTTCACCGACTTGTCCCACTCACCTTCGTGCGCGCCCCAGGAGCGTTGCGGCACGCCGCGGAAAAGCATGATGATCTCGGCCAAAACGAGTTCGGCGACCGAGCGGGTATTGGAATACGGCGCGTTGAAAACCGGGATGCCGAGCTTCTTCGCGCACTTATTGTCGATCTGATTGGTGCCGATGCAGAAGGCGCCGACGGTGAGGAGTTTCTCGGCCGAGGCCAGCACATCCTTGGTCAGCTTGGTGCGCGAGCGGATCCCGAGGATGTGCACGTCCTGCAGCGCCTTTTTCAAGGCGTCGCCGTCGAGGGCTTCATTGACGGTGCGGATCGAACTATAGCCGTTGCGCTTGAACAGCTCGACGGCGCTTTTATGAACGTTCTCGAGCAGAAGGACGTTGATCTTGCTTTTGGGAAGGGAAAGACGTTCCGCCACCTTGAATCTCCGTCTGGGGATCCCGCCTGGCTCTGGCCTCGCCAGCCGGGACCGTCGTAATGTGGGGCGGGGATTAGCACAAACACCCCCAGGGTCGCGATTGCAAAGTTCGCAGGGCAGGCCATCCGGGCCAGGGTCCGGACGTCGCCGCACTTTCGAATCGGGCCCCTCATCGGACACGTCGACCGCGGGGAACCCACGCATGGCCGGAACGATCGAAACACGCTTAAAACAGCTGGGTTTGACCCTGCCCGTGGCGGCGACGCCAGTGGCGAACTACATCCCGTTCGTGAAAACGGGGAACCTTGTGTTCGTGGCGGGTCAAATCCCCCTCCTGAATGGCGCCGTCCACTACCACGGGATCGTGGGGCTGGACGTGACCCTGGAGGAGGCCGTGAACGCGGCCCGGCTCTGCGGCCTGAACTTACTCGCCCAAGCCAAGGCCGCCTGCGGCGGCGATCTGGATCGCATCACGCGGGTCGTCAAACTCACGGGCTTTGTGGCCGCAAACGCCCATTTCACCGATCACCCTAAAGTGATCAACGGCGCGTCCGATCTCATGGTGGAAGTCTTCGGTGAAATGGGCCGTCATGCCCGCGTCGCCGTAGGAGCCCCGTCCCTGCCCCGCGGCGCGCCCGTGGAAGTGGACGCCATTTTCGAGGTCGCGTAAGGCCGTTGCCGGATCGTTTCTCCCTCAAAGTCGTTTCCGATATCCATCGCGTCGATGCCGCGGCGTGGGACGCCTGCGCGGGCGCCGGATCGCCGACGCACAATCCTTTCGTCACTCATGCTTTCCTGAGCGCGCTGGAAGATTCCGGCTCCGTCGGCGCCGAAAACGGTTGGGCGCCGCAGCATCTCATCCTTGAAGAAGACGGGCGCGTGGTGGGCTGCGCGCCGATGTATCTGAAGAACCATTCCTATGGTGAGTACATCTTCGATTGGAGCTGGGCACAGGCCTGCGAGCGCGCCGGTGGACGTTACTACCCGAAGCTTCAATGCGCGGTGCCGTTCACGCCCGCGACTGGTCCGCGTCTGCTGGTCGCTGAGACCATACCCCAACGCGAGGACCTGCAGCGGGCGCTCGCCGAAGGCATGATCGAGCTGGCAAGACAGCTCAAAGTCTCATCGGTGCATGTGACATTCGCGACCGAGGCGGAACATACTTTGATGGCCGATAAAGGCCTGATGCCGCGGCTCTCGGAGCAATTTCACTGGAAGAACGAGGGCTATGCGAGCTTCGATGATTTCCTGGCCGCGTTGTCGTCGCGCAAACGCAAGACCATCCGGCGCGAACGCGAGGTCGCCAATCAGCGCGTGAAGATCGCCACGCTCACCGGGGACGATATAAAGAAGCGGCATTGGGACGCCTTCTTCCGCTTTTACATGAACACCTCCGACCGCAAGTGGGGCCAGGCTTACCTCAACCGCGAATTCTTTTCGCTGCTCGGCGAGCGGCTGAAGGACGCTGTGGTGCTGGTGATGGGTGAGGAAGACGGCGAACTTGTCTGCGGCGCACTGAACCTGCGCGGCGGCGACACGCTATTCGGCCGCAACTGGGGGACCGCCGTCGATTACCCGATGCTGCACTTCGAGGTGTGCTACTACCGCGCCATGGATTTCGCGATCGCGGAAAAATTGGCCTGGGTCGAAGCAGGCGCGCAAGGCGAACATAAGATTCAGCGCGGTTATCTGCCCCGCGCCACCTATTCAAATCATTGGATCGCGGACCGAGGGTTCCGGAGCGCGGTCGCGGATTTCCTGAAACGCGAACGCGAGGCCGTGGCTCACCAGATGGAAGAGCTGACGGAATTGGGGCCGTTTAAGAGAGACGGTTAGGCCTTCTTGATCTCAATCGAATTGCCGTTCTCGTCGACGGCGACGAAGGTGTAGCGGCCTTCGGTGACTTTGAGCTGCCTGACAGGGGCGCCGGGCGCGCGGCGACGGACCCAGCATTCGATATCGACGGCGACGGAGGTGCGCCCGATCCGCCCGATCCGCGTGTAAATCGTCACTTCGTCGCCTTTATTGATCGGCTTATGGAACTTCATGGCGTCCACCGCCACGGTCACCATGCGCAGGCCGCCCGCGACCTGGCCGGCCGCTATGGCGCCGCCGATGTCCATCTGGCCCAGCACCCACCCCCCGAAAATCTGGCCGTAAACATTGGTATCGGCGGGCATAGCGTAGACGCGTAAGGCAAGTTCGCCTTGCGGTGATTCGGATGCTTGTTCGGGCATAGCCTTCAACTTATTTGGAAAAACGCAAGATATTGTGCGCGGGCGCGAAGGCTCATACCTTACCGGCGCGCGCCGCCCCTGTCCTCCTTAAGATTAAGAGCTGATGGCCGACTTATTCTCCTCCAAGCCCCGTCCCGCAAAAGAAAAAGAGAAAGAAAAGGAGCCGCGCGCGCCGGGCGGCGGCTACACCGCGAAGGACATCGAAGTCCTGGAGGGCCTGGAGCCTGTCAGGCGCCGGCCGGGCATGTACATCGGCGGCACCGACGAAAAGGCGATGCATCACCTGATCGCCGAAGTTCTCGACAACGCCATGGACGAAGCCGTGGCGGGCTTCGCCAGCACCATCGAAGTGCACCTGGGCGAGGACAACGAAGTCACGATCCGCGACAACGGCCGCGGTATCCCCATCGATCCGCACCCCAAGTTCCCGAAGAAGTCGGCGCTCGAGGTCATCATGACCACGTTGCATTCGGGCGGCAAGTTCTCGGACAAGGTTTACCAAACCTCCGGCGGTCTGCACGGCGTGGGCGCGAGCGTCGTCAATGCGCTGTCGACCAACCTTACGATCGAAGTCGCGCGCGACAAGACGTTGTACACGCAGACCTTCAGCCGCGGGCACGTCACGTCGAAGCTGACCAAGGGCGGCCCGGTGAATCGCCGCGGGACCACGGTCCGCTTCACCCCGGACTTGACGATTTTCGAGGCAAACTCGAAATTCCGCCCTGCCACGGTTTACAGGATGGTGCGCTCGAAGGCGTATTTGTTCGAAGGCGTGCGTGTGCGCTGGTCGGTTGAAAAAAGCCTTCTCAAAGGCGATGACCAGACGCCGGCGGAAGAAGAGCTGCATTTCGAGAACGGGCTAGGCGACTATCTCCGCCACGTGCTCGCGGGACGCAAGCGGCTCGTTGAGCCCTTCTTCTCGGGTAAGGCGGAACTGGAGGCCAGCACCAACGATTCCGGCGGCCGCGTCGAATGGGCCGTGTGCTGGCCCGACGATGAAGACGGCTTCCTCAATTCCTACTGCAATACCATCCCCACACCAGAGGGTGGCACGCACGAACAAGGCATGCGAAGCGCAATGCTGCGCGCGCTGAAGGGCTATGCCGAACTGACCAATACCAAGGGCGTGGGCATCGTCACGGGCGAAGACCTGTGGGGCGGCGCCTGCATGATGCTGTCGGTATTCATCAAGGAACCGCAGTTCCAGGGCCAGACGAAAGAGAAGCTCGTTTCCGTGTCCGCCTCGCGGCTCGTCGACACAGTGATCAAGGATCACTTTGACCATTGGCTGTCGGGCGACCCGAATTCGGCGAACGTGCTTCTGGAAACCGCGATTGCGCGCGCCAACGACCGCGTGCGCAAGAAGCAGGACCAGGACCTGTCGCGCAAATCGGCGACCAAGAAACTCCGCCTGCCGGGCAAGCTGACGGACTGCACGCGCTCCAACCCCATCGGCACCGAGCTCTTCATCGTCGAAGGCGACAGCGCCGGCGGTTCAGCCAAACAGGCGCGCAGCCGCGAAACGCAGGCCGTGCTGCCCTTGCGCGGTAAAATCCTGAACGTGGCCTCGGCGAGCGACGACAAGCTGCGCGCCAACCAAGAGCTTCAGGATTTGATCGAAGCGCTGGGCTGCGGCATCCGCGACCGGTATGACGAGAGCAAGCTGCGCTACGAGAAAATCATCATCATGACGGACGCCGACGTCGATGGCGCGCATATCGCGAGCCTGTTGATGACGTTCTTCTACCGCGAAATGCCGCAGATGATCGAAAACGGGCATCTCTATCTCGCCATGCCGCCGCTGTACCGGCTGACGCAAAAGGCCAATATCGCCTACGCCATGAATGACGCACACAAGGAGCAGCTCATCAAAAGCCACTTCGACGCGCGCGGGAAAGTGGAAGTCAGCCGCTTCAAAGGCCTTGGTGAAATGCCGCCGATCTACCTGAAGGAAACGACGATGGATCCGGCTCGCCGGACGCTGTTGAAGGTAATGATGGCGGACGAGAGCGAAAAGAGCTCGCAGCGCGCGACCGCCAAGCTGGTCGAGCAGTTGATGGGCCGCAAGCCGGAAGAACGCTTCAAGTTCATCCAGGAAAACGCGCAGTTCGCGGCCGCCGCGCTGGATATCTAATCGGCTTACGCCGCCTCAGCCACCGGCGCGGCCATATCGGCGAACACGCGGCCGCTGCGTTCGCAGACCGCCTTGATCGCGGCTTTGACCGGCTGCTGCAGCGCGCCCGCGGCGCGCGGGCCGCCGGCATCCTTCTTGAGATGCGCGATAAACTGCTTCCAAGCCGAAAGATGAGCTTCGTCGCTGATCCATGACAGGAAGAGCGCCCCGTCCGTCGCATCGCGCAGGGTCTTGATAGCAAACGCGATGACATCGGCATCCTCGATTTCCGAGAGCGACATCGAAACACGTTGATGCATTTCGGCGCTCAAGGCTTGGAGCGTGCCGACAATCGCCGGCGGACACTCGGCGACGCGGCGAAGCGCTTCCGCATCGCGGAAGACCGGCCAGCATGCGTCCTTCATGACCGGGGCAAGCTTAGCGATCGCATCTTTGGCAAGTTGTCGGTTGGCGAGGGCAAGCGCCAGGAAATCAGGGCCAGCGGCGATCATATGCGAAAGCGCCTGCGCGAGCGGCGCGGCGATCTCCGGCGCGCTTGTGCCTTCGGCCGGCGCCCCGTTCACGCCTTGGACATAGGCCTCGGCCATCTCAATCACGATCTTGAAGTCGGATTTATTAAGTTCGCCGAGCGCGCGGATCGTAACGGGCGATTCGAGGGCGCCGACGACGGCGCCCAACGCAGCCACCGTACGGGTGGGAAGAGTCGCCAAGGATTCAACAAGCGCGAATTGCCCGCGCCGATTTAGGAACGGCTTCAGCGCTTCGTACGACCCCTTCTGCGGATAGTCGGCCAACAGAAGATCTGTTTTCGGCGGCGGGAACAGCGCCCCGAGGAGCGGGACCTTGGAGAGGGGATTGCGGCGTTTCTCGCGCTCTTTTTCGATCCACTCCTTTTGCAAGCGCTCGCAGATGAGGCGCGCGGTGCCGAACAGATGCGCCATCACAATGTCGTCAAAGGGCTTCTGCGACAGAGCGAGGACATCGGTCGGCTTCTCGGCCACCGCGCCGCTTTCCGTCCGCAGGAGTTCCGCGAATGGCTCGGTCTTGCGTGAACGCCATACAATGTCGAGGAACAGCGGCACCAGCACGGGATAGGCGCGCATGATGTCTTCGGGCTTCGACCAGCCCTGAATGCGATTCGCCAGGGCTTCGGCGCCCTCGATTTCACCGATATGCGCCCGCAGCGCTTCGAACCAGGCTTGAACCTGGCTGCGAAGCGCCGTGCGGCGGCGTTCGGGAACTGGCTTTGGTTGCGGCTTGCCCATGACTGCTGCTCGGCGTTGGTTATTCGCCGTACCCTACGGACAGCCCCCGTCCTTTCCCATCAATCATAGGGGTAAGGGCCGTGCTCAAAGGTATATACCAGGGGCCCTTGGCGGGCTTACGGCGTGGGACCGCCTTCAAGGAAAACCGACGGACGGAACTTCATATATTCGCGTTCCACGTCGGTGATATCGCGGCGAAGCATCATGAAATAGGCGCCTTCGAGCTCCGGTTCGCCGCGCATCAACCGCGCCCACAGATCCTGCCCCTTCGGCCGCAATTCCGGGTGCATCAAGGTGTGGATGGACGTGATCCAGACCGACACGCCCCGGGCTACCGATATGGTGAAGATCGTGTTGCGGTGAACGAGCTGTTCGCGGAAGCGCTGAAGCTTTTGTTCGTAGATCTGCAGCGTTTCCCGCCCCTCGGCGTCGACCGGCCGGCCGGTGAAATACTCCTCCGGGAACGGAACGCTGACCTGCTTGGTCGTATCGAGGCTTTTTTTTGCGAGCAGCGCGGCGGCGAGTTCGCCGGCCAGACCTGTCGGCGAATTCGGCAATTCGGCGAAATGATCGTCGACTTGGCGGTGAGGCGTGCGCGCGCGCATGGCGTCGCGCCGCCGTCTCGCCATATAGCTTTTGAAGAGGGAAAGAACCACGCGGATGCTTTTCTAGAAACTGGAAGACCTAGAGCGCGCGGATAATACCCGAAAAGTCGACGTTGCCATTACCGTCTTTCACGAACTTTTCGTAGAGCTCCGTGGCCGCTTTACCAATGGGCGTGGTCATATTGGCCGCGCCGGCGGCGTCTTGGCTGAGCTTCAGGTCCTTCAGCATCATCGCCGCCGCGAAACCCGGCTTGTAATCGCGGTTGGCGGGAGACGTCGGCACCGGCCCCGGGACCGGGCAATAGGACGTCATGGACCAGCACTGGCCCGACGCCTTCGAACTGATGTCGAACAGGACCTGGGCATCGAGACCCAGGCGCTCGGCGAGCTTGAAGGCTTCGCAGGTGCCAATCATCGAAATGCCGAGCAGCATGTTGTTACAAACCTTGGCGACTTGGCCGTTGCCCGCCGGGCCGGCATGGACGATGACCTTGCCCATGGGCTCGAGAAACGGCTTCGCGGCCGCGAAAGCCTTATCGGCGCCGCCGACCATGAACGTCAGGGTGCCCGCCGCCGCCGCGGCAATGCCGCCGGAGACCGGCGCGTCGACCATGAGGAAGCCCTTGTCTTCGGCCGCCTTGATCACTTCACGCGCCGCCGGCACGTCGATGGTCGAGCAATCGATGAAGATCGCGCCCTTCTTAGCCGCATCGAAGATGCCGCCGCTGAGATATGTCTGACGCACGTGAGCGCCGGCCGGCAGCATCGTGATCACGCAGTCCGCGTCCTTGGCCGCTTCGGCCGCCGTCGCGCCGACGCTCGCGCCGGCACCTTTGGCGGCATCAAGAGCGGGCTGCGAAAGGTCGAACACCCGCACGCTGTGACCGGCCTTGATCTGATTCTGGGCCATAGGGCCGCCCATGTTGCCGAGACCGATGAATGCGACATTCGCCATGTGAGCTCTCCCAAAAAAGTCTAAAGGATGTTCGAAAGATCGAGTTCTTTGCCGGGCAGCGGCGCGAAGTAGGCCGCAACGTCGGCGTCCGAGACTTGCGCCAAGGTCTCCGGCGACCAGCGCGGCGTATTATCCTTGTCGATGAGCAGCGCGCGCACGCCTTCGTAGAAGTCCTTGCCCACGGCGCAGCGATTGGCGATGCGCCATTCCATCTTCATGCAGTCTTCGAAAGAAAGGTTCGCGCCTTCGCGGATCTGGCGGAAGGTCACCTTCATGGCCGTCGGCGATTTGGTGCGAAGGATCTTGGCCTGTTCAGCGCCCCATTCACCGCCCTCATTCTCGAGCGAAGCGATGATCGCTTCAACGGATTCGAGATCGAAGTGACGGCTGATGGCCGTACGGTCGGTCGAGACCGGTGCGTTCTTCACCGGCTCGGCGAACGGAGCGATAAGATAGGAGATCTCGTCAAGGTCACTGGCGGCGTCGCTCGCGAGCTTGGCTTCGAGTTCGTCCATGCGGTCATGCGGCACCAAGGCTTCGGCGAGGCCGAGCGCGACGCAGTCCGCGCCTTTCAAACGTTTCCCGGTCAGGCCGAGATACATACCCGCCGATCCGGACAGGCGCGGCAGGAAGTAGCCGCCGCCCACGTCGGGAAAAAGGCCGATGCCGGTTTCAGGCATGGCGAACATCGTCCTGTCCGTGGCGACACGGTAGCCGCCATGCGCCGACACACCAACTCCGCCGCCCATGACGATACCGTCGATGAGGGCGATGTACGGTTTCGGGTAGCGCTTGATGAGCGTGTTGAGCCGGTATTCCGTGCTCCAGAACGCGTAAGGATATGGGAGGCCGGCCTTACCGTCCTCGTACAGGCGCACGACGTCGCCGCCCGCGCAAAACGCCTTCTCACCGGAGCCCCGAATGACGACGGCCTTCACCGCATCATCCTTCGCCCATGCCTTGAGCTGCGCGGTCATCAGCTCGCACATGTTGAGGGTCAGTGCGTTGAGAGCCTTCGGACGATTGAGAAGGATATGACCGATAGCGCCTTTGCGCTGGACCAGGACTTCGTCGCCGGCAGGTTCGCTCATGCGCGGCCACCGCTCTGCAGGACATAACGCGAGACGATCACACGCATGATTTCGTTCGTGCCTTCGAGGATCTGATGCACGCGCGCGTCGCGCAGGAATCGCTCGACTGGATAGTCCTTCAGGTATCCGTAGCCGCCGTGCAATTGCAGCGCCGTGTTGCAGACCTCGAAACCCACATCACTGGCGAAGCGCTTGGCCATGGCGCAATACTTGGTCGCGTCAGGTTCCTTGGCGTCGAGACGCATCGCTGCGTCATGCACCATAAGGCGCGCGGCGTGCAGGTCGGTCGCCATGTCGGCGAGCTTGAACTGCACCGATTGGAAACCGGCGAGAGCCTGATTGAACTGGGTGCGGGTCTGGACGTAGTCGGTGGCGATCTCCAGCGTCGCGCGCGCCGCGCCGAGGGAACAGGCGCCGATATTGATGCGCCCGCCATCGAGGCCGACCATCGCAATCTTGAACCCCTCGCCTTCCGCGCCGAGCCGGTTGGTGACCGGCACGCGGCAATCTTCGAGGATCACGGCCGAGGTGGGCTGACTGTTCCAGCCGAGCTTCTTTTCCTGGGCGCCGAACGACAGGCCCGGCGTGCCGTTTTCCACGAGGACGCAGCTGATGCCCTTCGGACCGTCGTCGCCGGTACGTACCATGATGGCGTAGACGTCCGCGCGTCCGCCGCCGGAGATGAACGCCTTTGACCCATTGAGGATGTAGTGATCGCCGTTGCGCACCGCCTTGGTGCGCAGCGAGGCCGCGTCAGAACCCGACGACGGTTCGGTGAGGCAATAGCTCGCGAACCATTCCATGGAGCAGAGCTTGGGCAGGAACTTCTTTTTCAAGGGGTCCGCGCCGAAGCGGTCGATCATCGCCGCGACCATGTTGTGGATCGAGATATAGGCGGCGGTGGAAGTACAACCGGCGGCGAGTTCCTCGAGGATGATCGCGCTGTCGAGACGGCCCAGTCCCGTACCGTCGTATTCCGGCGAGACATACATACCGCCGAAACCGAGCGCGGCGGCTTCGCGCAGCTCATCGACCGGGAAATGCTTTTCTTCGTCCCAGCGCCCGGCGTGGGGGGTGAAGACATCGCGCGAGAATTTCCGCGCCGTTTCCTGAAAGGCCAATTGGTCGTCGCTCAGCCGGAAGTCCATGCATCCCCGCGTATTTTCTGCGCATCGGTCTTGGCGCGATACTTTCCATTGTAACTGCGGTTTTTCAACGAAAATATGGGCATGAAAACCGCACAGTTATGCATAAAATATGCACAACCCTTGCCATGACGAAGACGATGGATCGACGCACAGCGCTCTCGTTTGCTTTTCTCCTTACCTTGCCGCGCACCGCCCTGGGCGCCGGCGCCGTATCGCTCGGCGCCGTGCTGGACCGCGCGGGCGCGTTGCGGCCATTGAAGACGGTGGTCATCGCACATCGCGGCGAGATCATCGCCGAACGCGGTTTCCGCGGTCATAGCGTGGGTGCCGCCACCAACATCAAGTCGGCCTCCAAGTCGATCGTCGCTGCATTGGTCGGCATCGCGATCGACAAAGGCCTGCTGTCCGGCGTGGATCAGCCGATCGCGCCGCTTTTGGAAACCGATTTGCCGGCTCAACCGGATGCGCGGCTCTCCAACATAACAGTCGGCAATCTTCTCTCCATGCAGGCCGGACTCGCGCGCACATCGGGCGCCAATTACGGGCGCTGGGTGCAAAGCAGCAACTGGGTGCGGACCGCGCTGGCACAACCCTTCGACGACGAGCCCGGCGGCGCGATGCTGTATTCCACCGGATCGTCCCATCTGCTGTCGGCGATCCTGACGCGGGTCGGCAAACGCTCGACTTTGGAGCTCGCGCGCGCCTGGCTGGGGCCTCAGGAGGGTTTTGTCATTGGCGACTGGCAGCGCGATCCGCAAGGGATCTACATGGGCGGCAATCAGATGGCGATGAGCGCCAGGTCATTGCTGGCGTTCGGCGAGCTGTTCCGCAACCGCGGCAGGGCGAGGAACGGACAACAGCTCATTTCGCCGGCATGGATCGAAAACTCCTGGGCGCCGCGCACGAATTCGCGCTTCACCGGAGATGGATATGGCTACGGCTGGTTCGTGCGTGAGATCGGCGGGCAGACGGTGCCGTACGCCTGGGGCTTCGGCGGCCAGATGCTGTACATCGCGCCCGCGCTCGGTCTGACGGTGGCGATGACATCGGACGACAGCGCGCCGGCGGGACGCACCGGTCACCGCGAGAATTTGCACGATCTGATGGGCGAGATCGTGCAGACCATCCGGACATGAAAAATCCGCCGCGATCGACTGCGGCGGATTTCCTACATAAAACCGTTTTAACTTAGAGGCTCTGGGTGAGCTGACGACGGCGCATCCAGACAACGGCGAACAAGCCAAGGCCCATCAGGGCCACCGGCAGCGGCTCCGGCACCGCCGAGGTGTGCACCGAGAAAGTGAAGCTCATGTTGTCGGTGGTGGTGCCGCTCCAGCTGAACAGCGCTTCCGTGGCGTCGAAGCCCGGGGCATGCAGGATGCCGCGCCCAAAGAGGTTGAGGAAACCCGGCGTCGGACCGGTGCGGCTGACGATGTTCAGCTCGTTGAGATCAAGGGACACACCGCTGGATAAAGTCAGGTAACCCATGATCGGCGTGAAGGCGGTCAGGCTGGGAATGTTCTTCAGCGTGCCCATCTGTCCCCAATTGACGATGCCGGCCAGATCAAACGTATCCGCCGCCGTGACGATGATGGCGCCGCCGTTGGCGATGGAAATCGAGTCCGTATTGCCGAGGTGCGAACCCGAGGGAATGTTGAAAGCGCCGGAAATGCCGAAGGAGGTCTGTTGAATGACCGCGGCCGAAGCGGGCAGCGAGACCGTCACGACGGCCGCCAGCGCCGCGGCCAAGGTGAGTAAACGCTTCAATTGAAAAAGCTGACGCAACATAGTTCTTCTCCGAAACCCCGCGCCGAAATGAACGCGGGTTAAATGCGCGTTCTAGACAGCAAGAAGCGTGCCACCACTCAAAGTCGCGCATTTAAGGGGCTTGAACACGCGTCGCTGTAAAAAAGCTCAGAATTGAGGAGGCGCAATCGCGCCGCGAGGTGTCGGGAATCTGAACAGCCGGGAGTGGGCCGAAAGGTTCATCCACACCCGCAAATCATGCAAGGCCACGCCCAGCAGGTATTTTCACGTTTATACCATTGCACAACAGGACTATCCGTTGGTGCGCCTAGCGGTTGCGGGTGTGCGCAGGCAACATCCTCGCCATCAAGGAGGAGCGCCATGAGAGCACTTCGAGCCACGGAATACCCAAGCCGCACGCAAGATTCGCTGCCCACCTCCGTCGAGGTGTTGATCTTCGACTATGACGACAATTTGGTGCGCGAGACCGAAACGATCGCCCGCTTCTTGGATTGCGAACGCGATTTGTCGCTCGGCGAGATTTTCGCCGCGCGGTAGCTGAATCGTTTCGAAGGAAAAATCTCGACCGGAGTTTGCCTGTCCGCCCGTCCGGGGGGACCACTCTTAAATTCGCGGCGCGAATTTAAGAAGAATGGTGGGCGATACAGGGATCGAACCTGTGACCTTTCCCATGTCAAGGGAACGCGCTACCGCTGTGCCAATCGCCCATCTTCTTCGTATCCGCGGCCGGATTGCGGCCACGTCTCGAAAATTTCTCCAACCAAACCAGGGCACTACGCTGAAGGCCGGTCAGGGTTGGAGGGCGTTGTTTATAGGCAAGTTTTAGGAAGTGCAAGGCCTCTTAGGACGCGCAACGCCCCGTCCATGCATTTGGGCGGAAAGGCTGGAATGGGCCCGATAGATAGCCTTACAATCCATGGTTTCCAGCCCCTTACAGCCCCTTTACCGCCCTGTGTCCCTAGCCGAATCCACGCCCGCGAGCCCTATTGAGGTCCTGGAGCCTGCCCGGCACAGCGTCCCCTTGGTGTTCGCTTCGCCGCATTCCGGCGCGTTCTATCCGCCGGAGTTCGTGGCGTCGTCGCCGCTCGATCTCGCGATGCTGCGGCGCTCGGAAGACTGCTACGTCGACCAGCTTTTCGCCGGCACGCCGGGGTTCGGCGCGCCCCTGGTGCGGGCGCTGTATCCGCGCGCCTATCTGGACGTCAACCGCGAACCCTATGAGCTCGATCCGGAGATGTTCAACGACGCTCTTCCGCCCTTCGCCAATACGACGTCGATCCGGGTGGGAGCGGGTTTGGGAACGATCCCGCGCATCGTCGCAACACGCCGCGAGATTTATCGCGCGAAACTGACCTTCCAAGACGCCGAACAGCGGATCGAGGCGGTTTACCGACCCTATCACCGCGCGCTCGCCGGTTTGATCGCGCGGGCGCGGGCGCAGTTCGGCTTTTGCATCCTCATCGACTGCCATTCGATGCCCTCGACAGGTCTGCCCGTGGCGGCGGTGGGCGATCCTCGCACCATCGATATGGTGCTTGGCGACAGGACCGGATTGTCCTGCGCGCCAGCCGTCACCGACGGCGTCGAAGCCTTCCTGTCGCAACGCCACTACCGCGTCACACGCAACAACCCTTACGCCGGCGGTTTCACCACGCAACACTACGGGGATCCCGGTAATGGCACCCATGTGCTGCAGCTGGAGATCAACCGGAACCTCTATATGGACGAAGCGACTCTTGAGCCCCGTCCAGGGTTCGCCGTGCTTAAGAACGATATCACCGCCTTGATCGGACGCCTCGTCGCGCTTGCCAGCGAGCAGGCCGCCGCCTTGCAGCCCCAACGTCTCAGCGCGGAATAATCCACGCGCGGGAGTTGAAATGCCTTTCTGCGCCCCTTTCGATAAAATATAGTCCTTTCAAAGAGTACGCGGCGTAGCCCGGAGTGAATGGCATAGGCATGGTTGAGATCGGCACACTTACGCTTTTCCGGGAGAAATCGGTCGTCCACTCGTTCGGCGCTCTGGACGAAGAAGGCCAGCGTGACATCCCCGTCCTGACGCTGCGCTCGAACCGCATCACGATCCCGGTGAAGACGAAAATCAGTACGGTTATGGCGATCGTGCGGGGCCAGAACATCCCCGGCACCATGCGCATGGCCGCCGTGGTGGTGGAGGAAATCCGCCGCGACCCGAACATCCTGCAAGACGCCGGATCCTTCGATTGGGAAAACATGTGGCGCCGCAAGGTGTCGAAGTACGAACTCGACTACAATCCGGAGAACTGGGTATCGCTGCATATTGGCGGCGAGCAGATTTTCTCCAGCCGTGAGGACAATGCGGCCATCGAGCAAGTGGAGGCGCTGGCCGCCGGTGAAGACGTGACCGATGCAATCGTCTCGGAGGCGGCGGCGAACATCATCGGCGCGCTCGAAGACCTCGTGGTCGAACACGACACACAGACCGCGTTCGTGTTTAGCGCCTTCCCGACCTATCTCCGCGCCGCCATCCTGGAGCGCCGCGACCGCAAGACCGGTTCTTACGCGATCTCGGCCTATCACCCGTCGCCGCAGCGTCCAGTGCGCCTTTCGCACTTCATATCGTTCTGCGCCGATATGGCCGAAGCGCTGACCCACAAATCCTTCCTCGACCGCGTGCAGGATTTGATCGCGACCAACGCGATCGGCAACGCGGGCATCACGCCGGCGCTGGTGCAGGCCACACGCAATCGCCGCCGCGACCTCACGCAGCAGATCGAGAATTTCGAAGGCGCGAACAAAGTAGTGTACCGGCCGGAACGTCCGAGCCTTGCCTAGCGCGGCGCGCGCGGACTAGCGCGGAGCGCGCCGGCTAAACCGCAGGGGTTATGCGCGGGTGGCGGGCATTTTGTCAGCCGCCGGTGTGACCGAAAGTCCTCAGCAGCAACAAAATCAACAAAAGCGCCACAGCCACAGCCTGTGTAGCGACGCGTAAGCGCATTAATTTATTGGCGTATTTGCGATTGAATTCGCCGCCCGCGATAAAGGCGACAAGGCCGGTCGCAAGGACGGCAAACACCGCCACCATTGATATGCCAAGAAGAACCGTGACGACGCTTTCCATAGGGGGTGCTCGGTAAATGCGTGGTGCGAATATGCATTCGCTTCAAGCTTGTAGCGACATTATCACCGCAGAGTTGCAGGCGAAAACGTTGAAGTAAATAGGCCTCGCGACTATCCTTTTGACCTTGGGGTCGTGAGGACAGAAAGACGGGGGATCATCGTGTTAGGTCGCATTCTCGTTGTCGATGACAACGTGATGGTGCGGGAGTCGTATACCGAACTCTTACGCCATCGTGGCTACGATGTGATGCAAGCCGGGGACGGCGAAGAAGCGCTCAAGGTTATCAGAGCAAGTTCCATCGATCTTGCCATCATCGACGTGATGATGCCGGTGATGGGTGGGCTTGAACTGCGCCAGGTATTGCAGGACAAGGCGCCGGGAATCGCGACCATTCTCGTGACCGGTCAGCCGGACAAAGTCGAGGATCTTGTCGACGACGATCCGGACTTCCAAACGGGCCGCGTGGCGATGCTCTACAAACCGGTTCATCCGGTGATGTTGCTAGCGGAAGTCGACAAGCGCCTGATGAAGGTCATGGGAATGCGTTAACGGCGCATTCCTCCTTTTCAGCGTTAGATCGAAAAGCTTTCGCCGCAGCCACACCGGCCCTTTTCGTTCGGGTTCGTGAAGACAAACCCACTTTCCATTTTGCTTTCCCGGTAGTCGAGTTCGCTGCCGAGCAGGTACATGACGGCCTTGGGGTCGATAAACACCTTGGCGCCGTTGTGTTCGACCACGTCCTCGAACTTGCGCACATCCTCGGCGTATTCGACGACGTAGGACTTGCCCGAGCAGCCCTTGTTGCTGACGCCAACGCGCACGCCCAAAACCGGCTTCGTCGCCTTGGCGACGACCTCGTTGATGCGCTTGGCGGCCGCATCCGTAATTCGGATGGGCGGCGGTAAAGAGCGCTTGGCCTTGGGTTCAATCGTCTGTGCTGTACTCATGACGGACCTAATATAAGAGGCATTCGTCTCATTTCTAGAACATGTCGAGTGCGACTTTGGCGACCTCGGACATATTGGCCGGCGTCCAGGGCGGATCCCAGGTGAGCACCACATCGACCTCACCGATGCCCTCGACGGCCGAAACGCGCTCGGCGACTTCCTTGGGCATGGAACCCGCCACCGGACAGGCCGGGGCGGTCAGGGTCATTGTGACGACGGCATCGCCCTTCTCGTCGATCTTCAGATCGTAGATAAGGCCGAGGTCGTAGATATTGACCGGAATTTCCGGGTCATAAACGGCGCGCAGAGCTTCGACGACGGCTTCCTCGGTCGCGACGGGGAGCGCGGGATCCTTCGGCGCGCCGGCGCGGACCGTCGTTCCTTCCTTGGGGGGATCGTCGCCTCCGCCGAAATACGGATCGTAGGCGCGCATGTCCTCGGTCGCAGGCGTATCGTCCTTCGGCGGTGCGGGCGGCTTATGGTCGTGTGGTTCGTCGTGCATCATCATTTCTCTGTGGTCGTCGTCTGGCCTTTACCGTCGAGGCACGACATCAATGCATGCCACGGCAAGGTCGCGCATTTCACCCGCACGGGGAACTGCCGCACGCCGGACAATGAGGCGAGTTTGTCGACACTCTCGGAGGCTTCCGGAAGTTTCGCCTTGGCGGCATCGGCGTCGATCTTACCGGTGCACAAGTCGTGCACCGCGTCGAACAGTTGACGCGCCGCTGCGATGGTTTGCCCGGTCAGGGCTTCGGTCATCATGGAGGCCGACGCGATAGAGATCGCGCAGCCTTTGCCTTCAAAGCCGATGTCCTTTAGACGGCCG
Source organism: Rhodospirillaceae bacterium (assembly GCA_041906145.1). Taxonomy (GTDB): domain Bacteria; phylum Pseudomonadota; class Alphaproteobacteria; order Rhodospirillales; family Rhodospirillaceae; genus SHVO01. Next base: position 491,719 of record JAYRJU010000002.1, on the reverse strand, counting down.
TCGTCCGAGACCTGCGCCGTGACCGTGACGCGGTCGCCGCACATGGGATTGTTGCCTTGCGCCTTGCAGGTGTGCTGCTCGACCTCACGTGCATTACGCGGATGCTTGGCGTGATCGAGGATCACTTCCTGATAAAGTGAGCGCAGATCGTCGTTGAGGGGCGCTACGTTCACAGCAGCACCTCCCGCGCGCGGGTCAGCGCATGCACCAGCGCATCGACCTCGTCCATGGTGTTGTAGATCCCAAACGAAGCGCGCGTTGTCGCGGTCACGCCGAGGATTTCCATCAGAGGCTGCGCGCAGTGATGACCGGCGCGCACGCAAACGCCGTGACGATCGAGGACCGTCGCGAGGTCGTGGGGATGAGCGCCGTCCATGACAAAGGACTGCACTGCGGCTTTGTGAGCGGCCGTGCCGATAAGACGAATACCGGGGACCTGCGCAAGGCGCGTCATCGCATAGCGGAGCAGAGCGTCTTCATGGTCCGCGGCGGCGGCGCGGTCGATGCTATTCAAATAATCGATCGCGGCGCCGAGTCCGATGGCCTGGGCGATGGGCGGCGTACCGGCCTCGAACTTCGCGGGCGCGGGCGCCCACGTGGTCTTGGCGAACGTAACGGTATCGATCATGTCGCCGCCGCCCTGATAGGGCGGCATGGCATCGAGCACCGCGGCGCGCGCCCATAGGACGCCAATACCGGTGGGGCCATAAAGCTTATGGCCTGAGAAAACATAGAAATCGCAGCCGAGATCCTGGACGTCCACATGGCGGTGAACGATCCCCTGGCAGCCGTCGAGCATGATCTTGGCGCCGACCGCGTGCGCGAGGCTGGCGATCTCGCGGACCGGCAGCACGGTCCCAAGCACATTGGACACATGAGCGATCGCGACCAGTTTGGTCTTCGGTCCTATGACCTTGGCGAATGCGGCGACATCGACGCTGCCGTCGGGAGTCACCGGCACGACACGCAGGACGCAGCCCGTCGCATCCCGCAGAAGCTGCCACGGCACGATATTGGAATGGTGCTCGACGGCGGTGATCACGACTTCGTCGCCGGCCTTGATGAAGGCCCGCCCATAGGCCGACGCGACCAGGTTGATGGCCTCGGTCGCGCCCTTCGTGAAAACGATCTCTGAAACACTCTTCGCATTGATGAAACCGCGCACCTTCTCGCGCGCGGCTTCGTAGTTGGCGGTCGCGGTTTCGCTCAAATAATATGCGCCGCGGTGCACGTTGGCGTATTCGTCGCTATAGACTTTCGTGATGGCCTCGATGACCTGGCGCGGCTTCTGGGCCGACGCGGCGCTGTCGAGGAACACGAGCGGCTTGCCGTGCACGTTGCGCGACAGGATCGGGAAGTCGGCGCGGACCTTGGCGACATCGAACGCCGGAGCGAGCTTCTTTGCCGGATGCGGGCTCATGCGGACGCCTTTCGCATCAACCAGCCCGAAATCTCAGCCAACAGAATATCGTGTACGACCGCATCGTCGACATTCTCCAGCGCATCGGCGAGGAAACCCTGCACCAGGAGAAGGCGCGCCGCTTGAGGGTCGATCCCACGCGCGGCGAGATAGAACAGGTGGTCCGGATCCAGTTCGCCGGTGGTGGCGCCGTGCGCGCACTTCACATCGTCGGCGTAGATCTCGAGTTCGGGTTTGCAATCGATCTGGGAGCCGCGCGACAGGAACAGCGCTTTGTGAAGCTGCTGGCCGTCGGTCTTCTGCGCATGCCGCGCGACCAGGACGCGGCCCTGATAGACGCCGCGCGATTCGCCGTCGACCACGCCCTTGAAAACCTGGCTGGAGGCGCAGCCCGGCATGTCGTGGTTCATGAAGGTCGTAAAATCATGGTGCGCGCGGTCCGTCAGCGCATAGGCGCCGTTGAGGCGCACCGCGGCCCCTTCCCCCACGAAATCGACACTGATTTCCTGACGCACGAGCGCGCCGCCGAGGCCGAGATGGAAGGCGTCGAACTTCGCGTCCGCCGCGACATCGGCGAGCGTCGTGGCGAGGTGAAACGCCTCGCTGTCTTCCCGCACCAGGACGTAGCGGCGCAACACACCGGCGGTGCCCACCGAAATCGTGGTGACCGGGTTCGAGAAATAAGGCTGACCCGGCAGACCATGATGGGTCTCAAGGATCGTGAGCTTGGCGGCGGGCGCCACGGTGATCGCGATACGCGGATGAAACGCCGCGGGTTCCGCGCCGGCGGCGCCGATGGAAACGAGATGGATGGGCGTTGCGACAACGCCGCGCGCCGCGATGTTCACGCCGCCGCTCATATAGGCGGCATTCAGGATCGCGAGCGGGGCATCGACGTTGTGATCCGGCGTTTTGGCTTCAACGATTGTCAGGCCGGCTTCGGCGACGCTATCAGATAGGTCCGCGCGATAAACGCCATTCACCAGAACGACGCGAATGGCGCCCGCGAAACGCGGCACATCGACGGGGATATCCCGCACATCAATATCGTCGGCCGCTGCGGCCGGAATGAACGGGATTTTCGCCAGCCGCCGCAACGGCGTGAAACGCCATTCCTCGCGCTTCGGGCCCGGCAAACCTTCGAGCGCAAGCGCCTCGCGTGCTTCGCGGCGCGCGGAATCGGCCGCCGGCAGCGCCGCGGCGTAGCGTTCGCCAAAAGGGTGATCGAGGAGAGCCGATTGCTTCATGGCTTAAGCCGCGCTGAGGTAGCGCGCATATCCTTCCGCTTCGAGTTGCTCGGCCAGTTCCTTGCCGCCGCTGGCCACGACCTTGCCGCCCACAAGCACGTGCACATGATCCGGCACGACGTAGTTCAAGAGGCGCTGGTAGTGCGTGATGATGAGGAACGTGCGCTCCGGGCCGCGCAGTGAATTGACGCCTTCGGAAACAATCTTCAGGGCATCGATGTCGAGACCGGAATCGGTTTCATCGAGGATGGCGACGCGCGGCTCGAGCAGCGTCATCTGCAGCACCTCAGCGCGCTTCTTCTCGCCGCCAGAGAAACCCACGTTAAGATGGCGCTTGATCATGTCGTCCGGCATGCCGAGCACTTTCTGCTTCGCTTTCACGAGCTTCAGGAACTCCATGGCGTCGATCTCGGGTTTGCCTTCAGCCCGGCGTTTGGCGTTGATCGCGGTCTTGAGGAACGCGGATGTCGTAACGCCCGGGATCTCCACCGGATACTGGAACGCGAGAAACACGCCGGCGCGGGCGCGTTCGTCCGCGGCCATCGCCAGCACGTCCTTACCGTCGAGCAAGACCTGCCCTTCGGTGACCTCGTAGCCATCGCGGCCCGCGATCACGTTGGACAACGTGCTTTTGCCGGTGCCGTTCGGGCCCATGATGGCGTGCACTTCACCCGCGTTCAGGGCGAGCGAGATCCCGTTGAGGATCTTCTTGCCGGCGACCGAGACGTGAAGGTTCTTGATTTCGAGAAGGGCCATTAGCCGACACTGCCTTCTAAGCTGATGCCGACAAGCTTTTGGGCCTCGACGGCGAATTCCATGGGAAGCGTTTGCAGCACCTCGCGGCAAAAACCGTTGACGATGAGCGATACCGCCTCTTCTTCCGTCATACCGCGCTGCTGGCAATAAAAGAGCTGGTCCTCGCTGATCTTGGAGGTGGTTGCCTCGTGTTCGGTCTGAGCCGTCGGATTGCGGCTTTCGATGTAGGGCACGGTATGAGCGCCGCACTTGTCGCCGATGAGGAGGCTGTCGCACTGGGTGTAGTTGCGCGCGCCGTCGGCCTTGGGGCCCATACGCACGAGGCCGCGGTACGTATTTTCCGCCTTCCCGGCGGAGATGCCCTTCGAGATGATCTTCGAGCGCGTGTTGGCCCCAAGATGGATCATCTTGGTGCCGGTGTCGGCCTGCTGGTGGTTGTTGGTGATAGCGACGGAGTAAAACTCGCCAACTGAGTTGTCGCCTTGCAGGATGCAGCTTGGGTATTTCCAGGTGATGGCTGAACCGGTCTCGACCTGGGTCCACATGATCTTCGAGTTCTTGCCGCGGCAAGCGCCGCGCTTGGTGACGAAGTTGTAGATACCGCCCTTGCCCTCAGCATCTCCCGGATACCAATTTTGCACCGTGGAATATTTGATCTCGGCGTCATCGAGGGTGATGAGTTCGACGACGGCCGCGTGCAACTGATTTTCGTCGCGTTGCGGCGCAGTGCAGCCTTCGAGATAGCTCACATAAGCGCCCTCGTCGGCGATGATGAGCGTACGCTCGAACTGGCCGGTGTTCTTCTCGTTGATGCGGAAGTAGGTGGATAGTTCCATCGGGCAACGCAGGCCCTTGGGGATGTAGACGAACGAACCGTCCGTGAAGACCGCCGCGTTGAGCGCGGCAAAGAAGTTGTCGGTGTAAGGCACGACCGAGCCGAGATACTTCTTCACGAGCTCCGGGTGTGAATGCACGGCTTCCGAGATCGGCATGAAGATCACGCCCATCTCTTCGAGTTTTTTCTTGTAGGTGGTCGCGACCGAGACGCTGTCGAACACGGCATCGACCGCGACGCCCGCGAGCACCGCCTGCTCGGCCAGCGGTATACCAAGCTTCTTGTACGTCTCGAGCAACTTCGGATCGACCTCATCCATGCTCGCCAATTTCTGCTTCGGCGCGGCGTAGTAATAAGAAGCCTGATAATCGATTTTCGGATAGGTGAGCTTCGCCCACGCCGGCTCTTCGTCGGCGAGCGTCAGCCAATAACGGTAGGCCTTAAGGCGCGCCTCGAGCATCCAGTCCGGCTCGTTCTTCTTGGCTGAAATAAAGCGGATGATGTCTTCGCTAAGACCTTTCGGCGCCAGCTCCGATTCAATGTCGGTGACGAAGCCGTACTTGTATTGCTCGACTTCGCGGACGGCGGCGGCGGTTTCCTGTTTGGCGGCCATGGCTTACTCCACCACGTGCGCGGCCGGCGCGGGCACGCGCGGCGGCAGGCCAAAGCCATTCATATCGGCGACCATGTCGGCGAGCGTCACCTGACTGAGCGCGTCACGGACCGCGGCGTTCACGCGGTTCCAACGTCCCTGCACCGGGCAGACGGCCTCAATGCTACAATGCTCATCCGAGGTATCGGCGCAGGCGGTGAGCGCGATCGGACCTTCGACGGCCTGAATGACATCGGCCAGCGTGATTTCAGCCGACACTTTCCCCAGCACATAACCGCCCGACGCCCCCCGCTGGGACCTCACGAGGCCAGCCTTGTTCAGGCTTTTCATCAATTTGGCGACCGTCGGCATGGGAATCCCGGTATTTTCCGAAATATGTTGGCTGGACCGCACCATATCGCTGCGGGCGATGGTGATCAGCACAACGGTCGCATAGTCAGTTAACTTATTGACTTTAAGCATTTTTTTGGCCCTCGCAGGCCTCCCAAGCCGAATGTCGGACTAATTCGGTCCTGTTTACCATGGTGTAATAGGCCCTGGGGTAAGACGTTTCAAGTCTTTGAATCGCATATGAGGATTGTGAGCGTGAGCCGCTTGATCCTGATGACACAACGGGAGTTCGAGGAACCCCTCACCGAAGCGCTCCGGCGCGCGGCGCCGGGGCTTGCCTTGAGCTTTGCCTGGACCCTGGCGGACCTGGAAGCCGAACTGGCGAACGACCCCGACGGGAGCCGGATCCTGTCGGTCGGCTCGAGCGTCATCGTGCCGCGGCGCGTGCTGGCGTCATTGAGCTCGCCCGCCTACAACCTACACCCCGGTCCACCCAATTACCCCGGCATCTTTCCGTCGGTGTTCGCCCTTTATGAAGGCGCGCGCGAGTTTGGCGTAACGCTGCACGAAATGGCGCCTACCGTGGACTCCGGCGCCATTTGCGTTGTCGAACGCTTCCCCATCGATGCGCGCTGGGACCGCCTGGCGCTCGATACGCACACCCTCGTTGTGTTGATGCACGTGCTCGAACGCGTGGCGCCGCGCCTGGCCGATGTCCATACGCCGCTCTCCTATTCCGGCGACGTCTGGTCGGGGCATCGCCGAACGCGAAAGCACTTCGATGCCCTTTGCCACCTGCCGGAAGACTTCACGGCGGTGGAACTCGCGCGGCGTCTGCGGGCGGTCGGCGAAGGCCCAGATCATTGCCTCACCACGACCCGCGACGGCCAGGCCATGCGTCTGGAAACCGGCCGCCGCGGAATGGTGGTGCGCGCGGGACAGCCCGTCGCCGCCGAATAGGACGCTAGAAGCTCGCCCTCACGTACAAACGAACATCCCGTCCCGGCATCGGAGCGACATCCTTGAGAAAAGATGTATGCGGCCGCGCTGCCGCATCGGTCAGGTTTTGCGCCTGCAGGACGATCTGAATGTCGCTATCCGCAAACGGACTGACGCCGAGACGGGCATTCACAAACGTATAGCCTTTGGTCGCGGTCTCCAGCGGCGATATCCGGTTTTGACTTGCTGCGCCAACGATTTCGAGGCGCGCCTCGACGATTGTCCAGCGCATGTCGGTACCGAACCGATAGCGGAGCGGCGGAGTCCGGGGCAACGGCTCGTTCGTCGCGGCATTCGTTGCGCGGACAAGATCGAGGCCGGCGTCAAAACTCAACGCATAGCTGGCGTCCTGAAGGACGCTGAGAGCAACCTCGGACTCAAGCCCTGTAAAGCGCGCCTTGGTGGCGGAGAACGCAAAGACAGGCAGACCGTCCTCTTCCTCGCCCGTTTCATCGGCGAAGATGTAGTGTTCGAACCAGGTCCGATAGAGCGCAACCGACCCGGTGAGAGGTCCTGCATTATGTTTGAACGTCATTTCGAGGTTTGTCGCGTGCTCCTGACGCAAATCGGGATTACCGCGCTCGAATTGATTGGTTGCGAGGTGCGGTCCTTCCGAGAACAACTCTTCGGCGGTCGGCGCGCGTTGTGTCCATGAAGCCGTCACGCCCACGAGTGTCTGCGCGGCGAATTCATACGCCGCACTGCCGGAGAACGCGCCTGACGTGAACGCACGGCGGGTATTGTCCTCGAGTGAGATGCGCGCGCCTTCGACGCGCGCGCCGGCTTCGAACTTGAGTTCGCCGATCGCGGCGCTCTCCAGCAGGAAACCCGCGAATTGGCGGGTCTTCGAGGCGGGCGTGAACGCCTCCTCGCCGATGGCGGCGAAGTCGCGGTTGCGATACTGGACGCCGAATGTGCCTGTAATTGCGCCTAAAGGCGCATGCACGGCATCAATACGGCCTTCCCAACCTTGATTGGTGAACGTCGTACCGACAGCGCCGCCTTCGATTTCCTGGTGTTGATAATCGCCATAGGCGCCGCGCGCGCGAACGGACGCAATAAACCCGTCGAGATCGTGCATTTCGCCTTTGAGGTCCACGCGCGTCTGTTTGAGATCAAGACGAACGTCTTCCTCGGCGGGCGAACCATAGTTCGAGGTGAAACGCTCCACAGCCGCGCCCAGCACGCCGTTTTCATATACATAGGACGCCCCGCCTGTACCGTGCGTGGTACGTCCGTCGGAATTCCGCACGCGGCCTTCAATCCCTTCCGCTTGCGCCTCCGGACTCGCGAAGCCGGGGATTTTGTAATCGCCGGTCTTTCGCCACCCCGCATCGGCGTGCAGCATAAGACCGCTCGCCACATCGACGTCGGTTCCGCCGCTGACAAACTTTTCGTCGGCGTTGGAGCCGTATCCGCCCATAAGATGGCCATGATAGCCGTTGGCGGGCACCTCGGCGGGAATTCGGCCGTCGATGATATTGACCACGCCGCCGATGGCCGAACTGCCGTAGAGGAGGGTTGCGGGGCCACGCAGGACCTCGATGCGCTCGGCGCCGAGCGCATCACCCGCCGTTTGATGATCGGGGCTGACGGATGAAGCATCGATAGCGCCAATCCCGTCGAACAGAATTCGAATGCGGTCACCGTCAAAGCCGCGAAGGACGGGACGGCTGGCGTAGGGGCCGAAAAAGGTCGAGGTGACGCCCGGTTCGCTGGCAAGCGTTTCGCCAATGGAAGGTTTGAGGGCAGCGGCGAGTTCATCGCCGGTAAGAACGCTGGTGCCTTGCACGACGTCGAAACGGTCGCGGCCGAGCGGCGAGGCGGTGATGATGATTTCGTCGACGTGAAGCGTGTTGGTATCCGCCGCCGATCCGGCGGCATACGCGGAAATAGGGATCAAACTTGTCGCGGCCGCTATGAACGACACCGCGACGCCAAAATGCTGGCGACGCATGAAAGAACTCCGTTGCTTGTAAGTGAGCTAAAGCGGGCGAGAGCCCGTGCTAACGATCAGACAGCAACGAAGTGGGGCGGCGCGCGTGAACGGAAATGCGTGTCGACGTGGTCACAGCAAACGGCATCGGCGACGAACGCAATGGGAAGAGCCGGACCGAAGTCCGGCGGAAGAATGACGAAGGGTTCGGGCGGCGGCGCGGCGCCGGCGACGACATTACAGAGAACGCATTCGTGCGCGACCGTCTGTGCGTCGGGGGCGATCCGGTGTTCGAGCTGATGGACGGCCAGAGCCAGCTGCGCGAGCAGCAGGATCGGCGTCACCCATCCGAGGAACCGGCTACGCCATGTCATCCCAGACACCGTAGAAGTTCATCGGCGAGGCCGCGCAGCAGCGTGAAGTAAAGATTGGGACCGTCCTTCAGCGACGTGCCTTCCGGATCAAGGATGCCGGAGTGCGCGCCGGACCCTTCCACGAGCATCTGCACGAGGCGAGGCTCGAATTGCGGTTCCGAAAAAATGCACACGGCCTGGGCCTCACGCAGTCTTTCCTGGATCGCGGCGAGACGCCGCGCGCTCGGCGGCTGGTCGGGCGTGACACTGACGCTGCCCAGCGCCGCCAGCCGATAGCGCACCTCAAAATACTGGTACGCGTCGTGAAACACCAGGAAGGGTTTCGTACGCACGGGCGCGAGGCGGATGTGCAAATCGCGGTCCAACGCCATGGCTTCGCGGGAAAATCTCTCCGCGTTGGCCCAATATTCCGTCGCGTTCACAGGGTCGGCCACAGCGAGGGCGTCCGCCATAGCGTTGGCCATCGCAACGGCGTTGGGCGGTGAAAGCCAGATGTGCCCGTCGGGTAAGGACGCTTCATGAGGCGCTTCGGCCTGTTCCCATACACCGCCGGCGCGGGACGAAAGGACTTCGAGACCGGGCACATCCATAAGACTCACGACCCGCGCTTTACCGGCCAAAGCGGCGAGCGGTTTGGTCAAAAAGACTTCCAGGGAGGGGCCAACCCAAAAGACGACCTTGGCCTGAGAGAGCAGCCGCGCTTCGGAAGGTTTGAGCGCATGGGCGTGAAGCGATGCGGCATTGCCGAGAAGAATCTGCGGCGTCCCGACGCCTTTCATGATTTCGGCGGCAATGGCCTGCACCGGCCGCACGGATGCAACCACCATCGGAGCCTCGGCCAGGGCCGGCGCGGCGGCCAGAAGCGCGGTTATAAAGAAAAGAACACGTCTCACAGCGAACCCTTGATCGGACCGAACCGCTTATTTATGTTACGTTATAACATTAATTCTTACAGCGCAAATGGCAACTCGTCCCCGTAAAACGGCGTCCCGCCCCCAGGCCTTTCCAGACCCGCACCACGACCATAGCCGGTGCGCGGCCGATGCGCTGCGCACGGCCGAGACTGTCTGCGAGAAACACGGCGCACGGCTGACGGACATTCGCCGGCGCGTGTTTGCGGCGGTGTGGGCCAGCCACGCGCCCATCGGCGCTTACGACATCCTCGCCACTCTCAATGGCGATGGAGGAAAAATTGCGCCGATGGCGGTCTACCGCGCGCTCGACTTCCTTATGGAGCACGGACTGGTTCACCGCCTCGCGAGCCTCAATGCCTTCATCGGCTGCGCGCTCGCCAGCGAGCGCCATACCGCCCACTTTTTGATCTGCCGGGCGTGCAAGTCGGCGACGGAAATGGACGGCGCCGCGGTGACACGCGCGGTGAGGAAAACCTTGAGCGAACACGGCTTCGTTCCTGAAACCGAAATCATCGAAATCCAAGGGCTCTGCGCCCACTGCCATAAAGAGAGCGTATGACCGCCCCCCTCACGAAGCCGCCGGCGGTAGCGCTCGTTGGCGCGGTGTTGAAGCGCAACGATCGCCACGTGCTCGATCATGTCGATCTCAGCGTCGGCGCCGGTGAGATCGTGACCGTGATCGGGCCCAATGGCGCGGGTAAGTCGACCTTGATCCGGGCCGCCCTCGGCCTTGAGAAATTGGACGCGGGCGAGGTACGCCGCGCCCCGGCGCTGACGGTGGCCTATCTCCCGCAGCGCTATCAGCTTGATCCGGCCTTGCCGTTATCCGTGCGCCGCATTCTGACACTCACGCATACGCCAGCGGAGACGCACATCAAAGCTGTGCTCGAGGAACTCGATATCGGCCAGCTGCTCGACATCTCAGCCTTACGCCTTTCGGGCGGCGAGCTGCAGCGCGTCATGCTCGCCCGCGCTTTGCTGCGCGAGCCCGGCCTTTTGGTATTGGACGAGCCCACACAGAACGTCGACCCCGCAGGAGCGCTGGAGATCTACCAGATCATTGCCCGCCAACGTGCGCGCACCGGTTGCGCCGTACTGCTGGTCTCGCACGATTTGAACGTCGTGATGGCCGCCACCGACCGGGTTTACTGCCTAAACGGCCATATCTGCTGCTCAGGCAAGCCATCTGACGTCGGACGTGACCGCGCATTTGTCGACCTGTTCGGCGAAGCGGCCGCGAAAACGCTCGCGCCCTATACGCACCATCACGATCATACGCATGGCCCCGACGGCGCCGTCACCCATCCGCATCATCACCATCATGATGACCATTCCCATGGCCATAACCACAATAGCTGAGGCCCATCGTGCTTGAGCCATTCATGATTCGGGCCGTTCTGGCCGGCATCGGCATCGCCATGGTCGCGGGGCCGCTCGGCTGCTTCGTCGTATGGCGCCGCATGGCATATTTTGGCGACACCCTTTCGCATGCCGGGCTGATGGGAATCGCCCTTGGGCTGGTGACGGGCATCGATCCGATCGTGGGCGTCATCATCACTTGCATCGTCATCGGCGGCCTTTTGTTTGCGCTGCAATTCCAACGGCGCGTTCCGACGGATACGGTGCTCGGGGTTCTTTCCCATAGCGCGCTGGCCGTAGGCCTCATCGTCGTCAGCACTATGCAGAACGTACGCCTCGACCTGACGGCATATCTGTTTGGCGACATCCTCGCGATCACCGACACCGATCTCGCATGGATCTACGGCGGCGGCTTCGCGGTGCTTGGCGCTCTTGCTCTCCTCTGGCGGCGTTTGATCGCGCTGACTGTCAGTGAAGATATCTCGCGGGCGGAGGGCGTGGCGAGCACGGGCGTGCGCCTCGGCTTCACGGTCCTTGTCGCGATCGTGGTCGCCATCGCCATGAAGATCGTTGGAATCCTCCTCGTGACGGCGCTTCTCATTATCCCGCCGGCCGCCGCGCGGCGCCTGTCGCACAGTCCGGAAACCATGAGCCTCGCAACGATAGCTGTCGGGGCGATCGCCACCATCGCCGGCATTTCATCGTCCTTCGCCTGGGATGTGCCCTCGGGCGCGGCCATCGTCGCTGCGGCGGCCTTGATTTTCGCGCTCAGCATCGCGGCCGGCGCGGTCCTGCGAATCAGGACATAAGGCAATTCCCGCAGACTTGGGTCATAATAGCGCCCATGGCTCACGCCCCCACGCATACCTCGGTTCCGATGCGCGCGACGCATATGCTGGCGATCGCAAGCCCGGCCCCTGACCTCCTCCAATTCGCGCGCGAGGCTCTCTGGGCCGCGCAGGAACGCGACCTCCCTCTGACCCTCGCCATACGGGCCATGTCCCGCGTGCATTCGGAGTTGATGGGTTTCGACACCATGGAAGACTTGGCGGTCTTCGCCGAGCGTTGGAACATCACGCTGGTACCGTGGCGCAGCCAGGAGGACCTGGAAGCCATGATCGGTGGATGGGCGGTGCGGCCGCCCGCCGCCATCATTGTCGGCGGCCGCCGCGTCCACGCGTTTTCACACGGCCTTCCGGGATCAATGATCGTGCGCCTCGAACAGGCCGCACGCGCGCAGCGCATCGAGATCATGCCAGATCCCAATCATGAGAGCGGGGCCACGCCGCGGCTGGGACTTGCCTGGCGGGTCGACGATCAACGCCCTTGGTATCACGCCTATATCCTCAGCGCTTTCGCGGTGAGCCTCGTCAGCATCCTGGTGCGTTTCTTGGACGGCCTCGTCCCCGCCGAAGGCCTGGTGATGCTGTTCCTGACATCCGTGGTCTATAGCGCCAGCGCTTACGGCATGGGCGCGGCGACTTTCACCACGCTGCTCAGTCTCTTCATTTTCAATTATTTCTTCGACCAGCCCCGATACGAAATCGCACTATCATCGCCGGCGGACGTCCTGACGTTGATCCTGTTCTTGGTGGTCGGCGCAATCACGAGCAATCTCTCGGGGGGCCTTCGCCAGCAAGCAAGCCGCGCACAGAGACAGGCTCGCGAGGCCCGCGCCCTGTTCCAGCTCACCCGCGATATCGCGGTGGCCGGCGACACACAGGAAATCTTCCGCGCGATCGTTCATCAATGCAACGACATCTTCGAATGCGAGACCACGTTGCTAACGCCGTTCACCGGCGGCGGACGTGAATCTCTCGCGCTCGCCTCACCGCGCGCACGGGCCGCGGCGCTGCAGGCGGCCTATCCGCCGCATTCGAGCCTCACGCAAGAAGACATCGAGGCGGCGCGGTGGGTTTTCAATGAGGGTTTACCCGCCGGGCGCGGCACCTCGATGTGGCCGGAAATGCAGGCCACGTTCCAACCACTGGAAACCGGCGAAGGGACCGTCGCCGTCCTTGTCCTGAGAAACACAGCGCGCGAGATCGTACGCTCCGCCGGCTTTCGCCGGGTCATCGGCTCGATTTGCCGCCTGACCGCCCTCGCGGTTGAACATTCGCTGCGCAAGCAAGAATTGGAAAACGCCCGCGTGGTCTCCAAAACCGAAGGCTTGCGTTCGGCGTTGCTGTCGGCGATCTCGCACGATTTCGGAACACCGCTGGCATCCATCATCGGATCGGCCTCGAGCCTCATCTCCTATGGGCGCAGCTATACCGCCGACGTCACGGCGGAATTGCTCACGACGATCCTAGAAGAAGCGGAGCGCCTCAATCGTTTCGTGAAAAACGTGCTCCAGATGAACCGTTTGGAAGCCGGCGCGCTGGTGCCGCGCCTACAATGGGCCGACGTGGGCGATCTCATCTCGACCTCGCTCGACGTCGCACACCGCCGCCTCGCCCAGCATGAAGTCTACGCCGACGTGCAAGACATGTTGCCCCTGGTCAACGCGGATTTCGTGCTCATGGAAAGCGTCCTCGTTAATCTGCTCGACAACGCCGCCAAATACGCGCCGCCCGAGACAGCGATTCAGATCACTGCGCGCCGTCTTGGCGAAGACGTCGCGATCGATGTGACCGATCAGGGACGCGGGATCGCCTCGGAAGAATTGGGCGCGATCTTCGACAAGTTCTACCGCGCGCGACATCGGGATAGAACAATCCCGGGAACGGGCCTCGGCCTGGCAATCTGCAAAGGCATCATCGAAGCGCACGGCGGCACGATTGAGGCCTTAAGCGAAGGCCTTGGGCACGGCACCACGATCCGCCTGCGCTTACCGGTGAAAACGCCCGATATAGCGGTTACGGCCGAGGTATGAGATTCTCAGCATCATGACCACGGGCCCCAAAGTTCTGATTGTCGACGACGAGCCGCAAATCAGGCGCTTTCTGCGCGCTAGTTTGCAGGCGCACGACTACCAGGTGATCGAAGCCGAGAACGGGAAGGAAGGCGTGCGCGCCTGTACGGTGCAGAAGCCCGACTTGCTGATCCTCGATCTCGGCCTGCCCGATATGGACGGCCTCGACGTCATCAAACTCGTGCGCGAGTGGTCGAGCATTCCCATCATCATCCTGTCGCTCCGTTCCGACGACCCCGACAAGATCGAGGCTCTCGACCGCGGCGCCAACGACTATGTCACCAAGCCATTCAGCATGGGCGAGCTGCTGGCGCGCATGCGCGTGGCTCTGCGACAAGGTCAGGGGAGCGGATCTGACTCGGGGCCGGTGATCAACGCCGGCGAGATCGCCATCGACCTTTCAAAACGCCTGGTCACGGTGGCTGGCACCCCCGTACGGCTTTCGCGCAAGGAATACGACCTCCTGCGCATCCTGGCCTCGCACCCCGGTAAAGTCATTACCCACCAGCAACTTTTGCAGGAAGTCTGGGGACAGGCCTATGTCGAGGAAACGCAATACCTCCGGGTCTATGTCGGCCAACTTCGCCAGAAGCTGGAAAAAGAGCCCGCAGCCCCGAAATATCTCGTTACCGAGCCGGGGGTGGGCTACCGGCTTCAGACGGGCTAGACTCCGGCAGGAGAGGCAAATTTATTTGCCAAACCAAGGACTTTTTGGCCGCCGGTTGTCGTCTTTCCAAATATCACCTCAGGCATAATATTGCCTAAATTGAACGCTATCTGAGGTCTCACGAGACGTACGTCCTTCGAGCAAGTCACAGAGAGGCTCAAATGAAGACTTCACTCATCGCACTTACCGCAGCCCTGACCCTCGGTCTCGGCACCGCCTCGGCCTTCGCGGACACCGTTGGCGAGAATCATCGCTGCGTACGCTTAAGCGATATCCGCGAATCGCCGGTGATCAACGACAAGACCATCGTGCTCAAGATGCGTTCCAAAGACGATTTCAAGCGCGTCGATATGCGCGGCACCTGCTCCGGCATGAAGTTCAGCGGCATCGGCCACTCGACGCCGACCGATGAGCTGTGCACGTCGGATGCGATCACCGTCCTTCAGCCGGTGGGCGCGGCGTGCATGATCGAAAAGATCGTCACGATCGACAAAGCGGAAGCCGATACCCTTCTCGCACAGCGCTAGAAACTACTTCTTGGCGGTAACGATATCGTCGAAGCGGGCCGGCGTTTTCTCGACACGCTCCAGGCGCGGATATCTCAAACCACCGCTATAATCGACCGTCAGGGTGCGGACATCGTCTCCCACCCTGACGATCAATTCCGTCTTTTTGCCGTTCTTTGTTTCCTTCACGGCCGCTTTCATCCGGTCGTGATCATAGGCTTTGCCATTGACCGCAATGATGCGCGCGCCGATGGCGAGCCCCGCTTTGAAAAGCGCGCCGTCCCACACAACGCTGGCCAGCCTCCCGTCGGACTCGACGCTTGTCCCAAGTGAATAGCTAAGATCGAGAACGCGGCGCTGGGTCTCCAAGGTCTTGAAAAGCTCCGTCGGCTCCTCGGTGTAAATCAAACGGTATCCGCCACGCGAAACACCGTCGAGCGGCGCGCCGGGACCGTGACCATCGAGGCGTTGGCGCAGGAACGTGGTCCAGTCGTTGGGCGCGAGTTCATTGAGGAAGGCCACGACGTCCTCGAACGTATAAGTCGCCTGCTTTTCCCACTCGCCATCCTGCTGCCCGAAAAACGCACGCGCAAAATCATCGAGCGAACGCCGCCCGTTCGTGCGCTCGCGCAGCACCGTGTCGACGTCGAGCCATACCAGGAGGCCTTCGGAATAGTAGTCCTCGCTGCGTTGCCAACTCGACCACGGCTGGGGACGGCGCGCCGACGTGATCGGATCATTTGTTGTGTCCTGCAACGGCTTCCATTCGCGGCCAATACGATGATCGTACAGCGCCGCGGTCGCGGCGAGCGCGTCTAGCGCCTGTTGTTTGGTCCAAAGCCCCGACCGCGCGGCGAGGACATAGCCCCAATACTGGGTTTGGCCTTCGTAAAGCCACAGGAGGGAATCGCGCATAGGAACATTGTAGTTCGGCGTCCAGAGATCCGCCGGGCGGCGATACTTGCCGTTCCAGGAGTGACTATATTCGTGCGCCAGAAGATCGCGGCCGGAGAACCTGCGGTCCCATTCCGTGAAATACTTGGCGCTGGTGCCGTTCTCGCTCGAGCGATGATGCTCGAGGCCGATACCGCCCATCTTGTCGGAAAGCGCGAGCAGGAAATCGTAGTGATCGTAGTGACGGGCGCCGAACAAAAGATCGGCCTGCTTCACAAGGTTGCGGTGAGCCGCGATATACTCGGGCTTCGCCTCGAGCTGTTCCGCCTCATCGGCCATGATATTAAGCGTAACGCGGGAGCGGCCCTTCGGGTCGAGATCAATACGGCTGAAGTAACGTCCGGCGAAGATTGGGGAATCGACAAGCACTTCCAGTGACACGGGCTTGAAGGTCGTTTCGCTTCCCGCGGTCGCCGCGGTTTCGAGCGCCGTACCCATTTGCCATCCGTCCGGAAGTGTGACGCTGGCTTCCACGGGGATACGCCGCGCGTAATAGCCCGCAGGATAGAGCACAACGGTGTTCCATTGTAGGTTCAGCATTTCGGGCGTTACGACGATACGTCCCTGTTCGCCGGCCGTCGGCGAAAGATACTGATACTCAAGATCAACAGATGTCGCGCCCGCCGGCACTTCGATGTGGAACGCATACACTTCGACCGGATCGCGGCGCCATTCCACGCGCTGTCCCCCCGCCTTGACGATTAAGCCGGCGAGTTTGTCGATTGGCCCGCGGGGCGCGTGATTGGCCGGCAGCCACTCGGGGAACAAAAGGGTCAACGGACCGGCCGCCGCGGGGATATTCGCACGAACTGTGAAGATGCGCTGTTCCGTGTTGGTCGCATCGACATGCAGTTTGATGGTGCCGGGATAGGCCTCATCGCGCGGCGTGGGCAGCGGAACGGCCTGACTGAAATCGGCGGCGGATACGGGCGCAGTGACCGCGATAACAACGGCCAGCGCCGACAATACTGTTTTGAAATTCACCTGTCGTTCCCCCAAACGGCTGATCCGCCGAGCTTACCAGCGCGGCCCGGTCGGAAAAGAAAAGAAAAAGCCCCGCAAACGAGGTGATTCGTTGCGGGGCTCAAGTTACCACCGTGCGGCGTGATGGGGGATGGGAGATACCGCTCCGATGGATTCCTAAAACTGGTTACAAAACTAGTTACAGAACTCTAGGCCGTCGCGAGCATCGCTTCGTCGAGGCCCATGGCGGCGCGCAAGTGGGCGCGGCCGCGGCAAAGGCGGGACTTCACTGTACCGACGGGTTCATTCATCGCGCGCGCCACCTCGTGCTGACTGCCTTCATGAACGCCGAGGACAACAATCGCCTGACGTTCGTTGGAAGACAGACGGCGCAAAGCGCGCATGGTCTGCTTCAAGAACACACTGTTGACCTGACCAGGGACCTGAACGCGCAAATTCCCGTCATCGGCCATCGCGACATAGCGGCGGTCGAGGGTCTCCCGGCGCTTCTGGCTGATGAAGACATTGCGCATCAGCGTGAATAGCCACGACTTGAGACTGGTGCCCTGTTGAAAAAGATCCTGTTTCCGCAGAGCCCGCTCAACGCAGTCCTGCACGAGATCGTGAGCATCGTCTTCATTGCGCGTCAGGACACGCGCGAAGCGCGCGAGGTCCGGAAGCAATATCTGCAGTTCGGTCTGAAACGCGGTCATCTTTGAAACTCCCTATCGTTTCCCCAGGACCCCGTTCTGGAATCCGTCCGTCACAACTGAGGAGAAGATGGCCGCTCCGCCCGTAAAGTCGCGATGTGGAAAAGGGGCCGCGTGCATAAAGGAAGTATCAGGACGCGCAGGGCGTGTTGTGCGGCCAGATTAACACCGACGCAGGACGTCGCTTCGGCTGCCAGACACTAAGCTATTGTTTTAACTTATTTTATTTCGGCTTTTTCACGACGGCCGACTTAGAAGCGGCATCGTCTCGGCGATGGAGACCGCATAAAGAAAGTATAAAAAGCGGCTTTAGCGCCGCGGAACCCGGTAAGTCCCAACGGCGAGACCGCCCAAACCGATCGCCGCGAAAAGGAGTGCCGCGCCATCGAGGCTGACGCGCATCAGCGCGCTCGCGTCCGGCTTACCACTATAAAGGTCGAGCAAGACAGCGCATACGACCGCAAGATAAGCGAGATATTTGAATTGCAGCATCGAAGGCCCCACGTCCACACATCCAGGCCAGCAACGCATGAAGTTCAAGGGTGGTTGCCGCAAAGGCTAAGCGGCGGCGGCTTCAGCCGCGTTTGGGCCCTTCGGAGGCGCGGGTAGCGACTTCACGGGCGCCGCGCCCAATAGCTTGGGGTCTTGAGAGACCACGCTCAACGGGAAAGACAGCGATACCTTGAGACCTGGCACATTGTCCTCGAGTTTCAATTCTAAACCGTGCGACTTGGCAACGGCGGCCACCAGCGCAAGTCCAAGGCCGCTGCCGGGTGAAGTCCGGCTCTGCTCCAGGCGGAACAGCCGTTCCAACACCTTGTCTTTATATTCGTCGGGAATACCCGGACCGGTATCGCAGACAATAACGGCCGGCTGACCTTTCTGCCGCGTCAACACCACCGTCACCGCGCCGGTGTCGGTATATTTTATGGCGTTGTCGATCAGGTTGGCGAACGCCTGCGCGAGGAGATTCGGATCCCCCTTCACGAAAAGCCCCTGCTCGAAGCGAGTGATGAAACCGAGCCCCTTTTCTTCCGCCAGCGGCCCATAGAGGTCGGCAACCTCCTCGGCCAACGTGTGAAGATCGATATCGACATAGTTGCGCTGCGTTCCCGCTTCGGCGCGCGCTACGCGCAGGAGCGCCGCAAACGTGGCGAGCAGGCTGTCGGCATCTTCGAGCGCGCCTTCGATGGCTCCGCGCTGGGCGGGATCGTCGACATGACGCAACGAATTCTCGAGCCGGCTGCGCAGACGGGTCAACGGCGTGCGCAAATCGTGCGCGACGCTCTCAGAAACCTGCTGCATCCCGCGCATGAGGCGCTCAATCTGATCGAGCATCGAGTTGATGCTGACCGAAAGCTGGCTTAGTTCGTCGTTACGCTGGCTGACCGGCACGCGCTTGCTTAAGTCGCCGGACATGATGCTGCGGCAGGTGCGGGTAATAGATTCGACGCGCCCCATGATCGTCCGGCTGAAGATAAAACCACCTAACAAACCAAGAGCGACTGTAATGGCGAGGCCGACATTCAGCGAATCGCGCAAACGTTCGCGGAAGACGCGCGCCGCGCGCACGTCGCGGCCGACAAGCAGCCGCACGCCGCTCTCCGGATCCATCAGTTGAAGCGCCCGCACGTCGGCGGTGGCGGGAGTCGCGCCGCGATTATCGCTTGTGGTGAAGTTGATCCAAACGTCGTCAGTCACGCCCCGTTGCGGCCACACGCGCATGTTGCCCGCGAGCGGAGCACCCGCCCGGTCCACCAACAAATAGACCCCGTCGCGGTTGGTATTTGGATCGGCGCGGCGGTTCACGGCCATGATGAGCCCCTGCACACCGGCGCGCGCAAGACTCTCCTGGAACGTCACAACTTCGGCTTCAATAGCCGCTTCCATTTGCTGCTCGGCGAAACCCGCCGTGGCCCAGAACACGAAGTAGAAAAGGCCACCGACGGAAATGCCGAAAATCAGCGTATAGACGACCGCGAGCCGGAAAGTGAAAGAAGAGAAAATACGGGCGATGCGCTGCATGACGCAGCTCAGGCCGCCGGTTCGAGCTTATAACCGGCGCCGCGCACCGTATGCAGGATCGGCTTGTCGAAGGGTTTGTCGATCTTCTGACGCAAACGGCTGATGTGGACGTCGATCACGTTCGTCTGCGGATCGAAGTGATACTCCCACACGTTCTCAAGAAGCATCGTCCGGGTTACGACCTGCCCGGCATGGCGCATGAGATATTCGAGCAGGCGGAATTCGCGCGGATGCAGATACACGCGCTTGCCTTGACGCACGACCTTGCGGGCCAAAAGGTCCATTTCAAGGTCGCCGACCTTCAGTTGCGTGTTTTCCGGGGGCGTTCCGGACCGCCGCAGCAGCGCTTCAAGACGAGCGAGCAGCTCGGAGAACGCGAAAGGCTTGGCGAGATAGTCGTCGCCGCCAGCCTTCAAGCCGGCGACCCGATCTTCGACTTCGCCGAGGGCGCTGAGAAATAGGACTGGGGTGGCGATATTCGACTTACGCACGGACTCGACGATCGAAAGCCCATCGGGGCCCGGCAACATACGGTCGACGACCATCACGTCGTAGGGCTCGGACAATGCGAGGAACAATCCCTCGCGCCCATCCGCCGCGTGGTCGACGATGTAGCCGCTTTCCCGCAAACCTTTGGTGAGGAACTCCGCCGCTTCGCGGTCGTCCTCGATCACTAGCACCCGCATCGGTCCATCCGTACGCTTCGCGCGGTTGTCGCTGGCGGCAAGCTCGCTCTCCGGCTGTGACAGTGCAGTCATGAGTATATCGTGAACCTGTTGAAATCTCGTGGAAAAATTTCAAGGCCATCCCAGTTCCACGAGACCGGGCGCCTCTGTCTATTTTAGGTACGGGAAGGGCGAGGGCCGCGTTACAAGGCTGTCACTGCCGGTTGCGTTCGCCTTAATTTAGCCGGGCTTTTTGGGCATAAACCACACAGGCGGGGCTCGGCTCTCAGACGTCCATGATCAACGGATCGGAGGGGGCGACGCTCCAGTTGTCCAAGTTCATGCGTGTGAGGAAAATCATGTACGCCTCTTCGATTTTGGGAACACTTTTGCGCGGCGCTGCGGTCGCCGCCGTGGTGGGCGCGGGCGTCATCGCCGCGCCGGCGCCGGCAACCGCGCGCGATTCCTTTTCGTTCTCGACAGGTTTCAATAGCTGGGGTGGAAGCGGCTTCGGCATCGGTTACAGCACCGGCGGCCATTGGGGCCGCGGCGGCTGGGGTCATCGCGGATGGCGCGGCGGCGATCACCTCTCGCTAGGTTTCACGTATGTGGCGCCGCCGATGTACTACGGCCCGCGTCCTTACGCTTATCCCGCTTATCCATATCCGTCGCGTCCAGCCTATGGCTATTCGGGCTATTACCCCGCCGGAGGCGTTGTCGTGTTCTCGCCGTACGTTCGCGACCGCCTGAGCACGCGTGCACGCGGAGTCTACTACGGAGCCTATCGCGACGCTCTCGATGCTCCGATCGGCGAGCCAATCAATTGGAACGACGGACGCGTTCGCGGCGAGATCACAACGACCCGTGACGGCTGGGCGGGCAATCGTTACTGCCGCGAGTTCCGTCAGAACGTCGTGATCGACGGCCGGAACGAAGAAGCCTACGGCACAGCCTGCCGGAACGACGCCGACACCGATTGGGAAATCGTCCCGAATTAGCCACTCGAGGAGCAGGCCGGAGCGGGAGCCACCCGTTCCGGCCGCCGATTTACGCAGGTATTTTTCCGAGCACCCCTTTATAATGCCCCGACGTACGGGGGATGCGCGGCGTGGGGAAACTTCGGCATCGATTGACGATCGTGGTATTGGCGGCCGCATGTCTTGCGAGCTGCGGCATTTTGCCGCGTGTTGCCCGCCAAACCACCGCTGCGGCGATCTCGCCGATCGCATCTACAGCGCGCACCGTTTCTCAGGACCTTCGGATTGTCAGCCAGAATATAGCGGCAAGTTCGGCCGCGTCGGCGCAAACCGCGCGCCAAGTTTCGCTCGCGACCGCCCGCGCGCGCGCGGCGTCCCAAGCCGCGCAAGCGCACCGCGCGCAATCGGCACGCTTCGCCAAGCAAAACGCCGCCATGGCCAAACAAGCGAAAACGGATGCGCCGTCGGAGCCACTCGATATATTGCCCACGGCCGTTCTGGCGCAGCTGACGAAGGACCAGGCCGCGCTGCAACGCGCCGCGCAAACGGAAGCCTTCACCGCGCCCCTCGGCGAAACCATCTTCTGGGAAGATAGCGGGCGGACAGGAAGCGCGATGGCCGAAGAAGAAAACGCCATGGGCAGTTTTGTCTGCCGCACGTTCATTCAAACGGTGCGAATCACGGAAACCGAGGAACGGGCAAGTACGCTGGCCTGCAAGAACCCCGACGGTGTTTGGCAGGCTTCGCTCGGCCGGTCGGAGATGCTTCAGCCATGACTGGCTTCGGCGATGCGCCGCTGCAACAGGAAGAGGAAAGCGCAAGCCTGCGCGCCAAGCGCGGCGAAATTCTCGCCCGCATTCTCTTCGAAAAAGACAAGGTTATCTTCCGCGAAGGACAGGACAGCAGCGACACCTTCGTCATCGAGTCCGGCAGGATCGGCGTCTACAAGACCGTCGAAGGAAAGCAGGTACGCCTCGCCGTCCTGGAGAAAGGCGCCATGTTCGGCGAGATGGCCGCCATCACCGGCGAGCGCCGCACAGCCACCACGATTGCCCTTGAATCGTCCGTCGTCTGCCGCATCTCGCGCACCACGATGCAACAAAAGATCAATTCGTGCGATCCCTTCATTCGCGCCCTCCTCGCGATCCTGGTCAACAATCTGAGCCGCGTGAACGAACGTTACGCGACGACAGCCAAGGTCGCCGAGAAGATGCTCGCCGATCTGAAGGCATCGACAAAAGCCGACAAAGAAGCATCGCAAGCGGCGCAGGCGCCTGATAAAACGGACGCCACGCCCACTTAAGATTTACACCCAATGCTGCTTGCTCTTCTGTCGCCGGCTAAACGGCTGGACTTCTCGCCTCCCCCAGATTTCGCCAAGGCGACGCAGCCGGGCCTGCTCAAGGACACGGCGATCCTTGCCGCGCGCGGCAAGGCGCTCACGCGCGCGGATCTTCGCCGCCTCATGGATATCAGCGCCAAACTGGCGGAGCTTAACTTCGAACGCTTTCAAAGCTTCGATCCCAAAAACAAGGTCGAAACCAAGCCCGCGATCTTCGCGTTCGCCGGCGATGTCTACATTGGCTTCGACGCCAAGACGCTGAGCGCGGCCGATATCGCATTCGCGCAAGACCATGTCGCGATCCTATCCGGGCTTTACGGCGTGCTGCGGCCGCTCGACGCGATTCAACCCTACCGGCTTGA
Organism: Rhodospirillaceae bacterium; assembly: GCA_041906145.1. Lineage (GTDB taxonomy): Bacteria > Pseudomonadota > Alphaproteobacteria > Rhodospirillales > Rhodospirillaceae > SHVO01. The sequence continues at coordinate 468,851 of JAYRJU010000002.1, read as the reverse complement.
GATGGGAACGCGGCTGAAGAACGAGCGCGGCCCGGACCTTTACTCATTCTGGCATGAAGGCGTCGCGGGCTACCTCAATCGCCTGACCGCTCCTATGAAGGGCCCCACATTCGTCAATCTGGCGTCAGAAGAATATTGGGCGGCGGTGGACGAAAGCGCCCTTAAAGCCCCAATCGTCCAGCCCCTTTTCAAAGAGATAAAAAACGGAAAGGCGCAGATCGTGAGCTTCATGGCCAAAAAAGCGCGCGGCTTAATGGCCAGGTACATCGTGCAGCATCGCCTGACAAAACCGGAGGAACTGAAACGCTTCGACACCGCTGGATATGCCTTTGACGCCAAGGCCTCACAGGGCGCGCAATGGGTCTTTAGCCGGAAAGCGAAGTAAAATGCTGCCCCAAGACGAACTGCATCGCCATCTCGGCATCCTGCGCCGCCGCGACAAACGTTTGTCGGGCGCGATCAAACGCGCCGGGCTTCCCAATGCGCGCGGCATGGAGCCGGGCTTCGCGACGCTCATCCACATCATCGTCGATCAACAGGTCTCCACGGCCGCGGGCGCGGCGATCTGGGCGAAGCTGAAAAAGGCGGCAGGCGGACGCGTGACGCCGCGCAGCGTGCTCGCGCTTGGCGAGGACGGTCTGCGCGCCAACGGCATGAGCGGCCCGAAATCCCGCTATGCCCTTGGCCTCGCCGAAGCCGCCGCCGCAGGCAAACTGAATTTCCGTACCCTCGCCCGCGCACCCGATGAAGAAGTGCGCGCGACCCTCACCGCGTATAAAGGCATCGGCGACTGGACCGCCGACATCTATCTTCTATTCGGTATGGGGCGCCCCGACATTTGGCCCGTGGGCGATCTGGCCATCCAGCACGCCATCCGTATGTTGCATGAGTTGGGAGACCGCCCCGCGCCGGATGTCTGCGAAACGCTGGGAGCGCCCTGGCGGCCCTATCGGTCGAGCGTGGCCATCTTCCTGTGGCACTACTTCGCGCACATGCGCCGGATTTCGGCGCAACCGAAGCCATAAACGATTGAAATAGCAGAGAAAACAGGCCTTGCGTTTGGGAGACCGGGCTCTATCCTCGCCACCCGCCAGTCATCTGGCCCACATAACTCAATAAGTCTCTCTGGGGGATAGTTCGTCGTGTCCGAGAACGCTCAAACCGATACCGCCGCCGCGCCGCCGCCGGGCGCCGTGCCGCTCTTCTATACCGAGCCGATGCCGGTCGCGGCCTCGCTGCAGCCCGACTGGAAAATCCGCCCGGAACATGACTTCACGTTCGCCGCGCGCGCCAATACGGTACCCCTGACCGCGCCCGAATTCATGATGGCCGCGCGTCACTTCCCGATCATCTTCCTCGGCGATGCCGTTCCGACCGCGGTTCTGGGCTTTCAGCCGAACACCAACCTGTTCGTCGATCGTGACGGTTACTGGGAGCGCGGCGCGTATGTGCCGGCCTACATCCGCCGCTATCCGTTCATTCTCCTGGGTCAACAAGGCGATGAAATGCTGCGCCTGGGGATCGACCGCGCCGGCCGTTCCAGCAAGGCCGACGCCCGCCCGTTGTTCGAGGACGGTAAGGAAACGCCGGTCGTAAAACAGGCCGTGGAGCTCGGCGAGCAGTTCCACAACGCTCATATGTATACGCGCGACCTGTCCGCAGCCCTGAAAGCGGCCGATCTCATCGAAGAATCGACCCTTCAAGCGGAAGTCGAACCCGGTAAGGTTGAATCTATTGCCACCTTCAAGCGCGTCAGCGAAGAGAAGTTCCGCCAGCTGCCGGACGCCACCGTGGTCGAATGGTGGAAGAAGGGCTACATGCACGCCGTGTACTTCCATCTGCAGTCCATGAATAACTGGGAAATGCTGATGATGCGTAATACGCGCGGATGGATTCCGCCTTCGATCGTCGCCCCGCCCCAGGCCTAGTGGGCGCAGACGCGCTAACCCCCAGCGGGGATTAGATTTATACCTTTAGGAACCAGCGTAGACCCCGGGTCTGCGCTGGTTTTCGTTTTTAAGCCCGGCGATAATGCGACCCGTCAAAGGGGAGCATAGCGGTGGACACATCGCGGCCGGCATTCCGGTGGATTATCACGCTGTTAGCGGTGACCTGCGCATGCGCGCCCGCCTATGCCGGCGGCGTCTCCGGCCGTGTCATGACTCCGGACGGTGAAGCCATCAGCGATGTCGTCATCACCGCCGTTCCAGCGGCCGGGGGCGGGGTGATCCCGGCCAAGCCCGGCACGAAGGCGGTGATGATCCAGGAAGGAAAGCAGTTCATCCCGTTCGTGCTCGCGGTGCAGGCGGGAACGATGGTCGACTTTCCCAATCACGACTCATTCCGCCATCAGGTCTATTCGTTCTCCACCGCAAAAACTTTCGAACTCAAACTTTACGGCAGCGGTGAAATCGGGAGCGTCGTGTTCGACAAACCGGGCGCGGTCCCGATCGGCTGCAACATCCACGACAATATGCTCGCCTACGTTTACGTCACGCCCGGTCCGTATTTCAGCACAACCGGAAACGACGGCGGCGCGCAGATCAAAGGCCTACCCGCCGGCCCTTATACCGTTTCGGCCTGGCACCCAAACCAGCGCGGCGCAAGCCCGACACAGGACATCACAGTGAGCGCCGACGGCAACGCCGAAGTAAGACTAGAGCTGCATTTGAAGAACGCGCGCGGGCAGCGCAAGCCCGGTGCGTTCGACGAAAAAGCCTACTGAGCACGGGGGAAGCACCGTGTTTCGCAGCTTCCAAACACGCCTGATCTTCTTCTCGTGGATCCTGTTCGCGCTCGTCGAGGCGTTCACTTTCTTTCTGGTGCAGAACGCCATCCGCGACAACATCTTCGACCAGGCGCGCCAACAACTCATCGATACCAACGAGATCTTCAATCAACGCGTCGCGGCCACGGCGGATACGCTTGCCGAAGGCGCAACGATCCTGGCGTCCGATTACGGCTTCCGCCAAGCCTTCTCCACCGACGACCGCCCGACGATCTTGTCGGCGCTCCACAATCTCGGTCATCGGTTTCACGCCGACCGCTTTTTCCTTCTTTCGCTCGACGGCAAGATCCTGGCCGACACGGGCTCGGCCGTAGATGCCGCCGAGACCGGCGATATCGTGACCATCGGGTCCATCGACGGCGCCTTCCCGTTCAACGACATGATCGAGACCGCCGAAGACGAAGAACGCGCGGCGGCGACGGCGGTCCTCGACAACCGTCTCTATCGCCTTGTCGTCGTGCCTATCAAAGCGCCGGTGCCTATCGCTTGGATTGTCGTCGGCCTTGAGATCGGGGACCCGTTCGCGACCGAACTCCAACGCACGACTACGATCCCAATCGAGATCACCTTCGCCTTCAAGAACAACACGGGACAATGGCAGGGCGCGGCCTCGACTCTTGATCCGGGGCTGAAGGACGAACTCATCACCGCGATCTCCCAAGAAAGCCGGTTTCAAGGCGAACCCGTCTCGGTCACCATGGGCGGAAGCGACTATGTGACCTTGGTCGCTAATTTGCCGGCGCCGCGGGGGGCCGTTGGCGTTGAAGCGATCCTGCAGTATTCGCTGGACGTCGCACTCAAGCCCTATCAGCCGCTGTTCGTCCTACTTCTGAGCGTCGCGGGCACAGCCCTGATTCTTTCCCTCGTCGGCGCGGTCTTCATCGCCCGTTCAATCGCAAAGCCTATTCGCACGCTCGATGTGGCGGCTCGGCGTATTCAGGCGGGCCGTTACGACGAGAAGGTAAGCATCACGCAGCACGACGAAATCGGGCGACTGTCAGAGACCTTCAATCAGATGATGGAGGGCATTGCCGAACGCGAGGCGCGCATCGCCTATCAGGCGCGCCACGACGCGCATTCCGGATTGCCCAACCGCGTCTCGTTCGAAGGACACGTCTCGGATCTCCTGATCGCACGGCACGACGCGCATCGCTCCTTCAGCGTCCTGCTGGTCCAATTGGGACGCTTTTCGGAAATCAACAGCACCCTCGGCCACGACACCGGCGAACAACTCATCCGCAAGGTTGGCAAGTCGCTGAAGCAAATCGTGCCAGAGCCGAACGCCGTCGCGCGGCACGCCAACAATATGTTCGCGATGGTTCTCGACAGCGACAATAGCGATCGGGTGTCTCAGACGGCGCACCAGATCCTCGCCTTGTTCGACAACGCCATCAGCGTCGCGGGATTCAACATCGACGTGACAGCGACCGTCGGCGAGGCGCGTTACCCGGAACACGGCACGACCGCCCGGACCCTGATGCAACACGCCGATACCGCGATCTTTGAAGCGGAGCGGTTGGGCGTGGCGTACTTCGCCTATGATTCCGAGCTCGATCCTCACAAACCCGAGCGCCTGTCCATGATGAGCGAACTGCGCGCGGGTTTGGATGAAGGACAGTTCCAGCTTTATTTCCAGCCCAAGGTCGATCTGTCTACAGATACCGTGAAGGCCGCCGAGGCGCTGATCCGCTGGATACATCCGAAGCGCGGCTTCATGGCGCCGGATTCCTTCATCCCCCTGGCCGAGCAGACCGGAAACATCCAAAAGCTGACGGCTTGGGTGCTCGACGCGGCGGTCAAACAACTGCGCCGGTGGCTGGACGCGGGCATCGACATCAAAGTGGCGGTCAATCTTTCGGCCAAGGACCTTGCCAACCGGAACCTGCCGTCGGAGGTCGAGAGCCTTCTGATCACGCACAACGTTTTAGCCCGGAATCTGATTCTGGAAATTACGGAAAGCGCCGTTATGCAGGATCCGCTGCATGCGCTTGAGGTGATGAAGCACCTGAACGAAATGGGTATAACGCTGTCGATCGACGACTATGGGACCGGTTATTCCTCCATGGCTTATCTACGCAGCCTGCCGGTGCATGAAATCAAGATCGACAAATCGTTCGTCCTGAAGCTGGCCAGCAGCCGCGGCGACGAAATTCTGGTGCGTTCCACCATCGACCTTGGCCACAACCTGGGCCTAAAGGTGACCGCAGAGGGCGTCGAGGATGCGCCGTCGATCGAGATTCTGAGGGCCTATGGATGTGAAACGGCTCAGGGCTATTTTGTGAGCAAACCGATACCGGCCGACGAGTTCGCCAAGTTCGTCACGACGTCGCGTTGGGCGCGCGGCCGTGGGGAACCGCAAGACGCGGTCATGGCGGCCGGCGAGTAAGGAGACCGCCCGGAAGCTCCGTTCCGGGCAAATGGGGTGTTAAGGGACCATGCAACGACGCGCCGTCGTTTCCCTGCTGATGGTGGGCATGCTCGCGGCTGGCCGCGCGCATGCGGCCGATGGCGCGGCCTTACCGTCGTGGTTCGACCTCGACGTGAAGGGGCTTTTGGACGCACGCGTTGCCGTCACCTCGCAAACCAAGAGCTGGGAAGACGGCGGCCTCGGCAAAGTGCGTTGGGGCTCGGACACCGGGACGGGCGTGATTGCGCGCCCTGAGGGCGCCCTCGTCATCCAACCGCGGTTCGGTTTCGACTGGTCGGGTTTCATCCAACTTTCGGCGGGGAGCCAGCAACGCCCGGCCGTGGACCTTCAAGAAGCCTATGTCGCCTATAAGACCCCGCCAACGTCGCAGTTTGCCTTCAAGGCGCGCGCAGGCATCTTCTTTCCCCCGATTTCGATGGAAAATGACGGTCTCGCCTGGACCAGCCCGTATACAATCACGTCCTCTTCCATCAACACGTGGGTCGGCGAGGAACTGCGCACCATCGGCGGCGAAGGCGCCCTCTCGTGGCGTCCGGACGAAGCCATGGACATCGGCTTCACCGGCGCGCTTTTCAAATTCAACGACCCCACCGGAACCCTGCTGGCGTGGCGCGGCTGGACCTTGAGCGACCGCGAGGTCGGCATCTTCGACCGGGTGCCGCTGCCGCGGGTGCGCATCATCCGTCCGGGGGCCACTTTGGACGAGCAAGCCCTGAGCGAGGAGCCGTACCACGAGATCGACGAAAGGTTCGGCTACTATGCCGCCGCGCACATAGCGCATGACGACCTCGGCCGGCTTCAGGCGCTACGGTATGATAACCGGGCCGACGACAGAGACCTGGAATACGAGCAGTGGGCTTGGTGGACCCGGTTCTGGAGCGCCGGCTACGCGTCGCCCGAGTGGCTGAGCTTCACTTTCATCGCGCAGTACATGAGCGGCACTACCACGGTTATTACGCTGCCACCGCCGCGCACCGCCATCGTTTATACCGACTTCTGGTCGGCCTACGCCCTGGTCAGCAAGGACTGGGGGCGCCATCGCCTCAGTCTGCGTCTAGAACAATTCGGCACCAACGACGGCGATACCTTCCCCGACAATAACAACGAGCATGGGACCGGGGTTACCGCGGCTTACGTCTTCAGGCCGACTGAGCGCCAGCGCGTAACCCTCGAAGTCCTCCATGTCGATAGCCATCGGCCGGAACGGGTCTACCTCGGCTTTCCCGCCAAGGCGCACGAAACCGTGCTACAGGCCAGCTATCGCTTTTTCTTTGGCACGGGCGGCTGACCCATCATGACGGCGACTGGAATGGACAAACCCCTTTACAGCGCGGTCGCGACCCTGGGGCTGATCACCCTGACCGTCTATCTTCTGGTAGTCGGCGAGCAAATCCTGCTGCCGCTCGTCCTTGCCATCCTGGTGTCATACCTGATCACGGCGCTCGGCCACCGGATCCAGCGTCTGCGCGTTGGCCAATGGCACCCGCCCGCGTGGCTTGGTCTTTCGGGCGCCGTCCTGGCCGTCGTGCTCGTCGTCGGCTTGATCGTGCAACTCGTGGCCAGCAATATCAGCGAGGTCGTGGACGGGGCTCCCCGGTATCAAATGCAGCTCGAGGAGCTGCTGACCAAGATCACCGACCTCGCCGCTAAATATCTCAACCGGGATCGTCCGATCACCCTGACTGCGGTCCTGGAGGAAATTAACATCCGGGATGTCCTGGAACGGTTTGTGGTGGCGTTCCAGTCCATCGCCGCGAATACCTTCCAGGTCCTGGCCTATGTCACCTTCCTGCTGCTTGAGCGGCGGATGTTCGACCGCAAATTAAGCCTACTGTTTCCCAACCCGGGCCGAGAGCAAACAATCCGGGCCACGCTCAAGCACATCGGCACCAAGATTGAGAGCTATGTCCTGATCAAGACCGGCATCAGCCTGCTGAACGGCGTGCTGAGTTACATCATACTTACCCTCTTCAATGTGGATTTTGCCGGTTTCTGGGCGCTCCTTGTATTCGTTCTGAACTTCATCCCTTACATCGGGTCGCCTATCGCGATGTTGTTCCCGACGCTGTTGGCCTTGCTGCAATTCGGTTCGATTGTCATGGCCGCCTTCGTCCTCGGCAGCCTTTGGGCGATCCAAGCGTTTGTGGAAAACTTTATCGAACCACGCATCACGGGGCGGACCCTGAACCTTTCCCCCATCGTCATGATCGTCGCACTGTCGGTCTGGGGGGCGATCTGGGGCATCACCGGGATGATCCTGTCGGTGCCGTTGATGGTGATGATCATGATCACCCTGTCGCAATTCCCGAAGACGCGGCCGATCGCCATCGTGATGTCGGAGCGCGGCGAGATCGTCTGACGACGGTCGAATCGCCGGCGCCGAAAGATCGATTCGCACAATTTTTTGTCCGCGGCGCCACCCCGCGCCAAAAAAATTTTGGGGTGTTCCCATTCATGCGTGACGAAAATGCGATTTCGCGCACCGTCCGCGCGGCGCCCGGATGAACCGGTTTTCACCCACCTGCGCACGGCGCCGCGCGGTGTTTCGCATGCGATTTCCGGTTCGAAAAAGTTCGAAGTGACGCCGCGCACGACACCTGCACGAGACGAAAAATTCCTTCCGCGGCCTTCAATGAACTTGCTTTCGTCTCGCGCGCGCGACGTCACGCGCGAAAAACATCGCGATTAATAAGATAGCCGCGAAAATTCTAGCGTTTGATGCGCGTTCACATTTATGAATGCGCGCGCGTCACGCGGCGCTCGCGATGAGAAATGCGGCGATGAAACCACCCCGAAAATTTGCATCGTTCGACTGCGCACGCCGCCGCGCACGCATCCTCATGCGACGACGCGGACAGATGATGACCGAAGATAAAACGTGCGGCGACGAACGCGCGAAAGAGAGTCGGTCGGCGATGCGAATGCGTCCGGTCGAAGTAAACTTCGAAAAGAAATCAAGAGAAAAGTTGGACGCAAGCTGAAAATCGCTTGTGCAAGTAAATTAACTGCGTTTATCTAATTGATGTTTGGACAATTTGTTCGAACGTGAGTTCGAGTTTTTGTTGTTGTCCAGACATCAACATCATCCATAGGGGATACCAACATGGCTGCTAAGAAGAAAGCTGCGAAGAAGAAAGTTGCCAAGAAGAAAGCCAAGAAGAAGGCGAAGCGTAAGTAGTCTTATCTACTTCGCTAAAGTCTAATAAGGGACAGCACACAAGAACGGTTACCCATCGGCGCGAACGGAAGAGCAATCTTTAAGGGCTCCGCCCTGAACAGTTTGTACCGGTGCGATATCCGATTGTGATGGAAGGCCCGCCGAGCTCAGCTTGGCGGGCCTTACCATTTCTGGAGATAAGTTAGGCGGTCAGGACCGCTTGAGCGGCGCCGTAGGCGCGGCCAACCTGGATCGGCGCTCCGGCGCTATGAAGCACCGCCTCCAAGGCGGTCAAACATCCAAGGACATAAGCCGGTGTCGCGCTTTGGCCGAGAAGGCCGATGCGCCAGACTTTCCCCGCCCAAACACCGAGGCCGGACCCGATCTCGAGATTGAATTCGTTAAGAAGCCGCCGGCGCACGGCGGCATCGTCAACGCCGGATGGAATCTCGACGAGGTTTAGCTGCGGCAACCGCACCGCAGCATCCACTTTCATCTTCATCCCCATCGCTTCGACCCCGGCGACCAGCGCGCGGTGCGTGGTGGCATGGCGGCGCCAAGCCTGTTCGAGCCCCTCTTCGCGCAGCATCAGGAGCGCCTCGTGCAGTCCATAGAGAGCATTGACGGGCGCGGTGTGGTGATAGGTGCGTCCCCCGCCTTTACCGTCGCCCCAATAGCCCATGACCAAGGACAGATCGAGAAACCAGCTTTGAACCTTGGTGCGGCGCGCCTTGACGCGCGCGGCCGCCTGTTCGCTGAAGGTCACCGGCGATAGCCCCGGCGGACAGGACAGGCACTTCTGCGAACCGCTGTACACGGCATCCGCCCCCCACGCGCCGACGTTTACATCGATGCCGCCAAGACCGGTGACGGTGTCGACGATCGTCAGGGCGCCAAATTCCCGGGCGATGGCGCATAAGGCGGCCGCGTCCGACCGCACGCCGGTGGAGGTCTCAGCCTGGACAAACGCGACGGTCTTGACTCCCGGATTGGCCTTCAGCGCGGCCCGCAGCTTTTCCGGATCGACCGGCGCGCCCCAAGAATCCTCCACCATGACCGGGGTGGCGCCACAGCGCTCGACGTTCTCCTTCATGCGCATGCCAAAGACGCCGTTAGCACATACGATGACGGAATCGCCCGGCTCGACCAGGTTCACGAAGCAGCATTCCATCCCGGCCGACCCGGGAGCGGAGACCGGGAAGGTCAGCTGGTTGGTGGTCTGGAAAGCATACCGAAGCATTTGGACGATATCGTCCATCAAGCGGACGAAAGCGGGGTCCAGATGCCCGAGCGTGGGCCGCGATAGCGCCGCCAGGACGCGGGGGTGTACCTCTGACGGTCCAGGGCCCATCAGCATGCGGCGCGGCAGATCCAGCGTTTCATTGCGCATCAGATTTCGCCTTTGAGCTTGAGACCGATCAGGGTGGCCGCCGCGATCGCCTTGCGTTTGACGGCGGTCAAAAAACCGATACGCGCCGGCAGGGAGTCTAAGAAGGCATCGATAGCGGCACGGGCTTCCGGTTCGTCCAGATAGGGCGCGTGACCGCGGTTGGGGACGGTCACCCGCTTCAAGTGCGGGACTTCGATCTGCATCTTCTCGAAGATTTCGACCGACAGGAGATCGGTATGCCCGCCGCGAAGCGCCATGACCGGGATCATGCGGAACGAACGGAAGAAGGGCCATAGGTTCACCGCCTTGGCGGTGGCGATGAACGGCTTGGAGATGTCGGTGTCGTAGTCCGCCCGGATTCCGCCTTCCGGGGTCTCCACAAAGCGCCGGCGCGCCATACGCACCCAGTCCTCGCCCTTGTATTCGGGGAACACCATGCCGTCGATCGCCTCGATCGCGGCGGCGGCATCGGCCCAGCTTTGAATCGGCTTCGTGCGACCCACGTAGCTTCCGATGCGCGCGAGGCCAACGGGGTCGAGTTCCGGGCCGATGTCGTTAATGACCACACCCAGAAGACGCGCGGGCACGACGGTCGCCAGAAGCATGGAAATGATGCCCCCAAGCGAGGTGCCGATGATGGCAACCCGCTTCACGCCCACGGCGTCGAGCAGGGCGATGATATCGCGCACATAGGTTTGCGGCACGTAGGTCATCGGATCCTTGGCATATTCCGACAGTCCCCGGCCGCGCAGCTCCACGCAAATGACCCGGTAACGGTCCGCGAGGTGCGGGGCCACATCCTCGAAGTCGCGCGCATTGCGGGTCAGCCCCGGGATACAGACTACCGTCAGGCGCGCATTCGCCGGGCCCGGGTAGTCGCGGTAATGGAGGCGAAGCCCGTCCGCCGAGGCGTAATAGCGCGAGGTAAAGAGGGCCGCGGGCGCGGCGGAAGACGCGGGGCTATGCATGTGACTGGCCGGACGTAAGGAGCCAAGGAAGTAGAGAGACTACCCCGATCCGGCCCCGTTGGAGGAACGATTTTCTCCCGGATTGACCCGGTGGCGCGCTCGTCAATTAGGGTCTTGGAAGCCCAGCGCGGGTCGGTTTCAATGCCGCCACCTCAAACATTATTCCGTCCCGGATCCTCAATGCCCGCCCTCCCCAATGTCGTCGCCGCCATCGGCCACACACCGCTCATAAGACTGCGCAAGGCGTCCGAGCTGACCGGATGCTCCATCCTCGCCAAAGCCGAGTTCGCCAACCCCGGAGGCTCGATCAAAGACCGCACCGCAAAATTCATTATCGAGGACGCCGAAGCCAAGGGTCTCTTAAAGCCAGGCGGCGTCATCGTCGAAGGGACCGCCGGCAATACGGGGATCGGACTGACGATCGTCGGGAATGCCAAGGGCTACCGAACCGTGATCGTGCTGCCGGAGACCCAGAGCCAGGAGAAAAAGGATGCTCTGAGGTTGTTGGGCGCGGACTTGCGCCAGGTGAAGGCCGTGCCGGCCGCCGATCCAAATCACTATGTGAAGTTCTCGAAGCGCCTCGCCGAGGAACTGGCGCAAACCGAAGCGAACGGCGCAATCTGGGCGAACCAATTCGACAACGTCGCCAACCGGGACGGACACGCGCGCGAGACCGCGGCGGAAGTATGGAACGACCTCGACGGACGTATCGACGGCTTTGTTTCGGTTGTGGGAACCGGGGGGACGCTGGCCGGCGTCGGCGGCGGTCTCAAGGCCCGCAACAAGAACATCGTCGTCGCCCTCGCCGACCCCATGGGCGCGGCCCTGTACAACTACTATGCCCATGGCCAGCTGAAAGCCGAAGGCAGCTCCATCACCGAAGGCATCGGCCAGAGCCGCATCACGGCGAATTTGGAAGGCGCGATCGTCGACGATCAATTTCAGATCCCCGATACGGAAGCTTTGCCCCTCGTCTATGACCTCGTGAAAGAAGAAGGCATCAGCGTCGGCAGTTCGACCGGCGTCAATATCGCGGGCGCCATCCGTTTGGCGAGAAAGCTGGGGCCGGGAAAAACGATCGTGACGTTCCTGACGGACTCCGGCTCTCGCTACCAAAGCAAGCTGTACAATCCGGAATTCCTGCGCGCCAAGAATCTGCCTGTACCGCCCTGGCTCGATCAGTAAAATCGCCGCATGGCGATTACGGTCGACTTCTTCCCCGTCACGGACCCGCGCATGGCCTTGGCGCGGCACATCCGTTACACGGTCTTTTGCGAAGAACAGCAGGTCCCCCTGGACCTGGAATGGGACGAGCATGAAGGCATTTGCGAGCATGTGCTGGCGGAGGCCGACGGCGCTCCCTTGGGGGCCGCACGTGTTCGCCCCTACAAGCCCGGCATTTTCAAAGTCGAGCGCGTCGCGGTTCTGGAAAATGCACGTGGACAGGGCATCGGCCTGCTGATCATGGCCGAAATCATGCGCCGGCTTGCCGACCGTAAGGTCGCCACTGTGGTGCTGAACGCCCAGGCCCAGGTCGAGGACTTCTACCTCAAGCTGGGATTTGTAAGCGAAGGCGAACATTTCATGGAAGCGGGCATCCCCCACGTGCATATGCGTTGGGAGCCCACCGGCTAATCCCACGGGCTAACCCCACTGGCTAAACCTCCCTGGGCCTGTGCTAGGCTGACGACATGCAGACGACCGCCTTTCCAAGGATGAGCGGCACACGGCGCTGGGCCCTGAAGCTTGGCGGAGCTGCTATGGCTTTTGGCGCATTGCCAGCCCTCGGCGCGGAAGGCCCCGTCGTCCTGCGCCGCGGCAACGGCACCGAGCCCGATACGCTCGATCCGCATCTGTCCAGCGGCTCGTGGGAAAACAACATCATCGGCGACATGTTCATCGGCCTGACAACCGATGACTCGCGCGCGCGACCCGTGCCGGCGTGCGCGGAAAGTTGGACAGCCAACGACGACGGCTTGGTTTGGACCTTTAAGCTGCGGCGCGGGCTCCTTTGGTCGGACGGCGTTGCCATCACAGCCCATGACTTCGTCTACAGCTGGCGCCGCATGCTGGATCCGCAAACGTCGGCCCGCTACGCCTTCATCCTCTACCCGATCAAGAATGCGCAGGACGCCAACGCCGGTAAAAAGCCGGTGGAGGAGATCGGCATCCGAGCGCTTGACGATCACACTTTGGAAATCATCCTGGCGCAGCCTGCGCCCTTCCTGCCCGGACTGCTCAAGCACTACTCAACCTTCGCCGTGCCCCAGCATCTGGTCGCCAAACACGGCCGCGCCTGGGTACAAGCGGGAACGATGGTGTCCAACGGCGCCTACGTCCTGGCCGAGTATGTGCCCAACGGCTACGTGAAGTTGGTCAAGAACCCGCGCTTTTATGACGCGGCCAATGTGAAGATCGACGAAGTTTACTTCTATCCGATCGACGACGAGCGGTCGGCGCTGACGCGCTTCCGCGCCGGCGAAATCGACATGAACATCACAACCAGCGGCTTCCCGAGCCAGCAGATTGCGTGGCTGAAGGAAAATATGCCCGGCCAGGCGAGGATTTCGCCGTACCTTTCCGTCAACTACGCCTTCATGAACCTGAAGCGGCCCCAATTCAACGACGTGCGCGTGCGGCGAGCCATGAGTTTGGCGATCGACCGCGAACTTCTCATGGCGAAGGTGCGACGTGACGGCGGAATCCCCGCTTACTCGTTCGTCCCGCCGGGGATCGACAACTACCTGCGGGGGCCAACGCTCGATTTCGCCGATTGGCCGATGGAACGGCGCCGCGCGGAAGCCAGGGAACTCCTGGCCGCCGCCGGGTATGGGCCGGATAAACCGTTCTCCTTTGAGATGCAGTACCGGCTCTCCTACGATGCCCGCCGGATGTATGTGGCGCTGAGTACGCTGCTCAAGGAGGTAGGGATCGTCGCCCGACTGCTGGGCAATGAGCCGAAGGTTCACTACAACCGCGTACAGCAAGGCGACTTTGAAGTCGCTGAAGCGGGGTGGGTCGGCGACTATAACGATCCGCAAACATTCCTAAGCTTGATCGAAACCTCGGCCGGGGTTTTCAATTACGCGCGCTATAGCAATGCCGAATACGACCGGCTCATGGCAGATGCTAAGGTCATGCTGGACTTGAAAGCCCGCGCCGAGGTGATGGCAAAGGCGGAGCAGATCGCGCTGAACGAATGCGGCGTGATCCCGATCCATTACTCCAGCACCAAGACCCTCGTTTCGCTCAAGGTCGAAGGGTACGAGGACAACCTCGAAAACCTCCACCGCACCCGGTTCCTGCGCCTCAAGGCCTAACAACGCATGGCGTCTGAAACCGACGTTGTCATCATCGGCGGCGGACATAACGGTCTTGTCTGCGCGTTCTATCTGGCGCGTGCGGGATTGAAGGTCTCCGTCCTCGAGCGTCAGCCTGTCGTTGGCGGCGCGGCGGTGACCGAGGAATTCTTCCCAGGCTTCCGGAATTCGGTCGCGAGTTACACCGTCTCGCTTTTAAATCCGCGCGTGATCAAGGATATGGATTTACACGGGCACGGCCTGCGCATCGTCGAACGACGCGCTTCCAACTTCCTGCCGATCAATGAGCGCGACTATCTTGTAACCGGAGAAGGCCGCACCAAAGCCGAAGTCGCGAAGTTCTCCGTCCGCGACGCAGCGCGCTTGGATGAATATGGCAAGCGCCTGGACGAGGTCGTTGACGTTATCCGAAGCTTTCTTCTGCGCACGCCTCCCAATGTCGTGACCGGCAGCCTATTCACCGCCCTCCCCCAGTTGTTCGAGGCCTACAAATCGGGCCGCGAAATCGCCAAGGCCGACATGACCGTGCGCCGCGATTTGCTCGCCTTGTTCTCGCAGTCCGCAGGCAATTGGCTGGACGGCTGGTTCGAAAGCGATCCCATCAAAGCCGCGTTCGGGTTCGACGCCGTGGTGGGCAATTACGCAAGCCCATACACGCCGGGCTCCGCTTACGTTCTGCTCCACCATGTTTTCGGCGAAGTGAACGGAAAGAAGGGCGCCTGGGGCCATGCCGTCGGCGGCATGGGCGCGATCACGCAGGCGATGGCGAAAGCCTGCGCCGCGCGGGGTGTGACTATTCGCACAGACGCCGAGGTGAAAGAAGTACTGCTGGACCGCCGGGGCGCCGCAGGCGTGCTCCTGGCCAACGGTGAGGCGGTCAAAGCCAAAGCCGTTGCTTCCAACCTCAATCCCAAGCTTCTGTTCACGAAACTTGTCGACCAGACAGCGCTGCCCGCCGATTTCGCCGAGCGTATCACCCGCTACCGCTGCGGATCGGGCACCTTCCGCATGAACGTCGCGTTGACCGAGCTACCGCGCTTCACGTGCCTACCGGAGGCCGGCGATCACATGACCGCGGGGATCATCGTTGCGCCGTCACTCGCCTACATGGAGCGGGCCTATACGGACGCACGCGAGCATGGGTGGTCCAAGGCGCCTATCGTTGAAATGCTGATCCCGTCGACATTGGATGACTCGCTTGCGCCGAAGGGCGCGCATGTCGCAAGCCTGTTCTGTCAGCATGTCGCTCCGCAGCTTCCGGACGGGCGTTCGTGGGACACAGCGCGGGAAGAGGTGGCGGACCTCATGATCGAGACCGTGAACAGACATGCGCCGAACTTCAAAGCGTCGGTCTTAAGCCGGCAGATTCTGAGCCCGCTCGATCTCGAACGCCGCTTCGGCATGGTGGGTGGCGATATCTTCCACGGCGCGCTTTCGCTCGATCAGATGTTCTCGGCGCGGCCGGTCCTGGGACATGCCGACTACCGCGCGCCGATTGCCCGCCTTTACATGTGCGGCTCAGGAACCCACCCCGGCGGCGGCGTCACCGGCGCGCCCGGTTACAACGCGGCCCGCGAGATTCTCGCGGATTTGAAATAGCTCAAAAACAAAACGGGCCCCTTTCGGGGCCCGTTCGTTCTTATGTCTCCGCCGGGCTTAAGCGGCGAGGTCCATTTTCGAAGCCTGCAGGACCGGCGCGATATCGGTCTGCGGGAGCGGGCGGCGGAACTGAACCGTCGAACCCAGGGCCACGAGCACCGCAGCGGCGTAGGGGATGCCGAGGACCGCGAGGGCGCAGACCCAAACCACTTCCGCCGGATCGTCCAGGCGGCCGATGATGGAGGTCGAGACGATCGCAACGATGGTGGCCGCCAACATAAAGGTCTCGGTGCTGGCGATACGCAGCGCGCGGGCCCAACCGGCCATGTCCTTGCACTTCGGCGTCACCATGAACGGCTTGCCGGAGGTGAATAGACCCGCGAGCACGCCGCGGCCAACGGTGAAAGCCAGCGAGAGGCCGGTCACAGCCGCCGCGATGGCGCCCATGTAGCCGGTGCCGACTTTCGCGCGGTGGAGCCACACGGTCTTGGCGGTCTTCACGGCGAACAGCGTGAGCGCGACACTGGACAGAGCGGTCAGCGGCACGTCGAAGTGACGCGGCGCGATAGCCATAAGCGCGGTCCACACCAGCGACAGGACGCCAAACACCAGAGCAAAGGCATCGGCGAACCAAGGCAGCCAACCTGCGACGAAGTGATAGCGCTGCGCCGGGGTGAGCGTGCTCTTGCCCGTGAACAGCTGAGCCGCATGACGCTTCATGATCTGCATGGCGCCATAGACCCAGCGATAACGCTGGCCCTTATAGGCGTCATACGTATCCGGCATCAGGCCGCGGCCCATGCTGGCGGGCGAATAGAGCGCGGTGTAACCGGCTTCGAACAGACGAAGACCCAGTTCGGTATCTTCGGTGATGCACCATTCCGCCCAACCACCAACCTGCTCCATCGCGCTGCGGCGAACGATGCACATGGTGCCGTGCTGGATGATGGCATTGTGTTCGTTGCGCTCCACCATGCCGACCTGGAAGAAGGTGGCGTATTCTTCGTAGCAGAACGTCTTGAACAGGCTTTCGTCGGCGTCGCGGTAATCCTGCGGCGATTGGACCACGGCCACCTTACGGTCGGCGAAGCCGGGCATCATTGTCTTCAGCCATTCCGGCGCGACTTGATAGTCGCTGTCGATAACGGCGACATATTCAGCAGCCGGGTCCGTCAGCTTCAGGGCGATATTGAGCGCGCCCGCCTTGAAACCCTTCACGCCGTCGAAGTGATAGAAGCGGAAACGCTCGCCGAGGGTCTGCGCATGAGCCTCCACGGGCTTCCACAAGCTGGAATCCCGGGTGTTGTTGTCGAGGATGATGACCTCGAAGTTCGGATAGTCGAGACGCGCGAGGGCATTGAGGGTCTGAACGACCATCTCAGGCGGCTCGTTATGCGTCGGCAGGTGGATCGAAACGCGCGGGGTGCCGATGTAGCCGGCTGAACCGATCCGCGGCTTACGCTTTTCGCGGAAGAGGCTGAGCGCCCATTCGGTGGTCTCGGTCACCAGCAGCAGCGCGGTGAACATGGCCGCCGGAATGATGATGGCCGCACCCCACAGCGCCGTCAGCTGGACATAGCGCAGCGACGAGGCTTCGATGATGAACAGCGCGCCCGAGACCGTCAGGCTGACGATGCCGGCAACCAGCGCATAGCCCTGCAGGCTCATGCTGGGCACCAACATCAGGACCATCAGGCCGATCAGGAAGGTCGCGATAGTTGCGGCGCCCGCGTACTGCGACCAATCCGGGAACGACGTCAGGTGGCCCGTGAAGTTGAACTTCGGCAGGCCTTCGGCGTCGAACATGCCCCAGAAAGCGCCCACGGCGCCTTCTGGACCGGCTTTCCACGGCTGATCGAACGCTTCGATCACGTAGTAGTCGTAGTTCTTCGCGGTCGCGAGGGTGAGGAAGTGACGCAGGAAGTAGGCTTCCATCGCGTTCGAGGGCACCGAGCCCTTCTTCACGCGGCCGTCGGACGGCCAGCCGGCTTCGCCGATCACGATCTTCTTGTTCGGGAACTTCTTGGCGACCATGTCGAAACGCGTGGTGACATAGTCCATGCCGTCTTCGGACTTGATGCCTTCCCAGTACGGGAGGAGATGGATCCCGACGAAGGCGCTTTCCTTGGCCAGTTCCGGATAGTCGAGCCACACGCTCCAGACTTCGGCGGTGCCGACTTCGACCTTCTTATTGGTGACGGCCTTACGCACGCGCACGATGTAGTCGGTGACTTCCGCCGGCGTTAGTTCGCGGCGCATCACCACTTCGTTGCCGACGATCACGCGATCGACGACGCCCGGGTTGTCGTTGATGGCCCGAATGGCCTTCGTGACTTCGATTTCGTTGAGTTCCTTGTCGCCGCTGAGCCAGATACCCAGGGTGACCTTCAGGCCGTATTCCTTCGCAATGTACGGAACGGCGTCCTGGCCGCGGTCCACAGTATATGTACGGACGCGCTTGGTGACGCCGGAGAGCTGTTCCATGTCGCGGCGGATGATCGCCGGATCAATCCCGTTCTGAAGCTGCTCTTCAGTGTAGACGTGCGAAGGAGAATAGGAGACGCCCTTGAACTGGCCCCGCCAGTCCGGCGCATCGAGAGGTCTGTCGAGTGACGCCCAGAGGCTGGCCGAAGCCACGCACGCCACCAGGAGCGCAACAAGAATTCTCATTTTGTGTACCAGCCTTCCCAACCCGTTTCTTTTTATAACCCCACGCCTCGGTCCCCACTTCGGGGAGAGGCTCGGTAGGCACTCTTGATTTGGACGAGAAACATGGCGGGAAGATGGACGCGCGCAGGCATAGCTCAGGCATAAAGCCTTACACGTACGTCATCCCAAATCAGAACGGAGCATGGACTTCGCCCGGCCCCCCAAGAGCCCTGCGCTTCCGGGCCGGGGTTATACCAGAGCGGGTAAGAACTGCAAGGGAGTACGGGGTCCGCAAAACCCCTTATAACGGTTAAAGTTTCGTAAAATCAGATACTTCCGAGACAGGCGTCCAGCGCATGTTAGACTTGCACCAAAGCAACCTCACCTCTGTTTCTGTCACAAAAAAATGCTGAGTTACCAGCACGCCTATCATGCGGGCGGCCCCGCCGACGTTCATAAGCACGCAGCATTATGCCTGCTGCTGGATAGACTCGCGGAGAAGGAAAAGCCGTTCGCCGTGGTGGACCTATATGCGGGTCATGGAGTGTATGATCTCGGCAGCACTGAAGCACAAAAGACACATGAGTTTTCGTCGGGGATTGCGCGTGTGTGGCCTCTGCGAAACAAGGCCCTGCCGCTCGCCCTCGAAAAGCTGCTGACGGCCCTCGCGCCGCTCAACCCCGGCGGCGCGCTTAAGACCTACCCGGGATCCCCCGCCCTGGCCCGCGCCGCGCTAAGAGAAGGTGACCGCCTTATCTTGAACGAGCTTCATCCAGCGGCGCAGAGCGACCTCAAGGCTTGGGCAAGGCGCGACTCGCGCATTTCCGTGCATATGCGGGACGGACTGGAAGCCTTGGTGGGTCTGCTGCCCCCGCCGATTCGGCGGGGTCTGGTCGTGATCGACCCCAGTTACGAGGTCAAAAGCGAATACGCGGCCGTCCCTGATGCGCTCCGCAAAGCGATCCGTAAATGGAAGGAAGGCATCTATTTTGTCTGGTATCCGATTCTTGCGGACAACAGGCATGTTGAGCTCATTACCGGTCTGGGGAAGGACATCCCGGGCGCGATCCTATGCTGCGAACTGATGTTCGCGCGGGGAAAGGTGGCGAAAGATGCGCCCGGCTTGCGTGGCACAGGCGTGATTGTCGTCAACCCGCCTTGGCAGTTCGACGTTGCGATGACCGAGGCCGGCGAGTGGATGGCGAAAACGATGACCGCCGGGGGACATCACACCACCCGTTGGCTTCAACGCGCGGCCGAGGCTTAATTAGGTTCCCCGGGGTTTGATCGACCGGCGCACGGCGGTCGCCTCGAGCGGATTCTCAGGCCAGATATGACGGGGATACCGTCCGCGCATTTCACCGCGCACCTGCGGATAGACGTTCGCCCAGAAGCTCTTGAGATCAGCGGTGACCGCGATCGGCCGCTGTGCCGGCGACAACAGATGCAAAGTGACCGGGATACGCCCTCCGGCCACGGTGGGCGTCTCTTTCAGTCCGAACACTTCTTGCAGTTTCACGTATAACGCCGGCGAACCCGTATTGCTGTAATCCACAGCAATATGAGAGCCGGACGGCACGGTAAGGTGCGTTGGGGCAAGTTCATCAAGGCGCTGCGGAAGGGGCCATGGCAACAGACCGCGAAGCGCGGCGCCCAGATCGAGCCGCGAGAGATGACTGCGGCGCGTGATGCCCTGTAAATAAGGGCCAAGCCACTGCTCCAACGTCTGGAGCAGCGCGCCGTCGGACAAATCGGGCCAGTTGTCTTCTGGGAACGCCGCCCGCAGCACCGCAATACGCTCGCGCAGCATACGTGTGGAATCGGTCCACGGCAGCGCCGCCAATCCCATGTCGCGTACGCCCGTGATCATCGCCGCCTGCATCAGCTCGGCATCGGCGTTGTGCAACGGTTTCGCGTCAAGCACCACCGCGCCGAGTCGGCGCGTTTGGCGCGCGGCAATAGCCTCTTCCCGTGAATCCCAAACCACCTCCGCGCCGTCTTCGATATCCTGCGCGAAGGCCTCTTCGATTTCTCCTTGGCTCACCGTCGCGGCGAGATAGATCCGCCCCTCGCGTGCGGCGCCGTCGAGATCGGCCACGGCGAGATAATCTTGGGCGGCGAGAGACTCGGCCGGATCGAGAAAAGCGCCGCCACCGCCCGAGAGGCGGAAGCGGCCGTCCGCGCCGCGCCGCTGCGCAATGCGGTCAGGATAAGCAAGTGCGACAAGGATTCCGGCGGAAGCAGATCCCGTGGTTTCGCGCCGCGCTCCTGCAATTCCGCGAATCTGTTTAGCCGCCGCACGCACGCGCGCAAGTGCGCCGTGGTTGATACGCAAACCGGCCGACCGGCCGGAGCCTCCATTGAGTGCGTCCAAGCGCAATCGGATATCCGGATCGCGGGTCCCCACCAACACATCACGTTCGGAGAGAAGCGCCGCGACATCGCAAGCGAGCGCGCCGTGTCCGAGGGCGACCCCGCGATGAACGAGATGGGCGAGGCGCGGATGCAGCGGCAGCGCGGCCATCGCCTTGCCTTCAGCTGTAATACGTCCGGCGCCGTCGAGAGCATCCAGACGGCGCAGAAGATCGCCCGCTTGTGCAAACGCGCCGGGAGGCGGCGACGTGAGCCAACTAAGCGCCTTGGGATCAGCGACTCCCCAGGACGCCAAGTCGAGCGCCAATGGCGCGAGGTCGGCCTGCAGCATCTCAGGTTCATCGTAGGCCTTGAGCCCGCGGTCCTCGGGCTCGGTCCAGAGGCGGTAACACACACCGGGCCCTAACCGGCCCGCGCGGCCACGACGCTGCTCGGCCGCAGCGCGGGAGACTCGTACCGAGACGAGTTGCGTCATGCCTCGGCCCGGATCAAAACGCGGCGCGCGTTTGTAGCCGCAATCGATGACGATGCGCACACCTTCGATAGTCAGACTGGTTTCCGCGATGGTGGTTGCGAGCACAACTTTCCGGCGTCCGGCCGGCGCGGGTGAAATGGCGCGGTTTTGGTCTTCGGGTGATAGCGCGCCGAACAGCGGCGCCACCGTGCATCCCGGCGGTAAGCCCCCTTCCTCCAGCAGTGTTGTCGTGCGGCGGATTTCGCCCTCACCCGGCAGAAAGGCGAGAATGCTCCCCTCTTCGTCGGCAAAAGCGCGGCGCACGGCCGCGGCCATCTCCCGCGCAATGTCGTCACCTGCCGGCGCGCCGAGGTATCGGGTCCCCACGGGAAACGGGCGGTGGCTACTCGCGAGAACCGGGGCGTCGCCGAGAACGTCCGCGACCGCGCGATCATCGAGTGTTGCGGACATCACAAGGATCTTAAGGTCCGGGCGTAACGCGCGCTGGATGTCGAGCGCGAGCGCAAGACCAAGATCGGCATCGAGGCTCCGCTCGTGAAATTCATCGAAAATGAGGAGACCGACATCAGCGAGTTCAGGGTCAGACTGGAGCCGGCGCGTAAGAATACCTTCCGTCACGACCTCGACGCGCGTGCGCGCCGAGACCTTCGATTCCAGACGCACGCGGAACCCGATCGTTTCTCCAACGGGTTCGCCGATCGTATCGGCCATTCTGACGGCCGACATACGCGCGGCAAGGCGACGGGGTTCCAGCATGACAATCTTGCGTCCCCCCAGCCAGGGCGCGTCACGCAGATGCAGCGGAATACGTGTTGTTTTGCCCGCGCCCGGCGCGGCGAGGACGACAGCGCACCGGTGCGATGCAAGCGCAGCTGCTATGTCCGGTAGCAACGCATCGATCGGGAGAGTTGGCGTGAAGCTCACGGCTCGGTCGGCAGCGGGTACGAAAGATAGTCCACCGGCTTCTTCAAATTGAGCTGGCGATTGAACGCGCGGTGTATCGCCTTGATCAGAAGATCTTTCGAAACGGGCTTTCTGACGTACCCGTGAACATCAAGCGCGATGGCGGCCCGCACAACCTCCTCCTGCCCGGACGACGTCAGCATAATGAAGGGTAGGTTTCGTGGAATATTCGGATGTTTACCGCCGCGAATTTGTTGAAGCAGCGCCAGGCCAGTCATGGTCGGCATGCTGTGGTCACAGATGATGCAGTCGATTTTCTTGGTTTTGTCGGCCAGGAGATTGAGGGCGGTGAAACAGCTGATAGCCGGAATCACCCCGCCGGCCGCAGCGGCGTTCAGAAATGCCTCGACAACCTGCAAGATCGCCCGATCGTCATCGATAACGATAAAACGCAGCCGGTCGAAGGACGTAACGACAAGAGGTTCCTGACTCATGATATGAGGTTTAAGAGACGTGAGCGCCGGTGAACAAGGGACTTCCGCGAAGGGATTGATTCACCTTAAGATTTCACAAAATCCTAGGTTGGTCCAGGAGGGGCCTGTGCCGCAGCCAAATAGGCCGTCTGTACTGATCGTCGAAGATGACGCCACCATCCAAGCACTATTGAGCGCTGTACTGAGCAGTGAGTGGGACGTCAAAACGGCTGTCGATGGGAAATCAGCCCTGACGCTGGCTGCCGAACATGCGCCCGATATTGTCCTACTCGACATCGGCTTGCCAGATATGGACGGACTGGAAGTCTGCCGGCAGTTGAAATCAAACCCGAGGCTCGAGCAAGTGCCGGTCATTTTCCTGACGGCGCGAACCTCGGGCGAGGATGAGATCGATGGTCTGCAGGCGGGCGGCATCGATTACATCACCAAACCGATTAATCCGGCGGTTCTGAAAGCGCGCATTCGTAATCATCTTGAGCTGAAGCAGAACCGCGACGAATTGCTCCGCCTGGCGCGGACCGACGGCCTTACGGGTCTTTATAACCGGCGCACGTTCGATGATCTTTTACGACGTGAGTGGCGCCGGCTCGCCCGTACCGGCGAAGCGCTTTCCGTTATCATGATCGATGTCGACCACTTCAAATTATACAACGACACTTATGGCCATGGCGGTGGCGATCTGTGCTTACAGCGCGTCGCGCGCGCCGCGGAGAGTGCGTTGCAGCGGCCGGCGGATATCGTCGCACGCTACGGCGGTGAAGAGTTTGTCGCACTCCTTCCCGAAACGAAGTTGGAAGGCGCTATTGCTGTCGCGGAGGCTATCCGCGCGGCCGTCGCGGTGCTCGAGATCCCGCACGCATCGTCGGAAACGGCGCCGTACGTCACACTGAGCCTTGGCGCCGCGTGCACCATCCCGCAGCCTGATCAAGATCCCGCGGCACTTCTCGATCTCGCCGACAAACAGCTCTACGCGGCGAAGACCGAGGGGCGGAACCGCGCAAAAGGCCTCAACGCCGCGGACACGCCGAAATAGCTCAACCCGCTTTTGGGGTCTGGGCCTGCTGGCGCGCCGTGAAGGCGGCGCTGGTTTCAGCAATGGCGATCTCGATATCAGGTAAAAGCGAGCGAATTTCCGCGGCAGCCTTTGCCTGATATTCGATTTGGCGGGCGAGTTCGGAGACGCGCGGCGCCCCGAATTGAGCACATAGGCCCTTCAATGCATGCGCAACACGTTTGGCCTTTTGGAGGTCGTTAGCGGATGCGGCCGCGCCAAGCTCGTCGCCATAGTGGCGCATATTTTCCATGAAGCTGCCGATCATTGGTGCGAGGATGTCGCGGCCTAAACTCTCTTCTAAGATCGAAAGCGCCGCCTCGTCGATGGAATCGAACGCCGTGGGTTCGGGTTTGGCTGCTTCACTGGCCGAAGCATTGGCGGCTCTTCCGGGCCCGCCGCGCAAATTCCTTGCGATCTCGCTTTCAAGCTCGAGCCAGTTGACCGGTTTGCCGACGACGGCGTTGACACCGGATTCAACATACATTCGGCGATGCTCCGAAATGACGTCCGCCGTCAGCGCAATGATAGGGATAATGCCGAGCGGGGGAGAAAGCTGGCGGATTTTTCGCGTGGCTTCCAATCCATCCATGACCGGCATCTGCATGTCCATGAGAACGATATCGAATCCGCCGCGCTTCACAGCATCGAGCGCGAGAGCACCGTTCTCTACCGCTTCGACGCTATGCCCATGCCGTTTCAGCATGTTCGTGACGAGATACCTGCTGGTATCGTTGTCTTCCGCGATCAGGATGCGCCGTGGCGCCACAGCGGTATTCGCATTCTCTTCCCAGGCGGCATCGACGGCGGGAACAGGGCTCGCGTCGTCTTCCGCGCGCTGGACAGCGATTGAAAATGTGAAACGCGACCCCTTCCCCATTTCGCTGGCAACGACGATTGTTCCGCCCATCGCTTCCACGAGCCGCTTGCAGATCGCGAGTCCGAGGCCGGTACCCCCGAATTTCCGGGATGTCGACACATCCGCCTGAATAAATGGCGAGAACAACCGCGCCATATCATCCTCGGAGATTCCAATCCCCGTGTCCGCGACCGAGAAAATTACCGTAATTTCCTCGTCAGAGACCTTTTGTTCGAGGCTGATTTCGACTGATCCTTTCTCCGTGAATTTCACCGCGTTGTTCACGAGGTTGACAAGGATCTGCCTGATTCGTTTTGGATCCCCCACAACGAGATCCCAATAAGCAGCCGGCAGATGAGACTGGAGTGAAAGATCTTTATTCGCGGCCGTCGGCGCAAAGAGGTTTTGCACGTCGTTGACGATATCCGAGATACGGAAGGGAGTGTTCTCGATCTCAAGTTGCCCGGCCTCGATCTTCGAAAAATCAAGAATATCATTGAGCAATTCGAGCAGCATGCGCGCCGAGCGGGTCAACAACTGCGTGAGTTCGCGCTGCTCCCCATCGAGCGCCGTCAAACGCAGCAGGTCCGCCATGCCGAGAATCCCGGTCATGGGCGTGCGCAACTCATGGCTCATCATCGCCAGGAACTGCGATTTCGCGGCGTTCGCCTGCTCGGCCCTTTCACGCTCTGCCTCCAGACTTTGCGCCAACATCGCGAGGTCATTCGCCTGAATTTCGAGACGCCTATGCGCGGCGGTCAATTCGATTTCACGTTCGACGCGCTCGGTGATATCGCGCAACGCGCTGACGATGTCCGGCTCGCGGCCATCTTTCGCGGGCAGCAGGGAATTCGTTGTCTCGACCCAGCGAATGGTGCCATTGCGGTGAGCAATGCGCCAGCGTAGAGGGACGCCCGGTTCTTGCGTGCCGTCGCGGAGATCCTTGCGCCTTTGCAGCAGTGCGGGCAGGTCATCGGGATGAACGATTTCTAAGCTCGTCCGGCCAACGATCTCCGCGGGCGTATAACCGGAGACACGCTCGACCGAAGGCGACGCATAACTCACGATGCCCGCAAGGTCGTAAACGAGGATGACGTCCGACGAGTTAGTCGCCAGCAAGCGGAATCGCTCCTCGCTGGCGCGCAACGCCTGTTCGATGCGGTTACGCTCGGTAACGTCGAACATAGTGACCTGCCAGGCCGGCTTCCCATCCCATTGCACGCGCCGGCCGACGGCTTCAGCTTCCACACGGCGGCCATTGGCGTCGACGAGATGGCGCCGCCGCATAAGACCATCTTGCCCGCCCGCCATGAGCAAGTCCCACAGCTTATCAAAAATGGCCTGATCGTCCGGGGTGAGATGCGAAAGAATGCTTCCGCGCGCAATCACATCCTCCGGCGAGTCGTAGCCGAGAAGCTGCGCGCACGCGCGATTGCAGAAAAGCGGTGTAAGTCGATCAAGGATGAGAATGGCTTGAATCGAGCCTTCGATGAGATCGCGGTACTTTTTCTCGCTGCTGACGACCGCCTGTTCGGCGCGGCGGCGCTGCGAGATATCACGGATCAAACCGACGACGCGGCCGGAAGCGCCTTGCGCTACGTTCTGCGCGATCGCGCGTAAATGCACCCACACATAGTGGCCGGCTTGATGACGTAAGCGCACTTCGATGTCGAGTGGGCGCCCATAAATGCGGAAATCTTCGCGTTCGGCTAGGAATTCGGTGAGATCGTCGGGATGAACCAGGGTTGGCAACATCGCCGTTGAGAGAAAGTCGGACTCCGCGCGACCTAATATCTCCAACGCACGAGGCGACCAGTACGCTGCGCCCGAACGCGTGTTGATATCGAAGTAACCGGCCTGCGACGTCTCCATCGCAAGCTTCAGCGATTCCTGGTTGCGCCCCAATTCCTCGGCTGCGGCATGGCTTTCCGTAACGTTAATCGCCACGCCTACAAACATGGGCGGTCGCGGTCCCACGTCCGCGACGACACCGCCCCGGCAGTTCAGCCAAAGATAATGTCCGTCGGTATGGAGGATCCGATACTCGAATTCACCGGCATGTGTCTCAATCGACAGGCGGTAGTGTCCACGATCATCGGGGTGGCAGAGTTCATCGTGGAGAGACCGTGTGAGCCCCCTTGCCGGGTCCAGCCCAATCATTTCGGCGAAGGCTGGCGAGGTGGTGAGATGCCCGGTTTGGATGTCGATCGACCACGTGGCCGCGCCGCTCATGGCGATGACGCGATTCAATTCGGCGAGATCTCGCTCGGCCAGCTTGCGCTTGATGACTTGCGCAACGAGCGCAACGACGGCTGCCGCGAACAGCAGTCCGATCAGCAGACCGACGATGAGTTCGCCTTGCGTCATGAATAAGCGGGAGAGCGGGTGAAAACTGTCACTCAATCTACCCGATCATGCCGCACGGTCTGTAGGGGAGTTTACGTAGCCCGCTCCCAACCGACATATCTATCTATTTGAAATAATATTATTTTTTGAGCGCGCGTGCGATGTCCATCGCGGCATATGTAAGGACGGCGGACGCGCCGGCCCGCTTGAACGCCAGCAGCGATTCCTGGAAAGCGGCCAGCCGATCGAAAGCGCCAGCCGCGGCGGCAACGGCGATCATCGCGTACTCGCCGCTGACCTGATACGCCAGCACCGGCACATTTACCTCTCTCTTCACGGCGGCGATGACATCTAGGTACGGCATGCCCGGTTTGACCATGATGAGGTCGGCACCTTCGGTGACGTCGGTGGAGGCTTCACGCAACGCCTCGTCAACGTTCGCCGCATCCATCTGATAAGTGTGTTTGCCCTTCGCACCTAGAGCGCCTGACGAACCGACGGCGTCACGAAATGGGCCGTAGAACGCCGACGCATATTTCACGGCGTAGGACAGGATCATGGTGTTGACGAACCCACCCTTCTCCAGCGCCGCACGGATAGCGCCGATGCGTCCGTCCATCATGTCGGATGGCGCCACGACATCGCAGCCGGCATCGGCAAGGATGAGCGCCTGCTTCACAAGGATATCTACGGTCGCGTCGTTGGCGACGTCTCCATCGATAAACAAACCATCATGGCCGTGATCGGTATAGGGATCGAGCGCGACGTCGCAGATAAGGCCGATATCCGGAACCTCGGCCTTAATGGTACGGACGGCGCGGCAAAGAAGATTCTTCGGGTTGAGCGCTTCGCTGCCTTGAGGGTTCTTGAGCTTCTTATCGGTGACGGGAAACAGAGCCAGCGCGGGGATTCCAAGCGCGTGGGCTTCACGCGCAACGGCTACGGCGCGGTCGATGGAAACCCGGGAAACTCCGGGAAGACTCGTCACCGGCTCCGTGACGTTTTCACCGTCGATGATGAAGAGCGGAAGGATCAGGTCGTCAGCCGTGACCGCCGTCTCGCGAATCAGGCGGCGGCGCCAGGCGTCGGCGCGCACACGCCGCAAGCGTGTTGCCGGAAAGGATCGGGCCGGTCCAAAGCTGGTCATCGAAGCGCCTCGGAAGTCATGATTGCGACTACGGCCATTGTTTTCGTAACAACGGCTTCCAATGTGGGCTTATCAGCAACAGCCCGCCGCTGCCAAGGCCCTGTGTCCTGTGCGAGCACGTCCGCGCTAATGGACACCGCAGATAACTGGGTGTTTTGGGCCGTCATTCCGGCATCCCGCAATAGCCTTTCCAAGGCTTGTGCGCTGCGCCGGGAAAACAGCGGCACGACCGCGGGACGCCCCGCCCGTACGACCGTGACAAATTCATCCGTCAGCCCAAGGCTTGGCGACATGCGGTAAACCGGCAGTCTGTGGATCCGCAGCGGATCGTCCAATGAGATGTCGGCGCTGACATCCTCGGCCGACGGATAGAACGCCCGCTTGAATCGCGCCGATGTGATAAAAGCCGCAAGGTCCTTGGCGTCGAGCCCCGTCTGGACGGTGTTGGAAAAACCCGCGCGCCGCGCGGACTCAGCCGTCGCCGGGCCAACGGCGTAGGCTATTTTTTCGTGCCAGTCGCGCGATTCGCGTAAAGCGTCGACGGCGACTTGGCTGGTAAAAATCACGGCATCGTAACCTTGCGCGTCCGGCAAAGGTTTGTGCAGGGATTCCGGGACAAGAACAGGGGAATCAACGATTTGCCAGCCGATCGGCGCAAAGGCTTGATGAAACCGTTCGCGATAATTCTCAGGCCTTATATTAACGATGACGCCGTTCACGGCGCGCTCGCGAGATCAAGCAATGCGGTTTCAGCAGTGCTCAGCTTGAGCTGCGTCGCTTTCACGATATCCTCGAGCTGCGCGCGCGAGGTGACGCTCGCGATGGGCGCGACGACGCCGGGCCGTTGCATCAGCCAAGCGAGGGAGACCCGCGCGGGCGTAGCGTTGACGCTGTGCGCCACCTCGTCCAGCGCATCGAGAATCCGAAAGCCTCGTGGGTTCATATACTTCGCCATGCCGCCGCCGCGTTTGCTTTTCCCAAGATCGGCGTCGGATCGATACTTGCCTGACAGGAAACCCGAGGCGAGCGGATAATAGGGAATCACACCGACGTTTTGGGCGACACATACGCCTTGAATCCCTGTTTCGAAGGCGGCCCGTTCGTACAGATTATAGTGGGGTTGTAACGTTTGGTATCGCGGCACGCCTTTGCGAGCGCTGGTCTGCAGCGCAAGCGTTAGCCGGTCTCCGCTGAAGTTCGACGCGCCCAGGATGCGTACCTTCCCGGCCTTAACCAAATCGGCAAACGCATCCGCCGTTTCCTCCTGCGGGATGGCCGCGTCATCGGTATGCGCTTGGTAAAGATCGATGTAGTCGGTTTGCAGTCGGCGCAGTGACTGCTCGACAGCCGTCGTGATCCAGCGGCGGGAAAGGCCTTTTTCATGTGGCCCCATCTCCATGCCTACCTTCGTGGCGATCACGACCTTGTCGCGGTTATTTCGCGCCTTCATCCAAGCGCCGATGATTGTTTCGGATTCACCGCCCTTCGCGCGGGGCGCCCAGCGCGTATAGACATCGGCGGTGTCGATGAGGTTAAGGCCGCTTGCGACGAATGCATCCAAGAGCTCGAATCCGGCTTTTTGGTCCACCGTCCAGCCGAACACATTGCCGCCGAAAGCAAGCGGGCCGACAAGCAGTTCAGACTCGCCCAGACGCCGCTTTTCCATGCTGCAAACCGCCTTGTTGTCGCCGCCCATTTGTGGTTGAACGAAATGAGCAGTGAAGGGACATTATAATGAAAATATCCGGGATTTCGGCGGTCGTCACGGGCGGCGCTTCAGGCATGGGCGCGGCAACCGCGCGCCATCTTGCGTCGCTGGGGGCAAAGGTCGCGCTTCTGGACGTTAACGCCGCAAGCTGTGAAGCCGTAGCCGAGGAAATCGGTGGCGCCGCCTTCGCATGCGACATCACGGATGCCGCCTCCACCGAGGCCGCTCTTCAAGGCGCAAAAGCCCGCCACGGCGCCGCGCGGCTGGTCGTGAATTGCGCGGGTATCGCGCCGGCGGCCAAGATCGTTGGAAAAAACGGTCCGCACGATCTCGCCCTTTTCCGCAAGGTGATAGAAGTCAATCTTATCGGCACGTTCAATATCCTGCGGCTGTCCGCCGCCAATATGATGCAGCTCGAGACGATGGAAGAGGGCGAGCGCGGCGCAATCGTCAACACGGCGTCGATCGCAGGTTTCGAAGGCCAGATCGGCCAAGCCGCGTATGCGTCTTCCAAGGGCGGCATCATCGGCCTGACCCTGCCGGCCGCGCGTGAATTCGCCGCTAGCGGAATCCGTGTCGTGACCATCGCGCCCGGCTTGATCGAGACCCCGCTGTTCGCGGGCCTGCCGCCGGCGGCGGTGGAAGCCCTGACGGCGACCACACTATTTCCGAAGCGTCTCGGCAAGGCGCAGGAATTCGCGCGCCTCGTACAGACCATCGCGGAAAACGTCATGCTGAACGGCAGCACCATCCGCTTGGACGGCGCCGTGCATCTCGGAGTGAAATAAGACGGGACGGGCGAATGGCGGGTCCACACCCCGACCTCACCAATCTTCAGCGTTTGGAAGCCGAGAGCATCCATATTCTGCGGGAAGTCGTCGCGGAGTGTGAACGGCCCGTCATGCTCTATTCGATTGGCAAAGACAGCGCCGTGATGCTGCACCTTGCGATGAAGGCCTTCTTCCCAGCCAAACCGCCCTTCCCGCTACTCCACGTCGACACTACTTGGAAGTTCAAGGAGATGATCGCGTTCCGCGATCAACGAGTGCGTGAGCTTGGCCTCGACCTTTTTGTCCACACCAATGCGGAGGGAATCGCACAGGGCGTTGGCCCGTTTTCGCACGGGTCATCCGTCCATACGGATGTCATGAAGACACAAGCCCTTAAGCAGGCGCTGGACAAATGGCAGTTCGACGCGGCTTTCGGGGGCGCCCGGCGCGACGAAGAAAAGTCCCGCGCCAAAGAACGCATCTTCTCGTTCCGTAGCGCGCAGCACCGGTGGGATCCGCGCGACCAGCGTCCTGAACTCTGGCGCCTATACAATACCCGCGTTCACAAGGGCGAAAGCATCCGCGTCTTCCCTCTGTCCAATTGGACGGAGCTCGACGTGTGGCAATACATCTACCAGGAAAAAATCCCGGTCGTTCCGCTCTACTTCGCAAAGGAACGCCCCGTCGTGAGGCGCGATGGCGCATTGATCATGGTGGACGACGCGCGCATGCCGCTTCAGTCCGGCGAAAAGGCCGAGCTGAGAAAGGTTCGCTTCCGGACGTTGGGCTGCTACCCGCTGACCGGCGCTATCGAAAGCGATGCGGACACCTTACCGGCGATTATCAACGAGATGTTGGATGCGAAAACATCCGAACGCCAAGGACGAATGATCGACCACGACAGCGCCGCCTCGATGGAAAAGAAGAAGCAGGAGGGCTATTTCTGATGGCCCCGACCGCGGCGGAGCAGAAACTCGAAGAACATTTGGACGCCCACCGGCGCAAGGATCTTTTGCGGTTCATCACGTGCGGTAGCGTGGACGACGGAAAATCGACCTTGATCGGCCGCCTACTTTACGATTCCAAGATGGTTTTCGAGGACCAGCTTTCGGCTCTTGAAAGGGATTCGAAGGCGGTGGGAACGCAAGGCGGTGGTTTGGACTTCGCGCTTCTCATGGACGGCTTGGCGGCCGAGCGCGAACAGGGCATCACTATCGACGTCGCGTACCGCTATTTTACGACCGGCAAACGGGCTTTCATCGTCGCCGATACGCCAGGCCACGAGCAGTATACGCGTAACATGATTACCGGCGCATCGACCGCGGCCCTTGCCGTGATCCTCGTCGACGCGCGCAAAGGCATTCTTACCCAAACCCGTCGCCATGCGTTCCTCGTTTCGCTGATGGGTATCCGCAACGTCGTGCTCGCGATCAATAAAATGGATCTGGTCGGCTACGACCAAGCCGTGTTCGACGGGATTTGCGCGGACTACATGGCTTTTACGCGCCAGATCGGTGTTGAGGCAGTCGCCGCGATCCCATTGTCCGCGCTGAACGGCGACAATATCGCCGCGCGCAGCAAGACGATGACATGGTACGCGGGCCCCACCCTCACCGAGCACCTTGAATCCGTCGAGGCCATAGATCGCGGCCGCGGTGGGCCATTCCGCATGTGCGTGCAGTGGGTAAACCGGCCCGACCTCGATTTCCGGGGCTTCGCAGGCACAATCGCGAGCGGCGAAATACATCCCGCGGACACGGTTCGCATCCTACCGTCCGGCAAGGAGGCCCGTGTTGCGCGTATCGTCACGCAAGACGGGGATCTGACCCGCGCCACCGCAGGACAATCGGTCACGCTAACGTTGGACCGCGAGATCGATATCGCGCGCGGTGATATTTTGGCGTCTCCACCGGACGCGCCCGCCATCGCGGATCAGTTCAATGCCACCGTGGTGTGGATGAGCGAGGAACCGCTTCTGCCCGGGCGGCCGTATCTTGTGAAGATCGGAACAAAAACGGTGACCGCGACCGTCACCAGCATCCGGCACAAAATCAACGTCAATACGCTTGAACACCTCGCGGCGAAAACTTTGGCGCTGAATGAGATCGCGGCTGCCAACATTCAGCTCGCCCACCCCATCGCGTTCGACCCCTACGAGAAGAACCGCGAGACAGGCGGGTTCATCGTTATCGACCGCATGACCAACGCCACCGTTGGCGCCGGCCTTATCCGCTTCGCTCTGCGCCGGTCGGAGAACATTCACTGGCAAGCGGTGGAGGTCGACAAACCCGCGCGCGCCGCCTTGAAGCACCAAAAAGCGTGTGTTTTGTGGTTCACGGGCCTCTCAGGTGCGGGCAAGTCCACCATCGCCAATGCCTTGGAGAAAAAGCTCTTCGGACTCGGGCGTCACACCTATCTTTTGGACGGCGACAACGTACGCCATGGACTGAATCGCGATCTCGGATTCACGGATGCCGATCGCGTGGAGAACATCCGGCGCGTCGCCGAAGTCGCGAAACTCATGGTCGACGCCGGCCTGATCGTGCTGGTTTCATTCATTTCCCCGTTCCGGGCGGAGCGCGAACTCGCGCGCAACCTGCTTCAACCGGGCGAGTTCGTCGAAGTGTTCGTGGATACGCCGCTGAGCGAGGCCGAAAAGCGCGACCCCAAGGGGCTGTATAAGAAGGCGCGCCGCGGGGAGATCGGCAATTTCACCGGTATCAGTTCGCCTTACGAGGCGCCGCTCACCCCCGAGCTGCGGATCGATACGTCGCGCGTCTCCGCCGAAGACGCCGCCGATCTTATATTAGCCCTGCTCAGCGAGCGCGGAATGTTGGGCGGGCAGCCGTAACGCACCGGCGGCGTCTCAGACACCACAAGCCGGCGCAAGGGCTTACGTTCATACCCGCGGACCGGCTTGTAGTCTCCGCGACGCGAGAGGCGCTTAAAGTCCAGTGCCGAGACGCCACTTGAAGGCTGTATTCCAGCCACGTGACTTCAGCTGACTCGTGGCCCACGCCAAGCTTTCTGCTGCGCCCGGTGTACCGAGTTTGGCCGCATAGAAAAGAGCCCCGCGCGTATAGGCGAGATAGGTCAGGTCAGTCGTCGCCCAAGCATTGGGGTCGGTATAGACAGCCTTCGCGACGCTTTGTTCCAGCGCCCAAGCTTCGGACCACGAGGTCGCGAACGGCGACGTTTTCGTCGCACGCAGGATCATGCGGTAAGGCGTAGCGTAAGCCCGGATCCAGCCGCTAGTCGTGCTTGTGCGCGCGATAGTGCCGCCGATGATCCAGTCGAAAGCTGTCCGCCAGTCATTGAAGCCCATGGTCACCATCCAGCCGATGACCGCCGCGACAAATTCGTCCTGCCAGGGATCGACCCATGCGCCTTCCGGCGCGTTGGTCTCGCCGCGCGAAGTATCGATATTGGCGGTGGCGCGGAACAGTGCCCGCTCCGGACGAATGCTCTCGACGAAATTGCTCTGGAACCAGTCGCGAGTCGTCGCCAGTTGAGATGCCCAGTAGCTTTGCGGGAGCAGCCACGATGGCGTTGAGGCCGGCGTCACGCGCACTGCCTGAGCTAGTGTACGGAGGCTCCAGGCGAACGCGCGAGCTTGCGGAATGCTGGGCCGGTAAGCTGCCGGCAGAGATCCCCAGTTCCAGGTCGCTTGAAACTGGATGTCCTCAAGGTGGTACGGATCGCCCGTGAGAAGATACGGAAGGTAGGCCAGCGAGGGCTGGTGCGCGCTGTCGAGCGTAACGGGCGTAGAGGCAGTTTTAACATGAGGAGACCCCGCATTCGTGGAGTAGTACCAAGTGGCGTTCGGATACTTCCGGAAGTCGAAGGGACCGGTCTGCGTTTCATCGCGCATGTGCCAGGGCATCGTGCCCGCGGCTTCGGCCTGAGCGCGCAAAAGATCGAGCGAAGCTGCATCGCTGGTGCAGATGAACTTCGCCTGCGGCTCGGTGACGAGGCCAATGTCGCTGCGTTCGCCGGTGTTCGGCATATACGGCGTGACGCCGGCAAGACCCATCGCCGCGTAGATACTTGACGAGGTGCTGACGGCCGCACTTGAGGTCGAGCTGGAGTTCAGAGACACGTATTGCTGCGCTGTGATGACCAGTTTGGAAGCGTTGGCGTAGTTGCCGCCGGAGAACTGGGCCAAAATGTCGACATCGAGATAGTCGCCATTCGGAAGTGGCATCACATTGAGGGTAACGACAACCGGTTTAGGCGCCGCCGAACGGTCGTAGCCGGGGATCATGTTCTGTTCGACGAGCTTCGCGACATCGCCGACGATGGGGCGGGGGCTGGACTGCCAGCGCCAACGCGAAAACCAATAATGAGCTGGAACGTCGATCCGGGTGAGCACCTGCTCGCCGCGAGTGATCGTTACGCTGTAGGCGCCAAGGTTGGCCGGCACCGCTTGGAACACACGACCGAGCTCGAATACAACTTCGACGCGATCACTATTACGGTCTGGACGGAAGTAAACAGTGAGAGGAAAGTTCGGGACTTCGCTGCGTACGCAACGTTGCGTGAAGTTACCAATTGTGGCGACGAAATCGCCGAGGTTTTGCCCGGTCTCTTCTTTAAATTCGTAGGTCTGGCCTGCAAGAGTTACAACAGCTTTTAGGGTTGGTGTGACGGTCTGCGCTGTCGCGATCCCCGCCTGAAGCCCCACGATTCCTGCTGCGCCAATGCCGATCGCACCCCGTCGGCTGATGTTGGTCATACGCGATCTCTCCTCTTCCAAGGATCATGCCCCGCTCCTTCGGGAGCGGTGAAAAAGAGGGGAGACGTAGGAGCACTTAAAAGCACGACCGGAACTTTTTCCCCAATTCCGATTGTGTAGGATGCGCTCCTGGCAACCCCCCAGCCCGCGTCTGTTTTCCAAGAGCGGGAGTCTTTCAGCAAGCCAGAACATCCGGCCACACAAACGCAATGCGTGTGGGTCGTTGTATTTAACGGAAAAGTTCTATGTAAAAATTTTTTGCAACCGGGCGCTGATATGCAAACGCGACAACTCAAGCTCGAACTGCGGAATCGCGCAACCAGTTCGAAGGGAAATGCGGGTTCGGAAAATCGAAAAAAGTTCCCGCTGTTGCAGACAATTTTTTTCGATTCGACGGTAGTGTTGTGTGAAAGATTCTAGAGCGTACGCTCGATAGCAGGTGTATAAGAACGACACCGTGAGTTGTCGCTTATCTTTGATTGAGCGCTTTACGAGCCGATAACCTTACCGTTGCATACTGAAACTATCGCAGAGGTTCGCGTGACTGTTTTCCCTGAAGGTCAAACGAAGAACGGATTGTCGAAGGTTATTGGGATCGCGGGCATTGCCGCCGTCATCGCTGTCGCCAGTTTTCGTACGGATATCGCGGTCACGCTCGGGGTGACGGCGCTGGCCATCGCTGGCCTTACCGCCGTCGCGATTTTAGTAGGAGCTGCCGTCGCCACGCGCCACACCCGCGCCGCCACGGAAAACAGGCGGGCACCCGCTTTGGATGCCACGCCCGTTATCTCTCCGCTTCAAGAGCAATAGCGCTTAAGACTTCCGCATTTCTTGTTGCGACGACATTGACTTCATCGGCATCGCGCCGATGCTGTCGTCTTCGCCTTTCCAATCCGCTTCCTCACCGTCCGCGCTCGTCGATGCGAGGGACTTGGCGAGTTCGTAGATACGGCGGCGGACATGATATCCTTTTATACGATAGTATGCGCGCACCAATTCCAGCGTTTCACGGCGATTCATCGGATCGTCCTGACGCAGGATGAGGTCGGTCGTCTGACCATCCCAATTTCGCGGACTGGCGCCGGCCGTCTTCTCATCCATCTCATCGAAGAAAAATGACACCGGGCAATCGAGAACACCGGCAAGGTCCCACAGACGGCTTGCACCGATGCGGTTGGTGCCGCGCTCGTACTTCTGAACTTGTTGAAACGTGAGGCCGAGCGCCTCACCGACTTTCTGCTGACTCATTCCGAGCAACGTGCGACGCAGACGCAAGCGGTTGCCGACATGTACGTCGATCGGGTTGGGCTTACCCCAAGACCGTCCGCCGGTCGGACGGGCCGTCTCTTCGTATCTATCCTTATCCAGCGATGCCATAACACAGGTACCTTCAAACAAAATGTTACCTCAAAAATATGTGCGTAAAATTTTCGTAATCACGTAATGACGAATGTCTGCAAATTGCAGGCGTTCGAAGGTGGCAACGGATGGTGTAGTTTTTTTGTTCCGAAACAAGCATCGCCTGCGCAATCATCGGCAGCCGCGTCGTCGCCCATTCGTGGTGTACGCTTGAAGGCGTCGCCACGTTGCCAGCGTCGCCGTTGAAAATCCGTCAAACGTTTTTACATCGCGGCGCATTTTCGACGTTATTTCCGCTGAATTATCAGCATTTTCGCAATGGCATGCATCTTGCTGATCAGGTCCTCGAGACATTGATTGTGCGCGCGCCGCCGTTTCCTAACGGTCGCGCGCCGAACCTGACATGCGCGCGAAAGACCCAAGTATGAGGCATGGAAGAAACCTACCCTCCGCCCTGACTACTCACTTCACGCGTCTTCCCGCGCGCGTGCAAGATCCGCACATTACGAACGCTGCCGTCACCGCGGTCACGCACAGCACCCTCTCACGGGACACCACCGACGTGTGCGCCGAAATGTTCAAGTTCTGCAAGCAGTGCGATGAGAAATACTTGCATCCGCGAAAGATCCAGTGCCTCTTCGACGTCGATAGCGGTGTGATGCATCGAGGCGCATTGCAGGTCGTTTGCCAGGTCATTGAAACGCTTTTGGCCGATATTTCACAAAACGGCGTATGCCACGCGAACGGAGCGTCGTTGACGGTGACGCTGCGACGGCAGCACGGTGTATGGATTCTTGCGGTGACCGAGCGGCATATCGCCAGTTTGCGCCAGGCCGCCACCGTGAGGCGATTGTCGCTTGTGAGGCGCCGCGCGCAGCTTCTCGGCGCCGCGTGCCGCGTACATCAAACCAACGAGGGCTTTATTACGGCATTGATGTTCGACAGCACCGCTGTGACATCGGGCTGGCGCGACTGTCCTCCGTCAGAGACCGTTCACTAGGCTAGTGACGCAACCAATACCAGAGACGGCCGGTCCCTTCATAGAACGCGTAGTGACTGTCGCGCAGGCCACTGAGCCGCGGAATGAAGCTTGTGGGCGAATCTGCCGATACGCGCGCGAAGATCGTCGGCGCAGGCACGACCTCAAGCCCGACGCTTGAAAAGGCTTGGGCCGCCCGCGGCATGTGGCTGGCGTGTGTCACCAGCAAGATTTTATGAACGCCGCTTCGGGATAAAATATCGGCACTGAAGACGGCGTTTTCATGTGTGTCCAGAGAACGGTCCTCTGTGAGAACGTCTGAGATTCCGAAATCCTTTTCGAGAGACTCTTTCATCGCGCCAGCGAGAGTCACGGTTGCGCCCGGCGGCTGACCGCCAGAGACCAGGATCGGAGCACCGGTGAGACGATGCAAGCGCGCGCCGTAGCGAAGTCTCTCGAGCGTCGTCTCGTCGACGGTAGTGCCGCCGTACTCGGCGCTGTTGAGATGCAAACCAGCGGACAGCACGACAATCGCCTGCGCCGATGCATCGCGCGCGGCGGCGTCGGACAAGACCGGCACCGTCTGCACCAGCGCATTCAGGCGTCCGGCTACGACGGGGGTCGCGAGAAGATAAAAGGCGGCCAGGCCGGCGCCGACGACCACAAGCCCCGCAGTGCGTTTGCGCAAACAAAGAAGGACGAACCCCGCCAGGAGCAGGAGCCAAAGATTGCCCGGGGGCAAGACGAACTCTTTGATAATATTATACATAGCCGCCCCTCGCCTCGCCCCAGCGGCGCGGCGCTCTCTTTATATATAGGGGAATGGGGCGCAGGTCGGCTAGGCGGGCCGGGGCGGATCGTCCATCACGCCAGCGGAAACCGCAGGCTTGCGGGCACGCTGGGACGTCAAGGCTTCCATCGCCGCGGCGATTTTCCGGGCGTTTCCATCCCAAGTGAGATCGAGATCGAGCACCGCCTGCGCCGCCGCCGCGCCAACGCGTTCGCGCAGAGCGGTGTCGAGGATTAGGCGCGACAAGGCTTGCGACAGGGACGCGGTATCGTCCGGCGCAAACAAGAGCGCATTTTCGCCGTGAGTCAAAATCTCGCGCAAGTTCGGTTGGTCGGGCGCGATGATGGCGCGGCCCAACGCCATATATTCAAAAAGCTTAAGCGGCGACGCGTATTCCGTTGCTTTGGGTTGCACAGCGATGTCGAAGGCCGCAACGTGCGCCGGGATGTCGTGACGATCCACGACGCCGGTGATCGTAATGCAATCTTCAATGCCGGCGCCTTTCGCCGCCCGTTCGAGCGCGGGGCGACCGGGGCCGTCACCGACGACCAGGAAATGGAGCGCGTAGCCTTGCGCCTTCAATTCCTTCACGACTTCAACAATCGCCGGAAGGCCATGCCACTCCCGCAGGAAGCCGGTGAAGCCGATCACGACTTTACCTGCAAGACCATAGACGCCGCGCACCCGCGCGCTCGACGTGTCCGCCGCGAAGTGTTTCAGGTCGATGCCGTTGGGAAGTACTTCAATCCGGCGAGGGTCGACACCCGCCTCGATCACGTAATTGGCCAGAACGTTCGTGACCGGTAACACCATATCTGCCGCTCGCCAGACCACACGTTCGCACCACCCGGCGAGAGCACGCAAGGACAGCCCGCTGTTCAGCCTGCGCTCTTCCGCCAGCGGCGCATTCACTTCCAAGAAAAGCGGCAGCCCCGTCATCCAGCCGAGCCAAGCGCCCGACAGCAGGAACAGATTGTAGCGCTCATAAACGACATCGGGTTTAAAAGACCGGTAAGCTTTCAGCAGGCGGTAAAACGCGAGCGCGGAATAGCCGAGTTCCAGCAATTCACCGACAGCGGCCGGCAGTTTGCTGCGGATCCAGCTGGCAAAGCCGTTGTCCGAGCCGAAAGCGGCTTTCTGATGCGCGGCCGGCCCGACGATGTGCACCTGGTGCCCTGCACGCCGGAAGGCGCCGATGAGTTCCTCGATGTGAACGTTCTGGCCGTCTTTCGCCAGCGTGCGGTGGTGATAAAGGATTTTCATGCGCATTCCGTATCGAGGTCTGGCTGGCTATCTGCGAATGAGCGCGCGCAGGCGGTCCTTCAGAGCACGGGCCGCCTCTTCGGCGCGTGAAATCAGGTCATCGTGACGCAGCGTCATCCAGAATAAATGTTCTTCGGTGTTGGCCAGGGAGGCTTTGTAGCGTCCCTCCCCCGCCATGAAATGGTAACCACGGCAGCCTTGTTCCCGCGCGTGCACAACCGCCAACGCATGAGTTACCAGGCCGGGGCGAAAGCGGTTATCGCCGCGATAGGAGAAGCCGCTTTGGTAGGCATAAACGTGGCCCCTGTGGACGAAGTTCAGGAGATAGCCGATCGGGGTCGGCCCGGCGCTTGCTCGCATGAGTTGAACTGAGCCGCATCCAACGCCCTTCGACGCAAGGTGCTGGACGAACCTGTTGAAACGAGGCGAACCGAAAGCGCCCTCATGACCGCGCCGCTCACGCCAAGCTTTCCGATGAAGGCCGCACATCTCGTTCAGCATCAAGGACGCTTCCGCCTCCGTGCCGGCCAACGTTAGCTGGACGTGTCCTTCAGTTTCATAGAGCCGCAGGCTTTGCTGAATCTGCTGGCGCGTATTACGCGACAGAACCGCGAAATACCCCGAGCGCCCGGGCGGCACTTTGGTGAGGTCGATCCACGGGCAGACGCGATCTCTAATGATCCTATGAGATACTCCGGACTCCGCGACGGCCTGGCGCAGATCTGGCATTACGCCGCTCAGATGGAACTTGCGCCAATCCTTTCCCGTATCGGCAATGAAGCCCAGCATGGCGGCACGGGTCTGCTGCGCGAAGCGCCGGTCGACCAGAAAATCATTATACTCGATGAAGAGAGCATCATCCTCAGGGTCGCCGCTCTGATTGAGCGCGGCGGCGATACCTGTGACCGGAAAGCCGCCCGCGGACCGTTTCCCAATCACGGCGAGCCCAACAATCGTTGTGCCAGCACGCGCGACCAAAAGGTGGGCGCGTGCGCTCTGCTGGCCGCCGAAGGTTCCCAGCCACGCGCCGATCCACGCCCAGGACGTAAAGAATGAACCGTCGGCGCGGCTTTCCAGACCGCGCCAGCAAGATTCAAGTGCGTTAAGCGCGGGAAGCGGCTCCGTCGCCACCGTCACAACGGCGTTGCAAGCTACGAGAAAGTTCATCGGGGATCACAGGTCCTGCGGCTTCGGCGCGGAAATTGGTCCGGGAATTCGCCCATTGAGTGCTGCCGGGAGGCCAATATCGGACGGCGGGTAAGACTGCAACAAATCGCAACTCATGGCGTTGTTGTGAGCGTCAAACACCTGCGACATCCCAACACCCCTTTTTTCTATCGTTAACGGAGACCCACCATGCACCTGATCCGTTGTCCTGTGCTGCGGGCAATGGCGACTTGTGTCGTCGGCGTGATAACGCTCGGAACGCTATTTGGTTGTAGCACCGTGAATGCGCCCGACGCCCCCGCCACGCTGCCGGCCTCCGTTGCTGCCAGCGAAAGCGACAGCGCTTATGTCATTGGCCCCACGGATCAGCTGAACATCTTCGTTTGGCGCCAGCCGGAGCTTTCCACGCAGGCCATCGTGCGTCCCGACGGCCGCATTTCAGTTCCGCTCATTGATGACTTGCAAGCGGCCGGACAAACCCCGACGCAACTCGCCGGCGCCATCACGGGTCAGCTGAAGGAATACATCCAGGATCCGAAGGTGTCGGTGATTGTTACGAATTTCGTAGGCCCATTCGATCGCCAGATCCGCGTCGTCGGCGAAGCCGCGAAACCGCAGGCCATTCCGTTCCGCCGCAACATGACGGTGCTTGATGTCATGATCCAAGTCGGCGGTCTCACCGAATTCGCCAGCGGCAACCGCGCTGTGCTCGTACGCAACGGGTCCGGCGGCAACCGGGCCAACTATCGCTTGCGGCTCAACGATCTCTTGAAGGAAGGCGACGTCGCCGCCAACGCCCCGGTGCTGCCCGGCGACGTGATCATTATTCCGCAGAGCTATTTCTAAGATTGGCGAGCCGGGGCGAAGCACTAAGGCCGCGCGGATGCGCGGCCCCCACGCCCGCGTTTGGAATGTTGAGGGCTATCCATGACTGACTTGAAGCGCCAAGTACTGATCTTTCTCGACCAATTGTGGCGGCGGCGTTGGACCGCCCTCGCGTTCACCTGGGCGGTGTGCCTGGTGGGCTGGTTTGTAGTCGCAATGATGCCGAACCGGTATGTGTCCCAGGCGCGTTTTTATGTGGATACCCAGTCGCTATTGAACCCGCTCTTAAAAGGCATCTCGGTCAACGCCGACGACAAGGGCCGTGAAGAGCAAGTGCAGCTTATGCAGCGCACCCTCACAAGCCGCCCGAATCTCTTGAAGGTTGCCCAGATGACGGACCTGGACAAAACGACGGAAAACGACGCTGAGCTTCAAGGCCTCGTGCAAAGCCTCGAAGAGCGCATCACCATCAAGAGCCAGGGCGCGAACCTTTTCCAAGTGGAATTCACCGACAATTCCCCGCAGAAAGCCCGCGATGTCGTCCAGTCTCTTCTGACCATCTTTGTGGAAAGCAGTGTCGGCGACAAACGCGAGGACATTCAGACCGCGAAGTCTTTCATCGAAGGCCAGATCGCCGAATACGAAAGCCAATTGAAAGCGGCGGAGCTTCGTCTCGCCGATTTCAAGGTCAGCAATATGAACTTCCTATCTTCGAACGCGGAGAGCTTCGCGGTGCGCCTCGAGAGTGCGCGCGATAACGTCAAAAAGCTCGAAGCCGACTATGGCGACGCCACGGCTCAGCGCGATCAGCTCCGCGCCCAGCTGGCCACAACGCCGCGCTTCCTTTCCTACGACGCCCTTCCGCAGATGGTGGGCGGCTCCAATACGGTGGCCGGCACTTCGCAGCAGCGCATTCTGGCCCTTCAGAACAAACTGTCGGAGTTGCGCCTACAGTATACGGAGAAGCACCCCGACGTGGTGCAAACGCAGCAACAGCTCGAGAACCTGATCGAACAGCAGAAGAGGGCCAGGAGCGGCGGTGAGGACGCCTCCACCTTCGCCCGTGCGCAGATTCCCAACACCGTACACGATCAGCTGTCCTTACGTTTATCGGATGCCGAAGCAAATCTGGGCAGCGTGGGTCGCAAACTCGAAGAGGCCAAGTCCATCGTGACCGACATGGAAAAACGCGCCGCCGACGCGCCGCGGATTGAAGCCGAGTTCACGAACCTGAACCGCGATTATCAGGTCTTGAAAACGAGTTATGAAGGTCTGTTGCAACGCCGTGAATCCGCTCGTATTGCCGAAGCTGCGGACTCTACCACCGAGCCCGTGCAGTTCCGCGTCGTCGCGGCACCTGAATTGCCGGCCACCGCCGCCGGGCCGAACCGCGCTTTGTTCAACTCACTCGTCTTAGTTCTCGGGCTTGTCGCCGGCGCGGGCTTCGTCTTCCTGCTGATGCAGGTCGAGGACCGCATCTCAGCGCCCGACGATCTTTACGCCGTGGCTGAAATTCCCGTGCTGGGTTGTGTCTCGGCGATCGCGACGCCCCGGCGGCGTGAACTCGATCACGAACAATTGCGGAAATTCTTCGTTGCGGCCGGCGCGCTTGCAACCGTGTTCTTGGTCGTCGTGTTGATCGGCCCCAATTTCTCCGCGATCTCGCAGAGCTTTATGAATCGGATGGCGTCATGATGAATAGAGGCGGACTCATCGATCTGGTTGGCCGGGCGGCCGAACACATCGACCTCAATGCGAGACGCGAACCGGACACTATGCCGCCGGCTCCACCGCAGGCTCCCGAACGCGCGGCAGAAGCGGCCACCGCAGAGATGTTCGCGGAAGGCTCGGCGCCGTTGGCCGAACCCGTCATCGTGCAAGCGACAACGACTGCCCCCCCACAGGACACCGAGTCACCGG
This sequence comes from Rhodospirillaceae bacterium, assembly GCA_041906145.1. Lineage (GTDB taxonomy): Bacteria > Pseudomonadota > Alphaproteobacteria > Rhodospirillales > Rhodospirillaceae > SHVO01. The sequence goes on along the minus strand of JAYRJU010000002.1, from coordinate 425,388 downwards.
CGCCGAAGGCAGTGCCTACTCCGCTTGAGTTCAACTGGCTGCATCTCGAGCGCGAGGGGTTCCTCACGCCCGAGAACCAGCGTTCATTGACGGCGGAAGAGTTCCGCCTGATCAAGCGTCCGCTTCTTCGCACCGCCTTCGGCCGCGACAACCGCACGCAGCGTAACGGTGTTTCTCATATTGTCATGGTGACCAGCCCCGCCCCGGGTGATGGAAAAACCTTCACGGCCGTCAATCTCGCGCTCAGCATCGCATCCGAGCGCGACTTGAGCGTCCTGCTCATCGATGGCGACGCGCGCCGCATGGGTCTGAGCCGCCTCCTGGGCGCGGCCGGACGCAAGGGCCTTATCGATGTCTTGATGAATCCGTCCATGTCGCTTGGTGACGTTATCGTACGCACCGATGTACCCAATCTGTCGGTGGTGCCAGCGGGCCAGGTTGTCGACGCGCCGACTGAAGTTTTTGCCAGTCAGAGCATGGCGCGCACGATGACCGACATCGCCACGCGTTATTCCAACCGCTTCATCATCTTCGATGCGCCGCCCGCCTTGGCTTCGAGCGAGGCTGGTGTGCTGGCCTCGCATGTCGGCCAGGTGATTATGGTGGTGCAAGCCAACGAAACCAGCCGCCAGGCGCTTGCTCAGGCAGTCGGCCTTGTCGATGCATGTCCAAACGTCAGCTTTGTCCTGAACCGCGTCACGATGTCGGCCGGCACGGAACGCTTTGGCCGCTATAGCTACGACCAAGAAGGCGGGGAACAGTGGGTGGGATCATAGGCGACTTCCGCTTTCCACATCTGGTCGGCCGCCGGTGGATCTGGTCCTATCTCGCCATCGGATCGGTAGCATGGTCGGGTCTTCATACCGCAGTAGCCGCTGAAGCGCCCCTCGAGCCTCCGCCTCCGCCGCCGATCGCGACGGGAGAGAAGACCTATCCAGGCGCGCGTGTGCCTGGCGCGGATGAACCCACGTTCGTCCGCGGCGGTTGGTCGTTTTTCGCCACGGGCGCGGCGGATTTTACATACACCGACAACGTCTATCTCACCGATACCAACCGGCTCAGCGATTTCATTATTTCCCCCAGCGCAAGCTTTACGGCGCGCCGCGCGACGGCGAGGAGCATCCTCAATGCGGATGTCGACGTGACCTACGACTACTATACCAAAAACACGCGCCTCAACGGCGCGCGCCCGAGCGCATTGCTCGACGGCTTCGCGAACATCATCGAGGACACACTGACGGTCGACGCCCGCCTCGCCACCGATGTGCAGCAAATCAGCAATGAAGAGCGCGTCCCGGCCATTCGCCGAAACCTCGACCGGAATCAAACCCAGGTCCTGAATTATGGCGTGACGCCCACCTTGCATGGGCGCTTTGGAGGCGGCATAGACGGCGAAGCCTCATATGACTTCTCGGCGGTCAATTTCCTTGATCCTCCTGTGGGAGCAGCGAATATCCGCGCTGGGGACACGACACGCCATATCGGCCGGGCACGCATTGGAACCGAGGAATCGGCCGGCGCCCGGCTGCTGTGGTCCGCGAGCGGCTATTATGAAAAGTCCCATGTCGACAACTTCGTCGGCGCACAACCGCGGCGCGCCAGCGGCGAAGCGCGCGCCGAATACCGCTTGTCCGGCCCCTGGTCCGTGCTCGCGCGCGGTGGTTACGACTGGATCGAGGAACCCACACTCGCGGTTCAACCCGATGGCGCCTACGGGTTGGTAGGCGCCATTTGGCGGCCGTCACGCCGCACGTTGGTCCGCGCCGAGGCCGGCTATCGTTACCGCGACTTCAACGGCGAAGCGCAGGTGCAATATCAGTTGAGCCCGGCGATGGTTCTCTCCGCGTCTTATCGCCGCGACGTGCAGAGCGACCAGCGTCTTCTGCTTGATCGCCTCGGCAACCTCGGCCGCGACGAGTTGGGTAACCTGATTGATCCCATCACCGGCCTTCCGCCGGACCCCAACGCGATCCGCTTCGACCTGACCAATCAGGCGTTCAAGCGCGACCAGGTGCGCGCCGGGATGTATGGCCGCTTCCAGCGGAACTTCTACAGCATCAACGGCGACTATGAGCGCCGCGACGCCAATGGTCTTGGCGGCAAGAGTTGGGGGGCGAGCGGGACGCTCGGCCGCGATATCACCCCGCGGTTACAAGGCAGCTTGTCAGTCGGATATTCGAAAACGACCGCCGATCCCGGCCTTTCCATCTCTTTGCGCGATTCCAATACAACCTCGCTTGGGGCGCGTCTTGATTATGAAGTGACCCGCACGGTGCGCACATCGCTGCGCTACGCCCACATGCAGCGCAGCACCACCCTCGTGCGCTACCGCGAAAACGCGCTGATCCTAAGCCTCAGCAAGGCCTTTTAAGTGAAAGCCGCCCGCTATGTATGAGAAGTTTTTCCGCCTGAACGAAGCGCCGTTCCAGCTCACGCCGGACGCAAGGTACTTCTTCCCGAGCAGCGTCCATAAGCGCGCCATGGGCTACCTGACATATGGCCTCAGCCAGGGCGAAGGCTTTGTCGTTGTCACCGGCGACGTCGGCGCCGGGAAAACCACGCTTGTTTCTCATTTGATGGCGACACTCGATCCGTACAAATTTGTGACCTCGACGGTTGTCACGACGCAGCTCGGCGGCGATGACATGTTGCGCATGGTCGCGGCCGACTTCGACATCCCGCAGGAGGGGCTAGATAAGGCGTCCGTACTCGGCCGGCTTCACAGCTTCCTGCGCGACGTCTCGGCCCGGGGCCGGCGCGCCATCGTTATCGTCGACGAAGCGCAAAATCTGAGCATGCAGGCGATCGAGGAGCTGCGCATGCTGTCGAACTTGCAAGTCGGACGCCCCCCCTCGCTGCAGGTCCTTTTGCTTGGCCAGCCTCAATTCCGCAAAAAAATAGCCAGCCCTGATCTCGCACAACTTCGCCAGCGTATCATCGCGACATATCACCTCGGCCCCATCACGCCGGAGGAAACGCGCGAATACGTGCGCCATCGCCTGACGCAAGCGGGCTGGAAGAATGACCCCGCGATCACCAACGATGGGTATATAGCGGTCTATCACGCCACTAATGGCGTTCCGCGCCTTATCAATGTGCTCTTCAGCCGGATCCTGCTCTACGCCTTCCTTGAACAGATCCATACCATCGACGCCAAAGTTGTCCAGCAGGTCGCCGATGATATGCGCATGGAGTTTGATGGCTGGCGCCCGCGCCCGGCGCGCGCGGAGGAGCCGGCAATGGCGGAGATCCAACACTGATGCTCGACGCAACACAAAACGAGACCGGGCCATTCCCCTTGAAGCCTGTGCCGCTCACGCGCAGGGATGGCCGTGCCGTGAACGCCATGTCCGTCGACGTGGAAGAACACTTCCAAGTGCAAGTGATGGCCCGGCAAGTCAGGCGACCGGACTGGGATCGGCGCACCTCGCGCGTCGAAATGTCGACGAACCGCATTCTCGATCTCTTCGCGCGCCACAACGCGAAAGCGACCTTTTTCACTTTGGGCTGGGTCGCCGAGCGGCATCCCGCCTTGATCCGGCGCATTGTCGCTGAAGGGCATGAGCTTGCGAGCCACGGGTATGAACATATCCGCGTGGACGCCCAGACCCCGGCCGAGTTTCACGCCGACATCACGCGCACGAAGGCGATCCTCGAGGATATCGGCGGCGTACGGGTGCGCGGGTACCGCGCCGCGACTTTCTCCATCGGCCGCAAAAATATGTGGGCCTTCGATGTGCTTGAAGACGCGGGCTACACTTACTCCTCCAGCATAAATCCGATCCGCCATGACAACTACGGCATGGACGAAGCGCCGCGCGGGCCTTTCCTGCCGGCCGGCGTCGGCGGCGTGACCGAACTGCCAATCACAACCCTTCGCCTGGGTGAACGCAACCTTCCGTGCGGCGGCGGCGGCTTCTTCAGGCTTGTGCCCTATTTTGTTTCGAAGTGGGCGATCTCGCGGGTCAACACGAAGGATGCGATGCCGACGATCTTCTATTTTCATCCCTGGGAGGTCGATCCGGAGCAGCCGCGTGAACCCGGCCTGCCCCTCAAGTCCCGTTTCCGTCATTACCTGAACCTAAGCCGCATGGAGCAGCGCCTGACGCGGCTCGTGCAGGATTTCGCCTGGGATCGGATGGACAATGTTTTTGCGGCCAAATGAGACGATCAGCAGCTACACCGTTCGCACGCTGACCAACCATGATCATGGGCGCTGGGACGACTTCGTGCAGGAGTGCCCGGAAGCCAGCTTTTTCCATCGCGCCGGTTGGCGCACGGTCGTCGAGCGCAGCTTTGGCCATCGTACGCACTACGTCTTCGCCGAACGCGAAGGAGTCATCAAAGGTGTCTTGCCCCTCGTCGAAATCAAGAGCGCGGTTTTCGGCCATTCGCTGATCTCGAACGGCTTTTGCGTGACCGGCGGCCCCATCGCGTTCGAAGACGGCGCCCGAGCCGCGCTGGACGCGCGCGCCGAAGAACTCCTGCGCGAAACCGGCGCCAGATACCTTGAGTACCGCAACCCAGTAAAGCCGAAGGAGAATTGGTCCACCAGGGTCGGCCTTTATGCCGGTTTCTCGGGCCCGCTTCCGCCCGCAGAGGACATCAACCTCAAGCAAATTCCGCGTAAGCAGCGCGCCGTTGTGCGCAAGGCTATCGATTCCAACCTCACGTGGGAGATCGAACGGTCTGTCGACCGCCTGTGGGATCTCTACGCCGTCAGCGTGCGGAACCTCGGCACACCGGTTTTTGGGAAGGCCTACTTCGCGAACTTGGTAAATGTCTTCGGCAACGACTGCGATGTCCTTACCGTTTCATCCGAAGGTCAACCGGTCGCAAGCGTCCTCAACTTCTACTTCAAGGACCGTGTGATGCCCTTCTATACGGGCTCGGTCCCCGGCGCCCGCCGCCTCGGCGCGAACGACCTGATGTATTGGCGTTTGATGCGCCATGCCTCGGCGCGTGGATGCACGGTGTTCGATTTCGGCCGCAGCAAGGTCGGCACAGGACCCTACGACTTCAAGAAGAACTGGGGCTTCGTACCGCAGCCCATCGTGCATCAGTTTCTGCTGCCGAACGGCGGCGCAATGCCGGAAAACAATCCGCTTAATCCGAAGTACCGGATGATGATCGCCGCTTGGAAGCGGTTGCCGCTATTCGTGGCCAACCGCCTGGGGCCACTGGTCGTCCGCAACATCGGATAACAGCCGCTCGGGTTTCGTCAGACCCGCTTCACGCGCCATAAACCGCTCCAGCATCAGGAGCGCCCACAGCGACGCCGTGTGATCCCTGCGGCCGCTGGCGTGGTCGACCACAAGTGTGTTGAGCGCGGGCGCATCGAAGTAGCCCGTATCGAGCAGCACCGGCGAGGCCATAGCGCGCTGAATGGTCGGCAACAGCGGGCCACGCAGCCACGCCGACAGCGGAACGCCAAAGCCCTGCTTGGGGCGGTAAAGAAGTTCGTTGGGCACGAGCGGCTCGAGCGACTTCTTAAGGATGTACTTCTGCTCGCCGCCATTGATCTTGAGCGCGGCCGGCAGAGACGCCGCCCATTGATACAGATCATGGTCCAAAAACGGACTGCGCACTTCCAGACCGTTGGCCATGCTGGCGCGGTCGACTTTGACAAGCATGCGCCCGGCCAACCACGTCTTGAGGTCGACATATTGGGCTTGCAGCAACGGATCGCATCCTTCGGTCGCCTCGATCAACGGTGCGATGACGGATTGCGCGTGATAGCCGGCAAGCTCACCGGTAAGGCGCGGCGAATAGATACCCTGCCGGATCTGATCGGCGGCGATGGCGACATTCGTGAAATACGCGCCCACGGCGTCCTGCGCCAATTCGGCGAACGTGTTTTTCGCACGCAGGAAGCGCGGCGCACGGTCGAGCTGCGGATAGAGGCGCGCGAGGGTACCAAACAGCGGCCCGCGAATGCCTTGCGGCAGAAGGTTGCGCGCAAGGTGCTCGCGCATGTGGAAACGATAGCGCCGATAGCCGCCGAACCCTTCGTCGCCGCCGTCACCCGACAATGCGACCGTCACTTGCTCACGGGCGACAGCGCAGACCCTATAGGTCGGCAGTGCGGACATATCCGCGAAAGGCTCGTCATAGACATGGGAAATCCGGTCCAGAAGCCCCGATCCCGGAGACAAGGAATCTGGGGGCAGGACGCGCTCGCGGTGATCGGTGTGGTAGCGTTCAGCGAGTTTGCGCGCGTAATCGCGCTCATCGTGGCTCGATTCCCCAAAGCCGATCGTACACGTCTTTACGGGAGACGACGACAGGCCTGCCATATGCGCCACGACGGCGCTGGAATCCACGCCGCCGGACAGGAACGCGCCGAGCGGAACATCGGAAATCAGGCGGTCGCTGACGGCTTTGTGCAGACGCTGATGGAGTTCCGCCTTGGCATCGCCCTGCGAGATGCGATGCACGGAATCGAGATCGAGGTCCCAATAGCCCGTGATGATGGGGCTAGCGCCGCGCCGCCAGCACATCATGTGGCCCGGCGGCAGCTTGTGGACGTCGGTGTAGATCGTCTTGGGATCTGGCACATACCCGTAGCTCAGATAATCTTCGATCGCCTGCGCCGAGATTTTGCGCGAAGACCATCCGGAGGCATGCAGCGCCTTGAGTTCGGAGCCGAAGGCAAGCCAGCGCCCCTCGCGGACTGTGTAATAGAGCGGCTTCTTGCCGATGCGATCGCGCGCGATCAAAAGGGTTTCGGCCCGGCTGTCCCAGAGCGCGAAAGCGAACATCCCGCTGAAGCGGCGCACACACTGGACGCCCCACGCCTGCCAGGCATGCAAGATGACTTCGGTATCGCTGCGGCTGCGGAAATGATAGCCGAGGCTTTCCAGCTCCCGGCGCAGCTCCATGAAGTTATAGATTTCGCCATTGAAGATGACGGCGAGGTTGCCGTCCGGCGTGAACATCGGCTGATGACCGCCGTTGAGGTCGATGATCGCAAGGCGGCGATGGGCGAGCGCGAGGCCGGGCGCGGTATGGAAGCCTTCCCCGTCCGGTCCCCTGTGCGCGATGGCGTCGGCCATGTTCTTGATAAGATTCGGCGCAAACGGATCGCGGCCTCGGCCGTCGAAAAGTCCAGCAATCCCACACATAACTACTCTCCGTTTGACCGCTCGGACGCGCTCGGCGCGAGAACGCCGAAATGCCCAATGACTGACTGCAAGTGTGTCTCTAACGCTGTACGACCGGAGGATGTCGCGGCCCAGGTTGGAGAAAGGCAAACCGTCAGGATGAAAGCCAGTCCGACGAGAGCGACTTGCCGTACGGAGGCCGGCGGCTCGTCGCCGGCAACCGGCGGCAGGACCCGTGGTTCGGCCGGTTTGGCCTTTACTTTAGTCCCCAGCCACATCGCGCAAAGCATCACCACGCCGAAGAAGCCCCAGCCGTACAGAAGATGGTCGGCTGTAATATCGATACGCCTGTTCGTCGCCTGCGCGAGCCCGATGATCAGGTAGATGCGCACGATATTGGCGACAATGGAGGTGAGGAGCGCCGCGCCGACGCACACCATCCGCGCAGTGATGGTGGCGTAAGTCAGCCGGCCGTACAAAAGCGACAGGGCCAGCGCGACGAGGAAGAAATTTAGTCCGGCGCAGCCCGGTTCCACGAGGAAGCTGCCGGTCGGCACCTGGATCAGGAACCCTTCCGCGTAAACCGGAACGCCGCTGGCCTTCAGCAGCGCGACGTTAGCGTGATGGGCGAGGGTTTGAAGGGGCGTAAGAAGAAAGGTTCCCGTCGGAACGAGAAAAAACAGATAGAGCAGCGGAAAGGCGAGAAAGCGATAAAGCCGCCAGCCGAGGAACCCGAACGCCAAGCCCTGCATCATGCCAACGAAGGCGATATGGCGCCCTTCGTCGATGCCCATCAGTTCACCCGCCAGCCATACCACCGAGAACACGCCGGCAGCGGCAACGCCCCAGAAATTGGGAGCTGGAACCGCGCGGGAAAGCTGCTCGCGGTCCGCCCATATCAGCGCGAGGGAGATCGGCGCGATCAGATACGCGTAATTATAGGCCGAGGACGTATTCCAGAGGTGAATGGCGCTCGCAACGGTAGAGAAGTAGAGCGCGACAAGCGCAATCATCCCCGCAAGCACACCGAGGAGCGTGACGGGCCACACCGCTGCAAGCGGGACGAGAGCGAGAACATTTGCATCACTCCCGCGTTCGCTCATCGGACGATCCGCTCGTTCCATAACCGACATTTTCACGCCTTGTCCTTATTCACGTTGGTGCTCCATTGACCCAATCGCGCTCGCTCCTTTTCCTGTGTCACCGCATTCCGTTTCCGCCCGACAAGGGAGAGAAGATTCGGGCTTTCCGCATCCTTGAACACCTGTCCCGCAGCTACCGGGTAAACCTCGGCTGTTTCATCGATGATGTTGAGGACAAGGCGCATATCTCTGCTCTTCAGCCGTATTGCGCGGAGTTGCGCTGTTTCGATCTTCCGCGCGAAACCGCGAAACTCCGGGCCTTGAAAGGGTTGTTGACGGGGTCACCACTGACGGTAGCGTCCTTTGCTAACGCCGCTATGGGGCGTTGGGTTTCGGAGATCCTTTCGCGCGAAAGGCACGATATCGTTTTCGTGTACTCGTCAGCGATGGCGCAGTATGTCACCGACCGCGATCTCGGCGGCGCCCGCCTGGTCATGGACTTCGTCGACGTGGATTCCGACAAATGGCGCCAGTACGCCAGCGAGACGAAAGGCCCCATGCGTTGGGTTTACCGCCGCGAAGCGCATAAGCTCCTCGCCTTCGACCGCCATGTCGCGGCGCAGGCCGATGCCGGCATTTTCGTCTCCGAAGCTGAAGCCGCTCTGTGGCGGAAGCTCGCCCCCGAAGCGGCCGCGAACACGCACGGCATCGCGAACGGCATCGATTGCCGCTATTTCTCGCCCCGGCACGTGTGGCCGACCCCGCACTCCGGCGCAGGACCCCACTTTGTGTTTACCGGCACGATGGACTACTGGCCCAATGTCGACGCAGTGAAGTGGTTTGCCGCGAGCGTATTCCCCAAGATTCGCGCCGCCCGCACCGGCGCGACCTTCACTATTGTCGGCTCCAAGCCCACCGCAGAAGTATTGGCGCTCCAATCGCAGGAGGGCGTGCGGGTGACCGGACGCGTTGCGGACGTGCGCCCGTACCTCGCGCACGCCCATGTCGCGGTGGCGCCGATGCGCATCGCCCGTGGCATCCAGAACAAAGTGCTGGAAGCGATGGCAATGGCCAAAGCCGTGGTCACCACCGACCAAGGCCTCGAAGGGATCGACGCCGTACCCGAGCGGCACCTGCTGCTGGCGAACACGGAGCATGACTTCTTCCACGCATGCCTTCGCGCCGCCGAACCTGACGCTGCCGCTTTAGGACTCTCAGCCCGTCGCCTCATGGAAGACGCATATACGTGGGAGGGGCGCCTGCACGGCCTGGATCTTCTGCTCGCAGATACTCCAAGAGCCGAGCCCGCGCGTATTCTCGCCTATGAAGAACCACGGGCGGTTCGCCCCGCTCCGGCCGCGAGCTATGCGCGTGAAAGCCTTTAGAAGCACCGGACCATGATGAGCGTCGTTTCTTTCCCGCAGAGCTCACCAGCCCTGGTGAGCACCATCATTCCCGCCTACAACGCACGGCGCTTCATCGAACGCGCGCTGTCGTCTGCGCTTTCTCAAAACGTGCCGCGCGCGGAGGTCCTCGTGATCGACGACGGCAGCACGGACGGCACCCGAGAAATAGTGAAAACCTATGAGCCGCGCGGCGTTCGCCTTATCTGCCGTGAAGAGCGCGGCGGCGCGGCGGCAGCCCGGAACACCGGCCTGCAAGCCGCAACCGGTGAATACATCGCGTTCCTCGACGCCGACGACGAATGGCTCCCGGGGAAACTCAATCGTCAGCTCGCGATCCTCAATGCTCATCCACAGATGACGTTCGTGAGCTGCCGCGCGACTTTGATCGATGAAAACGGCATGGACACGGGCGACATCTATCGCGGCGCGGCGCCGGCGAGCGGCATTGAGGGCTGGCGCACCCTACTGGCCCATCCGTGTGTGGCAACACCCAGCGTCCTCGCGCGCCGTGGCGCCATCATGGCGGCGGGCGCCTTCAACAAGTGGCTTCCGGTCGCCGAGGATCAGGACCTTTGGATCCGCCTCTCTCTGATGGGTGAGGTTGGCTACATCCCGGAGACGCTCGTGCGCGTCCACAGCACGCCGAATAGCCTGTCCAAAGCCAAGATCCGTGAGCAGGCTGATTACGTGCTTCCGATGGTTATTTCATATCTGGAGCGTAATCGCGACCGGCTGGGCCAGCACGAAATCCGCCGTATCCTTGGCGAGCGCTTCAGCAAGCTTGGCCAGGTCGCCTACGCCAGCGGAGATTTCACGTTCGGCCTGAAGACGATTGCCCGCGCCGTGGTGCGTGGCTATCGCCCCCTCGCCAATATGTACTTCGTCGCGCGCGCCTCTGTCCCCACCCGCTGGCTCAAGCACCGGCTCCGGCCGGCGCGGGCCGCCTGAACCCGGCCAGGCGGCGCTCTTCCGCGGGCGCCGCCGCCGTTTGCACCATCCGCAACAGAGCGGTGGTCATCGCGAGCAGCGAGAAGAACCCATCGTAATAGGCCATAGGGAGCGCGGCGCCGCCCACCAGGAAGCCCACCAGGCTGACTTGGAGCGCGAAGGCTAAATCATGCGCCCACTTCGCCTCTGCTTTCTCCGCGGTCAGCTTGCGCACGCGCTGCAAGTTTCGCCAGCAGACGGCGCAAATGAGCAAATAGATTCCAAGACCAATGAACCCGTGTTCGCCAAGCACCATGAAATAGATGCTGTGCGACGCACGCGCGGGCCGTTCGGGCAGGTAATTGTCCCAGATCACCGGCTGACGCGGGCCATCGAAGCCCGCGCCCAGCGGATGATCCTTGGCGGTCTCCCAGGCCACTTCCCAGGCATCGAGGCGGCCACGGAAGGACTCGTCCTCCATCACGTTGTTCAGCGTATTGAGACGATCCATGTATTTGGCCGGCATCGCCATGACGCCGACGAGGATCGCACATACGAGCGCTGGGCCGGTGATGATCTTCGCCGGGCTCTTCAGCCACAAGAAGCCGAGAATGGCGCCAAGCGCAATGATGGCGCCGCGCGAGTAACTCCCGATCGCGCCTGCGAAGGTAAGGAACATTGCTCCCATCACGGCGTAGCGCAGCCACTTATTGGCGGTGTGCTGACGCAGGTAATTCAAAAGCGGCAGGGTGATGATCAGCGCCAGGGCAAGCGAGTTGTTATCCTGGATCATCGAATCGGCCGGCCCGAAAACGATGTAGTTGCCTCCGGTGAGAATCACGAAGGCTCCGCCCTTGATGCCGTAGTACGCAAGCGAGATCGCGATAATCCACACCAGTCCATGGATCCTTACGCGCGAGGTGACGAGCGCAAGGATCATGACGATCATCATCATGGTTTTGATATTGCGATCCCACAGCGGTACGGACATTTCCGGCACGGGCGCGAAAAGCGTGGTGATGGAAATCCAGACAGAGAAGACCCCGATCAGCACCAGGAAAGTGCTCATTTTCAGGTTCCCACGTTCCTTGGAGACGACCCAGCCCAACATCGTGACCAGGGCGACCACCATCACGAACGGAGCCTGTTGCGCGAAGCCCCACGTCAGACGGTGAGGGTTCATCAGGGAGAGCCACTCCCACGCAAATAGACCGACCAGGGGAAAGGGGATTGAAAGCGGAACAAGCACCGCCAACGTCAGGATCAGGGCCAGATCACGCATATGTGGAGAACCCGGCGTGCAAGCGTGGGGCGGATTTCGCCGCCTCGCCTGAAACCATATACACCGCCGCGCCGTTAGCTAACGCGGTGAGCGTACGCGTGCGCTCAGTTCTCATCCTCAGGGTGTTCCGGGGCGATATCATGGAAAGCTTGCTGTTTCTCGGCTGTTTGGCGGCCATATGTGCGATCGCGGCCTGGACGATAAAGAACGACAAACGGGAAAACCCCTTTGGCGCGGAGAACAAGGGTCCTAACGCAAAGCCGGGTGAAAAAGCGCCGCACCGCTCGCGTTTTTTTCGAAAGCTCTAGGACATGAGACTCTTTGCTCCCAAAGGTTGCATGCGTTCGGCTGAATTCACGCCGGCGCGATGAAACCGCTTCGGCTCTCCCGCCGCGCGCTGCTCATCGGTGCGTCCTGCACACCGTTTGCCGCGCGCGCCGCAACCGGCGGCCTATCCGCAACGGTCCGTCAGGGCGGGGAGACCTTTGAATACGACACCGCCGCCGCGGATGACCTGGGTGCATTCACATCCCCCGCCGGCTTCACGCAGAGCTGCCTGCGCGCGACACAGACGCGCTTTCCGCTCACGGTGTACTTCCGTCCCGACCAGGACAGCGGCCGGGTAGAGGTCATCTTCGAACTCGGCCGCTTGTGGGACGGCGCGCCCGCAAACCTTGGTCCCTATAGCGCCGAGATTCACCGCGATGGGAAAACTCTCGCGCGCCTCGACGTCCCCCGGCACCTTTGGTTCAGCCGCTGGCGCTGGCAATCCGACGAACGCCCGGTGAAAGCCGATATCGCAGATTTGGGCAAGCGCGGCCTCATTCCACCTTTCGCGCGCCCGTCACAAGCATTCGCGCGTGCCGCCGCGCCGCCGAAAAGTGACCCGTATCGTCTTATGGAGCTCGCGGGCGTCGAACCGAAAATGGGCTCAACCGGCGAGCGTCCCGACATTGGGTTGGTGACCGAACATCAGGCGCGATTCCTCTGCACCCAGGCACGCGATGCGCTAGGCGCGTTGCGCGCCCAGGCGGAAGCCGCCGGCACGCTGCCCTGGCACATGCGCGACGAACGGACGGGCGCGCCGGTGGATCTCGACCGGTACAAGACAATGAGCTGGTATGGCGACCGAAACGTGGGCGATCCCCATATCGCGTTGGCCGACACTGGAATCAACATCGATTCCGCACATCAGCCCCCGTTGGCTTACGTGCCGTATCTTCTAACCGGGGATCCTTACCATCTCGAGGATCTCCAGTTTGCCGCCAACTATAATCGAGGCGTACTGCCGCCACCTTATCGCCTTAGCATTCCGCAACCCCGCGCCTTCGCCTGGTCGACGCGGACATTGGCGCAAGCCGCAAAAGTCACGCCGGAGAAGACGCCCCGGTGGCTTCTGCCCGCCCGATATTTTCGCGGGGATCTTGATCGCACCAGAAAGTGGTTCGAAACCACCTATGTGGAAAGTCAGGCGCCGCTCCATAAGATTTTCCGCGCCACCGACAACCCCGACAACGCGCGCGATGAACCTCCGCAAGCACCGGGTGGCACTTGGATTTCGCCGTGGCAGCACGAATTCCTTGTCGCCGCGCTGGGTTGGACGGTCCTCATGGGTTTTGACGATTGGCGAACTTCTTTCCTGTGGGCTCTCGGAGGTACGCTGGAGCGCACGTCTGGACGGAGCGGATGGCAGCGCTCACATCCCTCACCCTATCGCTTGATCGTGAGGCCCGAGAAGAACGCTCCTATTGCGACATCGTGGGACGACGTCTGGAAGCTGAGCAGTCGGCGCGCGCGCTGGCCCGAGCGCGATACCAAGGCCCTCGCTGACGGCGATCCGACCTATGCGATCTACACCCGCGGGGCACTTGCAATAGCCGCGCGGCTCGGCGTGCAGGACGCCGAAGCGCCCCTTGCGTGGATCACCGATCAATTGCGGCGTCAGAACGCGGCTATACCCTACAAGTGGTTGCTTGCGTGACGGGCGACGCGCCGATTGGCGTTCACATCGCGCGCGGCGCGGCATGGATGGTGTCCATGCGCTGGCTGATGCGGGGCATCGGCCTTATCAACACCGTCGTACTAGCTCGCATTCTGTCGCCGGACGACTTCGGCATTATGGCCATGTCGGCGGTGATCGTCGAACTTCTGATGATGTTGAGCGATACCAACGTCGATATAGCGCTGATCCGCGATCCCAAACAAAGCCGGGAGATTTACGACAGCGCGTGGACAATCCAAGCGCTCTTCGGTCTCGCCGTCGCCGTAGCCGTGGTCGCGATAACGCCTGCACTGGTGGCCTACTACGACGACCCCAGGGTGGCCGTCGTGATGTATATTCTTGCGCTGCGGCCGGCGATCCTGGGATTGGAGAACGTCGGCGTCGTCGAGTTCCGCAAGAACTTGGATTTTGCGAAGGAGTTTCGCTACTGGATATTCCGGCGATTGTCGTTGTTCGTGTTCGGCCTCATCCTTGCGCTGACGCTGCGGAATTATCTGGCCCTGGCCATCGCTGCACCGATCTCCGCACTGGTCGCGGTCATTTTCAGTTTCACGATGTCGCGCTACCGGCCGCGTCTGTGCTTCTCGCATATCGGGCTGGTCTGGGGCGCCAGCCGCTGGATGATTTTGCAGAATACGGCGCAAGTGGCGTTGGAGCGCGCCGATGAATTTGTCATCGGCGGCGTCGCGACACCGACCGCTGTCGGTAATTACTATATTGCCGGTCAGGTTGCCCCGATGCCCACGCGAGAACTCGCGTGGCCGGTCGAGCGCGCCCTGATGCCGACCTACGCTAAAATCACCGGCGACGCCGCCGACCTTCGCCGGACCGTCGTCGCGGTCATGGGCGTGATGGCCGTCGTATGTTTCTCGACGGGTGTCGGGATCATGAGCGTGGCGCAAGACTTCGTGGTGACGGTTTTTGGCCGCCAGTGGTTGCCGGCCATTCCCTTTTTTGAGTGGCTCGCAATCTTCGGCATCTTCGCCGGTCTGGGGCGCCCGCTGATGCCCCTTTTCTACGCCCTGCATCACGAGCGTAAATACGCCGTGCTGTCCGCGGCGCAGGTCGCCGTAACACTGCCCCTATTGTTCTACGCGGCTCACCGGCTGGATCTTGTCGCCGTCGCCGCGATCCGCACCGGTGTTGCCGTCGGCTTTTTCATGCTGTTTGCTTGGGGCGCTACGCGCATCAGCACCGTTACGCCCGCCGACTTCCTTCGGGTCTTGTGGCGGCCGGCCGCGGCGTCCCTTGTCATGGCGCTTATCGTGAAAGCGCTTCACAATGATGCGATCGCCTGGCCGATCATATCTCTTGCCCACGACTGCTTGATCGGCGGCGCGGCCTTCGTGACCGCGCTGCTGGGGCTCTGGGTTGCCTCCGGCCGACCGGAAGGCGCGGAGGATCTTATTTTGAGAACCGCGCGAAAATTATTCCGCCGCCATGCGCGGGACTTGGCCGGTGATACCCTGAAACAGTCGTAGCTGTCCGTCGGTGGTGGCGTCCCAACTGAACCGTTCCGCGTAGCGGCGGGTCGCATCGCGCGCGGGCATATTCGCCAGCACCGCTCTCACCCCCGCGGCGATCCCGGCGGCGCTGCGCTCCGGCATCAAGACGCCGGCCGCGGGCTCGGCGACAACCTCGGGCGTGCCCCAAATACGGCTGGCTACGACCGGCGTTCCGCAGGCCATCGATTCCAAGAGCACATTCGCCCAACCCTCGCGGCTCGACGCCAAGATCGAAATGTCGGCTGCCGCGTACAGGAGCGGCAATTCGCTGTGCGGCACAACGCCCCGAAGATGCACACGGTCCGCGACGCCCAGTTCGATGGCCAGCGTCTTGAGCTTCGCGCGATCGGGGCCGTCGCCCGCGATGTAGAGATGCGCGTCGGGCAATTCGGGCAGTGCGGCAATGATGAGATGATGGCCCTTACGCTCGATCAGTTGCCCCACGGAGACCAGTGCGGTGCCGCGGTCCATGCCAAATTTCTTGCGCGCAGCCGCGCGTTCGCCAGGCTCCCGGAACGGCCGGAACAATTGCAGATCAACCCCGTTACGGAGCACGGTAACGCGTTGTTGCGGCACACCCAATTCAACAAGAGAGTCTTTGAGCGCCTGACACACAGTGATCATGCCGGCGGCATTTTTGGCCGCCCATTGGATCTGGCGGCGCGGCAACGGGTACTTCGGCAGAAAATTGAGATCGGTCCCGCGACCGGTGATGACCACGGGCTTGTTGAACCACTTGCCCAGCCACGCCGCGGCGACACCGTCAGGATAGAAGTAGTGGGCATCGAGAACGTCAAAGTCGTAGCCGTCGCGAATGATCTTAGCGATCACCGGGCGCATGAACCAGGCGAGCAACGTCGGGGCAACGGACACACCGATTTTGGGAATAACCGGATAGCGCGGATGCATGACGTCCAGGCCGTGACGCACCTCATGCAAGGGCGCACGCGCATATTTACCGTAGCTGCCCGCCCATGCGCCTTTGAAGGGGAACCAAGGGACCGGAGCGACCACGCGCACCTCCGCCTCCCGGGTCGCTACAAGCTGACGCAGGCGGTTCTCGACGAACACGCCATGAATAGGCTGCGCCGCGTTGGGATACAGCGTGGTGAAAGAGAGGATTTTCATAAGCCCGCCCGCATGAGGTTAACGATGATAGTTGTGGCCGAGGTACGCGTTGCAACGGATAGGCGCAGGTGTTGTTCGGTGGGAACTCTTCGGCTGCGCGAGAATTGTGATCCCTAATGGTACGCCGGTCTGAGTTGTTCCACCGCCCCGGCACTTGAGAAGACCTTGCCCATGTTTTCCTTTACGCCCGCCGACCTTATTACGTTTCGCCGCAGCGAGGCTCCCAAGCTGATTGTCTTCGTGGATGCGGAAGAAGAGTTCCGCTGGAACACCTTCTCCTCGCAGTCGATCAGCGTGCGCAATATCGCCGCCCAAATCCGCGCCCAGGAGATACTGAACCAATTCGGGATGAAGCCGACCTACCTCGTGGACTACGCGGTTGCGTCGCAGGCGGAAGGCATCGAGCCGCTGAAAGAAATCCTCGACGCCGGCGATTGCGGCATCGGCGCGCAGCTGCATCCCTGGGTGAATCCGCCCATCGACGAGGAAATCACCATTCACAATACCTATCCGGGAAATCTGCCCGCGTCTCTTGAGCGTGCGAAGATTGATCGGCTGACAGCGGCAATTGTGCAAAATTTCGGCGTACGCCCGCGCGTGTTCAAAGCTGGCCGCTATGGCGCCGGTCCGAATACCGCCGCCGCCCTGATTGAAGCGGGCTATTGGATCGACGCGAGCGTCATGCCGCTGACGGACTTCTCGAAGAAGGGCGGCCCCGATTACACGGAATCGCCCGCCCAGCCGTATTGGATCGACCGCGATCGACGCCTTCTGGAGATCCCCAATACCGTCGGTTTGGTGGGTCTCATGGACCGTATCAACCGCCGCGGCATGAGCACACTGCTTAGCAATCCGAGTATTGCTTGCCGCATTCCGGGCCTGTTGTCCCGCCTTGGCTTGTTGGAGCGCATTCGCCTGACACCGGAAGGTATTTCGTTGGACGAAGCCAAGCGCATGACGCTGTCGCTGTTTCAGCGCGACCGCCGGCTATTTGTTCTTTCTTATCACAGCTCATCGCTCCTTCCGGGCGGCAGTCCCTACGTCGCTAATGAGGCGGAACTCGCGAAATTCCTCGGATGGCTCGACGGCTATATGCGGTTCTTCTTCGGCGCCCTCGGGGGCCAGCCGACGACCGCGGAAGACGTTCTTTCCTACGCGCAAGGCCGCTTACGCCAAGCGGCTTAAATCACCGATCAGAGAAGGTTATGTGAATGACGGTTCAGACCAAAACGCACGAGCTTACGGATATGGAGCAAAGCCTGCGTTCCGCTGCGAGACGCCCCCTCCGGGGCCTGCCGATGATTGCCCCTGACGCCACGATCAGAGTTTGCCTCGTCGGAGCCGGCGTGATCGCGAACATCCATGCCGAAGCCTTGAAGGCTCTTAAAAACCTTTCGGCGGTCGCCATCGTGGAACCGTCGAGCGAGCGCGCCCGCGCCTTTGCAGAGAAGTGGAAAATCCCCGCCGTCTATCAGGATCTCGAAACCGCGCTCAAGGAAGGCGATTTCGATGCCGTCCACATCCTGACGCCGCCCGATTCCCACGCCGCGCTGACGCGCCTTTGCCTCGCCTACAACCGCCATGTGCTGATTGAGAAACCGGTCGCCGCGCATGGCGCCGACGCCGCCGATCTGGTCGCGCTTGATGCCCAGGCGGATGGTCTGGTCGCGGGCGTCAATCAGAACTTCATTTATCATCCCGCCTTCACCCAATTGCGCGAGATGATCACCAACGGTGACGCTGGCCCGCTGCGTTCGGTGCAGGTGGCCTACAACGTCCCCCTGCGTCAGCTTGCGGGCCGGCAGTTCGGCTCGTGGATGTTCCATGTTCCTAAGAACATCCTGCTTGAGCAGGCCGTACACCCGATGTCCCAAATCGCCGCGCTCATTGGACCAATAGAGTCGATTGAAACGACGAATTCCCCCGGCACCTTCATTAGCCCCGGCGTTGCTTTCCATGCCTCGTGTGACACATTGCTGAAATCGGCGCGTTATACGGCGCATCTCCAATTCGCTGTAGGCCGCAGCTTCCCGTTCTGGCAGGTAACGGCCGTGTGTGACGATGGCGTGCTCGTCGCCGACATCCTCAATAACCGCTTCACCATGTTCGGCCGTGGGCCCTTGATGGAGCCGGTCGACATGCTGGGTCAGGGCCTGGTGGCGGCGCGCGCGACCGCGAGTCACGCCCTTGCCAACGCCGCGTCCTACGTGCTGTCCCTGGCCAAGCTCAAGGGCCGGTCCGATCCGTTCTTCCTTAGCATGAAGGCGAGTATCGACGCCTATTATGCCGCCGTTCGTTCACGCGCGGCCGGCGGTCATCTGCGTCCCGTCGCGTCGATCCCGTTTGCAGCCAACCTCGTGGAAACCTGCGAAGAGATCGCGGCGCGGGCGTTCACCGCGCCGGTCCCGCCGGTGCACACGCCCGTCGTCGCAAAGGCGACGCGCGGCGAAGTGGCTGTACTGGGCGGCACGGGGTTTATCGGCGCAGCGACCGTCACGCGCCTCGTCGAGGATGGCTACCGTGTCCGCGCCTTCGCGCGCAACACCCGTAACCTCGCGGAGATATTCTCTCATCCTCAGGTCTCTCTTATTCGCGGCGATATCCGCGATCCGGTGGCGGTGACGCAAGCCATCTCCGGCGCGGCCACGGTTATCAACCTGGCCCATGGCGGCGGCGGCGCGACATGGGAGGAAATCAGGAACGCGATGGTCGGCGGCGCCAAGATCGTCGCCGACGCCTGCCTCGCAGCTGGCGTCTCCCGTCTCATCCACGTGGGCTCGATCGCGGGCCTGTACATCGGGGATTCCGCGCAGAAGATCACGTGCGACACGATGCCCGATCCGCAGAGCGATGAGCGCGCCGACTACGCCCGCGCGAAGGCCGAAGCGGACCGCATGCTCCTGGCGATGCACAAAGAACGTGGCCTTCCGGTTTGCATCCTGCGTCCGGGCATCGTCCTTGGGCACGGCACCTCGCCGCTTCACAGCGGTGTCGGCACATTCAACAACGAACAGCATTGCGTGGGATGGAACAAAGGTGACAACCCGCTTCCCCTCGTCCTAGTGGACGATGTAGCCGACGCCATCGTGAAGGCGGTTTCGGCGCCGGCCGCGATCGGCCGCGCCTACAATCTTGTCGGTGATGTGCGCTTCAGTGCGCGCGCTTATATGTCAGCTCTCGCCCGCGCGACCGGCCGCCCCTTACGCTACCATCCGCAACCGGTATGGCAGCTCCATCTCGAAGACTGGGGCAAATGGGCCATCAAGCGCGCCGTCGGACGCAAAGCAGCCAAGCCGAGCATGCGTGACCTGCGCTCGCGCGGGTTGCCGGCGCAGTTCGACTGCAGCATCGCCAAGCGCGACCTCAACTGGGCGCCCGAGAACGATCCGGTAGTCTTCATCCGGCGTGCCTTCGCATGAACCAGGCGATCTCCGCCACGCCTGGTTCGATCACGGCAGCGGATGTCCCCATGACATCCGCTGCAGCGCCGACTCTTCTGCATGTGTTTTCGACCTTTGCGGTAGGCGGGCCACAGCGGCGGTTTGTGCAGCTCGCCAACCATTTCGGTTCCCGCTTTCATCATTTGATACGCCCCATGGATGGGCGCAGCGACGCGGCCGCGCTTCTCGATGTGGATGCCTCGGCCGAGATCCAACCTCTCGGATTCCGGCGCGGCAACGCGCTCGCGAATATCCGTGGCGCCCGCGCTGTCTTGGCTGAGGTCCGGCCCGACGTTATGGTGACGTACAACTGGGGCGCCACCGAATGGGCGGCCGCCAACTATCGCCACCCCGTGCGCCATATTCATATCGAGGACGGTTTCGGACCGGAGGAAGCCAACAAGCAGCTTTTGCGGCGTGTCCTGTTTCGGCGCCTGGTGTTGAACCGCCACAGCACCGTCGTCGTGCCTTCGCAAACCCTAAAGCGGATTGCGCTCGACGTATGGGGTCTGGATCCCCACCGCATCCGCTATATCCCCAACGGAATTCCCACCGCACGTTTCGCGCGTAACCCCGATCCCGCGTTTAGCGCGGCTTTTCAAGGCAAGGGCGGCGTCATTGGTACGGTCGCCACTCTGCGGCGCGAAAAGGCGCTCGACCGGCTGATCGCGGCCTTTGCGCTGGTGAGAGCACATACGCCTGCCCATCTCGTCATCGTGGGCGACGGTCCGGATCGCAGGCGCCTGGAGGCCTTCGTGGCCGAGCGTGGTCTACGCGCCCATGTCACCTTCACCGGCGCCATAGCGGCGCCAGAACGCATCCTCAGGGCCTTTGACGTGTTCGCGATCTCGTCGGATACGGAGCAAATGCCGCTTAGCGTTCTTGAGGCAATGGCGGCCGGACGCGCCATCGCCAGCACCGATGCCGGCGATATACGCACGATGCTTGCCGAGGAAAATCGCCCGTTCGTTGTGCCGCGGTACGACGTTGCGCTGGCCAGCATGATGATGGCGCTTCTGAGAGATAGCGCGCTGCGTGAGCGTCTCGGCGCGGCCAATCAGGCCCGCGCGGCGGTGCACTTCGACGAAGCACAAATGTGCGCCGCTTACGGGCGCCTCTTCTCCGGCGAAGCGCTCCACTAATTAAAAATCAGCCAAGGAAACCCGGCGCGATCGTACGGATCGCGCCGGGCGCTTTTTCTATTACTTTTCTACTGCAAGGTGGAGTGAACGCGCGATGTGCGCGACAGGGCCGCGAGATGCGGCGCGAGCGGGACCACATTGGCGACATCTTCTTCGCGTTTGCTGAGGACCGGTAGCGACTTTTCCCACGCAATCGCGGAACGCAAGATGAGATCGAGATCGGCATAGCGCGGAGACCATGACAGCCGTTCGCGGATACGCGAGGGATCCGAAATGACCTGCGCGGGATCGCCGGCCCGGCGCGCGCCCATCGTGTACGGCAGCGCTTGGCCCGCGATGCGGCTCGCTTCCTTCAATACGCTTTTCACCGAATAGCCTTCGCCATAACCGCAGTTCATGACATCGCTGGCGCCGCCGTTCATCAGATAGGTCAAAGCTGCGACGTGGGCGTCGGCCAGGTCGCTCACATGAATGAAGTCGCGGATGCAGGTACCGTCCGTGGTGGCGTAATCGTCGCCGTATATGGTCATTCCCGCACGGCGACCGGCGGCGAGTTCGCTCACGACCTTGATGAGGTTGGTTGAGTTCTTGACGACCTGGCCCGCCCGGCCTTTCGGATCGGCTCCCGCGACATTGAAGTAGCGCAATGCGACGTAACGGAACGGATTGGCGGCCGCCGTATCCCTGAGCATCTCCTCGGTCATCAGTTTCGAGCGGCCATAGGGAGTGATTGGGCGAAGCGGGCTGTCTTCCGTTACCGGCTGTACTTCTGGAATCCCGTAAACCGCGGCCGTGGATGAAAAGATCAGTTTATCGATCCCCGCCGCAAGACAGGTTTCGACCAGCCGGCAGCTGGCCGCGAAATTATTGTTATAATATTTGAGCGGACGCTCGACGGATTCCGGAACGCTGATGGAGCCGGCGAAATGGATCACCGCATCGGGCCGCGTCTCGGCGAACACGGTCGCCATAAACGCGCTGTTGCCGACGTTTCCGATCCGCAGCGGTACACCCTTGGGAACCAGATGCAAGCTACCCGTCGAGAGGTCGTCGACGATCACCACTTCCCAGCCGGCGTCGCGCAAAGCCAGCACGGCGTGACTGCCGATATATCCCGCGCCGCCCGTGACGACGACGCGGCCGGCCGAACCAAACCTATCTTTGCTCATAACAACCTATTCGCTTGAACCAAAAAAACGCGCTTAACTGCCCAGTTGCTTCAACAAGGCTTCCGCCTGAGGACGTTCGGTGAATGTGACTTTCGCCGACAAGGCCTTTTGAAGAACGGTCTTGGCTTGTACTTTGTCTCCACTTTTCTCTAGCGCGACCGCGTAGCGGTACGTGATGTCGGAGCGTTCGGGCGCAAGGGCGTGGGCCTTGCCCAAGATTTCGACGCCTTTTGCGACATTGCCCTTCTGGACCTGAAGCCAGCCCAGCGTATCGGCGATATCTGCTGACCGCGGCGCCAGCGTGAACGCCTTTTCCGCGACGGTGATCGCCTTGGGATCGTTCTTCTCGCCGTACAGCCACGCCAAATTGTTGAGCACGACCGGATTGTCGGGGAGCACGCCGTTCATCGCCTCTGTTTCCTTCAAGGCGACGTCATATTGCTTCGTATTGATGTAATGGGACGTAATCATCAGCCGAGTGCTGTAGTCCGCCGGGTTCTCGTTAACCCAGGTTTTCAGCAGGGCTAGACCTTCATTTCCACGTTGGCTTTGCACGAGGGCGCCATAAAGACGGCGTAGGATCGCGCCATCCTTCGCGGTGTTCCACGCCTTCTGGTAAGTCGCGGCGGCGTCGGCGGGTTTCTGCGCCGCCGTCTGCGCATCGCCGAGCACCACCAGACGCACGATCGACGCCGGGCGTGCCGCGACGAGACGCTGACCCAAGGCGATCGCCGCATCGGCCCCTTTCAGCTGCCCTTCCAGCATCAGGCGGTCCGCCAGTGCCGGTTCGAAATCAGGGGAGATTTCCAGCGCGCGGTCGAAGGCGATACGCGCTTCCGTGAGATAAGCGCTCGCATTGTTCTTTTCTTTCGCGGCGGCCGCCGCATAGGCGCGGCCCAGGCGGCGATGAGCTTCGGGATTGCTCGCCGTCTCATTGGTGAGTCGGCGATATGATCCGATCCCGTTGGTGATATCGCCGTTGGCGATCTGGGTGCGGCCCAGCAGCTCCATGGCGGCAAAGTCATCGGGTGTGGCGGCCGCGAAATCACGCGCGACGTTGAGAGCGCGCGCGTTGTCCGAACGCTCAAGGAGCAGTTCGACGAGTTTCAGGCGCGGTTGGGTCGCTGTCGGATCGCGCGTGATGGAAAGCTCATACTGCTTCACGGCGGCTTCATAGTCGCCATTCCGCAAGGCAAGATTTGCCAGGCCGTCGAACGCCGTCACGTTCTTCGGGTCCATGCGTAGCACCTCTGCGTACCACTTACGCGCAGCCGCTTCGTCGCCCCGGCGTTCTTCGATACGCGCGAGGTTCAGCGCGGCCGCGACGAAGCTGGGGTCCTTGTTCAGCGCGGTGGTGAAAGCCGTACGCGCCGCCTCGATATCGTTCGCGGCGAGATGGGCGGTACCGTCCAGATTGTACGAATTGGGATCGTTCGGATTGGCCTTGATCATTGACGCCGTGGTTTTCAGCGCCTTTTCCGGCGTGCGGCCGCGCAGCTGGGTCAGGACCATCATTGTGTTGGCCTGAAGCGATCCCGGATTGATATCCAGAACCTTTTGGAGCTGGGCGGTGCCCTGATCAAGATCGCCCATCTGCAGGCGGCCAGCGGCAAGTGCGAGTTGCGCCGAGGTGTCGCCTGGATTTTGCGCGACGCCTTGCTCGAACATTTCGAGCGCCCGGTCGCTGCGTCCGGCGCCGAGGTAAGCGTTGGCGAGCTGCGCGTTCAGCTCCGTGTCATTTGGGTTGCGGGCGGCGAATTGCTCCAATACTTCCACGGCTTTCGCCGAATTCTTCTGGCGCTGGTAAATCGCCGCCAGCAACTTGGCGCCGGCGATATCGTCCGGCACTTGCGTCACATAACGCTGAGCCCACGTACGCGCGATTTCTGGGCGATTGTCAGAGAATGACGCCGCCGCCAGAAGATAGGCGGCGGGCGGGAAACTCTCGATCAAAGCGGTCTGCCCGATCAAAAGCTGCGAAGCTTCGCGGTACTTATGGTCGCGCACCAACAAATACGCATTAAGATAATGCGCCATGTTGTTGCGATTGTCCTTGGTGAGGACATAATCGATATCGGCCTTGGCGCCGGCCGCATCCTGCTGGTTCAATTTCACGACCGCGCGCGCGATATAGGCGCGCAGATAGTCCGGCTGACGCAGAATGAGGGCATCGAGCTGCTTCTGAGCGCCGGTGAAATCCTTCTGCTGCTGACGCAGCTCGGCCTTCAGCACCAGGAATTCGGGCTGGTTCTGCTCGCGCGTCAGCGCCTTGTCGAGCTGCTTTTCCGCACCGGGGAAATCGCCTTCCAGGCGCAGGAGAATGGTGTCGGCCACAAGCGCGCTTGGACGCTCGGCGTTGAGGGCCAGCGCCTGATCGATGAGGCCGCGGGCAGCAACGCGGTCATTTAGCGCGATATGCGCGCGGGCCTGGGTCGCCATAAGGTCGACACGCGGATCACCATTCAGCTTTGCGGGGTCGAACTTCGTGACGACGTCACGGAATTTGCCTTGCGCGAAGTAAGCTTGCGCGAGCGGTCCCGACAACTTCGTCTCGTCGAAACCGCGCGTGCGTGCGGTCTCGAGCTCACGTTGCGCCGAAAGGGCGTCGCCGGTGCGCAGATAAAGAAGCGCCAGTTCGTAGCGGGCCGTTGAATTCGCGCCGTCCGCAACGATGGCGTTTTTCAGCTCGATAATGGCGGCCGCGGGGTTGCCGTCCTGTGCGTATTTCGCCGCTTTGTCGAAATGGCGCTGGGATTCCACATTAACCGGCGCGGCGGCGGCCTCGTCCATGATCGCCGGCCACATCATCAGAGCCGCGGTCGCGATCCCGGCATAGAGCGAACGGCGGATGTCCATCTTCGAGATGAGCGTCGTCATCTTAGTCCTCTTCACACGGCCGAAGCCGATCTCCGAATTTTGAGCGCTTATTTCGCGGCGGCACGAATGTCGTAGGTCGCAAGCAGGCTATAGAGCGTGGGGCGGCTCACACCCAGGATCTTTGCGGCGCGCGACAGATTGTTGTGGCAAGACGCCAACGCCTTCTGGATGGCGTCGACTTCGGCCTTCCGGCGCGCCTGGCGCAGCGTGACGAAGGCGTCGTTCTCGGCCGATTCCGTGAGACCGAGATCGGTAGGCGTAATTCGGCTCTCCTGCGCCAGCACCACGGCGCGTTTGATGCGGTTCTCCAGCTCACGGACGTTGCCCGGCCATGGATAGTTGCTGAGGGCGACGAGCGCGCCTTGCGAGAAGTCCATGCGGCCTTTGCGATAGCTTTCGGCGTACCGGTGCAGGAAGGTATGGGCGAGAACCAGGGCATCGCCTTCACGTTCGCGCAGTGCCGGCACGGTGATGCAGACCTCATTCAGACGGAAAAACAGGTCTTCGCGGAATCCACCCTGGGTAATCATCTCCTGCAGATTGCGGTTGGTCGCCGAGACGATGCGCAGATCGACGGTGATATCCTCGCGGCCTCCGAGGCGTTGGAAGGTGCGGTTCTGTAGGAAACGCAGCAGTTTGGCTTGTAGCGCCATCGGCATGTCGCCGATTTCGTCGAGGAAGAGCGTGCCGTTTTTCGCCTGCTCTACCTTGCCTTTCGTCTGGCGCACCGCGCCCGTGAAAGCGCCGCGCTCATAGCCGAAGAGCTCGCTTTCCAAAAGGTTCTCGGGGATCGCCGCACAATTGACGGCGACGAAGGGGCCGCGCACGCGCTCGCTACAGTTATGAACGGCGCGCGCGAACATTTCCTTGCCTGTCCCGCTTTCGCCCATGATCAGCAGGCTGACATCGGTGGGCGCCACACGCTCGACAACCCGGCAGACATCGAGCATGACAGAGGACGCCGCGATGATGCCGTCGAGAGCCTTGCCCGACGGGCACGTCAAACGGCGATTTTCTTCCTCAAGGACATGCAGTTGCCAGGCGCGCTCCAGGATCAGGCGCAGTTGCTCGATATCGACGGGCTTGCCGAAGAAATCGTAGGCGCCGAAAGACACGGCCTTGATTGCATTGTTGCGGTCCTCGTTGCCGCTCGCCACGACGACCTTGGTTCCGGGATATTCCTCCAGGATGCTGTCGAGGATTCCAAGACCTTCCGTGGCCCCGTCCGGGTCGGGCGGCAGACCGAGGTCCAACACGACCAGCGACGGACGATGGCGCTCCATGATGCTCATGGCTTCGGAACGGTCGCCGGCCACATGGACCACGAAATCGTTGGACATTGCCCAGCGCATTTGGCTTTGAAGCCCTGCGTCATCTTCAACGACCAGGAGATTCCGTGTCGGCGCTTCGGCCGGAATGGCCATTGCGGTCTCGCCCATGGTGTCACCCATTGATCACTTTGAGTTGCGGAGCGCCGCGTTGATGTGCGGCGGTAAGCTGAGATGCGGCGGAGGTCTGCATCGGAAGGCGTATAATCATGCGGGTGCCGCGGCCGACTTGACTGTCGACCTCCAGGCGCCCGCCCAGTTCCTGGATGATCTGGCGCGTCTGAAAGGCGCCGATCCCGAAACCCGATGACTTAGCCGTCGTCAGAGGCTGAAACAGCTTGGTCTCGATAAAGGCGCGGTCCATGCCGGGCCCGTTGTCGGACACAGTGATGACGGCGTGCGTCTGATCGATTTTTGCCTCGAGCCCGATCTCGCCCTGCGTTCCGGTCGCATCGAGAGCGTTTTGCAGCAGGTGATTGAGGACCGTATCAAGCTTATCGGGGTCACCCTCCACCCGCAGAGGCTCGGTCGGGAAATCGGTCCGCAGACGCGGGATTTGAAGCCGCCACGCTTGGGCAAGGCGCGAAAGGCTGCTTGCAAGATCGAACTCAATCTTGGAGGCGGGCGCCGCCGTGCGGCTTTTGATCTGCTCCAACAAGGTCCGCATGCGCGTGGAACAGTGGCCGACGGTGCGCAGCATGTCCTTTTGAAATTCCGGGTTGTCGCCGTGACGTTCTGCGTTCTTGACCATCAAACTCATTTGCCCGGCGAGATTCTTGATGTCGTGAACGACAAACGCGAAGTGACGGTTGAAGTCCTCGAAACGGCGTAGTTGGGCGAGAGATTGAGCGGCCTCGTCCTCGGCGACATAGCTTGCCGCCTGACGTCCGGCCGTTTTCAAAAGCTCAAAATCTTCCCAACTCAACTGCACTTCGGTCCGGGGCTTCGCTAAAAGTGCGATACCGACCAGGCCGTCCGCGTGCAGCAACGGGAGAACGAGCCAACCGCGGTTGTGTTCCCGCAGGCCTTGCGGCAGGGGAACGGACGCGGGCGCGCCGTCGATTTCACCGGTCTGGATAGCCAACACGCCGGGGGTGGTTGTGAGCGCGTCGACGAAGGAATCGTCCCTCGTGAAGACAGGCAGGTCGTTGCCCATATTAAAAGAGGCCGCTACCCGGAAAGCGCCGTCCCGCGGCGTCCAGATCACCCCTCCCGTGCTTTCAACGATGTTGGCCAATGCCCGGATGACACGATCCGGCATTTTAAGATCGGAAGAGCTGTCCGACACGGCGGCGATGAACTGCAGCCATTCTTTACGGTAGTCGTACTTGTAGCTGAAGAAATTGCGGCTGATGAAAGCCTTCGTGTGCGCCTGCACCTTGCCCGAGGAAAGGATCACGACCAGTAAGAGCGCCGCCGAGGTCAGGAACACGGCTTGAGTGACCGTCCCCCAGGCGCCATCCAGCGCCTGCAACGAAAACCCGACCATCGACATCACGATCAGGTAGCACCCCGCCGCCAGCAGCGTCGCCGAGCGAAACACCATCTGTCGCGAGACATGCAAATCGATCGGCCAGCTTTCCGCGCGGCCAGCCGCCAGAACGATGAACGGCACCGCCAGGCTGTTGATGAAGCCGCGCGCCGCATAGCTTTGGGCGTCGATGACGCCAAACAGGGCCGCTTCGGCGTATATGTAGAAGTCGAACATGAACAGGACGCCGGCGCCGAAGCACAAATTCTTCACGGCCCAGCGCGCTTCAGCCCCGCTGTTGCGGAACAGGTTCTCGACCAATAGCAGTCCGGCGACCGCGACCACGATCCGCGCAATGAAAGACAGGCGCACCGCGAGTTCCGACAACTCACCGGTTGCGACACCGTAAATAGCGATCCCAAGGACGTAAGCGGTTGCGACAGTGACAGCGCCCGCCATCAACGCCACGACTGTTCGATCCACACGCTTGCGATAAGCGATGAACAGAACGAAGCCCAGCACGGAAATCCAGGCGAGCGAGCGCAGCTGTTCGAGAACAACCACTGAAACCCGAAGCGGCGCGGCTGTCGTCAGTCCGCTCGCGACAACCGACAACGCCCATATGGAGGTCATTACGCAGGCCGTCAGCATCAGCGCCTTATAGCGATGCTGGGCGTGGCTCACCAAAAGCAGGCCCGCGGCCGCCAAAAAGGCAAGCGCCGCGACCGCGTAGCTGATGAAGATGACCGTATTGATCATGATGGCCGCTTTATCGCGCCCCTTCCTGCCACAGCACCACGCGCGCGGTTTGGAACAGGACGACGGCGTCGAGGAAAAGATTGCCGTTCTTCACGTAGTAGAGGTCGTAAGCGAGCTTCGCCCGCGCGTCTTCGTCAGAGGCGCCGTAGGGGTAATTGATCTGCGCCCACCCGGTGATGCCCGGCTTTACGCGGTGCCGCACATCGTAATACGGGATTTTCTGCTTCAGATTATCGACGAATACCGGGCGTTCGGGGCGCGGACCAACAAAGCTCATGTCCCCGATAAGAACGTTGATGATCTGCGGGATCTCGTCGATCCGGGTCCTGCGCATGAACTTGCCGACCCGGGTAACCCGGCTGTCATTGCTCTGCGCCCAGCGCGCGACGCCGTCCTTTTCTGCGTCGGTGCGCATGCTGCGGAATTTGAGGATCCAGAACGAGCGGCCGTTGGCGCCGACGCGCTCCTGTCGGTAGAAAATTGGACCGGGGCTGTCGATGCGGATCACGATCGCGGCCATGACCGTGATCGGTAAGGTGAGTATCAAAACCATAAAGGCGACGAGGACGTCAAAAGCACGCTTGGCGGCGGTCCGCGCCCAGGACGTCCGGAATCCCTCGGAGAAAATGAGCCAGCTGGGGCTCACCGCATCGAGGTCGATCTGGCCGGTTTGGCGCTCCCAAAAGCTTGAGAACTCCGTCACCGACAAGCCGGCGAGTTTGCACTCCATCAAGGCTTCAACCGGAAGACCGCTCCGCTCGCGCGACGGAACGATGACCTCGGCCGCCCGCAGCACGCGCGCTTGCTCGACCAGCGCGGTCGGTTCCTCCAGGATTCGCCCTGGCAGTACTTTAAAAGCGCTGAGGCGCTTATGGCGCTCCTCACCCGGGATCGGAACGAACCCCACGGCGCGGTAAGGACTGCGGGAGCTGCCGTTCAGATATTCAATCTTTGCGGCGCACTCATCGACCCCCACCACAAGCACGCGATGTTCGAGCGCCGTGCCGTTGAAATTGTAGGCGAAGGCGCGGTGACGGAAGAGAAGCGCGGTGAAGAAGAAACCGGTCGCCGCGCCCAGCGCGATCGCGTAGTAGAGCTTGAGATTGATACCCTCGACGAGAAACATCTCGGCTAGGGAAATGCTCATGGCCATGAGGAAGTACATCAGGACCGCGACGGTCGCGAGGCGCATGACGATGCGGTTCGGATCTGAGCCTACTTCTCTATTATAAAGACCGCAGGCCGAGGCCGTGGCGAACGCGATCACGCAAAAGAGCGGCAGGAGAACGGTCTGACCGAAAATCTCGCCGTGGTAGTTGCCTTCCACCATATATAAGGCCATCGCGCGGCTGATATTGAAGAACGTGATGAATGCAGCGATCTCGACGACCGCGAAGAGCACCGCGCGTAGCGCGATATGGTGACCAAACAAACGAACCATAAACAACCTCGCTCGCCCGTGAGGGCGGCGTTCTACCTAATGATGAAGAGGACGGACGCAGCGCCTTGAGCGCCGACACACGGAAGCGGGGATGAGCGGGATGTGTCGCGTCCGCTGAAGAGCGTGGCACCGGAACTCATCGAGAAACCCTTGTTGGATAAAGTGGGCGATAGACAACTGCGGCTGTATAACGAGGCCGTGCCGCACTAGTTCCCTTACAGTGTTAAGCGGCGTTTCCACTCGCGAGCCATGATAAGGAAACGCAACCGGCGCGAATTACAGCGCTAAATTGCCGATGAACTGACGTGTTCGTCGAAGAGGCGTCATTCAAACGCCGACGGCGCTCCTATTAAGGAAAGACGCTAGATCTCGCTCGTACAGGTTACCGCAGCACGACGCGCGCCAAGTTCTCACTTCTTTTTTTGGAATTGAAAGGTGCGGACGTAAGTAATGATCGCCAAACGGGATTGGCATCCCTTGCCGCGACAGTTGCCAATTATTTTTACACTCGCGCAGAGCGGAGCATGCGCGGTGTCGGGCAGATTTTACACTTGGCCTGGTTTCATCCCGTAAAACAACGAAATCGGCGCTGGCACGCTTCTTGCTCCTCTGAAGGCGCGAACGGCATAGGGCCGTTTCGGATAAGGAGTTTGGTTCAAATGTTCGACAATGTTCTCCGCTCGTGGAGGAAGGTGGTCATCGCGATTAGCGCCATGGGAGCGGCCTGTGCTTTCTCTCCGGCGGCCAGCGCGGCCACTATCAATTTCGCTTCGTTCGGCATCGGCGGCGCTTTCTCGCTGCCCGCGGGCGATCACCTCGGCAACACCAATTCGATCTTCATCGGTAACGGCGGCGCCATCACCGTAACCCAGGGCGACATCGGTGACCTGTCCGGCATCATCAACTTCGGTCAGCTCGGCACCCTCGCCGACATCCCGAGCCTGTCGGCCTTCACCCCGATTAGCGGCTACCTGACTCTGTCGAGCGGCGTCTCGCTCGATCTGAATTCGATCCAGGTGAACAGCCAGTCCGGCCCGACGCCCGGCTTCATCAACCTGTCGGGTGACGGCATCCTGCACGCCCCGGGTTACGACCCGACCGAAGCGAAGTTCAGCTTCACCGGCACGACGACCGACAACGAGTCGTTCGTGCTCGCGGTTCACACCTCCGTGCCGGAACCGCTCCCGGTCGCGCTGCTCGGCCTTGGCCTGATCGGCGTGTTCATGACCCGCCGCGTCACGGCGCGCATGAGCACCCAGACCGCCGCCTAACAGCGTTCCCCGCTACCGGACCTTTGCAGTCCGGAAGGTCCCGCAGAGCCGATCCGAAAGGATCGGCTCTGTCCCTTAAAACTCCGCACCAAAATTCTGAAAATGAATCTCAGCATCATTAAGGATCAATTGCTGCAACAGCGCGCCGACATCGAGCGCCACCTGCATGACGCGGAGCGGGCCGAAGAGCTGGAAGTCGTCGGCCGCCTGTCCCGCGCGAATGCGCTGCAAGGCCGGGAACTCGCGTCTCAAAACGAGCGCCGCTGGTCGCGAGAATTGACCCGCATCGACAGCGCCCTCGCCCGGATCGATCGCGGTACATATGGCACGTGCGCTTTGTGTGATGAGGAGATCGCCGCCGGCCGCCTACAGGTCAATCCCGCGATCCCGCTTTGCATCAGCTGCGCGCAAACGCCGTCGGCGCCGATGTAGACGGCCGATGCGCCCGCATCAGCGCCGCGGACTCAGGTAAAACGATCACTCTGGAAAAATAAAAAAGCCGGGAAAACCCGGCTTTAAGCGGCGATTTCGCGCCTTGCCCGGGATCGCCGGGCAAGGCGCGTATCGCAAAGAAAACAGTATTAGACGGCTTCCTTGAGTTCCTTGGCAGCGCGGAAAGCGACTTTCTTGCTGGCCTTAATCTTGATCTGTTCGCCGGTCGCCGGGTTACGGCCCATGCGCGCAGGACGCTTACGGACCTGCAGCACGCCGAAACCGCCGATGCGGATCTTGTCACCTTTCTTGAGATGCTTCGTGAGCAAGCCCACGAGGTCGGCGAGGATCTCACCCGACACTTTCTTCGACAGTTCATGCTTGTCGGCGAGCGTCGCCGCCAGATGCTTCAACGTGACAACCGCAGGCTTATCGGACGATGTGGCCATTTTTCCACCCCTGAATTGTTGATCGGCAAACCCCGACGGACGCCTTATTTATAAGGGTAACAGCGCCGTCTTGGTTGCACTCTTATCGCAGGTCCTGGAGTCACGCAAGCGCAAGGACCACTGTTTAACGCATATTTTGCGACATTTTTTACAGGTCGCGTGCGCGATACGCCTTGCCTTTCGATGCAAACTGCACGTCGCGGGTGCGTTAATGAGTCGCTGCGCGCCGCGTTGAAACACACAAAACGCATCAGCCTCCGGACGGTTGCAACCACCGCAAAACGGATCTCGCAGAGAAGTGCATGGAGAGACGTGCCACGCACGGCGGCGGGACCGCGTTCGCGTCTCCGATTTCAGTCGGCATGTGTTCGGCGCCGCCGGAAACGTAGAAGAAAGGCCATGTTTTATAGGGTTTTTGACGACGCTCCACCGCCTCCGCGGTGGTCATGGACTGTGGAAATGACGATTAGGCCACGCATTGCCGCGCGGGTCAGCACGGGCCGATCGCTACGCCATAGAACAGCGGCGCGAGTCATTTCGCCTGATGGTTTGGCGGCATACGTGCGCGTGCCGCTCCACGAGAGATGGAGGTGCCTGCGGGTAGCCGGCACGCCGCCGATCGTTTCAACACGCATCGAAGTTATGCACAGGCCTTCAGGACCGCATTCAGATATGCGGGAGGTTCTTGCGCGCGCGCCCGCCTGTGGAAAACTCATGTGCAGTGCGGCGATACGCCGGGTCGCCGGGCACGGAATTCGAGCTCGGCGTTAATTTCCGCGCCGACGCAGACGACGTAGGCACACACGTAGAACCACAGCAGCAGGATGACCCCCGCCGCGAGGGAGCCGAATGTCTCGTTATATTTTCCGAAGTTCGAAACGTAGGCGGAAAAACCGGCCGAGGCGATGACCCAGAACAGCATCGCGAGCACGGCGCCTGGGGTGAGCCATTGCATCGGCGCTCGCCGCCGATTCGGCCCGAAGCGATAAAGGAAGGCCAGGCCCGCGAGAACAACCACCGCCAAAGGCGGCCAACGAAGGAGAAGGATGAGCCAAGCGAGCCAATCTGGAAGATGCATTTTATCCACAGCGGCCGGTAACCCTCCTAGGATCGCCATCGCCACGAGCATCACGGCGAGCGCGGCCAGCGTGAACAGGATCGCCATCAAATTTACCGCGATAAAGCTGCGCGTTTCGGCTTCCTCGTAGGCGATGTTCACGGCCGTGAGGAGCGCGATGACGGCGCGCGACGCGCTCCAGAGCGATAGCGCTATTCCAATCCCGAAGCCGAACCCAAGCTTCACATCCTCACCCGATGTGAGCGCGCGGACCTGATCGGCGAGAAGCTGGTACGCCTCGCGCGGCAAAACCGATCGCACGAAGCCAAGATGCTCGCGAATCGTTTCCGCGTCCGCGATCAACCCGTAGAGCGAAACGATCGCGCCGATGGCGGGAAAGATCGCTAGCAGGGCATAGAAGCCGACTCCCGCCGATACGAGTGAAAGGTTGTCCTCCTTGACCTCCTTCCACACGGCGCGCGCGACGCTCAGCCACTCCTTGCGCAGGATGCCGAACGAGATGCTAACGGCCACCTTCTCCTGCGCCGGTAAATCCGTAGAAGCCATTCGATATCAACGTGTTGGATTTTGCCTTGTTCCGGCTCTTTGTTGACCGCGGTCAAAGCGCGCGGGCCGAAGGTCCGCCACACCTGATGCCGGAAAGCGGCAAAGGCGGAACATGGACTCTCTCTTCAACGCGGCGCCGTCGGCGGACGTGCGGCGGGAAGCCGCGCCGCGGGTCGAATTGGTCGAGTACGATACGACCTACACGGTGAAGGCCGACATCCAAGACGCCGGGTTGGACGGCGGTTCGATTTGGATCGAGGCGGGTGTGCTCACAATCACCAGCGAAGACCACACCGGCTTCACGGACGGCGCGGTCATTCTGCCGCGGCTCCACTCTTTTCGCTTTACGCTCGCCTTGCCGGACGACGTCGACGAAACAGGCTTATCCGTCGATTGCGAAGGCCGCATCTTGCATCTCACCTTCAATCGGCGCGCCCCTTAGCGTCCCATCATCTCATTTATCTTATTGAAAAATATATTTATTTTCATAAAAGTGCGAATGATTATTAACATCATTGCGAATCATTATTAATTCATCCATGCTCCGCGGGACCCGCGATCCAGCGGCGATCCTGATTGGAGAGTGTATGTCCCCTTCCATCTCCTCACGCCGCCTCGGCGCGCTCAGCACCCCTGAGCTTTTCATTCTCTGTTCGATCCGTCTCATTACGCAGGCGCGGCGTGCCGGTGACGCCATCGAGCCCTTGTGCCGCGAAGGCTTTGATGCGGCGCGATTGACGATGGCTCACGCCCTGCACCTGTCCGCGGCCCTGTGCGTGATGGAGACGGCGTCCGGCCGATCCCTCGACGTCCACAACATCCGCTGCACCGAACTCGGCCAGGATGAGGAGTTCGTGCTCCAGATCCTGTTGCTCCTCCAGCACGAGAACGAGTTCGTCGCGCGGCGGATCCTGTGGGGCCTTGTGCCGCCTGCGGCGGCCCGTGTTGTCCTTCGCCATCTGGACGAACTCGCGATCGGGATGGTTCGGGCGGGTCTTCATCTGCCGCAACTGCCCTACGCGTTGCAGCCCTGCCCGGCGGAGGCCCTGGCGGCGCGGCGGCTTGGCATCGCGCCGGAATGTGATGTGCAAGACGGCTTCTGGCGGAACTGACAGTCTGGAATTCCGCTAACTTGCATGGGAAGGTGCGGGATCGGCATCTCCACGGGACGCGTGTCGACAAGCATCAGGGGGTCGACCCGCCCGTTTATGACGATGATCCGTTCATTTCTCCGGCCGTGCGCGGCCGGCATCATCACTTTTTTTGCCGCCACCACGACCCACTCCAGCGCGCAGGCGCAGGACGCGGCTGTCGTACCGCCGCCGCCCTCGCGGGACGCCGACTCGCCGCCGCCCACCCCTTTCGTGCTGAGCGACCATTGGTTCATGGGGATCACCGGCCAGTTTGAGGGCCGCGCGCACAAGGACGCTGATCTCGACGCCAATGCCGAGGGCGACATCGCCAACATAAAGCCGGGGGTGAAGCTCGCCGTTCTCTATGAAAGGCCCGGCACCTTCAGGTTCTTCTCGGCCACCAAAATCAATCGCGACCTCCAAGTGAACGAAGATTCGACGCCGGAGCATCGTGAGCTGCTGGCGGAACTCGACGAGTTCTATGTGCGGTGGATCCCCTTTCAAAATTGGAGCGTATCCGTCGGTCGCTCGCGCATGAACGATCCGCGCAATTGGCTGTTCGCGAGTTCGGACGATATGAACGACAACATCCAGCTTCAATACCGCGACGATACCAATTTCTTCCAAGTAGTCGCGGCGGCCCGCGACCTGCTCCCCAGCAACCTGTTCGAGCCTTCGGACCAGCACCGCAGCCTGAACTACGCCGCGACGTTCGAGCATAACTTCCCGAACGGCATGCGCGCGGGCGGCTTCCTCCTGCTGCAAAATCGCGTGAATGAGGGCGATAGCGTGGACCGCACCTATTTCGGCGCCCGGTCGCGCGGCACGCTCGCCGCCGGTCATATCGACTATTGGACCGATACCGTCGTGCTCCGCGGAACCGCGGGCACAACACCGATGCGTTCCTATGCGTTCGATGGCGGCGTCATCTACAAATTCCTGGACGCGCTGCAATTCCATGTCGTGGGCAGTTACGCCTACGGCTCGGGCGACGGCAATGCGGCGGACGGTGTCGATCACCGCTTCCGTCAGACCGGCATCCAGGAGAACCGCTATCAATATGGCGGCGTGAGCCGCTTTAAGTACTATGGCGAATCCGTGAACCCGGAACTCAGCAACCTTGCCGTCGCCACGGCGGCGGTCGGCTTCAAACCGGACACCCTCAGCTCAATCGACTTGGTGGCACACCACTACGAGCTCGCGCATGCGAACGGCGGTCTCATCGCCGGACGTTTGAACCGGCAACCAACCGGTGCGTCGCAAAACGCCGGGAATGCCCTCGACCTCGTCGCCGGGTACCGCGACCGCACGGCCATGGAGCTCGAGTTTTTCGGGGGGTGGTTTATGCCGGGGCCCGCGTTCGGACCCTATCGCACGGACAGCGTCTACGGGATGTTTAAGTTAAAGTACAACTTGAGGCCCTGACACGGGGCCTGCCGGCGTTCTAGGATCGAGGGATCAAATATCTCTGGGGGACTTATGACGCACTTTCTTGTGACTGAAGAAAAACCTGATGGCTATCGCCTCGAAGACATACTTGGTCTCGTGCGCAAGGACATGCTTACGCGCGCGATCAAGATCGCCGATGACAAGCGGCCCGAAGCGCAGCACGTCATGCGCAACAATATGAAGATCCTGAGCCTCATCAGCGAAGCCATCGCGCTCGCCGAGGATTCGACGCGCGTTCTCGACAAGGCCTTCGGCGCCAACGCCAAAGGCGGGCCGCCGCGGATCGGCAAGGCCTAACGGTCCATCGCAAGGGGAAAAGCGCCATGTTCAAGACAGGATCCATTTTAGGTCTCATTGCACTGGCGCTTCTCGCAGCGCCGGCCGAGGCCGCCACGAAGGCCGTCAAGTTCGGCAAACTCGTCGACGGCGCGGGCCGCGTTCAGGAGAACGTGACCGTCG
The DNA here is from genome assembly GCA_041906145.1 of Rhodospirillaceae bacterium. Classification (GTDB taxonomy): domain Bacteria; phylum Pseudomonadota; class Alphaproteobacteria; order Rhodospirillales; family Rhodospirillaceae; genus SHVO01. The sequence goes on along the minus strand of JAYRJU010000002.1, from coordinate 388,509 downwards.
TCGTGACCGATAACAAGATCACCAGCGTTTCGAACGCGGCGCCGCCGGCCGGCGCCGAGGTGATCGATCTTTCGGCTTATACCGGCATCCCGGGACTGATCGACGCCCACACCCATCTGACCTATGGGCCTGATCCACTGCTGCGCGGCGGCCGCTCAAACGCCGTCAACATGGTGCTGGGCCAAGACGCCTTGATGAAGACGCTGGAGTCCGGCGTCACCACCGTGCGCGACATGAATGCGTCGGAGTATATGGATATCTCCATGCGCGATCTCATCAACATGGGCCGCTGGAGGGGCCCGCGCATGTTTGTGGTCGGTTGCGGCCTGCGCGCGACGCGTTCGCGCTATAACCCCGCCGGCAATGTGCTCGGTTGCGGTGAAGGCAATGGTCCGGACGAATTCGCCCGCGCCGCGCGCCAGCAAGTCGCCGCCGGCGCCGACTGGATCAAGATCTTCGGCTCCACCGGAAGCGGCGAAGATGTCACCGGCTTCCAGACCGTCACCTATGAGGAAATGAAAGCCGCCGTGGACGTGGCCCATTCCATGGGCAAGCGCATTGCCATCCACAGCTACGGCCCGACCGGCGTACACGATGCCGTGCGCGCGGGCGCGGACTCGGTGGAGCACGGCGCGGACCTCGACGACGCCACCATTGCCGAGATGGCGAGGAAGAAGATCTTCTTCGTGCCGACCATCGATCATAACCGGTATTATTTGGATAACGCCGAGCGCTTCCGCTATCAGCCGGGCGCGAAGGAGAACCTCAACAACTATATCGAGCGCAATCTCGAGGCGACCCGCAAGGCGCTTAAGGCCGGCGTCCAGATCGTGATGGGATCGGATGCGATCTACGACATGTTCGGCCAGAACACTCGCGAGCTCGGCTGGTTCGTGAAAGCCGGCATGACGCCGGCACAGGCGCTCGCGTCCGCAACGACCACCGCTGCGCGCATGATGAATATGGAAAAGCAAATCGGCAGCGTCGCGCCGGGTTACTTCGCCGACATCGTCGCCGTGGAGGGCGACCCGTTGAAGGATATCGGCGTGGTTATCAACAACGTGCACTGGGTGATGAAAGACGGCGCCGTGGTCGTGGACAAGACGCGTAAATAAAAAAACAGGCGCGCGGGTTTGAACTCCGCGCGCCTCGACTTCTTCCTTCGCTAGCTACTTCGCCGGAGCTTCAGGCGGATACTTGATGCCGAGCTGCTCCAGATATGTCCCGTACTTGCTCGGATCGTAATAGAACTTCTCCATCTGCGGGCGGATCAGCGTCATCAATTCCTTGTTGAGATGGATCGCCGGCTTGTCCGTGGCCACCAGCACTGGAGCGTATTTCTCATCCTTGGTCTGAACATCCTTGAAGTAGGCCTTTGCGTTGGCGACGAGTGACGGCGTTGTGGCGATATCGAGGATTGTAAGCGCCAGCGCCTGAGCCCCGACAAGAGCGCCTTTATGCGCAATGGGTGTCGTCATCGCCATCGCGGCCGTGACGTGGTGCGCCGTGGTGTTCGGAACGTTCGCGGGATAGCGCATGGTGATGGTCGGGACCGACCACATGATGTCGCCGATATCGTCGGAGCCCCCGCCACTCGAAGGTCCGCGGCTTTCCGGCGTCGAGATCTTCTCCACCTCGGTCTTCAGGGGCTGCAGTTTGAAGCCGTTGGCCTCCTGCACTTGTTTGGCGAAGGCCTGGTCTTCCGCCGTCCATTTCGGCATGCCGACACGGACCATGTTCTGATGCGCGGCCTCCGCCAGCGGACGGTTGCCCCAATTCGGCGCGGCGTAGCCGAGCACCTGGCGCGTCACCGTGGTGCCGGTGGCTTTAGCGGCGGCTTCGGAGATTTCGTTTCCGAGGTCGTAGAGGTCCTGGATCTGCTTGAACGTCCGTTCGCGGAAGTAATACCACACCGCCGCTTCGCCGGGTACGATGTTGGGCTGACCGCCGCCATTGCTGATGATGTAGTGCGAGCGCTGCGTGACCGGCAGATGCTCGCGGCGCATGTTCCAGGCAATGTTCATCAACTCCACGCCGTCGAGAGCGCTGCGGCCGAGCCACGGCGCCCCGGCGGCATGCGCCGTCTTGCCGTGGAAGCGATACTCCACCGACACTAGACCGGTATTTCCAAGATCGCCCCAGCCGACGCTGAAATCGGACGAGACGTGGGTAAAGATCGAGGCATCCACGTCCTTGAACAGCCCCTCGCGCACATAGAAGGCCTTCGTCGCCAGCAGTTCCTCGGCGATGCCCGGCCAAATCATCAGGCGGGCCTTGATGTTGTTCTTGATCATGACATCGCGCGCGGCGAGCGCGGCGGCCACTACGAGGGGCATACCCGAGTTATGGCCTTCGCCGTGACCCGGCGCGCCTTCGACCATCGGCTTGATCTGAGGCGAACCCGGCATCTGCGAAAGACCAAGGAGACCGTCGATATCGCTGCCCAGCGCGATCAGCGGACCCCCCTCGCCCCAGGTCGCGGTGAAAGCCGTGGGAATACCCGCGACGCCGCGTGTGACTTTGAAGCCTTCCTTCTCGAGAATACCGGTGATGTAGGCGGAGGTGCGGACTTCCTGGAAGCCGGGCTCAGCGAAGCTGAAGATGCTGTCGACCATCTCCTGCACGAGCTTCGCGCGCGACTCCACACCTTCCGTGGCCTGTGCGCGCTGGCCCGACGTCGTCGCTTGCGCCGCCGTCAGCGGCAGCGAGAGCGCGGTGCCGGCCAGTAGCGCGGTGGAAACCAAGCGTCCAAATTTGGTCATGAGCATCCCCTGATGTGAAACCCCAGGGATAAATGGTGGCATGGAATTCGGGGGCTTGCCCACCCGGCTTCGTAGGGAAGAGCCGCCAACAGAGCCGCGCGTCGCTGGCCGCGGACTGGGCTTGCCCACCCGGCTTCGTAGGGAAGAGCCGCCTTATGCAGGAGCCGCCCGAAGCATTTGAACGGACGGGGTTTTTGCCCCATTCGCATCGCTCTAGCTGCTCCTTAAATTCGCATTTTTCTGCAAACAACCCTGGCATTTGGCGAAGCGATGCCTCCCATCATACCAGGCTAAAAATCTCTCAAACTGGTCCCTTCATTCGCTTACTCCTGGAATGGGCTTAAACGAAGGCGTCCTTGTAGGAATCTGGGGCTAATGGAACATTTCCGCCCCTGTCTTGGTTGCGTCTGCCGCGGACCTGCCGGAGCACACACCCCATGATTCTGACCCTGTATCTGTCGCGCGTCCTTGGCCTCGCGCTTATTGCCCTCGGCGTGATCATCGCGCTGCGCCATCGCTATTACATCGCCGTCTATCCCACGATCGTCACCGAGCGCATGACGCGGATGGTCTTCGCCACATTCGCGCTGATCAGCGGCCTGTCGCTGGCGGTCTACGACACCCTTTGGCAAACGCGGCCGTCGGTCATCATCTCGATCATCGGCTGGATCGTGGTGGCCGAGGGGCTGGTGTACCTGACGCTGCCGGATGTGACTCTCGCCAGGCTGATCGCGGCGGTGAATAAGCCGGCCGCTTACATTGTCGGCGGCTTGGTCGCGGTGGTCGTCGGAGCGTATCTCACCATCGTCGGTTTTGGGCTGCTCATCTAGCCCCCAAACGAAATCGCCCGCCGTCGTGAAACGGCGGGCGATAAGAAGACGGCGTGGCAGAATTAGTTCGGTTGATCCGCGCTCCCGTCCGCGGGCGGCCGCCCATTGGCCAACGAGTTCCACAGCTCGATGTTCGGGTTGCGGATGACGCGCGTGCCCTTGCGCTGGTCCGCCGCGATCGCTTTCACGTCCGGCGCGCCGGTGTCGTCGAGCACGAATTTGTCGAACATCGCGCTCATCGAGGTCAGCATCTTCTTCGTGCTGTCCGGGCGGAAGTGATACCAGCCGTGCGGCTCTTCGGCGTAGACGACCCAGTCGTACCAATTGCCATGGATCTCCGCCTGGATGCCGTACTGTTCGATCTGCTGGAACCGCGCGGCGGAATCGCCCTGGGCATACAGGAACAGGAGCGGCGTCTTCACGCGGTCGGCGTGATAGATGAGCGAGCGCCCGTAGTAATTGGCCGGGTTCTCCATCGGCGTCTTGCCGATAAGGAACTTGTTCCAGCCTTCCATGCTGGCGTAGGTCGACAGCGTCACGAGATCGGTGGCGCCGTACCACACCACGCCGGCCTTGAGGCGCGTCGGATCCTTGGTGGCCGCCGCCGTGGTGAAGAAGCCGCCGGTGGAACCACCGAACGCGCCCACGCGCTTCGGATCGACCCAGCCTTGGCCCGCGAGCATGTCCATTCCGATGAACGCATCGTGGATATCGTCCTCGCCGCCGCGCGTGAACACCGCTTGGCGGTACTCCTTGCCCCGGCCGGTCGAGCCGCGGAAATTCGGCGCGAACACCAGATAGCCGCGGCTGACGAAGTACTGGATGTACGGGTGCCACTGGGCGGGATGCTGGCCGTTGGAGTTGGCGCGGAAGAAGAACAGCGCCGGCAGCTTATCGCCCGCCTTCGTGCCCTTCGGCTTATAAACGAGCCCCGCGACCTTGCGGCCGTCGAAGCTGGTGTATTCCATGAACTCCGGCCACACGAACAGGTTCGCGTCGCGGATGGCGGGATCCTGGTGGTTGGTGATCTGGCGTTCGGAGCCCCCGGCCGCCTTCATCGCCCACACGTCACCGGTCATCGTCGGATCGGAATGATAGAAGAAGATCTCGTCCCCTTTGGCGCTCCACATATGCGTGCCGCGTGTCTGCCCGGTGGCCGAGGAACCGCCATTGACGCCGCCGCGCGTGGTGAGCTGCTGCGCTTTACCGCCCGCCGCCGGCATACGGAAGATGTGATACTGATAGTTCAGATTTTTCGTGAAGCTGATAAACTTTCCATCGGGCGACCAGCGCGGTTCGCTGGCTTCGATGTTCTCGGTCAGCAGCATCTTCGCCTGACCGCTCGCCGCGTCGATCACGCCGACATTGTTGAAACCATTGCGGTCCGAGATGAACGCGATGCTCTTTGAATCCGGCGACCACGCCGGCGCGGAATCAAGCGCATTCAAAGTATTCGGCGTCATCATCTTCGGTTCGCCGCCCGACACCGGCAGCGTATAGATGTCGTTGTTGCTCTGGTCGTCGTCGTTCGGCTTCTGGTTCCGCGTGAACACAAAAGTCTTGCCGTCCGGCGACAGGCTGGCATTGCCGCCGCCCGGACCCACGCGTGTTATCTTCTTGGTCGCGAGGTCATAAGCCGCGATCGAGGAATCCCAGAACATGTCGGTGACAAAATAGAGCGTCTTACCGTCGGGCGACCACATTGGGTTCGCGTCGTTCAGCGGGCTATCGGTGACGCGGATCGCCTGACCGCCGGCCGAGGGAATGATGTAGATGTCGCGAACGTTGACGCCGCGATAGTCCGCCTCGAAAGCGATCCACTTGCCGTCAGGGCTGAACTCCGGGTTCATCTCGCGGCCCGGCATCTTCGTCAGTTGCTTCGGCGCGCCGCCGTTGGTCGGCGAGGTCCATATATCGTAGGTGCCGGCTTCCGCGGATTTGTAGGCGATGAGGCTCGCATCCGGCGAGACGTCGAACTCCTCGATCCAGACTGTTTTCGCCAGCGCGTCAATCGGCACGCCCGGCCGCGCTTTTGATTGTGCGAGCGCGCTCGTGCTGAGCAGGGCAGAAATCAGGCTTGTGGCGATAAGGAACTTGGAGGCCATCGTACTCTCCCCAGTATTCGTTGACCGATCGTTCGGGGCGTAGCGTGCACCTCCGTCGAAGCCAGGGGAAGAGGGATTCCGACCGAGGTAAGCCCTTGAAAGTTTAAAGGTTCGGCGCGACCCTCCCAGGTGCGTCACACACTTTGTGGGGGGGAGTTCTTATGGCTTTGCTGTCTCGGCGGCGGCTCCTGGCCGTCCTTGTACTCGCGGCCGCGACCTTGAGCACCGCGCCTGCCTTCGCCACATGGTCCATCGTCGCCGTCGACCGCGCGACGGGGCGCATATCCATGGCTACGGCGAGCTGCGTGGACGTAAAAACAGACCACGAGTATCGCGACGTCACCTCCGTGATCATCCCCGGTGTCGGCATTGCCGCCTGTCAGGCCGGCGCCGACCGCACCCTCAAGAACCAAAAATACATTTTCGCGGAAATGAAAAAGGGTACCGACCCCCACCTCATCCTTGAGCAGATCGCACGCGACGATCCGGACTTCCAGCAGCGTCAGTTCGGCCTTATCGACATGAAGGGCCGCATGGCCTCGCACACGGGCCTCAATAACGGTTACGTCGCGCAAGTCATTCAAGGTCAGGTGCCCGGCACGGAGATTTTCTACTCGGTGCAGGCGAACACCATGCGGCCCGGAAAGGTGGTCCCGAACGCTGTGGCGGCGTTCGTGAAAACCGAAGGCGCGCTGACGGACCGCGTTATGGCGGCCATGGACGCCGCCGATGGATCGGGCGGTGACGCACGTTGCACCTGCCCGCCTTATCCCACCGACGGCAGCAAGCCGGCGATCGCCTGCAGCAATCGCGTGGCCCACGCCGCGTGGATCGTCATGGCCGATCCAAAAGACAAAAACGGCGATTCGGTCAACAACGGCGACTATTCGCTGTTCCTGACTGTGCTGCAGCCAGGACCCGACCGCGGACCCAACCAAATCAAGCCGGGTGAAGACCTGAACGCAGAGACGACTTTGCGCATGCGTTATGACGCCTGGCGCAAGCTGCAACCGGCCTCTTACAAATAGGCCGCGCCATGTATTTCAGAACCCTCACCCTCGCGCTGCTGATCGTCACGTCCGCCTCGGCCCAACAGCGCCGGCCCGCGCCGGCACAACCGATGAGCTTGACCACCAGCGCCTGGAAAGACGGCGGCGTTATTCCGCCCAAGCACGCCCAGCCGGGCGATGATGTTTCGCCGCCGCTCGCGTGGGACCGTGTTCCGGACGGCACGGAAAGCTTCGTGCTGATCATGCGCGACCTCGATGCCATCACCATCAACGGCGCCGATATCCACCTGTATTGGATGCTGTGGAACATCCCGAAGGACGCCCGCTCACTTTCAGAAGAGCTTCCCGAACTCGAAGAGCTTCCCGATGGGACACGCCAGATTAGTACGTCGGGTCCTTGGTACCGCGGCCCCGCCGCGCCCCCGCCGGGCCCGACGCACCACTATGCTTTCGAGCTTTATGCCTTGAGCGCGAAACTCGAGATCGCCTCGGTGGGCCAATCGCCCGCCGCGACGGAAGCGGCTGTGCGCGCCGCGATGGAGGGCAAGATCCTCGGCAAGGGAACATTGATCGGTTTGTTTAAGCGCAACTGAATCCTTCGGCCTAAGCGTGAAGCGCGCGGGCGCATTTCGCGCAATCGTCACGACAATCCGTATGTTCAAAGCGCTCGCGAAATCTTAGGCTGCGGCTCACATTCACTCGCATTGAAGGAACGCGCCAATGGCCAAAGTCCTCGTCCTCTACTACTCCTCCTATGGCCACATCGAAACGATGGCCGAAGCCGTCGCGGAAGGTGCGCGCGCGGCGGGCGCGAAAGTGGACGTGAAGCGCGTGCCTGAAACCGCGCCGGAAGCGGTGGCGAAGGCCGCGCACTTCAAGCTCGATCAGAAAGCTCCCGTGGCCACCGTCGCCGAACTTGAGAACTACGACGCCATCATCGTCGGCGTCGGCACGCGTTACGGCCGCATGGCCTCGCAGATGGCGGCCTTCCTCGACCAGACCGGCAGCCTCTGGGCGAAAGGCGCTTTCGTCGGCAAGGTCGGCGCGGCTTTCACCTCCACCGCCACGCAGCACGGCGGCAACGAGATGACGCTGTTCTCCATCATCGCCAACCTGCTGCACTACGGCATGGTCATCGTCGGCTTGCCGTATAGCTTCAAAGGCCAGATGAAAGTCGACGAGGTCGTTGGCGGGGCGCCGTATGGGGCGACGACGATCGCCGGCGGCGACGGCACGCGCAAACCGTCTGAGACCGAACTCGCGGGCGCGCGTTTTCAGGGTGAGCAGGTCGCCAAGACCGCGATCAAACTGTTCGGCTAAGGTCTCAAGGCGTCCAGGAGCAAGCGTGACGTTTGCTCCTGGAGCGGCCCCACATCCATGAAATATCCCTGGGCATCGGTTCCCGCATTCTGACGGTTCGTCAGCAGCACGAATGCCAGCTCCATTTCGGGCACACCGAGAACGTAAGTCCCGGTAAAACCTGTATGGGCAAACGCACCGGGCGGCATCCCCTCAGGCTGGCGCCAGCCGAGATGGGCGCCCGGTTTGAGAAAAAGATCAACCGCATCCGCGCTGACGAGGCGCTGCCCGGCGATCACCCCGCGATAGAGCATGAGATCGAGCAGGATCTTCAAATCTCCCGCCGTCGAGAACAGCCCCGCGTGGCCCGCGACGCCCCCGTTGCCGTACCAGGCGTTCCCGTCGTTAGCCTCGCCGTCGAGGACATAGCGGCGCCAGCGGTCCCAGGATTTCGGATCGCCTTTGTAGCCGTAACCGAAGTCGGGCCCGTAGATCATGTGACGCTCGTAACCGTTGCCGGATTCCGTCGCGGCGAAATTGGAGAGGCCACGCGTTTTTGGAAGAAAGCCGGTGTGCGCCAGCCCAAGCGGGCGATATAGAGCGTCCTCGACAAAAACATCGAGCGCCCTCCCGCTCACGCGCTCGACGATATAGCCAAGCAGCATGAAACCGAGATCGCTGTAGTGATAGCCCTCGCCCACCGGCCACTGCAGCGGCATCTTGCGGATCGCATCAAAGACCTCCGCCTTGTTCGCGGCCTGATAATAGAGCGGCTGCCATTGCACGAGCCCGCTGGTGTGCGTCAACAGATGCCGCACCGTGATCTTGTCGAGCTCGGGCCCACGGAAGTCCGGAAGATAGCGATAAACAGGCGCATCGACGTCGAGCTTCTTCTGATCGGCCAGGATCATCACCGCCATGGTCGTGGCCATGACTTTGGTCACCGACGCAACGTCGAACACCGTCGATGTGTGCATAACGCGCGCCATCTCGATCTTGCGTCCCTCATAGTCGTTGAGCTGCGCGAACCCGAAGGCCCGCTCCTCGATGACTTTGCCGCCGACGGCAATCAGCATTACCGCTCCCGGGAGACCGCCATTCGCAACCGCGGCTTCGACAAGTGCGTTGGCCTTGGCAACGGCGGTTTCGATTTTGGGCGTTTGAGCCATGATGTCAGGCGATCCCACAACAAGTCCTACGGCGAGGGCGAGGACGGCTTTCATGGCTGCTTTTTCCGCACAAGCAGCGGAAGCAAAGCTACGCTAACCAGGCTGAGCGCGCCCGACAAGACGAAGAAGCCGTCATACCCGATATCGCGCTGAATGGAGGCCGACGCGCCCGCAAGAAGGCGCGGCAGCAAGAACGCGAAGCCCGCGAGGAAAGCATACTGAGCGGCGGGATACTTCGGGTTCACGAGCAGCGACAGGTAAATAACGAAAACGGCTGCGGCCATGCCATTACCGAAATTATCCGCGAAGGCGGTGAGATAGAGAACCGCATCCGACGGCGGCGCATTGGCAAGCCACACATAAGCCGCGTTGCCCAGCGCGGCGAAGACCGCGCCAAGCGCGAGCGATATCCTCGTGTCGAACCGCGCGGCGGCCCAGCCGCCAATCCCCACGCCGGCAATATTGGCGAGCAGCGAAAGCGCGCCGTCGGCGATGCCGATCTGCGTGAGGGTGTAACCAACCGAGGACAGAAGGGGCTTCGCAAGCGTAAGTGCGAGGACATCTCCCATCCGATAGAGCGATACAAAGGCAAGAATGCCTACGGCGCTAAATCCCAGCGTCCGGAAGAAATCGAGATAAGGACCAAGGGCCGGTGACGATAACAAAGTGTGATCCGGCGCGAGCGCCCGGATGCGCGGAATCGCGATCATCATACTCACGAACGGCAAACCGCACAGCACGAGGACCACGGGGGTCACGTTGCTTTGGGCATTAACGCCAAGCGCGCCTGCGGCGCGCAGAACACCCGCTCCCAACAAGGCCGTCGCACCAAGGCCGAGGACGAGCAATCCCGCGGTCACCGCCAAACCGACAACGAGCGCGGATGCCTTATTCCTTTCGGTTTCCGGCCTTGTCGCAAGGACAAGCGGGAAAGCGACGAAAGAGGCGGCGGCAATTGCGAGATAGGCGGTCCCCCAACTGGAGTAGTCCGCCATGACCACCGCTGCGCTTCCGGCCGCGACCATGGCCGAGCGGTAGCCCCAAAGCACGGCGGACACGAGGGGCGCCTGTCCTTTCGCATCGTGTGCCACTTCGCACCGCCAGCCGTCGGCCGCGGCCTCCAAAGTCGTCGCCCAGAAGGCGAGTTGCAAAGCCCAGAGCGCTGTCAGGGGAAGATTCTGGTCGGGATCCGCGAAAGCCAGCCCCACGAGCGAGGCGACCACGCCAAGCTGCGACAGTAGAATCCAACTGCGCCAGCGTCCCCATACCCGCCCGAACCCCGGGACGGTGAGGTGGTCCAGCAGGGGTGCCCAGGCGAATTTGAAGGTCGGCAACAGCGAGACCCAGGCGAAAAAAGCGACGACGCCCAACGGGGCGCCATTTTTCGTCAGGCGCAGGAACAGCACGGCCGAGAACAAAAGAAAGGGAAGGCCCGAGGAAAAGCCCAAAAGGCCGAAGAGCGCCACCATGCGGGCGTTCCCGGGTGTGCCCGTCTTCGGCCCTTTGCCCTCGGTCGCGGTGGCTTCCACCTGGAATCCCCGGATAAGATCACCAAATAAATTGGTCCTCGTTCAAAGGGGTACTCGATTTGACGGCGGGCGAGAAGTCATTGATGGCGATCGAGGCGGGCGAAGCGCCGAACGTCGTACGCCGGTTGATCGCCGCCAACCACGGCGCGCTCGCGCAGCTGGGCGAGACGCTGCGCCGCGACCCGCCGGCCATGGCGCTCACCTGTGCGCGCGGCAGCTCCGATCACGCAGCCCTCTTTGGAAAATATCTGATCGAACAACACCTGCGCATTCCGGTCGCTTCTATGGCGCCCTCGGTCGTTTCGATCTCCGGAACGCCGCCCCGCGATCTCAGCAACGCCCTCGTCATCGCCATCTCGCAGTCAGGGCGCAGCCCGGACATCGTGGCAACGGCGAAAGCAACGGCGGCGGCGGGCGCCCGCGTTGTTGCGATACTCAACGAGGTCAATTCGCCACTCGGTGACGCCGCATCCCTCGTTATCCCGCTTCATGCGGGGCCGGAGAAAAGCGTCGCGGCAACGAAGTCGTGCATCGCAAGCCTTGCCGCCCTCGCCGATCTTGCGCGCAACTGGTCGCAAGACGGGGAACTCGACAAAGCGATCGCCGCACTGCCCGGTCATCTCGCGGCGGCGGGAACACTTGACTGGTCACCGATGGTCGGCGCGCTGAAAGGAGCACGCAACCTTTTTGTCGTGAGCCGCGGCGCGGGTTTCGGCGTTGCCCATGAAATGGCGCTCAAACTGAAAGAGACCTGCGCACTGCACGCCGAGGCTTTCAGCGCGGCCGAAGTGGAGCATGGGCCGGCCACACTGGTCCGCGATGGATTGCCGGTGCTCATGCTGGCGCCGCCGGACCAGGCGGGGCCCGAGGTTATTGCGCTGGCGAAGCGCTTCGCGGCGCGCGGTGCGAACGTGCTTTGCGCAGGCCTTACGGTTCCCTTGGAAGGCGTGACCGCTTTACCCGTTCTCCCGGATGTCGAGGCATCGCTTGCGCCCATTGCATGGCTGCCAAGCTTCTACAAAGCCGTGGTACATTTGGCCCAAGCTCGCGGCCTTGATCCTGATCGTCCGCCGTTCCTCAACAAAGTGACCGAGACCCTATGACCCGCTCAGCTCTCGCCGGCGCGCGCATCTTGGTGGGCCCCTCTTTTGCCGAAGGCCACGCAGTGATCATCAACGGCGCGCGCATCGAAGCCATCACGCTGGAAAAAGACATACCCATCGGATGCGAACGTATCGCACTCGGCGGCGGCGACCTCCTTCCGGGTTTCATCGACGTGCAGGTGAACGGCGGCAAAGGCGTTTTGTTCAACGACACACCCACCGTCGACGGAATCGAAATCATCGGCGCGGCGCATCGGCGCTTTGGAACCACCGGCTTCCTGCCTACGCTGATCAGCGACGACCTCGCGGTGATGGATCGGGCTATCGACGCCGTTGAACAAGCCATCGCACAGAACGTGCCGGGCGTGCTCGGCATCCATCTTGAAGGCCCGTTTCTCAACCCAGCGCGCGCCGGGATCCACGACCGCGCGCGCATTCGAAAGATCGCCGACGCAGATATGGAACGTCTCACGCGGCTGCGCGGCGGGCGCACGGTTGTCACCCTCGCGCCCGAGTGCGCGCCCGCGGAAACGATCCGCCAGTTGACCGCAAGAGGTGTGATCGTTTGCGCAGGCCATAGTGCGGCGACTTACGAGGAGACTCGCGCCGCGCTCGGTGAAGGCCTGCGCGGCTTCACGCACCTATTCAATGCCATGACGCCTTTCTCAAGCCGCGAACCCGGCATGGTTGGCGCGGCCCTTGGCGACGATCACAGTTTCTGCGGGCTCATCGCCGACCTGTATCATGTGCATCCCGCCTCGATTGCCGTCGCGATGCGTGCCAAGCCATCCGATCGGTTCTTCCTGGTGACGGACGCCATGCCGACCGTGGGATGGGATCGATCCACATTTATGCTCGGCAACACGCCGGTCACCGTGAAGGACGGCCGCCTGACGGGACCGGATGGAACACTCGCCGGGGCGCATCTCGACATGTCGCTGGCGATCCGCAACATGATCGGCGCGGTTGGGGTCGACGCCCCGCGCGCCGTCATGATGGCCAGCGCCGCACCGGCAACCTTCCTCGGACTCAGCGAAACGCGCGGACGGATCGCACCGGGCTTTGCGGCTGACCTGGTTCATGTGAATCGGGCGTCCGCGGACGGTATGGACGTGCTTGCGACCTGGATTGACGGCATGCGAGGCTGATCGTCATGAGCAAGACCGAGACCGTCAGCGCCCGCTACGCAACGCTCGATCTGTGGCCCACGGCGGACGCCGTTGAGGCCATGTTCGAAGGCCAACTTTCCGCGGCCGCCGCCGTACGCTCAGCGACCGCCGCGATCGCGGCTGCGGCGGAAGCCGCGGCGGAGCGTCTTCACGGGGGCCAAGGCCGCCTGATCTATGTCGGCGCGGGAACCTCGGGGCGCATCGCCGTCCAAGACGGGGTTGAACTCGGGCCCACCTTCGATTGGCCGGAAGACCGGCTCCTTTATCTTTTGGCCGGCGGCAAACAAGCGATCACCACAAGCGTTGAAGACGCAGAGGACGACGCCGACGATGGCCGGAAATCGATCGTCGATGCGGCGGCGTCCGCATACGATGTCGTCATCGGCGTGGCGGCCTCCGGTCAGACGCGATTCACCGTCGCCGCGGTCGAACAGGGCCGCAAGGCGGGGGCGCTTAGTATCGGCATCGCCGGCAATCCCGACACCGCGCTTCTCAACGCCGCGGAGCACGCCATTCTTTTGCCGACGGGCGAAGAAGTCATCGCGGGCTCGACGCGCATGAAAGCCGGGACAGCGCAGAAGATCGCGCTCAATCTTCTGTCCACGGCCATTATGCTGCGTCTGGGCCTCGTGCACGGCAATCTCATGGTGGCCATGCGCTCCAGCAACAAAAAGCTGGTGCAACGCGCGCTCGACATCGTTCAGTCCATCGCCGGCGGCAGCGCGGACGCGGCGAAGGCCGCGCTGATCCAAACCGAAGGCGACATTCGCACCGCTGTCCTCGTTGCGCGTGGATTCAGTCTGGAAGAAGCACGTTCTCAGCTTTCGGCGGCGGGTGGAGTCCTGCGCCAAGCGCTGCCGCAACGGAAATAACGCATGATCGATCTTTATCTTGGTGTCGATGCCGGGGGCAGCCACTGCCGCGCGCGCCTGACGGATGCGGCTGGAAAGATCCTCGGCACGGGGGAAGCCGGTCCCGCCAACGCACGCATCGGCATGGAGAAACTGCGCACGACCTTGATGGAAACCTGCGATCAGGCGCTTGGGCAGGCGGGGCTTGCCGCCAATGATACGCCGCGCATCAGCGCGGGCCTCGGTATCGCCGGTATTTCGCGGCCTGGCGTGCGCGACGCCCTCAATAACCTCGGCCTTCCGTTCGCAAAGATCCGCTGGGAAACCGATGCCGCAATCGCCAATCTCGGCGCGCATAACGGCGGTGACGGCGCCACACTTATTCTGGGCACCGGCAGTATTGCTTACGTCAAAGCCAACGGCGGAACCTTTTCCATCGGCGGCTACGGCTTTCCGATTTCAGACGAAGGCAGCGGTGCCGCGTTGGGGCTTTCCGCGGTACGCCACGCACTTCGCGCGCTCGACGGGCGCACCAAACCCACGCCCTTGAGTTCAGCCATCACCAGCCGCTTCAGCCATGAAACGCCGCGCGTGATCGCTTGGATGGACACGGCCACACCCAAGGAATACGCGGCCTTCGCGCCGATCGTTTTTGATTTCGCCGAAGCGGACGATGAGATCGCGCGGTCCATTGTCGAAAGCGCGGCGCTGCACGTCGAACAATTTATCGAAACGATCTTCGTACGCGGCGCGCCGCGCTGCTCTCTGGCCGGCGGCCTCGCGCTGCGCATGCGTCCCTGGCTGCGCGAGCGCACCACCGCGCGCCTTTCGCCGCCGCTAGGCGATCCGCTCGACGGCGCTCTGCTGCTGGCGGGGTTGCGCAAGACGTAGCTTTCCCGCCGATTCGCCTGCATTTCCTCTGAGGGGCTGACAGATCGCGTTCTTTGGAGCATCACGCAGCGTATTTTGCATTAGCTAGACTAATGAAGTGTTCAGCGCTTCTGCTTCGCCAACCCGGGCCGCACAATATTATTATAGTTAACTATTTAAATGACGTGACACTATAAATAGCGAACTATTATATAACGGACGAAGGAAATGCGGGCGGTTTGGGAGCGAGGCTGGTTAGCGGTGGCGCGACGCTCGCGCACGCACGCCGCGACCGATCCTAGCTCACACGTTTGCATCTAAAAAAGCATAGCCTCCCTCGCCTTTTTCCACCCTCCCGGTCACGCGAGCGTTACCTTAGAATCGTTTTGATGACTGACCGGTCATGTTATTAATAGTTATGCCTTAATGGCGTAATTTTCCGAGCGGATGCGAAGTCCGCACATTAGAATATAGGGAGCCTGGAGCCGGCTGGTGAATTGTCGGCTTTCCGTTCCCCGGGAGGAAATGAAGTGCGTTTGTTTGATCGCGTCTCTCACCGTTCCATTTTAGCGGGCATTGCTGGCTCCGCTGTACTCGCGCTGGCGGCGTGTTCGCAGCCGGGTGGCGAAGCTAAGCCATCGGCGCCCGCCGCCGCCGAAGCCGCGTTGCCCGACGCCACGTCGACCGCGCGCGTGCGTCTCATGACCGCGAGCCAGTATGCCAATGTGATCGCCGACGTTTTCGGCGCCGATATCAAACCGGGCAAGCCGTTGGGTCCGCTGACGCGCACCGATGGTCTAGTCGCCTCCGGCGCCGCCAAGGTGGGCGTGACCTCGGGCGATATGATGAAGCTGCAGCGCGCGGCTTCGGCCGTTGCCGCGCAGGTCGTCGACAACGGTAACCTCGAACAGGAAATCCCCTCGCACCGTGACTCGCTGGTGCCCTGCAAGCCGAAGGATCCCGCTGCGGCCGATGACGCCTGCGCCATGAAGTTCATCGCGCAAACCGGCCGCCTCCTGTATCGCCGTCCGCTCACCAACGATCTTCTGACGGCCTATGTCGTTAAGGCGAAGAAAGCCGCCGACGACAACAAGGACTTCTACGTCGGTCTCGCCGGCGTGCTGGAAGGCATGTTGGTCGACCCGAACGTGCTGATGATCACCGACATCGCGGAAGCCGATCCGAAGCACCCCGGACAAAAGCGCCTCGACGCCTACAGCGTCGCCTCGCGCCTGTCGTTCTTCCTGTGGAACACGGTACCGGACGACACGCTCCTGAAGATGGCGCAAAGCGGCGAACTTCTCACCCCGAAGGGCCGCACCAAGGCCATCGACATGATGCTGGCCAGCCCGAAGTTGGAGAACGGCGTGCGCGCCTTCTTCGACGACATGTTCGCCTTCGACGACTTCGACAACCTGTCGAAGGACGGCGCGGTGTACCCGATTGTCACCGGCACGGCGCTGAAGGATGCGCGCGAACAGACGCTCCGCACGGTCGCCGACCATCTCGTCACCCGCCGCGGCGACTACCGCGACCTGTTCACGACCAAGCACACCTTCATGTCGCCGGCGCTCGCGGCCATCTACCAGGTTCCAACGAAGCCGGGCTGGAGCGCCTATGACTTCCCGGAATCGAGCCCGCGCCAGGGTATTCTGACGCACATCTCGTTCCTGGCGGTGCATTCGCACCCGGCCCGCAGCTCGGCCACGCTGCGCGGCAAGGCGCTGCGCGAGCTGTTCCTGTGCCAGAAGGTTCCGCCGCCGCCGCCGAACGTCGACTTCTCGGCGCTGGAAGATCCGACCTCGCCGTTCCGCACGGCGCGCGATCGCGTGAACTTCCACCTGCAAAACCCGGTCTGCGCCGGCTGCCACAAGATCACCGACCCGATGGGCCTCGCTCTCGAAAACTTTGATGGCGGCGGTCAGTACCGCGACAACGAAAAGGGCGTCGCTATCGATGCCAGCGGCAACCTGGACGGCGCGAACTTCAAGGACGTGACGGGCCTCTCGAAGGCGCTGCATGACCATCCGCAAGTTCCGCGCTGCCTCGTGCGCCGCGTGTACAGCTATGGCACGGGCGGTCCGCTCACCAATGATTCGAACGACCAGATCGACGCTTTGACGAAGGTGTTTGCGTCGAGCGGTTACCGCGTTCCGGATCTGATGCGCGCGATCGCTCTGTCTGATGCCTTCATTCGCGTTTCCGATGCCGAAGTCCCGAAAGCCACCGCTTCCGCTGCTCAAGCAGCGCCCGCGGCTCACTGATTAACGAGGAGGATACGATGAACACTTTGCTGGAATCTCTCACCCGTCGCCGCATGCTGCGCGGCATGCTCGCGGGCTCGGCGGTCTCGGTTGGCCTGCCGCTGCTCGACATCTTCCTCAACGGCAACGGCAACGCGCTCGCTGATGGATCGCCGATGCCGATCCGCTTCGGCACCTGGGGCTGGGGCCTCGGCATGAGCGAAAAGATCTTCAAGCCGAAGCAGTACGGCGCGAGCTGGGAACTGCCGGAAGAAATCGAATCCCTCAAGCCGGTTCAGAAGCACCTCAACCTCTACACGGGCTTCAACGGCTTCCGCGACGCGGCGCCGAACCTTTGCCACACCACCGGCTGGGTTATCTTGCGCTCCGGCGCCGCGCCGATGTCGGGCAACGACAAGCCGAATGAAACCATCGACGTGACGGTCGCTAAGAAGATCGGCACCACCACGCGCTTCCCGATGCTGACGATGTCGGCCACCGGCGATCCCCGTGACACGCAATCCTACGAAAGTGCGAGCCTGATCAATACATCGGAAGGCTCGGCGCTCGGCCTGTACACCACCGTCTTCGGTCCGGACTTCCAGGATCCGAACGCGAAAGAGTTCAAGCCGAACCCGAAGATCATGGTCCGCCAGAGTGTGATCTCGAGCGTCATGGACAACACCAAGAAGCTCGAGCAGATGGTCGGCGCTGAAGACAAACAGCGCATCGACCAATACTTCACGGGTTTGCGCGACCTGGAAAAGCAGTTCGAGCGTCAGCTCACCAAGCCGGAACCGCGCGAAGCGTGCGTGGCGCCGAAGCCGCTGCGCGGCGACATCGCCACCGGCGTCGATTTCGAACTGGTGAACAAGCGCCACCAGACCATGACCGACATCCTCGTCATGGCCATGGCCTGCGACCAGACCCGCGTGTTCAACATGCTGTACTCGAAGTCCTTCGCCTCGACCACAAAGCCGGACTACGAGAAGCCGCACCACACCGCCAGCCACGAAGAGCCGCTCGATCCGCAGCTGGGCTACCAGCCGATGGTGTCGTGGTTCCTGCGCCGTGCGTTCGAGAATTGGGCCTACTTCGTCGGCGCCTTCGCCAAGGTGAAGGAAGGCGACGGCACCCTGCTCGACAACATGGCCATCTATGCCTCGACCGATCAGAGCTTCGCCAAGATCCACTCTATCGACGGCCTGCCGATGTTCTCGGCCGGCCGCGCGGGCGGCAAGCTGAAGACCGGCCTGCATATCGACGGCCAGGGCACCACGGGCTGCCGCCTCGGCTACACGTTGATGCAGGCTATTGGTCTTGATCTGCCGCACTGGGGCAACCAGTCGAACCAGACCAATAAGCACATCGCTGAAATGGTCGTCTAAGGCTGGGACTTCAGAAACGTCGATGAAACCGTTCAATATTGCTTTGATCGCAAGTCTCGCACTCGGCAGCGCAGCAAGCGCTGCCGAGAAGCGCATGGTCGAGGACTATGCGAAGGTGCCGATGCCGGCCGGCGTGCAGGTTGTCGTCACCGAGATGGAAGGTCCTGTGTTCGCAGATGCGCAAGGTAAGACCCTGTACATCTGGCCGCAGAAGGCGATGCGCATCGGTTTCGCCGGCGACCCGAAGGAAAAATCGGTCTGCGACGATAAGCCGACCACCAAGACCGCGGGCATGATGAGCCCGTGGCCGGCCGGGCTCGACCTGCCTGAAGTCGATACCCGCAAGTCGTGCGCGGCGACATGGCCGCCCTTGCTGGCGCCGGCCGATGCGAAACCGCTCGGCCAATGGACCGTTGTCGAGCGCAGCGACGGCAAGAAGCAGTGGGCTTACAACAAACAGCCCGTTTACACCTCGGACCTGGACGACCGTCCGGGTGATACGAACGGCGCCGCCACCGTGCTGCGCCGCGGCGGCGACGAGCCGGCCGAACGCGAAGTCGTCGGCCCGCCCCCGAATGTACCGCCGGGCTTCAACGTGCTGACCACGCGCCAGGGCCGCCTGGTCGTGAATGAAGCGCGTTATTCGATCTACACCTGGGATAACGACGCCCCGAACAAGTCCAACTGCACGGGCGATTGCGCGCGCGTGTGGCTGCCGGTGCTGGCGCCCTCGTCGGCGCAGCCGCAGGGCGAATGGACGATCGTCCCGCGCGCTGCGGGCGTGCGCCAGTGGGCGTTCCGCAAGAAGCCGGTTTACACCTTCAGCGAAGACACCGGCCGCGCGAGCCTCGCGGGTTCGGAAGTCCCGGGCTGGAACAACGTCTTCACCCAGATGGCCCCGCCGAACCCGGCGGAGCTGAAGGTGGAGATGACCCTGGCCGGCGACGTGCTGAGCGACGCCAACGGAAAGACGATCTATCACTACACCTGCGGCGACGACTCGCAGGATCAGATGTCCTGCGATCTCATGAGCAGCCCGCAGGTTTACCGCATCGCCATCGCCGGCGGCGGCAACTGGGACCGCGCCCTGAAGATGTGGCCCTACGTGCAGGCTTCCGCCAATGCGAAACTGCCGGCCAATCAGCTATGGTCGATCGTGTGGGTGGACCCGAAGACGGGCCGCGAAGCCCAGGCGAACGCGCCCGGGGCGCTCCGTGTGTGGGCCTATCGCAAGCGTCCGCTGTACACCTACGCGGGTGACAAGGAGCCGGGCGACATCGAAGGCAACGCGATCGGCGAATGGCAGGGGTGGCGCAACGGTTTCCGCGCCTTCTTCGTGCGCGATGAATTTGGCCGGCGCTATTAAGCGCCGGAGGTTACGTGAAGGTGAGGTCACGGGAGATGAGATACTTTAAAGCGTTGATGACAGCGGGCATCGCATTCGCCGGTTTCACCGGCGCGGCGCAGGCTCAGCAGCGCATGGCGGAAGACTATGTGAAGGCGCCCATGCCGCCCGGCGTGCAGGTGCGCCAGACGGACCTTGAAGGTCCCGTCTTCACGACATCCACTGGCATGACCCTGTATGTGTGGCCGCAGAAGGCCATGCGCGTCGGCTATTCCGGCGACGGCAAAGGTAAATCGACCTGCACCGATAAGGTGACCACGCAGACCGCGGGCATGATGAGCCCGTGGCCGGCGGGCATGGATCTTCCGGATCTCGACAAGCGCCTGTCGTGCGCGGCCACGTGGCCGGCGTTCCTGGCGCCGGATGACGCGAAGCCGATGGGCCTGTGGACCGTCGTCACGCGCCCCGACGGCAAGAAGCAGTGGGCTTACGATGAGCTGCCGGTTTACACGTCGATCCTCGACAAGGTGCCGGGCCAGACCTACGGCGGATCGGGCACGTTGCCCGAAGGCGGCAGCGGGACCGCGCCGGCCCGCCTCCCGGTCGGTCCGCGCCCCAACGTTCCGCCGGGCTTCAATGTTGTCACCACGCTGCAAGGCCGCTTGGTCGTGAACGACCGCGGCTATTCGGTTTACAGCTGGGACAATGACGCGGCGAACAAGTCCAACTGCGTTGGTGACTGCTCGCGCACTTGGATCCCCGCGATTGCGCCGGCTTCGGCCTCGCCGCAGGGCGAATGGACGATCGTCCAGCGCGCCGCCGGCGTGCGGCAGTGGGCCTTCCG
Organism: Rhodospirillaceae bacterium; assembly: GCA_041906145.1. Lineage (GTDB taxonomy): Bacteria > Pseudomonadota > Alphaproteobacteria > Rhodospirillales > Rhodospirillaceae > SHVO01. Next base: position 367,992 of record JAYRJU010000002.1, on the reverse strand, counting down.
TAAGAAGCCCCTGTACACCTTCAGCGAAGATACCCAACGCGAAAGCCTGAACGGCGGCGATATGCCGGGCTGGCACAACGTCTACACCCAGGTGGCGCCGGCGCATCCGTCGGAATTCACGGTGCAGAACTCGCTGACCGGCGATCTGCTGGCTGACTCCAAGGGCAAGACAATCTACTTCTATACCTGCAACGACGACTCTCAGGACCAACTCGCCTGCGACACCATGGATAGCCCGCAGGTTTATCGCATCGCGATTGCCGGTGGCGGTAACTTGGAGCGCGCGCTGAAGATGTGGCTCTATGTCCAGGCGCCCGCCAACCCGAAGCTGCCGAGCCAGTTGTGGTCGGTGGTGTGGGTAGACCCGAAAACGGGCCACGAAGCCGCCGCTGATCAGGACGGCGCGCAGCGTGTGTGGGCTTATCGCGGACGTCCCGTTTACACCTATGCCGGCGACAAGGAGCCGGGCGACATCGAAGGCAACGCCATGGGCGAGTGGCAAGGCAAACGCAATGGCTTCCGGGCTTTCTACGTCCGGGAAGAATTTGGCGGACGGCGCGGTTAAGCCGCGTGTCCTTACGAAATTTGAGTGTGGAGGAAGAAATGAAGGTTATGTCGAAACTGCTTCTAGGGGCGAGCTCGTTGCTGGCTCTCGCGCTCGGTACCTCGGCTCAGGCGGCCGAAGGTGAATCGGTCATCAAGGATCGCCGCATCGGCTACGTGACCACCGAGCTGCACTGGACCATGTACCAGACGCCGGACGGCAAGGCTGAATGCCCGAAGGGCCTGTCGCCGAACGGTCCGCGCGAGATCTTCAAGGCGCTGTTCCCGAACCTGGGTCCGGTAGCGGACACGCAGCTGGCCCGCGAAGCTATCAAGATGTACCCGGACGATCTGCCGGGGAACCAGTTCGACTACATTCCCGTGACCGGCAACATCGCCAACGGCCTCAATCTCGACGGCAGGGTCGACGCCGATGACTTCACCAGCCCGACCGGTGAAAAGGGCATCGACAACGCCTTCTTCCATGTCACCGGCTGCAATTCGCAGTTCCGCGGTCCAGAGGGCCAGCTCCAGCTGTTCGCGAACAAGCAGATCCCGGGCTTCGGCTATATGCGCATCCTGCTTGAAATCACCGACGTCGACAGCCTGTCCGACGATCCGGATGTGACGGTAACCATCTACCGCGGCCGCGACCCGATGCTGCTGGATGCGACCGGCGAGAAGGTCGCCCCGGGCGGCACGCAGCGCGTGGACATGCACTACGGCACCAAGATCATCCAGAAGTTCAAAGGCAAGATCGAAGGCGGTGTCTTGATTTCAGAAGCCAAGGACGGCAAGTGGCCCTGGCAGATTTTCCCGGGCGCTCCGTACGCGCTGCAGATCCGCGACATGCGCTTCCAGATGAAGCTGACGCCGACGGCCGCCAACGGCCTTATCGCCGGCTATTACGACGTGAACTCGCTTTACAAGTGGATCACTGGCTGGTCGACGCACCACCTGTCCTATGGCCAGCTGGAAGCCGCCGAGTTCCATCAGCAGGTCAAGAAGTACGCCGACGCTTATCCTGACGCGAACGGTAAGAACACGGCGATCTCCAGCGCCATCACCCTCGATATGGCCCAGGTGTACATCGTGCATCCGGACCGCCCGGTGGCCGATGCGACGCCTGCCCAACCGGGCAAGACCGGCGTGGCGCAGGCTCAGCAGCGCTAAGCAAAAGCGAGACAAGAAAAGAAAAAGCCCCGGAGAAATCCGGGGGGTATAGTTATCTCCGTCAGAAATAAATACGGCCCCCGCCGAGAAACGGGGGCCGTTATTTTTTGCGGAAAAACCCTAGCAAGATGTGGCTGCTCGGGACGCCTAAGGCTTACTTTTTTCGTACGATGCCCAAAGCAATAAATCAGATTTGCGTCGCCGAGATAGGTGCGTCGCGTGGGGGAACGTTAAGTCAAAAAGAGCGAGAGCTGTCTCACCACTTTGCGACGCGCCGAACGCATCCACATGCTGCTCGACCGCCTGGTATCGCTTCAGCGCAACCGTCAGCCAATCTGTCTTAGGGAGGGGCTTCGTCGAGATACCGAGCAGAGAAGCTACGTTCCCGTCGTAAATAACGAACTCATCGGAAACGGTCGCAAGCAGCTTGGAACAAAAAGACAAATGCCTCTCATTGGTAGCGCTATGAATTTCTAGTAGGCATTTTTCAAGTGTGATGCCCGGATCAGAGGCCGCCCGCCCTAATAACGCGAAGTAGCTCTCATAAAATCCTGCACGCTTAGGAGCAGTGAAATAGAAGCCTTTAAAAGCCGTTTGATAATCACCTTCGTCTGCTAACGAGGGTGCGTTACGCACTGCATTGAGGCTGAGCACGGTCTCTACGTCACCTCTATGCTGAAGATTTCGAATCGCTTTTACGAAGGAGGTTTTCGGATCGTCACTCGCCATAACTACCTGCGTTTAGATTCGATTCTTTAGCCCCATCGCGCTCGATAACTAGTGAGCTGTGGATCGGCAGCGGTACCTTAAGGGAAACTGCCGCTGGCATTGGACGGCTAGAGTGTTTCCAAGCAGTGAGAAACTCCGAAAAGTGAGGCGCGCTGCTCGATTTGGTACTTAAATATTGGGACAGTCCGGTCATTGCCAGATTGTGGCCTTCTAGGTCTGTGAGACCCGTCACGTAAGCCCACCGAATATAAAGCGCATACAAATTTAGAACGTCGCATTCGCAATACGCCCGGATTTTGTCGATCTGGCCCGCGTCGAACATCGATTGCACTTCGCTGCCATGCCCCCCAATTTTTCCGGGCAACCCCATTGCACTTGCGATGGCGTCCATTCCCATCATGCTACGATTACCATAGTCCGACATTTCGAGCATGAGGTCGCAGTGCCACTGCCCAGCATAGCGTTGCTTGTACGTCTCCCATTTTGTACCAGCTCGAAAGAGCTGATGCATCGGAATGCCGTACATGAACGCGCGGTATTGCAGGACCGGCAGATCGTAACCTTTACCGTTCCAAGTGACGATGCGCGGCGAGAGTCTTCCAAAGTGTTGCCAGAACCCCGCTAGCAACTCCTGCTCGGTGGATGCACTCGTTCCACCAGAGCGGCATTCAACGATTTCATAACGTTCGTATGGACCATCACGGGTGATGTTTGCTTCCACAAATGAAATCGCCACCGGTTTCCAATAAGGCGGTTGAGGAAATTTTTGCTTCCCGTCTTCCTCCGGCAGGAGCTCGCGATCAATTATCGCTTCAATATCGAATAGCAAAAGCTTGTCATGCATTGAACTGCCCTCCGCTAAAACGGAATCACGTTGCCCCAATCGATCGCGTGGCCAGCAGCTTCATATTGCGTCATTCGTTCGAATTGTGTGTCTGCGGACATACCCACTCTCACTTCCCGGGTGTGGTGCCGCCCCTCTTCGGGTGAAAATTCGATCAGTCCAATTGCCCGTTCAACGGCCTTGTACGAAGTCCACCGCGCGTCCTCGTATTCACCGTCTTCGGACGCAATGGATCGCTCGAAATATCCCCCTACAAACACGAATACATTCTCCGTGGCCAGCTCCTGCAACAACGAATTAAGCTTTCCAAGTTGACGGATATGGTCCGCAGCGCCGCTGTTGCCCGACAAGCCTTCGATAGCTTCGACAGCCCTTGCTACCTTCTCTGCTAATGCTTGGTCGAGGTCGACGAGCACCTCAAATTTGGTCGCCTCGTAGTAGGTGCTCAACTTCTTGGCTATCTCCTGCGCAGAGGAAGTTTTTTGCAGCCGAATGATTTCATATCCGGCTCTCGCCGTCCGCTGAGATTCCGAGCCGGAATGATCGGTGGAAATAGAGATGTCCTCGATGCCGACCTTTAGACATTTAGCGAGTTCGCTCAGAACTTCAGGCATCACCCGTTCGCCTCGCTCGGCTCTCTTCAGAGTGCTTTCGCTCAGGCTAGACGCAGATTTCAAAGATTTCTGCGACATTCCACGACGCTTCCTAAGTTCCCTAATCTTAGGGCCGTTTGCTTGCAGGCCCCGTTGTTCGCCCTTAACCGCCATTACCGCCTCCATGTTCGATGGGACGAGAATACTAGAGAACGAGGATCAGTATGCGTCCAATAATGGATCATTATGAGACCATCATTAGACCAGGGTCAGCCCCATAGCGGTTTCGCAGGGATAAATGCCGCGGCCTTAATAAGGTCAGCAATCGCGGCTGTAGGGGCCCTAATTTAATCACGTAGGGACGCCAACAGCCGATCCCACAATTCGCTATGTTTCCGGCTCTTACTGCCGAGGACCATTGGGGGACCTCTATGCGGATACTTCTTGTCGGCGCGGCCGCGGCGTTTGTCAGCGCGCCATCGTGGAGCGCGGAGTTCAAGGACGTCTCGTTTATGTCGGGATGCTGGGAAACTGCGCCGGGCGTCACGCCGGAATACCGCGAATGCTATACCGCGCCCAAGGCGGGCATGATGCAGGGCTCCAGCCAGACGATCGAGAACGGCAAGACAACCTTCTTTGAATTCAGTCTCGTATTGGAAGAGGCCGGTAAGATCGTCTACCGGCCGTTCATCAAAGGCGTGCACACGGTGGATTTCACGCTCACGAAGCTCACATCGGCCGAAGCCGTATTTGAAAACCTCGCCCACGACTTCCCGCAGCGGATCATTTACCGCAAGGGCGCGGACGGCAAACTCACCGCGCGCATCGAGGATGCCGCCGGCAAGAAATTTGACCAATGGGTGATGCAGCGGCAGTGAAGCTTAGCGTTCGACGCTAAACGAGAGAGACCCGAGCCCGTCCAGGACGATCTCGGTATGATCGCCCGCGGATAGCCATTGCACCGGCGTGAAGCTGCCGAGCGAAATAACCGTGCCGGCGGCCATGTCCTTGCCGCGCGCGGCGCAGTGATTGGCGAGCCAAACCAACCCATTCAGAGGATTGCCGAGCAGGTCCGCGCCTTTCCCGCGCGCGACTTCCGCGCCGTTCACCTTCACCGCACCGGAAACGGCCGGAAGATCGAGCTGCTGCCAGCCTTCCACCGCCGGACCGACGATGATACCGGCATGGAAGAAGTCATCGACAATCATGGTTTCAGCGCCAAGGCTGCGCCAGTCCTCGTAGCGTTCATCGACGATCTCGATGGCCGGATGCAGCGTACCGATGGCCGCGCGGATGCGAACGAGATCGAACGGCGCATCCTCGGCCAATAACGGCTGCGCCAGCGTGACGGCGATTTCACACTCAACCCCCGGGCGCACAAAATCCTTGCCCGCCAGCGTCGCGCCGTTAGGGGTCAAACTTGAGCGGAACATATAGCCGCAACAGGGATGATCGATGTTGAGATAGCGCTGCATCACCGCGGTCGTGCAGCCGATCTTGTAGCCAATGACGGGGCCGAATTTCGCACTGAGGATCTCGCTCGCCTCGTCGTTGGCCATATACGCGGACGCCTCGTCGGTGAGGCGGAGCGGTTCCGGCAGATGTCCGAGCTTGCGGTGAGCAAGCCGGGACGCGGTCACAAATTCGGCGGCGCTGCGAAAGGCGTTCATGATTCCGGGATATTAATTGCGATAGCTGGGGTCTTTGGCGTCGACAATGCGGCACAGGGCGTCAAAGACATCCCGTCCGGCGCCATATTGCGGCTTGGTATGCAGCGCCTCACGTTCCGACTGCGCGCAAACTTCGGCGGGAATCTGCAGGTCCTCGCCCGGCATCGCGCTCGATGCCACCTGGATTTCACACGCGCGGTTCAATGTCCAAAGATTCATGAAGGCCTCGGGTATGGTTTCTCCCCACGACAGCAGCCCGTGATTACGCAGGATAAGTTGGCGCTTGTTACCCAGGCTCGCCACCAGGCGCGGCTTCTCGTCTGGATTGACCGTGATGCCCTCGAAGTCGTGATAAGCGACCTTCCCATGCAGCATGGCCGCGTAGAAGTTTGTCATCGTCAACCCACTTTTCTTGCAGGCAACGGCCATGCCGGCAGTGGTGTGCGTATGCATGATGCACAAGGCTTCCGGGATCGCTTCATGGATCGCTGAATGCGCGGTGAAACCGGCCGGGTTCACGGGATAGCGCGACGATCCTATGATGCGTCCTTCAAGGTCGATCTTCACGAGGTTTGACGCGGTCACCTCGCGGTACATCAAGCCGAACGGATTGATAAGGAAATGCCGGTCCGGGCCAGGCACCTTCACCGTGATATGATTGTAGATGAGTTCGACCCATCCCAGATGGTCGAAAATGCGGTAGCAGGCCGCGAGATCGCGGCGCAATTCCGCTTCGGTTTGCGGCGGTGCGGAGACGGTGGCGGCTGTCGCGGCTCTCATACGCGGCTCCCTCGGATCAAGGGGCACAGGATCGCTTACGGACGCCGCGACATCAATATGCTTCCCCTACTTCGCGGGCGCCAGCGGCGGGACTTTCTGGCCGAAAGACACGTTTACGCGGACTTTTCCGTCGGCATTGCGGGAGCAAACCACGCGGTTGACGTTCGGCGTATGCAGGTCGGGCAGCGTGTAGTCGGCCCGCAGCACGATGCCCCAGGTCGGCGAGCGGGTGAAAAGGACCGCCGTATAAGCCTCCTCGGGAATCGCCATGCGCAAGGACGCGAGGCACTCCTGACGGAAGGCTTCATCGACCGGGATGAGCGTCTCATTCTCGGGAACGAGTGGAGCGTACTCTTGCACCACGGCAGGCACAGCCTGACGCGGCGGCTCCTGGCGCACCCACAGGATCACGCCGACAACCATCAGCAGCAGAACCGACAACCCAAGAACACGCCCGTAGCCCATCATGACTCCAAATTTCGCAAGCGATATGAGTGGAGCAGTGTACCGCCGATTTCGCCCGGAGCCATCGGCATTCGCGTTACATGCTGATCCGCACGCCCGTCCGGAAAACCCGCCCCAAGGTGTCGTACAGCGTCGGATTCCAGGGCCCGCGTGTGAAGTCGGTACCGGAGTTGCCGTAGGCGACCGTGGCTGGATCCGTGTTCGCGAGATTCTTGATATTGAGGAAGATCTCGGCGTCGAGGCCGTTCTCGGCTTTGATTTTATAGGTCGCACCGAGATCCCAATATAGCGCGCCGGCCACGCGATTGTTGTCGATCGTCTGATGATTGATGGTCGAGGCGGGGCACCCGCTGGTGCATTCAATAAAAGATGTGTCGCGATAACCCGAACTAATGCCGCGCGCCGTGAGCGTGAGATTGAGAGGATCCGCCGCGTAGCCGATGGACCCTACATAACGCCACTTGGGCGGCCCGCTGCCGCTATGATCGCCCACGGTGTCGGTCGGATCGTCGCCCGGAACGCCGCTATTGGTAAAGTTGCGCAGATAGCGCGTGGCGAGAAGACGCAAGGTGATGTCGCCTGCCCAATCGCCGCTCAGCTTGTCGAGCGAAAAGCGATAGCCCATTTCCAAATCGAGGCCGCGCGCCTGCTGCGTCACGTAGTTGAAGGGGTGGTTAATAATTGAACTGATGACGTTGACACCGTTAGACACTCCGCGCGTGATCACACTGCAGAAAGTCTGATTTCCCACGTAGCAAAGATCGACCAGGGTCTGCGCGCTAAGGGTGCCGATCGCATTATTGATATGGATGCTGTAGTAGTCCGCCGACGCCTGAAAGCCTTGAAAGAATGACGGCTGGAACACCACCCCAAGCCCGGTTGTATCGGCCTTCTCGGGCACGAGATCGAGATTCCCCGTCGTCGTGAAATAGGCCTGTGTCGCCGCACCGTTGTTGAAGGGATCGCGGATATTGCGAATGTTCGTCGTTCCTGATTGAAAGAGTTCAGCGAGATTGGGCGCGCGAATATCGCGCGAGCGTGTCACGCGGAATCTCACGTCGTCGATGGGTTGATAGGTCGCGCCGATCTTCCAGGTCGTGACGTAGCCTGAAACGCTATAGTCCGTCGCGCGTAGCGCCACGTTGAGATCGAGCAGCTTACCGATGGCGCTGCCGCTGGCGAGCGGAACCACCGTTTCAAAAAATCCTTCCGTCACCGTGAACTTGCCGATGTTCGGGAGGAAATTTCCGACGAACAGATCCTGCACCTGATCGATGGCCGACGACATGCCCGTCACCGCCTCACGGCGGCGTTCGACGCCGAGCGCCAGCGAGACCGGCCCGGCCCAGACCGAGAACGGCTCGCCCTGGACCGTAACGGCGGCGACGTCCTGATTGAAGCGCTGATACCGATAGGCGTTGCGGCTGATGTAACCGATGGCGGCCGCAGAATTGACGCCAATGCCCATGAGATTGTAGGGCACGCACGGCGTCCTTGGATCCGTCAGCGCGGTGCGGCAGACCACCGCGCCCGTCAGCGGATCGCGGACCGCATCGATGGCCGCGGCATAGGCCGATCTCTGCGTCGTACTGACACGTTCCGACGAGCGGCCTACGCCCTTTTGATAATAGGCGTCCCAATCCCAATCGGATCCGAGCGCGTCAAACCGCCCGGTCGCTCCAACAACATACCGGTTCACCGTGCGTCCGTTCATCTGCGAAATGCGCCCAAGATCCGCATTTGTGGTCCCCAGGGTGAAGGACGACAACCCCAGAGCCGTCATCCGGGCTTGAACATAGGCAGGAATGAAAGGGTTGCCAGAGCGCACCGTCAAATTGGCGATGTTGTACTGTTTGGCATTGAAGTTATGCGCGAAGGTATAGCCCCAGGAGGCCTGCACGTAGGCGTTCACATCGTCGGTGATGTCGTAACTCACGCGCGTGAAGACCGACTGATGATTCATCCGGCCTTCGAGGGAACTATTGAAATCTGTATTGGACGATTTCCAATCCCCGCCGACCTGATAAGGATCACTTACCAACGTCCCGTAATTGTATTGGCGCGGGGTCCCTCCGCGGCCGAAATCGATCCCGCGCAGCGCGGTGTCGGTGATGATTCCACCCGGTGTCGCGACACCAAGACCGGTTTGACTGCGCACGATGAGACGCGGTAGGCCGCTGGCCGGTGTGTAATTCGGATTGTCGAAGATCTTCCAGCCTTCCTGGTTCCACTTTCGCGGGGAGTTGAGAATGCCCTGAACGTGGAAGATCTCGGCGCTGACTAGAACGTGGCCGCGATTGCTCCCAAATGGCGCGCCGCCGGTCAAGGAAGCCTTTCCCGACGCATTGTCGCCGTAGGTGGTGATCCCGCCCGACACCTCACCCTTCACACCGGTGTAGGTCTTATCCAGCACGAAATTGACCACGCCGGAGAGCGCATCGGAGCCATAAGCCGCCGACGCGCCGCCGGTAACGACGTCGATGCGGGACACCAGCTCCTGTGGGAAATTGTTCACATCGACCAGCCCGGTCACCGTGGTCGGGACCGTCCGCTGTCCGTCCAGAAGCACCAAGGTTCGCATTGTGCCGAGGCCGCGCAGGTTCAGCGCGTTGATGCCGGCGGTGCCGGAGCTGGTGGATTTCTGTGAATTCCCGGGCGTCGCACTGCCTGCCAGCGACGGCAACGTGTTGACGAAGTCGGCGATGTTAATGGTGCCGGCCGAGCGGATTTCAACGGTTCCGGCGACAGTGACAGGCGTCGGGGCTTCGTAGCCGTTACGGATGACGCGCGATCCGGTCACCACGATCTCATCAATGTCGATGGACGCGCGCGCAGCGGGCGGCGCCGGCGTCCGGCCGCGCGGCAATCGGCCGGCGTCGGCGCGGCGTTGAGGCGGCGGTTTTGCCGCGAATTTTGCCGGAGGCGCCGCATCGCGAAGTACGAAGGTCTCGCCGTTGAAGAGCGCGATCTGCAGCTTTGTATGTTGGAGGAGCTTTGCCAGGGCCTCGCGTACATCCATTCGCCCCTTGATCGCCGGAGACTTGATGCCTTGCAGGTTCGCCGCCGGTGCAAGGATCTGTACACCGGCCTGGCGGGCGAATTCAGGAATGGCGTCGAGGACGGAACTCGCTTCGAGGTCGAACGTGCGCTGCTGGGCCTGTGCGGCCGTTGGCAGAACCGCCGCGGCAAGCACTATCCCGCTATGGCGCAAGGCGCGCTGGAGCGATGATTCGTCGAACAGGCGCATTGCTCCAGATCAATCCCCCCCGAGAAAGTCCGGCTCGCACGAAAGATCGCGACGGCCTTGGTGCGCGAACGGCGCAGCCCAGAACGCCGATTATGGAGTCTATTGGAAGACGACGCGATTCCTAATCTTGCCGGTGGCGGGATTCATAAAAAAGAGCCGCCGTACCAAGTCGGCGCGGCGGCTCATTTGTCGGTCGCAGCGGGCTGCCTTAGGGTGCCGCGATGCTCCAGTAAAGGGCTGACGACCCATCCATCTGGGTGCCTACGTCCACAAGCACCATCGGATCATCGCTGACCGCGATGTCGTAGGCGTCGTGCCCGTTGATGTCGCCGGGCTTCTTATCGCCAGCAAATGTCCACAAGGCGTAGCCTTGATACACCCACTGTTTGCGGCCGTCGCGGCGCGTCGCCACGTCCCAGAAGCCGGACGGCTGGGCATTATCGGGCGCAATGAAGGGCTGCCACACGACTTCGCAGTCGCCGTAGGCCGCCATGCTGTCGAACTGCTGGCCGCAATGGCGTTCAGTGCCAAGGTCGCGGCCCACTGCCGGGCGCGCCGATTGACCGCGCGGGAAGCTGTGGCCGCCGCCGGACTGATAGAGCCAGCCGTCACGGCGATACAAGGTCATACCGGCCTTCGTCGCCAAGGTTTTTCCCTGGCTGGCGGTGTTGTGGATCATCGCTTCGGGCGGCATGTAGTAGCGCGCGACGAACGCGACGTCCCACGCCGCATCAACGCCTTCGCCTTCGGCGACGTTCGGCTTGTAATCGCCGGTGTAGCGGTACAACGGCAAACCCTTGTAGTGCCATTGGCTGGTGCCGTCGGCGCGTGCCTTGACGGTGAAGTCGCCGATCGGCAGGCCGATGCGCGGCGCCGCGAGCGGCGTCCAGATTTCCCCGCAACGGCCCTGCTTGCAGGCCCGCTTTTCCTGCGCGATATCGCCCTTCATTGTGTAGAGCGTGTGGCCGCGGCTATCGACCAGCGCGATACCGGCGGCATCCTGCACTTCTTTCACGCCGAAACCCGTCGGCAGCTGCATGTCCTGCACCGGATACAGCAACGCGACGTTCCAGCCATCGGCCGGTTTAGACGGCTGCATGCGCTTGCCGTAATAGGCGCCGCGATGGCCCGCGAGAGGCCCGCGATTCATATTGTAGAAGACATTCGTTCCGCCGACGGACCCCGGCGTTACGTCTTCAATGAAACGATAGAGGGGCTTGCCTTTGAGGGCCCACTGCCTCGCACCGTCGTCGCGCTTGATGATGGTCCAGTCGCCAAACGGAACGGCGTTGGCCTGCGCCGGCATTGGCAGCCATTTCTTGGCGCACTCGGCTACGCAGGTCGATTTGCCCGCCGGGTCCTTGTCATAGGTATAGAGGGTCATGCCCTGCAGATCGGTATAGGCGATCTCGTCGCGCGGAATGGTGGCGGCGACATCCTTGCCTAGTCCCCACCCTTGCGCGATCCCCAACGGCTGCAGCGTGATGCCCATTGGCGTCGAGAACATCGGCGCTGGCGCCCCGCGGTCCGCACCGATAGCCTGCGGCACCGAAAGAGCTGTTACGCCCACGGCGGCCGCGATGCCGGCAAAACCAAGCGCCAATCGAAGTGAAGTCATATCGTTGCTCTCCTCCCGAAACGCGCCGGGCTTAGGCGAGAATTTCGGTGATCGTCTTGGACGTTCTATTGGACTGCTGGCCCCATTCGCTGACCTGCACGCCAAAGATCTGCTGCATGGTCAGGCCTACACGCGTCGCCGGGTCGCCGACCAGCGCGAGATGTTGGCCGGTCTTGAGGCGTCCGCCCGCGCTGCCGAAAATAATGACGGGCACGTTGTCCATCGTGTGCGTGCGCGCATAACCATGATCGGTCATCCACATCACCGCCATGCGGTCGAGGACCGTTCCCGCGCCTTCCTGATAGGTGTCCAGCGCCCGCAGGAAGTCGGCCAGCATCTTGGTGCTTTCCGTGATGAAGTAGGTCACTTCCGGCTGGTAGCCGAGCTTTTCGTCGATGGCTTCTTCGTGAGTCCAGCCATGCCAGGTTTGCGAGGACCCTTCCTTGCGCAGACCCTGCGAGCCGACGCCGACGTTGAGCACGCGCGTCTGGCCGCAAGCGACGGCATGGGCGAGCAACGGCGCGAAGATCTTGTTGTTGGCGCTGGCCGCGGTTACCAGGCTGCTTGGCTTGGTTTCTTCCACAGCGCCCGGCACGCGGCACTGCGGCAGCGGTTCAGGCTTTTGAAGCTCAAGGGTGAGCTGCTGTTCGATTTCACGGATCGAGGTGAAATACTGGTCAAGGCGATTGCGATCGACCGCACCGATATCGCCCATGACCTTCTTACGCTCTTCGGTCACATACGACAGCACGCTCTTGCGCGCCATCACGACCGGATCCGGCGTGAACTCGGCAGCGTTCGGATCCTTGAAATCTGGACCAAAGATGCGGGTGTAGAGGCTGACCGGCGAACCTTCGGCCGGATTGCTCGCGCTGGCGGCGCGCTTGCTGCGGCTACGGCTGCCACCGCTCAGCGAGACTTCGAGCGAGCGGAAGCGCGAACGCGTTCCGATCACGTCGGCGATGAGGCTGTCGTGGCTTGCCAGTGCGTCGGCTTGTTGCGCGATCGCGCCGGTCGTGACGATTTCAACGCCGGTGGTGTGCGTTTCAAGCGGCTTTCCATCCAGGAAGTACTGGAAGCCGCTCATCAGGATAGTCTTTTTCTTAAACGGATCGAGCGGCACCAACTCGATGTTGTTTTCATAGCCGAAGCCGGTGGTCTTCGGCATCCAGCGGCCGGGATTGAAGCCGAGGTCCTGAAACCAGGTTCCGAAGACGACGGGCAACTGCGCGCCGGTCGCGGCAAGCGCTGTTCCATTGCCGTTCAAGTAGCAATCAAGGAACGGGATCCCGACGGAGACGAAACCCGCTCCCATCGTACCGCGCAGTACGGCGCGTCTATTCATTTTAGTGCTCATTCCTGATCCTCCCGATGCCCGGTGGCAGTCCTTCACTAATTCGTACTCGTCGCGGGTGTGACGCTCGGCTTCGGCGCGCTCGCCTTATAGAAAGCCGGGTCCGTCGCGATCCGTGCCATCAACTTCAGCACGCTATAGCCTTCGTCGGAGAAGGTTTTCTCAAGGTCCTTCACCCACGGCATTTCGTTGCGGTCCGGCGTGCGGCCCAATCCATAGGACACCATGCGATTGATCACGCAGGTCGTCGCCGCCGGGCTCGCCGCCACCGCTTTACCGAGGCCGGCGGCATTGTTGAACTGCGAACGGTCGAGCCCGCCGCTGGCGTCGATCTCCACGCCGTTCTCGGTCGTGCGGTAGGACCCGAGGCCATCGAAATTCTCGAGCGCCAAGCCCATCGGATCGGTGAGCTTATGGCAGCCCGCGCACACCGGGTTTGAAACGTGCGCCGTAAGGCGCTCGCGCGCGGTCTTGTTCGGGGCATTGGGGTCGTTGAACAGCGTGAAGTCCACGTTGCCCGGAGGCGCCGGCACTTTTTGGCACAGCAGGATCTCGCGGATCGCCTTGCCGCGCAGGGTCGGTGAGCTGCGGCCCGGGTGCGAATGCAGCGCCACGAAGCTCATCTGCGACACGATGCCCGCGCGCGGATCGTCGGAGCTGAAGGTGTACTCCTGCCACAGCTCAGGCCCTCCATTGGCCGCATTATTCACAATCGGCACGTTGTAAATCGCGCCCAGGCGGCGCGTCAGGAAGGTCGTCGGCGTCGTGAAGATCTGACGGTAGTCGCCGTTTTGCTTGTACACGACATTCATGATCGTGCGCAGCGTCTGCTCCTTGGAGTCCTGTGCGATCAAAGTGTCGAACTTCGGATAGATCACCGAGTCCTTGGCCATGGCGTCGATTTCATCGAGGCCCAGCATGTCAGTGAAGAAGGCGCGAAGCCCCTCCTCGATCCGCGGCGAGGCCATCATCCGCTCGACCTGGCGGTGAATACCGCGCGGGGATTCGAGATCGCCGCTCGCGGCGGCCTTCAGCAAGTCTTCGTCGGGGCGTGAGTTCCACAGGAAGAAGCTGAGGCGCGAAGCCTTCGAATAGGCGTCGAGATCATAGACGCCGTTTTTCTCGGATTTCTTCTCGAGCGTCTCGTAGCGGAAGAGAAAATCCGGCGAGGACAACATGCTCGCCAAGCTCAGCCACAGACCCTGATAAAAGTCCTTGAGATCCTTCGCGCCCATGTTGGCCGCGTTGACCTGAACGCGAAGCTCTTCCTTCGTGAGCGGGCGGCCATAGAGGGCCCGGCCGGTACGCTCTAGAAATTGGTGCGCGCAAGCATCGTCGGGCGCGTTGGCGGCCTTCGGTTTGCACGAAATCAAAAGATCGCGGTGCGCTTCGTCCACGACCTGCGAAGCGATCGCGCGGGACATGGATTCAAATTGCTGCATGCCTGTCGACGTGACGCTGGCGTAGCCGGCGCCGACCGCGAGCAGACCATCGCGGCGCAGCTCGGGCTCAAAGCGACCGCCCAGAGCAACCGTGTCACCGAACACGTCACGGATCACGGATTCATACTGCTTCGGACTCAAGCGGCGGGTCACCGGCACGCCCGGCGTGTGCGAGATCGCAGCGCCCTTGTCTGCCGCCGACGTCTCCGTGGACGGGACGAAGGAACTAATCGCGAGCGCAAGCCCAACAGCTCCAGCGGCGCCAATTCCGAACTTACGATTCATCGTCGCGAAACCTCGTGTCTGCGCTTGGTGTTGCTTAGCGGCTGGCCGGGACCGGCGCGCCAAAACTGGCGACCGGCTTGGGCGGGGCGGTCTTGGGCGGCTCAGGCGGCACGGCGAACACCGGCACCGCCTTCATGTGATAGCTGCTGGAGATCGCCCGGTTCTGTCCCGTCTTCGGATCGGGATCAGCGTCCGCGTTGTTCTTCAGCAGGTGATAAATGCCTGCGAGGCTGCCCGTCGATGTCTCGCGGCTAAGGCCGCCGTGCGCGAACGCGAAGTAAAGATGATGCCACGGCTGATAGCCGCCCAGGATCGCCTCCATCGAGCGGTCCTTGTTGATCTTCATGCGCATGTGGAAATTGCGGATGTTCAGCTCCGGCACACCCCAGGAGTTCTGGAGCATCTTGAAGTTGCCGTGCTCGGTGACATACGCAACGCCGTTCTTGATCTCGCCCTTGAAGACGTTATGGGAACGCGGATCCGGATCTATGCGGTAGGTGACATCGGCGCGCGCTTCGCCGCCCGAATTCGACACCATGTACTCGAGCGCGCGGTCAAACGTGAAAGTGACCGGGCCATCTTTCGTCAGATCATCGCCCGAGATCGTGACGAGCCAAGCCGGCTGCGAATCACGGATGGTCTGCCAGATCCAGTACCAGAAGGTCGGATGGTTCGCGAGCGACCCGCGAAAGCCTTCAAGACATCCCACCGCCCGGAACAACTGATTATCGACGCCCTTCTCGAGCGTTTCAGGATCCTGGAACGCTTTTGGATCTTCGGCGCCTTTGCCATCGAGATTGAAGCCATAACCCGCCTTGCCGACGACCGCCTTCATCTTGGGGTCAGGGATCGTCTGTGGATTGTTGAAGACGTTCACCGGACGGCCGTTATAGCGGCCGCGATAGCGAATGGCGGTATCGACGTCGTGGCTATTTGCGTTCGCGAGATAGTCCTTGATGACCTTGTCCGCCTGCACAGGCTGCATTCCGGTCAGGAGCAGTTCCTTATGAAACTGATCTTCCAGCGGCGGGTTGATTCCACCGACGCAATTGTCGGGCTGCGTGTTCGCCGCGCCGGCAAACCAATTGACGACGTAGCTTTGCGATTGAACCGCGTAGGCCGGCGCGCTCGAGGCCAAAACGGCCGCGCTCGCAGTGGCGCCCATGACGGCCAGCTGAATTCCGCGAAAGACCATCGACATCCTCCCAATTCCGGCTGGGGGCCGCCAGCCGGCGCCTAAAGGTACCTGAACTGGGTGACGGCGTCTGCCCAGCACACTTTTCTCCCCGGCTATTAGGATGCATGGCGGGGGGGCCAACCCCACCACCGTTACCTAAAAATGCCGCGCTGCACCGCAGCGTGGCATGCCGCTAAAAACGTACCAAAAACCAAGGCATTACAGGGCGCGGCGGACGATGACCCGATCGGACGTCCGCTCCACCTCTATGTGCAGGTTCAGGCTGAGCGCGACAGTTTCAATGAACTCGCGCGGCTTGTAGGCGGAAAACAGGCCCGAGATCGGTAGTTTCCCAATCGCGGGGTCCGCGATCACAATTTTGCTGTCGCCGTAACGGTCAAATTGACGCACCGCGTCAGCGAGCGTGGTGCCCCGGAACGCGAGCATGCCGCGCCGCCACGCCGCTTCGCTTTCAAGCACCGCCGGCTCAAGGGCCGCCGTAACCAAGGCCCCGCCCGCGCCTGCGGAGTAGGAGACCGCCCGCATGTTCGCCGTGAGCTTGGTCGAACGAATTTCTGTTCCCGCCGCGTGCATGACGTCCACGACGCCTTCTTCCACGACAACGGTCGTCGGTTCCGATTTCAAATTGCGGACCGAGAACTTCGTTCCGAGGGCGACGACAACTGTCTCGCCCGAGATCACGCGGAACAGCCGGTCGATATCCTTGGCGACGGTGAACAGCGCTTCTCCTTCGCAAAGCACAATTTCCCTGGCGCGGCGGTCATAGCGTACCGACGCGCTCGACCCGGTGTTCAACATCATGGCCGAGCCGTCCGGAAGTTCAACGGTACGGATCTCGCCGCGCTTCGTCGCGTATTTGGCGGCCTGGCCCTCGAACGTTTTGGCGGCGGCGAATCCGAGCCCGGCCGCGGCCGCTGCGGCGGCCGATCCCCATATCAACCGGCGGCGTGAAACGCGCAGCAGCGGGACCACCTCGGCGCCCGTACCGGCGGCAAAGGTGGCGCCGATATCTCGCGCGCGTTCCGTATGTAAATAAACCGCCTGCGCCCGCACGAAGGCGCCGCGGTGGCGGCTGTCGGCCGCCAGCCAGTCCTGCAATTCCTGCTGCTCGCCGCTGGACAAAGCATCGCCATCACCGCGCGCAACCCACGCTGCGGCCACATCGTAAATCTCTGCGCTACTACTCTTCCGCACAGACTCCAACCGAACCTCCAAACCTCACTTTAAGTCGCGCCCGGCGTGTTATTCTTAGCCGGATCGCCGCCAACGTCAGGCGCCGGCGGCCGGTCTTCCGCCGCCACCTCATTTGTCTGTCCCCCTATAGACGCACGACCCTGGCCCGAGCCCCCACGCCCAAAGCTGTCGATCAGCACACGAACCGCCTTCGTAATGTGCTTTTCGACGGTTTTCACCGTGATTCCAAGGCGCTCGGCGATTTCCCGTTGCGACAGCCCTTCGATGCGCCTCAAAACAAATACCTGCCGGCAGGTGGGTGGCAGCTCGGAAATGGCATCGCCGACACGGCGCAGGTCGTCCCGGTCTGAAACCGTCCGTTCGACAGAGGGGGTGTCGTCCGATGCACCCAGGAAGTCGACGTCGCTCACAGTCATCATCGGAACGATCCGCGAGCGGCGCACATGGGACAGGATGACCGAGTACGCTACCCGCAATGTATAGGACTTTGGATTCCTTATGCTTTCTACCGAGTCCAAGGAGGCGAGGATCGCGTAGGCCTCTTGCACCACGTCGTCGACATCAAGCCCAACTGGCACCTTCTTTTGGATCCACGCCCGCAAGGCAGGATCGTGCGGCAGCACATGCTGTTCCAGCCACCGCGCGCGGCCGTGAAGCGCCTCCAGCATGGGGGTGTGCGGCTGCGTCATCGCGTTGATTTATCCGCAGCGCATTTTTGCGATACGGGAATTGGCGGCCCCGCTCGTCTTAGTGTATGGCCGTTTTCGCGGCGGCCTGTTCATATGAATCGAAGAAGTTGGTGAGGAACGAGAGAATGAGCATCTTCAAGTCTTCGCGTTGCATCGCGGTGTTTGCGCTTGTCGCCGCTACGTCTGTCGGCGCCGAAGCGGCGGAAGTACCCTGCGGCCATCCCGATAGCGCGCCGACCGCGTCCGCGAAGATCAAGATCGAGAACTGGAAAGAGCCGCGCCTGGTCCAGGAGTTCAAGAAGTTCGGCCAGCAAGGGGACTATGTTTACTTTGACGGCCCGCTGTACGTTCCCGTCGCCGGAAAGCCCGAGCAGCCGAAGATCTTCAAATCCTGGCAACTGCAGAAATCGTTCGAATCTCCGGCTCAATTCTTCATCCTCGATGTCAGCAATACCCCCGGAGACGGGGTCTATACGCTTCGCATGTACCGCTGCGCGACAGCCCAGGCCTGGGAGCCTGTCTGGAAAAGCCTGATGGACGTCGTTGATACGCAAGTCGGCGTGGAACACGTGCCGTAGCCGTAAAGGTGAACCGCGCGGCGGAAACCGCCGCGCGGACCACGCTACTTCTGGCGATAGATTACCAATTGCTCACTGCGGGTCGCGGGCAGGATCGTCCCGTCCGCGCCAACGCCGACTTCATGCGCGCGCACGTCGATCTTGCCGAGGATGCGGCCCGACTTGAAATCGAACTTGAGCAGATTGAACTCCTCGTCGAGCGACACGCCCTTCGAGTGAGTCGCGGCATACATGTTGCCCTTGGCGTCGAAGGTGATGTTGTAGAACTGCCCGCCGAGATGACGCTCGCCTAAGAACTTCCCATTCAGGTCGAACCACTGCAGACGGCCGTTTTCGCGGTCCGCGACATAGAGGTTGCCGTCCGGGCCAACGGCGATCCCATGAACGTTGTTGAATTCGCCGGGGCCCGTACCGCGCTTGCCCCATTCCTTCACTTTTGTCCCATCGGCTTTGTATTCGAGCACACGTCCGTTGCAGTAGCCGTCGCCAATGTAAACGGAACCGTTAGGCGCAAAGGCCACATCCGTGGCGCCGCAGAACTCGCGCTTTGGGTCCGGCACCCCGCCGACCTTGATCTCAAGCAGCTTCTTGCCTTCGGCGGTAAATTTGTAAACGTCAGATGTATTGGCATCGACGGTCCAGACATTGCCCTCGGCATCGATGCGGATGCCGTGCGGCGTCTTGTACATACCGCGGCCCCACGACCGTATCAGCTTGCCGGTGGAATCAAGCACAACGACCGGATCGCCGTCCGGCGTCGTCGGGCGGTGCAGCACGTAGATGTTTCCGGCTTTATCAGCCGCGATCGATGAAATGCCCTCGAGCTTCACGCGCGGATCGACCTTGATGTCCACACGTTCGGCCGGAAGCGGCGGAATGGTCTTAATTAATGCGCGGAGCTTTTCGGTACTCGGGTCTGGCGCGTTCGCGGCAATCGCCGTTGTCGCACTGCACAGAAACGCCGCAAGCACTGGAATAATGGCGCCACGCATGAACTCATCCCCCTTTTACGCGGCAACCGTCATCGGATGACGAGCATCGCCGCATGAGTTGACTTCTCCATCACGTCTCCCGGTGATGACGCGATGTAATCACGTTGAATCCGGACCTCCCGCAGCTGCGAAGTCACGCGCAAGCTGCGCCGGCGTTCCCAACTATGATGATCTGCATCGCAAAATCCCCCCCTCCATCGCGATTAATATTCTTGTTGAACGGGTGATTGTATTGCCACTTCAATGAGGTCGGCAATTGCGGAGGCAACCGCTAACAATCCAATACGCCAGTTTTGAATCGGTGTTATTCCTGGGGAGGGGGGACTATGATGACGTTTTCTCGTTTGTATCGCGCGTCCGCTAAGAGCGTTCTTATCGGCAGCACGTTTCTAAGCGCATCCACACTGCCCATGATGGCGCAGGCTCAACAGAAGCCGGCCGCGCCCGCCGCGCCGGTTGTGGAAGAAGTCGTCGTCACAGGATCGCGCATTGTCCGCGACGGCTATGAAGCGCCGACCCCCGTCGCTGTCGTGGGTGTTGAACAGCTTCAGTCGGGCGCCACTGCTAACGTCGCCGACTACGTCAATACGATGCCGGTGTTCTCCGGCAGCGCGACCCCACAAACGTCGCAACCGTCCGTGTCGGGCGGCACCGCCGGCGTCAACGCGCTCAACCTGCGCAATCTCGGCGCTAACCGCACCCTCGTGCTGTTCGACGGCCAACGCTCGGTACCGTCGCTCGCCACCGGCGTCGTCGACGTCAACGGATTCCCGCAAGCCCTGATCAGCCGCGTGGACGTGGTGACGGGCGGCGCATCGTCGACGTACGGGTCCGACGCGGTGGCCGGTATTGTGAACTTCATCCTCGACAAGGAATTCACCGGCGTTAAGGGCGAACTTTCCGGCGGCATCACGACGCACGGCGACAACGAAACCTGGCAGGTCCAATTAACAGCTGGTCTTCCGTTCGCCAGCGGTCGTGGCCACGTCCTGTTGTCAGGCGAAATGATGGACAAAGCCGGCATCATGGACGGCAATCGCGATTGGAACCTCGATGTGGGTTGGGGCACGATGACGAACCCCGCCTATGGTACGGGCGCGGGCCAAAGCCGCAGCGTGCCGGAACGTTTGGTTCTGACGCAAATTGGTGGAGCGGGTTGGGCAGACGGCGCGTTGATCACCAACGGTCCTTTGAAGGGCATTGCATTCGGACAAAACGGCACACCCTATCAGTTCGTTTACGGCGACCTGGTCAGCGGCCTTGAAATGCGCGGCGGGCAATGGAAAGCGAACCAGGTTCGCGCGACGAAAGGCAACTCCATCGACAGCAAGCAGGACAGTCAAAGCATCTTTGGCCGTGTGTCCTACGACGTGATGGACAACGTTAACGTCTTCCTGCAGGGCGCCTATTCCTACTCGGGTGTTCTCACGCGCGCCCTGCCTCAGATCAACCCGGCGAACCTCGCAGTCCGCACCGATAACCCTTTCCTGCCTGAGGCCGTACGCGCGAATGCCGCCGCCCAAGGCGTCACAGGCTTCACACTCGGGACACTGCATCCTGATCTGCCCGGCAACTACACCGACAACCGGCGCAACATCGTGCGCTGGGTCACGGGCGCCAATGGCACGTTCTCGGCAGTGGGATCGGAGTGGACGTGGGACACATACTACCAGCTCGGCATCGCCCGTAGCGCCGAGGATATTCCTTACACTTTGAGCAAGAGCAAGTTCGCGCTCGCCATGGACTCCGTGCGCAACGCGAACGGCACCGTTGTATGCCGTTCGACGTTGACCAGTCCGACGAACGGGTGCGTGCCGTACAATCCATTTGGGATTGGCCTAAACAGTCAGGCGGTTATCGACTACGTAGGCATCTACATGTGGCGTCACCAGAAATTCCGCCAGGACGTCGCGGCGATCAACTTCAGCGGTGAGCCTTTCGAAATGCCGGCGGGCCCCGTCTCGCTCGCGTTCGGCGGCGAATGGCGCAGAGAACGCATCAGCGGCGTTGCGTCCGACGTCGCGCTTAAGAACGACGGTCTGTTCGGAAACTCGCTGCCGAGCTTCGGCACCTACAACGTCAAGGAAGGCTACCTAGAAACCGTCGTGCCGCTTGCGAAGGGTGAGAGTTGGGCGGACTCCCTCGAGCTCAACGGTGCCGTGCGCGCGACCGAATATTCGCAGTCCGGCTTCGTGGCCACCTGGAAAATCGGCACCGTTTATGCGCCGATCCCGGATGTGCGCTTCCGCGTCACCCGTTCACGCGATATCCGCGCGCCGAACCTGAACGAATATTTTGCCGGCGGTACGTCGAACACCAACACCGTGCTCGATCGCTTCAACAACAGCCTGCCCGTCAGCTACCAGGGCTTCAATCAGGGCAACCCTGCGCTGAACCCTGAAAAGGCCGACGCCATCGGGGTCGGCGTGGTCCTGCAGCCGACGTTCATTCCGGGCTTCAACGCCTCCGTCGACTACTTCGACGTCAAGATCAAGGACGCGATCGGGACCGTCAACGCGCAGACGATTGTCGACTACTGTTTCGAGGGCAACACAGCGTTCTGTGCCGCCATCACGCGCGGCCTGAACGCGGGCGGCTCGAACGTGATCACGCGCATCTTGATCCAGCCGTTCAATCTGGCCCTCCAGCAGACCCGCGGGTACGACCTTGAAGCGTCCTACCGCTTCAAACTCGCTGATATCGTCGACGGATGGGACGGCAACCTCTCGCTCCGCGGCCTCGCATCACGCGTGCTCAAGGACTACACGGACAACACCGTGAACCCGCCGGAAGATCAGTCGGGAGCCCTGAACCCGAAGTGGCGTTTCAGCGCACAGGTCAGCTACAGTCTAAATCCGCTCACCGCGAGTCTGTCGGTCCGCGGCCGTAGCAAGGGCAAGCAGGACAACGACTGGATCGTGTGTACGACGGGCTGCCCCATCTCCAACACGACCAACATCACGATCAACGACAACACGCGCGACGGCACGTTCTATATGGACCTGTCGATGAGCTACGACCTGACGCCGGACGATTCAAACTGGAAGGCCACCGGCTTCATGAATATCCGAAACCTGTTCGATCGCGATCCCGCACGCGCCTTCCCGGGCCCCGCGGGCAACAGCTTCCGTTCGATCGTCGGCGATTGCGGCAACGGGTCAGATTGTAACGGCCGCACGGTCCGCATGGGCATCCGCTTCAACGGATAAACACGCTTCCCCAAAACCCGCCGCTCTCCTGAAGGGAGGGTCGGCGGGTTCTTTTTTTGAGGTTCATCCTAACGAGACGGGAAGCCGTCCTTATATGCGGTCGGCGGCGTACGGCGCTTGGCGGCTTGTTCGTAGGCATGCGCATAGGCCAGCAATGTGGCTTCAGACCAGGCCGGGCCGACAAAAGACAATCCCACAGGCATGCCTTCGAGCTGGCCCATTGGCGCCGTAAGATGAGGAAGCCCTGCGAGGGCCGCGTTCTCACCGATAGACGGCGGCGCGGTGCCTTTCTGCATCGCGACGTTCGGTGACCGGTCCAACAGCGTACGGTCCGCGGCGAGGAATTCGCCCGGTCCGCCCGTCAACCCGACGACAGCGCTCACGCCGAGATCCGTGAAAGCCCTGCCCAAACCGTCGGGCCCGGCCCGTTTCTGCGCGGAGGCAAGCATGCGCACATAGTCTGGGTCTTTCCGGCCACTGCGCGCCTGGGACGCTTCGAGCGCTTCCTGATCGTGCATATTCTCGCGCGGGTCAAAGCGGTTGATCAGGATAATGTCAGCGAGCGTACGCGCATCCTGCGACGCAGGGGCTGCAGCCAGGTAGCTTCCGATGTCTTCTTTAAATTCCGCCGTCTTGATCGTGATGATTTCTGGACTGACGTCCTCGAGGAGATCTAGCGGCAGCTCGATCACGTCGGCGCCTTGTGCGCGCATGACCTTCAGAGCTTCATCCAGGAGCTTCTCGGTATCTGCGTCGTACCCACGGGTTCCACGCAGCACACCGAGGCGCCCGCCCTTGAGAGCGCGGGCCTTAAGACCTTTGCTGTAATCGGTCTTGTGCGCATCGGCGGCCTGGGTAACCACATCCCCGGAATCCGAGCCCGCCATCACTGTGAGCATGGCCGCGAGATCGGCGACACTTCGCGCGATCGGCCCGGCGGTGTCTAAGGTCATACTCAGTGGCACCACGCCCCGGCGCGAAATCAAACCTTGCGTCGGGCGTATTGCGGCGACGCCATTTACCGCCGCCGTCTCGATTCCCGTGCCGTCAGTGTCGGTCGCGACGCTCGCCGCGGAAAAACTCGTCGCGGACGCAATTGCCGAGCCGGAGCTCGAACCCGCTGGGGACCGCGCGAGGTTATAAGGATTATGCGGGGCGTGTCCCACCGTGCTGCCGTTGAGAACCGCGACCGCCCGGAAACCCGAGAACTGCGCGAGGTTGTTTTTGCCGAGAATGACAGCCCCCGCCGCCCGTAGCCGCTTCACCGCTTCGGCATCCGCAGTGGCGACATTTTTTTCGAGAACAAAAGATCCCGCCGTCGTCGGCAATCCGGCGATATCGATATTGTCTTTGAAGAGGACCGGAATGCCGTCCAATGCGCCGAGGGCCTTTCCTTCCTTTCGCCGTAGATCGGAGGCCGCCGCTTGCTCAAGCGCGTCGGGCGCAACGGCCATCACCGCGCGCAGCGGTGCGTCATACCTGTTGATACGGTCGATATACCCACGCGTGATCTCAACGGCGGTCGTCTTGCCGTCCGCGAGATCCGCCGCGAGCTGCGTGAGAGAGACTTCCTCGACTTGATAAGGTCCCGCAGGCGCTTCGTCGCGCGAGCAGCTCGCGAGTGTCAGGAGCGCTAGCGCCGATAACGCAGACCACTTATTATATTTGCGCGTACGCAACATGGCCGCGGACACCCTCTCTCGATCCGCTATTGCGGCAGCTTGCCTTCGATTTCCTGGTAAACCTTGGAGATCGCGAGCCGTGCCTGATTCTCATCCCACGCCCAGCCCATGTAACGCCCCCAATTTGCTTGCTTGAGCGCATCGCAGCTTGGCGGCTTGCCGGTGTTCGGGCACGGCGCGCCGAGCGCGTGCAGACGCTTGCCTTCCTTAATGACGTATTCGAGCGCAACGCGGTACCCCTCGAGGTCGGCCTTCATTGACGCCATATCATCGACGAAACCGTGTCCGGGGATACACCAGGACACATCCATCGCCTGCGCCTTCTTGATTGTCGTCAGCCACTCCGAGGGAAAGCCGCTCCGCAGCGCCGGGAAGATATGGCGCATGTAAAGCTCACCCATGAATAAAACTTTGCTCTGCGGCAGATACGCCACCAGATCGCCGCCCGTATGTCCGCGGCCGATATTGAGGACCTGGATTTCGGTGCCGCCCATGGTGATGACGCGTTTATCCGCGACCGTTTCCGTGGGTGGATTTTCATTCTTTGCGAGATTGCGCTGCGACACCGGCGAGGACACGAAGACGACGTTCGGATAAGCGGCCTTGAAGGTCGCATTGCCGGCCACGTGGTCGATATGGTCCGACGCGACAACGACATAGCGCAGCGGCTGCGTGGTACGCTTTTTGAGGCCGTCGATCATGTCCTGGGTCTGGCGTACATCGCCCTGCCCATCGACGACCACCACGCCCTCCGGGGTGATAACCACGAGACTGACCGTGGTAACAACGATTTCCGCCGTATCGGGGAATTCGAGGCCCTCATAGGCGAAGACATTCGGTGCGAGCTCAATCCAGCGCGGGAAATCGGCCTTCGTCAGGCCGCGTTTGGCGATATCGCCCGACTCCGGAAAGCCGGCGGCGGCCGCGGGACCCGCAAGTCCGGCCACAATGCAAATCAACGAAATAAGCGCCTTCATGGGCCCCCCAAGCAGAATAATGCGGGTCATAATCGGGCCCTGCTCATCGGAAGTCCATGCCGGTATGCTGCCGCCGGTATGGTAGCGTAAGTGGTCTCGGGTGGGGGAAACGCCGCGATGGAAAGCTTGGTCCAGGTGTTTGCGCCGATTGCCGCGGTGCTGGGCATAAACTGCTGCCAACCGGCGCCCGAGCCGGTCCGCTGGCGGGCGCAAGCTGAACGCGTCGTCATTACCCG
This sequence comes from Rhodospirillaceae bacterium, assembly GCA_041906145.1. Classification (GTDB taxonomy): domain Bacteria; phylum Pseudomonadota; class Alphaproteobacteria; order Rhodospirillales; family Rhodospirillaceae; genus SHVO01. Next base: position 342,494 of record JAYRJU010000002.1, on the reverse strand, counting down.
GGACGATTGGGGCATTCCGCACATCGAAGGTCAAACCGACGCGGACGCCGTGTTCGGCATGATGTACGCGCAGGCCGAGGACGACTTTTCCCGCATAGAAGCCAATTATCTGACCGCGCTCGGCCGCACCGCCGAAGCGGATGGCGAGGAAGCGCTGTGGGCGGACTTGCGTCAGCGCCTTTACGTCGATCCGGAGGAGCTGAAAGATCAATATGCCCGCAGTCCGGCGTGGCTGAAGTCGCTCATGAACGCATGGGCCGACGGCCTCAATTTTTATCTCGTGAAACATCCGCAGGTGAAACCCAAGGTGCTCACTCGTTTTGAACCTTGGATGGCGCTCAGCTTCACCGAGGGCAGTATCGGCGGCGACATTGAGCGTATTTCCCTCACCGAACTCAAAACCTTCTACCGCACGCCGACCCCGCCCGCGCCCGAGGAGACCGGCGCGCGTCCGCGCGAGCCGTCAGGGTCCAATGGCATCGCGATCGCGCCTGAACTCACGGCCGGCGGCGCCGCGCTCCTTCTCATCAACCCGCACACCAGCTTTTACTTCCGCTCCGAAGCCCATGTGACCAGCGCCGAAGGCCTCGACACCTATGGCGCATCCACCTGGGGACAGTTCTTTGTCTATCAGGGCTTCAACGCAAAAGCCGGCTGGATGCACACGTCCTCGACTGTCGATAATGTCGATGAGTTCGCCGAGCGCGTGACCAAGCAGGGCAATGGCTATGCTTACAAATACGGGCTTGAGAACCGGGCGGTGAGAACCGCGCAAGTTACCTTGAAATTCCGCAAAGCGGACGGGAGCATGGCCGCGCGGACCTTCACCACTTATCGCACGCACCATGGCCCCATCGTCGCCAAGAAAAGTGGAAAGTGGATCGCCGCCGCCTTGATGTGGAAGCCAATCCCGGCGTTGGAGCAAAGTTGGCTGCGCACCAAAGCCACCGATCTCAATGGCTTCCTTCGCGTCTCGACACGGGGTGCGAATTCCTCCAACGATACTTTGTTCGCGGACAGCAGCGGTCGAATCGCGTTCCTGATGCCTCAGTTCATGCCCCTGCGCGACGATCGCTTCGACTACACGCGCCCCGTCGACGGCAGCAATCCCGCGACGGACTGGAAAGGCCTTCACGGTATTTTCACTCTGCCCAATGTGATCGCGCCCAAGATCGGCTGGGTGCGCAATACTAACGACTGGCCTTGGAGCGCCGCGGGCTCTGAAAGCCCTCGGGCGGCGGACTATCCGCGCTATATGGACCAGACGGGCGGCAATGCGCGCGGCGCGCATGCCGACCTTCTGCTGACCGGGAAAAGCGGATGGACACCCGAATCCTTGCGCACGGCGGCTTTCGACTCGTATCTGCCGGCCTTCGCGGCCTTGCTGCCGCAGCTCATCCAAGCGTGGGACGAACTTCCGGCCGAAGACCCGCGCCGCACGGCGCTGGCCGACCCTATCGCCCTGCTGCGCGCATGGGACTACCGTTGGGGCTATGAGTCCACCGCGACCAGTCTCGCGGTATTCTGGGGCGATCAGCTCTGGCGCGAGGTCGGCAGCTTCGCGCAAGCTGAACGCATGAATGTCCCCGCCTACATCGAAAAACGCGTCTCGCCCGAGGATAAAATCAAAGCCCTTACCGCCGCGGTTGATACCTTGCGGCAGGACTTTGGGGATTGGCGCACACCGTGGAGCACGATCAATCGCTTCCAGCGTCTGGATGATGCGATTAAGCCCCACTTCGACGACGCGGTGGAGTCATTTGCGGTCCCGTTCACGTCCGCTCAGTGGGGCAGTCTCGCCTCCTTCGGCGCACGGACCTGGCCCGGCACGAAGCGTTACTACGGCACCAGCGGCAACAGTTTTGTCGCCGTGGTCAGCTTCGGCCGGCGCGTGAAAGCCATGGCGGTGATGGCCGGCGGTCAAAGCGGCGATACAGCTTCACCGCACTTCGCCGATCAAATCAGCAATTACGCGGAAGGCCGCCTGCGGCCGATCTATTTCTATCCGGATGAGCTGGAAGGGCACGTCACAAAGCGCTACCGGCCCGGCTAGACCTATCTTCAGACTGGGGGATAACGATGCTTGGAAGAAAATTTATTCTGTCCGCGGTGCTTCTCATCACCGGCGGCGTCTCGGTGCTGTCGGCGGCGTAGACCCCGCGCGCCGTTCTTCTGAAACCCGCGCGCGTGTTTGATGGCGTGGACGGAAAAACCCATCCGGGCTGGCACGTCTTGGTGGAAGGCGAACGCATTGCCGCCGTAGGTCCCAATCTCACCGCGCCCGCCGGCGCCGAAGTCGTCGATCTGCTGGATGCAACCCTGATACCCGGCATGATCGAGGGACATACCCACCTCTTCCTGCATCCCTACAACGAGACGACGTGGGACGATCAGGTTCTCCATGAACATCTCGCCCTGCGCACCGCGCGCGCCGTCGTGCAGGCCAAGGCGACGGTCCTCGCCGGCTTCACCAGCGCGCGCGATCTCGGCACGGAGGGCGCTGGATATGCCGACGTGGGGCTGAAGCAGGCGATCAATCAGGGGATTATCCCAGGTCCTCGCCTGAGTGTTTCGACCCTCGCCATCGTCGCGCTCGGCGCGTACGGGCCGAAGGGCTTCGAACCCGGCGTCGCCGTGCCGCAGGGAGCCGAAGAGACCTCCGGCGCTGACGGCGTTGTGGCGGCCGCGCGCCGGCAGATAGCCGCGGGCGCTGATTGGATCAAACTTTACGCCGATTACCGCTGGGGTCCGGGCGAGGAGAGCCGCCCGACCATGAGCCTCGACGAGGTCAAGGCGGGCGTCGCCGCCGCGCATGATGCGGGCCGTCTCGTGGCCGTCCACGCCGGGACGGCGGAAGGGATGCGCCGCGCGATTGAAGCGGGCGCCGACACGATCGAGCATGGCTACGGCGGAACCCCGGAGATCTTCGCGGCGATGGCGGCGAAGAACATCGCCTATTGCCCCACCCTCGCCGCGTCGGATTCCGTCGCGCGTTATCGGGGTTGGAACGGGAGCGAACCGCCGCCGGATGCCGTGGCGCTCGCCCGCAAGGCCTTCGCGGCCGCGCTCAAGGCGCGAGTGCCGATGTGCATGGGCGGGGATGTCGGCGTCTTCACGCACGGCCAGAACGCGCGCGAGATGGAATTGATGGCGGCGGGAGGGATGAGCGCCACCGACGTGCTGATCTCCGCGACGTCGGGAAATGCGCGCGCCTTCAAACTCGATAAGCGCCTCGGCGCCGTCCGCGCCGGCCTCCTGGCTGACCTCGTCGCCGTGGATGGCGATCCCACCACGGATATCGGCGCGGTGCGGAAAGTGAAATTTGTCATGAAAGGCGGCGCGCGCGTTCAATAGGCCGGACGAGCCGTACAAAGGCGGAAGATCGTAAGGGGTCTTCCGCCTTTTTATTTATCTCCTGTAAGCCCCGCCCGGCGTATTTTTCACGCCCCGTTTGGAACCAATCCAAATCTCTTCCGTTGCATCCATGCCGCGGATTTGCCGCGGTCCATCCGTATTTAAAAGGGATAGCCGTGGCAAAAGGCAAATCGCGCGCACCGGCGGAGTCGGCCGATATCTCGACGTCCTATAAAGAGCCGCAAGGCGCCGGCGGCGAGACGCATCAGACCGCCGAAAGCAGCCGCGCGACGTTGACCACGCAACAAGGAATCCCGGTCGCCGACGACCAGAATACTCTACGCGCTGGGGCACGCGGGCCGGCGCTTCTCGAAGACTTTCATTTCCGTGAAAAGATTTTCCATTTCGACCATGAGCGCATTCCAGAACGGGTGGTTCATGCGCGCGGCTACGGCGCCCACGGGTTTTTCGAACTCACCGATTCGTTGTCCGACATCACGCGTGCCGACGTCTTCCAGCGGGAGGGCGAAAGGACGCCGGCTTTCGTCCGCTTTTCGACCGTGGCCGGCAGCAAAGGCTCTTTCGATCTCGCGCGCGATGTCCGCGGCTTCGCGGTGAAGATTTACACCAAGGAAGGCAACTGGGATCTGGTCGGAAATAATATTCCGGTCTTCTTCATCCAGGATGCGATGAAATTCCCGGATCTGGTCCACGCGGTGAAGCCGGAGCCTGATCGCGCCTTCCCGCAAGCTCAATCGGCGCACACTAACTTTTGGGATTTCATCTCCCTGACGCCCGAGAGCATGCACATGATCATGTGGGTGATGTCGGACCGCGCGATCCCGCGGTCCTTCCGCTTCATGGAAGGATTTGGCGTTCATACCTTCCGGTTCCTGGACAAAAGGGACCGCTCCACCTTCGTGAAGTTCCATTGGAAGCCGAAGTTGGGTCTGCAGTCGGTGGTGTGGAACGAAGCCGTGAAGATCAATGGCGCCGACCCGGACTTCCATCGTCGCGACCTTTGGGATGCGATCACCACCGGCAACTTCCCGGAATGGGAGCTTGGCGTGCAGATTTTCGACCAAAAGTTCGCCGATAAGTTTGACTTCGACGTTCTGGACCCCACGAAGATTATTCCGGAGGAAATCATACCTGTGCGGATTGTGGGCCGTCTGGTGCTCAACCGTATGGTCGACAATTTCTTCGCCGAGACCGAACAAGTCGCCTTCTGCACACAGAACGTTCCGCCAGGCATCGACTTCAGTAACGACCCTCTCCTGCAGGGGCGGAATTTCTCGTATCTCGACACGCAAATTAAACGGCTTGGCGGCCCTAACTTCACCCACATCCCCATCAATGCCCCGAAGTGCCCGTTCGCGCATTTCCAGCAGGACGGGCATATGGCAATGCGTAATCCTATCGGGCGTGTGAACTACGAACCCAACAGCTGGGGCGCGAACGGCGGACCGCGTGAGAACCCAGCGGTCGGTACGCGCAGCTATGCGGAGACCTTCGACGGCCCCAAACAGCGCCTTCGTCCTGAAAGCTTCGCGGACCATTACAGCCAGGCGCGTCAATTCTATGTGAGTCAGACGCCAACGGAGCAGAAGCATATCGCCGACGCATTGGTATTTGAGCTGTCGAAGGTCGAACGCCCGGATATCCGCGCGCGGATGGTCTCCCACCTTCTCAACATTGACCAGGACTTTGCCGCGACGGTGGCGGACGGGCTTGGCCTCGATCTCCCGAAACCCGCCAAAGCGGCACGCCCCACCCTCATGAAACTTCCTGCGTCAGACGCGCTGTCCATCCTGAAGCGGGGACCACAGTCATTCGAAGGGCGGAAAGTCGGCATCCTCGTAACCGACGGCGCCGATGCTGATCTCTTCAGAGCGCTGGTTTCCGCAGTAGAAAAGGAAGGCGCGACCTACGAAGTCGTGGCCCCGAAAATTGCCGGCGCCACCCTTTCGGACGGGACCGTCGTTGAGGCCAGACAGAAGATCGATGGCGGTCCTTCGGTCCTGTACGACGCTGTGGCGTTGCTGCTTTCCGAGAGCGGCGCCGATCTCCTGAAGTCTCATGGTCCGGCGAAGGATTTTGTCAGCGACGCGTTCGCGCACTGTAAATTTGTGGCCTATAGTCCCCCCGCCCTCGCACTTTTCGAAGCGGCGGCCATCGGCGACAAACTCGACGAGGGCTTCTTTGCGCTTAAGGCCAAGCGTGACGCGGACGGCTTTATAAAGGCCGCGCGTGCGTTACGGTTGTGGACGCGCGAGCCGGTGACAAAAGCGAAAGACGATCCAAAACCGAAGGCGCTTAAGGCGCCGCGCAAGCCAAAGTAATTTTCCGGGTTACCTGTTTAGTAAGCATGCCGTGACGGCGAAAAAATCGCCGCCACGGGATTCTCACGGCCCAAGATTTGGTCCCGCACGATTTGCGCGCCGATCATGGCATGATTGAAACCGAGTCCGGTGTCGCCATCAAGGACGTAGACGTTTTCAAACCCCGGTAACCGGCCAAGCAGCGCAAGGTTGTCGGAGGTTTGTTTCAGATCGCCATGCCAGCGGTACTCCACCGCGCCGACCGCGGGAAACCGTTTACGCATCCACGTTTCGACGGCGGCAAAGTGCCGCTCCGGGTTCGCATGTTTCTCCGCCGCGTGGTCCGCGCCGCCCACCAGCATCAAGCGCCGCCCCTCATGATCCACGATCCGGCTGTAGTGATAGGGATGCGCGAGATCCCATGTGATGGTGTCGGCGACGGCCGTATCAAGGCATTCAGCCGCCGCGACATAAGAACGACGCCGCGAAATACTCACACCAGGATAAGTTGCGTCGAAGGCTAAATTATGCGCGAGCACAACAGCCCGCGTCGCCGTGACGGTTTGATCGTCGTCCATACGCAGTTCAATGCCGCGCGCCGCTCGTTGGAAACCCTTGAGTTTGGCGCGCACCAAGCCAATGCCCTGCCGCGACAACAGATGTGCGATGCCGTCGACATATTTGAGCGGATGGAGCTTTCCTTGCCGCACGAAGCGAATGCTCCACAAATCCTCGGCCGCACCGGATCGCTGGACCGACGTAACATCGAGGCCGGCGCGCAAAGCCGCCTCGCGTTCTGTTTCCAGAACATCGCGGTCTTTGGGAGCGCCCAAAAGTTCACCGTCGATCCAACAGAAGTCGGCGGCGTCCGGCAACGTTGCGGCGAGATTGGAAATCGCCGCGATCCCCTGCCGGTAAGCGCGCGCAAGATTGGACGCCCCCTCGACCCCGAGCCGCGACAACATTTTTCGCCAGCCGTCGTCGACAGCCGCGGAGATGTGAGCGGTCGAGCGTCCCGTCATCGCGGCGCCGATACGTTCCGCTTCAATGACGAGCGGGTCGAGACCGGCGGCGGCGAGCACGTAGGCGGCCGTGAGTCCGGCGACTCCCGCACCGACAATCACGACTTCGGCGGTGGTCTCTTGGAAAGCGGGAGCGAGCGGCAGAGGTTCGTGATGCCGCCAAAATGGGGCTTCGTTTGGATCCATCGCATTTCAAACGATGGATACCGGCGCGTGTTCCGGCGTACGCGTTAACTTTGGCGAGAAGCGCTAATCTTTGGAAAGTGGTGGGCCCGCCCAGACTTGAACTGGGAACCAGACCGTTATGAGCGGCCTGCTCTAACCAATTGAGCTACAGGCCCCACCTTTCTCCAAACAACCATCTCAAAACAAAATGGCCGGCGTCTTTTCAGGCGCCGGCCATTGAACCTTTTGAGCGCTTCCGAACCTAGTTGTCGAGGAAGCTGCGCAGCTTACGCGACCGGCTGGGGTGCTTCAGCTTACGCAAGGCCTTGGCTTCGATCTGGCGTATTCGCTCGCGCGTGACCGAGAACTGTTGGCCGACTTCTTCCAGCGTGTGGTCGGTGTTCATGCCGATACCGAAGCGCATGCGCAACACGCGCTCTTCACGGGCCGTGAGGCTCGCGAGGACCCGCGTCGTGGTTTCGCGCAGGTTGCCGTGGATAGCGGCGTCGAGCGGCTGCACCGCGTTCTTGTCTTCGATGAAGTCGCCGAGATGGCTGTCTTCCTCGTCGCCGATCGGCGTTTCGAGGGAGATCGGCTCCTTTGCGATCTTCAGGACCTTGCGCACTTTCTCCAGCGGCATCTGCAGCTTTTCAGCCAATTCTTCCGGCGTCGGCTCGCGGCCGATCTCGTGCAGCATCTGGCGGCTGGTGCGCACCAGCTTGTTGATGGTTTCGATCATGTGCACGGGGATACGGATCGTGCGCGCCTGGTCGGCGATCGAGCGCGTGATCGCCTGACGGATCCACCACGTGGCGTAGGTCGAGAACTTGTAACCGCGGCGGTATTCGAACTTATCAACCGCCTTCATGAGACCGATGTTGCCTTCCTGGATGAGGTCGAGGAACTGCAAACCGCGGTTCGTGTACTTCTTGGCGATGGAGATGACGAGGCGCAGGTTGGCTTCGATCATTTCCTTCTTGGCGCGGCTGGCTTCGCGTTCGCCCTTCTGCACCGTGTTCACGATGCGGCGGAACTCGGCGATCGACACACCCGCTTCGCCGGCGATGGTCGAGATCTGCGCACGCAGGTCTTCGATCATCGGCTGGTACTTGGTGGCGAACTCTTTCCAGCCTTTGGTCGTCAGCTTTTGGACGCGCGCGACCCACTTCGGGTCGAGTTCGCTGTTGTAGTATTCCTCGAGAAATTCCTCGCGTTTGATCTTGCACTTCAGCGCATACCGCAGGATCTGACCTTCAAGCCCGAGCAGCTTGCGGTTCAGATCGTTCATCTGCTCGACGAGGCCTTCGATACGGGCATTGTTGAGGTGCACCGCTTCCATCAGCTCGACGAGTTCCAGTTTCAACTTCTGGAACCGGCGCTCGACGGTCTTATCGATTTCCTGGCCCTGCTGAAGCGTGACGAGACGCGCTTCCTGGGACTTCTTGAGCTTGCTGTAGGTCGCCGCGATCTTTTCGAACGCTTCGAGAACCTGCGGCATCAGCTGCGCTTCCATGGCGGCGAGCGAAACTGCCGCTTCGTCGCTTTCGTCCATGGAGGGCTGGCCGGGTACGCCGCCCGGAACGCCGGGAGCGCTTGGCGCGGCGCTGCTGGGCGCGGGCGCCGTGGCCGGCGCCGCCGGACGCGTGCCGCCGTTGGCCGGCGCTGGACGCTTATTGCCGCCTTCGGGCTCTTCGCCATCGGCCGGTTCGGATACCACGTCGACTTCGAGATCCGCGTCGGAGGCGAGATCGCTCGAGCCCGCGCCATACGTGGCGTCGAGATCGATGATGTCGCGCAGCAGCATCTTTCCGTCCTGCAGCGCGTCGTGCCATGCGAGCAGCGAGCGGATGGTGATCGGGCTTTCGCAGATGCCGCCGATCATCATCTCACGGCCGGCTTCGATGCGCTTGGCGATGGCGATTTCGCCTTCGCGCGACAACAATTCCACCGAGCCCATTTCGCGCAGGTACATGCGCACCGGGTCATCGGTACGGCCGACGTCGTCTTCGTCGATGTTGCCGCCGCTGTAGGCTTCGGACTTGGCTTCGCCTTCGGCGGCTTCAGCGCCTTCCTCGGCTTCCTGCTCTTCGCCTTCGACGACGTTGATGCCCATTTCGGACAGCATCGACATCGTGTCTTCGATCTGCTCGGAGGTCATTTCCTCCGAGGGGAGAGCGGCATTCAGTTCGTCATAGGTGATGTAACCGCGCTCTTTGGCCTTCGCGATCAGCTTCTTGACGGATGCATTCGTCGAATCGAGCAGCGGGCTATCGCCGGGCGCCGCCGGAGCCGCGCCTTCTTCCTTCGTCTCTTCGCCGGGTGCTTTAGCTTTCGTATTTAACTTCATACCATCCTGGGGCTTCTTGCCGGCCACCGGCGCGGGAGGCGCCTTAGCCGCTACGGCCTTAGCCGTCGCGGCGATCTTGGCCGTCGCGCCTTTTTCCGGCGCTTTTGCTGGGGCGGCCGTCTTGGCCGCCGGTTTTGCGGGTGCGGACTTTGCGGGCGCAGACTTCGCAGCAGGCTTCGCGGCGGGCTTTGCAGCCGCCTTCGCCGGCGCCTTGGCGGGCGCCTTCGCTGTCTTCGAAGATTGTTTTGCTGACTTCGGGGCCGCTTTCGCCGCCATCGCTACACCCATAACTCCACGCGGAAATCTCGCCGGTCATTCCGCCGGCTGTCCGCCGTGTGCCTTTGTTTTACGATAATTAGGTCTGCTGATCTCAAAGTTCGTCGCTGTCCTCGTCTCCTGGTGGGCGCACCTGCCGTTGCAGGGCCTCGAATACCGCGAGTGCTTGTTCCGAGGGGTTCTCCGCCAGTTCTAATTCCGCCCGCTTGAGATCAGCTTCTAAATCGGCCCGCTGGCACAGAGCAAACGTATGATCCCACCCACTGATCGCTTGCTCTTTGGGTGCCGTTGGACGGGCGAAGCCCGCGTGCACATAAGTATTTGAATTTAATAGAGTTTCGAGTTCGGCGGCAAACCCTATGTTGGCTAGGTGGGCCTGAAGACCGCCGAAATCAAGCTCTGGGTCTTGGGCGACGTGGATTAATGCGGTTTGGCGCAATGAGTCAAGGCGCGAGTCGGCGAAATCCAAGCGGCCGAGCCGCTCCTCCACGTGATCGAAAATATCAGGGTGAGTCAGCAGGGTAGCCAGGAGAATCCGTTCCCGGGTTTTTCGGGCGTTATCAGGGTCCCCGGTTACACGCGGGGGCGGGAATCCGGCAAAGCGACCCGGAGTCGCGCTCTTCTGCCCTGCGCCGGGCCGAAACCCCTTGCCGCCAAATCCACCCTTCTGCCCGCCCGGCGCCGCCCGGGGGGCGCGGAAAAGCTCAAAAAGCCGGTTGCGGAAGTGCTGGCGGTATTGAGCTTGGACGCTTTCGTCCTCAATGACGCCGGCCTTGGCTTGGGCGGCCCGCTCCAACCCCGCACGCCGTTCCGGGGTATCGGCCGGATTTTGCGCCAGAAGCTGCTGCCAGACGACCTCGGACAGGGGTGCCGCCGCCGCGAGCACGGTCTGCATGGCCTCGGCCCCCTCGCGCCGGCAGATGTCGTCCGGGTCCTTGCCGGCCGGCATCATGGCGAACCGCAAGGACAGCCCAGGCTTCAGAAGCGGCAGGGCGCGCTCCGCCGCACGCAGGGCCGCCGCGCGGCCGGCGCGGTCCCCGTCAAAACAAAGAATCGGTTCGGGGGCCAGACGCCAAAGGATAGCCAGCTGGCCTTCGGTCATGGCGGTGCCGAGCGGCGCGACCGCGTGGGTGAACCCGGCCTGCGAAAGACCGATCACGTCCATATAGCCTTCGGCGACGATCACCTCGCGCTTGTCGCCCGCGGCCGCACGGGCCAGCGCGAAGTTGTAGAGCATCTGCCCTTTATGAAAGAGCGGCGTGTCCGGCGAATTGAGGTACTTCGGCTCGCCCTCGCCCATGACACGGCCCCCGAAGGCTACGGGACGGCCGCGCATATCCAGGATCGGGAACATCACACGGTCGCGGAAGAAATCAAAAGACTCGCGGCCCTCTTTGCCGGGCGAGACCAGGCGGACCTCCAAAAGCAGGTCTTCCTTGACGCCGCGCGCGGTGAGCTTGGTTTTGAGCTGGTTGCCGTTGGGCGCATAACCCAGGCGGAAGCGCTTAATCGTCGCCTCGCTAAGGCCGCGATTGCGCAAATATTCCAGCGCGTGACGGCCTTCGGGCGCATGCAGCATCTGCTCGAAGAAGGCGCAGCCCGCTTCGGCCGCCTCGCGCAGCTTGGTTTCGCGCGCGGCCTCGGCGGCTTCCTGCGGCGTCGCGCGTGGCATCTCGAGGCCGGCTTCTTCCGCCAGGCGTTCCACCGCCTCGACGAACGACAGGTTCTGGGTCTTCATCACAAAGGTGAAGATGTCGCCGTGCTCCTGCGTCGAGAAGCAATGATAGAAGCCCTTCTCGTCGTTGACGGTGAATGACGGCGACTTCTCGTTGGAAAAGGGCGACAGGCCCACATACTCGCGGCCGCGCTTGATCAAGCGCACGCGACGCCCCACCACCGAGGAAACCGGCAGACGGGTCCGAATATCGTCGAGGAAATTCGGCGGGAACGCCATCAGGCCTCCACCTAAGCCGGAGCCGTGATCAGGCCCCGAGCAGCTGCTTCACAACACCCGAGACCTTGGAGAAATCCATCGTCCCCGTGTGCTTTTCCTTCAGCACCGCCATCACCTTACCCATGTCTTTCACAGACGCGGCGCCCGACTGGGCGATGGCGGCCTTCACGGCGGCCACGGTCTCGGCTTCGTCCATCTGCTTGGGCATGAAGCTCTGGATGATCTCGATTTCCTCGGCTTCCTGCTTGGCGAGTTCAGGGCGGTTACCCTTCTCGAACATCTCGATGCTCTCGCGACGCTGCTTGATCATCCCGTTCATCATTTGCAGGATTTCAGGCTCGCCGATGCCGTCCGCCTTGCCGGATGGGCGGGCTTCGATGTCCTTGAGCTTGAGGGCGGCGAGGATCAGGCGGATGGTGCCGACCTTGCGTTCTTCCTTCGCGCGCAGGGAGTCCTTTAACGCATCGGCCAAACGGGTGCGCAGCATGTTCACGTACTCGGGTTTCTATTGCGGAAAGAGTCAGCGTAGCGCGATTCGCGCCGCTTTTGCAAAAGCTTCACGCGCCTAAAACCATACTTATAGTTCACATTGCTTGATGCGGGCCCAAGCACTTGACTCGCAGGTGCGCTTTGCTTACACCGCGCCAGATAGCGTGCGTTTTCGCCCGCGCGCCATCCAAACACACGACGACCCGTTCCAAACTGTCCAGCCGCGCGCCTCGCGGAAGGACGGTGCGAATGAGCGCAAACCTGAAGCCGAGTTGACCCGACCGATGAAACAACCCTCCGGTGCCACGGCCGTTCTCGTTCTAGATGACGGCGAGGTCATTTGGGGGCGAGGAATCGGAGCCACCGGGGCAAAGGTCGGCGAAGTGGTCTTCAACACTTCGATCACCGGCTATCAGGAAGTTATGACGGACCCGTCCTACGCGGGTCAGATCATCACCTTTACCTTCCCGCACATCGGCAACGTCGGCGTTAACCCGGAAGATCTTGAGAGCATGACGCCCGCCGCGCGCGGCTGCATCGTGCGCGACGACATCACGGATCCCTCCAATTACCGCTCCGCCCAGCACCTCGACACCTGGCTGCGCTCCAACGACCTCATTGGCCTTTCAGGCCTCGACACCCGCCGCCTGACCCGCCGCATCCGCGCCAAAGGCGCGCCGAACGGCGTCATCTGTCACGAGCCGTCGGGCAAGTTCGATTTAGAAGCTCTAAAGGCACAAGCGAAGGCTTTCCCGGGCCTCAACGGCATGGACCTCGCCAAGGACGTCTCGTGCAGCCAGACCTACACCTGGTCGCAAACCTTGTGGTCCAAGGAAAACGGCTACGGCGATCTCGTGAAGGACGGCAAGAAGGCCCAGTTCAACGTGGTCGCCGTCGACTACGGCGCCAAGCGCAACATCCTGCGTTGCCTCGCCGACGCCGGCTGCAAGGTCACCGTGGTGCCCGCGACCGCCACCGCCGAGGATATCCTGCGCCACAATCCGGATGGCGTGTTCCTCTCCAACGGCCCGGGCGACCCGGCGGCTACCGGCGTCTACGCCGTGCCTGAAATTCAGAAGATCATCGCGACCGGCAAGCCCGTGTTCGGGATCTGCCTCGGTCACCAGCTGCTGGCCCTGGCCTTTGGCGCGAAGACGTACAAGCTCCAGCTCGGCCACCGCGGCGCCAATCAGCCGGTGAAGGACCTGGAGACCGGCAAGGTGGAGATCACCTCGCAGAACCACGGTTTCTGCGTCGACCGCGCGACGCTGCCCAAGAACGTGGTCGAGACGCACAAGAGTCTGTTCGACGGCATCGTCGAAGGCATGCGCGCCACCGACAAGCCGGTGTTCAGCGTGCAGTACCATCCCGAGGCCTCTCCCGGCCCGCAGGACAGTCATTATCTGTTCCATCGCTTCACGAAGCTGATGGCCGATCAGAAAAAGGCGTAGTGAGCCGATGCCGAAGCGTACAGATATCAAGAGCATCATGATCATCGGCGCCGGGCCGATCGTCATCGGCCAGGCCTGCGAGTTCGACTACTCCGGCGCGCAAGCCTGTAAGGCGCTGCGCGAAGAGGGTTACCGGGTCATCCTGGTGAATTCAAACCCCGCCACGATCATGACCGATCCCGAGATGGCGGATGCGACTTACATCGAGCCCATCACGCCCGCCATCGTCGAAAAGATCATCGCGAAGGAGCGTCCCGACGCGCTGCTGCCCACCATGGGTGGCCAGACCGCGCTCAACACGGCCATGAAGCTCGCCGACAGCGGCGTGCTCGCGAAGTACAACGTCGAGATGATCGCCGCCAAGCGCGACGTCATCATGAAGGCCGAAGACCGCGAGCTGTTCCGCGACGCCATGAGCAAGATCGGCCTCGAAAGCCCGCGCAGCGTCATGGTCAAATCGCTGGAAGAAGCGCGCGAAGCCATGAAATTCGTGGGTTTGCCGGCAATCATGCGTCCGTCCTTCACCCTCGGCGGCGAAGGCGGCGGCATCGCCTACAACACGGAAGAATTCGAACATATCGTCGGCACCAGTATTGCCGCGTCTCCTGTCGGCACCGTCCTCGTCGAAGAATCCGTGCTCGGCTGGAAAGAGTACGAGATGGAAGTCGTCCGCGACAAAGCGGACAACTGCATCATCATTTGCTCCATCGAAAACGTCGATCCGATGGGCGTGCACACCGGCGATTCCATCACGGTCGCGCCGGCCCTCACGCTCACCGACAAAGAATATCAGGTGATGCGCAACGCCTCGATCGCGTGCTTGCGCGAAATCGGCGTCGACACCGGCGGGTCGAACGTCCAGTTCGCCATCAATCCTGCCGATGGCCGCATGACGATCATCGAGATGAACCCGCGCGTGTCGCGTTCGTCGGCCCTCGCCTCGAAGGCCACCGGCTTCCCCATTGCGAAGATCGCCGCCAAGCTCGCGGTCGGTTACACGCTCGACGAACTCACCAACGACATCACCAAGGCGACGCCGGCGTCCTTCGAACCGACCATCGACTACGTGGTCACGAAGATCCCGCGTTTCACCTTCGAAAAGTTCCCCGAAGCGGATCCCTTGCTGTCCACGAGCATGAAGTCGGTCGGCGAGGCGATGTCGGTCGGCCGCACATTCGCGGAAAGCCTCCAGAAGGGTTTGCGTTCGCTGGAAACCGGCCTCAACGGCCTCAACGAAATTTCCCTGGACGACAGCGGCGCCCCGACCATGGACAAGGACGCGCTGCGCCTCGCCATGACGAAGCCGCGTCCGGATCGCCTTCTTGTCGCTGCGCAGGGCCTGCGCGCCGGAATGAGCCCCGACGAAGTACACCGCGCCACCAAATTCGATCCGTGGTTCGTCGCCCAACTGAAAGCCATCGTCGATACCGAAGCCGAGTTGCGCGCGAAGGGACTTCCTTCCGACCGTCAGGGTCTCCTGCGCCTCAAGAAGATGGGTTTCGCGGACTCGCGCCTTGCCGAGCTCACAGGCAAGAAGGCTGCCGACATCTTTAAGCTGCGCCATCAGCTCGGCGTGCGCCCGGTGTTCAAGCGCATCGACACCTGCGCGGGCGAGTTCGCCTCGCCGACGCCGTACATGTACTCCTGTTACGAAGGCGACGGCGTCAACGAACCGGAGTGCGAATCCGAACCGTCGGCAAAGAACAAGGTCATCATCCTCGGCGGCGGCCCGAACCGCATCGGCCAGGGGATCGAATTCGATTACTGCTGCGTCCACGCCGCCTTTGCGCTGCGTGATGCCGGGTTCGAGACCATCATGGTCAACTGCAATCCCGAAACCGTGTCGACCGATTACGACACCTCGAACCGTCTCTATTTCGAGCCGCTTACGGCCGAAGACGTGATCGAACTCATCACCACCGAACAGTCGAACGGCAAGGTGCTGGGCGTGATCGTGCAGCTCGGCGGCCAGACGCCGTTGAAGCTCGCCCACGCGCTTGAAGCCGCCGGTATCCCCATTCTCGGCACGTCGCCGGACGCCATCGATCTCGCCGAAGACCGCGAGCGCTTCCAGCGTCTCCTGGAAGAGCTCAAGCTGCGTCAGCCGGCGAACGGCACGGCGCGCAGCGCCGACGAAGCCCGCGCCGCGGCGAACCGCATCGGCTATCCGGTCGTGATTCGACCGTCCTATGTGCTCGGCGGGCGCGCGATGCGCATCGTCTACGACGAAGCCGGCGTGTCGGAATATATCCGCAGCGCCATGAAGGCGACGGGCGACAACCCGCTGCTGATCGACTCCTACCTTTCCAACGCCATTGAAGTCGACGTCGACGCCCTCTCGGATGGGAAAGATGTCTACATCTCGGGCATCATGGAGCACATCGAGGAAGCCGGCATTCACTCGGGTGACAGCGCCTGCGCGCTGCCGCCGCATACCTTGTCGAAAGAGATCGTCGCGGATATCCGCCGCCAGACCAACGCCCTCGCGCTTGCATTGAAGGTGGTCGGCCTCATGAACGTGCAGTACGCGGTGAAGGACGGCGTGGTGTACATCCTCGAGGTCAATCCACGCGCCAGCCGCACGGTGCCGTTTGTCGCCAAAGCGACGGGGATCCCGGTCGCGAAGATCGCAGCGCGCATCATGGCTGGCGCGAAGCTCAGCGACTTCGGGCTAGCGGACCGCGAACCTCCACTGTCCTTGAATCATGTAGCGGTTAAAGAAGCGGTGTTCCCATTCAACCGTTTCCCGGGCGTGGACATCGTCCTCGGACCGGAAATGAAGTCCACGGGCGAAGTCATGGGGCTCGATACCGACTTCCCGCGCGCTTACGCAAAAGCCCAGCTTGGCGCAGGGCTCGCGCTGCCGGTATCCGGCACCGCGTTCCTGTCGGTGCGTGAACGCGACAAGGAGCAGGCAGTGAACCTGGCGCGCCGCCTTGTGAATCTCGGGTTCAAGGTCATCGCGACCCGTGGCACCCAAGCCGCGCTGGCGCAGGCCGGCATTCCGGCCGAGCCTGTGAATAAAGTGGCCGAGGGCCGCCCTCACTGCGTCGATGAGATGATTTCCGGTAACATCCAGATGGTTATCAACACCACGGAAGGGGCGCAGTCCCTCAAGGACAGCTTTACGATCCGTAGAACCGCTCTAACCCGGAATATTTGTCATTATACGACGTTATCGGGCGCGGAAGCGGCCGCCACGGCCATCGGGGGGCTCAAGGATGGAGCCCTTGATGTTGCGCCGCTGCAATCCTATTTTAGTCGCTAGACGACATTCGATCATTAGGCATGAGCCCTCGCCTTCACGGCGTGGGCTCGTCTATTTCTTGAGGACGAGGAAGCGTCATGGAAAAAATTCCAATGACCGCAGAAGGTTTGGAGCCGTTGAAGGCCGAGCTGCACCAGCTCAAGGCCGTCGAACGCTATGCGGTGATCAAGCAGATCGCAGAAGCGCGTGAACACGGCGACCTTTCCGAGAACGCCGAATACCACGCCGCGCGCGAGCGCCAGAGCTTCATCGAGGGCCGCATCAGCGAACTCGAGGATATCGTCAGCCGCGCCGACGTTATTGACCTCTCGAAGCTTTCGGGCGGCAAGATTGTGCGCTTCGGCGCCTCAGTCACCGTGGCGGACGTAGAAACCGACGAAGAGACGACTTATCAGCTCGTGGGCCCGTACGAAGCGGATCTGAAGAAGAATAAGATCTCCGTGCAGTCGCCACTCGGCCGTGCGCTGATCGGCAAGACCATCGGTGACACTGCTGAAGTCAGCGCACCGGGCGGATCGAAAGGCTACGAGGTCCTCAGCGTCAAATTCAAATAGGGGCTAGCCTTTCGAGGCCGCCCTCTCCATAGAATCGCGCGCCTTCGCGCGGGCGGATCGAAAGGCTACGAGGTCCTCAGCGTCAAATTCAAATAGGGGCTAGCCTTTCGAGGCCGCCCTCTCCATAGAATCGCGCGCCTTCGCGCGGGCGGATCGAAGGGCTACGAGGTCCTCAGCGTCAAATTCAAATAACCGCTGCGGATGCTGAAAAAATAAAAGGGCGCCATTGGCGCCCTTTTTTATGTCCCGACGCCGGCCGGCACGGTCAGTGGCGGCTGGACCGGCTTATCCCCGTCCACAGCGATGGGCACACCCGGCAGGTTCTTGGCGCTGCGGATCGCCAGCGCCGATTTCACGTTGGCGACCTTGGGCGCGGCCGTCAACTTCTCGGTCACGAACTTCTGGTAGGCGTCCCAGTCCTTGGCGACGATCTTGAGCAGGAAGTCGGTTTCGCCGGCCAGCATGTGGCACTCGCGCACCTCGGGCCACTCCTTCACCAGGGTCTCAAAGGCCGACAGATCGACCTCCGCTTGGCTATTGAGGCCAACGTGCGCGAAGACGCTGACCGCGTAGCCCAGTTGGGCCTGGTCGAGCTGAGCGTGGTAGCCCTTGATGTAGCCGGCCTGCTCCAGCGCCCGGACCCGGCGCAGGCAGGGCGGAGCGGAAATCCCGGCCCGGTTGGCCAGTTCCACGTTTGTCATCCGGCCGTCCGCCTGCAGATCGGAAAGGATCTGGCGGTCGATCCGGTCGAGTTTCACGCGTTGCATAGATCCCCCAACATCAGATGCAGACACAGCATCTTTCCCCAGACGCCACGCAAGATTGTTACAAATATTAGCGCGAGAGCGCAACGACAATAGGACACGCGCCGCGAGTTATGCTTGCCACGCACGCGAACCACAGCGGTCTTGCGCCCCGTTTCGCCCGACCGTATATGTGAAGACCCTTATTTTGCTGCACTGCAAAGCAGTTTCTGCCCTCGGTGAGGCCCCGGCTTAGCTATGACAAATACTCATACCAAAGTGATGATCCTTGGTTCGGGCCCCGCCGGCCTCACGGCGGCCATTTATGCGGCCCGCGCCAACCTTTCCCCGATCGTCGTGGCCGGTATGCAGCCCGGCGGCCAAATGACCATCACCACGGATGTCGAGAACTATCCGGGCTTCCCGGACGTCATCCAGGGCCCGTGGCTCATGGAGCAGATGCAGAAGCAGGCCGAGCACGTCGGGGCGCGGATGGTCAGCGACACGATCGTGAAACTCGACCTTTCCAAGCGTCCTTTCACCCTTGTCGGCGATTCCGGCGACATTTACACCGCCGACACCCTCATCATTTCCACGGGCGCCTCGGCGCGCTGGCTCGGGATCGAGTCGGAGAAGAAATACCAAGGCTTCGGCGTATCGGCGTGCGCGACCTGCGACGGGTTCTTCTTCCGCGGCAAGGAGGTCGTTGTCATCGGCGGCGGCAATACGGCCGTCGAGGAAGCACTGTACCTGACGAACCACGCGACCAAGGTCACGTTGATCCACCGGCGCGATTCTTTACGCGCGGAGAAAATCCTTCAGAAGCGCATGTTCGAGCATCCCAAGATCCAAGTGATATGGGACTCGGTTGTCGATGAAGTCCTCGGCAAGGACGCTCCTCCGGGCGTCACCGGCGTGCGTGTGCGCAACCTCAAGACCAATGCGGTCCAGGAGTTGAAGGTCGACGGCATGTTCGTCGCCATCGGCCACACGCCGAACACCGATTTGTTCAAGGGCGTGCTCGACATGGACGAGAACAGCTATCTCGTCACGCAAGCGGACTCGACGCGCACGAACATTCCCGGCGTATTCGCCGCCGGGGATGTGCAGGATCACGTTTATCGCCAAGCGGTCACTGCAGCCGGCACCGGCTGTATGGCGGCGCTGGAAGCCGATCGCTTCCTCGCAGCGCATGGTGGGTAAACAGTTTTTGTTGGTGCTCGCGGCTAAAAACCGCGGTTTATATGGGCTGCTGGACGCGCAATAGAGGCGCGGAAAGGATCTCAAGTGCCACAACGTCCGAATAGCCGTCTCGATTGGGACAAGCTGCGCGTCTTCCATGCCGTCGCTGAAGCCGGCAGCTTCACGCACGCCAGCGAGACGTTGAACTTGTCGCAGTCCGCCGTCAGCCGGCAGATCAGCGCGCTCGAGGAATCGCTCGGCGTCTCGCTCTTCCATCGCCACGCCCGTGGCCTGATCCTCACCGAGCAGGGCGACCTTCTCTACAAGACCGTGCACGACGTATTCGCCAAACTGAATAGCGTCGAAAGCCTGCTGACGGAAACCAAGGAAAGCACCGAAGGTGTGCTGCGGGTCACCACGACCGTTGCATTCGGCTCGGTGTGGCTCACCGGCCGCCTCAAGGAATTCATCAAGAGCTATCCAGGCATCGAGGTGATGCTGCGCCTCGACGACCGGGAGCTGGATCTCGCCATGCGCGAAGCCGACGTCGCAATCCGCTTCAATGAACCGACCCAGCCCGACTTGATCCAGCGCCATATCGGAACGCTGCGCGCCAATCTTTATGCCTCGGCCGACTACCTGAAGGACCGGGGCGTTCCGCACACCATCGAGGACCTCAAGACCCACGATCTCGTCCTGTTCGGCGAAGGTGTCGCCCCGGTGCGCTCGATCAATTGGCTGCCTGAGATCCTGCGGGAAAAGAACATCCACGCCCATTCGGCCCTGCGGGTGAACAACCTCTATGGCATCTACCGGGCGGTGAAGGCGGGAATCGGGATAGGCGCCCTGCCCGAATACTTCCTCCAGGAAGGCCGAGGGGTGGTCCAGGTGCTGCCCGGGGTCGAGGGCCCGCCCATCGAGGCTTACTTCGTGTACCCCGAGGAACTCCGCCAGTCGGCCCGCGTCGCCGTTTTCAGGGACTTTTTGGTGCGGGAAATCGCACGTGCGAAGTCGCAGCTTCGGGTCGTCGCGCATAATATGGACGATGGCGCCCGCACCGCCTAACTAACTGCAGAAAATGTCATTTTTCCTAAACAGTTAGCTATGCACCGAGCGCATAGGGCGCACTCGATAATGTCTGTGGTCCTTAGAGGGGTTCGAGAGTAGGTTTTGTGCATCGCAGCAAACACTGCAGATCGGCGGTAACCGGTCCTCCCCCGGAAGCCGCCTATGGTCGAAAGACCCGTCTCCGGACGTAAAATCCATCGGCCCTGAAGGTCCTCCCCCTTCAGGGCCGAATTCTTTTCCAGCATCGCCCTCAGAAGCCTGTAGAGCTCCATACCCGTGCGCGCATCCAGCAGAGGCCGCCTCCGCCGGGCGTCTGCCCTCCACGAATCTACATAGGCGGCTATCAAAATATAAAGCCCGGCGGGACAATCCACCGGGCTTTACTCCGTTCTGTGAGGCGAGGCCCGCGTTTAGGTGAGCGCGGCGCAGAACTCTTGGATGCGCTTGCAGGCCTTCTGCAGCGCTTCGGTCGAGGTCGCGTAGGAAATGCGGAAGTACGGCGACAGGCCGAAGGCGGCCCCTTGCACCGCCGCCACGAGGCCTTCATCGAGGAGGGCTTCCACGAAGTCGGTATCGTTATTGATCTTGCGGCCCTTCGGTGTGGTCTTGCCGATGGCGCCCGCGCAGGACGGATACACATAGAAGGCGCCTTCCGGCGTCTGGCACGTGATGCCCTGCGCTTCGTTCAGCATCTTCACCACCATGTCGCGGCGCTGGCGGAACGCTTCATTGCGCGGCGCGAGGAAGTCCATGGGGCCGTCGAGGGCCGCCACGGTCGCCGCTTGGGTGATCGAGGTCGGATGACTCGCGCTCTGCGACTGGATCATGTTCATCGCCTTGATGAGCTCGACCGGACCACAGGCATAACCCATGCGCCAGCCCGTCATCGCGTAGGCCTTCGAGACGCCGTTCAGGGTCAGCGTACGGTCCATCAGCTTGGGTTCGACTTCGCACAGGGTGGCGAACTTGAAGCCGTCATAAGTGAGATGTTCGTAAATATCGTCCGTCATCACCCACACATGCGGATTTTTGAGCAGGACGTCGGCCAACGCGCGCAGCTCGTCGCGGGTATAAGCCGCGCCGGTCGGGTTGCTGGGCGAATTCAGCACCAGCCACTTGGTCTTCGGCGTGATGGCCGCGGCAAGGGCGTCGGGAGACAGCTTGAAACGCGCGTTTTCGCCGCAGGTGATGAACACCGGCTTACCGCCGAACAGGAGCGCGATGTCCGGGTAGCTCACCCAGTACGGGGCGGGCACGATTACTTCGTCGCCTTCCTGCACGGTCGCGAGGAACGCATTGAAGATCACTTGCTTGCCGCCGACGCCGACGGTCACTTGGTCCGGCTTATAGTCGAGACCGTTCTCGCGCTTGAACTTCGCAACGATGGCTTTGCGCAGGGCCGGCGTGCCGTTGGGCGGCGTATACTTGGTTTCGCCCCTGTCGATGGCGGCCTTGCCGGCATCCTTAATGTGATCGGGGGTGTCGAAGTCCGGTTCACCTGCGCCAAGGCCGATGACGTCCAAGCCTTGCGCTTTGAGTTCCGCCGCCTTGGTGGTCACCGCGATGGTCGGTGACGGCTTAATGGCGGACAGACGCTTGGCGAGAATGGACACGGTGGACTCCTCTGGTGAAAGGGGCCGTAACCTACTTCCGGCCCCCCTTGGCCGCAACCCGGGACTCGCCTTTCAGGCCCGAAAAAGCCTTCAATTTCCGTAAAACGTGCGGCGTCCAAACAACATCGTGACGTTGATGCGGCGGTTCAGATAGCCCTCCTTGAATTCCAGGAGGTCCGTCTCGTGGAAAAGATCGGAGTCGAAAATCACCGCGCGATTCATGCGGTAAGGTACCGTGATGGGCTTGGCGTTCGCCCGTTTCAGGAAGTCCCAGACCCGCGGATCGTTGCCGTTGTAGTCGGCCGCTTCCCAGTCGGCCGGCGCGTTGGCGTCGTAAATCACAAGGCCGCCGCGCTCCGGATTGAGGTTGGCCTCATCGGGCGTAATCCAGAAATTAACGTTCACGGCCGCTTGATCGGCATGGATCGTAATGCCCTTGAGGGTGCTGTCGTACTTGAAGCCCCATAACAGCCGCAGGCCATGATTGCCGATCACCGTCGGGAACGTCGCGCTCAGCTCTTCGGCGATCTGGGCCAAAAGCGGGGCGGCAAACCCGCTTTCCGGCAAGGCGCCCAAATAACCATTGTCGTAGGCGCGCTCCCATATGGTCGAGCCAAGGCAGAACTTGCGCAACGCCTCCAGGCCTTCGGGTGTCAGCAGTTCGTCGATCACGACGATCTGGGGATTGGTCTGCGCCCATGTCTTGGCGACGATGTCCGCATTGGCCGGATTTACGGCACGTCCGGGGATACGTTCTCCACCCGCGATATAAAGTTTTCCAGGCTCGACCGTGACGCCTTGCGCCGCGAGGTAATCGCGCTGCTCGGCGTCATGGCGCGCTTTGTGTTCCATCGGCCGCGCCCGCGGGCTGCGGTCCACGCCGCGCTGTTGAAGCGCCGCCAAGCCTTCCTCGATCCTGTTCATTTCAAGCAGGATCTTGCCGCGCATTTCCAGCGCCACGGGAAGATTGGGCGATAGGCTAAGCGCCCGGTCGCTGGCTTCGAGCGCATCGGTGAACTGGGCCAGCGTATACAACGTCGCAGCCCGCTTGGACCAAACACGGGCGGCGGTCGGCGTCAAAGCGAGAGCCGTGTCATAGGCCGCCAGCGCTTCTTCATAACGCTTAAGCCCCATCAGCGCGTCGCCGCGCGAGTCCCACGCGACCGAGGTGTACGGCGCCGCCAAGGTCAGCGATTTTTCAAAACTCGCGCGCGCTTCGTCAAACCGCTGCACATGGAACAGAGTGCGTCCGCGATTTGTCCACGCAGGCGCGTTCACTGGATCCAGCGCAACCGCACGGTCGAAACTCGCGATGGCATCGCCGTAACGCTCAAGGTCATGCAAGACCGTGCCTCTATTGTTCCACGTTTGTGCATCATTGGGCGCCTGGGCGAGCACTTGGTCAAAAATCGTGACCGCCTCCTCGAGGCGCCCGAGTTCCGCCAAAGCAAGAGCGCGATTGCACAGCGCCGAAAGGTCGCCAGGACGCACTGCGAGGGCTTTGTCACAAGCCTCAAGCGCTTCCTGCGCGCGCTTCAGGCTTAGAAGCGCACCCGCGCGGTTTGTGAACGCGCCCGCGTGAGGACCGATCGCCAGCGCCCTGTCGTAGCTGTCAAGCGCGTCGTGGAACCGGCCGCTCTCCCCCAGCACGACGCCCCGGTTGTACCAAGTATTGATGTCGCTCGGATCGAGCGCCGCGGCACGATCCATGCTGGCGACGGCGTCATCCGTGCGGCCAAGGCATTGCAGGATCACCCCGCGCAGGACCCATGGCTCCGCTGTGCCGGGGCTGAGGCGTGTCGCGGAGTCGATGGCGGCCAGGGCCTCGCCGAACTTGCGCTGCTGATAGCGCACGATCGCCGTCATCCGATGGGCGAGAAAATTCCCCGGCTCAGCGCCGGTGACCTGCAGAAAAACCTGTTCCGCCTCGGCTAGGCGACCTTGCCGTTGCAGGGCAAAAGCCTGCTCGAAGTGAAGTTGTGACGTCATCGGTGTGTTTACGAATCTCCCGCCCCACATTAGACGCCAGGTTTGTCCGCGAAAAGGTGGCACGCACGGCGGTCCAACCCTATGTATGATGTCGCCCCCGAAACGCCGAGAACGCCCCCCGATGTCTGTCGTCGCCCCCCTCTATGCCAAACCGCCCGCCGGTCCGCGCGCGGAGTTCAAGCTGAAGAGCGATTTTACGCCCGCAGGCGATCAACCCAAAGCCATCGCCGACCTGGTGGCCGGGATCAACAGCCACGAACGCGACCAGGTGCTGCTTGGGGTCACCGGCTCGGGCAAGACGTTCACGATGGCGCATGTGATCGCCAGGACCGGCCGCCCGGCGCTGATCCTCGCGCCTAACAAGACGCTCGCCGCGCAGTTGTACGGGGAAATGAAGTCGTTCTTTCCGGAGAACGCGGTTGAGTACTTCGTCTCGTACTACGACTACTACCAACCTGAAGCCTACGTGCCGCGCACGGACACTTACATCGAGAAGGATTCCAGCATCAACGAGCAGATCGACCGCATGCGTCACGCGGCGACCCGTTCGATCCTGGAGCGCCGCGACGTGATCATCGTCGCCTCGGTGAGCTGCATCTATGGTATCGGCTCGGTGGAATCCTATTCAAAGATGATCATCTCCCTCAAGCAGGGCGCCACCTTCCCCCGCGCGGATCTCGTCAAGCAACTCGTCGCCCTCCAGTACAAACGCAACGACGCGGACTTTCACCGCGGAACGTTCCGTGTGCGCGGCGACGTGGTCGAGATATTCCCGGCGCACTACGAAGACCGGGCCTGGCGTGTCTCGCTGTTTGGCGACGAGATCGAATTCATCCATGAGTTCGATCCCCTTACCGGCGAGAAGACCGCCAACCTGCTCGATGAAGTGGTTTATCCGTCCAGCCACTACGTGACGCCCCGCCCAGCGCTCTCGCAGGCCATCAAAGGCATTAAGGCGGAACTGAAGGAGCGTCTGGAGGAGTTCAACGCTCAAGGCAAGTTGCTGGAAGCCCAGCGTCTCGAGCAGCGCACCATGTTCGATCTCGAGATGCTCGAGACCACGGGACACTGCAAGAGCATCGAGAACTACTCCCGGTTCCTAACAGGACGCGGGCGCGGCGAGCCGCCGCCGACACTGTTCGAGTATCTGCCCGAAGACGCTCTTTTGTTCGTCGACGAAAGCCACGTCGCCGTATCGCAGATCGGCGCGATGTTCAAAGGCGACTTCAACCGCAAATCTACGCTGTCGGACTACGGGTTTCGCCTGCCGTCGTGCACGGACAACAGGCCTCTCAAGTTCGAAGAATGGGAGTCCATGCGCCCGGATACGGTGTACGTCTCAGCCACGCCCGGCCCGTGGGAAATGGAAAAGACCGGCGGAGTGTTCATCGAGCAGGTGATTCGCCCCACCGGCCTCATCGACCCGGTTTGCATTATTCGCCCGGCTGAAAAACAGGTCGACGATCTCCTTGGCGAAGTGAAAGCCGTGGCCGCGCGCGGCATGCGCTCGCTTGTGACCACCCTCACCAAGCGCATGGCGGAAGACCTGACCGAATACTTCCACGAAGCCGGCGTACGCGTACGCTACATGCACTCGGACATCGAGACGCTGGAACGCATCGAGATCATCCGCGACCTGCGCCTCGGCGCTTACGACGTGCTGATCGGCATCAACCTTCTGCGCGAAGGCCTCGACATTCCCGAGTGCGGACTTGTCGCCATCCTCGACGCGGATAAGGAAGGTTTCTTGCGCTCCGAACGCTCGCTGATCCAGACCATCGGGCGCGCCGCCCGTAACGTCGAAGGACGCGTGATCCTTTATGCCGACCGGATGACGGACTCGCTGGAAAAAGCCATTGGCGAGACCAACCGACGCCGCGAGAAACAGCAGGCCTTCAATGCCGCTAACGGCATCACGCCCGCCACGGTTCGCTCGCGCATCTCGGACGTTCTCGAAAGCGTCTACGAACAGGGCGATCGCGTCACTGTCGATACGGGCCTGGCCGAGGAGCCGCATCTCATCGGGCACAATCTGCGCGCGACCATCAACGACCTCGAGGCCAAGATGCGCGCCGCCGCCGCGGACCTCGAATTCGAGGAAGCCGCGCGCCTGCGTGACGAGATCAAGCGCCTGGAAATGCTGGAACTGGAATACGGCGGTGAAAGCGCCCCATTTGAGGGCGAAGCGTCAGCGATGTCCGCCGAACCGTCACAGGCGCCCAGCCAACAAGCGATGCGCAAGGCCACGCGCCATCCTAAGACGAAAAGCGGACGACCGACGGGCCGGCGCGGCGGATTTAAGCGCTAGGCGGCTTGGCCACGACGTGAGGGGTCGCGCCGTCGCTATTCTTGAGGCGGCGATAAGACCACACGCTCATCGGGATCATCGCGACATAGGCGAGGCCGATAAAGCTAAGGGTCGCCCAGGGCTCGGCCCAGAGCAGGCCCGCCAGAACGCCCACTCCCACCATCAGGGGCACGACCAATTGCGGCTTCAAACGCACGTGCTTGCCCGAGAAGATGGGCACACGGCTTACCATCAGAAGCGCCGCGGAGATCAGGAATATCCCCGCCACGGCCCAATGCTGGAAAATGCGTTCGTCGGTCAGCAACCAAAAGAACATTGGCATGAGCGCGATCCCGGCGCCGCCCGGCGACGGCACGCCGGTGAAATAGTTGTGCGCCCAGTGCGGAAGGTCCTGTCCGATCATCGTATTGAAGCGTGCGAGACGCAGCACGGTACAGACGGCGTGGAGAAGACAGACGGCCCAACCGAGACCGCCCGCGTCGTGCATGGACCACAAGAAGAGAACAAGCGCCGGCGCGACACCGAAGCTGATGGCGTCGGCAAGCGAGTCCAGTTCGGCGCCGAACTCGCTCGTGCCGCGCAACAAGCGCGCGATGCGCCCATCGAGGCCATCGAGCATGCCCGCGATGACGATCGCCAGGACCGCGCGGTCCCACTGTTCGTTGAAAGCATAGCGGATAGACGTCAGGCCCGCGCACAATGCGAGCACCGTGATCATATTCGGGAAAATGCGATTGAACGAAAGACTGCGCAACTTCGCGCCGCCGACCTTGAATCGCCGCGGCCGCGGCGGGTCACGCTCCTCCACCAGGGGAACTGGATCCTGGAGAGGATCGCTCATCAGCGGATTTCCCCCGCTCTTTGCGGTTCCGTACCCACGGCATCGGCGAGCACGGTTTCACCGGCGACCGCCTTCTGGCCTACGACCACAAGCGGCTCGACGCCGGCCGGCAGATAAACATCCAGGCGCGAACCGAAGCGGATCATGCCGAAACGCTGGCCGGTGAGCAGTTGCTGACCTTCGCGCACATCACAGCGAATGCGCCGCGCCACGAGGCCGGCGATTTGCACCAGGCCAAAGTCACGCCCGTCCGGTGTACGGATCACGAGAGACTGGCGCTCGTTGTCTTCGCTCGCCTTATCCAGCGTCGCGTTCACGAACTTCCCAGGCGTGTATTCTTCCTTGAGGACCGTGCCGCCGATCGGGGCGCGGTTCACGTGGCAATCAAAAACACTCATGAATACACTAACGCGCGTGACGCGCTCTGTTCCCATGCCCAATTCCGGCGGCAGCGGTGCAAGACCAATCATCTGCACAACCCCGTCGGCCGGACTGATCACCAGGCCGGGGCGCGTCGGCGTGACGCGGTCGGGGTCACGGAAGAAATAGAAGCACCAAATCGTCAGCGCGGCGCCAACGATACCGAGCGGATCCCAGATCCAGTACAGGATCAGCGCCACCAGCGCGAAAACCGCGACAAAGCCGGGGCCTTCCGGATGCAACGGCGGCAGGAGGTAATCCCGCCAGCCGATCTCGGTCGATTTCATCATGTCTTTCGCGTCGGTCATAAGTATCCGGCCCTTCCATCGGCGGCGCTGTCAGCGCCCGCTCATCGTTCTTCGGCCTACTCTTACCATCCGGAGCGCAAAAAAGAAGCCGGGGGACGCGCGTTTTCCACGGTTCTCGCCCCGGCAAGACGGGCCGGGAAGGGTTGAAGAGCCTGGGGGAGGCTCCACTTGCGCGGTTAACCGCGCTCTTTGGCCGGAAGATTGAAGACCTGACCCGGGTAGATCAGGTTCGGGTCCTTGATGGCGTCCTTATTGGCTTCATAGATCAGGGTGTAGTTAATCCCCGCGCCGTACGCGCGGCGCGCGATACGCCATAAGCTCGTGCCCTTGATGACCGTGATTTCGCCGGCCTGCATCTGCAGCTGGCTGGCATCGAGCGCGAACGGCACTTCGACGCGGGCCATGACGTTATTGTTGGCCCCGATCTGATCGGCGCGAATGGTGTGCTTGCCGGCGGTGGCGACACCTTCCGGCTGCACCTGCCAATAGCCGTTCTCGTCGGCGGTGGCGCGGCCGATAAACTTATTGTCCATGTAGATTTGCACGAGGCTCGACGGATCGGCCTTACCGGACAACGTGAACTTGCCCTTAGCGTTGTAGTCCACGGTTTCAATAGTGAGGGCGTCGGCCCCCGCGGGCGCGGTCGGGCCTTGCATCACACGGCTGCGGCCTCCATCGCGCGATTGTTCGACGATCAAAATCTCGCCGTCGCGTTCCGGCACCGACATCACCACGACGTTCTGCGAATAGACGTCCTTCCCCTTATCGTCCTTTGACTTCAGGGAGAACTGACGTGTGCCAGGCGACACCGGCGTTTCGGGGATATAGACCCATTCGCCGCGGCCATCGGCGGTAACGCGCCCGATTTCCTTTTCCCCGTCCATGATGATGACGGTCGCCCCGGCCAGCGCGCGGCCGGCCATAACCATATTGCCCTTGGGATCGATACGCACGACGTCGAAAGACGGTGCGCCGGCTCCCGTGTTCAAGGCCGGGGCACGGCCGAACTGCAAGGGTCCCTGAAGGGTGAAATTGAACACAAGCGCGGCGGCGACGATGACAACGCCGATTAACGCGGCAATCACGGGCTTGCTCAGCCCGCGGCGCGAGGGGGCTTCCGATGTGTCAGCGGTTGGCCGCTCTAGGGAAAAATCCACTTTCGTGTCCTTCTCAGAACGTCTTAAGGGTTAAAGGATTGCAGATAGTCATGCAACCGACCGTGGCGGAAATAAGGCCCCTTTTCTTGAGGGAATCCCTATCCCAGCAAGCCTAATAGCCAGAGGTTACAAAAGAGATAAGCGCCGCCAGGGCCAGGGGCAGGCTGACCAGGACGGCCAGAATCAGGGGGTAAAGCAGCCCGCTGATACGTGCTGCGGGTAATGGCACCCGCTGGGCCGTGGCTTCGGCGAACAGCACGAGCGGGAGGCACAGAAGCGCAAGGCGCATCTCGGGATGCAACTGCGCAAGCGCCCATACGATGGCCAGCAAGGGGGTTCCAGCGACGAGGATGAGGCCGTCGCTCACAGCGGCGCCGGTAATCGCCGCGAAGATGAGATACCCCGCCAGCGCGGTGGCCAGCACGAAGGCGAGCCCTGTAAGGCTTGTGTCGTGTGCGATCGCGGCCAGCACCGACAGCCCAAACGCGACTAATGTGAGCAGGATCACGAGGCCGACAGAGCGCTCACGCATCGCGTCGAAACGCGCCAGGGTGAGGAAAGCGACGACCGTCAGCACGACAGTCATGGCCGCCTCCGTCGCGGATATCGAAGCGCTTGGCATCACCGCGCCAGTCACCTCGGCGAAGGCGCTGCCAAGAAGGAACAGAAGGGCGAGAATGATCGCGATGACCCGGTGTGGGCGCACGGCGTCGAGCGCAAGGCCCAGAATGGCGGCGCCGGCCGCAATGTGAACCACGCGGCGAATGTCGTCGACCGGGAAGAGGCCGGGGCGCACGACAAAAGCCCAACAGGCCAGCACGCTGATCGCCACCGGCAGCAACGCCACACGCTCCGCCTTTTCCTTGGCGAACACATGCAGCGCAAACGCCAGCACCAACGTCAACGCCGGAGGAAGCAAGAGCGAAACGAACATATTCAAGAAAGCGCCCCCGAATGCGTCTCGCGCGCGAAGGCGCGCATCTTCTTAGGCCGGCATTGGCCGGCGCGCCGCGTGACCCCGCACTAGCGCCCCTGCCGCAGCGTATATGCGTCGTGGCACGACTTGCAGCTTAGCACGCTCATGACTTTTGCCTGCATGGCCGGAAGGCCGTCACGTTCGGCGACGACGGCGAGATCGTCAGCGCCGGCGGATAAGGCCTGAAGGCGTTTTCTGAAATCCGGCCAATTGCGCCAAATCTCGGCCTTGGCCTCGCCGCCCTGGACTTGCGGTTCGAATGCTTTTAGCGCCGCTTTGGCGGTCAAGGCGATGGTGCGGGCATGAATGGCTGCGTTCTCGGCCGGACCTTTTTGCTGAAGCACCATGCCCAGCGCCGCCGCCTGCTCGCCCATCGTTTTCATAACATGGCGGCGGTAGGTCACCACGTCGCCCTCGGCGCCCGGATCGGAGGCGGCACGCGCGTCGGCGGCGAACAGCGCCGCCGACACAAGTACCGCGCTCATCGCGAAGCGAAGCGTCTTACGTTCCCCCCGCCCCACAACATCACCGGTGTTTCGCGACGTCCTGCGCGGTGATCTTCGAACCGGCGTTTTCCCAGCTCGAACGCACGTAGTTCGCGACAGCGGCGACTTCTTCGTCGTTCATGCGGTCGCGGAACGAACGCATGGTTTCCCATGCGCCCGGCGGATTGAGGCCCTTCGCGGGCTCCGCGCCGTACAAGATGATATTGATCAGCGAGGCCGGATCGCGACCCTGCACGATGGCGCTGTTGACGATCGGCGGGGCCTTCATGAAGCCGCCGCGGCCCGAGCGCGCATGGCACTCTTCGCAGTGCTTCGTGTAGAGCGCTTCGCCGGCCTTCTTTTCGTCTTCGGTCATCTGCATGGCCTGAGTATCGGGAGCCGCGGGCAGGCTCTTGATATACGTAGCCATCGCCTTCGCATCGTCGTCGGTCATATGCGAGAGGCTGTTAGCGATCACTTCGTTCATCGGGCCGAAGGTGCCGCCGAACTTATTGTGGCCGGTCTTCAGGTACTTCTTCAGATCGTCGACCGTCCAATGGGCAAGGCCGCCCTTTTTCGACTGAGTGAGGTTGACGGCGAACCACGGGCGGTATTCGCCTTCCAGCACCACGTCGGGGACAACAGCGCCCCACATGTGCTCGTCTTCCTTTTCGGCAAGCGCGAAGTTACGCGGGGTATGGCACGCGCTGCAGTGGCCAAGCCCTTCCACGAGATAAGCGCCTCGGTTCCATTCTTCGGACTGGCTGCTGTCGGCGACGAAGCGGCCTTCATCGAAGAACATCGCGTTCCAGATCTTCATGGCGAAGCGCAAGGTGAATACGAAGCTGTTGGAGGGCGCTTCGGCCTTCACGGGCTTTACGGTGCGCAGGTAAGCGTAGATCGCCTTGGCATCATCCTCGGTGACCTTGGTGAAGTTGGTGTACGGAAAGGCCGGGAACAGACTGCCGTTCGGGCCAATGCCCGTATGCATCGCGCGGACGAAATCTTCTTCGGTCCACTTGCCGATGCCGGTTTCGTCGTCAGGCGTGATGTTGGTCGAGTGCAACGTGCCGAGGAACATGTACGGCGTCTTGAACGGCAGGCCGCCGGCGAAGGGCTCGCCGCCCACGACGGTATGGCAGCTGATGCAGTTGCCGAGACGGGCGAGATATTCGCCGCGCGTAACCTGAGGATCGACCGTCGGCGCGGGCGGAACGTCGACCGGCGCGGGGACATCCACGCCCGGCGTATCGGTCGTTGCCGGCACATCCTGCGCCGCGACCGGGGCCACAAACATTCCAGCGCACAGAGCCAGCGCGGCTCCCTGCACGACCACTTTGCGCAGATTCATCTTCACTATCCCTTGGGTTCCTTGCGCTCACGGGCCTGCCGCAAGCCGGCGGAAGTTACGTCGAACCGCCCTTTCAGGCAATATTTCAAAGCAAAACGCCCGCCTCTCGGGAGGCGGGCGTTCCGGTAGAAGATCTCAGGGACCTACTGCTTCTTACGATAGACGTCGTGGCAGTCCTTGCAGCGCAGCGCATCCAGGATGTTGGTGAGCGCGGCGTCCTTGCCCTGGCTCTTGGCGGTATCGGCCGCGAGGCGGGTCTTGCTTTCGAAGTCCTTCATTTTCGTCTCGAAGTCTTTCCAGTTGGTCCAAACGACCGGCAGCGACTCCCCGCCCTCCACTTTCGGCTCGAAGCTCTTCAGCGACTGCGAAGCAGCCTCGGCGATCGCTTCAAGGTGCGAAACGACCTGATCGTCCGGGGTAGCGCCCGAAAGGATCTGGCCGAGCACAGCCACCTGCGCATCGAGCGTCTTCATGATGCGTTCGCGGTAATCGATCACATCCTGATTATCTGCAGCAAACGCAGGCGCAATGCCACCAAACGCAATAGCGGCGGCAATGATCGGGCCGAGGAACTTCGTATGGCGGGTCATGTTAAGTACTCCGAGGGTTCTAAACTTACTTCTTCGGGACGCGATAGTTTTCGTGGCAACCGCGGCAGTCGAGGCTAGTCGCAACCATTGGGCCGGCCTTCGCCATGCCACCCTCGGCGGCAGCCTTTTCCAGCGCCGCGAGCTTGGTGACCTGGTCGTCGATGCGCTTGGAGAAGTCAGCCCAATTGGACCAAACTTCAGCCTTCGCCGAACCGGTCGAACCATCGCCGACAACCTTCGGCTCGAACGCCTTCTTGGCCTGGGTGGCCGCGAGGTGCAGCGTTTTCACGTGCGAGACAAATTGGTCGGCCGGGACTTTCCCCGCGACAACCATTTGCAAGAGGGCGTTCTGTTCGCCCATCGTCTTCATGACGTTCTTACGATAGTTCATGACGTCCTGGTCATCGGCGCTGGCCGCGACCGGCGCGACGAGAACGGCGAGAGCCAAGCCAAATTTGACCAAACGGTTCATAGAAAAGCCTCCACATTGCTTCGAGCTGTTAACGGTAAGGTGCGGCCGCCGCCGCGAAGTGCCCATCCCGCCTTAAAATTTTGACCGCAAAGCTTTACAAAGAACAAGAGTAGGTGGCAAGAGCGTCCGCTTTAAGGCAAACCGGTTGTATGTGGCCCCCTCACCGGAACGTGACCGTCCCATGACCGTGCCGAAATTAACCTCCCTCTGCGTCTTTTGTGGCGCAAATACAGGCTCTCGGGCCATCTACCGGGACAGCGCGACCGCGCTGGGCCGTGCTCTGGCAACAAATCGGACCGAATTAGTCTACGGGGGCGGCCGCGTCGGAATGATGGGCGCCATCGCCGATGGGGTCCTCGCCGGCGGCGGCAAGGTCACGGGCGTCATCCCGGACTTCCTTGTCGACAAGGAACTCGCGCATCCGGGCGCGTCGGACTTGATCGTCGTTCCCGACATGCACACCCGCAAGCGCGAGATGTTCGTGCGCGCGGAAGCTTTCTGCGTCATGCCGGGCGGCGTCGGCACCCTGGAAGAGATGTTCGAAGTTGTGACGTGGCGTCAGCTTCACCGTCACAACAAACCAATCGTGCTTTTGAATATCGACGGCTACTGGTCTCACCTCGTGAGCCTTATGGACCGCATTGTCGAGGAGGGCTTCATGCATCATGGGCACAGCGCCTTGGTGACCGTGGTCGAACGGCCTGAGGACGTGATCGGGGCTATCGAGGCTGAACTGGCCGCACCCAAACCGCCCGTCGTTTTTAAGGTTTAGGCCCGCAAATCGCGCAAAAACCGCAGGAAAAGCGCGCGGATTCATGGCTTGCACCCCGGCTTGGGGATGCACTACTTTCGCGCCCACCTGCGCGTTTAAATCAATAAATCAGGGCGTCCGCGGCCTTTCCGCAGCCGCCGAACGGTCCTTCGAAGGGGAAATTCATGGCGAAGATCAAGGTAAAGACACCGGTCGTTGACCTCGACGGCGACGAGATGACCCGCATCATTTGGCAGTTCATCAAGGACAAGCTGATCCTGCCGTACCTTGATATCGACATTAAGTACTACGACCTCGGCATCGAAAGCCGCGACGCGACCGAAGACAAGATCACGGTCGATGCCGCCAACGCGATCAAGCAGTACGGCGTCGGCGTGAAGTGCGCCACCATCACGCCCGACGAAGCGCGCGTGAAGGAATTCAACCTCAAGAAGATGTGGAAGTCGCCCAACGGCACGATCCGCAACATTCTTGACGGCACCGTGTTCCGCGAGCCGATCATCTGCAAGAACGTGCCGCGCCTTGTGCCGGGCTGGACCCAGCCCATCGTCATCGGCCGCCATGCCTTCGGTGACCAGTACCGCGCGACCGACTTCAAAGTGCCCGGTCCCGGCAAGCTCACGATGAAGTTCACCCCGAAGGACGGCGGCGCGCCGATGGAATTCGACGTGTTCGACTTCCCGAGCGCCGGCTGCGCCATGGGCATGTACAACCTCGTGGACTCCATTGAGGGCTTTGCCCGCGCCTGCTTCAACTACGGCCTCGACCGCGGCTGGCCGGTGTACCTGTCGACCAAGAACACGATCCTCAAGGCCTACGACGGCGTGTTCAAAGACGTGTTTCAGCGCGTGTTCGACGCCGAATTCAAAGCAAAGTTCGAAGCCAAGAAGATCGTCTACGAACATCGTCTGATCGACGACATGGTCGCCTCGGCCCTCAAGTGGTCGGGCGCCTTTGTGTGGGCGTGTAAGAACTACGACGGCGACGTGCAGTCCGACACCGTTGCCCAAGGCTTCGGCTCGCTCGGCCTCATGACCTCGGTGCTGCTCAATCCGACCGGAACGGTTGTTGAATCGGAAGCCGCGCACGGCACCGTGACGCGCCACTACCGTCTGCATCAGCAAGGCAAGGAAACCTCGACCAATCCGATCGCGTCGATCTTCGCCTGGACGCGCGGCCTGCAGTATCGCGGCCGCTTCGACAACACCCCGGACGTGGTGAACTTCGCGCAGACCCTGGAGAAGGTGTGCGTGCAGGCCGTCGAAGCCGGTCATATGACCAAGGACCTGGCTGTGCTCGTGGGCCCGGATCAGCCGTGGATGACCACGCCGCAGTTCCTGTCCAAGCTCGACGAAATGCTCAAAGTCGCCGCGAAATAGCGGCGGCGACGCGAAATGGCAGGAAAGAACAAGAACAGCCTCGAACCTTTTTTCGAGGGTTACCGTCAGTTCCGCGATCACTATTTTCGCGACAACCGGGCGACGATCGAAAAACTCATGGCCAAGGGTCAAAAGCCCAAGGCCATGATGATCGCCTGTTCCGATTCCCGTATCGACCCTACTTTGAAGTTCGGCGTGAACCCGGGCGAGATGTTCGTTGTCAGGAACGTCGCCGCCCTGGTCCCGCCTTATGGGCCGGACAACGCCTATCACGGCACCAGCGCCGCCGTTGAATTCGCGGTGCGGGGCCTGCAGGTAGAACACATCATCGTCATGGGCCACGCGAAATGCGGCGGCATCCATGCCCTGATGCACTCAGAAAGCCAAACGGACGACTTCATCTCGTCGTGGATGAAGATCGCGGAGCCGGCGCGCAATTTCGCGCGGGCGACGACCAAGGAACCGGTGGCGGCGCAGCGCCGCTGCGAGCAGGAAGCCGTGAAGACGTCCCTCGGAAATCTGATGACCTTCCCGTGGGTGGCCGACCGCGTGCGCGAGGGCAAGCTTGAACTGCACGGCTGGTATTTCGACCTGTCGGACGCGTCGCTTTTCGTGTGCGACGCCCTCGGCGCGTTCAACGTCGCCGAGTAATCCTATTCTTGGTTCGGCAGCGTGAAGCCGGCGCGCAGCGACAGCAGTTCCTTCTTCGTCGCCGGGACCATCTTTCCGCCCGACTTCGGCAGAACCCAACGATACGTGCCGTCACGCATGATCACCGCGAACTTGTCACCGCGGCGCGAATAGACCTGCCGCATAACTGCCGAGTGATCGACATAGGTCACGCGCCAATTATCGTCCTTCTTGAAGATGAACTCGTGCATCTTCAGGAACTGGTCGATGAACGGCTTTTCCACGATCGTCAGATTGTGGATTACCCAGCACAGACCTTCGAAGTTCCAGTAGGTGGCGAGGCCGACCAGTTCTTTCTTATCGAAGTACGGGAAGAACGGGAACGAGCGGCAGGCCAGCGAACGGTTATCACGTTCACAGAATTCGGCGCCGTTGCACTCGACCGCGCAATTCTCGGAGCCCTTCAGGTCGGCGATTTCAGCCTTCTGATCCGGGGTGCGCGGAACGAACGGCTTCCACATCTTGGTGCGCGTTTTCAGATGCGCGTATTCAGTCTTGTCGACGATGGGGATGGCGTGGCCGGCGTCACAGCACACCGGAGTCCCGTTGTTGTAGGGCGCGCATTTGGCGCCGCAGTTGACGATCTTGGAAATCGGCGCCTGGAAGCCGTCGAACACGACACCATAGTCGCGGGCCGAGATGGTACCCATTTTACAACATCACAACTGGAACAGATCCGCGCCCCTCGCGCGTGCCGTCAGATATAGCCGGAGCACTTTGCATTGGGAAGCTTCTTCCCGATTTCGATTTTGTGCGACACTTCGCATCCATCCACAGGGGGCATGGAATGAAAACCTATCTGTTGATCGGACTGGGCGGCGCCTTGGGCAGCGTTGCGCGCCATTGGTGCAACGGCCTTATCGCGGCCCTCATGGGCGCCAGCTTTCCCTGGGGAACCATTGTCATCAATGTGCTGGGGTCGATGGTCATTGGCTTCGCGGCGGCGACCATGCGTGACGGTGGGCTTTTGCCGGTAAGCGACGGCGCCCGTCTGTTCCTCATGGTGGGCGTCTGCGGCGGCTATACGACCTTCTCGGCGTTCAGCCTTCAGACGCTGACACTGATCCAAGGCGGGCAATGGCTGCCCGCGGCGGGAAATATTGGCCTGTCCGTGGTTCTCTGCATCGCAGGCGCATGGATCGGCTACGTGGCCGGCCTCGCGCTGAACCCTAATGGCTAAGTTCGCCGATCGCCGCGTCCAGGCCGCCGAGAGTCAGCGGATACATACGCCCGTCCAGTAGCTTGCGCATCATCGCGATGGATTCGGTATAGGCCCAATGCTTTTGCGGCACAGGATTCAGCCAGACCGCGTGCGGCCAAGTCTCCAGGAAACGGCGCATCCACACCTCGCCCGATTCCGGGTTCCAATGTTCCACCGCGCCGCCCGGCTGCATGATTTCATACGGGCTCATCGACGCATCCCCGACGAAGATCAGCTTGTAGTCGGTCGGATAGGTCCGCAGCACTTGCCAGGTCGGAACCTGTTCGGTGTGGCGGCGGCGGTTGTCACGCCACACGCCCTCATACACGCAGTTATGGAAATAGTAGGACTCGAGGTGCTTGAACTCGGTGCGGCAGGCTGAGAACAACTCGGCGCAAACCTTCACGTGCTCGTCCATCGATCCGCCCGCGTCGAGGAACAACAGAACTTTCACCGCATTGTGGCGCTCGGGGACCATCTGAAGATCGAGCAAGCCGCCGTGATGCGCCGTGGAGCGGATCGTGCCGTCGATGTCGAGTTCGGTGGCGGCGCCCTGGCGCGCGAATTTGCGTAGACGGCGCAAGGCCATCTTGATGTTGCGCGTACCGATCTCGACCGTGTCGTCGAGGTTGGCGAACTCGCGTTTGTCCCAAACCTTCACCGCGCGTTTGTGGCGGCTTTCGTGCTGACCGACGCGTACCCCTTCGGGGTTATAACCATACGCGCCAAACTGCGACGTGCCGCCGGTACCAATCCATTTGGAGCCGCCGGAATGCTTTCCCTTCTGTTCCTCGAGCCGCTTGCGCAACGTCTCCATCAGCTTTTCCCAGCCGCCGAGCGCCTCGATCCGAGCCTTCTCCTCCTCGGAGAACATGCGCTGCGTGAGTGTCTTCAGCCATTCCTCGGGAATATTGGCGAGAATGCCTTCAAGCGCGGCATCGCTATCGAGGCCCTTGAAGACCTGACCAAATACGCGGTCGAAGCGGTCGAGATTGCGCTCGTCCTTCACCAGCGTCGCCCGCGACAGGTAATAAAAATCCTCGACGCTGTAGCCGGCGATGCCGGTTTCGACAGCCTCGATCAGGGCGAGATACTCGGTGATGGAGACCGGCAATCCCGCTTTCTTCAACCCCTCGATGAGAGTGAAGAACATAACGGCTTACCGGCCTTCGCGCCGCGCGAGGAAGGCGAGCCGCTCGAGCATGTGGACGTCCTGCTCGTTTTTCAGCAGCGCGCCGTAGAGCGGCGGCACCGCGGTTTTAACGTCCTTGGCCTTGAGCGCTTCGAGCGGGATGTCGTCGGCCATCAGGAGCTTGATCCAGTCCAGCAACTCCGAGGTTGAGGGGCGCTTCTTGAGGCCCGGGATTTCGCGGATATCGAAGAAGACGTTGAGGGCTTCGCGCACCAAGTTCTTCTTCACGTCCGGGAAGTGCACCGCAACGATGCGCTCCATGGTCTCGCGCTCCGGGAAGCGGATGTAGTGAAAGAAGCAGCGGCGCAGGAAGGCGTCCGGCAGTTCCTTCTCATTGTTCGAGGTGATGATGATGACCGGGCGATGTTTTGCCTTGATGGTCTCGCCGGTCTCGAACACGAAAAACTCCATGCGGTCGAGTTCGAGCAAAAGATCGTTCGGAAACTCGATGTCGGCCTTGTCGATCTCGTCGATCAACAGCAGCTGGCGGCCACCGGCGGCGAAGGCCTGCCACAGCTTGCCGGGCTTGATGTAGTTGGCGATGTCCTTGACCTTCGCGTCACCGAGCTGGGAATCGCGCAGGCGCGAAACGGCGTCGTATTCGTAGAGGCCGTGCTGCGCCTTGGTCGTCGATTTGATGTGCCACGTCAGGAGCGGCAGGTTGAGCGCGCTGGCGATTTCATGGGCCAGCACCGTCTTTCCGGTCCCCGGCTCACCCTTCACCAAAAGGGGGCGTTCGAGCGTGACGGCCGCATTCACCGCGACCATGAGGTCTTCGGTCGCGACGTAATTCTCGGTACCGGTGAAACGCATGGGAACTCCCTGAAGGACCGCTTTCGCGCGTGGCTATAGTACACGCGGGTAGGCTTATAAACGGCGAAAAGCCTGGATGGGGGAGGACCATCCAGGCTTCTCTTTAAGCGCCGTTAGGGGGGAGGACCCTATTAGGCGGCTTTCTTCACGGTCGCCGGCTTCGCGAACTTCGGCGCCAGCGGCGCGGTCACGTCGGTGAAGATTTCGGTCGCGAGTTCAGAGACCGACTTGCCTTCTTCGACGAACGCGGTGAACGAGTCTTGCGCGAGCTTGGTCTGGATCTGGAACAGGTCCGAGACGTTCTTCGCGCCAGCGAGCTTCTTGCCCGCTTCGACGGAATTTTCGTAGGTCTTGCC
The DNA here is from genome assembly GCA_041906145.1 of Rhodospirillaceae bacterium. Classification (GTDB taxonomy): domain Bacteria; phylum Pseudomonadota; class Alphaproteobacteria; order Rhodospirillales; family Rhodospirillaceae; genus SHVO01. The sequence continues at coordinate 303,387 of JAYRJU010000002.1, read as the reverse complement.
AGTCAGCTCGACGAAATGCTTCGCGAGGGTTTCGAAGCCCTTCACGGCGGCAGTGTTCGCCTTAACGATGCTGTCGATGCTTTCCTGGCCCCAGGCAGCGATATCGGAGTACGAGGTCATTTTTTCATTCCTTGTTGTTTAACGGATCAATCGGATCGGTCCGTAAACGTCCCTGAGGGCCGAGCCATTTATCTGCAGCGCAACATTCTATGCTGCAATGCACACAAGATAAGCGCGGGCCGGCCTTGGGTCAAGGGAAAATGTTGCGCTGCACACAAAAATCAGCGTGCAGCGCAAGTCTTTGATTTTAAAAAATTAAGCCGCCACTGAAGCGATCTGACTTTCGATCGCTTCCAGAGCCTGGGCGGCCTTGTCGCCTTCAGGCCCACCGGCCTGGGCCATATCGGGACGGCCACCGCCGCCCTTCCCGCCCACCGCGGCCGAACCGACGCGCACGAGATCGACGGCGCTGATCTTGCCCACGAGATCGTCGGTCACGCCCACCACCACGTTGGCTTTGCCTTCCATGGTGCTGATGAGCGCGATGACGCCAGACCCAATTTGTTTTTTCATCTCGTCGGCGATGCTCTTGAGGTCCTTGCCCGGCACATCGGCCAGCACGCGCCCCGAGAAGGTGATGCCGCTGATGGTCTTGGACTGCGGCGCGGACGCCTGACCGCCGCCGCCACCGCCGGTGGCCAGCTTGCGGCGAACATCGGAGAGTTCGCGCTCGAGTTTCTTGCGATCTTCCACCATCGCCGCGATGCGGGCGGCGAGATCGGCCGGACTGACGCGCAGCACGCCTGCGGCTTCCTTCAGCATGCGTTCTTCGTCGGCCACATAGGCCTCGGCGGAGGCGCCGGTGACGGCCTCGATGCGGCGCACGCCCGCGGCGACCGCGGACTCGCTCACGATCTTGAACAGGCCGATATCGCCGGTGCGCGATACGTGCGTGCCGCCGCAGAGTTCGACGGAGTAATTGCGCGCTTCGGCTTCCGTCATGCGGCCCATGGCCACGACGCGGACTTCCTCGCCGTACTTTTCGCCGAATAGCGCCATGGCGCCGGCTTCGACGGCCGCTTCGGGCGCCATCAGGCGCGTGGTGACGGCTTCGTTGGCGCGGATTTCAGCGTTCACATGATCTTCAACCACGCGGATCTCATCCGGCGACAGGGCCTTATTATGGCTGATGTCGAAGCGCAGGCGGTCCTGCGCGACCATCGAGCCCTTCTGCGTGACGTGTTCGCCGAGCACGCGGCGCAAGGCGGCGTGCAGAAGGTGCGTGGCCGAGTGGTGCGCGCGGATCGCGGTGCGGCGCTCGCCGTTCACACGGAATTGCGCCTCGTCGCCAACCGCCACAGTACCCTTCATCACGGTACCGATATGGACCTGCATATCGTCGAGCTTCTTTTGGGTATCGGTGATCTCGATCACGGCTTTGGCGCCGACGATAATCGTACCGGTATCGCCCATCTGACCGCCGGACTCGCCGTAGAACGGCGTCTGGTTGGCGATGAGCGCGACTTTCTGGCCTTGCTTGGCTTCGCGCGCCGGCTGCCCGTCGACGACGAGCGCGACGATGCGTCCCTCGGCGGTTTCGGTGGCGTAGCCGAGGAAGTCCGACGCGCCAACCTGATCACGCAGATCGAACCAGACCTTTTCCGTGGCCGCTTCGCCCGAACCGGACCACGCCTTGCGCGCTTCGGCTTTCTGGCGGGCCATGGCGGCGGTGAAGCCCTCGACGTCCACGCTGATTTCGCGGCCGCGTAGCGCGTCCTGGGTGAGATCGAGCGGGAAGCCATAGGTGTCATAGAGCTTGAAGGCGGTCTCGCCCGAGAACCGCGCGCCTTTGCCGAGGGCCTTGGTTTCGTCGTCGAGCAGACGCAAACCGCGATCGAGCATCGACTTGAAGCGCGTCTCTTCCAGCAGCAGCGTTTCGGTGATGAGCGGACGGGCGCGCTCGAGCTCCGGATACTGGCTGCCCATCTCGGCGATCAGTGACGGCACAAGGCGGTGCATCAACGGATCCTTGCAGCCCATCATGTGCGCGTGGCGCATAGCGCGGCGCATGATGCGGCGCAGGACATACCCGCGGCCTTCGTTCGAGGGCAGGATGCCGTCGGCGATCAGGAAGCCCGACGCCCGCAGGTGGTCGGCGATCACGCGGTGCGAGGCCTTGTGCGGACCGGTCGGATCGGTGCCGGCGGCGGATGAAATCGCGGCGATCAGCGCCTTGAACAGATCGATTTCGTAATTGTCGTGCGTGCCTTGCAGGAGCGCGGTGATGCGCTCGAGACCCATGCCCGTATCGACGGAGGGTTTCGGCAGATTGACGCGCTCGCTCGGCGTCACCTGCTCAAACTGCATGAACACGTTGTTCCAGATCTCGATGAAGCGATCCCCGTCGGAATCGGCGGATCCCGGAGGACCGCCCGGAATATGGTCGCCGTGGTCGTAGAAGATTTCCGTGCACGGACCGCAAGGACCGGTATCGCCCATGGCCCAGAAGTTGTCGCTGGTCGGAATGCGCACGATCTTGTCCTGCGGCAGGCCCGCGACCTTCGCCCAGATGCCCGCGGCTTCCTCGTCGGACGAGTGGACTGTGACCATCAGGCGCTTCTTGTCGATGGCGAAGTCCTTGGTGATCAGCTCCCACGCCAAACGAATGGCTTCTTCCTTGAAGTAGTCGCCAAACGAGAAGTTGCCCAACATCTCGAAGAAGGTGTGATGGCGGGCCGTGTAGCCGACGTTATCGAGGTCGTTGTGCTTGCCACCGGCGCGCACGCATTTCTGCGAAGTCGTCGCGCGGCTATAGGGGCGCGTTTCGACGCCGGTGAAGACGTTCTTGAATTGGACCATGCCCGCGTTGGTGAACATGAGCGACGGGTCGTTCCGCGGCACGAGCGGGCTGGATGGCACGATCGTGTGTCCGTTCCGGGCGAAGAAGTCCAGGAAGGCCGTGCGAATTTCTTTCGTCGTCGACATGCGAATCAAAGATCCAAGTTATCGGGCTGAACCGTCTTAGGCCGGGTCTGGCCTGGCGGTGTTAACACTTTTTAGCGCGTCCCATGGAGAAGTGTCCAGAAAACCGCTCGTAACCGCGGTCCGCGCGCCGAACGCCCATCGTTCTTGGAGCTATATATGGTGCGGCGTAAGCAATGGAAGGCGTTGATTAGCCTGTTCCAAGCCCCGGCGTGCGGAGGGACCGTCCGCCGCACAAAAAAAGACGGGGTTCCGGAAAACCGGAACCCCGCGTTGCCAACTGAGGGGGTAGTGGGGATGTTGGCGGAGATATTCGACCGGCTGCTAAAACAGATCGAAATTCCTATTCGTCGTCTTCGCCTTCTTCCGGGGCGGCCGCCATGGCGCCTGCGAGGAGGCCGGCGTTGACGCGGATTTTCTTCTCGATCTCGGCGGCCATCTCGGGGTGCTCACGCAAGAATGTCTTGGCGTTTTCGCGTCCCTGACCGATGCGCTCGGAGTTGTAGGAGAACCACGAACCCGACTTCTCGATGAGACCGGCCTTTTGACCGAGATCCAGAAGTTCGCCGGTCTTCGAGACGCCTTCGCCGTACATGATGTCGAACTCGATCACCTTGAACGGCGGGGCGACTTTGTTTTTCACCACTTTGACGCGGGTCTGGTTGCCGACGACGTCTTCCTTGTCCTTGATCTGGCCGATGCGGCGAATGTCGAGACGCACCGAGGCGTAGAACTTCAGCGCATTGCCGCCGGTCGTGGTTTCGGGATTACCGAACATCACGCCGATTTTCATGCGGATCTGGTTGATGAAGATGATGAGCGTGTTGGAACGCGCGACCGAGGCGGTCAACTTGCGCAGCGCCTGGCTCATCAGACGGGCCTGGAGACCCATGTGGGAGTCGCCCATCTCGCCTTCGAGTTCGGCGCGCGGCGTCAGCGCGGCCACCGAGTCAACCACGAGCACATCGATGGCGCCCGAGCGCACCAGCGTGTCGGCGATCTCGAGGGCCTGTTCGCCGGCGTCCGGCTGCGAGATCAGAAGGTCGTCGAGATTGACGCCAAGCTTGCGGGCATAGCCCGGGTCGAGGGCGTGTTCGGCGTCCACGAAAGCGCAGGTCCCGCCGGTCTTCTGGGCTTCTGCGATGACATGCAGCGCAAGGGTGGTCTTCCCAGAGCTTTCCGGGCCGTAGATTTCGATGATACGGCCCTTGGGCAGGCCGCCGATGCCGAGGGCAAGGTCAAGGCCCAGGGATCCGGTCGAGACGGCGGCGATTTCCACCGCGGCGTCGTTCTGCCCGAGGCGCATGATCGAGCCCTTCCCAAAGGAACGCTCAATCTGAGTGACGGCAGCCTCAAGGGCCTTGTTCTTATCCATTGAATCTCTTTCTACGAGGCGGAGGGCGGCGTCGGCGGGCATTGGTGTCTCCCCTGAGTGTCTATTCAGAATTTCGCAGGCGTTCAATTGCGTCCTGAACCCAGAGTGTACATCTTTTGTTCTCTCTAGCAAGAATAAATTAGAACAAAAAACGAACTTCCAAATCAGCTGTTAAATCATTGAATTATAGTGGGTTGTATGGCGCGCACGTTCCCGGAAACGTTGTTGGCACGCAACAGTTAGCCCCCCCCTGGTGGGGACAAGCGGGAGAACAGAACGAGAGCTTAAGCCTCGTCCCCGAACCCTTTATGGGCGACCCGGCCGGTGAGGCCGATCAAACGGTCACAGAGCAGCTCTATGACATAGCGCAGGAGCGGGTCGGCCTTCCCCATGGCTTCGTCGAAGAACTTGCGGTCGACCACCAGGAGCTCGCAGCCGCCGCGGGAAACCACCGTGGCCGTACGCTTGCCGTCGGGGCGCAGGAGGGCGATCTCGCCGAAGATTTCGCCGGCTTTCATGCGATTCACGACGCGCGTTTCCGAATCACCCTGGGCGGCGACCTCGACCTCGCCCTTCAGGATCACATATGCGGTGTCCCCGGGCTGACCTTCGAAGAACACGATCTCGCCGGCCGGGACGATGCGGCGCGGGAATGTTTCAATCGCGATCGGAAGGTTGCCCATACCTATTGTCCTTTAGCCCCCGGCGAGCACTTCTTTCACTTTACCGGCCAACTGTCCGAGTGAAAACGGTTTCGGCAGGAAATGGAAGTCGGCGGTATCGACGATATCACCGCGCGCGACTTCTTCCGAATAGCCCGAGATGACGATGATGCGGATCTCGGGGCGTTCCACGCGTATCAGGCGGGCGAGCGTGCCGCCGTCCATGCCGGGCATCATCATATCGGTGATCATGAGATTAACCCCGGTGGTATCGCGCAGGATATCGAGCGCCTGCTCGCCCGTACGGGCTTCGAGGACCTTGTAACCTTTGGCCTTGAGGGCCCGCGCGGCGAATACGCGCACAGCATCCTCATCCTCCACCAGGAGGATGGTGCCATGACCGCCAAGATCGGCGGTTTCGATATCGAGCGCGGGGGCCTTCGCGGCGGCGCGGGCGCGCAGCGAGGCGGCCGCGGCTTCAGCGTCTTCGACCTCGGGCGTGGCGCGCGGCAGATAAAGGGAGAACGTCGCGCCCTTGCCCGGCGAGGAATCCACAAGGATGAACCCGCCGGTCTGGCGGACGATGCCGTACACGGTGGCGAGCCCGAGGCCGGTTCCAGCGCCGGGGATTTCCTTCTTGGTGGAGAAGAAAGGCTCGAAGATGCGCCCCAGGTTCTCAGGCGGGATGCCGGTGCCGGTATCGGCGACGGAGATGCAGATATAACGGCCGGGAGGCACCTGTTCGGCGCCTAGCTGCGTCGGCTGGTCGAACACCTCGGTGCCGGTGGTGATGGTGAGGGTCCCGCCGCCCGGCATGGCGTCGCGCGCATTCACCGCGAGATTGATGACCATCTGGTCGAACTGGCCCGGGTCGACGCGCACGAGACCAAGATCGCGGCCATGGATCAGCTTGTACTCGATGGACTCGCCGATGAGGCGCGTCAGGAGATGCGAAAGCTCCATCAGCGCGTCGGTGACGTTGAGGTCCTTGGGCTGCAAAGGCTGTTTACGCGAGAAGGCCAGGAGCTGGCGCACGAGGTTCGCGGCGCGGTTGGCGTTCTGTTTGATCTGCATGATATCGGCGAACGACGGATCGCCGGCGCCATGACGCTGCAGAAGGAGATCGCAGAAGCCGATCATGGCCGTGAGCAGGTTGTTGAAATCGTGCGCGACACCGCCGGCCAGCTGACCCATGGCCTGCATCTTCTGCGCCTGGGCGAACTGGACTTCGAGCTCCTTCTGCTCGGTGACATCGATGAAGTGGGCGACCACCCCTTCTATCTCGGTATCGCCGGGCGCCGACATCGGTCCGAGGAAGACGGAGGTCTGTGAGATGCTTGCGCCGCTTACGCGGACATCCACATGGCTGCCTTCGCTTTCGCCCGCCAGCACACGATCGAGTTCACCCGCGAAGGCGCGCTGGTCATCCACGAGCACGCGTTCGAGCAAGGGGCTGCCGATCAGGCCCGCGCGCGGCTGCTCGGCCAGCTTCTCGAACGCGCGATTGCAATCGACGATGACGCCATCGACGTCGGAGATCGCGATCGCCACGGGCGCCGCATCAAACAGCGCACGGAACCGTTCATAGGCGATGCGGCCCGAAGCGCCGGCCGGTTCGCGGCGCATCCCGTCACGCACGACCAGCGTGCGGGTGCGGGTAATACCGGCATCGTCGTAGGTCGATTGAAGCAAAAGGGCCGTGACCGTTTCGCCGGTGCGGGCCTTGAAATGGACCTCACCCTGCCATTCGCCGTCCGGCTGCGGACGGTTGGAGCCGGCGATGATGTCATCGAGCTTGAGAGCGCTGAGCTCATCGACGTCATACCCGAGCCAGTCGGCGAAGCGCTGGTTGACGAAGCGGAACGCGCCATCGACGTCCACGGAGTAAATGCCGCCGGGCAGGAGATAGAGGAAGTCGGCGAGGTCCTGGCGTTCCTGGTTGAGGATATCGGTGATGGTGCGCCGCGCGGTGATATCCACCGCATCCCAGAGGAGATAGCCCTCGCCAAGGGGACGCACGGTGACATCGAACCATTCGGTTTCATCGGTTACGCCTTGCAGCGGCACTTCGGCCGCGGCGGCGAGATTGGTCATGGCCGCCTGACGGAGGCGCGCGACGGCTTCATCGCCGGCGTAATCGCGGGCCGCGTCACGGGACAGCAACTCCAGCGGCGGCAAATCACCGAGCCAATCCCGCGCGGGCGGGTTGGCGGCGACGATCCGCCCCTCGCCAGCCGTGACGAGCCGCGGCGCGGCTGAAGACGCCACCAGGATCTCGATCACGCGGGAATCTATGCGGGGTTTGGGCGCCTTGCGGACGCGCCAGATCACGCCCAGGAGTGCAAGCAAAACAAGGACGCCGGCGAGAACGGCCGCCGCGACCAAAGTTGACTCACTTTGCAAATTTGCCCTTCAGGCGCATGACGTAGCCGATGACTTCGGCAACGGCCTTATAGTGCTCCGCCGGAATCTCCTGATCAACCTCGACCGCGGCGTGGAGCGCGCGGGCGAGCGGCGGGTTCTCGACGATGGGCACGTCGTTGGCCTCGGCCACCTGGCGCATACGTTTGGCGAGGAAATCGACGCCTTTCGCCACGACGACGGGCGCGGCCATGCTATCGACGTCATACTGCAACGCGACCGCGAAGTGGGTCGGGTTGGTGATGACCACGGAGGCCTTCTGGACGGCGGCGATCATGCGGTGGCGATGGCGTTCAAGGCGGAGCTGGCGGATCTTGCCCTTCACCTTTGGATCGCCTTCGGCCTCCTTGTGCTCGTCCTTGACCTCCTGCTTGGTCATCTTGAGTTTTTCTTTGTGCGACCAGTTTTGGTAGATGTAGTCGGCGGCCGCGAGCGCGCCCATCACCAGCACCACCAGGAAGAGGATCATCACCATCAGATGGTGAATATCCTTCAGCGTGGCCCGCACGTCCTGACCCATGAGCCAATCGGGGCTTTCAATGGCCGGCACGATGAGCAGCGCCACCATCGCGCTGATCAATACGATCTTGATGACCGCCTTGCCGGCTTCAATCACGGACTGGAGCGACATCAGGCGGCGGAAGCCGGCGATGGGACTGATGTTCTCCATCTTCGGCGAGATTTTCTTGGGCGTGTAGACGAAGCCCACTTGCACCATGGTGCCGATGAAGGCCGCGATCATGAGCACGAACACCGGGAACGCGAGCAGTACGCCGATCCGCCACAGGATCTGGAGGAACAGCGGTCCGGTTGAATCATTGTCGAGGGAGAACGATTCAGGGCGCTCGAGGAACGTACGCAGGTATTGCGACATATCGTTGGCGACCCACGGCCCGAGAATGCCAACGACGATCAGCACACCCACCAGCATGGATACGCTTTTGACTTCCTGCGAGACGGGGATATTGCCTTCTTCGCGCGCCTTGCCGAGGCGCTTTGACGTAGGCTCTTCTGTCTTTGCGTCTTTGTCCTCGGACATGGCCTACCTTAGAAAGTTGACCATGTTGTTTTCGAGGAACTTCATGAACAGGAGCATCAGGGCCGGCAGGCTGACCATGAGAACGGCGACGCCGGCGATGATCTTACCCGGAACGGCGACGAAGAAAACATTGAGCTGAGGCGAAAGCCGCGCCAGAACGCCCGAGGTGATCTGGAACACCATCTCATAGACAATGAACGGCGCCGAAAGCCGCAAGCCCATGGCGAAAGCCTGATCGAGCAGGCGTGCGCCGAGCTGTAGCATATCGCCGGTAAAGAGCGGCGAATTCGGCACCATGAGCGTGTAGCTCTCAACGATGGCCTGCAGGATGAAGTGGTGGGTGCCGGTGATGAAAATCAGCGCCACCGCGATCAATGACAGGAAGCCGGTGATGATGCTGGTCTGCTCTTCGGTCACGGGGTCGTCGATCATGGCATTGGTGATGCCGACCGCGTTCGAGATCATGAACGCGGCAAGTTCAAGCGCGGACATCACGATCTGGATCAACGCGCCCATGAACCCGCCAACCAGGGTTTCCGAGACAATCAGCCACGCCAGCTCGGCGGCGCTTTCCGGCTGCGGCGGCAAGGTGCTCGCGACCAGCGGCAGAATGACCACGACAACGAGTATCGCGAGGATGAGACGGATGCGCATCGGCACGTAAACGGCCGATACGCCGGGCAGCATCAGGAACACGATGCCTAGGCGGGCAAAGACCAGGAGGAAGTGGAAAACGTTGATGGCGAGGTAGTCGTTGAGAGTCACTTATCCCCCTCACCCCGCGTTTGCGCCTGCGATGTGGCGGTTAGCAAAGCAGCTTACGCACACTGAGATCCCCTCCGCGCCTCTCCCCGAGGGAGAGGAAGGACGTCAGCCGAGCTGGACGATCTTATCCATGATGCGCTGGGTGAATTCGGTGAGCTCGCGCAGCATCCACGGCATGAAGATGACCATCGAGCCAAACACGGCGAGGATCTTCGGGATGAAGGTGAGCGTCATTTCCTGGATATGCGTGAGCGTCTGGAAGATCGAGATGGCCAGACCGACCACCAGACCGACGAGCAGCATCGGGCCGGAAACCAGCAGCATCACCATCATCGCATCTCGCGCGATATCGAGGACTTCGACCTCATTCATTAGATGGGCATCCGCAGGATTTCTTGGTACGCGCTGAGCACCTTGTCACGCACCGCGACGACCGTTTCCAAGGTTTGCTGCGCGTTGGCGACAGCGGTGACGACGTCCTTCAAGTCCGCCTCGCCGCTGATCTGCTTCATGCTGAGCTCTTCCGCCTGGCGGCCAGTCTGCGCGGCGGATTGAAGTTGATCGGTGACCATGTTCACAAATGAGTTTTCGCCGGAGGTGGCGGTGGAGGCTTTCGCGATGCCGCTGGCCGCGCCCTGCGCGATCTTGGCGGCTTCACCGTAGGCCTTTACGGCCGAACCGAAATCAATCGCCATGATGCGGCGCTCCTAACTTAGCGAAGAAGATCGAGCGTCTTCGCGACCATTTGGCGCGAGGTCGCGATCACGTTCATGTTGGCTTCGTATGAACGCTGCGCTTCGCGCATGTCCATCATTTCGATCAGCGGATTCACATTCGGCTGAAGCACGTAGCCTTGCTCGTTCGCGCCCGGATGCGTCGGATCGTACTTGGAGGTGAGCGGCGAACGGTCGTTGTAGATGCGCTTCACTTTCACGGTATCGGCTTCCAGTTCGCGGTCGAGCTGATTGCGGAAGGTGACCACCTTGCGGCGATACGGCTCGCCGCCCGGGACTTCCGCGGTCGAATCCGCGTTCGCGAGGTTTTCCGAGATGACACGCAGACGCGTGGCTTGCGCCTTCATGCCCTTCGAGGCGATTTCAGAGCTTGCCGAGAGATCATCAACAGCCATGGCCTATTCTCCGCCTAATCCGTTACGCGCCGCCGCTTCTAACCGCCGCTGCCTTTGACGGCGATGCGCATCATCTTCATGTGGGTCTGCATGAGCTGGACCGCGGTGTTGTAGTCACTGCGCGTGTCGCTGACTTTCTGCATCTGCTCTTCGACGATGACTTGGTTTCCGTCGGGCGATTGTTCGAAGGTCTTGCGGACCGAATTCTCACGGAACGGTTCCTGCTCGGGGATCGTGCCCTTCAGGTGATGGGCGTCCGTGCGCGCCACCTTGACGCGCGGCTCCGTCTGGCCGCGCAGCACGTCCTTGAAATTGACCTGCTTCAAGTCATGCGGGCGGTAGTTCGGGGTGTCCGCGTTGGAGATGTTCTGCGCGAGCACCTTTTGGCGCTGGGCAGCCCAGTCCATGCGCGTCAGCGCCATTTTGAAGAGCTTGAGGTTGTTCAGGTCCATGCCCGGTCCCCGTCCTATTCGTACCCGGCAAAAATGACCTAGAGACCTTAACAACTGATGAATCTTCGTTAACTAAGTTAACTAATTGATTTTACTTCATTTTGTTCAAATCTCGGTCCCCCGCGCTTAAGTGTTTATTAAGCCGGAAGGCAGATATTGCCGGGTATGAGCGGAGAGCCCCCTAAAACCATCGCCGTGGCCGTCGAGGAACAGGCCGACGGATCCACTCCGAAAATCACGGCGTCGGGACGGGGACACCTCGCGGAAAAGATTTTGGAGGTCGCGTTCGCGGCCGGTGTGAAGGTGCGCACCGATGCGGACCTCGTTCAGATCCTCGGCGCGGTCGAGGTCGACAGCGAGATCCCCACGGAAGCCTTCGTCGCCGTCGCCGAGGTCCTGACCTACGTATACCGGGTGAATTCCGAAACGGCGCCCGAGTTCAACTGGAGCAAGTCATGACCGACGCTGGGACGAACGCGCCTACCGACCTTGAGACGGTGAAAGCCGAACTCGTGAAGGTGGACTCGCTGATCGGCACGGCGATCCGTCTTCTCGGCGAAGGCCGGGTGGTGGAATTGACCGCGCTGGAGGCCCGGTGCCGCCAAGTATGCGATGCCGCCCTCGCCCTTGAAGGCGACGACCGCAAGGCCCTGGTGCCGGCGATGAAAGCGCTGCTGAACGGTCTCGACAAACTGACGGGCGATCTCAACGAAAAGTTCGGCGACCTGCCGACCCTGACCAGCACGATCGGCGCGGACGCCGCTTCGAGCGCCTACGGACAGGCCCTGAAACACCTCGTCACCGAAAACCGCTAGCACTCCATGGATTTCGCCCTCTACCTCAAGGCCTTTCTGGGCCTCGCGCTTGTCATCGGGCTGATTCTGGGCCTGTCGGCGGGCCTGAAGCGCCTCGGGATCGGAGATGGCTTGCGCGGCCCGCTCGGACGCAAGCGCCGCCTTGCCACGGTGGAAGCCGTGATGATCGATGGCCGGCATAAAGCGGTCCTCCTACGCCGGGACGATGTCGAGCACCTCGTGCTGATTGGACCGAACACCAGCCAGGTAATCGAGCACGGTATTCCCGCGCCGGCGCCCCCGCCCGCCGCGCCAACAGAAACGCCGCCGGGCGGCCCGGCTTCGAACGAAGCGGGTGCGAGCCGCTTCAGCCAATGGATGAAACAATGAGCCGCGACAAGAAAATCAACCGCGCCCTTATCGGCGCCCTGATCGCGGGATTCGCGGCGCTGATGTTCGCGCCGCCGGCTTTCGCGCAAGGCTTCTCGATCGATCTCGGCGCCACCGACGCGACGGGCCCGAACTCGACCACCGGCCGCATTATCCAACTCCTGCTGCTGATGACGGTGCTCAGCATCGCTCCGGCGATCCTGATGATGGTCACATGCTTCACGCGCGTGGTGATCGTGCTGTCGATCCTGCGCCGCGCGCTGGGCACCAACACCACACCGCCGAACGTCGTGATGATGTCGCTGGCGATATTCATCACCGTGTTCGTGATGGCGCCGACGTTCCAGGCTTCCTGGGATACAGGCGTGAAACCGCTGATCGACGGACAGATCAACGAACAGGAAGCGTTCACGCGCGGTACCCAGCCGTTTCACCAATTCATGATGAAACATGTGCGCGAGAAGGACCTCTCCCTGTTCATGAACATGGCGAACGTGCCGCAGGTCGCCACACCCGAAGAAACCCCGCTGCAGGCCCTTATCCCGGCCTTCATGATCTCGGAGTTGCGCCGCTCCTTCGAGATCGGGTTTCTGATCTACGTGCCCTTCATCATCATCGACATGGTCATCGCCTCGGTCCTGATGTCGATGGGGATGATGATGCTGCCACCCATGATGCTGTCGCTACCGTTCAAGCTGATTTTCTTCGTGCTGGTGGACGGCTGGTATCTGCTGGTGGGGAGTTTGGTGCAGAGCTTCTCCGGCGGGTAGCTTTGCGTCACTCGCATACGTCGCCCACATGACAACACACCTGCGGGCGACATGGGCGACAGGCGACATCTTCCGAATTCCGTTTGCACCAGAATGACTTCGCTGAAAAATCGCACCGGGCGACATCTGGGCGACATGAGGCGACATCTTTCGATTTTTGAGCCTAAAACGGTCTGAGCCATGCGCTTTAAGCAAGCGCGTGTGCAAACGCATTTGCGTGCCTTCCTTTGATTCACGATGTCAAACAGCGTACGCACGCAAAGGGCGCGCGAATCGCATTACGATGCGCCCCACCGATATTTTTCGGCCAGCGATATTTACGGGGGCTGCAAATTTAATGATTCAAAAAATCGGTTTTGTGCTTCGAACGAGTCGGGTACCGTTCACGTATGAAAACACGAAGCTTTGTAACAATCCTCCTTGCCGGCTCCGCGCTCGCGGGTCTCGCAGCGTGGCGGCCGGAATCGCAGACTGACGTTTCCGAACTGTTCGATCCCGCTTTCATCGCCCGCAATATGTGCGGCGACAATCCCATCGCCGGGATGTTCTTTCCGCCCGCCGCCGCCGCCGATACACCGCCCGCGACCCAGCTTTTCGAGGGCCTGGGCGACAACAGCTTCAAGATCACCACCGCGAACCCGCAAGCGCAGGCGTACTTCGATCAGGGCCTGCGGCTGGTCTATGCTTTCAATTACGGCGAGGCCTTGGCCTCCTTTCGCGCCGCCGGCATGATTGATCCTTCCTGCGCCATGTGCGCGTGGGGCGAGGCCCTCGCGCTCGGCCAGACGTTGAACGCCAATATGCCGGAGGAGAACAACGTGCCGGCGCTGGCGGCCACAAAAAGGGCGCAGGAGCTGGCGCCGGCCGCGACGCCGAAGGAGCAGGCACTGATCTCCGCGTTAGCGGAGAGATATGCGAACGATCCCAACAAGACCCGCGACCAACTGAACGCCGCTTATGCCGACGCGATGTTCAAGGTGTACCAGGCGTTCCCAACGGACGTGGATGTCGCCAGCCTTCACGCCGACGCAGCGCTAAACGACAGCCGCACATCCGGCTGGTGGACGCCGAACGGCAAACTGCCGACCCCGCGCAACGCCTCGGCGCTGGTGGCGTTGCAACGCGCACTTCAAACCGCCCCCGATCACGCGGGGGCCATACATTATTATATCCATGCTATGGACAGCGGCCCGCAGCCGGAGAAAGCGGAGCCCTACGCCAACAAGCTGGCGGCGCAGATGCCGCGGGCGGGGCATATCGTCCATATGCCGGCGCATATCTATTACAGGCGCGGGCGCTACATCGATGCTCTGAACGCAAATCTCGATGCGCTGAAGGTGGACGACGCCTACCTCGCGCAAGGCAACAACGCCGACAGCGTGTACCGCAATCAGCTCTACGCTCACAATCTGCACTTTGCTTTTGCTTCCGCGGGCATGGCGGGCGATGCGCGCAACGCCCTCGTCCTGGCCAGGCGGCTGGACGCGTTTCTTGCGACCGGGGTTGTGCAGCGCCCCGATTTCTATATCGCCGCCGCGCTGCTGCCGCAGGTGAAGTTCGCCGCTCCGGACGAAATCTTGAAGCTGCCCGCGCCGGCCGAGGCGGCGATCTATCCGCGCGGCGTGCGGCTCTATGCGCGCGCGACCGCTTATGTGCTGAAGAACGACCTCACCGCCGCGCGGAAAGAGCTGGCTGCGCTGACCGCGCTGCGCACGGAAACCGATCCGGACAAGATGATCCAGTCCGGCGGACGCACCCCGCAGATGCTGCAACTGGCCGAGAGCGTGGCCCTGGGCCGCATCGCCGTTCAAGAGAAGAAGTGGGACGACGCGGTGAAGCACTTCACGGATGCCGCCGCGATCCAGGATCAGCTGCGCAGTTTCGACCCGCCGGTGTGGGATTTCCCCGTCCGCCAGGCCGTGGGCCTCACGCTTCTCAAAGCCGGAAAAACGAACGAGGCGATCGAGGCCCTGCGCAACGCCCTGCAAGACGCGCCCAATAACGGGACTGTGCTCTATGCCCTCGCGCAGGCGTCAAAAGCCGCGGGCGATATCGCCGCCGCGACGCAGTACACGATGCTGTTCAAGAAAGCCTGGGTGGGCGAAGCGCCGCCGGATTTGGGGCGGATTTAAACGCCCCTACGCCAAATAAGACTTCGGCGGTTCGGCGGGCGGGCGGGCTTGTGAGATGACGTTCGCAACGATGAGCGCCGCGCAACCGATGATGAGGATCAAAAAAAGGCTGAACATTCTGTCCTGCTTTATGGCTCCCAGAGATGGAGCCCCACCCTCGAGGTCTTAGCGGCGGGTTGTTAAAGAAGGGTTACTTCGACAGCATGCTCTTGGCGGTGGCGAACTTATTGGCGAGCAGGCGGTAAGTATCGCCCAGAAGGCGATCCATATGCATGGATTTGCGAGTGGGGATTTCGTCCCAGCGGGCAAGCAGTGCGTCCCATTCCCGGGTGATGAAATGGAGTTCGTCGCGGACGCGGCGGATGAAATTGACCTGGCGTTCGCGTGACTTGAGGGCGCCGATCACTTCCCCGGTCTGCGCGTCGATTTCGGCGAAATGCTTGTCGTAGAAAGTGCAGGCCTTGTGATGCAGGGCGACCATGCGCTGGATTTCCTGCTTGAGGCGCGAATCGCTGGTGTACTCGCCGATCAGCTTGTTGAACTTTTCCTTGAGAGCGCCGATTTTCGCGAAGCGATCACGCAGGGCTTCGATGTAAGCGAGTTCATGCGAGAGCTGCTCGATCTCGAGCAATACGCTTTCGTAGTCCTTCTTATGGCGCCCCAGAGCCACGGCGGCGGCCTCGAAGGCTTCGCGCAGTTGGGTCTTGTTCTCGATCATGCCAATGAAGTTGGAGATTTCCTCGCTGTTGGTGATCACGAGTTCCTTGCCCGAGAGCCAGGAGAGGAGCTGCACCTGAAGGCGGTTCTGGGCTGTTTGGCGATGTTTGCTCGAGACGGACCAGGACGCCTTGCCATCTATAAGCTCATTTGGGATCGCATCGCCGGGGCGGATCTCCTCGACATACTTGAGACCGCGCACGGCCGTGGTCATGAGGCGTGCGTCCTCGGAATCGCGCGGGACGTGGAACTCCTCCATCAGCGTGTTCACGGACATCGAGGCCTGAAGGCCGCCGATGGTGACGAAGAAGCGCGGTTCCTGCGCCGGACCGACCAAAGCGAAACGAGCCCCCGTGATCTGGAACACCTTGCTGGTGAACTTGAAATGCGTTGTGCCGGTATCGAGCGCGGGCGGCATTTTGAGGGCTGCGGTCACGGACGTTCTCCTTAAGCGGCGGCTTTTGTGACCAAGGTGGCCGCGGCGGCAGCCGCCTTACGGACGTACACACCGCGCAGGCCGGCGCCCGGCGCGAAGGCCTCGGTGATTCCGAACACGGTTTCGGCGCCACCGAGGAAGAGGGAAGCGTCGGGCGCCATGTGGCGGGCGAGACGCTCGAGCACGGCCTTCTTGGTGGGCGGGTCGAAGTAGATGAGCACGTTGCGGCAGAACACGACGTCGAACTGGCCGAGACCGGCATCGGCGTTGAGAAGGTTGTATTCGCGGAAATTCACCATGCGGCGGATTTCAGGCTTCAGGGTCCAGGCGTCGGGACCCGTCTGCGTGAAGTATTTGACCATCAGTTTGATAGGCAGGCCGCGTTGGACTTCGAACTTGGTGTACACGCCGCTGGCGGCGCGTTGGAGCACCTGAGAGTCCAGATCGGTGGCGACGATGTCGAGCGTATAGTCCTTAAGGCCCATCTCCTGGAACAGCATCGCGATGGAGTAAGGCTCCTGCCCGGTCGATGCGGCGGCGCAGAGGATACGCAGGCGCTTACCGGCGGCGCGGCGCTGCACAAGTCCCGGGAAGATATGGTTCTTGAGCGCCTCGAACGGTGTGCCGTCGCGGAAGAAAGAAGTCTCGTTCGTCGTCATCGCTTCGATGACGTCTTTCTTCAACGGGGCCGGCGGCGCCAACTTGAGGCGGTCAATCACGGCGGCGACGGTCTTGAGGCCATGTTTGTTAGCGACCGGCGTGAGACGCGAGTCGACGAGATACGCTTTTTCCGCCGCGATGATGATGCCGGTTTCCGTTTTGAGAAAAGAGGCGAGGAATTGAAGATCGGCTTGTTCGGTCACGGCTGAGTCCTTCCGATAAGTTCGGCGCATACGGCGGCGAGGTCCTCGACCGGCGCAACCCTTGAACAGAGGCCCGCCCGGGCAACAGCGCCCGGCATGCCCCACACAACACTGCTGGCTTCGTCCTGCGCGATCACGGTGCCGCCGGCGCCTGTGACGCGGCGGCACCCTTCGAGGCCGTCGGAGCCCATGCCGGTGAGCACCACTGCGAGGGTTGCCGCGCCGTAGTGCGCAACGACGCTGCGGAGCATCGGATCGGCCGCGGGGCGGCAATAGTTTTCTTTGGCTTCCTTATCGAGCTTGATGACCGGCTTGCCGTTCTGCGCCACCACACGCATGTGGAAATCGCCCGGCGCGAGGAGAATGGTCCCCGGCGCAACGGGGTCGCCGTCACGCGCTTCGAACACCGGACGGTTGATGTCGCGCATCAGGTGGTCGGCCAACAAACCGGTGAAGGTGGGCGGCATGTGCTGGGTGATGAGCACGGGGATTTCGAGGTGGCGCGGCAACGCGCCGAGGAATGAGTGCAGCGCCTTCGGTCCGCCGGTGGACGAGGCGATGGTGAGGATCTTCGGGCGAACGGCGCCCATAGCGCACAGGCGGATCGGCGCGTTCTGGTCGGCCGGTGTCAATTGCGCAAGGCGCAGGCGCTTGGCGCCGAGGGCGAAGATCTTACGGATCAGCTCTTCCTTGAAATCGGCGGCGCCAATCAGTTCAGAGGAGCTGGGCTTGGGAATGTAGTCCGATGCGCCAAGCTTGAGCGCCTTGATGCTGATGTCGGCATTCCGCGTCGTCAGCGTCGAAGCCATGATGATGCGCACCTTGCGGTCCGCTTCCAGGATCTTGGGGAGCGCGGTGATGCCGTCCATGACGGGCATTTCGATGTCGAGCACGACGATATCGATGCCGCCTTCCTTGACCCTCGCCACCGCTTTGGCGCCGTCGCTGACGGTGCCGACCACGTCGACCTCGGGAACGGCTTTCAAGAGCCGCGCGATGACGCCGCGGATGACGAGCGAGTCGTCGACGATCAGCACACGGATCTTACCGTCGCTGTTCGCATCGCCGGCGGGCTTCGGCAAAGGGTTGAGGCCGAGACTCATCTACGCGGCCTCCGAAACCGCAAAGCCGATCATGTCGAGCTTCGTGTTCAGGATTTCGTCGTCGAAGGGCTTCATGATGTATTCGTCCGCGCCCGCTTCCAGGGCCGTGGCGATACGGTCCATGTCGCTTTCCGAGGTGCAGAAGATCACCTTCGGGAAATCGCCGTTCGGCAGCGTACGCAGGGCCTTCAGGAATTCGACCCCGTCCATGACCGGCATGTTCCAGTCCAGGACAATGGCGTCGGGCATAGTCTTGCTGCAGATGTCGAGCGCCACCTGGCCGTTCTCGGCCTGGAGGGTCGCGAACCCACGCTGATGGAGGGAGCGGCACACGATGGTGCGCAGGGTGCGAGAGTCGTCGACAACGAGGAACTTGTGCATTTTCTGGTTTCCTAGAGGGCCTAGGGAGGCGCCTTTTTGGGCGCCCGCGGGGCCGGTTGTTGTCCTGGTCCTGTTATGAGCGTTTCGACCGGGGTTTTCGAACGTGCAGGGGTGTTAGAGGCCGGTTCTGGGGTATCGGCGGCCTCATACGAAAGGTTTAGGCCGCCTGGGAAGTGGCGCCGCCGGCGAGGGCCAAAAAGTCCTCGTTTTTCACGGGGCGGCTGAAGAGATAGCCCTGCATGAGGTCGCAGCCGCTTTCCTGGAGGAGGTCGACATGGTCGTTGGTTTCCACCCCCTCGCCGACCGTGCGCATCCCCAGGCTTTTCGCCATCTGGATAATGGCCGCCGTGAGGGCCGCCCCGGAGGTGCCGCGTTCGGTCTTGCGGACGAAGGACTGGTCGAGCTTCAGGATGTCGAACTTGAAGCGCTGAAGGTAGCTGAGGGCCGAATATCCCGTGCCGAAGTCGTCGAGCGCGAGAACGATCCCCATTTCGCGGAGCGCATCGATGATGCGGCGGCACGTGTCGACGTCGCTGGCGAGCGAGCTTTCCGTGATTTCGATCTTCAAGAGCTCGGGCGACAGCCCGGTGCGGACAAGGGTATCGGCGACGATCTGATGGAAGCCCGGCGCAAGCAGCTGCTTGGGCGAAATATTCACCGCGACCGACAAAGGGCGGGAGGCGCCGCGATTCCAGGCTGCGGCGTCGCGGCAGGCCTGTTCCAGCGCCCATTCGCCGATCGGCACTATAAGGCCGGTTTCTTCCGCGACCGGAATAAAGTGGTTCGGACCGACGAATCCGAGTTCCTGGCTGTTCCAGCGGATGAGGGCTTCGGCGCCGACGATCTCGCGGGTGGAGGCTTCGACCAGCGGCTGGTAGTGCAGAATGAATTCACGGCGTTGCAGCGCTTTACGCAACAGGCCGCTGATCTGGGCCGAGCGGTGAACGCTGGCGCGAATCTCGTTATCGAATTTGCTGTACGTCAACCCGGAGCGTTTCGCGGCATAGAGCGCGAGGTCGGCGCTCCGCAGAAGCTGTTCGGGACCATCCGCATCATCCGGATAAGTAGCGCTGCCGATATTGACGCCGACAAAAAGCTCATGTCCTTCGATCAGGAACGGCGCCTCGAAAGCTTCGACGATGGCGGCGACCACCCAGTCGACATCGCGCGAGTTTTCATGCTGGCCAAGGACAAGGCCGAATTCATCGCCGGACAGGCGCATCAAGGTGTCGCCGTCGTCCGTGCATCCACGCAGACGCCAGGCGGCTTCGATCAGAAGCTGATCGCCGACGTCATGGCCAAGGGTGTCGTTGATTGTCTTGAAATGATCGATATCGACGATGACAAAGCCGACCCGTCCGCCAATATGCTGCGCCCAGGTGACTGCTTCGTTGAGGCGCGCGCGGCCGTTGCGGCGATTGGGCAGGTCGGTCAGCTCGTCATAGTTGGCCATCTGGTCGAGTTCAGATTCGAGTTTCTTGCGCGCCGTGATGTCGAGACCGGAGGCGCCGAGCCCGACGATGCAGTTGTCGCGATCGAAGATCGGGAACTTGGTGGTGAGGAAGGTATGCAGGCCGTCCTCGAGCAGAATCTGATGCTCGACGTCGCGCGCTTCCTCGGTCCGCAGGACGAGATTGTCGTCCCGCGACAGCTGCGCGGCGATTTTTGGCGGCAAGCACTCGGAGGGGGTGCGGCCGATGGGATCGCGAGTCCAGTTCGCGAGAAGTTCGCGCGCGGCTTCGTTCAAGCGGATGTAGCGGCCTTCGATATCCTTGACGATGAGGAAGTTGGGATAGGCGTTGAACGCGCTTTCGAGGGTGGTTTCCGAGCGGCTGTGCAGCTCGTTCATACGCAGGAGCGCGGTGATGTCGATTACGCAGCAGCGGTGCCCGGCCAGCGCGCCGGCCTCGTAAAGCGGCGTCGAGGACAGGTCATAGCAGCGCCGGCCGTGAAATTCAGTGTTCAGGGCGTAGCGGAACGATTTGACCTCGTCGCCGGCTGCGAGCTTCGCTGCGAGTTGGCCGCGCCGGGTGTTGTGGACGTTGATCGCGTCCAAGAGATCGACGCCAAGCGGCAGATCGTTCTCGAACGGTGAGCGGGGTCCACCGGGGACGGATTCCGTGATCCCGATGATCCGCAGCTCGCGGTCGAGCTCGAGCAACCAGCATGCGGGGGTCTCAAGCGTAGTGGTGTCTTCCATGACCTACCCCAAACCTTCTTATTCTTCTTGGTTTGTCCGAATCGCTTCAGCTTTTTCCGTTAGACTTTCGCGCGGCGAATATCGAGGACGGCATCGATATCCAGGAGCACGACGAGATCCTTTTCCTTCTTGAACACGCCGCGCGACAGCCCAGCCCAGCGTTGATCCATCGACGCCGGATTGGTCTCGATCTCGGACGATTCGATGCCGATGACATCGCCGACGCCGTTGACGATGAAGCAGTAGGCCTCATTGCCACGTTCGATAACGATGGACATGCGCTGACCCGCACCGGCCGTGCTGGGAAGGTCCAGGCGGGTGGCGAGATCGATCGCGGTGACCACGTGTCCCCGCAGATTGATGAGGCCCGCGACTTCGCGCTGCGCCAGCGGCACCGCCGTCAGAGAAGCAAGACGGAGCACATCGCGGACGAGGACGGCGCGCACGGCAAAGACGGCGCCGGCGACATGGAACGTGAGGTAATCGACGCGACCTTCGGTCGTATTGTTCCGTTCAGTGCGCAGAGGGGCGATGGCGTTCATGCCGCTTCTCCATAGACAAGAGTTGGTTGGAAGGATGAGCTTTCATTGGCGGCCTTGCCGTCGATGATGGTTTCGTTGGTCGGCGTGACGAAATAAGCCGGTTCGATGTAGTCCACCGCTTTGCCGCCGACGATCTGGCTGCCGCGCAGCGCCGGATTGGCGGACGGACGTTCGATGCGGACCTCATCGGCCTTGATGTCCTCGATCTTCTCGATGGCAAGACCGACCCACTGATCGCCCGTGATGAACACGAGGACCGGCTGGTGGCCTTCACGGCGGATGCCCGCACCACCGTCGAGCGAACGGAGCGTCAGCATGCGGTCGCGATATTGAATGACCGGCTGACCCTGGACCCATTCAACCTGATCCATCGCGAAGTTCTCGATGCGGTGGACTTCGGAGAGCGGCACGGCTTTCACGCCATCGCTCTTGGTGCGGAACAGGAGGATATTCTGGATGGAACCGCCGCTGGCGCCAGTGACCGCGTCTTCTTCGCTCGCGGTCTGCGCGTCGGCATGCAGGCAACCGGCAAGGGCGTTGACGTCAAGGATCAGCACCACGGCTCCGTCGCCGAGGATTGTGTTGCCGGAGTAGAAACCGGCGCCTTTGGTCATTTCATTGAGCGGCTTCACGACGATTTCCTCGGCATCGGCGATGCGGTCGACGACCACGCCGAAGATCTGGTTGCCGGATCGGCACACGATGACGTTGGCCCCGGCATTGACGTCGTTAAGCGCGAGCGCGGAGCGCAAGCGGACCAGAGGCAGCAGGCGGTTGCGCAGGCGTAGTACCGGCGCCCCCGCCAGCTCCTCGATCTTCGGCCCTGTCGTCGTGTTGGCGCGGACGACTTCCCTGACCGCAATTTGCGGCACGGCGAATCGCTGACCCGCGGACTCGACGATCAAGGCCGAAACAATGGCAAGAGTGAGAGGGATCTTGATGGTGAAGGTCGAACCTTGACCTTCGGTGGACACGAAAGCGACCGTGCCGCCGATCTTCTCGATGTTCGAACGCACCACGTCCATGCCGACGCCGCGGCCCGAGACGTTGGTGATCTTCTCGGCGGTCGAGAACCCGGCCCGCATGATGAACTGATGGATCTGGTTCGGTTCCATCGCGTCGAGTTCGGCCGCGGTGGCGAGCCCCTTTTCAAGCACCTTCTGCTTGATGCGGGCGGTGTTGAGACCGCGGCCGTTATCCGCGATCGTGATCATGATGTGGCCGCCTTCATGATGGGCGGACAGGCGAATGGTGCCGACGTCGCTCTTACCCGACGATGTGCGTTCCGCCGGGCCTTCGAGGCCGTGGTCGGCGGAATTGCGCACCATGTGCGTCAAGGGATCGCGGATCATCTCGAGGACCTGGCGGTCCAGCTCGGTTTCTTCGCCGTGCATTTCGAGGTTGATCTTCTTGCCGAGTTCGTTGGCGAGATCGCGCACGATGCGCGGCAGCTTGTTCCAGGCGTGACCGATGGCCTGCATGCGCGTCTTCATGACGCTTTCCTGCAGATCGGTGGTGACGCGGTTGAGGCGCTGGATCGGGCCCTTAAACGGGGTGTCGGCATGGCTGCGGCTGATCTGCTGCAGCTGATTGCGCGTCAGCACCATTTCGCTGACGAGGGTCATGAGGTTTTCAAGCACGTCGACGGACACGCGAATGCTTTGCGCGCCGGCCTTTTCTTCGCCGCGCTCGACCGGAGCGGCAGCGACAGCAGCGGGCTTCGCGGCCACAACCGGGGCGGCGACAACTTCGGTCTTCGCTTCGACGTGCGGTTCTTCAACGACACGGCCTTCGGCGGCGGCGCATTCGTCAAGGAGATCCTGAGCAACCGGGAAACCACCAGTGGCGACCACAGCTTTCGGCGACTCGGCCGCAGCAGCGGCAACGGGCGCGGCGACAACCGGCGCCGGGGCTTTGCCGTCGGCCATGGCGCGCAATTCATTGATGAGGGCGCTGTCTTCGCCTTCCGGCTCGGCGCCGGTCTGTTCGAGGGCCTGGACCATTTCACGGATGCGGTCGAGGCAGCGCAGGATGAGGGTCACGGCTTCCTGCGAGACGACGAGCGCGCCGTCGCGGAATTTTCCGAGCACGTCTTCACCGGCGTGCGCGACTTTCTCAAGGCGCGGTAGGCCAAGGAACCCGCAGGTGCCTTTGATCGTGTGCATAACGCGGAAGATGCGGCTCAACGTATCAGCGTCGTTGGGCTGCTGTTCGAATTTGACCATTTCCTGATCGAGCAGCGCGAGGCTCTCGTTGGTCTCGGTCACGAATTCCTGAATGATGTCGTCCATAGGTCCCTCCTTGACGCGGGATAGCGAAATAAATGGGCTCGAGTGAGTGGAGAGTATGGGGCCGCGTGAAATGGCGCACGTGAGCGGGGGTATGGCGCGCGTGCGAGGATGGGTTAGGCGGCCCTGACCAAAAGTATGAGATGCGAAAAAATCACGGCGCGCCGTGGACAGAAAAAACACCCCGCGGCGTCGGGGAACGCCGCGGGGTGCAACATTCTCGGTCACGAGGGGTTGTGAACGAGAAACAAACCTGGAGGATCTGCCCGGTATCAGGCCGCCACTTGCGGAGGAGTCCCCGGACCTGCCTTACGGACGGCGAACAGATGTTTGATCCGGTCGCGGTCTTCGATCTTCTCGAAATAGATGATCATGATTTTCTTACGCACCGCGCCGGTCTCGTCGAGGCCGCCAATGGAGATGTGATAGAGCGCCTGACAGTATTGACCGAGGACATTATCCAACTCTTCAAACGAGAGCCGGGTCTTGACCTTGAAACCGAATTGGTACGCCATTTTCTGAGTTCCTAACTTCGTAAAGCCCTCACCTCTCCCCCTCCCGCGGCGCGGGAGAGGGAGAGAATGAATGGGCGGTATTATGCCGCTTCTTTAATATCGGCGAGGAAGCCGTCGACTTCCTTGCGCAGGCTTTCGGACTGGCGACCCAGTTCCTTGGCCGCTTCGAACACTTGCGTGGAAACTTGCCCCGTTTCGCCGGCGGCTTTCGTGACGCCGGTGATGTTCGAGGAGACTTCCTGCGTGCCCGCGGCGGCCTGCTCGACGTTGCGCGCGATTTCGGCCGTGGCAGCGGTCTGTTCTTCGATCGCCGAAGCGATGGTGGTGGAGATCTGGTCGATCTGGCCGATGGTCTCGAAGATGCTTTCGATCGCACCGACCGAGGACTTGGTGGCGCCTTGGATGTCGTTGATCTGAGCCGCGATCTCTTCCGTGGCCTTCGCGGTCTGGTTGGCGAGGTTCTTCACTTCAGAAGCAACCACCGCGAAACCCTTGCCCGCTTCACCCGCACGCGCCGCTTCGATGGTGGCGTTGAGGGCGAGGAGGTTGGTCTGTTCGGCGATATCGGTGATGAGCGCGACGACCTTGCCAATCTTCTGCGCCGAGTCGTCGAGGCCGCGCACCATGTCCTTCGCACGATTGGCTTCGTTCACGGCCTTCGCGGAGACTTGTGACGATTGGGTCACCTGGCGGCCGATTTCCTTGATCGAGCTGGTGAGTTCTTCGGTCGCGGCGGCGACGGTCTGCACGTTCGACGCGGCCTGTTCCGAGGCGGCGGCGACAGCCGACGACTGGACGTTGGTTTCTTCCGCCACGGCTTGCATGGTGGACGCCGAGGCTTCCATCTGTTTGCTGGCCGAGCCGACGCTGCCGAGGGACATACGCACAATATTGTCGAACTGGCGGGTCCGCTGGGCAACCTGTTCGGCACGCAGTTCCTTGGCCTTGCGGGCCGCTTCCTGCGCGGCGGCAAGTTCATCCGCCTTGATCATGTTGTCCTTGAACACCTGCACCGCGGCCGCCATGGCGCCGATTTCGTCTTTACGGCCAGAGTACGGGATGGTGACGGTCTTGTTGCCGTCGGCGAGAACGGACATCGTATTGGTGATGCTGCCGATCGGCGCGCTGATGCTGCGGCTAGCGAATAAGGTGGCCCACGCAACGATACCGACGACGAGCGCGATCGCGCCGGTAATGGCCCAGAGCGATGTGTCATACAGGCTATTGCCGCGTTCGATCGCTGCAGCGGCGCCGCGCTGATTGAGGCTGATCAGACCGTCAAGCGCCTTGTTAGTTGCGGTATATGTTTCGAAGCTCTTACCGACGAAGGCGTCGGCGGCGGCTTCGTCGTTGTTGGCGCGCGAAGCTGCCACCGTTTCGGCGAGCGAAGCAAAATAGCTGTCTTCGTGTTGCTTATATTCGTTGAACAGTTTGCGGTCTTCTTCCCAAATAATCGTGGCTTCGTATTCGTTCTCGATCTTTTCGACGCGAGCGTTGATGTCCTTGAGGTTCTGTTCTGTCTTATCCCACTGCGCGGCCGAGCGTTCCATGATGTGACGGGCCTGCTTAATCCGCAGTTCTGCGACTTCAGACTTCATGCGGCCGAGGATTTCAGTGCCCGCAAGCCAAACTCCGGAGATCTCATCGGACTGCGCGTTCAGCTGTTGCGCGGTGTAGGTGGAAATGCCGGCAAAGGCGGCGAAAAGGAAAAACATCAAGCAGAAGATGCCAAGCAACTTCCCCTTGATCGTCGATGTAAGTGCGCTCACGTCACTCTCCTGCGATTGGATTTGAATTCCGATGCCCCCATTGAGGCAATCTCACCGTAAGGACTTGGTAAGGAAGAGTCAGACGTGGGAACGTTTAAGCGGCCGGCGCAGAAGTTGTTGGGCGATCAGCCAAAGGTATTAGAGCCGCCGCGGTTACGGAGGCGCATCCACGCCGTCCCGCGCGGGCCGATTCCCGCCGTGAATCCGGGACTAGAGGGTTGGCAAGGCCGGCGGAGACGCGCGACTTCCGCGCGCTTTAAGCGCGGTCTCGCCGCAGGCGGCGGATTGTTTCGGTGATGACTTCCGAGGCGACCGGTTTGAAGAAGAAGGCCGCCGCACCGGCCTCGATGGCGCGCTGTTCCGTGGCGGAATCGCTGAAACCCGTGCACAGGATGATATCGAGATCCTCGTTGAGTTCCTTGAGGCGCGGGATGAGCTGCAGGCCTTTCATGGCCGGCATGACCTGGTCTGTCACCACGATGTCCCAAGCCTTGGGGTTTTCACCGACGGCCTTCAGGGCCTGCTCGGGCCCATAGACGGACGAGGCCTGATAACCGACCCGCTGGAGCGCGAAAGCCAACCCGTCGGCGACATCGACCTCGTCGTCCACCACGAGCACGTTCTCCGACCCGGCGGCGGGCTTGATCTCTTTGGATGCAATGGCGGCTTCCGGCAAGGTCGCGGGCGACGCCGGAAAATAGACGTTGAACGCGGTGCCGAAGCTTTGCGAGGTGACAATTACGATCCCCGCGCCGTGCGCATCGACGATGCTTTTCACGACCGGCAGCCCCAGACCCGTTCCCTTGGTCTTTTCCTTGGTGGTGAAGAAAGGCTCGAACAGGCGCGGTTGCACGCTTTCGGGGATCCCGGCGCCTGTATCGAGCACGGTCACGCGATAATAGGATTTACCGGGGACGGGTGGGTTCGAGACATAGCGGTAAATCGTCGCGCCGTTGCCGCCGGCCCGTTGCGGCAATTCCACCCAGCCCGGGACGAAACCCTCGACGTCTTCCGGCTGCGGGATCACCCGGTGACATTCGACCCGCACCTCGCCGCCGGCGGTGGCGGTGGCGGCCGCGTCGGCGGCATTGACGCAGAGATTCATGAACACGCGCAGGAGCTGCGCCGCATTGCCCTCGATGACCGCGTCGGTCTCGGGCGGCTCAGCCCGAAAATTGACATGGCGCGGCAAGCTTCGCATCAGCGTGCTCTGAAGTTCGTCCAGCACCGCCTTCAAGGACGTCGGACGCTTCTCGGCATTGCCCGCGCGGGCGAAAAGAAGGATTTGCCGGACCAATTCGGCCGCCCGGTCACTGGCGCCGACGATGCGGACCGCGAAATTGCGATCAACGCTGTCCGCCGGAAGGTCGTGAACGATAAGTTCGGCGAAGGATTTGATCGCGGCGATGATATTGTTGAAATCGTGCGCGATAGACCCGGCGAGTTTGCCGATGGCCTCGTTCTTCTGCGCTTCCGCGAGCTTCTGCGTAAGAATGCTTTCACTGCGCTCACGGTGGCGGCGTTCGGTGATATCCGGGGCCGCAAGGATCATGCCGCCGTCCACGAGCGCCGCGGCGCGGAAATCGAAACAGGCTTCACCGCCGCCCGGGAGCGCGACGCACAACTCACGCTGCCACGCGCCCAGGCGGGCAAGATCGCGTCTAATTTCGTCGATGAGGCCGGGATATTGCATGACGAGGCCCGGGAAGGCCTCCTGGAACGAGCGGCCCAATCCGGAGAGCGTGTCCGGTGTATGGCTTAAGCCCATCGTGGCGGTATTGAGATAGACGATGCGATTGGCGCCATCGAGAATGATGATGGCTTCCAACACCGAATCGAGAGCGCGCACAACGCGCGCGAGTTCGGCGGCCCGGCTCTCGCTTTCGAGCTGGAGTTCGCGTTGGCTGGTGACGTCGCGGATGGCGATGCGGTAGCCGAGAAACTGGAAGTTGGCATCGAAGAACGGTGTGCCGCTGTAGCGGCGCCACAGCCGTCGCCCTTGCGGGCCGACAAGGTTGTAGCCGAAATCCTTGAAGTGCTCGTGCGCCGTCAGCGAGCGCCTCACCCGTTCCAGCGGCGGATCGAGCTCAAGCGCGCCTTCCATGCCTTGCGCCAAAAGGTTGCGTCCCACCAGCCATTCCGGCTGAACCGCAGGCGCGCTGTCGTCCGCCGACGCCATGCGCGAAATCACGAAGTTCGCGTCGGTTTCAATGAAGAAATCCGACGACGACAAGGCAAAGTGCTTGAAGCGCACTTCGTTGGTCCGGGCATGCTGAAGCGCGGTCTGCAACCGGTCCTCGAGGCTGTCCTCGATGCGCTTGACCGCCCGCTCGCGCAGAAGAACGGCGATCGCGGCAAAAACAGAGGCCGCCACGATGAGATCACCGGGGAATCCGGCAAAATCATCCGCGACACTGACACCCAGAGCCACCAGCGTCACGCCCATGATCACCGTCGGCAGGGCGCGGGGCGAGCGCAACGCGATGTCGGAGGACACCTGCACCGCCGGCGCCACCCGGCGATGGGCCCGCGCGGCGAGGGCAAGAATACAAGGCGTGATGTACCAGAAGCTTTCGTACCAAGTGCCTTCCTTATAAGAGTTTCCGATAAGGTCAAATGTGTATGGGATAACGCCGATCGTGAACACGACCAGGGCGGCCGCCAGCAGAAGAATGACCGGCGCTTCCTCGCGCCACTTGAAGCTTGAAAGGAAAAGCACTGCGAAGCCTGCCGCGGCGAAAGACACCGCCCAGTAGGCAATGGTAGTCGCGACGTAGAGGAATGATTCCCCCGAGTGCGTGAGCAAAGGCGCGATACTGACGACCGCGAGCATGGCGGTCGTCGCGGCGACCAGAGTCAGGTTCGCGGACTGCAGGAGCCCGTAGCCCGAGCGCTCGCCTTGCGGGCGGAACCAGAATAGTCCCGCGACCAGGAAAACCGGGACGAGCAGAAAGAAGAAGTCTGCCGAGCTAGGGTACTTCGCGGAAACTTTCGCGTACTCAAGGACGGCATAAATGCCGACACCGAGCAGATAGCTGACCGCCGCCGCAAGGAAGATCGTGGAGGCCGGACGAGTCTGCGCGCTGCGTTGACGGGTCACCGTCCACTCGGCCACGCTCCAAATGCCAGGGAACACGCCGACGGAGGTCACCACAATCGGAAGGCCCCGCATCGATTGCGAAACGTTGGTGAGGATATAGGGCACCACCGCCGCCAAAAATAGCAGCAGTCCCTGGCTATCCCACCAGGTCCTTGCCGCTTGCTGCGCCTCGCCGCGCCCCCCCATCAACGAACCTCCCCTCGATACGCGTAGAGGTTAGAGCAATTTACTATCGACCCCGAAGCCGTGGGTCTTTTCCGCCTTCACGAGCATTCACCCAACGTCGTCTCTCCCGTTTAAGAGAAAAAACCGCGTGTAGACAGCATGCAGATGCGCATCGTTCTGAAGGCGCTTTAGGTTGCCGCGCTTCGCGCGCCGCCTTGATTTCGATCAGATTAGACGGCGGATCCGAAGAAGTCAGCGGGGGAGAAGTTTGGGGACCCTAACCGAAAGTATTAGTACCGGAGTATTAGGCCGCCGGCGAACAGCGCTACCATCGGCCGCTCCTTGTTTCCTCGTGGAGGAGGAAACAGGTCGATCTTTAGGCCGCGCCGCAATCTGAGATGGCTCAGAGCCGTCACGTGCCGGCTCCCTCCCGTGGAAGGAGCCGGACACGATCGTGCTTATGCGGCTTCTTTGATATCCGCGAGGAAGCCGTCGACTTCCCTGCGCAGGCTATCGGACTGGGTGGCGAGTTCCTTCGCGGCTTCAAGCACCTGCGCGGAGACCTGCCCCGTTTCGCCGGCGGCTTTCGTGACGCCGGTGATGTTCGAGGAGACTTCCTGCGTGCCCGCCGCGGCCTGCTCGACGTTGCGCGCGATTTCAGCCGTGGCAGCGGTCTGTTCTTCGATCGCCGAGGCGATGGTGGTGGAAATCTGGTCAATCTGGCCGATGGTCTCGAAGATACTTTCGATTGCACCGACCGAGGACTTGGTGGCGCCCTGGATGTCGTTGATCTGAGCCGCGATCTCTTCCGTGGCCTTCGCGGTCTGGTTGGCGAGGTTCTTCACTTCAGAAGCAACCACCGCGAAACCCTTGCCCGCTTCACCCGCACGCGCCGCTTCGATGGTGGCGTTGAGGGCGAGCAAGTTGGTCTGTTCGGCGATATCGGTGATGAGCGCGACGACCTTGCCGATCTTCTGCGCGGAGTCGTCGAGACCACGCACCATATCCTTGGCTTTATTGGCTTCGGTAACGGCCTTCGCCGACACCTGCGAGGACTGCGTCACCTGGCGGCCGATTTCCTTGATCGAGCTGGTGAGCTCTTCGGTCGCGGCGGCGACGGTCTGCACGTTCGACGACGCTTGCTCGGAAGCGGCGGCGACGGCAGCGGACTGCGCGTTGGTTTCTTCCGCGACAGCTTGCATGGTGGAGGCCGAAGCTTCCATCTGCTTGCTGGCTGAACCGACCGTGCCGAGAGACAGACGCACGACGTTGTCGAACTGGCGCGTACGCTGAGCAACCTGTTCGGCGCGAAGTTCCTTGGCCTTACGGGCCGTCTCCTGCGCGGCGGCCAGTTCGTCCGCCTTGATCATGTTATCTTTGAACACCTGTACCGCCGAGGCCATGGCGCCGATTTCGTTACGGTATTCGGTGCCCGGAATGGCGACGGTCTTATCGCCTTCGGCCAGACGGCTCATGGCGTCGGTCATGCTTTGCACCGGACGGCTAATGGCGCGGCCGACGATGAGCAGAACGCTGACCGCGGCCACAAGAATGCCGAGCGAGGTGACGATCATGAAAATTGACGCCATCTGCATCATGCTGGTCTGCGCGTCCATGGCATTGCTCAAATCCGCTTCAACAACCGCGACGACTTCATCGAGGAGCGGCACGGACTCAGCGTACTGCGCGTCCATTTCCGCCGTTGCCTGCGCGACCGCAAGCTTCGCGACGGCCAGCTTTTCGAAGCTGTCGGTGTAGGCGGCGAACTTCTCCGTGATTTCAGCCTTGGCGCCAGCGGAGATTCCGGAAACGGCGACAGCACGGCGAAACGCCTGAGACGTTTCGCGGTGCGCATCCACATATTCCGTCTTCAGACGCGCGATGAAATCCTTTTCCTCGCGGCGCACTTGGAGCATGTCGACAAGAAGCGCGTCGTTCTTGGTCGTTCCAACGAGCTTTTCGATGGCCGCGGCATCACCGCGCATCTTGCCCATCAGCCCTTCATCGACCGTGAGGCCGACCTGCTTCTGCAGTTCCGCGATCTTCTCGAAAGCGGCGTCATACTGCTGGAACTCGTCGGCGAAGCCCGTGGCGGCCTTCTTGGCTTCCGGCACGGTCAACGCGGCTTCCAGAAATTGCGTGTATTCCCTCACCTGAGCGGCGCCCTTATCGAAATCTTCGATGGTCTGCTGCTTGGTGTTGATGACGAACGACTTACCAACAGCGCTGACACTGGCGAAGGCCAGCTTCATGGCATTAGCCGTATCACGGCTTTTGAGGATAACGCCCTGCTCGTCGTTGCTTTGGACGGCTAGGTAGTTGGATCCAATGCCGACAGCCGAGACGACGCCGAGGCCGGACAGTACGATAACACCGATCACGCCCAATTGGCGGCCGATGCTGAGGCGTTTAAACAAACCCGCCTTGGCGGATGGGATGTGGGCGAGACTCATTGGGGGCTTCCTTTCTTCGATAGCCTTTTTTCCTCCGTGCGTGGGGAAACGCCGAAGTTGCGCAGACCATAAGAAAGCGGCTGTCACAAAGCTTGTGAGCGGACGGGTTAAACCCGAGCGAGGAGGTTTAAGGTTCCGTTACGAAGCCTATGCAAAGGTATTAGCCGTGGCCCGACGACCTAAGCGCGCCGGCCGGGGCGACCGCTGCGCCGCGCTAGCCATCGATCAGGCTGCGGACGGCCTGCGCCAGCTCCTCGGCCGTCACCGGCTTGTGGAGGAAGAGGTTCGCGCCCGCCATGCGGGCCGTCTCCTCGTTGGCCGCCTCGCTGTGCCCGGTGCAAAGGATGATCTTCATGTCCGGGCAGAGAGCCCGCACTTCCTTGACGAGCTGCAAGCCCTTCATGTGGGGCATGACCTCATCCGAGATCAGGATGTCCCAACTGCCGGGGGCTTCGGCGAACAATGAGAGCGCTTCGGTCGGCGTATAGACCGGCGCGGTCTCATACCCCAGACGCGTCAGGCCGATGGAGATCGCGTCCGCGAGGTCAATTTCGTCGTCCACGACCAGGATGCGTTCATTGCCCCGGAGATTATGCTCCGTACGCTTTTCCTCGACCGCAAGCGATAGCTTGTTGCTGACCGGCAGATAGACCGCCACCGCCGTGCCGCGGTTACGGCGCGTATAGACCTGCATCATGCCATTGTGCGCGGTGACGATGCTGGAAACAACCGGCACGCCCAGCCCCGTGCCGCGGTCGCGGCCCTTTGTGGTGAAGAACGGCTCGAAGATGCGCTGGAGGGTCGCGCGTTCCATGCCCGGCCCGCTGTCCTCGACAGTGAGACGGACATATTCGACGCCGGTTTCAAGCACGCCCTGACCATGACGGAAGACGGGGCCCGCCTCATCGCGTTCCTCGCGGAAGCCGGGATCGGTACGTTCCAAGGCCATCGCCAGCACGCTCATGCGCTCAACCCGCACATTGACGTGGCCTGCGCTACTCTCAATGGCGTCGAAAGCATTCATCACGAGGTTGACGAGCACCTGGATGACTTGGCCCGCATTGGCCTCGACCACTGCGGCGGTGTCGAGTTTCTGGAAATCGAGTGCGATGTGCAGCGGCCGTTTCGCCGCCAGGATGTCGATCCCCTCGGCAAGAACCGCCGTGATATCGAGCGGGCGCCGCTCGGCCTGCGCAGCGCGCGAGAAGGTCATCACTTCCTTCACGAGTTCGCTGGCGCGGCGGCAGGCGTTCACGATCCTTTCAGCGTATGTCCGCTGGACGGAATCCGGCGGCAGGTCGTCCACCAGAAGGTCGGCGAACGCGCGGGTGGCCCCGGTGATATTATTGAAATCATGCGCGATGCCGCCGGCGAGACGGCCGATGGCTTCCATGCGTTCCGCATCGGCGAGACGCTGCTTGAGTTTGGTTTCCTCGGTCAGGGCGAGGCGCTGGACGGTGATATCGGTCGCCGCATAAAGCGCGCCGCCGTCCGCCAGTCTGTAGACTCGCAAATCGAAGATCTGGCGGCGGCCGTTGGGCCGGGTCAGGCGCAGCTCGCCGGTCCAGGTGCCATCGCTGGCGAGGCCCGCGGTGATCTGGCGCTTGAGCCGCTCATTGTCGTCGTACTTGACGCGAGCATTCGAGAAGAACGAGGTGCCCACGACTTCTTCAAGGGTGCAGCCCAAGTTCTCAAGCGTGATTTGATTCATATAGGTGAGCTTGCCATCGCGGTCCTCGATGCAAATGTAGTCCTGCACCGAGTCCAGCGCGCGCGCGACGAGCGCGTTTTGTTCGCGCGTACGTTCAAGCTGCTGTTCGAATTCCATGCGCGCTTGCGTGAGCGCGGTCATGTCGGAGATCACGTAAAGTAATTTACCTTCGTCGAGACCGCCGCTGACCCGTACGAAGAGCGGCACTTCCGCACCGTCGCTGCGCCGGGCCGTGAAACCGCCCGCCCATTGACCGTTGCGCGCGACGGCCTCGCGGATCGCTTCGCGGGTGTTGCGCGCGGACTCGTCGTTCATCCCGAGACGATGGCGGAATTCGAGAAGATCGGCGCCGTTTGGCACGTCGAAGATCCGATGCGCGCTGGCGTTGGCGAAGAGGAGCGAGCCGTCATTGGCGAAGAACATGATGCCATCCCCTGCGGCTTCGATCGCGGCGCCGATGTCGCGGAGCTGGCGGGTGCGTGTCTCTTCCTCGGTGACGTCGGTGAGGACGTGCAGATAGCGTCCGTCGCTGAGTCCAGAAACGCGCACGAATACGGTGCCAATCGATCCGTCGACGCGGATAATCTGCAATCGGCCCATCCATCTGCCCGAGCGCGCGACGCCCTCCATCATGTTCGCGCGCATGGTGAGGAGTTCCTCGTCCGTCATGCGCAGCTGCGGACGAATCAAATCGATGTTGAAGGGTTTATCGCTTGGCGAGCCGAATGTGCGGTAGATGGTGGCGTTTGCATAAATTACCTCGGCGTTGTCTGGCCCGAAGATGACGATGCCGTCGCTGGCGGCTTGAACCGCCGCCTCGACGTCGCGCATCTGACGCGTTTTCAGCTCATCGCCCGTTACATCGATCCATATCCCGTCCACCGTGCCGGTGTTGTCCGGCCCCTCGGTGCGGCGCAGAAGCGCCTGGATCCAGCGAATAGCGCCGTCGGATTGCACGATACGTCCGCGCGCACTGGCGGACCCGCGCGTGCTGAGCCCCTCGGAAATCTCGCGGTCGAAACGCTCGCGGTCGTCCTCGTGAATGAAAAAGGCGGATTCACCGCCGCGCGACAAGATTTCTTCCGCCGGCACACCCACCACGTCTGCGGCGTTGTGAGACACGAACTTCGGCATCAATCCACCCTCGCCTTCTTCCATGCGGAAAGCGGCAGCGGGGAGATGGCTCAAGGTGGAGGAAAGCTGGTTGCGGAACTCCTCGCGCTCGAGGAATAGCTGCTTCGCGGGAGTGATGTCCTTTGAGGCGCAACGGTAACCGGTGAAGTTATTCTGCGTGTCGAAAACCGGCAGGCCCGACAGCGTATACCAGGACACCTGTCTGGAAATGGGCATGACGACCTTGTACTCGAGGTCGCGGAACGGCTCGCGTTTTCCCCACAGCGTGGCGAGATCGAAACTCTCCGAGAACTGGACGCCGAGGTCCTGAAGCACATTGTGAAACCTGTGCCCCAGCATGCGCGGCCCATAACAGGCCGCGAAAGTGCCGGGACCGTCGATGTTGCGCACATATCCGTCGGCATCGACTTCCCAGAAAATGTCGGAGGTCACGCGGGCGAGATCGCGCATCCTCTCGCCGGTCTCGCGCAAATCGTTCTCGCGGCGCTGCAGCCGGTCGGCGGTGCGCAAGGACAACCAGATATAACCGGAGACGACGATGGTCAGAAGGAGGCCGGCGGCAATCAGCGCCTCATTAGTGAAACGCCCGCGCTCAAGACGTTCCTGCGCGAGCTGCTCGGAGACGGTTTTAAGGACGACATCTACGACATCCGTCGAATCGACGAACAAGCTTTCAAGCTCGTTGCCGACGCGCGCGATCGAGATCAGGCTGTCCGACAAACGTTGGAAGGCCGCTTCATAGGCCGAGAGGATCGCGAGCAGGCGCGCACGGCCGGCGGCCGGCAGCGGCGCGGCGCGGACGTCGCGGGTCACGGCCGCGAGCGTGGCCAAGGCGTTTGCCTGCGCCTCCGTGCCCACGCCGCCGAAGAACGCATCGTTGGACGCCTTGAGATCGAGAAGGCGGCTTAAGGGGATGATATTCCCGGTCTTGGCGAGCTCGGCGTCGAGAGCCTTGCTGGCGCCGCGAAACTCAAAGCGCAGTCCGGTGGTGGTGTATTCACCGAGCGATTCGGCAAGCTTGTCATGTTCTGCAATGACGTCGCGGGCGCGGTAGACATTGGCCGCCAGCTTGGCCAGCGCCTCGCGCGGAGCCGCGTCGGTGAGGAAGCCCTCGAGGATGCGAAGGTCGTTGGCGAGCTGTACCGCTGTGGCCTGGCGATTGCGCGCGGCCGCCACGCGCCGAACTTCATCCTCGCTCGTTTCGGCGTCGGCGCGTTCGGCGCCGAGGAGGAGCACGCCCGAAAGAGCGGCGGGCAGGCGCGCGGCAGCTTCGCCAACCTGCGCGAATTCCAATTCCAAAGCGGCGTTTCTGCTGCGCGTATTCCCCGCAAAAACAACGATAGCGCCGAGAATGCCGAGCGAGAGAAACGCGTATAGCCATAACCGGTGCGGCCGCCGGTCGCTTGTCGATGTCGCCAAAACCCATACCCCAAAAGTCCCAGGGCTATTCTAACGCTAGTTCAGCTCCGCCATCGACGGGGCTTTACGCTCCAGGTCGCGAATGCGCTTAAGCCCATGTTTTATATCGGTCATTATAAAGTCGGCGCGGCGAACAGGCCCGCCCATGTTCCGTTTCGGGAACATACCGGCCCAGGCATCCATCTTCACGGTCAGGGCGCATAGAATGCCGCCCATCGTTATATGATACGCCTTGATGATGCGTTCGATTTTGCGGAACTTCTCAGCGGAGAGGTTGTCCCACATATCCTTTGTATGGCGGTTGAAGGCTTCGAGGCGGCCCGTGACCGAGGTCAGGAGCTCGGTGAAGTTCTTCTCCATCTCATCGCAGGTGAGCATCAACTGCTGATTCGTGCGCATCTGGTAGCTCTTGCGCAGATCCTTCATCGAATCGAGGAAGTCCTCGACGATCGGCGCGATGCGATCGAGACACTGGCGGTAATAAGATAGCGACAGGAAGATGTCGGCGTAATCCTCGAGGAACCGCGGGATATCCTGGATATTGAGACCGAGCTTGGCGGCCATCATCAGCAACTTCTTGCGGGCGCGCTCGATGTCGGGATCGCGGAACATCGCGACCACGTCCTCAAGCGTTTCAATGCCTTCCGCTTCGCCGCCGTAGATTTGCAGCAACAACGGGCGCGTGAAGCTTTTCATGTAGCGCGCGAGCTCACGCGTCTTATCGGGCGACAGTTTCAGCGCGGTCTCGTTGACCGCGATGCCATGCGCCCGGAGCGCGACACGCAAGGAATAGACATCGTAGCTGGGCATCAACTCTAATTTACGCAGCAGGACGAAATCCGGGTGCGGCGGCGACGCAGGCCAACCGAACTCACCCGGAATCTTCTCGATATCAATTTGGCCGCTGCCGGCTTCTCGGTCCTTGAAGACCTCGATGACGCTTTCAAGCCGGGTGTTCTTGATGATCCGCGCGCGCTTGATAGCCGGGTGCGCCACCGGGATCAGCGATAGCGACAGCGTATGCAGGCTGTCGCGATCTTCCGCATCGATATCGGTTGCAGGTGCTGAGGTAGCGGCGGCGGCGCTCATATTGGTTTCCTAAAAGCCGAGAAGCGCGTCGATTTCCTCCTGGCTGCGACCTTGTCCCGGCAGCGCCGGCCCATTGAGGAGATCGGAGTCAGAAGCAATGCCTGGCGGCGGTTGCACGTTGATTGGGACGACGACTTCACCGGAGGCGCCAGCCGAGAAGATCATCTGGTCGATACGGCTTTCGATCACTTTGAGGGTCGTGACGACCTTGGTGATGCGTTGACCGGTGATGTCCTGGAACGAGCAAGCCTCGTAAATCGAGGTCACGGCGTCCATGAGCTTGCCGGAGCCTTCGGCGTCGATCTTGTCGGCGACACCGCTGATGACTTCAGCCGCGTCCATGATGCGGTTGGTGGCTTCCGCGGTGGATTTCACAATCGCGTCGAGTTCGTCGGTCGCCTTCGGAAGGAACGCGAGCTTCACTTCATCAGGGCGCAGGGCAGCGATTTCGGCCTTGGTCTGTTCGATGAAAGCGGCCAGACGCTTCAGCTCGACGTACAGCCCCTTATCGGAGGGCCAGCTCGACATCAGCGTGCCGACATTGCTGCCAACGGCGCCGAGTTGCGGCGGTATCGTTTTTTCCGAAAGAGCCTTTCGGATTTGGGTCTCAAGACCCGCTTTGACATTGGACATGGTGCACCGTGCGCGACATTCAGCGGTTAGAACTGGCCGAGGACGCCGGCGATCTTTCCCTTCAGGGTATCGCTGTTGAACGGCTTCACGATGTAGTTGGACACGCCCGCCTTCTTGGCTTCGACGACGTTCTCGGTCTTGCTTTCCGCAGTGACCATGATGAACGGGGTCTCTTTCAGGCCGTCGTCGCAGCGGACTTCGCGCAGGAACTGGATGCCGGTCATCGGTTCCATGTTCCAGTCGGAGATGACGAGGCCGTACTTCTTGAGGCGCATCATCTGCAGCGCCTGGGCGCCGTCGCTGGCTTCGTCGACGTTATTGAAGCCAATCTGCTTCAAAAGGTTGCGGACGATACGCAGCATGGTGGCGTAATCGTCCACGATCAGAACGTTCATGGTGGTATCGACAGACATGGGTAACTCCGTTTGCGAGTGTTGTTGCGTGGAGACCCATGTGTAGGGGATGCGGCGCGCCGGAACACGCGAGCAGAAGGGTTACCGGGCGCTGCGGGGGTATAACCGCAGGGGTACAGCCTTAACCGTTAGTATTAGAGCGATTGAACCTGGAAATACGCAGGATCAGGAGAGCGGCTGCCGCGCGGCCCGCTCTTTCTAGATTTGGTTTTCACCCGGCACACGCCAGCCATGCTCGTAGGCAAGGCGTACGGCATCGGCGCGATTGGTGGCGCCGATCTTCTTGTAGCAATTCCGCAAGTGGATCTTCACCGTGATCTCCTGGAGGCCCAGGGCGATGGCGATCTGCTTATTGGTCTTGCCCGCGATGAGCAGGCGCAGCGCTTCAGCTTCACGCTCGGTCAGTTTATTGAGCGGGCTGTCCTCGATCGGCCCCGTCCGCCTGGCGGTCTGATCGAAGATGGAAGGGGCATCGTTTTCCTCGAGCAAGGACGAGGGAATATAGCGTTCGCCATCCATTACAGCTTCCAGCGCGCGAATAAGGGTTTTGCCGGTTGCGGTTTTGGGCACGAAGCCCGAGGCGCCGCGTTCGAGCGCGGCGTTGATGGTGCGTTTGTCGGAGTAGCCGGAAACGATGACGATTGGGACTTCGGGCAGCGCCGCCTTCATGCGGTCGAAGCCTTCGAAACCATTCATTCCAGGCATCTGGAGATCGAGCAGCACCAAATCGACGTCCTTGGCGTACTGCAAGGCTTCGTCCAGGGAACCTGCTTCTATGACTTCGGTCTTGGCCCGCAGCTTCATGAGATGAGGCTTAAGGGCTTCCCGGATCAAGGAGTGATCGTCCGCGTAGAGTATCCGCATAACCCAAGCCTACGAGTTTCAACTTCAATTAGAAAGAGTGTTTCAAACGAGCCGCCTAATGGTGGATCATTGTCCTCTAATATGTACAGACCGGTCGCAATCGCTATCCGGTTTCAGGGGAAGTCGCTGGAGCATGACGGACAGGGGATCAGCGCTTCTTCGCGCGATAACGCCATTCGGCGCGGCGCTTCTGGTGCTGAACGGGATGATCGGCGCCGGCATTTTCGTGCTGCCCGCGACCGTTTCAGCGATCACCGGCGCGTGGGCGCCGTGGCTATTCCTCGCGGTCGGATTGTTTTTCATCACGATCGCGCTGTCATTCGCCGAACTCGCGAGCTACTTCCGCGACTCTGGCGGCCCGGTTCTCTACGCGGGCACCGCATTCGGGCCCGCCGCGGGGTTCGCATCCGGGTGGATGCTGTGGCTGGGCCGCGTGACCGCCATCGCCGCGAACATAAATGTCGTGGTGACCTACCTCGGCCCGTCCTGGCCCTGGATCGCGGGAGCGGCGGGGCGCACCGTGTTCATCGCAAGCGTCTGCGCGGCGCTCGTGGCGGCCAACGTCGTCGGCGTAAAACAAGGTGTCCGCACCGTCGCGATTTTCACGGTGCTGAAGTTGACCCCGTTGCTGGCACTGGCCGGTCTGGGCTTGTTCGCAATCGGCCCATCAGCGATACCGGGCCCGGCCCCGCCGATGGGCGCGATGGGCACGGCCGCGCTGCTGTTCATCTACGCTTTCGTGGGCTTTGAAGCCGCGCTGGTAACCGCCGGCGAGACGAAGGATCCGCGCCGTTCGCTGCCGCGCGCCCTGGTGGTCACGGTCGCGGGCACCGCTCTGCTCTATTGGCTGCTCACCCTCGTCTTTGTCGCGGTGCTGCCGGCCGGCGGCGCCGAGGGAAAAACGCTTTCGGACGCGGCCGCCGCGCTGGCCGGCCCCGCCGCCGCCGCGGTGATCACATTCACCGCCATCTTCTCCGTGGCGGGCAATGTCGCCTCGGCCATGGTGACATCGCCGCGCATGACGTATTCGCTGGCCGAGAACAAGTGGCTGCCAAAGTGGTTCGGCCACGTGCATGCAAAATATGCGACGCCGGACAATTCGATCCTTTTGTTCGGTGTGGCGGTGTTCGTTTTCGCGGCCTCGAGCACGTTCGTATTTTTGGCGGCAGCGAGTTCGCTGGCGCGAATTTTGATTTACATCCTGTGCATCCTCGCGCTGCCGAAGTTGCGTCGAACGCTTTCCAAGGAGGCGCAGGAAGACGCATATCGGCCGCCGGGCGGCCTTATCATTCCCGGCATTGCGCTCGTCTTGTGCGTGGCCGCCTGCACCCAGGCGGCATTGGCCACCTGGGGTATCGTCACCGCCATCGTCGCGGCCGGGATGGGCCTGTTTTGGATCGCGCGCCGTTCGCCCCGTTAGCGCCACCTTATCCTGGGACAAGCCACGTTTATCGCTGGCTGTCCGGCGCGCCTTAGTAAACGTATTCCGCGCAATAATTCCAATGCTTTGTACTGGCAGTGCCGAGGCGCATCGCTTATTACCGTAACAGGCGAATTTCCGGACATTGCATGACCCCTAGCGGCTCCAGTACGGCAAGCAGCGACAGGCTCGCGCGCCTGATTGAGGAGACTGCTCCCGGCGCGTGGGATTGGGACGCGCAGACGAAAACATTCGTTATCACGCCGCGCCTGCGCGATGTGTTCGGCTTCACAGCATCCCACGCCGTCGATCTTGCCGCGCTCGTCAGAGCGACTTTTTCAAATGACCGCGCATGGGCCGAAGGGATCGATGACCTTCCCATTCAAAAAGACCCCATCCTTCGCCGATTCCGCATCCTGAAGAACGGCGGAGAACGATGGATCGCCGCGCGCATCTGGAATCGCGGCGCCGAAGGCCATTCGGGCACGGTCGAAGACATCACAGACCATACGGAAACAGCGATGGCGCTGGCGGAGAGCGAGGAGCGCTTACGGCTCGCGATCGAAGCTGGAAAGATGGCGGTATGGGAAGTCGACCTCGACGCCCAGACAATGACGCAATCACCGGAGCTAAACCACCTGCTCGCTCAGCTACAATGTCGCCGTCATGATTTTCGGCGGCTTCGCTCCGTTCATCATCACATGGCTGATCGCTGAAACAGGCTGGCGCGCCGCGCCCAGTTATTATGTGAGTGCGACAGCGGCGGTCGGCGTCGCGGCATTGATGGCGGCGAAGCGGCGGGGCTTGCGTTAAGCGGGATCCAGCTCGGTATCCCAGTAGAGATAGTCACGCCAGCTTTCGTGCAGATAGTTGGGCGGAAAACTGCGCCCAATCTCCTGCAGCTCGTGCGAGTTCGGCCGGTATGGCTTGTACGATGGGAACATGCCCGCTTCTTGGGGCAGCCGGTTGCCCTTGATGAGATTGCAGCCGGAGCAGGCGGTCACGACATTCTGCCACGTGGTGCGGCCGCCCTTCGACCGCGGGATGATGTGATCGAAGGTGAGATCATTGGTCGGGTGCGGCGTCGCGCAATACTGACATTTGAAATGATCGCGCAGGAACACGTTGAACCGCGTGAAGGCGGGTGAACGTTCCATCGGCGCGTATTTTTTGAGCGAGATGACGCTGGGCAGCTTCATTTCCCAGGTCGGCGAGCGGACCAGTCGGTCGTATTCCTGCACGACTTGGACACGGCCCAAGAAGACCGCCTTGATGGTCTCCTGCCACGACCATAGCGACAGGGGAAAGTAACTGAGAGGCCGGAAGTCGGCGTTCAGAACCAACGCTGGACAGGTTTCAAGCGACACGCAAAGCACCACTGATATCCCAAACCCTAGCGCTCGGAGTGTAGCAGGGCGCGGGGTAAATACAAAATATGGTATGAGGGCGAGAAAGGGCTTTTCCGCCCGTGCTTTAGACGCGACGCAAAAATTTCATGGCTGACGAAACGACCCGCTTCGCCCCGAGCCCCACCGGGCTTTTACATGTCGGCCACGCCTTCGCAGCGCGGTTCGCCATGGAAAAGGCCGGCACGGGCGGGCGTTTCCTGCTGCGAATCGAGGACATCGACCGGACACGGTGCCGGCCCGAATTCGAGACCGCGATCTTCGAGGACCTGGCCTGGCTGGGCCTTACCTGGGAAACACCGGTGCGCCGGCAGTCGGAGCATTTCGAGACATATAG
Source organism: Rhodospirillaceae bacterium (assembly GCA_041906145.1). Taxonomy (GTDB): domain Bacteria; phylum Pseudomonadota; class Alphaproteobacteria; order Rhodospirillales; family Rhodospirillaceae; genus SHVO01. The sequence continues at coordinate 261,518 of JAYRJU010000002.1, read as the reverse complement.
CGGCGCGCTCGCGGACCTGGAGCGGCGGGGCCTGATCTATCCCTGCTTCTGCACGCGCGCGGAGATCCAGCGGGAAATCGCGGGCGCCGCCAGCGCGCCACATCTACATGCGGGGCCGGAAGGCCCGGTTTATCCGGGGACGTGCCGGCACCTTTCAACCGCCGAGCAGCAACGCCGGAAGAACGAGGGCACGCCCTATGCATTGCGCCTGCGCGTGCACGAGGCGGCGAAGGGCGCCGGTGCGCTGACATGGCATGACGAGACGCGCGGCACCCAGAAAGCCACACCGGAGATTTTTGGCGACGTCGTACTCGGGCGCAAGGATACGCCCGCGAGCTACCACCTCGCTTGCACATTGGACGATGCGGCCCAGGGAATCACGCTCGTCACGCGCGGCGAAGACCTGTTCGCCGCCACGCACGTGCACCGGCTGCTGCAGGCGGTGCTCGCGCTGCCTGTACCCGCCTACGCCCACCATCGCTTGGTGACGGACCGCGAAGGTAAGAAGTTCTCGAAACGCGACAATGCCGTTACCATCCGGTCGATCCGGGAAAACGGCGCGTCCGTGAACGACCTATGGGCGTCAGCTGGAACATTTTAGCCTCCACCGCCTTCAGATTTGAGCCTGCTTCCGATCCATGATGTCTGAACAGACCCTTTCCTTCGCCATTCTCGCCGGCACCATGATCCTGTTCGTGGTGGGGCGCCTGCGATACGACGTCGTCGCGCTTCTTTCGCTGCTCGCCGCAGTCGCCACCGGCGTCGTTTCCTTCAAGAACGCCTTTACCGGTTTTTCGGACGACATCGTAATCATCGTTGCGAGCGCGCTGGTTGTGAGCGCGGGCGTGGCCCGCTCGGGGCTGCCCGAATATGTGTTGCAGCGCGTAGCGCCACATATCACCTCGCCGCATGCGGTCATTATGTTCGCGGTGACCGCGGTGGCCCTGCTGTCGGCCTTCGTGAAGAATATCGGGGCGCTTGCCCTGATGATCCCTATCGCGCTGCGCATGAGCGCGCGCGTGGGCCTCTCCCCAGCGCAGCTCTTGATGCCGATGTCGTTCGCGGCCTTGATCGGCGGACTCATGACCTTAATCGGGACGTCGCCGAACATCATCGTATCGCGCTTCCGCGCCGAAACGACCGGAACGCCTTTCGCGCTGTTCGATTTCATGCCGGTCGGCGCCGCCATCGCGGTTCTGGGCGCGCTTTATCTATTCGTCGCGTTCCGCCTTCTGCCTGAAAGCCGTAAGCCCGCGGCGACACTCGATGAAGTCCTCGACATCCAGGACTATTCCACCGAGGCCTTCCTGCCCGACGGCTCGCCGATCATGGGCGAACCACTCACCAAGCTGATGGCGGACCTCGGCGCTGACGTGACGATTACCGCGATTCTCCGCAAGGACATCCCGCTCGCGCCGCTGCCCGATGTAAGTATCCAACCGGGAGATGTTTTCATCCTGGTGGGTAAACCCGCCGCATTGCAGCCCGCCATCAAGCGCGCAGGCCTTGTCGTCGAAGGCCACCATCGAGACATGCCCCAGGGCAGTGGTGACGAGGAGTTGCGCAGCATCGAGGCGATCATCGGTCCTTCCTCGCCTCTTGTCGGCCAGTCCGCGGGACGCATTCGCCTTCATGCGCGCTACAACATCAACCTTCTTGCCGTTTCGCGGAGCGACCGGAGCTTCACGCAGCGCCTGCGCAATATTGTCCTGCACGAAGGCGACGTCCTGGTGCTGCAGGGCGATCCCACGGAATTGCCAGACCGCTTGCGAGATTTGGGCTGCCTGCCGCTCGCCGAACGGCCCGTGCCGCTGGGATCGGTTACCAACACGCTCGTTCCCCTTGCGATCCTGTTCATTGCGATGGCCGGGGCAACAACCGGCGCGGTTCCGGTCGCGGTCGCGTTTTTCGCTGGCGCCGTCGCCATGGTGTTGTTCAAGGCCCTGACGCCGCGAGAAGCCTATGCCGCCATCGATTGGCCGATCCTGGTGATGCTGGGCGCGCTGATCCCATTGAGCGAGGCCATCCAGAGCAATGGAGGCGCCGATCAAATCGCCGAATGGCTTGCGGCGGCCGCCAAAGGCCTCCCGTCCTACAGTATGATCGCCTTAATGATGGTGGCCGCCATGGTCGCGACCCCGTTCCTGAACAACGCGGCAACCGTGTTGGTCCTAGCGCCCATCGCCGTCAGTTTCGCGCAAGATCTGGGCTACAATCCGGACGCCTTCCTGATGGCGGTATCCATCGGCGCGGCCTGCGATTTTCTCACGCCCACGGGTCACCAGTGCAACACGATGGTGTTCCAGGCGGGGGGTTATAAATTCGGCGACTATGCGCGGCTCGGCGCGCCGCTCACGTTGATTGTGCTATTGGCCGGCGTCCCGCTCATCATGTTCTTCTGGCCGACGTAACGTTTTACCGCGTCTCGCATCCGAACAGACACCGACCGTCGATCTCGCTTGCGGGAATCTTGAGACCTATCATGGCCGCCAAGGTCGGAAGGATGTCGACGGTCTCCACCGCGAGCGGCTGCTCGAAACGGATCATGCCCTTGCGCCAGAAGATGATCGGCACACGGCGGTCGTAGTCCCAGGCGGTCCCATGCATGGTTGTGTAGGGCTTGGCCGATTGCAGCGCGGGCATCACACGCGGCTTCAGGATGATCACGAAATCGCCCGAGCGCTGCGGATCATAAGAGGCCTTCGCGCGCTCAAGCAGCGTCCATTCATCGGGCGGCGTCTTCGGCGCCGGCGCCGCCATGATCTCGGCGCGCGTGAAGACAGCCTGCACGTGCGGGTGATCCTTGTAAATCGCAACGGCGCGCTTCAAGACGCTTGCGCGCTGCGCTTCGGTGAGCTTCGGATCGATCCAGAAATCGCCGAGGCCCAGGGCGTCGCCCCACAGCACCGGCCCGGCAAGTTTCAATTCCTCAGCCAGTTTCTTCCCGATAGCAGCCGCCGCGAGGCTTCCGTCGATGCGCGCGCCTTCAGGAATGCCCCGTTCCTTGTTGCGCTCGGGGATATCGTGACCGCCGTGATCGGCCGTGAGCACGACGGCGTAGTCTACGCCGGTGGCGTCAAGTCCATCGAAGAACCGGCCCAAGGCCTGATCAATGGTGAGCAGATGAATGCACATCTCGGCGCCGGCGGTGCCGTAGAAGTGGCCCACATAGTCCGTGGCCGACATCCCAACGGCGAGCACGTCCGTCGCCTTACCTTCGCCCAGCTTCATCTCCGTCGCGAGCGCGAGCGCGGTCTCAAGCACCGTCACGTCGGCATCGGGGCTCGCGGGATAGGACGCCGTATCGCCGGCGGGACGCGCGAAACGGCCGCGTCCGACGGTGAGGTTCGGCGAAATCACGACATCCTTGTCGTAAGCCTTGCAAACCTCGGGCAAATCCGCGGCGGGACGCGCGGCCGCGAGCCTGTCCTTCACCGCTTTATTCGCGGCGGCGATGGCGGGCGGCATCTGGCGTCCCGTGTAGCTTTGGAACGCATCGGTGCGCCACCACCAGGTCTCGTCCGCCTTGTGGCCGGCCATGGTCACGGCGGCGCGGTCCTTTCCCGCCACCGCGGCAACGCGGGTCTCCGGCGTCACGGCTTTCAGCCGATCCCCGAGAGTCGGCACCTTCATGTGTACGAGCGAGATCGTGGTCTTGGAGGACGTCGATCCTTCGACGGTCTCATCCTCCACGCAGTAAATCATCTTGTCCTCGCGCTTGGCGCGCGGGTTCGTCCAGGTATTGGCGATGATCCCAGTGCGCGCGGGGCGCGAGCCGGTGAGAATCGTCGAATGGCCGGGACATGTCTCGGTCATCGCGTGGCCCTGATAGCCCGAGGGGAAGACCACGCCATTCAAAAGGCGCGCGAAACCGCCGGTAAAACGGCCCCGATATTCGGCGAAGAGGTCGGCAGAGAACTGGTCGACCGAAACCGCGACAATGAGCTTCGGCGGCGCCTCAGCCGCAGGTGGGTTTTGCGGCCCTTCGGCCGTAGATAGGTGTTGCGGCCCTTCGGCCGCGACGGTTTTACCGGCCGCCAGCGCTAAAGCACAAAAGGCGGCCAAAAAAGCCTTATGCATCAGAATACCCCTCGCGGTCCCACGTTCAAATCTGGGCCATTGTAGCTCGGGAAAAATGACAGTTTCGATCTCGTGTGGCACATATCCGCCTGATTCGGGGGCCGGGCGCCTTCCGGCGTGCGCCGGAGGTCCCTGCCTTAGTCATGCCATAATCATGGGTATTTTACCCATGGAGAGCAAAGGGGGCTGTTTTGTCCGTTAAGAAGCGTTTCGGTCTGGGTATCTCGTACGTCTCGTTGGCCGTGGCTGGTTCGCTCGCCTCCACCGCCGTCCAGGCCGGCGATGCAGTGATCTCAACGGCGCGAACCACCCCCGCGGCGACGTCCAGGGCCGACAGCTCCGCCCCCGGGAACCTCACCCTTGCCCCCGAAGGCAGTATCAAGGTTGGCTCTGGACCCGCCGTTACGATCGACAGCAACAACAGCTTCACCAATAACGGCACCGTCGAAGTCACCGGCGAGAACCGCGCGCTAGGCGTACTGGTCAATACCACCGGCGGCATCACAGGCAACCTCGTCGACAACGGCACCATCAACCTCCCCGGCCCCGCGCAATCGAGCGCCTTGTGGCCGGAATATGTGATGGGCACGGGCATTGAAGTCAGCGGCACGGGCGCCTTCAACGGCTCGATCACGCGCGGCGCGAACAGCACACTCACGGTTGGCGGCAACGGCTCGACCGGCATCGCGATCCTGTCGACCATGAATGGCTCGCTGCTCAACGACGGCGCCATCAAGCTCACCCGCCAGGACACCTACGGCATCAAGGCGACCGGCGCGATCTCGGGCGACATGAATAACGGCGGACGCATCGACGCCACCGGCCAGGACGCCATCGGCATTTACACCGGCGGCGGCGTGAGCGGCTCGCTCATCCACCGCGGCGCCATCAACACCGGCGCGGTCGCAACGACGGAAGGCTCGACCGCCGTCCCCGCCGTGCGCGGCGGACGCGCAATCTGGGTCGCGGGCAACGTCAACGGCATCTATCTCGAAGGCAACGGCGTCAGAAAAGAACTGGAGCCGACGACGCAGCTCGCCGCTGGTACGCCGGGCGATTCGGAAATCAGCGTCCGCGGCGCGAGCGAAGGCCTCTTCGTCGGACAGGGTGGGCCTTCGGGCAACCAGAACATCACGGTCGGCCGTCTCGCGGGTAACGCGACCGGAGCCAGCATCATCGCGCGCGGCAATATCGCCGTCGAAACCGCGACCAAAGCGACAGCGCCCGTGCGCGCCGTGAACATCACCGGCACGCAAGTCGGCAGCACGATCTACCGCACCACGCTCGACGGCGGCTTCCGCAATGAAGGCGACATCACCTCGAACAGCCGCGATTTCACCGGCCAAGGCATCCGGATCGGTGACTACGCCACGGTGCCGACGTTGTTCAACAGCGGCCTGATCTTGGGGCGCGGGGTGGACTCGGGCGAAAACGCGGACACCGGGAACTCGGGTTCGGGCGGCGGCGATGCGTACGGCATCATCGTCGAGGCCAACGGCCGCCTGCCGGAGATCATCAATACCGGCAAGATCCAGGGCGACTCGCGCGGCGTCGTGTTCAGCGGCTACGGCATCATCGACTATTCGGGCACGCTCACGACTCTGCAGAACGATGGCCAGATCATCGCGTCGCGCAAGGGCACCGGCGCGGCCATCGCGCTGGACGTCAGCCGCAACACGACGGGCGTCACAGTGCGCAACAGCGGCTCGTTCGCGGGCAGCATGCTGTTCGGCGCGGGCGCCGACACCCTGAACAGCACGGGCGGCGTCCTGCTCGGCAACGTCAGCATGGGCGCGGGTAACGACAATGTGTCGCTGGCGAACACCACGCTTACGGGCACCCTCGACCTCGGCGACGGCGCGCATAACGTCACATTGACCAACAGCACGCTCGAAGGCGGGATGCTGCTTGGCACCGGCACGGCAAATTTACAGGTGAGCGGCAGCACGCTCACCATCCCGACGACTTCGGGCGTGTCCTTCACCAATGGCCGGATCACGGGCGGTTCGACCATCAACTTCAATATCGACGCCTTAAACGAGACGGTCGGCGGCCTCAAGGCCGCCGGCAATCTCATCGTGGACAGCGGCACGACCTTGAAGACCACGATCACGGGCGCCGTCGTCGACCAGTTCACGGTCAACCTGATGGAAGCCCAGTCGCTGACGCTGGGCGCCGACCTTGCCGGCCTGCAGCCCGGCTCGACGGTCATGTACAAGCGCGAGATCCGCCTGGCGGACGCGAACCCGAATATCCTGCAATACCGGATCACCCGGAGAACGGCGACGGAGCTTGGGCTGTCCCCCCTCCTCGGGTCCATCTACGACAGCTCGGTCGCAGGACTGGGCCAGGACACGGAATTCGCGGGCGTCATGGCGGCCTACACCGAACGGTCAAAGTTCGAGGCCGCGCTGGCCGAGATGGTGCCGGACACCAGCGACGCCGCGCGCCGCGTGGCGCTGACGTCGCGCCGCCTGTCGCAAGGCGCGATCCAGCGCCGCATGGGCGGCTTCCTGACGAATAAAGCCGATCCGCTCGGCCGTTTCCGTTCGGGCTTCTGGCTGCAGAACGTGACGAGCTTCGGTTCAGGCGACGCGCAAGGCGCGACGCCGGGGTATGATGTGTTCTCGCTGGGCCTCGCCGCCGGGGTCGACGCGATCATGGGCGACGAATCCATCATCGGCATGAGCATCAGCCAGACCTTCGGAAACGCGCAAGAGAAGAACCGCGGCACTGAAGCCGTGAAACTGTCCACCACCAGCCTCGACTTCTACGGCCGCAGCAACTTCGACTTCGCGTACGTGCAGGGCACGCTCGGCTACAGCTTCAATAGCTACAGCGACGGCCGCACGGTGGCCTTCGACACGATCGAACGCCAGACCAACGGCAAATCGCCGGGTTACCAGTGGAGCGGCGTTGTTGATGTGGGTACGGCCACGAACGTCGGCAACACCGTGCTGACGGCTTATTTGCGCGGCGCGTACCACAACATCTTCCGCAACTCCTATGAAGAAAACGGCGGCGGCCCGTCCGTCGACCTGCGCTACGACAGCCGCACGTTCACCTCGATCCGCGGCGGCGCGGGCGCCTCCGCCGAACACCGCGTGCAGTTCAACACGGCCAATACCCTGGCGCTGGTCGCGCGTGTCGACTACGCGCATGAGTTCAATCGCGACCCGACAACGGTGCGCGCGCTTTTCGTAGCAGGCGACATCCTGTCCGGGACCGGCGTGCCGTTCGTGCTGCAAGGCGCGACGCCGGCCGCCAACATCATGAGCGGCGGCGTCGGCGCGGCGTGGGAGCGCCGTCTGTCGATGCTTTCACTCGACTATGATGCGGAGAAGGCCGGCGGTTATCTCGGCCACACGATTTCGCTGACCTATCGCCAGCGGTTCTAACCACCGTCGACGGCGGCTAACGCAAATCCCTTCCGCCTCCGGGCGGGAGGGATTTTTTTATGGGGACGGCGGCGCGGGCGGCCGCGTTTCCGTGGGCAGCGTCGGCGGCACGAGCGCAGGCAGCACCGGACCGGTGGGCACGATGCCGCGGAGGATGGTCTCGCGGTCCATGAGAATATTGCGCACCGCGAACTGGCCATCGCGCGGAAGCGCCGGGATCATGACCCGGTTGGGCACGAAGGTATTGCCGACGACCAAGCGGCCTTCGAGTTGAACCGGCAGTCCCGCGATCGGCCTGACGTCCGTCGGTGAAATACGAAGGCCCATGAGGCGCTCGCCGGGCACGAAAGTTTGCACCGACACCTCGTGCACACCGGCGGTAAAGCGCGCATCGGTCTGCGGACGCACGCTCGCGACCGTGAAACGTCCATCAGTGGGACGCACATCGACAACCACCGCATCGCCGGGGGCGGCGTTATACGCGCCGATGTCCAGCCCGGCCACGCGGCCGTCGCGAACCACGCCAGCGACCATGGCATGTGTGCCGGCTTGCGGCAGACGCACGACCGATGTGCCCTCGATCACGGCGTTGGCATCGCGCAATCCAGACACCGCGACCCAATCACCGGGCGCGACTTTCTCGGCCGCTTCAGCGCTCATATCCGCCAGACGCACCGTTTGCCCTAGCACGGTCAGCGTCTTTCCGTCCGCGCTGACGGCCGACACCGGGCCCATGGCCGCGAGGCGCACATCGACACTGGCGGCGCGCAGCTTGCCTTCGCTCTGGTCGGCTTCGATGACGACGAGCTGACCGAGATGAATGTCGGCCTCGGTCGCGGGGTGGCCTTCGAGCGTCACGACGGAGGTTTCGTCGATCTCGACTTCGTAGCCGTTGACGCACAGAGAACCGAATCCGGTGACGACGCCGATGATCCCCGCGCGGATGCCCGATCCTCCGAGCCCGCGGTCTTCGCTACTGATCCCGCTACCGCCCAAGCCGCGATCGGTCGACACAAGCTGAAGGGCATCGAGGCTGCGGGGCCCCGGCGGCGTGAAACTACACGAGGCGAAGGGAAGCGGCCCGGACGCGCAGGACGACAGGAGGGCGAGCGCGCTCGCGCCGAGCAGAAGGCGCAAGGCTCTGGTCATTTGGCCTTGTCCGGATCGCCGGACGGCGGTTCGTCGGGGCCCTGGTAGTAGTAGATGCCGAGCGCCATGCGGTAGGTGGCGTCTTTCTTGCCTTCGTCGGCATCGGCGAATTTCAGCGCTTCCTTGTTCAGCGTAAGGAGCGTCTTCATGCCGAGCTCCGCGGCTTGGGCTTGCAGCTTCTGCACGCTGCCGGCGGTGAGCTTATCGTAATAAACGGCGCGCTCGAGATGCGGCTCGCCCTCTCCGAGCGCGTTGTGAACGACGGTGGCGATGTGATCGCCCACGTTGCGGCCCAGGAAATAAACCTTCTCGTCGAAGCCGCGCTGCGGAACAAACGCGCCAGCGTTCAGGCGGATCTGTTCATTCGCATCGATAGCGACGAGACCCAGGCGCAGCCATTCGTCGAGGATGACGCGCGGCGAAACGTCCGTGGAGACACTGCGAACGAGCGTGTCGAACGACGCGGCGCCGGCCTTCGCGGAGCGCGGCAGCGGCGCCGGCGCGCCTTTGGCGGTGCGGAATTTGCGGTCGCCTGTCCAGATGCCGATGAGACGCGCGCCCAGCGACACGGCGGCGGGCGGACTCCGTTCCGGCGGCGGTTCGCTTTGAATCCGGTTGATGTCCTTGCGCTGGAGGCCCGTTACGATGGACAGACGGCTGACCGTCGGCACTTCGCCGGCCGCCGCCAGCGACTTTTGCGCTTCAGCGACATAGACGGTCTTCAGAAGGCCGGACAGGTAAGAAAAGGTGATGCCGCGGGCAATCAGCAACCGCACGAGCGGACCGAGCATGCGCGTCACGGCGCGGACCAACGCCGCGGACGGCTGCTTCATCTGCGCTGAGGCGTTGGAACCGCTGGACATAACTTAGGTATGTATCACCCGGCAGCGCGCTCAGGAATGGGCAAAAAACCCTTCTAGAGCCTCAATAGGCTCCGCAATGCGGACAGCGCCAGGGCATGCCGTCCGCACGCTGCGGATGGGTCTTATTCGCCTTGGGTTTCATGAAATGAAAGAGCTCGCATTCCTTGAGGAACGCCTGCTCGGGATCGTCGTAATACTCGAACTTGAAGCGATTGGCCTTGCCGACGAAGGATTTGAGCGCCTTGCGGACGTCGGAATCGGACCGGCCTACATAGAGCATCATGAAGCGGCCGTCGTGGCCGAGCACCCCGAGACCGAAAGTGCCCGGGGCGATGAACTTCAATTCCTTGTCTATGGATTCGATTGTGAGCGGAAAGGACCCGCGCAGCCCAGAACCGACCGTCATCCTCGTCCCATCTCCCATCTCCAGTCTCTACTATAGCGCGAGAAAGCCCGAGGTAAATGGCCGGATAGGGTTGGTTTTTGCTGTCGCCGGCCCCTCACGGCTGACATAAGACTCGGCATTATGACGTGGAAACGCCTCGACGTGAGCCCGGACGCCGCCGCGACCCTTAAAATCGCGTTTGCGGAAACTTTCGAGCGCGCCGGCCAGCCGCGGAACGCGGCCCTGTTCGAGGTCGCGGCGGAAGGCGCGATGCGGCTGTATCTTTCGCCGGGCGCGGCCGTCTTGTTCGAGGCGACGTTGAAAGTCATGGTCCCAAAAGGCGCAGGGGCGCCGCCGCCCGGCGCGGCGCTCGTCGTCGGCGACGCGGGGATGTGGAGCCGGAGATGAGCACGCGTAGTCTTTGGCTGGGTATCGCGTGCGGCGCCGCCGCGGGCGCGGTGTGGGGCATCGTATTCATTGCCCCGAGTTTCACGCGCGACTTCACACCGTTCCAACTCGCGGTCGCGCGTTACATCACCTATGGCTTGATCTCGGCGCTTCTGATCGCACCGCGCTGGCGCGCGATCGTAGCGACCCTTGGATTTCAGGAGTGGCGCGCGCTCACCTGGATGAGCTTCGTGGGCAACATCGTCTACTTCTTCCTGCTGGGGACCGGCGTGCAACTCGGCGGCGTGGCGATGACTTCGGTCGTTATCGGGTTCCTTCCAGTGACCGTCACCGTCATCACGAGCTTCGATAAGGGCGCGATCCCGCTGCGCAAGCTCGTCCCCTCCCTCCTGCTCGGCACCATCGGCAGCATCTGCGTGTCCATCGAAGCCCCGCCTTCGGTGACCGGCGATGAGTCGACGCGGCTGATCGGAGTGGCGGCCGCCGTCGGGGCGTTGTGCTGCTGGACCGCCTTCGCCGTCGCGAACACGCGCTGGCTGGCGCGGGTGCGGCACATTTCCGGCCACGATTGGAATTTGCTGGGCGGCGTCGTGACCGGGTCGCTCGCGTTACTGTGCGTCGTCCCCGCGTTCTTGTTCTCGGACGCGGCACACCAGACAAATGACTGGATGAGATTCATCGCCACGGCGGCGGGCATCGCGCTGGCAGCGTCGATCATCGGAAACATGTTCTGGAATATGGCCAGCCGCTACCTGCCCGCGACACTGGTCGGTCAAATGATCCTGTTCGAAACGCTGTTCGCGCTGCTTTACGGGTTTTTGTGGGAACAACGCCTCCCGACGGCGCTGGAGGGCGCGGCGATCGTCCTCTTGATCGCAAGCGTGATCCTGTGCGTCAGCGCACACCGGCCCGCGCCGGTTCACCCCGAAACAGCGTAGCTATTCGCTCGCGATTTCCTCGCGAAGGATTTCAAGCTCCAGCCATTCGTTCTCGGCGACGGCGAGATCAGCTTCAGCCTTGTGCAGCGTCTCGGAAGCCGCGGCGTATCCCTTGGGGTCGCGGCTGTAGAGGGCGGAATCGGCGAGCTTCTTGTTCGCCGCCGCGATGTCCTTGCGGAGCTGCTCCATGCGCGCGGGCAGGGTCTCAAGCGCGTGCTTCTGCTTGAAGGTGAGTTTGCGCTTCTGTTGACGCTCGGCGGCCGGTTCGTCGGCGACGGCTTTTTCGGCCTTCGGGGCGGGTCGCTGCGGCTGCGCCAGCGCCTGCACGCCATAGCCGCGCTGATTGACCATATCCGCATAACCGCCTGGATAGAGCTGCCAGCGTCCGTCGCCTTCAAAGGCGATAACGCTGGTGGCGACACGGTCCAGGAAGTCGCGGTCGTGACTGACGAGCAACACGGTGCCGGCGTAGTCGGCGAGCATTTCCTGCAAGAGGTCCAGCGTCTCGAGGTCGAGGTCGTTGGTGGGCTCGTCGAGCACCAGCACGTTGGAGGGCAGCGAAAGCGCGCGCGCGAGCATGAGGCGTCCGCGTTCCCCGCCCGAAAGGACACTGACCGGCGTGTTGGCCTGCTCGGGGGTAAAGAGAAAGTCCTTCATATACCCGACGACGTGACGCGGTTTACCGGCGACCATCACATGGTCCCCATGACCACGGGTGAGGTTCTGCATCAGGGTGCCGTTCACATCGAGCGCTTCGCGGCGCTGGTCGAGCGTGACGATCTCGAGGCTCGTGCCGAGCTTCAATGTCCCCGAGTCCGGCGCAAGTTCGCCGGTGAGAAGCTTGAGGAGTGTCGTCTTGCCGGCGCCGTTGGGGCCGACGATGCCGATACGGTCGCCGCGAAGGACCGTCATCGTGACGTCGCGCACGACGGTCCGCTCGCCGAAAGCTTTCGAGAGACCTTTTGCTTCCATCAGAAGCTTCGAAGAAATCGCGGCGTCGGTGGCCGTCATCTCCACGGTGCCGGCGACACGGCGCCCTTCCTTCCGCTCCTGACGCAAATCGGCGAGCGCGGCGACGCGGCGCACGTTGCGTTTTCTGCGGCCCGAGACACCGTGGCGGATCCAGTGTTCCTCGGCCGCGATCTTACGGTCGAGCTTGTGGCGCTCCAGTTCTTCCTGCGCGAGGACATCGTCGCGCCAATCCTCGAAGGCGGCGAAGCCTTGATCGAGGCGGCGCGTCTTGCCCCGGTCCAGCCATACGGTGGCCGTGCCGAGGTTGGTGAGAAAGCGCCGGTCGTGGCTGATGAGCACCAAGGCCGACCGGGACCGCTTCAATTCATCCTCCAGCCATTCGATGGCGGGAAGATCGAGGTGGTTGGTAGGCTCATCGAGCAACAACACATCGGGCTGCGGCGCGAGCACGCGCGCGAGCGCGGCGCGGCGCGCTTCACCGCCGGAAAGCGATCGTGGGTTCTCCTCACCCGAAAGGGCGAGATGATTGAGGAGCGTGCGCGCGCGGTGCGGATCATCATGCTCGGCGAACGCGCTTTCCACATAAGCCAGCACGTTGGGGTAGGCGGAGAGATCCGGTTCCTGCGGCAGATACGCGACGGACACGCCCTGCTGCACCACGCGTTCGCCGCGGTCGGCTTCGACGAGTCCCGCGGCGATTTTCAGAAGCGTGGACTTGCCCGAGCCGTTGCGGCCGATCAGCGACAAGCGCTCGCGCTGACCGATCGCGATCTCGGCACCCTCCAGGAGCGGCGTTCCGCCGAAGGTCAGATGAATGTCGGACAGCGTCAAAAGGGGCGGCACGTGTGATCTTTCAGCTAGAGGCGCACGCGTTTAACCATAGGTTGCTCAAGCATTCCACTGCGAAGCGGTTGCCGAAATCACCATATCGCGTAAAGTCGCTCGTATGGCTGAAGGCGATCGGCAAGAGACCGAGGCTAAACCGGCGGCGTCCGACAAGGACAACGCCGGTTCTGGGCGGAGCATCGCCAAGAAGGCCCGGGGCGGACGCCGCAACCGCACCCCCGCCCCGCCGCCATTGCCGTCCGCCGCGCGGACGTTCCTGACCGCCGAGGACGCCGCGTCCTGGTTCGTGAGCGACCTCATGGAAGTGTCGGGTTTCGTGCGCGCGAGCATGCGTCACCGATCGGGGTATTCCCACTATCGCCCTATCCTGACCAAACCGGACCCGTGGTACTTCGCGGGTCTTGTCGCATTAGAGGCCTCGAAGATCATCGATCTGTTCCCGCCGGCCAAGGCCGACGCCTTGCTGCGCGAAGTACTCGCGCAAGCCGATGCGGCCGGGGCGCGTCACGACGTGCGGGTTTCCAGTGTGGTGCTCGGCGTCATGGGCCGCCTGGGGATGGGCCAGTTGCTGCTTCACGGCAAAGTGCCGGATTTCCTGATCGCCAAGGTGATGCGTCTCCTTTTGGGATCGGCGAAAACCGCCATGCGGCTGATCCCGAACAAGGACGCACACGAACAGGTCACCTCCGCCCTCAAGATCGGCCACCCGGTCTGGTGGCGGATGTTCGTGCGCCGGTTCGATGTGCGCCTCGGGGATGAGCCTGTCCCGCAGCCCAAGCTGGTCCCGATCAAGGATAAGGGCGAGCCCTCCGGCGCGGGGCCCGACGAAGCCGCCGCCGCGTAACCGGCGATAGATCAAGCAACCGGCCTGAAACCTTTTCGGGACATCAACGCCGGAGGCATCATCGCCTTAAGTTAAATCTTCCGGCTATCGTACGCCCAGTGGAGCAACGCTTGCCTTTGGCGCATGCGGCACCACCCGCCTTCGCGCAAGCGCTTCGGCGCGGCGCGACGAACTCACTAAATCTTCCGGCTATCGTACGCCCAGTGGAGCAACGCTTGCCTTTGGCGCTTGCGGCACCATAGGTCGCCGGGCTCGCAGTTCTTCTTGATCTGCCCGATGTGACGGCGGATCGCCTTCCAGCGTTTGATCTGGCGCTCGTCCTCGGCCGGCATGCGCCGACCCATGTAATAGCGGCAGTACCATTGGAACCAGCCGCGCGGATCGTCCTCGCAGATCCATCCCTTGCGGCGCCATTCCGATAACGGCCGGCTGGCGTCGATACGGAAGAAGTTCAGGAGTGGGTTGCGCGCGCCGGTGGCCAATTGCGCATGCGTGAACCAGTCGGCGGGGAATTCCTTGCGGCAGTCGGTCATGTACTTGCCGCTGAACACGCCGAGGCGCAGCATCTGTTTCGGGGTCAGCTCGGGTGTGAAGTTCGGATCGAACTTCTTGCCCATTGGGGCCGTGAGCTCGTAGCGGTAGTTCCGCTGCATCTTGTCGTTGACGACGACGACCTTCTTTTTCATCAGAGCTTGATATTGGCCAGCGGGTGATTATCGGCGACGAGGCGGCGCAGGCGCTCATCAAGAACGTGCGTATAAATCTGCGTGGTCGAGATGTCGGCGTGGCCGAGCATTTGTTGAAGCGCCCGCAGGTCGGCGCCGTTGGCGAGCAGATGCGTGGCGAAGGAGTGGCGCAGCACGTGCGGCGAGACGCGCGAGGGTGAGATCCCAGCGGCGACGGAAATTTCTTTCAAGAGGAGCGCAAAGCCGGTGCGCGTGAGATAACCTTCGCGGCTATCGGAGGGAAACAGCCAACGCGAGTTTTTCGCGGCCTTCGGGATGTAGCTTTCGCGCACCTCGAGATAGGCCGTCAGCGCGCCGAGCGCCGCTTCGCCGACGGGCACCATGCGTTCCTTGTTGCCCTTCCCGCGCACGATAATGGTCGGCTTGTTGCGCGGCAGTGCGTTGAGCGGCAGCGAGACGAGTTCCGAGACGCGCAACCCCGTCGCATAGAGAAGCTCCAGCATCGCGGCGGCGCGCAGGCCCTGGCGCCCCTCGAGCCCGCGCGCGGCGGCAAGCAGGCGCTCGACCTCTTCAACCGTCAGATACTTGGGCAGCGGACGGCCCAAGCGCGGGCTTTCCAGCGACGCCGCCGGATCGTCGGTGCGCACGCCCTCGGCGTAGAGGAACTTGAAGAATTGCCGCAGGCACGACAGCCGCCGCGCCGCCGTGCGGGGCGCAAGGCCCATTGTGTTCATGTGATCGATATAGCGCCGCAGCCCATCGACGTCAGCAGTGGCCGGATCGTGTTTCAGCACTTCGGTGACATCGTCGAGGTCGCGGCGGTAGGCCTCCAGAGTGCGCGGCGAAGCGCCCCGCTCCACCGCGAGCATCTCGAGGAAATTCTCAACGTAACGGCTCACAGACCTTCGACGAGCAGCGCTTCGACGGCAAGCGCACGGGCATCATGTTCACGACCGACGGCCATCAACGCCGCGATGACTTCCTGCAGCGCCGCCGGTTCGACGGACGCGGGGCCTTCTTCACCAAGCGCAAGCAAGGCAAAGACGGCCGTTTCGCCCACGCGCTTGTCGCGCTGCGCGAGTTTCAAACCATTGACGATACGCGGCGGCGTGACGGTCATGGTGACGGCGGGCGCGGAGTTGTCCATCGCCGGCAGCCAGTCGGTCGCGGTGATCGGCTCGCCGACAGCGGCGAGCACGTTGAGAAGCATGCCCTGGTATTCAGCGCGGCGGTCTGGCGCCACGGTCTGGCGCCAGGCTTGAAGCGCCTGCGGGGGAATACGTGTGGGCGCGCCTTCGGTCATGAGGCGGTCGATGGGCCACAAGCCATCGGCGACCTGGCCGGCTTCGATGCTGGTGCGCGCCATGGAGCGGGCGAGCGCAAGCCATTCACGGCCTTTCTCGAGCTCGCCGGCGGCGAGCAGAGCGCGCGCGGCAGCGCCCGAGAACCAAATCAGGTCGGGGCTGGGCTGGATTTCGAGGATGAGCGGGGCGTACAGGCGGCCCACGGTGATGAGATCCGGGCCCTTGATGCCGCGATCGGCGCGCGTGAGATCAATGGCGCGCGCGATGACTTCAGCGCGCGCGGCGGGAACGTTCTGCCCAAGCGCGGTCTGGAACAGGAACACGCGTTCACGGACGGTGGCGACGGTGACGCTCGCGAGCGCCGGCGGCGCTTCGTCCTTGGTGTTCATTTGACGGTACAAAAGGCGCAGGCGCTCAGCGTCCAGCGTCCCGGCAGCGACCGCGCGCTCCGCGACAGTCACGCGGGATTCGGCGGCGAGCTTGGCGCGCTCGGCCTTTTGCGCAGCGGGCGTCTTATCGTTTTTGTCCTCAGGCGGCGGCGCAATTCCGGAAACGACGGCGAGGGTCGTGGGATCGCCGCCTTGGATAATGGAATCCGGCACGGGACCGCCGGCCTTGGCGAGCATCATGAGGTGCACCGGCTCGGGGCGGCCGAGATTGGGCGGGCTGAGACGGCGATTGCCGTTGAGGAGATCGACCGTCCAGAAAAACAATGGATCCTGCACGCCCTGCTCACGCAGAACCGAAAGGCCGAGCGAGGCGGCGCTCGCCTGATTATTGGCAAAATTGCAGTAGATCTGGACTTTCTGCCAATAAGCGTCGCCGGTGGCGCTGAGAGCGGTTTGCGCCTCGGCACAGGCGTCGTTGGTGCGTCCGGAGATGAGCGAGCCGTCGGCGCGGAGCTTGCGCAGACCGTCGGTCATCTGATCGGCGGGCACGAGGTCCATCAACGCGAGCGCGTCGTTCCAATCGCCGATAGCGGCAAGACCGATCAGGCGCGTTTCGAGAAGCCACTGCGCCGGCGGCGCCGGCGGCGTGGGACTGGCGTTCTCGCCGTCCACGACGGGCGGAGCGGCAATACCCGAGGACGCGGGCGGCGCGGCCGCCGAGAGGAGCAGCGCACGCGCGAGGCGGCGCTGCGCGAGGGAGTCCATGCGCCGCGGAAGCTGCGGCAGCACGCGGCGCAGAAGTTCGAGATCGGTGCCGCGCCACATGTCGGCGGAGAAGCCGCCGCCGGCGGCATCGATCAGGCCGATCCGGTCGGTGCTCGGCGCTTCAAGTGAGCTGGAGGAAATGGCGGGCGCGGAAGAATCCACACCGGGCTCGGCATCGTCGGGGACGGGCGGCGCGGCGGCGTCCGGCGCCGCAGCGGGAGCCTGCGCGGGCAGAAGGGATACCGGCGCGCTTTGCGCAAACGCCTGCGAACCAAGCAAAAACGCCGCGCCCGCGAGAGCGGCGGGCCCAATGAAAAACGCCCCGCGCATGGCGCGAGGTGGCTTATTTATTGAAACGCTCATTCGGAATCACTTTTTCAATGGTGGTCGTCGGCGCCGGCATATCCCAAGTGGTAAGGACGATGGCGCCAGCCACCAGCAGCGCAAGCACACCCAGAACGACGAATTTCACCATGCCCCAATAGCCCTTATTTAACAGTCGCAGCCCTTCCCCGGGACACTAGTGAAAGCCTGTGATAATGTCCATGCAACCAAAGACTTAATTGATATGACAAGGCGTTGAGTAACGCGGTCCCATGAGCGAGATGGCCGAAATCCACAAGTCGAGCGAAAAGAGCGGGGCGCCCAAGATCGAGGGTGCCCGGGCGCTCGACCGCACCATCGTGCTGGTGGGTCTGATGGGGGCCGGCAAGAGCTGCATCGGCCGCCGCCTTGCGGCTCGCCTCTCCGTGCCGTTCGTGGACGCCGACGCCGAGATCGAACAGGCCGCGGGCTGCTCCATCGCCGAAATTTTCCAGAAGTACGGGGAACCCTACTTTCGAGACGGGGAACGCCGCGTCATGACACGCCTTCTGCACGGCACGCCCAGTATCCTGGCCGCCGGTGGAGGCGCCTTCATGGACCCTGACACGCGGGCGCTGATTCGGGAGCGTGCGGTTTCCGTGTGGCTGAAAGCCGACCTCGATACCCTGTCGCAGCGCACGAGAGGCCGTACGCACCGCCCGCTTCTGAACGGAAGCGATCCGCGCGAGGTGCTCGCGCGCCTGATCGACGCGCGCTACCCCGTTTACGCCCAATCCGATATCGCCGTTGAGACCGGACACGACAATCCGACCGTGACATGCATCCGCGTGCTCGCCGCCGTCGAGGAGTTCCTGGGCGTGACGCTGACCACGAAAGACTGATACGCGATGCCTTCCGCCACGCCGGCCCCCGCTTCCTCCGACACCGCGACCGTGGTGCGCGTGCCGCTGGGCGCGCGGTCATACGACATTCATGTCGGGCGCGATCTGCTCGCACGCGCGCCGGCGCTGATGATGCCGGTACTTTCCCAGAAGCGCGTGTTTATCGTAACCGACAGCAACGTCGCGCCGCTGTACCTCGCGCGCCTGACGCACGCGCTGACGAATGCCGGTATCCGCGCCGATCATTCGATTGTTCCGGCCGGTGAAGCGAGCAAGGACTTCGGCCATCTCGCAACGCTCCTGGATGCGATGCTGGCCGCCAAATGCGAGCGCGGGACCATGATTGTCGCTCTGGGCGGCGGCGTGATCGGCGATCTCGCCGGGTTCGCCGCCTCGGTCCTCTTGCGGGGCGTCGACTTCGTGCAGATCCCGACGACCCTATTGTCGCAAGTCGACAGTTCGGTGGGCGGCAAAACCGGCATCAACACCGCCGCCGGAAAAAACCTGGTCGGCAGTTTCCATCAACCGCGCCTGGTGATCGCCGATACGGACGTTCTTGCCACGTTGCCCCGCCGCGAATTGCTGGCGGGTTATGCCGAGGTGGCGAAATACGGCCTGCTGGGCGACGCTGCTTTCTGGGCGTGGCTTGAAACGCACGGCACGGCGGCGCTCAACGGAGACCACGCGGCTTTGCGCGACGCCATCGTTGCGAGTTGCACGGCCAAAGCCAAAGTGGTCGCCGCCGACGAAAAGGAAGGCGGCATCCGCGCTCTTTTGAACCTCGGGCACACCTTCGGCCACGCCCTGGAAGCCGAGATGGGCTACGGCGGCGATCTGCTGCACGGCGAAGCCGTCGCTATCGGCATGGTGCTCGCGTTCGCGCTTTCCGCGCAGCTTGGCCTTTGCCCGGCGGCCGATGTGGAAAAAGTGCGCGCGCATCTAAAAGCTGTGGCGCTGCCGGTCGATCCACCGCGCAATAGCGCGCGTGGTAAAATCACCGCGGCGATGCTGATCGCACATATGAGCCAAGACAAAAAAATGAAGGACGGCGCGGTGAATTTCGTGCTCGCGCGCCGCATCGGCGAAGCCTTCATGTCCCGTGACGTTCCCGCCGCCGCGCTTGAAGCGACCCTATCGGCGGCACTCGCCTCTTAGTTCACCGTTCCGTGTGAGGAACCTGCCATGCTTTTCGTTCTCTTCGCGGTCCTTGTACTGCTGACCGTCGCGGCTTTCTTCTCGGTCGCGGAAACCGCTTTGACCACCGCGTCAAAACCGCTGATGCACCAGTTGGACGAGGAAGGTGACGCGCGCGCCGGTACGGTGGTGAAGCTTCTGGACGAACGCGAGGAGATGATCTCGACCGTCCTTCTCGGCAACAACCTCGTCAACATCCTGGCTTCGGCGCTGACCACCAGCCTGATGATCGAGGTGTTTGGCAGCGAGGGCGTGTTCTACGCGACCGCCATCATGACAGTGCTGGTCGTGATCTACGGTGAGATCCTGCCGAAGACCTACGCGCTTTTGTACACAACCTCGGCATCATTAAAGTGCGCCGGCGTCATGTACTTCCTCATGCGCCTGTTCAAACCCTTCAACGCGGCGATCGAATATTTCGTCAACGGCGCTCTACGCATGTTCAAGCTGAGCACGACTGTTTCACGCTCGGCAAAGGAAGTGCTGGCCGAGCTGCGCGGCGCTATCGAAGTGCAGATGGCCGATAAACAGATCATCCACGAGGTCAAACACGAGCGGGCGATGCTGCGTAGCGTGCTCGACCTCGCGGAATACCCGGTCAGCGACGTCATGGTGCACCGTCAGAAACTGGTGACCATCGACGCGGACCTGCCGATCGAGCAGATCATCGAGCAGGTGGCCGCTTCGCCCTACTCGCGCATTCCGCTGTGGCGCGAACAGCCGGACAATATCGTCGGCCTCATTCACGCTAAAGCGCTGCTGCGCGCCCTGGAATCGGCGGACGGGAAAGCGATGAAGCTCGACGTGGTCGGCCTCGCGATCAAGCCGTGGTTCGTTCCCGCGACCACGACCCTTCTCGATCAGCTCAACGCCTTTCGCGCGCGCCGCGAGCACTTCGCGATGGTGATCGATGAATACGGCACGATCCTGGGGGCGCTGACCCTCGAAGACATCCTGGAAGAGATCGTGGGCGACATCCGCGACGAGCATGATGTCGCGGTGGCGGGCGTGCGCCGGCAAACCAACGGGTCCTTCCTCATCGACGGCAGTGTGACCCTGCGCGACCTGAACCGCGAATTCGATTGGGACCTGCCCGACGACAAAGCGTCAACCATCGCGGGTCTGGTGCTGTACGAAGCCCGCACCATTCCGGAAACGGGCCAGAAATTCCTGTTTCACGGCTTCCGATTCGAGGTTTTACGCCGCGCCCGCAACCAGTTGACCCTGATGCGCGTGACGCCGCCCCAGCCCAAGGACGAAAGCGCGTCCGAAGCCATGGCGGCGGAACGGTCGGGCTGAACCTGCGCTTGTAACAGGCGCCCGCCGGGCATTGACCGCTTTCCGGACCGGGATCACACTCAAGCTTCGTTCTTGAGGAAGCCGCGCATGTCCTCGTCAGAGGACCGGCCCGGCTTGTCGTGCTTAGCCTTTCAACAGCGATTGAAGGAGCGCGCCATGATCCGAAGAATTGTACCCGACGTCATTAGCGACCAGATTCTGCAGAAAGTCTCCCCCCGCGACACGGTGCGCCAAGCCGCGCGGCTGATGCGCGACAAGAAGATCGCGGCCGTACTCGTCATGGACCTCGACCGCCTCGTCGGCATCGTGACCGAACGCGACATGACCGTGCGCGTGGTTGCCGCCGGCCTCGATCCCGACGCAACCCCCGTGCGCGAGGTCATGACGACCGACCCCGATACACTGGCGCCGTCCGACACGGCTTCCGACGCGATCCGCATGATGAGAAGCCGCAATTATCGCCACCTCCCGGTGGTGGAGGGCGGCCAGGTGGTGGGCATGGTCTCGGTGCGCGATCTTTACGCGGTTTATAACGGCGAGCTGGAACAGGACCTTAAGGACCGCAACGCCTATATCTATGGCGAGAGCTACGGGGCCGCTTAGCGCCATTTTCCCTGCATAGCTGCTAGAACGGCCCTGCGCTTGCCGGGTCTGGCGCGCGCGCGTATATCGGCCACATGCCTCTCACGCCGCCCAGCGACCGCGAGCTCATTCATACGCGCACGATTACCTGCGAAGGGTACGAGCGCGATGACGGCTTGTTCGATATCGACGGCTGGCTCACGGACGCGAAGACCTACGATTTCACCAGCACGGACCGGGGCGACGTGAAAGCCGGCGTGCCGGTGCACGGGATGGGGCTTCGCATCACCATCGATGCCGGGCTCACGATCCGCGAAGTGGCCGCGGCAATGGACTACACGCCGTTCAACATGTGCCCCTCCATCACGCCCAACTTCCAGCGCCTGGTGGGGCTGAACCTCGGCAAGGGATTCAACGGCGCGGTACGCGAAGCGCTCGGCGGCACGCAAGGCTGCGTGCACCTCGTCGATCTTCTGCGCCCGATGGCCAACACCGCCTATCAACTCCTATCGCCGAACGCCTATCAGGCGCTCAAGGACAAGGAAGCGCGCGGCGAACCGGTGACCGCCTTCTTCGTGAATCAATGTCACGCCTGGAAGTCGGACAGCGCCGTCACGCGCGATCAGTTCCCGAGCCTCTACACGGGAGAAGCCTGATGCCGCTTCCCGCGCCCGCGCCGCGCAAATTGATGCACAAGCGCACCCTTGTCTGCCAAGGCTATGAACGCCCCGACGGACAGTGGGATGTCGATGGCCGCTTGACCGATGTGAAGACGGAAACGATCAACACCTGGGGCGCGAGCTCGCAAAATGCATCCGTGATCCCGGCAGGCGAGCCGATCCACGACATGCACCTGCGCCTCACGGTCGACGCGAAAATGACGATCACCGCGTCCGAAGCGTCGATGGATTTTCATCCCTGGCGGATCTGCCCGTCGATCGCACCGAGCTACGGCAAGCTTAGCGGCCTCGTTATACGCCCCGGCTTCACGCAGAAAGTCGCGGCGCTTCTGGGCGCTACGCATGGCTGCACACACATGGGCTCGCTGATCGGCCCGGTGGCGACAACCTTGATGCAAACGATGGTGCGGGCGCGGCTGAAGCGTCAAAACGACGCGCAAGCCAAAGGCCAGCCGCGCGCCATGCCGCACTTCCTCAACACCTGCCACACCTGGGCGACTAACAGCGCCATCGTGAAGCGCGAGTATCCGGAATTCTATAGAGGCGAGTAGCTACTCGCCCGGCGCCGTCAGCTTCAGCGACAGTGCATGCACGCGCTCACGCAGTTCGTCGGCGAGGATGCCGTACACCAGCCGCTGGCGTGCGACGCGGTTCTTGCCTGCGAAAGCCGCGGATTCAATCGTCACGTTGAAATGCGTTTCACCGCTCGGATGCGCGCCGGCGTGACCGTGATGGCGATTGCTGTCGTCCTCGACCTCGAGACGCTTTGGGGCCAGAGACTCGGTGATCTTTGCGTGAATGCGATTGGCGTATGGGTTCATAGCTTTTTCTTTTTTGCGTGGCCTCTCCCAGAAACCGGTTCCCAGTTTTTAGGACCACGCATTAGCTGAAGCACAGGGGGAAAAAAGAAACAAGATTGCGGATTTTCAGGCCCCTCACCATATTCAACCCATGTCCGAAACACGCGATCGTTTCACCTGTTCTACAGGGAAAAATACGGGCGCGACGCCATGCGCCTGGGACGGCTGCGCGGCCGCCGGCGAGTACCGTGCGCCGAAGGATCGGCGACTCGCCGACTATGTCATGTACTGCCTTGAACACGTGCGCGCGTACAACGCGCGCTGGGATTTCCATGCCGGGGCGTCTATCGCCGATCTTGAAGCGGAAATCCGCAGCGCCGCGACCTGGGAGCGGCCGACGTGGAAGCTGGGCACCCTTGGCGCGGGTTATCGCGCGGGGCGTCCGGGTGCACGCGTGAACGATCCGTTTGGCTTCGCCGCCGGAACGGATTTCGAGGACAAAAAGAAATCCCGCGCGGAAGACGCGCAAAGCCGGGCGACGCCCGGCGGCGCCACCGCGCGCACACGGGCCATGAAGGCGCTCGACCTGTCCGGCCCGGTGACCCTGGAGACTCTTAAGGAGCGCTACAAAGCGTTGGTAAAAAAATACCATCCCGACGCCAACGGCGGTTCCGCCGAGGCGGAAAACCGGATGAAGGTCATCAACGAGGCGTACCAGACGCTGCGTGCGGGTTTAGCAGCAGCTACATAGCAGCTGAATACGCCTATTTTCAGCTTTCGGCCTGTTGGCCGTACCCCCATATAATCGAGGGCAGTATGGTGACTTTCCGGACCCCTCCCGGCGTGCCATAAAACCCTTCTTTGCAAAGAGGTTGTGAGAGAGCGTGATGAGCAAGCGGAACGAAAGTGCACGCGACGACTTGGGCATGACGGGGCCCGATAAGCAGCTATCCGTCCGCGACGTTTTTGGTCTCGATATCGATATGAAGGTGCCGGCGTTCTCGACACGCGGCGACCATGTGCCGGATGTCGATCCCGCGTACCGTTTCGATCACGACACCACCCTCGCCATCCTGGCGGGTTTCGCGCACAACCGGCGCGTGCTTGTACAGGGCTATCACGGCACCGGGAAGTCGACCCACATCGAACAGGTGGCGGCGCGCCTCAATTGGCCGTGCTTACGCATCAACCTCGACAGCCACATCAGCCGCATCGATCTCATCGGTAAAGACGCCATCGTGATCCGCGAAGGCGTGCAGGTGACCGAGTTCCGGGAAGGCCTTCTACCGTGGGCTCTTCAGCGTCCGATCGCGCTCGTGTTCGACGAATATGACGCGGGGCGTCCCGACGTGATGTTCGTCATCCAGCGCGTGCTGGAAGTCGAAGGCCGCTTGACGCTTCTTGATCAGAACAAAGTCATCCGCCCGCATCCGGCTTTCAGATTGTTCGCCACCGCCAACACCATCGGCCTCGGCGATACGACCGGCCTTTATCACGGCACGCAGCAGATCAATCAGGGTCAGATGGACCGCTGGAACGTTGTCGCGACCCTCAATTACCTGAAGCACGACGAAGAGACCAATATCGTGCTGGCAAAGGTGAAGGGCTACGACACCGCAGCCGGCAAGAAGATGATTTCGGCCATGGTCGAAGTCGCCGACCTGACCCGCACCGGCTTCATCGCCGGCGACATCTCGACCGTGATGTCGCCGCGCACCGTGATCAGCTGGGCCGAGAACAATCAGATTTTCAACAACGTCGGCTATTCGTTCCGCGTCACCTTTCTGAACAAATGTGACGAGACCGAACGCCCGGTGATCGCCGAGTACTATCAGCGGTGCTTCGGTGAAGACATCGCCGGTAGCGCCGTCGAGGCCGTCGCTTAACGGGAACGAACAAGATGTTCGTTCCATCTTTTGATTTTCGCACGGCCTTATCCGAAAACCGGTCACCACTTTTCGGGGCCGTGCGCCCATGAAGCCCCCCTATTCCGGATCGGACAAGGGACTCTCGCGCACCGAGACCTTCAAGACCGCGACCACCGCGGCCGTGAAAGGCATCGCGAACCGGCGTGAGTTGACGGTTGTCTATTCGCCGGTCTCGGCCAATCAAAAAGGTCCGACGGTCACCGGCGAAGTGCGCCTGCCCTCGCCGCCGCACAAGCTGACGAAGGAAACGGTGACGCGCCTACGCGGCGCGGCCGACGCCGCGGCCCTGAAATTGCGCCACCATAGCGCGGGCGTGCACGCGCGGCGCATGCCGGTGAACAAGGACGCCATCGACGCCTACAACGTCATGGAACAGGCGCGCGTCGAGGTCCTCGGCGCCCATCAATACGCGGGCGTGCGCGGCAATCTTTCCGGCGCCCTGGAGCAACGGCTTTCGCTGGAAGGCTATCAAGCCGCGCGCAGCTATGAGCAGATCGACCGGGGCGATGCGTTAAAGGTTCTGATCCACGACGCCTGCGAGGGCGCGCCCTTGGGCGCCATCGGCACGCACGTGCGCGGGATCTTGAAAGAAGCCTTCGGCGAGAAGCTTGATGGATCCCTGAAAGACCTCGCGGCCAATATCCACGATCAGAAAGCCAGCGCCGACATCCTGCGCAAGCTGATCCAAGCGCTAAACCTCGAGAACGACGACGCCGAGGAACTGGAGCAGGAAGACGACGAGGACGGGAATAACGAGACCGAAAAGGAATCCGAGCCTCAGGAGTCCGAGGATCAGGACAAGAAGGACGAAAGCTCGGATAACGGCGACGATCAGGGCCAGACGCCGGCCAGCAGCGAGACGGTGCAGGGCGACGAAGCGGAATCGGATATCGAGTCGCAAGGCCAGCCCACCATGGAGGCCGCGGAGGCGGAAGCCGACGCACAGCAGTCACGCCCACGCCCTGGCCACAACCAGGGGCCGGAGGAAGAGCGCTACAAGATCTACACCACGCGCTTCGACCAGATCGAAGACGCCGCCAACCTCTGCGACGCGGAAGAACTGGTGCGCCTGCGCCTGCAGCTCGACCGCCAGCTCGCGCATCTGCAGGGCGTCGTTTCGCGCCTCGCCAACCGGCTACAACGCCGCCTGATGGCGCAGCAAACCCGCAGCTGGGACTTCGATCTCGAGGAAGGCTTGCTCGACGCGAGCCGCCTTGCCCGCATTGTCGCCAATCCCACGCACTCGCTGTCGTTCAAGCGCGAGAAAGAAACCGAATTCCGCGACACGGTCGTGACGTTGCTGATTGACAATTCCGGCTCGATGCGCGGCCGGCCCATCACCATCGCGGCGATGACGGCCGATATCCTCGCGCGGACGCTGGAGCGCTGCGCGGTGAAAGTGGAGATACTGGGCTTCACCACCAGCCAGTGGAAGGGCGGCCAGTCGCGCCGTCTATGGAACGATGCCGGCAAGCCAAGCGGTCCAGGCCGCCTCAACGATCTGCGCCACATCGTCTACAAAGCGGCCGATACGCCGTGGCGCCGCGCGCGCCGCAACCTCGGTCTGATGCTGCGCGAAGGCATCCTCAAGGAAAACATCGACGGCGAGGCGCTGGCCTGGGCGCACAACCGCCTGGCCATGCGCCCGGAACAGCGCCGCATTTTGATGGTAATCTCGGACGGCGCCCCCGTGGACGATTCAACCCTGTCCGTGAACCCGGGCAACTATCTCGAGCACCATCTGCGCCATGTGATCTCGTACATCGAGAACCAGTCGGATATTCAACTGCTCGCCATCGGGATCGGGCACGACGTGACGCGCTATTACCGGCGGGCCGTGACTCTCATGGATGCCGACGAGCTCGGCGGCGCGGTGATGAGCCAGCTGACCGACCTGTTTGAGGAAGATGTGTGGAGCCGGCGCGGACGGATGGGCGCACCGTCGGTTTTCTGACGCCGCATATAGAGGTCGGGAGCCGCAGCATGGAGCACGCATTCTGGCATCAAAGATGGAAAAACAGCGAGATCGCTTTTCATGAGGCCGCACCAAACGCCCTCTTGATAGAGAATTTTTCCGCACTTGCTCTCGACGGCGGATCAAGGATGTTTCTGCCCCTGTGCGGAAAAACACGCGATATCCAGTGGTTGCTCTCTCGCAACGTTCACGTCATTGGCGCCGAACTCAGCCAGATCGCGGTCGACCAGTTATTCGCCGATCTCAAATTGACCCCTGTTAAAACAGTCGAGGGGCTGCTGACTCGATACAGATCACCCGGCCTCGATGTCTTCCTCGGCGATATCTTTGATGCAACGGCTGAGGCTCTGGGGCCCATCGACTGCATCTACGACAGAGCCGCCCTTGTCGCCTTGCCGAACGACATGCGTCCGCTTTACGCGGCTCACTTGAAAGAAATTACCGGCACAGCACCGCAGTTCTTGATCACCTATATCTATGATCAAAGTGCGATGGCGGGACCTCCTTTTTCGGTGAACTTAGATGAAGTCCATCGGCTCTACGGCGCGTCTTACGAAATATCCGTTTTAGAGACGCGTGAGATTCCGGGCGGACTGAAGGGCAAGTGTGCGGCGACCGAGAATGCTCTCGTCTTGCGTCGCAGGGAGGCTAAATAAATCCGTTAGCCAAATCTCGTGCTTGCCCACCTTGTCGGGCAATGCGCGGCTACGCCGCGTTGCCCAGGGCCGGCGGGCGGCCCGTGAGCGTGGTGCGGTCGCTCGCGATTACATCCGACAGGAAATCAAACACGGCGCGGATACGCGCGCTACGGCGCAGGTCGGCGTGCGTGACCAGCCAGATTTCCATCTCATGCTTGAACACGTCGGGCAATATCCGCGCAAGCGTGGGTTCGGCGTCCGCGAGCACGCAGTCATGCGCGCCGATACCAATGCCGGCAAGCGTCGCCGACAACTGGCCGACGAAGCTGGACGAACGGTGCACGATACGCTCTGTCACAAAATTCCG
The DNA here is from genome assembly GCA_041906145.1 of Rhodospirillaceae bacterium. Classification (GTDB taxonomy): domain Bacteria; phylum Pseudomonadota; class Alphaproteobacteria; order Rhodospirillales; family Rhodospirillaceae; genus SHVO01. The sequence goes on along the minus strand of JAYRJU010000002.1, from coordinate 233,823 downwards.
TTCGAGCTTCTGCACGCCCGGGTGATTGCTCATGCTTTCATCGAAGCCCACGTGATAGTGGTCCTTGAGATCGCTGGGCTTGGTCGGGAGGCCGTGGCGGTCGAGATAACCACGCGACGCATAAAGCCCCATTACGAGATCGCCCGCCTTTTTGGCAATGAGATCGGGTTGTTCGGGCCGGAACATGCGGATGGCGATGTCGGCTTCGCGGCGGATCAAGTTGACGGTGCGGTTGTCGACCAGCACTTCGACGCACACGCCCGGATAGGAGGCGTGGAACGCGGCGAGCTTGCGCGGCAACCACAAAGAGCCCAGCCCTTCGGTAACGGAGATGCGCACCGTTCCGGTGAGGGTTTGATGGGCGGCTTCGGCCTGGCGTTCGATGGCGAGCGCTTCTTCTTCCACGCGGCGCGCGCCGGCGAGCACTTGCTCGCCCGCGTCCGTGAGAAGCAGGCCGCGCGGCGTGCGTTGAAAGAGCTGCGCCTTCAGTTGTTCTTCGAGCGCGGCGATGCGGCGGGACAGGGTCGGCTGCGACAAACGCAACCGCCGCGCGGCTTGGGACAGGCTTCCTGTCTCCGCCACGGCGATGAAATCCCTGAGAATGCTCCAATCTAGGTTATTCATGATGTTTGCCGCTCTTATTCCATTTTAGGGAATGGTATTCACGGTTTTCTAGCCTATTTTCCCCGGCGTCAGAAGCGGGAGCTTCAGGAATTTTTCGCCAGGAGATAAGCCATGGAAAAAAAGGCATTTTTTAGGCTCTCTTTTGCCGCCGTTGTCGCCGGAGGAGCCCTTTTCGCCCTTTGCGCGCCTTCCAAAGCGGCCGAGACCCAGCTGATTTGGTCCGCAAATTCCCCCGCCGTGAACCAGTCCACCGAGGCGCTCTCCAAAGGTCAGCACGCTCATGCAATCCGCTTCGCAAAGGACGTTCTGCGCACGAAGACACAGCCCGCGAATCACCTGATCGCCCGGCAAAACCTGTGCCTTGCTTATCTCGCGCAGGGCAAGGCCGACGACGCCAAGCCATATTGCGACGCGGCCCTCAGCGCCGACGCCCGTACCCAGATCACCGAACGCGATGGGCGTCTCATGTTTGCTTCGGAAACGGCGGAAGCGGGCGCGGCCACCCTTGAAGCCGCTGTCCGCACCAACGTCGCGCGCGCCCAGGGCGGCGCTCTCGCCGAAAACCGCTAAAATTCTTGGCTTGGCGCGGGGCTGGATGGAAAACCGCTACACACTTTTCCAAGCCACGCGCGATGGGTGAACAATGGTTCACGTCTCGGTCACCCGTCTGCGGCTGAGGAACTTCTGGTTCCTCTTCCCCTTCGCCTGGCACACCAGCCGGTGCAATAAGCAGATTCGCACCGCTGATGGCTGTCTTTCGATCGACGTGCGCGGCGGGCCGGACAAGATTTTCTGGACCAAGACCGTATGGCGCGATGAAGCCGCTATGCGCGCGTTCATGGCCTCGGGAGCGCATTTGAAGGCCATGCCGAAGCTGAAACACTGGTGCGACGAAGGGTCCGCAGGTCACTGGACGCAGGAAGCCGCGGGTGTGTCCTGGGCTGAAGCCGAGGCGGGTCTGGCGCGCTTCGGGTGGCTGTCGAAAGTCCTGCGCCCCTCGCCGGCCCAAGCGGCCGGCACCGTTCTCGGATCTGCTAAATAGAATCGGCAAATAAAAAAGCCCGCTGTTTCCAGCGGGCTTCTTTGTATCGGTTCAGACGCCGATTAAGCGGCGATCTTGGCCTGGGCGCGCTTGATGCGGCGCTTGATCACCAGCGCGCTCTCTTCGAGCTTCGCATCCGGCGTCGAGAGCAAGAAAGCGTCGATACCGCCGCGCTTCTCGATGGTGCGCAGACCATTCGACGACACGCGAAGGCGCACGCGCTGGCGCAGCACGTCCGAAAGCAACGTGATCTGATGCAGGTTCGGCAGGAACCGGCGACGGGTCTTGTTGTTGGCGTGACTGACGTTGTTGCCGCTTTGAACGCCGCGGCCGGTGGCTGCACAACGGCGTGCCATGGCTCAAATCCTTTATAAAAGCGAGGTTTCCCACCTGAGGGACCCCCGGAAAGCCCGGCGTTGTACCTGTTGAGGCCCCTGGGGTCAAGGGACTCTGGCTCGTAAAGCCTTAGCGAAAAGCGTGCCTTTTCAACGCTTTGTTGGGGCCCGAGTCGATTTAGGCGCCGGCGCCGCCTCGCCCAGGAGCTCCCGGATGCCCACCAGCACCAGGAATCGCTTCAAATCGTGGCCCATGAGACGCTTCAGGGCCCCGTCCGCCTGTTGGAGGCCGAGCATACGCGCCGTGCCTTCCGGATCGCGGCCTGGGCGCGGAATCTTGACGCGGTACTCGTCGAGCTGACGTTCAAGCGCATCGCGCACATGGGAACGACCGGCGCGGTGGGCGGCCAAAGCCTCCTTCAGCAGGGCCGCGCGCTCGGAGGGCGCGAGCACGGTCTTCTGCCTTGGCTTGGCGGCCTTTGGTTTGGGTTTCTCGCCGAAGAGAGAGCGCAGCCAGCCCGCCATCACTCATAAGCCCCGGCGGGCTCAAGGCGGCGCGAGAGTCCGTCGAGCCGCTCACGCAGATCGTCGGCAGCGTCTTCCACCGGCAAGGACGGCGTCATCGCCAGCGCGGCGAGATCGTCGGCTTGTTTGAACAAGCGGTAGCCGCGTCCCAGCGCACCGTCTTCGATGACAGCGCACAGGAGTTTGTCGCTGCGCGCGAGATCGGCGAGTTGTTCATAACGGCGCACGAAGCCGGCGAGCGCGGCGCGCGCGGCCTGATCGCGTGCCGCCGCTTCGCCGATGCGCTCGGCGATATCAGGATGCGCGCCCGCGAAATTGAGGAAAGCTTGCACAAAAACGGCCGTATCGCCGGCGCCGAAGCGGACCCACGCCGCGGCGACCGCGTCGCGCTTCATCACACCAAGACGCTCGGCGAGCACCGCGGCGCTGGCCGCCAGATCCTGCAGCGCGAGTTTGCGGGTGTCGGCCGACACCGCATCGATGGACTGCTTCTGCATTTCGGTAATAGAGCGCGCGAGCGTTTCGGCTTGCTGTTGCGTGCGCCGTTCCTGGTTCGCGAGTTCGGCGAAGCGTTGCATCATGAGCGCGGCGGCGCTGCGTTGTTCGAGGACCACCATGATGAGCCAGAGCGCGACAAGCGGGCCGGCGGTCGCCGTGAGCAGCGCGGCGAGCGCCATGGGCTCGAGCGCCATGAGGCCGGGCCAGGACATCTGCGAGAGATACAGCCCCACCACCGCAAGCCAGACGACGGTGGCGGCCACAGCGACGATAAACGGGATGCGTTCTTTCATATGGGTGATTCTAGAGCAAACCGCGTTCAGATAGAATCAGACTTTGTCCGAGAATATGAGAGCGGTCCGTTTATGAGCTATCTCGAAAAAGTTAATCTGTGCAACCGCTGGCGGCCTAAACGCTTCGCACCGTTCCTGATTGCGGGCGTCCAGGTGGGATGGATCACCCATGAGCGAGTCCGCGCCCTGAAGGATTTCGGCAAGGTGTTCGTCGCGGCGAAAGGCGGTATCGCGCTGAACCCGAAGCTGAAGACCCCCAAGGCGCGCACGCAAGCGATCAAGGACATCGCGGCGCAACTGCGCAAGACCGGTCACTTCCCGGGCCTGCGCAAGGAACTGTACGCGGTGAAGAACCGCTGGAGTGAAAACGAATATTGCCAAATGGACCGCGGCCTTGTCCCGGCATTCGGCGTGCGCGCCTACGGCGTGCATGTAAACGGCTTCGTGAAGAAGAAAGACGGCTTGCACTTATGGATCGGCACACGCGCCACCGACCGCATGATCGAGCCCGGCAAGCTGGACAATATGGTCGCGGGCGGTCAACCGGCGGGCCTGTCGCTGATCAAAAATGTGATCAAGGAGTGCGCGGAGGAAGCCGCGATCGGCGCGGCGCGCGCCCGGACCGCAAAACCCGCGAGCGTGATCACCTATGCCTGCGAACGCGACGACGGCCTGAGAGCCGATACGCTGTTCTGCTTTGACCTTGAGATGCCTTCGAGCGCCAAGCCCAAGCCCTCGGAGGAAATTGTCGGCTTCGAATTGATGCCGATCCGCGAAGCGCTACGGCTCGTGCGGACCACCAACCGCTTCAAGTTCAACGTCGGCCTGGTGATCGTCGATTTCGCCATCCGTAACGGCCTGATCACTCCGGAAAATGACAAGGATTTCGAGGCGATCGTCGCGGGCCTCCATACGTACCCACAAGCGGTTGTGTAGATGTCACATTACGTCTGCTACATGTCGAGGGTGGGGTTCGCCCGGTGGTTGACTTTTTAACCTTACATCGTCATTTCTACGCGCCTTTTGCGGCGCAAACTTAATCCCAGGTTCACAGGACGCGCGCCGCAGCCTAAGATTCCGGGAAAAACCGGAACGTGAGTGTGGAGCTAACGTAGGCCATGCACTTTCTGGACTTTGAAAAACCGATTGCCGAGCTCGAAGGCAAGATCGCCGAGCTGCGGCATCTGTCCGACACCGACGGCATCAACATTGCCGAGGAAGTCAGCCGTTTGCAGACGCGGGTCGATAAGGACCTGCGCTCGGCTTACGCCAAGCTCACCCCATGGCAGAAGACTCAAGTCGCGCGCCACCCTGACCGCCCGCACGCGGTCGACTACCTCAAGGCGCTGATCGACGATTTCATGCCGCTGGCCGGCGACCGCAGCTTCGGCGAAGACGCGGCCGTTATCGGCGGCTTGGGCCGCTTCCTCGGACGTTCGGTGATGGCGATCGGCCTCGAGAAGGGCCGCGACACCGAGACCCGTATCAAACACAATTTCGGTATGGCGCGCCCTGAAGGCTATCGTAAAGCCAAGCGCCTGATGGAACTCGCCGATCGTTTCGGCGTCCCCATCATCACCTTTGTCGACACCGCCGGAGCCTATCCGGGCGTAGACGCGGAAGAGCGCGGCCAGGCGGAAGCCATCGCGCGCTGCATCGACACCTGTCTGAATGTGCGCGTACCGCTGATCTCGCTGATCATCGGTGAAGGGGGCTCGGGCGGCGCGATCGCATTAGCCACCGGCAACGTCGTGCTGATGCTCGAACACTCCATCTATTCCGTTATCTCGCCGGAAGGCTGCGCCTCGATCCTGTGGCGCGATCACGGCCAGGCCAAGACCGCAGCCGAAGCTTTGCGCCTGACGGCGCAGGACCTGGAGCGCCTGGGCGTCATCGACGGCATCATTCCGGAACCCATCGGCGGCGCACACCGCGCCGTGGACGCGACTTTCGCCGCCGTGCGGGAAACCATCGACATGCACATGAATCAGCTTGTGCGGATTGATCCCGGCCAACTGCGCGCACGCCGTCGGGACAAGTTCCTGCAGATGGGTCGGAACGGGCTGGAATAGTCCGGTCTCGAGCATCCGTTGTCATTGCCCGCGAAAGCGGGCAATCCATCGCTCGGCAAATTCATCTCGGTTGCATGATCCGCGGATCGCCCGGTCGCGCGAAGCGCGCGAATAAGAAGATGCGGGCGTTCGCCCGCCGGCCGGGAGATGACAGGAGAGTCGTAGTTAGCGCGGTGCGTAAATAATCATCGCCGCGCCGACCAGGCAAACGCCGGCCCCCGCGAGGTCCCACCTGTCCGGCGGCGATTTCTCCACCAGCCACATCCACACCAGCGAGGCGGCGATGTAGATGCCGCCGTAGGCCGCGTAGGCGCGGCCCGCGAAGCCGCTTTCCACCAGCGTCAGCAGCCAAGCGAACAGGCAGAGGCTGGCGACCCCAGGCAAGACCCATAAGACCGACGCATTGAGCCGCAGCCAGGCCCAGAAGGCGAAGCATCCGGCGATTTCGGCGGTGGCGGCCGCGATGTAAATTAGGGCGGACTTCATCCCGGCCAATCTAACACATGACTCTTCTCTGGATCACATTCGCGACCGGCTTTGGGCTGGGGCTCGCCATCGCGATGCCCGTGGGCCCTATCAGCCTCCTGTGCATTCAGCAGAGCCTGACGCGCGGCTTTGCGGGCGGGCTGGCGGCGGGTGCCGGCGTTGCCTTGGCCGATGCAACCTATGCCGCCGTTGCGGCTTTCGGCCTCACCACCATCACCGTATTCCTGGTCAATGTGCAGACGCCGTTACGCGTCGCGGGTCTCGTGGCGATGCTGTGGCTTGCCTGGCGGATTTGGCGCGAGGCCGCGACGCCTAAATATATGTTCCCTGCGCCGGGCACGGCCGCCGCGACAACGGTGCATATGTATATACTGACCCTTGCGAACCCGATGACGATCCTCACCTTTCTCGCGCTGTTCGTCGGCGCGGGCGTAGGTCTGGCGGGCGGCTACGAATATTCCGCCGCGTTGACGGTTGGAACCTTCGCCGGTTCCTTTGCGTGGTGGGTTGTGCTGTCGCGCGTGGTGAGCGCGGTACGTATGCGTCTGACCGACGAAACGCTGGTGTGGATCAACCGCGCATCCGCCCTGATCATCGCGGCATTCGCGCTCTGGATCGGACTAAAACTGGTTCAGGGATTGTAGTGGCCGTAGATCGTCCAAGCGCCGATCACGACAAAGCCGATGCCGGCGATGAGTTTCAGCGGAATGGCTGTCAGATATTTCTCGGCCAAGGTGCCCAGCACGACCGCGATGGCCGTGGACAGCACGAGCGCGGAGGCCGCGGCGAAGAAGATCAGCCAGCGGGACTGTTCCTTGTCGGCGGCAAAGAGGACAGTGGCCAGCTGGGTCTTATCGCCAAGTTCGGCGAAGAAGACCGTCGCGAAGATCGCTAACAGCTGGCTCATGGGCTTATCCTTGTAAGGCTTTCACGCCGGGCAGTTCCTTGCCTTCCATCCACTCGAGGAAAGCTCCGCCCGCCGTCGAGATATAGGACAGCTTTTCCGAAACGCCGGCGGCGTTGAGCGCCGCGACGGTATCGCCGCCGCCAGCCACGGAGATCAACGCGCCTTTTTCCGTAAGCGCGGCAACCGCTTTGGCGATCGCGTTCGTGCCGACGTCGAATGGTTTGATTTCGAACGCGCCGAGCGGGCCGTTCCAGAGCAGGGTCTTGCAGCCGCCGAGCTTGCTATCCAGCGTGCGCACGCTGGCGGGGCCAACATCGAGGATCATCTTATCAGCGGGGACGGCCTTGATGTCGACCACGGACGTCGCGACACCCTCCTTGAGCCCTTCCGCCACGACAGCGTCGGTCGGCAGAACGACCTCGCAGCCAGCCTTCTTGGCTTTTTCCAGAATACCGCGCGCGGTGTCGGCCAAGTCGCGTTCACACAACGACTTGCCGACGTCGATACCTTGGGCATTGAGGAAGGTGTTGGCCATGCCGCCACCGATCACGAGCAGCTGGACGCGTTCGACGAGATTGTTGAGCACGTCGAGTTTGGTGGAGATCTTGGAGCCGCCAACAATAGCCATCACCGGCTTCTTCGGGTTGTCGAGCGCGCTGGCAAGCGCTTCCAATTCGGCCTGCATTTGGCGGCCGGCATAAGCGGGCCGCACATGAGCAAGGCCTTCGGTGGAGGCGTGCGCGCGGTGCGCCGCCGAAAACGCGTCGTTCACGTAGACGTCGCCAAGGGCCGCAAGGTCCTTGATAAAGGCTTGATCGTTAGCCTCTTCGCCGTTGTGGTAGCGCAAGTTCTCGAGCAAGGCGACTTCACCGGGCGCCAGTGCGTCGACGACCTTCTTCGCTTCCGCGCCAATGCAATCGTCGGCGAAGGCGACATTGGCGCCGATGACCTTCGCCAGCACGGGCGCGATGGGCTTCAGGGACATCTCCGGCACGCGCTTGCCCTTCGGACGGTCGAAGTGCGAAAGCACGACAACCTTTGCCTTCTTGGCGATGAGGTCCTTGAGGGTAGGCGCGAGACGCTCGATGCGGGTGGCGTCAGTGACCCGCCCCTCTTTCATCGGGACATTCAGGTCGGCGCGCACGAGGACGCGTTTGCCCTCAACATTTACCTGGTCGAGAGTCTTGAAGGAGGCCATGGAAGCTCGCGAAGTGGGAGGGAAACAAAAAAAAATCCCCCACCCCAGGCCCCTCCCCACAACGGGGAGGGGTAGGGAGAACGGGGGAGAGAAGTGCGCTTAGAGCAACTTGCCCATGGCAACGAGGGTGTCGAGCATGCGGTTGGAGAAACCCCACTCGTTGTCGTACCACGACAGGATACGCACGAAGTTGCCCGGCATCACTTTCGTCTGCGTGAGATCGAAGGTCGACGAAGACGGATTGTGATTGAAGTCGATCGAGACGAGCGGCAGTGAATTCACGGCCAGGACGTTCTTGAGATTGCCGTTGAATGTCTTACCGGCAGCCGCGTCGCTCATGGCCTGATTGATCTCGGCTTCCGTGACCGCCTTGCCCAGCACGCACTTGAGATCGACCGCCGAGACGTTGGGAGTCGGCACGCGGATCGAGGTGCCGTCCAGCTTGCCCTTCAGGTTCGGCAGCACTTCACCGACCGCCTTGGCGGCGCCGGTGGAGGTCGGGATCATGCTGAGGGCGGCCGCGCGGGCGCGGCGCAGGTCCTTGTGCAGCGTGTCCACGGTCGACTGGTCGCCGGTGTAAGCGTGGATCGTCGTCATGAAACCCTGCTGCAAGCCGTACAGCTCATCGAGCACGTAGGCGACAGGCGCGAGGCAGTTCGTGGTGCACGACGCATTGCTCACCACGTTGTGCTCTTTTTTGAGCTTGTCGTGATTAACGCCGTAAACCACAGTCAGATCGGCGCCCGCGGACGGAGCCGACACCAGGACCTTCTTCGCTCCAGCGCCGAGATGGATTTGCGCTTTCTCCTTATCGGAGAAAATGCCCGTGCATTCCGCTACGATATCGATGCCGAGGTCCTTCCAAGGCAGCTTGGCCGGATCGCGTTCTTTAAGCACCTTGATGCGCTTGCCGTTGACGACCATATCGTCGCCTTCGACACTGACTTCGGCGGGCAACGGCCCGTGCACGGAGTCAAAACGCAGGAGATGGGCGTTGGATTCCGCAGGCCCGAGGTCGTTGATCGCCACGAACTCGACGTCGGAGCGCTTCGCCTCGACCATCGCGCGGAAAACCATACGGCCGATGCGGCCGAAGCCATTGAGTGCGACACGAACTGCCATGGGGTGCTTCAGCTCCTTATATATGAGTGGGGATGCGGCTCATGAGCGGGCCGGAACGGCCCTGCGGCATCCCGCGCCGGGATGGAGCCGGAAATACAATAGTCTTCCCCGGAATCCAAGCGGGCTCGGCGCATATCTGCCATTGCTTTCCAAGAGGTACGCGTGAGTCCCGCAAAAGCTTCTCCCGCCGCGAAAATCTTCAAGTCCGCCGAGAAGGCCAAAGCCCTGTCGGACGGGGAGTTCCGCAAGCTAAAGGACGACTTACGGCTGGGTCTGATCGACCTGCAGCAGAAGATTCGTAACAAGGCCCAGTTCCCGGTGATCATCGTCCTAGCCGGGGTAAAGGGCGCCGGGGTGATCGACACCCTCAACGTCATCAACACTTGGATGGACCCGCGCTGGGTTGAAGCCCATGCTTTCGACGCGCCCAGCGACGAGGAAAGCGAACGCCCGCCCTTCTGGCGCTACTGGCGCAGCCTGCCGGCGGCGGGCGCCATGGGCCTGTACCTGGAAGGCTGGTACGGCGAGCTCCTGGGCCTCGACCCCGAGCGGCCGGTCGGGCGCGGCGACGAGCGCCTACGGCATATCGCGGCTTTCGAGCAGACCTTGGCCGACGACGGCGCCCTCATCCTCAAGTTCTGGCTGCACCTGTCTGAGCGCCATCACCGCAAGTGCCAGGAGGACGACGGCGAGGATCCGATCTTCGGGATTCGCCCGGCCGACCACGTCTGGCGGCCGCAGCCGCCTTACAGCGTGTATGTGAAAACGGCGGCGCATGTGATCGCCAGCACCAACACCGACCGCGCGCCCTGGCATATCGTCGGCGGACGAGACGCCAATCAACGCCGATTCGAGATCCTCGATATCCTGCGCAAGAGTTTCGCGGCGCACTTGAAACGCGTGGCACGCGCGCCGAAGAACGGACGGGCCGCAACGCCGCGCAAAGCGCCCGCGCATGACATCCTCGCCGCCGTCGATCTCACGCGGGCGATGAGCGATGAGGACTACGAGCAAGCCTTCCATGCACAACAAAGCCGCCTCTACAAAGCTCAGCGAGCCGCGCGTGCGGCGGATATCTCCACGGTTCTCGCATTCGAAGGCTGGGATGCAGCCGGCAAAGGAGGCGCCATCCGGCGACTGGCCTATGGGCTCAGCGCCTACAACTACAAGATCGTACCCATCGCCGCGCCCAGCGACGAAGAACGGAAACACCATTATTTGTGGCGCTTCTGGCGCGCGCTGGACCGCGCCGGGCACATCACAATCTTCGACCGGAGCTGGTACGGACGCGTCCTGGTGGAACGTGTCGACAATCTGATCCCAAAAGCCGCCTGGCAGCGGGCCTATGACGAGATCAATACGTTCGAGGAAGAACTCACGGCATCCGGGATCGTGCTCCTGAAATTCTGGCTGCATATAGGCAAGGACGAACAGCTCAAGCGTTTCAAGGATCGCGACAAGGATCCCGCCAAGAAGTGGAAGCTCACCGCCGACGACTTCCATAACCGCAAAAACTGGAATGCCTATGTCGCGGCGGTGAACGACATGGTGAAGCGCACGTCGACCGACGCCGCGCCGTGGCACCTCGTTCCGGCCACCTGCAAAAAGTTTGCGCGCATCAGGGTCATGGATACGGTGGCGGCCGCGCTTGAGAAGGCTTTGGCGAGCCGGAAGAAATAGCCCTCACGCAATCCGGCCTTGGTCGCGGAATACGCGAAAGCCTCGGATTTTGCGCGCGACTCGCAATCAGAAAAGTTGCAACGCGGCCAGGCCTCCAGACGTTTTGGATGTAAGGGAAAGGCCACGCTGGGGAGCCGTCTTTCCTGCGATTCCAAGCAGTTGTTGACGATTTTGGGATGGTAGGCGCGAGATCCCTGGGGCTTTAGGTCTCATTAACGTCGATCGCACGAATATCCCGATGCTCGTGCAATTTTTGATATAATCGGGGCAGCCGCGCCGGAGCAGTCCGGCCAGGCGTTCAAGAGGGGCAAGAATGCTTCCGGCGATACCAGAGGCCGACCGCGCCGCGCTAAATAGCGTGACGTTCGGAGCGCGCGCCGCCCGTCTTGTGGGCGAGGGGCACGCCAGCCACACACCCTCATGCACTCGACACTCTCATTCTCCGTGCGCCAGAAACCGCGCCGCGGCGGAACCGCCGTTCGCGATGCCAGAACAGACATTCAGATAGGTCCGTTATGAATATTTCCAGACGCAGCCTTCTCTCGGGCATGACCGCTTCGGCGGGTCTTGCCATCGCGCCGGGAGTGAACGTCTCCTTCGCCGCCGACGACGCGCCCGCGCGCGACGTCCTGGTCGTGGTGTTCCAGCGCGGCGCCTGCGACTGGCTACAAATGCTGTCGCCCGCAGGCGACATGTTTTATCAAAACGCGCGCCGCTCCATCCGCGTGCAGCTCACCGGCGCCAATGCAGGCATCGGTGTCGGCACGCTGGACGGCACGGACTTCTATCTGAGCGCGAGCGCGCCTGAACTGAAGCCCCTCTACGACAGCGGCAAGCTCGCGTTCGTGCATGCAACCGGGCTGCACACCGTGGACCGCAGCCACTTCACCTGCCAGGCCAACATGGAAAAGGGTACCGCGGATGCCGATCCCGCCCTGAATTCCGGATGGCTCGCGCGCCACACCGCGTCGATCGGCGTTTCCAACGATCTTGCCGTAATCGCCCAGGGTTCAACGACGCCCACATCGCTCCTGAGCCAATCCGCCGCCGTTGCGATCGCCGATCCATCGTCTTTCAATGTGTCCGGCGGCACCGCCAATTCCAACGTCATGCGCCTTCTCAACGGCAGCGGCGCGAGAACCCCTTACAAGGATTCCGCGCTTCAGACGTTGACGACGATCCAGGACGTACAAGCCGGGCTTACAGGATTCCAAGATCCCTCGGGGACCGCCGGCTATACCGGCGGCAGCTTCTCGGCATCACTGCGCGCCGTGGGCCGTCTGATCCGCATGAATGTCGGCCTCGATGTCGTAACGGTCGATTACGGCGGCTGGGATATGCACAACAACTTGGTCAGTGAATTCGCGACCCGCACCACCGAATTTTCGCGCGCACTGTCGGCCTTCTGGACGGATATGGCGAATTACCAAGATCGCATCACCCTCGTCACGATGACCGAGTTCGGCCGCCGCTTCCAGGAAAACGCCAACCAGGGCACCGATCACGGCTCGGCCTCCGGCATGCTGATCCTCAGCGGCAATGTAAAGGGTGGAAAAATCTACGGGAGCTGGCCCGGCCTCGCCCCCGCAGCGCTGAACTCCGGCGATCTCGCGGTCACGACCGATTACCGCCAAGTCCTGGCGGAAATTCTCGTGAAGCGCCATGCCGAAGCCAAACTTGAATCGGTGTTCCCGACGCTGAAATACGCGCCGCTGGGCATCTTCGGCTAGTCATTAGAGGGCAGAATGCCAACGCAAAACCGCATCGCGCTGAATCGACTCACTTTCGGGGCCCGCGACCTCGAGGAAAGAAACGTGAGTTTCACGGGCTTGCAGTCCTGGCTCGAAGATCAGCTGACTCCGCCTCCGGGCGACGATTTCGATATGGCCACGCACCTCGCGGCACAAACGATGCGTATCACCTACGCCGCCTCGGACCCGGCCTCAACGCGCGGAAGCTGGCCGGCCGTCGATGAAATGCGTCCGTTCAACTATCTCAATCTGCCGGTACCCGATCTTTGGAACATCAACCGCAACGCCAGCAGTCAGGCGATTTCGGGGACAGAACGTACGCGTGTGCGCCAAGAACTTCTGTCAGCGACGTGGATGCGCAATACGCACAGCCGCTATCAGCTGCGCGAATTCATGGTCGACTTCTGGCATAACCATTTCAATATCAGCAAGAACGAGGCGGAGCCGGCTACGGTCCTGCTGCCCGTGTTCGACCGCGTCGCGATCCGCCCCAATGTGTTCGGCAACTTCCGCACGCTACTGGAAGCCACCGCGACCGCCGGCTCGATGCTCATATACCTCGACAACTATCTCAGCACGTCGACGACACCGAACGAAAACTATGCGCGCGAGATCATGGAACTGCACACGCTGGGCGGCGAAGCCTACTACGGCGTAGGCGACGTGACCCCGGCGCCGCGGCTTCCCGACGGCACGCCGGCGGGCTTTACCGACCAGGATGTCATTCAGGGATCGCGCGCGCTATCCGGCTGGACGCTGCAGACGGGTCAACGCACGACCGGCAATCAGCCACTGCCGAACACCGGCGAGTTCATCTACAACCCAACCCAACACAACACGCGCGCGACAACCGTACTGGGTCGCAATCTCGCCAACCTGGTCGGCGACATGGCCCAGGGCCGCGCGATGCTCGACACGATCGCGACGCACCCGGCCACCGCACGCTATGTTTGCGGCCGTCTCATCCGACGTATTTTCGGCGACAGCATACCTCTCGCCGCTTACGACCGCGCGGTGGCGGCCTTCCGGACCTATCAGAATGCTCCAGACCAGATTGCCCAGGTGCTGCGCGCTATTGTCATGCACGGGGATGATATCTACGCCCACCCGGTCGCCAAGGTCCGGCGCCCTTACGAAAGAATCATCGCGCTGCTGCGCACGACCGATTCCATTCTTACGGCCGGCACCACGGCGACAACGGCTCTCGATCGCTTGACGGACGGTTTGTTTGCCTGGCCTGCGCCGGACGGCCGCCCAGATGTCAATTCCTACTGGCTCGCGACCGGCGCCAATCAGGCGACATGGAATCTTTTGTTCCAGGTTCCGAATTGGCGCGAAGTACAAACGAGTTTAACGGCGCAAACACCCCTCGCCGCTGCGACATCCCCAACCGCAACGGTGGAATACTGGGTGCAGCGGATGATTGGCGACCGACTGTCGAACGAGAACATGAACGTCCTGATCGGCGATCAGGCCGGCGCGAACGGGGCTCCGACCGCCATCCAGGCGCGCCGCTCCGCCGCGACCATTGAGAACAATTACCGCCGCCTGATCAGCCTGATCGCGACCACGGAAGCCTTCACGCTCCGCTAGGATATAGAGAACAAAAAGCCGGCCAGTCCTTACGGATTGGCCGGCTTTTCTTTTTAGATCGAATGCTTAGGCGGCTTTCGGCTGTTCCTTCGCGGCGCTGCGGGTGTTGTAGATGTACCCGAGCACGATCACGACGATCACCGCGAGCTGCGCCATCAGCGAATAGAGCGATGGATAAATCCCGAGGATCTCGAAGCGCGGGAAGTTCACGACGCTCGGCGGAAGCTGGCCGCCTTCCTGCAGCGCCGCGATCCCCTTGCCGGCCATCACGATGGCGAGCAGCGCCACGAGCGCCGAACTCCATGCGAAGAACTGCGAGATCGGAAGGCGCTTGCTGGTCCGCAGCATCACAGCGGTCATGATCGCCAGCACCACGACGCCGGCAAAGAAGCCGCCAACGATGGCGCCCACATTCCCGCGCGCCCACAGCGCGATGTAGAAAAGGATGGTCTCGAACACCTCTCGGTAAACGGCGACGAAAGCCAGCCCGAAGAGGAACCAAGCCGAGCTTTTGCTGAGCGCGGAGGAGATCTGTTCCTTCAGGTACGCCTGCCAACGGCCCGCCAGGCTTTTACCGTGCATCCAGATGCCTACCGCGACCAGAATGATCGCCGCGAACAAGGCCGCGAACCCTTCCGTGAACTCGCGGCTCGCGCCGTCGATCTCGAAGAAGTAAGCCGCGACCGCCCAGGTAATGAGACCGGCGACCAATGCCGCGGCCCAACCGCCGTGCACATACGGCAGCACGTCACGCCGGTCGACCTTGCCAAGGAAACCGATCATGGCGACCACGACGAGCAGCGCTTCGACGCCTTCGCGCACGAGGATGGTGAAGGCGCCGAGGAACGCGGCGGTGCCGTCGTCCGCCGACGGCGACAACGCGGCGTCGGTGGCGTCGAACAGGCCGCGCAGCACGGCGGCCTGAGCGGTGACGTCGGCAACCGGCGCGGCGGCATTGATGCGCGTGCGGTATTCACCCATGGCGGTTTCGACCTGAGCCAGCAGACCGGCGTCGCGCGTCCGCAGCACGCCCTCGACGGGCTCAAAGCCGTCGAGATAGGAGGACAGAGCCAGTTGCCCGGCAGCGCGGGCATCTCCCGATTCGTAGGCCTTCACGCTTTCGGCTAAACGCGCGCGCGCGATTACAAGCCCACCTTCAGCGGCCGGACGGTCGGCGACACCCGGCGAGGAGCGTAAGTACGCGGTGACCGCGCGGGCCTGGGCGACGCCAATAGCACTCGCGAGCTTTTCTTCTGTCGCCGCCGTCAGCGCCGCGAGGTCGGGCACCGCGGCGCGGACAGCCGCGCTGTCCTGCCACAACTTCTCGCCCTCGGCGCGCAATTCCGGCGTCGCGGACATGTTGCCGACGTAGAAGGCCAGCGCCCAGCGCTGATCGGCGGGCAGTTGTTCGAAGCTGGCCATGCCGGTATCCGCGACACCTTGGGTGATCACTTCATAGAGTGCGAAGGGGCTGCGCACGCGCGCACGGTCGTGATCGGTGAAAGCGATGGGCGGCGGATCGAGATGCGCGCCGGTTTCGCCGTCGCCGCGGCCTTCGAGGCCGTGACAGGCGGCGCAGTTTTCGGCGTAGAGCGCTTGCGCAGCACCGAGGTCCGGCGCCTTGGCGGGCGCCACGGGCACCGGATAGAGCGCGACGAGCGCGGCGCTCAACGTATTGGCGAGCTGCGCGACTTCCGGGGGCGCGGCGCGGTTCGAGATCGCCGTCATGAGACCCTGGGCTTGCGCGATGAGCGCACCCTGTCCGTCTTTTGCGGGCAGGGTGGCAAGACGCGAATGAATGGTCGCGGCAAATTCGACCATCTCGGCGTATTCGCCATCGCTAATCACCGCGCCGTTCTCGACGGCGCCCACGTAATCAACCGCGATGTAGTCGACGAGCTGCCAGATTTGGCGCACATCGGCGGTGGGATCGGAGGAAACCGGGGCGGCGCTGTCTTGCGCCTCGACCGGCGGCGCGAGGAGCGCGCCCGCGCAGAGCGCGATCACAACAGAAAAATACCGAAAGAAAATCGCAGCCTTCGCCCGCATCGGAATCGTCCTCAATCAGCCCACAACCAGCAAATGCCGGTGTATTGCAATTAAGAATGGTTCGCAAGGTTATTCGCTACAGCGGGGGAAGTTAACGCGCTCACATCCACGCTAGTAGCGGGTTCCGGCACGGCGAGAGCCAAAAGCATGCAATGACGCGGGGCTTTCCGTTCCAGGAAAGCCCCGCGTCGAAAATAAAAATCGGGGTGGTGTTAGTAACCGCTGCGGTGTCCGTCGCGCTCGGACGCCTTGGCGGCCTTCTTGGCCGAGTCCTGAAGACCGCCCACGGCATTCTGCACTTTTCCGACGGCCTTCACCGCCTTGCCCTCGACAACCATTTTTTGATCGCCGATCGCTTTGCCGACTTTTTCCTTCGCACGGCCTGCGACGGTTTTCGCGGCTCCGGCAACACGGTTCTTATTCACGGCCAGCACCTTTCGCATTTGAGACAACGATAACGGGGCGCCCGATGCCGAGATCGACGGACGCGCTACGCGCGAGCGGTTCAGGCGAGGTCACAGTGATCGCTGCGACGGACGCCGTCGCCGGGACAGGCGCCGCATCATCAATCAGGAGACCGAGCGCGCGCGCCGGCGGCGCGGTGTGCGGTACATAGCGCTGCGTAATGGATTGCGGGGGACCCGGCGGAATCGGCGCGGCGAGCGCGGTTTCACCGTTGACGGAAAGAGACTGCGCGCCTGCCGACGACGAGATCACAAGAGGAAGAGCGCAGGCCGCAACACACATGACAACGCGGAACATGAAAAACTCACATACAAAGGAAGTGAAGCATTCGAATGGAAACAAAACGAAGAATCAGCGCATGAAGTTCCGCACCGATTTGTTAAAACGTCAATGAAATCAGGCAAAACGGTGGCACCGCGCCACGCGTTTGACTCAATTTTTGAGAGGCACCGGGCGGCCATCGCGGAACGCCGCAATGCTGGTGGCGGCGCCGTGCGACTGCTTCATGACCACGACAGGGCTGGAGCCGTATTTAGAAGAGAAGCGCGCGACGACACGTGCGCGCTCTTCGTCCGGGGCTGCGCAGAACCACTCGAGGTGACCGTCTTGCTGTTCAAGAAAAAGTGCGTACATGACGCGTCCGGATAAATCGCAGCCGACACCACGGCGGCTGTTACTTCATCAACGTCGATATACCTGTGAAAGTTGCTGGGACGCCTCTGCGTGCCCCAATGTTGCCAAGGTTGCCCCCCGAACCAAATTCGCGCGGCCGCGTTATTGATGCATGATCAGCGAACCCACATTCCACGCTCTCAAACTCGACAATCCGTTCTCCGGCCGGATCGCCA
This sequence comes from Rhodospirillaceae bacterium, assembly GCA_041906145.1. GTDB lineage: Bacteria > Pseudomonadota > Alphaproteobacteria > Rhodospirillales > Rhodospirillaceae > SHVO01. The sequence continues at coordinate 216,335 of JAYRJU010000002.1, read as the reverse complement.
AGCAGTTCGACGCGCCGTTTTCTCAACAGCGCGAATTGTCGTACCGCTGCGGGTGCTGCGGCCAACGGGTGAATGCGCGCGATCTCGGCCAGGTGTTTCACCATGAGACGCCGGGCCACAAACCAATCCCGCCGCAGGTTGTGAGCTAAGCCGAGTCGCGCCTGGGCCCGCCACATCGGCGCGCCATACCGCCGCGCGCCCGCGGTTGCGCGACGAAAATCTTGAAAGCCTCGCGGGAACCTTTCCTTTGCTCCACGCGTTCTTGTGGCGGAGGGATATCGCCCGGTACACGCTGTTATTGTATCGGCGCAACACTCTGGAAAATAAGTCAAAAAGTGACGTTTGTGGCCTTGCGGCGTAAGCTTCCTGTCGCCATGGTTGCAGGCGTCTGCGATCCCCCTTCGCATACGCTTCATCGGAGAATAAGCAATGAAAAGACTATCCGTCGCGCTCATGGCCGCCGCAGCCAGTGTCGCGATTTCGACTTCGGCGCACGCCGTCGACCCGGGCGGTTACTTCTCGCTCGGCGCCGGCATCAACATGACTCAGCACGATCGGGTCAACCTGACGGGCACCCCGACGTCGACCACCGGCGCAAAGCTGTCGTTCGACAACGGCTGGCTTGGCAACATCGCCGGCGGCTACAAAATGGATTCCGGTTTCCGCCTTGAAATGGAACTCGGCTATCGCAACGCCGGCATCAAGGGCGTGCAGGCCGTTCCGGCGGGCGGCAAAGCCAAGACCTGGGACATCGGCCTCAACGGCCTTTATGACTTCCAGAAGATGGGCGGCGTCGTGACGCCGTACGTCGGTGCCGGTATCGGTTATGCCGAAACCAAGCTGAAGAACGTGAACAGCCTGGGCGCGCTGTACAACAACACCGACACGCACCTGCAGTGGCAGGCGATCGCCGGCGTTGAAGGCCCGATCGGCGACCGCGCCGCTTGGTTCATCGATTACCGTTACATCGTAGTGCCGAATCTCTCGTTCGCTTCGACAGGCGCCGAGCGGATGACGGACTTCGACAACAAGAGCCACAATATCCTCTTCGGCGTCCGCTTCTCGTTCGCGAAGCCGGCTCCGGCTCCGGCCCCGGCTCCCGCCGCGGCTCCGCCGCCGCCTCCCCCGCCGCCGCCGCCTCCCCCGCCGCCGCCGCCTCCTCCGCCGGTGCCGCAGAAGTTCCTTGTGTTCTTCGACTTCGACCGCTCGAACATCCGCGCGGACGCTCAGAAGATCATCACGGAAGCTGCCGCCTACGCGAAGAAGAACGGCAAGGTCCGCATCTCCACGACCGGTCACGCCGATACGTCGGGCACGCCGACGTATAACTTGGCGCTGTCCGAGCGCCGCGCCCGCGCGGTGAAGGCCGAGCTGATCAAGCAAGGCTTCAAGGAAGCGGAAGTCGTCGTGATGTTCAAAGGCGAGTCCGAGCCGCTCGTCCAAACCGGTGACGGTGTGAAAGAGCCTCAGAACCGCCGCGTTGAAATCGTGATGGACTAGGCTGACACTCCCACGCTCCGGCTTCATAAAGCCGGAGCGTACGACCTTAAAAGGCGCTGGGTTTTCGAACCCGGCGCCTTTTTGCTTTAAGGCGCAGTTACGTTCGCGTAACGGGCGAATGTGGAAACAAAAGGCCCCCTCATCGCGTTGTAACTGGGAAGTCTTCCTGCCGCTGCGCTCTGGGACAGCCAACGCGGTGAAGAGAAGATGACAAGAAAAACCGAGGCGCGAAATCAATGGCATTTCAGGTTACACACACCACCACGCCGGAGCAGGCCATAGATATGGCCTACGAACTCGGAACGTCTTTGCGCGCGACGGGATGGCCTCGCTCGCGCGAACAATATGCACGCGACCTATGGGTCGATTATGAGTTCAAGAACGATCCCTTGCGTCCTTTTTTAGACGCGGGTTTCACGGCCGGGTACACGGGTGAACGCAAACCGACATCGAAGGATTTGCATTGAGGCAGAAAGCGCGACGCTTTCTCCGGCGCGTGAAAGCCGGGCTGCGGGTTTAACGGGCGCCCACGATGCGTTTGCCCTTACTTCGCGCCGTCAGGCAGCGCACTTTCGATTTGTTTGGCCTTGGCAAGATGATCCTTTACGTGGGTCGTCATCATAGCCGCGAACTTCTGAAAATTGTCCGCACCGCTTCTCGCGAAGGCGGCATGAAGATCGAGCGCTTCTTCATGGCCGGCCACCTGCATCGTCATATACATCTTGTTGAAGTCATCCATGCCGACGTTCATGAGGCGATCGAGCATCGCCTGCTTTTCGGCGTCCAGCGTCTTCGGCGGCTTCACGCCCACTTTGGCTTTATCGAGTTCCATCCTCAGCTTGTTGGAAGAATCGGTGTGCTCCGACACCATCTGCTGAGCGAATTGCCGGATCGCGGGATCCTGCGAACGCTGGAGGGCGAGCTGGCTCGCCTTGACCTCGAAGAGATCGGCGGCTGATGCGTCTTCCACATATTTCATGAGGTCAACCGTATGCGGCTTTGGCTCTTGTTTAGCGGTTTGGGCGAGGGCCGGCGCGGCAAGCAGCGCGGCGAGCACAAACACGGAGGCGCGGCTCATGGCTTTCTCCCGTTTTGGATATCTGGAGAGAAAACGGGCGCGCCCGCCAATGGTTCCTTCCATAGCTGCACCTCGGAGCCGCCAAAACTTTGGCGGGAGTAGAAAACGCCGCCGGTGGGAACCGGCGACGTTGTTCTGCGAGTGCGAGTGCTAATTCTAATTGATGTCCACGATAATGTCCGGCTTGTCCTCCGGGACAATCACGGTTGTGCCTGCCGGCGCCGCCGGTACGGCAACGGCCGGCTGAATGATGCGCGTCTCACGCGTCGTACAGGCCGACGCAGCAATCGCGGTGACAATCACGACGGCAAATCCGGTCAAAGTCTTCTTCATAGCTGTTCTCCTCATCTCATCGCTCCCAGCCGCTTAACTACAAAATCAAAACGCAGGGATAATGCCGGTTTCGGGGCAAGATTGAGGGCGCGTGTCTTCATGATTGGCACACGCGATGCGTTCGCACCGTCGCGCGCGTCATCAGGTGGAATGCAACCGCCTGAACTTAGGCTTTCTTCTTCGCGCTTTCGCGGTCCAGCAATGAGCGTTTACGTGCGACGCCCCAGCGATAGCCCGACAACGCGCCGCCCTTGCGCACGACACGGTGACACGGAATGGCGACCGCGATGGTGTTCGCGGCGCAGGCGGTGGCGACAGCGCGCACAGCCGCGGGCGCACCGATTTTAGCCGCGAGTTCGGCGTAGGTGACGCTGCGTCCCGCAGGGATCTTGCGCAGCGCGCGCCAGACGCGTTCCTGAAACGCCGTGCCTTGCACATCGAGGGGAAGATCGAGACCAATACCCGGTTTTTCGACAAAGGCGATCACCTTCGCGACAATACTTTCGAACGTTGCGTCGCCACCGATCAGTTCAGCCTTTGGGAACCGATCCTCGAGTTCGCGCAGGAGCGCCGCGGGGTCGTCACCCAACGAAATAGCGCAAATGCCCTTTTCACTGGCCGCCACCAGAATCGCGCCGAGCGAGCATTGCGCGAGCGCGAAGCGGACCTGCGCGCCGGTTCCGCCGCGCCGATAGTCCCCGGGTTTCATGCCGAGCATTTCCGATGACTTCTCATAGAAACGGCTTGAGGCGTTGAAGCCCGCATCGAAAGCCGCTGCGGTGACCGAGGCGCTACGCGGCAGGCGCTCGCGGACTGCTTTCGCGCGGTGTGCCTGTGCGTAGGCCTTCGGCGTCAGACCCGTCACCGCCTTAAAGAGCCGGTGAAAGTGAAACGTGCTGAGGCCGACGGTCTTGGCGAGTTCGGCGGTGGCAGGCGGCACTTCCGCGCCTTCGATCATGCGGCAGGCCCAAGCGATGGTGGCGCCGTGCGCCGCCGCGCGTGAAGGTCCCGTCGGTTTGCAGCGTTTACAGGCGCGAAACCCCGCGGCCTCGGCCTCGCGCGGCGTCGCATAGAAACTGACGTTGCGTGGATTGGCGAGGCGGGCGCCGCAGGAGGGGCGGCAGTAAACGCCGGTCGTCCTCACCGCGTAATAAAAGCGCCCGTCCGCGTTGGGATCCTTTGCGACCACAGCCGCCCAGCGCGGGTCTAGGTGGGTCGGTGTGGGAGATGATTTGCGAAGAGCGGGCATGAACTTTCCTTTTAGCATATTCGGGACATGCCTGAAAAATGGCAGCAGCGGCCCACGCCCGCATCCCGCTGCTTGCTCTCAAATCGAGAAAATTTCATGTCCGGACGGCGGCCGCACCCGCATGCCATAGCGGAGGTGAGGATGAGCCGCTAAGGTCTGTTTCTTCAGGGGTTCTTCATGACGAGCGCGGCGGGCGCATCCACGACACCTTCTTCCGGTACGCCGGGCGACGACGGATTCTATCTGCCGGCGGACGACGCGCGGCATGCGCAGATATGGTTGCCGTGGCCCCATGAGAGCGAGCTCCAAAAAGCCGTCGCGCGCGTCGCCGAGATCGCCGGGCGTTATGAGCCGGTATCACTGATTGTCTCACCGGGCGCGGAAGCCGCGGCGCGCAAAGCGAGCAGCGGCGCGACACTCGTTTCCCTGCGTCACGGGTCGGCGCGCCTGCGCGATATCGGACCAAGCTTCCTGGTGGACGGTAAAGGCGGCTTGGCCGCGGCCGATTGGGGATTCAGTGGATGGGGCGGACGCGCGGAAACTGGAACCGACGGCACGTTCGCACACGAACTTCTGGGCTATGCCGAGGTGCGGCGCTTCCGCACGCCCTTGAAACTGGAGAACAGCGCCTTTGTCGCCGACGGCGAAGGGACGTTGATCGCGCTGGCGGAAAGCGTTTTCGACACGGCCCGAAATTCCGGCGTCACACGGCTTGAAGGCTTTGCGATCCTTCAACGCTGGCTGGGCGCGGCGCGTGTGATTTGGCTAGAGCTTGCCCTGCCGGACGATCCGCTTTGCACGGAAGTCCGCGCGCTCGCGGCGTTCCTGGCGCCGGGCGTGATCGCGGCCGCGACGGCGCCGGACGGCCATCCGCATGCGGAGGTTCTAAAGGTGGCGCGGGCGGCGCTCGCACGCACCAGGGACGCAGCGGGACGCGTCCCCACATTGATCGACTTGTGCATCCCACCCCCGGTGACGCGCAACGGCCGCGTCTTGGCGCTGTCCTACACCAATTTCCTCGCGGTGAACGGCGCCGTGCTTGTGCCGGTGTTCGATGCTTCCACCGATGACAATGCGCTGGATGTGTTGGGGCGGGCTTTTCCGGGCCGGGTTATCGAGCCGGTGCCGGCGCTGGACCTCGCGGCGCACGGCGTGTCGCTGACGAGCTTGGCCCTGCCTCAGCCGGCGCGTCTTCTGCAGCGCGGCCGCGCGACAACCTTGCCGCGCTCGGCCTGGACGCAGCCGGTCCCGGACGTGGAAGCGATCCTTCAGAAGTACATCGATATGGCGGGCGGGAAGACCTGACTCTCTAACCGGCGAGGAAATCCGGCGAGGGGCTTGAAACGGGCGTGTCGGTGCGCCCGCGTGTGCGCCCCTTGGCGAGAGGCTTCGCGCGGCGCCCGCCGGCGGCGGAAATACGTTCCTGGAACGCGTCGTCACCTAGCGCCCAGCCGCGATTGGTTGCGCCGCGGATGTTGGCAAGCATCTCGTCGGAGAGCGGTTCGGCGAACAACGCGCGATAGGCGCCCGCGCGTGCGGCCGTGTCGACGCCCAGCGACTGATAGAGCGCGTGCGGCGTGATGAGCGGATCGGCGGCTCCCAGCGCATTCGCCCGGTGGCTCGACCAGCGGTAGGACCCTGGGTCGGGCGAGAGCGCGGCGCGCACGGGATTAAGTTCGATGTAGCGGGCGACACGCATGAAGTAGGCGTCGGTATCGACGACGGTCGCGCGGTAGCGTCCTTCCCACAACGTGCCTGAGCGTTCGATGCGCCGGTTGAGGTAGCGCACATAGCGCCGCCCGACGGACTGCATGGTGCGCGGCAGGCTGTCGGCGTCCTGCGGCGATGCCAAGAGATGAATGTGGTTGGGCATCAGCACGTAGGCGTGAATCGAAAGACCGTATCGCGCGGCCGCATCGCCCAGCCAGCCGAGGAAAGAGGTGGCGTCGTCGCGGGTAAAAAAGATGCGGCTCTTGTTATTGCCGCGCTGGATTACATGCAGGGGCTGATCCGCCACAAAATACCGGCCCAGACGCGCCATCTAACCCCCTGATAATAGTGCGAAACACGGTAACAATATTTGGGGTCAGAGTAAATTAAAGAAATGGAGTCTGACCCCAAATTTTGGACCAAATACTGCTGGGCAAAAATTGCCGGTTTAAACGAGGTGTTAACCACACGCAGGCAAAAGTTAACGGGCTTGGGGCTAGCCGGCCTTTGCGTGGAAATTTGTGGACGCAAAGGCCCTAGCCGCGAGCGATCAAGCCGCCGCCGGGCACGGTGCGCGGCGCGGGGTTCAAGAGGGTGAGTATGGCCGAACAAACAGCGCAACCAGGCGGGGCGAGCGTCCCCGCACCGGCCGGATCGACCGCGGTTGCGCAGAACGGCGCCGCCTTCCCGAGCTTCAATTTCGCACCAATGGGCGACCGGATCTCGGCGTCCTTGCGCCGCGGCGATCTCGGCTTCGCGATGGGCATCGTGCTCATCCTGGTCGTGCTCATTATGCCGCTGCCGGCGTGGCTGCTCGACATCTCGCTCGCGCTTTCGATCACACTGGCCGTCCTGATCATGATGACCGTCGTCTTCATCAGCCGCGCGATGGAATTCAACTCCTTCCCCGTTGTGCTGCTGATCGCGACCCTCTTACGTCTCGCGCTTAACCTCGCTTCGACCCGCCTCATCCTCGCGCACGGTCACGAAGGCACCCACGCCGCCGGTCACGTCATTCAGGCGTTCGGCGGCTTCGTCATGGGCGACAACTTCATCATCGGGGTCATCGTCTTCTCCATCCTGACCCTCGTGAACTTCATGGTGATCACGAAAGGTTCGACGCGTATCGCCGAAGTGACGGCGCGTTTCACCTTGGACGCCATGCCCGGCAAGCAGATGGCCATCGATGCCGACTTGTCAGCCGGCCTGATCGACGAACAGGAGGCAAAGCTCCGCCGCGAAGACCTCCAGAAAGAAAGTGACTTCTTCGGCGCCATGGACGGCGCCTCGAAGTTCGTGCGCGGCGACGCGGTCGCCGGCCTCATCATCGCAGCCATCAACGTCATCGGCGGCATGATCATCGGCATGGCCCAGCGCGGCCTGCCCTTCGCCGAAGCCGCCGACACCTACACCCGCCTCACTGTCGGCGACGGTCTCGTCACCCAAATCCCGGCCCTCGTGGTCTCGACCGCGGCCGGTCTTATGGTGTCCAAGGGCGGCATCAAGGACACGATGGACTCCGCGCTCGCCGCGCAGTTCACGAAGAACCCCAAAGCGCTCGGCATGAGCAGCTTTCTGGCCGTCTGCATGGCCATCCTGCCCGGCGTGCCGGCGTTCCCGTTCCTTCTGCTCGCCGGCATCAGTGGCGGCATCGCCGCCTATGTCTCGTTCCAGAACGGCGCTAAGGCGACGAAGGCCAAGCAGATTGAAGAGATCAAAGCCAAGCAGGAAGTGCCGGTTCAGGAAGAACCCATCAGCCAGGCCATGAAGATCGACATGGTGCGCCTGGAACTGGGTTACGGCCTCCTGTCGCTGATCAACAACGACAATAAGCGCCTCACCGACCAGATCAAGTCGCTGCGCCGCGCCCTTGCCACCGACATGGGCTTCGTCATGCCCGCGGTGCGTATCCAGGACAACATGCAGCTGCCGGCAAACTCCTACGCCGTCTACATCAAGGAAGTCGAAGCGGGCAAAGGCGACCTGCGCCCGAACATGCTGCTGGTCATGGATCCCCGCGGCGAGGAAATCTCGCTGCCGGGCGAACGCACCAAGGAACCTACGTTTGGCCTTCCGGCGCTGTGGATCGATCCGGCCAACCGCGAGGAAGCGCTGTTCCGCGGCTACACGGTCGTGGATCCGCCAACCGTCATCACCACGCACCTTACCGAAGTCGTGCGCGACAACATGGCAGAGCTGCTCTCGTACACCGAGACGCAAAAGCTGCTCAACGAACTCGACAAGGAGCAACAGAAGCTCATCGGCGAAGTCGTGCCGTCGCAAATCTCGGTCGCCGGCATCCAGCGCGTCCTGCAGAACCTGCTCAACGAGCGCATCTCGGTGCGCGACCTACCGACAATCCTGGAAGGCATTTCGGAAGCCTGCGCCATCACCCGCAACGTGCTCATGATCTCCGAACACGTGCGCGCGCGCCTCTCGCGCCAGTTGTCCGACAAGAACGTCGACGAGAACGGAGTCATACCGTTGGTTGCGCTTTCGCCGGAATGGGAGCAGGAATTCGGCGAGTCGCTCACGGGTCAGGGCGACGACCGCCAGCTATCAATGGCGCCGTCGAAACTGCAGGAGTTCATCACGGCCGTGCGCCAGAACTTCGAGCGCTTTGCAATGCAAGGGGAAACCCCTGTGCTTCTGACGTCGCCCACTGTCAGACCGTATGTGCGCTCGATTATCGACCGCTTCCGGCCCATGACCGTGGTAATGTCACAGAACGAAATTCATCCGAAGGCGAAGATCCGGACGGTTGGCCAAATCTAAGTGGGCAATCAGATCCAGCTGAAGGAAAGATAGGGGCCAGTGGCGCCGGACGCGGCGTTCACCTGGTGCGGGGACTAGATGCGGCTTAAGTCGTACAATGCGCCAACCATGGCGGAAGCCATGCGTATGGTGCGTGAGGAACTGGGGGACGATGCCATCATCGTCTCGACCCAGCGGTCCTCCGACGGCCAAGGCGTGCGCATCACCGCCGCGCTTGAAGACCCGGCCGACGACGACGCCATCGCCAGCGCGCTCTCGGGCCGCAACACAACGCCGTTCGCCGAAAAAGTCCGGGAAGCTCTCGAGTATCACGGCGTTCCCGCGCGCCTGGTCGAGAAGATGGTGCAGGCCGCCACCGCCGTCGAAGTGGGCTCGCCGACCATGGCCTGCGCCACAGCCCTCGAAGATCATTTCGACTTCGCGCCCTTACCTGAGCGTAAGTCGCCGCGTCCCTTCATGTTGGTCGGCCCGCCCGGCTCCGGAAAGACCATTACGTGCTCGAAGCTTGCCGCGCGCGCGCGGCTCGCCGGGCGCCCTGTCGGCGTGATCACGGCCGATACAATCCGCGCGGGCGCCATCGAACAACTGCAGGCCTTCACCAGCATCCTTGAAGTGGAGCTGCGCCAGGTGCGCGGTCCCGATCAGCTGGGCCTTGCCGTCCACGAGATGATGAGCCGCTACGACCTGGTGTTCATCGACAGCCCGGGCCTCAATCCGTTCAGCCAGCACGACATGGATTACTTGCGCAACCTCGTGAACGCGGCCGACGTGGAACCGATCCTGGTTCTCGCCGCCGGCGGCGACGCGCAGGAAGCCGCCGACATCGGTGAAGCCTTTGGCGCCTCGGGCGCGACGCGGCTGCTCGCCACACGTCTGGATATGACGCGCCGGCTGGGTGCAATCCTGGCGGCGGCCGACGCCGGTCAGTTGATGTTCAGCGAAGTCAGTTTGAACCCGCATGTGGCCACCGGTTTGTGCGCGGTCAATCCCGTTTCCATGGCGCGGCTTATATTGCCGCCCGAAGAAGAGCTTCAGCCGCGTGTGGAAGAGCCGCCCGCGCAAGTGCTGCGCCCCACCGGCATTCGTTCCGAGGTTAAGAGATGACGACCACCGTTCCCCCCGGCGTACGTTCGCTGGGCCCCGCGCCCGCCGCCGGTCAAACAAGCGCCGGCCCGCGTCTGGCGGGCCGCCCGGCCGTGACGGCCAAGCGCGGGCGCCTCATGGCGGTCGCCTCCGGCAAGGGCGGCGTCGGCAAAACCTTTTTCTCGATCACCCTCACCCATGCGCTCGCGCGCCGCGGACAGAAAGCGCTGTTGTTCGACGGCGACTTGGGTCTGGCCAACATCGACATCCAGCTCGGCCTCATGCCCCAGTACGACCTCGGCAGTGTCGTGGCCGGCAAACTTTCGCTGAATCAGGCGGCGATGCAGTACGAGCCGGGCGGTTTCGACGTGATCGCGGGACGCTCGGGTTCGGGCTCGCTCGCGAACATCCCGCTCTCGCGTCTTCAGATCATGGGCGAGGACCTCGCCCTGCTCGCCGGCCGTTACGACCGCATCGTGCTCGATCTGGGGGCCGGGGTTGAGAAGTCGGTGCGTCAGCTTGCGAAAGCCGCGGATACAATTCTCGTGGTCACGTCGGACGAGCCGACCTCGCTCACCGACGCTTACGCCTTCATCAAGATCACCGCGATGGAGCGTCCGCAGACGGACATTCGTATCGTGGTGAATGCGTCGAACTCGACACGCGAGGGCGAACGCACCTATCAGACGCTGTTCAAAGCCTGTCAGGGCTTTCTGAAGATTTCACCGCCCTTGGCCGGCATCATTCGCCGCGACGCGCGCGTGCGGGAATGCATCCGCAATCAGACGCCGATCCTGATCCGCTCGCCATCGTCCGAGGCTGCCATGGATGTGGAAGCCATCGCCGAGCGGCTGCTCGCGCCTTAACAGGCGAAGACCATGACCACCGTCCCGCCGCCGAACGTTGCGTTGCCGCAAGTGCTGGCCGCGGCAGCGGCGGCGCCCATGATCGTGATCGCGCAACCGCCGCCGGCCATCGCGGCGCTGCCGGTGGGGACCACACTCGAAGCGGTGGTGCTTCCGCCGCCGCCGAACGCACAAATCCCAGCGGCAGCACCGAACGCGCCGGTGCAACAGACCATGGTGCTTCATACCGCTGTGGGCGATATCGCGGTCCGCCTTCCCATTGCGCTGCCTGAAAAGGCGCAGGTTGATTTGGAAGTGGTACGCGCTACGCCGCAACAAGTCACGGTGCGGATCACGACCGTGGACGGCACGGCCACCGCGCAGTACCTCGCGCAAAACCGCAGCGCCGTGCCGGCCGCCACGCCCGCGCCGACCATAACGCTTCCGCAGACACAGATTTTGCCGGGACCTCAGCCGCTGCCGCTGGCGGCGACCTGGATGCCGAACGGCCCCGCGCCGTTCGTGCAAGCGGGTACGATTTCCGCCGTCATCACCCACGCGCCACCGGCCGCCGATGCCGCGCCGAACGCGGCGGCGCAGCAACCCGTGCAACCGGCGGCCCCTAAGCCCGCGAACGCCGTCGCCCCGGCACCGCTGCCGACACTCGGGAGTCTGCCGGTGGGCGCTGGAAGCGAACTCGCGCTAAAGATCGTGAGCGTGCAACTCCCAAACGCGGCGCCGCTGACGGTGCCGTCCCCTCCAAGCGTGCAAGCTCCTGCTCTTCAGCCGCAGGCACCAATAGCGCCGAGCCCGCCGCCCGCCGTTGCCGCGCCGACGTTCACGCCGCCGCAGCAGCCGCCGGGTCTGGTTTTGACGAGCGCGCAGCCGCCCGCTGTGCCGCAACCGCCCGGCGCGGTGCAACCGGCTCCGCCGCTTGCAACGGTAACCGGGACCGTGATCGCGAACGCCGATTCAATTCCAGTGATCGAAATCGAGGACCGGCAGGTGCAACTCAATGTACGCGCCAACCTGCCGGTGGGCACAAAGATCGTGTTCGAAGTGGCCGCCGCCTCCGCGCCGCGCGTGGGCGCGCCCTTGCCCTTACCGCTTCCCGCAAGCGCCGTACCAATGACGGGACCAGCCGGTGCGTACGTCGGCTGGCCGACGCTGACGGAGTCCATGAGCGTGCTTCAACGCAGCGATCCGGTAGCGGCGCAGCAACTGACGCAAGCCATTCCCGACGGTGGACCGCGTACAGCCGCAGCCGTGATCTCCTTTGTTCAAGCCATGCGCACCGGCGACGCACGCCAATGGCCGGGCGACACGACCCTTCGCGCCCTGGAGAAGGCCGGTCCGCGCGGCGCGCATCTCGCCGAAACCTTGTCCGGCGAAGTGGGCGAATTGTCCGCGCGCACCCGCGACGCGGGCGCCGAATGGCGCGCGCTGCCGGTGCCTTGGAACGCAGGAGGACAGATCGACCGCGTCGCGCTCATCACGCGGCGCGAAGGCGACAGCGATCCGGAAGGCGGCGGCGGCAAAAAAGGCGGCGGTACGCGTTTCCTCATCGACCTCAATCTTTCCCGCCTCGGCGCCCTGCAACTCGACGGGATGTTCAAGAAAGAATTACGGGCTTTCGACATGGTGATGCGAACCAAAGAAGCCCTGCCCGAGGAGATGCGCCGCGACCTGGTCGGCATCTTCACGGAGGCGAACGGCGCTATGGGCCTTAAAGGCGGACTGACCTTCCAGGTCACCAAGAAGTTCGCCGATCCGTTAAATACCGGAAATTCACCTGATAAAGCAGGTCTCTGGGCTTAAAGTTCCTCTCTTAACGGCTTCTTTCCAGGTTTTTGGCAAACGGGCCTGATGACCAACCTGACCCGCGATCCCAAGGGATACTACGTAGCGCTCGGCATTGCCGAGGACGCCGACGCGGACGCTATCAAATCGGCCTATCGCACGAAGGCCAAGCGGCTTCACCCGGATTTCAATCCCTCGCCCATCGCGACCAAGCAATTCCATCGCCTGCACGAGGCCTACGAGACCTTGAGCGACCCGGAAACGCGCGCGGCTTATGACCGGCCGTGGAAGAACGCGCAGAAAGATCATCCCAAGACGGAACCCAAGACGGAGCCTAAAGCTGAAAAGAAGGCGCAACCGAAGCCCGAACCGAAACGCGCCGAGCAACCGAAAGCCACCACGCCGCCGCGGCCCAAACCGGCTTCGGTCGAAGAGCCGGCGCTTTGCCGCTGCGGCAAGATCACCGCGCAGCCGCGTTACGTCGTCTTCGACCTGGTCTGGGGGCGCCTCAAAAAAGTCCAGAAGCGCACCGTGGCGGGCGTGTTCTGCCGCAGCTGCGCCGACCGCGCCGCCGTACGCGCGTCGCTGGTAACCTGGCTCGCCGGATGGTGGGCCTGGCCCAACGGCCCAAAAGAAACAGTCAAGGCGTTGATCAACAACATGCGCGGAGGACGCAAGCCCGCCGACCGCAACGCGCGCCTCTTGCTGCGCCAAGCGCGGGCGTTCCGCGCGCGCGGTGAAATGGAACTCGCACGCAGCGCCGGCGAACAAGCACTGGCCTTCGCGAAAGCCACGAACTTGCGCGGCGAGGTCGAACAATTCCTCGCGCCGCTCTCCGCCTCGATGGGAAGCGCCGCGCGCGCCATCAAGGACCGCTGGGCGAAACCCGGTTGGGCGCCAATAGTGCAAGTGCTGCCCCTGGCGTTGATCGTCGGCGGTCTCAGCACCATCGCCGTCACCTCGAGCCCCGTGCCGCTCACCACTATGGCCCAAGACCTCTATGCGAAATGGACCGCGCCCGCGACCAACGCGCCGGATCCGACGGAAGAGATCGTTGGGCGTGTGTTCAGCGTGACCAAGGACGGCGCGCCGGTGCGCACGGGGCCGGGCGTGAGTTATCAGATGGAAGCGATGCTGAAGACAGGCACGCTGGTGCTGGCGACGGAAACCGCGCCGGACGGACAATGGCTGCGCGTCGTGGCGGCCGACGGCACCGCCGGTTTCATGGCGCTCGGCGAACTGACGCCCGACGTACCGCTCGATGCGATCAATGATATCGGGGTGTTCGGCGTGCCGACGCCCGTGAAGGACTAGGCCGTCTCGACCGCCGGGCGGCGGCGGAAAAGATTGAGGCCGATCTCGTTGAGATCTTCGTCTTCCTTGCGCGTGCGTTCGCGCTCTTCTTCTTTATCTCGATTCTCTTGCGTGACTTCGAGCGTCTTCGAACGCCGGTAGGCCTCGGCGAGCTCGTCCTGCGCATAGGCGACGCGGGTTTGCACTTCGCGCAGGGCCTGCGCGAGGCGACCGCGCTTCTCGTCGCTGAGCGCGATGTAGCCGGGTAGCGTGCCGCGTAGCTCCACCGGCGCGTTGGCGGCAAAGGCCATTTCCATTTTGATTTCTTCCTCGAGCGCGTTCTGACGCTCGATGACGGCCTCCTCATGGCGGAGCAGCGTCGCGAGGCTGCGCCGCTTCTCGTCGACGTCCCACTTGCGCAGACGGATGAGGTTATGAAGGTCTTTCTTAGCCATTTAGCGGATCACCGCGCCGGTGGGCGCACACGAACGCCGACGGGACGCGGCGCGGCGCCCGGCGGCTGCGCGGCGCGCATCTGCATGGCCTCGGGCTGAGCCTCGATGACGGGCGCGGCGTTCGGCTTGATCGCTTCGGCGAGAAGTTTGTAGCAGGTCTCGAGATCGGTGTGATCGTCCTTGCCCTGGCGCAAGAACTCCTCGATGCGCGGATAATAGAAAATGGCTTCATCCACCTCGGGGTTCGAACCCTTGCGGTAGGCACCGAGGCGGATCAGCTCGGCCATATCTTCATACGACGAGATGAGCTTGCGCGCGCGGCGGATCAGCGCGTTCTGATCATCCGTGTTGCACGCCGGCATGGTACGCGAAATGGACTTGAGGATGTTCATGGCTGGATAGCGGCCGCGCTCGGCAATGGGACGCTCGAGCACGATGTGACCATCGAGAATACCGCGCACGGCGTCGGAGATCGGTTCGTTGTGATCGTCCCCTTCGACGAGCACGGTGAATAGACCCGTGATATTGCCGCTCTTGCGCTTGCCGGGACCGGCGCGCTCGAGCAGCTTCGGGAGTTCCGCGAACACGGTCGGCGTATAACCCTTCGTGGCCGGCGGCTCGCCCGCCGAGAGACTGATCTCGCGTTGCGCCATGGCGAAACGCGTGACGGAATCCATGAGACAAAGAACGTTCTTGCCCTGATCGCGGAAGTACTCCGCGACCGCCATCGTAAGATAGGCGGCCTGACGGCGTGTAAGCGGCGGCTCATCGGACGTCGCGACGATGACCACGCTGCGCGCAAGGCCTTCCGGACCGAGATCGTCCTCGATGAACTCGCGCGCTTCACGCGAACGTTCGCCGATCAGACCAACAACAGTAACGTCCGCGTTGGTGTAGCGCGCCATCATCGAAAGCACGGTCGACTTACCAACACCGGACCCGGCGAAGATACCCATGCGCTGCCCGTGGCAGCTGGTGGCGAAGGTATTGAGCGCGCGAATGCCGAGATCGAGTTTGCTCCCGATGCGCTTGCGGTCATGCGCGGGCGGCGGCGAAGCCTTAATCGGATAGGCGGCGGGTCCAACGCTCAGCGGACCGCGGCCGTCGATCGGCTTGCCCATCGCGCTGATGACGCGGCCCAGCCACGAATCGTCCGGGTATACGGCCGGCGCGGCGTCGGCGATTTCGGCGCGGCAGCCAAGACCGATTCCTTCGAGCGCTCCAAAGGGCATGACGAGGGCCCGGCCACTGCGGAATCCGACCACCTCGCAAATGACCTTACGGCCGTCCCGGGTAATGACATTGCAGCGGTCTCCCACCGAAAGGTTGTTCTGGACCCCGGAAACCTCGATGAGCAGACCCTGCACGGCGGCGACCTTACCGAACACCTGGTAGGTCGGGATTCGGTCGATTTCGCTCAATAGCGTTGCAATATTAATCACTTAGAGCCGCCTTCGAATCGCCTTTACGCTGACGGAGAGAGCCTAGCCGGGCCCGCGTTAACAACTCCCAAAAAAACTAGGCAAAAATTACCGAGAAGGTTAATGGTGTTAACCTTTGATAAAGGTTAATGAGGAATCCTTAAGACATTGCACCGCTGCGGGACGGCCAGAAGGACCGGGTTCGCGGCAAGGTTTCGTTAGGACGGGTTACTGACCCATGTTAATGTCCTTAACGGAATGTAGTGTGCGGGGTTACTCGGGGGCACAACATCATGCGTATTCTTCTCGTTGAGGATGATCCCTCAACCGCTCAAGCCATCACCGCCATGCTCCGCAAGGAGGATTGGGTCATCGATTCGACCGACCTCGGAGAAGACGGTCTCGATCTCGGTAAGATTTACGATTACGACCTGATTATCCTGGATCTGATGCTGCCCGACATGGACGGCATGGACGTGATCCGTCAGCTTCGCAGCTCAAAGATCGCGACCCCGGTCCTGATCCTTTCGGGCCTCCAGGAAGCCGACAAGAAGGTTCAGGGCTTCGGCGTCGGCGCCGACGACTATCTGACCAAGCCGTTCAACCGCGACGAACTGATCGCCCGCATCCAGGCGATCGTGCGCCGCTCCAAGGGTCACGCTCAGCCGAAGGTCCAAGTGGGCCGCCTGTCGGTGAACCTGGAAGCCCGCACCGCGGAAGTGGACGACCAGCCGCTCCATCTGACCGGGAAGGAATACGGCATCCTCGAACTGCTCGCGCTCCGCAAGGGCACGACGCTGACGAAGGAGCAGTTCCTGAACCACCTGTACGGCGGTATGGACGAGCCGGAACTTAAGATCATCGACGTTTTCATCTGCAAGCTTCGCAAGAAGCTGGCCACCGCGACCGGCGGCGAAAGCTACATCGAGACGGTGTGGGGCCGCGGGTACGTGCTGCGCGAAAACGAAGCGGCCGAAGTTGCGCCGAGCGTCAAAAAGGCCGTCAACGCTTAACAACGTTGCATCGACACAAAAGGGCGCGGCGCCATGGGCTCCGCGCCCTTTTTTATTGGCTGCTAACGTTTCTGCGGCAGCGCGAGCGAGTTAAGCTGGACCTTGTCCAGCCGATGCACGGCGTAAATTCCGAGGTCGCGGTTCACGGGACGGAACGCCGCCGAAACGCCGGTGAGCGGTTCCTGCGTGCCCAGATACAAGACGCCGTCGTCGGCGAGGCTGCGGCTGATTTTCTGTAGGAGATCAATCTTCGCCTGAAGGTCGAGATAGACCATGACGTTGCGGCACAGGATCGCGTCGAAGCGGCCCAACGGATAGATGTCGGTGAGTAGATTCCAGGTCTGGAACTTCACCATATCGCGCACGTCACTGTTCAGCTGCCAACCGCCATCGTCCTTGGTGAAATTGCGCAAGAGCGCCTTGATCGGCAGCCCGCGCTGGACGTCAAACTGACTGTAATGCCCATTGATGGCCGAGGTGATGGCGCTGCCGGACAGATCCACGCCGACGATCTCGGCTCGCCAGCCCGAAAATTGCGAGGCCGCCTCGCGAATCGCCATCGCGATCGAATAGGCTTCTTGGCCGGTCGAGACGCCGGCACACAAAACGCGGAACTGCCGGCGGTCGCGGCGCGCGGACAGAATGTTCGGCAGCACGATCTTCGAGAAATGGACGAAGGGCTTCCAATCGCGAAAAAAGGCCGTGTCCTTGGCCATCATGGCGTCGACGGCGCTCGACTGCAGGGCCGGATCGCCAGTGCGCAGCGCCGCCACAAGTTCGTGGAACGACTTGAAATTATGCTGGCGAACCACGGGCATCAGGCGGTTCTCGAGCAGGTAGCTTTTGTCGCGCGTCAACACGAGTCCGGAGCGCTCCTTCATCAGCCGTGCGGCATATTCGAAGTCGTCCGGAACCACCGCCCCTCCTAACCGAGCAGATCGAGCAGCAGGAACTTGCTGCGTACGATCTCGCTGTCGAAGGGTTTCATGATGTATTCGTTGCCGCCGGCGGTGAGCGCTTCGCGGATGAAAGCGGGCTCGTTCTCGGTTGCACAGAAGACGACAACGACTTTGTCGCCGCCAGGCATCTTACGCAGCGCCTTCACGGTCTCGAGGCCGCCGAGATCGGGCATTTCAGAATCGATGAACATCACGTCCGGCATGCGAATGGCGCAGGCATTAAGGGCCTTGCGGCCGTTCTCGGCTTCCTCGACGTCGAAGCCAAGATCCTGAACGATCTTGGCGGCGACGCGGCGGATCACGCGAGAGTCATCGACCACCAGGCAAAACTTCATGACACGGCCGGGACATCCACGACCACGGCCAGTCCATCGGCCAGCGAAGACAGCGCCATCTTGCCGCCCGCTGCCCGAATCATTTTGCCGGCGAAGTAGGCCTGCACCGTCTTTGCCGTCAGCCCACCGGCGAGTTGGCCGAGCGCCGCGTTGCGCAGGTCCTCACGCCCGTTGACCGTCCGCCCCGCAGCGGTGCGGGCGGTGAGCGCGAGTTTGACGGTTGCCCCGGTCTCCGCCGCGATCTCGAGACTGCGGGTGCCCGGCTGCGCTTCAAGCGTGAGGAGACAGAGATTGAGAACCGATTGGATCCACATCGGCCCAAACGCGCGCGCGGCCTTATCGAGGGCGGCGGCGGCGGGCCACGTCACTTCGATGCGCGCGCCGGGACCCGCGGTGGTGCTGATGTAATCCTCGACGAGGCCCTTGAGATCGCCGGCGGTGCTTTGAGCAAGACCGAGCGCGGCCCGCAGAAACTTAAGCTTGCGCGAGGCTGCGCTGGAACTGTCGCCAATGAGACCGATCGTTTCGGCGTCCGCCATGGATGGGTCATCGCCAATGAGTTCGACCCCCGCGGCGACAGCGCCAATGGGACCGGCCAAGTCATGGCAAAGGCGCGTGCACAGAAGCTGCGCCAGCTCCAGGTCCGTATCGTTCATACCCCTAAAACCCCAATCCCCACACAGGAAGCAGTTTAGCAGGGCAGACAGCGGCCTCGAAAGCATCTAAAACAGAAATATCAACGAATTAACAGGTAGATAGCGGAATTGTTGCATGCATGACGAGTTCACGCCCGGTATGCTTGTAAGAAATCCGGACCAGCCCGAGTGGGGTCTGGGCCAGGTACAATCGTCGGTCGGTAACAGGGTCACGGCGAACTTCGAAAATGCCGGTAAAGTGACCTTGAACATGGCCGTGGTCAAATTGGTGGTTGTCGAAGACGACTCGCCCCGGTCCTAAAATCAGCTATCTAAGTAAGATGATCGATCCCTTTGGCCGTTCCATCAGCTACCTGCGCGTCTCGGTGACGGACCGCTGCGATCTTCGCTGCGTGTACTGCATGGCCGAGAACATGACCTTCCTGCCGAAGAAGGACCTTCTCTCGCTGGAGGAACTGGACCGGCTGTGCTCGGCTTTCGTGGATCTTGGGGTGCGCAAGCTGCGCATCACGGGCGGTGAACCGCTGGTGCGCCGAAACATCCTCGAGCTATTCAACAGTCTCGGCCGCCACCTGAAGACTGGCGCCCTCGATGAATTGACCCTCACCACCAACGGCACGCAGTTGCCCGCCTATGCAGAAAGCTTGGCCAAGGCCGGCGTGAAGCGGATCAACATCTCACTCGATTCCCTAAACCCGGAGCGCTTTAAAACCATCACCCGTTGGGGCGACCACGCTCAGGTGATGGAGGGCATTCGCGCGGCGAAAGCAGCCGGACTTAAGGTGAAGATCAATGTCGTAGCGATGCGCGACGTGAACGAGGACGAGTTCATCGACTTCGTCGGCTGGTGCGGCCAGGAAGGCTTCGATCTGGTTTTCATCGAGACCATGCCCATGGGCGAGATCGACGGCGACCGCACCGAACAGTACCTGCCACTATCCATGGTGCGCGCAAACCTGGCGCAGAAATGGACGCTTGAGCCGATCCCCGACACCACCGGCGGCCCTGCCCGCTATATGCGGGTGCGTGAAACCGGGGGCCGGGTCGGCTTCATCACACCAATGACCCATAACTTCTGCGAGTCCTGCAACCGCGTACGCCTGACTTGCACCGGCACCTTGTACATGTGCCTTGGCCAAGAAGATGCCGCCGATCTGCGTGCCCCGCTGCGCGCGAGCGAAAGCAACGAACAGCTGATGCAGGCGATCCGCGAGGCCATCGCGCGCAAGCCGAAGGGCCACGACTTCGTCATCGACCGCCATCACAAGCGCCCCGCGGTCGCGCGGCATATGAACGTAACGGGCGGTTAGCAAATGACCTTCTCACGCGTGGCCTTCGTGGCGGCAGATACGCCGCAGGCGCAAGAGTCCTTACAGGCGCTGATCAACCGCTATGGCCAGCATGACCCCCAGAAGGCCGACGTGATCGTCGCTCTGGGCGGCGACGGCTTCATGCTGGAGGCCCTGCACACCTACATGTCCGCCGATGCGCCGATCTTCGGCATGCATCGCGGCACAGTTGGGTTCCTGATGAACCGTTTCGACGAAGACGACTTGCCCAACCGTCTTGCCCGCGCCGCCGGCGTCACGCTGTATCCGCTTCGGATGAAAGCCACGACGGCAGATGGCAAGCACGTCGAGGCCCTGGCGATCAACGAAGTTTCGATGCTGCGCCAGACACGCCAAGCCGCGAAGATCCGCATCACGGTCGATGGCCGTGAACGCATGAAAGAGCTGATCTGCGACGGCATATTGGTGTGCACGCCGGCGGGGTCGAGCGCCTACAACCTGTCGGTCCATGGGCCGGTGCTGCCGGTGGGCGCCAATCTTCTGGCGATGACTCCGATCAGCGCCTTCCGCCCCCGGCGCTGGCGCGGCGCCCTGCTGCCGCGAACCGCCACCGTGCGCCTGGAACTGTTGGAAGCCGACAAGCGTCCTGTTTCCGCCGTGGCCGACCGCGAAGAAGTGCGTGACGTGGTGGACGTGACGGTGCGCGAAGACCGCACGATCGCGCTAAAAGTGCTGTTCGATCCCGAGCACAATCTCGAAGAACGCATCGTGGCCGAGCAGTTCGAGCCGTAATTACCAGTAAAATCCTGGAATAGAGAACGTCGGCATCTGGCCCTCGTGTTTCGCCAAAGCTTCAGCCTTGGCGGGCTCGGCTGCCTCGCCGTATTTCACACCCAAGGCTTCCGCATGGATACCGCCTGTACACCACACGGAGGCGAGGCCGCTCGCGCGCGCGCCTTTAACGTCCGTCTCCAGCGCGTCGCCGACCACCGCGACCGTCTTAGGATCAAGACCAAGTGTTTCGATGGCGAGGTGATAAATTTTGGGATCCGGCTTGCCACGTAAAGCGATCGCGCCGCCCATCTCCTTGTAACGCGCCGCGATCGCGCCGGCGCAGACGATAGGCCGCCCGCCGCGGATGACGACGAAATCCGGGTTCGCGCACACCATCGGCAGCACACGTTTCGCGGCCCGTTCCAATACCACAAGATAATCCTCGACCTTCTCATCAAGACTGATGGGACCGGTGTTGAGGATGAAGCTGGCGGCGTCGATGTCGGAGACAATGCTAAGTCCTGTGTCTTCGAACACGCTGCGGTCCCGCTCGGGACCGAGATGATAGACCGTGTCACCAAGCGCGGCGAAAAACGGATCGTCCTTCTTGATCAACGCCGCGCGGGTAGCTTCACCGGATGAGAGCACCTCGCCATAGAGATCGCGGCCAATGCCCATTTTTGTCATCGCCTCGACGAGCGCATGGGCGCGGCGCGGGGCGTTGGAAAGCAGGATCGTCTTCTTTCCGGCGGCCTTTAACGCGCGCAGCGTATCGGCGGACGGCGGATAAGGCTTCTCGCCGTCATGCACGAGGCCCCAGAGATCGAGAATGAAGCCGTCGAACTCGTTCTGGATTTCGCTGAGACCGGAGATCGGGCGCAAGCTCATCGGTGGTCGGCCCCAACGGCGGCCGCGACCGACGTGAAACCGTCGCGCTTCAGGAGCGCGGCAAGCTCCTTGTTGATCTTGTTCACAAGCGCGGGACCTTCGAACACCAGCGCGGAGTAAAGCTGTACGAGCGAAGCGCCCGCACGGATTTTGGCATAGGCATTGGCGCCGCTGGCCACACCGCCTACCCCGATGAGCGGGATCGTGCCTTCGGTGAGCCTGTACACTTCGGACAACATTCGCGTGGACAGTTCAAACACCGGAGCGCCGCTCAAGCCGCCGGTTTCGGCGCGGTGGGCCGACTTCAACGTGTCCGGCCTGCTGATCGTGGTATTCGAAACGACAATGCCGTCCAGCTTTTCGGCGCGCGCGGCTTTCACGGCTTCGGCGAGATCTTCGGGCGTGAGATCAGGCGCGATCTTGATCAGGAGCGGCGGCGATTGTCCCGTCATCGCGGCGCGCGCGGCCCGGATGATGGCGATCAAGGGCTCGGCGCTTTGCAACGCACGAAGCCCTGGCGTGTTGGGCGAGGAGACATTGATGACAAGGAAATCGGCATACGGCGCAAGCGCGCGGGCGAGCGTGGCGTAATCAGCCGTAGGATCGGTCTGATCCTTGTTCTTGCCGAGATTGACGCCGACGATGCCGCGCCTGGAGCCGCGCGCACGCAAGCGCGCTTCGACGACGTTGAGGCCATCGTTATTGAAGCCCATGCGATTGATGACCGCGCGGTCTTCATTGAGGCGGAACAGACGCGGCTTTGGATTACCCTTCTGCGCGAGCGGCGTAACACCGCCGACTTCCACAAAGCCGAAACCGAGATCGAGCGCGGCTTCGAAGGCCACCGCATTTTTGTCGAAGCCCGCGGCTAGTCCTATGGGATTTGGGAAGACGCGATTCCACACCGTCTGGTGCAAAACCGGATCATTCACCGGCGCGGAATAAAAAACGGTAGCGAGCCGCGACCTTAGGCTAAGTAACGCAATCTTATGCGCGCGCTCGCTGTCCATCTTGAACAGACATGGACGCAAAATATGAAAGGGATCCAACATCATATGAGATCAATTTTGATATGCAGTCGCAACAAAACGACCGCTGGTGGGGTTTATTATAACTCCAAATTTATCTGCCGTTGTGTGCCGCGTTTTTTAGTGCGAGTGCGTTGTACAGCGGTTCATTTTGGCGAAGCAATTTGCTTCTTGTTCGAACGACGACCGGATATATTGCCCGCTCACGGGGAATCTTTGTCAGCGTCAAAATAACAACATCGTGCGTAGCGACCCCAAGCTTTCAACAAGGGGCTTGGCTCGCCTGATCGAACAGGTGGGCAAGGCTGCCTATAATCTCGGCTACACGCCTGGGCTCAATCCAGCCCAGTGGGCGGCGATGCGCTATTTTGACGAAGCGACCATCGAGCGCCGCACCGTTACCGGCTTTGCACAGTTCCAGGGAACGACAAAAGGCACAGCCTCGCAGACCGTGGCCGCGCTGGTGCGCAAAGGTTACTTGCGCCGCGTCGGTGATAAGCAAGACCGCCGCGTGCACCGCCTGGTGCTGACGGATGAAGGCGAGAGCCTGTTGCGCGGCGATCCGCTCCAACAGTTGTCGCGCGCGCTGGAGACCCTGACACAGGAAGAGCGTTGGGCGTTGGCCGTGAATATGGAGAAAGTCCTGCGCCAGCTGATCAAGCTGTAACGCGGCCCTTTCCGATTTTCCTATATCAGCGATCTGTGTGGTTCCGCGTGTGAGCGGAGCGCGCGAAATTAAATCTGATACTATTTTCGCTTGCGCCGACGCCTGGTGGCGCGGACTTACACCGACAAAGCCGTGTCGATGGCCTTCATCAGCTCAGCGCGTTCGAAGGGCTTGTAGACGACTACGTTGGCGCCGAAGGTCGCAGCGAGTGGGGCCGTGTACGTGAGCGGCGCATTGGGAGCACCGCCGGAGATCACAACCACCGGGATATTGTTACCAGCGCCGCGTATTTCTTTCAGGAGGGCGATGCCGTCCATTTCGGGCATCCAGATGTCCGACACGATCGCATCAAAGCGGCCGTTCTTGAGACGCACAAGCGCTTCCTTGCCCGAAGCGGCGTCCTCGACGGTGTGACCCGCAGCGGACAGAATTTCGCGCACCGAAAGGCTGACCTCGGGTGAATCCTCGACGAGCAGGATGTGCGCCATGACCGGATCCGAGATTAGGATGAAGTTTGTGCGGAATGCTGAGAAGAAGTGGCGGGAATGTATATCATTGCCTTCGTTCCCTGATCAACTTCGCTCTCAACCTTAAGTGTGCCGCCCCACCCCGTCACGATACTGTAGACCACGGAAAGGCCAAGCCCGGTGCCCCTGCCGGCGACTTTCGTCGTGTAGAATGGCTCGAAAATGCGCGAGAGCGTATAGGAGTCCATGCCGCAGCCGTGATCGGTGACGGAAAGCTCGATCCACCTCCCCGGGTTAATGGTCAGCGCCGACGCGCGCGATGTGTCGAGATCGACCACCGCCAGCCGGACCGAGACCTTCCCCTGTCCGCCCATGGCGTCCGCCGCGTTGGCGACGAGATTCAGGATAACTTGCGACACCTGCGTGGGGTTCACCACGACAATGGCATCTTCCGCATGGAGTTGTTGATCGAGCACGATGCCCGGCGGCAAGCCGCTTTGCAGGAGGTTGATCGCGTCGCCGACGAGGCCGGCGATATTGTGAGGCGCGAGTTGCGGCGCGTCGCGCCGGGCGAAGGTCAAGATCTGGCGCACCACATCGCGCGCCTTGCGGGCGCTGGAGGCGATGACCTCGAAATACTTACGGACCTTCCCGGGATCTTTGTCCGCGAAATCCTGCCCCAGGTCGGCGAGCGCGAGGATCGGCTGAAGCAGGTTATTGATTTCATGCGCGACGCCGCCCGAGAGCTGGCCAAGCGCTTCCATCTTCTGTGACTGAAGCAACTGTCCGGCGCGCGCGCGTTCATTGGTGATATCGTCGAGATTGAGCACGAACACCGTGGCTTCGCGGCCCGGATAGTCGCTGACAGGCGCCACTTCCACCTCGGCCAGGAAGCTGGTGCCGTCGCGGCGCGCGCACGTGAGCTCAAACGCGCCGCTTTGTGAGGTCGCGAACGTGCGCAATACCGCGTCCCAGCCTTCGCCGCTTTCATCGCGTGCGCGCAGGCTGGCAATGCCGCCCGCGCTGAGGGACGAAGTATTGTAACCGGTTAGACGCTCGAACTCGGCGTTGGCGTAGAAGACTTCGGGCCGCGCGCGGTCGGTGGTCACGACCGCGACGCCGATGGGCGAGGCATCGAGCGCTTCATACAAGATCGCGTTACGGCGCAGGAGTTGCTTCAACTCCTGCTCGCGCTGTTTGCCTTCCGTGACGTCCTGACAGGTGCCGAAAGACGCGTAGGGCTCGCCGTCCGCGTCGAACAGCACGCGCGCATCGAACCGCAGCCAGCGGACCGCGCCGTCGGCGCGGATAATGCGGTACTCCGCCCCGCGCACCGCTTTTCCATCGAGCTGATCGGCGAAGATACGCTCGAAGGTCTCATGATCCTCGGGGTGCACGAGGCTGCGATACTTGTCAAAGGGATGAGTGACGGCGGTGGGCGAAACACCGTGGATCACATACATGTGCGGCGACCACTGCACGGACGCGGTCTGCCAGAAAATCTTGTAGGTGCCGAGCTGCGCGATGCGGGTGGCTTCTTCGAGCCGTGCTTCGCTTTCGCGGATCTCGAACTCGGCATTTTTCATCGCGGTGATGTCGAAAGCCGATATCACCGTCCAGGTTTCCGACACCGCCCCCGACCGCAGCGGAAAACAGTAAATCATGTACCAGCCGAGACCGAACGGCTGGACGAAATTGGTGGCGTCGTACCCGGCGGCCCGGCGGGCGCGGTCGAGGAAGAGCTTGTAAGCGCCCTCGATCGGGCGGCCGACAGCAGCTTGCGCCGTGCAGCCGAGCATATTTTCGGCGCGCGTATTGGCGGCGACAACGATCTCGCCCTCATCGATGATGATGGCCGCGGCGGGCAATGCGTCGAGGAATTTGCCGGCGCCGATCCGATCATCGTAGGCAGATTCGGAAGGCTGGGCCGGCGGGTGCGGAAGTATGGGGCCCATTGGAACGTATTATCCGCTTAACCGGCCCGCTTATCGGGTCAGCCGGACCTTGAAGGGTTTCATCATTTTTTTAATTTCGTCGTCCGGCAGCGAGTCCGGGATAGGCGCCTCGGGAAAGAGAGGTTCGCCGTAACCGAGTTCTTTTTCGTAGACGATGCTTTCCAGATAATCGGCAACGCCGGAGAGTTCAGTCGCACGCTTCTTGTCGAGCGCCGCGGCCTTGCGGATTTCCGCGGCCGCACGCATGACCAAGATATCGACAGACTTGTTATGCTCGGCCATTCCTCGTTCCCCAGCGGCGCACGAACCATGCCTCAACGCGCGGGTTCGACCGTTTGAATACTTATAATCTGCCCGCCGGAGCCGGACAATTCGTGGATACACGTACGCCCCCGCGAAGGGGCAAATACCCAGCAACACGTGCAGGTCGGCGCACCCCGATCAACTTCAAGGCGCAGCCGAAAAGAGTAGCGGAATCAGAGAGCTGCGCGGATCCAAGCCAGGGCGCGCGATTGATTCCCGTCGGTATAGAACTCGTAGTGGCCGGGCGGCAGGGAATCACGCAGGAGAAGCGCGAGGCCGGCCCAGGAGGGACCGCCAACAATAGCGGCGCGTTCGCAGCGGTATGCGTTGCCGGCGAGGATGGCGCCGGTCTCCCATTGCGATTTCTCGTCCCATCCGATCAGACGGCTGAGATCGCAATAGAGGCGGAATTTCGGATTTTCGGCGAGGACGGCAGTCATCGCCGGCGCGAAAACACCCGCGTAGTCCTCTTCGGTCAGCGTACCGACCGCGCGAAAAAAGATGATGTTCCGTTCGCGCTCGGGCTTTATTTCAAGCATATCCAGCTCAGGTTGCGACAATCCAAGGAGCGCAACACTAGAAGGAATCGGTAAAAAGTTGAATTGAATTCAGTGTGTTCGGCGCGCGTCACTGCGCGGCTTGGAGTTCGCGTTCAGGCGCCGGCAAATAGATCATGAAACGGCAGCCTTGGCCGGGCACGCTATCGACGGTCGCGCCGCCGCCCCAGCTTCGCGCGATACCCGACACCACGGCGAGACCGAGGCCTGTACCTTTGCCCTGGGGCTTGGTGGTGAAGAACGGATCGAAGATCTTGCCCACCAACTCCGGCGCGATGCCCGGACCGCTATCCTCGACGCTGACGCGGCAATAGGAGCCAGGCGCCACACCCGAGCTTTTCGAAGCTTCGCCGGAAACAGTAATGCGCTCGATGCGCACAAGGATACGCCCGCCGTTCGTCATCACATCGGCGGCGTTGGCGATGAGGTTGGTGACGATCTGCGCCACCCCCGTGCGCTCGGCGCGCGCAACCGGCGCATCCTCGGACGGCACGATCTCGATATGCGTGTTGGCGCCGATAGCGCCGCTCATGAGATCGACGGTTTCACGCACGACAGCTAGCACATTGATATCTTCGCGGCTGGGCGGCGTATGCCGTGCGAAGGAGAGCACATTCTTGACGATGAAAGTGGCGCGCTCCGCGGCCCGCGTGATGCGCATGAAATAGAGGCGCAACTTCTCATGATGCTTGGCTTCATCGGCGCCGAAGGCCGAATAGATGAGGATCGGCTGCAGGAGGTTGTTGATCTCGTGGGCGAGGCCGCTGGCAAGACGGCCCATCGCGCCCGCCTGGCGGCGGCCTTCCTCAAGGTCGCGCTCGCGCATGCGGTCCGTCACGTCGGCGCCAACGCCGCGATAGCCATAGTATGCGCCGCTGCCATCAAACTGCGGGTGGCCGCTGAGACTGACCCAACGCGGCTCGCCCTTGCCGTCGATGATGGGCACAAGGATGTCACGGAACTTGGCGCGCTCTTCGAAGGCCTGCTCCAAGACGCCGAAGTCGTGATCGCTGGTGGCGTCGAGCGCCGGATTACCGCCCCCCGGCATATCGGCGCCAAAATTCTGGAACCGCAATGCCTGCACAGCGGCGGCATGCGCGCGGTACTCCCAAATATAGTCGGCGGAGCACTCCACCATGCCGCGCAGCTGCGCCTCATCGGCGCGGCCCGCGCGCAGCGCGGTGATGTCTTGCGCGAGGCCAAAGACTTTCGGCTGCGGCCCGTCAACATCCAGCGAATGCCAGGAGAAGCGGACGTTACGCTGCTCGCCATCGGGCCGCACGATGCGGCATTCGATCATCCCCGCCGGGGGGCTTTCATTTTCCTTTGCCCACGTATCCAGCACCCGCTGGATGTCCTGCGGTGCGACAAAGTCGAGCAGTGAGCGCTTGGTCGGCAGGAAGGAGCCGGGACTGACGCCGTACAGGGCGTACATCCCGTCGTTCCAGAGGAACGTATCGGTGCGCACATCCCATTCCCAGCAACCGATGGCGGCCATGGTGTGCAACTCGGCGGACGTCGGCGTGCGAAGCAGGGGGCGCGAGGCCTGGGCGCGCGCCTGACCTTGCGAAAGAAGATGAAGCGCGCCGAAAACCGCGCCGCCAAAAGCGGCCACCCCGACCAAGAGAACCTGCGATGTGAAGTGATGCCCGGAATGGTCCGCGACGAAGGCGGCGCCCAAGACGCCCAATAGCGCGGCCGCGACACCGAGCTTGGTCCGCATCGAGTTTTGGATGGCCGGCGAGCCCATGGCTCAAGATCCCCACATTCCCCGCGTCTATCCTAACCAGATAAGCCGGGTTCCTCTATGCAGCGGAAATGGAAAAGAGGCCGTAGAGCCGCGCGGTCTTTCGTCGCATTAGTTCGTCATATTATTGTTAAATATCATATATTTAGATCGGCGTACTGGACCGCAGACACGCAGATTCCTATTCTGGAGGTCTAGGTTCGAGGAGGCCGGCAGGACCGGCAGGCGTCATGGAATCCAGAGAAGCCAAGTTCAAGATCGGCCAAGTGGTGAAGCATCGCCTGTTTCCGTTCCGCGGCGTGATTTTCGACGTCGATCCGCAGTTCGCGAACACCGAAGAGTGGTGGCAGTCGATCCCCGAGGACGTGCGTCCGCAGAAGGACCAGCCGTTTTACCACCTGCTCGCCGAGAACGCGCAGACACATTACGTCGCCTATGTGTCGCAGCAGAACCTGCTCGCCGATGAGTCCGGCGACCCTGTGCAGCACCCGGAAGTGGGCTCCTACTTCGGCGAGTTCCGCGGCAGCCACTATGTGATGCGCCCGAGCTACGCGAATTAAATCTTGCAAAGCGTTTGGAGATCGACGTCGGAGTGCGTAGGGTGACGCATCCGCAGCCGCGTACACGCCGATGAACACAGCCCGACAATACTTCAGCCTGAACGACCTCGACCGGAAACTCGAACGCTTCGTCGACTTCGACGGCGGCGTCATTTTCGAAGCCGGAGCCAACGACGGCATCAATCAAAGCAATAGCCTTTATTTTGAACGCTATCGCGGCTGGCGCTCGATCTTGGTCGAGCCAATCCCGAAACGCTTTTTCGAATGCACGGTGAACCGTCCCGATGCGCTGGTCGAGTGGGCCGCCCTGGTGCCGCCCGAGCGCAAAAATGAGATCATGACTCTCACCTACTGCAATCTGATGACCGTTACCCGAAACTCAGCCGACACACGGGCGTGGGAAGACGATCACGTCACGAAGGGCATCCAGCATCTGCGGGGAGAGAAGATCGAAAACTTCCAGGCGCGCGGCCGGACCATCAGCTCAATTCTGGACAAGCATCGCATCACGCATGTGGATGTGCTGTCCCTGGATATCGAGGGCTTCGAGATCCCCGCGCTGCACGGCATCGATTGGACGCGGCACCGGCCGACCTGGCTGCTGATCGAAGTCCGCGATGAGCCAGCGATGGACGCTTATCTTGCCCCGCACTATGAACGGGTCGAGAAGCTGTCGCATCACGACATCCTGTATAAAGTGCGCGGCTAGCCGTTTTACGTAAGTGATGGCTTATTGTCGGCGGCGTGCTGGGGCATGTTCTCCAGCGCATCGAGCATTCCCGGGCCCGCATAAGGTTGATGCGCCTTCGCCGGGCCGATTGAAAAGTCCCGGGAAAGGAAGAAACTCGTACACCAGACGTATGTGTTCTGCGGCCCGTATCCGACCATGTCGACCTGAATGAGGCCCTGACCGCGAAGAAATTCCGTCAACACCGGATACCGCTCGGAATTGTCGATGATGATCATTCCTCCGGGGGCGAGAAAACCGTGGCACTCGATCGTGCAGTCGGCGCGCCAGCGGCCGTCGACCACGATGACATCATGAGGCGCGTTTTTGCGGACGGCCTGCACATAGTCCCGGCCCGTGGCCAGCGAAATCTCCGCATTCGGAAGTGGAAAGGCGCGCGTACGTTCGAACCACGGCGCGTCATGTTCAACGGAGTAAACCTGCCGCGCACGCCGCGCCCAATAATGCGTCGAAGCTCCGCAACCGTATTCGAAGATTTGCTTCGCGGAAAAATCCAGCTGGTTGAGGTAACAGATCGCCGGATAGGTCATCCACGGCACCGGCGTTGCGTCGTTCCACATGGGGGTTTTCGCCGAAATTGTCCGGCCGTGCCCGAAGTAATCGGGCAGATGAGCAAGATTATCCATGCGAATTCAAACCCCACGAACCATTTGGAAAAGACGCGAGCGCGTCTTAGATTAGGCTAGCGCCGCGAACCTCGCGGCACCCTCCTTTTTATAACTCGTAGCGATTAGAGGACACCATGGCGATCAAACAAGGCGACAAGCTGCCGGCAGGAAAGTTCCGCGTGATGGGACCGGACGGCCAGAAGGAAGTTTCGACGGACGAAATCTTCAAGGGCAAAAAGGTCGTGTTTTTCGCCGTGCCCGGCGCCTATACCCCGACTTGCTCGAAGCAACATCTGCCGAGCTACGTCTCGAACTACGACAAGATCAAGGCCCAGGGCGTCGACACCATCGCCTGCATGGCCGTGAATGATGCATTCGTCATGGATGCCTGGGGCAAGGCGCAGAATGTCGGGGACAAGGTTATGATGCTTGCCGATGGGAACGGCGAATTCACGAAGGCCCTCGGGCTTGAATTCGACGTCACCAAAGCCGGCCTCGGCATGCGCAGCAAGCGCTTCTCGATGATCGTGAACGACGGTGTCGTGGAAAAGCTCAATATCGACGAAAGCGGCTACAACCTGACGGGCGCGGAAGCCACCTGCAGCATCTAAGGCCATCGACGACAAAAGCCCGCGGCCGCGCGCCGCGGGCTTTTTTATTTGTGCAGCCGCAAGTGCCAAGCCCAAGCGTCGGCGATTTGTGACGCAAGATCAGAGCGCTGGGGCGCCCAGCCGAGGACTCTCTGTGCGTAGCTCGAATCCGCGACGAGCGCCGGCGGATCACCGTCCCGCCTTTTGCCGGCACGCAGCGGGATATTGTGACCTGTGACCTTGCGAGCCGCCTTGACGACTTCCAACACGGACGCGCCGCGCCCGGTGCCGAGGTTAAAAGCGGTACCGCCGCGATTTCCAATCGCATAACGCCAAGCCAACAGATGAGCGTCGGCAAGGTCCATGACGTGGATGTAGTCCCGCACGCAGGTCCCATCCGGCGTGGGGTAATCATCGCCGTTGATGGTGATCGCCGCGTTCTTCCCGAGCGCTGCATCGAGTACGAGGGGAATTAAATGGTTCTCCGGCTCGTGCCATTCCCCCGTTTCACCTTCGGGATCGGCGCCGGCCGCATTGAAATAGCGCAACGCAACCCAGGACAGCCCGTGTTCTTGCTGCGCGCGGGCAAGCATATGCTCCATCTTCAGCTTGGCGGCGCCATAAGGGTTGACGGGACGGCACGGCGCATCCTCGGTGATCGGCGTAGACGACGGAATTCCGTATACGGCGGCGGAACTCGACACGACCAGCGTGCCGACACCCTGCGCGGCCATGGCCTCCAGGAGGGTCTGCGTGCCGCCGACAATATTGCGTTCGTAGAGATCGGGCTGCGCAACAGATTCATTGACGAAGATGAAGGAAGCGAAATGCATGACCGCAACGGGGCGGTGAACCCTCATGACTTCGCTCAATCGGGTTTTGTCGTGGATATCCCCGACCTCGAGCGGACCCCACTTCACCAATTCACGGTGGCCACGGATCAAGCTGTCATAGGTAACCGGCACATGGCCGGCGCGCGCCAGCGCTTTGCATGCATGGCTGCCGACATAACCCGCCCCGCCTGTGACCAAAACTGTCGCCATTGCCCCGGAGCTTAATGAATTGCGTAGGCGGCGGGGTCGTCGGCGTAACCAAAGGCCGCGATATCGGCTTTGGCGTGCCGGCGCACCTTATCGAACATCGCGCGCGTATAGTAGGTCGACCAGTGCGCGTGTTCGGTGGCGTTGTGATGTCCGAGCGCGACGTCTTCCATTCCGATTTCCCCGCATATGGTGCGGAAGTCGTCTTCGAGGTTCTCATAGCGGCCGATGAAATCGACTAGCTGAGCGCCATCGTCGTCGAAAAGGAACCGCTTCTGCTGACCCAAGGGGAATTCGTCGTCCGGCGCGGACATCAAGAACGCTTCGAAGGAGCTGAAGTCGCGCGTGGCGATCTGCAGCTCGGGGTGCTTGATATTATATTTGTAGAGCGAGAGTTGGAGATCCCACGGATTCCGGACAAATCCAACCTTGTAGAGGGAATCGAACGTCTGCCGGCGCATCATCGGCCGGACGTGCTTGGCCAAGGCGTGATCGTGCATCCACACAAAGCGCGGATTGACGCCCGAGCAACGCAGATACAGGGACATGGTCTTCGGATGCTCCTTGCCGAGCGTGCGCCGGATATCCGTCTTGCCGAGGGCATGCACAATGGAGGTGCCCGCGACCTTGTAGACATGGATAAACAGGAAGTGGTGGGTTAACGACAGAATCATGGGCGGACTCGGATGGATTGCACCATGCCTACCGCTACCAACAAAAAGTTAACAAAAAAGACACCGAGGGGGTCTATCTGACATCCTACGGGCGCGCCCGCACGAGTCAGCATCCCAAGGGATAAGCCGTGAGTCATCCGACAACCGAGATCATCCTTAAAAGCGCCGTCTCGGCGGACTATGACGAGTTCTATGACGGCGCGAATGAATGGCGTGATCTGGGCGCCAAATTTAAAGCCAAGAACCTCACCGAAGTGTGCAACCGCGCCGGGTTCACGCCGAAGCGCGTGCTGGAGGTCGGCGCCGGTGAAGGCAGCGTGCTCAAGCATTTGCAGTCCATGGGTTTCGGCGCGGAGTACCATGCGCTGGAAATCTCGCGCTCCGGGATCGCGGCCATCGAAGGGCGTCAAATCCCCGGCCTCACCAAGGTGTCGTGGTTCAATGGCTATGAAATCCCCTACGAAGACGATGCGTTTGACGTCGTGATCCTGTGCCATGTGTTGGAGCACGTGGAGTATGAACGCGTGCTGCTGCGCGAGCTGCGCCGCGTGGCGCCCCGGCACCTGATCGAGGTCCCGCTCGATTACCGGCAGGGTGTAGATAAAAATTACGAGCACTGCCTGAGTTACGGCCACATCAACGTCTATTCGCCGACACTCATCCGCTTCCTGCTCCGCTCGGAAGGCTTCGCGATCGATCAGGAGCTACTGACGATCGTGCACGAGGAGGTGATGGCGTACATCGAGTTCGTGACCAATAAACGCGAGCGCACGGCGGCGGCCGAAGCGGACTTCCACAAGCGCATGTCGGACCGGGCGATGAAATTCTTCACCGCACCGTCCAAGGATCACGCGGAGATGATGGCGAACGCGATCACGATGCTGACACATAGGAACGCGCACGGCCTGACGGTTTTCGGCAAGCGCTAGCCGCAGGCCGCGGTCAGTTTTTCATAGAGCGCGAGATAAGCTTTCGCCTGCACTTGCGGCGAATGGATCGCCTCGACCCGTGCGCGGGCGCGAACGCCGCAGTCGCGCAAGCGGTCCTTGTCGGCAAAGGCGGCCATGAAGGCGCCCGCGAGGCCAGGGATATTGCCGGCCGGGGCAAGGAAGCCCGTTTCGCCTTCCTTGACCATGTCCGGGATGCCGCCGACATCGAAACCCACCACGGGCGTGCCGCAACTCATAGATTCCAGCATGGTGTTGGGAAGGTTGTCCTGCTGCGAGGGCACCGCGGTCACGTCCGCAGCGCTGTAGAGCGCCGCGACCGTTGTGTCGTCGCCGATGTAGTTCACCATGGCGACCTTGACCGGCGCATCTATGGCGACGTTTGTTTTGTCGCCCACGCCGATCAAAAGGATATCCTGATTGCCGGGCACCATGGCGAGCGCTTGGACAAGTTCGCGGAAGCCTTTGCGCGCCAAGCTCACTTGATGAGACATGAACAGCACGATGCGCGCCTGCCGAGGCAAACCAAGCGCGGCGCGGGCCGCCATCTTGTCCATGGGCTTGAAAAGGTCGGTCTCTATGCTGTTCGGGATACAGGTACCGTCATACTTGCCGAAGAGCGCGCTCGACCTGGCGACGCCGACAAGCCAATTGCTGGGCGCGACGATGTGCAATTTTTCCGCGGGCCATTGAGCGAATATGCCCTTCTTTGCGTCAAAGATACGCGCCGTCAGATCTTCCTCTTCGCGCGAGCCCAGCAGCGGACACGCGCCGCAGCGCGTGCGGAAGCGTCCACACCCCTGGTCGAAATGGCACCCTCCGGTGAAGGGGTTCATGTCGTGCAGTGTCCAGACGACGGGCACGTCTATACGCTCTGGCGTGAAAAACAGCGGATAATCGACGAAGCCCGCGACCCAGTGAAGATTGATGATGTCGGCGCGCGGACGCTGAACGAAGAAGTTTTCGTCGCCGTCCACGCGTTCCTGGCTGAACTGTTCGATATCGGGACTGCGTGTAGCCTTGTAGACGTCGTAGTCGGCGTCGCGTTCGGCTTTGGCTTGCGCGCGATGAGCGACGGCGGCCGCCGACGGATCGGGAATGAATTTGCGCACGGTGTCGTCGCGCGTACGCTTCTCACGCACGAAGTAGGTGCTATTCGCCCCAACGGACAGAAGTCCGCGATGCAGGCGATAGGCGGCGCGCGCCGCGCCGCCTTGCACATCGAGGGTATTGACCTGAAGGATGCGCAAAGGCGGCCGTTACTTGAAAGAGCCGTACTGGAACTCTGGACGGTCCACCGGCACTAGGAAGAAGTCCATTTGCCAGAAGCTGCGATCGTGATCGCGGAACAACGGCTCGCCGATATCGATACAGCGGAACCCCATGTCCTCGAGAAGCTCCAGCATCGCCGGAAACCGCTTTTCGCGCGGACCGAAATTATAGGCCTCGATGACGATGAGGCTGGTGGACTTCAGCGTTTCTGTGCAGCCCTTCAGGATCTCTCGCTCAAATCCATGTGTATCGAACTTGAGGAGGAACGGCCCCTGCAGCCCCTTATCCGCGCATTCGCCGTCGACGCTGATTTGCGGCACTCGCACGCCTTTGGGGTCGTCGGCCGAAGTGCCGGCGCCGCCGAAGGGGTCAGGCGAAAACTGGAAATGACCCACACCTTTCGAGGGACCGGCCGCAGCGATGACATAGCTATAAGCCGGGTCGGCGGAAAGCTGATGCAGCTCGCGTTCCCAATGATGGTTTGCCTCGATCAAATGCGCCTTGGCGTCGGTAAAAACCGTCCGCGCCATCTTCGACCATTCGCCCCGCGCGGCGCCAAGATCGATGATGGTTGCGGCCGCCACACCGCGCTTCTTGATGCGCAAAAGCGCGTTGCGGTGAGAAAGCGTTACTTTCGAAAAACGCTCAGGGTTGGCTTCGGCGAAATCCTTGGCGGATTCCATCAGAGCCCACATCATGCGTTCAGCGGCCGGTTTCGGAATTTCCACGAGCTATCCCCCTAGTACACGAGCCGTTGGTTGAGCGCCGTCTTGAGATCGCCGCGCGGCAGAACGTGGAATTGCCGCTCGACCACATGCCAGGAGCTTTGCTCCTGCTCGGGCGCGCGCTTCTCGACATAAATCCCTGTATAGGTCGCCGCGCCTTCGATGGCGCGCGGCGTGTAGTTCAACTTCATGCGCGCCGCACCGAGCGCGTCCTTGCATTGGTCCACATACTTTTCGCGCTGTCCACGGCTGAGTTGGCCAGCGCTGTGGATACGGAATGCGCCGAGCGGCGCATCGACGCCGACCAGGGGGGCTTCCGCCATGAAGGCCGTCCAGAGCGCGAAGTCGCCCGCGAGCGACTGGCTGCGCAGGGCGGGCTCGCCCACACGTTCCCACAACCCCCGACGGAAGAAGGTGGACTCCTGCTGGATAAAATCGGTGGCGTGCCGGTCACCGGCGCCGCCGAAACCAAAATAGACGCCGTCAAAGAAGGCTTGCTGGGCGTAACCCGGGACCTTGCGCAAGTAACGGATATCGCCGTCGGCATCGATGGCGGCTTGTGTGAGCGTACTGATCCATTGGATCTGAGGCACATCGTCGAAAATGCGCGTAATTAGATCGAAGGTCCACGGAAACAGGATATCGTCACTGTTGAGCCACCCCAGAATATCGCCGTCGGTGCGGGCAAACCCCTTGGCGATGGCATCGTACATGCCGCCGTCGGGTTCGGAGACCCAATCGCTGATCAGGCGCTTCTTGGCGTTCAGAAGCTCAAGCGTGCCGTCGGTGGAACCGCCATCGACCACGACGTACTGAAAATCGAAACGGCCGCGCTGCGCCTCAAGGGAGGCCAGCGTCGCGGCCAGCGTCGCGGAGCGGTTGAAGGTCGGCGTGACAAGAGAGATTTTTGCCGCCATCACGCGCGCTCCAGCGCCTTGCGCATGATATCGGCGAACCAGACGGCCCGCGCCGAACGGGAATGTTCGCGCATGCAGCGTTCCTGGCCCCGGCGCGCGATCTCGTCGGCGCGCTCGGGCATCGCGAGATAATAATTGATCTTGGAGAACAGTTCCTGCGGCGTGCGGAAAGTCTCGATCTCCTCGCCCGGCTCGAAGAAATTCACGAGTTCCGGGTGATGGGTAGTGAGAAGGAAGGCGCCGGCGCCGGTCGCCTCGATCAGACGCATATTGGGCGGCTGGCCGTCGAAGGCGTCAACATCGATGTTCACTAGGACGCGGCCGCTGCGGATCGTGCGCAGCATTTCGACGCCCCAGCGGGCGCCCTTGTTGATCTGCTGGGCATAGGCGGACAAGGGCTGCGGGCGAGGCGTAAAGAGGCCGACCGAGAACCCTGGCGTCTCCTGACTCATCTCCAGGATCATGTTGATGAGCTGAATGCGGCGCAAATGCTGCGTGGTGACCGAGCCGGAAATCACTACGTCGTATTTGATCTCGCGCGGCTCGCGCAGGACCGGCGAGTCATCCGGAAACCCTGGATGGAAACGCTCGACGTGTTTCGCGCCCTTGGACGCCGCTTCTCCAAACATGCGGTCGAAGCTTGTGAGGATCAGGTCATAAGCCGCCAAGTCAGATCCCTGCGGAAGCGGGAAGCCGCGCCAACCGGCAACCACCGGCGGGCGCTTTTCCACGGACTTAAAAAAGCCCGTGTGAAACGTGACGACATCGTTGGTGTAAAAAACATCCGGCGCGAAGTCATGGATCTGGCGCAAGGTGGCGAAGGCGGAGTCCACCTTCTCGCCAACCTGATAGCCGTTCTCGCGCAGCCATGCGCGCTGGGTGAACGGATTGTTAGCGATAACGTTGAGGGTCTCGAATCCGTGCAGCTTGAGCGGACGCGTCCAAATGTGCGTGCCGGAGAACTCGTCGTCGAGCAGCGCGTCCATCTGTGCCGCATACGGCGCGTTTTCGAGGTGCGGGCGCGCCGCATAGAAGTCCATCAGGTAGTCCGGATAGAAGGTGTTGACCTGAAGGAAACGAGTCACGGGGACGCCTCAGCTGGGCCGTGGAAATGCGGATGAGCGCCGCCCGGCTCCCGGGCAACGCCGCGACTCATATATAATTAACTAAAGGTGTCTAAACGATTAATCGCCCTCAACCTGCCCGAAATGCGCGCGGATGCTGACGAAGCAGCTTCTCGATATCACGACCAACCTGACGCAAGCCCTGGCGAGCTGGCCGCGGCGCAAACCCGGCATGTTCATGGCCGGCACGCGTGTCATCCACTACGCCGATTTTCACAGTTTCTATCACCAAACGCGCCAGATCTTCGGCCAGCGTCTGTACAATTTCCGCACCGAGAACCCGGCGCCGGTGATCCTGGACTGCGGCGCGCATATCGGACTTGCGTCGCTGTTCTTCAAGGATCGATTTCCCGCCGCGCGCATCACGGCGTTCGAAGCCGACGCGGCGCTGGCGGAAACGTGCCGCGAGAACTTCGCCTCTTTTGGCCTGCCCGACATCGAGGTGATCGCCGCCGCGGTATGGACCCATGACAATGGCGTCAGCTTCGCGCAAAGCAGCGACGACGCCGGTCATGTGACGGAGAATCAGCAGGATGCCGTGAAGGTCCCTTCGGTGCGCCTGCGATCCTATCTGAATACGCCGGTCGATCTTTTGAAGCTGGATGTGGAAGGCGCAGAGTTCGCCCTGATCGAGGATTGCGGCGAAACCCTGAAAAACGCGCGCAATATCGTGATGGAAGTGCACGCCATGGACGGCGGACCGGTGAAAATCGGGCGCATGTTGGCGCAACTCGAAGAACTCGGCTTCCGTTACGTGCTTGGCGACCTGCATCAGGCGACGTGGCTACCCGCGCACACGAACCCGCCGTTCGAATTCTGCCGTACGGAAAAATTCATCCTGACCGTATTTGCGTGGCAAGAGTGACGGGGCCGGCTCTCACGCTTACGGATCGGACGGGAGGCGCCAGCATCCAGCTCGATGCGGCGACCGGCGAGGTTTCACTTAAATATGCTCCGCACGGAGAATCGCTGCGATTTGCCGCGACAATCAACACACAGGACGCGCGCGAGGCCGTGAGCCTGCTCTGCGCGGGCGGCGCCATGCCCGACAGCGCCAGACCTGCGGCGATGGCGGCGCGTCTCGCGCGGCTGCCAGCGCGGGCCGAGAGCGCGGCGCGCGTGGTCGGACGCCGCCTCCAGCAACTCCTGGAGTGGCTTGCCACATCCAAGGAAGATACGAACTACACTTACGACCTTACGCCGCTCAATCTTGCCCACTTGGCGGCAACGGTGTCTGTCGTAACCGGACGGCCCGTCGCCGAGATTCAAAACTACATGGCCGAGCCCGCCGCCGATCCCGGCCTCGCGGCTCACTATGCGCAAACCCTTACACGCTTGCCCCCCGAGATGGCGGCCCTCGCCGACCCGACGCCGCGGTGGGCCCGGCGCCTTGGATGGTACGCCGCCGTGCGCGCGTTGAAGCCGCGGCTCGTGATAGAGACCGGTATCGATAAAGGACACGGCGCGTTGATTTTGTGTGCGGCCCTGAAGCGCAATGCGAGCGAGGGACACGAAGGCCGCTATCTAGGAACCGACATCAATCCCCACGCCGGTTACCTTCTCAACGGGGCCTATGCGATGCACGGCAACATCATGGTCGGTGATTCGATCACGTCCTTGCGCACGCTCAGCCAGCCAATCGACTTGTTCATCAACGACAGCGATCACAGCGCGGACTACGAGTACAACGAGTACAAGACCATCGCGCCCCTCCTGCATGAACGCAGTGTCATCCTTGGCGATAATTCGCATGCGACGGACAAATTGACGCGTTTCGCGGACGAGACCAGACGCCGTTTTCTGTTCTTCCGGGAAGAGCCGGATCGTCACTGGTACGCGGGCGCCGGAATCGGCTTCGCCTTCACCTAAGTCGACGCGGCCGCGAGCAACTTGTCGGCCGTATGAACGCAAAGGCCCACGATATTGGTGTAGGAGCCGTTGATCCACGGCACGAAGGAACCCGCGTGGCCCTGGATGCCGTAGGCGCCGGCCTTGCCGCGCCATTCATCGGTCTTGATATAGGCATCGACCTCGACGTCACTGAGGCACTTAAACATGACTTGCGTCATCACGATGCGCGACGTGAGCTTGCCGTCAGGGGCCACGACGGCAATACCGCCATAGACGCGGTGGCGGCGCCCCGAGAGCAGCGCGAGGATCTGGCGCGCGCGCTTTTCGTCTTCGGTCTTATCGAGGATACGGCGACCGCAGCCGACAACGGTGTCGGCGGCAAGAATCAGCGCGCCCGGGTGGACCGCGGCGGCGGCCTTTGCCTTCGCAGCACACAGACGCCCGGCGAGTTCGCGCGGCGTTTCGTCCTTAAGCGGCGTTTCATCGATGTCGCACGGTGAAACGAGATCCGGCTTACGGCCGATCGTGGCGAGAAGCTGAAGCCGGCGCGGGCTTGCCGAAGCGAGAATGAAGCGTGAGGTCATGCGCCCGCAATGTGCGAACGGGCCTCTGTTTGGTCAAGATTAATCGTCCTCGCGTGGGAAGAGCTCGAGAATCTTGTCGCGGATCTGATCCCGGACCTGCCGATAAGCGGCCAGACGCGCGGAGCGATTGCCCTCGGCGCGGGTGGGGTCGGGGATGTCCCAGGTCCGCACCTCGCAGTGGGTGTAGCGCGTGAGGTCTTGCGCACGGGCTTTAGCCGGCAGAGACAGCGCTATCACGAGTTCGAAAGCGTCGGCTTCCAGACTGCTTAGGGTTTTGGGTTGATGGCGCGACATGTCGACGCCGATCTC
This sequence comes from Rhodospirillaceae bacterium, assembly GCA_041906145.1. Classification (GTDB taxonomy): domain Bacteria; phylum Pseudomonadota; class Alphaproteobacteria; order Rhodospirillales; family Rhodospirillaceae; genus SHVO01. The sequence goes on along the minus strand of JAYRJU010000002.1, from coordinate 176,206 downwards.
GCGCATGACCTCGATCATGAAAGGATCATGGCCGCCCTGCTGCACGCCCGCGGAGTCTACGAAAACGCGGCGGCCGTGGAAGCGCTTGAGGATGCCCTCGGCCATGGGCGAGCGGACCTGATTGAGGTTGCAGCAAAAGAGGACAGCGGACGGGAGGATTTGCATACCGCTAACCCCGCATGTGGAGAATGCAGAGGAGGGTGAAGAAGCGGCGCGAGGTGCTGTGGTCGAGGTCGACGTGTTCGCGCAAACGTTCTTCAAGCATCTGTGCGCCTTCGTTGTGAAGCGCCCGGCGACCCATGTCGATGGCCTCGATCTGCGAGGGCGACGAGGTCTTGATGGCGTCGAAGTAGCTTTCGCAGACGAGAAAGTAGTCCTTGATCACCATGCGGAAAGGCCGGATGGGCATCACGACTTCCTTTTGCGGCGCACCTTCCGTGTCGCGCACGTCGAAGACGAGGCGGTCCTCTCGCAAGGCCAGATGCAGGTGATAGGGACCAGGGCAGGTCCCTTCGCCTTTCAGACAGAATATATTTTCCTCGAGCAGATCGAAGAGCGCGACTTCACGCTCGTGCTCGACCTCAGGGCGGCGGCGCAGGAAGGAGCGCTCGTCCAATTCGATGCGGACGATGGAGCGCGGGCGTTGTCCCGTGCTCTCGGTCACGGATTAACCGCCGCTGGTGATGCGTTCGACGTGAGCGCCGCACGCGCCGAGCTTTTCTTCGAGGCGTTCGTAGCCGCGGTCAAGGTGATAGACGCGGTTGACCAGTGTTTCGCCTTCGGCGGCAAGGCCGGCGAGGATAAGCGAGACGGACGCGCGCAGGTCCGTGGCCATCACCGGCGCGCCGGAAAGCTTCTTGCGACCGCGTACAATGGCCGACGAGCCGTGGACGTTCACTTCCGCACCGAAGCGCGTCAATTCGGGCACATGCATGAAGCGGTTCTCGAAGATGGTCTCGGTGATCATGGAAGCGCCGTTGGCGGTGGCCATAAGCGCCATCCACTGCGCCTGCATGTCGGTCGGGAATCCCGGATAGGGTTCGGTCATGACATCGACGCCGATCAGATCGTTCTGTCCCGCCGAGACTGTCACGCTGTTGTCGCCCGGCTCAACGGTGACGCCGGCCTGACGCATGGCGGCGAACACCGAGTCCAGAAGGTCGTAGCGCGTGCCGGTAAGCTTCACCTTGCCGCGCGTGATCGCCGCGGCGATGGCATAGGTGCCGGTTTCGATACGGTCCGCGATGACGGGCACGCGCGCGGCGCGCAAGGACGAGACGCCGCGAATACGCAACGTGCCGGTGCCGATGCCGCTGATGTCCGCGCCCATCGCGTTGAGACATTCGGCGAGATTAGAGATTTCGGGCTCGCGCGCGGCGTTCTCGAGCACGGTATCGCCCTTGGCCAGCGTGGCGGCCATGAGGAGATTCTCGGTGCCGCCCACGGTTACCTTGGGGAACAGGATGTTGGCGCCCTTGAGGCCGCCGGGCGCGGTCGCGTGAATATAGCCGGACTGCACTTCGATCTTCGCGCCAAGCGCTTCGAGCGCTTTCAAGTGAAGATCGACCGGACGCGTACCGATGGCGCAACCGCCGGGCAACGAAACCTTCGCTTCGCCCATGCGCGCGACCAGCGGGCCCAGCACAAGGACCGAGGCGCGCATGCGGCGCACGAGATCATAAGGCGCGGTGAGACTTGTGATCTTATCTGCGGTCAGGGTCATCGTGCGACCGGTGGGCCCGGCTTCGGCGATGTTGCTGCCCGCGCCGAAGTCGGAGCGGTCGATGCGCACGCCGTGCTGGCGCAATAGATTCGCCATGGTCCCAATATCGGCGAGCTCGGGCATGTTGGTGAGGGTCAGCGGCTGATCGGTGAGCAACGCGGCCGCCATCAAGGGCAGCGCGGCATTCTTGGCGCCGCCGATGACGATCTCACCGTGGAGAGGTTTGCCGCCGAGGATACGGATGGAGTCCAATGGATGTGCTTTCTATGTGAGCTTAAAGGCGCGGGAGGGTGACGCCCTTCTGGCCTTGGTATTTGCCTTTTCGGTCGGCGTAGGAGGTTTCACACACGCTGTCGGCCTTCAGGAAGATGAACTGCGCGGCGCCTTCATTGGCGTAGATTTTGGCCGGAAGTGTGGTGGTGTTGGAGAATTCCAGGGTGACGTGGCCTTCCCACTCGGGCTCGAGCGGCGTGACGTTCACGATGATGCCGCAGCGCGCATAAGTAGACTTGCCGAGGCAGATCACCAGGGTGTCGCGCGGGATCTTGAAGTACTCGACGGTCCGCGCGAGGGCGAAGCTGTTCGGCGGAATGACACAGACGTCGGTGTCGCGGTCGACGAAGCCCGCGTTGGAGAAGTCCTTGGGGTCGACCACGGCGGAATCGACGTTGGTGAAGATCTTGAACTCGCGGGACACGCGCGCGTCGTAGCCATAGGACGAGACACCGTACGAGATGATGCCTTCGCGGTGCTGGCGGTCGGCGAACGGCGTGATCATGCCGTGTTCCGTGGCCATCTTACGGATCCAGGTATCGGGCAGTACGGACATGCAAAGGGGTCCTAAAGGCGAATAATGCGGATGGTGGTCCGCTTGTAGCTTACGGGGCGGAGGCCCTCAAGTTAGTGGGCAGGTTAAAGGCCTTCTTCGGATTTAGGCTCGGTTTTGCCGTCGCGGGCGCGTTCTTGCGCTTTGCGGCGCTTGAGGTTCTCGCGCAGGGCCGCGGCGAGGCGGTCCTTGGCGGCGTCCGAGTTGGGCTTTTCCTGAGGCTTGCCGGGCCGGGATGGGTCGCGGGTGGTCATGGGCGGTTTTCCCCGAGTTGCGGGATATCGCAGTAAAATCAGGCGATAAGACCTATATGACGGTTGCTTGCGCCGCCAGAGGGCTTGTGGCATGTTCCGCGCCGCTTTGGAGGCCCGGCACCTCGTGCCGGGACCGCCGCAGATGGTCTTGCTGCCGTAGCTCAGTGGTAGAGCACCCCCTTGGTAAGGGGGAGGTCGATAGTTCAATCCTATTCGGCAGCACCATTTGCCCCCATGGGGGCCACCTAGCTCACAATCCGATACACAGGCTTGTAGTCGCCAGACAGCTTCATGCGGTTCTGAGCGATAAACTGCGCGAGCAGGTCGTCCAGGGGCTCGACCAGCGCGCGGTCGCCGTGGACCTCGAAGGGGCCCTTCTCCTCGATCTGACGGATGCCGTTTTCCTTCACGTTGCCGGCGACGAGCGCCGAGAACAGGCGCCGGAGCGCCACCGCGCGCTCGTACACCGGGCGATCGAGATACAGATCAAGGCCCGCCACCGATTCATGGGTGACGTTGAATGGATGCTGGAAACCTTCCGGGATCTTTAGGTTCCAATTGAAGTTGAACGCCTCACCGACCTTTTTGCGGTGGGCGAGGACCTCGGCGAAGCCGCGCACCATGGCGCGGCCGACCTCGGCTTCGTCATCGACGATGATCTGGTAGCGTTTGCGCGCGTCCGGCCCAAGCGTGAGAGCGATGAACTCATCGATACGCTGGAAATAGGCAGCCGCCGACTTGGGACCGGTGAAGATCAGCGGCATCGGCTCGTCAGCGTTGGCGGGATCGAGCAAAGTCCCGAGAAGGAAAAGGATCTCCTCCATGGTTCCGACGCCCCCCGGGAAGATGACGATGCCGTGTCCGAGGCGGATGAAGGCCTCCAGGCGCTTTTCGATATCCGGCATGATCACGAGTTGGTTGACGATGGGATTCGGCGGCTCCGCCGCCACGATGCCGGGCTCCGTCAAACCAATGTAGCAGCCGGTTTTGATGCGTTGCTTGGCGTGACCGATGTTGGCGCCCTTCATGGGGCCTTTCATGGCGCCGGGACCGCATCCCGTGCAGACATTCAGCCCCCGCAAACCGAGTTCATATCCCACGCGCTTCGTGTACTCGTATTCCTCGCGGCTGATGGAATGGCCGCCCCAGCAAACCACGAGATCGGGCTTGTTCTGCGCGCCGAGCACGCGCGCGTTCCGGAGGATATGGAAAACGGCGTTGGTGATGCTTTCGGGTTGGGAAAGATTGAAGCGTCCGCTCTCAACCACTTCGTTGGAGATGTAGACGATGTCGCGCAGTACCGCGAACAGGAGCTCCTTCACACCGCGAATCATCTCGCCATCGACGAATGCGATGGCGGGAGCGTTGATGACCTCCAGCTCGATGCCGAATGATTTTTGGATGATCTTGAGTTCGAAGTCGTGGAACTTCTCGAACAGCTCGCGGGCGTCGTCGCTGATACTGCCGGCGTTCAGGACCGCGAGAGCGCACCTTCTGAGCAGCGGATAGAGACCGCCCTGCCCGCGATCGAGCAGCTTGGCGACTTCTTCGTGGCTGAGGGTTTCAAGGCTGCCGCGGGGGGCAACCCGGGCATCGACGAATTCGCCGGAGGCGGGGACTGTCGCCTTGGCCGTGACGGTATCGTCGAGGGCGGCGTCGTGGAGCGGGACTTGAATGTATTCTTTCGACATGACCATTTTTAGCTTGTTTCCTGCGGAGGTAGTGAACTTTTTCAGGATCGCCACGTTACGTTGACATGAAACCGATCTGCCGTGCCCTCATCTGGACCGCCGCCCGCGTCCCACTTCGCCCCCTGACGGTCGCCCTTCTGGGCCTCGCCCTTAAAGGATGGCCGGAAAGCCGCCGTGCCTAAAGGGCGGATCCTAGAAATTTTATCCTCTTAAGCTTCACAGAGGCCCGCAAAACCCTTTATAGGTGCGGCCCATGAAGCCCACCAACAGTGTCCTGTCCGGCCTGCCTACCACTGTCTTTACAGTGATGTCGGCGCTGGCCACCGAACATAACGCCCTGAACCTCGGCCAGGGCTTTTCCGACGATAACGGCCCCGACGACGTGCGCGCGAAAGCGGCCGAGGCCATGGAGAAGTCCAACCAGTATCCGCCGATGATGGGCCTGCCCGAACTGCGCAAGGCCGTGGCGGCCAACGGGAAGCGGTTCTTCAACGTCGATGTGGACTGGACCGAGGTGATGGTGACCTCGGGCGGAACGGAATCGCTGGCCGCGTGTCTCTTGGGCCTTATCGAGCCGGGCGACGAAGTCATCGTGTTCGAGCCGTTTTACGACTCTTACCTGCCGATGATCCGCCGCGCTGGAGGCATCCCCAAGATCGTGCGGCTGATGCCGCCGCAGTGGGAGTTGCCGCGCGAAGCGCTGGCGGCGGCCTTCAGCGCCAAGACCAAGCTGATGATCCTCAATACGCCGATGAACCCGTGCAGCAAGGTGTTCCGCCGGGATGAATTGGATTTCATCGCCGACCTCGCGCAGAAGCACGACATCTATGTCATCTGCGACGAGGTCTATGACCATCTTGTCTATGACAGCCAGAACCACATCTCGCTGATCACCCTGCCCGGCATGCGCGAGCGTTGCCTGCGCCTGGGTTCGGCGGGCAAGACCTTCTCGCTCACCGGATGGAAAGTCGGTTACGTGAGCGCGTGCCCCGCGCTGCTTGGACCCGTTTCAAAGGCGCATCAGTTCCTGACCTTCACCACGCCGCCGAATTTGCAGTGGGCCGTTGCGTATGGGTTGGAGAAGGACGACGCCTATTTCCATGGCTATCGCGATTCACTGCAACGCCGCCGCGATTTGTTGTCGGCGGGATTGTCGCAGATCGGATTCAAGGTGCTGCCGTCGCAAGGCACGATCTTTGTAACAGTCGACGTCGGAAATTTCGGCTTCAAGGGCGACGACGTGGCTTTCTGTCATGATATGACGGTAAAAGCCGGCGTGACGGCGATTCCGGTCAGCGCATTTTATGAGGGCCAAGGCCCGGATCATTTTGTACGCTTTGCTTTCTGCAAGAAGGAATCGTATCTCGAGGCCGCGCTGGAGCGCCTCGCGAACTACTACAAAAAATAAGGATGCCCCTTAAGGAATGCCCCACGAGACACCGCTGATCGCAACCATCGTCGTCGGGCTCGTTCTGGCGTTCATCTTTGGCGCCATCGCCAATCGCCTCCGCATTTCTCCCCTCGTCGGATATCTGCTCGCCGGTATCGCGGTCGGCCCACAGACCCCGGGTTTCGTCGCGGACGCCTCGCTGGCCCAAGAGCTGGCCGAGATCGGCGTCATCCTTCTGATGTTCGGGGTCGGGCTGCACTTCTCGCTGAAAGAACTATTGTCGGTGCGCGCCATCGCGATCCCCGGCGCCGTCGTGCAGATCACAATCGCCACGCTGTTGGGCATGGGGCTGGCCGCCGCGATGGGCTGGAGCCTTGGTGCGGGCGTAGTATTCGGCCTCGCGCTTTCGGTTGCGAGCACGGTGGTCTTGCTGCGCGCGCTGCAAGAACGCCATTTGATCTCGACCCCGCAGGGCCACATCGCGGTCGGATGGTTGATCGTCGAAGACCTCGCGATGGTCATGACCCTTGTGCTGTTGCCGCCATTCGCCGGGCTTCTGGGCGGCGCGGCGGACACAGGCGCCGGCGCTGTGAGCGCTGGCGATATCTTTCTCGCGATCGGCGTGACCCTGCTCAAGGTGGGCGCCTTCGTCGCGGTGATGGTGATCGGAGGCCGGCGGGTCATCCCCTGGATTCTGCATCACATCGCGCATACGGGCTCGCGCGAGTTGTTCCGCTTGTCCGTGCTCGCCATCGCGCTCGGCACCGCTTACGGCGCCGCGGTGCTGTTCGGCGTGTCGTTTGCGCTTGGCGCATTCTTCGCCGGCATGATGATGAGCGAGTCCGAGCTCAGTCAGCAGGCGGCCAACGAAACGCTTCCGCTCCGCGACGCTTTCGCGGTCTTGTTTTTCGTCGCCGTCGGGATGCTGTTCAATCCCATGATCCTGGTCGAGCAGGCCTTGCCGCTCACGGCCACTGTCTTGATCATCATCGTCGGCAAGTCGGCGGCGGCGCTGGGAATCGTGTTGCTGTTCAAGCGCCCGCTGGACACGGCGCTGATGATTTCCGCGAGCCTCGCGCAGATCGGTGAGTTCTCATTCATCCTGGCGACACTTGGCGTCGATCTGGGACTGCTGCCCACGGAAGGACGCGACCTCATCCTCGGCGGCGCGATCATCTCCATCCTGCTCAACCCATTCATATTCGGCCTGATCAATCGCTTCGGTCCAAGGCTGCGCACGGTGTTTCCAGCGGCGCCAACGCCCGAAGCCGTTCCCGCGCCGCCTCCGGCGGCGCCTCAGGCGCATGCCGTGGTTGTCGGCTACGGCCGTGTGGGGAGGGTGATCGGCGAAGCGTTGCGCGAACGTGCGCGGCCTTTCGTCGTGATCGAAGAAAAGCGGGAGATCGTCACGGCTCTAGAAGACGAGGGCATCACCGTGATGACCGGTCCGCGTCCGCCGGCGGAACTCATGACAAGCGCGCGCGTTGCGGATGCGACGGCGGTGTTCGTCGCGGTCCCGAACTGCTTCGAGGCCGGACAATTCGTGGAGCAGGCGCGGAAGGCGAACCCAGATGTGCTGATCGTTGCGCGCGCACACTTGGACGCGGAAGTAGATTATCTGCAGCGCCTCGGCGCCAACGTAACCATCATGGGCGAGCGCGAGATTGGCCGCGCCATGGTTGAACAGGCGCTAGCGCACAAAAAGAAGAACGAGAGATCGCACTAGAACCAACGAAATGTATTTCTCGCATTGCGCGCAGCGGGGCGTTTGTTGATGCAAGGCAGTCTCATTATGATAAGGACATAGCCCTTCCTCTTTTGTCTTGCCGCAATGAACCGTGAACCGAACTCTCCGCCGGCCCCGCACGGCTGGTCCGGCAAGGTGTTAGCCGGGCTCGCGATTTTCGCGCTGGCCGCATGGCCCGCGAACGCTTTGGCGCAAATCGAGGCGTCCCCCTCGGACACGAGTTTCTACGTTCTTTATGGAATCGGCGCGCTCGCCCTGGTGATCCTCGGCTTCATGCTGGCGCGCGTCGGCCGCGGCCGCGAAATCACAACCGCGGCCGATAAGCTGACAGCCGAAACCGCTGATCGCGTCGCGGCGGAAACCGGACGGCGTGAAAGCGACGAAAACTTCCTGCGGTTTGTAGAGCGCGTGACCGACTACGCCATCTACGTGCTCGATCCGACCGGCCATGTGACCACATGGAATGCAGGCGCCGAGCGCATCAAGGGCTACACGGCCGCTGAAATCCTAGGTCGGCACTTCTCGTGCTTCTACACGCCCGAAGATCAGGCGGCGGGTCTGCCGGCAAAGGTGCTTGCGACCGCCGAACGTGAAGGCCGCTATGAGGCCGAAGCCACCACCCGCATACGCAAGGACGGCAGCCGCTTTCACGCGAGTATCGTGATCGACAGACTCGTGGATACGTCCGGCAAACTGCTGGGCTACGCCAAGATCACGCGTGACGTGACCGAGCGCGTCGAACAGCAGAGGGCGCTGGAAGAAGCCCGCGCGGCATTGGGTCAGGCGCAGAAGATGGAAGCCATCGGCCACCTGACCGGCGGCATCGCGCACGATTTCAACAACATGCTGGCCGTGATCATCGGCGCGCTGAACATGATCCAGCGGCGCATCGGGCGCGGCGACTACAATGTCGAACCCTTGGTGCAAGCCGCCGTGGAAGGAGCGATGCGCGGCGCCTCGCTCACGCAGCGCCTGCTGGCATTCGCGCGCAAGCAAGTGCTGGAGCCGCGCGTGGTGGACGCCAACAAACTGGTGGGCGGCATGTCGGACCTCATCCGCCGCGCGCTCGGCGAGACGATCCAGACCGAGATCGTCACCGAAGGCGGACTGTGGCGCATCTACGCAGATGCGCATCAACTCGAGACCGCGATCATCAATCTGGTCGTCAACGCGCGCGACGCCATGGCGGACGGCGGCAAGCTGACCGTGGAAACGTCCAACGCGGCGATCTCGGACGCTTACGGGCGTCAGCACGGTATCGAGCCGGGTCAGTATGTGGCGATTTGCGTGACCGATACCGGAGCGGGCATGGCGCCGGAGATCGTGGACAAGGTCTTCGACCCGTTCTTCACCACCAAGAAGACCGGCACGGGGCTGGGCCTCAGTATGGTCTACGGCTTCGTGAAGCAATCGGGCGGCCATGTGAAGATCTACTCGGAACAGGGGCACGGCACGACCCTGAAGATCTACCTGCCCCGCTATTTTGGTCCCAAGGAAGAGCAGAAAGACATCGCGCCCGCAGCCGCCCCGAACGCGAAAGGCGAAACGGTTCTGGTGGTCGAGGACGAAGCGGCCGTGCGCAAACTGACGGTCCAAAGCCTTGCCGACCTTGGATATAAGGTCGTGGAAGCCGACGGCGGCGAGAAGGCTCTCGCCCTGCTCGAGGCACATCCGGAGGTTTCATTGCTGTTCACCGACGTGGTGATGCCGCATATGAACGGCCACCAGCTGGCCCAGGAAGCGTTAAAGCGCAAGCCCGGCCTCAAAATCCTCTATACGACCGGCTACACCCGCAACGCAGTCGTGCATAATGGGGTACTGGACCCGGGCGTAAAGCTGCTGCACAAACCGTTTACGCTCGACGCCATGGCGCACGCTATAAGACGCGCCATTGATTCAAACTAAGTGGGCGATTCGACCTAAACGGACCCATGAACAGCCTCGCGCCGCGCACACTCACTTCAGCCTCAGACCTCGCCGCGACCGGACTCATCGCGGAGAACGAGACGGCCGATGTTGCACGCGTGACCGCGCGTTACGCCGTGGCCATTCCGCCGACAATCCATGATCTGCTGCGCGCTTCCGCACACGCCCCGGCGCTCATGCGCCAGTTCGTGCCGACGGTCAACGAGCTGACGCAGGTGGAGGGCGAGAACGACGATCCCATCGGCGATCACGCGCACAGCCCGGTCAAAGGCATCGTGCACCGCTATCCTGACCGCGCGCTTCTGCTGCCAACGCTGACCTGTGCGGTCTATTGCCGTTTCTGCTTCCGGCGCGAAGATGTCGGCAGCGCCGGTGTGCTGACGCCGGCTGAAATGGACGCGGCGCTCGATTACATCCGCGCGACGCCCGCGATCTGGGAAGTGATCCTGACCGGCGGAGATCCTCTGGTCCTTTCGGCGCGGCGGATCAGTGAGATCATCCGCGCACTCGACGACATCGCCCATGTGCAAGTGATCCGCGTCCACACGCGTGTGCCTGTGGCGGCGCCGGAACGTATCGACGCCGGCCTGATCGAAGCGCTGAAGTCCACGGGCAAAGCCGTCTATGTCGCGATCCATTGCAATCACGCCGACGAGCTGACCCCCGCGATGCGCGCGGCCTGCGGACGCCTGAGTGACGCGGGCATTCCGCTTCTGGGACAGACGGTGTTGCTGCGGGGTGTTAACGATACGCCGGAAGCACTTGAGTCGGTGATGCGCGGCTTGGTCGCGGCGCGCATCAAACCCTACTATCTGCATCAGCTGGACTACGCGCCGGGCACCAGTCAGTTCCGCGTACCCGTCGATGAAGGGCGTACGTTGGTGAAATCCTTGCGCGGCCGGGTTTCGGGCCTCGCGCAGCCGACTTATATCCTCGACATCCCCGGCGGCGCCGGAAAGGTGCCGCTGACCGGAGGCTATGTCACGCAGGATAATGGTTCCTTCGCGATCGAGGATCCGAACGGAACCGTGCACGCTTACCCACCGGCATCGCCGCCCTAGATCGACGACGCCAAATTCAGTGGTCTGCGCAGAATAATCCTTTTCTTCTCTTGTAACCGCGGCCCGCCGGGTGGTGATATCGACGCTCCTCGCGCAGGGAGCGCCTCATGGCCCATATCCACCATCAGATCCTCATCGTCGGCGGCGGCGCCGCCGGCGTCACGGTCGCGGCAAGTTTGCTGCGCCACCGGCATGGCGAGAACGTCGACATTGCCATCGTCGAACCGTCCCCAGAGCACTACTACCAGCCGGCGTTCACTCTGGTGGGCGCGGGTGCTTACGACCTCAGCGCTACGCGCAAGACGGAAGCCGATCTGATCCCGGCCGACGTTTCATGGATCAAGGATGCGGTCACAAGCTTCGCGCCCGAGTCCAACACCGTAACGCTCGCGTCGGGACGCACCGTTTCCTACGCGTATCTCGTTGTCTGCCCCGGACTTCAATTGAACTGGGGCGCGATCAAGGGGCTTCGGGAGTCGCTGAACCATGGCGGCGTGTGCAGCAACTATTCGCCGCAGACCGTGCAATATACCTGGGAATGCCTGCAGGCGCTGAAGCCGGGCGCGAAGGCGCTGTTCACGCAACCCCCCATGCCGATTAAATGCCCCGGCGCGCCGCAGAAGGCCGCATACATGGCCGCCGACTATCTGAAACGCAAAGGCATCCGTCAGTTCGTGGATGTGAAATTCCTGACGCAGACCCCGGCCATCTTCGGCGTGCCGTTCTATGCGCGCGAACTTGTGAAGATCGCCGCCGCGCACGGTATCGATGTGAAATATCAGCACAATCTCGTTGAGATCGACGGCGCCGCGAAGATGGCAACCTTCGAGATCCTAGCTGGCGATCAACAGGGCCAACGTCTCCAACTGCCATTCGACATGATCCACGTCACACCGCCGCAAAGCGCACCGGATTTCGTGAAAACCAGCCCGCTCGCTAACGCCGCGGGCTTCGTCGACGTACATGCGAACTCGCTCCAGCACGTGAAGTTCAAGAATGTGTTCGGGCTCGGCGATGCCGCTTCGACCGCGAATTCGAAGACCGCCGCCGCGATCCGCAAGCAAGCGCCCGTCGTCGTACGCAATCTATTACACCTCATCGGTGGCGGCGCGGTTGAAGAGGCCTACGACGGCTACGCCTCGTGCCCGCTTACAACCGGCTACACCAAGGTGCTGATGGCAGAGTTCATCTACGGCGGCAAACCGACACCGACGCTGCCTTTGAACCCGGCGCGGGAAAACACGGTGAACTGGCTGATCAAGAAGTATGCCTTACCGCGGCTGTATTGGGACTACATGCTGAAGGGCTATGAAGCCTTTCCCGGTCACAACACCGCGTTCGTCGATCCCGGAGCGTAGAACTTCCTGCGAAATCCTGGCACTCTGCCGCCCAACGCCAATTGGCTTTGGGAGGGGTCATGAGACGTGCCGCCGTGCTTTCGGTGCTTTCCGCTTTTGTGTTCGCCGCCGCGGCGAGCGCCGCGGAAGACGCACCGCCGCCCTGGGCTTATCCGGTCAATCCGCCCGCCGCGACACCGGCCGCGCCCGCGCGGCCGCCCGATACGGCGCCGAAACGCGTTCCCGGTAGCGATGTCGCCCTGACATTGGCCGAGATCCGCGATCTCTCGCGTGGCGTTCCGGACTGGCATCCGGGCGATCATCCGCCGATGCCCGAGGTAGTCGCCAAGGGCCGCGCGGGCGGCGTGCTCGCCTGCGGCTATTGCCATCTTGCCACCGGCATGGGACGCCCCGAGAACTCGAGCCTCGCAGGCCTTCCGGTTGATTACATCGTTCAACAGGTCCGCGACTTCCGCAACGGCACGCGCAAGAGCTCCGTCGCCGCCATGGCCCCACCTGCGAATATGGTCGCGCTGTCCAAGGTCAGCAACGACGAGGAAGTACGCATCGCCGCGGAATACTTCGCCTCGTTGAAGCGCGGACCGTGGATTCGCGTGGTGGAAAGCGACACAGCGCCGCGGACCCGCGTCATTGGTTCCATGCTGGTCGCCGACGGCGACGAAAAGGAACCGATCGGCACACGCATCATCGAAGTACCGGAAGATCGCGCCCGCACGGAGCTACGCGATCCACGCGCGGGATTCGTGGCCTATGTTCCGCCGGGCAGCATCAAGAAGGGCGAGACGTATGTGAAAACCGGCGGCGGAAAAAGCGCCGCCTGCACGACCTGCCACGGCGCGGATCTCAAGGGCCTGGGTCCCATCCCGGCGCTAGCGGGGCGTTCACCGAGTTATATCGTGCGCAGCCTGTACGATCTGAAGCACGGTTCGCGCGCGGGCGCTTGGAGCCCGCTGATGAAGGATGCGGTCGCCCCGCTCACCATCGACGACATGGTGAACATCGCCGCCTACGCCTCGTCTCTGGCGCCCTAGTCCTTATCGCGCGCGGGCATCAGTCCGTGTTTGCGCAAGAGATTGCGGAGCTGATGGTAACCGAGCCCTAAACGTTTCGCGGCCGCGCGCTGGTTATGGCGCGCCTCGCGCAGTGCCCGGGTCAGAAGGTCGCTTTCGTAGGACGCGACAGCGGCGCGGAAATCATCCGGGAGAGCCGCCGGCACCGCGGGAGCTTCGATCGGCGTGGAGGCGGGCGAGGTTGCTGCGGCCACTGACGGCGGGGTCTGCGGCCGGAACGGTGAGGCAAACGGATCGAACACGATGCGGTCAATGGGCTTGTCGCGGTCGAGCCATGAGGCGACTGCGCGCTCGACGACGTTCTTCAGCTCCCGCACATTGCCCGGCCATGCATATTCCTCAAGTGCCGCGAGCGAGCCGGCGCTGAACCCCTGAAAGACCTCCCAGCCAAGATCCGCCGCCATCGCGCGGCCGAAATGTTCGGCGAGCAACGCGATGTCGCCGCTTCGCGCCCGAATGGGCGGCAGCGTCAGCACGTCGAACGCCAGCCGGTCGAGTAAGTCTTCACGGAAGCGGCCCGCGCGCGCTTCGGCCGGAAGATCGCGATTGGTCGCCGCGACCACGCGCACGGACACCGAAATAGTGTCGCTGCCGCCGAGGCGTTCGAATTCCCCGTACTCGATGACCCGTAGCACCTTTTCCTGGACAGCAAGCGGGGCATTGCCGATCTCGTCGAGGAAGAGCGTGCCGCCATCGGCGAGTTCAAACCGGCCGAGGCGGCGTTTGGCGGCCCCTGTAAACGCGCCCGGTTCCACACCGAAGAGTTCGGCTTCGAGCAGCGTCTCGGGCAACGCGGCACAATTGAGCTTCACCAGAGGGCCCGCCCAGCGGCGCGACAGGAAGTGCACGCGCGCCGCCGAAAGCTCCTTCCCGGTTCCGCGCTCGCCAATGATAAGGATGGGGCGATCGAGCGGCGCCACCCGTGAGAGTTGGTCCAGGTGGCCTAAGAAGGCCAATGATTCGCCGAGAGGAGCTGGAAGGTTCACAGTTCGCGATTTCCGCTAAATTGTTGTGTATTTTTCTCACTTATTGTTATTTTTCGCAATGCCGCTCGCATGAAGCTGCAAAAAATCCCAATAAATCCAATAAGATGCGCTCAGAATTGATCTTGGCACGAGAGTTGCAAAAGTTGGGCCATAGTCACTTCGGAGGACCCAATGGGGATCTTTTCTCGGCTAACGGACATCGTGAACGCCAACATCACCGCCCTGCTCGATCGTGCGGAAGATCCGGCGAAGATGATCCGCCTGATCATTCAGGAAATGGAAGACACGCTGGTCGACGTGCGCTCGGACGCGGCGCGCCTTATCGCGGACCGTAAGGAAATCCGTCGGCGTGTGGGACGGCTGTCCGACGCGGCCGATGAGTGGACCAAACGCGCCGAATTGGCGGTAAGCAAGGAACGCGAAGACCTGGCGCGCGCCGCGCTGGTTGAACGTTCGAAGGTCGCCGACCTGGTCGCGCTTCTGGAACGCGACGATGAGGCCTTAAAGGAGCGGATGCTCGAACTCGACACCGATATCGGCCGTCTGCAGACAAAGCTTGCGGAAGCCAAAGCCAAACAGGCGGGTCTCCTTGCCCGCGCCCAGACGGCCAACGCGCGCTTCGCGGTGCGTGAGCACCTCTACAACGGCCGCGTCGAAAACGCCGTCGCGCGTTTCGATCAGGTTGAGCGCAAGCTGGACGAGATGGAAGGCCGCGTCGAGGCGTTCGACCTCGGCGGCGGCAGCGCCACTTTAGCGAATGAAATTGCCTCTCTTGAAGCCTCAGCGAAGATCGACGACGATCTTGCAAAGCTGAAAGCGGGGATGGGCCTGGGGCAACAGGCGGGAGATAAAAAATGAGCCGCCAGAGACGGAAGTTTTATCTCGATAAGCAGAACGGCAAGATCCTCGGCGTTTGCGCCGGCATCGCCGACTACTTCGATTGGGATGTGACGATCGTCCGCGTACTTTGCGTGGCCGGCACCATCATTGCCGGCGGCTGGCCGATCATCGTCTATCTTGTCGCGGCGTGGATGATCGAAAACAAGCCGGCCGGCGGCAGCTATGACGTAATGCGCACCAGTATCGACGATACGCGCCGTGAGGCGGAGCATCGCCGGCCGGGGAATGCATGGCGCTTCACGGACGTGAAGACGCGCTTCGACCGCGTCGAGGACCGGCTGCGCACGCTCGAAAACGTGGTGACTTCGCGGGAATTCCAGATGGACCGCGAGCTTAGGGGACTGGGGCGCGTTTAGCGCCTGAATAAGGGATACGTGGGTGATGAACTTCAGCGAGCTCGTTCCGCTAGCGCCTTTTGTGATGGTGGTCGCGATCGTGTGGATCGTGTTCCACTACCGGAGGCTCAATCGAACCGATAAGGGTGTTTCGGGCGAAGAACAGCAGATGATGGAGCGCATGGTCGGCCTTTTGGAGAAGATGGAAGGCCGCATCGTGACCCTTGAGAAGATCCTCGACGCCGAAGACCCCCGCTGGCGCGAGAAAGTCCCCCCCACCCAGCATTTGTAGGTCTCTGCAGATTTAAAATCGCCAATTCGGCCCGACCTAACAGTTTCGGGCCGAATTCGCATTTTAACTTCTCGCGCCGGATGATAGGGTAGCGTCTCGCGGAAAGGTTGCTTATCTTTCCGACCCAATCTGCGCCCTAGTTGAGACCTCATTTCGCGATGAAAAAGTTCGATAAAGACAAGCTCACGGACGTCGATGTTTATCTTGGCGAACCGAACGAGCAGGTGCGCGAAAGCATGCGCGCGATGATGCGCGGCGAGGGTTTCCGCAAAACGCGCACGTTCGCGCGCATGGACGATCTGCTGAACGCCATAAAAGAATCGCCGCCGGATCTTCTGATCGCCGCCGACGACATCGACGCATCGCTGTTCGACACCATCCGAGACATCCGCCATTTCAAGATCGGCCGTAATCCGTTCATCATGGTGACCCTGATGGTGCGCGCCGAGAGCGACGAAGCGGTGAAAAAAGCGATCATGGCCGGCGCCGACGACGTAATGATCAAGCCGGTATCGCCGGGCAAACTGCTCGAGCGCATCGCCCACGTGACGATGAACCGCTTGCCCTTCATCGCCACCACTGATTATGTCGGCCCGGAACGCCGCAAGCCGAACGGTGATCGCCCGTCGAAGATCCGCCAGCTCAACGTCGTGAACACGTTCAAAGCCAAGCTCGAAGGCCGCCGCATGTCGCAATCCGAACTCGCGCGTGACGTCGAAGGCAACATGAACGACGTGATGGCGGCGCGCCTGGACAGCCACGGCTTGAAGCTGGGCTGGATCTGCGGCCTAATCCTCAAGGCGTACGACGATAAGCAGATCAACAAGGAACTGGAAGAGCGCCTGTTGATTCTAGTGAGCGTGCTGGAAGACGCCGCACGCACCGCGCGCGTGCTCGGCGAACCTGAACTCGCGCAGATATGTACGCAGATGGCGCGCGAGGTCGAAGAATTGACAGAGAAGTACGAAAATCCGACGGATCACGCGCTCTCGACGATTCGCAAACTAACCAAAGCGTTTGAATTGGCCAAGATCGCGAAGATGGGCCCCGCGCCGCATCAGCAGGCCGAGACCGCCGCGGCACAAACCGCTACCGGCTGACGCCTTCCGCCAACCTAATCGGCTGACGTTTACGCCCCCAGCCCCCTGGGGGACCATCGAACACGCCCGCGCATGGAGCGCCGCAATTTTTGCAGGCCCCCGCGCCGTCGAGATTCCACTGCGTAATTTCATGCCAGTCACGGCCGACAGCCACCTTGCCGCACCCGTGACAGAACGTGCTGCCGCCCGTCTCGTCGTGAATATTGCCGGTATAGACATAGCGCAGACCAACCGCGCGCGCGGTCTCGCGCGCCCTATGCAGGGTTTCGGCGGGTGTGCGCGTCTTATCTCTCATCCGATAGTCCGGATGGAACGCGGTGAAATGGAGCGGGACAGTTTCATCCAGTTCGGTGACCATCCAATCGGCCAGGCGCTTCAATTCCTCAGGCCCATCATTCTCTCCGGGAATCAGAAGCGTGGTCAGCTCAACCCAGCACGGCGTTTCATGATGCGCGTATTTTATCGTGTCGAGGACAGGCGCAAGCTGACCGGTGCAAAGCCGTTCGTAAAAGCCCTCGGTGAATCCCTTAAGGTCGATATTCGCGGCATCCATGTGGGCGTAAAAATCGCGCCGCGCGTCCGGTTTGATGTAGCCGGCGGTGACGGCGACCGATTTGAGGCCAAGGGCCCGGCAGGCCTTGGCTGTATCGACGGCGTATTCCATGAAGATGACGGGGTCGTTGTAGGTGAAGGCGACGGAGCGGCAACCCGCCGCGAGCGCCGCCGCGGCGATGCGCTCGGGCGGTGCTTGGTCCATCAACGTATCCATCTCACGCGACTTTGAGATGTCGTGGTTCTGACAGAACTTGCACGTAAGATTGCAGCCCGCCGTCCCGAAACTCAGAATCGGCGTGCCTGGCAGAAAATGATTGAGCGGCTTCTTCTCGATGGGATCGACACAAAAACCCGACGAACGTCCATACGTGGAAAGCACCATCGTATCGCCCGCCCGCCCCCGCACGAAGCACAGGCCCCGCTGGCCGTCGTGCAGTTTGCATTCGCGCGCGCACACATCGCACTGCAGCCGTCCGTCGGCGAGCCGCGTCCAATAGCCGACGGACGGCCCCGGTATGGTTTCCGAAGGTCCTTTTTCGCCGGCACCGGCGTTGGGAGCGATTGCGGAGGTCCTATCCATTCATCATATATTGTAGCCGAGCCGCCGTTCCGCGAGGAGGCGCGCCGCACCTTGAAGGAAATTCGTGATGGCTTACGGCACTGCGACGACGCGGCCGGCCGCCCTCGCCGGCACTTTCTATCCGGCCGATCCGGATGATCTGCGCACGACCATCGCGGGCTTCATCGCCCCGGTTAAACCCCAGGGCGACTGTGTACCCAAAGCGCTTATCGTCCCGCACGCGGGCTATACTTATTCCGGCGCCATCGCCGGAAAAGCCTATGCTCTTTTGAAGGATCGCGGGGCATCCCTTCGCCGCGTCGTGCTTCTTGGCCCCACGCACCGTGTTTACGTACGCGGCCTCGTGGCGCCGAGGACGGCATTCTTCGCGACGCCGCTCGGCGATGTAGCGATCGACCGCGCGGGATTGGAGAATTTGAAGGACCTGGCTCAGGTCGTGTTCAACGACGAGGCCCACGCGATGGAACACAGCCTGGAGGTGCAGCTTCCGTTCCTGCAGCGCATCGCACCAAACGCGGCGTTGGTGCCCTTGGCGGTCGGCGACACTACCCCGCGCGCTGTCGCGGACGTACTCGCGCGATTCTGGGATGACCCGGAAACCCTTATCGTCATCAGCTCCGATCTCAGCCACTTTCACGGCTACGATGACGCCAAACACCGGGACAGCACGACGGCGACCAGCATCGAGCATTTCGCGGGGGAAGAACTCAACGGCGAACGCGCCTGCGGTTTCCTTCCGATCGCCGGGCTTTTGACCCTCGCGAAGAAAGAAGGCGCCCGCATCGAACGCATCGATCTGCGTAATTCCGGCGACACCGCAGGCCCGCGCGATCGTGTGGTCGGATACGGCGCTTGGGCGATTTATGAGGCCGCGGTATGAACGGCCAGGAGATGACCGACAGCGAATTGGCCGAGTCTTACGGCGAGACATTGTGCCGCGTCGCGGCTGACGCCCTGCGTTACGGGCTTGAGCACAACGCCGCGCCAATCCTGGCGGCCTCGAACTTCGCAGCGCCTCTGCGGGCGCCGCGCGCCAGCTTCGTGACGCTGGAGGAAAACGACGAACTCCGCGGGTGTATCGGCTCGGTGGGCGCGCGCCGCGCGTTGGTCGAGGACGTTGCCGGGAATGCCTACGGCGCCGGCTTTCGTGACCCGCGTTTTGCGCCTTTGACCCAAAAGACGCTTGGCCGGCTTTCGGTGGGAATCAGCATCCTTGGCCCCTTCGAAACAATTAGCTGCGCGGACGAAAACGATCTCTTCCGGCAGGCCCGTCCAGGGCTTGACGGTTTCGTCATCACCGCCGCGGGCCACCGAGGCTTATTCCTACCGCAGGTTTGGGAAACGCTGCCTACGCCGCGGCTATTTTTCGACACGCTGCGAGAAAAAGCAGGACTTCCCCGGCATTATTGGTCACCTCAACTTCACATTGAGCGGTTTACGGTCACTTCTATCCCTATAAGGTCCGTGAACGATCTCGCAGCGGTTTAAAAACCACCGGATCAGCTTGCGCCGATCCCACCAATCGCAGAAGATGCGGAGTCGAAAGCGCCGGATAATCCAGCGCTCTTCCGCTGCAGTGCACCATGGCCAATTTAGATCGTGAAAACCTCAAGAAGGCCACCGTCTACATCGGCGAAACCAATTATTACGAACGCAACAAGCTGCGCGACATGTTTCTCGCGCAGGGATTGAAGCAGGTCGTCTGTCACGCGAACATTGAGAGCCTGCGCGGACTGATCGCGGAAGTGCCGCCCGACCTACTGGTGCTGGCCGACAACTTCGATCCCGCCATTTATGGACTCGTGCGCGACATTCGGTTCCAGAGACTTTCCGATAACCCGTTCATGCTGATCAGCATGTTGGTTTCGGCCAACCGGCGCGAGGCTCTCGACCTCGCGATCGAGGCGGGCGTGGACGACATCATCATCAAGCCGGTGGCCGCCGACCGTATTCAAGAACGCCTCAAGCTGGTCACGTTCCATCGCCGGCCTTTCATCGCCGTGGAGGGCTACGTCGGCCCGGAGCGTAAAGCCGAAGACCGTGCCGCCGGCGTCAAGCGCTTCCCGGTCGTCAACACGCTGCTCGAAAAGGTCAACGGGCGCGATATGGACAAGCTTGCGCTTAAGGCGGCCGTCGAAGGTTCGCTGCAGAAGGTCCTGCAGGCGCAGCTCGATTCACAAAGCTTCCGCCTGGGCGAAGTGTGCGAACGCCTGGTGCAGGCTTACGATACGAACATGATTGGCGACGAAGTGCAGACGGATTTGCACACGCTGGCCGGCGTGCTGCGCGATGCATCGAAGGTCGCCGACAAGTTGAAAGACGTGCAGCTTTCACAGCTTTGTCTGTCCCTGGCCGCTAACGTGGACGGCATCGCCGACCACTACGACGATCCGTCATCGGTGGAAATCGACCTGATCCGTAAGGTGACGGCGGCCTTCAGTATGGCGATGAAGTCGCCGGCCCCGCATAACGACGCGAACGTCGCCTAATCCCGTCCTGCCACAGCCACGCCGCAGCGTCCCGAAACTGCACTTTCGATGCGTTCCTGGAAAAGGCCTCGCAGACGGGCGCCCCGGAACAGCGCCTATTCATGGTCTCGAACACGATGGCCTGATCGCATTCCGAACGCGCCCGCGCGCGCTCGCGCTTACCCCGTTCGTCGATTAATATTATGGCCGGAAAACAGGAGGCGTGCATGACCTTGGACATTGATCGTCGCGACGCGCTTGCAGCAGCCGGAGCGATTGCAATCGGGGCCTTCGCTGGCGGCGGAACGACGGCGGACGCCGCGGCGGCACAGACCGTGTACGACCCCAAGCCGCTGGGCCTTGATCCAAAATCCATCAAGGGGCTCTCAGAAAATATCATCACCAGCCACTACGACAACAACTACAAGGGCGCTGTCGCACGATTGAACGCGATCAACGGCGAACTCGCAAAGCTGGACACCGCATCCGCGCCGGGTTTCACCCTCAACGGCCTGAAACGTGAGCAACTCCTCGCGGCGAATTCCATGATTCTCCATGAGACCCATTTCGCGAGTCTCGGCGCCGGCGGCGAACCAAGCGGAGATTTCGCGAGCGCTATCACCCGGGATTTTGGAAGTGTGACAGCGTGGCACAATGAATTTTCCGCGACGGGCAAAGCGCTTGGGGGCGGATCCGGATGGGTGCTGCTGAGTTACTCGCCGCGCCTGGGCAAGCTCATGAATCAATGGGCCGCAGATCACACGATGTCCTTCGCCGACGGCACGCCGATTCTAGCGCTGGATATGTACGAACACGCCTATCACATGGACTATGGCGCCAAGGCGGGCGCATACGTCGACGTTTTCATGAGCGCCATAAACTGGCCGCAAGTCGCCGCAGCCTACGGTCTGGCCGCGCGGCGTTGATAGCGGGGTCCGCTTAGGCGTGCCAGTTGGCGACGAGAAACTCGGAAATCTCGGGCTTGATATTGTACCAGCGGGCGTCGTTCGTGGTGGCGTCGATGACGACCAGTTTGTCGTCCATGTTCATGGCCGCCCAGACCTTGTTGCCGACGTACTGGGCGTCGAGATCACCATGGATATAGAACGTGTTCTTATTGACGCGGGCCCAGGCACAGCCAAGCCCCTCAATTGTCTGCGCGATCCGCTCATCTCCCTTCTCCGGGCGGAGAAGTTCAAAAGCGACAAAGATGTTTCGCGGCTGTCCCATCGTGTCCCCGGACGCTCTTACGTCTGTTTTCAGCCCAAGGCCGCTCTTTTTCGGATTTACCCCGATAAATCATATATTTACGGGCAATTCTGCGAAGTCGCAGCCATCACTTTCCAACCGTAACAGGCGAAAATTGAAGCTTGGTTAAGGCTCGCTTCCTGGGGGTGCGCGGCGAGTGTGCCCCCGGTTGACGTTCACCCTCCCCGAAGCCGGCGAATCACGGCCTTGGGAGGATCATCACAAGGTTGCCGTAATCGCCGGTGTTATTGCTATAAGGTGCGCCGCGACTGGCCCTCCCGGGTCAGTCGCCGTTTTGTACATTGGGCGGCCCTCCCGGGCTCGCCGCACTTCCATACCTTCAGCCAGCCCACCCGGTTGGCCTGGGGTTTTCTTTCGTCAGGGGGATGAGTTGATGTCCGGCCGCGCTATCACGTTCAAGAAGTTTGGCTCTTACCTCGCGCTGGCAACGGCCGTGTCGTCCCTGACGGTCAAAGTGGCCCATGCGGGCGATCTCACCATCTCGACGGCCCGGACCACGCCGGCCTCGACTCTCGCCGGCGACGGCAGCGGCCCCGGCAACATCATCGTCGACTCTGCCGGCAGCATCGCGATCTCGGACCCGTCGATCATCTCGCTGAACAGCAACAACACGATCACCAACCGCGGCACGCTCGACACCAAGGCCGAACAGAACGCCTCGGGCATTCTGGTCGACCTGTCGCAGAACCGTACGGGCAATGTGCAGAACTTCGGCCAGCTGACGGTGCAAGGTCCTCAGCAAGGCAGCGCGCTTCTGAATTCGCCGGTCAATAACGCCGGTATCCGCGTGACCGGCCCCGGCACGTTCACCGGTTCGGTGATCAACGATGTCGGCGGCGTCATCGGCGTCGCGGGCAACGGCTCGGCCGCCATCGCCATCGAATCCACTCTGATCGGCGATCTAACCAACAACGGCCTGCTCAACGTGGCCAACGCGGATTCCTACGCAATTAAAACAACCGGCCACATCATCGGCAATTTCAATTCCAGCGGCGCTATCACCGCGACGAACACCAACGGCGTCGGCATCTATATCGGCGGCGGGATCGAAGGCGCGTACGTCCACAGCGGCACGATCACGGCGGGCAATCCAGAACAGATTGTCAGCCCGGACGGCATTCGTATCGAGCGCACGGCGCCGCTGCCCGCCAAAGCCGGCGTATGGGTGGCCTCGAGCCTCACCGACGGCTTCGGCATCGCGGGCAACGGCTACACCATCGCGCAACAGAGCGTCGATGCGACAGCGGCCGCCGCGCTTCCCATCGACGCCACCATCGACACCTACGGTCCGGGTCCCGCGGTCCTGATTTCGCAAGGCGGCCCGAGCGGCCCGCAGAACATCGTCATTGGACGGCGCGGCGATAATGAGTACTCGTTCATCAATCAGGGCATCCTGACCACGTCGGGCGCTATCGCGGGCACCAACGCCGTCACCGTTAATATCGAAGGTCAGTCCATCGGCGGCACGGTCTACACGACCACGCTGACCAACGGCTTCTCGAACGCCGGCGGGGACATCAACACTTATGCCTTGGACGCCGCGGCCACCGCCGTGCGTATCGGCAGCTATGCGAACGTGCCTACGATCAACAATAGCGGCGACATCACCGCCATCACGACCGACTCGACGACCAACACCGCTACCGGCGTGGTCGGCACAAAAGGCGGCAGCGCCTACGGCATCGTGATCGAAAGCGGCGCCCAGGCACGCACCTTGCTCAACAGCGGCAAGATCAACGTGACGTCGGATGGCGCAGCCTCCGGTTCGTACGGTATCGTCGACCGGTCAGGCTCGGTCCTGACGTTTGGCAACGCCGGCGACATCACCGCCAAGCTCGCCACCGGCAGCACGGGCGAAAAAATCGCCGTCGACTTCCGCGCAAACACCGCGGGCATGGCGTTCAACAACACCGGCAACATCACCGGGGACGTTCTCCTGGGCGGCGGCTACCAGTCGCTGACGATGAGCGGCACGGCCAAGATCGACGGGAACCTGACCTTCCAGTCAGGCGCATCGAAGAGCGGCGCAAGTGTCGTGGACCTGAATGGCGGCACGATCACCGGCCGTATCAACCTCGGCAACGGTAACGGCGGCATCACCCTTGCCGGGGCCTCGGCCAAGGGCGGCTTCACGATGGGCACCGGGACGCTTGCCAACATCACCGTTTCCTCCTCCGAGCTTTCGCTGCTTTCGGCCGGCCCGCTGCGTACCGAGACGGCGCAGTTCATCAACAGCTCCCGCATCAATTTCGACATCTCCGGAAACTCCGGCGCGCCGCTGCTGGCCGCCAACGGCAATGTCACCATCTCGGGCAACACCAAGCTCGTCACGACCATCACCGGCATCTTGGAAGGCCGTCAGGTCTACACACTGATCGATGCCGGTACGCTGACCTTGGGCGCATCGCTTGCTCAGATGTCGGAAGTGCCGGTCTCCTACATGAACAACATCGCGTTCAGCCTGGTGCCGAACGATCCAACCATCCTGCAGCTGACGGTCGAGCGCCGCTCGGCCGCCGCGCTCGGCCTGGGTCCGAACATGACGGCGATTTACAATTCGCTCGCGCCCGCGCTCAATCAAGATTCACAGGTGGCCACCGCGCTTTCAGGCCTTGCGACCCAAGCTGAATTCAACGCCGGCCTCAAGCAACTGATGCCCGACAGCAGCGGCGCCGTCCTACAGACGGCTCTCTCTTCGGCGGATGCCACAAGCGGAATGATCCGCCGCCGTCTCCTCGGTGTCGCCCGCGGCGGCGCGCCGGATCACTCGCGCGGCGACATCGCGAGCTTTTGGGTCCAAGCGTTGGGCAACTACGGCGACCAACAGGGAAAAGGCGAGCAGAACGGTTTCTCGTACTGGGGTCTCGGCATCGCGCTCGGCGCGGACTTCCCGATCGACCGCAGCGGCAACACGACCGCCGGCGTCAGCTTCGTCGAGTCATGGCACTCAGTGAGCCTGAACGTCGCGACGCATTCGCCGGTGCAGTTCTACAGCACGCAGCTGCACGCCTACGCTCACCACCAGAGCGGCAACGTTTACGTCCAAGGCATGGCGGGCGGCGCGTACAACACCTACGACCAGCCGCAGCGCGCAGTGAGCTTCGGCGGCCTCGACCGCAAAGCGGTCGGCAAGTGGAGCGGTTTCCAATACAACGGCAGCGTCGAAGCCGGTTATCTGTTCCACAGCGGCCTTTATGAATTTGGACCCTATGGTCGAATCTCGTATTTGAACATCAAGGAGAACGCGTACACCGAAACCGGCGGCGGTACGGGCGTGAATCTCTCTATCGATGACCGCACCGGTGAATCTCTGCGCGGCACGGCGGGTTTTGCGGTCAACCGCAACATCCCATTGTCATACGACAGCTACATCGAAGCGCAGCTGCGCGGCGGATACACGCGTGAGTTCATGAACGATCCCGTGAGCGTTTCAGCGCGCTTCGCGTCCGGCGGCCCGACCTTCATGAATGTCGGCAATGTGTGGGGCCAAAACCGCATGACCGCAGGCTTCGGCATTGCACACAAGGACAGCTATTCTTCGGTGAGCCTCGATTACGATGCGGAAGTCGCCTCGGGCTTCCTGTCGCACACCGCCGCGGTGACCATCCGGTTCCGCTTCTGATGAACCGCTTCACTCTCCTCGCCTGCACCGTCGCCGCCGCACTCGCCCTTACGGGCTGCGGGGGCGGAAGCGGGGGGCGGCGCGGGGGAATAGAGCGAGACGAGAGCATAGTTGTGGCGCAACGCGCGGACGGCACAAGCGTCGCCGTGCGCCCCGGACGCGATCCCAACGGTGCATACATTCAGGCGACCGACTTCAAGGGCAAAGGCGATTGCGCGACGGCTATCAAACTCCTGCGTCCCGTCGCGCGGCTTGGCCCCGGGTACGAGAACGCGCAGACCGCGCTGGGCGAGTGCCTCTTGGAAAGCGCCGACACGCGCGAGGAAGGCGTCACCTGGATCACACGCGCCGCCGACGCAGGCTGGCCCGAAGCCCAAGCCTCTCTCGCCTTCCATTTCGGCGGGGACGCGTCGGCCCACAACGGCGACGAAGCGGCGTACTGGCTCGCGCTTTACGACTCCAATCCGGGTAAAGCCCGCGTCGCGTTCCAAGCGCCCGATCCGAAGACAATGGGCGCAGTGCGCGCCGCACTGACGGACGCTGAAAAAGCCGCGGGCGTCAAACGTGCAGCCGGTTGGCGACAGAAGCTGTGGATTCCACCGGCGCCTTCAGAATCCGATAACCCGGGGCTGCAGCCCGAAGGGCGCGAGCGCGGAGGATTCCGGGGGCCGCCGCCCCGCTAGAACATGCCCTAGCCCAAGCCCCTGCATTCGCGCTATCACCGGGAACCTTAAGGATTTCCGGACCCTCGAGCGCTTTCATGCCGCTGACGCTTTACAATACGCTGAGCCGCCGCAAGGAGCTCTTCACACCCGCCGACCCAAACCGCGTCACCATGTATGTGTGCGGCCCGACGGTTTACAACTATACCCATGTGGGTAACGCGCGGCCTCCCGTCGTATTCGATGTGCTTTACCGCATGCTCAAGGACCGCTTTCCGCTGGTCGTTTACGCCCGCAACATCACGGACGTGGACGACAAGATTAATACGGCGGCGAAGAATGAAGGCGTGCCCATCGACGTCATTGCCTCGCGATACACCGACATCTGGCACGAAGACATGGATGCCTTCAACGTGCTGCGCCCGTCCATCGAGCCGCACGCGACGCAGCACATCCCGCAGATGCTGCGTATGATCGAAGATCTCATCGCGCGCGGCCACGCCTATGCGGCGGAAGGTCACGTCCTGTTCAATGTGCCAAGTTTCCCGAAATACGGCTCGCTGTCAGGACGGAACCGCGACGATATGATCGCCGGCGCGCGTGTCGAGGTCGCCCCGTACAAGAAAGACCCCGCCGACTTCGTGTTGTGGAAGCCCTCGACGCCGGACCAACCGGGCTGGGACAGCCCGTGGGGCCGGGGACGGCCCGGCTGGCATATCGAATGCTCGGCGATGATTGACGCGCACCTCGGCGAGAGCATCGACATTCATGGCGGCGGACAGGATTTGATTTTCCCGCACCATGAGAATGAACTGGCGCAGAGCACCTGCGCGCACGGCGGCAAACGGTTCGTCGGCATCTGGATGCATAACGGCTTCCTGACGATGAACCGTGAGAAGATGTCCAAATCGCTGGGCAACATTATCAGCTCGAACGAAGCCTTGAAGTCGACGCCAGGCGAAGCGCTTCGTTGGGCGCTGCTATCGGCGCATTACCGTCAGCCGCTGGATTGGTCGGATGACAGCCCGATGCAGGCCAAGAAGACGTTGGACCGCCTGTACGGCGCGCTGGACCAGGTGGCCGATATCGAAGAGTCCGACGAGGAGCCGCCCGAGGCTTTCGTGGCGGCGCTGGAAGACGATTTGAATACGCCGGCCGCGATGGCGGAGATCTCGGCACTGGCGCGCGCGCTCAATTCAAGCACGGACGCGGCCGAAAAGGCGAAGCTGAAAGGCCAGTTGCTGGCGGCTGGCGCTATGATGGGCGTGCTGCAGCAAAAACCATCCGACTGGTTCGCCGCCGCGCCAAAAGCGAAATTGGTGGATGTGGCCGAAGTCGAAAAATTGATTGCGGCGCGCAATGAAGCGCGCAAAACGCGCAACTTCGCCGAAGCCGACCGGGTACGCGCCGCATTGGATGCCCTCGGCGTCCTGATCGAAGACCGTGCCGACGGCACCAAATGGCGGATGAAGGAATGAGCCCCTCGCCCGCCGCCGCCCGCTCCATCGTCATGCTGGAAAAGCTGGTGGCGTTCGATACGGTATCTCGCAATTCCAATCTCGCGTTCATCGGCTTCATTCAGGAGCTTTTGAAAGCCCACGGCGTGGAAAGCCGTCTCGTCTACAACGAAGAAAAGACCAAGGCGAACCTGCTTGCCACCGTCGGGCCAAATGTCGCGGGCGGTATTGTCCTGTCGGGTCACACCGACGTCGTGCCGATCGACGGGCAGGATTGGCACACCGATCCGTTCAGTGTCGTGGCGAAGGACGGCCGCCTCTACGGACGCGGCACGGCGGACATGAAATGCTTCCTCGCCATTGCCCTGGCGGCGCTCGACGATATGAAAGCGGCGCCCCTGAAGACACCGTTGCATTTCGCCTTCTCCTACGACGAGGAAGTAGGATGCGCGGGCGTGCCGTCTCTGATTCGCCTCCTGAACAAGGAGTTGCCCGCACCGCGCGCGGTGATCGTCGGCGAGCCCACCGATATGAAAGTCGTGAGCGCCCATAAAGGCATCACAGGGGTGCGCACAATCGTGACGGGTCATGAATCCCATTCGTCGCAGACCCACAGAGGCGTGAGCGCGGTGATGATCGCCGCCGAACTCATTCAATATCTGCGCGGAATGAGTGAAGAATCCGCCGCAAAAGGCCCGCACAATGGATTATTCGAGCCTTCGCACACGACGCTGACCGTCAACGTCATCAATGGCGGCACGGCGATCAACATCATGGCCGGAAGCTGCGAATTCCAATGGGATGTGCGAGCCTTGCCGGAAGACGATCCGGACCGGTACATCCGCCGGTTCACGGAGCATTGCGCCCGTGAAGTGCTGCCCCGCATGCGCGCCATCGCGCCGAGCTGCAACATCGAAACCATCCCGCGCGCCGGGACGCCCGCGCTGAAACCCGAACGCGAATCCGAGGCCGAACAATTGTGCCGGATGCTAACCGGCGACAACGTGACGCGTGCCGTCGCATTCGCCGCTGAAGCGGGGCAATTCCAACAGACCGGATTATCGACCGTGATCTGCGGGCCGGGATCGATCTCGCAGGCGCATCAGCCCAATGAATATATCGAGATTTCGCAGGTCGAAGCCGGCACCACATTCATGCTCGACCTGATCCGGCACCTCGCCCGGTAAGTTTTGATTTTGCCGTATTTACTACGGCGGCCGTCGCCGCCTTCGCCGCAAAACGCTTCGCCTAATTACCGGACTTCCTCATCAAACTCTTACCGGTATCGAACCGGGAGGCAAGGAACTGATAGGTCGCGAGGAGCGCCCGGTCGACCTCCTGACTCCGTACAAGCGCGAGATTCTCCCACTTGGCGATCACGGGATCCCATTCCATCAACAGGAAGTGCAACGTGTCGCGCGCGTGGCGAACAGCTTTCACCACGTAATCAAGCGACATCAGCGCATTCATGATGTCCGCCGTCTCGGCGTCCACATTGTTGAGGATATTGTCCAACTCATTGAGGCCGCGAACCATGAGAAGTTTGACGCGGCTGATATCGGCGGAGCCGCGTATGTCATTGTAGACTTTTGTCAAACTCTCGACATTGCTTTGGATCTTCTTGAGCTCGCGCGAGCGTTCGCGCAGCGCTTCGATGTAGCAAATCTCGCGCGCCAAGGTTTCGATGAGGTCGAGTACTTTCTCGGTCTCGTCCGGCCCGTAGCCGAGCGCGGCGGCGGCCTTGATAAAGGCGTCCTTCAGCGCCTTCTTATTCTCGTCGTTGCCGACGATCCCTTTCAGCTCTTCCTGGGTGGTATAGGTGATGGGCTTGCCGCCCATCCAGGAGAGAAGCTGAACCTGGATCCGCTCACGGGCGACCTGCTTGTGCTTGCGCGCGACCGTCCACGATGCCGTACCGTTCAGGATCTCGTTGGGGATCTCGTCGCCCGGACGGATATCGGGCACATGCCGTAACCCGGCTGCAGCCTGCTCGATAAGCTTGTCGTCGTGACTGCCCTCGGCGATGTGGAAGGTCTTACGCAAGTCCTTCAGCGAGATGTAGCCGAGGCCGGCGCCCATCTCGACGGCGAACATCGGGATCTTGTCCTTGCCCTTCAGGATGAAGCACGCGCCCGGCGCCTGGAAAACCTTGGCCTGGAAATCGAAATGGGTATTCCGCAGGACGCCTTCCTGGAAAGCGCCAGCCGCATCAGCCTTGGAGTCTCGACCCGTCATGGGTGGTCGTGCTGCCTTACTAAATCAATATCCCGCGCGCGCGGAATGGAGCCTGCCAGGCCGAAGCTCGCGACAAAAGTTGGAGGATGGATGGTACGCGCGGAACCATCCATCCGGGGGCGTTTCAGGAAATGGAGCGGGTGAAGGGAATCGAACCCTCGCCTAAAGCTTGGGAAGCTTTCGTTCTACCATTGAACTACACCCGCATGCCCCGCATCGCCCCCCTTGAGCCTTGCGAGAATTTTAGGCTGTGGTGAGCGTTCATAGCATATAACACCCACAGCGCAAAACGAGCGCCAAGGTTGCGCGCGGTGACGATTCGGACGCGAATCCAAAGCGATGCACCCCTCGAGACGACGGCGTTGAAATCATGCGGAGTGCGCGGTGACGGATCCTTGGACATTGGCCTGCGTGGCCTATCTCGCTGCGATTCTGATCGCCCTTTCCGTGATCGACCTGAAGACAGGATACCTGCCTGATCCGTTGCAGATCGCGCTGGCGGCCGGCGGCCTGACGGTGGCGCTGATAGGATCGCCGCTCGCTTTGTCCTGGCAGATGGCGCTCGGGGGCGCCGCGCTGAACGGCGGCCTATTTTGGGGACTGCGCTGGCTGGTGAGCCGGTGGAAAGGCCGGGAGGCCATGGGCCTGGGTGACGTCAAGCTGGTAGCCGCCGGCGGCCTATGGCTGGGCCCTGTCGCGCTTCCGTACATCATGGCGGCTGGGGGCATTCTGACGCTTCTGGGCGCGGGCTTAGCGGGCTTGATGACCGGTAAGGCGGTTTGGCGCGGCGAGATGCCCCTGGGACCGGGCCTTGCAGCGGGTATCCTGGCGTGTTTTATCGCCGGACTGCTTGGTTTCACAGGCATTACCGGCCCCGCGTAGCAGCAAGCCGGGGAGCCCGCGCGAGGCCTTCTGACACTTCCTTAAGGTGCCCTTCACCGCCGCAGCCCCTAAACACACCCAACGACGGCTATCTTATTAACTTTCTTGCGTTATTGACTTACAGGCTAGGATTCCAAGAGTCCGGCCAAAGGACGAATTTCGGAAGCTGCCATGCCTGAGTCTCCCACATTTTCGCCGGCGCCTGCCGAGATCTCGCAGTCGTGGAGGAAGGCGCTCCTTCCGGCGGATGCGACGGTCCATGACGCGGCCGCCAATCTGAATGAATCCGGCCTCCAGATCGCCCTGGTGGTCTCGCCCCAAGGCACGTTCGTAGGCACGATCACCGACGGCGACATCCGCCGCGGCCTGCTTCGCGGTCTCGAGCTCAAGAGCCCGATCGACGCCATCATCCAGCGCGAAGCGATGGTTTCGCCGATCGACATGCCGAAAGAAGCGGTCTTGAAGCTGATGCAGAGCAACCGCATCAGTGCCTTGCCGATCGTCGACGACAGACATCAGCTTGCCGGGCTGCACCTGCTGAACGAACTGATGGCGCCGAGCCATCGCGATAACGTCATGATCATCATGGCCGGCGGCATGGGCACGCGCCTGCGTCCCTACACCGAAAACTGCCCGAAGCCGTTGTTGCCCGTGAACGGCAAGCCGATGCTCGAACACATCATCGAACGCGCCAAGGCCGAAGGCTTCCAGCGCTTCGTGATTTCGGTGCACTACCTCGGCCACATGATCGAGGAGTACTTCGGCGACGGCGCGAAGTTGAATATCCAGATCGAATACCTGCGCGAGAACGAACCCTTGGGAACGGCCGGCGCCATCGGCCTCTTGCGCCCGCGTCCAAACGCACCGTTCGTCGTCACCAACGGCGATGTGCTGACGGATGTGCACTATAGCGAGGTACTAAAATTCCACGCGCGTTCGGAAGCGACCGCGACAATGGCGGTAAGACTTCACGAGTGGCAGCATCCGTTCGGCGTCGTGACGACGCGCGGCGTGGACATCGTGGGTTTCGAGGAAAAGCCGATTTCCCGCAGCCACGTCAACGCCGGCATCTACGCGCTCAACCCGGACGCCCTCGACTTCCTGAACCCCGGCGAACGCTGCGACATGCCGACGCTGTTCGGACGTCTGCGCGACGCTTCGCTGCGTACAATCGTCTATCCCATTCACGAGGCTTGGGTCGACATCGGCCGCCCCGACGACTACGAGAAACCAAACCGCCGACCGGGCGCCTAAGCGATCACAGGAACTCCGCCTTGCCCAAGAAGCGCCTCATCTTCGTCCTCCTGCACCTGAACGGACAGTTCTGCATCAGCCGCAATTTCCGCCTGCAGAAGGTCGGCAACGCCGATTGGCTCAAACGGAATTACAATTTTTCGAAAGTGTCGCAGTTCATCGATGAGCTTGTGATCCTTAACGTCGAGAGCGATACCGTTGACCAGAAGCGCTTCCTGGCGACCGCGTCCAGTATTGCCGCGGAAGTCTTCGTGCCGGTGGCCTTGGGCGGGGCAATCCGCGACTTCCGCGATGCCGAAACCTATTTTCACAATGGCGCCGACAAAGTCGTGGTGAACACGATGCTGTGGCAGAATCCCACCGTGGTGCGCCAGATCGCGAACGTTTACGGCGAGCAGGCGCTGATGGCCTCCGTCGACTATCGTGGCCTCGAGGGCCCTCGCGCCCCGTTCCTGCGCGGCGGCGAGAGCCCGGCCGCGAGCACTTTGAGCTCGTGGGTCAGTCATGTTGCATCGTTGGGCGTAGGCGAAATCCTGATCAACTCTGTCGACCGCGACGGTACGGGCATGGGCCTCGACCTTAACGTTTTCGACGTCGTACCGCCTGAAATCCACCTGCCGTTCGTGTTGATGGGCGGCGTCGGGCGGACCGACCACTTCCAGCCAGGCCTGGAGCTGCCACGCGTGTCGGGTGTGGCCACTTCGAATCTTTTCGCGTTCATCGGCAAGGGCCTTTCAGCCTCGCGCGCGGCCCTGCTAGAAGCAAACATGAACATGGCGTCTTGGGCCTAGGTGATGGACCAAGTTTCGATCAACACGGTTTCAGGGCGGGTTTGGAGCACGCTGAGCGTCGCGGCTCTGGCGACCTACGTGCGCGCCCAGATCGGCGCATTTTTCCCGGACGGCCATCCGCTGCCGCTTGACGTCATGGAGGGCGGGACGGAACAAGCCCTGGCGGCAATTGCACGCGGTTGGAAACATATCGCCCTCGCGGGCTATACGCGTGACGGTGAAGGCTCGTTGTCGCACCTTCATAGCGACCGATACGCGGTTTACCTCTCGCTGCTCGCCCATGCGCTTTCGAAAGCCAAGCACGAAGACGTCGCCACACGCGTCTACTTGCTAAACAAGGCGCTGCACGCGTTCGACATGTATCACCAAGTGGAGTTGCCGGAAGTATTCGTCTACGTGCATCCCGTGGGCAGCGTGGTCGGGCGAGCGCAGCTGGGCAACTTCTTGTGCATCTATCAAAACTGCTCCATCGGCGGCAGCCCGCGTGAAGGCAGCCTCGACTATCCCGTCCTCGGCGACGGTGTGCTGATGTATGCGAAATCGACCATCATCGGAAACTCCAAGATCGGCAGTCGGGTCGTACTCGGCGCCGGAGCGATGGTGGTGAACCGCGACGTTCCGGATGGCGCGCTGGTCGCCGGCACAGCGGTGAAACCGGACAATGCGAACGTTCCCTTCCTCCTTTCAAGAATTTTCCACGGATTTTCCAAATGAAAAATCTCTTCTGGTGCACACGCTGCTTCAACATGTCGACGCGCCCGCGCGTCGAGTTCAGCGCGGAGGGCGTCTGCAACGCCTGCCAGTGGTCGGAAGAGAAAAAGACCTTCGATTGGGACTCGCGCAAGAAAGAGCTTTTGGCCCTTTTCGACAAGCACCGCCGCACCGATGGGCGTTATGACGTGTTGTGTCCGGTATCAGGCGGTAAGGACGGCTCCTATGTCGCCTACCAGCTCAAGCACGTATACGGCATGACGCCGCTTTGCATCACAGTGCGACCGCCGCTGGAGTTTGGCATCGGAAACGAGAACCTGACGGACTTCGTGAACTCCGGCTACGACCACCTGCACATCACGCTGGATACCGACACGATGCAGAAGATCAATAGGATCGGCTTCATAGAGCATGGCCGCCCGCTCTTCGGCTGGACGACCGGCATCCTATCGGCCGTGATCCGCGCGGCGGCTCTGAATGAAATCGCGCCGATCTTCTACGGCGAAGACGGCGAAATGGAATATGGCGGCTCGACCGAAACCAAATACACGCCCTACTTCTATGTCGATTACATCAAGAAGGTGTATCTGTCGGGCCAATACGAAAAAACATTCGGCCAGCTGGACCAGAAGAAAATCTATCAGTGGACGTTCCCGGACGAGAACGAATTGAAGCGCATCGGCGTTTTCAAGACCCACTGGTCCTACTTCGAAGCTTGGGATTCCTACCGCAACTATCTTGTGGCCAAGGAGCACTGCGGCCTGAAGGAAAACGAAGAAAGCAATTCGGGCACCTTCACCAATTTCGCGCAGAACGACTCTTCGCTCTACGCGCTGCACACCTACCTGATGTACCTCAAATTCGGTTTCGGCCGCGCGACGCAGGATGCGAACATCGAGATCCGCCGCGGCGCGCTGACGCGCGAACAAGCCAAACCGCTGGTTCAGCTGTACGACAACCAGTATCCCGAGCGCCACGTCGAAGAATACCTCGAGTACTACAAGATGACCCGTGAGGAATTCGACGCCGCGCTCGACCGCAGCGTCAACCGCGAACTGTTCGAGAAGCGCGACGGCCGCTGGGAACCTCTGTTCGAGGTGCAATAGGGCCGCTCGATGGTTTTTGTGATCGACTACGGCGGCGGCAACACCTTCAACTTCCACAAGGTGTTGACGCATCTCTCGGTGCCGTTCAAAGCATCGGCGGACGCGGCTGAGCTGGCCGGCGCGCCCATCGCGCTGCTCATGGGCGTCGGTCACTTCGGAGGCGCGATGGAAGAATTGACGCGGCGCGGGTTCGACACCGCCATCAAATCCTATGTCGCCGGCGGCGGCCGTCTGTTCGGCGTATGCGTCGGCATGCAGGTCTTGTTCGAAGGCAGCGAGGAAGCGCCTGGCGTCGCGGGTTTGGGCTTACTGCCGGGAACTCTGCGCAAGCTGACGGCGCAGCCCGATGCGCCGGTG
Source organism: Rhodospirillaceae bacterium (assembly GCA_041906145.1). Lineage (GTDB taxonomy): Bacteria > Pseudomonadota > Alphaproteobacteria > Rhodospirillales > Rhodospirillaceae > SHVO01. Next base: position 141,598 of record JAYRJU010000002.1, on the reverse strand, counting down.
CCCCATGTGGGTTTCGACGAAGTCCACTTCGATAAGCCTTCGCAGATGACCGATGGGCTCGCCGACGGAACGGACTTCTACTTCACCCATAGCTTCGCGATGATCGACACGCCACCCGATTGCTGGACGGCCAAATGCGTGCATGGCGGCACGCCCTTCGTCGCCGCCGTCGATAACGGTAAAGTCGGCGGCGTGCAATTCCATCCGGAAAAGAGCCAAAGCAACGGTATTGCGATGCTGCGCAACGTGCTGGCGCCTTACATGAGCCCCGCACCGTGATTACGCTGGGGTACTTCGCCGACGGGCCTTGGTCTCACCGCGCGCTTGAGCTGATCGCGGCCGACCCGCGCTTCAAGGTTTTGTTCATCGTCCCGCGTTTCGATACGCGCGATCCCGTGCTTGCGGAGTGGGCGAAAAAGCTGAACGTGCCCTTCCTGCCGATCGAGAAAGTAAACACGCCCGAAGCGATCGCCGAACTCAAGACTTACGGCGCGGATCTGTTTGTCTCTATGTCTTTCAACCAGATCCTGAAGCGCCCGATCCTGAACGCCGCGCCGCGCGGCTTCATCAATTGTCACGCCGGCGCGCTTCCATTCTATCGCGGACGCAACATCCTCAACTGGGCGCTGATCAACGACGAAAAGAACTTCGGCATCACGGTCCATTACATCGATGAAGGCATCGATACCGGCGACATCCTCGTGCAGCGCCTGCTGCCAATCGACGATACGGACACCTACGCGACGGTTCTGACGCGCGCCATAACGAGTTGCGCCGACGTATTGCATGAAGCGCTGGTGGGATTGGAGGCGGGAACGCTGCAGAGCCGCCCGCAGTCTGAAATCCACGCGGTAGGCAGCTACTTTGGGCGTCGGCGTCCTGGCGACGAATGGATCGACTGGACCTGGCCCAGCCGGCGCATCTTCAATTTCGTGCGCGCGATCACGCATCCTGGTCCCTGCGCAATGACGCGCTTGGATGGCAAGCTGGTGAAGATCGTGAGCGCCGGCCTGATCCCGGATGCGCCCTCTTACATTTGCACACCCGGCGAAATAACCGGCGTCACCCCTCAGGGCGTGACCGTAAAAACCGGCGACAGCACGATTTTTGTTTCGGCCTGGGAAGGCGACGGCGAACCGGCGCCGCGGCTGAAGATCGGTCAGCGCTTCACCGTGCGCGGGCCGGAGTCCGCATGAAAACCCTCGTCGTCGGATATGGTTCCATCGGCCAGCGGCACACGCGCCTTCTGGAGGAGCTGAACTGCGACACCGCGGTTGTGAGCGCGCGCGAGGGCATTTATCCGCGCCGGTATGCCTCGCTGCAGGCGGGCATTGGCGAATGGCAGCCGGATTACGTCGTGATCGCGAACGAGACGTCCGCGCACGCCAGCGCGATACGGACTGTAAGCGAGCTCGGCTTCAATGGCCGGCTCCTGGTCGAAAAGCCTCTATCCGATGGTACGCAAGCCGTTCCGACAGGGGGCTTTTCACACGCGGCCGTGGCGTATAATTTGCGCTGCCATCCCTTGATCACCCGCCTCGTACGCGAGCTTGAGGGTGCGCGCGTGTTCGATGCGCATCTGCACGTCGGTCAATGGCTGCCGGACTGGCGCCCGGGCCGCGACTACCGCGCATCCTATTCCGCGCGGCATGAGGCGGGTGGAGGCGTACTGCGGGACCTGTCGCACGAGATCGATCTCGCACTGCATTTTTTCGGGCCCTGGAAAAAGCTGGCGGCGCACGGCGGGCATTTCAGCACGCTCGAGATCGACAGCGAGGATAGCTTCGCGATCCTGCTTGAGGCATCGCGCTCACCGTCAGTGCAGATCACCCTCAACTATCTCGACCGCCCCGGTCGCCGGTCTGCGGTGATCAATACCGACAAAGGCATGCTGCATCTCGACCTCATGCGCGGCCTCTTGTTGAAAGACGGTCAGATGCTGGCGGAACATCCCGTCGACCGGGACTATACCTACCGCGAGCAACACCGCCTGATGATCGACGGCGCCGCCGACAGGCTTTGCACGCTGGCGGAAGGCGCCGCTGTTGTAGAACTCATCGAAGCCGCCGAACGCGCTAGTGCGGCCGCGGCCTGGGTAAAAGGACCCGCGGCATGAGCGTTCTTTGCACAATCAACGCGCGCGGCGGGTCGAAGGGCGTCGCGAATAAGAATATCCGCCCGATGCACGGCCGCCCGTTGATCGCTTGGACGATCGAACAGGCGCGCGCGAGCGGCGTCGTGGACTTCATCGCTGTCAGCAGCGATTCCAAGGATATCTTGCAAGCCGCCAAGGACGCGGGCGCCGACCTCCTGGTCACACGTCCCGACGCGCTCGCCACCGACCAAGCCGCTAAGGTCCCCGCCATCCGCCACAGCGTGGAAACCGCCGAGGCGCATACGGGTAAGCGCTTCGAGGTTTTGATCGATCTTGACGCCACGTCACCCCTTCGCGTTCCGTCCGATATCGCGGCCTGCATTGAACTACTGCGGACGAAAAACGCGCCAAACGTGATTACCGCCATGCCGGCGCGCCGCTCCCCCTACTTCAACCTTGTGGAAGTGCACGAGGATGGGCGCGTCACTTTGGCAAAACCGCTGAAGAAGCCGGTGGTGCGCCGCCAGGACGCGCCGAAGTGCTACGATATGAATGCATCTATTTACGTGTGGCAGCACGACGCCTTGTTCGAGGACCCAGCCATTTTCAAGCCGGAAACGGCCCTTTATATAATGCCCGAAGAACGGTCCATCGACATCGATTCCGAGCTCGATTTCCGGATCGTGGAAATGATCCTTGCAGAAAGACTCCCATGAGCGAACGCCCCTCCTATCAAAAGCGCTTTGATCTCGCGGGCCGCAACGCGGTCATCACCGGCGCGGTCGGTATCCTTGGCCGGCGCTTCTGCAATGGGCTTGCCGAATTCGGCGCCAACGTCGCCGTGGTGGACTTGGATAAAGCCGTGGCCGACGAGCTCGCCGCTGATCTCTCTAAAACGCACGGCGTGCATTGCATCGGCGTCGCCTGCGACATCACCGACCCGGAGTCCGTCCAAAAAATGACCGACGCCGTCGTCCGTGAATTCGGTGATATCCATATCCTTCACAACAACGCCGGCGGCAGTTCACCAAAGGCCGACCGCAATAGATATTTTGATACCTTCGAGCAGTACAGCTTGGAAGAATGGCGCCGCGTGATGGCCGTGAACATCGACGGAGTATTCCTCGTCGACCAGGCCATCGGACGGCAGATGGTGGCGCAAGGCAAGGGCGGCAGCATCATCCATACCGCATCCATCTACGGCGTCGTCGCACCTGACCAGCGCATTTACGAAGGGTCCGAATACATGGGGCGCGCCATGAGCAGCCCCGCCGTTTATTCGGCCGCGAAAGCCGCTGTGGTGGGGCTCACCAAATATCTGGCCACCTACTGGGCCGGCAAAGGCATCCGCGTGAACTGCATCACGCCGGGCGGCGTCGAAAGCGGACAGAACGAGACGTTCAAGCAGAAATACGGGGCGCGCGTCCCCTTGGGCCGGATGGCTTACGGCGAAGAGATGGTCAATGCCGTCGTGTGGCTCGCCTCCGACGCGTCGTCCTACGTCACGGGCCAGAACATTCTGATCGATGGGGGACTGAGCGCTTGGTAACCCGGTTCCCGATCGTCTACCTGCCCATCGAATTCGGGTCGCGCGAGTTCGACAGTAAGGCGCTTCTCGCCACGGTGCTGGCGGCGCGCGGGTATCACGTGGTCATTGGCCAGCAGTGGCTGCTGTACAACAACATGCGCCAGTTGCCGGCGGGCGCGGTGATGTTCAAGAGCTTCAACAATATCCATCATCCCGCGATGGTGGCGGCGAAGAAAGCCGGCCACCGCGTCATCATCCTAGAGGAAGAGCTGCTGGCACACATCGAGAAGGTCGCCATCGCGAACTATTGCACGAAGCACATTTTCGACCTGCCCGACGTCATCCTCGCCAACGGCGCCTTCGAGAAAAGCGTCCTCGACGAACTGAGCGGCGGCAAGATCCCGGTCGAAGTCGCCGGCAACGGACGCGTCGATATCCTGAAGCCCGCCTACCACAGCTTCTTCCAACGCAATATCGACGCGGTGCGCGCGCGCTTTGGCGACTTCATCCTGATCAATACGAACTTCGGAATCATCAACACGCTGTGGGACAGCGTGGAACAGGTGACCGACATCCACGTTCGCGCCGGTTTCATCAAATTAGATGATCCTAAATCGGTGAAAGCTTGGGACGACCAAATCGAGTTCGAACGCGTCAACAGGGCCGCCATCCTAACCGCGATCAAGGAGCTGTGCCGCCGCCGGCCGCAACAACGCATTGTCCTTCGCCCTCACCCCGGTGAGGCCATCGAGCGCTGGAACGGGGTGTTTGCCGAACACCCCAACGTGTCGGTGATCCGCGAGGGCGCGCACGTGCCCTGGACCCTGGGCTGCCGCATGCTTCTGCATACGTCCTGCACGACGGGCTTCGAGGCCCAAGCTGCCGGAAAGATGGCCATGAGCCTAGTCGCAAATCCCAACTGGATCAGCGACTCCTTCATCTCGAACCATCTCAACCCGTTGTTCACGGACCCGATCAAGATGGTTGACGCTGCGGAGGCCTACCTCGACCGCGGGGAAGTGCTTCAAAAAGGCCGCCTTAGCCTTGAAGAGGCCGAACACTACGTATGGAACATTGGCGGCAATGTCGGGGTAGAGCGCATCGCGGACCTACTTACGCGCGATCTGCCCGCGCCCGGCGGTCAGATCAAAATGCCGGTGCTCGCGCCTTATGAGCGTCCTGAGAAGCTGAAGAGTAAGTTCGATCTCAGCATGCAGGGCTGCGTGGATGTGATGCAGCGTATTCTGGGCACGACGGAAAATCGCGCCAACCTCAACCTCAATCAGATCGGCGAAAGCCTGTTCTATTTGGCTTCCGCCGCCCCGAAGGCCTAAGTCCTATTTATTCACGTCGAAAATGACGATGGTGCGCCCTTCCTGACCGGGCTCGCTTTCGTGGCGCACATAGACATTGCGCACATGCTTGCCAAAAACCGCGAGCAGCTGGTCGGCGCCGGGATAGTGCTTGGCGGTGCGACCCAGTTGCGTCTCCTTCGCGCGCCCTGCTTCGTCGAGCACTGTCGCGCCGATAGCGATAATACCTTTATCGCCCACGACACGCAGGAATTCGCGGCAGGCTTGATCGGGATCGTCGGAATAGGTCAGCACCCATCCGGCGATCAGCACGTCGAACGAGTTATCGGCATAGGGCATGTTGTGCATATTGCCGACTTCGATCCACGGCGAATAGGAGAAGAGGTCGAGGCCCTTAATGTTCTCGGGGCGAAAACCTTGCGCCACCATGCTGAACAGTTCCATCTCGGTGCGCGGTCCAACGCAGAGCGCCTTGAGATTGTGCGCACCGAAGAAAACCCGATCGATAGCGTAGAGGGGCCGAATCAGACGGTTCGTGCGGGCGACAGCCCCGAAGCTCTCGAGCCCTTTCACGTTGTGCTCGATAGCGTCCGTGAACAGAGAGTCATGATCGTCGGTAAACTTCAGCTGACCTTTAGCCTCCTTGTAGCGGCGCAGCGCGACCACATACCGCGCATAATCGTTCAGGAAGAGCTCCTGGGGCTTTTTCTTGAAGTTTTCGATAATCTGATTGAGGTCGTTGCCGGTGATTTCGATTTTCATCTTCTATCCTATGGGAAAGCCGTAAGAGACATCACGAGGTCACAAATCGCACCGCGTGACGGGCGAGCGGAGTCGTTGCGCAGTCCGGCGGCAGTTCAGTCAGGCCCGCCTCCTCCCATCGCGTCAACCGCTCGGGATAGGGAATGCCGGCATAGAGCACCTGGAAGATGCAGCGGCGACCAGTCTTCGGAACCTTACCACGATGGAAACCGAACGTATTCTCCAGAAAGCACGTGCCGGCTCCCCCCGTGATCTCCATCACAGACGATCCAAACACCGGCTCGATGAGATGTGCAACCTCCCGGCCATTTCCATTAAAAAAAACGGGCATCTTATCGGGCAACGCTCCCACGGCCGTTAAAGCCGCCGTCACGCCTTCAGGCCTATGCGATCCACGTACGAAGATGTGAGGACCATCGCCGGCAGTCACGTCGCTGAGGTAGAGGAAAAGCTTGCAAGATCTAAAATCGTCGCGGTCGCGATGGAATACCTGCGCGCCATGCGGCTCCTCGCGCTCGGGAAGCGACCACCAGGCGTCCATCTGCACCATGGTCGCGGGGGCGCCTATATGGTTACTGGCGATCGACAGTATCCGCGGATCCGTCGCGATGCGGAACGCATGCGGAGCGCGCGCCACGTCCCTGACGTCGTGGTGGAGCACGGTCTCCTGCCGTGTCAGGTTCGGGCAGCTTTCCAGGTATCCGAGAATCTCGGCCGCCTCGGCTGGACTGACGATATCCTCAAGGCCGATAATCCCATCACGCGCGAAGTCCGCCGCTTGTGCTGAAGCAGGTTGCGGAATGCCGACCCGCCGAAGTTCCTCCTCGGCGAAAATCTGTGCGATACGCTGGCGGGTCGATGGAGCGCCGATATTCTTGTTGATGTGCCACAACAACTTGCCCTGATCCACGGCGCTCCGCGCAAGCGCATGATCCAAAAATCCACCGCCGGGCACCAGCGTAAACGGTTTGAGAAGAGGCATCAGCTTCTCCTCCGCCCCGTTCTCGGCGTAGGCCGCTTGCACGGCGCGTAGACCCATGTCGTAGATCGTCTGAGCTTCCTGCTGTTTATCCATCGTGGCGGGCACCCTAAAGCAATTCGTTCTCGTCGTAGCGACGCGTCGCGCGCTTACCGACAAGTGTCCAGAAATCATAAACCGAGCGTCCGTTACCCGGGCGCTTCGCAGTCACGTTGGCCGGCGTGAAAGCCTCACCCTTCGCGATGGCCCGCGCGGCAACCAGGCTCTTGCGCGCCACGGCACGGTTCTTCGCCTCCGATGGGCGGCAAATTTTGCGGTAATCACCGAGAGAGCGTTCGACCTCGCGGATCGCCTGCACCATCGCCGTGAATTCCGGCGGCTCGATAGAGGCGCGGTGATCTGGACCAGGAAGTGTGCGGTCGAGCGTGAGATGCTTCTCGATCATGGTCGCGCCGCGGGCGACGGCGGCGATGCTGACCGCGGTGCCTGGCGTGTGATCGGAGTAGCCGACAGGCAACTCAAACACCTCAGACATCGTATCCATCGCCCGCAGATTTACGTCCTCGAACGGCGCCGGATACTCGGTCGTGCAGTGCAGAAGGGTGACGTATTTTTGAACGAGGGCCTGACCTTTGGCGCTAGTATAGGCGTTCTTGAAGGCCGCCCTTGAAGGCTTCGCGCGTGGCGTGAGATAGCCGAAAGCCATCACCCCCAAAGCTTCGGCGATCTCGGGCAACGTACCCATGCCGGTCGATAAGATGACCTGGCAGCGAGCCTGAGCGGCCTTGAGGAGCAGAAGCGGATTGGTAAGTTCTCCGGAGGGCAGCTTGATGAGGTCCAGGCCCAAGTCCTTCACCAGAAAATCAAGGCTATCGGCATCAAAGGGCGTAGAAAGAAACTGAATTTTGCGCTTTTTGCAGCGCGCGATAAGTTTGGCGTGATGCGCCGGACTAAGTTCAAGCGCCTTGAGCATCTCAAGCTGGCTTTGCGCCTTACCGGTCGTCTCGACCTGATATTTCGCCTTCGGGGCAGACGCGGAGGCGAGCTTTCCAGCTTTGAAGGTCTGGAACTTCACAATGTCCGCGCCGGCTTCGGCGGCGGCGTCTACAAGGTCGAGGGCCCGAGCGAGTGAGCCGTTATGGTTCACGCCTGCTTCGGCGATGACGAGGGTGTGCGGGATCTTCATACGGCCGGCCAATCAAAAAAGCGCTTCTTCAGGAGAGCCCTCGGATCACGAACGGCCCTCAGGGTTGCGACAATACGTTCCGCGGCGTGACCGTCGCCATAGGGATTTGTCACGCCACGACAGTCCATCTGCATGGCTTTTAGGACGGCTGCGTGGATGGCGCCTTGATCCGGCGCAACGTCGATGACAGAGGCGGCGCGTGGGCGGCCTTTCTGGCGATCGCCGATGTTGACTGTGGGGGTTGCAAAGCTGGGCGCCTCATAGAGGCCGCTGGAGGAATTACCGACCACGGCGTCCAGATGTTTCAAAGCGCTGAAATATCTGAGAGATCCCAAGGAAGGATGCAGTACGGCATTGGGGTGCCCGCGGACAAATTCGGCAATCAGGCGCCCGATCGTCGCGCCCTCCACGTCGGCATTGGTGCCAGAAAACACCAGCCCTACGTCAGGGCCGAGACGGTCAAGCGCGGCGAGCATTTCGGAACAATGAGCGACGGTGCCGGCGGACAATGTTTCCGGGTGGAAGGTGACCATAAGGTTTTTCGCCCGCGGCGCGAGGCCGACCTGGCGGAAGAAGTCGTCGCGGTCGAGAAGCGCCGTGGTGCGGATCTTGTCCAAACCCGGACTGCCAACGACTAAAATATGCGCCGGGTCTTCGCCCATCTGCCGGACGCGGCGCCCCGCGTCATCGGTAGTGACGAAATGCAAGTGCGACATCTTCGTCATGGCGTGACGAAAAGCGTCGTCGGTCGCACCCTCGGTGATATCGCCTCCGATGAGGTGGGCAACGGGCGTCCTCGCCAGTGTCGCGGCGACAACCGCGCCCAAGATTTCGTAACGGTCGCCGAGCACCAGCAGGAGGTCGGGCGTCAATTGCGCCAAGGCCTCGCCAAAGCCGCTCGTCGCGGCGGCAAACGAGGCCGTTACGCCCGCCGCGCTGTCGTCGCCAAGGCGCATATCCACGGTGCGGCTAATGGCAAAACCATCATTGCCGATGTCGCGCGCCGTGGCGCCCGCGTCCGCGGCAAGATGTTGTCCGGTTGCGACGATATCGAGGTGAAACGACGGGTCGTCCCGCAAAAGAGACAGGACAGGCGACAGCAGGCCCCAATCGGCCCGCGTGCTGGTGATGGCGCAAACCTTGAGGGTCATGACCGACCCAGGATCGGGCTGGAGGGGAGGTTGACGAGGCGGCGCGCAAGGCTTTCGGCGACAGTCAGGTCCATGCGCTGACATGCCGCGTACATCGGCAAATGATGCATGAGCGTCCATACCGGTCGCGTCCCAATGCCAGCGGCGTTGGTCCGTTCAAGCAGGGGCTGGAGCAGATCGGCGCCGCTCTCATCAAGAAGGAGCACGTTGAGCCAATAGTTGCTCTCGCACTCCGCCGGCTCGCTCACGAACGTCACGCCGGGAACGTCGGCGAACGCCTTGCGATAGCGTGCGGCGAGGGCGCGCTTTTCGGAAAGAAACGTTGGTAGACGTTCCATCTGGGCGCACCCGAGCGCGGCGTTGAGGTTGGGCATGCGATAGTTATAACCGACCGCATCGTGGCCGAAAGCCCAAGCATGGGGCATTTTCGCCGTCGTGGTCAGGTGTTTGAGGCGATTACCGAGGGCCTCATCGTCGGTGATAACCGCGCCGCCGCCGCCAGTGGTAATGGTCTTGTTACCGTTAAAGCTCAGCGTGCCCATCGCGCCAAAGCGGCCGGTATGTTTTCCGCGATAGGTAGATCCAAGGGATTCCGCGGCGTCCTCGACCACCGCGATGTTCCACGCCGCAGCTACCCTCAGGAGCCGGTCCATCGCAACCGGGTGACCAAATGTGTGCATCGGCACGACCGCGGCGATGCGGGCGCCCGTCAGCCGGTTACGGCATTCGCCGCTCACCATGTGCGCACTGCGTCGCAGGCCTTCTTCGAGTTTATCCGGGTCAAGACCGAGTGTCGCCGCGTCGCTGTCGACAAAATGCGGCCGGGCGCCGCAATAACTCACGGCGTTAGCGGTTGCGATGAACGTGAGCGCCGGTACGAGGACTTCGTCTCCCGGCGCGACGCCGGCCACCTCGAGAGCGACATGCAGGGCCGCGGTACCGTTGCACACTGCGACGGCGCGCCGCGCGCCGGTGAATTCGGCGAGCATTTCCTCGAAGCGGTCGACATATTTGCCGACGCTCGAGACAAAGGTTGAGTCAATACAGTCGAGAACGTAAGCGCGTTCGGCGACGCCGAATTCCGGCTCGTGCAAACCGATCGGACGGCCACTCGCCGGTAAAACCGCCTTCAGTGTATCGAGGATCTGATCGATGTCCGCGCGCACGCCAGCATCACACGTTGTAGATGTCGCTTTTATAACGCGCGAGGTTTTCCGGCTGGGTGAACCATGCAACGGTTTTACCTAGGCCGCGCTTGAAGCCTTCGAGACCACCGTGCGCGGGCCGCCATTGCATCAGCATGTTGGCTTTGTCGTAGCTCGCGAACAAGCGTTCGACTTCGCTATCCTTGGGCCGAATACGCTGCGTGTCCGCTTCGATCACGATTTCACGGCCCATAACCTCGGCGATGGCTTTCGCCGTATCGCCAATGGAAATCTCGAAGCCACTACCGACGTTCGTAACCGTGCCGAGTACCGCATCGCTCTCCATCGCGGCAATAAAACCGCTGACCGTGTCCTCGACGTATGAGAAATCGCGGGTCGGGGTCAGCGCACCAAGCTTCAGCGTCGTCGCGCCTCGCGCGAGCTGTGTGATGATTGTCGGGATAACCGCGCGCGCCGACTGGCGGGGCCCATAGGTATTGAAAGGGCGCAGCACCGCTACCGGTGTTTCAAAGGAGGTGTAGTAGGACAGCGCGATATGATCCGCACCAATCTTGGAAGCCGAGTACGGTGACTGGCCTTGCAACGGATGCTCTTCGGTGATCGGAACAAAGCGAGCCGTGCCGTAGACTTCACTGGTTGACGTATGCACGACTTTCGCGATTCCAAGATCGCGCGCGGCCTGCACGACGTGGAGCGTGCCCTTAACGTTCGTGTCCACGTAAGATGATGGGGCGTAATAGGAGTAAGGAATCGCGATCAATGCCGCGAGATGGAGGATCGTATCGCAGCCCTTCGCGCCGGCAACTACCGACTGGTAGTCGCGCACATCGCCCGTAAAAACTTCAAACTCGCCCTTGACGTCGGGCGCGCAGTTATCGAGCCAACCCCACGCGTTGAAGGAATTGTAGAGTACAAACGCCTTAACGTCGTGTCCGGCCCGTACAAGAGCCTCGGTGAGATGAGAGCCAATAAAGCCCTCCGCACCGGTGACAAGAATTTTTCGCTTTTTCATCCTCAGGTCTCACCCCGCAATCGCTCAAGGGTTTACCCGAGCCGGGCTTTCCAGGGTATTAATTATCTGTATTTATGACGAAATGTCGCTCAGGACGGCCACGTGATCTTCGGGGCGGGTGGTCAAGAACTGGTTGAAGTTTCCGGTGGACGCACTGCACGGGTAGAGCTTGTCCTGCCGCACAACCACACGCTCTTTTTCCCGAACTCCGTAGACCCGGTAGCCAAGCGGCAGAATGAGGGGATTTATGACGTCGCAGGCGGCTTGGCTGAAGGTTTCCAGCAGGATATCCGGCTTACGGGCGAGGATTTCCGACAACCCCTTAAAGACGTTGCTTTCGCCCCCCTCAACGTCAATTTTCATTAAGGCGCGTTCGCCTATGGTCGGCGCTATTTGGGTCCCGTCGAGCTTGTGCATCGGGACGATGATCTCTTCACGGCCGCCCCCGCGCCCCAGACCGCCGCCGGATGAGATTTGCTGGTTCGGCTTTCGCACCCAGCTAAACGGCGCAATTCCGTCCTCATTGCTCACCGCGAACCAGTGCTCGACGATATTCCGGAACTCATTGACCAATATGTGCATACGCAGGCGCGTATAAGCGTGAGGATTGGGCTCAAACGCGTGAATCTTGACGTCTTTGCGGATCGAGGCGGCGGCAAGGCTGTACACACCGACATGAGCTCCGATATCGAGTATGCCGCTTGCCGTCTTTGCCAGCCGGCACCAGATCTGCATCGAGCCGGGTTCGAATTCCCGTTCATAAAGGATATTCGCTGCGCGCGGGCAGTCGTTGGCAGTGAACATCAAGAACGGCGGGGCCTCGAACAAATCGACTTCATAAAAGCCGTAGAACGGGAATTGCTGTGCTGAGGCAGTCGTAAGTCCGCCCTTTTGGAGCGCCTTCACCGCCAGCGCATTCGCAGCTTCCAGTTGCTTCACATCCATCGAAATCACCGCTTCATCAGTGCCTATTCCGCTTGTTTAAAATAACGACGCCCCAGTGTCACTCGCGATCACCGCCGGGGCTTTTCCATGAGCGCACGGAGCGAAGATTGCAAAGCATCCATCTCGGGCAAATCGGGCGCTAACTTGGCGAGACAAAGGGCCCGTGATACGACATAAACACGCCGATCTTGTCTCGATTTACAGTCAGATAAAGGCGCCCCAAAGGGGCGACGATCAATCCACGGATGAGCCAGAACACCACGATGTCCGCCGACCCCGCGAGCATTGCCGAACTCCTTCGCATTGCCACTGTCGCCCTCGAAGCCGGAGACCTGAACGACGCAGAAGCTCAGCTTCGTCAAGTCACCGCTGTGGCGCCGCATGATCCGGTGGCCGCGCATCAGCTCGCCGTAGTTCTGCTCAAGACGAACCGCAATGACGAAGCGGCGGCCGTGTTAACGAGGCAAGCCAAGGTGGGCGCCCTTCCCCAGTCGCTCGCGCTGCTCGGCAACTTATTTGAAATGGGGGGCCGCGACCAGGACGCTTCTCGATGTTACGAGATGGTGTTGAAGCGCGAGCCCGAAAACCAGCAGGCCGTGAGCCGGCTTGCCGCGATCCGTGAACGGCAGAATGTGGTCACCGCCATCGTGCCGGCGGACGCGACGGACGACCTCGCGGTGCTCGAAGAGGCGGCGCAGCGCGAGCCGCAAAACGCATCCGTCCTTCACAACCTAGGCTGCGCGCTCGTTCGCGCTAAACGGCTTGTCGAAGCGGAGGGCGCTTTGCAGCGGAGCGTACAAATCTCGAACCATCCGCAGACATGGATGGCTCTCGGTGAGCTTTATGAAAGCACAGGACACGCGCCGCAGGCCTATGGTTCGTACAAGAATGCCGTGAAGGGCGCTCCCAATAGCTATCAGGCGTTAATGAAGCTGGGTGCTCTGTCGGAGGCGATGGAAAACAAGCCCGGCGCACGCGACTGTTATCGCCGCGCCTTGGAAGCCCAGCCAGGCGATCTCCAAGCGACATCGAAATATACGGGCCTCATCTTCGACAAAGAGCCCGAGCTCTCGGTGCGGCTTTGGGAAGAGGCTCTCACGAGCGCCGGCGACAGTCTCGATCGCAAGGTCGCGGCGCTCGATCAACTTGTTTGCCACAAGGAGTGGTGGGAGCGCATCAAGCGCGGGGAAACGCCCTACCACGCAGCGCGACTCAGCGATCTGTTCTTCACTTACGCTCTCGATGAAGTGAAGGAATGGGATGCGCTAAACCAAAAACGTCTCGCCGCGCACCCGGGCAATCCTTCATTGCAAGCGGCGGCCGGTCTGTCCCGCTTCAGCCTGAGAGACCGCCATGGCGCTGAGCCGCTGTTCCGCGCGGCGGGGGAAAAGGCGCCGGATCATATTCTCAGTACAATCCGGTTTGAGCCGGCATTCTACGATGAATTACGCGCATTCACGGATGCGGATTTAATACGCACACTCCCCCCCATGTTCGACGTTGCATCGCTTGTGCCGGATCCCAACGGCATTCTTTACCTATCCTGCAACTTTACTTACTTCCGCGCTTTTGCCCTTCCGATGGTCGTATCTTTGCGCGAAAACTCGCCGCAGACACCGGTTCACATTCACATAATGGATGCGAACGAGGAAGAGACGGCGTTTGCGCACGCCTTCCTAAAAGAGCTTGCGCCAGTCAAATTTGCGCTGAGCGTGGAACGCCCCGGCCTTACGAATGCTCCGGTTCAAGAGGCGCGTTCTTATTATCATGCGGTCCGCTTCATCCGCTTCTACGAACACCTGCGGCACTACGGTGTTCCGCTTTGGCTTATGGACGTGGACGCGGTGATTAACACGAGTCTCAACGGCCTGTTTGCGGAGCTCACCGGCAACGATGTCGCCATGCGTATCCGGCCGGGCCGCAAAGAGCCCTGGAATCAGTTCAACGCCTGCGTAGTCGGGGCCGGAATCAGCGATGAGTCGGTCGAGTATATCCGTCTTGTCGCAGCCTATTTGGCCCATTTCTTCCAGCGCAACAGCCTTCGCTGGGGAATCGACCAACTCGCGATGTACGGCGTCTTCGTCGATATGGAAGACCGGAAAGAAGCCCCGCGCCTCGCGCTACTAGGCGAGCGCGAAGTTGACTATACGTATCGCGATGACGGTTTTGTCTGGTGCAACTCGGGCGCCGGCAAGTTTCAGCATTTGAAGCGCATCTCCAAGCCCAACAGCCTGCCGCTTGCCAATTTCGATGGCAATAAATTCGTTGGTGTCTTTGAGCGCCACTGGCGGGAATGCGAACGGATCGCCGCAGAACTTCCGCCGTTGCCGACGTAGATCTTTCGTTCGGGACAATCGCCGCAAGACACGACCGTGAAGGCCCCCTATCCCGCGTTCTCTCTGTTGCGAACTTTTATTTTCAAGTGAACCGGCTTAAGAGGCGTTATGGAAAAGACGTTTCCCTATAAAAACCTCGCGGACGCTCTCGCCGCCGCCCGAAGCGCGCAAACAGGCGGCGACCTTGACGGGGCGGCGAGCATCTACCGGCTTATACCTGCGGTTTTTCCCGAGAAAAAAAGCGCCGTCACCGCGGCCGCCACGGGCCTTAAAGAGTGCGGCTTCTGGACAGAAGCCGTCGCAGTACTTGAGACGGCGCTTCGGGGCAAGCCGCAGAGCGCGATGTATCTCTGGAACCTGTCAGAACTGTATCGCGAGATCGGCGATCACGCGCGCGCAGCCAATTACCTGCAGCGCTATATCGATCATGATCCGCGCAGCGCGGAAGCATGGATTCTGCTGGCGCGTCTCCATGATCGCGCCAACAACGCCGCGGAGGCCGAGAAGGCATACGCAAACGCGCTTGAACGTGAACCCATGAACGTGCTGGCCGCCCTCGGGCGCGGTGATTGCCTTTTCCATCTCGGACGCGCTGACGAGGCCATCGCATGCTATCGCCGGGCGGTCGCTAGCGAGCCGCAAAATGCGGTCGCGCTTTTCGCGTTGGGCAGCGCCTTGAGGGCGCATGGCGCCGAAATCGAAGGCCACGATTACCTACGGCGGTCGCTGGAGATCGACCCGCGCAATGCGAGCGCCCACGTAAATCTCGGATTGACTTACCTCAACACGGGTAACCTGAAAGATGCTGAAGCGACGGCGCGCAACGCGTTGATCATTGACGATCAGTTGCAGGCCGCTCACGTGCTGCTGGGTTTGGCGCTTGCTGAACAGGGCGATCTTCCGGGCGCGGCGGCCGCGCTTTCCAAGGCGGTAGCAGAGACACATCACACCGAAGCGCTACTCGCGCTCGCAAGCATCCAGAACTCCCTCGGCGAGCGGCCGCTTGCCGAACTTGCGCTCCAGCGCATCGGGGTGGACGATCCCAACAACAACGAAGCCAAACACCTTCTCAACGCATTGCACGGCGCGGCCATATCTGCGCCGGACGAGCACTACGCCCGTGAAGCATTCGACCGCCTGGCGCAACGATACGACGTTCAAGAACTGCGCTTTCGCAATTACGCGATTCCCGCCGCGATCGCGGACCTCATCGAAGAATACGAGCCCGAACGGCGCACAATCACACGTCTCGCCGACATCGGGTGTGGAACCGGCTTGGTGGCGGCCGCTTTACTCGACGCGTTCAGAACCGAAGCGACCCTTGGCATCGATATATCGCCGAACATGGCGAAGATCGCTGGCGCTAAGAGGTTGTATGACCAAATCCTCATCGGCGACGCGCGCGCGATCGCAAAGATCGCGGGCACCTTTGATGTCATTACGGCCGGTGACCTATTCCCCTATTTGGGAGATATCTCCGATCTCTTGGCCGCAGTACGCGCGCGCCTCGCGCCCGGAGGGCTGCTGGCCTATTCGATCGAGCTTTCGCAAGGCGCGCCGCTCGCGTTGTCACCGGAGGGACGCTTCGTTCATACGCCAGCTTATGTGGAGGATGCGGCACGCACAGCCGGGTTGCGCGCGGTTGCGTCACATCCTGTGACTATCCGCCACCTCTTGGGCCGAGATATTCCGGGTCTCGTGGGCCTGCTTCAGGCCTAATCCTCACCGACCTTACAAACTTGTAAGCCCGGAACGGCGGGCCGTTGGAAATTAACCCGGCGCGATAAGTCTTTCTGTCATTCTGTTAAAGTCGTGTGGAGATGGGAAATGGTAAAACCGCCCCGTTTTCGCGAGCCCTTCCGCAAGACCCTCGACGAATTGCTGGACGCGTAGCTGGAGCCGCTTTTGGACACCTCGATCATCCGCCCTGAGCCGAACACCCCGCCAAATACGTTGGCCGCTTTTGAGGTGCAGCCTCCGTTGGGGCAAATCCTGCTGCAGCGGGGCTTCATCAGCGACAACGAACTCGCGAAAGCCATGAGCTTCCAAGCGAGCTTCGGCGGTCTCCTGGGCGCGATCCTGATCCGCATCGGCGCGGTGTCGGAAGATGCTGTCTTGGAGGCGCTTTCGAGCCAATTGGGCCTGGAGGTCATGTCCAATCAGCGGATGCCGCAGGATCCGGCCATCTACGCCGCGACGATCAAATCCTCCGGGATCGACAGTGAATGGTGGATCGACCAGGCCACCCTCGCTTGGACCGACGACGCCGGCCTCATTCATTGCATCAGCCGCGATCCGGTGAAGCCGAGCCTTCAGGAAGTGTTGCTGGCGGCGTTTCCGGACAAGGAGATCCACTGGTGGCTGATCCGCAATCGCGAACTCGACCTCATGATCGACCTCGTGCGCCGCGCGCTTATGTCGGACGGCCGCGATATCGAAGGTGACGTTGCGTTGTTGCGCGAACTCGCCGAAGAAGCGCCCGTCGTAGAACTCGTTTCAAACGTGATGGCCCAGGCGGTGAACGAAGCTGCGTCGGACATTCACGTCGAGCCATTGGAGCATGAATTCGAAATCCGCTACCGCATCGACGGCGTGCTTCAAAGCCGCGTCACCCTTCCGCGTTCCCGGTTCGATGCGGTGGCGTCGCGCATTAAATTGATTTCAGGTCTGGATATCGCGGAACGACGCCTCCCTCAGGACGGCCGAATCAGTATCCGCATGAGCGGCAAAGACCTCGATATCCGCGTCTCGTGCTTGCCTGGCGTTTGGGGTGAATCAATCGTCATGCGTCTCCTGCTCAAGGAGCATAAGCAGTTCTCGCTGGCCAAGATCGGCATGGCCAAGGATCACTTGGAGACATTTGGAAAGCTCGCGCGGGAACCCCATGGGATCATCCTCGTGACCGGGCCGACAGGTTCGGGAAAATCGACGACACTCAAGGCGACGCTCGAACACATCAAGGACGGAAAACGCAAGATCATCACCGTCGAGGACCCGGTCGAGTACAACATCCCGGGCGTGACCCAAGTCCAGACCAAAGCCGATATCGGCTACACTTTCGCCCGCGCGCTACGCTCCATCCTGCGCCAGGACCCGGACGTGATCATGATCGGGGAAATCCGCGACCTTGAAACCGCGCAGATCGCGGTCCAGGCCTCGCTCACCGGCCATATGGTGTTCTCGACCCTGCACACCAACGATTCGCTCAGCGCCTTCACGCGTCTCATCGACATGGGACTCGAGCCGTTCCTCGTCGCCTCGTCCGTGCGGGAAGTCATGGCGCAGCGTCTTGTGCGCCGCCTGTGTCCGCATTGCCGCAGCCCGCATCAACCGCCGCTTGCTATCCGCGAGAAGTGCGAGAAACTGCGCGAGCGATTTCCCGAGGTTCTCACCGGCGAGCCGCAGTGGTTCGAAGCCCGGGGCTGCGCGCGGTGTCAAAACACCGGTTATCGCGGCCGACTCGGCATCTACGAGGTCACGGTCCTCAACGACGAAGTCGCCGAAATGGTCCTGCATCAGCGCCCGCTGAATGAATTGCAGGTGGCTGTGCGCAAGCAAGGCTTCCGCGATCTCATGGAAGATGGCTTGATCAAGGTGTGGCAGGGCGACACCAGCGTCGAGGAAGTCATCCGCGTCACTGGACAGGCCGGCGTCGACGGCGATTAATCGCGACGGACCGAGACACACTTATGGCGCCTCCATCCAAACAGATGCCTCAGGCGTTTGACGCCGCATACCGGGACGCAACCGCCGCTCATCAGGCCGGCCGTTTCGAGCAGGCCGCAACCGGATACGCTGCTTTGCTGCCGGTTGCGCCGGATCATGCGCAACTCCGCTACCTCCTTGGCGCGGCTTATGTGGAGTTGGGCCGTTTTCCGGAGGCCGTTGCGTCGCTGGAGCATTCGCTTCGCCTGCGCCCCCGCCATCTACCGACAGTCGAGATGCTAGGTTCGGCTTGGCTCCGCGCACAGAAGCCGGAGAAGTCTGTTCCATATTTTCGCGAGGCCGATGTTTTGGCCGGCGGCAACATCGCGACCACCGACCGGTTGGCAAATGCGCTGCGGCTGTCCGGGCAATATGCTGAAGCGCGCGACGCGTATCGCGGGCTGCTGGCCCGTGACCCGTCACAACGCACGGCTTATGTCGGCCTCGCGATGTGCCTTGCCGCTCTCGGCGACACGGGCGCCGCCGAGCAAGTCCTGCGTGCATGCCTTCAACGCCATGCGGGCTATCGCAACGCCGTTTTGACGCTGGCCTCTGTTCTTGGACAAACCGAACGCTTCATCGAAGCCGAACAGGTTTTGCGCGGCTTCCTGGCCGGCGATCCTTCCAATCCCGAAGTGCGCCGTCTTCTTGCAAATGTCCTGCACAAACAAGGGCGTCTTACCGAAGCCGAGGACATTTACCGCGACATTCTGCGCAGCAATCCCACTGACGGGCAAACGTCCCTCCAACTCACCGAAGCACTTCTCGAGCGTTCACAGCTAGACGAAGGTGAAACGATTTTGCGCGATTTAAAGCGCGCGGCGCCCGGCAACGCGGACGTGATCACCACACTCGGCCGTGTCCTTGAGCTGCGCGGTGATCTGGAGGGAGCGATTGCCTTGCATAGCGAGGCGATTCTACAAGACCCCCGAAACGCAAACGCCTATCTGAATCGCGGCAGCGCGAAACGATTCACCGGCGCGTTCGAGGCCGCTCTCGCCGACTACGACATCGCGCTCTCGCTTAAGCCGGGCTTCCCGCCTGCGATCGCAAATCGAGGCCTGACGCTGCTGATGCTGGGAAGACTGCAAGAAGCTTGGCCGTCCTATAGCGCGCGCATCCGAGCCGTTCACGGCGCGCCCGACCTCAGCGGCGGCAAGCGGTGGGATGGATCACCATTGACCGGAAAGCGCGTTCTGGTTTGGTTGGAATATGGACTGGGCGATGAAATTCTATTCGCGAATCTTCTTCCCGAATTGATCGACGCCGTCGCGCATTGCACGGTTGTCTGTTCGCCGCGCCTATGCCGGCTTTTCGCGCGTTCTTTCCCACGCGCGAAGATCGTCGCCATGGGGAGCCCCATCGAAGGTGACTTCGATGTGCGGTTGCCGCTGACCGACGCCGCCCAAGTGCTGCGGCCGACATTGGGCTCGCTTCCGCGCCACAACGGATACATCGTGCCGGACGCGGCGTTGGTTGAAAATCTTCGCGCACGCTATCAGGACGGCACACACGCGCGCATCATCGGCCTTAGCTGGCGAAGCGCCGCCGGGCCGACGGGACGCTTCAAGTCCCTACAACTTGCCCAGTTCGCGAAGTTTCTGGATGTCCCCGGCGTTAAGTTCGTGTCCCTGCAATACGGCGATTGCGCCGCTGAGATCGCGCAGGTTTCCAGCATGACGGGACGCAACATTATCCAAGACACAAGCATCGATTCCTCCGGCGACCTTGACGCCTTCGCGGCGCAGGTTGCGGCAATGGATCTGGTCATTTCGGTCAGCAATACGACGGTGCACGTGGCCGGAGCCCTTAACCGTCCTGTCTGGGCCCTTATCCCGACGGGCCCCGGCGCGCACTGGTATTGGTTCATGAATCGCGCCGACAGTCCTTGGTATCAGAGCGCCCGCTTGTTCCGGCAGGAACTGCGCGGTGATTGGCGGAAGCCGTTGGATGACGTGGCGTCCGAGCTCGAAAAGTGGGGCCGACCATGACCACGGCGCGAGACCTCGTCACGCGCGCGATGGACCACCATCGCCACGGTCGTTTACCGGAAGCGGAAGCGGGATACCGCGATACGCTGCGCCTCGATCCAAACAATCCCGACGCCCTACATTTGCTGGGCTTGATCTTGGCCGGCCGCGGTGATGTGGCGCGCGGCACCGAACTCATTACGCGGTCGCTCAGGCACAATCCGAATTCCAAGGAAGCCCACTTTAATCTCGCGAACATCCTTGCCGGCGCCCTACGCATGGGCGAGGCGGAGCATCATTTTCGTGAAGCTTACCGGCGCGACAAAAACAATGCGGACGCCGCGAATGGGTTGGGCGGGACTTTTCTTCATCGCGGCCGCTATAGCGAAGCCGAGCCATATTTGCGGGGGGCGCTCGCGCTCGCGCCCCGTTCAGCTCCCGTCCTGCTTAATATGGGAATGCTCATGGACGCGACCGGCCGGTTCGACGACGCGATTGTCTTTTACGACCGCGTCCTCGCGCTGCATCCCGACCATGTCGATGCCCATTTTCACCGCAGTCTCGCGCTTCTCGTACGCGGTCAGTTTGCCGAAGGGTGGCGGGAGTATGCTTGGCGCGTACGCAGCCCGCTGGCGCAGACGTTCTTTGGACGGTTTCCCTTCCCTTACTGGCGCGGCGAACCGCTTGCGGGCCGCAAGATCCTCGTTTGGACCGAATTAGGACCAGGCGACGAAACTTTTACCGCCACCATGATTCCCGATCTCATCGCGACGGGCGCGACAGTTTTACTGCTTTGCTCGCCGCGCATGGCGCCGCTTTTCGCGCGGTCATTTCCTTCAGTCCATGTCATTGCGGCCGGCGAGACGCCGCACGATCCGTCGATCACACAAGGGATCGAATACCAAGCTTCAGTCGGCGAACTCGGCGCCGCGCTTCGCCCGTCCTTCGCCGCGTTTCGCGAACAGAGAGGCCCGCTAAAGGCCGACCCCGACAAGGCAGCCATGCTTCGTCGCCGCTATCAGGCGGTTCGTCCAGGGACCAAGCTGGTCGGAATATCCTGGCGGAGCAAAAACCTCCGGGTCGAAGACGCCAAATCGATCCCGCTCGATGCGTGGGCGCCGCTTCTCAAAGTTCCCGGGATTACTTTTGTCAGCCTTCAATATGGCGACGCGCATGATGAGATCGCGCGCGCCGCGCGCGATCAGGGCGCGAATATCCTCGTCGATCCGCAGATCGACCCGTTGGCGAACCTCGACGATTTCGCCGCCCAAGTCGCGGCGATAGACCTTGTCATTTCGGTCAGCAACACAACGGTCCATATTGCGGGTGCGCTGGGACGCCCCATATGGGCGTTGGTCCCGTCAAACCATGGGCGGCTGTGGTATTGGTTTCTTGAACGCCCTGACAGCCCCTGGTACGCAAGCGCGCGCCTGTTCCGGCAAAGCGCAAACTCAGATTGGCGGCCGAGCCTAGCGGCTGTCGCGGAAGAATTGACGCAACTTAGCAACGGCGCCGCTGGGCGCGGCGAATGCGCCCCGGCTTCTTAAGATATTTATGGCTCGACAAAACATCCCTCCCTCTCAACCCATCAACGATGCCGTGGCATTGCATCGCGCCGGCAGGCTCGCCGAAGCGATTGAGTCATATCGCAAGATTCTCAAGAAGACTCCGCGAGAGCCTAATGCGCTTCACCTTTTGGGTGTTGCGCTTATGCAGCACGGAGACCTTCGAGAGGGGCTGTCATGGATCACCAAAGCCGTCGCCGTGCGCGACGACTTCCCCGACGCGCATTCGAACGCGGTGATGATCGCCGGGCAACTCGGCGACCTCAAGCTCGCCGAGCATCACGCGCGAAAAGCGGCGCACTATAGAAAGAACGCGGCGACCTACAACACGCTGGGGCAAATCCTACGCACGCTTGGACGCTATGATGAGGCCCTGGCTGCGTTTCGTGCCGCGCACGAGAGCAATCCACGGGATATTGACGGGTGCGTTTCTTATGCGCGCGGCCTTCGTATCACGGAGGACTTTTCAGAAATGCTGCGTGTCGCGGAGGCGGGCCTGCGCCTTTCGCCCGAACATCCCACGCTACAGCTTTTTGCTTCCGAGGCCCATTTTGGGCTTGGTCAATACGAGGCGGGCTGGCGGGCATATCGCTATCGCTTCAAGTCGCTAGAAAATCGGATACCACCCAAAGCCTACGCGCTGCCCATGTGGCAAGGCGGGGACCTCGCCGGGCGAGCCCTTCTAATCTGGGGTGAGCAAGGACCCGGCGACGAGATGATGTATGCCAACATGTACGCCGATGCGATCGCGCGCGCGCGACGTTGCGTCATACAGTGCTCTACCCGGCTTGCGCCGGTGATCAAGCGCTCGTTCCCCAGCGCCGAGGTCTTCGATCGAGATCTCACGATGGAGGAACTGCAAACGATCGATGTGCAAACCCCCGCGGCGGGCTTGGGCGAGTGGCTGCGTCAGTCCCGCGAGTCCTTCCCCCAGACCGCGGGCTATTTGAAAGCGGATGCCGACCTAAAGGAAAAATTGCGCGCGAAATACCTGGCGGAAAACAAACACGATGTCCTGATCGGCATCGCGTGGCGTAGCGCCAATACGAACGGCGCGGCCGAAAAATCACTCAATATCCTGGAGTGGGGGCCAATCCTGAAGGTTCCCGGCGCGACATTCGTCAACTTGCAATACGGGGATACCGCGGCCGAGCGGGAGAATGCCTCCCGCGGTTTCGGCGTCCCGATCATTCACGATGCGTCCATCGATCCATTAAAAGACATGGACAGTTTCACGGCTCAGGTCGCCGCGATGGATTTCGTGGTCTCGTCCAGCAATACCGCCGCGCACGTCGCGGGCGCGTTAGGTGTCACGGGCGTGTGCCTGCTGCCGCTCTCGCTCGATCATGGCCGGAGGTGGTACTGGCTTGCGGAAGGCGAGCGCACGCCCTGGTACCCGTCGCTCCGCCTGCTCAAGCAAAAAGAACCCGGCCAGTGGCTCGACGTTATTCTCGAGGCGGGTCTTGCGGCGCTGGACGCCGCCCGACCGAGCAGCGGTGATGCCGCCCTCTACTATCGCACCATGATGTCCGGTTTCGCGACGATGAAACGAACGCGCGACGCCGAAGCCGTCTGCTTACACATGGCGCGCGATCACTCGCTCGCGGCGGAAGCCTATCTGAATATCGCAGAACTGCGGCGCGCCGAACTCGATGCCGAAGGCGTTTTCGCTGCATGTGAAAAAGCCATCGCGGCCGACCCCGCATACTGGCCGGCCTATAACCTCAAGGGCGCCGTCCTGGCAGATCTTCATCGGTTCGATGAAGCGATCACCCTGTACAAACAGGCGCTTGAATTAAATCCGCATTCGCACATCGTTCACTCGAATTTGGGCAAGGCGCATCACAACCTCGGCCGGAATGCAGAGGCCATTCACCATAACCGCCTGGCGATGCAAAACGCGCCGCCCGAAAAATCCTCCGCGATTGATAACATCACGGTGAACTACGCCGTCGCCTTATATGATCACGGCGAGACCGACGAACCGCTAAGGTTGGTCGATGCGCTAATCGAGCGCTCGCCGGACAATGCCGATGTTCATCACAACCGCGCACTGTTCTTGCTGGCACTGGGACGATGGCAAGAAGGATGGCGCGAATTTTCGTGGCGTCTTAAGCGGCCGACGGCACCTTCTTATTATGGGTGGTTTTCACATATCAAACCGTGGGGCGGCGAACCTCTCGCCGGGAAAAAGGTTCTGGTTTGGACTGAGCACGGCATCGGCGACGAAATTCTTGCCTCCACCATGCTCCCGGACATCATCGCCTCGGCGCGTAAAACCGTCGTGCTTTGCTCCGAACGTCTCGTGCCCCTCTTCCGCCGATCATTTCCGAACGCAACCGTGGAGGCCCTAAAAACGCCAATACCGAAAAGCGCGGCGGCTTCGGATTTCGATTTCCAGGTCCCGCTTTGGGATCTTGGTTTGCAATTTCGCCGCGAGGAGAGCGATTTTCCCGCGCGCCCGCGCACCCTGGTCACCGACGCGCTCCGCAGCGCGAGCCTGCGGAAACGCTATGCGTCGGCGCATCCCGGCAATTTGCTGGTGGGCATTTCATGGGCAAGCCCTATCAATCAGGAAATGGGTTGGCTCAAGGCCAGCCAACTTGAATCCTGGCGGCCCATACTCGAAATTCCGGGAGTCACCTTCGTCAATCTTCAATATGGCGATCAACGTCCCACCCTGGCGCGAATCCGTGACGCATTTGGGGTCGAGATTCTCAACGACGAGGCGATCGACCCTTTGAAGGATATGGATGCCTTTGCCGCGCAAGTCTCAGCGATGGATCTTGTCATCTCGACCAGCAACACGCTTGTGCATACGGCCGGCGCCCTCGGCATCCCCACCTGGGTTCTACTTGCCAAAGGGCGCGGGCAAATCTGGTATTGGTTACGGGACCGCGCGGACAGCCCCTGGTATTCGTCCGTGCGGCTGATAAGACAGGAAAAACCGGGCGATTGGACGCAGCCGATCACCCGGTGCGCGCAGGACCTTCATCAACTCATACAAGCAAAGAAAGAAAGCGGCAGATCATGATGCGCATATTCATCGGATATGACCCACGCGAGGCAGTGGCTTTCAATGTGCTATCGCACAGCATTCAGGCGCGCGCATCTCAACCGGTCATGATCGCGCCGCTCATGCTGTCGCAGTTGAACGGCGTGCTAATGCGCGAGCGCCACCCGTTGCAGTCGACCGACTTCTCCTTCAGCCGATTCCTCGTTCCCTACCTGTCGGGATATGAGGGTTGGAGCCTATTCTGCGATTGCGACATGCTCATGCTCGACGACGTCGCGAAGTTATGGGCGCTACGCGACGAACGCTATGCCGTGCAAGTGGTCAAGCATGACCATAAACCCGCCGACACGGTAAAATTTCTCGACCAACCGCAACGGCCTTATGAAAAGAAAAATTGGTCGAGCGTCATCCTCTTCAACAACGCAAAATGCACGGCGCTGAGCCAGAACTATGTGAACAGCGCGACGGGGCTGGAACTGCATCAGTTCAAGTGGCTGGGTAACGACGCATTGATCGGCGAACTTCCGCATCGCTGGAATCACCTTGTGGATTACGACCCTACGGTTCCTACGGACCAGGTGTCGTTGTTGCACTACACCGAAGGCGGGCCCTATTTCGAGGCCTACAAAAATTGCGGCTATGCAGATACTTGGCTCGCCGAACGCGACCGTATGCTCTTCGCTGGATAGGCAAGCCGGTGCGATGAAACCGCTCCAAAGAGCCGCGGGTCATTTTCAACGTGGCGAATACGATCAGGTCGAACACATTTGCCGTGATATTCTCGCGAGCGACACCGAGAACGCACGCGCCTGGCAAATGCGCGGGCTTGCGGCCCTTCATCTCAAGCATTTCGAGAACGCGGCGGCTTATCTCACCCAAGCGGTAACCCGGCACGAAACGCCGCAAACCCTTATCAATCTTTCCGTCGCATTCCTAGCTCTGGACCGCCCCTCCGACGCTATTGTCGCGATTCAAGCCGCGCTGCAGCTTCAACCCACCAATCCCGGTGCACTCTTAAATCTCGCCGCATGCTTTTTGCGCGAAAGACGTTACGAGGACGCCGAAGACGCATTGATTAAGGCGCTCGCAATCAAGCCCGGCTGGCCGAAAGCAATGGAGATGCAGGCTAGAATCGAGATGAAGCGCGGCAACTTCGACCGCGTCACGCAGCTTACGCGCGATGCGTTGGCGGCGGACCCCACATTATCCGTGAGCCATCGTCTGCTCGCCGACATCGCTATGCGTGAGAGCAATTTTGAGGCCGCTGCGGATCACTATGCGCTTTCGCTTAAAAACAATCCGGACGACGCCGAGACTCACGGCAACTATGCCCTTCTGCTGGCGCGGCGCGGCGACTATCAGGGGGCCGAATCCTGGTACAGGCAAGCCATCGAAGTCTTGCGCGACGACGAGGCGCTGAACCAGGCGTTTAGCGACGTGCTCATGATCCAAGGGAATTTCAAGGAAGGATGGCGGCAGCATGCCTGGCGCCATATGCGTACGGAGGAAATTCAGCCGATCGTGGATCGGCCGTTTCTATCCGAGTTCCCGGCCGGCGACGCGGCCGTCGCCGTGCTGGACCAAGGTGTAGGCGACCAGATTTTAATGGCGAGTCTTCTTCCGGATCTTTCGCGGCGCATCGCGACGCTGGAAGTCCAGTGCGATCCTCGCCTTCACGGGCTCTTCCGGCGCTCATTTCCGAACATTCAGTTCACCCGCTATATCATGAGAGCACCCGGCGCGATGCCGACGCCGGGCAGCTTCGGAGTCGCGGATACGGGTCCGTGGTTACGATCAAGCTTTCAGGATTTCCCGGTCCACAAAGGATATTTGAAGCCCGACCCCGTGCTGCGCAGAATTTTGCGGGAGCGTTATACCGAGAGGTCCGGCGGGCCTGTCATAGGAATATCGTGGGCGACGCGCCGATTTAAATTGGCGCCTCACAAGACCTTACCGCTCGCGGCTTGGGGGCCATTGCTTTCAATTCCCGGAGTCACTTTTGTCAATCTGCAGTATGACAGCGATCCTGCAGAAGTCGCGGATGCGGCTGCTCAATTCGGCGCTCGCATCATTACCGACCCGATGATTGACCCGAGCGGCGATCTCGACCCGTTCGCGGCGCAGGTATCGGCGATGGACATCGTGATCAGCACATCGAGCGCCGCAGCGCACCTCGCGGGCGCCTTGAATGTCCCGACGTGGGTGCTGGTGCCCACTGGTTTCGGCGCATTGTGGCATTGGTTTCTCGATCGCTCGGACAGCCCCTGGTATCCGTCGGTCAGGCTGTACCGCCAATCGAAGCGGGGCGAGTGGCAAGACGTCGTCGAGCGGGCGTCTGCCGACCTCGTCGCGCTCGTCGAACAATGGCAGGCGCGCAATCCGTGACACAGGGCAGCGCCCAGGTGGTGGAGAAGGTCCGCGCTCTGATCGCCGCCGGTGAGCATGGGCAAGCTGCGCGGACTTGCGAACAAGCACTGGATGGACTCGCTGAGGCAGGCGCAGAGACAGGCCTTCTCAACGGCCTCCTTCTAACGATTAAAGGCAGGCCCATTGACGCAATTGCCGCTTACGATATGGCGTTGTCGTTCACGCCGGATTCCTTGCAGGCCTACATGGGCATTGCGGAGAACTTGGCGGCAAAGGGCTGGATACACAGCGCCATCGTGGTGATGGAGCATGCATGCAAAAACACGTCCTTTAGCGCCGAAGCTGAGGCGCTGTTGGAAAAATTGCGCGCGCTTCTTGCGAATCTGCGGCTCGGACCGGCCGGGAGCGCCACATGACCGGGCCCTCTAAAATCGCAGCCCTGCTCGGGCAAGCCGTGTCGCATCATCAGGCGGGCCGCTTGAACGACGCTGAGCAGCTGTACGAGAAGGTCTTGAAACTCGATCGCCGCAATGTCGATGCCCTCAATCTTAAAGGATTGATCGCAAACCAGCGCGGCCGGCACGTGGAGGCCTTGGCGCTATTTGACCGCTGCATCGCGGTTGCCGCGGGGTTTCCTGATGCGCATTTCAATAGAGCCATGGCGCTCAGCGGTCTTGGACGTGCTGACGAAGCGTTGCGGTCATACCGCAAAGTTATCCAGCTGCAGCCCGGTCATGCGAATGCACGGCTGAATGCGGGAATCGTTCTGCATGGCCTCGGACGGGAAAACGACGCCATCGCTGAGTTCCGCGCGATGACTGTCGCTTGTCCGCAGGACATTCGAGGCTTTTACAATCTCGCCCATTGCCTCGTGAAAGGCGCGCCAGCCAACGGGGAACCTTTGCCGGGGGCACGGGTGGATGAAGCCATCGCGGCGCTCGGGGGCGCGCAAGCGCTCGATCCCGCCAACGTCGATGTTCGGCTCCTGCTAGCCGACGCGTACGCTCTTCGTGACGAATACGCTCTCGCGGCCGATCATCTGCGCGCAGCTCTGAACAGCGCGACGGCATGGTCGGCCGAGCGCCGCGCCGAGGTCCTCAGCACGCTCGGCGAGCACCTTCGCAAGCAAGGCCGCCACGACGAAGCCATTGCAACGCAGCGCCAAGCCCTTGCGATGAATCCACACCAGCACCTCATCCAGTTCAACTTGGCCGCGGCCCTGCATGACGCGCAGCACACAGATGAAGCCGAGCGGCTTTATAAAGCGCTGATCGCGGCTAAACCGGACTTCACAAAAGCCATCGTCAATCTTGGCGACATTTGTCGCGTTCAAAATCGGTACGACGAAGCGATTACGCTTTTCGAGCGCGCCCTGACGATCGAGCCCAGCATGCCGGGCTATGCCAACATCGCAGCAACGATGACCGACATGGGATGGCTCGCGACGGCCCTCATGCTCAACGAGCACGCCACGGCGCTCGCGCCTATGAACGCGACGACGCGCTACAACCACGGCGCAAATCTTCTTAGCGTCGGGCGTTTTGAAACGGGGTGGAGCGAACATGAGGCGCGGTTTGACGTCGCCGAAGTCGGAACATTCCGGCGCCCCCCGCCGGAGTGGCGCGGTGAAGACCTGACCGGCAAAAGGATTCTTGTCTGGACCGAGCAGGGACTCGGCGATCAAATTCTTCACGCTTCTATGATTTCTGAGTTGGTGCCGCGCGCTGATCACGTACTGATCGAGTGCTTGGGCCGTCTCGTCCCCACTTTCACGCGATCGTTTTCAGGGACGACCGTGATCGGGCGAGATAATCCTTTGTCTTCGGCTTCCGACGGTGAGTCCTACGATGTTCAAATCGCCGCCGGCAGTCTTGGACAATATTTACGGCGCAGCTTTGCCGCCTTTCCGCGTCATGCAGGTTATTTGAAAGCAGACGCCGCCCGGACGGCGGGCTTGCGCAAGTCATACGAGGCCTTGGCCGGCGGGAGGCGCATTGTCGGGATTGCGTGGCGCAGCCGAAACCCGCGCCTTGGGATCAACAAAAGCACCGAGCTCGCTAATCTGAAAGCGATCCTGGAAACGCCGAACGTTCTCTTCGTCAATCTCCAATACGGCGACTGCGCTGAAGATCTTGCGAACATACGCACGCGCTTCGGCGTCGATATTTTCCATGACGAGTCCATCAACTCGCTTGTCGATACGGATGCCTTTTTCGCGCAGGTCGCCGCCATGGACGCAGTCGTCACGACCTCCAACACCGCGGTGCATGTCGCAGGATCGCAGGATGTGCCGACCTGGCTGCTTCTGCCGCCCGCCAAGGGAACGTTGTGGTATTGGTTTCAGCACCGTACCGACAGCCCGTGGTATCCCTCCGTGACGCTGGTGCGCGCACGCAACATCAAATCGGACGAGCCGTGGGAGATCGAACCCGCCGGTCGCCTTGCATCGTCGCTTGCGCGGTGGGCCGCGCCGGAGCAACCCGGGATATGACACGCGCGTCTCCACCGCCGATCATGGATTGGCTGCAGAAGGCTGTGGCGCTCCATCAGGCAGGGGATTTGCATGCTGCCGAGCGCCTTTACGACAAGGTGCTTAAGGCCGACCGCAACAATGCCGACGCTCTTAATCTCAAGGGGCTTATCGCCAATACGAGCGGGCGGCATAAGCACGCGATTTCATTTTTTGAAAAAGCCGCCTCGGCGCGGCCCAGCTTCGCCGATCCGCGTTTCAACAAGGGCTTGGCGTTGGCCGCGTTAGGGCGCAATGACGAAGCTCTTGCCTCTTATGCGGACGCGGTTCGAATCAGACCCAATTACGGTGATGCGCGTCTCAACCTGGGGCTCCTCCTCTACTTGGTTGGGCGCAAAGATGAAGCGATCGCGGCGTTCCGTGCGATGACGCAGACATGCCCCATGGATGCGCGCGGCTTCTATAATCTTGGCGCTTGTCTTGAAAAAATCTTGCCGGCCACCGAAGCGGACAAACGGGCGGCGTTGGCCGAGGAATCCGCCGCCGCGTTCGAGCGCGCAATTGGCCTCAATCCCGGTAATCCCGACATCCACTACGGATATTCAAATCTGCACACCTTCTGCGGACGCTATCGCGAGGCGGCCGCGCATCTGGAGATTGCGCTGCGCCTACGCCCGCAGTGGCCCGACGGGTGGAACAATCTTGCTAACCAAGCAGAGGCGCTCGGAGATCGCGAAGGCGCGCTCGCGATGTTCGAGCGCGCGCTGGCGCAGGATCCGGATAATACAGGGGCCTTCGTCAACCGGGGCATGACCTGCCTTGCGCTGGGCCGCTTGGCTGAAGGATGGGATGGCTACGCGCGCCGGTTCGAAGATCCGCGATTTCCGTTCACCCCGCGCAATTGGCCCTGGCCGAAATGGAACGGCGAGGACTTAAACGGGAAGACCATCTTGCTCTGGGGCGATCAAGGCGTAGGCGACGAGATTCTTTACAGCTCCATGATACCGGAGATCGCGGGACGCGCCGCGCGCTGCGTGGTGGAGTGTGAGCCGCGCCTTCTTCCCATTTACCGCCGATCGTTTCCGGCATTGGAGATCGTTTCCGCGCGGGCGTTGGAGACGACGCCTCTCGCGGGAGATGAATTTGACTTTCAATGTTCGGTTCTCGACCTCGGCGCGCAACTGCGGCGCAGCTTTTCCGCGTTCCCGATTCGGCCCGGCCTTCTGCGGGCCGATGGCGACTCGAGCGCACGTCTGCGCGAAAAATATCTGCCGGAGCGGGGGGAAAAACGGCTGATCGGTCTATCTTGGCGGAGCGTGAATCCGGGGATGACCCATCAGAAGAGCCTGGCTTTGACTGACCTTGCCCCTCTGCTCGCGCTGCCGAATGCGAGCTTCTTGAACCTTCAATATGGCGACGTCTTGGCGGAAGTCGCGGCCCTGCGCGAAACGCACGGCGTCGAGGTGCTTATGGACCCGACGATTAACCCATTGACCGACCTCGACGGATTCGCCGCGCAGGTCCGGGCTTGCGATGCGGTCGTCACCGTCAGCAATACGACCGCCCATGTCGCCGGCGCGCTCGATGTCCCTACAGCGCTTTATGTGCCGGACGGCCGCAAACGACATTGGTACTGGTTCGACGAAGGTCACTATAGCCCGTGGTACCGATCTGTGCGGGTCTTTCGCACTCCGGGCTCCGAAGGAATTAATACAATTTATAAGAGTTTTTTATAATTATACTCGTTATACGTGTTTTTCTCTCTTATTTGCCTGAAATGGGGACAAAATGCGTTTGCCTTTCCCCAGGCCGTCCGCGTCCTTTTCGCGCCTGCCGTAAATCTTCTGGTAACCTTTCGCCCCGCAAGCGAGAGATGCGCCGAAAACACTGAAAAAAAAGCCACATCCGGACGAAAAAGCCTCTGCGCGCGACTTGACAATATCCGGCCGCAGAGGTGATATGGCGGCGCGCTGACGGGCGCCGTCGTCTATTCCGCATGGGATAGGCGTGAACCAG
This sequence comes from Rhodospirillaceae bacterium, assembly GCA_041906145.1. Classification (GTDB taxonomy): domain Bacteria; phylum Pseudomonadota; class Alphaproteobacteria; order Rhodospirillales; family Rhodospirillaceae; genus SHVO01. Next base: position 110,016 of record JAYRJU010000002.1, on the reverse strand, counting down.
ATCTGAAACCTTAAGGGGATCCCATAATTATGAATAAGACCCAATTCTACACGCTGAGCAGCGCGCTGCTGGCGTCGACCGCTCTGGCCAGCACCGCGAACGCTGGTACGATCGGCCGCTTCGATGCCACGACGGACGTCTTCACGACTGTTCCGACGTCCATCGCGACCACCGTCTTCTCGACGACCGCCTCGACCGCGAACGGCATCACCATCGGCGGCAACAGCGCCAGCCAGGCGAAGTTTGGCATGCGCTACTCCAACCGCTTCAGCGGCACGACCCGTTGGACCACTGAATTCACCATCAGCGGCGCCAACTTCATCACCGGCGGTCTGACGACCACGAACGTCACGATCATGCTGGCCTCGACCGACAACAACGCCACGGTTGCTGGCTCGCTGACCGGCGCGACCTCGTGCGCCACCGTCACCTCGCTGGTTGACCTGTTCGTCGTGAACGATTGCGCCGTCACCGGTGGCAACACCCTCACGACCCTCGTCGCTTACGGCGTGAAGATGACCGGCGTGACCTTCAACAACGCTTCGGGCCTCGCCACTGCTGGCGGTACCGTTTCGTTGACCGGCCGCGTGTACAACCCGACCAACACCTCGCAGACCTTCGAAGCTTCGTCGACCGGCACCGTGATCACCTCGGCTGCTCCGTATGAAGTGAAAGTGACTGCGGGCGCGAGCGGCACCGCCAGCGCGACCACAACCCCGGTTGCGTTCGCGAACCTGTCTGCTCCGAACGACGGCTCACTCTCGATCCGTCTGGTCAGCCTCGGCCTGTCGGCCACGGGTGCGCTCGGTAACGCTCTGACGGCCGCTTCGTCGGTCGCCGTCTCGGTTGCCGGCACGACCTCGATCTCCGTTGCGAGCTCGATCCTGTCCAGCACCGCGGTGCAGTCGGTTCGTCTCGACTCGGCGGCTGGTGGTGTTGCCGCGATCCTGACGCTCGCGAACTTCTCGGGCGGCACGGTCACCTTCGGCGTGAACAACACGCTGTGGGCCGGTGGTTCGAACTCGGCGATCGTTGTTGTGTCCTTCAGCGGTAGCCAGGCGATCCCGTCTGCCGCCGCCGGCACTCTGACGGCCTCGATCCAGCAGAACCAGCAAGCCCTGTCGGCGACCGGCGCTACCGCCGCGATCAACCAGGGTGGTTTCCGCGCTGAAATCAACACGTTCAACGCGTCGACCAATGGTCCGTTCGGTTCGTACCTGCGCATTCACAACAACGGCCAAGTCGCCGGCACCGTGACGATTACGGTCCGTAACGACGCGACCGGTGAAATGCTGGGCTCGAGCTACACGACTGCTTCGATCGCTCCGAACGCGACCGTTCAGTTCTCGGCTCTGCAGATCGAAACCGGCGCTGATGTCCCGACGGCCAGCCGCTCTGGCTCGTACACCGTCTCGGTGACGGGTCCGATCGTCGGTTACGCTCAGCACATCCTGTTCGACGGTAACTCGGTGGCCGACCTCTCTGGCTTCCGTAACTCCGGTTCGACCGACGGTCGTCCGTAAGACTGATTTAAGTCGGTTCGCCGACTTAAGGATGAGGGAGGGTGAGCAATCACCCTCCCTTTTTCTTTGCCTACAAATGACTTACCGGCCGCGTCGGACGCTCGGTGCAGGCGCTAAACTGACATTCATGTAAGCCGTTGGCCTCGGCGGTTCGGAGTATGTTCCCCCAACGCCAAGACCAGTGGCACAGCAGGGCATGCTTCAATCATTCCAATACGAGGCCTTCGACACGGCCGGCCGCGTTCTGACCGGCCGGCTCGAGGCGAATCATGAGCGCGAGGCGCAGCGCACCCTGGAAGGCCGGGGCCTGACGCTTGTCAGCCTCGTTGCGGCGCGCCAGCAGGCCGCCAAGACCGGGCTCTTCAATATCCAGCGTGGCTTATCGGCCCAGGACCGCATCCTGGCCCTTAAACAGCTCGCTCTGCTTCTTAAGGCCGGCGTCCCCCTGATCCAGGGAATCGGCGCCTTAAAGAACCAGGCATCGCATCCGATCCTGACGGAAGCTTTCGGCGGCATCGAGAAGCGGCTGCGCTCCGGCGAAACGTTCACGAATGCGCTCACGGCGGCTTTGCCGTCCCTGCCCAGCTACGTCTATCAGCTTGCCGCGTCGGGCGAAGCGATCGGCCATCTGGGCCAGGCGCTCGACGACGGGGCCGCGCAAATGGCCTACGAACGTCAAATTCGCCAGGACATCCGGAACGCCCTCACATACCCGGCGATTCTCATCACCGCCGGCATTACGGCCGTACTCTTTATCTTCATCGTTGTGGTGCCGCGTTTCTCCACCATGGTCGCCAACGCCAAGGAGCCATTACCTTGGATTTCCGCCGTCGTGATCAATACCGGCATGTTCCTGAACGACAACAAGTTATTGCTGTTGCTCGTCGTGAGCGGATTCGTGTGGTGGCTGGTCTCCAGCATCAGGAATGCGAAGCGCATGGAGCAGCTACGCGAATTCATGGGCGGACTGCCGCTCGTCGGCGTGTGGCTCAAGGAGGCGGAGGTCGCGCGCTGGGCTTCGATGCTCGGCACGATGTTGTCGAATGGCGTCGATCTCATCAAAGCCCTGCAATTGGCCCGCGACGGCATCAGATTATCGGGACTGCGCGACCGCCTCGATCAAGCGGTGAAGCTCGTGCGCGGCGGACAATCGCTTTCGTCGGCGGTCGCGAGCCAGCATGCCTTCTCGGATACCGCGCTCAGCCTCATTCAAGTTGGCGAGGAGTCAGGCGAACTTCCGACCATGCTGAAATCGCTGGCGTCACTTTATGAAGATACGGCGCGTCAGCGCATGAAACAGTTCCTCCTGATCCTCGAGCCCGCAGCCATCCTGCTGATCGGCATTGTGGTCGGTGGTATCGTCGCAGCCATTATGTTAGCTATCACCTCCATCAATCAGGTGGCCCTGTAGTATGCGAAACGTCTTTTCTTTCAAAAACATCCGTCGGGCCGCCGCCGCGTCCGAGAAGGGTTTCACCCTTCTGGAAATGCTGGTGGTGCTTCTCATCATCGGTCTTCTGGCGGGCCTGATCGGTCCCCAACTCATGGGCCGCGTCGATATCTCGCGGCAAACCGCCGCCGAAACCCAGAGCCGCATGCTGAAGAGCGCACTGGACACCATGCGTCTCGATATCGGCCGTTATCCGACCAAGGAAGAAGGGCTCGCGATGCTGACGGTCGCGCCATCCGATGAACGTGCCGCGCGCAAGTGGCGCGGGCCTTATCTGTCGGAGGAACTACCGGCGGATCCGTGGGGCACCGCGTACCAGTATGAGCCGCTGAGCGCCAATAGCGTGGCTATCTACAGCCTTGGCGCGGACGGTAAGGCCGGTGGAGAGGATATCAACGCCGATGTTGGACTTCTGCCGAAAGCCGCGGCTGACACCGCTAAGCGCTAAGATTCGCGCAGATGGCGCGATGGATGAGGACATGTTGGCGCCACGCCATACGCGCGGCTTTACGCTACTCGAAATCGTCGTCGTTCTAGTGATCGTCAGCATGACGGCCGCGCTCGCGTTCCCGCGCCTGAGCACCATGGCCGCGAGCTTCACGTTCGCGACCGAGCGCGATTCGTTTGAGCAGACCCTCAATGGCTTGCCTTATGCGGCGCTGCGCAGCAACAGCGACCAGATGCTGCTCGGCACCTATACCGATGCCGGGCGCGACACGCGCGAGCGGCGACGCGGCTCGCTCGGCGACACACTCGATCCGTCCTTGCGCACAACCTCGCTGCTGGAGAATGCGCGTGAACATTTGCCGCCGGTGAACGCTACCTTCGTCAACTTCCCACTGCCAACGGGCTGGCAAATGGAGGTTGATGAGCCGATCTATTATCGCGGCTCGGGCTTCTGTACGGGAGGGCGCGTAAACCTCATTATCGGACGCGTGGAGCATACCTACCAATTGCGCGCGCCGCTGTGCCGCGCCGAGTTGGTGGAGTAAGGCATGCGGCGCGCCTCGACATCGGCGGGTTTTACACTTCTCGAGGCGATCGTCGCTTTGACCGTGATGGCGCTGGCTTTGATTCCGTTGATCACGTTTATCGCGCAATCGTCGGACCAGCTGATCCGCGCGGCCGATGCCAACGAGCGCAGTATCGTCAGCCAATCGGTTCTGGCGCTAATGGACCCCATCAATCCCATGGCTGAACCGGAGGGGGTTCTGCCACTGGATGAAGAAATCAGCGTGTCTTGGAAAAGCGAGGCCATCGTTCCGCCGAATGAAGGCGCGGTCGTAGGCACGCTGCTGCCCGGTTTTCGCATTGGATTTTACGGCGTGAATGTCTCGGTCACCCGGGCCGAGCGGCCGTGGTTCGAATTTCAGATGCGAAAAGTGGGTTATCAAAATATGCGGGCCGGGGGCCTGGATCCCTTCGGCATGGCGCCCTGATATGGCTGAAACGCACTCAGAACGCGGTTTTACGCTCCTTGAAGCCCTGGTCGTCCTGATGATCACGGCCATGGTAGCGGTGGTTCTGGTGCAGGGGTTCGGCCTCTTGCTCGGCACGCGCACCGCCGTACAGGACAAGCTGGTCACGGTGAACGAGGCGGTTCTGGAACAGAATCTTTTCCTGGAGCCTATTCGGGGCATTGTGCCGGATTACCCGGAACGGCCGCATACCTTTGTCGGCGAGCCGGAGCGGCTCCACGGAATCACGGTGCGCCCTCTTCAGGCCAGGACAGGAACCCCTGTCCCCTTCACACTCAGCATATCCTACGACCCGAGGACCAATCGCACCTCGCTCACCTACCAGGAAGACAACACCGCGCCGCTGCTCGTCGGGGGATGGGAGGGAAATAAAGGCTCTTTCGCGTACAAGGACCTGACGGGCGGCTGGCTCACCGCTTGGCCGCCGAAGGAGTCGGTCGACGCACCGCAAACCCCATGGCTCATACGCCTCGAGAAAGGCAGCGGGTTCCCCACGAATATGGTCGCCAGCGTCGGCGGCACGCACCGCCGCGCCCTACGCTTCCGGGACACGCCGTTCGGGCCTGAGACGCCGATGCCCTAAGGAGCGGACGAGAGCGCCTCAAAGGGCAAAGTTATTAAGCAATTACAAAGATTTGAGGCCTTTGGCCTGACAATGATTTAACTCCCTCTTGCGCTGTACGCCGATAGTATCTGCGCCAAGCCATAAGCCGCTCGCTTTGGGCCTATAGATACGCGTGCCGCGCGGCACGCCGCGGGTCCGGATGAAGGTTTCAAGAAGTGCCCCTCACGTTCACACAGCCGCCCAGTGCCCTTAAGCGCGCGCAAGCGAAAGGCTTTATCCTGGCCTTGACGCTGTGGATCATTGCACTGTTCGGCCTGGGCATTGCCGCGATCAGTACGTGGATCTCGGTTGCGACGGAGAACGCCCGAACGTTGCGCGCGCGAGTCGACGACGAGATCGCCCTTTCGAACGCAAAGAGCGAATTGATTTTTGCGCTGGCAACACGGCCGATGACCTATCGCGGGCTGGAAGTCGGAACCGCCCTCGACCAAACGGCCGACAGCGAAAAAAAAGAGGCGACCACCGACACGTTCATGGCGATGTCGCAGGCGATGCAGGAGACCTCACAAGCGATCGCCTTCGACCGCCGCCCATATGTCATGGAAAGCAACCCCGACTACATCATCCAGATCCAAGACGGGCGCGGGCTCATCAACTTGAACAGGATCCAGCCTCCGCTGCTGCGGCGCCTGTTGGCGCTCTACGATACCCCGGAGACTCTGCGCAGCCAGCTTCCCGATACGCTCCAAGACTGGGTGGACGAGGACGAATTCACGCGCCTGGCCGGGGCCGAGAAACCGGATTACGATCAACTCCGGCGCTCACCGCCCACGAATGCGCGGCTCACCACTCCCCTGGAAGCACAAAACATCCTGGGGTGGGATCAAATCCCCCGAATTTGGGAGGACGACCTCAAAGCCCCGATTTTTTCGACGTGCACGACGGCGGGCTTCAATCCCAATACCGCGCCCGAAGCGTCGCTGATCGTGCATACGCCCGGCCTTACCGAAGACGCCGCGAAATTCATCGTCGAGCGGCGTCAGGCCAGCACGTTTCGCCATGCCCGCGAATTTCTCGAGCTGGCAAATATCTCGGTCCCCAACGAAGCATTCTTTTTCGGCACGTCGCCCGGCAGCTGCATGGTGATAGATTTGATCAACCGCAATACCGCCGAACGTACGCGCGTCTCGCTCACCCTTGTTCCTCGCGGACAAAATCAGCCCTGGCAGGTGGACTATGCTTTCCGAATCCCTTCGCAGTACGGCGGAGCGCCTGACGGGCTCAATCCGCAGCTCACTTTCCCAGCCCCCGAAACGCTTGCTTCAGGCAGCGACCGGACTTTCGCGGCTGCCAGGGTCAGATAGACGGACCAACTGGATCCTTAGCCGCCGTTTCGTCCGCCAGCACGTTTTTGAATTAGGCGAAGGCCTGCCCGAATCCAAGCGCAAGGCCGCGCTGGCCCTCATGGTCCGCAAGTGGTCGCCCTTTCCGGCGCCGCAATTCGCAGCGCAATGGGCCGGTCACCGCGCCTGCGTGTACGCCTGGGACGCGGTCGCCGTCGCCGCCGCAATCAGCGAGGCGGGCGAGAGCGCGCAGCGGTGCACGGTATGGCCCGAGACATTCTTCCGCCCGCCAATGGAGGACGGGATTCGCCTCGCCCAGATGGCCGACGGCGTCGAAGGGCAGGTCTGGAAGGGCGGTCTGCTCACCGCGACGCGCTGGTGGCCGGCCGCGCCGGCGCCGCGCGATTGGGCGATCTTCCTGCGCGCCGCCGGCGTCGATTTGACGCAGGTGCCGCTCGAGGTTCCGACCCCGACCGAAAGCGAGCTGCTCGCGTTGCCCTGGACGGTCGCGAGCGCGCCGGTCACGGACCTGTTCAGCCTGCTTCAAAATGAGCGCGCAGCCGCTATTGCCGCAGCGGTCGTCGCCGCGCCATTCATCTATTATCTCGCCCAGGCCACGGTGCTCCTCGTCGGCACAATGCGGATCGAATCATCCATCGCCGGCCTAACGGCGGCCAATCAAAGTATCCGCGCCGATCGCGCCGCCGCGTTTACCAATCTCGAAAACATCGAATCGTATCTCGCGCTCGAAAGCACGCCTTCTCAATTCCAGATCATGAACGTGGTGAGCACTTTGCTGAGCGACAGCAAAGTGAAGATCGATGAATGGAACTTCGATGCGGGCAACCTTCAACTCGTTATACAAGCCGACCGTCCGCTGGAAGCGCCCTTCTTCATCGAAATGTTCGAGAAGGATGAACGGTTCTCCAACGTATCGGGCACCGTCGGGAACCAGCAACGCGAACTGAGGCTAAGCATGCAGGTCGATCCGCAGCAATGGCCGACGTCATGAAGAATTCATTCCCGACCCTTTACAAACTGCTGGAGCGTCTGCAGGCGGAGGCCCACAGCAAGTTCGGTCCCATCGTTCTGACCGATCGCCTCAAGATGCTGATCTCCGCCGTGGCCGGCATTTTAGTGCTCGCGGCCCTTATCGCCTTGCACCAGATGGTTTCCGGCTTGGAACGTGGCTATCAGCGCGCGCAGATCGAAAAAGCGCGCCTAGAAGCACAGATAAAATCGGGCGGCTGGGACGAAAGGAAACAACAGAGTCAGGTTCTCAAATCGCTCCTGGAAGAACGGTTATGGACCGCGCAGACGCCGGGCCTCGCAGACGCGAGTTTCGAACGCTGGCTGCGCGACCGCATGGGACCGCACAAGCTTGAGCCGGCCGCCCCGATCCAGGTTCGGCGTATTCCGCTAGTCCGCCAAACGCAGTCCGGCGACACTTCACCTCTTTCAACCGTTCAGCGCATGACCGCCAAATTGATCCTTCCGTTCGATGGTTCGGGCCTTGCCCAATTCCTCGCGGATATCGCCGAAGCGGATAAAGCTGTCGTGGTGGACCGGATGATCGTGCGGGCGGGCCGGAATGCGCGTATCGAGATGGACGTGTCCGCCTTTTACCGTTCCCCCGAACGGAATTGAGGAGCCCTGTCTTGGATCGCGTGTTGAGAGAGATATTGCAGAGACTTGAGGTTCTTCGTCCGTATGCGCCCCATTTGGGCGCTCTCGGGATCGCACTGTTACTTGGACTGAGCGTTGCGATCGTTAGCGTTTCGAGCGCGCCGCCGGCCGTGGATACGGCTGATCGCTGGCCCTTTCCGCAGTGGACGCCCTTCCGGGCGGGCCTGCAACGCAACACGCTCGCACGGGCGGAACTATGGACGGTAGACCCTTCGAAGGCGAAGGTCGCCGAGAAAAAGCCGGAAGGGCCGCCGTGGCGCTTCATCGGCACGGTTCAGGATGGGAAGGCCAGGATCGCCGTCATCGAGCTCGATCAAGGCAAACGGGTGCAGCGGATCGCCAGCGGCGAGCCTCTTCCAAACGGCGCCCTGATCAAAAAGATAGACACCAGCGAACTAATTTATGATGAGAATGGCGAAGAGAAAGTACTCAAGCTATTCGGCGTCGCCAAGACGGACAACCTCGCGGCCGGAAGTGGGAAGAAGTAATGAAAGTCTCGTTTAAGCGAATCATGCGTGCAAATCTGTGCCTTGTAGTGGCCGCTTCGTTTGCCCTGCAGAGCTGCGCGCCGAAGCCCACGCCGATCACGGAACCCTTGGGTATTCCAAAAGCCGCGGATCGCGCGGAATCCATCGCCCTGCAAGGCGCAGCGCCGATCACACGCCGCGACAAGTTGACCGCGGTGGCGGGACCGAACGTTCCCGAAGGCCGCGGCCGGGCTGAACCGATCCTGTCGTCGACGCCACCACGGCTTACGGGAGATCCTATCAGCATCAATTTCGACGGCATCCGGTTACCCGCCTTTGTCAACACGGTGTTCGGCGAACTGCTGAAGGTTACTTTCGAAATCGACAGTGCGGTCATGCAACGGGACCAGATGGTGACCTTGCGGACCGCCGGTCCGCTGTCTCCCAATGAATTCTTCACGCTGGTCAGTGAAGTGTTGAGCAATTACGGCATCAGCGTCGTCTATTCGAATAACGTCTATCGCATCGTCGAGGCCGCCAACGTCAAGAAGCCGATTCCGCGCATCATCCGCTCGCGCGCCGCGAGCTCGGTTCCCTCGGATATCCGCCCACTGTTTTACTTCCATCCGCTCGACAGCGTTCCGCAAGCGAACATGACGATCTGGTTGAACCTCATCATGGGCGACCGCATTCAAGCCATTGCCCTGCCTTCGGCGAACGGGCTGGTCCTCCTTGGCAATGACGAGGACGTTCGGTCGGCGGTGGAGATCATCGAGACGCTCGATCAGCCCTACATGTCGGGCAACCAAAGCCTGAAACTCTCTCCGGCTTTCTGGAGCGCGCAGAAGTTGGCGCAGCAACTCACCGAAATCCTGACGGCGGAGGGTTATAGTATCGGCACTGCCAGCACTTCGGCGGCGGCGATCAAACTGATCCCCGTCGAAGCGCTGAACGTCATTATCGCCTTTTCGACCAGTGAGGCGGGATTGCAGCACGTGCTGCAATGGGCGTCGGAGCTCGATCAGCCATCGCAAACCGTGAGCAGCCAGGGCGCGTTCTACCACCAAGTTTACAATGCGCAGGCGAAGGATATCGCGGGTGTAATCGAAGGCTTGAGCAGCAGCGGCGCCGGCAGCATGACCGTGAACACCGCCGCGCCAACTGCTAACGCGTCGTCCGGCGTGGCGGCGCCCTCAGCGATCGCCCGTCAACGCATCATGGTGGATGAGCAGCGCAACGCGCTCATCTTCGTAGGCACCGCTGAAGAATATGCACAGTTCCGCACTCTTGTGCAGCAGATGGACCGCGCGCCGCTGGAAGTCATGATCGAGGCGACCATCGCCGAAGTGACCTTACGCGACAGTGAAAACCTCGGCATCATCTTGGACTACGACAGCGAGCGGGCGCCAGCGCAGAACCAGACGGTGGTGAAATCGGACACCGGCGGGTTGTTCTTCAACCTGATCCGCAGTCGCGCGCAAATCCTGGCCCGCGTCAATGCGCTGGCCAGCAACAACCGCCTTCAAGTCCTGTCGAGCCCACGCCTGGTGACGTCGAGCGGAAAGCCTGCCGCGATCAGCGTCGGCACGCAGGTGCCGATCATCACCGCCCAGGAGACCGCCGCCGGGCAAGTGGCTGGCAACACCTCGATCCTGCAATCGATTCAATATCGGGATACAGGCGTCATCCTGAACGTCCAGCCGGTCATCAATTCCAACCGCCGCGTGGAATTGACCGTGTCGCAGCAGGTCAGTTCCGCGCAAGCGAACGACCTGTCGGGCGTCCAGAGCCCGTTGATCATCAACCGCTCGCTGCAGACCACGCTGTCGCTGAACGACGGCGAGACGGTGCTGCTGGGGGGCATGATCCAGGAGAATTTCAGCAAAGGAAATTCAGGCATTCCTTACCTCAAGGACATTCCGCTGGTCGGCAACCTGTTCAAAAGCGGTTCGCACTCGATCGACCGCACGGAACTGATCGTCCTTATCACGCCCTACATCATCGACGGGCCGGATGCCGCGCGTAATGTCCGCGATGCCTTCCGCTCGAAGCTCGGCGAATGGGCCCGGCCAATCGCTGCCGAGCCGGCGCCACAGCCTGTCTCTCAGCCGCAACCCTAGGAAGGGCCCCGCGCCGCTATGTTGCTCAGGTTCGTTTCGCTTTTCGCCGCCCTTGCTTCGCTTCCACTTTTGCCGGCTCGTGCAGCTGAAATTCCGGACGCCGGCATTTCCGCGGCGGAAAGGCAGCAGCTGCCCGCGCTTGATAAACTGACCATCACAGAACTCGAGGAACGTATGGCGCAAGGCGACTTGCGCGCGCAGGCCGAATTGGGCGCGCGATACGGCCGCGGTCAGGGCGTCCAGACCGACGTTGCGAAGGCCATCTCGCTGTTGAAGGACGCCGCCAAGAAAAACAATGCGGACGCCCAACATTGGCTCGCCACCGCTTATTCGAATGGGGTCGGGGTGGAGAAAAATGAGGTCGAGGCCGCTGCATTGTATGAAAAGGCCGCCGCGCAGGGACATCGTGAAGCGCAGTATATGATGGGCGCTCTTATCTCAAACGGCCAAGCCGGCTTCGCCCCAAGCTGGACCGGCGCGTTCCCCTACTTCTGGAAATCCGCCGATCAGGGGCTGGCCGTTGCCGAGTTCATGATCGGATATATCTATCAAGAAGGAAAAGGCGTCGACGTGAACCCGAAAATAGCGGCTTACTGGTATCGCCGGGCGCTCGCCCGCGGGCGGCATACCAATGCGGAGTTTAACTTGGCCCTAATGATTGGCCAGGGCACCGTTGAATGGCAGCCGACGGATCCTTTTGATAAGCCACCTGAAAAGGCGAGCGGGACGCCAAAAGACCCGGCCGCCCCCGTTCCGTAAGGAAGCATCATGAATATATCTATTGTCTTTAGCATCGCCGCAGCCGGCCTCCTGAGCTGGACCGCCGCACAGGCGGCGACCTTCCGCGTTGAGACAGATGCGCGCGGTTACAAGGTTTTCAGCACGTATGAGAAAGCCGAAGAGTGTGAGGTGAATCTATACTTCACGTTCATGCATGATGGTAAGCGCGACAACGGGGAATCACTTTGTACGTTTAAAGCGGTGCCGCAGGGGAAGGATATGCCGTTCTGCGAATTCTCGCATGAACGCATGGTAGATCCCGTTATGTCCCAGCCCTTGAAATCGACGTGCAAGCCCCTGAAATAGCGGCGGCACATTAACTCGAAGACCAGGACATCGAGACGATGAAGACACCGCCTACTTGCCCTTGCGGTCAACTTACGCGAACGGTCCAGCCACAATGAGCAACGAACTTTGGATGACCGTCGCCGCCTTAGCCGCCGAAATCGTGCTTTTTCTTTTTTGCCTGGTTCAAGTGCGCAAGCCCATAGACCCGCTGAAGCCGCGCCTGCTGCCCTACAATATCATCATGATCTTTTTGACTGTCGCCATCTTCGCGACCATCGCGCACATCATCAGTCTTATGACGGGCCATCAGCTCGCGCCGCGGCGCGGCAAGGGCATGCGTTAAACTAACGCACCGGACTATGGGGCTGGACCGCCTTCGTCGCCGTGGTCCAGCCCATGGCTGTGTCGAGAATAGCGTGCAGTATCGCCTGATGACCGGTTTCGACAAATCCGTAGACACCTGAGGCTACGAAGAAATTGATGTCACCGAGGCGGCGCAGCGCGTTGTCCTCTGTAAAGCCGCTGAGGGTGATGATATCGCATTTGGCCTTCGCTGCGGCGAGCGCGGCGTTGACGATATTCTTTGAGTTGCCCGAGCTCGAGATCGCGATCAGCACATCACCGGCAAAAGCTTGCATTTCAATTTGCTTGGCGAAAACCTGGTCATAACCAAGGTCATTTCCGAGGCAAGTCAGCGAAGAAGCGTCGTTGAAGGTGACGGACCGCACGCCGCCGTTCTTAGCGAAATCGATCGCAAGATGCCCCGCAATCCCGGCCGAACCGCCATTGCCGACAAACATGACCTTGCCCGTGCCGCGCGCGATCCGGCGCATGATGTCGTGCACCCCGGCGATGCCCGCATCGACCGAGAGCGCGTTGCCCTGACGGTCGGTCGCGACGGTTGCTGCGAGCGCCTCGAAAAACGTCTTTACGTAATCGGCGAAGGAATTGGACATGTGGACTTCAAGCCTGTGCAATCAGATATATAACCTTCACGAAGCCCCGTTAACAAGTTATGAGCATGCCGCACACGCCTCTACATCGTGTGGGATGCGGGCTGTCGACGGCCAGAAAATGCGTCCCGCATGTGTGCCCCCAGCCATTTGGCAAGTCCGGTTTCGGGGCGTTATAGTCGGACCGTCATAACGTAGTCACTCGGCCATGTACGAAAAAGTAACCCGCGACATCTCCGTTTCGGTGCGATCGTTCTATCTTGAAGAGCAATCCTCGCCTGAGGACGACCACTTTGTCTGGGCGTACCGGGTAAACATTAAAAACGGCGGGCAGGATACGGTTCAGCTTCTGAACCGCCACTGGAAGATCACAGACAAGCACGGACGCCTCCAGGAAGTGCGGGGCGCGGGGGTTGTCGGTGAGCAGCCGGTCCTCAAGCCTGGCGAGACCTTCGAATACACCAGCGGATGCCCTCTTGAGACGCCGTCGGGGATCATGGCCGGGACCTATCAAATGTCGACCGCGACTGGCGAGAAATTCGATATTGAGATCCCTGCCTTTTCGCTCGACAGCCCTTATGATACCGCTGCGATAAATTAGGCGATTTGCTACCGCCGCGGGCGCCGCGGCAAAGGATGCGGCCATGACGAATATTCGCAAATCGAGCGTGAGCGAGGATTCCACCCCGAGCGGCAGGGCCGACCGGCCGTCGCGCGAGGACGCCGAAGCAGCGGTACGCACGCTCATTCGTTGGGCCGGCGACGACCCGGACCGCGAAGGCCTGCAAGACACCCCGAAACGTGTCGTGAAATCCTACGAGGAGTTCTACGAGGGGTACCAGCAAGACCCGGAAGAAATCCTGCGCCGCACCTTCGAGGAGACCGAAGGGTACGACGAGATGGTGGTACTCAAGGATATTGAGTTCCACAGCCACTGCGAACACCATATGGTACCCATCACCGGCAAGGCTTACGTGGCTTATCTTCCGGACAAGCGCGTTGTCGGCATCTCGAAGCTCGCGCGCGTGGTGGAAGCCTACGCCCGGCGTCTACAGATTCAGGAAAAGATGACCGCGCAGATCGCCAATGCGATCAACGATGTGTTGAAGCCGCGCGGCGTGGCGGTCATCGTCGAAGCCGAGCATCAGTGCATGACCAGCCGCGGCGTCAATAAACAAGGCGTGGCGATGGTCACATCAACGATGCTGGGCGCTTTCCGCGACGATCCATCAACGCGGCGCGAGTTTCTGGCAATCGTCGGGCGCAGCTAGGTAGATCAGCCGGCGCCACGCGCGATCGTCTGCTGTACGCGCGGCAGCAATTCCCGATCGAGATTGTCGAACGCCTTCTTCATCATTTCGGCCCACACCGCCTGCTTCTCGGCATCGGTGGTGCCCTCTGGAACAGTCGTTGAATTGCTGGTGGTGGCGGAGGCTGTGCCCTGTTGACGGCCGTTGGCATCGATCAGCACGACGGCGATATCGACGTTGAGCGCATATTCGGCCGATTGATCTCTGCGGAACCATCCTGCGATACCCTTTTTCACAGGCAGAAGTTTTTCGACGATATCGGCTTCGCGAACCGTAACACGCAGCGTGTTCTCGCCCGCGCCCGTCAGAGCGAAGCGGCTTTTCGCCCACGTGCCGAGCGCCTGTTCCAGCGGCACCGGTGCGCGGTGGCCGACGTGCGGATATTCTGCCGGAGGGCGCTTCTGCATTTCGACGGCCATGTTGTTGGCGTCGATGGCGATGGGCGTTACGCTTTGGAAAATGCTGATGGTGTCCTGGGCCGCCGCGAGCGGCGCCGCGAAAACAACGGCCGCGAGGGCCAGAACCGAAACATACAGGCGCTTCATCACTTCACCTCGGGAGATTCAGGAAGAGATTGAGTACGGTTACGCTCGGCGAGCTGGGTCAACTCGTTTTCCGAAAACGCATAGTCGGTGCCACAAAATTCACATGTCATATGGACGACACCGTCCTGCGCGTATGATTTGACTTCTTCCACCGGAAATGAGGCAAGAATACGTTCGCTGCGCTCGCGCGAGCAACGGCACTTTGCGCGGATCGGTTTGCGGTCCAAAAGTCCAATACCGACCGTCGCATACAGCCGCATTAAGATTTGCGCCGGCGAAAGGTTAAGATCCAGAAGTTCGGAATCCTTCAAGCTGCTGAGCAGGATAACCGCCGTCCGCCAGGCGTCTTCGGCCTCTTCCTTATCGACCGGCCGGCCGCCGTCCTCCGGCATACGCTGAATCAGCACTGCGCCGGCCGTCCACGGACCACCGTCGCGCGGCGCGCCCACGGCGATCTTAAGCGCGGATGCGATCTGCTCCGACTGACGGAAATAATTGTGGATGGATTCCGAGAGACTTTCGCCCGATAGCGCGACGATGCCTTGGTAACGCTCGGTGTCCGGTCCCTGATCGACCGTAAACGCCAGATGGCCTGAGGATCCCATGAGCTGCGGCCTTAAGCCGGCTGCGCGCGGTTTGCCAAGGTCGGCGGCAAGCTCGGCGGCATCATATTTGGCGCAGGCCCGTATATCGCCAGCGCTGGTGATATCCGCAACGAGCGTGTCGACTGGGCCTTTGCCCTGGATCTGCAGCGTGAAGACGCCGTCGTACTTAAGACCGCTGGCGAGCGCGACCGCGGCTACGACGGCTTCGGCGAGCAGCGCCGAGACTTCCGGCGGGTCATTGTGCCGGGTGATGATTTCCGATACCGCGCCCGTAAGGCGCACAAGCCGGCCCCGGAACGCGCCATTGCCAATGATAAACGGCTGACAGACATCTTCGGTGAACATGGAAAAGCCCGCGGCCGTTACGTGAGACACCACAACAATACGCCCTTTTGTGCGTGAAGCCGGTTTTCGGCTTCATCCCAAACTACCGACTGCGCGCTTTCAAAAACGCCCTCTGTCACTTCCTCGCCGCGATGGGCGGGCAGGCAGTGCATGAAAATCGCATCGGGTTTCGCCGCGCTCATCAGGCGCTCGTTCACCTGGAACGGCGCGAGCATCGCGTGACGATCGCCGGTTTTGTCGCCCATAGAGACCCAAGTGTCTGTGACGACGCAGTCTGCGCCGCGCACGGCTGCAAACGGATCGGTACCGACGCTCACGCGCGCGCCGCGCGCCTTCGCCCAGGCCAGAGCTTCCGCCGACGGCGGCAGTTCCGCCGGACAGGCAAGCCGGAGTTCGAAATCGAACAGGCTCGCGGCATGGATAAAGCTGGTCGCGACGTTGTTGCCGTCACCGGACCATGTCACCACCGCGTCCTTGATGGGTCCTTTGCGCTCTTCGTAGGTCATGATGTCGGCCATGATCTGGCACGGGTGCGACGCATCCGTAAGCCCGTTGATGACTGGCACCGTTGCGTGCTGGGCCAGTTCCTGCAGTTTCTCCGGGCCGGAGGTGCGCAGCATGATTGCATCCACGTAGCGCGACAGAACTCGCGCCGTGTCGGCGATGGTTTCCCCGCGGCCAAGTTGCATGCTTTCCGGCGACATCACGATCACTTGACCGCCCAATTGCTGCATTCCAACCTGGAAGGAAACGCGGGTCCGGGTGGAAGGTTTCTCGAACAGCATCGCGAGCGTCTTGCCCGCCAGCGGCTGACCAGACGCGCCGAGCTTGGCTTGTGCGGCCTTAAGCCGGGCGGCGCTGTTCAAGATGGACCTCAACGTCTCGGCGCTGAGGAGATGAAGATCGAGGAAATGCTTCAGCGAAATCGACATCGTGGGCCCTCCGGGCCGGTAAAGCTTGCCTTAAGCCGCCGCGAGTTCCGCAGCTGATTTTTCGATGATCGCGATGGCCGTCTTGATTTCGGCATCGCCGATGATGAGCGGCGGCACGAGGCGCACGACGTTGTCGCCCGCGGCTACCGTCAGCAAACCGTTCGCCATAAGGCGAGATACCATGTCGCCATTTGGCCCCACGCATTTAAGACCAATCATCAGACCTTTACCGCGCACCTCGGCGAATACCTTGGGGTACTTCGCTGCGATGGCTTGTACGCCGGACCACAATGCCGCCGCCGCCGCTTTCACCCCATCGAAGAAGCCCGGGGCGAACATCACGTCGAGCACCGCGTCCGCCGCCGCCATCGCCAGCGGATTGCCGCCGAACGTCGAGCCATGAGATCCAGGCGTCATGAACTGCGCGGCGCGCTCGGTCGCAAGACAGGCCCCCACAGGGAACCCGCCGCCAAGGCCTTTGGCGAGAGCCATGACATCCGGCGTCACGCCCGACCACTCATAGGCAAATAGTTTGCCCGTGCGGCCCATGCCGGTCTGTACTTCGTCGAAAATCAGCAGGAGGCCGAACTCATCGGCCATGGCGCGCAACCCACGCAGGTAGTCGGGATCGCACGGCAGGATGCCGCCCTCGCCCTGCACCGGCTCGACCACCACGGCGGCCGTTTGCGGTGTCACCGCCGCGCGCGCTTCATTGAGATTACCTAAAGCGACCTGATCGAAGCCTTCCATCTTTGGCGCAAAGCCCTCGAGGTGCTTTTCCTGGCCGCCTGCCGAAATCGTCGCCAACGTGCGGCCATGAAAAGCGCCGCGCGCGGTAATGACGCGGTACTTTTCCTTCGCGCCCTGCGCTTGGTGATAGCGCCGCGCGACTTTAAGGGCGCATTCCATGGCTTCGGCGCCCGAGTTGCAGAAGAAGACGGTATCGGCGAACGAATGGGCGACCAGGCGTCCGGCGACCTTCTCCTGGCCGGCGACGCGATACAAATTCGAGCAATGCCACAGCTTGTCGGCCTGCTCCTTGAGCTTGGCGACGAGATGCGGATGTACATGGCCGAGGCTATTCACGGCCACGCCGGCGGCAAAATCGAGGAATCGGCGACCATCGGCGGCGATCAGCCACGCACCTTCGCCGCGTTCGAACGCGATGTCGGTTCTCGCGAATACCGGCATCACAGCGGAAATAGCCATGAGTCGCCCTTTCACTGGCGAAGCCCGGCCGGGTAAACCCAGCCACGAAAACAAGACTGAAAAAAATTGGGGCGGCCCTAAGACCGCCCGCCTCATCCTTCATACGCCTACGCCGGGGTTTGTCAACGATTGCCCCGCGCCCGCCGCTCAGGCTTTCAGCTTGTATCCGCTGCGGATCACGCCGTACGTGCAGAAGGTGGCGACGACGCAAAGCGCCGTCAAAATGATGACGCCGGGGATGTGATTGCTCGCGGGCTGACCGAGGAACCCGTAACGGAAACCATCGATATTGTAGAAAAACGGATTGTAGTGGGCGATGAACTGCGCCCACGGCGGCAAGCGGTCAATGGTGTAAAACGTGCCGGACAGAAATGTCAGGGGCGTGACGACAAAGTTGGTCACCACCGCCATGTGATCGAATTTCTCCGCCCAGACCGCCGCGACTATGCCGATCAACGACATCAGGAGGCAACCGGCCACCGCGTGAAACAGAATGAGCGAAATGCTGTGGACGTGGATATCGGCGAAGAATGCCATCACTCCGGCGCAGACCGCGCCTACCGCAAGGCCACGTGTGACGCCACCAAGCGTCCAAGCCACCGTCAGTTCCAGCGCGCTCAGGGGCGGCATCAGCACATCGACGATATTGCCTTGGACCTTGGAGACGAGAATCGACGACGACGTGTTGGCGAAGGCGTTCTGGATCATGGTCATGATCACCAGACCCGGAACGAGGAAGTCGCCGAAGGGAAAGCCGTGGACCGTCCCCCCGCGGCCGAACGCGAAGACCATGACAAGGAGGAACATCAGACTGGTGATGACCGGCGCGGCGACTGTCTGGAAAACCACTTTCCAGAAGCGCCGGACTTCCTTCAGGTATAGCTCCCACATACCCCGCCAATTGACCGAGCCCATGGTGCGCGGGTGGGGCGCCGTGAAGGCGGCGGGGTTTTGTGCCGTCTGATCGCGCATTGCAGTCCTCTTACCTTGAGCGCCATGATGCCCCGGCCATGACGGAACCACAACGCCCCGCACGCAAGGCTGCCCCTCGCAAAATGACACAGCGGCGGCTGGAGAATATCGCGCGCTTTTATATCGAGCGGTTCGCCACAACCTCGGCCCACCTGCGGCGGGTTCTGGCCCGCAGGGCCGAGCGCGCGCGCCGGACTCACGGCGGCGAAACCGCCGAGATGAACGGCTGGATCGAGGACGTCGTCGCGCGGTTGGTGCGCCTCGGCCTTGTCAACGACGCCCGTTACGCCGCGGACCGTGCGGCATCCCTGCGGCGCCTTGGCCGCGGGCCGGGACGCATCCGCGCGCTCTTAGCGGCAAAGGGCGTTTCACGACCACTCATCGAGCAAGTAATGAAAGAGACGGCCGAAAACGATGAAGGAGAGGATGCCAGTCTTGACGCCGCTGTCGCCTATGCCAAACGGCGGCGTTTCGGCGCGTATGGCAAGCCGCCCACGGACAAAGAAGAACGCGCGAAGAAACAAAAGAAAGAACTGGCCGCACTGGGCCGCGCCGGCTTCGCCTACGCGATCGCCCGCAGGGCTCTGTTGGGTGACGCAGAGTAAGAGTCAGCGGCGCGCGGCAAGTGCCCGATTCTCAGCGCGGATGCGCACATAGAGAATCGCGGCATTCATAAGGGAGAAGATCGCCGCCAAGGCCCACGCGCCGAAGACCAATGGCAGCACCGCGATTTCTAAAACGACCACCAGATAATTCGGATGCCTTACAAAACGGTAGGGTCCGCGCCGGACAAGCGGCGCCCCTGGTAGCGTGATAATGCGCGTCGTCCAGTAGGGGCCCAACGACCACAACACCCAAAGCCGCGCCGCCTGGAGGCAGGCGAACACCGCGAGCAACGCAGGGTTCACCGCCGGGGACTTCAGCGTCACCCATCCCGCGAGCGCGACGAGCCAGATCGTATGCAGCGCTACAATAAGAGGATAGTGCGGCGCGCCGATCTCGACAGCGCCACGCGCCAAGAGCGCAGCGGTATTGCGCTTGGCGATTACCAGCTCGCCGAGGCGTTGCCCAGCCACCAGGAGCAAGATCGCGTAGGCGAACCAATCCGGCGCGGCGATGCTGCCCATCATGGCCTAGCCCAGATCAAGGAGACAGGCGGCGGCGGAAAAGCCGGGACCGAGCGCGGTCATGAGATGGGGCCCCGCCGCACCGGCCGCGAGTGTGCGTTCGAGTACCGCGAGCACCGTCACCGCCGACATATTCCCGCGTTCAGCAAGGACAGCACGGGCATGAACGAGGCTGCCCGGAGCGAGGGCATATGCGCTTTCTAGCGCCTCGAGGACTTTTTCTCCGCCTGGATGAACGATTATTCCCGCGAGTTCTTCCTGGGCGAGACCACAGTCGCGCAGGAAAGCGTCGGTCACGGGACGCAGCTTCGTGCGTACGAGGTGCGGAATGCTGCGCGAGAAAATCACACCAAGCCCATCATCCTCGACTCGCCAGCCCATAATGTCGCGCGTTTCAGGCCACGTGTGCTCACTCCACGCATGAATGCGCGCAAACGAAGGAAATCCTTCGCGCGCGCCGTCGACGCGCAGGAGAACGGCCGCCGCGCCGTCACCGAAGATGGCGGTTGCGATAATGTTCTGTTTGCTGTCGTCGGCGGCGCGGAACGTCAGGCCGCACAGTTCAACGCAGAGAAAAAGGATCCACTGGCCCGGCATGGCGCGCGCCATGGCGCTCGCACGCGCGAGACCAATCGCTCCGCCCGCACAGCCGAGCCCAAAAACCGGCAAGCGTTGCGTCGATGGTGAGAGGCCGAGTGGGCCTTGCAAGAGCGAGTCGAGGCTCGGTGTGGAAATGCCTGTGGAAGAGACGGTCACGGTCGCAGCAACGTCCTTTGCCGGAACACCTGCAGCCGTGAGCGCTTTTTTGCCCGCCTCCGTCAATAGGGCGAGCGCATGTTCCTCATAGAGACGCGCGCGCTCGGGCCAGCCGTGCGGCGCGCCGTACCACTCAAGTGGAACGCAGGAATAGCGTGTTTGCACACCTGCGTTTCCATAGGCCGACGCCATACGCTCCATGAGCTCCGGCGCATGGCCAAAAATTCGTCCCGCCGCCGCGAGGGCGTCACTTTGCGTGAAGCAATGCGGCGGATAGGCGGTGGCGACGCCGGCAATATGGACAGGCGGCTGACCGGCCCGCGTATTTGCCTGGCTCAGGGACAGCGGGGCGTTGGTGGCGATCAGCATGGATACTCAATGCTTTTGGATATCTTTAGTTCCAGGAGGCAGCGCACAGGCCGTCGGCGCCGCCGCGAGATCAATGATCGTGTCGCATTCAAGCACAAGATCCTGGAGGGCGGGATTCAATCGACTCACGAGGAAGTTCACAAGCCCTGGAGCGGCGTCGGGCGCACAAAATGCCCAGCTTAAAAAAGGTCCATCATGAGGGATGAAAGCAGCGATCTCCGGCGTCTTAGATAAATGCGCCGACGCCGCGCCGAGGTCTTTTGCAAATCCGACGCGCAGCCACTGCGGGCGTACGCCCAAATGCCAGAGAAGGTAAAGGCCGGGGCGGCCGGCAAGCAATTGCGGATCACACGACAAGAGGCGTGGATAGAGCGCACTGTCCGGCTGCCATGTGACACCGAGAGGGTTGCCGCGCCCCGGCGCGATAGCCCCCGCGATCCGCTTGAATACACCTGCCGCCTTGTCTTTCACGCTTGCCGCGCCTCACCACGCCGCAGCATGAGTTGCGCGAGTCCCGCGTTCACGGCCAGCACGAACGCACCGGCGAATACGATGTCGCTCAGGAAATGCGCGCCCTGAATCACGCGCACGAGGCCGATCACCGCACCGCACGCGAGACCTATCAGCACCCCGGTCAATCGCCATTCCTTCGGCAATAAGAAGGCGTAGGCGGTAAGCCAAAAACCGATCGCGGCGTGGCCGGACGTGAAAGAACAATTGTGCGAACACTCGTTCGCAATCCAGCCCGGCGGCGTAAAGGCCGCATGACCACCAAAGAAGATGGTGTCGTTGGGGCGCGCGCGTCCCCAATGCGACTTGAGGATCGTTTCAACGAGAAGGCCGGGCCCAATCCCGAGGGTCGCGATAAGGTAAACCATCCGCGGCGTTGTGATCCCGAGAAAGGCCTGACGGAATAAAAGACCGGCGATCCATAGAAGCAGGCAAAAAATCAGGGTGCCGATGATGATGGTCGGCGCCGCCTCGCGGACAAAGATGAAAAAGCGCGCGCGGTCGAGATAGAAGCCCGCACCGCCCCGGTAGAACAATCCGCTGAAAGCGATGTCGAGACCCGGAACGAACATCAGCAGACATAGAGCAGCGATCGCCCAACGCACCGGATGATCGCGCATCTCGCGCGCGAGGAGATCCTTCATCGTCAGCCGTCCTCGCGGTGGAACAAATAAGCAAGACCCAGCAATCCTGCGACAGCCGTCGGCGCCCAGGCGGCCAGCGCGAGCGGCAAAGTCGCCGAGAGGCCCAGCGCGTAGGTAAAACGGCTGAAGAAGTAGAATAGAAAACCCGTCGACACGCCCGCGATGCCGCGCGCTGTCCATCCGGCCAGACGCGCGTTGGAGGTCAGGAAGAACACGGAGGCCACAAGCACCATCGCGCACAGCAGGAACGGGGTCGCCAATAATGAATGCCAGTAGAGCCGGTGCGGTAGAGCGGAGAATCCCGAGGCGCGCGAAAACTTGATGAAGGCGGGGAGTTCCCAGAATGAAAGCGTCTCCGGCGGCGCGAAGCTGTTCTCGACCTGCTGGAAGGTGATCGCGGTCGGCAAATCCAGCGTATCGCGGAAGATCGCCGGACGGCCCGGCTCCATGTCCCAGACGTTCCGCAGACGGAACTGCCCACCGGCAAGCTCCCCCTTCTCTGCGTTGTAACGCCCTTCAAATTTCTCGGACGCATCGGTGCGGAAGATGGAGACATCGCTGAGTTGAAGCGCACCGCCGTCCTGACGCACCGTGGCGGCGTGGACCACGACGCCGCGATTGTCCCGCTCCTCGCGCAGCCATAAACCCGCCTTGCCGATGTTGAGACTGGCCGCGTTCTTGCGCAGGAGCGTCTGGTCCATGCGCTGATAACTTTCGTACATCGTCGCAGCGAGGGGATCGATGGCAGCGAGGTTGAGAACGCCGAGAAGGCCTGCGAGGATCAGGGCCGGAGCCAAGAACTGCCAAACAGAAACGCCCGCCGAACGCATGACGACCAGTTCATGACTGCGCGAGAGGCGGAACAGCGCGAACATCATCGCAATCATCACGGTGAAGGGCAGCACCGCCTGCACCGTGTGCGGCATTTTCAGAAGCGCCATGCCGAGGACGGTGGCGAAAGGAAGATTTTCGTCGCCCACGGCGCGGCGCATCAGCTCGATGGTGTCGAACAGAAGAATCAGCCCGGAGATCACAGCGAGCAGGCCTATAAAGGACAGGATGAAGTGCCAGCCCAGATAGACCGAAAGAGTTGGTGTGACGCGCGTCACCAATGAAGCCTTTTGCATTGTCCAGCGCACTGAGCGTAACATTGCGCAGCACCCCGGGGAACCATGGTCAAGCTGACAAAAATCTATACGCGCGGCGGCGATAAGGGCGAGACGTCGCTCGGCGACGGCTCAAGGGTTAGGAAACACGACCTCCGCGTGGCGACTTACGGCACCGTCGATGAAGCAAACGCCGCCATCGGCGTCGCGCGCCTTCACACAAAAGACCCCGCCGATAGCCGACGCGACGCCATGCTGTCACGTATCCAAAACGATCTTTTCGATCTCGGCGCCGACTTGTGCACGCCAAGCCGTGAGAACGAAGCGCCGGGGAGGGCTCTGCGGATCGTGCAAGCCCAGGTGGACCGCTTGGAACGGGAGATCGATGAGATGAACGGCGAACTCGCGCCACTTACATCCTTCGTCTTGCCGGGCGGTGCGCCAGCAGCGGCGTTTTTGCATATCGCGCGAACCGTTATACGTCGGGCCGAGCGCGATATCACCGCGCTCATGGAGCATGAAACAGTCAATCCGTTGGCTCTCACTTATGCCAATCGGCTCTCCGATCACCTGTTCGTGCTTTCACGCCACGTCAATGCGGCCAGCGTCGGCGACGTACTATGGGTACCCGGCGCGAACCGGGAATAAAAACGCGGGTAAGATGTGCGTTTCTTAGATGCTGCAACGCAGCATTATTTCGTTTGACACCCCAGATATGACGAACTAGTTGTGTTGCCCTTTCCAAGCTGAAAAAACATGTAGACCGGCGTCAGGCCGGGCACCCGCTGGGCGTCAATTCCGTCCACCACATTCGCGGTTTTCGGGGGAACAGGTTCGAATACAATGAAAATACTCGTCGGAATCAAACGGGTCGTCGACTACAACGTCAAAGTTCGCGTCAAAGCGGATAAGACTGGCGTCGAACTGGCCAACGTCAAAATGTCGATGAACCCCTTCGACGAGATCGCAGTCGAAGAGGCGGTTCGCCTCAAGGAAACCGGCAAGGCAACCGAAATCGTGATCGTGTCCATCGGTCCTCAGGCGGCGCAGGAAACCATCCGCACCGCGCTGGCAATGGGCGGCGATCGCGGCATCTTGGTGCAGACCGATGCGGAAGTTCAGCCACTGGCGGTCGCGAAGGTGCTGAAGGCGGTCGTGGACAAGGAAAGCCCTAATCTCATCGTGCTCGGCAAGCAGGCTATCGACGACGATTCCAATCAGGTCGGCCAGATGCTGGCAGCCCTGCTGGGTTGGCCGCAAGGCACATTCGCCTCGAAGGTCGCTCTCGAAGGCGACAGTGTCGCCGTTACGCGCGAAGTCGATGGCGGCCTTGAAACCATCAATTTGAAACTTCCGGCGGTGGTCACCACGGACCTGCGCCTCAACGAACCGCGCTACGCGTCGTTGCCGAACATCATGAAGGCGAAGAAGAAGACCATCGACACAATGGCGCCCGATGCGCTCGGCGTCGATGTCAGCCCGCGCCTCACGACGCTGAAAGTTGAAGAGCCGGCGAAGCGTCAAGGCGGCGTGAAAGTCGCCGACGTCGCGGCCCTTGTCGATAAACTCAAGAATGAAGCGAAGGTGATCGGATGACTTCCCTCGTCCTTGCCGACCACGATAATGCCAGCCTGAAAGCCTCGACCCTCAGCGCTGTGAGCGCGGCTCAACAAATGGGCGGCGACATTCATATCCTCGTTGCGGGCCAAGGCTGCGGCGCCGTTGCTGAGGCCGCCGCGAAGATTCCCGGCGTGGCGAAGGTGCTCGTCGCCGACGCTGCTCAATACGCCAATGCATTGGCTGAACCGCTCGCCGCGCTGATCGTCAGCCTCGCCGGCGGTTACAGCCACCTCGTCGCTCCGGCGACGAGCGCCGGCAAGAACGTCATGCCGCGTGTCGCCGCGCTGCTGGACGTCGCGCAGATTTCAGACATCTCGGCAGTCGTGTCCGCCGATACATTTGTGCGGCCGATCTACGCCGGCAATGCCCTTGCCACTGTGCAGTCGAAAGACGCGAAGAAGGTTGTAACGGTTCGCGGTTCTACTTTCGAGAAAGCGAAGACCGAAGGCGGATCCGCCGCCATCGAGAACGCCGCTCCCGCCGCCGATCCGGGTGTATCGACCTTCGTCAGCCAGGCGCTGTCGAAATCCGAACGTCCCGAGCTGACCAGCGCGCGCATCGTCGTTTCCGGCGGCCGCGGCATGGGTTCGGGCGAGAACTTCAAGATCATCGAAGCGCTGGCGGACAAACTGGGCGCCGGTGTCGGCGCTTCGCGCGCCGCGGTCGACGCGGGTTTCGTACCCAATGACTACCAAGTCGGCCAGACCGGCAAGATCGTCGCGCCGGAACTTTATATCGCCGTCGGTATCTCGGGCGCGATCCAGCATCTGGCCGGCATGAAGGACTCCAAAGTGATCGTGGCGATCAACAAGGATCCTGAAGCGCCAATCTTCCAGGTGGCTGACTATGGTCTCGTGGGCGATCTCTTCCAGATCGTTCCGGAACTGACCAAGTCACTTTAAGCCGCGGATACCTTCTTCAAGTTTAGGCGTCCTTTTTAGAGTTAGTTTGCAGGACGGATACGATGAACCAAGCTGCCGCGAAAACTCCCATCGTCATCGCCAAAGTCGGCATCATTGGCGCGGGCCAGATGGGCGCGGGCATCGCGCATGTCTGCGCGCTCGCCGGATTTGACGTCCTGCTCTTCGACGTAAATTCCGAGCAGCTGAAGAAATGCGTCGCGAACATCGAGAAAAACATCGCCCGGCAGGTAAACAAAGGTTTCGTCAGCGAAGCCGACCGGACGGCCGCGCTTGCACGCATCAATACGGCCAGCGAACTCTCGGCGCTCGGCGAACGCGATGTTGTGATCGAAGCGGCGACCGAGAACGAAGAGATCAAGAAGAAGATCTTCCGCGATCTATGCCCGTCCATGAAGAAGGACGCGATCCTCTGCTCGAACACGTCTTCGATCTCCATCACCCGCCTGGCTGCCGTGACTGACCGCCCGGACCGTTTCATGGGTCTGCATTTCATGAATCCGGTCCCGGTGATGAAGTTGGTGGAACTCATCCGAGGAATCGCGACCGAAGAATCGACGTTCGCGGCTGTGCGTGTGTTCGCCGAAAAGCTCGGCAAGCACGCCGTTTCGTCGGAAGATTTCCCGGCTTTCATCGTCAATCGCGTCCTGATCCCCATGATCAACGAAGCGATCTATACGTTGTACGAAGGTGTCGGCACCGTGAAAGCCATCGACAGCGCCATGAAGCTGGGCGCGAATCACCCAATGGGCCCCCTGGAACTCGCCGATTTCATCGGCCTCGATACGTGCCTTGCCATCATGTCGGTGCTGCACGATGGCTTGGCGGATACCAAATACCGTCCCTGCCCCCTGCTGGCGAAATATGTCGAAGCCGGATGGCTCGGCCGTAAGACGGGCAAGGGCTTTTATGATTATAGTGGACCCGAACCCGTCCCCACCCGGTAGCCGCATCCGCTCGTGTCCGCCTCCATCCCTTCTTCCCAGCCAGCGGACCTTCAGGCGCCCTCTTTCATCGATAAATTCGCCTCAGGGGGGCCCCGCCCTTACCTGATCCTTTCAGTCCTCTGCGCGCTGCTTTACCTGCCAGGCTTGGCGTCGATCCCGCCGACGGACCGCGACGAAGCGCGGTTCATGCAAGCGACCAAGCAGATGATCGAGACCGGCGACTACATCCACATCCACTTCCAAGATGAGCCGCGTAACAAAAAGCCCGCCGGCATCCACTGGCTGCAAACCGCCGCCGTGAAAATTGCCGGTCGGGATCTTTCGACTTATTGGCCTTACCGCATTCCCTCGGTGCTCGCCGCATGGCTCGCCGTCATGGGGAGTTTCGCGTTCGCGCGGCGCATCAGCGACGCGGCGACAGGATTCACCGCCGCAGGGATTCTCGCCACGAGCTTCATGGTAGTGATCGAGGCGCATATCGCAAAGACGGATGCCACGCTTCTCGCGGCAACGACCGTTGCCATGGGGGCACTGGCGGTGATGTACGTGCGCCGCGAGGGTGCGCGCTTTGCCGTCGCCCTCGCGCTCTGGATCAGCCTCGCGGTCGGAACGCTCGTGAAAGGGCCGGTTTCGCTGGTGGTCGTCCTCCTCACCGTCGCCGCGCTGGGCATCGCCGATCGGGGGGTAAGGTGGTTGAAACAGGCGCGTCCCCTGATCGGGATTCCGCTCTTGCTGGCGCTGACCCTTCCATGGCTGCTGGCGTCATCGAACGGTGGCGGAAGTGCGGGGGGAAACAATTTCATCGTCGAAGCCGTGCGGGGCGATCTGATCCCGAAACTCATCGGTGGACAGGAAAGTCACGGCGCGTTTCCAGGCACACATACCCTCGCGAGCTTGATCACCTTCTGGCCGTGGTCGCTGTTGGCGCCTTTTGCTCTTGTCCTTGGCTGGCGCCGCCGCGCGGAACCCACGGTTCGTTTCTGCTTGGCGTGGCTTGTCGGCACATGGGTGATGTTCGAATTGGTCCCGACCAAACTGCCGCACTACACGCTACCGACGTTTCCGGCGCTCGCCCTATTGACCGCCATTGCCCTCCGCAGCAACGCCTTGCAGGGCCTGATGCGCACCATGTCCGGGCGTATCTATCGCGGGCTGTGGGCGGCAGTGACCCTTGCGCTCGGGGGGGGGATCATTTTCGCCGCCCAGGAATACGGCGGCGATATAGCGATGGCGGGCATGAGCGCTCTCGTTCTTGCGGTCGGCGCAGTTCTTGCGCTGGCGACGTGGGCGCATACGAGGACAATCGCTCTTACGGGAGTGGCCGCAGCGGCGTTCGCGGCGTTCTTGTCCGGCGGCGTAATTCCGAGCCTCAACGATCTCGCCATCAGCACGCGCTTGGCCGGAGCCATCGCGCAGCATCGCGCGGGCACGCAAAGCCCGATCGCAATGGCAGGTTATAGCGAACCCTCCGCCGTCTTCCTTCTCGGCACCGACACGATCCTGACGAGCACCGCAAGCGTCACGGACTATTTACTTTCCCATCCCGGCGCGATCGGCGTTATTGAAGCCGAGCATCTCGATGCGGTTACACGTTCCGTCGCTGGAACAGGTGGCGCGATGCGTAAACTTGCCGATATCGAAGGTTATAATTATTCGCGGGGCGATCCGGTGGCCCTGAGCGTCGTCACGATCACCCCGCGGGAGATACAACCATGATGTCCGATCCCTTACACCGCGCCTTGGCGCTGTGGGGTGTTGCGACCGCGATCGCCGCTGCCGCGCTGATCCACTGGATCGATATCCCGCTCGCCCAGTTCTTCTACGCGCACCGCGAAACGGCCTGGGTCGGCTTTTTTGCCGCCATCACCGACTTCGCGAACGGCTTCATCTGGTATTCATTGTGCCTGATCGGGATCGCTGCGGCGGTTCTGCGCCACGGGGCGAAAGCGAAGCAGCCCGACCCCGCACGCAAGCGCATGGAGGTCCGGGCCTGGTTGTTCATGATCGCCTCCATGGCAAGCTCCGGCATCTTCATCAACGCCCTGAAATTCGGTTTCGGGCGCCAGCGGCCGAAGTTCCTGTTCGCGGACGGCACCAACGATTTCCTGCCATTCGGTGGCGTGACCATCGCCGACAGCAGCTTCCCGTCGGGTCATACGCAGTCCATCTGGACTGCGATGCTGGCGCTGTCGTTCCTGTTTCCGCCTCTGCGGCCGTTATTCCTGGTGATCGCGACCGTCATCGCGATGAGCCGAATCGTGGTGGGGGCCCACTATCTCGCGGACGTCGTTATGAGCGTCTTTATCGCTTTCGCGACCGTTCTGTTGTGGCAGCGCTGGTTCACGAAGGATGGAATAGCGGTGACGCTGATCGAGCCCAGGTTCGTTAAGGCTTCTTGATCAAGTCCTGTACCATCTTCTCGACCGCCGGGCTGTCCCATACGACTTCACCTTCGACGCGGCCCAGCTCCTGCCCGTTTTTTCCGATGATGATCGAGGTCGGGAGACCGCGCAGTTTGGCGTCGCGGTAAAAACCGGTCGCGGCATCGAGGTAGAGCGGTAGCTTCCAGCCCTGTTTTTCTACAAAGGGCGGAGCCACTTTCGCACCATTACGCTCCTGGTTGATGGCTAGAACCTGGAAATCCTTGCCGCCAAGCTTGGCGTTGAGGCGGTCGAGGGCGGGCATTTCCTTCACGCAGGGCGCGCACCAGGTCGCCCAGAAGTTCACAATCAGAACCTTGCCGCCAAAGTCCTTGAGGGTCTTGTCGGCGTCATTTGCGTCCTTAAAGACCGTTGCGGGCGCGGGGACCGGCTTCTCGTGCCAAGTGAAATCCTTGGGGTCTATTTTTTCCGATTCGGCCGCCGCAGCAGGCGCCACGGGCTGAAAACCCGGACGGCTTGCCACCAGCGCCGTGGCAGTGATAATCACCGCCAAACCAAAGGCCGGCAGCGCGAAACCGAAGCGTTTTACACTTTTCATATCGTCTCCCTAACGTGGGCGGCGCCCGGCTAACGAGCGGCGGCCTCAGACCTAAGGTTAACATATGACAAGCAAGATGTGGGGAGGGCGATTTGCCGCCGGCCCCTCTGCAATCATGGAGGAAATCAACACCTCCGTTGGATTTGATCAGCGTCTTGCCAAGCAGGACGTGCGCGGCAGTCGCGCGCACTGCTCCATGCTCGTCGCCCAGGGGATCATTTCGAAGGCCGACGGCGAGGCGATCCAGGGAGGCCTGACCCGGATCGAGAAAGACATCTCGATGGGCAGCTTTGTCTTTAAGCGCAGCCTTGAAGACGTTCACATGAATATTGAAAGCCGCCTGTCGGACTTGATCGGTGAACCCGCCGGGCGGTTACATACGGCCCGCTCGCGCAACGACCAGGTCGCGACCGATTTCCGCATGTGGGTGCGCGCCGCCATCGATACGGTGGACGACGAGATCAAGAAGCTGCAGAGCGTGTTGATCGACAAGGCCGAGGCGGAAGCGGGCACCATCATGCCGGGCTTCACGCACTTGCAGGCCGCGCAGCCGGTCTCTTTCGGCCATCATTTGCTCGCTTATGTCGAAATGCTCGGCCGCGACCGGGGCCGCTTCGCCGATGCACGCAAGCGTCTCAATGAATGTCCGCTGGGCGCGGGCGCCATCGCGGGCACGTCGTTCCCGATTGACCGTCACATGTCGGCCGAGAAATTGGACTTCGACCGTCCCATGGCGAACTCAATGGATGCCGTGTCGGACCGCGACTTCGCGCTCGAGTTCCTGGCAGCCGCCAGCATCCTTTCGACCCACATGTCGCGCTTCGCCGAGGAGATGGTGATCTGGGCGAGCGCGCAGTTCGGTTTCATCAAATTTTCGGACGCCTTCTCGACAGGCAGTTCGATGATGCCGCAGAAGCGCAACCCGGACGCCGCCGAACTCGTGCGCGCGAAGGCCGGCCGCGTGTTCGGCAGCTTGTTCACGCTGTTGACGGTCATGAAAGGTCTGCCGCTGACCTATTCGAAGGATATGCAGGAAGACAAGGAAGCCGTCTTCGCGGCGTTCGACACCTTGGAGCTTTGCCTAGCCGCGATGGCGGGTATGGTCGTCGATATGAAGCCCGTCACCGAGCGCATGAAAGCCAGCGCCAGCGCCGGTTTCACCACGGCGACCGACCTCGCCGACTGGGTAACGCAAAAGCTGAACGTGCCGTTTCGCGAGTCCCATCACATCACGGGCCGCGTCGTGAAGCTTGCCGAAAGCAAGGGCTGCGATCTTTCCGAGCTGACGCTCGCCGACATGCAGACCGTGGAGCCCCGCATCACCGAGGACGTATTCACGGTTCTGACAGCGGAGGCTTCCGCGGCAAGCCGCAATAGCTTTGGCGGGACGGCTCCCGCAAACGTGCGCGCTCAGGTACTCTCAGCGCGCGAACGCTTTTTAGGAAACGCGAAATGATCAAACATTGCGCTTTCGCTCTCGCCCTTTTCCTGGCGCTGACCAACCTTTCCGCATGCGGTAAGAAAGGCCCTCTGGATGTGCCAGAAGGCGCCAGCTACCCGCAGACTTATCCGCGTCCATAAGATTTAGAGCCATGCACCACTTCACCTACACAAACGGCGTCCTGCACGCCGAAGACGTCCCGCTGCCGCAAATCGCGAAGGAAGTGGGCACGCCTTTCTATTGCTACTCACACGCTACCATGACGCGTCACTACGCGGTGTTCCGCGACGCCTTCGGCACGATGGATGTGACCGTCTGCTTCGCGATGAAGGCAAACAGCAATCTCGCAGTTGTGCGTACGCTGGCGGGAATCGGCGCCGGGGCCGACGTCGTCTCGGGCGGCGAACTTCAAATCGCGCTGAAAGCCGGCGTACCCGCGGCGAAGATCGTGTTCTCCGGCGTTGGCAAGACCGATGCGGAAATCCGTCTCGCGCTGGCAACCGGCGTCGGTCAGATGAACGTCGAGTCCGAGGACGAACTGCGCCGCATAAGCAGCGCCGCCGCCCAACTGAATAGGCAGATGCGCGTTGCGCTGCGCGTCAATCCCGACGTTGCTGCGGGTACGCACGACAAGATCTCAACAGGCCGGAAAGACGACAAGTTCGGCATCGACTGGACGCTGGCGCCGGCGATGTACCGCAAGGCCCGCGAACTACCGGGGATCATCCCGAGTGCGATCGCGGTGCACATCGGCTCGCAAATCACCAACCTTGCGCCGTTCGAGGCTGCTTTTCTGCGCGTGCGTGATCTGGCGCTCATGCTGCGCGCTGAAGGCATCCCAATCGACCATCTCGACCTGGGCGGCGGATTGGGCGTGCCGTACGACCACAGTGCGGAACCACCGCCATCGCCCGCCGATTATGCCGCGATGGTGAAGCGCACGCTCGGCGAACTGGATTGCAAGCTGACGTTTGAGCCAGGCCGCCTCATCGTCGGCAACGCCGGCGTGATGGTCTCGCGCGTCATTGGTTTGAAAGACGGAACAACCCGCCGCTTCATGATCCTCGACGCGGCGATGAACGACCTGATCCGCCCGGCGATGTACGGCGCGCGGCACGAGATATTGCCGGTTTATGAGCGCGCGATGGCCGCCAATGTGTCCCCTGTCGACGTGGTGGGTCCTGTGTGCGAAACCGCCGACCGATTCGCGCAAGACTACCAGCTTCCCGAGGTTGAAACGGGCGATCTGGTCGCCTTCATGACCGCAGGAGCCTATGGCGCCGTGATGTCCTCGACCTATAACGCCCGACCCCTGATCCCGGAGGTGCTGGTGAAGGGCAACAGTTTCGCGGTTGTGCGCAGACGGCCCACATTCGACCAGATGATGGCCCTGGAGCAGCTGCCCCCCTGGCTGTCGTAACAGCTAAAAAGCGCGCTTTTACCTTGCAGGGGTTTCATTGAACGCCCCCGGTCAAACCCATAGACTGGCCGGATGCAGTCCGATGAGCCCGAGAACCTTTCCCTCAATATGCGTGAGGATCTGACGATCCAGCGCCGGCTCGCGCTGGCATGGCTGGCGCTGGCATGGGAGAGGCTGTGGGCGCGGCTTTGGGTGAGCGCCGCGTTGATCGGCGTCTTCGTCGCCGTCATCCTGACCGATCTTTTACCCGCGCTTCCGCTCGCCGCTCATATCGCCGTGCTGTTGGCCGCCGCCGGCGGCATCGCTTACCTCGCCTCACGCCACTTGAAAGACTTCGCCTGGCCGACACGCGCCGAAGCACGCGTGCGCCTTGAGACGCTGTCCCCGGTTAAACACCGGCCTCTAACGACTGTCGAGGATTCCCTCGCCGCAGGCGCCAACGCGGTACAGCAATTGCTCTGGCGCCGGCATCAACGGCGCGCGAAAGACGATCTCGACCGGCTGCGGAGCGCGGGCCCCGCGCCCGGCGTGGCGGGCCGGGACCGCTTCGCGGCGCGCGCCGTGGTCATACTGGTGCTCGCCATCGGTTTTGCGAGCGCCTGGGGGCATGTGAGCGACCGGATGCTGCGGGGCTTCCTGCCGTTCCTTGGCGACGACGCCGGCAAGGCGGCCGTGAAATTGTGGATCACGCCGCCCGCCTACACCAATCGATCGCCCCTGTATATCGAACTGCCCGCGCCCACCGGCACCAAAAACCCGGATACATTGGATATCCCGGCGGGCAGTAAGGCCCTTGTGATGGTGACCGGCGCGTCGCGTGATGCGTCGCTCGTGCTGGACGACGACAAATTCAAGCTGGACCGGCTTGCCGATCAAAGCCAACGCGGCGAGATGGCGCTGACGGAAACAGATCGGCTCGAGATCAAGAGCGGCGCGCGCACCATCGTCGGCTGGGATGTGAACTGGATCGGCGACATGCCGCCCACGGTGGCGTTCACGACGACCCCGAACCAGGGTGCGCGCTGGCGTTTCCGCATCGACTACGACGCCAAGGACGATTACGGCCTCGCAAGCCTGAAAGCGGTTCTGCACCGCGTTCCAAGTGGAGAGGCCGCGAAGCCGATCGAGGTCCCGATCCAACTGCCGCCGTTCTCGCCGAAGGATATTCAGCAGAGTTCGCTGAACGATCTCACGGCGCTGCCGTGGGCGGGCATGAAGGTGAGCGTGCAACTGGTGGCCACCGACGTCGCAGGCCTGACCGGCCACAGCGATATCTTTGAAGCGACGCTGCCGGAACGCGCATTCACCCACCCGGTGGCGCGGGAACTCGCCCGCGTGCGCAAAGGCCTGTTCGTGAATCCCCGGGACGCCGTGCCGCCCGCGCTAGAGGCGGTCAATAAAATCCTCGCCGATCCGAAAAGCTTCGGCGCCGATCCGCTTGTTCATCTCGCGCTGTCGACGACACGGTTCCGTTTCACCGAGGAGACACCGGATCAGGCCGCGCAGTCGACACCGGAGCTTCTGTGGAACTCCGCCGTCCGCATCGAGGATGGCAACGTCGCCGTGGCCGAGCAGCGCCTGCGCGCCGCCGAACAAGCCTTGCGCAACGCCATTGACCGCGGCGCATCACAGGAGGAAATCGATAAGCTGGTGAGCGAACTTCAACAGGCCGTAGAGGAATACCAGCAAGCGGTGAACGAAAACGGCGGCAACCAGAAATCCAGCTTCAGCGCCAAGGAAGACAACGCACAGCGCTCGGCGGACATCGCCCAGTTGGCTGAACAACTCCGTCAACTGTCGCAGATGGGTTCGAACGACGACGCAAAAAAGGCGTTCGCCGAATTGCAGGCGGAACTTGATGATCTCCGCAACAATTCCGCCGGCAACCAGCAGAACAGTCAGCAGGTACAGGCCGCCGAGCGCATGCTGCAAGACATGCGCGACCTGGCTAAGAAACAGTCAGAGCTTCTGGACAAGAATTTCAAGCAGGCTCAGCGCGATCAGCAAGGACAACAGGGACAGCAGGGTCAACAAGGGCAGCAGCGTCAGAGCCAATCGCAGCAAGCCGGCAACCAGGGACAGAGCCCGCAAAAGGGCAATCAACAAGGCCAACCGCAGCAAGGTCAGAACGGCGAAGCCGCGGCGAAGGAGGCCGCACAAAGCCAGGAAGATATCCGCCAGCAGCTTGAGAGCCTGATGAAACAGATGGAGCAGATGACTGGGCAAAGTTCGGAAGGCCTGCAGGACTCCACGGCCGCCATGCGTCAGGCGGAAGGCGCATTGCGCGCGGGCGCCTGGAAGCAGGGCGTCGATCAGCAGGGCAAAGCACTCTCGTCCCTTGAGGACGGCATGTCGGAAGCGGCCCGCCAGATGGCCGAAGCGCTGTTCGACGAAGGCATGGGCGGGCTTGCGCAGCTGGAGATGGGGCAAATCCGCTACAAGCAGCAGGGCGGTCAGGGTCGCTCGGGCGGCGACGAAGTCGAAGGCGGCGTGCCGCGTGAGCCGGACACGGCGGGCATGGCGCAGCGTGTGCGCGCAATCCTGGAAGAGATCCGTAATCGGGCCAGCGACCGGACACGGCCGGCCGCCGAGCAGGACTATCTGCGCCGCCTGATGAAGCAGTTCTAATCTTCGGTCGTCGTGTCCCAAACGACGGCGTAGCCGCCCTTGGCCAGATTAAGCTGGGGAAGCTCCAAACGAATCACGAATTCAGTAGAAGCGGCCGGATCGAGAAGCGCCGCGGGCGCATTCGCGGTTTCGGACTGAATGACTTCGTGTTTCTCGTTATAGAGCTCAAGGCGCAGGCCCGGGACCGTACGCGGGATGTCGCCGATGTTGGCGACATAGCCGCGCACCACCAGCGTTTCGACGCCGCCGATGCGCTGAAGGCGCTTCGAGGATTCCGTGATGCTGAGGCCATCGCCGGGCTTAGGGGCTTCCACGCCGACCGTATCATACAACGCTTGGATCTGCGGGAGGAGCTTGGCCAGTTCGGCGCGCGCGAACCACAGCGTCGCGACGATGATGCCGACGAAGCCGACCATCATGATCGCCGTCGTGTAAGCCGGATCGAGCGGCTTGCGGATTTTCACCGGCGCGGCGGGAGTTGCGCGGCCGCCGCCGGCGCGTGAGGCGATCTGCGCGAACCCGTCTTCAGCGGCGTCCTCGCCTTCCTCTTCCGTCTCCTCTTCGCCGGTGGATCCGAAATTGGGGCGATCCGCGTCGGGGTCGACAAGCTCTTCGTCCTCGTCGGCGCCAAGCGCGGCCGCGGCCGCGGCGGCACTCTTGCCGCTCGGGCCGCCGGACGCGCCAGCATCTTTTTTCTTCGCAGCCGGGTCGGTTTTGAGTTCGCCGGCCGCTTTCGGAGCGCCGGCGACGCCCGCCACAAGCTCAGCTTCAGCTTTTTTGCCGCCGGGACCAGCGCCAGGTCCTCCGCTGGCGCCAGCGTCGGCCAACGGGTCATCCTGTTCACTCGCGCCGTCCGCAGCAGCGCCCGCCACTTGCGGACCTGCGCCAGGGCCGCCGCTCGCACCCGGATCCATCATCGACTGACCGGGTTGTGCGCCGGCCGCAGCTGGTGCGGCAGCCGCCGCGCCGGGGCCGCCGGACGCGCCTGCATTGTCGAGCATCGATTGACCAGGAGCGCCGGGAGCAACCTCAGAGCCATCGAGCAACGACCGTGCGCCTTGGCCGGGCGCGATAATTTCATTTGAGATCTGCGACACGGCCGCCGCGCCGGGACCAACGGGCATATTGCGGTCCATCATCGATTGGCCGGGAGCGCCGGGAGCACCCGGCGCGGCATGCTTCATCCACGACACTGCTGCTTCGCCAGGGGCGCCTTGCGCGCCCACCTGGCCACGCATGGATTGTCCTGGCAGCGGTGCGGCGCTTACACCTTGCATTCCGGGTGGCATCGCCACCGGGGCTGCGCCTGGGGTGCCGGGCGGCACAATCTGGCCTTGCTGGTTCATCCAGGACACAGCGCCCTGGCCAGGGGCTTGAGCGGCGCCCGCCTGGCCACGCATCGACTGGCCCGCCAAAGCAGCAGCCTGGGCCTGAGGGGGAGACGTCGGGGCGCCGAGCCCGGCCGCTATGATATTCGCACCTGGCCCGCCCATAGCGCCCATAGCGCCAGGGGGCATCCCCGGCATGGCGCCCATCGGCATTTGGCCCGGGCCGCCTTGCATGCCAGGCGGTAGGCCCTGGGGCATTCCTGGCATCCCCGGCATACCGGGGGCCAATCCGGGCGGGACGGCGACGGGCGCCGCACCTGGGGTTCCCGGTGGGACGATCTGACCTTGGGGGTTCATCCAAGAGATAGCGGCCTGTCCGGGCGCCGGAGCCGCGCCCGCCTGGCCGCGCATCGATTGACCCGGCAAGGGAGCCGCGCCCGGACCGGCGTGGGCGCCGGGCATACCCAGCGGGGCGCCTTGCGGCATCTGCTGTTGAACGCCCGGCTGCTGCATCAAGGAGACGGCGCCCTGCCCTGGCGCGTTGGGCGCCGGCGGCAGCCCGGCCCCGGGAGCACCCGTAGCGCCCGGCTGCTGCTGTTGCGGCGCCTGGGACCCGCGGGCGGTTCCTGCGAACCACGACTGCGCGGTTGTCGGCGGCGCGCCGGCGCCTTGATTAGGACGCTGCTGGAATTGATTGCGCCGGGACAACATGGAAACTGCGCCGGGAGGGACAGGAGGCGTGCCGGGTGCCGGCGCAGCCGAGTTGGGCTGCTGCTGACGAAGCGGCGCGGCTTGCACGTTGCGGCCGGGTTCGCGCGGCGCGCCGAGCGCGCCGGCTTGTGCGCCACGTTGGCCTTCAACAGCGCCGAGCGCGCTGGCGAGAAGATTCCGAGCGTTCTGTGCGGCCGCCGCCTGCGCGTTGGGAATAGGCGGCACGCGTTGAATGCCCTGCGGGCGCTGCTGTTGCGCGCGTTGCTGCGCTTGCGGCTGTTGACGCGCGGCTTGTGCGTTGCCTGGGGCATTAGCGGCTTGCGCAGCGTAATCCTCACCCATCACCGAAGCGAGGTCGAGCGACTCCACCTGCGCCGCCTGATACCAGGAATGCTGGCAGGTGGCACATTTTAGGGCTCGGCCCTTCTTGCCAAGGAGCTCACTAGGAAGCTCAAAATGGGAAGCGCAGCTCGGACAGGTAATCCGCATTCGTTAACCGCTCGTACGAACGTCAATCTTCTATAGTACAAACGGTCGTGTTAATGGGAACTAAACGCCTCTCCAAGAGGGTTACCGAAGCGTAAATTATAGTATCGGATCACTCCGGATGGCGCTTGTCCGCAAAAAGACCGATTTTGTCGGCGACACAGTTCAACTGGAGGCTGTCGGACTGCGGTATGCGGACGGACCGGAGATCTTCTCCAATGTCTCCTTCACGGTCCCGCAAAGCTCCTTCCACTTCCTGACGGGGCCGTCGGGCGCGGGGAAGACTTCCCTGCTCAGCCTCATGTACCTCGCGAAGCGTCCGACCTGCGGCAAGTTGATGCTGTTCGGGGACGACGTGACCGACGCCAAACGCAACCGGTTGCCCGCCATTCGCCGGCGCCTGGGCGTCGTGTTCCAGGATTTTCGCCTTCTTGAACATATGACCGCGTTCGACAACGTGGCGCTGCCGCTGCGGATCGCAAAGGTCAGCGAAGCGGTTGTTGAGCGCAATGTCTCCGAACTCCTGAAATGGGTCGGTCTCGAAGAGCAGATGCAGGCCCGGCCCTCGGTTCTGTCCGGCGGCCAGCAGCAGCGCATCGCCATCGCGCGCGCCGTCGTGCATCGTCCGAAACTGATCCTGGCCGACGAGCCCACCGGCAACGTGGATGATGCGATCGCCATCCGTCTGATGCAGCTCTTTGTCGAACTGCACAAATTAGGCACGAGCGTAATCATCGCCACGCACAATGAACATCTCGTCGCGCGCTTCGCATTCCCGCGCCTTCATCTCAACGCCGGCAAGGTGACGGCACTGCCGCCGATGCAGCCATCCGAAATCGGCGCGGTCGCATCATGATCGCCTTGCGCTCGGAACTTCCGCTCAAAGGCGACGCGTCGGGCCGCTTCGTGGTGTGGCTGGTGATGGTGCTGGTGTTCATGGCCTCCATCGCCGTAACGACCAACGCTTACATCGGCGCATTGCTGGGGCATTGGGGTCAGAGCGTGACCGGTACGCTCACGATCCAAATTCCTGTGATGTTGGACGCCAAAGATCCCTCATCGACCGCGGCGACGGATAAAGTTCTCGACGTGCTGCACCGTCACCCGGCTGTCGAAAGCGCCGCGGCGGTGCCGCGCGAGAAGGTCACCGAGTTGTTGAAGCCCTGGTTCGGCCCCGGCGAAGCGGTCGCCGATCTGCCACTGCCGGTGCTGATCGACGTGCGCATGTCCACCAGCGAACCGTCGGCGATCACCGCGGTTTCCAATTCGGTGCAAACCGCCGCGCCGGGCGCCGTGATCGACGATCATCGCGCATGGCTAAACCGCGTCATCGGTCTCGCCGAAGGTCTAGGCGCCATCGCGCTGACGACAATGGCCCTCGTGACCGGCGCGCTCGGTCTGACGATTGTGTTTGCAACCCGCGCGAGCCTTGCCGAGTTCGCGCAAGTGATCGACGTGCTGCATGTGGTAGGCGCGAAAGACGGATACATCGCCGGACAATTCGCACGCCGCGCGCTTCTGCAAAGCCTACTGGGCGGCGCCGCAGGTCTGGCGATTTTTGCGCCGACGTTGGGCTTCATCGCCTGGCTGGCGGGTCGCATCGAAGACGGGATCCTGCCCGACGTACAGCTTCCCCCAAGCTTGTGGATCACACTCGCGGTCCTGCCCGTCGCGGCGGGCGCCATCGCCACGATCACGGCGAATGTGACCGTCAGACGCGCCCTCGGCGCGAAGGTCTAGGCACTAAAGTCTGATCTCTGTTTTGACCGCCGAGATAGTGTAGCATCGCGCCATGCAGGCCGTTTTGTGGAAATCCCTAGTCGCGGTGGCGGGCCTTGTCCTTGTTGCATGGGCGGTGGGCTTCCTGTGGTTCGCCTCCACAATACCGTCGGATGTCGGGGACACCTCGACACACACCGACGCCATCGTCGCGCTGACCGGCGGCGCGGAGCGCATCGAGACCGGCGTAAAACTTTTGTCCGACGGCTTGGCTGAGCGTCTCTTCGTTTCAGGCGCGGGAGAACAGGTACGCACCGCCGACATTCTGGGGCGCTCAACACCGATCAATCCGGAGCTCGCGGCCAACATCACGATCGGCAAGGCGGCGGTCGATACCCCGGGCAACGCGATCGAAACCGCAGAATGGGTGCGAAGCCTTAACATGCGCTCCATCCGCCTGGTGACGGCCGCCTATCACATGCGCCGGAGTCTTCTGGAATTCCACGATGCGATGCCCGAGGTCGAGATTGTACCGCACGCCGTATTCCCCACCGCCGTCAAACGCGACTGGTGGCGCTGGCCGGGCACGGCGAGCCTGATCGCGCGCGAATATACGAAGTTCCTTCTGACCTGGGCGCGCCAGAGTCTCGAGTCCGACGCCTCCCCCCATCTTGCTCAAACCAACGCATCGGCCTAGACCAGCGCCGACATGGGTTTCGTTCTCATCAGATCCTGGATTTATCTGTTCGCGTTCCTGGCGTGGACAATCGGCTTGGCGCTCTCGTGCATCCCGCTGCTCATTTGGCGGCGCACCACCCGGGGCGCCATCCGCGTGTGGGTGCACGGCGTCCGAAGCCTTGCCCGTGTCATTTGCGGCGTGACCTTCCGCAGCGAAGGGCGCGAGCACCTTCCTCAGGGGGCATGCATCGTCGCCGCGCAACACCAGTCATCATTCGAGACGTACGAGATGTTCCTCGAACTGAAGAACCCGGTGTTCGTGCTCAAGCGGGAACTCATCTATATCCCTGTCGTCGGCTGGTACATGCAGCGCGCGGGTCTCGTGCATATCGACCGCGGCGCCGGCGCAACAGCGATGCGCAAGATGTTCCGCGAGGCGCAAGAAGCTCTTGCGGCTGGAAACCAAGTGATCATTTTTCCCGAAGGCACCCGCGTAAAACCGGGCGCCAGCGTGCCCTATAAACCGGGTGTTGCGGCGCTCTACGCGCATTGCGACGCGCCCGTAATCCCGATGGCGCTGAACTCCGGTTACAGTTGGGGCAAGACCCGCATCCTGAAGCGACCGGGCGAAATCGTGTTCCGATATCTACCGGCGCTGCCTAAGGGCCTGTCCCGCGATGAAATGCTGGCGGAACTGCGCCGCCGCATCGAAGCCGCGGAAGCGGATCTCCGACCTTAGACGGAACACGGAGGACCCCTGCGGCATTATGGCCGGGCATTTCGGTCATGGAGGCTCTTGTTATGTTCACTCGGAAAAAGCGCGGGCTGCTCTCGAAGGTCGTACCGCTGCTGGCGATCGCCGGCGTCGCCCAATCCATGATGCAGCGCCGGGGCCGGCGCGCCGGCACTTTTAGCAAGCTTCTCGGAACGGCGAGTCTCGCGGCCATCGCGATGCAGAAGGCGGCAAACCCGAAGCAAGGACGCTGGTATTAGTTCTTCAGCCGGTAGCCGGTCTTAAAGATCCAACTGACCGCGCCGAGACCGCCAATGAAAAAAATGGCGGTCATCAGCATGCTGACTTCCACACCCACGTCCGACGTCCCGTAGAAGCACCAGCGGAAAGCGCTGATGATATAGACGATGGGGTTGAACAGCGTAATCGTGCGCCATGCGCCCGGCAGCATATCGATTGAGTAGAACGCGCCACCCAGGAACGTCAGCGGCGTGACCACCAGCATCGGAACGAAGCTCAACTGTTCGAACGACTTCGCCCAAATTCCGATGATGAAGCCGAGCAAGCTGAAGGTCGCCGCAGTGAGCACCAGGAACGCGAACATGGCGATAGGGTGCTCAATGTGCAGGCTGACAAAGAACGTCGATGTGCCGAGGATGATCATTCCGAGCACGACGGATTTCGTGGTCGCCGCGCCGACGTAGCCCAGCACCGTTTCAACGGGCGAGATCGGCGCCGATAGGAGTTCGTAAATCGTGCCGGTGAATTTCGGGAAGTAGATCCCGAACGAGCCGTTGGACATGCTTTCCGCGAGGATCGTGAGCATGATCATGCCGGGCACGATGAAAGCGCCGTAAGGCACACCGCCCACTTCCGACATGCGACCGCCGATGGCCGAGCCAAACACGACGAAATAGAGCGAGGTGGTCAGCACCGGAGTCAGGATACTCTGCCCGGCTGTGCGCAGGAAACGCGCCATCTCGAAACGGTAGATGGCCCACACGCCGTAGCGGTTAAAGCCGAGGATGTTCGTTTCGCTGTTCATTTTCGCTCGCTCACCAGGCTGACGAAGATATCCTCGAGCGAACTCTGGTGCGTGTTGAGATCCTTGAACGCAATCCCGATGTCGGTCATGCGGCGCAGCAGCGATGGGATGCCCGTGCGTTCGGCCTTGCCGTCGTAGGTATATTCCAACACCGAACCTTCGGACTTGAGCTCAAGTTTCCAGTCGGCGAGTTCCGGCGGCAGAGCGGCGAGCGGTTCCTGAAGCTGCAGGGTGAGTTGCTTCTTGCCCATCTTTTGCATGAGCGCGGTCTTTTCCTCGACGAGGATCAACTCGCCTTTGCTGATGACGCCAACCCGGTCGGCCATTTCCTCGGCCTCTTCGATGTAGTGGGTGGTGAGAATGATCGTGACACCTTCGTCGCGCAGCTTGCGCACCAGGTTCCACATATCCTTGCGCAATTCGACGTCGACGCCCGCGGTGGGTTCGTCGAGGAACAGGATTTTCGGCTCGTGCGCCAAGGCTTTCGCGATCATCACACGGCGTTTCATTCCGCCGGAAAGGGTCATGATCTTGTCGTTGCGCTTTTCCCAAAGGGTGAGCGAACGCAGGATTTGCTCAATGCGATCCGGGTCGAGGGGCCGGCCAAAAAGACCCCGTGAAAGGCGCACGGACGTCTGCACCGTTTCGAAGGCGTCTGTTGCCAGTTCCTGCGGCACGAGCGCGATCTTGAAGCGTGCCTGGCGGTAATCTTTCTGGATGTCGTGACCGTCGGCGACGATCTTGCCCGTGCTCGGCGTCACGATCCCGCAGACGATATTGATGAGCGTGGATTTACCAGCGCCATTGGGCCCGAGAAGCGCGAATATTTCGCCTCTGTTGATCTCAAGATCGACGCGCTTGAGGGCTTGAAGACCCGACGCATAGGTCTTGCTGACGTTCGAGATCGAAAGGATCGGAGACATAGGGGACCAAGACGAGGAAGGATCTCGAAGGTATGCGCTCGCCCGTTGGGACGCAAGCGCTGGACGGTGCTGCGTTGCAACAGCCCCGCCGTCTGAAATCCTGGGACTTGAAAACGGCCCGCGCCTACGAGCCCTCGCGGAAAGGCTGGCTCGCCGTCCTTACGGCGGTAGCGGATCGCCCGTCGCGCGGGCTGAAGAGCGCGGAGAGATATGTGCACATGCGATTGTGCTCGAACGCGGCGGCTGCATGGAGCGCGTGGAGC
Source organism: Rhodospirillaceae bacterium (assembly GCA_041906145.1). Classification (GTDB taxonomy): domain Bacteria; phylum Pseudomonadota; class Alphaproteobacteria; order Rhodospirillales; family Rhodospirillaceae; genus SHVO01. Next base: position 67,092 of record JAYRJU010000002.1, on the reverse strand, counting down.
AGGCGCAAGCCGAACGTAACCGGATCACGAAAAAATCAAGCAGTATTCGCGTTGGAATTCCGCACGGATTTTTCCTATTTTGCGGCGCTGTTTTTCTGCCGGGGGTCGCCCCGGCTTCATTCCGCGTTCGCCTTTTAGGAATCTTATGGCCCTCGACGTTCTTCCCGCGCTTCGCATTGCTCAGACCATCGCCGCCGAGATCACTGCAAAACCGGCTCAAGTGGCCGCCGCCATTACCCTCCTCGACGAAGGCGCGACAGTGCCCTTCATCGCCCGCTATCGTAAGGAAGTGACGGGTGGCTTGGACGATACACAACTGCGCGTACTGGCCGAGCGCCTTGTCTACCTGCGCGAGATGGATACGCGCCGTGATGCGATCCTGGCCTCGATCAAGGAACAAGGAAAGCTCACGGAAGAGCTCGAAAAGAAAATCGCCGACGCCGAAACGAAGGCCGAGCTGGAGGATATCTACCTTCCCTTTAAACCGAAGCGCCGCACCAAGGCGGAAATCGCTAAGGAGAATGGCCTGCTGCCGCTCGCAGAAGGCCTCTTGGCGGACCGTGCCGCGGTCCCGGCGGAAATGGCCGCTGCTTATGTGAACGAGAAGGTGGCGGACGTGAAAGCCGCGCTGGAAGGCGCACGCGACATCCTGTCCGAGCAATTCGCTGAAAACGCCGATCTCGTGGGGCGTCTGCGCAACTACATGAAGGAACGCGCCGTGCTGCGTTCTCGCGTCTCCGATGGTAAACAGACCGAGGGCGCGAAATTCTCCGACTATTTCGATCACTCCGAACGCTGGGCCAATGTCGCCGGCCACCGCGCGCTGGCTATGCTGCGCGGGCGCAATGAAGAAATCCTGATGCTGGACCTCGAGGTGGACGCCGACGACCCCTCGACCGTCAAACCGGCCGAACAGATGATCGCAGACACCTATGCGATTGGAAAAAAGCTGCCCGGGGACCAGTGGCTGGCGACCGTGGCGAGCTGGACGTGGAAGGTGAAGCTCCTCACCCGCCTGTCCATCGATCTGATGACCGATTTGCGCACGCGCGCCGAAGAAGAAGCCATCAATGTCTTCGCCCGCAACCTCAAGGATCTTTTACTTGCCGCGCCCGCCGGCTCCCGCACGACCATGGGCCTCGACCCCGGCATCCGCACCGGTGTGAAAGTCGCGATCATCGACAGTACGGGTAAAGTCCTCGCCACGACAACGGTCTATCCGTTCCCGCCGCGTAACGATGCGCGCGGCACACAAATGGAACTCGCGAGCCTGATCCGCAAGCACGGCGTTGAGCTGATCGCCATCGGCAACGGCACCGGCAGCCGCGAGACGGAAAAGCTGGTGGCTGACATGCTTTCGGCCATTCCTGGCACAAAGCCCCTCAAGGTCATCGTCAGCGAAGCGGGCGCCTCCGTGTACTCCGCGTCAGAGTTAGCCGCGAAGGAATTCCCGGAACTGGATGTGTCGCTGCGCGGCGCCGTGTCGATCGCGCGCCGTTTGCAAGACCCGCTGGCTGAACTGGTAAAAATAGAGCCGAAATCCATTGGCGTGGGTCAATATCAGCACGACGTCGACCAGTACAAACTCGGCCGCTCGTTGGAAGCCGTTGTGGAAGACGCGGTGAATGCGGTGGGCGTGGACCTCAACACCGCCTCGGCCTCGCTGCTGGCGCGCGTGTCGGGTCTGACGTCGTCACTTGCCGACGCGATCGTCGCGCACCGCAACACCTCGGGCGCCTTCAAGGAACGTAAGGAGCTCTTGAAGGTCACGCGCCTCGGACAGCGGACATTCGAACAGTGCGCGGGCTTCCTGCGCATCCCGAACGGTACCGAGCCTTTGGATGCATCGGCGGTGCACCCGGAAGCCTATGACGTCGCGAAGAAGATCGTCGCGGCCTGCGGACGCGACGTGCGCGAACTGATGGGCGACAGCGCCGCTTTGAAGGCCTTGGATGCCAAGGTGTTCGTGGACGAGAAGTTCGGCTTGCCGACCGTGCGCGACATCATCTCGGAATTGGAAAAGCCGGGCCGCGACCCGCGGCCTTCCTTCAAGACCGCGACGTTTGCCGAGGGTGTCGAGGAAATGAAGGACTTGGTGCCGGGCATGTTGCTGGAAGGCACCGTGACCAACGTGGCCGCCTTCGGTGCCTTCGTGGACATCGGCGTGCACCAGGACGGATTAGTCCACGTCTCGCAGCTCGCCGACCGCTTCATCAAAGATGCGCATGAGGTCGTCAAGGCGGGCGATGTGGTGAAAGTGCGCGTGCTGGAGGTCGACATGGCCCGTAAGCGCATCAGCCTCACCATGAAGAAGGACGGCAGCGCCGCTCCCATGCCGCGTGGTGAAAAGCGCGACACAGGTCCGCGTGGGCCGTCCGTGCAGAACTTCAATAAACGCGAAAACAAGCCGGCCGCGCCCTCGCAAGGCGCATTTGGCGCGGCGTTCGCGGAAGCCTTGAAGCGCAAATCGACTTAGCGAACAAATCCGCGTGGGGTGCATTCCTCTTAGATCTCAGGAGAAGCACCCCATGACGGTCACCTATGAAGTGGTGGAACACGACGGCGGCTGGGCCTATCGTGTAAAGGACGTCTATTTCGAAACATTTTCAAGTCATGACCGCGCGCTCGATGCCGCACGGAAGGCCTCTCAGCGTCAACATGTCGGTGGACTCGCCACCGCGATTTCCTATCAGGACCGCGAGAGCCGGTGGCACACCGAGATGGTGAACGGGAACGATCGGCCCGATACCGAGGTGGTGGATTCGAGCAGAGCGGGCAACAAGCCTCGCTAAGCACCCGCATCATTGCCGCGATGTTGGGGCGTGTAAGGGATGGGGGGGTGCGCCTTGATCGTACGCACTGCGTCCTGCAAAAGCCGGCACACATCCTCGTCGCTTGCTCCTGCGGCAGCACGCATCGCCGGCGTATTTAGCAGCGTCCGCAGCGGTCTATGGCCGGGCGGCCCGGCAAGCGCAAGATAGATAGGTGACCCGTCGCGCACGGTCGTGCGGATGAATTCGACGAACGGCCGGTGCCGGATAATGTTCATCTCGCTGTGCAAAAGCGTGAGGGTCAGCGCAATACCGCTTTGGCCCTGGATTACTGCGGGATCCAGGGTCCCAAAGACGCCGGTGAGGTCGGGGCGCCAATCTTCCGGAAAGGATGGGAGCCGCCGCCACGCGCAATAGAAGGCGCGGCACGGCGTTGGGCGGCTGTCGTAGATTACGCAGCCACCTGCCCCGCTGTCGGTGCAGTGCCGGCACCGCGTGCCGGACTGTTTCTGAATTTCCGGGTCGTCAATCGTCGGTGCGATACAACACACCCTACACGCGCCGCACTCACGGCCCGGCACCACGCCCGCAGTGCCCATGCCTCATCCAGCCTTCCCATCCTAGAAGATGAAGAGGCGGGACGTTTTCCCTACCGCGGGAAGACGGGGGTTACTTCTGATCAGGCAGCGTCCGTTGAACGCCTTCCTCGAACCGCGAAGGTTGGGTGTAGGGCAGCGGGCGTTTGCCCGGTTTCGTCACCCACTCCGGTACTGAAAGCGGTTCAGCCTGGGCGAGGCTTGCCACACCGAGAACCCCGGCCACCGCGCCGCCGCGCACGAACATGCGCGGTGGAGGAGACCGTTGCCTGCCAGGGGTTCGAGATCGGTTCCTGGTTGCTTTCGCTTTGGTATGCCTGCCCTCCCCGGCTTGCGCGACTCGACTTTAACACTTTAAATCAATGACTTACAGCCGACGCAACACAGAACCCTATGCGCGCGCCCGCGTTGCTAATTAAAATTCAAGCACCTACGTGTAGGGGACATATCCATGACCACCCCTTCGCCCATCGCCCAGCAGATCTGGGACATGAAATACCGCTTCACCGCGGCTGACGGTACGCACGTCGAGCAAACGGTGGCGGACACGTGGGCGCGCGTCGCGAAAGCCTTGGCCGCGCAGGAGAAAAACCCTGCCGCTTGGACGCCGCGCTTCGAACGCGCGATGAACGATTTTGTATTCCTTCCGGCGGGCCGAATCCTCGCGGGCGCCGGAACGGGCCGGAAGGTCACGCTCCACAACTGCTTCGTGATGGGAACGATCGAAGACGACATGTCCTCGATCTTCACACACCTCAAGGAAGCCGCACTGACGATGCAGCAGGGCGGCGGCATCGGTTACGACTTCTCGACCCTGCGTCCGAAAGGTGCGCCTGTGAAAGGCGTCGGCGCGGACGCTTCCGGCCCGTTGTCGTTCATGGACGTGTGGGACGCGATGTGCCGTACCATCATGAGCGCTGGCGCGCGGCGCGGCGCGATGATGGCGACCTTGCGCTGCGATCATCCCGACATCGAGGATTTCATCATCGCCAAGCAGACGCCAGACCGACTGACGATGTTCAATCTGTCGGTGCTGGTCACGGACGCGTTCATGACCGCGGTGAAGGAAGACAAAGACTGGGAGTTATCATTCAGCGGGCAGGTCACGCGGACACTGAAGGCAAAGGCGCTGTGGGATAAGGTCATCCGCGCCACCTACGACTACGCCGAACCGGGCGTCATCTTCATCGACCGCATTAACGCGCGCAACAACTTGGCCTACGCCGAGACCATCAGCGCGACCAACCCTTGCGGCGAACAACCGTTGCCGCCCTACGGGACATGCCTGCTCGGTTCTATCAATCTCGCGCGCCTGATTGCGGGCGCATTCACGTCGTCCGCGCGTCTCGACGAAGCGCGGCTCACCGAGACCATCGCGGTCGCCGTACGCATGATGGACAACGTGATCGAAGCCTCGAACTATCCGATCCCGGCGCAGCGCGCGGAAGCGACGCAGAAGCGTCGTATCGGCCTCGGCGTCACCGGTTTGGCGGACGCGCTCATCATGTGCGGCCAGCGCTACGGCAGCGCCGACGCCGTCGCGACCACCCGACGCTGGATGGAAGTATTCCGCGACGCAGCTTATGGCGCATCCGTGGACTTGGCCGCTGAAAAAGGCCCCTTCCCTCTGTTCGACGCGGATGCCTACCTTGCCGGTGAAAGCGTCGCGGCGTTGCCGGCGAACCTGCGCGCGCGCATCGCCGCGCACGGGATTCGCAACGCGCTGGTCACGTCGATCGCGCCAACGGGAACGATTTCACTGTTCGCGGACAATGTGTCCTCGGGCATTGAACCTGTCTTCAGCTTCGTACACTCGCGCCGTGTCCTGATGCCGGACGGGACGCGCAAGGAGCAGGAAGTGAGCGACTACGCTTACCGCGTGTTCCGCGAGAAAAACGGCGAGGCGCCGCTGCCGGAGTATTTCGTCGATGCACAAGTTCTCGCGCCGGACGACCATCTCGCCATGCAGGCCGTGGTGCAGGATTATATCGACAGCTCCATTTCCAAGACCATCAACGTTCCGGAAGATTTTCCGTTCGAGCGTTTCGCCGACGTGTACATGCGTGCTTACGACATGGGATGCAAAGGCTGCACGACTTATAGGCCCAATGCGGTGCGCGGCGCGGTGCTGGAAGTCAAGCGCGCCGAGGCTCCCCCTCCATTCGGCGCCAACGAAGAACCCGAAGCGCGCCCGGAAACATTGCCCGGTCGCACCTACAAGCTGCGCTGGCCGGAGAGCGACCACGCGATCTACATCACGGTGAACGACATCTTGTCGCCTGATGGGCGCGGAAAAAATATCCGCCGGCCGTTCGAGGTGTTCATCAATTCAAAAAACATGGAGCATTACGCTTGGACCGTCGCGCTCACACGCATGATCTCGGCGGTGTTCCGCCGCGGCGGAGATGTCGGATTCGTGGTCGAAGAGCTGAAGGCGGTCTTCGATCCGCGCGGCGGGCAATGGATGAACGGGCGCTACGTGCCCTCGCTGCTCGCCGCCATCGGCGATGTGATCGAGAAACATATGCTCGATACCGGTTTCCTCGCGCAGGAGCGTTCGGCGCGCCAGCGCAGCGAAACCAAAATCGTGAACCTTAAGAACGCAGCCGGTGGACGCGATCGGCGCTTTCGCGCGTGTCCGAAGTGCGGGACATATGCGCTTCTCAGACAGGAAGATTGCGATACCTGCACGAGTTGCGGGTATTCCAAGTGCAGCTAGCCAACCCCCACTTGGGTTATCCACAGCTTGCCCCCGGACTTATCCACAGATTCTGAGCCAACCCTTTGATATTACGCAATATTACTGTTCTATGACATCGTCATAAAACTGCTGCGTAACATCCCGGACTTTGAGACAGTTCCGGCGCGGGCCGCCCGCCAAAAAAACCGTGAAAACGGATCGGGCGTTGGCGGCGCGCATGAGTTTCGGGGATGGCCATTCGCGCGCGCACGCACAGCGGAGAGACAAAGACCCCTCGCGCCACGCCGGGCGCAGGCGCACGCATGCGCAAGACAACGAGCAAGAAACGCTTTACACGCCCCGGCCGCGCACCGCGATGGAGTAAGGCCGCGCCCATTACCTTCAAGACAAGATCGACCCTCGACGATGCGATCGCCGCAGTGATCGCCGGTTGCCGCGATCACTGGCAGATCAATCTTCCGGCCGCGCTGGACGGCCGTAATGCGGAAGGGGTGCATCAGGTGCGCGTCGGCCTGCGCCGCTTCCGTTCGGCGCTTTCGCTGTTCAAAACGTTCGTGCCCAAAAACCAACGCGAATGGCTGAATACAGAAGGAAAGTGGCTTGCCAATCAGTTGGGCGCGGTCCGCGATCTGGACGTTTTCCTCGCCGACCTTGAGAAGCGCGGTCCGAAGAACGATGCGTCCGCCACCGCGCTCGGGGACGCCGTACGCGCGGTGCGCGGCCGCGCGCGCACCAATGCAATTAATGCGCTGCGCGGTCCCCGCATGCGGCGGTTCGCCGCGCGCATCGAGACGTGGCTGGACGGTCACGGGTGGTATGTTGACGGGGCTGAAATTCCCGACGTCGGCGCCTTTGCACGCGAAGCGCTGAACAAGCGCCTGAAGAAAATACAAACCGTCGCCGCGCGCGCCGACAAACTCACCATCGCGGAGCGCCATGAACTGCGCATCGCGGTGAAGAAGCTTCGTTATGGCCTCGAATTCCTGACGCCGGTGTTGCCGGAGAAACGTGCCGCGCGCATCAATGCCGTCCTCAAGCGATTGCAAGATAGCCTCGGCCATCTCAACGATCTCGATGTCGCGGAACGCACGCTGGCCCTGGTCTCCGCGCGCGCCACCCCGGCCCAGCGGCGCCGGATGAAAAAGGCCGGCGATGCCCTCATGGCCGCGCACAGCAAGGCCGCCGCCAAAGCAGAACCGGAAACCGAGCGGCTCTGCCACAAATTGGTGAAGTTGCCGGCGTTTTGAGAGATATACATCCCTCGAACGAAACCGGAGGCGGTATGCTGACCAAAGATCGCATCGCTTTTCAGCGGGCGCAGTTCAAGGACCTGAGTTTATCCCGCTGCCCGTGAACGCCGACTTCGAGGATGGCTTCTCCGATACCCCCGAGGGCGTGGAGGCCAATGTCGCGCGCGCGTGCGCGACCGGTATCGCCGGACTTTCGATTGAAGATTCCACACCTCATGCCGACCAGCCGCTACGGAGCCTCGCGGACGGCGCGGCCCGCATCCGCGCCGCGCGCCGCGCCATCGACGCCGCCGGCGGCGATGTGATCCTCGTCGGCCGCGCGGAAAACTTCATCGCGGGCCGGCCCGATCTCAACGACGTCGTCGCGCGCCTTTCGGCCTACGCTGAGGCCGGCGCGGATTGCTTATATGCGCCCGGCCTTGCGACTGACGACCAGATCACAGCCCTGGTGCAGGCTGTCGCGCCCAAACCGGTGAACGTCCTGGTGGGGCAAGCCGGTTTTACGGTTGAGCGCCTCGCCGCGCTTGGCGTACGCCGCATTAGCGTGGGAGGCGCTCTGGCGCGCAGTGCCTGGGGGGCGTTCATGACGGCGGCGCGCGAAATCGCGGACCACGGAACGTTCGGGAGTTTCACCGCGGCGGCCAGTGGCCGCGACATCAACGCGCTGATGTCCGCGCGGGACTAAGGCAACAGCTTCATCATCATCTGCTCGAGCTCCGGCGTCACTTTGTACATGTGCCGGTATTGGAGCACTTGCTTCGCGATCAACTTCAGCCGCTGCTCGAACGACATAAGGTGCGCCGGTTTCAAGAGCGGCGGGTTCATCGGCGGAACGTCGGTACGCTGGAATTCGACCGCCATGCTGACGCGGGACTCCTTGGCGAGCGGCGAGCTTTTGCTGCCCCAATGCAGCACGGCCTGATTCCACGCGAGTACGTCGCCCGGCTTGGCCGGGAGCGCGCGAATGCTGGGAAGCTCGAAGCGCCACTCGCCTTCGCGGTTAGTTCCATAGGTGGGATCATGGCGCGCCGGCACGACATACATGCAACTCGTCAGCGGGGTCGCCTCGGTGAGCGGAATCCAGACGGTGATGGAATTGGGTGTGCCGTCGGGGCGCAGTGTCGCACCGCCTTTGTCGCGGTGGGGCGTCCAACCGGAATCGCCCTTCTGTGGGTCCACGTTCCACACCCAAAAGTCCGGGAGCATGGCGTAGCCGCCGAGAAGCTCGCGGAACAGGGAATCAAGCTGGCAGAACGGAAGCCAGAACTCGTCGTAAAGAAACGCGAAGACCGGAGACAATCCCTGGCTGGAGAATTTGCGCACGGTCTCGGCCATGAGGGCGAGATCCACGCTGAAGGGAACGTCCAACAGCTGAAAATATCCGTCGAGCAGGAGTTGCTCGCGGATAGCAATGATGGGCGCGGGCTCAAGCGCGATGCCGGGCGCGGCCCGCAGCAGACTTTCGTCCTCGATATGTAGACGCGGCGCGAGCGCCGCCCAGGTTTCGCGCTCGGTGATTGTTTCGAGAGACAGGACGGTCATGTGAATGTCGGGAAAACGGTCATGTGAGAAACGTCTTTCAGCTTCTCACGCCCGAGCAAAAATGCAATGCAGATGGTATCAAATGGGGAGCGGGAAGGCCTAATGCCGAGCGATGCCAGCGATGACGATATCCTGCGCGGCTTGAATATGTTGATCGCGGGCAACTACGATCTTGTCCCCTACGATGAACCGGCGATCCCCGGCCTTGATCCCGAACATGTCTTTGCGCTGGCCGCCCGTTACAGCCCGGCGCGCGACCCCCGCAACATCGACGTATTGGATCTCGGATGCGGCACTGGCGCGCAGCTTGAACGCGCGGCGGGCCTGACGACCGGGAAGATCGTCGGCACAGACCTTTCGCAGTCGGCTTATGTGAAGGCGGTCGCACGCACGGCGCGCTTTGGATCGCGCTGCCGTTTCATGTGCGCCGATTTTCTGGACCTCGACGCGGAAAGCCTTGGTCAATTCGATTTAATCTACCACGTCGGCGTCCTCTACGTGACACCGCCGCCCGTACAACGGCATCTTTTGGGCCTTATCGCGGACTGCCTGAAGCCAGGCGGCATCGCCGTCATCAGCTACTATGCCGGCACCGTGCCGCTGCTGATGGCCGGGCTGCACAAAGTACTTCGGGCGAGCGCCGACAACGCGGAGTCACCCGCCGAACAGGTGCGCACCGCGCGCGCGCAGATCAGGGTTATCGGGAACACCATCGCGCGCCAAACCGGAGATCACCGCTTGATGGCGGGCGTGCTGCAGCAGGTGTCGAGTACGCAAGACACCATCTTTTTCCACGAGATGTTGAATCAGAGCTTCGGGACGCTGACGACCTCGGCGCTCGAGATGGCGCTTGGTGCACGCGGCGTGCATTTCCTCAACTGGATGCAGCCCGCGCCGTTCGAAGCCGACGCATCGCCGAAAGCACGCGCCATGATAGCCGACGCCTATTCGTTTGCCGGCGGCGGCTATTTTTACGGTGTCTTTCAGAAAGACGCTTAGGCGACCGGCACCGGGGCCATCGGCGTCGACAGCTCGAGCGGTAACGCGGTCGAGTACTTGATCTCTTCCATGACGAATGTCGAACTGACGTCGCTCAACGCCACGCGCTTGATCAGGCGCTTATAAAACGAGTCATAAGCGTCCATGTCTTTCACCACCACGCGCAGCAGGTAGTCGATATCGCCGGCCATGCGCCAGATGGCCGTGATCTCGGGCATTTCTTTCACCGCGCGAGCGAACTTCTGCAGCCACACATCGTCGTGCTGGCTCGTGCGGATAATGACGAAGACCGTCAGGCCGAGGTTGAGCCGCTTTGCATCCAGCAGCGCAACCCGCGCCTTGATGATGCCGGCCTGCTCCATCTTCTGGATGCGCTTCCAGCACGGCGTCTGCGAAAGCCCGACCTTCTGCGCGATCTCCGCGATGGAAAGGCCGGCGTTATTCTGCAAAAGGGCCAAAATCTTGCGGTCGATGGGATCGAGCATGGCGACTCCTAGAGGCGCGAGGCGCCTCGGTCCTGCGGGCACAACACAAACGGCGAAAGGCGATAGAGCTGTTAATATGGGAAATATTCATCTCTTTTTGAGATGATTGTCTAGTCTAGGAAGATATTTATTTCCCTCTTTTCCTGTTTTCTGCTATCCGGCATGTGACTCGAAATTTACCCGGCGAGTCCCTATGTGGACCCTCCCGGGGTTGGATGTGGTGGAGTTCGCGATGGCCGGTGGCCTTGTTTCAATGCTGCGCTCGATCAAAGCGCGCGACCCTGCGGCGCGTTCGTTATTCGAAATCGCGCTGTTGTACCCCGGCATTCGCGCCATGGTGTTTTATCGTGTCGCGCACGCGTTGTGGGGCCTGCGGCTTTTTTTCCTGGCCCGCCTTATGTCGGAGATCGGCCGCTGGCTGTCCGGGATCGAAATCCATCCGGGCGCGGTCATCGGTAAAAACTTCTTCATCGACCACGGGACTGGTGTCGTGATCGGCGAAACCGCGATCATCGGCGATGACGTCACGATGTATCACGGCGTCACGCTGGGCGGTGTTTCCACCGCTCAGACGGGTCTGCGCCGTCACCCGATCATCGAAGACAAGGTAATCATCGGCGCGGGCGCTCAGGTGCTGGGACCCATCACCGTGGGCCACGGTGCGCGCGTCGGCGCCAATGCGGTCGCGGTGCGCACTGTTCCGCCGGGTGTCACCGTCGTCGGCATCCCCGCGCAGGAGGCCCTACCGCGGGGCGGCGTGCAGGTCGATAATTTCGTTCCCTACGGCTCATGCGACGACAAAGCCGATCCAACCTCGCGCGCGATCGGGGCTCTGCTCAACGAAGTCGAAGCCTTGCGCCGGCGCATCACGCAGGTGGAAAGCGAATTCCGCGAACCGTCGACCGCGAATTCCTGGCAGTCCAACGAGCCGCGCCTGAAGAAAGTGCACGACGCGTCGGACCTTAGCGGCTAAGTGGCCACCGGTTCTTCGACCTTCACCACCACAAGCGTCCGTTCCTGCCCCCAAGGCATGGAATAGGTAATCCGCTGGCCGTCCGTAAGGCCAATGAGGGCGACGCCCACGGGCGTGAGCACCGAGACGCGCCCTTCCGTGATATCGGCTTCGTGCGGCATGACCAATGTGATCAGTACCGGCGATGGCCGTGCGAGGTCGTGGTAGCGAACGCGCGCGCCGAGGCGCACGACAGGTTTGGACGTCGCCGGAACGACCTCAGCGCGGTCCAGTTCATGTTCCAGATAGCGGCCGACAGGCGTATCGGCGGCGAGATCGGCGAGTTTTGAGAGTTTCTCGAAGTCACCGGCAAGCACAGTCAAGGGCGGCTCGTAAGAGGCGAGCATAGGGGAATCCTTCAAATAAAGATAAGCCGGCGCGCCGGAGCGCGAGGCCGTTTGGGTTGGGGCTGGAATAATGGAGCGCCTAAGAAGCGGCGCTTTGTGATGCGAGCCTATCGGCGCGCGCGCAACTTCTTAGGCCCCGCCGCCTACGATGAGGCGACCGGCGATGCCGTGGTCTAGGAAGAGCGTACAAAGGTTCATGGACAGAACATGGGCTCTCTCCGGCGGAAGTCAACCCCGCGCGCTTGCGGATGATGCCGCGCCTCGGGATATACTGGCCAACGTCTTCGCCGCCCCACAACAGGATTTCCCATGGATACGCTTACCCAGGCAGCGGTGTTTTTCGGCGCGGCGGTGCTCGTGGTGCCGATTTTCCGCCGGCTGGGGCTGGGGGCGGTGCTGGGATATCTCGCGGCCGGCGCGGTCATTGGACCGTACGGCCTTTCGCTGATCGCCGACGTGGAAGCCGCCGCGCATCTCGCCGAATTCGGCGTGGTGCTTCTCCTTTTCATCATCGGGCTCGAACTCAACCCCACGCGCCTTTGGACTATGCGGAGCATGGTGTTTGGGCTGGGCAGCGCGCAGGTGCTGGTGACCGGGGCGCTGCTGGCGATCGCGGGGGTCTATTTCGGACTGGGCGCGGGCCCGGCCATCGTGATCGGAGTCGCCCTGGCATTTTCTTCGACCGCCTTCGTGCTGCAAACACTGGCCGAGCGCGGCGAGTTGAAAGACCGTCACGGGCGCGCCGCTTTCGCGGCGCTCCTGTTCCAGGACATCGCGGCGATCCCGCTTCTCGCCGCCGTGCCGTTCCTGGCCCCCGACCAGATCGAACGCGATGCCGCCTCGCTGTTGCTGGGGGCCGCGCGCGTGGCTGCCGTGCTGACCGCCGTCGTGATCGGCGGCCATTTCCTTCTACGCCCCATATTGCGCATCGTCGCAAGTACGCGCATTCCGGAACTGTTCACCGCGACGGCGCTTCTGATCGTGAGTGGCACCGCATTACTGATGAATTCTGTCGGCATCTCGATGGCCCTGGGCGCTTTCCTCGCCGGCGTGCTGCTCGCCAACACCGAATACCGTCATCAGCTGGAAGCCGACATCGAGCCTTTCAAGGGTCTGCTGCTCGGCCTGTTCTTCATGTCGGTCGGCATGGGATTGAACCTTGGCCTGATGAAGAACAACGCGCGCGATGTCGCGCTGCTGGTCGCCGGCCTTATGATCGTCAAGGGCGCCGTCCTCTTCGGCGTCGGACGAATCTGGGATTTGAACAAAAAAGCGGCTGGCGACTTTGCGCTTGCCCTTCCCCAAGGTGGTGAATTCGCCTTCGTCATTTTCACGGCGGCCATCGGCGCCGGATTGATGACGCGTGACATCCACGATCTTCTGGTACTGGTGGTCAGCCTTTCCATCGCCGCCACGCCGCTCGCGCGGATCGGTTATGACTGGCTGACGCGCGGCCTCGTGCCGCCGGCCGATCCCGACTATGACGTCGCGCCGATCACGGACCATCCCGTTATCATCGCGGGCTTCGGGCGTTTCGGGCAGATCACCGGACGCATCCTGGCCGCCAAGCACATCCCGTTTATCGCGCTGGACGCAAGCGCCGAGCAGGTGGACTTCGTGAAGCGGTTCGGCGCGGAAATCTATTACGGCGACGCCTCGCGGCTGGAACTGCTACGCGCTGCGCGAGCGGAAAGTGCGAAGATCTTGGTTTTGGCGATCGACGATGTCGAAGCCTCGCTAAGGACCGCCGAAACCGTGTCGCGGCACTTCCCGCACCTGCAAATCTACGCGCGCTCGCGTAACCGCCAGCACACACACCGCCTGATGGACCTCGGCGTGCGCGTGCTGCGCCGTGAGACCTTCCTGTCGGCCTTGGACCTTACCAAGGAAGTCCTGCGCGGCCTCGGTATCAGCGCGAAGGAAGCCGAGCGTACGGTAAATACTTTCCAGGAGCACGACGAGCGCCGCCTCGCCGAACACCACACGCACTATAACGATGAGGAAAAGATGCGCAGCCTGGCCAAGAGCGCGGCCAAGGAACTGGAAGAGATGTTCATGCGCGACGCCGCCGAACAGGTGGCCGACGAGACCAAGCCCGGCCGCTCGCGCGCGGCCTAGCGGAAAAAATTGACTGTCGCGGCGGCGCCCAGCGGAAATTCCTGCCGAGCGCCGCCACCATCACCCAGGTTCGCTTGACTGACACTTGAAGATTGCCTACGGCGTCAGGCACGGCACTCCACGCCCTTGATCACGAGCGGGTACCCATGACAGAGCCCCTGAATTACAGCGACGACTTCCTGCGTTCGATTCTGCAGAAGGTGCGCACTATCGCGATGGTAGGTGCGTCCTCGCACTGGAATCGCCCCAGCTACTTCGTTGCGAAGTACCTCAAGGCCAAGGGCTACCGCGTCATACCGGTCAATCCGCAGACGGCCGGCCAGGAGCTTCTCGGCGAAAAGGTTTATGCCTCGCTTAAGGACATTCCCGACAAAATCGACATGGTGGATGTCTTCCGCGCCTCGGAATACACGCCGGGCATTGTCGATGACGCCATCGCCATTGGGGCCAAGGTGGTGTGGATGCAGCTCGGCGTGCGCAACGACGAAGCCGCCAAGAAGGGCGAAGCGGCGGGTATTACCGTCATCATGAACCGCTGTCCCAAAATTGAATTCAGCCGTCTTGCGGGAGAGCTGTCCTGGAGCGGGGTGAACTCGCGCTTGATCTCGAACCGTGCGCCCGCGGCCCCGACCGCCGGCGCCGTGCGCGGCGCGCCTCAACCGGTGGCGGCGGGCGATTACGGTTTCGAAACCCGCGCCGTGCATTCAGGCGCGATGCCGGACCCCGTCACCGGCGCACGCATCACGCCGATCTATCAAACGGCATCGTACGTGTTCAAAGACGTCGATCACGCCGCGTCGCTCTTTAATCTTCACGACTTCGGCTATCTCTATACCCGCGTGTCCAATCCGACCGTGTCCGTGCTCGAAGAGCGTCTGGCGAGTTTGGAAGGCGGCCGCGCGGCGGTCGCAACCGCGTCAGGCCACGCGGCGCAATTTATCACCTTCTTTACGCTTCTCTCGCCGGGCGATGAGTTTGTCGCTTCGCGTAACCTCTACGGCGGCTCACTCACGCAGTTCGGCCTTTCGTTCAAGAAGCTCGGCTGGAACTGTCATTTCGTCGACCCCAACGATCCGGAGAATTTCCGCAAGGCGCTGACGCCGAAGTGCAAGGCGATCTTCATCGAGAGCTTGGCCAATCCAGGCGGCATCGTGCTTGACATCGAAGCGATCGCGAATATTGCGCACGAATCCGGTGTTCCCCTGATCGTCGATAACACGCTCGCGACCCCGTATCTGTGCCAGCCTTTCTCCTATGGGGCGGATATCGTGCTGCATTCGACGACCAAGTTCCTGTCGGGGCACGGCAATGCGCTGGGCGGCATGCTGATCGAGTCCGGGCGTTTCGACTGGGCGCAAGGCAACAAGTTCCCGTCCCTGACCGATCCGGAGCCGGCGTATCACGGCTTGAAATTCTACGAGAACTTCGGCGACTTCGCCTTCACGACCAAGGCGCGCGCCGTGGCGCTGCGCGATTTCGGTCCTTCGCAAGCGCCGATGAATGCGTTTCTTACCATCATGGGCATCGAAACACTGGCGCTGCGTATGGAACGCCATGTGAAGAATGCGCAGGTGGTCGCGGAATTCCTGGAAAAGCATCCGAAGGTCGCGTGGGTGTCGTACGCCGGCCTTCCCAGCAACAAGTACTACGCGCTGGCGCAGAAGTATCTGCGCCGGGGCGCGGGCGGTGTCATGACATTCGGCCTGAAGGGCGGTTTCGATGCCGGTTCAAAGCTGGTGGAATCGGTGCGGCTGTTCTCGCATCTGGCCAACATCGGCGACACGCGCAGCTTGATCCTTCATCCCGCCTCCACCACGCACCGTCAGTTGACGGCCGAGCAACAGGTTGCCGCCGGCGCGGGACCGGATGTGGTGCGTCTGTCGGTGGGGATTGAAAGCGCCGACGATCTGGTGAGCGATCTGGATCAAGCCTTGGCGCTGGTCGGATAACGTTCGTTAGCCAAGCGCTTCGCGCACCGCGCCCTCGAGCTGTGCGAGTGTCAGCGGCTTTTGCAGCACCTGATAGTCGGCCCAAGCGTCGCTGAGGCCCTCGCGACCGTATCCAGTGATGAAGAGGATCGGCACGCGGTCCTGCGCGAGCTTTTCGGCTAACGGAAAGATCGCAACACCGCCAAGGTTGACGTCGAGCACGGCAAGTTCAGGTTTCTTTTCCGCCGCAAGCGTGAAGCCCGCGTCAAGGCGGCTGGCGTGGCGTACGCCTCCCGCCCCAAGTTCAAGCAGCATATCCTCGATCAGAAATGAGACGAGGCTTTCGTCCTCGACGAGCAAGACATCAAGGCCCTGAAGTTTCGCCACTACACCGGTCATATAGGCATGCGTTCCTAGAGCGGGATTTCAATGGTGCAGTTGAAGCCTTCCGGCGAATACGCCGAGGCATACGTGCCCTTAAGCTCGGCACTGACTGCACGTTCGATGAAGCGTGTGCCGTAACCCAGCTTGCCGGGCGGCTCCGCAACCGGCCCTCCGCTTTCGCGCCACGCGAGGCGCAAGCGATCCGCCGCCGCGTACGACCAAGTGAGATGCAAATGGCCGTCTCCGGCCGATAGCGCGCCATATTTCACCGCGTTGGTGGCAAGCTCATTAAGCACCATTGCGACCGGAATGGCGATGCGTGGCGCGAGAATGACTTCCGGACCTTCGAGATGCAGGCGTTCGCGTGTGCCGTAAGGTTCAATCACGGACCGCGCAATATCGGCCATGACCGCGCTTTCCCAGTTCTGGTTACTAAGAATGTTGTGCGCACTGGATAGGGCGAGCAGACGCGATTCCGCTGCCGTGCGATATGCGGCGTTTTCAGGGATATCGGGAAGACCGCGCGCAACGATGCCTTGCACCGCGCTCAGAGTGTTTTTGACGCGGTGATTGAGTTCGTTCATCAGCAAGGACCGCTGCCCTTCGGCGTGCACGAGTTGCCCGGCAAGCTTACTGGCGAAGAGAAGCCCTAGCAGCAGCATCGTCGCACCAGTCGCGATCGTCAGGACGAGGGAATCGCGTGCCGGGCGGTCGAGGCTCGCCTTAGGAATGCCGATCGCAAGGACCCAGCCGGTTTCCTCAGACCGTGTGAAGGCGGCGAGAGTCGGCCCCCCTTCCAGCGTGGTGGCGGGCACGAGACCGCTGCTGCCTTTGGCGAACTCGGATCTGAGATAACCGCTCGCTCCCGTGATCTCACTTGTCGGAGGGCGCGGCTGACGCGCTACGTGATGTCCTTCGGCATCATACAGCGAAACCACCCAACCGTCGGGTAATGCAAGGCGGCGCAAGATCTCGAAATAGATTTCACGCGGCGGGCTATAGCCGACAACATAGGCTACCTCGCCGCCGCGCATAACCGGCACATTCACAGTGAAGGTTGGTTCGTTCGTTACACCGCCGACGTAAATGTTGGAGACGGCGGGCTTCTTGGTCTTCATCACGACATCGAATGCATCGCGGTTCACCCACGGAGCGAGCGTACCGCGCCGCCGGCTGTTGAAGACATGAGTACCCTTCGCGTCGCTGATCGCGACGACATATCCTTCGCGCACCTGAATGAAGCGTTCGGCATCGTCGCGGAATTCTTCGAAGTCGCCCTCGGCAAGTTCGGGCTCAAGTGCGAGAACCTGCAACGCCGAAAGCTGGTTCTGGAGTTCGCGGTCAACCGCGGCGATGCCGCTTTTGGTGATCTGAAGGACGCGTTCAGCCGCTTCGCCGCGGGTGCGCTCATATCCGCTGTAAACGATAAAGCCGGCCAGCAGCAGGACCGGCAGAACGGTGCCCGCGACAAGCAGGGCAAGGCGCACATGAAGCGAGACCGTCCGCGCCCCGGGTACAGGCACAAAACCGCCGGCCGACCGACGGGCGTCAGCTTCGGAAGCTATGTCGCGATGGGTATCCATCCTCAGCCCTGCCGGTCACCGGCCTCTCCGTCGTACGCCCTTTGGTCGGGCGCAGACCTCCCACACATCAAATTGTTATCGTTGCGCTGGAACCAAGTCTACCAACGTTAGGGCACACGCGAAACGTGTAGAAAAAAGGGGCTATTGCGCCAGAACTTATTGTGCGGCCGCACCGCGGCCTTCGGCTTTTGTCTTCAGAACCGCCATCAACCCCTTTTGCAACGAGGTAGCGGTATAAGGCTTCGTGACGCACACCCCCGCCTCGTAACCGTCCATCTGTCGAGTCACGAGATTATATCCGGTACCGAACACCACGGGCGTACCGCGCTTGAGAAGCTGTTCGGCGAGCGGAAAACTTTTGCGGCCGTTCAGATTCACATCAAGGATCGCAAGATCGAACGTCTGCTCGCCGATACGCTTTTGGGCGTCTTCAAAGGTGCTGGCGATGGTGACACTGGCGGCGCCAAGTTCGCGCAGCATTTCCTCGGCGTCTAGGGCGATGAGAAACTCATCTTCAACCAACAAAACATTAAGACCGGCAATGGTTTTCATTTGGTCCCTAAAACGGGAAACTGATTTTGCAGGTAAGGCCGCCCGACTCCAAATTGTGAGCGCAGCCCCCCCGTAGATCGTGAGCCACCGCATTGCGGATAAGCCGCATTCCAAAACTTTCCACGATGCGCGAGACCGTGATCTGCTTAGCCAACGTTTCGATCCAGTCCAGGACCAACTCGCGTCCTGCCGCGTCGACCCTCACCATCCATTTGATCTCGAGCTTGCCGCCGTTCTTTGACAGCGCGCCATATTTCGCGGCGTTGGTGGCAAGTTCGTGTAGCGTGAGTGTAAGCGCCAGCGCGTGCTTGGGCGGCAAATCGATATTCGGCCCGTGAAGAATCACACGCTCGGACTCACCGAATGGCAGGATTTCCGCTTCGATGATCTGCTTCAGCGAGGCGCCGGTCCAATCTCCCGTGGTTAGAAGATCGTGAGTCGCGGCGAGCGCTCCGATGCGGCTTTTCAAGGTCTCCGCCAGCTCGGCACGGTCGGCCTTGCTGCCCACCGTCTGATTGATGATCGAGTTGACAGTCGCCAGCGTATTCTTCACCCGATGCTGCAACTCGTCCATGAGACGGCGCATTTCCTTCTCGAGATGCCGCAGTTCGGTGACATCCTTCAGGATTAAGCCCACAGCCGTAACACGCCCATCCTCCTCGTAGGGATAAACGTCTATGAGGAAGTCGCGCATGCCGCCCGACGCCACCCTGACGGTCGCTTCAAGGTTGACCTCTTCGGTGCCGCGCTGAAAGACGTCCGCCATGGGGCCGTCCAGCGTCTCGAACAGGCCGAACGCCATATCCTTGAGGCTGCGGCCAATATGGTCTTCCACGGACTGACCGTTGAGATCGGCAAAGTGCTGATTGATCTTCAAGAAACGGCGGTTGCGATCGATCAGCGCCATGCCCACGGGCGCCGTTTTATAAAGCGTTTCGATTTCGCTGGAGCGCTGACGCGCGAGCCCGACGTTGCGGGCGAGGTCCGCCTGCGCCTGACGAATCTTTGTCACATCGGCGAAGACAATAACGATGCCATCGATGGACTCATCGACGGCCCGATACGGCAGAACCCGCACGACATAACTTTCCCGGGTCTCGTCGACATTGAACTCATGTTCGACCGCCTCGCCTTTTTCCAGCACCTCGCGCGCCCACTTCTCGAACGGCTGACCGGCTGGCGACACCAGGTCGGAAAGCGGACGGCCCTTGTCCTGATCCTGAAACCGGAACAGCGAGCGGGTCGCGGGCGTGAAACTGCGGATCCGTAGCTTGTTGTCGAGGAAGACGGTCGGGATCTCGGTGCTTTCGATGAAGTTCTGCAGATCGCTGTTGACGCGCGCCAACTGGTCGACTTTGTTCTTCAACTCCTCGTTGACCGTCGCGAGTTCCTCATTGGTCGATTGAAGCTCCTCGTTCATCGACATCATTTCTTCGTTGGTGCTCTTGAGTTCCTCGTTAGAAGTCTCAAGCTCCTCGACGGTGGTACGCAGCTTTACCCGCGTTTCGTCGAGTTCGTCTTCCAGCTGTTTGATGTTGTCTTCGTCCACCGTCTGAAGCGCGTCCTCGCCCTCCGCGGGCTCGATACGCGCCGCCGATTCCTGGAACACGAGAAGCACTTCATCTTTATTCAGCGGATGAGCGCTGAGACTGACGATCAGCGTTTCGTCGGCTTCATCGACGCGGATGTTCCGCCGCGCGGTTCGCTTGCCGGTGCGGCGTACCGTATCGAGCACGGAACGTATGGGTGAACGGAGCGCACGCTTCGCAAGGTCTGTGATTCGGGGCGAAAGCGTGCCCTCGGCCAATTCAAGGAATCGCCCGGTGCGCGTGGAGGATCGGATAACGTCATTGAGTGAATTCACCACGACGTGCGGGGGCGCGTAGTGCTCCATGATCGCGCGGGTCATGGCATCGGCGCGGTCGTTGTGCGGCTCCGTGCTTCCGCTCTCGGACATCAGCACGCCGGTGGAGGGATCCAGCGAAAGCGGCATGTGTACCGACTGCCGCACACCGCCTTTGCGCTTGAAAACCCGCGCCGCGGCGTCGGCGGCATCAAATAGATCTGTGCGGCCGCCGATATTCTCGGCCGAACCCAGGAACAGCCAGCCATTCGTGCGCAGGGCATAGTGGAACACCGGAACCAGGCGCTGCTGCAGCGACGGATTGAGGTAGATGAGCAGGTTACGGCACACCACCATGTCCACGCGGGAGAATGGGGGATCTTTGATCAGATTGTGATTGGAGACGCGCACCATATCGCGAATCGACTGCACGAGCGCGAAGTCGTCTTCCTGAGCAAAGAAATAGCGGTCCAGAAGCTCGACGGGCACGTCGCGGACAGCGGCGGGCGGATATTTAGCCGCGCGCGCTTTCTGGAGCATCGGTTCATCGATGTCCGTGGCGAATATCTGCACCCGTGGACGCACATCCATGCGCGCCAGAGCTTCAAAAACTAGAATCGCGATCGAGTATGCTTCCTCGCCGCTCGAGCAGCCCGGCGTCCAGATGCGGACGGTGTCGGCGACGCCCTTGTCGCGCAAAAGCTCTGGGATCACTTCGCGCCGCAGGAAGTCGAACGCCTCGGCGTCGCGAAAGAAGCAGGTGACGTTGATGAGAAGGTCGCGGAATAGGAGCTCGGCTTCCTTCTCGTTGGCCTTAAGCCGTTGCAGGTACTCATCGGCTTGTGAAAGGCCGAGCACCTGCATACGCCGCTGGACGCGGCGGAGCATCGTTGAGCGTTTATACTGGCTGAAATCGTGCCCGAGGCGGCGGCGCAGCTCCTCGCAGACCTTCATCAGGAATTCGCCGCCTTCAGACAACGCCGGCGGCCCGGCTTGGCTGCGCTCGAAGTAGTCGCGTAGAGCCGAAGGCATATCGCGGACGCTTAGGATCTTATCGACGAGCCCCGTGGCAACGGCCGCCTTCGGCATGCCGTCGTACTTCGCGCTGTCGGGTTCCTGGACGAGCGTAAGACCGCCGGCCTCTTTCACCGCCCGCAAACCCTCTGCGCCGTCGCCGCCCGTACCCGAGAGCACAATACATCCTGCGTTTGGGCCTTGGTCGACCGCGAGGCTGCGGAAGAAGACGTCGATCGGGCGGCGGAAGCCGCGCGGTTCGGAAAAGTCGCTGAGGCGCAGACGCCCCTTTTCCATGAAAAGACTTTGGTTTGGCGGGATCAGGTAGACACAGTTGGGTTCCACCGCCGTTCCATCGACCACCTGACGCACCGGCATCGAGGTGCGGCGGCTCAAGAGCTCGGCAAGCATGCTCTCGTGATTGGGGTCCAAGTGCTGGACCAGCACGTAGGCGTAGCCGGAATCGTCCGAGACATTCGTCAGGAAAGTCTGAAAGGCTTCTAAGCCTCCCGCGGAGGCGCCGAGGCCAATGACGGGACAAGGGGCAGGATGGGCGCCCACTTCAGGCTTATCAGGCGGCAGAAGCGGCTCGAGGCTTTCCAATTCTTCGATGGGCATGAGAGCTGGGGGAAAAGTTGTGGCTTTACGTTTGGCCACAACGCTCTAGCTCTCTGAATGTTCCACCTAGACTCTAAATTGGGAGCGGCTCTGCAACTGTCCAAACGGCATAGCGCCGGGGCTTTCGGCCGTCGGTGGCGCTCGCTCGATTGGTGGGCCTCTAAAGCCTCTAGAGACCGGAAACCTTACGTACAGCCGCCACCACCCGGTCCACATCGGCATCCGCCATGGCGGGGAACAGCGGCAGGCTCACGCACTTCGCGTAGTAGGCCTCCGCGCCCGGGAAGGTCTGGCGGCCATACAAGCCCTGATAATAAGGCTGAAGGTGGACCGGAAGATACTGGACTCCGACGCCCACGCCCTCGGCCTTCAGACGCGTGACAAAGTGGGCCCGCTCCATGCCGATCTGGGGGAAATCCACGAGGACGGCGTTGAGGTGCCAGCCCGGGTTGCCGCCCACGCGGCGGATTGGTTGGATGACGGGAGCAAGCGGCTTCAACGCCTTCTCATATCGGGCCATGAGCTCCGTGCGCCGCGACAGCCAGCCCGGCAGCTTCTTGAGCTGACTGCTGCCCAGTACGCACTGCATGTCTGATAACCGGAAGTTCCAGCCCAGTTCCGGCATCTCGTAGAACCACGGATTAGGCGTGCCGTCAGAGGCGTGGGTGAATTCCTTCATGACGGGATCGTCGTAGTTCTTCTCCATCCCGTGACAACGCAGGATACGCAGCGTCTCGGCCAATTTGGAGTCGGCGCACGTGATCGCGCCGCCTTCGCCCGTGGCGAAAGCCTTCACCGGATGGAACGAGAAACAGGCGCCAGCAACGTCGGGCAAACCACCGACGGGCACGCTCTCGTTCCCTGGATAGGTGCCGCCGAGCGCATGGCAGGCGTCTTCCACGACGGCGATGTTGTGCTTCTTGGCGATAGCGACGATCCCGCGCATGTCGCAGCACTGACCGTTCATATGGACGGGGATAACCGCTTTGATCTTCCCGGGCGCCCCACGCTTGATCGCCGCCTCAAAGGTTTCCGGCGTCATCAATGCGGTCGTAGGATCCACATCCGCGAAGATCACGTCGGCGCCGACATAACGCGCGGCAT
This sequence comes from Rhodospirillaceae bacterium, assembly GCA_041906145.1. Classification (GTDB taxonomy): domain Bacteria; phylum Pseudomonadota; class Alphaproteobacteria; order Rhodospirillales; family Rhodospirillaceae; genus SHVO01. Next base: position 44,245 of record JAYRJU010000002.1, on the reverse strand, counting down.
TGGCCGTCGCGAGGAACGTCACCGTCGGCACGATGACCTGGTCCCCCGCTTTGACCCCGAGCGCGAGCATCATGAGATGCAGAGCCGTGGTGCCCGACGAACAGGCGATCGCTTCGTTCGCGCCGCAGACCTTGGCCAGATCAGCCTCAAATACGTCGACGGCCGGACCGTCCGTCATCGGCGCGCCGGAGCGCAGGAACGCCACAACGGCGGCAATGTCATCCTCGTCGACGATAGGGCGGGCGTAGGGCAGCAACGGCTGCGAGACGGTCATCGGCTAAGTTCCTCTAAAAAGGGCGACCCGCAATAAGCATGACCTTAGGCAGCCTGCAAGACCCCCTTGTTACACGGCCTTTTTTCAATACTACGTGGGCTTATGTTACGCTGGCTGTCCCGCCAGAGTGGCGAAAAGGAGGCTTCCATGACTGCGCGATTCTCCCGTCCGGCCGCTGTTATCGTTTTCACCGCGGCGCTCACCATCGGCACCGCGGCCTTCGCCCATCACGGCTGGGAGTGGGCCGAGGAAAAGCAAACCACTCTGGAAGGCACGATTCGGGAAATCTACATCGGCCCCCCGCATCCGACGCTGAAGGTGGAAACGGCCAAGGACGGTCTGTGGCAGATCGACCTCGCCAACCCGAGCCAGACGTCGCGCTCCGGTTTCGCGGAGGGCTCGGCCCAGCCCGGGAATAAGGTTGTGATCCTCGGCAACCGGTCCGCTCAGAAGGATCAGAAGCTGATGAAAGCCGTGAAGATCACGGTCGAGGGCAAGGACTTCTTGCTCTATCCGGAGCGCATGCAAAAATAGCCTATGGAGCTTCTACAGGCGCTCCACGATGCGGGCTTCGCCGCAGCGCTGCGGCGCGCAACGGTCTTCTATCCATTCCTGAACGCGTTCCACATTTTGTCGATCGGCATGATCGTGGGCGCCATCGGTACGCTTGATCTGCGCTTGCTGGGGGCGTTTCGGGCGTCTTCGCTGAGCCAGTTGGCGCCGCCCCTTGCGCGCGTTGCCGCGATTGGCGCGGGTCTCACGCTGTTGACGGGTTTCTTCCTGTTTAGCGTCCAGCCGAAAGCCTATGCGGCAAACCAACCCTTCCTCGTGAAAATAGGCCTCGCGGGCTGCGGGATCATTAATGCCCTCATTCTCCACAGGACGGCCGCGTGGAAGCAGGCGCTGACGGACGGTCCCGTGACCGCGGGGGCCAAGGTCCAGGCGGGACTATCCCTTGCGATCTGGACCTTGGCGGTGATCTCGGGCCGCTGGATCGCCTTCGTCGACTAGAGCGTTTCCGGGCGCACCGGATTGACCGAGTCCGCGCCCGCGACCGTCATCCACTCGCGTACCCGCCAGGACTTGATCAGTCCGTTCGTCACATAAGGATCCGTGCGGGCGAAATCCTCGACCGCCGCTTTGTCGACGGCCCTGAAAAAAAGCACCGCGGTATCGGTGGGCTCAGTCAACGCGCCGCCGAGCACAAGCTCGCCCCGATCGTGCGAGGCCCACACCTTTTCAAGGTGCGCCTTCCTATAAAGCGGACGCTTCTCGAGATAGTCGGGTGAGGTCTCATAAAACAAAAGGAAGTGCTTCACGGCTTGTCTCCGGTGCAGATATTCCCGTGGGCGACTTCATAGTGACGCACAAAATCATCGTACGAAGACAGGATCGCGCGGGCTTCAGGCTCGACGACCGCGGTTTCGATTTTATCGCCCGCGAAAGCACGGATCGAATCGAGCGTGTCCCACAAGGTCACGGCCAGGAACTCGACGCGATTATCCTCGGGGCGCCGCAACAGATAAGCGCCCCGGTGGCCTTCCAACTTGGTAAGCGCCGTAAAGACGCGACCTGTGACGAAGCTTTGATAGGCGTCAGCGTTCTCAGGCCGCGTTTCGCCCCGCCATATACGCGTAATCATGATGCGCCAGTCCTAACGTGAACGCGAATTGGTCGCATGTATTCTCAGCTCTCAGGGGCGGGATGGCCACTCCTTTCAGTTCCCACAAAACGCCTTGGCGACGCCACGAACTCTCCACAATGGGATCGTTTCCTTTAGCGAGCACCCACCACTGGGGGCGAATAGCGCCGGTGGCGGGTGCGAACCTGCAAAGGAGTTTGACTATGAAAAAGCTGGCAATGATTGCTGCTATTCTTGGGACTGTGAGCACGCTCGCGATCGCTGATGCGCATACGGCGCCGGCCGCGGCCCGCGATAATTTCAGCTTTAGCTTCAGCGTCGGCGACGTCGATATGGCGTACCGCAACGGGTACTACGACCGCTACGGCCGTTTCCACTATTGGTCCAGCCCGCGTGAACAGCGCGAATGGCGTGCCCGCTACGCGTCCCGTTATCGTGACCAGGATTGGGACGGGGTTCCGGACCGCTATGACCGCGACCGCGACGGCGATGGCGTACCCAATGTGTACGACAATCGTCCGAACCGCCCGGGTGGTGGCTATGGTTACCGCCCGAGCCGTCGCGATTGGGACGGCGACGGTGTGCCGAACCGCTACGACGACTTCCCCCGCAACCCGCGTCGTCACTAGACTCTAATTTAGTGCGTTGAGCGACCCGGCGGCTGCCCGTGCAGCCGCCGGTTTTCTTTTGCTATAATTGTCTATACATAAGCGCTGTGTAACAGCCGAGCTACGCGCCCCACGCTGATGTGACCCCACCGTCGCCTTTCAGGCTTCCCGCTAAAATGCCTGACCTGTAAAAATGAGACGGCGTTCAGGCCTATTATCCTCGTGGAGGAGGAATTTTATGAAGAAACTGATTGTTGGCGCTCTGCTTGCGAGCGCGTTCGCAGTCCCGGCGTATGCTGCGCTGAAGAACGGCGACAAGGCTCCCGATTTCAAGACTCGCGCCTCGCTGGCGGGCAAGGAATTCGATTTCTCGCTCGCCGACGCGCTCAAGAAGGGTCCGGTGGTCGTGTACTTCTATCCGGCCGCTTATACGCGCGGTTGCAATCTCGAAGCGCACACCTTCGCGGAAAGCAAAGATAAGTTCGACGCCGTGGGCACGACGATCATCGGCGTGTCGCAAGATCCGATCGCGAAGCTCAACGAGTTTTCCGCCGACCCGGAATATTGCGCCGGTAAATTCCCGGTTGCCTCCGACGCCGACGGCTCGATTTCGAAGTCCTTCAACCTCACGGTACGTGAGCGCCGCGACGGTATGAAGGATACGAAGGGCCGCGATATCACCAGCGCTGGCACGACCGAACGCACGACCTTCGTGATCACGCCCGATCACAAGATCGTTGCGACCCTGTCGTCGGCCGACGACGGCATCAGCCCGACCGATCACGTCGACAAGTCGCTCTCGGTCGTCAGCGCGCTGAAGAAGTAAGCTTCAACCGCGACACCGGTAAGTGGAAACGGCACGGGCAGCATCCCGTGCCGTTTTTTTATTTGCGTGAAAGCGTGGCGGCTTTGGCGAGGATATCGGCTCCGGCCGCGCGAAAGCGCGCGACGCTGAAGCTCTCATTAACGTGCCGGTGAGCGGCCTCGCCCATAAGCGCCGCGCGCGCCGGATTCGATGCCACGCGCACGAGCGCGGCCGCCAGAGCGTCGACATCCCCAACCGGCACCACATATCCTGTCTCGCCTTCGCGCACCGTGAGCGGCATCTCGCCCATGTCGGAGACCACGGCGGGCAGGCCCGCCTGCATGGCCTCGTGGGCCGAGATACACAGGCCTTCAACGCGTGAGGGCTGTGCATAGGCGTGCAACGTAGCCAGGAAATTCTTCGGCGCGTCCTGATAGCCGGCGAGGATGAGATTGGCGACGCGCAGTTCCTTGGCGAGCGATTCAAGCTCGCTCCGCATAGGGCCGTCGCCGCCGATGGTCACCGTAAAACGGGCCGCGAGGCCCGGCATATCCTCTTTGATCTTGGCAAGCGCGCGCACGAGAATGTCGTAGCCCTTATGCGGATGCAGGCGGCCTAGGCTGCCGAAACGGAAAATCTCGTCTGGCTGGGCGCCGCGCGCGCGTGGCGCATTCGGATCCGCCGAGAATAGCGGCCATATCGTGACGTCATCCGCCGCAAGCCCGAAGCGGGTGCGCGTCACATCGGCAACACAGCGGGAGTCCGCGACCCACAGGTCGGTCATATGCTTGGTGAGCCACAGCGCGGCGATGTTGCCGCGCTTGAGGAACACATTGTGCTGCCAGCTTACGACGGGTAGGCCCAGTTTCTTGCCGATATAGCGGCCGACCAGCGTGGCGTGAGCTAGCGACGTCCAAAGCACCGTCGGCTGATAGAGCTCAAGCTTCTCGCGCAACCAGCCGAAGGACTGCAGGACCGACCCCGGATGCACGTCGAATGGCAGTCCATGACGCTCAAGAATAGACTCCATACGGCCATCGCGGCGGGTGAGCGCGAACAGGTGCACGTCGGCGCCCCACTCCCGCATAAACCCGGTGATCATGGGCACAGGTAAGCCGGCGCCGTAGCCGTCGAGAGAGTTGATTAGATAGGCGATACGCATGGCCGGGACATATACGGGCCAGCGCCCGAAGAGAAAAGCTTTTACGGGGCTTCGGTGTAGGCCGCCCGGATAGCGCCCGCGAGTCGGTTTTTGTCGGGATAGCGCTCGGCCATGGCGGCGGTGACGGTCGCCACGGCGTCATCCTGCGATTTGCCGACCTTCTTTTCGGCCGCGGCCCGCTGCTGAATCTCGGTAAAATAGGTTCTGTAGCCCTCGATGAGTTCAACGCCGCCGGTCGGCCCATGGCTCGGCACGATTGTGCGCGGGCGAAGCTGCGCGAGACTGTCGAGGGTGGAGAGCCAGTGATTGACCGTGGAGTAAGGACTGGCGAGGGCGGGCTGCGGCTTCATGACGATATCCCCCGCGAAAAGGACCTGCTCGGTCTCGACCCAAACCGCGGTGTCACCACGCGTATGATTGGCGCCGGCGGCGAAGATGTAGGCGCGCACTCCACCGAGATCCAAGGTGCGGTCGTTCTCGAACTCGATATCGGCTTCGCGGTACTTAGCGCCCTTTAGAAGCTCCGCCGCGGCGGGCGAGCGGTCTGAAAAAGTCTTGGCCAACGAAAGACCGAACTCGGCGATATCCTGTTCCTGCGTCGTGGCGCGCAACATGGTCGAGCCGTCGAGCATGCGAGCCCCACGCGGAAAACCGTTCGCGCCCAAATCATGCTCGGGATGGAAATGCGTGGTCACAAGATAGATGCGGAGGCTGGGGGCGAGTTTACGCGCGACCCCAGCGATGATGGCGCCGTTCATGTCTCCCATGCCGGTATCGACGACCAGGATGCCGGTTTGGCCAACTACGAGGCCGACATTGGGCACCATCGGCCGGCTTTCGTCGGGAATGATCCAGACACTGGGCGCGATCTGCTTCAGCTTCTCGGGATGGATCATGGGCGCGGCGGCCGGCCCGCTCTGCGCCAAGGCCGAGAAGGACACACACACGCTAACAACGGCGGCGAACAACGCGCGCATCGGCCTCTCCTGCAATGAAGGGGAGATTGTGCCGTCCGGCGGGAGAAATGGGAAGCGCTTAGGCCTTTCCACTGCGCCGGATTATGGCGACCGCGCTGCGGGCCCTGATACTCCAATAAAAAAAGAGCCGGTGAAATCCGTCACCGGCTCCTTTGTTACGTGGTGTTATTTCGCCGCCGCGACGTCGCGGCTTTGTACATCGATGGTCGCGTTGGCGAGTGCCGGCGTGTTCACCGGGCGGCGCAACGCATGCGTCGCCTGCTCGAAGGCATAACCGAGCGCCAACAGCTTTGGTTCGCTAAACGCCGTGCCGAAGAACGAGACCGTGACCGGCAGGTCGTCGGTGGTGAAGCCAGCCGGTACGATCAGATCCGGGAAGCCGGAGAGATTCGCGATGCCGGTCGGGCTGGGCGTGGAGCCGAGCGGCGGTCCTGGCGGCGCGGCAATCTGAGACGGACGGCGCGTCTGGGTCGGATAGACGATCGCATCGAGCTTGTCTTTAGCCACGATGCCTTCAATCAGCGCCGCCGTCATGGGCAGGTAGTAGTTCTTCAAGGCGAGGTAGCGCGGATCGGTGAGCGCGTCGCCCTTGGCTTCCACATTCTTGAAGTACGTCCAGCGCGACAGGTTCGGACCTGCGCCGTCGTTGCCCATGCTGCGATAGTTCTCCGCCGCCTCGATCAGCTGATCGAGGTTCTTGGGATACTTAGGCCCGGTCGTCTTCAGGTAGTCCGCGATTTGAACCTTGAACTCGGCCGGATAGAGGGTGAAGACGGCCTGATTCGAGGAGTCGAGGAACCACTTCGGGTACCGCACATTCACCAGGGTCGCGCCCGCCTTTTCCATGGCCTTTAGAGCGGACTCGAATACCCAATCCACGTCCGGATCGGCGCCCGTGAAATCGCGCGCAACCCCGATGCGCGCGCCCTTAAGCGCATCCGCCTTCAGGAACTTGGTGTAGTCCTTCTCGAACTTGCCTTGGCTTTTCTTGGTGGCGTCATCGGCGGGATCGACGCCGGTCATAATACCGAGCGATATCGCAATGTCGGAGACGCTACGGGCCATCGGACCACCGGTGTCGAGCGAGAGCGCAAGCGGGATGATGCCGTCGCGGCTGACAAGACCGTGTGTCGGCTTTAGACCGACGATGCCGTTGACGGAAGAAGGCCCGCGGATTGAACCGCCCGTGTCGGTGCCGAGGCCGAGCGGCGCGAATCCGGCGGCGATCGCTACCCCCGTACCGCCGGACGAACCAGCCGGCGTGCGCGTGAGGTCGTGCGGGTTCAGGGACTGGCCGCCGAGCGAGCTCTGGCCGCCGTTGGCGAACTCGCCGAGGTTCACCTTGGCGAAGATGATCGCGCCGGCGTCGCGCAGCTTCTTCACCATATAGGCGTCGTCCGGCGGCATGTTGCCTTCCAGCAGCACCGATCCACCGGTGGTCGGCATGTCGACGGTGTCGTAGTTGTCTTTCATCAGCACGGGGATGCCGTGCAACGGACCACGCACCTTGCCGGCCTTACGTTCGGCATCGAGCGCGCGGGCGATCTCGAGGGCTTTCGGGTTCACGGCCATGACGGCGTGCACCTTGGGACCGGCCCGGTCGTAGGCAGCGATGCGGTCGAGGCACATTTGGGTGAGCTTTTCGGCGGTCAATGTGCCGGCTACCATGGCCGCCTGGAGTTCCACGATGCTGGCTTGGTCGAAGTCCACCGGGCGCGCCTGCGAGGGCGTGGCGGTAAAGAGCGCGCCTGCGAGTGCACAGGCGAGCGCGAATTTGGAAATGCCGTGTTTCATGTGTATCCCCACTTACAAAAACTATTTCGCAGAAGCCACGTCGCGGCCGGGCACTTCGATTGTGCCGCCGAAGAGCGCCGGCGTGTTCACCGGCCGGCGGATCGCGTGCGTCGCATGCTCGAACGCGTAACCCAGTGCGAGCAGCTTAGGTTCGCTGAAGGTCGGGCCGAAGAAGGAGATCGTGACCGGCAAATCGTCGGTCGTGAAACCCGCGGGCACGATCAGATCAGGTGACCCCGAGAGATTCGCGATGCTGGTCGGTGAACCGACGCTCGCGCCGCGCGGCATCGGCGTGGACACGTCGTCGGCGATGCGTTCGGGCCGGCGCGCGCTGGTCGGATAAACGATCGCGTCCAGTTTATCCTTGGCGATGATGCCTTCTGTCAGCGCCTTGGTCATGGGCATGTAGTAGTTCACCAGGGCGAGATAGCCGGGATCGGTCATGGTGCCATTGGCCTTGTCGCGTTCGACGAAAGCACGCCAGCGCGTCGGATTAGGGCCTTTCCCATCTTCGCCCATGCTGGTGTAGGTGTAGGACTTCTCGATCATCTCATCGAGCGAGCGCGGGAAACCGGGCTTCAAGGCTTTGAGATAATCGCCCAGTTGTTTGTCGAACTCAGGCGGGAACAACGTGTAGGTGGCGGTGCGGTTTGAATCGAGGAACCACTTGGGATAGCGCACGTCGACCAACGTAGCGCCCGCCTTTTGCATCGCTTTCAAGGACGCTTCGAAGATAAAGTCCACATCGGGATCCGCACCCGTGAAATCGCGCGCCACTCCGATGCGCGCGCCTTTGAGGGCGCCCGCGTTCAAAAACTTCGTATAGTCCTTCTCGAACTTTCCTTGGCTTTTCTTGGTGGCGTCGTCGTTGGGGTCGACGCCGGTCATCACACCAAGCGCGAGCGCAACGTCATAGACGCTACGTGCCATAGGACCTCCGATGTCGAGCGACAGCGCGAGCGGGATGATGCCGTCCCGGCTGATGAGGCCATGCGTCGGCTTCAGGCCTACGATCCCGTTGACGTTCGACGGACCGCGAATGGAGCCGCCGGTGTCCGTGCCGATGCCAAGAGGCGCGTAGCCGGCCGCTATGGATACGCCGGTGCCGCCCGACGATCCCGCGGGCGTACGCGTCAGATCGTGCGGATTGAGAGATTGACCGCCCATGGAACTTTGCGAGCCATTGGCGAATTCGCCGAGGTTCACCTTAGCCAGAATAATCGCGCCGCCATCCCGCAGTTTTTTCACGAGCGCCGCGTCGTCCGGCGGGACAGAGCCTTCAAGCAACACAGACCCGCCGGTGGTCTGCATGTCGAAGGTGTCGATATTGTCCTTGAGCACCACGGGGATCCCATGAAGCGGCCCGCGCACCTTGCCGGCCTTGCGTTCTGCGTCGAGCTGCTTCGCGGTTTCAAGCGCTTTAGGGTTCAAGGTGATAATGGCATGCAGCTTCGGACCGGCGCGGTCGAAAGCTTTGATGCGCGCGAGGCACATTTCAGTAAGTTGTTCGGCCGTAAGCGAACCGGAGTCCATGGCGGCTTTCAGCTCGCCGATGGTCGCTTGATCGAATTCCACCGACTTCGCAGCGGCCGGAGCGGCAGCGAAAAGCGCCGCGATAAGCGCGTATGTACTGACGCGATGTTTCATGATCGTCCCCTATTTGCTTGCGACGTCGACGGTCGCGCCGGCGATGCCCGGCGTATTCACGGGGCGGCGGATCGCCTTAGTCGCCTGCTCGAAGCTGTAGCCGAGGGCGATCAATTTCGGTTCGCTAAACGCGAGGCCGAAGAAGGAGATTGTGACGGGCAGATCGTCCGTGGTGAAACCCGCCGGTACGATGAGATCGGGGAACCCGGTCAGATTGGCGATCCCGGTCGGCGCGGGCGCGGAAGGTATGCCGCCGCCCAGCGGCTCGGCGATTTGCGCCGCCCGGCGCGTCTGGGTCGGATAGACAAACGCATCCAATTTGTCCTTGGCCATCAGGCCTTCGACCAGGGCGCGCGACATCGGCATGTAATAGTCGACCGCGGCCTTGTAGGCGGGATCGTCCATCGTGCCCATGGCGAGATCGCGGGTGATGAAGTTGTTCCACCGGAACGGGTTGGGGCCCGCGCCGTCCTTGCCCATGCTGGGCATCTCATACGCGCGCGCGAGCATTTCCTCGACGCTCTTCGGATACTTCGGCCCCGTGGTCTTGAGGTACTGCGCGAGCTGTACGCGGAACTCGGGCGGGAAGATCGAATACGTGGCCTGGGTCTGTGAATCCAGGAACCACTTCGGGTAACGCACATCTACGAGAGTCGCACCCGCCTTTTGCATGGCTTTCAGCGAAGCTTCGAAAATCCAGTCCACGTCGGGATCGTCGCCCTTGAAGTCGCGCAGGACGCCGATGCGCGCGCCCTTGAGCGCGCCCGCGTTGAGGAATTTCGTGTAATCCTTCTCGAACTTGCCCTGGCTCTTCTTGGTGGCGTCGTCGGCTGCGTCGATCCCGGTCATGACACCGAGCGCGATCGCGAGATCGGAGACGCTGCGGGTCATGGGCCCGCCCGTATCGAGGGACAGCCCAAGCGGAATGATGCCGTCACGGCTGATGAGGCCGTGAGTGGGCTTCAAACCGACGATGCCGTTCACGAAAGAAGGCCCGCGGATCGAGCCGCCGGTGTCGGTGCCGATGCCGACAGGTGCATAGCCGGCCGCGATGCCGACGCCGGTGCCGCCGGACGAGCCCGCCGGAATGCGCGAGAGATCGTGCGGATTGCGCGACTGGCCGCCCAAGGAGCTTTGCGAACCGTTGGCGAATTCGCCGAGATTCACCTTGGCGAGGATAATCGCGCCGCCGTCGCGCAGTTTCTTCACCAGATAGGCGTCGTCGGGCGCCATGTTACCTTCGAGCATGACCGAGCCGCCGGTCGTCGGCATATCCACGGTGTCGATGTTGTCCTTCAGGATCACGGGAATGCCGTGTAACGGTCCGCGCACTTTCCCGGCCTTGCGCTCGGCGTCGAGCGCGCGCGCGATCTCGAGCGCTTTGGGATTGAGCGAGATCACGGCGTGCAGCTTTGGGCCCGCGCGGTCATAGGCAGTGATGCGATCTAGACAAAGCTGAGTGAGTTTCTCTGCGGTGAGCGACCCGGCCTCCATCGCGGCCTTCAGCTCGGCGACGCTCGCGAGCTCCATATCCACGGGACGCGCGGAGGCGTCCGGCGTGCCGGTGAAAAGCGCGGCGCCTAGCGCCGCCGCAAGTGCGAAGCGCGAAGCCATGGTTCTGATGCCGAGATATCTGGTCATTTGCGGTCCCCACCTTTTGAAATGACGCGGTCAGTCACGAGCGTGACAGGGCGACGAGCCTAGCCCAGGGCGCGCGCAAATTATTGCCAAAAATTGGCCGAACGCACGGGTGCGCGGCATCGTGATGATGCCGCCAAGAGATTGAGTTAGTTGAATAATTCTGCAGCCCGGCTAAGGCGTTCTTTAGCCGGGCACGCTGAAATTAGCGCTCGATGCGCGAGACCTTGGAGCCTTCGATGGAGACCCCGGCCATGAGGCCCTGTTGGCCGAAGATGAAGGCGTAAGCATCATCTTGCAGCGTCGTGGAGGAGAGGTTCTTCGCGACGCCTTCGTTGACGACAACCACCGTCGGGCCGACGCCGATTTCCCAGCCTTTCGACTCGCGCAGGAATTTGACTGCGCTGTCGTTCATCAAGAAGACAACGTAGCCGTAGGTCTGGGCCCCGATCTGAAGGCCGAAGGAGCCCGAGACCGAGTTGTAATAAGCAACGCTCTTGCCACCCTGCCGCAGCACGCCTTCCCCATAACTTCCGCCAAAACCGAGACCGGCCTTAACAATATTTGGGAAGATGAGTACGGCGCGCGCCTTCGCGGCGATGGCGGATGCGATCTCATGGTTCTTGGTAAGGGTGGCGAGCGCCTGGTCGGCGTCCTTATTGATGTTCGCCGCCGATGCGGCCTGAACGGCAGGCGCCGCCGCCGCCGCAAAACCAACGGCTAGCGAAAGCGCTAGAAATAATGTGCGTACATACGTCATCGGGTGCCCCTCTACGAAGTCCGCCCACCACTATAACAGGAAAGCACAGGCGGTGGTTGCTAAGAACGAGCGGCGTGCCCGGAACGTTGCACCCTCTAGCCGGCCAGCGTCGCCGACCCCAGGTTCAACTCATACGTAATGCCAAACGCGGACTTGCCTTCCGGACCACGCTGCGAGCTGAAATAGAGACGTTTTCCATCCGGACTGAAGGATGGTCCGGTGATTTCCGAGCCGTTCTGATCGTGAAGTGTGACAAGCGCCATCGGCCGGTAGCCGGCGACGCCTTCATTCACCAACGCCACGATCTGCATATCGCCGCCGTCTTCGGCGACGAGAAGTTCGCCGTTCGGGCTGACCTCGATGTTGTCGACCCCGCGCAGAATAGGTGTTTTCGACGTGCGGACGTCGTAGATGACCGCGAGTTCACCGGAAGCAATCTCAAGCGACCACACGCGATTGTCGCCCTTAGTGGTGAAGAAGACCTTGCCTTGCGTATAGACGATACCTTCTCCGCCCTTGAACAGCGCCGCGCCCGGCACCTGTTTACGGAGCGGCGCGGATGTACCGGCCACGTGGGGTACAGCGGTCCAGGTCAAACGCGCGCCCTCCAAGACCGCGACATCCAAACGGCCGTTCGCGAGATCGCCAATCGCCTGCGGGACAAAGCGGTAAAGACAGCCGTCCGGACGGTCTTCGGTGAGATAGACAATACCGGTCGCGGGATCGACAGCCGCCGCCTCGTGATTGAAAGCGCCAAGTCCCGGCCGCACGATCGCAGCCTTCTCACCCGAAGGGTCGCACTCGTAGACAAGGCCCGTGTCCTGGTCTTCCTCACAGGAAAGCCACGTGCCCCACGGTGTTTTGCCGCCGGCGCAATTATTGGACGTGCCTTGCAGAACCGGATAGCTATCGACGATAGCGCCGGTCGCGTCGAAGCGCAGCGCGCCGGCGCCGCCGCCCCTTTTTCCAATTTCGCTGTTGGAGACATACATCCAACCACCGTCGGCCGCCCCGAAACATGCGCCGCCATCGGGCGCCGCGTGCCAAAGATACTTGCCGCCGTTGACGGCGGGTTTACCGGAATAAGCGACCGCGCGGAGCGACATACCTTGCGGAATTGTCGCCTTGAGAACCGGATCAAGGGTCGTGGGCGCATCCGCGCGCGCCGGGAGAATCTTCACCAGGGGCGCCATCGCGGCGGCGGCGAAAACATTACGGACAAATTGACGACGGCCGATCATGCGGAGGCTCCTTTGGCAAGTCGCCGCATCCTTATCTTATCCGCTTACCGAGATTTGCGACATATTCGAGACATTAGGGCCGCTCACGCATCCGCGATCACCGCGGCATCGTCCGCTTCACGAGAGCGTGTAACCCAAGCCGCAAGGCCCAGGGCGAACCACAATATTATTCCCGCGAGAAGAAACGGCGCGCCGGGGAAAGGCGCGGCGCGTTCGGGTGCGATGGCGTAGGCGAATATCTGCGTGAAGATGATCGGCCCGACCATACCCGTGATGCCGTTGATGCTCGAAGTCGCGCCTTGCAAGAGGCCCTGTTCCGACGGCGAGACCAAACGTGTCATCATGCCTTGCATCGCCGGGGCCTGGAGGCTCATCAGGGCGGCGAAGGGCACCGCGAACCAAAAGGAAGCGCTCGTATCGGCGAAAGCGTAAAGGGTCACACCGACGGCGCCGCTCGAAAGCCCGGTCAAGATCGCGGCGCGTTCGCCGAAACGTTTGACCACGGGCTTCACAAGCCCGCCCATAACAATAATATTGCACAGTCCGACCCCGGCCAGGACAAGGCCGACCTGCATCTCGCCCCAGCCATAACGCATTCCCGCGTACAGCACGAAGATGCTGGGAAAGACGTTGTACATCAACGTTAGGCAAAAGTGCACGGCGGCGAATCCCGTGAGTTGCTTGTTTGACCGCAACAGTACGAGCGCGCCGACGGGATTGGCACGCCGCCAGTCGAACTTGGCCACGCGGCGCTCGCGCGGCAGGGATTCCGGCAGTCCGAAAATTCCGTAAAGCGCATTCAGCAGCGCGGCTCCCGCGGCGATGAAAAACGGCAGGCGCAAGTCGATGCTGGCGAGCGCGCCGCCCAATGCCGGTCCTAGGATGAACCCTAGTCCATAGGCCGCGCCGAGCATGCCGTAAGCGCTCGCGCGTTTTTCCGGCGACGTAACGTCAGCGATATATGCGCTCGACGTGGAGAAACTGGCCATGGTGAGGCCGGAGATGATTCGACCTAGCCAGAGCCACCAGAGGTTTGGCGCAAGCGCCATCATCAGGAAGTCGAAGCCCAGGCCCGTACAGGAGATGAGCAGCACCGGGCGGCGGCCAAAGCGATCAGACAAGACACCAACCATGGGCGAGAACAGAAACTGCATCAACGCCCAGCTCGCACTGAAAACGCCGAGGATGCTGGCGGCCGCGGCGGTCGAACCGGTAAATTGTTCAACGAGTTTCGGGAAGACCGGGATAATCAGCCCGAACGACAGCACATCCAGCACCACGAAGGCGTAGATGAAGACGAGCGCATGTTTGGATGCGGCGTGGCCCGAATCACCAGGCGGCGGCGCGTTTTCAACTTCCCCAGCCAACATGGGCGGGAGAATACACCGCCGACTGTGGCGTCACAGAGGCTATCTTTTACTTCAGGGTTGCAGCGATCTGCTTCAGCGCGGCGGGCGCGTGGACGCCGCCAAGGGGTTCGCCCGGCAGAAGATGGCGCCCAAAGGCCAAATTTCCAACCATGACCGGCTCAAACCCGATGCCGCGAATAAGGCTAGAGGCAAGCTCCAGGGCTTTGGGATCATCGCCGGCAATAGGAACGCCGACCTTTTCGCTGCGCGCGGACAATTCGTCCACCGCTGCGAAATTGATGGCGTTGAAGGCGCGAACAAGTTTCACGCCGGGCATCAAGCCAGCGAGGAATGTGCCGGGCCCCTGTTGGCGCGCCTTTTCCCCAATCTCTCCGTCGCGCGGAAGAATCGGATTACTTACATCGATGACCAGGGGTTTCGCGGCGAGTGCGGCGCCATGGGCTTTGGCGATCTCCGGCATGGCGCTGTAGGGCACAAGCAGGATTGGCACTTCGGCGAAAGCGATAGCCTCTTCAACCGTCCCGGCTTTTGCTTTGGGTCCCAACGCGGCGACCATGTCCTTGAGCTCTTCCGGATTGCGCGAGGAGAACATCACTTCGTGTCCGGCTTTCACGAAGACTGAACCAAGCGCGCTGCCCATGCGTCCCGCGCCGACGGTCCCGATGCGCATCGGCGCGGCCCCCGCATATGCGGAGAAAGAAAAACCGAACCCGAGAGCAATCGCCGTGCGGCGGGAGATCTGGATGGTCATGCTGAGCCTGCTGTTACCAAGCGAGCGATCAGCATAGCTGCGCTGCGGCGTCTTGTCAGGACGGAAGACGTCCGATCCAGAAGAACCAGGGGGCCTGTACGAGAGGCAGATAGGGTAAACGAGCGGCGCCTTGTTCAAAGCAAACGGTGACGCCTAATTCAAGGAGTGCGGCGGGAACCTCGGGCCGTAACATGACGCCGTCATGGCTAAACCAGCGCGGCCAGAAGGAGCGATCCCATTTGGACAAAGCCCGGAACGGGCGGGGCGGCGTCTCCGGGAGCGTGTAAAAATCGACGATGCCAATCACGCCGCCGGGGCGAACCTGACGGACCGCGTTCACCAGCGCCGCGCGCCAATCCGGGATCATCGAGAGCGAGTAGGAGAAAATCGCCGCGTCGGCCGCTGCGTCGGCACGCCAGACCTGCGCGTCGGCGCGTACCGTGTGAACGTTGGGATAGCGCGCGAAGCGGCCGCGCGCGACTTCGAGCAGCGGGGTGCAGAGATCCACGAGATCGACCCTCGCCAGCTGCGGCAGCGCGGGCTCGACGAAAAGCCAATGACGCCCGGTGCCAGCGCCGAAGTCGATGACGCGCTGACCTGCGCGCAGATCCAGCGCCCGCATCAGATCGGCGCGGCCGTGTAACAACCGCTCGCGGAAGCGATCGTAAACGTCGGCCTGCGGGCCATAAAAGGCATCGAGGTTGGCGCCGTGATCAGCGCCGCTGCGCCGCCCGTGCAGAAATTGGAGAAGTACCCGGACATCGTCCCGCCACGTCGTCTTCCCAATGGCTGACGAATCGCTCATATGTGCGCCGGGACCTCGGCAATACAAAAACCGGCGTAGGTGTGCACGCGGTCTGCCTTCGCGAGCTCGTCCGCTTCATCGTCGCGGAATTTCAGCGCGTCGCGCATGGCCTTGCGGGCCGGCCCGACGCGTGTGGTGGCCAGGAACGGTGGGGTCTTGTGCGCCGAACGGAACAACACCGTTCCCCCGGGCTTGATGCGCCGGAGCAGCGCATCCCACTCTTCCTCGAGCGCATCGGGATAGTAAGAGCTCATCCAATCCATGTGGTCGAGCAACACCGCATGGGTGAGCAAGGGGCCGGGCCGCCGCAGGTATTCGGTGACCGTGCAAGTATGCGCTTCGATGCTATCCACGAGCCCGGCCTTCAACCGCGCGAAGCCATCCGGCGTCAAATAACGCGGACACCGGTCTTCGTCGTAATGGCCGAAGGTATAGACGCCCCAGAAATAGTTATCAGACACAGGGACGGTGCAGAACAAATCGTCGAGCATGCGCTGGATGCCGCCCGCAACGTCGCCGTCATCGTTCTCGCTGACCAGGCGCCGCTGCGGCAGCGGCACGCCGATCATGGCCATGAAAAGCGGGGATGCGAGAAACCGGCGCACAAAGGGAGTAAAGAAGCGGTGCCGCACTTCCTCGAGATAAACTTTGCGCTGCGCTTCAAGGTCTGTCTGGGCGAACATTTTCCGTACAGCCGCGCCAAGGGCGCTGTGGGGCCGCATGCGGGAGCGGAATATCCGAAATACAATACCGGTCAGGCCGCGCGTGAACAGATTTTGCTCGGCGCTCGCGAACCAGTTCTGCCGTTCGTCCCAGTACGTCTTCGCGAAGGCCGAAAGGTTCGGGCGAAGCTTGCTTTGATACAGCGCCGTGAAATCCTTGTGCCATCCGCGCCCGAAAATCGAAAAGGCGTCAGCGTGGTCGAGATGGCGGATCGCGGCGAGTTTCAGCTCGAGAAGCGCGGTCTGACGCGGATTGACGTCAACCGCGACGACGCTAGCCGGCGCATCGAGCGCGTAGTCGAGCGCGTTGCAACCGCCGCTGGTGATCACCAGAACGCGGTCATCGGGACCCAGGCTCATCACGCGGCGATCGACCGCCGGATCTTCCCACGACGTATTGTAAACGAGATTTCGGCTGGTCAAGAAACGGAACGCCGCTTCCTCAAAACGTTCCGACAGCGACGACCTCTGACGCGGCACGAAAGCCCCTCTTCTCAAATCACTAGGCAGCGCGCGAGTGGGTAAACCGCTCGCGCAGCCGTGACAAGCCCCCGCTGTCCACTGTTACATCCCGAATGAGCGTCCGCATCCGATAAGTAGGCTCCACATAATATTCCCAGAACGCGCCGACGGTCGTCGGCGTCTCGTGGATTGCAAGCGTGGTTCCGTGCGGCAGTCCCGTACGCGGCCAGTGTTGGGCGGCGTGGGGCACACCGAGACCCTTGAGCAGGGCCGGGAGATTCGAGCGCGTCCATTCCTGTCGCACAAGCGTGGTCACGACGCCGGTCATCGCCGCGGCGCGCGAGCGCCAAAACGCCGGTAACGAAACTTTGTGCCATTCGCGCACGTTGCGGAAGAGCTTGGAATGCGGGTGCGGCGCATGCAGGAAGCGCGCGCCCACATGACCACGCAAAATCGCTTGGCGCGCCAAATCGCCGACGATGACGGTCGAATCATCGATATGGAGAAGCCGGGTAACATCCCAACCGCGCGCGGCCCAAGCCCCCAATGGTTTGCGTTTGTGGGCCTTGCGGTCGAGGGCGTAAGCGATGACCTCCTGCCCTTCCACCAGGGTCAGATCGCTGCCGGCCACGAGGCGCTGCAAGAGATCGCCGCAGTAGCCGAGGAAGTGATGAAGGTGGAGCACACTGCGCACGGAAGATGACATAAAAATTTCATACGCGCGGGGGTCGCCGGGGACGAGAGCCTCCATGAGCGCGACGACCGGCATGTAGTGCGTCGCCAGCCGCGCGAGGCGGTCGGGCCACGTGAGGGACGCAACACCCACACGCGGCTGATAGCTTTCCCATTGCGAGAAGCGCGTGAGGCCTTGGCGCCGCGCGAAGCCCACCATCATCCCAAACGCGAGTTCGGTCATGAAAGGCCGCGTGACCTCCATCGCGACCATGGGCGATTTTCCCGCGCGCGGCGGGGTGCGCAGACGGCGCGCCTTCACCAGTTCGGGCAGTTCCTCGAAAACCTGATAATTGCTGAACGTGTGATCCCAATCGAAGGTCACCGCATCATAGCAGCCTTCCAAGATCAGTGCGCGTGCGGCGTTGAAGATATCCAAGCCGACTCGCGCCGCCGGTGAATTCGGCGCGGCGTAGGAGACGCCGGCGTAGGCCAGCAACTCCAGGAGGCGCGCGTCGTCCGTTTCAGCAAGGTCAATGTCGGGCAGAGGCCGATGCGGCAGGAGTTGGTCGCGCCGCCCACCGGGCAGAAGCGTCAGGCCGGCAGGCGCCGGGATCGAGGAAAGGGCCTTCATACAGGGGAGTATACTTACTCCGCCCCTATAGCCCGCAAGCGCTGCGTCATGTTCATATCGATTGCGCCCGCCGCGTCGAACGCCACGCCGTACTGACGGCGGGCGGCTTCGGCGCTGACGATGCCGTCCTTTACGTCGCGCGCTACCAGCGCAGGATCACGCCGGCGGGGATCGCCCCAACCGCCGCCGCCGGCTGAGTACACTTTGAACTTCGGGTTTGAGAAGGTGCGTTTGCCGAAGCGCGGGAGATCGTTGATGAGTTTGCCGTCGCTTTCGACAGTCAGCTCGCAGTTCTTGCCGTCCGTGCCCTGGTTGACGCCATACGCGGCCGCATAGCCGAGGCCTTCACTGCGGAAGCTGTGGACCACCTCGCCGTCAATCTCGGCCTCGTAGTCAACCCCTGCCCCGCCGCGCCGCTCGCCGGCGCCGGCGCTGTCGACCCGCAGTTCCTGACGCGTGATGCGGATTGGATAAAGACGCTCGTAAGACTCGACGTTCGGGATCGTAAGGCCGCCTAGGGCGCCGATGAGGCCGATCTGATGGAAGCCGTCGCGCTCGGCCACCGCGCCCGCCGCCGAAAGGCAGTTCCAGTGATAGAGCACATAGGGTTCGCCGGCATCGTTCTTGCCGGTGGAGATGCCGTGCACTGTCTTGCCCCAGCCGGCGCAGGCGCGGTTCGGATCCGCTTTCGCGAGGGCCTTCCAGATGGAGTGCACGATCTCGTGGCCCATATACATGGTGCTCATGGTTTGCGAGGCGGGCGCGTTGGGATTCACGAGCGAGCCTTTCGGCAAAACCAAATCCACCGAACGGAACGTTCCTTCGTTGATGGGCACGTCGCCGCCGAGGAAGGAGATGAGCCCGACATAGGTCAACGAATGACTATTGGCGACCGGGCTGTTCTTGAAGCCGCGCATCTGCTTGTCGGTGCCGGTGTAATCGACCGTGAGCCGGTCGCCCTTGATGGTGCAGGTGACGTGGATCGAGAACTTGCCGGCGCTGAAGCAATCGTTGTCGGTGTATTCGTCGCCGGTGTAGACGCCGTCGGGCAGGCCAGCGATGACTTGGCGGAATCTGGCATCGGCGTGATCGAGCACAGCGTCGAAGATTTCTCCGACCATCTCGCGGCCAAGTTCCTCGCCGAGCGCCACAATGCGTTCACCGCCGACACGGGTGGCGCCGATCATGGCCTGGAGATCGCCGTCGAGAAGTTCCGGCGTGCGGCTGTTGAGGAGAATGAGCTGCCAGAGGTCTTCCCGCCGCGCGCCCTTGGAAACAACGCGAACAGGCGGGAGCCGCAGACCTTCCTGGAATATCTCGGTCGCATCGCCGTTGTAAGTGCCGGGCGCGCCGCCGCCGATATCGGACTGGTGGGCGCGGTCGCAGCAGAAGGCCACCAACTTTCCACCAACGAAGACCGGCGAGGCCATCACCCAGTCGGGGAGATGGTTGCCGCCGGCGACGTAAGGATCGTTCATCAGGAACGAGTCGCCCTCGTGGATGTCCTCACCGAAGGCCTTGATAAGCGCACGCGCTGCGAAACCGCCGCCGGCGGCGTGACCGGGCAAACCATCAGCCTGGCTGATGATGAGGCCGTCGCGGCTCGTGATGTAGCAGCTGAAGTCATGCGACTGGCTGAAGATCGGCGAGAGCGCCGTTTGCGACATGATCCAGCCCATGTGCCGGCAGATGTGGTCCAGCCGGTTCTGGGTGAGCGCCATCAGAATTGGATCGGGTTTTTTCGTCATGACAGTCACTCCGCAGCCATAGCACGTAAGCGTGACGTGGCGGCCACATCGAGCTTGCCGTTTGCGTCCACCGCGACGCCGTAGAGCTCGCGGGCGGCGGCCACGCTGACAATCTCGTCTTTCACGTCGCGCGCCACCAAGGACGGGTCACGGCGCCGGGGATCACCCCAACCGCCGCCACCTGATGAGTACAACACGAACTTGGGATTCTTGAGCGGACGTATGCCGTACCGCGGCAGATCGTTCATGCGCTTGCCGTCGCTCTCGATGGAGAACGCGGCCACGCTGCCCTCACCGCCGCCATTCACGCCGAAAGCCGCATATGTGATGGCCTCGTTGCGGAAGTTGTGCACCACCTCGCCATCGACTTCGGCCTCATAAAGGACGCCTGCGCCGCCCCGACGCTCGCCGGCGCCCGCGCTGTCGGTGCGGATTTCCTGACGATGGATGCGCATCGGGTAAAGCCGTTCGTAGGCTTCGACGTTCGGGATGGTAAGCCCACCGAGCGCGCCGAGAAGGCCGATCTGATGGAAACCGTCCCGCTCGGCCACCGCGCCGGCGGCGGAAACGCCGTTCCAATGATAGAGTACATAAGCTTCGCCCGCCGCGTTCTTACCGGTGGAAGAGCCGTGGGCGTTCTTTGCCCAACCGGCGCAGGCGCGGTTAGGGTCGGCTTTCGACAAAGCTTTCCAGACGGCGTGCACAATCTCGTGCCCCATATACACGGTACTCATGGTTTGCGGCGCCGGCGCATCGGGGTTAACGAGCGATCCTTTTGGCAGGATGAGCGTCGCGGAGCGAAAGGTTCCCTCGTTGATCGGAAAGTCACCGCCCAGGAAAGAGGCGAGGCCGACATAGGTAAGTGAATGGGTGTTGGCGACCGGGCTGTTCTTGAAGCCCTTCATCTGCTTGTCGGTGCCGGTGAAATCAACGGTGAGCTTGTCGCCGGCGATGGTGAGTGTGACGTGGATGTTGAACTTGCCGGTATTGAAACAGTCGGTGTCGGTGTGTTCCTCACCGGTGTACACGCCGTCCGGCAGAGCCGCGATGACCTGGCGAAATCTTGCATCCGCATGATCGAGCACGGCGTCGAAAATAGCCGCTGTCGTTTCGGGGCCAAGCTCCTGCGCTAAAGCCACGATGCGCTCGCCGCCCACGCGTGTCGCACCGACCATGGCCTGGAGATCGCCATCAATGAGCTCCGGCGTGCGCGTGTTGAGGAGGACGAGCTGCCAGACATCCTTGCAATATTCACCCTGGGAGATCACGCGCACGGGCGGAAGGCGAAGTCCCTCTTGAAAGATATCCGTGGCTTCGGCGTTGTAGGTTCCCGCCACGCAGCCGCCGACATCGGATTGATGGGCGCGGTCGCAACAGAAGGCCACCAGCTTGCCCGCGACAAACACAGGGCTCGCCATCACCCAATCGGGAAGATGATTCCCGCCGGCCACGTAAGGATCGTTCATCAGGAAGGCATCGCCGTCGTGTATATCGTCGCCGAAGGCTTTGAGCAGCGCGCGGATCGCAAAGCCGCCGCCGGCCGCATGCGCGGGAAGGCCGTCCGCTTGGCTTATGATCTGGCCGTCGCGGCCCGTGATGTAGCAACTGAAATCGTGCGCTTGGCTGAAGATCGGCGACAGGGCGGTCTGGGACATCACCCAGCCCATATGCCGGCAGATGTGATCGAGCCGGTTCTGAGTGAGCGCCATCAGGATCGGATCGGGTTTCGCCATGGCTTACCTCAACTCGATCAGGAAATTGCCCGCGTCGTCCACGGTCACATGGTCGTCGGGGCCCGCGAACAAGGTCGTCGTGCGCTCTTCGATGATGAGCGGACCTTGCAAGGCGTGGCCTGCGCCAAGACTGCCACCGTCGTACACCGGGATATCTTGCCATCCCCGGCGCCTGTCCAGGTAGACCTGCCGTTTACCGCGCGGTGGGGGCGTGCCAGTACCTTTAGCGTGGACCGGCGCGGCGAGCGGCGAGGCCGGAATGGTCGCGATGACCCGTAAGGCCGTGAAACGAATAGGGGTTATGGGCTTGATGTGGCCGTAGAGGCGCTTGTGGTCTGCCTCGAACGCGCCTTTGAGGGACGCGAGAGTATCGGTCTTGGGGTCATAGTCGACCTGCACCGCACGCATCTGGCCCTTGTAAACGAGGTCGATCACACGTCTTAGGACGGGTTCCGCCCCGCTCGCCTCACCCTTGAGTTCATCGAGCGCGGCCTTTGAAAGATCGGCGAAGATCTTGGGAAGCTGCGCGAGTTCGGCGTCGGCCAGCGGCGCGTCAAACACTTTGTAAGCGTCGTGACGAATATCGCTATCGAGCATGCCGAGGGCACAGAAGGCGCCCGCGTGACGGGGCACATAAACCTTCTTGCAGCCGAGCGCGCGGCCAACGGTGGCGCCGTGCATCGGTCCGGCCCCGCCGGCGGCGATGAGGGTGTAGCGCGCGGGGTTGAGGCCCCGTTTGACGCTGATCTCCTCGACCGCGTGCAGAAGGTTCTGTTCAAGGAGCTGGATCATGCCGACGGCGGCGTCCTGCTCGCTGAGCTTCAAGGGCGCCGCGACCTTCTCGGCGCAGGCCGCTTTGGCTTTCTTGCCGTCGATGATCACGGAGCCGTCGCCGATCGGGCCTTCACGCATGCGGCCAAGGACGACAAGCGCATCGGTGGTCGTGGCATCGGTGCCGCCGCGCCCGTAGCAGGACGGTCCCGGCATCGCGCCCGCGCCATTCGGGCCACAGTGGAGAAGCCCCGCGCCGTCCACACGCGCAATGGTGCCGCCGCCCGCGCCAACGGTGTGGATATCGATCGCGGGCATGGCGACGTAGTAGCCGGCGATATCGAAGCCGTCGATGATTTGGGCGCGGCCCGACTGGAGCATGCTGACATCGCAACTGGTGCCGCCGATCTCCATGCAGATGAGATCGTCGCTGCCGCAGGCGCGGCCGAAGTAACGCATGGCGCCGATGCCGGCGGCGGGGCCGGACAAGCAGAGGGCGACGGGCGCCTTGCTCACGCGCGAAAGGCTGATCGCGCCGCCGTTGCTTTGGACGAGAGTCACCTCACCCTTGAAGCCGAGTTCCTTGAGGCGCGCGCCCAGCGCCTCGAGATAGGTCACGACACGTTTACGAATGAAAGCGTCGATGACTGTCGTGGAGCCGCGCTCATACTCACCCAGAATCGGCGCTAAACGCGACGAGAGGGAAAGGGCCAGCTTGGGCGCGGCGGCGCGGATCACCTCGGCGGCCTGCTCTTCGTGAGCGCCATTTACGTAGGCGTTCAGGAAGCAGACGGCGACGGTCTCGACTCCTTCCTTCTCGAATTCGGCGAGCGCGGCGCGGATATCGTCCGCATTGAGCGGCGCAAGCTCCTTGCCGTTTACATCGATGCGGCCGCGAATACCTTTACGCAGGTAACGCGGCACGAGCGGTTCAGCGAAGGGCGTACGGTGATCCCAGGGATTGGGCCGTATGCCGCGGCGGATTTCGAGACTGTCGCGAAAGCCCTCGGTGGTGAGCATACCGACCTTGGCGCCCTTACCTTCGAGGACGGTGTTGGTGGCGATGGTCGAGCCGTGCACGAACCATTCGCAATCCGCGAGCAGTTGCGCCACCGACAGGCCGAGCCCCTTCGCTGCGGCGGCGACCGCATCGAGAACACCGCGGCTGGGATCCGCCGGGACCGAAGGGACTTTGAAGACGGAAATGGCGCCGCCTTGAAGTTCTACCACGAGATCTGTGAATGTGCCGCCGACGTCGACGCCGATACGATTCATAGTTTCCTCAATTGAAATCTCACGTGGCGCTCCCCCTCACCGCCTCGCTCCGCTTGGCACCCTCTCCCTCAGGGAGAGGGTGGGGGTGAGGGCGAAGCGCGCGCGGTTATCCCTTGTACGGAAACTTCGTGCTGCCACCGCGCGTAACCGGCACGGGCTTTCCGTATTCGCGCACGAAGCCGTTGTCTTTGAAAAAGTCCTTGAAGCGGGGAACGGTGGACGTGGCCATCCGCTCTTCGAAATAGGGCAGCAGCGGCTTGAACCAATCGAAGATGCGGCGCAGTTCCGTTACCGGCTCCTCGGACACATCGACGCGCAGGTCGCAGCGCGACTGGCTTTGATGGCCGAAGGTGAGGATGGAGGACGAGGTCTGGCCCTCCGGCTGCCCGCCGGCATCGCGGCCGGCTTCGATGGCGCGGATCAGGCGCTCCTCGATGATGTCGTCTTCTTTTTCATGAAAGCCTTCGGCGATAGCTTCGACGACTTGGGGCCCTGCAAGCACGTTGCCCATGGCAACGAAATTCTCACCGATGATATGGCCGCACCAGGGGATGTTGGCGTCGCCCGTGAAGGCGTCGGAGCGGCCGTCAGAATCGACGATGCCGATCTGGCGCTTGCCGAACCACGGGTCGGTCTCGGTCACGAGCTTGATGGCGCCGGTTGGATGGTAACCTTGCTCGATGAGTTTCAGGGTGAGCGCACCGAGACGCGGCTCGGCGATGGATTGATATCCGACGGCGCCGGCGTGCGAGACGAAGGCGCAGCGGTTGCCGACGGCGGGCGAGCTGGTGGCCATGGCAAGGCCGCGTTGTCCGGTCCGCTTGCAGCGTCCCACGATTGTAAACGTCATCCCTGATCCCCTGTCATAGTCAGATTGAGCGAATCTTCGTTCCGCCAGCCGTATTCGACGGCATCGCCGACTTTGAGCGCGATGGCGCCCGGCGCTGTGGCGAAAAGCGTTTGTCCACCCGCGTCAATTTCGATCCGGGTGCTAGCGCCAAGGAAGGACTTGCCGCGTACGACGCCCTTGCCGCGCGATGCACCGGCGGGAAGCGCCGCACCAAGCAGAATGTTTTCGGGACGGACGGCAACGCCGCCCGCCATGAAGTTGGTCTCGCCGACGAAATCGGCGACGTAAGGACTGGCGGGGCGGCGATAGATTTCCTCGGGTGTGCCAACCTGGGCGATTTTGCCCTTTTCCATGACGACGATGATGTCGGAGAGGTTCATGGCCTCCTCCTGATCATGGGTCACATAGATAAAGGTGATGCCGACATTGCGCTGGAGCGCCTTGAGCTCGCCCTGCATCTTCTTGCGCATCTTCAAATCGAGCGCACCGAGGGGCTCGTCGAGCAGGAGCACGCGCGGCTGGGTGACGAGCGCCCGGGCGAGCGCGACGCGCTGCTGCTGGCCGCCGGAGAGTTGCCGCGGATATTTATCGGCCTGATCGGCGAGGCCGAGTTTTCCAAGCATGGCCTCGGCGCGGGGACCAATCTCATCCTTCGGGACTTTGTCCATGCGCAGGCCGAAGGCTACATTCGCGCGCACTGTCATGTGCGGAAAGAGCGCGTAGCTTTGGAAGACCATCCGTGTGTGGCGCGTGGCGCCTTCGTCCACGGGAGCGCCGGCGACAAGCACCTCGCCCGCGTCGGCGGTTTCGAAGCCGCCGATGATGCGCAAGGTTGTGGTTTTGCCGCAGCCGGAGGGACCCAGGAGCGTGACGAATTGACCGGGGGCGACATCGAGATCGATGCCGGCCACGGCTTCAAACGCGCCGAAACGTTTTATGACGCCGCGGATGCTGACGTCTGGCTGCTGCGTGTCCCCCATGAGATTGTCTTAAGCCGCCTTCACTTCATTCCAGATATCGTTCCAGCGGGCCCGGTTCGTGAGATTGCCTTTGAAGGTCAGGCGACCAAAGGCTTTCGGATCGATGCCGAGATCGGCGATCAGCTTCGGCTCGAGGCGATCCACCGCGAGTTTAGAGGCCGGCGCATAGCTGTTGTAGCGGGCCATCATCTCGCCGTGCTCGGGGCTTAGGGTGAAGTTGGCGAATTCCTCGACAAGGGCGAGCTTCTTCGTGCCCTTCACCGCGGACACAGCTTCGCTCCAGCCGAGGGCGCCCTCCTTGGGCCAGACCCAGCCGGCGTCGATGCCCGCTTTTTTCAAAGAGTCGATCACGTTGAGGAAAGACCAGGCGACGACCACTTCGCCCGAGCCAAGCATGGTCTGGAGATCGGCCACGTTCTTCCAGTAGGCGCGCAAGAGCTGCTTTTGGGAGATGAGAAGCTTCTTCACTTCCTGCAGCG
This sequence comes from Rhodospirillaceae bacterium, assembly GCA_041906145.1. Lineage (GTDB taxonomy): Bacteria > Pseudomonadota > Alphaproteobacteria > Rhodospirillales > Rhodospirillaceae > SHVO01. Next base: position 18,445 of record JAYRJU010000002.1, on the reverse strand, counting down.
CCTTCTCATCCATGTTCGTCGGGTCTTTGATGCCGAGCATGAGTGCGCCCATGCACAAAGTATCCTCGGCGTCGTCCCGCAGGGCGATGCGGCCTTTCCATTTCGGATCGAACAGCGCCTTCATGGAATCGAGTTCGCCGGTCACCGCGCGGTTGAAAGCCATGGCGTTGGCGCCCCAGACAAACGGCACGCCGTAGAGCTTGCCGTCGACGGTCCAATTCGGGTCGTTCTGGAACTCAGGGAAGAGGCTGCTGCGATGGGTCATCTTGGCCGGGTTGAGAGGCTCGAACAGGCCGGCGCGGACAGAGAGCGCCACGAAGTGCTGTGCCGGCACGACCATGTCGTAGAGCTTGGTGCCGCCGCCGCGCAGCTTGGCCACCATTTCATCTGAACTCGAAAAGAAGGTCGGGCGGAAGTCGATATTGACCGTCGCCTTGGCCAGATCGGCGAACGGCTTCTCACCCCAACTCGACCAAGTGAAGTAGTTGAGCGTGCGATCTTGCGCGAAAGCAGAACCGGGAAGTGCGCTTACACCTAAGCTGGCGGCAAGCGCCTTCATGGTCTGGCGGCGCGTCATCCCCGCAGGAAGAAGAACGTTGAGATCGAGCTTCTCACTCATTCGTTTGCCTTTCCCGGCTACGCCGCCTTCACTTCGTTCCAGATATCGTTCCAGCGGGAACGATCCGGAGGTATGTCTTTAAAGGTGAGACGGTTTACCGTCTTAGGATCGATCCCCAGATTCTTTACGAGTTCCGGTTCGAGGCGATCAACAGCCGCCTTCGACGACGGCGCATAGCCGAGGTACCGGGCCATCATCTCACCGTGCTCGGGGCTGAGCGTGAAGTTGGCATACTCCTCGACAGCGGCGAGTTTCTTCGTGCCCTTCACGGCGGAGACGGCTTCGCTCCAGCCGATGGCGCCTTCCTTGGGCCAGACCCAGCCGGCGTCGATCCCGGCTTTCTTGAGGGGTTCGATGACCGCGAGCATGGTCCACGCCACGACCACCTCCCCGGAGGCGAGCATGTTCTGCACGTCGGCGATGTTTTTCCAGTAAGCCCGCAGCAGCGGCTTCTGGGAGATGAGAAGCTTCTTCACTTCCTGCAGCGCCTTCTCGTCCATCTTGTATGGTTCTTTGATGCCGAGCTTAAGCGCGGCGAGGCCCAGTGAGTCTTCCGGCTCGTCACGCAGCGCGATGCGGCCTTTGAACTTGGGATCAAAGAGCGCATTCATGGAATCGATATCGCCCGTCACCTTGCGATTGTAAGCAATGGCGTTAGCGCCCCAGACGAACGGCACGCCGTAGAGTTTTCCATTGAGCGACCAGCGCGGATCATCCTGGAATTCCGGGAAGAGTTGATTGCGGTGGGTCATCTTCGCGGGGTCCAGCGGCTCGAGCAAATTCGCGCGTGCGGCGATGTGCACATAGTTCTGCACCGGCACGATCATGTCATAAAGTTTGGTACCGCCGCCGCGCAGCTTCGCCATCATCTCGTCGGAGCTGGAATAGAAGGTGGGCTTCACATCGAGCTTCACCTTCGCCTTAGCCTGTTCGATGAAGGGCTTCTCGGCCCAACTGGACCAGGTGAAATAGTTGAGGGTGCGCTCTTGCGCGAAGGCCGCATGCGGGAGCGCGCTCACACCGGCCGCCGCCGCGAGAGCACGCAGGGCGCTGCGCCGGGACATCCCGGCGGGCAGGAGCAGACTGAGGTCGAGAGTCTCCGTCATGGACTTACTCACCTTTGCCAACTGTCGTCTGCCGCGAGCGGCGGATGACGACTTCGGCGATGCCGGCCATCACGCAGCTCACCACCACGGTCAAGGTCGCGATGGCATTGATCTCGGGTGTGATGCCGACACGCAGCATGGACCAGATCACCATCGGCAACGTGTTGTCCGTGCCGGTGGTGAAGAATGTCACGACCACCTCGTCGAACGAAAGGGTGAAGGAGATGAGCGCGGCGGTCAGGATGGCCGGCGCGAGCAATGGCAGCGTGATTTCCCAGAAAATGCGCGCCGGGCTCGCCCCCAGGTCACGGGCCGCCTCCTCCAGCGACGAGTCGAAACCGACCAGGCGGGCGGAGACGATCAGGAATACATAGGGAAAAGCCACGACCGAATGGCCCATGATGACCGTAACAAGCGAGAGGTCGATTTGGACGAGGTTGTAGAAGCCGAGCAGCGCAATTCCGAGGATGAGATGCGGCACCATCATGGGCAGGCTCGCCCCTGATCGGAGCGCGGTGCGCAGGCGCGGGGCATAGCGGTGGGCGCCGGTCGCGGCGAGGAGGCCAAGGGTTGTGGCGATCACGACCGTCAGACCCGCGACAAAAAGACTGTTACCGAGGGCGACGCGGAAGTCCTCGTTTTCAGCGAGCCGGGCGTACCAGCGCAAGGTGAATTCCCGGATCGGGAAAACGCTGATCTCGGAATTGTTGAACGAGAACAGCGCGACCAGAATGAGAGGCGCGAACAGGAAAAGCAGAACGACCGCCGTCCAAGCACCCAGGAGCAGGGTCGAGGTATTGCGTTTGGCCCTCATGCGCCGCCCGCCGGACGGCCCGCGCGCAGGAAGAGCGTGGCGAAAACCAGGATGACGGCGAGGATTCCGAGCGACATCGCCGAACCTAGCGGATAGTCGAAAGACACCCCGAACTGCTGCGCGACGACGCTGCCGATCATGATGCTGCGTGCGCCGCCGAGAAGCTCCGGCGTCACAAACGCGCCCATGGACGGGATGAAAACGAACAGACAGCCGGTGGCGATGCCGGGAAGGCTGAGCGGCAGTGTGACATGCAGGAAGGTGCGCCAGCGGCCGCCGCCGAGATCTTTCGCCGCCTCAAGCAACCGTGGATCGAGTTTTTCGAGCACGGCGTAGAGCGGGAGAATGAAGAAGGGCACATAGATGTGCACGAGCGCGAGCGTAACCGCGAAGTCGCTATAGAGCAGCCAGGCGACGGGTTCGCTGGTGAGGCCCAAAGCTTGGAGAGCCTGATTGATCGCGCCGTTGGTGCCGAGGATCAGCATCCAGGCATAGGTGCGCACGAGATAGCTGGTCCAGAGCGGCAAGATCACCAGGACCAAAAGTGTCAGACGAAAACGTTTCGTCTTCCGTGCGAGGAAATAGGCGACGGGGTAACCGATGATCATCGAGAACAAGGTCACGATGAGCGCGAGCTTGATGGTGCGCCAGAAAATTCCGAGATAGAGCGGGCGGATCAGACGCTCGTAGTTCGCGAGAGTCCAGTCGGCGACGATGTTGTAGTCCACCACCTTCCAGAAGCTGAGGAGGGCCATGGTGGCCATGGGCAGGATGAAGAGCGCGCCGATCCACAGCGCGGGGGGAGCCAGAAAAGCCGAGGCGGCGGCAAGATCGCGCGCTTTCCTGGCAGCCATGGCTCCGAAATCCCCCGAAATCGTATCCGCCAGAGGAACGCTAGCACCCTGCACGCGCTGGGAGCAATTGCCGGGAATCTTATGTAACAGCCTTGGGGCCCTGGTTTTGATTCGGCTAAAATGAAGTGAATAGGAGTGGCCCCATGTATTTCCATCCCACCGTGTCCGAGCGCCGCGCTTTCTTGAAAGGCGCCGCCGCGAGCGCGGTTATGGCCCGTACAGCTCAGGCGGCCCCCGACACGGTCGTGATCGCGAAAGCGGCGACGCCGCTCAATATCCTCATCCTAGGGGGAACGGGCTTCACGGGGCCTGAGCAAGTGCGCTACGCACTCGCGCGCGGCCATAAGGTCACGCTGCTCAACCGCAACAATCGCCCGGACATGTTCAAGGATGAGGTGACGCATCTTGTCGGCGATCTCAGCAGCGACGTGAGCGCGCTGAAAGGCCGCGACTTCGATGTGGTGATCGACAATCCGACCACCTTTCCATTTTGGGTGTGCAACGCGGCGCAATATCTGAAAGGCCATACACGCCACTACATCTTCATCTCGACGATTTCGGTTTACGCCGACAATAGCGTCAAAGGTCAGGATGAAACTGCAGCGACGCTGCCCCTAGCGGCCGGCATCGATCCCTACACGCTAGCGCGCGAACATCTCGCGCCGCAGTACTACGGCCCCTTGAAAGCCTTCGCTGAAAAGGAAGTCGAGACGCACTATCCCGGCATCAACACCGTCATCCGCCCGGGCCTCATCGTCGGCCCGCGCGATCAATCGGACCGTTTCACCTATTGGCCGCTACGTGTTTCAAAAGGTGGCCGCGTGCTCGCACCAGGAAATCCAAGCGACGCCACGCAATTCATCGACAGCCGCGATATCGCAGAATGGACCGTGCGCATGGCCGAGCAGCGGGCTTTCGGCGCCTATAATGCGGTGGGGCCGGCCACACCGCTCGCCATGGGCGCGATGCTGGACGGCATAAAAGACGCCGTCAGCAGCGACGCGGCGTTCGTGTGGGTGCCCGCCGATTTCCTCCGCGCGCGCGACGTCAACGGGTGGATCAACATGCCGGCATGGGTGCCCGCTGATGGACCAAGCGCAGGTCTCCTGACACGCAGCAATGCACGGGCTTTAGCGAGGGGCCTGACGTTCCGCCCCCTCGCCGTGACCGCCCGCGACACGCTGGCTTGGCACAAGACACGCCCGCCCGAGGAGCAGCAGCGCGTCGCGAATGCGGGGCGCGCGGGGATCACGGCGGCGAAGGAAGCCGAGGTGCTGGCCGCCTGGTCGGATGAAAAAACGAAGCGCTCGTGAGCTATCTATTCGCCGCGATATAGGCGTCAACTTCCGTTTCCATCAGGGATAGCGGCAACGCTCCCGCGCCAAGCACCGCGTTGTGGAACGCGCGCAGTGAGAATTTCGGGCCCAAGGCTTTACGGGCCTTTTCGCGCAGCTCGTAGATGCGCAGCTGGCCGATCATGTACGACGTCGCCTGGCCCGGCATTACAACGTAGCGCTCGACCTCGCTGGGCTCGATGCCGTAGTCGATGGCTTGCTGGCGCGTCCAGCCTTTGGTGTGCAGGCCCGTATCAACAACGAGGCGGCGGGCGCGGAACAGCGCCGCGTCGAGATAGCCGAGATAGCCTTCGGGATCTTCCTTGTACCAGCCCTCCTCCGCCGCCACGCGTTCGGCATAAAGCGCCCAGCCCTCCGTAATCACTGAGATACCGCCGAAAGCGCGGATCTGGCGGAATTTCGGCAGCGAAGTATCCTCGTTCATCAGCGCGATCTGGAAATGATGACCGGGTACGGTCTCGTGGTAGACGAGCGTCTTCAGGCCGAAGAGGGTCATCTCGTCGTCGCGCAGGGGCATTTGGAAGATGCCGGGCCGCGAGCCGTCGAGTGGCGGCGCGGTATAGCTGGCCGCTGCGCTGGACCAGCGGAACTCGGGGTACGGCTGAGCGATAACTGTACCTTTTGGCATACGGTCGAACACCAGCGCCGAGCGTTTCAAGGCGTCGGCGAGGAAGGTATCGATATCCGCCATGATCTTGGTGCGGCCTTCGGCGTTCAGCGGATAGGCGAGATCTTTCTCGATCTGCGCGATGCGCTGTTTCACCGATCCTTCGGTGCGGCCGATCTTTTTGAAAATCGCGTCCATTTCCGATTCGATGCGCGCTACTTCGCGCAGGCCGATCTCGTGGATCTGCCCGGCGGTGAGGTTCGTGGTGGTGAAGCGTGCGAGGTGCCAGGCATAGGCCTTGTCGCCGTTCGGGAGGTTTGAAATGCCGGCGTTGTCGCTGGCTGCGGGCAACTGATCCTCGAGAACGTTGATACCTTCCTGCCACGCCGGGTACACGGTGGCGGCAATGATGCGTTGGGCCTCCTGCGTGAGTTCAGCGCGGCGCGTGTCGGAAACGACTTTCCCGTTGCGCAGGCGGTCATTGAACGTTCCCGCGAGGGGGTTCTCGGCCGGTTGTCCGCCGATGAACTGCTTCATCTGCGCAATGGTGGCTTCGAGAATGAACTTGGGTGGACGAATTCCTTTCGCGCCGGCGGCGCGGGCTTGCACGACGGCTTCCTGCACACGCGTACCCACAAGCGCGAGGCGCGCAAGATAATTTTGCGCATCTTTCTCACTGCGCAGGACATGTTGGACGGTAAGGGTGTTCACGAGATTGATATTGGCCCCGCCGAACTGTTCGAGCGGAAATGTGAGATCGAGGAAGGGCTCACCCTTCACGACCATGTCGAGCTGCCACTCCATGAGGTTCGCCGAGACACGCTCCTGCGGCGAGAGCCTGGTCCGGTCATAGCGGCGCAGGTCGGCGAGGCCTTTCTTGGCGAGCGCGATGCGCTGCAGCGCGGCGTCACGGGTTTGAGGCATCAACATGCGCTCGACACGATCCTGCTCGTCACCGCTGAAGTAGCGTGCGGAGGCGGCGAAGTCGGTGTGGAAGCGCATCCACGCGTCGGTGAAGGCGTCGAAGAACTGGCCGATGTTCTGTTCGGGCGCGCGCTGTTGCGCGCCGGCACCGGACGCGGCGCCGGCCATGAGAATGACCAGCGCAAGACGAAGAAGAAGGCTCATGATGTCCCCTCCCAAGAGAATCGGCCCTGGGCTTCAGTCTATAACGGAGCGGCCGCGCCTGGATGTCATCCGGGCGCGGCCGCTTTTAGGCTTATAGCTTATTGATATTTAATATTATTTAGCGGCCATCAGCGCCTGGATTTGCTTCACGGCGAAGTCGACCTTCATTTCGTGGCGCAGCTTGCCGAGCTCGACACTCGACTTACGGGCGTCGCCCGTGACGCCGTTGTTCGGCGTATTCGGTCCGCGCTGCACCTTGCCGTCGACAACCGGAGCGCCTTCGGAATTCGGCAGCTGATCTTTGCGCACCCACTCACCATTACTTGCAATCGTTTCGAGGTACATCATCTCGGACGTGTCCTGGATGCCGCCGTGTTGGCCAACCGGCAGCTTGCGCTCGACGAGGATCTTGTTGAAGGCGTCGCGCGCAGCCGTGTACGGATGATCGGCATAGAGCACGCGCGCCTTGCCGGCGTACTTGGTGGTCAGTTTCTTGGCGACTTCGGCATAGACGCCATCCGGGCCCTGCCCGCCGCCGCTATCGCCCATCAGAACGACCGTCTTAAAGCCGTTGGCGATGGCTTGCTCGGACACAGCTTCGAGCACCGGACCCATAACCGCCGGCGGAATGCCGATGTCGCCGGGAATCTCGGCGTTGCCATTGGCGGGGCTGAACGGCAGCACCGGTAGGGCGATCGCATTACCGAGCTTTTCGGCGATATGCCTCACGACCTGACGGCCAATGAAGTTATGACCGGCGATGATGTTCTGCGGCCCACGCTGTTCGGTGCCGCCCGTATAGAAAAGCGCCGTGGTCTTACCGGCCGCAATCGCGGCTTTCAGTTCCGGCCAGGTCATCATTTCGATCTCGACAGTGTTCGGCGCGGCGGCGGCGTAGGCCGGAGCCGATGTGGCCATCGCGAGCGCCAGCAACACGCCGGCGGCTTGAACGATTTTCATCTTCTTCTCCCTATTTCACGAGTTTGCAGGCGGGCGCTGGAAATGTGCCCGGTTTGAATGTCTCCCCACCCGCGGCCTTCGCGTGGTTCTTCCAGGCCGTGGCGATGATCGAAAAGTCTTGCTGGGCGTCGGTCTTCTGCGCGCCGCCTTCCAGTTTGGCGAAATACTCGTCCGTCGCTTGCTTCAGCAGCTTGAGGTCCGACTCCGGCCACTTCGCGAGAGTCATCTTGGCGCTGACCGGTTTGCCGTCGACGAGCTTCTGCGATCCGTCGTGATTGCGTTGCATGACGCCGGCGTTGAGCGCCAGCATCTGTTCAAGCCGTTCACATTGAATGGATTCGGTCGCCTTATAAGACTCGGTCACCGATTCCTTCGCGGCGCGCTGGATCGCGGCCTTCTGACCGTCGGTCAGGCCGTTCCATACCGCCTTATCGATATGCATCCAGGAGACCAACGACGGCTGATGCCAGGCCGGGGTGTGCGCATACCGCGCACCCATCTGGCCGATGTTCTGCGTGCACGTGCTTTTGGTGCCCGCCGGGATCGGGAACGGCACAGCCGGTGTGCAATCGAGATCGCCAGCATCGGGGTTTCCAAGCGGGCGTTCGGATGTCGGCTCCTTCACCGGGAAGAAGTCGACAAGGTCATCGCTGGGATTGATGTATTCGAAGCCTTGGATCGCGCCGGTTTGCATCGGCAGCAATACGGGCTGTCCGCCGACGGCGGGATAGTAAGTCAGCGTTTTTTGCTTAATCGTGCCCTTCTCGACCAGGATATCGCAGGCGCGATCGACCACGTCCTGCGGCGGCGAGAGGTAACGGATGCGCCAGCCGGAGGTGCAAAGGCCCGCGAGGCCGACGCCGCCCTTTTGCGCGAGGCATTCGGCGTCGCCCTTCTCACATTGTGCGGCGCCCATCGGCTTCGGGAAGAAACCGGAGTTCTGCGCAGTGCTGCCGACTACAGGGATCACGATCTGCGTGCCGCCCCGGCTGTCGAGCACTTGCTGCGCGAGCTGGGTGCCGTTGTGTCCGGCGGCGTCGACTTTCGCGGTGGTGAGGAACGCAATCATCTGCTCGAAGGTGATGCCGAACGGCACGGAATTATAGATGAAGCCCCAGGACGGATCGTTGAACGCGGGCTTTTCCTGACCGTCGTTTTTCCCGAACTGGATGCCGGCGCGCAGGGCGTTCACACCACGATTGACGGTGTTGTCGGGCTTGAAGATCACTTGCTGTCCGGCGGGGAGCGCATCGGCGCCTTTATCGTCGGTATAGGCGAGCACCTTCTCGATGAAGATGCGCATGGCGCCGTAACCCGGTTCCTTCGGGTTGGTCGAGGTGCCGTTGCCGCGCCCGACGGTGGGCGATTCACTGTACTCATTATAGGGGATGGTGACGTCAGCCAGTGCCGCGCCGGTGCTGAGCGCCGCGAGCGCGGCGCCCATGATGAAAGCTTTTACCATGTATGTCCTCCCAGACACTCACCCGCGAGTATCCCCGGAATTCGCGAGGATGGGCAAGCGCTTAGCCGTGAATTATCGCGGAATGCGGACGGGCTGAACCGTCGCGCCGTTCGAGGCGACGTCCCAGGCGGCAAAGCGGACCCACTTTTTGCCACGGGCGTCGAAGGGAATCTCGAAGCGGTGCGAGCCGAAAGCCGCGAGGTCCGTGGCGGGGATCACCTGGCGCGTTGTGGTCTTTCCGTCGCCTGTCATGACCTCGACAAATTCGAGCGGGAAGGTCCAGGACACATTGGCGACCACTTTCGCGTTCCGGCCGCCGCCTTGGACCTCGAAAGAGGGGATCACCACTTCGCCCGAAGACCAGAAGGTGTATCCGGTCTTGAGTACATCGATGAGCGGGGTGACGTCGTCCGGGGACGGAAGCTTGTCGAGCTTCACATATGTGACCGGCGAGCTGCCGTAAGAGTCGTCTCCCGGCATCTGGTCGTAGACTTCGGAGATGGACAGGACACGCTTCAAGGGAACGTTCTTGTCCGCCATCCAGTTCGACATCTCGTCGAGCAGCGGCCAGCAGCGATAGTCGCAAAGACGCCGCTCGGACCCGTCGACACCCATGCCCCAGCGGCCGCCGAAGCCGTTGTACTGCGGATCGCTGAAGTAAGGCCGGTCCTTCACAGCGTCAGGAAATCCTGTGGAGCCCTTGGTGCGCGGATGCGGCATGGAGATGATGGCGTTCTCCTTGCGCACCATGGCCATGAGATCGTCGGCACCGCCGATGTGATAGACCTTGCCGTATTCGGGATGACTTTCCTCGGCCGGCTGGCCGGGAAGACGCTCGTCCCAGAAGATCGGTTTGCTGAAAATAATATCCGTATGTCCGCCGAGGGGACCGCGGAACAGCTCCTGCGCCGGGAGAATGAGGAAGCTATCGTCGGAATGGGCCTTCGATCCCGCGATGGCCCATTTGGTGACGGCGAGGCGGCGCGCGTTGGCGGCCTGGCGGCGTTTGACCGCATCGGCCGAGTCCGCACCCGGCATCGGATCGCCGGATTCATTCCACAGGGACAGCTGAATGGCGTCGACCGGCGCGATTATGTTGATGCCGGCGGCTTTCAAGGCCATGAAATCCGGGAGCTTCACATCGGCGCTGCCGGCCTTCTCGAGACGCTGGGACATGTCCATGTGATAGTGATGGCTCATGACCTGATAGCCGGGAAGCGGGCGATAGACATCGCCGTTGGTGAACGCGAGCGCCTTGCCGATCGCGTCTTCGGCCTTGCCCAAATTCGGGTAGAGGAACACCGTCATGAGCTGTTCGGTGCCGGGGCGGGCGCTGAACAGCGACCAATTTTCCTGGAAATTCTCGTGCTCGTGGTCTTCGTATTCGTTCTGGCGCACGCCGAACGCATAAGAACCCGCGGCATCCTTGCGGTAGTAGTTGTAGCCGACGTTGACGGCGATCTCGCGCGACCAGAAGAAACGATGCGGCGGCGGGAAAGCCGCGATAGCGCCGCCATTCTGCTCGACCGCGACAAGGCGGTTTGCCGCGCGCAAAGGCACGGAGCTTGCGTTCACCGCCCCGCGCAGCTTGTAGTCCTGCCAGGTGTTGGCGGTATCGCGCCAGGCCACGCGCGAGCCGCTCTCTATCGCAAGGCCCTTGAGGCCGCCGTCATATTTATAAGCGACCCATTCCTTCGTGGTTTTGCCAATCACTTCTTGGCGAATGAGATTCGTGCCGCGGAAAATGGTGTAACGCAGCAGGCCGTTGAACACCCCGAGCTCGACTCCGGGATAGTCGATGACGAGGCGCGCGCCTTCGGAGCGCACGGCGCAACCGGTGATCTTGTAGACGACGTTCGCGCGCTGAATCTCGGAGGCGTCGCGCGGAAGGCCCGGCTGGCCCGCTTCGGGGATGCCTTCGACCGGTGGAATGGAGTTGCCGGGGAATGCGCCCGGCGCCGGCGGCTTCGCGCGCAGGAGCGGCGCATCCCAGAACGGATCGAACCGGTATTTGTCGACGTTCTCTTTATTGATCGGGAGTTTCAGATCGCGCAGCGGCGCCAATTGCTGATTGCTCATGCGGCGCAGGCCGCTGACCACGGCGTATTCGGGCACGGCATTGACGACGATCGGCGTCCATGCGCCGTCGCCGGCGCGTAGGGAAATATCCTGAATGACGGGTGCGCCGTTCTGAACAGCGATATGAAGGCGTCCGGTCTGGCCGGCGTCGGCCGCCCAGGTGACAAGGAGCCCGTTTGCATCGGAGACCGCGGTGAGGCCCTCCACCGCCTTATACCCCGACATATTACACGTCACGGATTGCGCCGCGGCGGGCAGCGCGAAGGCGCTTAAGGTAAGGGCGAGGACGATTCTGGATACCGATGTCATGCGGATAGACCTTCCTGAAATAGAAGGAGCGCCTTCGCATGTTGTGCTGGGGCGCTCCTGATCGGTGAAGTCGCGGCCGCTTTGACGGAAACGGCCGCGATCCCCTTAGCTCCTAGTATTTGAAGCGCACACCCAGGTTGAAGTAACGGCCCAGGAAGTCGTAGGTCGTACGATTACCCGGCTGGACGAACGAGGACGGCGCGCCGACGTCTTTCGGCGGCTCTTGGTTCGTCACGTTGTTGACCGAGAGGTAAAACTCGTTGTCGGACCCGAACGCTTCGAAGCCGTAAGTAACCGTGATGTCCGTGTAGAAGGCCGCGTCGACGGTGTTGTCGTCGACGAACACACCTTCGACACGCTGAGCGGACACGAGTTTCGGACCGATGAAGCGCTCCTGAATGAAGAGCTTCCAGTTCTCATACTCGTAGTTTGCCCGCAGATTGACGCGCCACTTCGGATCGTTATCGCCGCCAAGAGTCGGGATACGATTGCCGCCCAGCGCCTGCGTGTAAGCAGCCGTCAGGCGTGTGGCGAGCGCACCGAGGGTTAAGTCGCCACCCCAAAGATCGGTATTATAGCGAGCTTCGATGTCAAAGCCTGCATTCGCGATTTCCGACAGGTTCAAGAAGGGCGACCGCACGCGGACCGTTCCAGCCACCGGAGTTACATACTGACAGAAGCCAGGAACGTTCAGGTAACAGTTGTCGATAGTCTGCTGCGATCCGACCGTCTGAATCCCGCCTTTGATCTTGATGTTATAATAATCGACCGAGAGGTTGAACCCTTCGAAGAAGGTCGGGGTCAACACGACGCCATAGGTTTTAGTCAAGGCGCGTTCCGGAACGAGATCGGGGTTACCGGAGGTGATCTGAACCACCGTAGTGGCGACGCCGTTGGTCGAGGACGGATAGAACTGGTTCTGGCTGTTGAAGGTCGAGCTGTTATAGAGCTCGAGCAGGTTCGGCGCACGGATGTCACGAGACACCGTTGCACGAACGCGCACATCCGGAACGATCTGATAGTCCGCGCCGGCCTTCCAGGTCGTCACGCCACCCGAGGTCGAGTAGTCGGTGTAGCGTACGGCGAAGTCGGCGTTCAGCTTCTCGACCATCGGCACGTCGCGCACAAGCGGCACGCCGACTTCGGCGAAGATTTCCTTCACGTTGAACCCGCCGCTGAAGGGCTGGAAGTTGGCGAAACGGAACGGCCCGAGACGGCCCTGCAACGCCGCGGGTCCTCCACGGATCCCCGCAAAATCGATCGTCTGGCTTGAGATGGGGTCGTTAATCTGACGCACATCCTCCGTACGGTATTCGGCGCCTGTCGCAAGCGACAGATTGCCGGCTTCGAGACCAAACCCGAGGTCACCGGAGATCGTGGCGGTAAACACGTGCTGATCGAGAGTGAAGCGCTTCCAGGAATCGCCGATCGTGTACGGGATCGTGCTCGGATCAACCGAACCCGGACCGAACAGGTTCTGCGGCTTACAGCCGGCATCGAGACCGGTTCCACCCGGCACAAAGGTATTGCCGCTGTAGTACTGCGAGCGGCAGACGACCTGACCGGTGGCCGGATTGACAACCGCGTCGGCGGCCGCGTAGGTCGGACGCGCGATGTTGAGGTTATCTTGCGCCAACAACTGGTTCGTGCGGCCGTGCGAGTAGTTCACATCGTAGTTCCAGCCATCGAAAACGTCGCCCTTCAGGCCGATGGCCTGACGGAGCACTTTCGTCTTCGTACGGATGGTGACGTCCGGATACTCCATCATGTATCGGCCCATGAGGAAGGACGTAACGCCCGCCGCGTCCATGCGCGCGGCCACGGAGGCGGGGAGGAAGGCGTTGTCGCGGAAGATGGTGTAACCGAAGCCGGCGCCGGTCTGGATGGGCTTCTGGTTCGGGTCTTTCGCATTGGAATACGAGAAGCCGACTTCGAAGTAGGCTTGCGTATTGTCGGTCAGGTCGTAGGTCGCATGCGCGAAGTTGGCGCTGCGCTCCTGATCACCGGTGAGGTTGTAGCTGATCCACGAACCGTCGCCGCCGCTCATCCAGGTCGAGCCGCTGCTATAACCGTAGGTGAAAGGCGCCGGGACGCCGCCCGCGAGGAACTGCGTACCCTTCAATGGACCCGAGGAGATAAGACCACCGTCCGAGATCAGCGAGCTGCGGATGTTCGGCAGCACGAGGTTGGTTGGGCCCGAACCAGTCGTGTTCGAAATGAGACCCCAGGGTTTATCCCACCAATCACGGCCGTTAGGCACGTTGACGCGCGTGCCGTCCTGACGGGCGTACTGTGTCGAGGCGATCACATGCAGACGATCGCCCGCGAAACTGCCGCCCCAAGCCAGCGAGGCCTTGTAGTTCGGCACATCGCCGAAGGTGGAGATCCCGGCGCCCACATCGCCCTTGAAGCCGACGAACTCGGTGTCGAGCACGAGGTTCACCACGCCGGCGACGGCGTCCGAACCGTACGCGGCCGAGGCGCCGCCCGTCACCACGTCGACGCGGCTGACGAGGTTCTGCGGCAGGATGTTGAAGTCGACGGAGTTGTTCTGGTTCGAGGCGACCGTGCGGCGGCCGTTGAGCAGAACGAGGTTACGGTTGGTGCCGAGGTTGCGCAGGTTCAGAAGGTTCTGGCTGTTCGAACCCGAGGCGCCCGTGCCCGAACCCGTCTGGTTTGCGCTGGCGGACGCGGCGAGCGCGGGCAGTTGCTTCAGCGAGTCCGCAAGGTTCACCGGCGCGGCCTGGACCAGCGCTTCGGTGGTGATCGCCGTAACCGGCGTTGCGGTTTCGAAGCCGGTGGTCAGACGCGAACCGGTCACGACAACTTCTTCAAGATCCGAAACGTTGGCGGCGGCTGCATTCTGTTGCGCATGAGCCGTGCCGGCGACGCTCATGGCGAGCGTCAGCGCCATCAGGCTCGTTCCGGACGACAGTCCGGCGAATATGCGACGTGAAGTCTTCACAGTTTTCCTCCCCAGTGAGTGAGATTGACCGGATGATGGCGTCGCCGCGCTTTCCCTAGCGGCGAATACACCAACCCCGGAATTCCGAAGGCGAACACTCCACGCAATGCGGAGCCGCTCGCCCGTTTCGTAACTTATTTTACGTTCTATTCCTCCTTGATCGTTCCTTCCCAAACGGCGCCGGTTGAGACGACGCCGCGCTATTTCTTAGGCGGGATCAGACTGTTGATCTGCTTCACCGCGTAATCGATTTTCATATTGAAGCGCAGATTCCCGATCTCGACATTTGAACGACGCGCATCACCCATGATGCCATTCTTCGGATCGTCCGGGCCGCCCGGCTTGGCCTTGCCGTCCACCATCGGCGTCCCAACGGCAGTCGGCACCAGTTCCTTGCGCACCCAGGTCCCGTCTTCCTTCGCCATCAGTTCAGAGGTGTCGGGAAGACCGGCATGCCCGGAGTCAGGATAGCCGCGCTCCTTCAGGATCTTGGTGTAGTCCTCGCGCGCCTTCGTATAGGGATGGTCGGCGTAATAGACGTGGATGCCTTGCGGCGCGTACTTCGCGTCGAGCTTGTGGGCCACCGCCGCGTAGACACCGCCGTTTGGCTGCGTGCCGCCGCCGTGATCGGCCATCAACACCACGTTCGTGAAGCCGGTTTTGATCGCCTGCTCGGAGACACGCTCGAGCACCGCGAAGAGAATGTCGTTGGTAAGACCGATCGTGCCCGGCAGTTCGGCCGTTGCCTCGTTCGGCGTCCACGGCAGCACCGGCATGGCGATCGCGTTGCCGAGCTTCAGAGCGATTTCCTTGACGATGAGCGGTCCGAGCAAATTGTGCCCACCGTTAACGACATGCGGCCCGCGCTGTTCGGTGCCGCCCGTATAAAACAGCGCTGTGGTCTTGCCGGCGGCGAGCGCGGCTTTAACTTCCGGCCACGTCATCCGGTCAAATTCGACGAGTTCTTCTTTCTTCGGCGCAGCGGCGGCAAAAGACGGGGCCGCCGCGAACGCGATCGAAAACGCCACGCTGGCCGCGAGGAAAACACGCATCAATAACCTCTGCTTGAAAGTGCTGATGGGCCCTGGATCGGACTGGACACGGGAGTGTGTGTTCGCGATAACAGCGCCGCCGCACCGGTGCGCGGCCGCTTTGCGAAAATTCCGGTTCCCTGAAGAACCGTACGCGAGGCCATGCTTTCCCCCGATAACACGCAAAACATTCTCCCTCGCAGCGGCCGGCTCCCGCCAGTGCTGCGCTCATTTCTGTTTTTCGTCTGGTACGGAACAACGCCCAGGCTTCCACGCGCCGAGAGGCGCGTGTGTGGCGGGCGCTCGGCTAAGCGCGTTCGCTGTCTCCCCCTCGCTGGCGCGCAGCCACGGTGCCGCGCACGCTATGAACCCTATTCTCCCACACCGTCCGCGGCCCTCCCGCGGCGGTATGTTTTGCCGGTACTAGTCCCGGCTGATCGATGAAGCCGCGGGCACCGTACTATTGGCGCTCACGGCCATATCCGGGTGCTTCACGAAGACTTGTGTGAAGCCGACCTTAAACGCGGTCGAGATGCCAATCATGGCCCCGGTTTTCGGGTCCGCATAGTCCGCATTCTTGACCATGGCGCGATAGATGGAAGGTGTTGCAGCTTGGCCATAGGCTTGGTGGTGCGTGGAGCGGCCTTGATTGGCGGCTGCGTTCCAATCGTTGATGTCCATGTAGCCGCCCATGATGCCCTGGGCGCGGTCGGGCGTCAGGGCGAGACGCCAGCGGGCACCATAGTAGCGCACGTCCGCAACGCTCGAGCCATTGCCGGCCGAGGGCATCGTGTAGTCGGCGCCTTCGGTCGTGAGCACACCGTCAACGATCTTGCCCTTGAACTTCTGGACGAAGATCTTGCCGAAGCGCATGTCGACGCGCTGCGTGCCTCCGGCGAGATAGGTCGCCCCCGTCGCATCCGTCATCGGCTTGTCCATGCCGCGATAAGTGGTGAGCGTGACCTCGGGGTCGTTGACGAGATCGTCGACGTCCGTAAGCTCGATCACGATGATGTTGTAGGAATACTTACGCCAGTTGTTGAAGGCGCCGAGATTGTAGGACGTCGAACGATAATTCGCCGTGCAGCCCCAGGCGCGCTGCGTCTGGTTGTCGATCCCTTTGTTGCCGTCCGGATCGGTGTAGTCGTTGTCGTCGATCTTGTCGTTGAGATCGATGCCGAACGACGTTTTGGCGACGGACTCATGATACGGAAGCTTGGGCTGCGCCGTCAGCTTCGGGAACCAGACTTCGCTTTCGCGCTCGAGCTGGCTTTCAAGGATCGTCCACTTCTTGTCTTCCGGGTAGAGGATCTTGAACTCCTCACGCGGGCCGTTGTTGATACCTTGCGGACATTCGGCCTTGCCGTCCGGCGTATCCCAGATCGCCTTGTATTCGCTGGTCATGACGTAGCCGATGCGGCGGTCCTGCACCGGGCTCGTGTTACTTCCGTCGGCCGCGAACGCGGACGCGCTCAGCGCCGTGCCCGACGTGAGGGCGAGGATGAGAAGCTTGGTTTGATGCTTCATGAACTTTCTCCCAATTCTTGCTTTAGCGGCCTTGGAATTCTTCACGCAGGAAGAACACCTTGTAGCCGTTGCGCTGTCCGTAGAACTCACCCCAGCTCTGGGCGCGGATCGAACCCGGGCGGTCATCACGAATGAACGTAAACACCGGACGGTCGCGGAAGGCCCACACGTTGATCGCATCGGTCTGGCCCGGCTTGGCGCGATGGCCGGTGGCCGGATCGATCGCCATCACGGTCCAGGCCTCGTTCGCGGCTTTCGGATTGGTCGCAATCACATACGGGAACGTCTGCGCACAGCGGATCGGATCGCCGCCGCCGCATACCGCGTAGCGGTATTCTTGCGGCGTGTCCGGGTGGTCGCAGGCCAATTGATCGGCCGCATCGTCACCGCAGTTATAGATGTAGATCGTCTTGCCCTTGGAATCGGCGAGCGTAACGCCGGCGGCGGTTTCCTGCGTTGTGAAATCAACTGCCGGCGCGGCCGGTGTGTACTGCGTGTAAACCGTGCTCCAGCCCGGAACGTCGAGGCCGTGCTGAACACCAGGGCTGCCGTCGGGGATGTGGGTGTAGAGCGGGTGACCGCGATAGGCCCACTGCTTCACGCCGGGGGCGCGTTCGATCACCGACCATTCTTCACGGGCAGTGACGCCAATCTCAGGCGCCAGCACCGGCTGCCACGTCTTCAGGCAATCGCCCGTGCAGTTAGACTTGTTGGGCTTATCGCCGTCCCACGCGTACACGATGAAGCCATTCGAGAGCACCAGCTGACGGCCCACGAGGCTTTGATCGACGATGAATTGTCCCGGCACGTCGGGCGACGGACCGATCGGCACGCGCGCGACCGGCGAGTCACCGCCCGGCGAACCCGGCGGATCGTTGCTCTTACGGCCGACATTCGTGCCGCCAATAGTGTCGCCCGGCTTTTTATCCATGACCGACGTGTAGAGGACGAAGCCGTCGTAGGCCCACTGGTTACGGCCGTCTTTCCGTTTGATCACCGACCACTTGCCGACCGGCTTGGCGTCGGCGGCGGCGATCGCAGGCGGCCACATCGCTTCGCAGCTCTTGCGCGTCGCGACGTCCGGCAACGTGAGGCCGGCCGGATATGGGCTCATGAGGCCGACATTCTCCTTGGAAACAGTCGTGTCGCAGATCGAAGCGGCGCCCTTCATGTCGCCGGTGCCGCCATTGCGCAATTCCTTGCGCGGCCACTGATACAGCGTGCGCCCATCGGCGTCGGTGTAGATCGGGCCGTCGAGCTTCGAGGGAAATACTTTTATCCCGGGCGGCGTCGGTTCACGCACATAGTGTTCCAATGCGGCCGCGTCCTTCTTGGACTGCGCCAATGCACCGTGCGCGCTTACAGCGCAAACCGAGGCGGCGATGATGCCAATGACCCGCCCCGCCGTGAACCAATCGTGTCGCATACCTACCCTTTGCGTGCGTTAGAACGTGAAATCACATTCGGCGGACCGCTCTCCCAAGGGTCCGCCGAATGATCGAGACTTACACCAGGATTTCGCCGAACTCCTTGGAGGTGTTGTTGGATCGCGTGCCCCAGGAGTTGATGTCCAGGCCCATGACGCGCTGCGCGGTGTAGCCGAGACGGCCGATGGTGGCGCCTTCGGTC
>JAYRJU010000009.1:0-182671 GCA_041906145.1 Rhodospirillaceae bacterium | reverse complement strand
GACGGCGCGAAATAAAGCGCGAAAGCGGCGTAGGCGTAGAAGTCGTACCACTCGACGAGGTTCCCCGCCGAGCCGATCAGGATCATCTTCACCCGGCGCGCCATGTCCGCCGCCGTCATCTTGTCGGAAGGCGCCGCGCCAGTCGCCGTCATATCAGCTTGAGCCATCTCTACTTTTCCCCAAAATCTTATCGTATTGGCCGGGACCGTACTTGGCGCGCCCGCCTCGGGCAAGCCGACTCTCGTAACGGATCATGGCGCCCCTTGAATTAATCCTGTGCCGCGCGCGCCTTGCCGGCAGATGTAACGCCGTCATCGGATTTTTCCGCGACCTTCGGGTCCGGATGCAGGATGAAGGCTTGCGCGAATTTCACAGCCCACGCCGCGGAAATATGCGTGTTCTCGCCTGTTACCGGATCGGGATACGCGTCGGCATTGCGGCGCAGCGAACGGTATTGTGACGGCACAGGTTCCCCGCCGTAACTGCGGTGATGGCTCGACCACAGCTGCCACAGGTTATGGTGCCAGCGCTCAAGATCGAGGTAACCGGCCATCAGCCCTTCGGCGCCATCCGACGTCAGGCTGAGACGCACGCGCCAATCCTTCACCGCATTATAGGGATAACCGCGCGACTGCGATTCCGGGAACGTGATATCGACCGGCGCCGTGGTCAGCACGCCGCCTTCGATCTTACCCTTCGTCTTGTACATGAACTCCTTGCCCCACTTCGCATCAATGCGCTGCGTCCCGCCCGATGTGAAGTTGCCGGCAGCGTCCTGCGTGAGAGCATCGAGACCGCGATAGAGGCTCACGGTAACGTCGGGATCGTTGGTCAGATCGTCCACATCCGTAACTTCGATGAGCCAGCGGTTGTAGTTGAACTTGCGCATGTAATCTTGAATGAAGTGACGCGCCTGCCCTTCGGGCCCGCGATAATTGTCCGTGCAGCCGACGACCCGGTACATCTGATTGTCGATGCCCGACTCCCTACCGTCCTCGCTGACGAAGTCGTTGTCGTCGACCTTGCCATCGAGATTGAGACCAATGCCGATCTTGCTCACCGGTTCGTGGAAGAACAGATTCGGCTCAGGCGTCGTATCCGGGAACATGATCTCGCCCTCGCGGGCAAGCTGGGTCTCGGCGAACTTTCCCCCGTTCGGATACAGCGCCTTGAACTGCTCGCGCGGGCCGACGTTCACACCGTCGGGGCATTCCTTCTTGCCGTCGGGCGATTGCCACAAGGCAAAGCTTTTATGCGTGAGCACAAAACCGATGGTGCGATCTTTCAGCGCACCATCTTCGGCGGCGGCGGTTCCGGCGAGCCCCGCGATCAGCGCGGCGGCCGATAGAACAAGAGTGTGTTTCATGAGCTTGTCCCTCACCTAACCGTGGCTGCCGCCGAAATCTTCGCGCACCCAGAAGGCGCGATAGCCGTTTCTGAGGCCGAAATTCTCACCCCATGAGTCGCACTCGATATCCCCCGGCTTCTTGTCCCGCGCGCACAAGTACACGGGCCGGTCGCGGTACGCCCATACGCGCAGCGCGCCCGCCTGATCAGCCGCGGACTTTTTGCCTGTCGCGGGGTCGATGGCGATGACCGTCCACACCGTGCTCAGACTTTTGGCGCCCGCAGTCGCGAGCACATAAGGGAAATTCTGCATCGCACGTTGCTGATCGCCCTTGCCGCTCACGGCCAGGCGATAGACTTGCGGTTGCGTCGGATGCGAGCAGTCTTGCTGATCGGCCGCATCGTCGTTGCAGGCGTACACATAGATCGTCCGCCCCTTTTCGTCGCCCAGCACGGTGCCGACACGGTTGATATGACGCGTGAATTCCTTGGGGGCCACGGGCGCCTTCTGAGTCCAGGCGTTGGACCAGCCGGGGATATCGCCGCCTTCAAGGCTGTGCGGGATGCGGTCCGACGGGCGCGTGTAAAGCGGTTTACCGCGGAACGTCCACTGCTTCACACCCGGGGAGCTTTCAATGATCGCCCAGTCGCCTTGCGGCCGCACGTGCTCCGGCGCGACAATCGGTTGGAACTCCTGCCGACAAGCCGCGTCGCAGTCGGATTTTCTCGCCGTGTCCTTGTCGTGCATGTAGACCGCGCCGTCGTTGGCGGCGAGCACCAGCATGCGGCCACTATCGGCCATGGTGACGGCGAACTGCGGCGGAACGTTCGACGGTGGCGCGGCGGGTTGGCGAATGACGCCCGTTGAGCGCGCATCACCGCCCATGGTCCGCTTCGTGCCGCCCAGCACATCACCGGGCTTGTGATCGAGCACGGATGTATAAAGCGCGTAACCTTCATAGGCCCACTGCCGGCGTCCATCCTTGCGCGTCAGCACCGTGAACTTGCCGACCTCCTTCGCGTCCGCCGAAGCCCAGGCCGCCGGCCAGATCGCAAGGCAGCTGGGCCGGGTCTCCACTTCCGGCAACTCCAGCCCGCCGGGATAGGGGCTCTGCAAGCCACTGCTGACCTTCTGAACGGTGTCGTCACAGGTGGGATCGCCCTTGCGGTCGCCGAGGTCGCCGTTACGCACCGCATTGAGCGGCCACACATAGAGTGTGCGTCCATTCGCATCGGCCAGCACCGGACCTTCGAGTTCCGTTTGCATCACCTGAAAACCCGGCGGCATCGGCTCGCGCACAAAATCTTCCAGCTCGGTCTTCGCGCGGTTCTGCGCGAGCGCGCCGCCTGCGGCCAAAACCGAGACGATACTGAGGATACCCTGAATGCGTTTCATCGTGCCCGTCCTCATGCCAGGATCTCGCCGATTTCCTTATTGGTCTGATTGCTCTTGGTCCCCCAGGAATCGACTTCGAGACCCATCACCTTGAGGCAGGTGTAGCTGAGCGCCGTGCCCTGCCCGCCCTTGTGATCGATGTGCAGCCCGGTCTTCACCTTGCCGCCGGCGCGCCCCGCTGTGAAGGCCGGCATTTCCTCCAGCGAATGCACGCGCGCATAGCTTACATCGGTGTTAGCCATGATCAGCACATTGTCGAGCAGCGTACCGTCGCCCTCCTTAACCTTGGAGAACGCTTCGACGAAGTAGGCCCAATTCTCCATCGAGCGTTTGGTGAACCACGACGCGTTCGGCTGATAGCCAAGCTTCTCGTCGATTGATTCTTCGTGGGTGCAGGTGTGGTGCGGCTTCTCGTAGCCTTGCTTGGTGGTATTCGAGTCAGACTTGGACATCGTCATATTGAAGACGCGGGTCTGGTCGCAGGCCACCGCCATGACCATGAGGTCCGTCATCAGCTTGTGGCGTGCGGCGATGAGCTGGCTGTCCGTACCCGGCGCCGGTTCATCCTTCAAGGCTTTCGCCGGCTTACAGGCCGCGCGCGGTTCGGGCTTGGTCAACTGGTGATCAAATTGTTGCTCGAGATGCCGCAGGCCCGTGAAGTACTGGTCCAATCTCGCTTTGTCCTCCGCGCCGACTTTCCCGTTCAGCGTTTTGATCTGGTCCGTGACCGCCGAAAGCGCACTCTTGCGCATCATGATCCGCGGGTTGGGCTTGAACTCGGCGGCATTCGGGTCTTGGAAATCGGGCCCAAAGAGACGCGTGTAAAACGCCATCGGCGAGAACTCGGGCGGGTTAGGCGTCGTGGCGTTCTCGTAGCTGATGATGTTGCGAATGTCGCCGGTCGCGGTTGCGGTCAGGCTCTTGAAGCGCGTCGTGCGCCCGATACGATTGGCCAGCGTGGTATCAAGCGATTCATAGAGCGGCAGATTCCCCACCACCGGCGCGCTACCGGTGCGGAACACGACCCAGCCCGTGTAGTGGCAGAAGAAAGTACCGTCGCGATAGGCGGTGAGGTTCGTGTGCACATTGATGTGCTGCTTCACGTTCTTGATCGCCTCGAGTTCCTCGGTGAGCTCGTAGTTCTTTCCGGTCTGCGTCGGCACGAAGATTTTCTTCGTTATGCCGCATCCCCAGAACCAGGTGCCAAATCGTACCGGCAGCGGAGATTCATCGGCGAAGGCCGTACCGTTGCCGTTAAGGTCAGCATTGAGCAAGGGGAGACCGACAGTGATGGCCCCGCCACCGAGAAAACCTTTAAGCGCGCTCCGGCGATTGAATGTCATCGGTCTCTCCCTCAGTTCGCGCGCGCGGCATCGGCCGCGGGCGCGCTGACTTGCGAAAAGGAATTGCTGAGCGTGATGGCGCGCAGCAGACCCGCCAGCCGGTATCCGTCGCCGGCGAAGCGCGCATCGAGATAAGTGAGCAGCGGCCGGTCGGACGGTTCCGTCGGACCGCCAGTACCGTAGCTATAGGCCCGCTTCACGAGGCATGAACTCAGGGCCGGATGATCGTGCAGCGCCTGCCCCAACCCGACGACATTGGTGAAGGCCTTGCCGTCAAGCGATCCACTGGCGTCGATGGGCGAGCCGCGTTCAGTTTCGCGGTAGCGGCCTGAGCCGTCGAAATTCTCAAGCGCGAGACCCATCGGATCAGTGATCTTGTGGCAACCGGCGCAGACCGGGTTTTCGAGATGCGCATTCACTCGGTCACGCGCGGTTCGCAAATTAGCCTTGGGGTTTTCAACGGCCGAGAAATCGACGTTCGCCGGCGGACGCGGCACCGGCTGACACAGCAAGAGTTCACGTAAGGCTTTTCCGCGCAGGGTCGCGGAACTGCGGCCTGGATGCGAATGAACGGCAAGGAAGCTGATATGTGTGAGAATTCCGGCGCGCGGACTGTCGGCGGGGAACTCATAACGCGTCCATGACGGCGGCGTGGTCAAACCGTAGATCACCGCCAGTGCCGGCGAGATAAAGGTCGCCCGCGTCGTGTAAAGGTCCCGATAGTCCTTCTTCTGCGTGACGAGATGGTCGATCACAGTACGGATAGTCTCCTCGCGGGCATCGGCCATCGCCTGACCCGTGAACTTCGGATAGACCGTCGCGTCCTTTGACAAGGCATTAAAATCGTCGAAGCCAAACATATCGTCGAAGAAGGCGCGCATGCCGGTCTCAAGCCGTACGCTCGCCAGCATGCGGTCCACTTGGCGGGCGAGCCCCCGCTGCGTATGCAGTTCGCCGCGCTCGGCCGCATTCAGTAGCCCGTCATCGGGCACCGCGTTCCACAAGAACAGTGAGAGCCGGGTCGCTAGTGAATAGCCGTCGAGCCGCTGCTTTCCCGGCGCCGTTGGATCAGCCTCCGACGTCTCAGTGACGAAAAGAACATTGGGGCTTACCAGCATCGCTTCAAGCGCGATGGAAAGGCCCGCGTAAAAATCCTTGAGGCCGTCCGCCGAATTCACCGCCTGCGTGACGAAGGCGTTCAATTCCGTCTCGGTCAGCGGCCGACGATTCAAAATTCGGCCCTTCTCCGCCAGGAACTCGGCGGCACAGGCGCGGTCGGCGGCCGCTTCCGACGCCGGTTTGCACGGCATCAGGAAGGCACGGTGCTGCGGGTCGAGCGCCATCTGCGCCACCGTGAGCGCGGCCTTCTGATAGAGTTCCAATTGCTGCGTCGTGACGCCCCCGCGCGATGTCCCGAGCGCAATCAAGCCATCCGTACGCTGTGCCGGGGGGAAAGTCGCGACGGGACGGATGTCCGGCCCAAACACATAGGCGATGGTGTTGAGATATTGGGCTTCCGTCAAAATGCGCAGGCGCTTCATCGAGCCTTCCGTGGACGGCTCGCTCGCCTTTGCGGCCAAGGTCGGCGCGGCAGCCTCTTGCGGCGACGGCGACGAGCAACTCACAAGGCCCGCAGCCGCGAGGCCTGCCATCGCATTGCGCATGACCGAGGATAAAAACGGTCTTCCGTCCGAACCGGCCCACCGGCCAAACAATTGCACGTCAGCCCTCCCTACGCACCAGCGCCGCGACCTTCGGCGCGACGCCGCGCCACTTTATCTCAAATACCCCGCGCCAAACACTCTTCGCCTTTTAGTCTTCGTCGCCCGAAGGTCCGGCCCGTCCTGGCCGCAAAAGGCCATATTTGGCCATTTTCTCGTTCAGCGTGCGCCGCGGAATGCTTAGCGTATCAATCACTGCGGCGATGGATCCGCCGTGATCGCGCAACGCGGCTTCGATCAACCGCCGTTCATAAGCCGCGACCCGGTCGGCGAGCGCATGGCCCGCGCTTGCCTGTGATGGCTCCGCGTGGCGCAAGATGTCCTGCACCGTCAGTCCCGCGGCTTTCAGACCGAGGCCATATCTTTCCGCAACAGCTTTCAGCTCGCGCACGTTGCCCGGCCACTGATGCATCAACACCACCTCTATATCGGAGGCCGAAAGTGAGCGCGCTTTTGTGCCCGCGATCAAAGCCGCTTGTGCGGCGAAATGCTCGAACAGCAAGAGTATATCGCCTTCGCGCGCGCGCAGCGGCGGGATCGGGATCTCTGCGCCCATCAGCCGGTAATAGAGATCAGCGCGAAACCGCCCCGCGCGGCTCTCGGCTTCGAGGTTGGTTTTTGTCGCCGCGATGACGCGGATATCGATGGGGATGCTCTTGTTGGAGCCCACGCGTTCGATGGTGCGCTCCTGAAGCACACGTAAAAGCTTGCTCTGCAGGATCAGCGGCATGCTTTCGATCTCGTCAAGCAGGACCGTGCCGCCGTGCGCGAATTCGAATTTACCCTCGCGCATACCGCGCGATCCGGTGAAGGCACCGGCCTCGTGGCCGAACAACTCGCTTTCGAAAAGTTCGGTCGGAACCGCCGCGCAATTGACGGCTACGAACGGCGCGCGGGCCCGCGGGCCTAGGTCGTGCAATGCACGCGCGACGACTTCCTTACCCGTCCCCGTCTCACCGACGACAATGACGTCGCGATTGTGAACAGCCAATTCGGCAATCATCTCGCGCAGGCGGATCATCGCCGCGGAGGTGCCGATCAGGCGCGTTTCGAGACCTTCACGCGCCGCGACCCGGTCGGAAAGTTCCCGGAGTTCAAGCTTAAGTTTTCGCTGCTCGATCGCCCTATTGATCACCGCCGTGAGATGATCGGGCACGTAAGGCTTTTGAAGGAAATCGTAAGCGCCCGCGCGCATCGCAGCGACAGCGAGCTGCACATCGCCATGCGCCGTGAGCAATACGACAGGCACATCGGGATCGACCTTATGGACTTCGTTCATGAGATCCATACCGGTTTTCTGCGGCATCTTGAAATCACTGAGAACGACCGCGGGCATGCTCCGGCGCACCGCGCCCAGGGCTTCTTGCACATTAGACGCGGAATCGACGGCGAGACCACCGAGTTCCAGCCACTGCACGATCGAATTCCGGACTTGCTCTTCATCATCGACAACGAGAACGGTCGACTTCATGCGTCCATCTCCACTAGGGCCGTCACCTGCGCTGCCAATGGCAATGTGATGCGGAACGTGGTTCCAACATCCTGTTCGCTCTCCACCGTGATCTCTCCTCCCATATCCTTGACGATGCCGTACGATATCGACAGGCCAAGCCCCAATCCCTCGCCAACTTCCTTGGTCGTATAGAACGGATCGAACACAGAGCTCAGGAAGTCGCGAGGAATGCCACGCCCTGTGTCCGTGACTTCGAGAACCGCGACATTGCCGTCGCTCCGGAAAATCTCGACCGTCAAATTACGGTTCGGATGGTCGCGCATAGCGTCCAACGCATTGGACACCAAATTAACGACGACCTGCTCGAGCCGGATGGTATTGGCCACGACATACACCGGTTCATACGGTTGCAACACGGTGAGCTGCACGTCGTCGGCCGTAATCCGATAGTCGATGAGCTTGAGCCCGTAACGCACGGCGGCTACCAGGTCGGTCGACTGTTTCGCGACCGTTTCCTTGCGCGCGAAGCTTTTGAGATGCTGCGTCAACTCGCCCATCCGCTCGACAATGGACGAAATGGTCGTGAGGTTCGTGGCCGCGCGGTCCTTGTCCGCGCGTTCCAAAAAAATCTGCGTGCTTGCGATATAGGTGCGCAGCGCCGCCAACGACTGGTTGATCTCATGGGCAACGCCCGCCAGCGCCTGCCCCAAGCTGGCCATCTTGGTGGCGTGGATCAGGTTGTCCTGCGCGCGCCGCAAATTTTGCTCGATACGAATGCGTTGATCGATCTCGACGGAAAGCTGCGTGTTGGCAGCCGTCAACTCGGTCGTGCGAGCCGCCACCCGCTGTTCAAGGATCGTATGCGCGTTCATCTTGGCGCGCATGATCTGACGCCGTTGATGCGTGACCAGCACGATCAACATGAACGCGATCATGGTCACGACCGCTCCGCCAGCGGCAAGGCCCGCTTGGCCCTGGATCGTGCGCATATCGCTGAGCACGAACAAGGTCCAGTCGTACTGCGGCAGGGTCCGCGAAAAGGCCACATACTCATGTCCCGTGACTGATCCGTCGTCGATGTTCTCGACGATCACCCCGTCGATCTCACGCTCGCCTGACAGCAGTGGGCTGGCCCGCAACACCGACCCGCCGTACTGCTGGGTTTCGCGGAACATCCGCACCTGCTCATCCGAGAGCGGCGACATCGGGCGGTACAGCCACTGCGGATCGGTGGTGAGAAAAATCACTTCGTTATCGTCGACCATCGCGACGACGTCTCCGGCACTGCGCCAGTCGTCTTGAAGATGCATAAGATCGATCTTCACTACCGCGACCCCGATCGTATTTCCCTCGGCGTCGGGGACCGCGTGCCACAGGAAATAACCTGGCTGGCCCGTGGTCACGCCGACCGCGTAATAGCGGCCCTTCCCCGTAATAAGCGCGTCGGTGAAGTAGGGGCGAAACGCGTAACTCTGGCCGACGAAGGTATTCTCGCGGTCAAAATTGCTGGCGGCGAGCGCGATCCCGTCGCTGTTGACGATATAGAGGTCGGCGGAATCGGCGGTTTCATTCAGACGTTTAAGGTAAAAGTTCGCCGCCTTGATCGCGTCGGGGTTATCGGGATGGCGGAACGCCTCGATGATCGGCGTGGCTTGCGAGAGCACGTCCGGCAAATAGCTGTAGCGGCCGATGGTGTAGTCGAGCGTGCTGGCCAGGAGATTTAGCCGCTCCTGCGCGGCGCTGCCTTGATTGCGCAGCGCGGCCCGTTCGGCCAAGAGATAACTCAGCGTCCCCGCAGCGATCAGCATCAGCGCGCCCACGGTGATCGCGGCAGTACGGCTGATAAAGATCGATCGCAAGGTCGCTCGCGGTGAGCTCATGAGCAGCTCGGGCTCCGCGCGGCGCCGTCGGGCGCGCGAACCTGTTTCATTACGTCCTCCCCGGCGAGCCCCGCCTGCGCGGACCTCGTCCTGAACAGCCGCACGCGGCTGTCCTCCCTAACTTTAAGTCTAGCAAGTCATATGCCAGCCCAGGCCGGCCAGAGACCGGTCGTAAAATCTTGAATACACAGGCACGTGGGATTCCGCCGAATTGTTGTTCGGCGGAATTCAGCCTATACCCGTATCTATATCGGCGCAAATCCGCCGATTTTCCGCTCATGCCAGGCGCACTTTCCTATGTGCGCCTGGACCAGGCATCGAGAGGTGGTTTTAGGGGAACTGCGGCGGCGGGACGCGCTTTTTCGTAGCCTGCTCAAAGGCATAGCCAAGGGCCAGCACCTTCGGCTCACTGCACTCGGCGCCCACGAAGCTGACGCCGAACGGCCGATCTTTCGCGCCCGTCGGCTTGCCGTCGGGGCCGTTTCCGGGGTTGGTGGTCATGCCAAAGGGAACCACGAGCCCCGGATAGCCGGCGCGCGAGGCGAACTCCGCCCCGCTCGCGCCCGGGAACAGCACCGCGTCCACCTTCTCGCCGACCAAAAGTGTGTCGATGCCCTGCGCCTTGCTCATCTCAAGACCACGCGCGCGATCCGCGTCATAACGCGCTTTATCCTTCACGAGATCGACGGCGTCCGAGCTGTCGAGGCGCGACTGTTTGTAGCGGATAGTGTTCCAGTCCGCGTGCGCCAGATTCCACTCGCGCAATTCGGTCAGTGACTTGAACGGCGCGTTGGGGCCCAGGGTCGCGAGCCAGGCATTGAAGTCGCGCTTCATGCCGTAATTGAAGATAGTCGAGCAATTGTCGTTCACGCCGGGCACGTTGGTCTGGCACACGATGTGAAGCGCGAAGTTCTTCTTCGGGTCTTTCTCGAGATACGTTGGGAAGTCCTTCTCGATGACTTCCGCGCCCGCGGCCTTAATCGCGGCAATGGCTTCTTCCATCGAGGCCAACTCATCCTCACGCAGTCCAGGGCGCTTGCCGCCACCCGGCAGATCGAGCGGTGTATAGATCGCCGCGCGCGAAACGCCGATACGGGCACCCTTGAGCGCGTCGGACTTCAGAAATTGCGTGTAGTCGTTATTCGCCGGCGGCTGGCATTTGGTTGTGGCCGAATCATTAGGATCGGGCTGCTTGCTTTCCATCGCGCTCAGCATGATGGCCACATCGGTCACGGTCTTCGCCATCGGCCCCGACATGTCCTGATCGAGACTCACCGGAATGATGCCCCAGCGGCTGATGCGCCCCGTGGTCGCTCGCAAGCCGGCGAGCATATTTTGGTTGGTGGGATTCATGACCGAGCCGCCCGTGTCGGTGCCGACGTTGGCCGCCCACATATTTACCGCAACGCCGATGCCCGAACTCGATCCGCCGGTATTCATCTCCGGTTCCAGATCGGCCTGCATGCGCGGATCGTACGGATTGTAGCTCTGGCCGACCATCGCGTTGTAGCCCGATTCCATCTGGTTCGGCGGACCCGCCATCCAGTTGGCGAGTTCGGTCAGCGTCGACTTCGCGATGATGATCGCGCCCGCGTCCTTCAGGTTCTTCACAAGGGTTGCATCAAAGGGTGGATAGTAGCCCTTGAAGGCGATCGAGCCGCCAGTCGTCGGCATATCCGTGGCGGTCTGGATGTTGTCTTTCACAGCCACGGGAATCCCGTGCAGCGGGCCACGGATTTTGCCGCTCGTGCGCTCCTTATCGAGTTCGTCAGCCTGCTTTAGCGCATTGGGGTTCACCGAGATCGCCGCATGCAGGCGATGGTCATACAACGCGATACGCTGTAGATATTGCTCGACGAGTTGACGCGAGGTCACACGCCCTTCCTGCATCGCTTTCTGCATATCGGAGATGGACGCTTCAACAACGCTGAACGGCGGCTTGGCCTCGGCTTGCGGCGCAGGCTTATTGCATGAAGCGAGCGCGAGCGGCGCAACAAGTGTGGTCGTGGCAAGCAAGGCGCGGAATCCGATTTTCATCTGATAAGTCCCCTCTGGTTGGCGTCCCCTAGCGGACGCGAGCCTAGCACCAGGAACATGCGCCCGCGAAGGTCGCGCGAAATCCCCCGAAAAGCGCATGAAAATCGCGAAAAATTTACATTTTCCTTGCCGATTCGGGCGCGGGATCGCTAATACTACGCCCCGCGGGCGGGTGTAGCTCAATGGTAGAGCAGAAGCCTTCCAAGCTTATGACGAGGGTTCGATTCCCTTCACCCGCTCCAACTCCCAATCATCAGCGAACCCTCGATTCTTTTTATTGCGGCCTTCGATCATGAAGCGAACGCGCTCGGCAGTTATTGTTAAAGACAGGGGGCCTTGAGGCCCCCCCCTGCTTCGTCCCACGTCTTTAGATCAATTTAGGGTCCATGCCCCGACCCGAAATCTGCACATCGAAGCCATCCGGATCGACGATGTGGAAACTGTTGTCCGTATCGGGCCGCGGGTCGAAGCCGCGGCGCTTGAGTTCGGCTTCCACGGCCGCCTTGTCCCAGGTGTCGATGGTGTACGCGACGTGGTCAACGGTGCCGGGCGCGCGGCCATCACGGGCGTTGCGCGCAACGACGAAGGTGTTACCGAACTCCAGGAAACACTGAGTTTTGTTGTTGTCGTGCGACGGCGTCATGCCCATCAGGTCTTGATAGAAGGCAGCCGTCTTCTTGTAGTCTTTCACGTTGTAGGACAGGTGATTGACGGCTACCGTCTTAAAGCCCTTATTGGCGGGCTCAGCCGCAATCGCGGGCGCGGCGGACGCCGCCGCCGTCACGGCCAGTGTTGATATGAATTGGCGGCGCGACATCTTCCCACGTTCAAAGTCGCCCAGCAGTTTCGAAATGACATCTTCCATAGTTTCCTCCCCTTCGTCGATTGGACTTAATCGCGCGGCGATTATCGCACGAATTCTCGAACCCGCGCAGACACGAAAGGCCGATCACTACTCTGTGATTTCAAGTCCGCCCGCCATTTGAGCTTGATGATATCGATCCATCATGCCCTCGAACGCCGCCTCCATCTCCCGGCGGTGGCGATCGGCAGCGAACAGGCGCGAGGCGCCGCGCGCAAGATGCGTACGGCCTTTCAGGCCGTTCAAGCGGCTCGGCTGCGTCGCCAGAGACACTGCGAGCGCTTCATAGGCGCCTACGGTCGCCGTCACGAGGTCGGGAAGACCCGCTGCATGAAGAAGACTTCCCGCCATACGCGATACATAGCTCGTCCCGCTTAGCGTAAGGACCGGAAGCCCCATCCACAACGCATCACTCGCGGTGGTCCCAGCGTTGTAAGGAAAGCTGTCCAGGAAGAGGTCCGCAAGGCGGTACCGCGAGAGATGCGCCGAGATATCTGGGACCTTAGGCGCAAACACTAGGCGCTGTGGGTCGAGTCCACGATGCGCCGCCTCTCGGCGAAGATTTTTCTCGGCCTCCGCGCCGCTCCCGACCAGCCATAGCACGCTGCTTTCGACCTGTATGAGGATGCGCGCCCACACATCAAGCAATTCCGGATTGAGCTTATAGGTATGGCTGAAACTGCAGAACACAAAACCTTGCGACGGCAGGCCATGATCTTGACGGTTTGGAAGATCGGTGACCGGTTCACGCCGCGCATCGATGGGCAGAAAACAGCCGGTCAGCGGCCAAAGCTTCTCCGTATAGAACTTCTGCTGGTCAGGCGAAATCACAAAGGAATCGGCAACGATGTAGTCGAAGATCTCCGCACCCGATGTCGAACTATAACCGAGATACGCGGTCTGAATGGGCGCGGGACGATAGGCGAAGATGCCCATCCTGTTGCCTTTCGTATGCCCATTCAGATCGACAGCGATATCGATCCCCAGATCACGGATCACCTGCGCTATGTCCTTGTCGGAGCGTCCCTGGACGTCAATAAAATGATCGACGCCCTGCTCCAACCGTCGGCGCAGATCACTATTGTCATCCGGGCCCAAGGAAATGCCAAATATCTCAAACCGCGTGCGGTCGTGATCTTCAAGTAGTCCCACAATGAGGTGCGCCACGGCCGACCTATTAAAGTCATACGAAACGTACGCAATGCGCGTCCGGGTTCCGCGCGGTCGGACTCCAGGCCGCAGTTGTGGCGTGACGGGGATTGTCCGCTGGACAAAGGAACGCGCCGCATTGAGATGAACAGCGGGATCGTCTGTAAGGCTTAAGAAGATGAAGGGCGGTCCGGCATAACCGCCATCGCGCGCGATTTTCACGAGCGCGTCCCGTGCGGCTGCATCAGTCCACGACGCCAAAAACCGACTGCAATAGACATAGTGGCGTAAAGCCTCAACGTGATCCGGCTTCAAGTTGTAAGCCGCCTGATAGTGCGGAAACGCCCGCTCCAGTGCGCCGCCGGACAAATAGGCATTGGCAAGGTTGTAATGGATCGACGCGTTGTTCGGGTTTAGCGCCAAGGCGCGTTCGAAACATGCGGCGGCGTCTTCAAAATTTTCCCGCGCGAAATAACAGAAACCAAGATTGTTGAGCGCCCCGCTGTGATGCGAATTTATGCGGAGCGCGCCTTGAATAAGGTTAATAGCCTCGTCCACATCGCCTTCACGAAGATGGCAGGCACCCAGAAACTGAAGAGCGTTCGCGTCCCTCGCATCGGCGCTCAACACCTGTTGGAGAAGGCCCTTGGCCGCAGCGATTTTGCCCTCCTGCAAACACACGAGAGCTGCCTGAACTGACGGAGATAGTGAGGTGTCAGCTAATGCCACGAATTACGTCCTGCGCGTCCACGACAATCGGACCGACACCATAAACTAACAGGGGGCCCTTGTGGGGCCCCCTGTTGTCGCGTCTCCAGAAGGAATGTTTAGGCGAGGATTTCGCCGATTTCCTTCGAGGTCAGGTTGCTCTTGGTGCCCCACGCCGAGACGTCGAGACCCATGATGCGCATCGCGGTGTAGCCAAGGCGCGTCGTCGCGGTCGCGCCGCCATCGATGTGCAGACCCGACTTCACCTTGCCGCCTGCGCGGCCGGCGGTGAACAGGGCCATGCCGTCGAGCGCATGAATGCGCGCGAGGCCGTGATCCGAGTTCGCCATGATGAAGCAGTTATCGAGCAGGCTACCGGCGCCTTCCTTGAACTCCGCGAAGGACTTTACGTAGTAGGCCCAGTTCTCCATCGCGCGGCGCGTGAACCACGAGCATGTCGGCTGATAGTCGACCGACGTATCCCACGGCTCTTCATGAGTCGCGGTGTGGGACGGCTTCTCGAAGCCGGCCTTCGTCGCGCTGTTGCCGCCGTAGGACATGTTGAAGACACGGGTTTGATCGCAAGCCACCGCCATCACCATCAGATCGGTGATGATCTTGTGGCGCGAAGCGATGATCGAAACGTCAGAGCCAACCTTGGTGTCTTCCTTGAGGTTACCCGGCTTCTTACACGCCGCGATCGGTTCCGGCTTTGTGAGTTGCTGGTCGAACTGCTTTTCCAGGTGACGCAAGCCGGTGAAGTATTGGTCGAGACGCGCCTTATCGTCGGCGCCGACCGACTTCTCCAAATCCTTCACATCGTCGAGCACGCCGGAGATGGCGCTCTTGCGCACCATGACCTTCGGGCTCGGCGTGAACGTCGGGGCGTTCGGATCCTGGAAGTCCGCGCCGAACAGGCGGGTATAGAACTTCAGGCCCGAGACTTCCGAAGCGTTCGGGGTCGTCGGATTGTCGTAGGAGAACGTATCGCGCGCGTTGCCGTCGGCCGAAGCGGTCAGCATCTTGTAGCGCGTGGTGCGGCCGATCTGGTTGGCGATGGTCACATCCACCGTCTCACCCGGAATATTGCCGCCGGTCATTGGGGCCGTACCGGTGCGCGAAATCACCCAGCCAGAGAAGTGGCAGAGGTTCGGCGCGTTGTCGCGGAATGCGGTGTAGTTGGTCAGCACGTTGAAGTGCTGCTGCACCGGCTTCAGCGCTTCCATCTCCGGCTTCATATCGTAGTTGGCGCCGAGCTTGCTCGGCACGAACGCCGCCTTGGCGATCCCGAGGGCCCAATACCAGGTCCCGAAACGCACGGGCATCGGACGGCCATCGGCCATCGCATCGCCATTGCCGTTCAGGTAGGCGTTCAGCAGCGGCAAACCAACCGTCACGGCGCCGCCACCCAGCATGCCGCGAAGTACCCGACGTCTATTGAAGTCGTACATGACGCTTGTCTCCCTTAGTGAGTGGCCGGTGCAGCGGAAGCGGTTTTCGCTTCAGCCGCGGCCGGAGCCGCTTCTTTGAATTCCGAAAAAGATTTGCTCAACGCGACCGTGCGCAACAGATCCGGCACGCGATAACCTGCCGACTCAAAGCGCGCGTTCAAGAACTTCAGCATCTCGGCATCGTCGTTCGTCGTCTGACTGCCCGTGCCGTAAGCGTACACGCGCTTCACCAGGCACGACGTTAGGCCCGGATGATCATGCAGCGCTGCAGCGAGGCCGGTGACATCCTTATATTGTTTGCCGTCGAGATTGCCACTGGCGTCGATGGTCGCGCCGCGTTCGCTGGTACGATAGCGGCCCGAACCGTCGAAGTTTTCCATGGCAAGACCGATCGGATCGGTGATGCGATGGCAACCAGCGCACACCGGGTTTTCCAGATGGAAATTCACGCGGTCGCGCTGCGTCTTGTGCTCGGACTTCGGATTTTCGAGGGCCGAGAAATCGACGTTCGCGGGCGGACGCGGAACCGGCTGACACAGCAGCAATTCGCGCAAGGCCTTGCCGCGCAGGGTCGGCGAGCTGCGGCCCGGATGAGAGTGCGAGGCCAGGAAGCTGATGTGCGTCAACACACCGGCGCGCGGGCTCGACTCTGGGAACTGATACTCGATCCAGCCCTTGGTCGTCGGCAGCTGGTACAGCGCGGCCAACGGCGGCGACAGGAACGTGGTGCGCGTGGTGTAGAGGTCGCGGTAGTCGCCTTTCTTGGTGATCAGATGATCCACCACGGTGCGCAAGGTCTGCTCACGCGCGTCTTCAGCGGTGAGACCGGTGAACGCCGGATACACCAGCGCGTCCTTGGCCAGGGTCGTCATCTTCTCGAAGTCGTACATATCGTCGAAGAAGGCGCGCAGGCCGTCTTTCAGGCGCGGGCTCGCGATCATCATATCGACGATCCGGGCGCGGCCCTTCTCGGTTTGGATCTCGCCGCTTTCGGCGGCCTTGAGCAGCGCTTCATCCGGCGCAGCGTCCCACAGGAAGTAGGACAGGCGTGACGCCAGCGAATAGGCGTCCAGCCGCATATGACCTGGGTTCTTCGGGTCCGGCTCGGCCGTCTCGGCGATCAGCATCGCCTTCGGGCTCATCAGAATTTCTTCGATCGCGACGGCGAGGCCGGCATAGAAGTCGCCGAGGCGGTCAGCGCTCGCGTTAGCGTGGCTCACTAGGCCCGCCAACTTGTCCTTCTCCAACGGCTTCCTGAACATAAGGCGCCCGACGCGGTTCAGCACCTGAGTCGCGCAGGCGGCATCGGCGGCCTTTTCGTTGGCCGGCTGGCAGGTAATGACGAAGTTGCGGCGTGTGGGCTCAATCACCTGCGCGGCCACGAACTGTGCGGTCTTCTGATACAGCTCAAGCTGCGTGTCGTTCACGCCGGCGCGGGAGGTGCCGAGACGAAGAAGGCCGTCGACGCGTTCCACCGGAGCGAATTCCACGTCAGGGCGCACATCCGCGCCGAACACATAAGCCAGCGTGTTGAGATACTGGTCGCGCGTGATGAGACGCAGGCGCGGCTCGGCGCCCGACGACGCCGGTTCCGCCACCGCGGCGACTTTGCTGGCCGCCGCGGACTTGGCTCCATCACTGCCCGTCGGTCCCGAGCAGCTCGAAAGCGCGAAGACGGCCAGAAGGCCCATCGCGCTGCCGCGCAGGAGCGAGGAGAGACGTACTTTCGAAGACACTAACAAATCCTCCGTTACTCGCGCGTGCGCGCTTCCGTGGCGCCGGCTTCAGCCGATTGCTTCTCGTGATTGACCATGCCGGCCACTTGCGCGCCCGGATGTTGCACGAACACGTGCACGAACTTCACATCGAGCGCCGTGGAGATCGCGGTGTTCTGGCCGTTCGCATCCGGGAACCCGTCCGCGTTCTTCATCAGCGCGCGATACAGGGTCGGGCCGGCCGTGCCGCCGTACGCCTGGTGACGCGAGTCACGAGTCTTGTGCGAATGGTAGTACCAAGTCCACACGTCCGCGTAGCCGCCCATGTAACCGTTCGCCTGCGTGTCCGTCAGGTTCAGCTGGAAACGCATATCGCGGTAGATGATGTCCGGCGCGCCGTCGCGCGGCGCGTACACCGACGCCGCCGGCATGATCAGGTCCTTGGCTTCCGTGGTCAGGACGCCGTCCTTGATCTTACCCTTGAAGGCGGTGATGTAGCGCTTGCCCCAACGCGTATCGAGAGTCTGCGAACCGCCCGGCAGATATTCATTGCCGGTCGCGTCGGTGATCAGACGGTCTTTGCCGCGGTAGGTCGTCACGGTGACATCGTCGTCATTCTGCAAACTGTCCACGTCCGTCAGTTCGATGACGAAGATGTTGTACGTTGCGCGGCGCCATTGCGGCGTCAGGGTCGAGGTCTGGCCATCGCGGTAATTAAACGTGCAACCAACCGTGCGGTAAATCTGGTTATCGATGCCCTTTTCGCCGGTGTCCGGATCGACATAGTCATTCGGGCCGACTTTACCGTCGAGGTTCATGCCGCGACCAACCTTGCCCTGCACTTCGTAGTACGGAACATTCAGTTCCTTGCCGGACGGGTTCCACAGCTCGCCTTCCCATGCGAGGCGTGTGCCTTCGACGGTGCGCTCGCCGTTATCGGGATAGAGCTTCTTGAACTGTTCCGGCGGACCGTCGTTCAACGCCGTCGGGCACTGCGTCTTTGCGTCCTTCGCCTGGTAGATCGAGCGGTTCTCGAACACCATCACGTAACCGATGGAACGGTTTTGGACGCCGAGGGCGCCTTCCTTCATGACCTGCTGCGCGCTGGCGGCGCCGGCGCTCAGCACGACGCTCGCGGCAATCGCGAACGCAGAGACCTGAGTGGACAGAATGATGTGTTTCATCGACGGCCGCTCCCTGAAGTGTCCATATACTGTTTGCGAAATTCCTCGCGGGTGAAGAAGGCGTGGAATCCGTTGATCCACCCGTTGTTCTCACCCCACGAGTCCCCATAGGTGTCGCCCGGGGTTGTGTCCTTGAAGAAGTAGTACACAGGCCGGTCGCGGTACGTCCAAACGCGCGTCGCGTTCGGTGCGCCCTCTTCGACGTATTTGCCGGTGGCCGTGTTGATTGTCTTGATCTGCCAGATACGCGAAGTCGAACGCTCGCTGGCGCTTGCGGTCACGTACGGGAACTGCTTCACGCAGCGCTGCGCATCCCCGCCGCCGCAGATCGCGAGACGGTATTTCTGATTGAGCGACGGGTGATCGCAAATCTGCTGATCAAGCGTATCGTCGATGCAGGTGTAGATATACACCGTGCGGCCGTCGGCGTTCGCAAGAACCTGACCGCCGGGCGCGTCCTGGACGGCAAAGCCCTTCGGAAACGGCGGCGCAGCCTGCGTGAACACGTTGTGCCAGCCCGGGATGTCCGAGCCGTGGAACGCCGCGCGCTGTTCTTCGCCGAGCAGCGAGTAGAGCGGCTTTTTACGGTAGGTCCACTGGAATACGCCGGGCGAACGCTCGATTACACCCCAGTCGCCGTGCACTTTCGGTGCGGACACATGCGCCAGCATCGGCGCGAAGGTTTCCTGGCACGCCGCATCGCAGTTGGATTTGTTGGCGCCGTCGCGATCCCACACATAAACCGAGAATCCCTTGATGTCCGTGAGCATGCGGCCCAGCGGCACGGTCACGACTTCAAACTGCGCGGGAACGTCGGCCTCGGGGCCGATCGGCTTGCGCTTGGCGCCTGAATCGCCGCCCGCATGCATCTTGGCCGAACCCAACACATCGCCGGGTTCGCGGTCGAGCACGGACATGTAGGCCGCAAGGCCGTCATAGGCCCACTGCTTCCCACCGTCCGGGCGGTCGACGATCGTCCATTTGCCCGTCGGCTTCGCATTCGCGTCGGCCATGAACGGCGGCCACAACGCGGTGCAGGCCGGACGCGTATCGACGTCCACTTCTACGAGGTTGGGCGGATAGGGCTCATGAAAGCCGGCGGTCACCCGCGTGACTTTGTCGGTGCAGGTCGGCTTGCCTTCACGCTCGCCACGCACGCCTTGGTCATTCTGGTCGTTTTCCGGCCACACATACAGCGTTCGGCCCGCGGCGGTCGCGAACACCGGGCCGTCGACTTCCGTACCGAGCACCTGAACACCGGCAGGCATCGGCTCCGCGATGAAGGCCTCAACCGGCGCCTTGCTTTTCTGGGTCTGCGCATACGCGCCAGCGCCCGCAAACATCACGGCGGCGACCGCAGCAAAATGCGTAGCGCAACGAAGATTCAGCATGCCTCTCCTCATTTAAACCGAAGCCCATTTCGGGCGAACGTCGCTCGAGCACAGGCGCATCTTTTCAGACGCGCCCCTCCACGCTCCAAAGCGAAGTACTTTTTTACCACATAGTGTGGAGGGCCGCGCGGTTTTTCGCGATTTCATCGCGAAAAATCTTCGTGAATTCAAAGGCCTCGCCGATCACTCGGCGGTCCTCCGCGCAACCCTGGGAAATGCGCCAAAAAATGTAACAGCTAGACCCTAATAGGCTGTGATCACTGACTGAATCGCCACTTGGACGCAGCGCACAAAGATCGGGCAATGCGGCTTCGGCACCGAGCCGGCCAAAACCTGCTCGGCGGATTATTGCCGAAAGTCGCATGCCAGCGTTACGCCCGCGACGGGATCGGCCCCCGGTTCCATGCCTGGAACGCGCCGCGCGGTGTCTTTGACGAGGGATGAAACAGCAGAGTCGCCGGTTCGCTTAGGCGGCGTTTTCCGGAGTCCGGAAATAAGGTTCAACCTTGCCCTTAAGGGTGATCGTCATCGGATTACCGCGACGATCGAGGGTCTTACCGGCAGCGACCTTGATCCACCCTTCACTGACGCAATATTCCTCGACGTTATTTTTATCAACGCCGTTGAAGCGCACGCCCACGTCCTTCTTCAGGAGCTCTTCGTTGTAGTGCGGGCTCTGCGGATTGACGGACAGACGGTTGGGAAGGGTTTCGGTCATCGATGATCTCAATCAGTGGGCTTGCCGAGCCGAAGCTTGCGGAACCTAGGCCCGCTTTACCCCTGCGGGTTTCAGCGGGACATCCTTCGCCGCGTAAGCGAAGGATGGTGGAGGGAGAAGGATTCGAACCTTCGTAGACATAAGTCGGCAGATTTACAGTCTGCTGCCATTGACCGCTCGGCCATCCCTCCGTGAACCTAAGCATCTAGAATAACTGATGTTTTTGTCGTGACGACTCAAACAGTCAATCATTCTGCGGTGAGAACTGGTCCGAACCCACCTACCGCTTCGTTCGCGGCGCGTTCTAAAGGCTTCGGCGGCGAACGCCAAATGTTTTTTTTCAACGGGTTATTCCCGTCGTGGAAGCATGGTCCTTCCTTGTAAACGTTGACGAACATCGTTACGCCGGGCGCAAAAGGATCAGCCAAAAATGTCAAAACACACCCGCTCTCCAAGACTTGGACAAAAGGGCGCGCCTCAGGGCCGCAGGTCCACCCCCATTGCAGAACGTCAACCGGTCCGTTCTGAGTCCCCACGCGGCGAGCGGAAGGAAGCTCCCGCGCACAAATCTGGCGAAGTCTGGCTTTACGGCCATCATGCCGTCGCCGCCGCCGTGGCCAATCCGTCCCGCAAGATCCTCCGCCTCATGGGCACGGCCGAGGCGCTCGCGAAACTCACCGAGGAAGCAGGCCCACTCGGTCAGGCGCGCACCTGTTCGCGCCGCGAGATCGACGCCGTCGTCGGCGAGGACGCCGTGCATCAAGGCATCGCGATGCTGACGCGGGCGCTCGATCACAATCTCACCGACGTGCTCGAACTCTCAAGCGCCAATCCCAACGCCTGCATCATGGTGCTCGACCAAGTCACGGATCCGCACAACGTGGGCGCCATTCTGCGCTCGGCCGCCGCTTTCGGCGCGGTCGCGGTAATCGCACCCGACCGCCATGCGCCCGAGGAAAACGGCGTCATGGCAAAGTCGGCCTCCGGCGCGCTAGACAAGATCGCTTACGTGAAAACCACGAACCTCGTGCGCGCCCTTGAAGAGATCAAGGAACATCAGTTCTGGGTCGTCGGCCTCGACGCTCACGCCAAGGATATGGTCGGCCAAGTCAAACTCGGCGGCCGCATCGCGCTCGTGCTGGGCGCCGAAGGCGAAGGCGTACGCCGCCTCGTGCTTGAAACCTGCGACCACGTCGCGAAGTTACCCATGGCGGGCGATATGGAAAGCCTCAACGTCTCCAACGCCGCCGCGGTGGCGCTTTATGAAAAAGTGCGTCAGGACGCCAAGAAATAGGCTCCTTTTTACGGAGTTGCCCTTTTGAAGGGCCGGCCCTATTTTCCGGGCCTCTTTGCGAATGGCGACGCCGGATTAGCTCAGCGGTAGAGCAGCGGTTTTGTAAACCGAAGGTCGGGGGTTCAATCCCCTCATCCGGCACCATCCATCATAAAATCGCACTGCGTTTCATAATGAATCCCCCGAAGGGACGGTTCGGCAATTACCGACCCTCGGGCTCGGGTCTAACGGCACTTCGCAGAATTGGGTGCCCAAGGGCGCGATGCAGGGCCAAGCTCACCTCTTGTCCATCGCCGTGATAGCGCGCTCCCACAACGCCGCCACCGCTTGCGCGAGCACGCCGATCTCGACCGCCTCGCCGCGCTTCTCCGCGTCAACCTGCGCCACCGCGGCGACTTCGACAGCGCGCGCGGCGCTCCCAAACTCGTGCAGTTTAAAGAGCCCCGCCGCGCCAGCTAATTTATGCGTCCTCATGATCAAGCTCTGAGCAACGGTCCCCTGCCATTCGCGGCGCAGCACGCTCCACTCCTTGTCGATCTCGGCCATGGTCTGCGGCAGGCTTGCGCGAAAGCTCGCGGCAACGGCATCAAGGCGCGCATCACGCGGCGCCCCGGCGCGTTCTTGTTCACCGAATTTCAGAATCTCTCCCGCGATCATCAAGGGATCGAAAGGTTTCGCCAGCACCCCCACCGCACCGGCGGCGCGCAACCGCGCGACAAGGTCGGTATCCTCGTGGGCGGTGAGAAAAATCACAGGCGGCATCTCCGCCAATGCGCTTTTCAGATCATGGTAGATCGCAAGGCCGTCCGTCCCAGGCATGGTGAAATCGAGCACGATGATATCCGGCGTCGCGAGACGCGCGCCCGCGAGCGCGTCGTCGCCTGAGGCGAAACTTTGGACGTGCACGCCCGGCCTGACGCTGAGCGCCGCGGCTACCACCTCGCGGATGAATGCGTCATCATCGACCAGCATGACCGAGAGCGTGTTCATCCGCAGTCTCCAGCGCCCGCCGCTATTATTAGAAGGCTCAAACGAGGGGTAGGAAATTTCATCCTGGGTTGTATACTCAACTCGTGGGGGAACGGTTCAATCCCCGATCTGCGTCTCTTATCGCATTGAAAACGCGAGTTTTTTGGATGGACAACTCCAAGGTTTCGCAGACCCCGCCCCGTATCCTTGTGGTCGAGGACGATCCCTTCGTCCGCGACGTCCTAGATATATACCTGCGCGGCGAAGGATATGAAGTCACCTTGGCGACAGACGGCATGGACATGCGCCAGGTCCTGGCCGCTACGCCCATCCACCTCGTCATCATGGACTTGCGCCTTCCCGGAGAAGACGGCTTCGCGCTGACGCGCTACCTGCGCGAACAGTACAAGACGCTCGGCATCATTATTCTATCCACGCGCCACGAGATCATGGACCGCGTCGTCGGCCTGGAATGCGGCGCCGACGATTATCTCACCAAGCCTTTCGAGGAACGCGAACTTCTCGCGCGCATCCGTAGCGTCTTGCGCCGCACCGGCGCTCTCGCGGCCGCGCCGCACGCTGCGCTTAGTGAAGTTCCGCACGGCAAGCTCAGCTATCAAGGCTGGGTTCTCGACCTGGACGCCGGCCTGTTCCGCTCCAAGAGCGGCGCGGAAGCGATGCTGACCGGCAACGAGTCCCGCCTGCTCGCCCACCTCATCCGCAACGCTGGCAAGGTCCAGACGCGCGAAGACCTGATGGACAAGGTGCTGTCGCGCGAATGGGATCCGATGGACCGCAGCATCGACGTGCTGGTCACGCGCCTTCGTCACAAGATCGAGGTCGATCCGAAACGCCCGCTGATGATCAAGACAGTGCGGGGATCGGGTTACATCCTTTCGCCGGACGATGCCGCAGCCGCATCCGAAACCGCGGCTTAGCCGCACATCTTACGCAGACGTTTGAGTGACCCGCGCGGGGTCATTCGCCGCTTGGCGCCAATCCGCGGCTTCCTTTAACGACGCTTGCATCAACGCGCGAACGCGCGCCCGCTCACTCGCGATGACAGCAGCATCGCCACCGCGTAAAGCCACCTCAAGCGCCGCCGCCGCCGCCGAAACACGTGCGGCGCCGGCGATGCCCGCGCTGCCCTTAATGCGATGCGTTGCGGCCAGCGCGGCTTCCCAGGCCTTTGCATCCACACTTGTTTCGAGATCTCGTAGCACCTCGGTCATACCGCTCGACCATTGTTCAAGCACCGGCGCCAAGCGCTGTGGATCGCCGCCGTACACGACAGAAAGCCCGCGCAAGTCAAGCAACCGCTCGGGCGGTTGCGCCGCCGATATTGAGCTAACCCCCGACCATGTTGGATATGCCTGCGCAGGGCCAATCCACCGGTTCAGCTTAGCCTGAAGCGCGCTGATTTCGATCGGTTTGGCGAGATAGTCATCCATGCCCGCCGCGCGGCAGCGCTGCGCTTCACCGGGTACCGCATTTGCCGTCACGGCCACGATCGGCATATGCGCTTGACCGTTCTCGTTGGTGCGGATGGCGCGCGTCAGCTCAAAGCCGTCCATTCCCGGCATGTGACAGTCGCACAGTAGAAGCGGATAACTCCGCTCGCCGAGCTTCTTCAAAGCCGCGTGGCCTGTCGATGCGATATCGCAGTCGTACCCGAGGATGGCGAGTTGCTGGCGCAAGACTTCCTGGTTCACCTTATTGTCCTCGGCAATCAAGATGACCATGCCGTCGGCGCGCGCGGCTTGCACCGCCGCGTTCGGATCGATCAGGCGTTCCTGATAGCGCGCGATAACCTCCATGCCGTCGCCCTCGCGCGTGCCGCCGGTTTTCGTGACGGCTGCGAAAAGGTCGCCGCGCCGCATCGGGTTCGCACGTACAGGCCAGACGGCCGAACGCACAGGCAAACTTCCCGTCGCCCCACGGTGCAGCCAGACGATCGAGGACAAGTGGTCCGAACCCATGCGCTGCAACGCCGCCGATATCGCTTCGACATCCTCGGATTCCGCGTCCGCGCCAAGCAGCAAGATGATGCGTTTCTTCGCTGTCGGCACATGCCGCGCCAAAGCGCCCAGCGTATCGACGCGCACGATCGACGCGCCCGCGCCTTCCAGATAACGCGCGGCAATGCCGAGCGCCCCATCGGCACTGTCCACCGTGACAACTTCCATATCGTCGAGGCGGGGCCGCGTGACTTCGGCCGGTGCGATCCTGAACGTCACGTCGACGTCAAACCGTGTGCCCTCGCCGGGACGGCTGTCCACCGCGATCTGCCCGCCCATGGCGTCCACCAGCGTGCGGCAAATGGCCAGGCCCAGTCCGACCCCGCCCATACCGCTCAAGGAGGCTTCGCGGCCCGCGAGCTGCCAGAACGGCTGGAATAGATAGCCTTGCAAATCAAGCGGTACGCCCTGACCGGTATCGGTCACGCTGAACCGCAGCATCGCCGCATCATCGCGCCGGTCAATGAGTGACACCGTCAGCGCAACCGTTCCGGTGTCCGTGTATTTCAGCGCGTTCGCGCCTATGTTCAAAAGCACCTGGCGCAGGCGCAGCGCATCGCACAACACAAGCGGCAGCTCGCCTTCAGCCTCGCAAGTCAACACAAGCCGCTTGGTTCCCGCGATCGTCGCAAGAAGGTCGGCCGTGCCTTCCAGTATAGCGAGCGGATCGGCGATGGATTCCTCGAGTTTGACTTGCGCGGATTCGAGTTTGGCGAAATCAAGCACGTCGTCGATGATGCGCATGAGCGCGACCGATGACTCTTCGGCTGTCGAAATGATCCGGCGCTGTTCGTCGGAAAGGCTGGTGCGGTTAAGCACTTCGAGCATGCCGACGACACCCATCAAAGGCGTACGGATTTCATGGCTCATAACCGCCCAGATACGGGCGACATCG
Source organism: Rhodospirillaceae bacterium (assembly GCA_041906145.1). Taxonomy (GTDB): domain Bacteria; phylum Pseudomonadota; class Alphaproteobacteria; order Rhodospirillales; family Rhodospirillaceae; genus SHVO01. The sequence goes on along the minus strand of JAYRJU010000009.1, from coordinate 157,140 downwards.
GCCGGCGCCACGGTGGCTGTCCCCGCAGCTCCCGGGGCTGCGCCCGGGGCCGTTACCTTTTTCTCCGACATAGTGACCTGACAAACACGCGTGAGAACCCAAGCATAGGCTTCGCGGCGCAGCCCGCCAAGGCTTGCAGGACTTTTGTGCGCTGCCTAAATTCAGAGCCGGCTGGAATAAGGATCTTGCATGCCGCGTGATATGAGCGAACAGCAGCGTCCCGCGCGCAATGTCCTCGGCGGTGCCCTGCAGATGTGCTCGGCCAAGCCCGTCACAGGCTTCTTCCGCGACGGTTGCTGCAATACAGGCCCCAGCGATATTGGTTCGCACACCGTGTGTGTGGTCATGACCGCCGAGTTCCTCGCCTACAGCAAACGATCGGGCAACGACCTCTCTACGCCGATTCCAGAGTATGCCTTCCCCGGCCTCAATCCGGGCGATCGCTGGTGCCTGTGCGCCCCACGCTGGCAGCAGGCGTTCGCCGCGGGCCAGGCGCCAAAGGTCGTATTGACAGCCACCCACGAGGGCGCACTCGAACACTGCGAGCTCGCCGACCTCAAAAAACACGCCGTTGATTTGATGTAAGGGGTGCTTATGAAGATTAAAACGGTTGCGCTCGCGGCGCTGCTGCCTCTGACGGCCCAAGCCGCCGATATGGCCGACACGCGCAAGACTCTGAATGTCGCCTTTCCGCGCGACGTCGAAATCGCGCTCGCCCTTTCAGGGGGCCCCGCGCATCTGCGCGACGGCGCAGCCGTCTATGTCTATGGCGCCAAGGGTTATGAGAAGGCGAAGGACGGCACGAATGGTTTTACATGCTTCGTCAATCGCGACGGGTTCTTCTACGGCGTTGAGAATTTCAAGCCGACCTGCTGGGACGCTGAAGGCCAGAGCAGCTACGTGCCGGCGATGTTACGCGTGGGCGAACTTCTCGCCGCCGGTAAGAGCACCGACGAAATCCGCGCCGACATCGATGGCGGCTTCAAGGATGGACGCTTCAAGCGTCCCGCGAAAAGCGGTGTCGCCTATATGACAGCGGGCGACATCAGGCTCGACGCGTCAGGCAAAATCACGGCCACCGCCTTCCCAGGCCACATGATGTTTTACGCACCGGGCGTGACCAGCGCCGACCTCGGATACACAGCCGAAGCGGCGAAAACAAATCCCACGCTGCCCTTCGTCTTTGATCGCGGCGCGGGCGGGCAAAATCTCGCCTACATCATCGCAGTTCCGCATCACTAGGCCTCCCGCCATCCCCCGCGTCCACGGGTCCGCATCCGGGTAATCCATCGTGAAGCAAGCAATTTTGAAAGATGGAGTCCCGCACTCGCGTCGCTATGCGGGCAATGACAACCGTTTTTTAGAACGGCACCCGTCTTCGCTCCTCGGGCAGCTCCGGCGCGCTAGAAGGGTAGTGGGACGTGCTTGTCCACGACCACGGCGAGGAACACGCCTGCCAGGTACTGCATGGAGAATAGGAAATTCCGGCGCGCGAGATCGCGGCTCGAGTCCTTCATCAGCTTCACGTTAAGGAACAGGAAGCGCGCACCGAACGCCGTGGAGATCACGCCGTACAGCAGGCCGAGTTCACCGAACGCCACCGGCAGCATGGCCGAGATGACGAGCAGAACGGTGTTGCCGAAGATCCATTTGGCGCAGGTCGCGTCACCCGCGATGACGGGCAGCATCGGAACGCCGGCTTTCGCGTAGTCGTCCTTGATGAGGATGGCGAGCGACCAGAAGTGCGAGGGGGTCCACAGGAACAGCGTGATCGCCATCAGTGTGGGCAGCAGCCAGATGTTTGGATCCACCGCGGCCGCGCCCGCGAGCACGGCGAAGCTGCCGGCGGCGCCGCCGATGATGATGTTGGTCCAGTGAAGGCGCTTGAGCCACACGGTGTAGACGACGCCGTACACAAAGGCGCCAAGGAACAGGTGGGTCGCGACAACCCAATTAAAGGCTATCGCGGCGAGCACGCATCCCGTCACGAGCAGCACACCGGCGAACAGCAGCGCCTTGCGCGCGTCGGCCATCGTACCGGCCGCGAGCGGACGGTTCGCTGTGCGCGCCATCAGGCGGTCGATGTCGCGGTCGTAGTATTGATTGAAGACGGCCGAGCCCGACGAACCGAGCACCATGGCCACGAACAGCACAACGAGCTGCCATGCATCGACATGGCTCGCTACTGCCGCATAGCCCGCCATCGCGCTGACCGCGATGAGAAAGCCGATGCGCAGCTTCATCAGCTCAATGTAACTGCGAATTTGCATAACGTATTGGAATCCCTAATACCCAACCGCCAGGAAGGGACCGTTCCGCGCGCTTGGTCTACCGGTCCGGTCCGGGTTTGCCAATAAGCATTTTCCCCGCGAGAAAAATGAAGATGATGCCACCGGCCACCGCAATGAGGCCGCCGAGGCCCATCAACGACATGCTTGCGATCTTCCAAGGGCTATCAAGGCCTTGCGCCGCACCGGGGGTCTTGCGCAGCACGCCTTCCAGACCCGCTAGATATAGACCGGTCGAATGGAGGAACTGACCGCCGCCCAGCAGCAGGTACATCGCGGTACGCAATTTCTTGCGTTGGGTCCGCAGGCCCAGCAGCGGCAGGAAAAGTGCAAAGTAGAGCGCCATGAAGGCCAGGGTCACCGCAATCAGCATCGCGTGGTAATGGCTGGGCGTGCGTGTGTCGATCGAGCCCTCGAAGAAGCCGAGCACACCGCCGTATGCGAACAAGAATAATGCCGCCGCGATCGCCTTGATCTCCGGCGCGCCTTTCATGGCGTCTTTCCAGCGGCGGAACAGAAGAAGCCCGACGCTTCCGAGCACCATCGCGGTCGGAACCGGCAGCGCATACCAATAAAGCCGCGTGAACAGATCGCGCTGAGTGGCGCCGCCCGCCTCGTGCGTTAGATACAGAAGCGGCCCGGCGGCCGCGCCCGCGACCAGCACAAGCATCATGGTCTTCAACCACGAGCCCGACAGCGGCGTTTCGCCGAGTGCGGCGCGCGCGATCAGATAGAAGGAGCACAGCATTAGCGCGGTGTTAGCGAACTGCAGCACATGGCCGCCGCCCCACATCAAGTATTCGTTCGCGCCCTGACGACCGACGTTCTCCGGCATTGTCAGGCCGGCCGCGGCGATACACACCAGCGCCAGCACGTATATGAGTCCCGCGGCGGCCACCGAGAACACCGCCGCGTCCGGGTTCCGCTCACGCGCCATCAGCGCCAGCAGGCGCAGCACCGGCAGGGCCACGCACCCGGCAAGCAACGCGAGCCCGGCATAATAAACCGGGTGGTCGAGGACCGGGATGTAGTTATTGAGTGACGGCTCGCCCAAATCGGCGAGCACAGGTCCGAGCAGCAGGAACAGGCTCAACCACGCGCCGAAAACACCGAGGCGCCCGATGGCGATCGACAAAAACCCCGGGGCGGCGCGCCCGCCTTGCATTTGCGCAGTCATCAGTACGGTCAACGCGCCGTGCACGCCCATGTACCAAATGACGAAGGCGAAGGTGACATGCGCCACGAGGCCTTTTTGGAAAAAGCTGTCGCCGGTCCAGGTCAGCACCTTCTCGGCGCCCGGCACGCGCGAGGCGGCCAGCAGAAGCGCCAGCAGGCCCGCCAGTGCCAAAGCGGCCAAGGGCAAACTCACCCAGCCGCGCAGCTCGTGCATGAACTGCGGCGTGATCTTGCCGGCGAAATTGCCGTCCACCGCTGTATCGACCGGCGGCGGCATGGTGCGTGCGAGGACTTCTTTCTCGTCCATGCTTTTAAGCCGAAGGCGGATAGACGTGGTACAGGATCACGTAAATCAGCACACCCGTTACGGTAACATATAGCCACGCGCCGATGGTCCAGCGCGCGATCGCCTTATGGCGGTCGAATGTGCCCTTCAGCGCACGGTACGCGGTCACCACGACCATTGGCGTCACGATCGTCGCCAACACGACGTGACTGATCAGCATGCCGAAGTAGACCGGTCTGGTCCAACCCGTGCCTGGGAAGACAAATGTCGGCGCGGTGAAGTGATAGGTCAGATAGCTGATCAGGAAAACGCCGGAGACGATAAGCGCGGACAACATGACCTTGCGGTGCTGCTCGCGCCGTCCGGAGCGGATGAGGACGAATCCGATAATCAGCAGGATCGTTGAAAGCGCATTCAAGACCGCGTTGACGTGCGGAAGGACGGTGGCTGTGCTCATCACTCGTCCTTAAGGCCCACGCACGGCGGTCTTGATGATGAAGCTCACGTACATGAACACCGGCACGAGGGCCAAGGCGAAGCCAAACAGCACCAGCCGGCGGCGTTTGGCCTTCTCGTTAGAATCGGCGTTATTGGAATCATGCGGCGGAACTGCGTTCACCAAAATTCTCCTGAAGCGCGCACCAGAGTCTCGCGCCTGTCTAACCGACCGGCCGGTTAAACAAAACCCTTTGATCTGTCACAGACGAGCGCGCGGGCTGCGGAAAACTTACACGGCCGAAAGGGTTAACAACCCTTTGTGAATACGGGGCTTTACCTTTACGTGAGAAGCCCATTCGGTTAGTCTCCGCGCGGGGCGGCACTGAGGGATTCTGCGGAACCCATTGGCGCGGCAGGGGAATTTGCAAACGCCCAAAAAATATCGGTTGAACCGCCCGGTCCGGCCCCTTAAAGGGTGGCCACCTGCTGGGTTGCAATGGAGACAGAGTGTGAGTCGTTTGGCATTGGCGCTTGGCGCCGTCGTTTCGAGCATCTTTTCCATGGGGACCGCGTTTGCCGCTGAGCAAATGCCCACCCCCTCCTTCCCAACGGAGTGGCAGCTCGGCATCCAGACTCCGGCGACTCCTCAAGCCGAAATGCTCCATGATTTCCACACGCTCCTCCTGTGGATCATCACCGTCATCAGCGTTTTCGTGGCGATCTTGCTCCTGATCTGCATCTTCCGCTTCAACGAGAAGCGCAATCCGGTGCCGGCCAAGTGGTCGCATAACACGCTCATCGAAGTGATTTGGACCATCGTTCCGGTCTTCATCTTGGTGGGCATCGCGGTTCCGTCCTACCGCATCCTCTACTACCTCGATCACACCACCGAAGCTGAAATGACCCTCAAGATCACGGGCAATCAGTGGTTTTGGTCTTACGAATACCCGGACACGGGGGTTTCCTTCGATGCGATCGCAATCCCCGATGCGGAAATCGACGTGAAGGCCGGTCAGCACCGCCTCCTCGAAACCGACCGCCACGTCATCCTGCCGGTCGATACCAACATCCGCCTGCTCTTCACCGCCAACGACGTGATCCATGCTTGGACGATCCCGGCCTTCGGCGTGAAACTCGACAATATGCCGGGCCGCATCAACGAAACCTGGACGCGCATCACCAAACCGGGCCGCTACTACGGCCAGTGCTCGGAACTGTGCGGCGTCGACCACTCCTTCATGCCGATCGTTGTCGATGCGGTCAGCAAGGAAGAGTACCAGCGCTGGGTTGAACAACAAAAAGCCGGCCTCACGCCCGCCACGGCGGACAGCGTGAAACTTGCCTCGGCTCAATAGAATTACGTTTCGGAGAAAGCGTCCATGAGTGCAGCTTCCCACGCCGATCATAGCCTCGATCACGGCCACGACCATCATCCGACGGGGATCACCCGCTGGCTGTATTCCACCAACCACAAAGACATCGGCACGATGTACCTCGTTTTCGCGGTCATCGCCTCGCTGGTGGGCGGCGGGTTCTCGATGGCGATCCGTGCCGAGTTGATGCATCCCGGCCTGCAGTTCATCACCGACAAACACTTCTACAACGTGCTTGTCACGGCGCACGCGCTGCTGATGGTGTTCTTCGTCGTGATGCCCGCCCTCATCGGCGGTTTCGGCAATTGGATGGTGCCATTGATGATCGGCGCCCCGGACATGGCCTTCCCGCGCATGAACAACATCTCGTTCTGGCTCATGCCGCCGGCCCTCGTTCTGGTCGTCCTGTCGATGACCGCTGGTAATGGCGCGGGCACGGGATGGACGCTCTATCCGCCGCTGTCGGGGATAGCGGGTCAGCCCGATATGAGCGTCGACTTCGCGATTCTGTCCCTCCATCTCGCCGGCCTATCCTCGATTCTCGGCGCGACCAACCTCATCACCACAATCCTCAACATGCGCGCGCCTGGCATGACCATGCACAAGGCCCCGCTGTTCGTGTGGTCGATCCTGATCACCGCCGTGCTCCTGCTGTTGGCGGTTCCGGTTCTCGCCGGCGCGCTGACCATGCTGCTCACCGACCGCAACTTCGGCACCGCGTTCTTCGATCAGCGCGGCGGCGGCGACCCCCTCCTCTGGCAGCACCTGTTCTGGTTCTTCGGCCACCCCGAAGTGTACATCATGATCCTGCCGGCTTTCGGCATTATCAGCCACATCGTGTCGACCTTCAGCCGTAAGCCGGTGTTCGGTTACCTCGGCATGGCCTACGCGATGGCCTCGATCGGCGTCGTCGGCTTCATCGTGTGGGCGCACCACATGTACACCGTCGGCATGAACGTCAATTACCGCGCCTACTTCATCGCCGTGACCATGGCGATCGCGGTTCCGACGGGCATCAAGATCTTCTCGTGGATCGCCACCATGTGGGGCGGCTCCATCTCCTTCCGCGCTCCGATGGTTTGGGCCGTGGGCTTCATCTTCCTGTTCACTGTCGGCGGCGTCACCGGCGTGGTGCTCGCCAATGCCGGTATGGATATCGTGATGCACGACACCTATTACGTCGTTGCGCACTTCCATTACGTGCTCTCGCTCGGCGCCGTGTTCGCCATCTTCGCCGGTTACTACTACTGGCACGACAAGATGACCGGCCGCGTGTTCCCGGATTGGGCCGCCCAGGTCCACTTCTGGACGACCTTCATCGGCGTGAACCTGACCTTCTTCCCGCAGCACTTCCTTGGTCTCGCGGGCATGCCGCGCCGCTACATCGATTATCCGGATGTGTTCGCGGGCTGGAACTACGTCTCGTCGATCGGCGCGTTCATCGCCGGCGGCTCGTCGGTGTTCTTCCTGATCATGGCGGTGCATAGCATGTTCTTCGGCAAGAAATCGGTTGCCAACCCGTGGGGCGAAGGCGCCACGACGTTGGAATGGACCGTCCCCTCGCCGGCGCCGTTCCACACGTTCGAAGAGCCGCCTGTGCTGGCCCGCGCGGCCGCTCATCCGGCCGAGTAGTCAGCGCATAAGGCACAAAAGGTAATGGACAAGTCCAACCTGAAACGCCGTAACGCCCGCGTCGCCGCGGCTTCCCTTGGGGGAGCCGCGGTGATGGTGGGGTGTGCATTCGCGCTCGTGCCCTATTACGACGCCTTCTGCCGCGCGATCGGCATCGGCGGCGATCCGCAGATCGTGGCGGCAAACACGACCCAGATTATCGACCGCCCGGTTACGGTGCGGTTTGACGCCAATACCGATCCCCAACTGCCGTGGAAGTTCACACCCTCGCAGCCGTCGGTCACGACGAAGCTCGGCGAAACGGTGACCATCCACTACACGGCCACCAACATGGGGATCGAGACAACCACCGGCACGGCGACGTTCAACGTCACTCCGGACAAGATCGGTCAGTACTTCAATAAGATCGAATGCTTCTGCTTCCAGGAGCAAATTCTCGCCCCCGGCCAGAGTGCTGAATTGGGCGTCACCTTCTACGTGGACCCGGCGCTCGTCAGCGACGAACACACCGAAGAAGTGAAGACCATTACCCTGTCGTACACCTTCTTCCGTTCCAAAGACGGCTTCCCGGTGGAAGACAGCGCTGAATCCAAATCCATTACGCCCGCTTCTACGGAAGCTGGCGGCGCCACCAATTAGAGAGACGTAGAGGGATCATTTCCATGAGCGGACACGCCAAACATAACTTCCACATGGTGAACCCGAGCCCCTGGCCGGCAATGGGTTCCTTCTCGGTGCTGATCCTCGCCATCGGCGCGGTCCTGTTCTTCCACAAGGTGCCTGTGTTCGGCATGGAGCCAGGCGTCTTTAAGCTGCTGCCCGGCTTCGTCCTCGTGCTTATGACGATGTGGATGTGGTGGCGCGACATCATCAGCGAGTCGGTGAAGGAAAAGGCGCACACCGCAGAAGTCAGCCACGGCCTGCGCCTCGGCATGGCCCTGTTCATCACCTCGGAAGTGATGTTCTTCGTCGCCTTCTTCTGGGCCTTCTTCCATAACGCACTGGGCTTCTCGACCTCGACCCTGCAGTGGCCGCCGGCCGGCATCACGCCGCTCGAAGCCTGGGAACTGCCGTTCTACAACACCGTGATCCTGCTCACCTCGGGCGGAACCGTCACGCGCGCGCACATCTACATCGAAGAAGGCAATAACCAGAAGGCCGCCAAGTGGATCTTCATCACCGCGGCCCTGGGCGCCCTTTTCCTTGGCCTGCAGGTCTACGAATACCACCACGCGACGTTCAAGCTGACGGACGGCATCTATCCGTCCGCCTTCTACCTCGCCACGGGGTTCCACGGCTTCCACGTGTTCGTCGGCACCGTCTTCCTGATCGTCTGTGGCTTCCGCGCCGCGAAAGGCCAGTTCTCGCCCCATAAGCACATCGGCTTCCAGGCCGCTGCCTGGTACTGGCACTTCGTTGACGTGGTGTGGCTGTTCCTGTTCGTGTGGGTCTACTGGCTCCTCGGCGCCCCGGTCCGCACGTTTGGCGGCTAATAGCCCCAAAAGCCTCGAAAAAGAAAACGCCGCTCCCCAAAAGGAGCGGCGTTTTTGTTTGAGGATCTTGGCTCTTTTAGGGATCTAAGGCTTTCAGATCCTCCCACGCCGCTCCTGCAGCGCCGGCCGCCCGCCCCTGTTCGAACAACGCCGTCATGCGCTGCTGATCGAAATCGAGTGGCGACGGGTTCACGCCCGGCGGCACATGACTCATGCGCAGCGCGAGGCCGTTTCGTTCAGCGAAAGCGGCGACAGCGGTAAGTTCGGTGCGGGTATTGGTCTTACTGGCGACATCGAAACTCCGCCGCAGGATCGGCAGCGTCTCGTTCGGCGTGACGGCGAAATCCTCGTCGAGCGCACCGTTGATCAACACATACAGCCGCGCCTTAAGCTCATTTGTGTCTTGCCCCGTCCACAGCAAAAGGGAATTGGGTACGGCGAAAAACGACGAAATCGCGCTTCCGTCCACATGCATTTCGGCGAACCGACGCCCGTTGGCTTCAACCTCGACCATCACCGGCGGGAAGACGCCGGGCACACTCGCCGAGGCTACCAGCACAGTACGGAACAGCTTGGTCGCGCGGGGCCCGCCCGCCGCGGCGATCGCGCCCATATCCCACAGCGTGAGCGCCTGAGTATCGAGGTTGGTGGTGCCGACCAGCAGGCGCCGCCCCGCTTTGTGCTCCCTGGCGACGGCCGCGACGACCTGATCGTCGACGAGGTCCTCGACCAGCCGCGCGAGCGGGCGACCGCTGAAAAGGCTGGGCCGAAAAAATGCGAGCAGGCCTCGGAAGTCGAGAAGTTCCGCCGACCGACCGCTCGTGTAACCGGCCTTCAGGGCTTCATCATAAGCCGGACCGAGGAATGCGAACGGCGCGGCCAGCGCGCCTGTACTGATGCCGGTGACCACGTCAAAGGCGGGGCGGTCGCCGTGCTGGCTCCAGCCATAGAGAACCCCCGCACCGAAGGCCCCATTCGCCCCGCCGCCGGATAACGACAGAATTTCGAGGGGCCGCCCGCGGGCATCGCGTTGGGTGCGGAAAAGCGCGACGAGCTTCTCGGCCTCGGGGCGCTCCGAAATCGACAGGCGGACATCCGCGAATCCCGGCGGCACAGCCGCACGCTGCTCGGCCGCGGTATAGGCGATTCGCGCGGGAGCCGCGCAGGCGCTTGCCAGCCCTAGCGTAAAAAGGACGGCGAGAATACGCGGGAGGTGACCGGTACGGCGCGGCATGCAGCGAGAGTACCTGGCCGCCCCGCGCGCGGGCGAGAGTTTTCGCGTGATTACCGGGACCCGGGGCTCCTATAGTAGTCCATGTCCACATCCCATAAGCCGCGCGCGCCGCTCGCCGTCGCCGGACTTTTCTGCCGCTGCCCGCGCTGCGGCCGAGGACGGCTCTTCGAGGGCTACCTTACCGTGCGGCCGGGCTGCGAGGTCTGCGGCCTGAGCTTCGCGGGCCACGACACCGCCGACGGACCTGCTTTCTTCATCATGATGCCGCTCTGCATTATCACCGCGGTCGCGGCCCTGCTTTTCGATCGCTTCGTGACGCCGCCCATCTGGGTCCATTTCGTGATTTGGCCGGCCTTCATCAGCCTGACCGCCGGGCTGGCCCTGCGGCCGGTTAAAGCCACCATGATCGCCCTCCAATACCGGTTCCGGGACGTGGAGCGCGAGATGAACGGCGTGGAATAGATTCCACAACTGGTGTTAGGCTTGGGTCCTGTTCGTGGCTACACGGGGGTGACCTGCCATGACTGGAGACTTAAGCCGTCGCAAAGCTTTAATGGGCGGGGTCGCGCTGGCTGTCCTTGCGCGCACTGGAGCGGGCCGCGCCGCCTCCTCACCTTATCGGCTAACGCTCTACCGCGATCCGCACTGCGCGTGCTGCCTTGACTGGGTTGCCGTCGTTGAAAAGATTTTTGTGGTTGAGATGGTCACGTCGCGCCCGCTGGCTGAAGTGAATAAGCAACTCGATATCCCCTACGACCTCTGGGCCTGCCACACGGGCGTGGTCGACAAGTACATCATCGAAGGCCATGTGCCGCCCGCGGACATCGAGCGGCTCTTGCGCGAGCGCCCCGACAACGTACGGGGACTTTCGGTACCGGGCATGCCCATTGGCGCGCCGGGAATGGAATCGCCCGATGGCAGGGCCGATCCGTACACTGTTCTCGCGTTCAGGACCGACGGAGAACTTAGAGTCTGGTCTCGCCATAACGGCGCATAACAAAAAAGGGCGGTCTCGCGACCGCCCTTCTTGTTTCTCCATTCGCTTTCTAGCGAACGATATCTTCGTCCGGCGTCGAGGTGATCTTGTGTATTGACAGGTCCGCGCCGTTGAACTCCTGCTCTTCCGACAAGCGGATTCCAACGGTGGCTTTCAGCGCGCCGTAGACCACAAAGCCCGCGACGAGGCCGATGAGCACGCCCGTCACAGTGCCGACCAACTGGCCCATAAAGTTCACGCCGCCCATGCCGCCCAGGTTTTCCATGCCGAAGACGCCGCACAGCAGGCCGCCGAGGGTGCCGCAAAGGCCATGCAGCGGCCACACGCCGAGCACGTCGTCGATCCGCAGCTTGTCCTGCATGAAGTTGAAGGCCCACACGAACAAGGCGCCGGCGATACCGCCCGTCGCGAGGGCGCCGATCGGATGCATCACGTCCGAGCCCGCGCAGACGGCCACGAGACCCGCCAACGCGCCGTTGTGCACGAAGCCTGGATCGTTGCGGCCAACCAATAGGGCCGTGATGACGCCGCCGACCATGGCCATCAACGAGTTGACGGCGACAAGTCCCGTTACCGATTCGAGCCGCTGCGCGCTCATCACGTTGAAACCGAACCAGCCGACCGAAAGGATCCACGCGCCAAGCGCGAGCCATACGATGTTGGAAGGCGGCATGCCGATCGCGCGACCGTCGGCGGTGAAGCGGCCCTTGCGGTTGCCGAGCATGATCACCGCGCCGAGCGCGATCCAACCGCCCATGGCGTGCACGACCACCGAACCGGCGAAGTCATGGAACTTCGCGCCGGTGAGCGCCTCTACCATGTCCTGGAAGCCGTAGTTGTTGTTCCACGCCATGCCTTCAAAGAACGGATAGATCAGCCCGACGATCAGAAACGTCGCGACGAGCTGCGGGTAGAACTTCGCGCGCTCCGCGATACCGCCCGAGATGATCGCGGGCACGGCGGCTGCGAAGGTCAGGAGGAAAAAATATTTCACGAGGTCGTAGCCCTGGCCCTGATAGCCGGTGCCCGCCGCGCCTGAAATGATCGGCGCGCTGTCGAGGAAGCTCATTCCATAAGCGATCGAGAAGCCGACGAAGAAGTAGGCGATCGTCGAGCCCGAGAAATCGACCAGGATTTTCACGAGCGCGTTCACCTGGGAACGCTTGCGCACCGTACCAACTTCCAAGAACGCGAAGCCGGCATGCATCGCCAGGACCATGATCGCGCCCATCAGAATGAAAAAGACGTCTCCGCCCATAAGTCCCCCTAAACCTAAACCCCAGAATTGCTGCTTTTTAAGGCGAGCTAATGTCTTTAGATGCCCTATGGCTAAGGTTTAGGCAATCTTACGAATGTGGAATCTGAAAAATTCCCCTTCCGGACTGTGGATAACTTGATGGCCGTGGGCGGTGCAGAACGCTGGAACGTCGCGCAAGGCCGCTGGGTCGGTCGCGAGGAGAATGATCTCCGCCCCGCCCGGAATGCCTTTCAGCGTCTTATTGAGACGCAGGACCGGCAGCGGGCAGCTCAGGCCGCGCGCGTCGATGATGATGGGCTGCAATGCGTGAGGGCCGGGTTGCGTCATGAGGCCCGCACTGTAGTGTGCGGGGCCATGGCGGCGGAAGCGAAGAAGCATGTTTGAGATGGGAGGAGCGATCCTGGCGGGCTTGGCCATCGGCGGAGTCATCGGCGCCGCCGTGCTTCTGACCAACTTCTGCGCCCTCGGCGGCATCGCCGATATCCTCTTCGCTAAGGACTGGCGCCGATTCCGCGCTTGGGTGCTGGCGGCCGGCGTCGCCATCGTCGGCACGCACGCCCTGGACGCCGCAGGCCTCGTGCCGTTGGATCGGGCCGAGAGCTTGGCGCCCTACATCCTCTGGCTCCCCGCCCTTCTCGGCGGCCTCTTGTTCGGCTTCGGCATGGCCCTTGGCGGCGGCTGCATCAGCCGCGCTCTCGCACGCGTTGGCGCCGGTTCGCTCAAGTCCCTCGCCATCATCCTCGCCATCGCCCTCAGCGCGGCGGCGACCATGAACTGGCTCGCACCACTTCAAGATGTGCTGAACCGCACCGCCGTGCTCGGCACGTTCGGGCCTGGCGGGGTGCATCGGATATTCGGCAACCTGCCATTCATCGGCGCTGAAACGGTGCGGTGGATCATTGTCGCCGTGTTCGGCGGCGGCGCCTTGTGGTTCGCGCTGAAAGATTCCTGGTTCCGCGCCTCGCGCGATCACCTCGTCGGCGGTTTGATCATCGGCTTAATGATCGCCGCCGCTTGGTTCGTGGCCGGCGGGCTGTTTGAAAAAAGCGGCGCAAGCGCCTTCACCGCCATCAATTTTGTCCCGCCCCTCGGCGAAGCCGTGCTCGCTTTCGGTGGCCGCGGCCCCGCGCTGTTTCCGCTCATGCTGACCCTTGGCGTCCCGCTCGGCGCCTTCATCGCCGGCCTTCTCACCCGCAACCTAGCCTTTGATACCTTTATGGTCCGCGAGGACTTCATACGCAGCCTGATCGGCGGCGTTCTTATGGGCAGCGGGGGTACGCTCGCGATGGGCTGCACCTTCGGCCAGGGCCTCTCCGGGGTCTCCACCCTTTCCCTTACATCCCTTATCGCAACTATGGGTATGGTAGCTGGGAGTATTTGGGGCATCCGGTATCACGAAGCCGGCGGGGTCTGGAGCGGTCTTAAGCTCGCCCTTAAGCGAAGCTAAAGCGTAAGATGGTCCTCATGAGACGACGTATTGGCGCCGCCAGTTTAGTTCTGTTCGGCGCCGCAACGCCGGCAAAGGCCCAAGACCGCGATGGCCAACGCGTCCTGGCATGTTGTCTGCATTTCCAGGGACACGCGCGAGATCAATCTCGCGCTTGAAGGGACCCTAGCGTGCGCTGATGACTTTGCGCAGTGCCGTGAGATCGCTGGCGATCGCCTTCGCGGTCTTTTTTTCCATTCTGCGGAATCGCGTGAGGACTTCGCGGCCGAGTGCGGTGAGTTCCGCACCACCACCGCCACCCTTCCCGCCTTTGCTTTTCGTGACCAAGGGCAATCTGAACATCTTGTTCATCGCGTCCACCAGGAGCCACGCGCGGCGGTAGCTCATATTCATGCGCTTGCCCGCCGCCACGATGGAACCGGTCTCGTCGATACCAGTCAAGAGATCAGCCTTTCCCGGTCCGAGGTGATCCGCGATTCCGAGATAGACGCGCAATCGTGGTCCAACCCGGTGTGCTGTCTTGGCTGTGACCTTGGCTTTCATCACTTTTATCCTTGCCCGGTGGACTATACAGTCTTTGGGTATCGTTTTGGAGTTTCAGATGTCCACACCGGAAGGTCAGGTTACCTTTGCCAGCCCCGCCGACGTCGCCGCGTGGCGCGCGGCCGATGATGCCGTGATTATTGACGTGCGCGAGCAGAACGAATGGGATCAGGTCCACATCCCGGGCGCCATCCTGATGCCGCTGTCGACCTTCGATCCCACGCAAATTCCGAACGCCGGCGGAAAACACCTGGTCTTCCATTGCAAGAGCGGCGTCCGCTGCGGAATGGCCGCGCAGAAAGCCCTCGCCGGAGGCTTTCAGGGGCATATCACGCGCCTGCAAGGCGGAATCCTCGGCTGGCTTCAGTCCGGTTACGAGGTCGAGGAAGGCTAGACGGTGAACGTCCCCGCGCCGCGCAAGCCCGAAGATCACCGCCTCTTCCTGGTGGTGGTCGATGATTCTCCGGAGCTGCCCGCGGCCATCGACTATGCGTGCGAACGCGCCCGCAAGACCGGAGGGCGCGTCGCATTACTCTACGTCTATCAAGTCGATCACGAATTTCATCACTTCAAGTTCGTGTCTGAACTTGCCGATCAGGAAGCGCGCCGTGAAGCCGAGGACGTTGTCCGCCTCCACGCGCTTCGCATCGTTCAGGAAACCGGCCGCACGCCCGACACGTATGTGCGTCAGGGCGCGCGCCGCGCCGAGTTGTTCAAGCTCGTGAAGGAACATCCCGAGCTTTCGATTCTCATCCTCTCCGCCGCGCCCGGAAGAAAACCGGGCCCGCTGGTCGAAGCGGTGACGGGAAAATATGCCGGCAAGATCGGGATCCCCGTTACCGTCGTGCCCGGTTTGCCGAAAGCGGCTTCGGCCTAAGGCCGAGCGACTCCACGCTTTGTCTGTACAATTTGCGCCGAGAATCAATTCGGCTCGAATATTTCCTGACGAACCACGGATAGAGCGGCGCCCCAGCTATCCGACGATAGGTAGAGGAACCCGGTGGTTTTGTATCGAATTATTGCAAGTCAGAGAAACCACGTGGCGTTTTTGCTCTCCTGGTCCTAGAGCTGTCCGGGTTGGAAACGCGGGCGCAAGACCCGCGTCTGGGGAGTTGCTTACGTGACGGTACAGGACAGAGTCGTTCCGATTCCGCGAGTGACGCTTCACCCGCCGCAGGATTTGCGTGCGCTGGTCGAGGATATGTCCGAGTGGCGTCACAAGCCCGTCACCGGCACACAACTTTTCATCGTGGACGCCAACGGCGCGGTTCCGGTCGCCAAGCAGACCGCCGAGATGACGACCACGCTCGTCACCGGCCTGTGTTATGTCGCCGCGCGTTACGGCGCGAAGGTCTACAAAGTCGCGCCGACCGAATACGCGTTGCTCGCCCATTCGCCTGGTGCGCACAGCCTTGAACTTCTGCGCGACATCAAAGTCGCCATGTTGCGCGCGGTCGAGAAACACTGCCCCGAGAATTTCGGCAACATCAATCAAGCGCGCTTCGCGCTGATTTACGATCTCGAACAGAATTTCCGCGGCGCCGCCGAGCGCATCGCCCGCTATACCGCCGATGCCCAGAAGGCTGCAGATCCGGAGGCCAAGAAGCACGAACTGCGCCCGCTCTCGCCCGAGGATCTCGATAACATCCTTCAGGCCTTCAAGCGCTTCGGCGCGGACAAATTCCTGAAAGCCTTCATGCGCGACCAGATGGTCGCGCATGCGAAACCGGGCTTCATGCCGGTGCCGACGATGCACGAGTATTTCGTCAGCATGGATGCGCTGCGCAAGCCGCTATTCATCGACGTCGAAATGCGCGCCTCGGGCCCGCTGTTCAACGAGTTCACCCGCGTCCTCGATCAGATCGTGCTGCGTTCGTTCCAGCACATGAGCGAGGTCACTGCGATGCCCTTCTCGCTCAATGTGAACGTGGTCACCACATTCACGGCGGCCTTCGCCGATTTCATGGACCAGACGGCGAAAGACGTCCTGTCCCGCATGGTGTTTGAATTCCGCCAGGCCGACATCGTCGAGCATTTCGACGAATTTGAAGTCGCGCGCGGCATGATCAAGGCCATGGGCGCCAATATCGGCGTCGACAAAATCTTCCCGCAGACCCTTGGTCTCGTGGATCTCGATTACATCGGCGCCAAGTACGCTAAGGTACATTGGCGCACCGGTGCGGAAGACCTCCTGCGCGAGCGCGGCAAGACCTTCAATTACATGAAGAGCTGCGGCATCCAGCCGATCCTCATCCGCGTCGACAGCGCGAAGGCCATCGCGGTCGGAGCCGAACTCGGCGTCGAAACCTTCCAAGGTTTCGCCATCGACCACATGCTGCGGCAGAAAGTGGCTTAGGCCTTCGGCCCCAAACCCCACTCTTTCGCCCACGACAGTCCCCGCAGCGTCTCGCCGCGCGGGTTGTATTCCATGCCGACCCATCCGTCGTAGCCCTGGCCGTCGAGGAAATCGAAGATGAACCGCCAGTTCACTTCGTTGAACTTGTCCGGCTCGTGACGGCCCGGCACGCCGGCGACCTGCACATGCCCGATGATATCGAGATTATGCTCCAGGAAGTCGGCGAGGTTCCCCTGTGCGCGTTGAGCATGATAGGCGTCGAACAGCACTTTTAAATTCTTCTGTTCGAGGCGGCGCACTATGTCGGCGACCTGATCCGGGAACACCAGGAAATAGTCCGGGATCACCACGTTCTCGAGCACGATCTCCACATCCTCTTTGCGCGCCCGTTCGCAGGCGTACACGATGTTCTTTTCGTACGTCTCCATGGCGCCGTCTTCGTCCTGCGAAATGCAGCCCGCCATCACGTGGATACGCGGGCACTCCGCCGTCTCGGCGAATGCAAGCGCGATATCGATGGTGTCACGGAACTCGTCTTCACGGCCCGGCAAGGCCGCGAGACCGCGCTCACCCGCCTCCCAGTTGCCCGGGGGCGCGTTGATCAGCACAAGCGGCACGCCGGCCATACCGCAGGCGTCGGCGATGTCGATCGCGTCGACGTGGTAAGGCAGTTGGCACTCGACCGCCTTGAAGCCGGCGTCGGCGGCGGCTTTGATCCGCTCCACGAACGGAAGCTCGGTGAACAGAAGCGAGATATTGGCGGCGAAACGCGGCATGGGCTGTTATCCAAAACGGCGGCGAATGAGATTGTCGATCTTTTGCGCTACTTCCCCAGCCGCGTTCAAGGGTGGATGCGACCAGCGCTCGAATTGCCCATTGAAGGGCCGGGCGAAGCCCGCATCGTAAAGATGCCGGTGCAGGCGCGCGTGCTTCGGCGCTACCATTCCATCGGGCGAATAGATATAGACCGGCGCCGAGGTCGCGCAGGCTTCCGAGCACATGGACACGGAATCGCCGGTGACGACGACGGCGTCCGCCAGCGCGAGATAGCCGAAATATGGATTGTCCCCACCTGCACTCCAGAAGAACGCATGATGCGGCACGTTAACGGCCGCTTCCATGGCCTGTTCGGCGTCCAATCCGGTCCGCCGCGAACTTGCGAGCAGAACAGCTCCACCCTGTTTCTCGGCGAGCTTTGAGACGTCCGCGGCCAGCGTCCGGGCAAGGTCCGCCGGGAACGGCTTGCGGTGGGTCGCGCCGCCCACGATCAACGCGATGCGCGGCTTCGGTATAGCTTTGATCCGCCCGCGCCAGGTATCGGCGGCGCTGGCAAGGCGTTCCGTGGTCAAACGGTGCGGCGCGCCGGTAATGCGCATCACGTTAGGCGCATCGCCGGTGGGAAGCTCGCAGTCATGCCGGGGCACGGCGATCAGGTCGAAGTCCTCGGCGCCGCGGCGTCCTGGGTTCATGATCTGCGTCAGGATCACCGGTTTCCCCGCATGTTTCTTTATCCAGCGCGCGATGGGACCCGTCCGGCGTCCGGCCGCGATCACGACGTCGGGCCAGGGGGGACCAAAAGTCATGCGAGTTTCCGGCGCGAGGCCGATCAGGCTCGCTCCGGTCAGCGCGTTCGGAAGGCGCGCCAGCGGATTGTAGCGGATGGGGACGGTCTTGAAGTCCCGACCCAGGGCTTCGGCCACGCCAACCGCCTGGGCCACATTGCCCGCGCGGTCGTCGGTCAGAACCCAGATCAGTGGTTGGCCGTGCATCAAAAATCCCGAAATCCGTTGGGTTTTCTATAGCAGATTGCCGGGCGTTGTACCGTTCCTGCATTGTCGCTAAATAAGCTCGAAAATCTCGGGAACCCAGGGGAAATAGGAGAAGCAATGACCGTCACGCGCAATGCCCGTCAGGACGCCGCCGGAAAGATCGTCGCCAAATTCCTGCTCGACATCAAAGCCGTGAATTTCCGCCCCGAGGAGCCCTACAAACTCACGGCCGGCTGGGCCAGCCCGGTCTACATCGACTGCCGCAAGGTCATCTCCTTCGTCGAAGCGCGCCAGACCATTACGCGTCTCGCGAAGGAAGAACTCAATGAGGCCATCGGCCCCGGGAAGATCGACACCGTCGCGGGCGGCGAGACCGCCGGCATCCCCTACGCGGCCTGGATCTCGGACGCCATGGGCCTTCCGATGCAGTACGTACGCAAGAAGCCGAAAGGCTTCGGCCGCATGGCGCAGATCGAAGGCGAACTGCACGAAGGCCAGAACGTTATCCTGGTGGAAGATCTCGCCAGCAGCGGCGATTCAAAGATCGGCTTCGTGAAGGCCCTGCGCGACGCGGGCGCGAAGTGCGACCACTGTTTGGTCGTGTTCTTCTACGGCGCCTTCCCGGGCGCGATTGAAATGCTCGCCAACGAAGGTATCACGCTTCACTACCTGGCGACGTGGCGCGACGTCATCGCCGTGGCCGAGGAAGGCAAATACTTCTCGCCGCAAGCCATCGCGGGTGTGAAAGAATTTCTTAAGGACCCGGTCGGCTGGTCCGTCGCCCACGGCGGCAAGGGCGCTTAGAACAGAGATCCTTGGGTCGGCGGAGCGGCTGCGGCGGGAACGTGTTCGGCGATGGGCGTCACAAGCGCCGCGTCGTCGTTGCGGACATTCCCGACGCGCTCGTCCACCCGCCATAGGTGCATCTCTTCCGAAGGGAAGGGGCGCAGGAGCGTCTTCAACTCCTCGAGGCTGACATCGACCTCCCCTAGCCACGCGGGCCAATCCTTCTCATCAAGAATCACTGGCATCCGGTCGTGGAGGGGACGCATGAGTTCATTAGACTCCGTCGTGATGATCGTGCACGACAACACCACCTCACCGGTCGGTCCTTTCCACTGATCCCATAGGCCGGCCATCACCGTCAGCCGGTCGTTCACGCAGGCGATGGCATACGGCTTCTTGTCGCCTTTGCGCCATTCGTAGAAGCCGTCGGTGATGACAAGACAGCGGCGGCCCTTCTTCCAGGCATCGCGAAAGCTGGTGGTGGTTTCCAGCGTCTCGGCCCGCGCATTGAAGGTCGCGAATCTCATCTTCGCCTCCTTCGACCAACCAGGGATCAAGCCCCAGCACATTTTCACAGGCGTTCGCTCGCCGGTCGCGGGGTCGCGCATGCAGCACAGAATGTCTTGCGTCGGCGCAAGGTTCCACGTCGGCAGCAGGTTCGGCGCCGGCTTGCTCGTGCTGAACTTAATCTGACGCCGGATCTCCGAATAGTCTTGAGGAAGGCGCGCCCGTCCGCACATAGGCCCGTTATCTCAACGCTTCGTTCAAGACGTGCCCAAGGCGCATCCCCGCCTTCGCCACTCGATCCAGCGCGACCGGCATGTTTTGCTTGAGATAAATCTCATCGAACACAAGCCCGCCGGGGTTGCCGACGTAACCCGTCGCGGGCGTGCGCATGATCCACAAGCTCTCGGTGGCCCACTCCGCGGGCGGCGTCTCGATCCATTCCACATACAACCGGTCGAGCGGGGTATAGGCCTGATAAGTTGCGCGCAGCGATTCCAGCGCCTGCGGATCGGTGGCCAAGATGCCCTCGTCCCACATCGCACCCATGGTCGTCGCCTTGCCCACGAACGTCGCGGGAATGCCCTCGCCGCCGCGATCTTCGGCGAAACCGACGCGGAGCGGCTCATGGATGTCGCCGACAAAATGTGCCAGGAACTTCAGCGCCGTCGCTCGCTCTTCACGCGGCGCGCCGCTTTTTAAGATCGCGAGATTACGGTCAATCTCCCGAATCAAACAGCTCGTCTTCTCCGGGCAGTCGCGTGTCGCATCGACCTTGCGCGCGTCCTTCGGCACATAGAGCACGTGCCAGCCTTTGGTTTCGGGGTGTTCGTTCCGATGATGAATAGCCCAGGCGCAAGCCTCGGCAAATTCCGCCTCGCCCGCCGCGCCCAACAGCTCCTTCACTTCGCCGCGCTGCTTGTCCTGCAAACTGTCCCACGCTACATGACACACCATGCGATGTCCGGCGTCGCCCCATGCAAAAGCCGAAGTGCTCACGGCACAGCTGATAAAAACGCCAACGATGAAACGGCCGATCATCTCTCTCCCTTTCGAACGCCGGCCATCATAGGACGGGCGGCGGGGAAGAGGTAGTTACGCCGTACCGTGCGCCTCGGCGCCCGCCACGGGCAGGCTGACGGTCACGCGCAGGCCGCCCTCGGTGCGGTTCGTGAGTTCCACGTCGCCGCCCATGCTGCGGATAGCGTTGCGCGCGATGGTAAGACCAAGTCCCGCCCCGCCGGTCTCGCGCGAGCGCGAGCTTTCCAGGCGCACGAACGGCTGGAACACGCGGTCCATTTCATGCGTCGGCACGCCGGGGCCGATATCGTCGACATAGATGCGCAGTTCGCCCGTTGTCGGCACCATCGTCACCTGGGCGGTCTTGCCGTATTTCAGCGCGTTGTCGACCAGGTTCGTGATCGCGCGCTTGAACGCCAGCGGACGGGTCAGGAACTCTAGGCTATCGGGTCCGGTGTATGCCACCTCTCGGCCCGAGAAACTGAGGTCGCTGCACAAGGACGCCACCACTGCCGCCACGTCGATGTGCGAGGCCGGTTCGTTCGCCGCATCGTCGCGTGCGAACACGAGCGTCTCGGCGATCATCGCCTCCATTTCATTGAGGTCGTGCATCATCTTTTCGCGCTGCTGGTCGTCTTCGACGAACTCGGCGCGCAAGCGTAAGCGTGTAATGGGCGTGCGCAGATCGTGGCTGATGGCCGCCAGCATCTGTGTGCGGTCCTGGATGTAGCGCTTCACGCGCGTCTGCATGGTGTTGAAGGCGCGCGTCGCCCGACGCACCTCCGGCGGCCCCTTCTCGCTCAGGGGCTCCGCATTCACATCCACGCCTAGCCGTTCCGCCGCGGCCGCGAACACAGGCAGCGGCGCGGTGGCGCGCGACACGCCCCACAGCGCGACACCCATCAGCAACACCGAAACGGCCGCCAACCAATAGGGAAAAGCCGTCAGGCCCGGAGGCTCGGCGATATTGAGCACCACTCGCGCATTAAACCAGCGCGTGGAATTCACCGGCCGCACCGAAACGCGGAACATCACCGCGTCGGCCACCGGAAGAGTGCCGCCCAGCGAACGCAGGCTATGGATGGCGCGCCGTGAGAACTCCCCGCTGTCGCGCGGACGCTCGTCCCCGGCCGCGGGCGACGGCGGAAAATCTTCCGGGATGGTATGCGAGTCCACCGACTGCTGACCTTGCGAGGGATCGCCCAGGGGAAAATGCGGATCCATGTCCGTCACCTGGTCCATGGCTTCCATGAACGGCAGGTTCTCGAAGGCGCGGTCGTCGAACAGGCTGTCGGCGCGGATCTCGGCGTCGCGGGGGAATTCACGCCTGAGCGCGCGCAGGAAAATCCGCGACGGCAACTGGCGGTCGGAGTTCTTTACGAGGGGCTGCGTGTTGAAGGTCATTCGCATGACCGGCGAGTTCAGGCGCTGCAGCAGCTCGATCTGGTCTTGGCGCGTGGGGGCGCGCTCCAGCATGCGCCGGATGACGATGATCTGCTCCGCGCCTTGCGTGGCGGCCCCCACCGCCGCCCACTCGTCACGGAAGCCGTAATAAAAGAATAGCGCTGCCAGGTTGGTCCCGGCGACCACCAGCAAAAGAACCGCGAATACCCGAGCCCGAAGGCTCAGTAGCGGTAATCTCATGAAGCCTGGACTTCGGGGGTGAACATATAACCGCCGCCACGAACCGTTTTGATCAGATTTGGATTCTTAGGATCCATCTCGATCTTACGACGAAGGCGGCCGACTTGCACGTCGATGGAACGGTCGAACGGGATCGCGGCACGGCCGCGGGCCATATCCAGCAATTGATCGCGGTTCAGCACGCGGCGCGGGTGATCCACGAAAGCGACCAGAAGATCGTATTCACCGGCCGTGAGGGCGATGTCCGAACCCGAACGGTGCAGGGTGCGGGTTGCGGAATCGAGCACGAAATCGGCGAAGGCCACCTTGGCCGGACGGTCGTCGTCGGTTTCCACCGCGACCCCGTTGGACGAACGACGCAGCACCGCTTTGATGCGGGCGGCCAGTTCACGCGGGTTGAAGGGCTTTGCCATGTAATCGTCGGCGCCCACTTCCAGGCCGATGATACGGTCCACTTCCTCGCCCATCGCGGTCAGCATGATGATAGGGATCGAGGAATCGCTGCGTACTTGGCGGCAAAGGGTCAGCCCATCTTCACCTGGCATCATCAGATCCAGCACCACGAGGTCGAAGGACCAGTCTTGCAGCGCCTGGCGCATCTCGCGGCCATCCTTGGCCGTGGTGACGCGGAAGTCGTGCTTGGACAGAAAGCGCGAGAGCAGATCGCGGATCTCGGCATCGTCATCGACGATGAGAATGTGGGGCTTCGGCGTTTCGCTGGCGGTGGACATTTTTATCTTCCCGGATGGTCAGAAAACCTGCCCCAAGTGTAGGAGGGCCACCCCCCATGTCCAAGAAACCATTGGGAAAAATAGTGCAACGCGCTGTAAGCGGAGCGGCTTCTGTTACACGACGTTACACCAAAAACAGGGTGCGGTTACACCCTTCACAGTCGCGCGACATCCACAGGTTACACGCCGGATTCCATAATCCTGGACGTATTATTTGCGAGACCATCGATAACATCCTCATGTTCACGAAGGCCCCATGCCCCGTACCGCTACTTTCTCCGGCACCATCCTCATCGTCGCCGGTTTTGTCGCGACCTCCATCGCGGCCGAGCCCGAAAGCACCGAGCGCCGCGAACGCTTCGACGCGCGCCCGGCGGGCGGCGATCTCACGAAGCTCATGATCGACGCCGCGGCGGACACATACAACGCGCATGTCGAGATTATCGCGAATGATGACCACGGCTTTGCCGTCGAGATTTCGCCGGCACGCTGACCAGGAATTGCGGTGACAGAAATGAGGGGCGCAGGCCGCGCTCCTCACGAGACCGGTCCTTACGGAAGCCCCTCCCCTCTACGGCTTCCCTCCTCCCCTAGGGTGGACCGGTAACACCCCGGCGGTGACCCCCCTCATCGCCGGGGTATATTTTCAGCCGCAAAGTTCTTGTTTTGTTCCATTTCCGGGCCTATGATTCCGGAATGTCACCCGGTTCAGCCCGAAAGCCCCCAAATCCAAATCCCCGCGGCGAGGCGCGTTATATGGGCGGCGCGCTCGAAGGGACCGTGGGCGTGCACCCGGACGCCCGCAGGGGCCGTGGGGCGATCAGCAACGCCTCTGGGCGGTATGAAAGCCGGGGCACGGTCGCCCTGGACGACGGGTGGGACAATCTCGACGCCCCGGCCCCGCCGCTGCGCACCGAGATACTGAAGGATTCCACCCGTACCATCATCGCCCGCAACACCTCCCCCGACATCAGCTTCGACCGGTCCATCAACCCGTATCGAGGCTGCGAGCACGGCTGCACCTATTGCTTCGCCCGGCCGACCCACGCCTATCTGGGCATGTCGCCGGGGCTCGATTTCGAGAGCAAGATCTTTGCAAAGCCCGACGCCGCGCACCTTCTCGACAAAGAGCTGCGCGCGCCCAGCTATCGATGCCGCACCATGGCGATGGGCACCAACACCGATCCCTATCAGCCCGCCGAGCGGACCTACAAAATCACGCGCTCCATCCTCGAGGTGCTCGCGCGCTTCAATCATCCGGTGGGCATCGTCACCAAGTCGGCGCTGGTCGCGCGCGATGCCGACATCTTGCACGCCATGGCCAAGAAGAACCTCGCGCGGGTCTCGCTGTCGATCACCTCGCTCGATCATAGCCTTTCGCGAAAAATGGAACCACGCGCCTCCACGCCGCAGCGGCGCCTTGCCGCGATCAAGGACCTCAGCAGCCTCGGTGTTCCGACGGGCGTGATGTTCGCCCCTGCCATTCCCGGTCTCAACGATCATGAACTCGAAGGCGTGCTCGAAGCCGCGCGCGACGCCGGGGCGACGTCGGCGGGTTACGTCATGCTGCGTCTGCCGCTCGAAGTGAAGGATTTGTTCCAGGAGTGGCTGACGGCGAGCGTACCCGAACGGGCCTCACGCGTGATGAGCCTGATCCGCGCGATGCGCGGCGGCCTCGATTACGACCCGAAGTGGGGCGAACGGATGACCGGCAATGGACCCATCGCCGAAGCTCTGGCGGATCGCTTCAGGCTGGCCTGCAAACGCTTCGGCCTCAACAAACCGCAGGCGCCCCTGGACACGGCTCAGTTCAAGCCCCCGCCGCGCGCTGGCGATCAGCTCGCATTGTTCTAAGGGGATGGTAGGCGGGAACGCCCCAGCCGATGTCTATCCACTGCGCGCCCGAATAGGCCAGCAGATGCGATACGGTGTCGTTGCTGTTGATCGCTTCCATCAACACCACGCTGCCGATTACGCACGGCGGTCCGCCGGGGAAGCCTTCTACCGGCAGCGAGACCTCCTCGAACGTTATGTCGCGCTCGGACGAGGTCACGGTATTTTTCAACACCGATAATCCAACGCGATGCTCGACGATGCTGCGTTGAAAGCACCATAAGTCCTCCGCCATATCCGGCGTGTCGGAATAGTCCAACAGGTCCTGCCCGGTGAGATCCTCGCCCGCCAGTTCCACCAATCGCGTTCCGTGCAAGCGAACACGGATATTCTTCGTAGGCAGGATATCCTTGATCACGATGTGCGGCTGAAGACGCGGTTGTGGCCGGCTCAGAAAATCCTTGAGCGTCGGCAAGGCGTCACCTACGCGCAGCGATTGCCAGTGGGCATGAAAAGCCCTGTTAAGCTCCGTTCTAAACGGATGCATTCTGATGACCTGTCCTTACGCGGCTGTGAGCCGTCTTATCTGGCCTTCAGCAAACATCGAAAAGGGAACTAAATCGAGCAAAAAGATCTTACGGCACTAATTTCAGCCGCAATAATCGACGTGCGGCTAGGCTTTCGCGGCGCGGTTTGGGCCCGCATGTCCGCGTGTAACCGCGGTGCTATGCGCTGGAACGCCCCAGCCGATGTCGAACCAGCGAATGGATGCATGTTTGAGCAGCTTGAACATGGTGTCCTTGTAGTCGATCACCTCGACGAAGCCGAGGCAGCACACCAGGCAGGGCGAACCGCCAGGAAAGGGTGTGAGCGGCAGTTCCACATCTTCGAATGAGATCGAGCGGCCCGACGCCGTCGCGGCGAGTTTCACACTGCCCAGACCGACGGGATGCGTGGCGACTGCGTGCTGGTGGAACCACAGTTCATCGGCCATCGCTTCGCTGCCCGCGAACACCATCAAATTCTGCCCGGTCACGTCGACGCCAAACACGTCGACAAGATGCGTGCCGAAGAGGCGCACACGCAAGGAGCCCGGCGCCACGGCATCCTTGATGGCCGTGTTCGGCTGTAGAAGAGGATGCGGTTTGCTGAGATAGTCCTGCAAGGTCGGCAAGGCGTTGCCGACGCGCAAGGATTGCCAGTGCGCGAGAAACGAGCGGCAGTGATCAGTTTTAAAGGTGGTCACGAGCTCGGGTTGATTTCGAATGCCAGCACTACGCAAAACCAAACGCTCGGCCGACAACAAACACCCAAAAATATTTGAAATCAAAAAAACTTTTGATCGCGCGGCCGGTTTGGCCCGGCGAAGGGTCCAGCGGCGGGCGCATTAACATGCGGCGCCGACCGCCAACCCCTTATAAACCCACGCGCGGATGGTATTCGGCGATGCCGTCCGGGTCCTCGTGGATAATGATATCCACACCCGGGAATTCACCTTCGATGGCCTTCTCGACGTCGTCGCAGATCCGGTGCGCGTCCAGTAATTTGAGGTCCGGATCCAATACGATATGCATTTGTATATGCTTTTGCAGGCCCGAGCTGCGGGTGCGCAGTTCGTGAACGCGCTTCACTTTCGGATGTTTGAGTGCGACGGCTTTGATGCGCTCGCGTTCTTCGGCCGGTAATTCCCGGTCCATCAACGCATCGACAGACCTCACGGCAATGCGAACGGCGTTCACCAGAATGAAGATGCTGATGGCGATCCCGAACACCGGGTCCGCCCATCCGAACCCCGGCACCGACGCCAGCGCCAACGCGGCGATGACGCTCGCGTTCAAAAGAAGATCGCCCGTGTAGTGCAATGAGTCCGCGCTGATCGCCATGGACGACGTGCGCGCGATCACATAGCGCTGCAAAGTCACGAGGCCGAGGGTGACGGCGATGGAGAACAGCGTGACCCCGATTCCAATGCCGACCTCGGTCACCGGCGCGGTATCGTGCAGACGCGAGATCGCCTGCACGATGATCAGCACGGCGGACCCCGCAACGAACGCCGCCTGGCCGAGGCCCGACAAAGGCTCCGCCTTGCCGTGGCCAAAACGATGCAAGTCGTCGGCGGGGGTCAACGCGAACCGGACCGCGATCAGATTGAGCGCCGATGCGAGAAGATCGAGCGCAGAGTCCGCGAGACTGGACAGCAGCGCGACCGATCCGGTGTGCAAGTACGCCCAGGTCTTCACCGCGATCAGAAGGAGCGCGCAAAACACCGCCGCCCGCGTGGCCAGGCGCATCAGCGCCGCGGGACTACGTTCGGTCATGGATTGAGACGTACCGTGCGCCATCCCGCGCCATCGCGGTGGAACACGAGGCGGTCATGCAGGCGGTTGGCGACGTTGAACCAGAATTCGATGGCGTCCGGTTTCAAACGGTAACCCGTCCAATAGGGCGGACGGGGCACCGGCCCGCCTGCGAAGCGCTTTTCCATCTCCGCGACCCTAGCTTCCAGCGCTGCCCGGCCCTCGATCTCGCGGGACTGCGCCGACGCCCAAGCCGCGATCTGACTCTGGCGCGGGCGTGTGGCGTGATAGGCGTCGGCTTCCGCCGGCGTTACTTCCGTCAGCGTTCCTTCGGCGCGCACCTGGCGCAGCAGGGACTTCCAGTGGAAGCAGATCGCCGCCGCCGGATTGCGCGCGATCTCGCCGCCCTTGCGGCTTTCGGCGTTGGTGTAAAAAACGAAGCCCCCCGCGCTCACGTCCTTCAAGAGGACCATGCGCACCGATGGTTTCCCGTCGGGCGTCGCGGTGGCGAGGCTCATGGCGTTCGGGACATCGGGTTCCTGGGCGATGGCTTCATCGAGCCAGCGCCGGAATAGGTCGAACGGATCGGCGACTTCGGGAATAAGAACGGACAAGCGGGCGACTCGCGGAGACTGTGGCAAGGGCGTTAAACTCGGTCTCCCTCAGGCCCTTGTCAATCTTCGGATTTTTTCGGTTTTGAAGCCCGTTCCGCCCCTTGCGGGCGCCATGCGGCGCACTTATTTTCGCCACCATTCTCGGGCCTTATGGGATCTCGGGGCGGTGAGCACGCGAACCAATTCACGGACTCAATCGTTTAAGGAACGCCTCCGGCCGCGCCCTTCGCGCCGGACTACAATGCACAACCAAGGTGAAGGTCATGATTAGATCTAAGTCGTCGAAACTCGCTGTCATCATGGCGGTTGCCGCCAGCATGTCCTTGAGCGCTTGCGCCGAAGGCAACAACCAGACCGGCGCGACCCTCGTCGGCGCGGGCCTCGGCGGCTTGCTCGGCTCGCAATTCGGTCGCGGCGACGGTCGCCTCGCCATGACCGCGCTTGGCACTCTCGCCGGCGCCGCCATCGGCAGCTCGGTCGGCAAGCGCATGGATGAAGTCGACCGCATGAAGATGCGCGAAGCTGAAAACCGCGCCTACGGCGCGCCGATCGGCGAAGCCATCATCTGGAATAACCCGGACACCGGTCACCGCGGCACCGTCACGCCGGTGCGTGATGGACGTTCGCAGCGCGGCGAATACTGCCGCGAGTTCCAGTCCGAGATCATCGTCGGCGGCGAACGTGAACGCGGTTTCGGCCGCGCCTGCCAGCAGCCCGACGGCTCCTGGAAGATCGTTTCGTAAGACGCTCTCCGCTTGAAACGAAAAGGCGGCTCTCACGGGAGCCGCCTTTTTTGTTGAACGACTGCCGGGTCACCTGCGTTCGCTAAACCTCCACCGGTTCCTGCATCAAGCGTCCCAATGTGATCGACAGCGCCCTTTGCTCGGACTCCGCGGCCTGACGCAAGGCGGCGGCGATCCGGCGTCCGGTGTCGCTGTCGTCGAACTCCGGGGCCTCGACCATGCCGAGGCCGAAACTCAGCCCGAACCCAAAACAGTGCACGAGGTCCGCCAGCGGTGTGCGGTCCAGGTCGCGCGCCAGCATCCATTCGCCCGCGTCGGTCACCACGACAAACCGTGTATTGCGAAGTTCCGTTAGTACTGCGGCGAAAATGATATCCGGCGCGCTTATTGTTCGCGCGAGCCGGGCCGTTGTCAGCCCCTTACCATCGCGCGCCGCGCGCTCCAGGCGCTCCAGGATCGACAGCGCGGTCATCAAACGCCCCGCAGGCCCGACGACAGCGCCGCTCCGCTCATGGCGCCAGTCCGGTAACGAGGCCGCCACCACGGCGCCCGCCAGGACGATCACCCAAACCAGAAAGTTCCAGATCAGGAAAATCGGGATCGCCGCCATGGCGCCGTAGATCGCCTGATACGTCGTCATCGTCAGCACATAGAAGGCGAAAGTGTAACGCACGAAGGTGAGCAGCCCCGCCGCCACCAGCGCCCCGATCATGGCGTCCTTCGGGAAAACACGCCGGTTAGGGACGATCGCATATAGCAGCGTGAGCACAAGCCAGCCCAGCACCGCCGGTGCAACGCTCCCCAGCACTAGATCGAAGTTGTTCGCCTCCTCTCCTACCCCAAACAAAGGTAGTGCCGTGAATATCCCAAACAGGGAAAAACCGAGCCCCAGAAGCAAGGGACCGATGGTCATCAGCGTCCAGAACACCAGGAGGCGCACCGCCAAGCGTCTATGGCGCGCCACCCGGAAAATCTTGTTGAGGGCGCTTTCGATGGACACCAGCAGCACCAGCGCCGCCGCGACGAGCCCTATGATGCCCACGGCGGTCAATTCGCCGGCCGCGCGGACGAAGCCGGCAATGGCCACGCCCACATGTAACCCGGTTTCCGGCATCAGGTTCATGAGCAGGAACTGCTCCATACGTTCCCGAAGGACGCGCAACCCCGGATAAGCGGCGACGGCGGCCAGCAGCAGGGCGAGCGCTGGGATCAACGCGAAGATCGTCGAAAAGCTTAACGACGACGCCGTCTCCAGGATCGCGTGCTGGCGCATGCGTCGGAGGAAGAAGCGCGTTGTGACACGCAGTGCCGGGCGTGGCCGGACGGGTTTTTCCCTGGCCGGTTTTGTAAATTTTTCCGGGCTTTCGTTCATGGCCCTTGCGCGCCCCATGCCTTGCCCTGTAACGCCTTTAGTGTAGGATGCACTAAGTTATTGGTTCCCGAAAGGTTTTCGGAAAAATACGCATGAGTGGCGGCGGTTTGCTTGAAGGAAAATTTGGCCTCATCATGGGTGTGGCCAACGATCGGTCGATTGCCTGGGGGATTGCCCAGCAAGCGGCTATGCATGGCGCCACCTTGGCGTTCACCTATCAGGGTGAGGCGCTGGAAAGGCGCGTACGCCCTCTCGCCGAAGGCGTGAAGAGCCCCCTCATCCTGTCGTGCGACGTCACGGATGAGGCCTCGGTCGCTTCGGTGTTCGAAGCCATTGAGAAGACATGGGGGCGGCTCGACTTCGTGGTCCACGCGATCGCGTTTTCCGACAAGGATGAGTTGAAAGGCCGCTACGTCGAGACCAGCCGCGCGAACTTCCTGCGCACGATGGATATCTCTTGCTTCTCTTTCACCGACGTCTGCCGCCGCGCCGAACCGTTGATGAAAGACGGCGGCAGTCTCGTGACCTTGTCGTACTACGGCGCGGAACGCGTGATGCCGCACTACAATGTGATGGGTGTCGCCAAAGCCGCGCTCGAAGCCAGCACGCGCTATCTCGCCGCCGATCTCGGCTCCAAGAACATCCGTGTGAACGCCATCTCCGCAGGTCCCATCAAGACCCTCGCGGCGTCGGGCATTGGCGATTTCCGCTACATCCTGAAGTGGAACGAGCTCAACGCTCCGATGGACCGCAACGTCACCATCGAGGACGTGGGCAAGTCGGGCCTTTATTTCATCAGCGATCTCTCGAGCGGTGTGACCGGCGAAGTTCACCATGTGGACTGCGGCTATCATGTCGTCGGCATGCTCGCGCCTGAATCCTCACAAGGCATTGCGGATCTGCTTAACGGCGCGAACCTCGCCAAGTAGTGAATTATGTCCGCGAATACTTTCGGCACGCTCTTTCGCTTCACGACCTTCGGCGAGAGCCATGGGCCCGCCATCGGCTGTGTCGTCGATGGCGTGCCGCCGCGCATTGCGCTGACCGAGGCCGATATCCAGGTTTGGCTCGACAAACGCCGGCCCGGCCAATCCAAATATACGACGCAGCGCCAGGAACCCGATGCGGTCAAAATCCTCTCCGGCGTATTCGAAGGTGTCACCACTGGCGCGCCCATCGGCCTTCTCGTCGAAAATGTCGACGCGCGCTCCAAGGATTACGGCGACATCGCCGAGAAGTTCCGTCCGGGCCACGCCGACTACACCTACTGGAAGAAATACGGCATCCGCGATTATCGGGGCGGCGGGCGCTCTTCCGCGCGCGAGACCGCGATGCGTGTCGCCGCTGGTGCCATTGCACGCAAGATCCTCGCCGCGCGCTTGGGGAACGGTGTGTCCATTCGCGGCGCTCTCATCCAAATGGGGCCGCATCGCGTCGACCGCGCGAACTGGGATTGGGCCGAAGTCGAACGCAATCCGTTTTTCACGCCGGACGCAAAGGCGGCCGAAGGCTGGGCCAGCTATCTTGAAGGCGTTCGCAAACAGGGATCGTCCTGCGGCGCCGTGATCGAAGTGGTCGCCGAGGGCATTCCCGTCGGTCTAGGAGCGCCCATCTACGCGAAGCTCGACGCCGACATCGCCGGCGCACTCATGGGAATCAACGCGGCGAAGGGAGTCGAAATCGGCGCCGGCTTTGAATCCGCCGCGCTTTCGGGCGAAGAGAACGCCGACGAAATGCGCGCCGGCACGGACGGTGCTGTCGAATTTCTTTCGAACAAAGCCGGCGGCATCCTGGGCGGTATCTCGACGGGCCAGCCCATCGTCGCGCGCGTCGCCATCAAGCCCACCAGTTCGATCCTCGCGCCGCGCAAAACCATAGATATTCACGGCAATGACACCGAGATCATGACCAAGGGGCGTCATGATCCCTGCGTCGGCATTCGCGGCGTACCTGTTGCAGAAGCCATGGTCGCGGCCGTTCTAGCCGATCATCTCTTGCGCCATCAGGCGCAAAATACCTAACACACGTCCGGGGGGACGTTCGGGGGCGCTGTTTTAACTAGGAGCCACGATGCGTACATTCGGAAAGTTTCTCCTCGGCCTTCTGGCGAGCCTGGGCGTTCTCGTCATCGTGGTCTTCGTCGGCCTTGTCTACGCGGTCTCCAGCTTCAAAGGCGACGACCACAAGGCCCGTGCGCCGGATAAGATCGTCCTCACCCTCGATCTCGATAAAGAAATATCCGAAGGCCGCGCCCACAATGGTTTCGCCGGACTGGGTAGATCAAAGCCCCGCATGCAGGATGCCGTGATCGCGCTGCGCCGGGCCAAGGATGATCCGCGCGTGGTCGCGTTGCGCGCCACATTGAGCGTCTCGCCGCTGGGCCTCGCGCAGGTGCAGGAAGTGCGCGACATGATCGCGGAGTTCGAAACCTCCGGGAAGCCGACTTACCTCTTCTCCGAAACGATGGGTGAGACGGTCGGCGCTATGCCGTCCTATTACCTCGCCTCAGCGTTCAACAACATCTGGGTACAACCGTCCGGCACTGTGGGCGTCGCGGGTATCGGCACCGAGCAGTACTTCTTCAAGGACCTCTTGGATCGCTTTGGCATCAAGGCCTCGTTCCTCCAGCGCAAAGAATACAAGAGCGCGGGCGAGCCCTTGACCAATTCCAGCATGTCCGCCGCCAACCGCGAGGCGCTGACGGCTCTGCTCGGCTCTTGGTTCGACCAAATGGTGACGGGCATCGCGGAAAGCCGTAAGATTGCCCCTGAGGCGGTGAGAACGCTGGTTGATCGCGGCCCCCTCCTGGCCAGCGAAGCCCGCGAGAGCGGCCTCGTCGACGCGCTCGGCTATCGCGATGAATTCGATGCCGCCGTGAAGGAAAAATCCGCCGGCGCCAGCGACCTCAATATCAGCGAGTATCTCGATCTTGGCTATTCGGGCAAAGGCGCCTCCAAGAAGATCGCCATCATCAACGCCGTGGGCGAAATCGTGCGCGGCGACGAGGAAGAGGAACCGAACCTGTTCAGCAACGCGACCGGCGTCCGCTCCGGGGTGATGGCGAAGGCTGTGCGCGACGCGCTGGCGGACAAGGATATCGCAGCCGTATTGATCCGCGTCGACAGCCCTGGCGGTTCCTATGTCGCTTCGGACACCATCTGGCGCGAAGTCGTGAAGGCGAAGGACAAGAAAAAGCCGGTCATCGTCAGCATGGGTAATCTCGCAGCGTCCGGCGGGTACTTCATCTCCATGCCCGCCGATCGCATCTTTGCTCAGCCTGCCACCATCACCGGTTCCATCGGCGTCGTTATGGGGAAAGTGGTTGTCGGCGGCGCCATGGAGAAGCTCGACGTCAATTTCGAGCGTATTACATTCGGTGAATCGGCCGGCATCTTCAGTTCGACGACCGACTTCACCCCACAGCAGCTCGTGCGCCTAAATCAGATGCTGGATGCCACCTATGCCGACTTCACAGGCAAGGCGGCGCAAGGGCGCGGGAAGACTCAGGAAGAGATCGAGAAGGTCGCGCGCGGTCGTGTATGGAGCGGCAAAGATGCCCTCGCCGCCGGCCTCGTCGATGAGCTGGGCGGCTTGTCGAAGGCCATCGACTACACCAAGACAAAAGTCGGTTTACAGCCCACCGACACGCTGGAACTCGTCGCATTCCCGAAACCGAAGGGCCGCCTCGCCGAGCTTCTTAGCGGGTTCGGAAACCCAGACCTTCCGTTCGGCATCATGAGCGCCATACAGACACTGGTTCAGATTGGCAATGCCATCACCCCGGTGATGAACGAATTGGAATCGGCGAACAGACCAGGGACACAACTTTATATGGCGCCGGTTGCGGTGAAATAGGGAAACAACGATGACAGCGATGGACACGCAAGCGGTCCCGGCTCAACCGGTCATCAGCACGGAGCCGCAGACCTGGCCCATCGCCGTCTATGTTCTCTATTTCGCCAGCTACCTCGTCGGCATCACCGCCATCGCTGGTGTTATTGTCGCGCATGTGAAACAGGAGGGCGCGGATCCCGTCGCCCTCAGTCACTACCGCTATCAAACAAGGACCTTCTGGTATGCCCTGCTCGGAGGGCTCATCGGCGTGGCGCTCCTGCTGATCCTCATCGGCTGGGTGATTATTTTCGCGTTAGGGATTTGGATGTTGATCCGCTGCGTCAAAGGTCTGATTTACGCTCTCGATCGCAAAGCGATCCCGAATCCGACAACGTTGCTTTGGTAATTAAGCCCGCCGCGCGCCGATCAGGAATTCTACATTTCCCTCGGGGCCGGTGATTGGGCTTTTCTCAATCCCAATCACACTCCAACCCGTCTGTTCCGTAAGCCAACCCGAAATCGTCGCGCAAACTTCCTCGTGAAGGGCGGGATCGCGCACGACCCCCTTCTTGCCGACGCGGTCCTTGCCCACTTCGAACTGCGGTTTGATCAGCGCGATCATCCAGGCGCCCGACACGGTCAGCGCCATGGCGGCCGGCAAGACGGTACGCAAGCCGATGAAACTCGCATCGCATACGACCGCGCCGATGGGATCGGGGATTTGAGCAACGTCCAGCGTACGGGCATTGGTGCGTTCCATCACCACCACGCGCGGATCGATGCGGAGCTTGTGGGCGAGTTGCCCGTAGCCGACATCTACGGCGTAGACCTTTGCCGCGCCGTTGCTCAGCAGCACGTCCGTGAATCCTCCGGTCGAGGAACCCACGTCAACGCAGATGCGGTCCTTGGCATCAAACCCGAAGTGTCTCAGGCCGTGCTCGAGCTTGAGTCCGCCGCGCGACACCCAGGGGTGCGGCTGGCCGCGCAGCGTGATCGCCGTTTCACCGTCGAACTTCGCGCCCGCCGACGTCAGCTTCTGTTCGCCGGAATAAACCAGGCCCGCCATGATGACGGCCTGCGCCTTGGTGCGGCTCTCAACGAGGCCGCGGTCGACGAGCAATTGATCGAGACGAATCTTCTCAGGCACGAGCTGGCTTGTCGCCCGCAACGACGCCGAGCGCCGACAAAGCTGTCTGCGAGATGGACGGCGCCATCAAGCCCGCCGCTAGCAATTGATCTTCAGGCTTGGCGTGCTCGAAGAATTCATCTGGGATGCACAGGGTGCGGATTTTGAGGCCGTGATCGAGCAGGCCGCGCGCCGCCAGGTGCTGGAGCACACTCGCGCCGAAACCGCCCGAAGAGCCCTCTTCCACCGTCACCAGCACTTCGTGCGTGCGTGCGAGACGCTCGATCAGCGCCGCGTCGAGCGGTTTGGCGAACCGTGCATCCACAACCGTGGTCGACAGGCCGCGCGCGGCGAGATCATCAGCCGCCTTGAGGCACTCGGCGAGGCGCGTGCCGAGGCTGAGCAGCGCGACCTTGGAACCTTCGCGGATGACACGGCCTTGGCCGATCTCGATGGGCGTACCGCGTTCCGGCAGTTCCACGCCCGTGCCCTCACCGCGCGGATAGCGCACGGCAATGGGGCCCGTGTTATGCGCGGCCGCCGTGGCCACCATGTGCATCAATTCCGCCTCGTCGGCCGCCGCCATGATCACCATGTTCGGCAGGCACGACAGATACGCGAGGTCGAATGTGCCTTGGTGCGTCGCGCCGTCGGCGCCGACGAAACCGGCGCGGTCCATGGCGAAACGGACCGGCAGGTTCTGCACGGCCACGTCATGCACCACTTGATCGTAGGCGCGCTGCAGGAAGGTCGAATAGATGGCGCAGAAAGGTTTATAGCCTTCGGTCGCCAGACCGGCGGCGAAAGTCACCGCATGCTGTTCGGCGATGCCGACATCGAAGCAGCGGTTCGGGAATTTATCGGCGAACTTGTCAAGGCCCGTGCCGCTCGGCATCGCGGCGTTGATGGCGATGATCTTATCGTCCACCGCGGCCTCGGCGATCAGCGCTTTGGCGAACACGTTCTGATACTGCGGCGCCTTGGCGGCGGCTTTGGACTGCGTGCCGGACACGACATCGAATTTCGTCACGCCGTGATACTTGTCGGCCGAGGCTTCCGCCGGGGGATAGCCTTTGCCCTTCTTGGTCACGGCATGGATCAGGAACGGCCCCGTCGCTTCGCTGTCGCGCACGTTGCGCAGCACGGGCACCAGTTGGTCGACCTTGTGGCCATCGATAGGGCCCACGTAATAGAAGCCGAGCTCCTCGAACAACGTCCCACCGGTCACCATGCCGCGGCCGTATTCCTCGACGCGACGCGCCGCGTTCTCAATGGGCTTGGGGAAGCGCGTCGCGATCTGCTTCAGGGCCTCGCGAATATTGAGATAAGAGTTCGACGAGAACAGGCGCGAGAGATAGGCGCTCATGGCGCCGACCGGCGGCGCGATGGACATATCGTTGTCGTTGAGGATCACGATCAGCCGGCTCTTGAGGCTGCCCGCGTTGTTCATGGCTTCGTAAGCCATGCCCGCGCTCATGGCGCCGTCGCCGATGACCGCAATGACGTGATTGTCCCGGCCCGCGAGGTCGCGCGCCACGGCCATGCCGAGGCCGGCCGAGATCGACGTCGAGCTGTGGCCCGCGCCAAAAGGGTCGTATTCGCTTTCCGTGCGCAGGGTGAAACCCGACAGACCGTCTTTTTGACGGATGGTGGACATCCGGTCGCGGCGGCCCGTCAGGATCTTGTGCGGATAGCACTGATGACCGACGTCCCAGATCAACCGGTCCGTCGGGGTCTCGAACACGTGATGGATGGCGACCGTGAGTTCCACGACGCCGAGCCCTGCGCCGAGGTGACCGCCGGTCCGCGAGACCTGATGGATGGTTTCCGCGCGCAGTTCGTCCGAGAGCTGCGTCAGCTGCTCAATCGAAAGGTTGCGAAGGTCGCGGGACGAAGCGACACGGTCGAGAAGCGGTGTCTGGGGGGCGCCGGAAGACGACATTTAAGAACTCACGAAATACTGGCCGCTTCGCGGCAAAACCTAAGAACGCCGCTCCACGGCGAAGAACGCCGCCTGCCGAAGCACGCCCGCACGCTCGCCAAAAGGCTCGAGGTGCCGCGCCGCCGTTTCGGCCAATTCACGGGCATAAGTCTTAGCACCTTCAAGCCCCAGGCGGGATACAAAAGTCGCCTTTCCGGCGGCCGCGTCCTTGCCTGTCGCCTTCCCCGTGACATCCGCCGAGGATTCCACGTCCAGCACGTCGTCGGCGATCTGGAATGCGAGCCCCATGGTGATCCCATAGGCGCCCAAGGCATCGCGGTCCATGGCCCCCGCGCCGCCCAGGATTGCCCCCAAGCGGCAGGCGCCCGCGATGAGGCAACCCGTTTTCATGTTCTGGAGACGCGTCAGCCCGGCTTGATCCAGGTTAAGTCCAATGGCCATCAGATCTATCATCTGACCGCCAACCATGCCCTTGGCGCCCGACGCCTGCGCGAGGTCCGCGACAAGGTTCGCGCGCACCGCACCATCGGGATGCGTCGCTTCGTCGGCGAGCACAGTGAAGGCTTCGGTGAGCAGCGCATCGCCCGCAAGGATCGCAGTCGCTTCATCGAATTTCTTATGCACCGTCGGTCGCCCGCGGCGCAGATCGTCATCGTCCATGGCGGGCAGATCGTCATGCACCAGCGAATAGCAGTGCACCATTTCGATGGCGGCCGCCGCGCGCAAAGCCCGGGCACGCGGAACGTTGAACAGATCGGCGCTGACGCATACCAGGAAGGGGCGCAGTCTTTTGCCGCCATCCAGCGCGGCGTAGCGCATCGCGTCCACGACCCGATTTTCGGGACCAGGCACCGCCGGCAACAAGCGATCAAGCTCGGCATTCATCGCCGAGCCAACTTCCGAAAGAACTGCTTTGAAATCCGCGGACATGTTCATCATAGTCGCCGCCGCGCTAGTCACTCGCCGGCTCCAGACCGAGAGTCTTGCCGATGCCTGTGATCTTCTCGACCTTTGTGCGCGCTTCCGCCAGCTTGCTCTCGCAATGGGTCTTCAGCGCGGTACCGCGCTCATAGGCCTTCACCGCATCGTCCAGCTTTACCTGTCCGCTTTCCAGCTCCCGCACGATGCGTTCCAGTTCCTTCATGGCCTCTTCGAAGCCCATGGCCGCGATGTCGGCCGGGACGGTACCCTTCGCCATCTAGTGATCCTTCAGAGTTTGGACATGCGCCGTCGCACAGTCCGCCAATGCGTCCAGGTTGTAACCCCCTTCGAGCACCGATACTACCCGTCCGCCGCAGACTTTCCGGGCCACATCCATAAGCTTGGCCGTCGCCCAGGCGAAATCGGCCTCCGTCAGCCGCAGTTCGGCCAGGGGATCGTCCTTATGGGCGTCAAAGCCGGCGGAAATGAGGACGAGACCGGGCTTGAAGGCCTCCAGCGCCGGCAGGATTTCATCCGAGAACCGGCTGCGGAAAATGTCCGAACCAGACCCGGCCGCAAGCGGTACATTTACGATATTCCCGTGTGCGCCCCGCTCCCGCACACCGCCGGTCCCCGGATAAAAGGGATACTGGTGAGTGGAGGCATAGAACGCATCGGCATCCTCCCAGAACATCTCCTGTGTGCCGTTGCCGTGATGCACATCGAAATCCACCACCGCCACGCGCTGGTGGCCATGCGCGGCGCGCGCATGCATGGCGCCGACGACCGCGTTGTTCACCAAGCAAAATCCCATCGCCCGGGTGGATTCCGCGTGATGCCCCGGCGGGCGCACCGCGCAGAACGCATTATCCGCCTCACCCTTCGCCACCGCATCCACCGCACGCACAACGGCGCCGGCGGCGCGCTGCATCGCCTCGCCAGACCCCGGCGAGATCACGGTGTCCGCGTCGATCTGACGCAAGGCGTGATCAGGGATCGCATCAAGGATTTGTGTGACGAAATCGCCCGGATGCGCACGCGCCATGGCCTCGAGGGTCGCGCGCGGCGCTTCTTCCCGGATCAGTCCCCGGAAGGCCTCCTGCTCCATCGCCTTCAGCACCGAACGCAGCCGGTCCGGTCGCTCCGGGTGATAGGCGCCCGTGTCATGCGCGAGACAGTCGCCATGTGTGATGAACAGTGTCGTCATGAGCTCTTTCTTATCACGCCGTCTGTCGGGCAGACTACCGGGCCATGACCATTCGAATCGGTATAGACCTCGGCGGAACCAAAATCGAAGCCATCGCGCTGGCGGCCGACGGCCGCGAGCGGTTCCGTCAAAGGGTGGCCACGCCCGCTGGCAACTATGAGGCGACAGTGCGCGCCATCGCCGATCTCGTGCGCACAGTGGATGCATCCCTCGGGGAAAAGGGCAGCATCGGCGTCGGTATTCCCGGCGCCATCTCCCCGGCCACGGGTCTGATCAAGAACGCCAACTCTACCTGCCTCATAGGTCATGCGCTCGATAAAGACATCGCGGCGGCCGTGGGACGTCCGGTGCGCTTGGCAAACGACGCCGATTGCTTTGCGCTCTCGGAAGCCGTCGACGGCGCGGCGGCGGGCGCATCCATCGTCTTCGGCGTGATCCTCGGCACCGGCGTCGGCGGCGGCCTCGTCATTGAGAGACGGCCAATCAGCGGACCCAATGCCATCACCGGCGAATGGGGCCATAATCCGTTGCCCTGGCCGAAGGACGGCGAACGTCCCGGACCGAGGTGCTATTGCGGCCGCCATGGCTGCATCGAGACTTTCCTCTCCGGCCCCGGCCTCGCGCGCGATCACGGTCAAGGCTGGAGCGCCGAACAGATCTCCGCTTCGGATGACGCGCAGGCCCGCGCCGCCATGGACCGCTACGTAGAGCGCCTCGCACGCGGCCTTGCCCATATCGTCAACATCGTCGATCCGCACGTGATCGTATTGGGCGGCGGCCTCTCACGCGTCAGCCGGCTTTATGAAGATGTCCCACGCCTATGGTCGGCGGGCATATTCTCCGATGCCGTGACGACAAAGCTCGTCCCACCGCGCTACGGCGATTCCTCCGGCGTGCGCGGCGCCGCGTGGTTGTGGAACGAACTCAGCACTCCGGCTTAACCGCCTCGAGATCGATCAACTTGAATCCGATCGTGAACGCGCCAAAGTCCTGCGTCATGGAACGGCTGATGCCGGACGGCAGGATTTGCATGCCGAGTTCGTACTCGGGTGTGGCGGCGGTCGAAGCGGCGGGGAAATAGGCAAGGCTCATCGGGAAATAATTTCCGCCGCTCACGGCGGCCGGATCTTCTTTTTGAAGGACGGCGCCGCCTTTGCGTGATCCGGCGATCGCCGCGGTCACCACGAACGGTCCCTGGTCGAACGAGCCGTCGATCACGGCACTGCTAAAGAATTTCTTCCCGGCGGCGGCGCTCTCAAGCAGCGCCACGGTATGCGCGGTGGACAACAGCGTGCCGGGCGCGAGCTCGAAGCTCGTGGGCTTGTCGGCGTCGTATGTCGCCGTGCCTGAACCGTCTTCTTTCAGCGTGATGGTGCCGCGGTAAGTCTTTGCCGCCTTGCCGTTCTCGAGCGTCTGCATCGTGAAGCTCGAGAAACGGCCGTTCTTGGCTTCCCATGAGGCGTAACGCTGATCGACCTTCTGCGTATTGCCGTCGGCGAACGACAACTCCATCGCGATGTTGCTTTCGATGGTGTAGCCGTCGCAACGATCAGCAAGCGTATAGATCATGCTGCCGCGCGCCGCGCGCACGCCGTCGCCGGGCTTCGTTCTCAGCAGCGTGAGTTCGTAGATCGCTTTGTGTGAGACCAGCGCCTGATGCGGTTTAGCGATCGCCGGCGTGGGCGCCGCGGCCGCCGCGGGGCGTCCCGACTGCGGCGCCACCGTCAGCGCGAGACCGATAAAAGCGCCCGCGCACAAAATTCGCACCAGCTTCACGCTCAACCTCATCTGTTGCCCGACACCGTCTTATCCCGTGGACGCGATTCGCCCGATTTATTTTTGACTCAAAACAGATTAGGGGGTGAATGTGCGTCCCGCCACCCTACTCTGACAGCGGGGCATCTGAATTGTTATATTGTTAAATCAGGCGTTTTAGGCCGGAAAAAGCTGGGTCGTCATACCTAAAGGCGCGCGACTTTCCTATATCGTCATCTCAGGTTGAAGGTTCGCACCCAAGACCAACTTAGTTTGTTGACTGAGTGGTCAGCCATTCCGAAAATGCAGCCAATTTTGGGGATACGGGAGTTTGGGGATGTCCGGCGCGCCGGAACCGAAGCGTAAAGCCGCTGCGGAGTCCGATCCATCTTCGAAGTCGATTGTCACGAAGCTTACGCAGCTTGTCCGCTTCACGGAACAGGCATCGCCGAACCGTGAGCAGGACGGCACGGGCGCGATCCTGGAGATCGCGAAGCTCGCCCATGCGCTCGTGACCGAGATCACCGATCATCTGAAAAGCCAGGAGCGCCGTATCGGCGAGCTTGAAAATCTTGCCACGACCGACGGCCTCACGCGCGTGCTCAACCGCCGCGGCTTCGAGGAAGCGCTCACCCATGAACTTTCCGTCGCCCGCCGTCACGGCGTCGGCGGCGTTTTGATCTTCGTCGACCTCGACGAATTCAAGCCGGTCAATGACACCTACGGCCACGCGGCCGGCGACGAAGTCCTGCTCACGGTCGCCAACCTCCTGCGCGGCCACATCCGCGACACCGATTATATCGGCCGTCTCGGCGGCGACGAATTCGCGATCCTTCTGCCGCGTTCGAACAAGCGCAATGGCGTGCGCCGCGCCGAAGACCTCGACCGCAAGCTCAATAACGCCTACGCGGCCTGGGATAACAATCAGATCGCGATCAAGGCCAGCTGCGGTGTACACATGTATGCCTCCAAGGCCGAAGTGAAGCCCCTGCTCGAAGCCGCCGACGCGGCGATGTACAAGATCAAGCAGGAACGCCGCGCTCGCCTGAACCTGAAGGTCCGCTAAGCTCAAGCGCCCCCCTCCGCGTCGTTACCAAACAGTGGTACCGTTCGCACAATTGTGATTCGTGGGCATAACCGCCGTGCGTACACTTCGGCTCGAAAGCCACTTGGGGGACACATGAAATTCCATCCGGCGTATCTTTCTGTTCTGGCGCTCTTGGTTCCGGCGGAAGCGAGTTCGCATTTCTATTTGATGGAGCCCACGCCGATCCTAGCCCAGGACGATCGCGGCAATCCGCAAAAGCCCGAGCCGTGCGGCGGCACAAAGAGCGGCTCGACACCGGCGACGGGCGTGGTGACGCCGGTCAAGGGCGGCTCGCAGTTCCACATCAAGATCAAGGAAACCGTCTATCATCCGGGGCACTACCGGATCGCTCTGGCGGCGCAACCGCTCGATCTCCCGGCCGACCCGGAGACCGTGACACGCGATACAGAAAAAGGCCCGCGCTCCGTCTCCGCGAGGATCGACCCGAACCCAAAGCCGCCGGTCCTCGTTGACGGGTTGTTCGTGCACACTGAACGTTTTGAGTCCGGCCACATCTGGGAAACCGATGTACGCATTCCGAATATCGACTGCGAGAACTGCACCCTCCAGGTCATCCAGTGGATGGCGGACCATAGCTTCAATCCGGAAGGCGGCTACACGTATCACCACTGCGCGGAACTGAAGATCACCGCCGACCCAGCGATGCCGCGCGATCAGGGCTGGTTGAAGAAATAAGGTCGAGCGAGTCCAATAAAAAAGGCCGGTCCTGAAGACCGGCCTTTTTGCTTTTCGAGGCGGGCGATTATTTCGCCACGTCCGTTTTCACTTCCGCCTTCGCCACTTCCTTCGGCAGATCGAGCTTGATGTGCAGCTCTTTCAACTGGCGCGGCGTGACCGTGTTCGGGGCCTGCATCAGCAAGTCTTCCGCGCGGCCGGTCATCGGGAAAAGGATGACTTCGCGGATGTTCGGCTCGTCGGCCAACAGCATCACGATACGATCGATACCCGGGGCAGAACCGCCGTGCGGCGGGGCGCCATGCTTGAACGCGTTCAACATGCCGCCGAAGCGGCTCTCGACGTCGGCCTGCGTGTAGCCGGCAATCTCGAACGCCTTGTACATGATGTCCGGGCGGTGATTACGGATGGCGCCCGACGAGAGTTCGATACCGTTGCAGACGATATCGTACTGGAACGCCTTGATGTCCAACGGGTCCTTGTTCATCAGCGCGTCCATCTCGCCTTGCGGCATCGAGAACGGGTTGTGGCTGAATTCGATTTGGCCCGTGTCAGCGTTGCGCTCGTACATCGGGAAATCTACGATCCAGCAGAAGGCGAACTGTTCAGCGTCGAGCAGATTCAGTTCGTTGCAGATTTTTGTACGCACGAGGCCCGCGAACTTCGCGGCCACGGCCGGCTGATCGCAGACGAAGAAGACGCTGTCGCCATCCTGCGCGCCGGTGGCGGCCTTGATTTGCGCGACGCGGTCGGCGTCGAGGTTCTTCGCGATCGGGCCCGCCGGACCATCAGACTTGAACTGGATGTAGCCGAGGCCGCCAGCGCCGTTTTCACGGGCCCATTCGTTCAGCTTGTCGAACCAGCTGCGCGGCTGATCCGAGGATTTGGGTCCAACGACGGCGCGCACGATGCCGCCTTTTTCGATATTCTTGGCGAACAGACCGAAGCCCGAGCCTTTGAAGGCCGGAGTGACGTCGGTGATGAGCAACGGGTTACGCAGATCCGGCTTGTCGCTGCCGTACTTGGCCATCGCGTCGTCGAAGGTGATGCGCGGGAACGGCGTCTTGGTCACGCGGCGGCCCTTGCCGAACTCCTCGAACACGCCGGCGAGCACGGGCGCGATGGTGTCGAACACATCGTCCTGGGTCGCGAAGGCCATTTCGAAGTCGAGCTGGTAGAACTCGCCAGGTGAGCGATCCGCGCGGCTGTCCTCATCGCGGAAGCAAGGCGCGATCTGGAAATAGCGATCGAAGCCCGACGTCATCAGCAGCTGTTTGAACTGCTGCGGCGCCTGCGGCAGGGCGTAGAACTTGCCCGGGTGGATGCGCGACGGCACCAGGAAGTCGCGCGCGCCTTCGGGCGACGAGGCTGTCAGGATCGGGGTCTGGAATTCATAGAAGCCCGCGTCCCACATGCGCTTGCGGATCGAGGCGATGACCTTCGAACGTAGCAGCATGTTGTCGCGCATTTTCTCGCGGCGCAGGTCGAGGAAGCGGTAGCTGAGCCGCATCTCTTCCGAGTATTCCTGCTCGCCGGCCACCTGCATTGGGAGAACGGCCGCTTCGGAGAGGATGGAAACTTCCTTCACGACCAGCTCGATACGGCCCGTGGGGAGCTTGTCGTTCACCGTCTCGGCCGAGCGCGGCACCACCTTGCCGAGCACGCTGATGACGCTTTCGGGACGCACCGCTTCCAGGATCTTGAAGACAGGAGCCGAGATATCGGCCACGCACTGGGTGATCCCGAATTGATCGCGCAGGTCCACGAACAGCAAATTGCCGTGATCGCGCTTACGATGCACCCAACCCGCGATCTTCACTTCCTTACCTGCATCCTCCTGGCGAAGGGCGCCACAGGTATGTGAACGGTAGCGGTGCATCGGCTCTAATCCTTAAGAAAGGGACGGAAACGGGGCTCGGCGAACAGGGGCGCGGAGCCCTTTTAAGCGGGCGTGAAAGCACACTGAACCCCGCCTTTTGTCAAGCGCCGAGGCTTTTCCGTGGGTTGCGGCCAGCCCCCTCAGGGGCTAAGACACTGCCCATGACGTTGATTACAGACACGGACGCGCTCAGCGCACTTTGTGAACGGCTGAGCCAGACCGAGTTCGTGACGGTCGACACCGAATTCATGCGGGAAACCACCTACTGGGCAAAGCTTTGCCTGGTCCAGGTCGCCGGCCCCGACGAGGCCCACTGCATCGACCCGCTAGCCCCGGGGATCAATCTCAAGCCGCTTTACGACCTGCTGGCCAACCCCAAGGTCCTCAAGGTGTTCCACGCGGGACGCCAGGACCTTGAAATCTTCTATACGGCCACGACCTCGGTCCCCACCCCGATCTTCGACACCCAGATAGCCGCCATGGTCTGCGGCTTCGGCGACCAGGTCGGCTACGAGACCTTGGTTTCCAAGTTGGCGGGC
Source organism: Rhodospirillaceae bacterium (assembly GCA_041906145.1). Lineage (GTDB taxonomy): Bacteria > Pseudomonadota > Alphaproteobacteria > Rhodospirillales > Rhodospirillaceae > SHVO01. The sequence goes on along the minus strand of JAYRJU010000009.1, from coordinate 112,320 downwards.
GCGCACCTCGATAAGTCCCAGCGCTTCACGGACTGGTCGCAGCGCCCCCTCACCGACCGCCAGGTCAAATACGCCCTCGGCGACGTCACCCATCTGCGCAAGGTCTACCAGCAGCTCGCCAAGAAGCTGGAAAAATCGGGCCGCCTGCCGTGGCTGCAGGAGGAAACCGACACCCTCACTGATCCCGCCACGTATCGGGTTGAGCCGCGGGAATCCTGGCGCCGCATCCGTGCGCGCACCCGCGCCCCGCGCCTATTATGCGTCCTGCGCGAACTCGCCGCCTGGCGTGAACTCACGGCGCAGGCCCTCGATATGCCGCGCCAGCGCGTGGCCAAGGACGACGCGCTGCTCGAACTGGCGGCCAGCATGCCGGTGACGGTCGACGACATCAAACGCTCGCGCCTCGCCAAGCCGCTGGCCAGCGGCAAATACGTGGAAGGCGTGCTCGCCGCCATCGCCAAGGGCCGCGCCGTGCCCGAAACCGATTGCCCGAGGCCCGACCGCCAGGACAACGGCGACAATCCGGCGCCGCGCGCCATCGTCGAGCTTTTGAAACTGCTCCTAAAAACCAAGTCGGACCGCCATCATGTGGCCCAGCGTCTCATCGCCACCAGCGACGACGTCGAAGCCATCGCGCTCACCGACACCGCCGACGTCCCAGCCCTGCACGGCTGGCGCCGCGAACTGTTCGGCGAAGACGCTCTCAAACTCAAACACGGCAAACTCGCCATCGGCCTGTCGGCTAACGGCAAGGATGTCGAGGTGTTTGAACGCTAAACGCTAAATGATGCGGATCTGGGCCACGAGGCCCAGGTGATCGGCCAGGCGCTTCAGGCGCCGTTCGTAGGAGCCCGTGCGGAACAAGGGCTCGCCGCCCGGCACGCGCAGCACCAACTTCTCACCGTCGATCTTCATGGACGTCTTGCTCACCCAGCCCGGGGCGCCGGCCGACAGCGCGTAAGCAAGACGCATCGCCAGGCCAACAGTCTGGATGCGGGCAATGCGGGATTCGGCCAGAAGGGCGTGCGCTTGCTCGATGATCGGCGCCGTCGCCTCCGACTGGTAGCGGTAGTACATCACCAGGGCCAAAGCGGCGCGGTCTTCGTGCCCCAGTCCGAGGAACGGCAGTCTCAGCACGCGCAGGAATGCCTGCTCGGCGCGGTAGTCGGGATGTTCCGTCCACCACACATCGCGCAGCAAGCACGCCGCGAGACGCAGTTTGCGTTGACGCGCGCTTTCATCCTTGAACAGGCCGCTCATCCATTTGAAGGACTCGTGGCCCGCTTCAGCCGAGCGCCCGGCGGACCGCGCCATTTCCTCGGCGAGACTAATGATCGGGTCCTGTTTGCGCACGCTCGCCGGCAGATCCTTGAAGAACTGCCCTTCACGCATTCCGTAGATCGAAAACACCAGCGCGCGCGGTTTGACGACTTCGAGGAGGCGTTCAAGCACGGCGGCGCCGAGCGGCAATGTTGCGAGACGTGATTTTGACACACCCTTGATCTGCTCGAGACTGCGCTGCGACAGACGCGAGATCACGTCGAACAGCGAAATCGCCTGCTGGCGTTCCAGCGTGAAATTGTCGAGCACATGCAAAGGATAGTTCATTTGCGCGATACAGACTCGCGCGAGGGAACGCCATGCGCCGCCGACCGCATAGAGAGTCTGGTCGCGATGCTTGGTGACCCACTTATGTTTGTCGAGCGCTTTGTCGATAAGCGTCAGCGCCTTGTCGCGGTCGCCTTCGGCGGCTTCGGACAGGCGCAGCAGACCGAGCGGCATGGTCGTATGCTCGCTCATACGGCGGTTTCCGACTTTGACGAGTTCCAAACTACCGCCACCAAGATCGGCCACGATGCCTTCCGCGTCGGGAATCCCGCACAGGACACCAAGCGCCGAACGCTCGGCTTCCTGTTTTCCGCTCAGGATCTGCACGTTGATCTTGGTCTTGCGCGCCAAGGCTTTTGCGAACGCCTTGCCGTCCGTCGCGTCGCGCACCGCCGCGGTCGCTAGAGCGTCGATGCTGCCGGCGCCGAGCGCGCGCGAGATTTTCACAAAGCGGCCTACGGTGTCGAAGGCCATCTTCACGCCGTCGGAATTCAGCTTGCCGGTTTTCTCCAACCCCTTGCCGAGCGCACATATCGCCTTTTCGTTGTGCAGCGGGATAGGCGTGCGCGTCTGGCCGTCATAGACCACCAGACGCACGGAGTTCGAACCGATGTCGATCACGGCCACCGGTTTGCGGGGCCGTTTGCTCTCACCGCGCCGGGTTTTGGATGTGACTTTCCGGGCCATCAACTACGAAAAAACATTGGAAATGGCGGCCGGGCGGCCACCGTCATGCCCGTTTGATATCAGAGTTACCGGCGGCTGGGAACCAGCTTGGGAAGGCGCTTCTTGGCGCGTTCCAGCGCGCTGCCCTGACCCGACAGACTCGGATTCGTCATGAAGTACTCATGCGCCGAGAACGGCCGTTCGCCGGCCTGCTCGCGGACATAACGCCCATCCGGCAGCAGCACCCAACTTTGTTCGTTGTCGTTCATGTTCGCGACCATGATCTGGTCCAGCACCTGCTGATGCACGGTCGGATTCTCGATCGGCACGAAGCTTTCGACGCGCGCAACCAGGTTGCGCGGCATCCAGTCGGCTGAGGAGATGAACACCTTGGCGTATTGTGACGGCATCTCGTGACCGTTGCCGACACACATGATGCGCGAGTGTTCCAGGAAGCGCCCGACGATGCTCTTCACGCGGATATTTTCGGAAAGACCGCTCACGCCCGGCCGCAGGCCGCAAATGCCGCGGATGACGAGGTCGATCTTCACGCCGGCCTGTGAGGCGCGGTACAGCGCGTCGATGATGTCGGGATCGACCAGCGAATTCATCTTCGCCCAGATCGTGCCGGGACTCCCCTGCTTCACGTGCTCGATTTCGTCGGCGATCAGTTTCATAATCCGCTCACGCAGGCCCAGCGGCGCGATGGACAACTTTTCCAGCGCGTCCGGTTGCGCATACCCCGTCATGTAGTTGAACACGCGGCCCGCATCGCGCCCAAGCGCCGGGTCCGACGTAAAGTAGGACAGGTCGGTGTAGATCTTCGCCGTCACCGGGTGATAGTTGCCCGTGCCGAAGTGCACATAAGTACGCGTCTCGGTGCCCTCGCGGCGCACGACCAGCGAGATCTTGGCATGGGTCTTGAGGTTCACGAAGCCGAACACCACGTTCGCGCCCGCGCGCTCCAAATCGCGCGCCCAGCGGATATTGGCTTCTTCGTCGAAACGCGCCTTCAGCTCCACCATCGCCGTGACAGACTTCCCGGCTTCGGCGGCTTCCACCAGCGCCTTCACGATCGGGCTGTCCTTACTGGTGCGGTACAGGGTCTGCTTGATCGAAACGACGTTGGGGTCGCGCGCGGCCTGGCGCAGGAACTGCACCACCACGTCGAAAGATTCGAACGGGTGATGGACCACAATATCCTTCTGGCGGATGGCGGCGAAACAATCGCCGTCGAAGTCGCGCACCCGTTCCGGAAACCGCGCGTTGTACGGCGGGAACAGGAGGTCCGGCCGCTCGTCGATGATGAGCTGCTTAAGATCGGTCTGGCCGATCATGCCATCGATCTTAAAGCTGTCGGCCGGCGAGACTTCAAGCTCATCGCAGATCACCTTGACCTGATCGTTGGGCATGTCGCCGGCGAGGGCGAGCCGGATGCAAGTCCCGCGGCGGCGGCGCTTCAACGCGCTTTCGAAACTCGTCACCAGGTCCTGAGCTTCTTCGTCGACTTCCATTTCAGAATCGCGGATGACACGGAAGTGGCCGGTCTGCAGTACGCGGAAGCCCGGAAACAGCGCGTCCAGGAACATCGTTACCACGTCCTCGACGAGGATGAATCGCACCGCGCCGCCCTTGAGGCGCACGAAACGCTGCACCTGCGTCGGGATCGGCACCAGCGCGCGCATCACTTCGCCATCGCTGATACGGGCAAGTTGCAGCACCAGGGCATGCCCCAGATTCGGGATGAACGGGAACGGATGCGCCGGATCGACCGCTAGCGGCGTGAACACCGGGAAGATGTGTTCCAGGAAACGCGCTTCCAGTTCGCGCCGGTCCTCGTCGGAAAGATCATCAGGCCCAACCACGAAAATCTGGTTCTCGGCCAGCAGCGCCTTCAGTTCGATCCACGCCTCGTCCTGTTGCTTGAACAGGTGGCGCACTTCGTCGTTGATCACGTCGAGCTGTTCGCGCGGTGAAAGACCGTCGGCCGACGGCAGCGCGATGCCGGCGTTCACCTGGCCTTTGAGGCCGGCGACGCGCACCATGTAGAACTCATCGAGGTTCGAGGCCGAGATCGACAGGAACCGCACCCGCTCGAGCACGGGGTGGCGCGGATTGCGCGCCTCTTCCAAGACGCGCGTATTGAACGCCAGCCAGGACAGCTCGCGATTGATGAAGCGCTCGCGCGGCGAGAACGAGTCCACCGCCGGCGCCTTGGCGCGCACGCTGCGGGATCGGTTCTGCTCTGGTGCGGGTTCGGCGGGCTTCATAAAAGTGCAATGATTTAAGGCTATTAAGGGTATCATGCGCCCATCCGCCTATAAATGAAACGCCGTAAATGAAAATCGTCCACCTGTTACGTCACGCCAAGTCCGATTGGGGTGATCTTTCGCTTTCGGATCATGAGCGTCCGCTCAATAAGCGCGGCATCGAAGCGGCTAAAGCCATGGGCCGGCGGCTCGCCGCCGAAGACTTTGAGGTCGACGCCGTGTTTTGCTCCACCGCCCGGCGCGCGCGCGAAACGCTGGAGCTTCTCGGTCGCCCCTTGCGCAAGGTGCCCGCTGTTTTCACCGATACGCTCTATATGGTGTCCGAACAGGACCTGTTCGATTTCATCAAGCGCGCGCCCGAAACCGCGCAGTCCATTCTGATTGTCGGTCACAATCCAACGACGCACGACGCGGCGCTCGCGCTCATCGGACGCGCCGCGCCAGGCCAGGCGCAGGCGCTCGCGAAGCTGAAGGAAAAATATCCGACCTGCGCGCTCACATCGGTCCGCTTCAACGCGGCGACAGCGTGGCGCAATGTCGCGCCGGGAACGGGAAAGCTCGCAAGTTTCCTGCGTCCGCGCGATCTGGCGCATATGCCGCCCGCGAAGAAGGCCGCTCAGAAAAAGAAAACTAAACGCTCTCCTCGCCGATGATCGTTTTCATCAGGGGGATAGTGATGGGCCTCTTGCCGGCAAGCGATTCCTTATCGGCGGTCGCGACCAGTTTGCGCGCGGCGGCGAAGCTGCGGTCGATGCGGCGCAGGACATAAGCGATCACATCCGGCGCGACGCCCAGTTGGCGGTCGCTGAACAGCTTCACCAGCACCGCCTCCATCATCGCGTCGTCCGGCGGCGCGATCGGCACGGCGGGAATGGACGACAGTCGCGACCTCAGATCGGCGAGTTCGGTTGCCCAGCGCGCCGGCGGCTCACGTCCGGTCAGCAGCAGGGTGCCTTTGCTCTCGCGCACGCCGTTGAACAAATGGAACAGCGCACGCTCGTCGCACGCATCGCCCTCTTCGACCAGGAACGCCTTGTATTTGCCGAGCAGCGCACCGACCGCATCCGTCGTCAAATCCGGCGCGGCGATTGCGACAGCCTGCGCGCGCAGCGCGAACACCTGCGCGAGGTGTGACTTGCCGCACCCCGCCGGGCCAAACAGCGCGAGCACATGACCCGGCCATGCGGGCCAGCGGTCGATCCATTCCACGGCGTCTTGGTTTCCCGGCGCGACCAGAAAATCCTCGCGCCCGAACGCCGGCCGGTGACCGAGATCGAGCGCAAGCTGGGTGGCCGTCCGCGCCTCACTCATGCGGAACACGGGTATTTCACGGGGGTGTGCCTTCGGCCGCGGCGCCCGGCTGGCTCCCCGGTTGATTTAACGCACGGCGCGCCGCGCCCGCATTCTCCAGTACCCAAACGCCGTTCTGCTGCGTGAAGGCCAGATTGTGCTGACCCATGGCGAGACGAAGCTGATCTTCGGCGCCCGCGTAATGGATGGTGATCTGCACGCGGTCGCGCGTCATTGCCTGTACGTCCACCTGATCGACCAGAGCGACGTTGCCCAGCCGATTGCGGATGCTCAGCCATTCCTTCAGGTCCGTCACCGGCACCAGCGCGGTCATCTGGCTCTTCACGCCGAACGACACGCGGTTACGGCGGCGCCAGCTGTCGGCGGCCGCGCTTACGGCCGTGGTCACCGCGCCCGCGATGACTTCCGGTGCGGCTTGCCCAGGCGCGCCGGAATGCGTGACCGCGGTTTCCACCGGCGGCATGTCGGCGCGGATCTCGCTGATCTCCATGCTGATGGGTCCGTTGCCGTCGATGGTGGCGACCACGACCAGCGCGCCGCCGGCCTGATAACGCTCGGCGAGTTGCAGCAGAGGACCTGCGTTTTTCGAGGTGGCGGCCGCCGCCGTCACTTGCGCGTTGTCCTGCGCGTCGCCCGTCGGAACGATCAGCGGCAAGAGGCCGCCATCCGGTTCCGAGCGCAGCCACGTATCATGCCACACGCTGCCCCATAGGCTGGCGTTGCCGCCCGTCACCATCACGGGCACGACCACCAGAGGCCGGCTCAAGGTCTCAGTGAAGGGAACGCCCGCGTTGCGCAGAAGTTGGCGGATGGCGTTTGGATTGAAGCGCACCGTAAGCTCGGCGAGATAACGCACCGCCGAGCTGCGCTCGTTGGCGATGGAGAACTCGCGTACCATCTCGATGATCTGTTCGGCGCTCTGCTGCGGCACGTGCGCGAGATCGTCGCGCGCCACGATGCGCTCTAGGATGCGGCGGAAGCCAAGCACGCGGCCCTGCGTCAGGCCACGGTCGCGGGCTTCGCCCACGCTCCCCGCCGTCACGTCCACGGGCACCGATTCGGCCACGAAAACGTCCGTCACCCGGCGCGTCGGGACCGCCGCGGTCTGGGCAAAGGCGCGTCCGGACAGCAAAGAAACGCTGATCGGAAGGGCCGAAACAGCCCCTGCTACGGCCATTGCAAAGCGGCGTCGATTAAGTATGTTGGCCCTCACAACGGCACCTGCCATAACCTGTTTCAAATAAAGATAATTCGCCCGCAGCGGGAACGCGCGCGGGCGTCCTTAGGGTCGAATTTAGCATTCATGAAGAACGGTTTAACCTACAAAGACGCCGGGGTCGATATCGACGCCGGTAACGCTCTCGTGGAAGCCATCAAGCCGTTGGCCAAGGCTACGTCGCGCTTGGGCTCCGATGCCTCTCTCGGCGGCTTCGGCGCGTTCTTCGATCTCAAGGCCGCCGGTTTCAAGGATCCGGTACTCGTCGCCACCACAGACGGCGTCGGCACCAAACTCCTAGTCGCCCAGGCCGCGGGCAAGCACCGCACCATTGGAATTGATCTCGTCGCCATGTCCGTGAACGACCTCGTCGTGCAGGGCGCCGAACCGCTCCTGTTCCTCGACTACTTCGCCACCGGCAAGCTCGACGTCGCCTCCGCGCGCGAAGTCATCGCGGGCATCGCTGAAGGCTGCAAGATCGCCGGTTGCGCGCTCGTGGGTGGAGAAACCGCCGAAATGCCCGGCATGTATGCTCCGGGCCATTACGACCTCGCCGGCTTCGCCATTGGCGCCGTCGAACGCGAACAGGCCCTCACGGGCGCGACCGTCAATCCAGGCGACATCATTCTTGGTCTTGCCTCGTCGGGCTTCCACTCGAATGGATATTCACTAGTGCGCCGCGTCGTTGAGAAAAGCGGCCTCGGCTACGACAGCCCAGCCCCGTTCGCGCGCATCGGCACGCTGGCGGATTCCCTGCTCACGCCGACCCGCATTTATGTGAAGAGCTGCCTCGCCGCCATCCGCGCCGGACACATCAAGGCCCTCGCCCACATCACCGGTGGCGGTTTCGTCGATAACGTGCCGCGCGTTCTGCCGGACGGTGTCGGCGCCGACATCGACGCGGGCGCCATCTCGCTGCCGCCGATGATGAAGTGGATCGCCAAACAGGGCGGCATTGAAAGCGCCGAACTCGCCCGCACATTCAACTGCGGCGTCGGCATGGTCGTCGTCGTTTCGCCCGAGAAAGCTGAAGAAGCTACGAAGCTTCTCACCAGCCACGGCGAAACCGTCATGCGTATCGGCATCGTCGTCAGCCGTGACGCCGAGCCGCGCGTGAAGATGCTGAACCTGGATCGCTGGCTGGATTAGCCCACAACGCTCCGTCATCCTTGCGGCGAAGCCGCGAGGATCCAGGGTGTTTTGTTTTTAAACCAAATACGAAAAACCCCTGGGTCCTCGGCGCACGGCGGGCGTAGGCCCGCCCTCTAAATGAGGCGCTGCCGCGCGCAGCCAAGGACGACAGGGCATTATACGAGCCGATCCAGATCGATCTCGCCCGAGATGATTTTCCGCAAGACTTCCGGATAAAGCGTCTGCTCGCGCGCCTGCACGCGCGCGGCCAGGGTTTGCGCCGTATCGCCCGGCTCCACGGGCACAGCGGCCTGCATCACCACCGGGCCATGGTCGTATTCGCCGTCGACGACATGGATGGTCGCGCCGCTCTCGCGCTCACCGGCTTTCAGCACGGCCTCATGCACGAAAGCGCCGTACATGCCCTTGCCGCCGAACTTCGGCAGCAAGGCGGGATGAACGTTGAGGATGCGCCGCTGATAGGCCTTCAAAGTCGCCGGGCCCAGCTTGCGCATATAGCCCGCCAGGACGATGAGATCCGCGCCGTGGCTTTTCAGCGCTTCGGCAATCGCGGCGTCTGTCGCGTCGTCCGATCCGGTGACCTTGGCGCTGAGGTGCGCCCACGGCACGTTGTTCTCGCCCGCCCAGACGATAGCGGGGCTGTCGCGATTATTGGAAATGAGAATGGCGGGGTCGGCGTTGAGAGCACCGGCGCGCATCGCCGCGACGATGACGCGCATGTTCGTCCCGTTGTGGGACGCGAGGAAACCGATACGCGGACGGGCGGGCATCATGGTCATGAGGCCCGCCCGCGCTGCGTTCGTTAGCCGACGATTTCGATGCCGGAGAAGAAGAACGCGATTTCGATGGCCGCGTTTTCCGGCGAGTCAGAACCGTGGACCGAATTGGCTTCGATCGATTCCGCGTGGACCTTGCGGATCGTGCCTTCAGCGGCGTTCGCCGGGTTGGTCGCGCCCATGATCTCACGGTTGCGCGCCACGGCGTTCTCACCTTCGAGGACCTGAGCGACGATCGGGCCGGAGATCATGAAGTTGCACAGGTCGTTGAAGAACGGACGCTCCTTGTGGACGCCGTAGAAAGCTTCCGCCTGAGCGCGGGAGAGTTGTAGGCGCTTCTGCGCGACGATGCGCAGACCGCCCTTTTCCAGCATGGCGTTGATGGCGCCGGTCAGGTTGCGGCGGGTGGCGTCGGGCTTAATGATCGAAAAGGTGCGTTGATTAGCCATGACTTACGTCTCGCTCCGGAATGAGGTGGTAAAAGAAAGACCCAAATTTGCGCGGTTTATAGACAAGTGCGCCCTGCGGCGCAACCGGGCAAGGGTGGGCCCGGCGCTCATTTGGCGGCTTAGTTTGGGGGGCCTTTTTCCTCGGTTTTCAGGGTCGCCGGGTCGATCTGCGCCCCGCCGGCCTGGTGGTGCACCATCAGCCAAACGGAACCGCTGCGCACGAAAACGTTGGTCGCCGCCAGGAATTGCGCGCCCGCGCCAATCCGGATCTGCTCGATACATGTCACCAGCGCGACATCGCCCAGCAGCTGCACGGTCTCGCCGTGGCTCGATATCGTGAGCACCTCCGGGTTGCCGAGGATTGCGCTCCAGCTTCGCATCACGGCGGCGCGGCCGCTGAGCGCCGGCCGTCCGGGATGGATGCAGCTGATCGGCGCATCCTTCGCCCACACCGTCTCCATCGCTGTCACGTCGCGCGTGGCGAACGCGGCGTAAAACGCCGCATTGGCAAACAGGATGGCGTCATGTTCGGACATCGGCTACAGCATAAGACTGTTTTACAGCGCGAGGATAGCACGAGGTCGTGATGGCGAATGTTGATGCACTTCAAGGCCCTGTGCGCGCGCCGGCTTCCGGCAAGGCCCCCACGTCGGCTGTTGTGTTCGCGCATGGCTACGGCTCCAACGGCGACGACCTTATCTCCCTCGCCCCGTTTTTCGCGCACGCCTTGCCCGATGCAATCTTCTATTCGCCCAATGCGCCCGATCCTTGGGAAGGCGGCATGATGGGCGGACGTCAGTGGTACAGCCTCGCCGGCTTTGATCCCGAAGCCATCCAGCGCGATCCCCTGCGCATGGGTGAGACCTTCCGCGCCATGAACGAACGCGTCGTGAAAGCCGCCGTGCGTCTCGATCTTTTCCTGGATCAGATCCTCGCGGCGCACAGCCTGGCGCCGGAGCGCCTTGCGCTGATCGGCTTTTCCCAAGGCACGATCATGAGCCTGCATGTGGGCCTGCGCCGTACGCAGAAGATCGGCGCCATCCTCGGGTTTTCGGGCGCATTGAGCGCGGCCGACAAGCTTCCCGGCGAGATCAAGACCAAGCCGCCGATCGCGCTTGTGCATGGCGCCGAGGACCCGGTCATTCCGGTGCGCGCCACCGTCGAAACGGAAAAAGTACTCAAGGAGCTCGGCGTGCCGGTGCAAAGCATGATCATTCCGGGCCTACAGCACGGCATCGACAACGCCGGCGCCAATTTCGGCGCGGCGTTTTTGCATGAACATGTATCGTAAAAATTCACTGTCATTACCCGCTATATGCGGGCAATCCATTTATCGACCGGCACCATATTCGTTGCCGGATGGATGGCCCGCATAAAGCGGGCGATGACATGTGAGGCTGAGCTGACGACCGCCGCTAATACGCCGCCCCGTTGGCTTCCTCGTCGTCGCCGTCACGGTCGCGGCGGTCTTGCTTGTCCTTGTCCAATTTCTTGAACGCACCCGGCGTGTGATGCATGCGCGCGAGCTTCTTTTTCCGCTCGCGCTTTTTCTCCTGCGCACGCAGCCAGAACAGGACACCAAGGATCGCGATGCCGAGCCCCGCCCACGGTACGATCACCGTGATGGATTCTTCGATCGCCATTTCCGCGCGCACGGATGCGCGGCATTCCGGCAGATTACGCCGGCAAGCGTCGCGCTGCGCCTTTTCCGATTTGGACGTGAACCACGGCAGGTCGATGCCCTGGCTGGGCATGACTTGGGCGCGTGCGGGCGTGATGACCGCAAAGCCAACCATAAGTGCAAAAATCGTCAGGATCGTGCGCGTACGGGTCATGATCCCTACCTACCGTTAGTCGTAAACATCGCAACAATGTACAGGAATCAAAGGCTTCTGCACAGCCGTCGTGGGCGCGGCGTTGTTACACGCTGTTTGTGTGCGGAGCAACATTACTATCTCCGCGCTTTAGCTCGCCGCATCAGCTTTGCTAAGCTTTCCTTTCAAGAGCTACGCAGGGAAGATGACGCACGCATCACTATCTAATCGACGCAACAGGAAGGAGACGAGCACCGCTCGCCACATCGCCGTACATATGCACGCGCGCGGATAAGCAAGGGACCCTACGGGTCCCTTTTTGTTTGTCGCGCCTATTCATGCCCGCTCTCATCTCGAAGGAGGAAGACGCCATGGCTGACAACACCGCGAGAAGCACTGGAACCATCAAGGGCACACGATGCGTGGCCCTGGTAGGACCGCAATCCAGCGGCAAGACCACGCTCATTGAAAGCATGTTGGTCGCGGCCGGGGCCATTCCGAAACGAGGAAGCATTGAAGCGGGCACTATGGTGAGCGACGTCAGTCCGGAATCGCGCGCGCGGCATATGTCCACCGAGATCACGCCCATCCGCTTCAATTACCTTGGCGACGATTGGGTGGTGCTCGACTGCCCCGGCGCGGTCGATCTCATCCAGGAATCGCAACAGGCGATGATGGTGTCCGACGCCGTCGTGGTGGTCGCCGATCCGGATGAAACCCGCATGCTGGCGCTCGGCCCCCTTCTGCGCTTCCTCGACGCCCACAAGATCCCTCACTTCCTGTTCATCAATAAGATCGACGCCGACGTGAACGCGGTCCAGGAACTCCTCGCCGCGGCGCAGCGCCAGTCCGCGCGGCCGCTCGTCTTGCGCCACGCCGTGATCACGGAAAGCGGCCACATCACCGGTTATGTCGATCTCGTGGCCGAACGGGCCTATCACTATATCGAGGACAAGGCGTCCGAGCGCATCCCCATCGAGAAGGTCGGCGACGGTTCATTGGACGGCGCGCGGCGGCAGCTCATCGAAAAGCTGTCGGACTTCGACGATGCCCTGCTCGAGAAACTTCTCGAGGATGTCGTGCCGGAACGCGGCGAAGTCTATCGCCATCTCACCCGCGAGATGCAGGAAGACCTCATCGTCCCGGTGATGATTGGCGCCGCCGAACACGGCCACGGCGTGCGGCGCCTGATGAAGGCGCTGCGTCACGAGGTTCCGCCCGCCAGCGCCACCGCCGACCGCCTTGGGATTCCCGCGGGCGCGCCTGTCGCGCAGATATTCAAGACCGTCTACGCGCCGCACGTCGGCAAGCTGTCCCTCACACGTCTCTGGCGCGGCGCGCTGAAAGACGGCGATACCCTCGCGGGGGTGCGCATCAGCAACATGCAGGAGGCCGGCGAACCAAAGCAGGCGAAATCCGGCAAACTGCTGAACATCAATGAGGGCGGCATCGTCGCGCTGAGCAAGTTCGACGCCGGCAAGGCGGGCTCGATCCTGACGGAAAGCGCGGCCCTTGCCCCGAAGACGTGGCCGAAACCGCCCACACCGCTGTTCACCGTCGCCATCTCGGCCAAGGAGCGCAAGGACGACGTCAAACTCGGCGAGGCCCTGCGCAAGATCAGCGAGGAAGATCCCTCGCTTTCCATCGATCACGTCAACGAGACCTCCGAGCTCCTGGTGCGCGGACAAGGCGACATTCAACTCGGAATCGCACTCGAAAGGCTGAAGCGGAAGTTCGATCTCACGGTAGAGACCCACACGCCGCAAGTGCCCTACCGCGAGACCATCCGCAAGGCCATTACCCACCACGCGCGCCACAAACGCCAATCGGGTGGACACGGCCAATTCGCGGACATCCGCGTGGAGATCAAACCGCTGCCACGCGGCTCTGGTTTCGTCTTCACGGATTCGATTGTCGGCGGTGTGGTGCCGAAAAACTTCATCCCGGCGGTGGAAGCGGGCCTGAAAGACAACACGGCGCACGGCCCGCTCGGGTTCAACGTCGTCGACATCAACGTGCGTCTCTACGACGGCCAGTATCACAGCGTCGACAGTTCGGACCAGGCGTTCCGCACTGCGGGGCGTCAGGCCATGACAGAGGCGCTTCCCCAATGCGAGCCGGTCCTGCTCGAACCCATCTACGATGTAAAAATCTACATGCCCACTGAGTTCACCTCGCGTGTGCAGCGGGCCATCACGCAAAGGCGGGCGCAGATCCTCGGCTTCAACGCCCGCGAAGGCTGGGACGGTTGGGAGGAGATCCACGTCAACATGCCCGAAGCGGCGATGCAGGATCTCATCACCGAAATCCGCTCCATCACGCAAGGCATCGGTACCTTTGAATCGCTATTCAGCCATTATCAGGAATTGATCGGCCGCGACGCCGAGCGCGTCGTGCAGTCGCGCAAACAAAATATAGAGGCGGCGGCGCACCACTGAACGCGTCGATCAATATTTAGTAGCGCGTGATGAAAAGCCTCCGACCTGATCCGATCAATTGATCGGATCAGGTCTTTTTTTGACTTGGCCGCCATGGGCCGCAAAAGCGGTTTGTACTTCTGCTCATCAGGGCCACAACGGCGCTACTTTTTTGCCTTACTTGCGAGGTTATATAAGCCCCTCCATATGCTAGGGTGCCTATGACGTTCCGCCAGAAAATAAAAACCTTCCGGGAGAAGGTGACGCGCCTACCCAAGCCGGTGCGGATCGTGGCGGGAATCCTCCTTGTCCTCTCCGGACTTGTCGGGTTCCTGCCCATTCTCGGGTTCTGGATGGTTCCCGCCGGACTTGCGGTCCTCGCGATCGACATTCCGATCGTGAAGAAACTCGTTCACCGGATGACGACGGCGTTCAACCGGTGGCGCCGTCAACGGCGCGCAAAGTAGATAAGGTTGCCGGGGGGGGGGCATGAAAGCTCTACGCGTTTTTCTTTTCGCGAGCCTTACGGTTGCCCTTACCGCGTGCACGCGCGCGCCCGCGGATGAAATCCTCAGAAGCGATTTGCAAGTCCTCATCGAAGCCAACTTCGCACCCGGCCTGCTTGAGGTTGTGTCGGCGCAGCACACGCGCGTGCTGCCCTATTTAGGACCCGGCGAAAAAGTGCGCGTCGGTTACGACGCCGCATTGCGTGTAAAACGCGACCATCGGTTTGGGGCCTGGGATCAGATCAATATCGCGACCCTCGCCCTCCTCATGGACGCGGCGCCCGACCAGATCCGCGGCGTGAAGCCAAATGGGAACGCGGCCGGCGACATGATCTCTGTGCGCGGCGGCCTCGCCTATCTCAAGGACGGCGACACACTCAAGCTCGACACCACACCGCCCGAAGCCGCTCCAAAGGAGGCCCCGAGCTTCGTCCTCGTGTCCGACATTCGCAATGGCTTCAAGCGCCGCATCGCAAACCTTGAGAAAACGTGGCGCGCCTCGCGCACCGCCATTTCATATGACGAATGGAAGCTGGCGCGCCGCGCCGTCGCCGGCCGCGCCGCGCGCCACGACGGCGGCGTCTCGATCGCCACCGACGTCGAAGGCTCGGTTTATTGGCATTTGGGCGACGCCGTTCAACGCACAGCCAATAGCAATAATATGGTTTTCGCCAACGTTGCGACGAAGGGCCCGCAGGAAGCGCTTGATTTTCTGCGCGACGGACGTGTCACGGCCATCGTCATGCGCAACACCGAAGCCGCGCTCGCGGCCAACGGCGTTGCGCCCTACGCCGATACGGGGCCGTACAAACTCGAAGCGCTCGCCGCACTCTATCCGGAGCCCGTGCATGTGATCGTGAAGGAGGGCAGCACCATCGGTTCTCCGGCTGAGTTGTTCGGCAAACATGTCGGGGTTGCCGGCACCGCGCGTGTCGATGCGGTCGAAGCCGAAGCCGTCTTGCGCGGTCACGGCGTTCCCCTGTCCGCCCTCGCCGCGCCGCTGGCCGCCGTGCCGACCGCGACCGCCCTCGATCAACTGGAAGCCGGCGCCTTCGATGCGCTCATTGTCACCGCACCGCTCCCGAGCGCACCCCTGCGCGACTTCGCCGCGCGGCGTCCCATTCGCCTTTTGCCCTTCGACAGCGACGCCATCGCCTTCCTCACCACCGGCATGGCCAGCTATGTCGCCATCACCATCCCGGCCCGCACCTATCCCGGCCAGACGCGCCCTCTCGCGGCCGTAGCCGCCGTCGCGATGCTCGTCTCGGTGAATACAGTGCCGGCCAAGGAGGCCGCCAGCCTGCTCGACCTCATGCTCACCCAGGTCGATTACCTGCCGCTCGGCAGCCTTACCGGAGCCATGGTCGGGCGCGAGGACGCCCACCGGGCCATGACCCTGCCCTGGCATGCGGGCGCGATCGCCTACTTCGATCTCGCCGCCAAACAATAGAGCGCGTCGCCCTCGGTCGCCTTTCCCGGCGCACGTCGCATACCAAACGACCATATATTGCATAAATTTTAATCATTAATTTTATATGATTAAATTTTAGGCGCTCTAAAGGAGTGCCATTCGGTGCCCTATCGCCAGCCGCTATTTCCTAACCCTTTGGATTCCTGTCTGAATCTCTGGCACTGCGGCATAATTGCTGCGCCGCACAAAACTGGCACAACCCTTGCAATAGTATTCGCGGGCTTGTGCCCGACGGACTGACGCAATCGCGGGGAAGCGCGGAGCGTCGGTTTGGAGAACCTAATTTGCGAGAGGGGATAAAAATGAAAACCAAAATCGTCGGCCTGCTTGGTGCGGCCCTCACGATCGCCACGCCGTTCGCGGCCAGCGCTCAGGACAGCGCGCTGCCCGGCACTTTCACGGGCAACGTCGCCATCGTCAGCGATTACGTATTCCGCGGCGTGACGCAGACGCTGCAGGACCCCGCGATCCAAGGCGGTCTCGATTGGGATAGCGGCGCCGGCTTCTATGTCGGCACCTGGGCCTCCTCCATCGAATTCGGCGACGACGCCAGCATGGAACTCGACATGTACGCCGGCTATCGCGGCGCGGTCGACAACTTCACATACGACCTCGGCTTCCTGTACTACGCCTACCCATCTTCCTCGGCGCCCGGCTATGACTTTTGGGAAGTCTACGGTAAGGCCGGCTACAACTTCGGCCCGATGGCAGCGACGGTCGGCATTAACTACACGCCGGACATCTTCGGCCCCACCAATAAGGACTCGTCGATCTACTACAGCGCCGTTCTCTCGGCGCCGATCGGCGAAATGTTCGCCATTTCCGCCGGCGCGGGCTACTCGGCCCTCGAAGGCGTGAAGAACTACTCCGACTGGAACATCGGTGGCACTTTGAACATCCCCGAGTGGTTCAGCCTCGACCTCCGCTACTACGACAGCGACTTGCATTCGGCGGGCAACCTCGCCGACGACCGCTTCGTCGTGAAGATCTCCAGAGCTTTCTAATTCGCCAACACCGCCGCGGCCCTCTGGCCGCGGCGGTCCTCTTTAACGACCCAACTGGGGGAGCCACCACATGAAACGTTTGAGGACTACGATAACCGCGATGGTGTGGGCCGTGTTCGCGCTTACACTTTCTGCACCTGTGATGCATACGGCGCTCGCGCAAGACGCCGCTCCGGCCGCCGAAGCCGCGGCGCCCGCCGAAGCTCCGGCTGCTGAACCCGCGCAACCCGCCGCTGAAGCTCCGGCCGCCGAAGCACCCGCGGGTCCGTCCTTCGACACGGGCGACACCTCGTGGATGCTCATCTCCACGGCGCTCGTTCTGCTCATGACCATCCCGGGCCTCGCGCTCTTCTACGGCGGCATGGTCCGCAAGAAGAACGTGCTGGCGACCGTGATGCAGAGCTTCGCCATCACCTGTCTCATCACGGTGCTTTGGATGGTCGCGGGTTACAGCCTCGCGCTCACCGAAGGCTCCTCGCTGATCGGCGGCACCAGCCGTCTGTTCCTCTCGGGCATGGGTCTGGACAGCGTGCATCCGCTCGCCGCAACCATTCCGGAATCGGTCTTCATGACCTTCCAGATGACCTTCGCCATCATCACCCCGACCCTGATCTGCGGCGCGGTGGCTGACCGTATGAAGTTCTCGGCGCTGATGATCTTCACCGCCGCGTGGAGCATGCTGGTGTACGTGCCGATCGCTCACTGGGTGTGGGGCGGCGGCTTCCTCGGCACCGCGGGCGTCCTCGACTACGCCGGCGGCACCGTCGTGCATATCAACGCGGGCGTGGCCGGCCTCGTCGCCGCGCTCATGCTCGGCAAGCGCATCGGTTACGGCACCGAACCGCTTCCGCCGCATAACCTCGTGCTGTCCGTCATCGGCGCCTCGCTCCTGTGGGTCGGCTGGTTCGGCTTCAACGCCGGTTCCGCGGCCGGCGCCAGCATGAACGCTGGTATGGCCATGGCCGTCACGCAGATCGCCGCCGCCGCTGCTGGTATCGCCTGGATGCTCATCGAATGGGCGTTCAAAGGTAAGCCCAGCGTCCTGGGCATCATCTCCGGTGCTGTTGGCGGTCTCGTCGCCATCACCCCGGCGGCCGGCTTCGTTGATCCGATGGGCGCGCTCATCATCGGCCTCGTGGCTGGTGTCGGCTGCTACATCGGCGCCACCTCGCTCAAGCACGCCCTCGGCTACGACGACAGCTTGGATGCCTTCGGCGTTCACGGTGTCGGCGGCGTGATCGGCGCGGTCCTGACCGGTGTCTTCGCCCGCGAAGCCATCAGTCCGGTCGAAGCTCACGGCTTGATCGAAGGCAACGGCGCTCAGGTCATCACTCAGCTCTATGGTGTCGGCGTCACGATCGTTTACTGCGCCATTGTTACCGCGATCATTCTCAAGGTCGTCGACCTCATCGTCGGCCTGCGCGTCGAGAAGGATGAAGAGCGCGAAGGGTTGGATATCGTCCTCCACGGCGAGGTCGTTAACTAATCCCTAGGGGAAGCGGGGACGCGCTCGACAGAGGTTCGCCACATACGAAGTCAACTTCGGTGTGGCGAACTTCCCCCCCTCGATCCCTGGATGGTAAGCTTGGGCCTTCGGCGCTTCATGTGCTCGCCGGATCAGCCCCACGCAGGAAAACTTCAATTCACGGGATCACTCCCGTGGTGACCGGTACATCCGAACAGGAGACCAGAATATGAAAAAGATCGAAGCGATTATCCGGCCCTTCAAGCTGGATGAAGTGAAGAAAGCTCTGAATGACATCGGCGTACAGGGTTTGACCGTGCTCGAGGTCAAGGGCTTTGGCCGTCAGAAAGGCCACACCGAACTTTATCGCGGCGCCGAGTACGTGGTTGATCTCGTGCCGAAGGTGAAGATCGACGTTGTGGTGGATGACCCGCAGGTCGAGGCCGCCATCGAAGCGATCCGCGGGGCCGCGCAAAGCGGCAAGATCGGCGACGGCAAGATCTTCGTCTCGCCCATCAGCGAGGTCGTTCGTATCCGTACGGGCGAACGCGGCGCCGCCGCGATCTAAGTAGGCGCGACTGCCCTTTCGTAGTTTTCGCAGGTCCCCCCAGGGACCTCACCTAGAGCCGGCCAGGGACCTCCCCCCTGCGCCGGCTTTTTTTGCGCAGCAGCTGACTCAGCTTATCGTCATCCTCGACGCTTCGCGTCAAGGATGACCAAGGAAATAGCTACGCAGGCGCCCCAGTCACCACACCCGCCGCCTTCATGAAAGCGCTCGCCACGGGCGCCATGCGGGCTTCGGAGAACATCGGACCCACCAACTGAATGCCGAACGGAAGGCCGCGATTGTTGATCCCCGCCGGCACAGCGAAGGCCGCGAGATCGAGGATGTTCCCGAACCCGGTGTAGAAGCTGAACTTCCACGGCAGCGCTATGGGGTCGGCTTCCACTTCGGCGGCGGTCGATTGGAGGGGCGATGTCGGCACCAGGAGGAAATCCGCGCCGGCGAAAATATCGGCCGCCTGGCGCTTAAGGGCTTCGAGCTTGTGCATCCCCGCGAACACTTCCGTGGCCTTACGGTCCTTGTTGCCCAGGATCAACTTCACAACGTTGGGGTGACACTCGCCTTCGTGCGCTTCCATGAAAGCGCCGAGGTCCACGACGCGCTCGGCGATGAAGCCGGCGCCATACAGAAGGCTGCCGGCATCGCGGAACGGCGCAAAATCCACCTCGATCTTCTTCCCGCCGATACGCTCCATGGTCGCCACCGCGCCGGCGAACATCTGTGCGTTCTCGGTATCGCCGAAGAACTCGAGATCGGCCGCTGCGGGAACCGCGAAGGTGAATCCACCCGGCGCGCGCGCCGGGATCGAAACGCGCACGCGCGAATAAATGTCAGCGGGATCCATCTCTGCCAGCGCATCGAGCACGGTCATGCTGTCCTCGACGCTGTGGGCCAGTACGGCCACGCAATCAATCGAGCGGTTACACGGCACCACGCCGGATGCCGAGATAATGCCGCGCGTCGGCTTCAGACCGACGATGTTGTTGAAGGCCGCCGGGATGCGCCCTGAACCTGCCGTGTCGCTCCCCAGCGCGAAAGGCACGATGCCCGCGCCCACCACAACCGCCGACCCCGAACTCGATCCACCGGCCACATAGTCGCGCCCGAACACCGAACGCGGCGTGCCGTAGGGCGAACGCAGACCCGCCGTGCCGGTCGCGAATTGATCCATGTTCGTCTTGCCGATGATCACCGCGCCCGCGGCCTCCAGGCGGCGCACGGAGAACGCGGACTCCTTTGGGCTGTAAGCATAGGCGGGACAGGCGGCCGTCGTCTCATAGCCGGCAAGGTCCATATTGTCCTTGATGGCACAGGGCATGCCGAACAAAGGCATCTTCGCGCGCGCGGCCGCGTCGAGAGACTCCAACGCCTTCACGCGCGCGTTCAAGGCGTCCGCGGGAATGCGCGTGATCCACACACCGCTTTGCTGAACGTAGCGATCCGCACGGTGCACCGCCTCCTGAACCACATCGGCAACCCGCGCTCCGGCGGCATATGCGGCGCGAATCTCGGAAAGCGTGAAACGCAGGTTTTTCATCGGACGGCGACCCCTCGAAGACCTTGTAAGCGATTTCCCGCCCATGCTCGGTCGGGATATTTTGCTTGTGCAGTGCACACTTGGCGGACGTCGGCAGCGTAAGTAGTCCGTTTTTACCCGTCAATTCCGCGCACTTGTAAGTTCACCTTACGAAGTCGCTTAATTTATCCACAGATGAACTGGATTTTACCGAAACACCCCCTTGCACTTAAGGGTCTCGGATGCAAAGAACGGCCCAGAACATCGACGTTTTTTGAAGGGACTACGGTGAATAAGGACGTACGTGTGGCCACCAGCAACACCAAACTGAATGAGCTGGTGAATAAGATGGCGACCCTGTGCAAGCCGGATCGCATTCACTGGTGTGACGGCTCGCAAGAAGAATACGACGCGCTGTGCGACCAGATGGTCAAGGGCGGAACATTCATCCGTCTCGACGAACAGAAGCGTCCAAACTCATATCTCTGCCGCTCGCACCCGGGCGACGTTGCGCGTGTCGAACACCGCACCTTCATCTGCACGAAGGACAAGGAAGACACCGGCCCGACCAATAACTGGGCCGACCCGGCCGAGATGCGCGAAACCCTCAACGGGCTTTTCGCCGGCTGTATGCGCGGCCGCACAATGTACGTGATCCCCTTCTCGATGGGCCCGCTCGGCTCGGATATCGCCCACATCGGCATCCAGATCACCGACTCTGCTTATGCCGTCGTGAACATGCGCATCATGACCCGCATGGGTAAGAGCGTCCTCGACGTCCTCGGCAACGGCGACTTCGTCCCGTGCGTCCACTCCGTCGGCGCCCCGCTCGAGCCCGGCCAGAAAGACGTCGCGTGGCCGTGCAACGACAACAAGTACATCGTGCATTTCCCGGAAAGCCACGAGATCTGGTCGTTCGGGTCCGGCTACGGCGGCAATGCCCTTCTCGGCAAGAAGTGCTTCGCGCTCCGCATCGCCTCCGTGATGGCCAAGGAAGAAGGCTGGCTCGCCGAGCACATGCTCATCGTCGGCCTTGAGTCGCCGAAGGGTGAAAAGACCTACGTCGGTGCGGCCTTCCCGTCCGCCTGCGGCAAGACCAACCTCGCCATGATCATTCCGCCCCAGGGTTTCGAAGGCTGGAAGGCCTGGACCGTGGGCGACGACATCGCCTGGATCAAACCGGCCGCCGACGGCACCCTGCGCGCCATCAACCCGGAAGCGGGTTACTTTGGTGTGGCCCCCGGCACCTCGGTCAAAACCAACCCGAATGCGATGAAGCTCGTCGAGCGTAATTGCATCTTCACGAACGTCGCGCTTACCGACGATGGCGATGTTTGGTGGGAAGGCATGACCGACGAAGCCCCCGCGCACCTCATCGACTGGCAGGGCAAGGATTGGACGCCGGGTTGCGGCCGTCCCGCCGCGCATCCGAACGCGCGCTTCACCGCGCCGGCCACGCTGTGCCCGATCCTTGATCCGTCATGGGATGACCCGAAGGGCGTGCCCATCGGTGCGTTCGTCTTCGGCGGCCGCATGAGCCACACCTTCCCGCTGGTGTTCCAGTCCTTCGATTGGAATCACGGCGTTTATCTCGCCGCCACGATGGGCTCCGAAGCCACCGCCGCCGCCGAGAACCAAGCCGCCGTTCGCCGCGATCCGATGGCGATGCTGCCATTCTGCGGCTACAACATGGCCGACTATTTCTCGCACTGGCTCTCGATTGGCGAGAAGTTGACGAACCCGCCCGCGATCTTCCGCGTGAACTGGTTCCGCAAGGACGAACACGGCAAATTCATGTGGCCCGGCTACGGCCAGAACATGCGCGCCCTCGCCTGGATCGTGGACCGCGTCCATGGCCGCGGCGAAGCGGTGGAAAGCCCGTTCGGCTTCATGCCGCGCTATCAGGACCTGAAGTGGGAAGGTCTCGCCTTCGATCAATCGAAGTTCAAGAGCCTTATGCAGATCGACCGTACGGCCGCGTTGCGTGAGATCGACGATCAGAAGAGCCTGTTCGACCGCTTCGGCCCGCGTACGCCCGCCGTGCTCATCAAGCAGCAGAGCGAAGTGCGCAAGCGCGTCGAAAGCGCCGCCGAGATCTGGAACGCCGCGTAAGCGCTTCAAAGACGAGAAACAAAAAGGCCCGGAGAAAAACTCCGGGCCTTTTTCTATGCCTGCGGCTACTGCGCCGCGTCTTTCGGCTGCAGCCGGACGCCTGTCCAACGCCAACTCAAACCTTCGCGGCTGAGTACCAAAGTGGCGTCGGGTTTATGCGCCTGCGTAACCACCACGCGGTTCCACGCCTCGTAGGAGACGCCCAGGCCGGTAAGCACATTGTCCTTGTTCAACCTCTCCTCCGCGCCCTTCGTCGAGGTCATCATCGCAAGGCCCGCGGGGGTGGCGATTTTATCGACCATCACCTCGACCATCTTGCTTGCGAACAATTTGCCCATGGCGATCATCTCCGGGTCACCTCCGGATCTTTCCTCCATCCGGGCGGTCATAGCGGCGGCAATCTGCTCTTTCATGCTCTCGCGCAGGACGGGGAAGTCGATGTGAGCGGCCAGCGCCGCCTCGTCTTCCGCGACGATCCCGTCGCGGATTCCATTGAGCGCGAGATATGGCCCGGCCGCGATGTAGCCGCCGACCAGCAGCACAAGAGCCGCAGCGGCGGCAAGATAGACCTTCTTCATGACACTCCTATTTCCGAGCGCCAGGATAGCAGCTTTCCTCCAGAATCAAAAAAGCCCCAGCGGTACGAGTAGGCTTTTTATTGTCGTGCAAGCGTGCGATGGCTTGTTAGGCGGTAACGGGCCCCGCATCCATTTCAGGAACGCAACGCCCAACGCCAATGCGATGACTTGTGCCGCGATAAAGCCCGGTGTATCCGCGCCGCGAATACCGGCGAAGGTATCCGTAAAGGACCGTGCGATGGTGACGGCCGGATTGGCGAACGAGGTCGATGAGGTAAACCAGTAAGCACCGCCAATATAGGCCGCGACGATGGCCCCGACGGTCTGCGTGCCGTAGGGGGAGCAGCGGGCGATAGCGATGAGCAAACCAAACGTGGCGATAATCTCCCCGGCCCAGACGCCCGGCCCAAAACGCACATGACCGCTGGCTTGCAGAAGCGGAAGGTCGAACATCACATGAGCGAGGCAAACGCCGGAGATGGCTCCGGCAACCTGCATCACGATGTAGATCGGTGCTCGCGATTTGGGAAAGCCGTTCAGAAAGACCGCCGCGAGCGTCACGATGGGATTCATATGCGCGCCCGACACATTGCCGAACGACAAGATGAGCATGTAAAGCGCTCCACTCGTCGCAAGTGCGTTGGCCAGGAGCGCAAGGCCGGCGTTCCCGCCGCTCAAGCCTTCGGCGGCTATGCCGGAACCGACCACGGTGATGAACAGGAAAGCGGTGCGACGAATTCACTCACAGCGGCCTGAGCAAACGCCGGTTGAACGGGCTCACTCACCGGCCCTACTCCGGGACCAGCGTTCCTGCGTCCGAAAGCCTTGTCTGGATGTCGGCACTCTTCAGCTCCTTGAAACGGAATGTCAGGAAGAATTGCACGCGCACCTGCAGGATACGAAAGGCCTCCAGGAATACCGCCAGCCGCTCTTCATGCGTGCCTGTTGCCGCCGCGGGATCGGGCTGCCCCCAGTGTGCGCTCACGGGATGCCCGGCCAAATCGGACAAACCTCCCCGGCGGCCTGATCACAAACCGTGAGAATGTAATCCATGTGCGGCGCGCCGGGGCCGGCAAATTCATTCCAACTTTTGCTGCGCAGTCCGTCGGTGGGCAAAGGCATGCGCCGCGGCGTCTCAATCGCCAGCGAGTGCACCTCGCCCTTGGGGAAGCTGCCGGCGCTGTAGGCTCGGAATTGACCTTTGCCCCAATGATTCAAAAGTCCTTCGGCCAGGATGCTGCGCGCCGAATTGCCTGTGCACAGAAAAAGGACGTTACGCATTCTTTTTGATTTTCTTTTGTTTGAGGGACGCCCTCTTCGGCTCGCAGACCGGCGTGCAGGGCGCACCACCGCAGCAATTTTCCGTGAGATAGGCGACAAGGCCGTTCATGCGCACAAAATCCGCCGTCTGAATCAACCGCCGCCCGTCGCGGCGTGCCTGAATAAGGCCCGCGTGCTTCAATTGGCTGAGGTGAAACGAAAGCGTCGCGCCCGGCATTTCCAGCTTGGCGGCGAGCTCGCCGACAACCAATCCTTTCGGACCCGCTTGAACCAGCAGGCGGAATATTTCTAAGCGCCCTTCATGGGCTAACGCGGACAGGGCCGCGGCCGCGATCACCGGTTCCATATTTCTAGAATATTCGAAATATAATACGAGTCAACGCACCGAATCAAAAAGGGCCCCGAACCTAAGTCCGGAGCCCTTTCGCGTCCGCGTCTTGCGTGGATGAATCGCTAGTCTTTCGTCGCTTCGAGCACGTAGGCGACGATGTTGGCGCGCACTTCCGGATTCGGCACGCCGACGAACGGCATCTTGGTGCCCTTCACATATTCCTGCGGCTTCACGAGGTACTTCATCAGTTCCTCTTCGCTCCACGTGATGCCGGCGTTCTTCATGGCGGGGGAATAGGCGTACTCGGGATGATTGGTGCCCGACTTCTTGCCGATGAGCCCGTGCAGATTCGGACCAATCTTGTTCGGGCCGCCCTTCTCCACAGTGTGGCAGGCGCCGCACGGCGCGAACTGCTTCTTACCCGCGACGGGATCCCCCGCAGCCTGTGCCGCCACCGGCGTCAGCAGCATCGACGTCAAAATCAGTGCCTTACGCATTTCCGTTCCCTTTGCCTGTAACAAACCGCAGCCGTTTTCTCGGCCTTGGCCCGCCGAATAACGCGGAATACCCTGATCGGGCAAGGCCTCTATTATCCCCCATCAAGCCTCTGAAAAGTGGCGGTTTTTTGAGGGCACCAAGAACAAATCAGCGTGAATGCACGTTCAAGGACGCAATCCCCCCTCTTTTGAAAGGTTCGAAGAATGGCCAGCGACCATCTCCATGCCCCGCGTGAGCGGCTTCGCAAGGAAACCATCCATATGCACCAAGCCATCACGTCACTGATGGAAGAGTTGGAAGCGGTGGATTGGTATCAGCAGCGAGCCGACGACTGCGACGACGCCGCCCTGAAGGCGGTGCTGCTCCACAACATGCGCGAGGAAATCGAGCACGCCGCCATGACCCTCGAATGGATCCGGCGTAACAGCAAGGACTTCGACAAGGAATTGAAGGAGTATCTGTTCTCGGAAGGCGAAATCGTCGCCAAGGAACACGAAGCCGCAGGCCACTAAGGCCGCGCCTGGCTACGCGTCTCTAAATCGCCGCCAGGCTTGCTCTTAAACGCGGCGCCGCGAAATCGATGAAACTGCGCACCTTCAGGGGAAGAAGTCCCTGCTGCGCATGAAGGACGGACACGGGGATCGGATCGGACTCATAGCGTTCAAGCACGATCCGGAGCGTTCCATCCGCGACCGCCGGTGCGGCCTGATACGACAGAACCTGCGTTACGCCCACGCCGGCGATCGCGGCATCCAGCGCCGCCTCGGCGGTGTTCACGGAAAGACGCGTGCGGACGGGGATGGTGGAATCCGCGAAATTCCACGTAGTCGCGGGCCCGAAGGCATCAAAGCCAATGACGGCGTGCTTGGAGATGTCCCTTGGTTTCTGCGGCACGCCGTGCGCCGCGAAATAATCCGGGCTGCCGCACACTACGCGGCGCACGGTGCCGACCTGCGTCGCGACGAGCGAACAGTCTGGTAGACTCCCGATCCTCACCGCGAGATCGACATGGTCGTCCAGAAGCTGGGCATTCCGGTCGGACAGCACCAACCGGATGTCGATGTCGGGATAAGCGGCAAGAAAAGCGGAGATGACCGGCCCGACATGCAGGCGTCCAAGGACGATGGGCGCGGTAATGACGAGATCGCCCTTAGGCGAGACGTATTCACCGGAGGCTTTGCGTTCGGCCTGGCTCGTCTCTTGCAGGATGCGCCTACAGGCCGCGACATACTCCTGGCCCGCCGCCGTGAGGTCGAGGCGGCGCGTTGAACGGTGAGGAGTCTGCTTCCGAGATGCGCTTCAAGATCGGCAACCTTCCGGCTGACCGATGGCAGCGGCATACCAAGCCGCCGTCCGGCTTGCGTGAAGCTGCCCGTTTCTACGACCGCCACGAAGATTGCCATCGCTTCCAAGCGATCCACTAATATTACCTATTGTGAGATAATTATTCTTATAATTCCCATATTATTCCAAATATGAATAGAGCGTACAGCTTCTCCTAAGGCTGATTTGGCTGAGAAGCAGCGCCATGAGCTATGGATTTCTGAAGATCGCATCTACGCCCAGCGTACAGGCCGCCCAGGCCGAGAACGGGAGCGCGGGCCATTGGGCGCGATTTAAAGGTCACCGCGCATTCGACGCCTTTACGGACAACGAGACCGGATTCATTTCGGAGCGCGATAGTTTCTACGTCGCGACCACGTCGGAAACGGGCTGGCCTTACATCCAGCATCGCGGCGGGCCGCGGGGGGTCCTCAAGGTTCTTGACGAGAAGACGCTGGGCTTCGCCGACTTCAGCGGCAACCGGCAGTACATCAGCACCGGCAACATCGCGGCCAACGATCGCGTGTGCCTGTTCCTCATGGACTATCCGCGCCGCGCGCGGCTGAAGATCTATGCGCGCGCCGAGATCAGGCGCCTGCCGCTGGACGAGGGGCTTTCAGCGAAACTCACGCTGCCTGGGTACAACGGCAAGGTCGAGCGGGCGATGCTCTTTCATCTGGAAGCGTTCGATTGGAATTGCGCGCAGCACATCACGCCGCGGTTCACCGATGCGGAGATCACGGCGGCCATTGCGCCACTGCGTTCACATGTCGCTTCACTTGAATCGGAGAATGAATCGCTGCGCGCGAAACTCGCCGCGCTGGAGGTCATTTCCCGTAGCTGATCTCCAGCACCTCAAGCGCTTCGTCGCCCGCCGGTGTCCGGAGCTTCACGATGTCGCCTTCGCGGGCCTTCACAAGCGCGCGGGCGATGGGAGAAACCCAGCTCACCAGTGAGCCGTCGTCGGTACCCGCGGCTTCGTCGATGCCAACGATCTTGATGGTGCGCTCGTCGCCTTTCTTGGTGGCGTAGGTGACCGTGGCGCCGAAGAAGACTTGCTCCAAGACTTTTTGGCGCGCGGGATCCACCAATTCGGCATTCTCACGGCGCTTGGTGAGATAGCGCACGCGGCGGTCGATCTCGCGCAGGCGTCGCTTGCCGTAGATGTAATCTCCGTTCTCCGAGCGGTCGCCGTTTCCGGCCGCCCAGGAGACAATCTCGACGATCTTCGGACGCTCGACGCGCAACAAGGCGTGCAACTCATCGTCAAGCAGCTTAAGGCCGCGCGGCGTGACGTAGTTCTTCGTTCCGATCGGAAGTGCATCGGCTTCCTCGGGAAGCTCGGCGTCGTCGGTTTCGGTTTCTTTGGTAAAAGCTTTACTCATCGCGGACCCAATGCCGCGACGGTGAAGGAGCGCGGCGTTCGAGGATTATTTCCGGCTGTTGGCCATGGCGATGCCGGCGATGAGCGCCGACAAGATTGCGGTGCCCTTGTGCTTGACGAACATGTCCTTGAGTTCGGCCATGGTCTCGTCGCCCGCATCTTGAGTGACGTGCGGCGCCTTATGCGGGTGCAAGGTCGCGCGCGCGACCAGCGCGAAGAGCCCACTCAGCGCCGCCAGCAGTATACCCATGCTGAGCGCGGCAGCATCGGAGCCGATGCGCGGGATCAGGAAGAGCCACAGCGCCGCCACCAGCGCGAAGAGCGCGCCGATACCGCACAGCGCAGCAAGGACAAGCCACTTTGCCGCGCCGGAAAAGCGGCTGACGCGCTGCGCCAGCCGCATCTCGGCGAGCATCATCAAGGCCATCTTGACGAGCTTGTCCATGGATCCGGTCTTCTTTGTCTTACTTGCGAAAGAACAGCTTCGAGATCACGAAGCCGGCCGCGAAGGCCATCAGAAGGCTCGCGATCGGCTGATCGTCGAGTTGCTTTTCCATTGCGACCATGGTCTTGCGGCCGCGCTTCTGCATGTCCTTGTAAAGATCGGCGGCATCGTCCTGCAGATCGTCCGCCATGTCCCGCGCGCTATCGAGCGCGTCGTCCAGGTTCAGCTTTTTCACGTGATTGATGGCTTTCGCCACGTCCTTCTTCAGGGCAGCGAGGTCATCGATGATCGCTTCAATGTCAGCGCCGCTGACATTCTCGAGTTTCTTACGAAGATCCATGGGTGGTCCCTTCCCACTAACAGTTATCGACGAGAGGCGAATGCCCGACACGTAAAGATTGTTCCGCTTTTGGCGAATCATAGGCCTATCAACGGCCGGCACTTCCTCCGGTTGCAAATCTCCCACGTGTGCTTTGACCGGAACTCTTGGGACGCGGCAACCGTTACAAGGAAGAGCGAGCTTCATAAAAAGGAAAGAATCATGCTGAGCACGATCCTACTTATTCTGCTCATCGCCCTTCTGATTGGCGCGTTGCCCAGCTGGCCCTACAGCCGGTCATGGGGCTACTACCCCAGCGGTGCATTCTCCATAGTACTTATCATCGTCGTGGTCTTGCTACTTTCTGGGCGCATCTAACGACGGATTCCCCTAACCAAACGTAAAGTGCCGCGGCTGTACCACCACCGCGGCATTTTCCTTAGTGGGTCACAGCCTCCGCCACGACTACATATTGATGGGCGTTACTTCACTTTAGCGAAGTTCGCGGACGCGAAATCCCAATTGAGGAGTTTTTCGACCAGCGCGTCGACATGGTCTTTGCGCGCATTCTGGTAGTCGAGATAGTAGGCGTGCTCCCACACGTCGACCGTGAGCAGGCACGGCGTGTCCGAGGCGATGGGCGTTTCGGCGTCTCGGGTGTCTTTTACCTTCAGCTTTCCGCCCTCGGCCACCAGCCAACCCCACCCGCTTCCGAAATGATCAGTCGACTTCGCCTTCAACTCCTTCTTGAGCGCTTCGAGTGAACCGAAATCGCGGGTGATGGCTGCAGCGAGTTCATTGCTCGGCTGCGTCGCTTTGGGCGACAGGCATTTCCAATAGAAAGTGTGGTTCCAAACCTGCGCGGCGTTGTTGAATATCTTCTTGTTCTCATCATCGGCGTTGGTCTCGGCGACGATCTCTTCCAGCGCCATGTTCGCGAAGTCCGTGCCCTTGATCAGCTCATTGAGCTTATCGACGTAACCTTTGTGATGCTTGCCGTAGTGGAAGGATAAGGTCTTCGCGGAGATCACCGGCGCCAGCGCGTCTTCGGCGAAGGGAAGCGGCGGCAGGGTGAACGGGCCATGTGTGAGATCGCGAGGTGACATGAAAAACTCCTACAAATAAAACTGACGCACTAGAAGCGAAGCACGCCAGTCGTTCAATTCACAAAAGCGGGACGCTGCCGTGCACCATCGCTGTTTCGCCAAATGATTCGGGGTTTGACCCTGCACGGATCAAACCCCAATCGCCTCTTAAAGATTTTCCGTTCGACCTAGATCGGCGGCGGCGCCTTGCCGCGCACCAAGTGAAGCACCAGCGTCACCAGGAACACCAAGAGGAACAGGAAGAAGAGGATTTGCGCGATTCCGGCCGACGCGGAGGCCAGACCGCCGAAACCAAGAACGCCGGCGATGATGGCCACGACCAGGAATACAAGAGCCCAACTCAGCATGGGAAATCTCCTTTATCTACGAGCGGCGCTCCGAATTACTTACGGGCGTCTTCGGCAGCGTCATCGATCGCGTCGCCGGCGGAACGCACGTCTTCACCCACACCCTCAACGGTATTGCAGGCGGCGAGGCTCAGCGAAAAGGTGGTGATGAAAATCGCGAAAAGAACTTTGAAGGCTTTCATGAAAAGGTCCTCTTATTTCATTCGAGGCAACAATTGCCCCGAGCGGAATCTCGAAGGACTAACTCCCGAGCCGCCGCGAAGTTCCTGAATGTACGGGAGAGACGAAGATTTTCGCCCGCCGCGTGCGGCGAAATTGCGGCGGTATGGCGAAATCGCGGCACGGGATCCGGAAATGAAAACGCCGCTCACGTTTTCAGCGAGCGGCGTTTGCGAAAATTCTCGTCGCGAATTTTCTAGGCGTCGGGCTGATCTTCTGCCAGCAGCAAGGCCTGCGCGATGGTCGCCTTAACGCTGTCGGCCATGAAGGGCTTGGTCACCAGGAACGTTGGCTCGGGGCGCTCGCCGGTCAGCAGGCGCTCCGGGTAAGCGGTGATGAAGATCACCGGCGCATCGACTTGCTCCAGGATGTCGGCGACGGCGTCGATTCCGGAGCTATTGTCGGCGAGCTGGATGTCCGCGAGGATCAAGCCCGGGCGCCACTTGCCCACGGCGTTCACGGCTTCCTTACGCGTACGAACGACCGCGAAAACGTTGTGGCCCATTTCCTCGACGATGTTCGAGAGGTCGAGCGAGATGATCGGCTCGTCCTCGATGATCAGCACCGATGTCGGGCTTTGCGCCACGAGGTCATACAGGGCTTCCTTCACCATGCGGCCGATCTCGTCCGGCGTCTTATCCAGGATCTGCGCGGCTTCCGCCTGCGTGAAGTCTTCCATCGCCGTCAGCAGCAGCGCCTGGCGGCGGGCAACGCCGAGAGCGTCGAGACGGTCGCGAAAACGGTCGCCGCTATCGCCTTTCACCGAAAGCCCGCGGGCCGGTTGCGTGCCCGACCAGATCACATGGAACATGCGGTAGAGCGCGACACGCGGATGCATATCGCGGTGATAACGGTCCGGCGATTCCACGATGGCTTCCAGGGTGGCGCGCACATAAGCGTCGCCGCTGGCCTGTGAGCCGGTCAGCGCGCGCGCATAGCGCCGCAGGAATGGAAGATGCGATGCGATTTCGTGGGAGAGCGACATGGTTGGAAATCCTAATGTATCCCCGCGCGAATCACGCGCGCCTGGAGGATAAGGTTAAACAGGGCACCCGACATAAGACTAGTTCATTTTCGGTGGAGGTGGAAATCGCCCAGGGAGCGCGTGATGCCATATCTCTCGGCTTTCAGAGGTGTCTGGATCGAGCAACGCGGCGGACGATGAATGAATGGAACGGTGAGTGATAAAACGATGACGGCGGGACGTCGGCGGCATTTTTTTATCCGCCTCCCGCACCGGACGGCGCGGGAGGGGACAATCCGCAAAAGGGGTGGATTGCGGTTCCTTGAGCCTCAGGCGCCCCGGCGGACACCCGCGGCCAGTCGGTCATTTCTGCTGTTGGTTACGGTTCTGCTGACCCTGCTGTGACTGCTGCGACTGTTGACGGTTCTGCTCGCCTTGTTGGCTCTGCTGACGTTGCGCGCGGTCCTGCTGGCCCTGTTGGCCCTGCTGACGCTGCATGTCCTGTTGGTTCTGCTGGCTTTGCTGGCGTTGCTGTTGGTCTTGTTTCGATTTGTTATCCGTCATTGCACCATTCCTCATGATGTTAAGAACGCGGGGGAGTTCTGACGTGCAGGGAATACTTGCGCCCCAACGCAAAACGCCGCCCCGGGAGATAAGTTCCCGGGGCGTGCAAACTTTTTTTTACAGCTCTTGATCCCCCAGCCGTGCAAGGCCTTAATGGACCGCGTTGCCGAGTTTCGTGGGCGCGGCCGGCGTTTCCGACTTTTGCCCCTTGGTCTCGTCTTCCAGCGCGATCAGCGCGCTGACGATCGCGCCGAGGTGGCTGTTTTCACCGGAGGTCATATTTTCCTCCTCCGCTGTCTGCATAAGTCGCGCGTCGACTTCCCAGGCGCGCAGGATGTCGATTTTGGCTTCGCGGGAAAGCCCCGGTTGCACGAGCACGTCCTTGGGATGATGGAAGTACTTACTCGGGTTGACCTTGGCGTCGGCGATGTTGAGTTGCGTATTGGGCATAGAGTCACCACATGCGGTTTAACTTCCCCCCGGAAACGCCCGGCGTTCCGGCAAAGTTCCTGCGAGGGTCTGTACGCCCCGAAATGACCATAAACGGGGCCTTTCAGAGGGTTAACGGGCGGGGCGAAAAAAAGAGAGGCCCGTGAAAGGTTTCGTTGAAACTCTTTCTACTTGCGAGCGTTGTACTAGTATCGGGCTACACACTAAGGGACGGGCTAATGGCTAACGAATTCCACCAGATGCTGCTTGAACACCTGCCGCCCCACCAGGCTTACGCGATCATGCTCACCCGTGACCGCGCCCAGGCGGAAGACCTTCTGCAGGAGACGTCCCTGCGCGCGCTTCGCGCCCAGAACCAGTTTATGATGGGCACGAACTTCACCGCGTGGATCTATAAGATTCTGCGCAACGAATACATCAGCTCGCTGCGCCGTAAGAAGCGCCAGCCGGTTCAGATCGAGGACATGCCGGCTGAATTCCTGTCGCGCAAAGGCGAGCAGGAGAACGATGTGCTCTCGCGTGAGATCATCGCCGCCATGGACAAGCTTCAACATGGCCAGCGCGAAGTTCTGATCCTCATCTGCGCGAGCGGTCTTAGCTACGAAGAAGCCGCCGAAGCGCTTGGATGCTCCGTCGGTACCATTAAGAGCCGCCTGTGGCGCGCCCGCGCCCGCATGGCCTCGCTGATCATGGGTGACGAGGAGACGAAGACCGGCCGAGGCCGCGACTTCATCGAGCCGCCCCGTGAAATGGCGAGCGCGGCCTCCCTATAAGGTTGCTCCATCACTGACGCTCGACTTACTATATTGCCAGAAGAGGGCGCCAAGACCCTCGCACAAGTCCCGATGCCACTAAACCGGGCAAGTTCCCACAGCCGGTCTTTCCACAGGTTGTTCGCGTCCTATCATGAGTGAGAAGCCAAAAACAAAGCCTGAAATGGCGGCGCCGACACCGCGTCCGCAGGCGAAATTCAATCCAGCCTTCGATTCATGGCTGGAAACGAAACTGCATAAGATTTTCGATTCCGTGGCGTCCGAGCCCCTGCCCCAGGATCTCGTGAAGCTGCTCGGCCAAATTGACGAAGCTGAAGATAAGAAAAAGAAGTAACGCACGTCCCATGCCCACATAAAAAGCCGGAGCACCGCTCCGGCTTTTTGTTTGTCGGCCCTCTCTCCTGTCATCGCCGTTTGACCGGGCGATGACAATTGATGGTGTGGCTAGATGGGTTTCTTATTGTGAGTGTGGCCCGGCACCGCGTGCTTCTTGCGTTCCTCTTCTGCGCGCCGCAGCTCGCCGGCTTCGTCACTATCGAGGCTTTGTTCCGCGGCTTTGGCCGCGGGCTCGACCTTACCCGATTTGGCGAACTTCTCCGTCGCTTCGTTATATTGCTTGGCGGCCGTGCGGCTGCCCTCGCCTTCGTTCTGAGAGGGAGTCGGGTTCTGCGCCATCGTTGATCTCCGTTGTTGAAGTGTGGAGATAAAACGCCGCAGAGGCTTACTTTGGTTCCGGTCTAAAAATAAGCGGTTACTTGCGTTCCGCGAGCAGGCGTACATCGGCTCGCGCATCCGCGCGCACCGCGGGGCCGGCGTCCTCGGGGTGGTGCTCCTCCTGGCGCTGCTGCCACCAGTAAGCCAACACGACCTTGCCCACCGCCACGACCGGGATGGCGATGAAGATCCCAACCACGCCCCATATTTTTCCGCCCAGGAGAACGGCGAAAATGACCAGCGCCGGGTTGAGGCGCACGCGATCGCCGATCAGCCACGGCGACAGGAAGCTCGATTCAATAAACTCGGTGATGAGATAGGTGGCCCCAATCCCCAGGATGAGATAGCTGTCCCATCCGCTCTGCGTGACGCCGGTGGTCACCGCGATGGTCACGCTGATGGCGGTGCCGATGTACGGCAAGAACTTGAACGCCCCGGACAGGACGCCGATCACGATCGCGTAGTTGAGGCCGGTCGCGTAGAGGCCGATGCTGTAAAGCACCGCGCAGCACACGCACACCCACGCCTGACCGTGCAAAAAAGCCGCCATGACGCGGTCGACGTGGCGCCCCAGATACCGCAGCGCCGGGCGCTTATCCGCCGGCGCTTCTTCCACCAGCCAGGTCAACATGCGCTGCCAATCCTTAAGCAGATAGAACGTCACCACGGGCGTGAGCAGCAATAAGCCGAAGGTGGTTGCGAGTGAGGTGGCCAGCGGCACAGCGACGTCGGCGACCGGCGGTTCTGTCGGTGTCGGCTTTACCAGGCCCCCGAGGCCAATCTGCTGGAGCGCCGGGAAGTACGGCCGCAATTCCTGACGCATCTCGCGCATAAGGCCGGTGAAAACCTTTTGCAGCTCGCGCACCATTTCCTGCATCTGCTGATAGACGAGCGGGCCCGCGATCGCCAATGCCGCTCCGATAGACAGCACGATGGTCGATGTAATGATCGCCGCGGCCGCCGCGCGCGGCAGGCCGCGCCGTTCAAGCCAACTGGTCAGCGGATTGAAAAGATAGGCGAATACAAAACAGATAACGAACAGCGCGAGCACGTCGCCCGCGATCCAGATCAGCGCGGCGAGCACAAGCCCCCCCAGGAAGAGCAGGAGCAGCTGGGTCGTCGTGGAGGTCGTCATGAGGGCCATTGAAGCGCCAGCGCGCCGAAGGGGATTGGAGTCCCCATTATAAGCGGACGGGAGCGGCCTTCACTAGACCGCTCCCGCCATCTTCAAGGTCTATCCCCAAGGTTTAGTGGAGGGCCTTTTCCCAGTCCTTCACTTGGCGCTCGGCGGCTTCCTTTTGGATGCCGTAGCGCTCTTGGATGCGCCCGATCAGCTGATCGCGCTGGCCGGAGATCACGTCCAGGTCATCGTCTGTGAGGTGGCCCCACTTCTCCTGGACCTTGCCCTTGAGTTGTTTCCAATTACCGCTGACTTGATCCCAATTCATCATGGCTGGTGTTTAACCCATATTGTTGATTGTTTAGATAACGAATGCCCAGGCTACAACGAGGGCGACCAGCGCCGCGGACAGCGACACCATGAGGACGTAGCGGACGCCATGTCCGGTTTCGCCCTGGCGGACGTCGTTCACCGTGAGGTTTTCCGGGTCCTTGGCGGGCGCCGACATATCCGGCGGCGCGTCGAATGGCTTGTGCATGACAGCCTCCTCTTCATTCGGGCACGCGGAGAGGATGCGGCCCGTCTTGCGGTATAACGCCTTAGCTGGCCGGAAGTTTCTCGCGCGGCGCGCGAACCGCTTTTAGAAGCGCTTCCGTCCGGTTTTCTGGGCGGCTTTCCAGCGCGCATAATCCTCGTCCAGGCGCAGTTGCTGGGCTTGGCGCCAGGCGCGGTAGTCGTCATCATGGCCGCGCAATTCGGCGTCCCGCCAGCGCATATACGCCCGGTCGCCGTTACTGCGCGACATCTGCTCATTGTTGTCGGATCCGAACGCGCGTTCGGATGCGAGCCCGTCCATGCCGCTGCCGCCGACCTGTCCGCGCCATTCACGCTTTGGCTTGCGGCCTTCATGCATCCATTCGGCTTTGCGGCCCGCGTTTGGCACGTCGCGCGAATGGCGTTGCCGGCCATAACCGGCCCCGTATTCTTCGCGCTCATAATCGCGGCCCTGGAACTGCGCGCCGCCGCTTTGGCTGGTGCGCACGTGCCGCTCGTGCCCGCTGCCATAATTCGGCGTGCGTCCGCGCGGATCGCCGACGTCTTCGCGGGCGTTGCGCGCGGCGTCGCTGCGGCGCGGACCGCGGCCCATTTCATCGTGTGTTCCGTACTGATCGCGGCGCGGCATCCTCGTGCCTCCAAGTGCATGGGGTGATGTCCGCATAACCCTCGCGCGCGATCCAAAGTTCCGCGCACCACCTGCAGCGCGAAGTGTAAACAGCGTCCACAGCCCGCCTTAAGGTTGCCGTTTTTCGGTCGGATTTGCCTTGAAAAAACAGGGATTTAGCCCCCTGTTTCGGAGCGACAAAACGGAACGAATCGCCGCATTCACCGTTCTTTTTTCACTGCCGCCTACATCACCTGTTCGAAGTTCGGCAGCGTTTCGAGGATGGTTATGAAAACGTCTGTTGTTCTGTGTGCTTCGCTTCTTGTTTCCGCAGCGTTCGCCGCCCCGGCCCTCGCCGCCAACGGCTCAACTTCGCAAGGCGTGCAGATGCAAGCCGGCCCGGGTACCGAGTATCCCGATGTAATGCGCCTCGCGCCGAACCTCAAAGTCACCATCCACGCTTGCGCGCGAGCCTGGGATTGGTGCGATGTCGAATGGCGCGGCAATCGAGGGTGGATCCCCGCTGCGGCGCTCGATTATAGGCTCGATGACACATTACTGCCCGTGAGGGACTACGGCCCGCGAGTCGGGATCGCACAGGTGGAATTTAATCTCTCCAAGTACTGGGACGCCTATTACCGCCAGCGGCCGTGGTATCCGCAGCGCAGCGCATGGGTATCACGGAGCCCAGCTAAGGTCCTCGCAAACGCGGCGATCAACTGAACTGAAAAAAAGGCCCTTTCGCACACGGCGAAAGGGCCATTTGGAAGTCACAGGGACCCTAGCGGAAGCGCGGGGGGAATGTGCGCTGGGGAACGCGCTAAGATCGAATCCATAACGATGACTTTTGGCGAAGGTTCCCGTCGGAGGCGAGGGATCCAGCAATTCTTGGTCGCATGGGTTTGCGAGCGATTCTAAGAATCGCTGTGGATAACTAGTTCTTCGTCACCGCAAGGGCGTCGAGCAACCCCTGTTCCAAGCCTTCCAGCCCATAGGGCTTACGGATCGTCGCGCAGCCTTGCATCGGCTCGGGCAGACTGCGGTCGTCCATGCCCGTGGTGACGATCACGCGGATGCCCCGGTTTTTCAGGCGCTGCGCCGCCGGCCCGCTGGCTTCACCCTTCAATCGGTAATCCAGAAGCACCGCGTCCACGTCGTTGGCATTGAGAGTGTCGGCCAAGGACATCGCCTCGGTCAAAGTGCGCGCGGTGCCCGCATGTACACAGCCCAACTCGTCGAGCATGATTTCCAGCATCGCGCCGATGGGGACTTCGTCCTCAATAACGGCGATGCGTTTGCCGGCCAGAATGGGGTTACTCACGGCGGTTATCCTATCAATGCGAAACCGGATCGCCTTGATAACGCCGCATTCGCGATTTGGTTGCGCTCTCTAATTGCAAAAGGGTGTTCCCGGCGCTGATTTCCGCGCAATACGCGACAGGCGCTCGCCCGTCTCACCTTGTGCCCGCATCCCACGCAGAGAAATGCGGGACCGGCGGACATGGGTAAAAGTCACAAAAAGGCCTTGCAACCTCGCGTTGGATTTAGCCATTATTTCCGTGGGCGGGCGCCTTGAGTACAGAGGCCCCATAATGAGTTTGTTTGCGATCCTGCGCGCCGCCGGCGCGGCTGCGCGATTCCCTGAGCCGTCCATCTCTCCCAACGCCGCCGACCACAGCACGAGCAAACCCCAACGCGCGGCCCTCGCCGCCGCCATGTTTCTCGCCACCATCGCTGTATTGGCCTCCCGCCGCACCAGCACCTTGACGACGCCCTACCTCTGGGCCGAGGACGGTCTCGATATCGTCCCTCAGTTCGTCCTTCGCGGCTGGTCGAGCTTGCTTGATCCGATCTCCGGATACATGGCGTTTATCCCGCGCCTGATCTCCTACATCGCCCTGAGCGTGACGCCGCAAGCCTACCCTCTGACCAGCACCGCGTTCTCCTGGTTGTTTATGGCCGGCGTGCTGGCCTTCATCGCGCTCGCCCCCACCCAGCTGCGCGCGCGGCCTTGCGTGGCGCTCGCCTGTTTGTTCGTGCCGACGGAGCCTGAAGTCTTCGGCACCTCGCTCTATTCTTTCTGGTGGGCGGGCCTCATCCTCATGGCCCTCACTATGTGGGAATACAGTGCGCGCCTCTTCAAAACGCGCCTCGTCCTCGCAATTTTCTGCGGTCTTTCCACGCCCGCCACCGTCATGGTCGCCCCGCTCTTTGCCTTGCGCGCGCTTTATGCGCGCACACGTCATGATATCGCTATAGCCGCCACGGTGATCGCCTGCGCGATACTGCAAGTGCGCGAGATCCTGGCCGTGCACACCGAAACCATGGCGTCGGCCATCTCGCTGCGCACGCTCATGCAGATCTTCGACAAGTTCTTTGGCCGTTACGTTTGGGGCATGGATACCGCGAATGCCAGCCAGGAATTCTGGCTTGCCGTGCTCGGAATCGGCCTCGCCGCGCTGATCCTTTACGCCGCCGCCGGCCTCAAGGATCGCTGGCTGGCGTTTTGCCTTCTGTATCTCCTCGCCGGCAGCATCGCGCTCTCGGTCATGCGCGTCAGCGTCGAGATCATGGGGCCCACCGGCGGCGGTCCGCGCTATTTCTTCTATCCTTACGTACTGCTCGGCTGGATATTGATCCAAGGGCTCGCGTATCATCGCGGCGGCCCGCGCGTGCTCTTCGCCGCGCCGCTGGCCTTCGCGCTCGCCAACGCCGCCCTCTCCGGCTGGAACCGCGCCACCGACGTGTTCTCGTTCCAGCGTCAGATGCAGTCCTGCATGCACTTCGAGGAATACGGCATGCCAATTCACAAGGGCGGCTCGCGCTTCGATATCTTTCGGGGCACCTATCCGCGCCGCGTCTGCGCCTACATCGCCGCGCGCATGGACCCGTTAGATGAGAACGAGTTGCGCCCCTTCTCCTGGCTCCACGCCGGATTCGCGACCGGCGCGCGCCACATTCCGCGCATCGTATCGCAGACGCTGTCAGGAAGTTCGGCCGTCGCGCCGCCTCAAGGCTACACCATGATCGGCACCTACAACGCCCCCACGGCGACCGGCGATGTCACGCTCGATGCCCGGCGCGGCGAGTTGGTCCTCTACGCCAGCGGCGCGGGCCGGAAGCCGGCGCGCTACGATCTGCAAACCGCCACACATCATTTCAGCGGCGTGCTCCCGCTTTGTCCGGAGACCTGCACCCTGGCCTTCGGGTCCGACCTTTTGCCGGACAGTTTCACGGTCCGGCTCAGCGACGACAGCGACGGCCCCGACGATTGGTTCGCCGTCGGAATTCCCGAGCCTTAAACACCCCGGGCTCGGGAACAAATGCCCGCCAGCCTGGTTCTAAGTCTCGCGGCCACCCAGGGGAGCCGCGACGATTTCAGCGCTTTTTTCAGAACAAACGCCGGTCAACGGCGGAAACTTCTATTTATCCGGGGGATAGCGGGCACGATGACGGGTGTTTCCGAGAACGAACGTGAAGTCTTTGGGTCCGATTACCGCCCGTTTTCAGCGGGCCTGGCCAATATCACCGCCGAGGCGGTGCTTGCCGCGCAGAAAAACGCGCTCGAACTGGTCGTTCAGGGCGCGCCGGTCGCCGACGTGCTGCGTAATCTCACCGGCGTCGTAGAGGATGCCGCCGACGGCGATGCCGCCGCCGCCATCCTGATCCGCGACAACGGCGCCTTGCGCGCCGCCTCCGCCTGCAGCCTGCCCGAGGCCTTCCACCAGGCGGTCGGCATCCTGGGGACCACGGGCATCATCGGTCTTGCCGCCGCCACCGGCGCCACCGTGGTCAGTCAGGATATTTCCGTCGACCGCAATTGGTCGCCGCTGCAACCGCTCATGGAATCTCTCGGCCTCAGGTCGGCGTGGAGCCATCCCATCGTCACGCGCGAGAACCGCGTGCTCGGGTCATTCATCACCTTCTTCCGCTCGCGCCGTCGTCCGTCGGCGCT
The DNA here is from genome assembly GCA_041906145.1 of Rhodospirillaceae bacterium. Lineage (GTDB taxonomy): Bacteria > Pseudomonadota > Alphaproteobacteria > Rhodospirillales > Rhodospirillaceae > SHVO01. The sequence continues at coordinate 72,469 of JAYRJU010000009.1, read as the reverse complement.
CGAACTGCGGCTTGTCGAAACGCTCGCGCAAACAGCCGCGCTTGCCTTGGAGCGCCATGAGACCGAGGCCGCTCTGGCCCTTCAGCGCCGCACCCTCGACCTCGCGCTCGAAGCCGCGCAGATGGGCTCCTGGCGCTATACCGTCGCCGACAACATCTGCATGTACGACGCCCGCGCGCAGAAACTCTACGGCCTTACGGACGGCCGCTTCCTTCACGACGAGGAAGGCGTGAAGCGCATGATTCACCCGGACGATCTGGGCATGATGTGGACCGCTGTCGGTATCGCGGTCGATCCCACCGGCGAAGGCCGGTACGACGTCGAATACCGCGTGCGCCAACCCGACGGCACCTGGCGCTGGGTCAGCGCTTGGGGCATCGTCGAGTTCGAAGGGATGGGGCCGGTGCGCCGGCCCGTTGCCATCGCCGGCGCCAGCCGCGATATCGGCGACGTCAAGCGCGCGGAAGAGCGCCTGCGCCTCCTCATCAACGAACTCAATCACCGTGTGAAGAACACCCTGGCGACGGTGCAATCCATCGCCATGCAGGCCCTGCGTAACGCCGCCGACCCCGAGGTCGCGCGCCAGACGTTTGAATCGCGCATCCTGTCGCTTGCGAAAGCGAACGACCTGCTCACCTCGTCGAACTGGACTGGCGCCGACCTGCGTGAAGTGGTCTTCCAGGCCGTCGAGCCCTTCGCGCCGGCGCGCTTCGAGGTCTCCGGCCCGGCTATGCACGTCGCACCGAAGCAGGCGCTCGCCTTCTCGATGGCGATTCACGAACTCGCCACCAACGCCGTGAAACACGGCGCCCTTGCCGTCACCCTCGGCCGCGTGAAGATCACGTGGGGCGAGGAGGACGGCCAGCTGCGCTTCTCGTGGCGCGAGATCGGCGGCCCTGCCGTCACCACCCCCACGCGCCGGGGTTTCGGCACAAGACTTCTCGAGCGCGCTATCGCCCACGATCTCGCCGGCTTCACGCGCCTCGAGTATGCGCCCAGCGGCGTTTGCTGGGACGCCACCGCGCCTCTCGACCGCTAAACCAACCGCGCGGCGCTTTCTCGGTCTACTTCACTTCAACCGTCTGCCCCGCCAGCGGCGGTGTATTCACCGGACGACGTACGGCTTTAGTGGTTTGCTCGAATGCGAACCCCATCGAGAGCAGCTTCGGTTCGCTGTAGGGCGCACCGAAGAAGGAGATCGCCACCGGCAGATCGTCGGTGGTGAAACCCGCCGTCACGATGAGATCGGGATACCCCGTGAGCGGCGCGATCACCGTCGGCGAGACACCGCCGCCCCCCGAGGTCAGCGCGGAGCCCACGATCGTGCCCGGACGCGTGCGGCTGGTCGGATAAACAATCGCATCGAGTTTGTCCTTTTGCAGCGTGCCGGTCATCAGCGCGCGGCTCATCGGCATGCCGAAGTCGTGCGCGGCGATATAACCCGGATCCTTCATCGTGCCGCTCGCCTTCTCCACCTTGAAGAAGTTCCAGCGATAAGGATTCGGGCCCGTGCCGTCCGGCCGCAGGTCGTTATAGGCTTCCGCCGCCTCGATCATGCCGTCCAGGCTCTTTGGGTACTTTGGGCCTGTGGTCTTGAGATAATCGCCGATCTGCACCGCGAACTCGGGCGGATAGATCGACCACAGCATGGTGGACGCGGAATCCAGGAACCACTTCGGCAGGCGCACATCCACAACGGTGGCGCCCGCCCGCTGCATCGCCTTCACCGCGCTCTCCACGATCCAGTCCACATCCGGGTCCGCCCCCATGAAGTCGCGCGCGAGACCGATGCGCACGCCCTTGAGACCGTTCACGTCCAGGAACTTGGTGTAGTCCTTTTGCGCATTGCCCTTCTGCGTCTGCGTGGTCGGATCGGCCTTGTCGATCCCTGCCGTCACGCCCAATGACACCGCGATATCGGTCACATTGCGCGCCATTGGGCCCGCCATGTCCAGACTGAGCGAAAGCGGGATCACGCCGTTATGGCTGATGAGGCCGTACGTCGGGCGCATGCCGACGATGCCGTTGGTGGTCGACGGCCCGCGCACCGACCCGCCGGTGTCCGTGCCGTAACCCAGCGGCGCGTAACCCGCCGCGATCCCGACACCAGTGCCGCCCGATGAGCCCGACGGTGTACGCGTCAGATCATGCGGGTTCAGCGATTGGCCGCCCATGGAGCTCTGGAAGCCGTTGGCGAGTTCGCCGAGATTGACCTTCGCCAGTATGATCGCACCGCCGTCGCGCAGTTGCTTCACCAGATGCGCATCATCCGGCGGCATATTGCCTTCCAGCAGCACCGAGCCGCCAGTGGTCGCGATATCGACGGTATCGATATTGTCCTTGAAGATAACAGGGATGCCGTGCATCGGCCCGCGCACCTTGCCCGCTTTACGTTCCGCGTCCAAGGCCCGCGCGATCTCCATCGCTTTCGGATTGAGCGCGATCACCGCATGCAGCTTCGGCCCGGCGCGGTCATAAGCGGCGATCCGGGCGAGGCACATTTCGGTCAGCTTCTCCGCCGTCAGCGTGCCGGCGGCCATGGCCGCCTGCAGCTCGACGATGGTTGCTTGATCGAACTCCACCGGGCGCGCCTGCGCGGGCGCCGTCATGAGAGTCCCCGCGAGCGCGGCAACGATCGCTAAAGTGCTAACTTGCTCTTTCATGTGTGCGTCTCCTACTTCGAAGGAACGTCGATGGCGCCGCCGGGCAGCGCTGGTGTATTCACCGGACGGCGGATCGCTTTGGTCGCCTGCTCGAGGCTGTAGGCCAGCGAGATCAACTTCGCTTCGCTGAAAGCGGGTCCCAGGAACGAGATCGTGACCGGCAAATCATCCGTGGTGAAACCTACCGGCAGGATCAGGTCCGGGAACCCCGTCAGGTTCGCGACCGGCATCGGATAGACGCCGGTGGAGAAGTTCGGGGTCGGACCAGCGATCTGTTCGGGGCGCATCGGCGTCGTTGGATACACAATCGCATCCAACTTCTCCTTCGCCATGATCCCGCCGACCAGGTTCGCCGCCATAGGCATGCCGTGGTCATGCGCCGCGATGTAGCCTGGATCCGTCAGCGTGCCGCTATCCCGTTCCGTCAGGAAGAACTGCCAGCGATAAGGGTTCGTACCTTCGCAGTCCGGCCCAAGGCTGGTGTACTCCTGGGAACGCTCGATCATCTGTTCCAGCGTCTTCGGATACTTCGGTCCCGTGGTCTTCAAGTAATCGCCGATCTGGACGTGGAACTCCGCAGGATAGATCGACCAGAGCATCGATGTGTGCGAGTCCAGGAACCACTTCGGGAAGCGCACGTCCACAAGGGTCGCGCCCGCCTTCTCCATCTGTTTCAGGGCTGCGTTGATCGTCCAGTCCACATCCGGGTCTGCGCCCATGTAATCGCGCTGCACCCCGATGCGTGCGCCTTTGAGCGCGTTCGCATTCAGGTATTTGGTGTAGTCCTTCTCGAACTTGCCCTGGCTCTTCTTAGTCGCGGAGTCTGCGGGATCGACGCCCGTCATGATGCCGAGGGTCACCGCGATGTCGGATACGCTGCGCACCATCGGCCCGCCGGTGTCGAGCGACAAGGACAATGGGATGATCCCGTCGCGGCTGACGAGGCCGTGCGTCGGTTTCAAACCCACGATCCCGTTCACGCTCGACGGCCCACGGATCGAACCGCCCGTGTCGGTGCCAAGACCGATCGGCGCATAACCCGCCGCCACCGCCACGCCCGTGCCGCCCGAGGAACCCGAAGGCGTGCGCGAAAGATCGTGCGGATTCAAGGACTGCCCGCCCTTGGAACTTTGCATTCCGTTCGCGAACTCACCCAGATTCACCTTCGCAAGGATGATCGCCCCGGCGTCGCGCAGCGCCTTCACCATGTAGGCGTCGTCCGGCGCCATATTGCCGTCCAGCAATACCGAGCCGCCCGTCGTCGGCATGTCGATGGTGTCGTAGTTGTCCTTCAGCACCACCGGGATGCCATGCACCGGCGAACGCACCTTGCCCGCCTTGCGTTCAGCATCCAGTGCGCGCGCGATCTCCAGCGCTTTGGGATTGAGCGCGATCACCGCATGCAGCTTCGGCCCTTTACGGTCGTAGGCGTCAATGCGCGCCATGCACATTTCCACCAGCTTCTCCGCCGTCAGCGTGCCTGCCGCCATCGCGGCCTGCAGCTCGGCGATGCTCGCCTGGTCGAACTCTACCTGCTTGGCCGACGCGGGTGTCGTCAGCAGCGCGGCGGCGAGCGCGCAGCTCGCGGCGAAGGTGCTGAGGTAGTTCCTGAATGTCATGGTCCCCTCCCTCTTATTTCGCTGGAACGTCGATGATCGCGCCCGCCAGCGGCGGCGTATTCACCGGCCTGCGGATCGCATTGGTGGCTTGTTCGTAGGCATATCCGAGCGCCAGCAATTTAGGCTCGCTGAACGCCGTGCCGGTGAACGAGATCGTCACCGGCAGATCGTCCGTCGTGAAACCCACCGGCACGATCAGATCGGGAAAGCCGGTTAAATTGCCTATGCCTGTGGGCACGCGGCTCACCGCCGGCGGCGGGTTCTGCGGCCCGGCGATCTGCACCACGCGGCGCATGCCCGTCGGGTAGACAATAGTGTCGAGCTTGTCCTTGGCGAACATGCCTTCCACCAGCGCGCGGCTCATCGGCATCCAATGGTCGCGCAGCGCGATATAGCCGGGGTCGGTGAGCTTATCGGCTTTGGCTTCCACATTCTTGAAGTAGATCCAGCGCGACAGGTTCGGGCCTTCGCCGGTCGGACGCAGATCGTTGTACGCCTCGGCGCGCTCGATCATTTGCGCGAGGGTCTTGGGATACTTCGGCCCGGTGGTCTTCAGATAGTCACCGATCTGCACCGCGAACTCCGCGGGATACAGCGTGAACACGGTCGGCCCCGTCTGATCCAGGAACCACGTCGGATACTTCACGTCCACCAATGTCGCGCCCGCGCGCTGCATCGCTTTCAGCGCCGCCTCGAAGGCCCAATCGACATCGGGATCCGCGCCGGTAAAATCGCGCGCGACGCCGATGCGCGCGCCCTTCAGCGCATTTGCGTCCAGGAACTTGGTGTAGTCCTTCTCGAACTTGCCCGCGCTCTTCTTGGTAGCGTCGTCGGCGGGATCGACACCCGCCGTGACGCCGAGGGACACGGCGACGTCGTACACGCTACGCGTCATGGGCCCGCCGGTGTCCAAAGACAGCGCCAGCGGAATGATGCCGTCACGGCTGATAAGGCCATGCGTGGGTTTCAGGCCGACAATGCCGTTCACATTCGACGGCCCGCGGATGGAACCGCCGGTATCGGTGCCGTAGCCGAGCGGCGCATAGCCCGCCGCGATGCCCACGCCCGTGCCGCCCGATGAGCCGCCGGGGATGCGCGTCAGGTCATGCGGGTTCAGCGACTGCCCGCCCATGGAGCTTTGATACCCGTTGGCGAACTCGCCGAGGTTCACCTTCGCGAGGATGATCGCGCCCGCATCCCGCAGCTTTTTCACCAGGAACGCGTCATCCGGCGCCATATTGCCTTCCAGCAGCACCGAGCCGCCGGTTGTCGGCATATCCACCGTATCGATATTATCTTTGAAGATGACCGGGATACCGTGCAGCGGCCCGCGCACCTTGCCGGCTTTGCGCTCGGCATCCAATTGACGCGCGATCTCCAGCGCCTTTGCATTCAGCGAGATCACCGCATGAAGCTTCGGGCCCGCGCGGTCGTAAGCCGCGATGCGGTCGAGGCATAATTGCGTCAGCCTTTCCGCTGAGAGCGTACCTGCCGCCATCGCGGCCTGAAGCTCGCCGATGCTCGCCTGATCGAACTCCACCTGTTTGGCCGAGACCGGCGCAGCCGTCATCAGCGCCGCGCCCAGCAGGAGCGCGGCGATCGCCTTCTTATAATGTGTCATCTTCACGTCCCTATTTCTCAGGCACTTCGATCATCGCCCCCGGCAGGGCCGGTGTATTCACGGGGCGCCGGATGGCCTTGGTGGCCTGTTCGAATGAATAGCCGAGACCCAACAGTCTCGGTTCACTGAAAGCCGGCCCGAAGAAGGAGATTGTCACCGGCAGATCGTCAGTGGTGAATCCCGCCGGGACGATCAGGTCCGGATAGCCCGATAAATTGCCCAGGCTGCGCGGCGACTTCACGGAGCCCAGCGCCGGCGGCGGCGGCGCGGCGATTTGCTCAGGGCGGGTCACTGTCGTCGGGTAAACGATGGCGTCCAGCTTGTCCTTGGCGAACGTGCCGTCGAGCAGCGCACGTGTCATCGGAATGAAGTGATTGAGCATCGCCTCATAGACCGGCCCATCGAGCGGCACCGCCTTGGCTTCGACATTTTTGAAATACTGCCAGCGCGACAAATTCGGCCCAACGCCGTCGCTGCGCAGGTCGTTGTACGCCTCCGCGCGCTCGATCAGTTGATCGAGATTTTTGGGATACTTCGGCCCCGTGGTTTTCAGATAGTCTCCGATCTGCACCTTGAATTCCGCCGGGTACAGCGTGAACACCACCTGTGTCGCGGAATCCAGATACCATTTAGGCAGTCGCACCTCGACCACCGTGCCGCCCGCCTTCTGGATCGCCTTCAACGCGGACTCGATCACCCAATCCACATCCGGATCTGCGCCCATATAGTCGCGTGCCACACCGATACGCGCGCCCTTCAGCGCATCGGCTTTCAGGAACGGCGTGTAGTCCTTGTGCGACTTGCCTTCGCTTTTCTTGGTGTAGGGATCGGCGGGATCAATACCCGTCATCGGTCCGAGGGCCACAGCGATGTCCGAAACGCTGCGGGCCATCGGCCCGCCCATGTCCAAGGTCAGCGCCAGGGGGATGATACCGTCATGACTAAGCAGTCCGTGGGTCGGCTTAAGTCCGACAATCCCGTTCACGCTCGACGGACCGCGAATGGAGCCACCTGTGTCGGTGCCGAGTCCCAGCGGCGCATAGCCTGCCGCGATGGAAACACCCGTCCCACCCGAGGATCCCGACGGCGTCCGCGTCAGGTCATGCGGATTCAACGTCTGCCCGCCCATGGAGCTTTGCGTCCCGTTGGCGAGCTCGCCCAGATTCACTTTCGCGAAAATGATCGCGCCGGCGTCGCGCAGGCGTTTCACCATATTCGCGTCGTCCGGCGCCATATTGCCTTCCAGCAGCACCGACCCGCCCGTTGTCGGCATATCGACGGTGTCGAAATTGTCTTTCAGCACGACAGGGATGCCGTGCAGCGGTCCGCGCACCTTGCCGGCTTTCCACTCGGCGTCGAGGGCGCGCGCGATCTCGAGGGCTTTTGGATTGAGGGTGATCACCGCGTGAAGCTTCGGCCCCGCGCGGTCGTAGGCCGCGATCCGGTCCAGGCAAAGCTGCGTCAGCTTTTCCGCCGTCAGCGTGCCGGCACGCATTGCCGCGCCCAACTCAACGATGGTGGCCTGATCGAACTCGATTAGTTTGGCGCTTGCTTGTGGTGCGGCCGTAAAGAGAGCGGCGGCAATCGTGGCAATGGATACAAAGCGGGCGGCGCGTCTGGTCACGGCGTAAGTCCCCCTCATGAATTTCCCCGAGGAAGCTTACGCCGCGCCGCACAAGGACCGCCAGTCCCTCGCTGTGCATGGATTTCGTCATTTTCCCGCGATTCCAACTAAACCGTTGTTGAGAATCTCCACGGATTATCCGGCCTTGAGGGTGGCGTCGGCGCGCGGGCCCGTGACTTTCGTGGCTGTCACCGCAATCGGCATAGCCGTTTCAGGCAACGCGGCCCTTCCCTTCGAATAGGCGCTCTGACGGCGGCCCGCGGCGAGAAGGAAATTTCGGAAGCTCGCGCCGAACGGCCGCGCGATCGCGTCGCGGTCCCAGGCCAGGAAGTACGGCGCGGGCAATTTTGCACGCCGGTCGATAGGAATCACCAGGCGTCCGGCCGCGAGATCGTCCATGATCATACTGATCTGCGCGAGCACGAAGCCATCGCCGGCCACCGCCGCGTCGATCGCCGAAGCCGACAGTGAAAATGTCAGCTCGCTCGCCCGCTCGGGCATCTGTTCGCCGACGCTCAAAGCCCAGTCCGCCCACGAGAGGCCCGCGGCGCGGTCGGGATCCCATTCAATGCTGATCAGAGGCGACGTCATGATATCCGCCGGCGATGCCACCGGGTTTTTAGCTAGGAACGCGGGCGCGCAGGCCGGCACGGCATAGTCGGTGTAGAGCTCGGTAAAATAACTGTAGTTGCGCACCTCCGCGCCGTAACACAAGCGGAAGTCAATGTGGTCGTTCGACAGCGGCTTTTCCTCGTCGGTACCGATCGAATGGATTGTCGCGTCGCTGTTGGCGCTCCTCCACTCCTTGATCAGCGGACGCAACCACCGCAGCGCCAGCGACGGCAGTGCGCTGATGATGATGCTGGGCTTCGCGCGCGCGACATGCAGCTTTTGCTGCGCGAGACGGAGCTGATCGAACGCCACCCGCACGCTCTCATAATAAAGGCGGCCCCAGAATGTAAGCACCAGCGAACGTCCGCGCCGTTCGAACAAACTCGCCTTCAGAGACTGTTCAATATTGGTGATTTGCTGGCTGACCGCGCCAACCGTGACATGCAAATCGTCGGCAGCCTTCGTCAAGCTGCCGCAACGCGCGACCGCTTCGAAAACCTGTATGGCCCTCATCGTAGGAAGATCCACCACGGACGATCCCCTCGGAGTGAAGCGTGAGCTTGCGTATTCCCTAAACGCACCCCAGGAGGGGCGCGTCCTTCCCGGTTATTATATGTATATACAAATATAAAATTGTCTATACATTACTTGGAAGAAGAAGCGCCTACTTCACCGAAACGGCGCGCGCCCGCGTGTCCGGGCGGAGCGCGAATGCGGCCCGGATTTCGGCGGAAAGCGTATGCGTCAGGCCGCCGGACAATGTCGTTGGCCGGCAGCACACATTCACCCGCCACGTACTTACATATAATAGCGCCGCCGCGAGCGCGGCGAGCGCGGCCACCGGCCGGACATGCAAAGGTTCAAGATCGCGCATCGCCCCGGCCAGGATCAGCGCGGTCACGCCCGCGCTCGCCATATGGATCCACCGGCCCCAGTCCCAGCCCAGCAAGAACAGCGCCGCCATCGGCAGGCACGCGCCTAGCAGCAGCCATAGCGGCGCCTGCCCCTCAGGTGGCAAAGCGCGGCGCGCCAGGATCGGCGGAACCAGGGCAAGGATGATGGTGGCGGCATAGATCGCCAAGGCGCGTCCGTCGCTCACCAACTGCACGAGATAGAACCAGACCTGATCGTAATGCCAACCCAAGGCGTTGATGGCGTCACAGGCGGTGACGGCGCGCCCTGTCCAGGCGCTGCAAATCACCGCAGCAGCCGCGCTGTCGCCCTTGTGGATCATCGCGGCGGCAAAACACAAGACCGCCGGCAATAGCACGGGAATTTGCACGCGTGCGGCATGGCGAATGAGCCTCGGGTAGCCGGAAGCCATATCGATCAGCAGCGCATGCGCCGGCAGGAAGATCGCCTGGTTCTCGTGGATAAGGACCGATAGCGCGAGATAAGGTGCGAGCACTAAGCCGGCGAAGCGGTGATAATCCCTCTCGTTTATTCTCCCACGCAATTTCTGACGGACCGCGATCGCGTGCCCGAACAGCCCGATGACGACAAAAACCTCTTTGCGCAAATATCCGCCATAGTCATACGCCGGAAACAGCAGCAACCCGGGCGCCAGCATGACCACGAGGAACAGTGCTGGCCGGGTGCGCAGCGGCCACGCGAGCACCGCGAGCAGTGCGATCTGTACACCAGTCAGCAGGACGAACAGCGCCGGAAAGAACACGCCGGTGGAAAGGCCGCTCGCCTCTTGCAGTTGGAAGGCCGCTTCACCCAGAAGGCCGCGACGGATGAAACCGGCAGCGTAGCTGATGTGGAGATCGCTCACCGACCAGCTCGTCCCGTCGCCGAACGAACGCAGCACGGACGGCGCGAACAGCAAGCCCATCAGGGCAAGCGTGAGCGCGGTCAAAAGCTGCTGCTGACGTGTAGTTGGTTGAGGCATGAAGTCTGCGAAACGGTTGCAGACTCAACGGCGTCAACAGCCGGAAGTTTCCTTTTCTCGCGCGCGAGTATCGCTGACCCGTTTTAACCGCGTTACGTGCGCTCACTTTGGGAGCGGATCAACGCGGCTTCATATTCGGCCTCGAAGATGAATAAGGCCCGCCGCAAAGCGTCCAAGGTGAATTCGGCGCTCGTTGCATTGCGGCCATCGCGCTGGATATCAGCCAACCGCTGTTCCTGTACAAACACGCGGGCGCGCGCATCGACCACGCGCGTCTTCGCGCGCTCAAGCGGGCTGTCCGCGCTCACGCGTCACCATGGTGAGCGGGCGGCGGCCGGAGGGTAGACGGCATTGACCGTTGCCCGAGGCGCCGCGTCAGCGCGCACGCCGTGCCGTCCCAGACTTCCATGGAAACGAACGTTGGATTGGCGCATCGCATGAGCGCCTCGTCGGCGGCCACTTGGGGCGAGGACGCCTCGATCAGGAATGACTCCTCCGCCTTGTTCGCGGCGGTGATGAAGTAGCAGCGGTATCGACCCACGGCGCCGGCCTCCTTCCATGCTTTTCCCCAGCCTTCCCAGGGGTGATGTATTCCGACTATCCCAAAAGCGGTCGATTGCTCAAGACACCCCGCTTACTCAACTCGCGTTCGAAGCGCTTTTCTTCATGGGATGAGCTTTTCAACCGCGTCGAGGTGGTCCGCTTCGCCTGCCGGTTTGTCCCAGCGGATGCGTGATACACGCGGAAAGCGCAATGTGAGTCCGGATTTATGCCGGCTGGAGCGTTGCACACCGTCAAACGCCACCTCGAACACCAGGCCCGGCTTCACCGCACGCACGGGACCGAATCGCTCCGTCGTGTTGTCGCGGATCCATTTATCCAATTCCTTTAGTTCCGCGTCGGTGAATCCGAAATACGCCTTTCCGATCGGCACCAGTTCGTCGCCTTTCCAGACGCCGAAGGTGTAATCTGAATAGAACGAGCTGCGCTTGCCGTGCCCGCGCGTCGGCGGTGTGAGGATCACGCTTCCACTTGAACCACAGTCCTTTTCAAGTCGGCGAAGGGCGCGGCGTCTTCGTCGCTGCCGCGCACCAGCAATTCGCCGTCCAGCACGGCGTCGAAATTCATGGCCGCGATGACATCAGGAAATGTTTTGCTGATATCATCGCCCGAACGCGCATAAAGCCGGGGCGCCGCGCCACCGGCCGCCTGCACCCGGATCCCATCCCACTTCCATTCGGCGGCGAAATCAGCCGGCGCCAGTTTAGCCATATCCGCATCTTCGATCGGATGACTGAGCATAAAGGGGCGGAAGGTGGCCTCCTTGGACGGCACGGGTTTGTCGCCGCGTTTTTCCGCCCAGGCAAAAAGCTCGAGGTATGGCGGCTTCAGACCATGCCAAAGCTCCTCCACCTCCGCGACTTCCGCATTCCCCCATTCAGCGAACGCGGTCTTAGCGAGGCGCGCCGACACCCCGATGCGCAGCCCGCCGGTAATCAGCTTCAGGAGCGCCCAGCGTTCCGTCGCGGAAAGTGAATCGAGCCAACCGGCGATCTGTTTCGGCGCTTCGACCTTCGAGCGTGCAGTCCATGCGACAGTTAAGTCCTTCAGATATCGAAGCGATTCAGCAAGTGTCGCCTGGTGTCGCATTGCCGATTTTCGCATAACCTTTTGAACCGCCCCGCGAATTAGCGAAGTGTCGCCGAACGGGGTGTCGCATAAGAGTGGCCATTGAAAAATCACGCAAAAAACTGCGCGAAAATAAAAACGCCGCAAGGCATGAGCCTTGCGGCGTTTCTTGGGGCCGGCCACGGGCATCGCACACGCCCTGATGCACAGGGCAAGCTGCACGCCGTGCTAGGCCGGCTTCTCGAGGTCTTTACACGCGCTGCTCGGCGCGCGACTGCCCGGCCGGGGGTGGCACAACGGCAGCGGCCTGGACGGTAGCCTGCGCGTCAGCCTCGTCGGCCTTCTCGACCGCGCGGCCCTTGGCCACGGCGGCGGCTTCTTCCATGGCCGCCAGCGAGCGGGCCAATTCATAAATGCGCCGGCGCACATGTTCGTCGCCGATCTCATAGTAGGCGCGGACCAGTTCCAGGGTCTCGCGGCGGACCATCGGATCGTCCTCGTGCGGCATTTCGATATCGCCTGCGCCCGCCTGGTTGCGGGGGCTCGCTCCGGCGGTGTTGTCGTCCATCTCCTCGAAGAAATAGGACACCGGGCAATCGAGCACGCGACTCATGTCCCACAAACGGCTCGCACCGATGCGATTGGCGCCGCGCTCATACTTCTGGACCTGCTGGAACGTGAGGCCCATGGCCTCGCCGACTTTCTCCTGGGACAAGCCAAGAAGTGTGCGGCGGACCCGCAACCGGTTACCGACGTGCGAGTCCACCGGATTAGGTTTACCCGTCGTCCGCTGCCGCTTTATCTTGCCGTCACCCGTGGCAGAACCCTGATATACGTCCATGTCGCGCACACCTCTATTACTAGACATCCCGAGTTCCATAACGCCATGGACGCGAAGAAGTTCTCCCCTTGCGTTAAAAAGGTTCGCGGACGCCTCCGAAAAGTTTGTATCTGGCGACGGAAAGGTGGCTGAAAAGAGCCGGAATAAAGCCTCACCAGGCGGTTGAAAAGGCCTGCAACTGGCTGAAATCATACCTGAAAACGGAAACATTTTTTGAAACCGGACGTTGGTGCTGTACGCGATTGTACAGGTCATAGATGTCCGCCTTCAGTTCACGTTTTTTGATCACCCCCGAGACCGCGGTTCAGAAATTTCTGGTCGATATGCGCCTTACGGCGGAGCGGTCCTACCGTTGCTGGAAAGATGCTTTGGAAGCGGGGTTCGCCAAAACGCCCCTCGCCCCGGCGGACCGCGCCGCACTCCTGAAGCCCCATCCCCTGGAAGACTATTTCTACGCCGGACTGATCGGCCTTCAAGCCGCGGCCGTGCGCGAGAGCTTTACGCCCACCGTCGCGGAAGCCCTTTTGCGCCAGGTCGCCCTGCAAGTCGATGACGCCGTCGGGCGTGGTGACCGGATCGTCTCGAACATGGTGTTCATCATCTTCGGACGCATCCGGAAAAATGCCGGCCTCGGTCTCAAAACCCGTCCCGAGGAGGTGGTGACCGACGTGATCCTCGAGCGTCTTTCCATCGACCGCATGAAGGCCACCCGCCACCTCATGCATGATCCCCGCTATCGCCACGGGCTGACCGCACCGCTGATAACGCGGCCGATCTGGTGGAACGCGTTCGACGAGATTTACATGGTGAATGTCGTGCCCCGGCCGGCGGTGCGGCGCGCTGGCCTATCGCCGCGCCATGCCTACGCGGCCGAACGCGCGGAATCGGTGTTCTTCGAAACGCCGACGAAGGCCGCCGCGCCGCCGTTGCCGGCGTTCGCCGCGAAGCTTGGCGGATGGCTTACGCCGCGCCCGCATCTCCACTGAGAAAGATCTAAATCGCCGCCTGAAGTTGCTCCGCGGCCCGTTTCTCCGCCGCCAGCGCCCGCTGGGCCGCACGCGCCACCCCGATCTCGCGCATCGGCGCCTGACGCAGGCGTTCGAGCATACGCGGCGTTACCACCGTCACGCCGTTCGGGGTCACATCGAACCGCGCCTGGTCGTCGGCCATATCTTCGCCGATCACGCAGCCTTCCGGCACAACGCAGCCCGGCGCGAGGATGGCGCGTGAAATTCTGACACGCGCCTTCACCTCGCACCCCGGCAGAATGACGGAATCTTCCACGAGGCTCGAGGCTTCAAGCCGCACGTCCGAGAACAGTTGGGAACGGCGCACAGTGGCGCCCACCACCACACAGCCTTCCGCGATCATCGCCGCGCTCACCATGCCAAGACGCTCGGCTGGATCGAACACCAGCTTAGCGGGCGGGCGCTGCTCCTGATGGGTCCACACCGGCCAATTGCGGTCATAGAGATCGAACGCGGGCTGGGCCGCCACGAGATCCATGTTGGCTTGCCAGAAGGAATCGATAGTCCCAACATCGCGCCAATACGGCTCGTCGGCGCGGTGCGTGGTGACGCAGCTGCGGCTGAACTGATGGGCGTACATCCTGCATTTGCCGACCAGCGAAGGAATGATGTCGGCTCCGAAATCGCGCCGGGATTTTGGGTTCTTGGCATCCGCGCGCAGGGCCGCGATCAACACATCGGTGTTGAAGAGATAGATACCCATGCTGGCGAGGCAGCGGTTGGCGTTGTCGGGTTGCGTCACCGGCGCGGCTGGCTTTTCCACGAAGCTCGCGATCTGCTCTTCGGTATTCACCGTGACGATACCGAAGCGGCGCGCTTCGTCTTTCGGCACGCTGACACAAGACACCGTCACGTCCGCCGCGCGGGCGACATGTTCGGCGATGAGCACGCCGTAATCTTGCTTATAGACGTGATCCCCCGCGAGGATCAGCACATGCTTCGGCTGATGGCGGCGCAGGAGGTCGATGTTCTGATAAGCCGCATCGGCGGTCCCTGCGTACCAGCCGCCTTCCGGCGTCTGCTGCTGGGCAGGCCACAGTTCCACGAACTCGCCAAGTTCGTGGCGCAGGAAACCCCAGGTGCGTTGCACATGATGGATCAGCTCATGCGCGCGATATTGCGTCGCCACGCCAACCTTGCGGATGCCCGAGTTGATGCAGTTGGACAGCGGAAAATCGATGACCCTGTACTTCGCGCCGAACGGCAGCGCCGGCTTCGCCTGACGGTCCGTCAGACATTGCAGGCGTTCGCCGCGCCCGCCGGCAAGCACCAGCGCAAGAGTCTGATTCACGGCTTGGCGGGTCGGGCTATTGAAGGTTGCCATGCGAGATCCTCGAGGCGTGGGGGTTGCATGAGGTCGCGGAGTCTATTTTCGTCGAGCTGTGCTGAAGCGTGTCCCCCACTGCGTCAGCACGGGCGGCATTGAAGACCATTGACGCGTCGTTGGCAATCGCCCGGGGCGATAATTTTTTTAAGAACAAAATCGGCTCGCGGGTGTTGATATTCCTGGGCTCCATCACAACGGGCGGAGGAATCGTGACAAGCGTGCTTTACGTTGCGTCGGAAGCATTTCCGCTTGCGAAGACCGGAGGGCTCGGCGATGTCGCGGGCGCTTTGCCCGCTGCGCTGACGAAGCTCGGCGTCGATGCGCGCATCATGTTACCGGCCTATGACGGCGTCGTTCGCATGCTGACGAATGCCGGCGCCGACATAAGTCCCGGGCCCGCCTTGCAAAATGTGCTTGGACGATTTCCGGTACAGTTGCTGCGCTCTGAAATGCCGGGCACGGGAGTTCCCTTGTGGCTCGTGGACTGCCCACCGCTTTACGCGCGTGACGCGCATCCTTACGCCGGACCGGACGGCAAAGAATGGAACGACAACGATGTGCGCTTCGCATTACTGGCGCGCGTTGCGTCCATCGCCTCAACACATAGAGATGTCAGCGGATGGTCTCCGGACATCGTGCACGCCAACGATTGGCATACGGGTCTGTTGCCCTACTACCTGAAGCAAGCCGGCGCACCCGCGCGTAGCGTCTTCACTGTCCATAACATGGCCTATCAGGGTCTCTACGATCCCGCCGTGATGGACCGCGTTGGCATTGATGCGACCGAGTTCACACCCCAAGGCGTCGAGTTCTGGGGAAAGGTCAGCTTCCTCAAGGCCGGCCTCGTCTATGCCGACCGGGTCAGCACCGTCAGCCCGACCTACGCACAGGAGATCCGCGAACCCGGCGAAGGCAAGGGACTCGAGGGCGTTCTGAGAATGCGCGGCAAGAATCTCGCGGGCATTTTGAACGGCATCGACGAGTCGGTTTGGAATCCGATGACCGACTCGCACCTCGTCCAGCCCTACGATCCGGCGAACATCGCGCTGAAGGCCGACAACAAAGCCGCCTTGCGCGCCGCACTTGATTTACCCGCCGTCGATACCGCGCCGATCGTCGCCATAGTCAGCCGCCTCGTCGAGCAGAAAGGCATTGATATCCTCCTTGCCCTTCTGCCCGCGTACCTCGCCACCGGCGCGCAGATCGTGGTGCTGGGCTCCGGTGACAAACACTTAGAGAGCCGTTTGATTGCCGCGGCCGCCGCGCATCCTGATCAGGTCGCAGTCCGCCTCGGCTATGACGAAACCTTTGCCCATCGCGTGATCGCCGGCGCGGACATCCTGTTCGTGCCCTCGCGTTACGAGCCCTGCGGCCTCACGCAGCTCTATGCACAGAGGTACGGCACCATCCCGGTGGTTCACCGCGTCGGCGGCCTCGCCGATACGGTCACCGATGAAGACGATGGCTTCACGTTCGACGCCCTGACGCCGGCCGCCGCGGTCGCGGCCCTGGTGCGGGCCGGCGCCTGTTACCGCAAACGTCCGCGCTGGCGGGCGATGCAGCGCCGGGCCATGCACAAACATTTCGGTTGGGACATTTGCGCCCGCCGCACTCTCGATCTCTATCATGACGTGTTGAACGACCGTCCAACCGCTACGGAAGGCACATATGGAACAGCTCTCACGGCATCCCGGTGATCACTCACCGCTTGATCTGCAAGATCCCGGCGCCCTGAAGCGCGGCATTCTGCAAACGCTGACCACCGTGGTCGGCCGCGATCCGCTCTACGCCAGCGGCCGCGACTGGTATTACGCGGTTGCGTACCTCCTGCGCGGCGTCCTCGGGCAGAAGCAGGCCATGGTCGGACGCAAGGTGCATGAAGCCGGCGCAAAACGCCTTTACTATCTCAGCCTGGAATACCTTCCCGGAAAGTTCCTTCCGAAAGTGCTCACGGATCTCGGCATCGAGCATCAGGTGGCTGAAGCGCTGAAGGACCTTGGGCAGTCGCTCGAAGAGGTTTCGAAATTCGAGGTGGATACCGCCCTCGGCAATGGCGGCCTCGGCAGGCTGGCGGCCTGCTTCCTCGACTCCCTGGCCACGCATGATTACCCCGGCTTCGGCTACGGCATCCGCTACGAGTTCGGCATGTTCTCTCAGTCCATCGAAGATGGACATCAGGTCGAGCGCCCCGAACATTGGCTGCGTTTCGGTGACCCGTGGCAGTACGAGCGTCCGGCGATCGCCTACACCATTCGCTTCCACGGCCGCCTGGTCCGCACCACCGATCTTCAGGGTGTAGAGAAGGTCGATTGGGTCGATACCGACGACCTGATGGCTGTCGCGCATGATCTGCCGATGTCCGGCTATCATTCAGACACCGTGCTCTACTTACGCCTTTGGGCGGCGAGATCGTCGCACGCTTTCGATCTTAAGTATTTCAACGAAGGCAATTATATCGAAGCGGTGCGGGACAAGACCTTGTCCGAGAGCATCTCAAAGGTGCTTTACCCGAATGACAACACCAGCATGGGCCAGGAGCTACGTCTGAAGCAGGAATACTTCTTCGTCTCCGCCTCGCTCCAGGACATCCTGCGCCGGCATTTCAAGTCCAACCCGGGCCTCGACAACCTCTCCGACCAGATCGCCATCCAGCTCAACGACACGCATCCGAGCCTTGCGATTCCTGAACTGATGCGCCTTCTGATCGACGACTACAAACATACCTGGGACCAAGCGTGGCAGAAGGTCGCGGGTATATTCGGCTACACAAATCATACGCTGCTGCCGGAAGCGCTCGAAACCTGGCCCATCGCCATGCTCGAGAAGCTCTTGCCGCGCCACCTCGACATCATTTACCGCATCAACGATCAACATCTGAAGCGCGTGTCCGCCGCGTTCCCCGGCGAGCTTCACCGCTTGGGTCAGCTGTCACTTGTGGATGATTTCACTCGCCGCATCCGTATGGCGCACCTCGCCATCGTTGGCGCGCATAAAGTAAACGGCGTGTCGGAGCTTCAGACCAAGCTACTGCGCGAGGCAGTCTTCCCCGGCTTTGCCGCGCTCGATCCGGACAAATTCCTGCCGATCACCAACGGCATAACGCCGCGTCAGTGGCTGGTCTCGGCCAACCCGCAGCTCGCGCATCTCATTACCGAGGCCATCGGCAGCGAATGGCCAACTCAACTCGAGCAGCTCGCGAAACTTGCCCCAAAGGCCGATGACGCCGGCTTCTGCGAGGAGTTCCGCCGCATCAAGGGCGATAACAAAATTCGCCTCGCGCGGCTCGTTCAGCGTTCCGTGGGCCAGACGGTCGATCCAGACTCGCTCTTCGACGTTCAGGTGAAGCGTATCCACGAATACAAACGCCAGTTGCTCAACGTCCTGCACGTCATCACCCGTTATAACCGCATCAAAGCCAGCAAGGATGATGGACTGCCGCGCACCGTGATCATCGGCGGTAAGGCTGCACCGGGCTACTACATGGCCAAGCATATCATTCGCCTCATCAACGACGTCGCCGCGACCATCAATTCCGACCCGCAAGTGATGGGTGCGCTGAAGTTGGTGTTCGTGCCCAACTACCGTGTCTCGGTCGCCGAGATCGTGATCCCTGGTGCAGACCTCGCGCAGCACATCTCGACTGCGGGCACGGAAGCCTCCGGTACCAGCAACATGAAGTTCGCCATCAACGGCGCACTGACCCTGGGCACCGATGACGGCGCGAATATCGAGGTCCGGAAAGCCGTCGGCGCCGATCACATGTTCCTCTTCGGCCTCTCCGCGCAGGAAGTCGCCGAGCTGCGAGCCAAGGGCTACAACCCCTGGGCCTATCAGGAACGCGACGAAGAGCTTCGCCAATGCCTGGACATGATCGGAGGCGGCGCCTTCTCGCCGCAGGAGCGCACCCGCTATCAAGACCTCAAGGATTCACTGCTCTCGGGCGGCGATCATTACCTCCTGCTGGCGGACTATCGCTCCTATGTCGAGGCGCATGATCGCGTGGATACAGCCTTTCGGGATGCGCAGGCATGGACGCGCTCAGCCGTGCTCAACGTCGCGCATATGGGCCGCTTCTCCGCCGACCGCGCGATCCACGAATACGCGGAGAAGATCTGGGACCTTACGCCGCTGACGCAGCTGTTTGCCCGCGCGTCCGCTGCATAACCGCAGCGGCGGCGGGCCAGGCGCTTCCGGCGCGGATAGTCTCAAGCGTTTCCGTCAGGCGGGCGCGCCAGTTGGGGTATTCATCCGTCGTGCCGGGGACATTAAGCTGCGTGGTCATCGCGATCACGTCGCTGAGATTGATTAGCGCGAGCTGCGATGCCGAAAGGCCCAGGAAAGCGTGCACCGCCGTTACGATCTCCCCCACTGCAATGTCCGGCCGATCGTCCTCAATCAGTCCTTGATCCCTGAGGGCGCCGAGGATCAGAGCACGCTCCTCGCTCGTAGCGTTTGTCCAATAGCCCGCGAGAGTCGGCAGGTCGTGTGTGGTCGCCTGCGCCATGCCGCGTGCAGGATAGGCGTCGGGGCGTTTAAAGAAGCCGTTATCGTGGCGCTCGAAGTAGAACAACCGGGTCGAGAGCATATTGTCCCTGGCCATCCGCTCGCGGAATCCAGGCGGCACCGTGCCAAGGTCCTCACCCACGATCAGGCATTTCGCACGCACGCTTTCCAACGCGAGCACCGCGAACATGTCGTCCACCGGATAATGTACATACGCCCCGTCCCCCGCGGTGCCGCCGGGTGGAATCCAGAATAGGCGCTCAAGGGCCATCACATGGTCAATGCGCAGCGCGCCGGCGTTGCGCATGTTCGCCCGCCATGTGTCCACCAGTGGCGCGTAAGCTTGCGCGCGCAGGACATGGGGGTTAGGGGGCGGAAGGCCCCAATCCTGGCCGTGAGGCCCCAGTGGATCAGGCGGAGCACCGAACCTTACGCCTTTGGGATATAGGCCCTGACGATGCCACGCCTCCGCGCCGTGCGGGCTAACGCCAACGGCAAGATCGCGCATCAGCACCGCATTCGTTCCCGAGGCAGCATCGGCCAGCTGCATCTCGGCGAGCCGTTGCAGGCTCGCGTGAGCTCGCACCTCGTGTTGGCGGTCGCGCAGGAACGCCCGAACCTCGCGTGACCTTGGATCCCGGAACGGCTCGGGCCAGGCGGTCCACGGTCCCACCAAATGATCGCTCAAAGCCGAGAACAGGCAGAAATCTTCCAACACGTCGCCGCCAAGGCGGATGAAATCGTCAACGCCCGGATCATCGGCGAACCGTGCGGCCACCTTGCGAAGGGCCGCATATTTGGTCTGAGACACGGCCGTATAATCGATCAGCGCGCCGCGCGACACCGTTGGAGGCTCACCTAAGGCCACATACAAGGGGTTCAGGAACGTCCGGCTCGAGGGCCAGTAAGGGCTCGCATGCTCGGGCTCCTGTGGCGAGAGCGCGTGGAACGGATTGACCGCCACGACCCGCCCCCCTTCGCTTGCCGTCATGTGTAGAAGACCCTTGAGATCGGCGAAATCCCCGATCCCCCAATTCCGCTCCGACGTTACGGTGTAGAGGTGGCACGCAATCCCCCATGCCTTCTCACCGCCCTGCAGCCAATCCGGCGTATAAGCTGACGCCGGCGCAACGATCAACATCGTCTCGGCCCCTGCCACCGTGAGCCTGTGATAGCCAAGAGGAAGCTCGCGCCGGAAATGGATGCGTTCCTCGGCGCGGCCCTCGATAAATTCGCCATTTTCGAGCGTAAGGGTCCAATCGCCGGTATACGGAAGGTCGCGTGCCGGGGTGCGCATCACGATCACCGGAGGAAATTCACGCCGCCGCAGCCGGTCGAGACTATCTTGAATTTCTCCATCACTCGCGGAGCCGTAGCCCATGGCGGCGAGCAGCGACCGCTGCACCTCCGGCGTGATGTGGTGGACTTGCCCCTGGACGTCCCAATATTGAGATTGGATGCCGGCTTCGTGGGCAAGCGTGGAAAGAATCTCAGCCATGGATACGCTCCAGCACGATCATCGACCTCTCAATCACAAGCACCTCACGCCACGTCCCGGGAGGATTTACGAACGCCACCGGCTCGCCGGCATTCAACCAGACCAACAACCGATCGGCGATCATGAAGCCAAAAGCTCCTGCTGCGTTCCAGTCGGCGTGTTCCATCCCGCTGCCGTCTGCGCGTAACCAGGTTATATCGCCATCACCGCTAAAGAACGTATCGCGGCGGAGCTCCGGATAAGCCTTCCGCAGGGCAATCGCCGCCCGCGTGAAGTCCACAAGATCCGCATTCTTCTCCGCAAGGCTCCAATCCAACCACGTGGTCTCATTATCCTGGCAGTAGGCGTTGTTGTTTCCGCCTTGCGTCTGGCCGAACTCGTCCCCCGCTAGGATCATCGGGACACCTTGCGAAAGCATCAGTGCGGCGATGAGATCGCGTTTGCGCTCCCCTCTAGTAGAACCGTGATCGCGGCTCAGATTATGGTTCGTGCCGTCCCGGTTCTCTTCGCCGTTCGCGGCGTTATGCTTCTCGTTGAAGCTCACAAGGTCGTTCAGCGTGAAGCCGTCGTGCGCGGTGATGAAATTGATGCCGTACAAAGGCGCACGGACCACGTCGCTCGATCCGGCCATCGCGGTCGCCATCCGGCCCGCCATCCCCCCGTCGGCGCGCCAAAAGCCGCGCACGGCATCGCGGTACCGGTCGTTCCACTCCCGCCAGGGTGCGGGAAGTTTGCCGAGGAAATGCCCGGCCACGTCCCACGGCTCGGCGATCAGCTTCAACTTGCTCAATTCCGGATCTCGGCCAATGAGGCTGAGAAGCGACGTCTCGGCGCAAAAACCGCCGCGTGTCCGCGCGAGAGTTCCGGCCAGATCGAAGCGAAAACCATCGACGCCGGTCGTGCGCGCCCAGTGCCGCAATGAGTCCAGAACCAGGCGTTGCACCTGCGGGTGCGAGACGTTGAGCACGTTCCCACAACCGGAATAATTCACGTAGTCCTCCGGGAACGCATCGTCGAGCCAATAGTAGGAGGCATTGTCGATGCCGCGAAAAGACAGCGTGGGCCCCAGGCGGTCTCCCTCGCCGGTATGGTTATAAACCACGTCGAGGATCACCTCGATTCCGGCGTCATGATAGGCCGCCACCATTTCGCGCAGGCTCTCGCCGTATCTTGGCTCGCTCGCGAAGAAACTGACAGGATTATATCCCCAATAGTTGGAGAGCCCGACGCGCGCGAGATGCGTTTCGTCGGTAAATGCGTAGACCGGCAACAACTCGACCGCCGTCACGCCCAGCCGCTGGAGATGCGCAAGGATCTCTTGAGAGGCTAGGCCTTTGAACGTGCCGCGCAGGTGGCCATCCACATGGGGATGACGCTGTGTCATGCCCTTCACGTGCATCTCGTAGATGATCGTGTCCCGCCAGGGGATTTGGGGCCGCGCCGTCACCGGTTCCGGATCGCTGACGACGATGCCTTTCGGCACTACGGCGGCGTTTTCCGACATATCGAGGTTCGCCGCGTTCCACTTGAACGTGCCCGTGAGTTTGCGGGCATACGGGTCAAGCAGAACCTTGTTGGGATTAAAACGGTGGCCGCGTTCGGGCGCGTAAGGCCCGTGAACACGATAGCCATAGACCTGTCTCGGCCGCCCGCCTGCGAGGTATCCGTGCCAGATATCGCCGGTCCGTCCCGGCAGGGCCAAACGACGTAATTCCCGCGCCCCCCTCTCATCAAACAAGCAGAGCTCGACCTTCTCACCGTGCGCGGAAAACAGCGCAAAGTTGATCCCGCGCCCGTCCCAGGTCGCACCGAGAGGTTCCGCCGCCCCCGCCTCGAGCCCGCCGAGAACGGTCATTTCTACACGGGCTTCAGGATCAAAGCCCCCAAAGGGGGCAAGGTCAGCGAAAGAACGCCGTCGGCATCGGTGTGGACATCGCCGCCGTTCCCAACGTTTGTCCCTCCATAATAAGTGGAGTCTGAATTGAAGATCTCGCGATAGCGGCCCGGGCGCGGTGCGCGGACGCGGTATCTCTCGCGCACGACAGGTGTGAAATTGCACACCACGACCACACGGTCGTCCCAGTCCGCACCATGGCGGCTGAAGGAGATGACGCTATTTCCGTTGTCATGCGGATCAATCCACGCAAAGCCCTCCCCTTCGCAATCGCGTTCGTGCAAAGCGGGCTCATTCACATGGAGGCGGTTCAAATCACGCACCAAGTCCTGCATGCCTTTATGATCGGCATACTGAAGAAGATACCAATCCAGCCCCTGCTCGTGGTTCCACTCATTCCACTGCGCGATCTCGGCGCCCATAAACAGAAGTTTCTTGCCGGGATGTGTGAAGAAGAACGCGAGATAGCAGCGCAGATTCGCGAACTTCTGCCAGAGGTCACCCGGCATCTTGTTGAGCATCGACCCTTTGCCGTAGACGACCTCGTCATGTGAAAGCGGAAGTACAAAGTTCTCCTGGAAGGCATAGATCAGACCGAACGTCAGATCGTCGTGGTGATACTTACGGTGCACTGGGTCCTGCTTGAGGTAGCGCAGGGTGTCGTTCATCCACCCCATGTTCCATTTGAACCCGAACCCAAGGCCTCCGAGATACGTCGGCCGTGAAACCATCGGCCACGAAGTAGACTCCTCCGCGATCGTGAAGGCCCCAGGCGCGCGGTCATAGATGACCTCGTTCAACCGGCGCAGAAAATCCACCGCCTCCAGATTCTCACGGCCACCAAAGCGGTTGGGGACCCACTCGCCTGCCTTCTTGGCGTAGTCGAGATAAAGGATCGAAGCCACGGCGTCGGCCCGTAGTCCGTCGATGTGAAAGTCCTCGAGCCAAGCCAAGGCGTTGCAGATCAGGAAATTTGCAACTTCCGTCCGCCCATAGTTATAGATGAGTGTATTCCACTCGCTCTGGCGGCTTTGCCGCGGATCGGCGTGCTCGTAGAGGTTTGTGCCGTCGAAGCGGCTCAAACCATGCCCGTCTTCGGGGAAGTGGCTGACAACCCAGTCGAGGATAACGCCGATCCCCGCCGCGTGAGCCTGATCGATCAAGAACCTGAGATCATCGGGTTCTCCATAGCGGCGCGAAGGCGCGAAGAGGCCCAAGGGCTGGTATCCCCACGATCCATAGAATGGATGTTCGGCCAGGGGCATGACTTCGATATGCGTGAAGCCCATGTCCTTCACATAAGGAATGAGCCGTTCCGCCAGCGCGCGATAGGTCAGGAATTCATTGTTGTCGGTGCGCATCCACGAACCGACATGGACTTCATAAATGGACATTGGGCGGCGGCGGATATCGCCGCCGCGGCTCGCCATCCACGCCGCATCCGTCCATTGGAACGACGACCGCGGCGTCACCACTGAGGCTGAACGCGGCGGCAGTTCCTGCATTTGCGCGAGGGGATCGGATTTCAAAGGAAGGATATCGCCACTCTCCGCAACGAGGCGGAACTTGTAGAGAGCGCCGGGACGGACGCCTTCCACAAACGTCTCCCATACACCCGAGCCGTTGGATTGGAGCGGCGTGCGATGCGAGTCCCAGTCATTGAAATCGCCGACGACGCTGACCGCACGGGCATTCGGCGCCCATACGGAGAAACGCACCCCCGCGCGGCCATGCTCCTGTGCTTCGTGCGCGCCCAGTTTACGGTGCAGTTCGAAATGGGCGCCTTGCGTGACCAAGTGATGATCGAACGCAGATAGAGCCGCGGTACCCGCGTTCGTATGCTGCATGATCCCTTCCGCAATCCCCATAAGACCTACCTCGCCGGTCGCCGCGCCCAGAGACATGAACCGCCGGGCGGGTACTTTGTTCCAGCAAATCTATTGGCGCGTGCAGTCCTCCGTTATACCGACTACACTGCACGCAATAATTGACGATCCAGTGCGAGAAACGCCGAAATGAAATCCTTGTGGTTCAAGCCCTACAGTCTGAAGGACTGGGAAGCACGCTATCCCGATACCCTCGTTGCCCATCTGGATATCAAGCTGATCGAAATCGGACCCGACTTCCTGCGCGGCACTATGCCGGTTGACCGGCGGACGCATCAGCCGCAGGGCCTACTACATGGCGGTGCTTCCGTGGCCCTGGCGGAGACCCTGGGAAGCATCGCGGCGAATATGGCGGTCGATCAGACGGCGTTTGTGTGCGTCGGGCAGGAAATAAACGCCAACCACATTCGCGGCGTGAGGACGGGTATTGTCACTGGCACGGCGCGATCCTTCTATATCGGGCGCACGAGCCAAGTGTGGGGAATCGAGATCGTGAACGCCGAGGGACAATTGGTCTGCGTTTCGCGAATCACGATGGCGGTGAGGCCGTTGACAGCCTAATCGCGACGCTGGACGCTGACAGCTATATTGAGCAGCGCTGAACTCAGCGTGAGGCCATTCGCCGCCGCTGTCTTGTCGTTGATCGTAAAGCGCACGCGGTTGTTGCGGATCACAAAATGGATGACACCCGCGGCCGGTCCCTTCGTTTCATCTGTCACGGTAAGTACCGGACGGCCTGTCACAGCCTCAAGCGCCTCCGCGACAGATTGCTTCGCGGACCCGCCGATATAAGCGATATGGCAAGGATCGGTCGGCGCGATACTGGCCAGCGGCTGCGCGACAACCTTGCGTCCGGCCACCGTCTCATTCCTGACCGCAGTGTCGACCGTAGCGGCAAATCCGCTGTCCCCGACCACACAGATATTGATGACACCGCCCGACGCGTCAAAAGCGTCCGCGGGCCATTGAACGAACTCGCCGAACTTAAACAGGAACGCGGCTTTGATCGGGTACTCAAGCGACTGCGCCCACGCTGCGCCAGTCACCAGGAGCGCCGCTACTGCAATGGCGGCGCTCCAGGATCTTCGTATCAACCGATGATGCGGCCTTTGCTTCATCAGTAAGTCCACCGCACCGTACCGAAGACCGAACGGCGCACGAGGCGGCGGCTTGCCGCATCGCCGACCTCAGGATGATTTGCGTTGAGCAAATTTTCGCCCGACACCGCGAGTTCAAGATTAGGCAAGGCGCGCCAAGCGAACCGCGCATCAACCTCTGTATAGGCCGGTACCGCCGGGCTCGGCAGATCGCCCACGGTCCTTACGGCGAAATTCAGATCGACTTCCGGTGTCACGAAGATGGTCGAACGCAGTGAGGCCTGGATGCCGGGGTCGTTGCCTATATGCTGGTTGGGAATAAGGTCTACTTGGCCAATCGCCACGCGAGTCTTTTTTTCCATGGCGTTGACGCCCGCATCAAGACGCAGCCATTCGGCGGCACGGTACGTTGCCCACGCCTCGACCCCGTAGGTATGGCCGCTGCGCCCATTCTGCAGGCTTAAGGGCGGCACGCCTCCAGCGGACGTCCCCGTTGTGCGGATGTCGTTATAGATATTGTAGTAGGTTGAAATGGACAGCGTCATATCCGAGTTCAATTGCCCACGATAACCGAGTTCGTAGGCCAGCAATTCCTCGGACTGAAAGTTCACGGCCGGAATCAAAAGCGGAAAATATTCGAGCTCGCGGTCAATGCGGTTCGGGGTGCGCACAGCGCGCGAGACCGCCGCCCATAACAATGTGTGCTCGGCCGCTTGCCAAGAGATACGCCCACTGGGCATGATTTCCCAGCCCGTCATCTGATTGTGCTCGAACTTGATACCCGCCACAAATTTCACGGCCGGCGTCAGCGCGTATGTGTCCTGGATGTAGAAATTAGTGTGCTCCAACGTGCGCTTGGGCACCGCGAAAACGAACGGCGGATCATTGATGAAATTCTCGGTATTGCGCCGATAACCGCCACCCCACACAATTTCGTTGGCCTCACCCAAATGGAAATTGTGCTGAATCTCGGCGTCGTAGGAGTCCACGCGGTCGAAGGTAAACGGTGCGATACGTGTGGTGCGATCGAAGTAGGCCTTCGCCTTGAATTGAGATTCTTCAAACTGGTGAGTCCAAGTCACCATGGCGTTGCCGCCGCGCAGTTTGACGAAAATGTCCTCGTCGGCGCCGTTGTAGTGATCGCCCTGGACCGTGACCGTATCACGATCCCCAGACCAATCGGCACGGAGCCCGCCTTGCGCCTTAACCAGTGAATCCCCGGTTTTCGCGCCGGCGGATGTGAGCGAGCTGCCGCTGCGCTGTGCCTTCACATACACCCGGTAACTCAACGCATCGCCGATCATACCGCCATAGCGCGCGCCGCCACTTTGATCGATGTTTCCGGCCCCCAATTTGACAAAAGCGCCTTGGGTGTCGCGTGACGACTTCGTGATGATATTGATCACACCATTCACGGCATTGGCGCCCCACAGCGTGCCGCCCGGACCGCTGACAACCTCGATGTGGTCGATGTCATCTAGCAACGTGTCCTGATTTTCCCAGAACACGCCGGAATGAAGGGGTGAATAAAGGCTGCGCCCGTCCATGAGCGCCAAAAGCTTGTTTGATGCTTCCGGCGTATTGAATCCACGCGCGGATATCGCATAAGCGGACGCGTCTAAGCGGCCAACGAGAAGATTGGGCGCTAGACGCAGGGCCTCGGGGAGGGTCCGCGCGCCCGAGAGACGGATTTCGTCTGGGGTGATGACATAGATCGCTGCCGGCGCCGCCGAAAGCGGTTCCGCGCGGCGCGAAACGGATGAAATTTCCATGGCCGAAAGTTCTTCGATGGAAAGCCGCATGAGATCGGGGAGGTCGGTACCCGCGTTCGCCTCCATAGCGACAACGTTTTCCCCTGCCAGCGCGGTCATGATCACAACAGTGGGCGCCATCATGCGCCCTTTTGCCACGCTACGTCGGCTCATATCTATTTACCTGTTCTGTGCAGATTTCTCGCGGCATGGTAGATGATGCCATGCGGGCTCGCTATATCATCGACGGCGAGCGCCTCAAAAAGGTGAAACAAAACGAGCGAATATCAGGGTTAGGCCGAGACAGGACAAAAGGGCGATCTCTTCCGGATGCCAGCGCTAGGATCCTCATTGAGCCGCGCGATGCTCGCACCTTTCTCGGTCTTGCTGAGCGCAACGGTTGTAATTGGCGCGGGACTCCTCGCGGCTCTCTACGATACTCAATTTTATCAGTCCCAGAAAATCCGCGAAGTTCAGGTCCAGGCCGACATTCTCGCGAGCAGCGTCGCCGCCGCTTTGGCCTTCGATGACCGCGAGGCCGCGCTTCAATATGTCATGGCGCTGCAGGCGAACCCGGAAGTCTCCGCAGCGGCGGTCTACAGTCTCGATGATACCGTGTTCGCAAGTTACGTCCGCGACGAGGCCCCATTGCCGGCCCAGGTGTATACCGGCGGTGCACGCTTCGCCGGCGGGAACCTGGAAACATCTGTACCCGTGGTGCAAAACGACCGGCTCCTGGGCCGGGTCTACCTGCGAGAGCCGGGCGAAGCGTTGAGTCGCCGCGTCCTGCGTTACGGCGGGATCATTCTTCTGCTCGCGATGGGAAGTCTTGTCTTCGCCGTGCTCCTTTCCGCGCGCCGTGAACTCGCGGCCAAGAATGAAGAGCTTCAATTGCGCAACGCAAGCCTTCTAGAGCAGATCGACGCGCGGGAAAAAGTCGAAGAAGCGTTACGACAAAGCCAGAAGATGGAAGCCGTAGGGCAGCTGACCGGCGGCATCGCTCACGACTTCAACAACATGCTTGCCGTCATCATTGGCGCGCTTGAGCTGCTGAAACGCCGATCCGCGCGCGGCGAAGCGAACCTTAACGAGCTTGCCGATGCGGCGCTCGACGGCGCGCAGCGGGCCGCCTCCCTGACCCAACGTCTGCTTGCCTTCTCACGTCAGCAAGCCTTGCGGCCCGAGCCTGTGGACGTCAACAAGCTGACGTCAGGCCTGTCGGAGCTATTGCGGCGTACCCTTGGCGAAAACATCCGCATAGAGACCGTTCTCGGCGCCGGCATGTGGCGCACAAGCGTCGATCCGCAT
The DNA here is from genome assembly GCA_041906145.1 of Rhodospirillaceae bacterium. Classification (GTDB taxonomy): domain Bacteria; phylum Pseudomonadota; class Alphaproteobacteria; order Rhodospirillales; family Rhodospirillaceae; genus SHVO01. The sequence goes on along the minus strand of JAYRJU010000009.1, from coordinate 43,674 downwards.
CAGCTCGAAAATGCGATCCTCAATCTTGCCGTCAACAGCCGCGACGCCATGCCAGAAGGCGGCCGCCTGACCATCGAAACCGGTAATAGCCATCTCGACGATCATTATGCGGCCGAGGCCGGCGTGTCGGCGGGGCAGTATGTCGTGGTCGCTGTCAGCGACACCGGCTCGGGCATGAAGCCCGAAACCGTCGCTAAGGCTTTCGACCCTTTCTTCACCACGAAGGGTATCGGAAAAGGGACCGGCCTTGGCCTTAGCCAAGTCTACGGTTTCGTGCGCCAGTCCGGGGGGCACGTGAAGATCTATAGCGAAGTCGGCCAAGGCACGAGCATTAAGATCTACCTGCCCCGCTTCGTAGGCGAACTCGCTACACCGGCGGCAGCCACGCGTGAGGCCATTATCCACGATGCGAACGGAGCATGCGTACTGGTGGTCGAAGACGAGGAATCAGTGCGCAATTTCGCTGTCGCGGCGTTGAAGGAAATCGGATACCGCGTCCTCGCCGCGCCGGATGCGGCAGGCGGTCTCGCCCAATTAAAGCAGCATCCCGAGGTCGCGGTTCTCTTCACTGACGTCGTGATGCCGGACGCAAATGGCCGCCAGCTCGCCGACGAAGCGCTTAAACTTAGGCCGCATCTCAAGGTTCTCTTCACCACCGGCTACACAAAAAATGCAGTGGTTCATAACGGCGTGCTCGATCATGGGGTGCACTTGCTCAGCAAGCCATTTACCATTGAACAATTAAGCACGGCGCTGCGTAAAGCGCAGGACTCATAACCTCGCCACATTCACGCTCGATTTCCGCCGTGCGAAGCGGGGAATAAGGTGAATGTGCGCAACCCGCCACCAAAATACCTTTTTATAAAGCGATGAAATATTCCAAGGCTCGCGCGTTGTATGCGCATGACCTTGCACAAGAAAATCCTGATCGGAAGCGCCGCCGTCTGCGCCCTCGTGGCCGCCGGCCTCATCACCCTTCCCACCATTCAGAAGCGAACGGAAGCGCCGACGGCGATCCACATCGCACCGAAGGCCTCTCCAGAGACTCACGAAACCGCTGAGCTTCCAATCACTGCGGTGATCGCCGAAGTTTCATCTCCCGCTTTGCGGGCCGATCTTGAGAAACTCTACGCGGAGAATAACAACAGAGCGTTGTGGACAGATGGGCGCACAAGTCAGAAGCGCCTTGAAAGCATCGACGATGTGTCGCGAACGCTCCTCCGTCAGGGTATCGAAGCGGCGACTCTCTATAACGCGAAGGCAACGGCGCAGAACGCAAAGACCACCCAAGAGCGCGCCCAGGCTGACGTGAAGATGAGCATTGCGCTGCTGATCGCGGCCCGCGGTCAGCGCTTTGGTTTCATTGCGGCGAAAGATTTAGGATGGAACCTCGCAACCGACGAGGTGGAGCTTGCCTCCTTCGCCGGCGAAGCCGCCGCGAAGAATCGTATCCCCAAGTTCTTTGAGTCGCTTCAGCCGCAAGACCCGCAATTTCGGGCGCTGACAGATGCCCTTTCCCGCTATCGCGACCTGGCCGCCAAAGGTGGTTGGCCGGAGATTCCAGAAGGGAAGGAAATCGACTTCAAGAGTGATCCACGCCTTCCCGTGCTGCGCGACCGCCTGATCGCGGAGGGATATCTTTCGCCGCATGACGGGACCGACAGCGAGACCCTCCAAAGCGCGGTAAAGACGTTTCAGGCGCGAAATGGCCTCGAAGCCGACGGCCGCGCCGGCCGCAGCACGATCGCCGCACTCAATGTTTCCGCGGAAGAGCGCGCCGATCAGATCGTCGCGAACTTGGAGCGCTGGCGTCATATGCGCCGTGAATTGCCGGGCGAGTACGTCCTGGCTAACGTCGCCGATCAAAGCGTCGTCGTCGTCCGCAATGGCCGCGAAGATCTTCGCCTTCGCGCCGTGGTCGGCACCCGCAGACATGCTACGCCTTTGCTGGAAGCTAGAATGACCGCGGTGACGGTGAACCCTCCCTGGGAGATTCCGACATCGATCATCACCAATGAAATCCTGCCCAAGCTCGATAATGAACCGGACTATCTCATCGACAACGACATGGAGGTCGTAAGCGGCTCCTGGGACCGTCCTCGGTCCTTGCGCCTCCGCCAGCGTCCCGGCGCCGGCAACTCGCTTGGCCATTTGAAATTTCAGATGCAAAACGAATGGAATATCTACTTTCACGATACGCCAAGCCGGTCACTCTTCGCTAAGGATGAACGTTACTTCAGCCACGGCTGCGTGCGGGTCGACCAGCCCGAGGAGTTGGCCATGAACCTCCTCCCCGGCCTCGCGGCCGAAGAGATTCAGGAGATGATCGCGGCTGGCGAGACACGCACCATGAAGCTGGAAAAGGCCCTGCCGGTTTTTGTGCTGTATTGGAGCGTCTTCACCGACAAGGACGGTAAATTGCATTTCAGACGCGATGCCTATGAGCGAGACGCCACGACTGTAGCCGCCCTATCTCGCGCGGGCCTTCTGGCTCAGAAACCTGAGGTTGTGCAGGCGGGAAACTAGAACTTCCTAGTTGCCGCCCCGCATTACGTCGCTGCCAAGATTGCCCACTCCTATCACCTAACGATTGCCCGGGTCGCCCGGGCGGTGATAGGGGAGTGGGCATGGGGCATTCCGCAGACGTTGATCAGCTCAACCGCCGGCGTTTCTTCCTGACCGGCCTGGCCGCAACCGCCTGTCTGGTGGCGCGGCCGCGTTTCGCCTTAGCGGCGCCTGAACGTGCACGCAGCCTCACCTTCCAGAACCTGCACACCGGCGAACGCGTCTCGACGGATTATTGGGCGGACGGCCAATATATTCCAGGCAGCTTGAAAGAGATCTCAAAGGTTCTTCGTGATCATCGTAACGGTGCCGCACATGCGATTGATCCCAATCTTCTTGATCTTCTGCACACCGTGCACGGCAAACTGGAGACGTCGCAGCCGTTTCACGTAATCTCGGGATACCGCTCGCCGGAGAGCAACGCCAAACTCGCGGCGGCCAGTTCGGGTGTCGCAAAACATAGTATGCATATGGACGGAAAAGCGATCGACGTCCGTATCCCGGGAACCGATCTTCTCAATTTGCATAAGGCCGCGAAGTCGCTGAAAGGTGGCGGGGTCGGTTACTACGCCGCTTCGAATTTCGTCCACATGGACGTCGGCCGGGTTCGTTACTGGTAAGCTAGCCCGCCGATGGCGCGACCGCGCACGCGGTCGTCATGTCGCTCACCGCGCCCGTTTGTACACTGACGAGCAGGTACTGCATGAAGCCGTCGAAGCCATCCTTAAGCCGAACGTTGTAGGCGCCGATGCCGCTGTGCGCCGGCAGCTCCAATCCCGTTTCAATATCGGCAACCGATAAGGCGATATTCCCGCTCCCCGGCACCTCGCGCGTCGCAAACGTTCCCAGGGCGCGTCCATCAAGCGCGTCAAATACATCAAGCTCCGCGGCAGCCTTGCCGGCGGCGGCGTTGTAAATTACGAGGAGCGCGACGTTCTCATCTTCGATCGCGGAGGCCCGCACGGCGATGGCATCACGCCCAGTGGCCGTCGTGCCGCCGTCGCAGGTCGAAAGGTTTGTCGATGCGCCGCGGTTCTTGTGACGGACGAGATGCTGAACATAGCCGGGAAAGTCGCTCTTTACGCTCATGCGCAGGAACGGCGGCGTGTCGTCCCCCAATACCATCATATCGGCGACGGAGAATAGGTGCGACGCATTCGGCGGGATGTTCACGCTGTCCCAGTGACCCAGGCGCGACCCGCTAATGGCGTCAAAGAGATCGATATGGATGGGGGCGGTACGTGGGCTTGTATTATAGATCCGCAGCATCGATTCCATATCGGTGGAGGGAGGAAAAACCGCGCTTATTCCGCTTACAGCCGGCGCCGGGGCGGCCGCGCCATCCAGCGCACAGACCGTTGTCATGTCGGTGATCAAGCCGGCGCCTTGGTTCACGATGAGTTGCTGCAACGCGCCGGAAAACTCATTCTCGATTTTCAGGACCCAATGACCGTTATCCCATGCCGGTATAACCCGGGCGGCATTTTCGAGCTGGCGCACATTCAACATCAACTCGCCATCCACCGGCACGTCGGGCGTTGTGTAAACGCCCATACGTCGACCATCGTGCGCGTCGTAGATGCCGATTTGGGCGGCAGCCGGGAGCGCCCCCTGATTCTGTACAATGATCCAGGCCGGATATCCATTGTCCAGATTAGAGCTGTGGATTCCGGCGATTTCACCGCTCGCGCGCGCCACGCCCGCCGAGCAAGTACTGAGATTGGTCAGCACGCCATTCGCAGCCCGATGCAGGACGTGCTGGAACGTGCCGGTGATCGCCGGTGAGATCACCGCTGCATATGTAGCGGGCCTATTACTGATCTGCAGCGCGGCTTCCACTTCGCGGATTGAGTATTGAGGTGCGGCATTCGGCGCAATCGACGGGCTTACCCAGGTGCCCAAAAATCGGCCATCGCGGTTATCATAGAGGCCGATGCTGACGGTTCCAGCACCGCTGCCCGTGTTATGAATGCGGAAATACGAAAGAGCGTTGGGGTCCGCGCCAGAGAAGATTGCCCCTTCGCGAAGGGATGGCGTGAAACTCCGGTTCATCCGCACCAAGCCTTTCGTGATCTCGCCGACATTCTCAAACGTGTTGTCGTTCAAGGTTGCCGTGATCGAAGTGAAATTGTTGATAGCGGTTGAGTTGGACGCGCGATTCACGAATGCGCTGCTGGCGACGGTCAGGCTGCTGAGCTCATGCAGCGATTTTTCAGCCCCATAGGCAATCATGGTGCTGTTGCTGGTGCGCGGGCCTTGCGTCACTCGCACACCTCTCAGAACGACTTCACCGCCATTGGGCAAATCAATGGCGTAGCTCGGCGTGCCGGTGACCCCGTCGTCAAGGACCGTATTCGTGATGGTTGTCTTGTATGCCCGGCTCTTGATGTCGTGTCCGATTTTAGTGCCGTTAAAGACACTGTCGCTTACCACAAGGTGCGCAAGCGCGTTGATGTAGATGCCATGTGTATAACCGTCACCCGCCCCGTTCCCGGAGAACGTCGAGCGGCGAATGGTGACGAAAGAATCCTTATTGGGATTGGCAAGGATACCGTTCTGGTTGTTGCTGAACACGCAGGTATCGACGATGAGCCGGCCCGCCTGATGCCGAATGCCGGCGCCGTTCTTACCGTCCGCGTCCGTGACATTGGCGCCATCGAACGTGATCTTGCGGACAGTCACGTCCGCATTAGTGACAAGCAAAGCCTTGCGATTTGAAATCGGCTTGGTGGCACGCAATGTCGCCCCTCGCCCCGCCCCTTCGATCGTCAGAGGTTTATCGATCGTCGCCACGTCATCAAGATAGACGCCTGTGTCGAGAATAACGCGATCATTGGGCTTGGCAGCGGCGATACCCGCCTGCAGCGTCTTCAACTCACGGGTTGGACCCACATTGATTTCGGCGGCGTGAGCGGAGGCGATGAAACACGCAGCGACAGCGGTAATCACAACGGGAAACAGCATCACCCCGCAACAATCACGACTTGCTTTATTCGACAACACCTTGCGTAACATAACTTTACATCCAGCCCTTGTAGCTTTGTGACGACATTCGGGTAACGTCGCCACTGCTGGAAGGTTGCGTCGCCAAAGAGGGGGCACGGAACGATTGCGAGACCGCGCAGGTGGTTGCAAAACCGGCTGTAAAACGCTTACGCGACGGGCCGGAGAAGCCCCCGCGGGCGGTAGTCGAGTGAAGGGAAGACCGCCTTAAGATTGTCCTCGCCGCGGCGCTTAACGAGGATCTCCTGCAGGACCTGGCGAACGTCTGTCGTGACCCGCAGGTCCCCTTCCCGCAAATCTGCCGGCCGCAATCCCGGCCATTCACCGTAGACGCGCCCACCGTTCACTCCGCCTCCAAGAACGAACATGAATGAGGCCGCGCCATGGTCCGTCCCACCCGCGGTGTTCTCGTCCAATCGTCGGCCAAACTCGGTCATGGTGACGAGGGTCAGCCGGTGCTGCACTTGCGCCAAGTCCGCCCAGAAGGCCGCGAGACTTTGCGATAAGAGAGACGCCGCCGGCGGAAAGTAGCTGTTCATGTTGTAGTGATGGTCCCAGCCGCCAAAATCGACCGTTGCCACCTCGAGCCCCACGTCCATTTTGACGATGTCCGCGACCGAACGTAGCGAGGCGGCAAACCCGCCTGCGGGATAGGTCACACCGCCCCCGGGCAGCCGTCCAAGGCTTCCTTGAACACTGCGGACCATGTCGACCGTCGCGCGCGCCGAAGCAGCCTGGGGAGTATTTCCTGCATTCAATATCTCGATGACGTTCAGATTATAATCACCACCCGGAACGTTGAAATCGCGAACGTCGGGTATCGCGGAGACGCCGCGAATCCCCTGAAGCGGTGTATGGATGTCCGGAGCGCTGGACACCGCGCCTAAATCGGCGAGCGTGAGATTACGGGCCGCCAAATGACGGGCCAGCCAGCCTCCCAAAATGGGCGCGTCGCCTTCAGTCACACCGCGCTCCAGCATGTTTTGGCTTTCGAAGTGGCTGCGTGTGTCGGTCGGCAGGCCCGCCGCATGAACGACCGCAAGGCGGCCGGCGTCAAACAGCCCCTTCAACTCCGGCGCACTCGGGTGCAGGTAGAAAGGCACACCGTCCAACGGGCCGAGCGGCAGGCCAGCATTGGAGCCGGAAGCGGCCACTTTGATCGTAGGGCGGCGGGCTTGGTAGTCGGCGTCCTGCGCGGGCGCGACCATCGTCAAGCCATCGCAGCCGAATCGCAGGAACACCACAACGAGGATATCGCGTGTGCCCGCAACGTCCGCGGCGAAGGCCGCGCGCACGCCCGGAGCAAAAGCCGACAGGGTCGCGCCGGTGGCGGCAGATCTCAAAAGTGTACGTCGTGAAAGGGCCATGCCGGCTTACCGCATCGCAAATTCAGGAGAGGTCGCGATGAGAAGCGCAAGGCGTCTTAGCGCGTTCTCGATATTCGTGATCCCGCCGGAGGCATAGGCGGCCATCACCCCCGGTGAAGTCATCACGTCCTTGAGCAGCGCATCCATCGACGCTTGCGGCAAGCTATAGCCCACCATTCTGCCGACCCAATACTCGACGATTTGAATGGCGGACCCGGTGATCCCCGCCGGTGTCTGTTCCCAGAAACTCGTGCGGAACGACGGATGCACCAGCACATCGAACATCACGTTCCAGAAGTGATGGTTGCCGGCGCTGGAGAGCCAATGCATGTCCGTATCGGGCCGTCCATCGGGCGTCGGCCAAGCATATAGTCCGTCACCTAGGCCAAAGAGCGCCACGTAAGCTTCGTCGTACGCATTGATGATGGTGTCCGTGGTACGAAACAACGCGATCAGGCGCTCGTAAGGCCGGCGCAGTTTCGAAGGGGGATTCCCCATTTCGGGGCTGAGGAGAATCACTTCCATCACGCGCTTGATCTGGTCGGGCGCATCGACGTTCGCCGTCCAAACGGCGATCGCGCGGTCGAGGACATTCTGCGGCGGAGAATCACCGAAGATGCGCCGGCAAATCTTCCCGACAACGAAACGCGCGGTGGCCGGATGCGCGGCGAGAAGGTCAAGTATCCGTTGCCCTTGCGCCGTAGGGTCTTGAAACGCCGTGCCAGACAGGTCGTTGCCCATGAACACGCCGGCATCGTTGTTGTGCTGCGGGGGGTTAAAAATAAATCGTCCCGTAAACGGCAAAAGCCCGCGCGGTCCATCCTGACCATGTTCTAACGTCCACCCTGAGAAAGCCCGGGACGCCGCGACGATATCCTGATCGGTGAAGTGCGAACTCACCCTGAAAGGCCCCGCCGTGACCATTGTAGGGGTCACGTCGGCCGTGACGCCGCGATATGCATCAGCGCCGAGTGTGTGTAGCTCGAGAAGCTCACGCACGTAGTTTTCCGTGGGTCGGCTCGCCTTGCTTTCGGCGTTGTTCAAATAGCGGAGCATCGACGCGCTGGTCGCCACCGCTTCCAGGAAAGTGCGAAAGTTGCCGAAGACGTTCGGCCGGATCACTTCGTTCTCATAAATGATCAGCGCTGCGGCGCCGTAGATATCCTCGTTACGGCCGATGTTGAAATGATTGGCCCAGAAGTCAGCCATGAATTCGCGCAACTGGAATCTGGAATGAGCGTTGCGGATCCAGGTCGCGGCGTTCAATTCCTGTTGGATGCGGTGCCGCTCATTGGGCGCGATGGAGATCTCCGTCTTACTGACCATGTCCCATATCGTGGGCAGATCGGTGTACAGATAGCGCAGGGGACGCCGTTCATCGACCGCCGGCCACCCCGGACTCTTGCCCGCCGGGAGTTGCACCGCGTATGCGATACGCATTGTGCGCGCCTTGAGGTGCTCTTCAATGCGCTCCTCGTCGCCAGGAGGAGGCTGAAGCTGAGCCGCCACCCACGCCGGCCAGCCGCTTTGCTGAACGGCTGCGACTTCAGCATTGCGCGCGCCGAAAGTAACGCGGCTGAGCGCTCTATGTTCGAAGCTTCCTGTTGAGGGCAACATGGCGCTTCCTAGAAATCGTAGCGGGCCGACAGCCAAACGAGATGGGCTGAATACCGCGGCGGTACAATTCCAGAGCCGAGAATTTGCGGCACCGTCGCGGCGCCATAGCCGTATTGCCAGTCATTCGTTGTGTGATGCTGGAATGTATAGCCGATCCGCAGCGTCGTATCGGTCCGCACTTTATAGTCCCCCGTGAGGTTCACATTGTGCGTCACATCGCGCGCATCCGGGAGGGGGCTCGTGTTCATAACCAGCGCAAAATTCGATCCGATAGAGTCAGTGTGGCTAGCGCCGTCTGAAAGATAGTAGCCTGCGGTTATTTTCAGCAGCTGTGGAATTGCATCCCAATCCACCTTCGCGCCGGCCGTGTGAATGATATCGCGGTTGGCGGTGCGCCAATTTTGCGCTGGATTCGTGAGATTGAAGGTCCCCATCAGATAACCCGTCAGATCGAACTTTATCCGCTCGAAGCTATAGAAGGCCGTTGCGGTCAGCTGCTTGGCGAGCACATACGACAGGTTTGCATCGAGTTGGACCGTTTCGGAGCGCTGGAGGCCAAGCGGCGAATTCTTGTAGTCGTCCTCGGCATAGAAGCTCGTCGCATCCAGCATAAAAGCAGGAGTTAGTTCTAAGGTAGCGCCGCCTTTCACTTCATTCCGCTTACGGTCCGCCATATTGAACTTGCGCAGCAACGGATGCTCAATGGACTGATTAAAGGGCGAAGCATTCAGATAACTTTCTGTGTGGCTGAGGTCCCATGGCAGCGCATCGTCGTAAATCGACCCGCTGCGGCTGGCGTAGGCATAGGCGAGCCATGCCGATCCGGCGGTGAAAGTCGTCAGCAGCTTGGCTCTGAAGGTGTGCTCCGAGGTATCGGAGACCTGCTGATACTTCCGCGCGCGGAAGTCGCCCACATAGGAGATTGTAAGACGCGTGCGAGACGCCACACGAACGCCGACGTCCGCTTTCGCCTGCTGAAAGGTAAAGCTATGCGGAAGATTATAACGGATGTAGCGGCTGGCGCCCGGCACGAGGGGGCGAATCTGGTCCTGAGCTTCGTTAGCCACGTAGCTATAAAGATCGATGGGTGAGCGGTTGTCGCGGTCGTCGAATGTATAACCGGCGGAGACGTCCACCGTCGGGCTCGGACGTGCGGTCACGCCGAGGACCACATGGGCCTTATAAACCTTGCCGTCGAGAGAGGTGCGCGGCAACGGCTCGGGCGCGCTGAGTTGTCTCATGGCAGTATATGGCAGGAAATCCTCATCCTGCTTTTGCACCATGTATGAGACTCGCGCGGTAAGGCGCATTTTTGGAGAAACCGCATAGGCGCCGGAGAGTAGCGCCTGATGGGCGATAGACGATGGCGGTAACCCGTACTCGCCGAAGGCGTTGGGGAACCCGGAAAGCGCGCCGCCCGGCCACAACCCCCCGAGCGCGCGGTTATATGGGTTCGGCACGCGTACCGACGTGAGGTCGCTGGTGAAAACGGAAAGATTATAGCTCGCCGACCACTGAAGACGGTCGCCTGTGAATGCCAGCGAAGCACTAGCCTGGTCGGTTTGATAGTCTACCGGCTGCGCGAAAAACACGCCGACAGCCGTGTTCATCTCATGACCGAACGCCAAGCTCTGCCCGCGTAACCCTTCCCGGTCACGGTGACTGGCGCTCATGCGGATCTCATAGCCTTCGCGCGGGGTGACGACGATGTCGCCGCCCACGGTGCGCCATTCGATCTTGAGATCGAGCGGGTGCAGATTCTGCGCGAGGGCCGAGAAACCCGCGGACGTATTGCTGCTCGCCCAGTTGGAAGACAGCGACAGGACCGTACCGCCGCTTCCATTAAACGGCGTCCGCGCTGAATTCGTGTAGGAGCGCGTAAAGCCCTCATAGAAGGCTCCGGCGCGCCAGCTCCCTTGCGTTCCATAGCGTATTCGGGCCGCAATTGTATCGAAGCCAAAAACATCGATTGCGCCATTCCAGCTTCGCGCACCTTTGGAATCCCACGCATCGCCACCATCGAGGGTGCCGCGAAAAACCGCAAAGGGCCCGCGTCCGGTGGGACCGCCATAGCGGCTGAAATGAAAGGAATTGATGTCTTGATAGCCAATACCGGCTTCAAAATAACTCGTGGTGAGCGGCGGCGGCATGGTCACCAACGGGGTCGCGCCGAGCTCGAAAGCCCCATCCTGGGCCCTCGCAGGGATCGCGGGCAGAACGAGACCGAGGAAAACGAGCCAGCGTTGGGGAACGGGAAATGCCATGCCGCCGCCTACCGGGAAAGCCTGACGCCAGACGGATGGTTAGAGCCGTGAACCGCACTGTGGCAGTTCAGGCAAGCTCTGAGCACCATCTGCTTGGACGGCGACGCACCGCCGGGAAGGCTCGCGCCGCTAAAAGGCTGACTGTTATGCGTGGAGCTGTCGTGGCAGTTCTGGCACAGGAACGGCGGGCGTTGCTTGAGCAGCGACTGCTGCACAGTCCCATGCGGGGTATGGCAAATCGTGCATTGTTCCTGAACCGGCGCGTGCTCCCACAAGAACGGCCCGCGCTTTTCATCGTGGCAGCTCAGGCAGGTATCATTCACGCTCGCGCCGCGCAGCATCGTCTGCGTCAACGAACCGTGCGGATTGTGGCAGTCAGAGCAGGACATCCGCCCCTCAAGCACCGGGTGATGCGAGGGCTTCAGAGCTGCCGCGCGTTTGTCGGCATGGCAGGTGAAGCAGATCGGCGCCTGCATCGTTTTCACAAGCACCGGGTCCTGAACGATGTGAGATTTATGGCAGTTGGTGCACGCGATCTCCGAAGATTGGTGCAGACTGCCCTGCCAGTGCAGGGCGGTGCCGCCTTGATGACATCCGGCGCAGGTGGCGTTGCGCTTCGCGACCGGAGAGGCGTGAGGACCTGAAAAGACCACCGATGGCAGCGGTCGGACTTGTTCGCCGCGCAGGCGCGCGACGTGATCACGGCTATCACCATGACAAGACTGGCACCCTTGATCGGCGGCGCCCGTCCTTCGATCCGCCTTCACCATATGAGCGGTGTGCAATACCGAAGCGACTGCAGGCTGATCGTGGCAATTCATGCAGCCGCTCGGATCCGAGGCATTGCCGAGGGAACGCTCCTCCTGCGCCGCAGCCGGAGCAGCGAACAAGACCATCAGAAGAAGGAAGAGAAAGCGGCACAGGGTCATATCAATTCCGCGCGGCGACGAAATCCGCCTTCCCTGAATCCAGGGTCAAGGTTTTCTCGAGCGAGACATAGTGGAAGCGCTGTGCGGCGTGACCGGCGTGCAGCGAAATGCCGATCGTATAGTTCTTGCCCGCCGCGAAGTCCTTGTGCAAACCACCCGCGACCATCTTGCGGCTGAAAACGACCGTCCATTTCGTCCCGCTTTCGCTGGCTTCGACGCCGACGGCCGGCGCGGCGTTTTCGGCGCGCTTCTCAAGGATCGTGCCGTCCACCGCCATGGCCGGTTTCCCTGGATTCAAGCGCGCCTGCCAGTATTCGAGGTAACCACCCTCAGCGCGGATCTTGTCGAGTTCCGCCGCCGATTTGATTTCCGCGCCGCCCTGGCGGTTCACAGCAACACGCGAGCGCGATAAATACTTCTGGGTTTCGCCGGTTCCAACGCTGGGCATGCGTGCGAGATTGTCGTGGCACGTCGCCCAACAGCCCGCGCGCGTGGCTTCCGGCACCTTTCCGTCGTCGATCATCACGGCTATTTTCGTCGCGAAGTCCTTATCCATGCCCGCATCCGGCTGCTGGCCAGGGTCGAATTCGACGCGGACGTAAATATTCTCGCCGTCATGTGCCGTCTTCACATTCGCCATGACGAAGCCAGGTTTACCCGCGATCGGCGTGGGCTCGGTGCTCTTGTCGTTTACAAGCAGCTTTCCCGACGCCTTCTCTTCACCCTGGTGGCAACCTGAGCAATTCTTGCCTTCGCGGAACTTGCCTGCGCCGCTGTGATCGGACTGCGTGAGCAACATTTCCCACGACATTTGCGCAGGGTAAAAAAGAACGACGTCTTTGCCGCTCACTTTATTCCAATCGAGTGCGTGCGCTTGGGAGGAAAGAAGAAGTGCGGCGGACGCACATGCGAATTTGAAAATTCCGGATGACATCTGTTTCGTCCTCAGCCTATCGTTTGCGCGGGGAGCGAGCGCCCATGAGCACAGCAAATACTCCAATCACGAGATACGGCCGCATTGCCGTCGGATTGCACTGGATCATCGCCGCATGTTTGTTGGTTTCGGTGATTCTGGGTTTGATCATCGGCAACGTCGAGGAGAGCGAGTCTACCGAGCAAGTACTTGCCATCCACAAATCTTTCGGCATCACCATTTTTGTCTTGATGCTTGTGCGCGTTGCCTGGCGTTTGACGCACCGCGCACCGCCGCTGCCCACGAGCATGCCCGCCTACCAGCGCGCCGGCGCGGCGCTCACGCACGGCCTGCTTTATTTCACGCTGCTGGCGATGCCCATTATCGGCTACGTGGCCGTCGCCGCGCGCGGCCGCGAGACGAAGTTTTTCGGCTTGTTCGATGTGCCGCAGCTGACGCCGCTCAGCCGCATGCTGTCGCAGAACGCAACCACGGTTCACGTGTACGGCCAGTATCTGATCTACGCGCTGCTCATCGCGCATATCGGTGCCGCTCTCTATCATCACATTGCGCTTAAAGACGATGTGCTCACGCGGATGCTGCCGCGCCGGACCCCATAGAAGAACACGCCCCAGGCGGCGGTTTGACCGCGCCCGGGGCTCGCGCTCTGATGCCGCATCCGGTATTGCGCGGACCGGCGCCATGATAAGCGACCTTAGTAGGAAATTCCGCCGCCCGGCAGACCACCACTATCGCCGCTGCTCTGCGGCGCGTTGATCGCGCAGGTGCTGGTCATATTGATCGAAACCGACACCGCATTGTTGACGATAGTCTGGCTGACGAGCGCGGCCGGCGGGGAACCGGACGGGTCGCTTACGATCATATTCACGCGAAGTTGGTCCGAGGTAGGATTGAAGCCGATCTGGCTTTCGATCTGCGACCACGGGATGGTGTAGGACGCGTTGGCTTGCGTCGCGAAATCCATGCCGCCGGGATTGATAAGCGTCCCGGTCGTTTCATCGCGAATGTAAAAGCGGTAAGTGACAGCGGCATTGGCGAAATTGTGAATTTCGATCTGCGCCGGATATCCCGCCGCCGCAAGTCGCGACGTGTGGACGCTGGGCACCATGATTTGATTGGCGGACGCGCTGCTAACCTGCGAGAGGCTATACTTACAAACAGATGCGTTTTCAAAGTACTTGGCCGTTTCGTTCAAGGTAACGTGCTGATAACCGGCAAGCGCTTGCGGGCTCTGGATGTAGAACGAGAATTGCGTGTCGGCGCTATTGCGCGTGACGGCGTTCGCCGCGACGAGAATCTGAGACATGGAAAGCTGTATAGTGCCCGCCGTGGGCACGGTGTAGGTCGCGGTGCCATATGCGGTCGCGGTTCCCGAACCAACGACGGTGACCGTAAAAGTCGCAGCAGTGCCGCCGGCATTCACCAGACGCAGATAAGAAAGGAAAGGTGGGGTCACGTAGAGCGGCGCGACAACGGCGTAGAGATTGCCGTTCACAGCCTGCGCACGTTCACGATCCGGCGCGCCGGCGGCGGGTACGGGGCCCTGGAACTGGCTGACGAGGAACTTCGCTGAGTCCATGGTAGTCGCCGCATTGTCGGCGGCAAGAGCCGTCACGCTCGCGCCTGCGCACAGCACTGCCGTGAGCATTTTCAGACCCGTACGCATCTTATGGCCTCCCTAAAAATGAAATCCCCTGGATCGCGGCGCGTATGCCGCTCCCTTCAGAGACGCATGGGGCAGGCCGATTATTCCGGTGCACGTAAAAAAAGAGCGCCATTCTGGCAATGCCTTTCCTTTTCCAAACATATCTTTAGCGACCGTCGCCCCCGAGGGTGGGGGGCGCATTGACCGCACACATGGTAGTGACGTTGAGGGTCGCCTTGAGGCGATCATTGATGACGGTCTGGCCCAACAGTACCGCCGGGGCCGCGCCGGAGACGTCGCTGACCACCATGTTCGCGTAAATCTGGCTCGAGGTCGGGTTCCAATTGATCTGACCTTCGATATCGGACCAAGGGATGGTGTAGGAGGCGTTGGCGAGGGTTGGGAAGTTCATCGCTCCGACGATGTTTCCGGAGTTTGAATCTATGATTGTGAGCCGGTACGTCACCGCTGTGCTGGCAAAATTATGGAGTTCGATGGCGCTGGGATAGCCCTGCGCGGCCAGCTGTGACGTATGGATATGCGTAAGAATCGCACTGGGCGCAACGGCGCTGACCGCGTCCTGGATCGTCCACTTACACACCGACGCATTCTGGAAGAAAATGGCGTCTGGGCTGTGGGTCACGTGCTGATACCCAGCCAGTGGCTCTGTGCTTTGCAAATAGAACGAAAAGTTCGTGTCGGGCGCGCGGATGGTGGCGTTCGCGCCAACCAGCACCTGCGACATTGAGTACTGGAGCGAGGCGCGCGGCGGAATCTGGAAGGTCGCGGTGCCATAGTTAGTGCCCGTCGGCGAACCGACCACCGTGACGGTGAATGTCGCCGTCGATGACCCGCCATTGAAAAGACGCACGTACGAGTAGAACCCGCCCGTCCCAATGTAGAGCGGCGCGACGACCGCATAGAGCGCCCCGTTAACCGCCTGGGCGCGCTCGTGATCCGTCGCCGCCGTCATCGCGGCGGGGGCATGCCCCGTCTGGAATGGAAGCGCATCGAGAAGGGAAGATTCGGCTTTCGCTGGATCAGCCGCCAGAGACTGCAAAGCCCCGCTTAACAGCAGCAAAACCGCCCCTACGCCCCCCCGAACGGACATCGTATCAACCTGTTACTATGAGGCGCAGCGCCCCTAAATCCCCGCCTCGATCAAAGGCCCTCAATTGTGGACTGGCAAGGCAAAAATAGGAGAATTTTGGAATAAATGGGCCAGCAGGCGCGTCTACGGGAGGCAAGGCTTGGTGTTGGACGCCATCGGCGCGCCGCCCAGAAAGGGTCTGGGGGCGTCAAAGGCGGCCGGGGTGATAAGCAATCGTGGTTACCTACCGCGCGGCTTGGGCTTGATTCGGGGGACGCGTGACGGCGAGCCATGAGGATGATTTTGCCCGGGCGCTGACCGCGCAGCTGCCGGCTTTGCGCCGTTACGCCGCCGTGCTGGTCGGCAATACCGCCGCGGCAGACGATCTTGTGCAGGACTGTATTGAACGTGCGTTGCGCCAATGGACAAAGCTTGAGCATCTTGAACGCATCGGCGGGTGGCTGCGCTCCATTCTGCATAACCTGCATATCGACGGGCTGCGCCGGAGCCAGCGCCAAGGCATGACCGTGGACCTCGCCAACGCAGAAAACGATTACGCGGTTATCGCGCCGGGGCGCGATTCAGCTGCGGCGGTGGACTTCGACCGGGCGCTGCGACGTCTCAGCCTTGAGCACCGGCAGGTGCTTTTGCTAGTCGGGCTAGAAGGACTGAACTACCGCGAAGTGGCCGAGGAGCTTGGAGTTCCCGTCGGCACGGTGATGTCGAGACTAGCGCGCGCGCGCGAGCGCTTGCGTTATGAAATGGAATTCCCGCCCACGTCGCATGTGAAACAGAAGTCATGACAGATCATATGCGGCCGACAGAAGAAGAGTTGCAGGCGTTCATCGATGACGAGCTTGATGGCGTGCGCGCGGCGGATATCGAGGCGGCCATTCATGGTGACGCCGAACTCGCGCGCCAAGTCCATGCCTACCGGGCGGATAAGGTACGGCTTACCCAAATTTACGCGCCGCTGCTCGAGCGGCCGATACCTCAGGAATGGCTGATCAAGATCAGCCAACGGAATGTAATTCCCCTGCCCGTCAAGACGTCGCGCCGCGGCGTGATCGGCATGGCGATCGCAGCGAGCGTTGCCGCGGCGCTTGGCATGACAGTCGCCTATCGTCACTTCTCGGAACAGGACGGCGAAGCGTTGATTGCTGCGGCTCTGGCCGCGCACGCCTTGGCGCGGGGCATCACCGCGCAGGCGGTCCCGGCGAATGCGCTCGCACATTTGGCGGGCGTTGACATCAAGGCGCCTGATCTCACGAAAATGGGTTTCGCGCTCGTCGGCATGCGTACGTTGGACGGGCCCGGCGGCAGCGCCGCGGCCGTGCTTGCATACCGCGATGCCGGCGAGCGCGTGTTCACGCTGTATCTCAAACGGTCCTCCGGCACGCCGCAATTCGATATGATCAAGCGCGGCGACACCCGGATTTGCGTATGGCAGGACGATGTCCTTAGCACGATCATGCTGGCGGATGTTTCGGCGGCCGAAATGCTGCGCCTCGCCAGCCTCGCTTATTCAGGCCTTACGGCCTAGACATCAGCGTCCCGCGCCCAGGATCAGCGCCTCCGGCGCGAGCTGTGCCGCGGTGTGCGGCGCGGTGACCTTGTAATGCACCGTTTCGTCGTTGAATGCGAAACCGAGCACGTACCCCCCCAGTACAAGATCATAGACGAACTGACTGCCGATGATGACGGCCGGGGTCTCCGGCATGAGGTACATCGTACCGTGGCCGACCTTCCATAAGCGGCCTTCTTCGTCCCAGCTCTCGCTATACGCAGCCAGCCAGGTATCCTCGTCGATGTAGAGGCGGCGGCGCGGGGCTATATGCGATTTTCCGGCGGCGAGCGTGCCTTCGACGACCCACACGCGGTGCAGCTCGTAGCGCAGGGCATCAGGGTTCGCGTGCCGCGGGCCGAGGACATCCTGCGACGGCGTCAAATAGAAGCGGTTATTGTTGTACGGCACGTACATCTCGGTCTTGCCGACCAACTTGAAATCGTAGCGGTCGGGACCACCGAAGAAGATGTAGTACTCGTCGAGCGTCTGGAATCCCGAGGCATCGGGATCGGGGGTATCGTAAGACAATGAAGGCCCGCGCCGTGCGCGTCGTTCGCCCGGGAGGTAGCGCCACGCGGCGAACCGATCACGCACGATGTTCAGCGGCTGCCACGCGAGATATCCCTCGCCATATTTGCCGGCGGGCGCATCTAGAATATGAAGCGTCTTATAGTAGTGCGAGCCAGCCGTGGCCGGGGTTGCATTCGGATAATAGTAAGGAAAGTCGGCGACTTCCTTATAACGCGCGGTCAAATCGATCTGGCCGTTGGCGGAGACGACATACGTACTGAGCCGCGTTTCACGGGCTGCGCCCCAAAAGGCGAGCAGGTGGTTCCAGACGACCTCATGGCCGTTTCTCGGAATGGGAAAGGGGATGCCGGCCGCGGCGTTCTCGACGCCGTTCGCAATCCCTTCGGCCGCCGATCGCGCCCGGGTCGCGTTCAGAAAGACGTTGTCATAGATATATTGAGGCGCCGCCGCCGAGCGCCGCGTCGGATAGATATCCATGCGATAAGACGGGTATTTGGCGAACAGCGCCCTCACGCCTTCGGGCAGTTTTGCCGCGTACTCACCGGCATTCGTAGCGGTAATAGAGAAAAGTGGCTTGTCTGCCGAAAAGGGGTCGGGGCGCTTGTCCCCTTGACGGAATTTCGGGTCGGCCTGGGTATACCCACCGGTCCATTCGGGAATGGAACCCACGGCGTTGCCGGCGCGCTCCGCGCCCATAGGCGTCAGAGCCCCCTTCAGAGCCTCCGCTTTCCCTACACTGGCCGCTCCAATGGCGCCCCCGGACGCAACCAGCAGTGCAAAAACGATAAAAAGCAGGCCGTTCCGAGCCATTCCCGCCCCCTCCGCCATGACCGGCGGATAAAGGGCATGATAAGGTGGCCCAGGGCGTTCAACCAGACCATAGATGTTTGAGACACTTAGGAACTTGACGGCCTTGGGGGCGATTGGGAGCAAGCGCGGGGGAAAGATCCCCACGCGGTTTTTGCTGCCCGTTTTACTTGGGGCCCTTATGGGACGCAGTGCGCCGGGAGCGGCGGCTGAGCTCGTCAACAGCGGGGACACGGTCGTTCGCTGGGACAACACGATCAAATATAGCGCCGCCTATCGCCTCGGCCCCGCGGATCGCGCCCTTATCCAAAGTCCGAATGCCGACGACGGCGACCGCAACTTCCATGCGGGCGTAATTTCCAATCGTCTTGACGTCCTCTCGGAGTTCGATGCCAGCTTCGGACGTTGGGGCGCGTCGGCAAGCGCTGCGGCATGGTATGACACGACCTACAACAACGCGCCCGACGCCGACACCGCGCCGCAGCGCGCGATCTATGCGGTGCGCGACCACTTCTCGTCGGATGTGCGCGACCTGCATGGACGCTACGTCGAGTTGCTCAACGCCTTCGTGACAGGCAGCGCCGATATCGGCGATATGCCGATTTCTTTGCGCGCCGGCCGTCATACCGTGCTCTGGGGTGAGAGCCTGTTCTTCGCGGCGAATGGCATCGCGGCAGGACAAGGACCTATCGACACGATCAAAGCGATGAGCGTGCCCCTCTCCCGCGCCAAAGAAGTCTTCATGCCGGTGAATCAGCTCTCGTTCAGCGCGCAGCCGCGCCCCGACATGGCGATCAACGCGTACTATCAATTCGAATGGCGGAAAAGCCGGCTTCCCGGCGTCGGCAGTTATTTCAGCGCGGCGGACTTCGTCGATGCCGGCGGTTACCGGCTGTATGTCGGCCGCAATCAGTATCTCGGCCGCGCGGACAGCCCCGATGCGAAAGACGGTGGCCAATTCGGCGTCGCTCTGCGGTTCATCCGAAGTGATTTCGATGTTGGAGTGTATGCGCTGCGATATCACTCGAAAGAGCCGCAACTTTACATGCGCCCGTACCCGCGCACCACGCCCGCCGCCGAACGCGAGCGTAGCGCGGACGTTGAAACCACCATCGTGCGCGAACGGCCCGCCGCCTATGGCTCGGCCCCAGGCGTCTATGCCGGACCGTCGAACCCGCTTCAAAGCGATCCGATCTACGATTTCGGCACCGGCACCGGCGAAATGGGAGACTATTTCTTCGTCTACCCCGAAAACGTCGAGATCTACGGCGCGAGCTTCAGCGGCTATCTCGGCGACAGCAACGTTGCGGCGGAAATCTCCACACGTCGGCGCATGCCGCTCGCGAGCAAGGCCCTGCTGATTGCTGGCGGCGTCTCGTGGGATGCCGATAAGAACGCCTTGTTCGCGCGGGGCGATACCCTGCATGCCCAAGCCTCGATCGTCAGCTCCTTCTCGCCCAATCGCGCGTGGGACAGTGCGACATTCAGCGCCGAGATCGCGGGGAACTCACGCCTTAAGGTGACGCACAATCCCGCGATGTTCGATGACAGCCGCACACGCTCCTACATCGGTGCGCGGGCCTTGTTCGAGCCGGTTTATTTTGCGGTACTACCGGGGATGGATATTTCCGTGCCGATGAGCATCGGCTACGGCCTTGCGGGACGCTCGAGCGTAGATTCAGGTCAAGTGTCCAAGGCTGGAAGTTTCGAGCTTGGCCTCTCGGCGACCTATCGTGCGATATGGCGCGGAAGCCTTACGCTCACCCGCTTCCTGGGCGCCCCCGACCGGCAGCCCTTTGCCGACCGTCATTTCGTCTCGCTGAGTCTCCAGACGACTTTTTGATTAGAGCTGGGTGACGTAATCGTCGAGCTTCGACTCACGCGGCACACCTGGCGTTTCAGGCGTGCCGAGATATAGATATCCTACGACATGATCGTCCGGGCCGAAGCCAATGGTCTTTTTGACCTCGGGATCATAGGCGGCCAGACCTGTCTTCCACATCGTGCCAAGGCCAAGCGCATGGGCCGCAAGGATCATGTTCTGGAAGGCGGCGCCGACGGCAACGATACGCTCGATCTCGGGAATCTTACCCGGCGGCGCCGTATGAGCAGCGACCGCGATGACCGTCGGGGCGCGCATAACCTTGAGGCCCTCTTTTTCGACTTCCTGTTCAGTGGCATCCGGGGAAATACGGCGCCGCAGAGCACTCATCGCGTTGCCGAGAATTTTGCGCTTGTCGCCCTCAAGCACCACGAAGCGCCACGGGGAGAGCCGTCCATGATCCGGAGCCTGGACACCAGCCTTAAGAATTACATCGAGCTGTTCGCGCGTCGGGCCCGGCGCGGCAAGTTTGATGGCCGAAGCGCGGCTGGTGATGGCGGTGAGAACGTCCATGATGTCCCTCGTGTTGAGAGACCCTATATATGGGGACTTGGCCGACAAAAAAAGCCCGGACAGCCTTAAGGTGGCATCGCGGCCCAATACAAGGCTGCCACTGCGTTATACTGTGTGCCGATATCCACCACGCTGTCCGTGCGCGCGGTGAGGCTGATGAAATTGTGCCAATCGTCTTCGGCCATGATGTCGCCCGGCTTCGTATCGCCGTCGTAGGTCCAAAGAGCATAGCCGATATAGGCCCATTGCTTTTTGCCGTCCGCGCGGCTGTAGACGCTCCAATCGCCTTGCGGGACCGCATCGTCCGGAGCCAGGAAAGGATGCCATTTCTCGCATTCTTTTACACAGCGCGGATCCGTGCCGATATCCCGGCCAACCGCCGCACGGATGAGCACGCCGCGGCGCTGGCCGTGGCCGCTGCCGGATTGGAAGATGTAGGAATCCCTCCGATAGAGCGTCCGGCCCTCCGCGTTGGCCAGCACACGTCCGATGCGGTGACTTTCCTGGAAAGTGACGCCGGCCGGCATGAAATTCCGCGCGACGTAGGCGACGCTCCAACTGGGATGAACACCGCGTCCGTTCGCGTCACCGGCCGCCAGATCACCCGCGTACGTGTAAAGGCCCAATCCTTTGTAGGTCCATTGGCGCACGCCGTCGGCGCGATCGACAGGCACGAAATCGCCCTTGGCGGCGGCCAGTTGCGGCGCCGTCATCGGCCGCCACGGACAGGGCGCCTTACATGCCGGGCTCTCCTGTCCGGCCTCCCCGGCAAAAACATACAGCGTCCAGTTGCGATCATTCAGGAGCGTAAGTCCGCCCGCATCCTGTACATCACGCACGCCAAAATCCGCCGGAATGCCTTCAAGCCCCGATGGGTAGTGCAGCGCGGCCTTCCAGTCGGCGGGAAGCGGAACGTCGTCGGCGATTTTCGCGAGACGTGCGCCTCGTTCACCGATCTGGGACCCTCGTCCATAGCGCTTCGGGTTATTGCCCCCAACAGATCCCGGATCTACATCCTTCACATATGTATAGAGCGGCCGACCGCTCAACGCCCATTGTTTAGCTCCGTCGGCGCGGGTAATGACGGTCCACTTTCCAACCGGCTGCGCGTTCGCGAGCGCGAGCGCGGGCAACCACTCTTTGGCGCACTCGCCCACGCACGTCGACTTGCCGGCGGGATCCTTCGCATAGGTGTAAAGGGTCATACCCCGCGCATCGGCATACGCGGTCTGACCCCGTCCCGACAACGCCGCGCTTTCCTGATCCATGCCGTAACCGGCATATTTCCCCAACGACTGGATCGTGATGCCCTGTGGCGTGGAAAGCGGCGCGAATTCCTCGACATTGGCAGCGGTCAGCGCGGTTATTGCGACAGCGGCGGCGATAAAATTCTTGTGCATCGCTAGACCATGATTTCGCTGATGGTGCGCGACGTACCGTTGCTGCGCTCGCCCCAGGAATTGATGGGAACGCCGAACGCCTGCATGACGGAAAGGCTGACACGTGTGACGGGATCGCCGGAGGCAAGGACGTGGATCCCCGTTTTGATTCGCTTGCCCGCACTGCCCACCGTGATCAGTGGGACTTTCTCAAGACCATGAACGCGGGCGTCCGAATGGTCGGTTTGCCAAAGGATCAACGTGCGATCGAGGAGTGATCCTGGACCTTCCTTCACCGCGTCCAGCGTCTTCAAGAAATCGAGGAATACAAGATTGGCCCAGGTGTTGAACTCGAAAACATCCCTTTGATAGCCCAACGATTCATCGACAGATTCTTCATGAGTGGCCATGTGCCACGTATATGCGCTGCCGGCTTTTCGCAGATTCATGGAATCGACCATGACGTTGAAGACCTGACTTTGGCCGCAAGCCGCCGCATATCCAAGTAATCCCGCGAACAGCTTGGAATTCTGTGCCGCGTCTTCCAGAACCGTTCCGGGCGTTGCTTCCTTGACGGCATCCGGTACACGGCAGGCCGGCAGAGGCGCGGGCTTTTCCAGCTCGATAGCGAGCTGCTGCTCAATCTGGCGGATCGAGGTGAGATATTCATCGAGGCGTGCTTTATCCGCCGCCCCTAGCTCTTTCCTCGTATCGTTCAAGTGCTCGGACACATTTGAGAGAACACTCTTGCGCGCCATGGCCATGGGGTCGGGCTCGAAGGTCGCCGCGTTCGGGTCCTTGAACTCTGGGCCAAAGATGCGCGTGTAAAGCGACGTCGGCGACGGTTCGGACGGATTGAGCGACGTGCCGCTGCGCTGGCTATAGCTTTTGCGGGCCCCGCTGAGATTGACCTCAAGCGAGCGGAAGCGCCTGCGCGCCCCGATCTGCTCGGCGATCTTCGCGTCCACGCTGGGGCCGCCCTCGGCGCCAAAGGGAATCGCTCCGGTGGTGGCGATCTGCGAGGTCGTCGTGTGCGTTTGCAGCGGCCGCCCTTCGATAAAGTACTTCATGCCGCTGAAAATGTTCATGCGGTCGCGGTACGGATCGAGCACTTTCAATTGGATATTGTTCTCGTACCCCGGCCCAATGACCTTTGGTTCCCACATGCCCGGGTTCAGACCCAGATGCTGGAACCAGGTCCCGAACACCGGCGGCAGAGCCTGGCCATTGTCGGCCCATGCCTCTCCATTACAGTCGAGGAAACAATCAAGCACCGGCAATCCGACGGTGACAACGCCGCCGCCCATCATGCCGCGAAGAACAGTCCTGCGATTGATCTTCATCTAGAGGCCTCCACTGAGGTACGCAGCGCCGCATCCTTCTGGGGTTCAGAAACGGGCGCGGCGCGGTAGAATTCTGGACTAGTCGCGATGCGGCGCATGAGTTCAGGGACCGCATAGTTGTTGGCCGCGAAGGCCTGTTTGAGCGGCATGACCCAGGCCGCTGTTTCCGTTTTCGCAGGCGTACGGCCCAGCGCATAGGCGCTCATCCGATCGACGAGGCAGGACGCTGCGGCGGCATTGTCATGTACCGCACGGCCAAGCTCCGCGCCGTTCGTGAACTTCACACCATCGAGTTCTCCGGTGGTGTCGAGCGCTACGCCATTCTCGGTCGTGCGATAGGAACCGCCGCCGTCGAAATTCTCGAGCGCAAGCCCCATGGGATCGGTGATCTTATGGCATCCGGTGCACACCGGGTTCGTCGCATGCGCTTGCAACCGCTCGCGGGCCGTCTTGTAATCCGGGTTCGAAGTGTCCTGAACAATCGTGAAATTCACATCACCGGGCGGTGCGGGCACCTTCTGGCACAGGAAAATTTCACGCAGGGCTTTGCCCCGCAGGGTCGGCGAGCTGCGGCCCGGGTGGGAGTGCAAGGTCACAAACGCGACTTGCATCAAGACGCCGCCGCGCGGGTCATTCGCCGCGAACTCGTAAGGCAGCCATTTCTCAGGAGCGCCGTTCGGGACGCGCACCGCAAGGGGAACCTGATAGATCGCCGCCAGCGGGCGGGTCAAATAGGTCTTCTTGGTCGTGAAAATGTCGCGGTAGTCACCTCTGCCGTTGAGCACGACATCCACGATCGTGCGCAGGGTTTGCTCTTGCGCGTCTTCGGCCACCTGCGCGCTGAACTTCGGATAAATCGCCGTGTCCTTGGTCAGCGTCTCGAAGTCCTCGAAATGGAGCATGTCGGAAAAGAACGCGCGGATACCGCTTTCGAGACGTGGCGAGGCGGCCATGCGGTCCACTTGCCGCGCGAGGCCTTCAGGTGTTTCCAGCTCGCCCTTACGGGCGGCTGCCAGGAGCGCACGGTCGGGCCCCGCGTTCCACAGGTAGAAACTCAGACGCGAGGCTTTAGCGTAGGAATCGAGACGCAGGTCGCCGCGCCGGTCCGGATCGGCTTCGAAATTCTCCTGCCGGAATAGGAATTGCGGTTCCGTCAACATCGCTGCAAGCGACAGGCCCAGCCCGGCATAGAAGTCTTTCAGACCCGCGGTCGCGTCGCGCGCTGCCCGCACATGTAAACGCAACTCGCGATCACTCAGCGGACGGCGGAAGAGAAGCTCGCCGACCTCGGCCAAGAATTGGCCTGCGCAGGCGTCATCCGCGGCGGCGGCCGACTTCGGCTTGCAGTGAACCATCAACTCGCGGCGTTGTTCGTCGAGCACCTGCGTCGCGATCGCGCGGGCGATAACATCGTACTGCTCCATGCCGGACGGCGAGATATTCGCCTGGCTGGCGCCGACCTCTAAAAGGCCGTCCACGCGAAAACCTGGATCGAAGCGTCCGCCGATTTTGATGGCCGGTCCAAAAACGTCGGAAATGATCCGGGTGTATTGCTCGGGCGTCAGGCGGCGCGCGGGCGTCTCGCGGTCCGGCGCCGCCGCGTGCGACGCCGAGAAAGCCAGGGTCAGCGCCGCAATTGATCCGAACAGAAACCGGCGTAATGTCATCCGTTCAATTTTCCTATTTTGCCTGATCCGCAGAGACGACGAACACCGGCACCGCCTCTATGTGATAGGCCGCAGAGATCGCCTGGTTCTGACCGTCTTTGTCAGGATTAGCATCGGCGTAGCGCTTGAGCAGGTAATAGACGCCCGGGATATCGTTAATGATCATGCCTTCGTAGGCGAGGCCGCCCTGTGCGATGCCGAAGTAAATGTCACCCCACGGCTGATAGCCGCCGATGAAGCCGTTAAGCCGGCCACCGGGCTCGATGGCCATGCGCAGATGGGTGTTGGACAGGCGGAATTCGGTGAACGAGAGGGTGTCCAGAAGCAATTGGAGGTCGCCGTGCTCCGTAATCGTAAGCTGCTTGTTCTTGATCTCGCCCTTGAGCACATGGTGCGAGCGCGGATCGGGATCAGCGCGATATGTGGTATCGGCGGTGACGTCACCGCCGGGACCGAAGACGAGTTGCTCTACGGCACGGTCAAACGTGATGGTGACAGGGCCGTCTTTATCCAAATCCTCGCCGCTCACGGTCATGAGCCAGGCGGGAATAGTCTCCTTCATGGAGCCCCAGATGAAATCCCAGAATGTCGGGCGGAAATTGAACGTGCCCCGGAACTGCTCGATACAGCCGAGCGCACGGAAGAGCTGATTATCGACCCCCTTCTCTTTGGTCATCGGCTCCGTAAAAGAGCCGCCGCCCGCTTTATTGTCGAGATTGAAGCCGAATGCGTAAGACCCACTGACGCCTTTCAGCTTCGGATCGGTCACGGCCCACGGATGAACGAAAGCGTTCACGGGCTGCCCATTGATGCGTCCGCGCATTCGCAATTTGTCGCGCGCGTTGGCCGCGGCGATCTCGTCTTCGCCGGCGTAATCGTCCATCAGTTTTTTGACGTCGGCGGGCGTATAGCCAAGCAGCTCGAATGATCTGGCATACTGCTCGCGGGTCGGCGGGTTTACGCCCCCCACACAGTCCCCCTCCTGGGAATAGCTTCCCAGACTGAACCACTCGATGGCGTAGCTGCGGGTTTCGAGCGCATGAGCGGAAGACCCCGCCCCGATCATCATGGCCGCGAGCGCGAGCGCCTGCAGCCCCTTCCCATGGCTTTTGGTCACTCTCCGTCCTCCCAGGAGCGGAAAACCCCTCCTCCGAGGTCCGCCCTATAGGACGAAGTTTACATCAAAAAAGCCGGATCGCACCCCTTATGAGCGCGATCCGGCTTTTCAAACCCGCGGAAAACCGCAATTTTTAGGCGAGACCGGCCTAGAAATCCGCCGCCAACGTGGCTGTAAACCGGCGCTGGGGCACATATTGGAAGAATAGGTTGTTCCCGCCTTGAAGATCCCAGGAATAGACATTGGTCACGTTCTGAACGCGCAAACGCACGTTTCCGGAGACGTCGGAGATCTTGAAGCGGTAACGCGTCCCGAGATTGAGCACGGCACGCATTGGGATATCGGCGCGGTTCAATGAATTGCCGTAGCCGCGGTCGTTGTACTCAATCTGCCCTTCCAGCGAGAAACCTTTCCACGCGGCCGGGCCGTATTGTACGTCGAGACGCGCCGCGCTTTCGTCGCGGCCGACGGGGACATTGCCGAGCAACCCCTGATCGACGAGCGGGCCGGACACGCGCGGCTGCAGAATCACGCCGCCGGCGACAATGTTGAGGCCCGGGATCGGCTGCCCGGTAAACGATACTTCCAGCCCGCGCTGCCGCAGACTGCCGACGCTGGTATAGAGGTTCGTTACGTCGCGATCGAAGAAGGGTTTCGATATCTGGAATAAGGCGCCATTCATACGAAGGCCCGGCCGGATCACATACATGAACCCCAACTCGGCCTGTTTCGTAAGAGTGGCCGGCACCGCTTCGCCCCGGTTGCGTGCGTTCTGCGGCGTTGAGCCTCCGTCTTCGAAGCCCTTCGTGTAGCTGGTGAAGAACGTAAGATCTTGCGTAGCTTTTACGGAGAGCGAGCCGTTATAGAGCCACGGCGTCTGCTTCAGCGAAGAATTGCCGTTGACCGGATGAGTGAGGTCGCGGCTGTAAGTCGTTTTCTGGATGCCGATGTTCATATCGCCGACATTGCGCCACTGGCCGACATACTGGATGCCGCCGGTCAGCTGCTTGGCGCTGTCAAGACCTTGCGCGGCGTGAACCCACACAGGCTCCTGAACTTTCAAAACATCGTTGATGTTGGCGCGGCCATAGTTGAACTGCGCGCTGCCACCCGACGGACGCGATAGCTCGCGACCACGGGTCATCAGGTAGACCGTGTGGCGGAAGTCGCCTGACGTATAGACGCCTTGCGCCTGCACTTCACCGGACAAGGTCTTGATCATGATCGGCAGAAGTTTCTGGAATACGATGTCCGTCGTGCCATCGGCCTGCGTATTGTTGAAAAATGTCGTATGATCTTCACGCCGGTCATAGGTGGCCCTGAACAGGCCCGCGCGCAACGTCCAGTTATTGGTCAGCTTCGCCGAACCGACGGCTCCGTAGTTCGTATCGTGCTGCTGCCAGAGGTTCCATTCCTGGGCGAAGTTCACGCCGCGCCGCTGCTCGGGCGGCAGCCAGTCGCCGCCGACGAAAATGAATGGCGTGCTTTCGCTGTGCTTGCGCTTCGCGCGGCCCCAAAAGGCGTTGAGTTCGATGCCGTCGTTCGGCGTGAATCGCATCAGGCCGGCATAGGAGTTGTCGTCCGCATCGGAATGCTGATCGTTGACGAAGCGCGTGTGCTCGATCCCGCCGCCGATGCTGACCTTCCCCGGGATGACCGGGATTTGCGTATCGAGTTCGAGACCCGTCGTGTCATAGGGGCCGTAGGTGGCGACAACGCTCGTCACCTGCCTGTCCATGGGCTTACGCAGGCGGATGTCCACCACCGCGCTCGGAGCCGGGAATGGGAACGTCAGCGCATTCACACCTACACGCACGGTGAAACCGGAAAAGAGGCGGTCGACGAGGATATCGCCCGGGCCAGTCGCCGGCCGGTCGAAATACATGCCCTCGATACGGACGTTGCCCGACTGCTGCGGATTGAAGCCGCGCGCATTCTTGGCGTCGTACAGACCGATGGTCTCGTTGCCTACCGTCGTGCCGAACGCATCGTCGGCCGCGGCTACCGCGTTATCGTTGGCGCGCTGCGCCCATGCACTTGAAACCCCGACGCTCGAACATCCAAGCGCAACAATGGCCCAACGAACCAAACTCGTTCGCACGACAATCCCCCTAAAGAAACGATTTCCTCGGGGCTACCAATGCCATATCTGCGGGAGGCGGGCCATAGCCGCGAACCCCTTGATACTTCAAATTCCGGTGGGAACCCCGATTTGTCAGAAAAAGGGCCCGGATCGCGCCGGGCCCTCTGTTACATCACTTCGGAAGTTTGCCTTCGATTTCTTGGTAGACCTTGGCGACGGCCAGCGGAATCTGCGACCCGCTCAGCGCCCAATCCTTGTAGGGCCCGAAGTTGGCCTGCTTGGCCGCTTCGCAATTTTGGGGCGATTCACACTTTGCGCCGGTGGCGTGAACGCGTTTGACCTCGGCGATCACCACCTCAAGCGCTTTGCGGGATTCCGGTAAGTCCGCTTTCAGCTCGGCCTTACTGTCCACGAAGCCATGACCGGGGATGACCCAGTCGGCGTTCAGAGCTTCGGCCTTCTTGATGGTCGCGATCCATTCCGTCGGATAGGCGGAGCGCATCGCCGGGAAGACGTCGCGCAAATAGATTTCACCAAGGAACAGGACCTTGGTCGCCGGCAGATAAACCGCGAGATCGCCGCCCGTATGCGCCCGGCCCAGATTCAAAACCTGGATCTCGGTACCGCCGACCGTCATGGTGCGCTTGTCAGTGACGAGTTCCGTCGGAAGCACCGCATTCCTGTTGCGCTCCATTGTCGCTTTCGAAGCGGGCGAGGAAATCCAGACCGCCGCCGGCCAAGCGGCCTTCAGCTCCGGGTTGCCGCCGACGTGATCGATGTGATCGGAGCCGACCACCACATACTTCAAGGGTTGCGGCGTGAGCTTCTTGATACTGTCGACAAGGCGTTGGCCGTCCATGGAATCGCCCTGCCCATCCACCAGAACCACGCCATCGTTGGTCACGACAATCAGGCTGACGGTGTTGATCACGCCGCCGCTGGGGTCCGGCGCATGCGTGTCTTCATAGGCGTACACATTCGGCACCAGCTGCTGCCAGCGCGGAAAATCTTTTTCGGTGAGATTTCGGACTTTAATGTCTGCGGATTTCGGAAACTTTTCCGCCGCGACGGCGGCTGAAGAAAAGGCAAAGGCGGACGTGACCGCCAGTATCAAACCAAGCGTCCTCATCGGAACCCTCCCAGATTGGATGTTAGATAGGCAGTGCAGTCGTCGTTTTAATTTCGGAAACCGCGGCAAACGAGTGGACTTCGCGCACACCCGGAACACGGGACAACTTTTCGAAATAGAATTTCTCGTATTCGTGTAAATCGTGGGTCACGACCCGCAATAGGAAGTCGAAGCCACCCAGGATAACGTGACACTCCATGACTTCCGGAAAAGCGCGTATGGCTTGCGCGAAGTCGTTGAGATTAGGTTGATCGTTCTGAACGACCTTCACCTGCACAAAGAACTGCGCCCGGAGATCGAGTTTGTCGCGGTCGAGCACGGCGACAATTTTCGAGATATAACCTTCGTCCTTCAGACGCTGAATGCGCCGCCAGCACGGTGACTGAGACAGGCCCACCGCTTCGGCGATTTCAGCGGCCGATCGCGAGGCGTCTTCCTGCAGCGTTCTTAGTATCTTTAGGTCGATTTTATCGAGTTCAGTGGCCATGGTCGTTCCCCTCATCAGTCACGCGTCACAGCCCGTTAGACATGGATACCGGGTCCAACCGTACGCAGCGCCGCCTCGAAAAAGCCTTCGGACAACGTTGGATGGGCATGGATAATGCCGGCGATGTCTTCGATTGTTGCACCCATCTCCAGGGCCATCGCGAATTCGCCCGACAATTCCGACACCTTGCGGCCTACCGCCTGAATGCCCAGGAGGCGGTGGTCGTCCTTGCGCGCGATCACGCGAACGAAACCGCCGTCATCGGCGCCTTCTAGCGTCATGGCCCGACCGTTCGCCGCCCACGGAAAGGAGGCATTCAGGATTTCACCATTAACCTTGTCGTCGGGTCCGAGACCCACCGATACGATTTCCGGTTCCGTGAAACAGACAGCCGGGATCGCAACCGGATCGAACCGGCGTTTATGGCCTGCGATAATTTCGGCGGCCATCTCACCTTGCGCGGAGGCCTTGTGGGCGAGCATCGGTTCACCGACGAGATCGCCGATGGCCCAGACGCCGCGCATCGATGTGCGGCACTGGTCGTCCACCTTCACGAACCGGCCATTCATATCCACGCCCATGCTTTCAAGGCCCCAGCCTTGTGTGCGCGGCTTGCGGCCGACCGCCACGAGAACCTTATCTGCTTTGATTTCCGACTTTTTACCGTCCGGACCTTCGACCGTGAGTGCGCCTTTGACGAAACCTTGCGCCTTCATGCCTGTCAGTACTTCGACGCCGTTTTTCTTTAACCACTGTGCGACAGGATTGGTGAGTTGCTTGTCGTAGGTGGGCAGGATGCGGTCCATGGCTTCGACCACAATCACCTCCGCGCCGAGCTTACGATAGGCGATGCCGAGTTCGAGGCCGATATAACCCGCCCCCACCACCGCGAGACGCTTCGGCAGCGCCGGCAGATCGAGTGCGCCGGTCGAGGAGATGATATCGCCGCCGAAGGGCAGATGCGGCAACTCCACCGGATCGGATCCTGTGGCGAGAATGACATTCTCAGCGATGATCGTGGTATCGCCGACCGTGCAGGTCTTCGCGTCGGAGAACTTGGCCCAGCCGCTGACCACGCGCACCTTCGCGCGCTTCAGCAGTGCGCTGACGCCAGTATTCAGACGGTCGACTATGCCCTCTTTCCACTTCACGGTTTTACCAAGATCGAGCTTTGGCGGACCGGCGAGCGAAATGCCGACGTGACCGTCCTTCCCCGACGCGTGGGTCATCTCCTCGAACATATCCGCGGCGTGAATGATCGCCTTCGACGGGATGCAGCCGCGGATGAGGCAAGTACCGCCGAGGCGGTCGCCGTCCACCAGCACCGTATCGAGGCCAAGTTGGCCGGCTTTAATGCCCGCGACGTAGCCACCGGGGCCACCGCCGACAACAAGAACTTTGCACTTGATCGTTTCGGCCATGGGAATCTCTTTGGTTCGCGCGTGATCTTTCGAAAAACCGGTATCCACTTTTTCGGATCGGGCGCTTAGCGCATGAAAATAGTCGCGGGATGCTCAAGCATCGCCTTGATGGTCTGGATAAAGCTCGCCGCATCGAAACCGTCGATGATCCGATGGTCGAACGACGACGAGATGTTCATCATCTTGCGGATTGTCACCTGCCCGTTCCGCACGACCGGCCGCTCGACGATCTTGTTAGGACCGACGATGGCGACTTCCGGACGATTGATGATCGGCGTGTGCGCAATGCCGCCGAGCGTGCCCAGGCTGGTGATCGTGATGGTGGAACCTGAGAGTTCTTCCGTTGTCGCCTTGCCGGTCCGCGCCGCATCGGCCACGCGCTTCAGCTCGGCCGCGGAATCCCACACATCGCGCGCCTCGGCATGCCGTACGACAGACACCATGAGTCCGTTTGGTGTCTGCGTCGCAATTCCGATATGCACCGGCTTGTGGCGATAGACGATATTCGCATCGTCATCGAAGGTGGAATTGATCTGCGGATGTTCGACCATCGCCGCGCAAATCGCGCGCATGATTAATGGAAGCAGAGTCAGCTTGGGCTGGTCCGGCTTCTTGGAAGCGTTCAGGTAGATGCGCAGATCGTCTAGTTCGGTGACGTCCACTTCCTCGACATAAGTGATGTGCGGGATGTGGCGCTTGGCTTCCTGCATGCGCTCGGCGATCTTGCGGCGCAGCCCGATGATTTTGATTTCATCTACGCCAGTACGCTTGGCAAGGCCGGACGCACCACCGCCCGCGGACGTGTTTCCGCCGCTGGCGATAAAGGCGTCGAGGTCTTCGTGACCAATGCGCCCGCCCGGTCCGGTGCCCGGCACGAACTGAAGCTTGATCCCAAGATCGTCGGCGCGCTTACGCACCGCCGGAGACGCTAACGGACGCTCGCCCGCGACACGCGGCTGAACTGTTTTTTCCGGTGCGACCGCTTTTGCCGCGACGGGTTCCGGTTTCGGAGCCGGCTTCGGCGCTTCAACCTTCGGCGCTTCAACCTTGACCGGTTCGGCTTTAGGCCCGGCTGGTTTTGCCGCAGCCTTGTCGTCCGAGACGTTGCCCGGACCTTCGACTTCGAAAGTAATAATGATCGAGCCGACGGCCGCCTTATCGCCGGCTTGGCCTTGCGTTTCCGTCACGGTGCCTACGACAGGCGAGGTAAGTTCAACCGTCGCCTTGTCCGTCATGACATCGAGGATCGGCTGGTCTTCCTTGACCACGTCGCCGGGCTTCACATGCCAAGTGACGATTTCCGCTTCCGCGGTGCCTTCGCCGACGTCCGGCAGTTTGAAAATGAATTTTCCCACTTATGCCCCCACAGCGCGGCGCAGCGCCTCACTTACGCGTTTCGGTCCCGGGAAATACTGCCATTCGAACGCATGCGGGTACGGCGTGTCGTATCCGGTGACGCGCTCGATGGGCGCTTCCAGGTGATAGAAACAATGTTCCTGAATGAGCGCCGAAAGTTCAGCGCCATAACCTGACGTGCGAGTGGCTTCGTGCACGACCACACAGCGGCCGGTCTTCTTCACGGACTCAACGATGGTGTCGATGTCGA
Organism: Rhodospirillaceae bacterium; assembly: GCA_041906145.1. GTDB lineage: Bacteria > Pseudomonadota > Alphaproteobacteria > Rhodospirillales > Rhodospirillaceae > SHVO01. The sequence goes on along the minus strand of JAYRJU010000009.1, from coordinate 10,728 downwards.
GAGGAACAAGCGAGCGCAAGTCGATGACTTCCGCATCGATGCCCGCTTCCTGCACCGCAGCAAGCGACACATGGACCATCGTGCCATAGCAGATCACCGTGACCGCCTGCCCCGGGCGCACGATCGCGGCCTTACCAAGCGGAATGCTGTAGTAACCTTCCGGCACTTCGCTCGCGGGGAACGAGGCCCATGCCTTCACGCCCTCATCGCTCTGGCCGCCGAACGGACCGGTGTAGAGTCGCTTTGGCTCCAGGAAGATGACCGGGTCGTCATCCTCGATCGAGGCGATGAGCAGGCCCTTGGCGTCGAACGGCGTCGACGGAATGACCGTCTTCAAACCGACGACATGGGCGAAGAGACTTTCCGGGCTCTGGCTATGGGTCTGTCCGCCATAGATGCCGCCGCCGTACGGCGAACGTACGACCATCGGGGCGTAATATTCACCGGCGGAGCGATAGCGCAGCCGCGCCGCTTCGGAGACCAGCTGATCCATCGCCGGATAGATGTAGTCGGCGAACTGTACTTCGACGACCGGGCGCAAACCATACGCGCCCATGCCGATAGCGGCGGCGACAATGCCGCCTTCGGTGATCGGCGCGTCGAAACAGCGGTTGACGCCAAACTTCGCCTGCAAATGTTCGGTCGCGCGGAACACGCCGCCGAAATAGCCTACGTCTTCCCCGAAGACGACGACCTTCGGGTCTTTTTCCATCATCGTGGCCATCGCGGAATTGATGGCCTGCACCATGTTCATCTTCGGCATGGCTAGAACCCCGCTTCCTGCCGCTGGCGCAGCTGACGCCAGTCGGGCTCCTTGAACACGTCCTCGAACATGGTCTTGGGGCTGGCGGTCTTGCCTTGACCGAGCGTTCCGGCGGCTTCGGCTTCCTTTTGCGTGCTCTTCACGAATGTGACGAGTTCTTCTTCCATGGCTGTGTGTTCTTTCTCGCTCCACACACCGCGCTTGATGAGATGCTTCATGAGCCGGTCGATCGGATCGCCAAGCGGCCATTTCTTGCCTTCATTGGTCGAGCGATAGCGCGAAGGATCGTCGCTGGTTGAGTGACCTTCGGCGCGATAAGTGAAGAGTTCGATGACCGTGGCGCCGAGATTGGCGCGAGCCCGTTCGGCGGCCCATTGGGTCGCAGCGTAAACAGCCAAGAAATCGTTCCCGTCGACGCGCAGCGCCGGAAGGCCGTAGCCGATTCCGCGCGCCGCGAACGGCGCTTCCTCACCGCCGGCAATCCCTTGGAACGAGGAGATCGCCCATTGATTGTTGACGATATTGAGAATGACAGGCGCGTGATAAACGGCGGCCAGGGTCAGCGCATAGTGGAAGTCGCCTTCCGCGGTCGAGCCGTCGCCCACCCACGTTGATGCGATACGCGTGTCGCCGGACATCGCCGAAGCCATCGCCCAGCCTACGGCCTGCGGATATTGCGTCGTCAGGTTGCCGGAGATCGTGAAAATGCTTTTCTCGCGCGCCGAATACATGATCGGCATCTGGCGGCCTTTGAGCGGATCAAGCGTATTCGAATAGACCTGCCCCATCATCGTCAACAGCGGGTATTCGCGCGTGAGATAGATGCCCTGCTGACGGTAAGCCGGGAAGCACATGTCGTCGGGTTCCAGCGCGAGTGCCGCCGCGACGCTAATGGCCTCCTCGCCGGTGCACTTGATATAGAACGATGTCTTGCCCTGGCGCTGGGCGCGGTACATGCGGTCGTCAAAGACCCGCGTCAGCACCATGTAGCGCAGACCTTTTTTCAGGATATCGACCGGAATATCCGAATTCCACGGACCGACGGGTTTACCCTCGTCATCCATCACGCGAATGAGCGAGTAAGCGAGGTCGCGCATATCGTCCGGCTTCGTATCGATGGCCGGGCGGCGCACTTCGCCAGGCGCGGACAAAGCGAGCTTGCTGTAATCGGGCTCTTCTCCGGGACGCGCTGGCGGTGTGGGGAATTTAAGCTGAAGCGCGCTGTTACGTCGCGCTGCTGTGCCGGATTTAGCGTCGGATTTGGGCATTAGCTCTCACTGAAAAATGGGCGTCGCCGGGCATTCCTGTGAGGACTGCGGGGCCACGGCATTTGAGGTGAACGTTGGCGAATAGTACTGGGCGGAACCCGGTTTTTTTTCCCAAACGGGTATGACCGTACGTTCAGTGTATGCATGAAATTTGCGCCATTCTACATTTTCACGCAACCTATACGCTTGTGCAGTGCAACATGCGCATAATCGCCGGAAAATAGGTCAGCAGGGCAGACGCAAAATCAGGAGTCCGGAAAAGCGGCGCGGCGGGCCGAGGCAATCCCCCGCGCCCGCCAGTGGAAGGAGGCGTTTTGGCGCCTACCTAGACGCGGCCGTCGGAGCTTTCGGTGCGGCTTCTTCCATGGAATTGGCCGTCTGGCGCGGTGGATGATCTATATAAACTTGGGTGTATTTCACATTGAGCGCACCAGAGATGCCACGCATTTGGCCCGTCTTCGGATCTGGGAATCCGTCCGCCAATCGGTTGAGCGCTCGATAGAGCGACGGCGCAGAAAGCTGGCCATAACTCTGGTGGTGTGTGGACCAGGACGTATTGAGGTGGTGGTTGAACCACGCGACATCGATATACCCGGCAATCATGCCTTCGGCGCCGTTGTCGGTAAGCTTCAGGTGGAGCTGCGCGCCGCGAATATAGTGATAGTCGTTAGTGTCGAACGCTTGGCCGCTAGGAAAGCGATAGTCCTGTGCGTCAGTTATCAACACGCCATCAACGATCTTGCCCTTCCAATGCGAAATGAACGGCCCGCCAAAGCGCATATCGGGCCGCTCGGTGCCGCCCGAGATGAAGGATTCACCGGTCGCCGAAGTGAGCAGCGGATCAAGCCCGCGGTAAGAGGTGACTTCGACTTCGGGATCGTTGACGAGGCTATCCACGCCCGACAGCTCGATCATCATGCGGTTATAATTGTAACGCCGCATATACTCCTGTTCGAAGTGATAGATTGTGCCTTCCGGCGCACGATAGTTCGCGATGCAGCCAATGGCGCGATATAGCTGGTTATCGACACCCTTCACGCCGTCCGGGCTCGTGAAATCATCGGCGTCCACTTTGCCGTCCAGATCGAGCCCGTAGGAGACCTTTCCGCCGGCGTCCTTGAACGTGAACGGCTCCTCCGAAGTATCCGGGAACCACTGGCGCGCTTCGCGCATGATCTGCGTATCGACGAGCGTGCGTTTCTTGCCGTCATTCGGGAACAGCTGCTTGAACTGTTCACGCGGACCATCGTTGTAACCTGTCGGGCACTCGACCTTGCCTTCCGGGGACTGATGTACCGCCCAGGCCCGGTGCGTCATCACGTACCCAATGCGGCCATCCACGATGACTTGACGCTGAGCGCCATCAAAGACCTTGCCGTCATCGGCCGCGGAAAAGGCCTGATTCGAAAACGCCGCCACCGCAAGCGAGGCGGCGACCCCGACTGTTCTCATCTTCATAGCATCCTCCCAAACAAAAACGGCCGGAAGTGATCCCGGCCGTCTGTGGTCTTAGCCAGCGTTGGACAAGAAGTCGTCCCGGATCCAGAAGGCTTTCCAGCCGTTCCGGTAGCCGTTGAACTCGCCCCAGGCGTCGCCGTTGGCGTCGCCCGGCTTATGATCGCCGCCGTGCGTGTAGATCGGGCGGTCGCGGAACGTCCAGACATGCAGGGCGCCCGGCTCATTCGGTTTTGCGAGATGGCCCGTGGTCGGGTTGATCCAAGAAGTGCCCCAGATCAGATTGTTGACCTTCACGTTGGTCGGCGCGGGCACATAGGCGAACGTCTTGTTGCACAGGGCCGGATCGCCGTTGCCGCAAATAGCCAGACGATATGCCTGCGTGGTCGACGGGTGATCGCACGAGAGCTGGTCGAGAGCGTCGTCGCCGCACTGATAGAGGTAAATGGTCATGCCGTTCTTATCGGCCAGCACCTGGCCAATACGGGAATCCTGAACGGTGAATTCCTTCGGTGGATCAGGATCCTTCTGGGTGTAAACGTTGTGCCAGCCCGGCACATCGCCGCCCTCAAGGCTGCGGAAGCGGCGATCCTGGACGCGCGTGTAAACCGGATGCGTGCGATAGGTCCACTGCTTCACGCCCGGCGAACGTTCAATCACGCCCCACTCGCCTTGCGCCTGCGCGGTCTGCGGGGCCTGCACCGGCGCCCATTCCTTGAGACATTTGGCATCGCAGTTGGATTTATTCGCCTGATCGCCATCCCACACATAGATCGAGAAGCCGATGTGGTTGGTCAGGAGACGGCCGGTGGCGACGGTCTTCACCGCGAAGGCCGGCGGATGGTTCGGGGTCGGGCCGATGGGCTTGCGCAGCGCCGGCGCGTCACCGCGCTGTTCGCGTCGGGTGGCGCCATTCACGGTGCCCGGCTTGGTATCGAGAACCGAGGTATAAACGGCGAAGCCATCGTATGCCCACTGCTTACGGCCTTTGGGGCCTTCCACGATGGTCCATTTGCCGACTTCCTTCGCGCCTTCCGGAGCAAGCAGCGCCGGCCACACCTGGATGCAGGTCGGGCGGGTATCGAGGTCTGGCAGGATCAGCCCCGGCGGATACGGGCTCATGAGGCCCGAGTTCTCGGTATATTTGGTATCGTCGCAGGTGGGCTTGCCCTTTTGCTCGCCGGCATCGCCGTTGCGCAGACGGTCGAGCGGCCAAGTGTAGAGCGTGTGACCACGCGAATCGACGAATACAGGACCATCGACGTCTGTGTGCTGCACACTGATGCCCGGCGGCATCGCATCCTTTATGTAGTCCTCAAGTTCAGCGACAGGCGGCTTATAGCGATCCTGCGCGAACGCGCCCGTTGCGGTAGCGCAAGCCACGACGGCGAGGGCCGCAATGCTTACGGTGCTCTTGAGACTCATAGCGTGATTTCCTTCCCAAACTCGGCCGCGCACCGAACTCGCGACTCCCGATCAGCGAGGCGCCCGGCTCTCAAATATCCTTGTAAATATACGCGCCGGGACGGGCGGGGGCGAGCAGTTTCCCGGCAAAAATCAGTCCTTTTTCGGCCGAATTGTGTGCGCCGCACCGAAGACCGGACTCCGTCGCCGCCGGACCTGGAAAAGAAGACGGCAGGACCAACCTCCCGTCAGTCCTGCCGCCGGCGCACCGAAAGCGGCGCTGCCTCGCGCTGATTTTACGCGTTAGGTCTATTCCCGAGACGGTTGAACCGGCGCAGGCGCCGCACCGTTCATCTCAGCAACCGTCTGCGGCGGATGATCCACATGGACCTGGACCATCTGTACGCTGATCGCGCCGGAAATCGCGGTCATTTGACCCTTCTCGTCCGGATAGCCATCCGCCAGGCGGTGCATGGCGCGGTACAGCGACGGCGAGGAAAGCTGGCCGTAGCTCTGATGGTGAGTCGACCAAGAGGTGTTCAGGTGATGGATGAATGCATCCACCGGCGTGTATCCCGCGATAACCCCCTCGGCGCGCTCGCCGGTCAGCTTCAACTGGAAGCGGGCGCCTTTGAGCACGTGGAATGCGCTGGCATCGAAGGTCGCGGAAGCGGGAATGATCACATCCGCCGCTTCGGTGACCAAAACACCGTCGACAATCTTGCCCTTCCAAGTGGACTGCACGAATTTGCCGAAGCGATTGTCGATCCGCTGGGTGCCGCCCGGGATAAACGAAGCGCCGGTGGCATCCGTAAGCAAGTCGTCGAGGCCGCGGTAGCTTTTCACTGTGACGTCATCGTCGTTCACAAGACTATCGACGCCCGAGAGTTCGATCAGGAACCGGTTGCTGTTGTACCGGCGCATGAATTCATTTTCGAAATGATAGATCGTGCCTTCCGGCGCACGGTAGTTCGAGACACAGCCGATGGCGCGGTACAGCTGGTTGTCGATGCCTTTCGCGCCGTCGGGGCTGGTGAAGTCCGTATCCTTGACCTTGCCGTCGAGGTTCATGCCATACGACACCTTGCCGCCGGCGTCTTTGAAGGTGAACGGCTCTTCGGCCGTCGTCGGATGCCATTGGCGGCCTTCGCGCATCAGCTGCGTTTCGAGAAGCGTGCGCTTCGTGCCATCTTCAGGAAAAAGCTGCTTGAATTGCTCGCGCGGGCCATCGTTGTAACCGTTCGGGCATTCAGCCTTGCCTTCGGGCGATTGATGAACCGCCCAATAGCGATGCGTCACCACGAAACTGATGGTCCCGTTTTTGACGGTCGTGGGAAGCGCGCCGTCGGCCGCGGACGTCGCGGTTCCGGTCGCAAGCGACGTCGACGCCGCGAGGACGCACGCCAGAAGGGCTTTCGCCGGGGAACGATGCATAAATTTCACTCCAATTAACGAGACTTAGCGAGACTTAGCGAGACGATTGAGACGTGGGCGCCGCCTGCGTTTGGCCCGCAGCAACCTGCTGCGGCGGATGATCCACATAAACTTGAACGAATTTGACACTCATCGCGCCTGAGATCGCGGTCATCTGTCCCGTTTTCGGATCCGGATAACCATCGGCCAGGCGGCGAATGGCGCGATAGAGGGATGGCGCGGAAAGCTGGCCGTAACTCTGATGGTGGGTCGACCATGATGTATTCAGGTGATTGTTGAACGCCTTTACATCAACGTAGCCGGCGATCACTCCTTCAGCCCGTTCGGGCGTCAACTTCAACTGGAAGCGCGCTTCACGGAAGTGATGCTGCGTGGATGTGCCAAAAGTGGCCGAGGCCGGAATAATGAGCGGCGAACCTTCTGTGACCAGGACGCCATCGACGATCTTACCCTTAAAGGTCGACATAATTTCCTTGCCAAAGCGCGCATCGATACGTTGCGTGCCACCGGCGATAAAGGATTGGCCGGTCGCATCCGTCAGAAGCGAATCAAGACCCCGATAGCTGTTCACGGTAACGTCGTCGTCGTTGACGAGGCTATCGACGCCCGACAGCTCGATCAGGAAACGATTGCTGTTGTAGCGGCGCATGAATTCGTTCTCGAAGTGATAGACCGTGCCTTCAGGGGCCCGGTAATTCGAGATGCAGCCGATCGCGCGGAAGAGCTGGTTGTCGATGCCTTTCGCGCCTTCGGGGCTGGTGAAATCGGTGTCCTTCACTTTTCCGTCGAGGTTCATGCCGTATGAGACCTTGCCGCCTGCATCCTTGAAGGTGAACGGCTCCTCGGAGGTATCCGGGAACCATTGACGCGCTTCACGCATCAACTGGGTATCGACCAAGGTCCGTTTGGTGCCGTCCTCAGGGAAAAGCTGCTTGAATTGCTCGCGCGGACCATCGTTGTAGCCCTTCGTGCATTCCACTTTGCCTTCCGGAGACTGATGAACCGCCCAATAACGGTGGGTGAGGACGTAGCCGATACGGCCGTCGCGGATGACAGCAGGCTTTTCGTTCGCCGCTGTCTCGGCGGTGGCGCTACCCGCACCGATCACCAGCGCAGCCACGGCAGCACAGGCGCCCGCGGCGAACCATTTGATGCAGACCGACTTTTCCATCCTGCTCTCCCTCTCCTGCCGGCGTCCTTCAAAGGGCGCGCCCAGGGTGCCGCAGCGCCGGTTGCGCAGCGGAATAGAAGAACTATACGCTTCGGCCGGGCCGTGGACTTTGTATATTTGGCCGATTTCTTAGAATTGCAATGCAGCATCGTGCGGAAGTGGAGCAAATTTCCCCAAAACCCTTAGGTGCAGCGCAATAAACGGACGATGCTGTCGGCAAAAGCCCGCTGGAAAAGAAAACGGCGGGAAAGGCCTTCGCCAATCCCGCCGTTCGATAACGCAGACGTTTTATTGACGCGAGTTCTGGATCGCCTGCGGCGCAGCAGAACCATTGGACGCCGTCGCCTGCGGCGGATGATCGATATAGACCTGCGTGAACTTCACCGAGAGCGCGGAGGAGATGGCGGTCATTTCGCCGGTCTTCGGATCGGGGTAACCGTCCGCGAGACGGCGCAGCGCGCGGTACATCGACGGCGCCGAGAGCTGACCATAGCTTTGGTGATGCGTCGACCAAGAGGTGTTGAGGTGGTGATTAAACGCGGCCACATCGACATATCCCGCCATCACACCTTCGGCCCGTTCGGCCGTGAGCTTCAACTGGAAACGCATGCCCTTGAAGACGTGAAATGCGCTGGTGTCGAACGTCGCCGAAGCCGGAATCGTCACATCGGCCGGTTCGCTGATAAGCACGCCATCGACGATCTTCGCCTTCCACGTCGCGCGCACGTAGCCGCCGAAACGGCCGTCGATACGCTGTGTGCCGCCCGGGATGAAGTTAGCGCCGGTGGCGTCCGTCAGCAGCTGATCCATTCCGCGATAGCTATTGATCGTGACATCGTCGTCGTTGACTAGACTGTCGACGCCCGACAGTTCGATCATGAAACGGTTGGTGTTGTAACGGCGTAGGTATTCATTCTCGAAGTGGTAAATCGTGCCTTCCGGCGCACGGTAATTCGAGATGCAACCCATGACGCGATACATCTGGTTGTCGATGCCCTTGGCGCCGTCGGGGCTGGTGAAATCCGTATCCTTCACTTTGCCGTCGAGGTCCATGCCGTAGGAGATTTTCCCGCCGGCGTCCTTGAACGTGAACTGCTCTTCGGCCGTCGTGGGGAACCACTGGCGACCTTCGCGCATCAGCTGGGTCTCGAGCAGCGTCCGCTTGGTGCCATCTTCCGGGAACAGCGCCTTAAACTGTTCACGCGGGCCGTCGTTGTAACCCTTCGGACATTCAACCTTGCCTTCCGGCGTCTGGTAAACCGCCCAATAGCGGTGCGTCAGCACGAAACCGATCTTGCCGTCCTTCACGACAGCCGGAACGTCCGAAACGTTCTGCGCGCCCGCGCTACCCGCGCCGATCGCCAGCGCACAAGCGGCAACGATCGCGCCAGAGGCCAGCAATTTCACTTTCAAAGCTTGTTTCATCTCTCTCTCCCTAAGCCGCAGACGGCGGCGTTAGCTCACGTTGTCCAGGAAATCGTCGCGCAGCCAGAACGCCTTGAAGCCGTTGCGGTAACCGTTGAACTCACCCCAAGCGTCGGCGTTGGTATCACCAGGCTTCTCGTCTCCCGAGTGCGTATAGATCGGACGGTCGCGGAAGGTCCAAATATGAAGCGCGCCTTTCGCGTTGGCTTCGGCCTTCTTGCCCGTCATCGGGTCGATCCACATCGTGCCCCAGATCATATTGTTAGTCTTCGCGTTGGCGGGCGCGATGACATAGGGGAATGTCGCGAGGCAGCGCGCCGCATCATTCCCACCACAGATCGCCATGCGATAAACCTGCGGCGCGTTCGGATGATCGCAATAAAGCTGATCAAGCGCATCGTCAGCACAGTTGTAGACGTAGATCGTCTTGCCGGTGGAATCGGCTAGCACCTGGCCGATCCGCGCGTCCTGCACCGTAAAGCCCTGAGGCGGGTCCGGGTTCTTTTGCGTGTAGACGTTGTGCCAGCCGGGGACGTCGCTTCCCTCCATGCTGCGGAAGCGGCGATCCTGCACGCGGATGTAAACAGGGCGCGTACGATAGGTCCACTGCTTGATGCCGGGGGCGCGCTCGATGATGCCCCACTCACCTTGCGCCTGCGCGGTTTGCGGCGCTTGCACAGGCGTCCAATCCTTCAAGCAGTCGTTATAGCAATTCGACTTATTGGGACCGTCCTTGTCCCACACGTAGATGGAGAAGCCGACGTGGTTGACGAGTAGACGGCCCGTCGCGACGGTCTTCACGTTGAACGCGGGTGGAACGTTGGGCTTCGGCGCAGCCGGCTCGCGCAGCGCCGGCGCATCGTTCGCCGTTTCGCGCGCGGTCGCGCCGTAAACTTGGCCCGGCGCCTTGTCGAGAATGGACGTATAAAGCGGGAGACCGTCATGCGCCCACTGCTTCGTCCCGTCGTAACGCTTAAGGGTCGTCCACTTGCCGACATCTTTCGCGTCTTCAGCGGCCGTCACCGGATGCCACACTTGCTCGCAGGTCGGGCGTGTGTCGAGTTCCGGCAGGACGAGACCCGGCGGATACGGGCTCATGAGGCCGGAGTTCTCCGTGTATTTTACGTTTGCGCAGAACGGTTCTTTGTTCTTCCGGTCACCCGTGTCGCCGTTACGCAAATCCTTGAGCGGCCACTTGTAGAGCGTCATCCCTTTGGCATCGACGAATACTGGACCATCGACGTCAGTATGTTGAACCGCAAATCCCGGCGGCATCGGCTCGCGCACATAATCCTCGAGCTGAGTAACGGGCGGACGATATTTGTCCTGCGCTTGAGCGGACGGCACGATGATCAGGGCGACGGCCGCGGCGGCGGCCGCGCTCACAACACTCTCAAGACGACGCATGTTTTCTTCCTTATCTAAACCCGGCGCACCGCAAATCAGGGGCGCCGCTCTCCCGGTTTCGTATCTCTAATGGCATTGCAGCCCCAACAGGGATTGACCTCCCTGGTGGGGCTGCGAAAGCCAGCTCCGACCTCTTTAAGCCAGGATCTCGCTGATCTCTTTGGAGGTCTGATTGCTCTTCGTGCCGAACGTCGAAACGTCGCAGCCCATGACCTTCAGCGCGGTGTAGCTGAGGCGGGTCGCGGCGGTCGCTTCGCCGGGGATGTGCAAGCCCGTCTTGATCTTGCCGCCCAGCTTACCGGCCGTGAACATCGGCATGCCGTCCAGCGAGTGGACGCGGGCATAGCCGTGGTCGGTCGTCGCCACGATGAACACGTTGTCGAGCAGCGTGCCGTCGCCTT
>JAYRJU010000008.1:0-184131 GCA_041906145.1 Rhodospirillaceae bacterium | reverse complement strand
CTACATCGGCGGCGCCTTGGCCATCTTCACGGCCTTCATGCAGCGCCACCTGGATGAGACGGAGCAGTTCACCGAAGCCAAGAAGCAGGCCGAGAAGACGGGCAAGAAGATCGGCGGCCTGCGCCAGTTGATGAACTACCCAAAGGAGATCATGATCGTGGTCGGCTTGACCATGGGCGGCACGACGGCCTTTTACACCTACACGACCTACATGCAGAAATACCTGAAGCTGTCCGTGGGGCTGACCGACCAGCAGACCACCATGGTTACGGCGGGTTCGCTGATCTTCGCGCTGTTCCTGCAGCCGCTGTATGGGGCGCTGTCGGACCGCATCGGCCGCCGTCCGCTGCTGATCTTCTTCGGCGTGGCGGGCACCTTGTTCACGATCCCAATTCTGACCAATCTTCAGACCGCCGCGGGTCCGTGGCAGGCCTTCTTCCTGATCGCCTGCGCCTGGATCATTGTGTCGGGCTACACCTCGATCAACGCGGTGGTCAAAGCCGAGCTGTTCCCGACCGCCGTGCGCGCCATCGGCGTGGGGCTGCCTTACGCCGTGACCGTCTCGGTCTTCGGTGGATCGGCCGAATCTGTGGCCCTTTTGTTCAAGACCCAGGGCCATGAGAGCTGGTTCTATTATTATCTGACCGGTATCATCGCGACTTCGCTCCTCGTTTACGTGTTCATGCGCGATACGGGTAAGAACTCCGCCATGAACCGCCACGAGTAGGGCCTTGGGAGGATTTCAGATGGTAGAAGGCATGACACGTCGTACAGCAGTCACGGTTGGCGCCGCCGGCACTCTCGCCGCGGCGGCTGGAGCCAGCGCTGCAACGGCGGTGAGCCCGCACCTCTTTACCATCCCGCAGATGACCGTTCCGGTGGCCGGAAACAGTTCCGTGTTTCCGGTGCGCCGCATCTACTGCATCGGACGCAATTACGCCGCCCATGCCCGCGAGATGGGCAGCGATCCGAACCGCGAAGCGCCGTTCTTCTTCCAGAAGCCGGCCGATGCGGTGGTTGTCGTGCAGCCCGGTTCCACCGGCGTCATCGACTATCCGACCCTAACCAAGAACTTCCACTATGAGATCGAGCTGGTCGCCTTCTTGAAGGGCGGCGGCCGCAACATTCCGGTCGAGAAGGCACTCGACCTCGTTGTCGGCTACAGCGTCGGGATCGACATGACGCGCCGTGACCTTCAGGAAAAGATGAAGGAAGAGCGCAAGCCGTGGGAAATCGGCAAGGGATTCGACCAGTCGGCGCCCATGGGCCCGATCACTCCGGCCGATAAAGTCGGCCATCTCGCCAAGGGCCGCATCGCCCTGTCGGTGAACGGCGCGGTAAAGCAGAATTCCGATCTTTCGAATATGATCTGGAGCGTAGCCGAACAGATCGCGCAACTTTCGCGCGCGAATGAATTGTTCGCCGGGGATATCATTTTCTCCGGCACGCCGGAAAATGTCGGCCCGGTCGTCTCAGGCGATACGATGGTGGGAATGATCGCCGGATTGCCGGATTTGACGGTAAAAGTCGGCGGCCCGACGCCCGTTTAAGGGTAATTTTTTCGCTAGGTTCGGGTTGCGGGACTGCGGTGCAATATACGATATTGCGCCGGGCCCCCGCGCGTCGTAATGCGCTGCGCTCATCACCGTTCGCGCCGCCCTAGATCCATTCCGGAAGTGATCCCATGACCCACATTCCCTCGCAGCATTCTCTTTTCGGTCTCATCGGCAACACGCCGCTGGTCCGCACGCGCAATCTCGATGTGGGCCCGTGCGAGCTTTACCTGAAAATGGAAAGCCAGAATCCCGGCGGATCGATCAAGGACCGCATCGCCGTGACCATGATCGAAGCCGCCGAGCGTGATGGCCGCCTGAAGCCGGGCGGCACTATTGTCGAAGCGACGGCCGGAAACACCGGCCTGGCGCTGGCGCTCATCGGCATCCAGAAGGGCTACAAGGTCATCCTCGTCATCCCCGACAAGATGAGCCAGGAAAAGATCTTCCACATTAAGGCGCTTGGCGCCGAAGTGGTGATGACGCGCTCGGACGTGCAGAAAGGCAATCCGGAGTATTATCAGGAAAAGGCCGCCGCGATCGCGGCCAAGACCGGCGGCTACTACGTCAATCAGTTCGAGAACCCATCCAACCCCGTCGCGCATGAAAGCACGACCGCGCCCGAAATCTGGCAGCAGATGGACCGCAATCTTGATGCCGTGGTGTGCGGTGTCGGCAGCGGGGGCACGCTTACCGGCATTGGCCGCTTCTTCAAGCGCACCGCGCCGCACGTCGAGATGGTGCTCGCCGATCCGAAGGGTTCTATTTTGGCGCCGTTGGTGAACACCGGCGAGATGATTCAGCCGGGTAGCTGGTTGGTTGAAGGCATCGGCGAAGACTTCATCCCGAAGAACTGCGAGATGGATCTCATCGGCTCCGCCTATACGATCGATGATGCGGAAGCCATTGCGACCTCGCGTCTCGTGCTGCAGAAAGAAGGCATTCTGTGCGGCTCTTCGTCGGGCACCTTGATCGCCGCAGCGCTGCGCTATTGCCAAGCGCAGACGAAGCCGAAGCGCGTCGTGTCCTTCGTGTGCGACAGCGGCAACAAGTACCTTTCCAAGATCTACAATCCGTACTGGCTCCAGGATCAGGGCATGACGGACCGCAAGGAAACGCACGATCTGCGTGACCTGATCGCGCGTCCTTACTTCCAGGGTGACGTGGTGTGGGCGCTGCCGACCGAAACCCTGCAGCAGGTCTATGCCAAGATGCGCATGTTCGACATCTCGCAGGTTCCGGTGATGCAGGACCGCAAGCTGGTCGGCCTGATGGATGAAGCTGACGTGCTGCTGCATGTCACCGGCGGCACGAACGGCTTCCAAACACAGGTCGGTTCGGTCATGCGCCGCGAGTTTCAGACCATCGACGTGAAGGCGGCGGTCAATGATCTGATCCCGATGTTCGAGCGTTCGCACGCCGTCTGTGTGATGGATAAAGGCGAATTCCTCGGCCTCGTCACGCCGGCCGATTTCCTCAACTACCTGCGCAAGAGAACGGGCAAGGCATGAGCAACGATCCCAATAAAGACCACCTGCTGAAGGGTTTCGACACCCGCGCGATCCATGCAGGTCAGCATCTCGATCCGACGACTAATGCGGTCATTACGCCGATCTACGCCACATCGACCTTCGCGCAGGAAAGCCCCGGCGTGCACAAGGGTTTTGACTACGGCCGCAGTCACAACCCCACGCGTTTTGCTTATGAGCGCGCGATTGCCGCGCTGGAGAATGGGAAGGCGGGATTCGCTTTCTCATCGGGCCTCGCGGCCATGGCGACAATCCTCGACATGCTGGACGCCGGTTCACACATCATCGCGATGGATGATCTGTACGGCGGCTCGTATCGTCTCTTGGAGCGCGTGCGTAAGAAGTCGGCGGGCCTTGCCGTTTCCTATGTCGATCTCACCGATACCAGCAAATTGAAGGCGGCCATCCGCGACAATACCAAGATGATCTTGGTCGAAACGCCGACTAATCCGCTCTTGAAGCTGGCCGATATCGAAGTGATCGCGGCGGAAGCCCATAAGCACGATATCATCGTCGTGGTCGATAACACTTTTGCTTCACCCTGGACCCAGCGCCCGCTGGATCTTGGCGCCGATGTCGTCATGCATTCGGCGACCAAGTATCTGAATGGCCATTCGGACGTCATCGGCGGGGTCGCCGTGACCAACCATCCGGACTTGGTCGAGCAACTCGGCTTCCTGCAAAACTCTATCGGCTCCATTGCCGGTCCGTTCGACAGCTTCCTTGCGCACCGCGGTCTCAAGACTCTCGGCATCCGCATGGAGCGCCACAACAAGAACGCGCTGCATCTCGCGAACTGGCTCGAAAAGCACCCGAAGATCGAACGTGTGATCTATCCAGGCCTTCCCAGCCATCCGCAGTACAATCTGGCGAAGAAGCAGATGCGCGGCGGCGGCGGGATGATCACCGCTTTCATGAAGGGCGGCCTCGAAGATGCGCGCCAGGCGCTGTCGCGCACCCGCATTTTCACTCTCGCCGAGAGCCTGGGCGGAATTGAGAGCCTGATCGAACACCCGGCCATCATGACCCACGCCTCGATCCCCAAGGACGTGCGCGAGAAAGTAGGCATCAAGGATGGTCTGATCCGTCTGTCGGTCGGCATCGAGGACGCTGAAGACTTGCAGAACGACCTTGCTCAGGCGCTGCAGTAAGCATCACTAGCGCGCGAGGCCGCCACGAAAGCCCGTCGTGGCCGGAACACGAGCAGGACCGCTGCGTTTCGTCCTCAATTGGACGGAGGCCGCATTCTTGGATCTCGGACTTAGCGGAAAGCGCGTCCTGATCACAGGCGGCAGCGGCGGGCTTGGCGCGGCCATCGCCCGTGCTCTCGCGGCCGAGGGTGCGCGCGTGGCGATCAACTTCGTGGGAGACACGGCGCCCGCTGAGCGGCTCGCGAGTGAGCTGAGCGATATTGTATTGCTCGAAGCTGACATTAGCGATCCCGCGCATGTGGCCCGCATGTACGCACTCCTCGACGAGACGTGGCAAGGCCTCGATATTCTTATCAACAACGCCGGAATTGACGGGCCGCGTGCAGTGTCGTGGGAGGCAGATCCCACAGCTTGGGCGCATGTTTTGGACGTAAACTTGAAAGGCGCCTTCTACTGCGCGCGCGAAGCGCTGGCGCGGATGGTTCGGGCGCGCTGCGGCGTCATCCTCAACACTACCAGCGTTCACGAAGTCATCCCCTGGACCGGTTATGGCGCTTATGCCGCAAGCAAGGCCGGCCTTGCGATGCTCGCCAAGACAATGGCGCAGGAGGCCGCGCCGCATGGCGTACGCGTCCTGAGTATTGCGCCGGGGGCCATCAAGACCCCGATTAATAGCGCGGTCTGGAAAGATGTCGCGGGGCTCGCCGATTTGCGGACTAAAATTCCTTTAGGGCGCATGGGCACACCGGAAGAAGTCGCGCGGTTGGTGACCGTGCTGGTCTCCAACGTTGCGTCATATGTGACCGGAACGTCCATCCTAATCGACGGGGGAATGACAGACTACCCTGCATTCGCGCACGGCGGTTAACGTGAGGGGCCGCTCCAAGCCGCTGGAAGCTTACGCGCTTATCGGAAATACGATTTCGGCGGCCTTGGTCGCGAATGACGGCGCGATCGATTGGCTTTGTTTGCCGCGCTTCGATTCACCTGCATGTTTCGCCGCGCTATTGGGCCGGGAAGATCATGGACTTTGGAAGATCGCGCCGCGGTCAACCGTCCGGAAGGTCAAGCGCGCTTATCATGAAGGCACTGCGATTTTGGAAACGCAGTTTATTACGGAAGCGGGCACGGTTACCCTCATCGACTTCATGCCGCCCACGGACGATGAGGCAAAAGTCGATCTGGTGAGGATCGTGCGGGGTGACCACGGTGTCGTCGACGTCGTTCTTGAGCTGGCCCTGCGTTTCAACTACGGCAGCGCAATTCCGTGGGTGCGGAAGAGAGATTATGGCCTCAGCGCCATCGCCGGACCTGATGCCGTCGAACTACACACTCCAGTCGCGCTTACCGGCTGCGGCACGCGTACTTTTGCAGAATTCCGGGTGAAGGAAGGGGACGCTGTTCCGTTCACGCTGTCATATCACCGCGCACATACCTCGCCGCATTTTGTGCGCGATAGCACAGAGGCGTTCGATCTCGCGAAAGCGTACTGGCGGCAATGGACGGAACCTTATCAAGAGCGGGAATGCCCGGCGCGATGGAATCAGGCTGTTCTGCGTTCGGCTATTACACTGAAGCTTTTGACCTATGCGCCCACCGGCGGCATTATCGCCGCACCGACGGCGTCTCTTCCCGAGGAACGCGGCGGAGCGCGTAATTGGGATTACCGCTTCTGCTGGCTGCGTGATTCCGCGCTCACATTGTATGCTCTGGTCAGTGCCGGCTTTCGCGGCGAGGCGGCGGCCTGGCGCGAGTGGCTGCTCCGGGCCATCGCTGGGAGTCCGGAAGATTTGCAGATTATGTACGGCGTTGCCGGCGAACGCTGGCTACCGGAGCAAGAGGTGCCGTGGCTGCACGGTTATGACGGCAGCAAGCCTGTCCGCGTGGGAAATGCAGCGTCGTCGCAGCTTCAGCTGGATGTCTTCGGGGAACTGATGGACACCCTGCATGTCGCGCGGGAATCCGGACTTCCTTCGGCGTCCGAAGCGTGGAGCTTGCAAAAGGTTTTGCTGCGGCATTTGGAGACGCTCTGGCGGAGTCCCGACCACGGTATCTGGGAAGTGCGCGGTCCGGCGAGAGCCTTCACACACTCGCGTGTCATGTGCTGGGTCGCGTTCGACAGAGCCATAGCCTCGGCGGAACGCTTCAAGCTAGACGCCCCAATCGCGCGATGGAAGGGGGTGCGCGCGGCGATACGTCGGGACATTTTGGAAAATGGTCTCGATGCGAAGGGCCGATTCATACAGTACTACGGCGGCGAAAATTTCGACGCCAGTCTGCTGCTTCTCTCTCAGTTGGGCTTTGTGAAAGCCGATGACCCTCGTTTTATAGCCACCATCGTTGGGATCGAGGACGAACTCCGCGACCGTGGCTTCGTGAGGCGCTATAGGCCCGAGCTTACGCCCGATGGTATGGCAGGCGCTGCCGAAGGAGCGTTCTTGCCGTGCAATTTCTGGCTGGCCGATGCATATGTTCTAGCGGGCCGCCACGAGGAGGCCGAAGAATTGTTCGAGCGGTTGCTTACTCTTCGCAACGATGTAGGGCTGCTTAGCGAAGAGTTCGATATCGATGGCGACCGCCTGGTGGGCAATTTTCCTCAGGCCTTCTCGCATGTCGGGCTCATCAATACCGCGATGAACCTTATTAGCGGTCGCGGATCGGCCCATCAGCGCGCTAAGAAACGTGCGCCCTAACAGGGCCGCTAAGGCATCGTGTTGGAGTAAGAGAGGGCAGGCCGGTCGGCGAAGACGATATCGCCTAGCACGCGGATGCGCGGACTGGAGCGATACACCTTCGCTGCAATCACCTTGAAACTCCCCGTCGGTACGGGATTCGAGATAGTTTCGTCGCCCGGGGCGCCTTTCGCCATTCGCTCGAACGTTGCGCGCGCGTCGACTAACTCGTCGTAGGTCACCAGCGGTAGTTCGGTCACACCGTCTTTGGGGCGTCCGGGATGCGCGCCGTAGATCTGGGTGTCGGGATTGATCGTGGCCAGCACTTTATCGGCGGAGGCGAGATAGTCTTTCGCATTTCCCGAAAACAAACCCGCCGGATAAATGAAGTCTCCCGTGAATAGGATATTGTCCAACGGGCTGTAGATAACGATCTCGTCGCGTGTATGGCCCGGTGTGAACAGTATCTGCACCGGACGGTCGCCGAGATCGATCGTATCGCCGGGCTTGACGTATCGGCTGACCTTGAAGGGCGTCGCCGAGAACTCGGCGGCGGTCGCGATATGCCGGTCAGGCGGCACATATGTAAATCCATCCTTGCGCACGAGTTCGCGCGTCGCGGGAACGTCGATCATCCAGACTTCTTGGAAATGCTGGATGCTGCCGATGTGATCGTAGTGAAGATGCGTCGGGGTCACGGCGAAGGGTTTGTCGGTGAGCCGCCGCACGGCGCGGGTGATGTCCTCTGTCGTGCTGGCCCCGGCATCGATCACTAATGCGCGGTCTTCTCCAACGATTACGTAGGAGACATTGTGCTGATAGTAATCGGGTTCGGACAGCGCGAAGAGGGCGGGGCGAATTTGGGTAACTGCAAACTCGCTTCCCTCGCGCACGTAGGAGGTGCCTGGCGGAAGCCGCGCGCGCCCGGTATCGGCCGCAAGCGCCGGGATCGCAAGGAAAATTGAGGCCGCAGCGAGTAAGGCAGAGCGCATGAAAACCTCCATGCCTCTAGTCTAACCGTGGGACCGAACGCGTGCTATACTCCAGGGATGATCACACGGCGTTCAATCCTGGCGTCCGGTCTTGTGCTTCTGTGCATGCGCGCGAGCGCGGCCGAGCCGGCGCCCAAAGTTCCGAAACCTGCGCTCGACGAAGAATTTGGTGCAAGTTCACCTGCGACCGCCGTCCTCGCCGGTGGGTGCTTCTGGGGTGTACAGGCGGTCTACCAACGCACCAAGGGTGTGTTGAATGCCGTGTCGGGATACGCTGGCGGCGAGAAATCGAACGCTAAGTACGGTGTGGTGAGCGGCGGCAAGACGGGCCACGCTGAAGCGGTGCAGATCACATACGATCCAAAGGAGATTTCATATGGTCAAATTCTGCAGATTTTCTTTGCGGTCGTGCACGATCCGACGCAACTCAATCGTCAGGGGCCGGACGTTGGGCCGCAGTATCGTTCGGCGATTTTTCCGGTGAACGCAGAACAGGCCCGTATCGCGCGTGCCTATTTGACGCAGCTTGAGCAGGCTGAAACGTTTGATGCCGCCGTCGTCACGGGGGTCGAGCAGGACAAAGCGTTCTACGCCGCCGAGGAATATCACCAGGACTATCTCGTGAATAATCCGCGCCAGCCCTACATCATGTTTCACGACATGCCGAAGCTGGCCGAGATGAAGCGCGTGTTCCCCGCGCTGTGGCGCGAGCAACCCGTGCTCGTGAAGCCGTCGCGCCGCCTTGGCCGATTGGGGACAGGGCTCTGAAGCCTCCAAGCGGTTCCCCCGTAAAGATTGATCGACCGGCCGGACTGTTATTAAGCTGTGCGCTACGGGCATGGCAGTGCTGTCCTGGCGCGGCTGGCGGGTCAATCTTGAAGTTCCCTAAAATAGCGGCTACGAGCGGGGACGGTCTGTCCTTCATTGTCTTCCCCTTTTAAAGAATCGCGATGATCCTGACGGAAACCCAAGCGGCTATTCAGGCGAGCATCCGCGCGTACGCGCAGGAAAAGATTCGCCCACATACGCAAGCCTTTGAAGCGGCAGGCGGCTATCCGCCCGCACTGTTCGGTGAGCTTGCCGGTCTTGGTCTTTGGGGAATGGTCGCACCCGAAGAAGAAGGCGGCGCTGGCGCCGACTATGTTTCCTACGCCCTTGCTCTCATCGAAATCGCGGCCGCCGATGGCGCGTTGTCCACGATCCTTTCCATTCAAAACAGCCTGATCGTCTCGGCGCTTCTGAAAGACGGCACGCCCGCGCAGAAGCAGCGCTTCCTTCCCGATCTCATCGAGGGAAAGACCATCGGCGCGTTCGCGCTCACCGAAACGGATGCGGGATCTGACGCCTCCGCCATCCGCACGCGCGCGACGAGGTCCGATGGTGGTTGGACCTTGAACGGCTCCAAGCAGTTCATCACGTCCGGCAAAATCGGAAAGCTCGCGCTGGTCATCGCGGTCACGGATCCCGAAGCGGGCAAAAAGGGGATGTCGGCTTTCCTCGTGCCGACGGACCGCAAAGGCTATTGCGTCGACAAGGTCGAACACAAACTCGGCCAAGGCGCATCGGACACATGTGCTCTCAGGTTTGAGAACATGTTCATCGAAGACTCCCTTATGCTTGGGCAGCCGGGGCAGGGATATCGCATCGCGCTTTCGAATCTCGAAGCCGGACGCATCGGTATCTCCGCGCAATGCGTGGGCATGGCCCAAGGCGCCCTCGAGATCGCGATCGGTTACGCTAAAGAGCGCAAGTCGATGGGCAAGCTGATTATCGAACATCAGGCGGTCGGGTTCCGCTTGGCCGATCTCGCCGCCAAACTGGAAGCGGCTCGGCACTTGGTTTTGCATGCCGCGAGTCTCAAGGACTCGGGGCTGCCTTGCCTCAAGGAAGCCTCCATGGCCAAGCTTATCGCCTCCGAGACCGCCGAGGCGATCGTTTCTGGCGCCATCCAAACCCTTGGCGGCTATGGTTATCTTGAAGAATTCGGCGTCGCGAAGATTTACCGTGACGTCCGCGTTTGCCAAATCTACGAAGGCACATCAGATATTCAGCGTATGGTTATCGCCCGCGCTCTTTAAGGAGAACAAGAATGGCCAATGATCCCGTCGTCATCGCTTCTTATGCCCGTACGCCGATGGGCGGTTTCCAAGGCTCGCTCGGCGCCGTGAAGGCGACGGACCTGGGCGCCGCCGCGGTGAAGGCCGCCGTCGAACGCGCCGGCGTGAAGCCCGAAGCCGTTGAACAGATCATCATGGGCTGCGTGCTGCCGGGCGGCCTGGGTCAGGCTCCTGCGCGTCAGGCTGCGCTCGGCGCCGGTCTGCCGAAGTCGGTCGAGGCTTCGACCGTCAACAAGATGTGCGGCAGCGGCATGCAGGCTGCGATCATGGCGCACGATGCGCTTGCGGCCGGTACCGCCGATATCATCGTCGCGGGCGGCATGGAAAGCATGACCAACGCGCCGTATCTGATGGTCAAGCATCGCGGCGGCGCGCGCATCGGCCACGACGTGATCAAGGACTCGATGTATCTCGACGGCCTGGAAGACGCTTACGACCAAGGCAAATTGATGGGTGTGTTCGCGGAAGACACCGCGCGCGAATATCAATTCACCCGTGAACAGCAGGATCAGTTCGCGATCCGCTCGCTGACCCGCGCTCAGGAAGCGATTAAGTCGGGTGCTTTCGCTAAGGAAGTCGTCCCCGTGACCATCCAGGGCCGCGACGGCGCGACCAAGATCGAAACCGATGAAGCGCCGGGCAAGGCGAAGTTGGACAAGATACCGACCCTGAAGCCCGCCTTCGCCAAGGACGGCACCATCACGGCGGCGAACGCTTCGTCGATCTCGGACGGCGCCGCGGCGCTGGTGATGACACGTGAAAGCGTGGCCAAGAAGCTGGGCATGCCGATCGTGGCCAAGCTCGTTGCTCACGCGGCTCATGCACATGAACCGGCCAAGTTCACCACCGCGCCCATCCCGGCGATGCAAAAGGTGCTGAAGAAGGCCGGCTGGAAAGTCGAGGATGTCGACCTTTTCGAAGTCAACGAAGCCTTCGCGGTGGTGGCCATGGCCGCCCAGCGCGAGCTGGCGATCCCCGAAGAGAAGTTGAACGTGAACGGCGGCGCCTGTGCCCTTGGCCACCCCATCGGCGCCAGCGGCGCGCGCATCATGGCGACCCTGATTGCCGCCTTGCAGAATCGCGGGGGCAAGAAGGGCGTGGCCAGCCTTTGCATTGGCGGCGGCGAAGCGACGGCAGTCGCGATCGAACTCGCCTAAGCGCCCAAAACGCCACGGAAAAGGCCGCTTCCGCGAGGGTGCGGCCTTTTCCTTTGGCGGCCAAAGCTGTGTTTTGGCGAATCTCCTTGACCTTTTAGGGCGGTTCTACGATTTCAGTGCCCCAGAATTCGCCTTTAAACCCTAGAAGAAAAACGGGAAGTGCATGTCTAAAGAGAAGTTCCAGCGGAATAAGCCGCACTGCAACATCGGCACGATTGGTCACGTTGACCACGGCAAGACGAGCTTGACGGCGGCGATCACGAAGATCCTCGCGGAAACGGGCGGCGCGACGTTCACGGCGTACGACCAGATCGACAAGGCGCCTGAAGAGAAGGCGCGCGGGATCACGATTTCGACGGCGCACGTTGAGTACGAGACGGCGAACCGCCACTACGCGCACGTCGACTGCCCGGGCCACGCTGACTACGTGAAGAACATGATCACGGGCGCGGCGCAGATGGACGGCGCGATCCTGGTTGTTTCTGCCGCGGACGGTCCGATGCCGCAGACGCGCGAGCACATCCTGCTGGCCCGCCAGGTGGGCGTTCCGGCGATCGTTGTGTTCCTGAACAAGTGCGACATGGTCGACGACGCGGAACTCCTTGACCTCGTTGAGCTCGAAGTTCGCGAACTGCTGTCGAAGTACGAATTCCCGGGCGACAAGATCCCGATCGTTCGCGGCTCGGCGCTCGCGGCGCTTGAAAACAGCAACGAGAAGCTGGGCAAGCAGGCCATTCTCGAGCTGATGAAGGCTGTCGACGAAAACATCCCGCAGCCGGCGCGTCCGAAGGACAAGCCGTTCCTGATGCCGATCGAAGACGTGTTCTCGATCTCGGGCCGCGGCACGGTTGTCACCGGCCGTGTTGAGCGCGGTATCGTGAAGGTCGGCGAAGAAATGCAGATCATCGGCCTGAAGCCGACGCAGACGACGGTCGTCACGGGCGTTGAAATGTTCCGTAAGCTGCTCGACCAGGGTGAGGCGGGCGACAACATCGGCGCGCTGCTGCGCGGCACGAAGCGTGAAGACGTGGAGCGCGGCCAGGTTCTGGCCAAGCCGGGTTCGATCACGCCGCACACGAAGTTCACGTGCAGCTGCTACATCCTGTCCAAGGACGAAGGCGGACGTCATACGCCGTTCTTCTCGAACTATCGTCCGCAGTTCTACTTCCGCACCACGGACGTGACGGGCACGATCGAGCTTCCGGCGGGCACCGAGATGGTGATGCCGGGCGACAACATCGAAATGCAGGTGAACCTCATCGCCCCGATCGCGATGGATGAAGGCCTGCGCTTCGCCATCCGTGAAGGCGGCCGTACCGTCGGTTCGGGCGTCGTCGCGAAAATCGTCGAGTAGACGGACCACTGCTAAACGGCTCTGGGGCCGCGATTTTTCGCGGCCCCTCGGCTTTTTGGAGCCGGTCGAAATCCACTTGATTCGGGGTGTTGGTGCGGAGTAGAAACCCTCCGCACCGGTCGAAACACTCGTCTCGACCGGTAGTTTTGTGTTGCCCCGGTGGTAACACGCGGCAGTGGCGGACGTGGAGGGGGTCGACAGCTCAAGGTATTGGGCTATTTGACCAGCTAAACGCTCCGAAAGTGAAAACAGGTCCTAGGGGTGTAGCTCAACTGGTAGAGCACCGGTCTCCAAAACCGGGGGTTGTAGGTTCGAGCCCTATCGCCCCTGCCACCTGGGAGTCGGAGTGGTCCGAAAGGGCCGAGTCCGCTGGCCGTCTGAGTAGAGTTTGATCCGAGAGGCGTAATTTTAATGGCGAAAACTTCACCCGGGCTCTTTGTCCGCCAAGTTCGGCAGGAAATGTCCAAGGTCACCTGGCCATCTCGCCGGGAGACGACGGTTTCGGTCGTCCTGGTTTTCGTGTTTAGCGCCATTCTTTCCGCTTACTTCCTTGCCGTGGACGCGGTCCTCGGTTGGGGCGTGCGGTACATTTTCGGTTAAGGGGCGGGACCAATGGCTGCAAAGTGGTACGTGCTCCACGTTTATTCGGGCTTCGAAAATAAGGTCGCGCAGTCGATCCGGGAGCAAGCTGCGACCCATGGCATGACGGACAAGATTCAGGAAGTCATCGTGCCGATGGAAAAGGTCGCCGAAGTGCGCCGTGGCACCAAGGTCGATGCTGAACGCAAGTTTTTCCCGGGCTATGTCCTGATCAAGATGGATCTGACGGACCAGGCTTGGCACATCGTCAAAAACACACCCAAGGTTACGAACTTCCTCGGCGGCAACAAGCCGCGCCCGATGTCGGATAGCGAAGCTGAGCGCATCCAGAAGCAGGTCCAGGAAGGTATCGAGCGTCCGAAGCCCTCGGTGGTCTTCGAAGTGGGTGAACAGGTTCGTGTTTCCGACGGTCCCTTCACCTCGTTCAACGGCGTCGTCGAAGACGTCGACGAGGAAAAGGCCCGTCTCAAGGTTTCGGTCTCGATCTTCGGCCGTTCTACGCCGGTCGAGCTCGAATACAGCCAGGTGGAAAAGCTCTAGTTGGCTGCTTCGCGGAAGCCGTAAGGCGGCCGCACAACTCTGTGGAAGGTTTCTGCCCCGAAAGTCCAAGGGCAGCCGCACCACGGACCCGATGCGCCGGAGGGTATCCGGCGCATAACTGAGGGATACGATGGCAAAGAAAATTGAAGGCTACGTAAAGCTTGAGATCCCGGCCGGGAAGGCAAACCCTTCTCCGCCGATCGGCCCCGCGCTCGGTCAGCGCGGCGTCAACATCATGGCGTTCTGCAAAGAGTTCAATGCAGCGACCCAGGGCGGTGAAATCGGCGTTCCGACGCCCGTGGTGATCACGGTGTATTCGGACCGTTCTTTCACGTTCGTCACCAAGACCCCGCCGACGAGCTTCTTCCTGAAGCGCGCCGCGAAGATCGACAAGGGTTCGGGCACCACTGGCCGCGGTTTCGTCGGCAAGGTGAACATGACCCAGATCCGCGAGATCGCGCAGAAGAAGATGCCGGACCTGAACAGCCCGACGATTGAATCGGCGATGGCTCAGGTTGTGGGCTCGGCCCGCGCGATGGGCCTCGAAGTGGTGGAGAAGTAAGCCATGGCGAAAGTTGGAAAGCGTTTGAAGGCCGGTCTGGCCGCTGTCGATCGCGAGACCTACTACACGGTCGTCGATGCGGTGAAGATCCTGAAGGCCCATGCGAAGGCCAAGTTCGACGAAACCGTCGAAGTGGCGATGAACCTCGGCGTTGACCCGAAGCACGCCGACCAGATGGTGCGCGGCGTCGTGGCGCTGCCGCACGGCACCGGTAAGACGATGCGTGTTGCCGTGTTCGCCAAGGGCGACAAGGCGAAAGACGCCGAAGCCGCCGGTGCGGAACTCGTTGGCGCGGAAGACCTCGCTGAAAAGATCAATGCCGGCGAAATGGGCTTTGACCGCGTCATCGCCACCCCGGACATGATGGGCGTCGTCGGTAAGCTCGGTAAGGTGCTCGGTCCTCGCGGCCTGATGCCGAACCCGAAGCTCGGCACAGTCACCATGGACGTGAAGACGGCCGTGAAGAACGCGAAGGCTGGTGAAGTGCAGTTCCGCGTCGAGAAGGCCGGCATCGTGCAGGCCGGCATCGGCAAGGCCAGCTTCTCGGCCGAGCAGCTGCAAGCCAACCTCAAGGCGTTCGTCGACGCCATCGTGAAGGCCAAGCCGGCCGGCGCGAAGGGTAACTACATCAAGAAGATCTCCGTCAGTTCCACGATGGGCCCGGGGATCAAAGTGAACTCCGCCGACGCCGTCGCGAAGGCCGAGTAAAGCGTGTCGCGGAAAAGCGGAAACCGGTTTTCCGCTTAAGATACGCGATAACTAAGAGATTTCGCACCGCCTTAAAGAGGCGGTGCGGAGACCGGCGGTGAGAAGCGTCTCGCCGATCATCGCCGGAGATCCTGTCCGAGACTGATGGTGCCGATGCCTTTCGGGGCTGACGCATAAAGAGAACATCGCCATCACAGACGGGAGTGCAGGAAGTTTGGTTCGGTTGAGGCGCTTTCGCGCAGCTAGCCGGGCAGGGCGACTTGAGCTTCTGGGGCAGGTCTGGAACCGACGGGTTTGGTTCTTCCAGGCCCGTTGGATGTGCAACCGGTTCTTTCCTCAAGTGACGTTGGGTCACGCGGGGGGAGAGCCTCAGTAAGCGGAGACGAAATGGACCGACAGCAAAAAGAAGAGCTGGTTAGTTCGCTCAACGCCACGCTGAAGCAGCAGAACTTCATTGCCATCACCCTGAACAAGGGTTTGACGGTCGCTGAAGCTCAAGCGCTGCGTAAAGCGATGCGTGAAGCGGGCGCCGGCTACAAAGTTGCTAAAAATCGGCTCGCGCGTCTCGCCATTGCCGGCACGAAGTTCGAAAACCTTGGCGATCTGTTCAAGGGCCCGACGGGTATTGCCTACTCGACGGATCCGGTCGCAGCCGCGAAGGTTTGTGCGAAGTTCGCGAAGGACAACAAGAAGCTGGAGATCGTTGGCGGCAATTTGAACGGCCAGAAGTTGGACGTCGCTGGGGTGGAAACCCTGGCTACTCTGCCTTCGCTGGACGAATTGCGCGGCAAGATCATCGGACTCGTTCAGGCTCCCGCGACGAAGATCGCAGGCGTCGTTCAGGCTCCGGCAGCCCAGCTCGCTCGTGTTCTCGCAGCGAAAGCCAAGCAAGGCGAAGCCGCATAAGCCGCCCGTACTATTGCAATCAACCAAATAGAACCTAGATCAGGAGACTTATAAAATGGCCGATCTCGCCAGAATCGTAGACGATCTTTCCGCCCTCACCGTTCTCGAAGCCGCTGAGCTCGCGAAGATGCTCGAAGAGAAGTGGGGCGTTTCCGCCGCTGCTCCGGTGGCCGTTGCCGCCGCTGGTGGCGCTGCTGCCGCTCCGGCCGCCGAAGCCAAGGACACGTTCGACGTGATCCTGACCGACGCCGGCGCCAACAAGATCAACGTGATCAAAGAAGTGCGCGCTGTCACGAACCTCGGCCTCAAGGAAGCCAAGGACCTCGTCGAAGGCGCTCCGAAGCCGATCAAAGAAGGCGTCAACAAGGACGAAGCTGAATCGATCAAGAAGAAGCTCGAAGAAGCCGGCGCCAAAGTGCAGGTTAAATAAGACCTGTACGTTAGCTATCGCAGTTGAGGTCGGTGCGCTGAGAGATCGGCGCGCCGGCCTTACTGCCGTTTCAGTTCTGAGTTACCGCGAGCAGCGTCACGGCGCTCCTCGCGATAGTTCAGAGGACCATTGCAGCGCAGCCCTTTCAGGCGGGGCGAAAGCGGATGGTCTGGTTCAAAAAGCGCGCCGGAGCCCTGCCGGTGCCGCGCCTTAAGAAGGACGAGGAATGGTCATGGCCAAATCCCTCAATGGTCGGAAGCGTGTACGTAAAGACTTCGGTCGCATCCCCGTGGTTGCACCGATGCCGAATTTGATCGAAGTGCAAAAGAGCTCTTACGACAAATTCCTCCAGGCGAATTCTCCGCTCGATGTGCGTCAGCGCTCCGGTCTGTGGGATGTGTTCAAGTCCGTATTCCCGATTAAGGACTTCGCCGGCAAGGGCGAGCTGGAGTTCGTGTCGTATGAACTCGAAGCGCCGAAGTACGACGTTGAAGAGTGCCAACAGCGCGGCATGACTTTCTCCGCGCCGTTAAAAGTAACGCTGCGCCTCGTCGTGTGGGATATCGACGAAGACACTGGCGCGCGCTCCGTGCGCGACATCAAAGAACAAGACGTCTACATGGGCGACATGCCTCTGATGACGGATCACGGCACGTTCATCATCAACGGCACAGAGCGCGTCATCGTGTCGCAGATGCATCGTTCGCCGGGCGTGTTCTTCGATCACGACAAGGGCAAGACCCACTCGTCGGGCAAGTACCTGTTCGCCGCGCGCGTCATTCCGTACCGCGGCTCGTGGCTGGACTTCGAATTCGACGCCAAGGACCTCGTGTACGTGCGTATCGACCGCCGCCGCAAGTTGCCGGTCACCACGCTGCTGTACGCGCTTGATTCGCTCGCGACGGAAAAGCTGCGCGCCAAGCGCAAGAAGGACGAGAAGAGCATCGATCCGCAGGAAGTCCACGGCATGACCGCCGAGGAAATCCTCAATTACTTCTACGACACGCAGATTTTCGTGCGCGAGAAGAAGGGTTGGAACACCGGCTTCGACGCGCAGAAGATGCGCGGCATGAAGCTGAATTTCGACCTCGTGGACGCCAAGACCGGCCGCGTGAAGCTCGAAGCGGGCGGCAAGCTCAGCCCGCGTATCGCCACGAAGCTCGAGAAGGACGGCCTCAAGGAACTGCGTATCACCGACGAAGAGCTGATCGGTAAGTTCATCGCCGAGGACGTCGTCAACACCAAGACGGGCGAGATCTACATCGAAGCCGGTGAAGAAATCTCCGCCGACACCCTGAAGGCGTTCGAAGAAGCCGAAGTCGAAGAGATCAAGACCCTCTTCATCGACGGCATGAACGTCGGTCCGTACATCCGCAATACGCTCGCGCTCGACAAGAACACCAACCGCGATGAAGCGTTGGTCGACATCTATCGCGTGATGCGTCCGGGTGAACCGCCCACGCTCGAAACCGCTGAAGCGTTGTTCCAGGGGCTTTTCTTCGATCCAGAACGCTACGATCTTTCGACCGTTGGCCGCGTGAAGATGAACGCGCGCCTGAACGTTTCGAACGAAGACGTGCCGGATTCCATCCGCCATCTGCGCAAGGACGACATCCTGCGCATCATCAAGGTGCTGACGGAACTGAAGGACGGCCGCGGTGAAATCGACGACATCGATCACCTGGGCAACCGCCGTGTCCGCTCGGTCGGCGAACTGATGGAGAACCAGTACCGCGTTGGCCTGCTCCGCATGGAGCGTGCGATCCGCGAACGCATGAGCTCGGTCGACATCGACACCGTGATGCCGCACGACCTCATCAACGCGAAGCCCGCTGCGGCGGCCGTGCGTGAATTCTTCGGCTCCTCGCAGCTGTCGCAGTTCATGGACCAGACCAACCCGCTGTCGGAAATCACCCACAAGCGCCGCCTCTCGGCCCTTGGACCTGGCGGTTTGACCCGCGAGCGCGCCGGCTTCGAAGTGCGCGACGTGCACCCGACGCACTACGGCCGTATCTGCCCGATTGAAACGCCGGAAGGTCCGAACATCGGTCTGATCAACTCGCTGGCCACTTACGCTCGCGTGAACCAGTACGGCTTCATCGAAAGCCCCTATCGCAAAGTGGAAGATGCGCGCGTCTCGAACGACGTCGTCTATCTCTCGGCGATGGAAGAAGGCCGCTACAACATCGCCCAGGCGAACGAAGAAGTGGACGCCAAGGGCAAGCTGGTGAACGAACTGGTCAGCTGCCGTAAGTCCGGCGAAGCCATGCTGCTGCCGCCTGCGGAAATCCAATACATGGACGTTTCGCCGAAGCAGCTCGTCTCCGTCGCCGCCGCGCTCATCCCGTTCCTTGAAAACGACGACGCGAACCGCGCGCTGATGGGTTCTAACATGCAGCGTCAGGCCGTGCCGCTCCTGCGCGCGGAAGCTCCGCTCGTCGGCACCGGCGTCGAAGAAGCCGTGGCCCGCGATTCCGGCGCCGCGACGGTTGCCCGCCGCGCGGGTATCGTGCAGCAGGTGGACGCGGAACGTATCGTCGTTCGCGCGACGGAAGAGATGTCTGCATCTCAGCCGGGCGTGGACATCTATCGCCTCCTGAAGTTCCAGCGTTCGAACCAGAACACCTGCATCAACCAGCGTCCGCTGATCAAAGTGGGTGACGTGGTGGCCAAGGGCGACATCATCGCCGACGGCCCGTCCACCGAACTGGGCGAACTCGCACTCGGCCGGAACGTGCTCGTCGCGTTCATGCCGTGGAACGGCTACAACTTCGAAGACTCGATCCTGATCTCCGAACGCATCGTGCGCGACGATGTGTTCACCTCGATCCACATCGAGGAATTCGAAGTCATGGCCCGCGACACCAAGCTCGGCCAGGAAGAAATCACCCGCGACATCCCGAACGTCGGTGAAGAAGCCCTCAAGAACCTCGACGAAGCCGGCATCGTGTATGTCGGCGCCGAAGTTAAGGCGGGCGACATCCTCGTCGGTAAGGTGACCCCGAAGGGCGAATCCCCGGTCACGCCGGAAGAAAAACTGCTGCGCGCCATTTTCGGTGAAAAGGCCTCGGACGTGCGCGATACGTCCTTGCGCGTCCCGCCGGGCGCCCAGGGCACCATCGTCGAAGTGCGTGTGTTCAACCGCCGCGGCGTCGATAAGGACGAACGTGCTCTCGCGATCGAGCGCGCCGAAATCGAAAGCCTGGCCAAGGACCGCGACGACGAGAAGGCCATTCTCGAGCGTTCGTTCAACGAGCAGATCAAGACTCAGCTGATGGGCCGTAAGACCGTCTCGGGTCCGAAGGGCTTCAAGGCCGGCGGCAAGGTCACCGATGAGCTGCTCGCCGAATATACGCCGGGCCAGTGGCGCCAGATCACCGTCGCCAACGACAAGGTGATGGAAGACATCGAAGCGATGAAGAAGTCGCTCGAAGAAAGCACCAAGCTCATCGACCAGCGTTTCGAGAACAAGGTCGAGAAGCTGCAGCGCGGCGACGAATTGCCGCCGGGCGTTCTGAAGATGGTGAAGGTGTTCGTGGCCGTGAAGCGCAAGCTTCAGCCCGGCGATAAGATGGCCGGCCGTCACGGCAATAAGGGGGTCATCTCCAAGATCCTTCCGATCGAAGACATGCCGTATCTCGCCGACGGTACGCACGTGGATATCGTGCTGAACCCGCTTGGCGTGCCGTCGCGCATGAACGTCGGTCAGATTCTTGAGACGCACCTCGGTTGGGCGTGCCGCGCTCTCGGCCAGCAGGTCGGTGCGATGCTCGACAACCACCGTGCGGGCCGCTCGGACCGCGATCTGCGCTCGCTGCTTAAGAAGATCTACGGCGACCGCAACTATCGCAACGAGTTCCAGGAACTCCCGGACGAACAGCTGATCGATATGTCCGAGAATCTCCGCCGCGGTATCCCGATCGCCACGCCCGTGTTCGACGGCGCGCGCGAAGCGGACATCGTGCAAATGCTTGAGATGGCGGGGCTCGACGGATCGGGTCAGGTCACGCTTTATGACGGCGCGACCGGCGAAGCTTTCGACCGCAAGGTGACCGTGGGCTACATCTACATGCTGAAGCTCCACCACCTCGTTGACGACAAGATCCACGCACGTTCGATCGGTCCTTACTCGCTCGTCACCCAGCAGCCGCTCGGTGGTAAGGCGCAGTTCGGCGGTCAGCGCTTCGGGGAAATGGAAGTGTGGGCGCTCGAAGCTTACGGCGCGGCTTACACGCTCCAGGAAATGCTCACCGTCAAATCGGACGACGTCTCGGGCCGCACCAAGGTCTACGAAGCGATCGTACGCGGCGACGACACGTTCGAAGCGGGCATTCCGGAATCCTTCAACGTGCTGGTCAAGGAAATGCGCTCGCTCGGTCTCGACGTGGAATTGTCCCACAGCGAGCAGTAAGCGCGCGGCGAACGAACGGAACAAGCGGGCGAGGGTTGGCGGCAACGCCGCCCCACCCCAGTAGAGAAAAGCTCCTTAAGGAGAATTCGGCATGAACGAACTTACCAAGATCTTCGGCCAGGTTACTGGCACTGAGTCCTTCGACCAGATCCGCATCTCGATCGCGAGCCCGGAGAAAATCCGCTCGTGGTCCTACGGCGAAATCAAGAAACCCGAGACCATCAACTACCGTACCTTTAAGCCCGAGCGCGACGGCCTGTTCTGCGCGCGCATCTTCGGACCCATCAAGGATTACGAATGCTTGTGCGGCAAGTACAAGCGTATGAAATACAAGGGCATCATCTGCGAAAAGTGCGGCGTTGAAGTCACGCTTTCGAAGGTGCGCCGCGAACGCATGGGCCACATCGAACTCGCGGCCCCCGTCGCTCACATCTGGTTCATGAAGTCGCTGCCGAGCCGTATTGGCTTGCTGCTCGACATGACGCTGAAGGATCTCGAGCGCGTCCTGTACTTTGAAAACTACGTCGTTATCGAGCCGGGCATGACCCCGCTGCAGCCGAAAGAGCTGCTGACGGAAGATCAGTATGCCGCGGCCGTCGACGAATACGGCGAAGACTCGTTCCGCTACGGCATCGGCGCTGAAGCCATCCGCGAGATCCTCACCTCGATCAACCTCGAGGAACTTCGCAACGAGATGCGCGTGGAACTCAAGGAAACCGGCTCCGAAGCCAAGCGTAAGAAGCTCGTGAAGCGCCTGAAGCTCGTCGAGAGCTTCATGGCCTCGGGCGCGCGTCCGGAATGGATGATCATGGAAGTCATTCCTGTCATCCCGCCCGAACTGCGTCCGCTCGTACCGCTCGATGGCGGCCGTTTCGCGACCTCGGACCTGAACGATTTGTATCGCCGCGTCATCAACCGCAACAACCGCTTGAAGCGCCTGATCGAACTCCGTGCGCCGGAGATCATCATCCGCAATGAAAAGCGCATGCTCCAGGAATCGGTGGACGCGCTGTTCGACAACGGCCGCCGTGGCCGCGCGATCACGGGCGCCAACAAGCGTCCTTTGAAGTCGCTGTCCGACATGCTGAAGGGCAAGCAGGGCCGCTTCCGTCAGAACCTGCTCGGCAAGCGCGTCGACTACTCTGGCCGGTCGGTCATCGTTGTCGGTCCGGAACTGAAGCTGCACCAGTGCGGCCTTCCGAAGAAGATGGCGCTCGAGCTGTTCAAGCCGTTCGTCTACTCAAAGCTTGAACTCTACGGCATGGCGACCACCATCAAGGCCGCTAAGCGCATGGTGGAGAAGGAGCGTCCGGAAGTATGGGACATTCTTGAGGAAGTTATCCGCGAACATCCGGTGCTTCTGAACCGCGCGCCGACGCTGCACCGCCTGGGCATCCAGGCCTTCGAACCGACGCTGATCGAAGGCAAGGCGATCCAGTTGCATCCGCTCGTTTGTAGCGCGTTCAACGCCGACTTCGATGGCGACCAGATGGCCGTGCACGTTCCGCTGTCGCTCGAAGCGCAGCTGGAAGCGCGCGTGCTGATGATGTCCACCAACAACATCCTGTCGCCCGCGAACGGCAAGCCGATCATCGTCCCGACGCAGGACATGATTCTCGGCCTGTACTACGCGACCATGGACCGCGACAACGAGAAGGGCGAAGGCATGATGTTCGGCGATATCGCCGAAATCGAGCACGCTCTGCAGAGCAAGGCCGTGTCGATCCACGCCAAGATCAAGGCGCGCTACAAGACCGTCGACGAAACCGGTAAGCCGGTGACCGTTGTCGTCAACACGACTCCGGGTCGCATGCTGTTGGCCGAAGAACTGCCGCGTCATAAGAACGTGCCGTTCTCGCTGATCAACCGCCTCCTTCGTAAGAAGGAAATCACGGAAGTCATCGACATCGTCTACCGCCACTGCGGTCAGAAAGAGACGGTGATCTTCTGCGATCACATCATGGGTCTCGGCTTCCGCTGCTCCGCGCGCGCCGGCATCTCCTTCGGTAAAGATGATCTGATCATCCCGAAATCGAAGGAAGGCATGGTGAAGCGTACCGAATCCCAAGTGAAGGAATTCGAACAGCAGTACCAGGACGGTCTCATCACCCAGGGCGAAAAGTACAACAAGGTCGTCGACGCCTGGTCGCACTGCACGGAAGAAGTCGCAGAAGCGATGATGAAGGAGATTCAGAAGATGGAGGCGGGCAAGGCCGTGAATTCGGTCTACATGATGGCCCACTCCGGCGCCCGCGGTTCCGCCGCGCAGATGAAGCAGCTCGCCGGCATGCGCGGCCTCATGGCCAAGCCGTCGGGTGAAATCATCGAGACGCCGATCATCTCGAACTTCAAAGAAGGCCTGAACGTGTTGGAGTACTTCAACTCCACCCACGGCGCCCGTAAGGGTCTGGCCGACACCGCGCTCAAGACCGCGAACTCGGGTTACCTCACGCGCCGTCTCGTCGACGTCGCGCAGGACGCCATCATCATCGAGGAAGATTGCGAGACGCACGAAGGCGTCACCGCAGCTCCGCTCGTTGAAGGCGGCGAAGTGGTTGTCTCGCTTGGCGAACGCGTCCTCGGCCGCGTCACCAACGAAGATGTCGTGGATCCGGAATCGGGTAAGGTCATCGTCAAGAAGGGCTTCCTGCTGACCGAATACGAAGTCGAGAAGATCGAGAAGCTCGGCCTGCAGAAGCTGAAAATCCGTTCGCCTCTGACCTGCTCCACCGTGGGCGGTGTCTGCGGCAGGTGCTATGGCCGCGATCTCGCGCGCGGCACGATCGTCAACGTCGGCGAAGCGGTCGGTGTCATCGCGGCGCAGTCGATCGGCGAACCTGGCACGCAGCTCACCATGCGTACGTTCCACATCGGCGGCGCGGCTCAGCGCGGCGCCGAACAGTCGAGCATCGAAGCGGCGTTCGACGCGAAGGTGAAGATGATCAACCGCGCTGTCGTGCAGAACAGCGAGAAGATCAATATTCTCATGTCGCGTAACTGCGAACTCGTGCTGGAAGACGCGCAAGGCCGTGAAAAAGCTCGTCACCGCGTGCCGTACGGCGCGAAGCTGTTCGTGGACGACAAGCAGATGGTGAAGAAAGGCCAGAAAATGGCCGAGTGGGATCCGTATACGCTCCCGATCATCACCGAAAAGTCCGGTATCGTGCACTACATGGATCTCGTCGAAGGTATCTCGCAGCGCGAGACCCTCGACGAAGCCACTGGCATCGCCTCGAAGGTCGTTATCGATTGGAAGCAGCAACCGAAGGGCTCGGATCTGAAGCCGCGCATTACGCTGCGCGACAAGCCGATCGAGCAGGGCGGCAAGGTCATCACGCTCGAGAACGGCATGGAAGCGCGTTACTTCCTCTCGGTCGACTCGGTCCTGTCGGTGGATAACGGCCAGAAGGTTCACGCCGGCGACGTGCTCGCACGTATCCCGCGCGAATCGTCCAAGACCCGCGACATCACCGGTGGTCTGCCGCGAGTCGCCGAACTATTCGAAGCTCGCAAGCCGAAGGATCATGCGATCATCTCGGATATCGAAGGTCGCGTGGAATTCGGCAAGGACTACAAGTCCAAGCGCCGCGTCATCGTGAAGCCGGAGAAGGGCAACCCGGTCGAGTACTTGGTGCCGAAGGGCAAGCACCTCGCGGTCCAGGAAGGCGACTACGTACGCAAGGGCGATCCGCTCATGGACGGCAACCCGGTGCCGCATGACATCCTGCGCGTCATGGGTGTCGAGGCGCTGGCCTACTACCTGATCAAGGAAATCCAGGACGTTTACCGTCTGCAGGGCGTGAAGATTAACGATAAGCACATCGAAGTTATCGTTCGTCAGATGCTGCAGAAGGTGGAAGTCGTGGAGGGTGGCGACACCACGTTCCTGGTCGGCGAACTCCCCGATAAGCTGGAGTTCGACGCTGAGAACGCGAAGGTTGAAGCCGAAGGCGGCCGTCCGGCCAAGGCCCTCCCGGTCCTCCAGGGGATCACGAAGGCCTCGCTCCAGACCCAGTCCTTCGTCTCGGCGGCTTCGTTCCAGGAAACCACCCGCGTCCTCACGGAAGCGGCGGTTACGGGCAAGGTCGACAGCCTGGTCGGCCTCAAGGAAAACGTCATCGTCGGTCGACTCATCCCGGCCGGTACGGGCGCCCTCATGAACCGTCTGAAGTCCATTGCCGCGAACCGCGACAAGGAACTTCAGGGCCCCGAGGAACCCGCCGCGGCATTGCCGCCGGCCGCCGATGCGGCCGCCAAGGCGGGTGCGAGAGCCCCGGCTGCGGAATAAACACTATATATAGTGGTAAAAACGAGGAGAGGGGGCCGTTAGGCCCCCTCTCTTTTTGTCTGGGGCGATGTGAAAGAATCGGTCGCGGTGTTGATGCCAAGCGCGCGTGACATCCTCGCCATACCCGCAAAAATGCATGAAAATCAGGCCTATTCTTCGCTTGACGCTACTGTGACCCAGCTATATGTTCCGCGCCGTTCTGGAAGGCGTCTGGCAGTAGACCTGTTCGCGGTCTAAACGCAGATAGCAGTCGAACAAACAAAGAAACCGATATAGCCCCTTGATTGGGCAATGTTTTTCGAACGGGAACGAACAAGGTTCCGAAAGGGCCTGGTGTTCCTGTTTCACGTCTCGGGTGGGTCGCACTGAAGTTTTCAGCGCAGGACCGTGCCGGGGCGGCAAACGAGTTTGAAGATAACGATAGCGAACGAAAAAGTTCCTAGGGAAATCGAGGCTTAGACGATGCCGACAATCAACCAGATGATCCGTAAGGGCCGCCAAGTTCCGGCGGCGCGCAACAAGGTCCCGGCGCTGGAAAGCTGCCCGCAAAAGCGCGGCGTTTGCACGCGCGTGTACACCACGACCCCGAAGAAGCCGAACTCGGCGCTTCGTAAGGTTGCGCGCGTTCGTCTGACGAACCAGTTCGAAGCGATCTGCTACATTCCGGGCGAAGGTCACAACCTTCAGGAACACTCCGTCGTCATGATCCGTGGCGGCCGTGTGAAGGATCTTCCCGGTGTTCGCTATCACATCATCCGCGGCACGCTCGACACGCAAGGCGTCAACGACCGCCGCCAGCGTCGTTCGAAGTACGGCGCCAAGCGTCCGAAGTAAGAGGAAGAAAGCATGTCTCGTCGTCGCGCAGCAGATAAGCGTGAGATCAATCCGGACGCGAAGTTCGGCGATCTCGTCATCGCGAAGTTCATCAACTCGGTGATGGAACAGGGCAAGAAGGGCGTTGCTGAACGTATCGTCTACGGCGCCCTCGACCGTATCTCCAAGAAAGTGAACCAGGACGCCGTGAAGGTGTTCCACGATGCGATCGAGAACGTGAAGCCGACGGTGGAAGTGCGTTCCCGCCGCGTCGGTGGCGCCACCTACCAGGTGCCCGTTGAGGTCCGTCCGGAGCGCCGCCAGGCGCTCGCGTTCCGTTGGCTCGTTTCCAATGCCCGCGGCCGTAACGAGAAGACCATGGTGGACCGTCTGTCGAACGAGCTGATGGACGCGGCCGCCAACCGTGGCGGCGCCGTGAAGAAGCGCGAAGACACTCACCGCATGGCGGAAGCCAACCGCGCCTTCTCGCACTACCGCTGGTAAACGAAGATTTTTTCTGACGGCTCGTTGAGCCGCTAAGAGAGTTTGTGATGGCTAACGAAAACACTCCTATCGAGCGCTACCGTAACATCGGCATCATGGCGCACATTGACGCCGGGAAGACGACGACGACGGAGCGTATCCTGTACTACACCGGCCGTTCGCATAAGATCGGCGAAGTCCACGACGGCATGGCCACGATGGATTGGATGGAGCAGGAGCAGGAGCGCGGCATCACGATCACCTCCGCGGCGACGACGTGCTTCTGGAAAGATCACCGCATCAACATCATCGACACCCCGGGCCACGTCGACTTCACGATCGAAGTCGAGCGGTCGCTCCGCGTGCTCGATGGCGCCGTCACCTGTTTCGACGGTGTTGCCGGCGTTGAGCCGCAGTCCGAAACCGTGTGGCGCCAGGCTGATAAGTACAACGTTCCGCGTATGTGTTTCGTCAACAAGATGGACCGCATGGGCGCGAACTTCTATCGCTGTGTCGACATGATCGTTGACCGCCTTGGCGCGAAGCCGCTTGTGCTCACGCTGCCGATCGGCGTGGAAGCCGAGTTCGCCGGCGTCGTCGACCTCGTGAAGATGAAGGCCCTCGTTTGGAAGAGCGAAGACCTCGGCGCGAAGTTCGACGAAGTTGAAATCCCGGCCGACCTCGCCGACAAGGCCAAGGAGTATCGCGCCGCTCTCGTCGAGACGGCCGTCGAAATGGACGATGCCGCGATGGAAGCCTATCTCGACGGCAAAGAGCCGGACGAAGAGACGCTCCATAAGTGCATCCGCAAGGGCACCATTGCTCAGAAATTCGTGCCGGTGATGTGCGGCTCGGCGTTCAAGAATAAGGGCGTGCAGGTTCTGCTCGATTGCGTCATTCGCTATCTGCCGTCGCCGCTCGATCTGCCGGACGTCAAGGGCGTCCTCCCGGGCAAGGACGAGACCCCGGCGTCGCGCAAGCGCCTCCCGGAAGAGCCGTTCTCCGGTATCGCCTTCAAGATCATGAACGACCCGTTCGTCGGCTCGCTCACCTTCGTGCGCATCTACTCCGGCACGCTCGAAAGCGGCACCGGTGTGCTGAACAGCGTGAAGGACAAGAAAGAACGTATCGGCCGTATGTTGCTGATGCATGCCAATAACCGCGAAGAAATCAAAACCGCTTCGGCGGGCGACATCGTCGCGCTCGTCGGCATGAAGGACACCACCACCGGCGAAACGCTGTGCGATCCGAACAAGCCGGTCATCCTGGAGCGTATGGTGTTCCCGGATCCCGTTATCGAAGTCGCCGTTGAGCCGAAGTCGAAGCCGGACGTCGAAAAGATGGGCATGGCGCTAGCGCGTCTCGCCGCGGAAGATCCGTCCTTGCGCATCACGACCGATCACGAAAGCGGCCAGACCATCCTCAAGGGGATGGGCGAACTGCACCTCGAAATCATCGTCGATCGCATGAAGCGCGAATTCAAAGTGGAAGCCAATGTCGGTGCTCCGCAGGTCGCGTACCGTGAGACGATCAGCCGCGTGTTCGAAGAAGACTACACGCACAAGAAGCAGTCGGGCGGTTCGGGCCAGTACGCCCGCGTCAAGATCCGCTTCGAGCCGCTGCCGCCGGGTTCGGGCTATCAGTTCGAAAACGAAGTCATCGGCGGTTCGGTCCCGAAGGAATACATCCCGGGCGTCGTGAAGGGCCTCGCGGCCTCGGTCAACACCGGCGTGATCGCGGGCTTCCCCTGCACCGACTTCAAGGCAACCCTGTACGACGGTAACTACCACGACGTCGACTCGTCGGCCCTCGCGTTCGAAATCGCCGCCCGCGCCGCCTTCCGTGAAGGCATCCCGCAGGCTGGTCCGAAACTGCTCGAGCCGATCATGAGCGTCGAAGTTGTCACCCCGGAAGACTACATGGGCGACATCATCGGCGACCTGAACAGCCGCCGTGGCCAGATCAACAACATGGACAGCCGTGCGAATGCGCGCGTCATCACCGCGATGGTGCCGCTGGCCAACATGTTCGGTTACGTCAACACGCTTCGTTCGATGAGCCAGGGCCGCGCCCAGTTCACGATGACGTTCGACCACTACGAGCAGGTGCCGAGCAACGTGTCCGACGAAATCAAGGCCAAGTTGGCCGGTTAATAATCTAGAAGAATTTCAGTCCAGAGAACGGAGTGAGCCATGTCTAAAGAGAAATTCCAGCGGAATAAGCCGCACTGCAACATCGGCACGATTGGTCACGTTGACCACGGCAAGACGAGCTTGACGGCGGCGATCACGAAGATCCTCGCGGAAACGGGCGGCGCGACGTTCACGGCGTACGACCAGATCGACAAGGCGCCTGAAGAGAAGGCGCGCGGGATCACGATTTCGACGGCGCACGTTGAGTACGAGACGGCGAACCGCCACTACGCGCACGTCGACTGCCCGGGCCACGCTGACTACGTGAAGAACATGATCACGGGCGCGGCGCAGATGGACGGCGCGATCCTGGTTGTTTCTGCCGCGGACGGTCCGATGCCGCAGACGCGCGAGCACATCCTGCTGGCCCGCCAGGTGGGCGTTCCGGCGATCGTTGTGTTCCTGAACAAGTGCGACATGGTCGACGACGCGGAACTCCTTGACCTCGTTGAGCTCGAAGTTCGCGAACTGCTGTCGAAGTACGAATTCCCGGGCGACAAGATCCCGATCGTTCGCGGCTCGGCGCTCGCGGCGCTTGAAAACAGCAACGAGAAGCTGGGCAAGCAGGCCATTCTCGAGCTGATGAAGGCTGTCGACGAAAACATCCCGCAGCCGGCGCGTCCGAAGGACAAGCCGTTCCTGATGCCGATCGAAGACGTGTTCTCGATCTCGGGCCGCGGCACGGTTGTCACCGGCCGTGTTGAGCGCGGTATCGTGAAGGTCGGCGAAGAAATGCAGATCATCGGCCTGAAGCCGACGCAGACGACGGTCGTCACGGGCGTTGAAATGTTCCGTAAGCTGCTCGACCAGGGTGAGGCGGGCGACAACATCGGCGCGCTGCTGCGCGGCACGAAGCGTGAAGACGTGGAGCGCGGCCAGGTTCTGGCCAAGCCGGGTTCGATCACGCCGCACACGAAGTTCACGTGCAGCTGCTACATCCTGTCCAAGGACGAAGGCGGACGTCATACGCCGTTCTTCTCGAACTATCGTCCGCAGTTCTACTTCCGCACCACGGACGTGACGGGCACGATCGAGCTTCCGGCGGGCACCGAGATGGTGATGCCGGGCGACAACATCGAAATGCAGGTGAACCTCATCGCCCCGATCGCGATGGATGAAGGCCTGCGCTTCGCCATCCGTGAAGGCGGCCGTACCGTCGGTTCGGGCGTCGTCGCGAAAATCGTCGAGTAAATTGAGATCAACGGCATCCGCCGCTGAGGCGGGTGCCGTTCACTTTTGGGTAGTAGGCTATGATGGACAATCAAAATATTCGCATTCGCCTCAAGGCGTTTGATCATCGCGTGCTCGATCAATCCACTAAGGAGATCGTCAGCACCGCCAAGCGCACGGGCGCGCAAGTGCGCGGTCCTATTCCCCTGCCGACGCGCATCGAGAAGTTCACCGTGAACCGCTCGCCGCACGTCGACAAGAAGTCGCGTGAACAGTTCGAAATCCGGACTCATCGCCGACTGCTCGACATTGTGGATCCGACTCCGCAGACGGTGGACGCGCTGATGAAGCTCGACCTCGCCGCCGGCGTTGACGTCGAGATCAAGCTCTAAGAATCGCTCGAAGGTGGGACATATGCGTTCCGGTTTAGTTGCACAAAAAGTGGGTATGACCCGCGTTTTCTCCGCGGACGGCAATCACGTGCCTGTCACCGTTCTCAAGGTCGACGGCGTACAAGTGATCGCTCAGCGTACCAAAGAAAAGGATGGCTACACGGCCGTTCAGCTCGGCATCGGCGCCAAGAAGGCCAAGCGCGTCAATAAAGCGACGCGTGGTCACTTCGCGAAGGCGAACGTCGAGCCGAAGCGTCGTCTGGTCGAATTCCGCGTCGATGCGGACAAGATGATCGATGTGGGCGCCGAACTCTCGGCTGCACACTTCGTCACGGGCCAGTTCGTCGATGTGACGGGTACGACGGTCGGTAAGGGCTTCCAGGGTCCAATGAAGCGCTGGAACTTCTCCGGTCTCGAAGCCACGCACGGCGTGTCCGTCTCTCACCGCTCCCACGGTTCGACCGGTCAGCGTCAGGACCCGGGTAAGGTGTGGAAAGGCAAGAAGATGGCCGGTCACCTCGGTGTCGAGCGTGTCACCACTCAGAACCTGCAGGTCGTTCAGATCGACGAAGCCAAGGGTTTCATTTTCGTCAAAGGCGCAGTTCCGGGCAATCCGGGCGGTTACGTGCTCGTGAAGGACGCTGTGAAGCGTAAGCTTCCGAAGGACCTCCCGCTGCCGGCCGGTCTGAAGGCCAAGAAGGACTAACGGCCATGAAGCTGGACATCATCAACCTCGATAAGAAAAACGTCGGCTCCGTGGACGTTTCGGACGCCATCTTCGGCGCCGAAGTGCGCGGCGACATCATGCACCGCGTCGTGCGCTGGCAGCTCGCCAAGCGTCAGGCCGGTACGCACAAGACTAAGGTCGTCAGCGAAGTCAGCGGCACCACCAAGAAGCCGTACAAGCAGAAGGGTACCGGTTCGGCCCGTCAGGGTTCGCTCCGTTCCGCTCAGATGCGTGGCGGCGGCGTGATCTTCGGACCGGTCGTGCGCAGCCATGCGTTCAGCCTGCCGAAGAAGATCCGCGCTCTCGGCCTCAAGAGCGCCCTATCGGCCAAAGCTAAGGACGGCAAGCTCGTGGTGATCGATTCCGCCGCAGGCGGCAAAGATGCCAAGACCAAGAAGCTCGACGCTCAATTCAAGAAGCTCGGTTGGAAGTCGGTGTTGATCATCGACGGCGCCCAGGTGGACGAGG
Source organism: Rhodospirillaceae bacterium (assembly GCA_041906145.1). Classification (GTDB taxonomy): domain Bacteria; phylum Pseudomonadota; class Alphaproteobacteria; order Rhodospirillales; family Rhodospirillaceae; genus SHVO01. The sequence continues at coordinate 152,916 of JAYRJU010000008.1, read as the reverse complement.
GCTTCGCCCGCGCCGCCCGCAACATCCCGGGCATCGACGTGCTGCCCAGCCAGGGCGCGAACGTGTACGACATCCTGCGCCGTGACACCCTGGTGTTAACGAAGGCGGCGCTCGAGAAGCTTGAGGAGCGCCTGAAATGAGCCCCGCAGAAAAGAAGCCGGCCAAAAAAGCCGCGAAGAAGGCCGCCCCGGCCGTGAACGAAGCCGCGCTGTACGACTTCATCAGCGCGCCGATGATCACGGAAAAGGCGACGATGGCTTCCGAGCACAATCAGTTTGTGTTCCGCGTGCCGCTCGATGCCTCCAAGCCGCAGATCAAGCTCGCGGTCGAGACGCTGTTCAAGGTGCAGGTGACTGCCGTGAACACGCTGATCACCAAGGGCAAGCTGAAGCGCTTCCGCGGCCGTCCGGGCCGCCGCAGCGATGTGAAGAAAGCCATCGTGACCCTGGCCGCCGGCCAGTCGATCGATGTGACCACGGGACTCTAAGCCATGGCGTTAAAGTCATATAATCCGATCACGCCGTCACTGCGCGGCACCGTCCTCGTCGACCGCTCGGACCTGCACAAGGGCAAGCCGGTCAAGGAACTGACGGAAGGCATGCACTCGACGGGTGGCCGTAACCACTCCGGCCGCATCACCAGCCGCTTCATGGGCGGCGGTCATAAGCGCCGTTACCGTCTCGTGGATTTCAAGCGTAAGAAGCGCGATGTCGCCGCGACCGTCGAACGCCTGGAATACGACCCGTACCGCACCGCCTTCATCGCGCTCATCCGCTATGAAGACGGCGAGCAGGCTTACATCCTGGCCCCGCAGCGTTTGAAGGCCGGCGACAAGATCATCGCCGCCGAAACCGCGGACATTAAGCCGGGCAACGCGATGCCGCTCAAGAACATGCCGGTCGGCACCATCGTGCACAATGTCGAGCTCAAGCTCGGCGGCGGCGGCAAGATGGCCCGTTCGGCGGGCTGCTACGCGCAGCTCATCGGTAAGGACTCTGGCTACGCCCAGCTTCGCCTCTCGTCGGGCGAGCTGCGTTTGGTCCGTGCGGAATGCATGGCCACCGTCGGCGCCGTGTCCAACCCGGACAATCAGAACATCAATTTCGGTAAGGCCGGCCGTATGCGCTGGCTGGGTTTCAAGCCGCACCAGCGTGGTGTGTCGATGAACCCGGTCGACCATCCGCTCGGCGGCGGTGAAGGTAAGACCTCGGGCGGCCGTCATCCGGTCACTCCGTGGGGCAAGCCGACCAAGGGCAAGCGCACGCGCAATAACAAGCGTACGCAGAACTTGATCATGCGCAGCCGTCACCTGGCGAAGAAAGCTTAAGGAGAGCGAACGTGGCACGTTCAGTTTGGAAAGGTCCTTTCGTCGACGGCTATCTCTTGAAGAAAGCCGAGACGGTACGTGGCTCCGGTCGCAACGAAGTGATCAAGACTTGGTCCCGTCGTTCTACGATCCTGCCGCAGTTCGTCGGTCTGACGTTCGGTGTGCACAACGGTCATAAGCATGTGCCGGTGCTCGTCACCGAAAATATGATCGGTCACAAGTTCGGCGAGTTTGCGCCGACCCGTACGTTCTACGGCCATACCGGCGATAAGAAAGCCGCGGCCCCCGGCGCGTCGCCCAAGAAGGACTAAGTCATGAGCAAGAAAAACGCTCCGCGTCGCGTCGGCGAAAACGAAGCTCGGGCCTTCTCGCGCTCGATCCGCGTCAGCCCGCGCAAGCTTAACCTGATGGCGCAGCTCATCCGCGGCAAAACTGCGGAAGCGGCCCTGGCCGAGCTGACCTTCAACAAGCGCCGTATCGCTATCGAAGTGAAGACCGTACTCGAGTCCGCCATCGCGAACGCCGAGAACAACCACCAGCTCGACGTCGATCAGCTGTACGTGGCGCAAGCCTACGTCGGTAAGTCGATCGTCATGAAGCGCTGGAGCCCGCGTGCGCGCGGCCGCGTCGGACACATCACCAAGCCGTTCAGCAATCTCACCATTGTCGTGCGTGAGAAAGGGGAGACCGCCTAATGGGTCAGAAAGTTAATCCAGTCGGGCTGCGCCTCGGCATCAACCGTACTTGGGACTCGCGTTGGTACGCGAACCGCGGTCAGTATGCGACGCTCCTGCACCAAGACATCGAGATCCGCGAATATCTGAAAGAACGCCTGGCTCAGGCCGGCGTTGCGCGCGTGATCATCGAACGCCCGGCGAAGAAGGCCCGCATCACCATCCACACCGCCCGTCCGGGTGTTGTGATCGGCAAGAAGGGCGCGGACATCGAAGTGATCCGTAAGGATCTGCAGAAGATGACCGGCAGCGAAGTTCACCTGAACATCATCGAAATCCGCAAGCCGGAAATTGACGCTCAGCTCGTCGCAGAAAACATCGCGCAGCAGCTCGAGCGCCGCGTCGCTTTCCGCCGTGCCATGAAGCGCGCCGTGCAGTCCGCGATGCGCCTTGGCGCCGGCGGCATCCGTATCACGTGCTCGGGCCGCCTCGGCGGCGCTGAAATCGCGCGCGTGGAATGGTACCGCGAAGGCCGTGTGCCGCTGCACACCCTGCGCGCCGACGTCGACTACGGTACCGGCACCGCGAAGACCACCTACGGCACCTGCGGTGTCAAGGTGTGGATCTTCAAGGGCGAGATCCTGGAGCACGATCCGATGGCGCAAGATAAGCGCCTCGGTGGCGAGGTTCAGACCCCGCGTGAAGAGCGCGGCCGTCCTGAAACCCGCGGCTAAAGCACAAGAAACGGAAATACGTCGTCATGTTGCAACCGAAACGCACAAAGTACCGTAAGGCCTTCAAGGGCCGCATTCACGGCGTCGCCAAGGGCGGCTCGACCTTGAATTTCGGCTCGTACGGTCTCAAGGCCATGACGCCCGACCGCGTCACCGCCCGTCAGATCGAAGCGGCCCGCCGCGCTCTCACGCGCTTCATGAAGCGCCAGGGTCGCGTGTGGATCCGCATCTTCCCGGACGTGCCGGTGTCGAAGAAGCCGGCCGAAGTCCGTCAGGGTAAGGGTAAGGGCACGCCGGAGTATTGGGTGTGCCGCATTAAGCCGGGCCGCATCATGTTCGAAGTCGACGGCGTGTCGGCGGAAATGGCGCGCGAAGGTTTCACTCTGGCGGCCGCCAAGCTGCCGATTAAGACCAAGATGGTCTCGCGTATTGGAGCCTAGGAATATGAGCACTGCACAAGACCTGCGCGGTAAGAACGCGGAAGAGCTGCAAGGCCAGCTCGCGGACCTCAAGAAGGAGCAGTTCAATCTGCGCTTCCAGAAGGCGTCCGGTCAGTTGACCAACACCGCCCAGTTCGGGCGTGTCCGCCGCGAAATCGCGCGGATCAAGACAATTCTGCGGGAACGCAGCAGCAAAAAAGCTGCGTCGTAAGCGGGCGAGAGGAAGAAGAATATGCCGAGACGAATTCTCCAGGGCGTGGTCGTCAGCGACAAGCAGGACAAGACCGTGATCGTGCGCGTCGAGCGCCGCATGATGCACCCGATCTACAAGAAGTTTATCCGCCGCAGCAAAAAGTTCGCGGCGCACGATGAGAACAACGTCGGCAAGATCGGCGATTTGGTGCGTATCCGTGAGTGCGCGCCGATCTCGAAGACGAAGAAATGGGAATTGATCCTGGACAAGGCCGAGTAATCGGAACCCTCCAGGGATAAGGACGTAAAACCATGATTCAGATGCAATCCAATTTGGATGTTGCCGACAACTCTGGCGCCAAGCGCGTCATGTGCATCAAGGTGCTCGGCGGCTCCAAGCGTAGATTCGCCGCGATCGGCGACGTCATCGTCGTTTCGGTGAAGGACGCCATTCCGCGCGGCCGCGTGAAGAAGGGCGACGTTCATCGCGCCGTCATCGTGCGTACCGCGAAGGAACTTCGCCGCGCCGACGGCACCTCGATCCGCTTCGATCACAATGCCGCCGTGCTCATCAACAAGCAGGGCGAACCGATCGGCACGCGTATCTTTGGACCGGTCACTCGTGAACTGCGCGGTAAGAAGTTCATGAAGATCGTTTCTCTGGCGCCGGAGGTCCTCTAATGGCCAAGTTGAAGATCAAGAAGGGCGACAACGTCGTCGTTCTCACCGGCCGTGACAAAGGCAAGACCGGAACAGTGCTCAAGACGCTGCCGACCGACAACCGCGTGATCGTTCAGGGCGTGAACATCGCGAAGCGTCACCAGCGTCAGACGGCGCAGGACCGCGGTGGTATCATTGAAAAAGAAGCCTCGATCCACGTCTCCAACGTGGCGCACGTCGACCCCAAGGGCGGCAAGTCCACCCGTGTCGGCTTCAAGACGCTCGATGACGGCAAGAAGGTCCGCGTTGCTCGGCGGTCCGGCGAAGTCATCGATTAGGAAGGACGAAAGTTATGGCTACTCAAACGCGTTTGCGTAAACACTACGACGAGAGCGTCCGCAAGAAATTGGCGGAGAAGTTCGGCTATCAGAATCCCATGGCGATTCCGAAGCTGACCAAAATCGTCATCAACATGGGCGTCGGCGAAGCTTCGCAAGACAAAAAGAAGATCGAAGGCGCGGTCGAAAACCTCACCGCCATCGCGGGTCAGAAGCCGAACATCACGAAGTCCCGCAAGGCGATCGCGAACTTCAAGCTTCGTGAAAACCAGATGGTTGGCTGCAGCGTCACCCTTCGCGCCTCGCGCATGTACGAGTTCCTCGACCGCCTCGTGAACGTCGCGCTGCCGCGTGTGCGTGACTTCCGCGGCCTGAATGCGAAGAGCTTTGACGGCGCCGGTAACTACAACATGGGCCTCAAGGAACAGATCGTGTTCCCGGAAATCGATTACGACAAGATCGACAAGGTCCGCGGCATGAATATCACGATCTGCACGACGGCAAAGACCGACGAAGAAGCGCTTGCGCTGCTCGAAGGTTTCGAAATGCCGTTCCAGAAGTAAGGGAAAAACGTCTCATGGCGAAGACGAGCACTGTCGAACGCGACCTGAAGCGCCGCCGCATGGCGAAGTCGCTGGGCAACAAGCGTAAGAAGCTGAAGGCGATCATCATGGATCAGAAGACGTCCGACGAAGATCGCTTCGCGGCCGTCCTCAAGTTGGCCCAGGTTCCGCGCAATTCCTCGAAGGTCCGCATCCGTAACCGTTGCGATCTGACGGGCCGCCCGCGCGCGACCTACCGCAAATTCAAGATGGCCCGCAACAAGCTGCGTGAACTGGCCTCCCGGGGTCAGATCCCCGGCATGGTCAAGTCGAGCTGGTAAGGAGCACCTCACGTGTCAATGACTGATCCTGTTGGTGATTTGCTCACCCGTATCCGCAACGGTCAGCGGGCGAACAAGTCCTCGATCACCGCGCCGGCCTCTAAGCTGCGCGAAAGCCTGCTCAGCGTCCTTGAGCGCGAAGGCTACATCCGCAGCTTTGCGCGCCAGAACGTGCGCGAAGGCATCGACGAGCTGAAGATCGAGCTCAAGTACAACGAAGGCGAGCCGGTCATTAATAAGATCGAGCGCGTTTCGAAGCCCGGCCGCCGGGTGTATGCGAAAATTAAGGACTTGCAGAAGGTCTATAACGGCCTCGGCATTTCCATTCTCTCGACGCCCCGTGGCGTCATGTCGGACTCGGAAGCACGCCAAGCCAACGTCGGCGGCGAAGTGCTCTGCCAAGTGTTCTAACGAACACGGATTGAAGGAAGCGTACGATGTCACGTGTAGGCAAATATCCAGTCGCCATTCCCAGCGGCGTCACCGTCACCATGGCCGGTAAGGTCGTTACGGTGAAGGGCAAGCTGGGCGAGCTCAAGCTCGACACCAGCGAAGACGTTGAAACCAGCGTCACCGACGGCAAGGTCTGGGTGAAGGCCAAAAGCGAAACCAAGCGCGCCCGTTCGCAGTGGGGTACCACGCGCGCCACCATCAACAACATGGTGAAGGGCGTTAGCCAGGGCTACAAGAAGGTCCTCGACATCAACGGCGTCGGCTTCAAGGCCGCCGCTCAGGGCAAGAAGCTGACGCTCAATCTCGGCTTCTCGCACGACGTGGTCTACGAAATCCCGGCCGGCATCGAAGTGAAGACGCCGAGCGCGGTGCAGATCGAAGTGTCGGGCGCCGATCGTCAGAAGGTTGGCCAGGTGGCCGCTGAAATTCGCGCGTACAAGCAGCCGGAGCCCTATAAGGGCAAGGGTATTAAGTACTCCGACGAATTCATCCTTCGCAAAGAAGGCAAGAAGAAGTAAGGCGCGGGACAAGGAATTTAGTCATGAGCACCACCAAAATTCAGACGGAACGTCGCAAGCAGCGTACGCGTTTCGCGGTCAAGGCTTCGGCCCACGGCCGTCCTCGCCTGTCAGTGCACCGTTCGGGCCGTCACATCTACGCCCAGATCATCAACGACGAGGACAGCCGCACGTTGGCCGCCGCGTCGACCATCGATACGGATCTCAAGGGCAAGCTCAAGGTCGGCGCGTCGAAGGACGCCGCGGCACAGGTCGGCAAGTTGCTTGGCGAACGCGCCATCAAAGCGGGCGTGAAGGAAGTGATTTTCGATCGCGGTAGCTATTTGTACCACGGTCGCGTGAAGGCTTTGGCCGACGCGGCGCGTGAAGCTGGTCTGTCGTTCTAAGACCGGTCAAGTAAGGGAAGTAAGATATGGCACGGACACCATCAGGCGGTTCTGAACGCGGCGAACGTCAGGGCAGGGGCGGCGAGCGCGGTGAGCGCGGCGAACGTGGCGAGCGCGGCGGACGTCGTGATCGCGAAGGCGGTCGTGAAGGCGGCAACCGCGGCGAGCGCGGCGATCGTGACGATGAATTCGTCGATAAGCTGGTGCACATCAACCGCGTCGCCAAAGTCGTGAAGGGTGGCCGCCGTTTTGCTTTCGCCGCTCTCGTTGTCGTCGGCGATGCCAAAGGCAAGGTTGGTTACGGTTCGGGCAAGGCGCGCGAAGTGCCGGAAGCCATCCGTAAGGCGACTGACGCCGCGAAGCGTCACATGATCAAGGTGCCGCTGCGCGAAGGCCGCACGTTGCATCACGACCTGTACGGCCGCTTCGGCGCCGGTAAGGTCATCCTGCGCGCCGCTCCGGCCGGTACCGGCATCATCGCCGGCGGTCCGATGCGCGCCGTGTTCGAAACCATGGGCATCCAGGACATCGTCGCGAAGAGCGTCGGTTCCAACAACCCGCACAACATGGTGAAGGCGACCTTCACCGCGCTGCAGTCCATGACCAGCCCGCGCAACGTTGCCGCCAAGCGCGGTAAGAAAGTCGCGGACATCATCGGCCGCCGTGAGGAAGCCGGTAAAGAAGTGGCGAAGGAAGCCTAATCATGGCCGAGAAGAAGAAGACCGTCACGATCACGCAGATCCACAGCGCCGCCGGCCGTTATGCCGACCAGCGTCAGACTCTGATCGGGCTGCGCCTCAACAAGATCCGCCGTTCGTCGACCCTGGAAGATACCCCGGCGGTCCGCGGCATGATCAATAAAGTAAAACACCTGGTGCGGGTGGACGAAGGCTGATTGGCCTCCTATCTCCGTCGTACCTAAAGGATTAGAACTATGAAACTTAATGAACTGCGTAACCGCCCGGGATCGACCCATGCTCGTAAGGTCCTCGGCCGTGGTATCGGCTCCGGCCTTGGTAAGACCTCGGGCCGCGGTGTGAAGGGTCAGAAGGCGCGTACCGGCGTGGCCATCAAAGGCTTCGAAGGTGGTCAGATGCCTCTGTTCCGCCGTATCCCGAAGCGCGGCTTCACCTCGTACGACACGTCGAAGTACGTGCCGGTCAACATCGGTCGCATTCAGGCCGCCGTTGACGCCGGCCGCGTCGATGCGAAGGGCACTATCACCATTGATACGCTCGTGAAGGCCGGCATCGTTCGCCGCGCGCACGACGGCATGCGCCTCCTGGGTGACGGCGAAGTGAAGTCGAAGCTGAGCATCGAAGCGGTGTACGCGTCCGAGTCCGCGCGTGCGGCCATCGAGAAGGCCGGCGGTTCCGTCACTATGACCCGCGCCGAGAAGGTTCCGGAAGACAAGAAGGTGCGCAAGCTTCCGAAGCGCGCCGATGCGAACCCGAAGGCGAAGAAAGGCGACAAGTCCGCCCGCGCCAAGAAGGCGGCTGCTTCCGGTAAGGCTGAGAAGTCGGCGAAGCCGGCGAAAAAGGCAAAGAAGTAATTGCCTAGTACGGAAGGCGAGTTCGCCTTAACCGGAGTTTGATATGGCATCTGCGGCTGACCAACTCGCTGCGAACATCAATTTAGGCGTCTTCTCGAAGGCGACTGAGCTCAAGCGGCGAATCTGGTTCGCGCTTGGCGCTCTGATCGTCTACCGCCTGGGTACGTTCATCACCCTGCCTGGCATCGATCCGGTGGCCATGCAGGACGTGATGCGTGCGCAGTCGGGGGGCGTGCTCGGATTGTTTGACATGTTCGCCGGCGGCGCTTTGTCGCGCATGAGCATCTTCGCGCTCAACATCATGCCCTATATCTCGGCGGCGATTATCATTCAGTTGCTTGCCTCCATCAGCCCGGCGCTCGAATCCCTCAAGAAAGAGGGGGTCACGGGCCGTATCAAGATGAACCAGTACACCCGCTACCTGACGGTCGCCATCACGGCGCTGCAGGCTATCGGGATCGCAACCGGGCTGCAGGGCTCGACCGCCTCGAATGGTCTTGCTGTGGTGATGAACCCGGGCCCGTTCTTCGTCGCGACGACGGTCATCACCCTTGTCGGCGGCACCATGTTCCTGGTGTGGCTTGGTGAGCAGATCACTGAACGCGGCATCGGGCAGGGGATCTCGCTGTTGATTTTCGCTGGCATCGTCGCCGGTCTGCCGGGCGCGATCGCGAGCACGCTGGAGCTTGGCCGCACTGGCGCCTTGTCGCCGGTTCTGATCGTGCTTGGCGCGGTCGGCGCGGTGGCTCTAATCGCTATCGTAGTTTTCGTCGAACAGGCGCAGCGCCGCATTCTGGTTCAGTATCCCAAGCGCCAGCAGGGTAATAAGGTGTTCGGCGGCGAAGCCTCGCACATCCCGCTGAAACTCAATACGTCGGGCGTCATTCCGCCGATCTTCGCGAGCTCGCTCCTGCTCCTGCCGCTGACCATCGCGGGGTTCCAGGGTAATGCGGTCGTGGGTGCCAACGGCGTTCCGACGACAGCCGGCGGTGAGGGTTTCCTCAACACCATGGGCGCGCTGCTCGGCCGCGGCCAGCCGCTGTACCTGTTCCTCTATGCGATCCTGATCATTTTCTTCGCGTTCTTCTACACCGCGGTCGTGTTCAATCCGACCGACACGGCGGAGAATCTGCGTAAGTACGGCGGCTTCATTCCGGGCATCCGTCCGGGCAAGAACACCGCCGACTATCTTGATTTCGTCCTGACGCGCCTCACCCTGATCGGCGGCCTTTACCTGGTCGTTGTCTGCTTGCTGCCGGAATATCTGGTTTCGCGCATGAGCACGCCGTTCGCCATTGGCGGTACCAGCCTGATGATCGTCGTGAACGTGACTTTGAACACCATGCAGCAGGTTCAGGCGCACCTTTTGGCGCACCAGTACGAGGGCTTGCTCAAGAAGTCCCGTCTGCGCGGCAAGCGGTAAGGGCATGGCGGGTAAGCGTCTCATCCTGATGGGACCGCCGGGCGGCGGTAAGGGAACTCAAGCCAAGCGCTTGCAGGACCGTTACGGGATCGTCCAGCTCTCCACGGGGGATATGCTGCGGGCGGCCGTAAAGGCCGGGACCCCGGTGGGATTGAAGGCGAAGGCTGTCATGGATGCGGGCCAGCTCGTATCCGATGACATCATGATTAACCTGATCTCCGAAAGGATCGATCAGAAGGACTGTGCGAACGGCTTTATCCTCGATGGCTTCCCGCGCACCCTGGCTCAGGCCGAGGCGCTCGATAAGTTGTTGAATGATAAAGGGATTAAGCTCGACAAGGTCATCGAAGTGGCCGTTCCGGACGAGAAGCTCATCGAGCGGATCACCGGCCGGTTTACTTGCGGGACCTGCGGCGAGGGCTACCACGATAATTTTAAGCAGCCGAAACGCCCTGGCGTTTGCGACGTGTGCGGTGGGACCAGCTTTACCCGCCGGGCCGACGATAAGGCGGAAACCGTGGGCGCCCGGCTGAAAGCCTACCACGACCAGACATCCCCCCTGATGCCCTACTATAAGGCGAAGGGGACCCTGGAAGTGATCGACGGCGACCGTGATATGGACGTCGTTTCGCGTGATTTAGAGAGTGTTTTAGGAACCTGAGCGGCGTGTTGACACCGGGGGCTAACTGCCTATAATGCCCCGCTTTTCCGGTTGCGCGCGGCGCTCATAACAGTTTGAAATTAAAGAAGGAGTACGGGCTTTGGCGCGTATTGCTGGGGTAAACTTACCAACCAACAAGCGGGTCGTGATCGCCCTGCGTTACATTTTCGGCATTGGTCCGTCCAACGCCGTGGACATCTGCGAACGTGTCGGCATCGACGCGAAGCGCCGTGTTAACCAGCTGACGGAAGACGAGATCATCCGCATCCGCGACACCATCGATCGTGACTACACGGTGGAAGGCGATCTTCGCCGCGAGCAGGCGATGAACATCAAGCGTCTGATGGATCTCGGCTGCTACAAGGGCCTGCGTCACCGTAAGGGCTTGCCGGTCCATGGTCAGCGCACGCACACGAACGCGCGTACCCGCAAGGGTCCGTCGAAGCCGATCGCCGGCAAGAAGAAAGTAACGAAGTAACAGGTTGCTGCGATCGCGGCGTTTTCGCCGCGGTCGCCGTTTCTACTGACAGAAGAAGATTAAGACATGGCCAAGCCAGAAACCGCTTCCGCAAATGCTCCCGCCGCCGGCGCACCGCGCGCTCGCAAGCGCGAACGCAAGAACATCAGCTCGGGCATCGCGCATGTGAACGCGTCGTTCAACAACACCATGATCACCATCTCCGACGTGCAGGGCAATACCATTGCTTGGTCGTCGGCCGGTTCGCAGGGCTTCAAAGGCTCGCGTAAGTCCACGCCGTATGCTGCTCAGGTTGCTGCCGAAAATTGCGGTCGCAAGGCGATGGAACACGGCATGAAGGTGCTCTCGGTGTTCGTGAAGGGTCCGGGCACGGGCCGTGAGTCCGCGCTGCGCGCTCTGCAGGCCGTCGGCTTCACCATCACGTCGATCCAAGACGTGACCCCGGTGCCGCACAACGGTTGCCGCCCGCGTAAGCGCCGCCGCGTCTAAAGGACTTTTATCGCTGCCGGGAGTCTCCCACCGGCGGCGTTGCATGAGGGGCGCGTGTCACAGCGCAGCCCCGAGTTCACATCGGGATCAACCTCACGTGTGGAACTGGCCGTGATTCAAAAAAATTGGCAAGAACTGATTAAACCCTCGAAGCTCGCTATCGAAACGGGCGACGACCAGCGCCGTGTCGCGACGATCGTCGCGGAACCGCTCGAGCGCGGTTTCGGCGTTACCCTCGGCAATGCGCTGCGCCGCGTGCTGCTGTCCTCGCTGCAAGGCGCTGCGGTCACCTCGATCCGCATCGACGGCGTGCTGCACGAGTTCTCCAGCGTCCCGGGCGTGCGCGAAGACGTCACCGACCTCATCCTCAACATTAAGCAGCTCGCCCTTACCATGCATGGTGACGGCCCGAAGCGTATGACGCTGAAGGCCAAGGGGCCGGGCGAAGTGACCGCCAGCCAGATCCAGGCGACGGCCGACATCGAAATCATGAACCCGGATCTCGTGATCTGCCATCTCGATGAAGGGGCCAGCCTCAACATCGAGCTGGAAGTGAACACAGGTAAGGGCTACGTGGCCGCGCACCTGAACCGCAAGGAAGATGATCCGATCGGCGTCGTGCCGGTTGACTCGATCTTCTCGCCGGTTCGCCGCGTTTCCTACAAGGTCGACAACACCCGCGTCGGTCAGCAGACCGACTACGATCGTCTGTCGATGACTGTTGAAACCAACGGCGCCGTGAAGCCGGAAGATGCTGTGGCCCTCGCGGCGCGTATCCTGCAGGACCAACTGAAGCTCTTCATCAACTTCGAAGAGCCGCAGCACGCCATTGCCGAGCGCGTGGAAGACGAACTGCCGTTCAACAAGAACCTGCTGCGCAAGGTCGACGAACTCGAGCTATCGGTCCGTTCGGCCAACTGCCTCAAGAACGACAACATCATCTACATCGGCGACCTGGTTCAGAAGACGGAAGCCGAAATGCTCCGTACACCGAACTTCGGCCGCAAGTCGCTCAACGAGATTAAGGAAGTCCTGGCGCAGATGGGCCTCCATCTGGGCATGGAAATCCCGAATTGGCCGCCCGAGAACATCGAAGAGCTGGCCAAGAAGCTCGAAGAGCCGTTCTAGAACTCATCCGGCGGCCGTCCTCAGGGAAAGGCCGCCGGAACGCTACCAGGGCCAATTGGCCCGCCCCGGACGGCCCTGTCGCTTTGATGCGGCGTCCGGTCAACGCAATCGGCCTCGTGCGCGAGGCCACAAGGTGAAGAAAGGACTTAGCTATGCGTCACGGATTGAGCGGTCGTAAATTCAACCGCACCAAGGGTCACCGCCGCGCCCTGATGGCGAACCTCGCCAATGCCCTGCTCAAGCACGAGCAGATCACGACCACGCTGCCGAAAGCTAAGGACTTGCGCCCCTACGTCGAGCGCATGATCACCTTGGGCAAGAAGGGCACGCTGGCTCATCGCCGTTTGGCCGCCGGCCGCCTGCGCGACGAAAGCATCGTCCAGAAGTTGTTCAACGTCCTCGGTCCCCGTTACAAGGACCGCAACGGCGGCTACACCCGCGTGATCAAGGCGGGCTTCCGTCATGGTGACACGGCGCCGATGGCTGTGATCGAGCTCGTCGACCGCGATATGGATGCGAAGGGTCAGGACTCCGGTCCGCCGCAGAACGTCGCCGCTGCGGACGAGCCGGCCGTATAAGCCAGCTCCTCTCACGACTTTCTCGAACGGCAGCCCCGGAACTCCGCGGCTGCCGTTCTTGTTTTTGGGGGACGGCGGGGGATGAAAAGTCCTGCGAGGCGCCTTAGATTGGCCCCAGTCAAATCTTAGCCTAATCGTCTAGTAATTTGACTTTAAACAATAATTTCTCATCTCATGTGTCGCATGAACAAACAAACATTTGCCGCCCTCGCATTTGCCGCCGTCAGCTTCCTCGCGCCACCGACGCGCGCCGCCGAAACCGTTGTTCCTACCTCCCGCCCACAGGTCGCGCTCAGCTTTGCGCCGATCGTGAAACGGGCTTCACCGGCGGTCGTTAACGTCTACACGAAGCGGGTCCTGAAGCAGCAGGCCTCGCCGCTGTTTAATGATCCGTTCTTCCGTCAGTTCTTCGGCGAGCAGTTTGCCGGTCCGAAGGAGCGCGTCGAAAGCTCGCTGGGCTCGGGCGTCATCGTCCGCGGCGATGGTGTGGTCATCACCAATAACCACGTGGTCGGTGAAGCCGATGAGATCACCGTCATCTTGAACGATCGACGTGAGTTCGAGGCCAAGGTGGTGGGAAAGGATCCGCGTTCGGATCTCGCGGTCCTTCAGCTCCAGAATCTGGGAGACCCATTGCCGGCTCTGGACCTTGGAGACTCCGACGATCTCGAGGTCGGCGATATGGTTCTCGCCATAGGCAACCCATTCGGGGTCGGGCAGACCGTGACCTCCGGCATCATTTCCGCTCTCGCGCGCACCACCGTGGGCATTACCGATTTCCGCTCGTTCATCCAGACGGACGCGGCGGTGAACCCGGGTAATTCGGGCGGCGCGTTGATTACGTCCGATGGCCGCTTGGTCGGAATCAACACCGCGATCTATTCCCGTGATGGCGGCAGCAATGGGATTGGATTTGCTATTCCTTCCAACATGGTAAAGACGGTTGTTGCAAGCATACTTAAAGATGGAAAGGCGGTTCGCGCGTGGTTTGGCGCCTCTGGTAAGACCATCACGGCCGATCTCGCAAAGTCACTTTCCTTGCCACGGCCGATCGGAGTCCTCGTCGAGCGCGTTGCAGCCGGCAGCCCGGCCGCCCGAGGTGGGCTCCAGCCTGGTGATATCGTTCGCACGGTGAACGGCCGCGAGGTCCAGGACCTCGAAGAGCTGCGCTACATGATCGCCACGCTGCCGGTGGGCGGGACCGCCAGGCTCGGCGTCCAGCGCTCAGGTAAAGAGCAAGCTATTCAAATTTCGCTCGTGGCGCCGCCCAATACCCCGGCGCGGCAGGAGACGGTCCTGACTGGTCAGCAGCCTTTTTCGGGCGCCACGGTCGCCAATCTCAATCCCGCCCTGGCCGAGGAACTCGGACGCGAGTACGAGCAGCCCGGAGTCATCGTTATGACTCTGTCCGGCAACTCGATCGCCGCCCGCCTTGGCCTCCGGCCGGGGGACATGATCCTGGGCTTGAACGACGTCGATGTGAAATCGGTCGCCGACCTCCAGCGGGCGCTCGGCGCTTCGGTGAAGGGGTGGGTCGTGACCCTGAACCGGGATGGCCAGACTCTTAAATTCCAGGTGGGCGGATGAGCGACCTCTTTGCGGAGCACGAGCCACCGCAGGAGCGGGACGGTCCTGCGCGCAACGGACCCAAGGTCGGCCAGCCCTTGGCCGACCGGTTGCGTCCGGCCAGCCTCGCCGAGGTCGTCGGCCAGGAACACCTTTTAGGCCCTGACGGTCCTATCGGCCGGATGGTCGCCGCTCGCCGGGTCACGTCCATGATCCTCTGGGGGCCGCCCGGTGTCGGTAAGACGACCATCGCCCGGCTGCTCGCGAGGGGAACAGACCTTTACTTCCAACCGCTGTCGGCGGTGTTCTCCGGCGTCGCCGACCTCCGCAAGATTTTCGAGGCGGCCGCCAAACGCCGGCAACTGGGGCAGGGCACCCTCCTGTTTGTCGACGAGATCCACCGTTTCAACCGCTCGCAGCAGGATGGTTTCCTTCCTTATATGGAGGACGGCACGATCATCCTTGTCGGCGCCACCACGGAGAACCCCTCCTTCGAACTTAACGCCGCGCTCATGTCGCGTAGCCAGGTCATGGTGCTGCGGCGCCTGGATGATGCGGCGCTCGATCGTTTGTTGAGCCGGGCTGAACAGGACGCCGGGCGAGCTCTGCCAATGACCGATGATGGCCGTGCCGCCCTTCGGGCCATGGCCGACGGCGACGGGCGTCATATCCTGACTTTGGCCGAGGACATTTTCGCGTTGACCCCGCCGCCGGCGGCGCCCCTCGACGCGGCGGGCCTGGCCAAGGTCGTTCAGCGTCGGGCCCCCGTGTACGACAAGGACCGGGAAGGTCACTACAATCTCATCAGCGCCGTTCATAAGTCTCTGCGCGGATCGGACCCGGACGCGGCGCTCTATTGGGTCGCGCGCATGCTCGATGGCGGCGAGGACCCGATTTACATCCTGCGCCGACTGACGCGCTTCGCGGCGGAGGATATCGGGATGGCCGACCCCCAGGCGTTGCAGATCGCCATCTCGACCTGGGAGACCTACGACCGACTTGGATCGCCCGAGGGCGAACTCGCCATCGCCATGCTGGTCATCTACCTGGGTACTGCCCCGAAATCGAACGCCGCCTACGTTGCCTACGGTGAAGCGCGCGCCGCTGCCAAGCAGACCGGCTCGCTCATGCCGCCGATGCCCATCCTCAATGCGCCCACGCGCATGATGAAGGACCTGGGTTACGGGAAGGGCTACGCCTACGACCATGACCAGAACGAAGCGTTCTCGGGCCAGAACTATTTTCCCGACGATATGAAGCGCGAGCAGTTCTATCGTCCCGTCGAACGCGGCTTCGAACGCGAGGTAGCCAAACGCCTCGCGTACTGGCAGAAGCTGCGCGACAATAAATCGGAGTGATGATGAGCGGCGTTCAGCAGATAGAAGTCGGAAGAGACGAGGGCGACACTCGCCTGGACCGATGGCTCAAGCGCCGGTTTCCCGAACTGACGCAAGGCCGGATCGAGAAGCTGCTGCGCACCGGACAGATCCGTCTGGATGGAGCGCGTGTCAAATCCAGCCAGCGCGTGGAGCCAGGGCAGGTGATACGTGTTCCGCCGCTTGGCGGATCCGCCCAGCCACAAGCCGAAGCGCCCCGTAAGAAGGCGGCCTTTGTCCCCTCGGCGCGCGATATCGCCGAAATCCAGAAGATGGTCCTCTATAAGGACGACGATCTCATCGCGCTCAACAAGCCGCACGGGCTCGCGGTCCAGGGCGGCACTAAAACCGAGCGGCATATCGATGGGATGCTCGACGGCCTTAAGTTCGAACGCGACGAGCGTCCACGCCTGGTACACCGTTTGGACCGAGACACCTCGGGCGTGCTCATCGTGGCCCGCTCGGCGAAGGCGGCGACGAGCCTCGCAAACCTCTTTCGCAGCCGGGATATGGAAAAGGTTTATTGGGCGCTGGTGATCGGTCACCCCGAACACGAGGCGGGCACGATCTCGGCGAAGCTCGCCAAGACTGGGAGCCGGGGTTTCGAGCGCATGGAATGGGACGACGAGGAAGGCCAGACCGCCGTCACGGATTATCGCGTTGTCGCCACCGCCGCGGGCAAGATCTCGTGGCTAGAGTTGATGCCGCAGACCGGCCGTACCCACCAGTTGCGCGCCCATTGCAAACTGATCGGCACGCCGATCATCGGCGACGGCAAATATTCCATCACAAATCCAGATCCTTCGCAGCGCACCGACCTGAGCGACGGCCTCCTGTCCGAAATCGCGGATCGTATGTGCCTGCATGCGCGGTCTCTCAGCATTCCGCGTGCCGGACGTAAGGTTCTGACGATCACCGCGCCTCTCCCGAAACATATGGCCGATGCGTTCGCCGATTTGGGTTTTGACGAGAGCGAAGCAAAATGAGTGCGCCGCTGCGCCTCGCGATCTTCGACCTCGACGGCACCATTGTCGACAGTACGGCGAATATCGTGCGGGCGGTGCACGAGGCGGCGGCCTGCATGAAACTCGATCCGCCCGCGCTCCACGAGATCCCGCTTGTGATCGGACTTTCGCTTACCGAGGCTTTGAGGCGCTTGTTTCCTAAACTCGAACATCCTCGGTTGCTGGAGCTGGATCAGCATTACCGCGACTGTTTCAATCGTTTCCGCACTGAACCGGATTTCAACGAACCTCTCTTCGAGGGTGCGCATGAAGTTCTGGATGCGCTCGACGCGCAAGGCGTGCTGTTGGGCATCGCGACGGGCAAAGCGATGCGCGGTGTGCGCCATGTGTTGGAACGTCACGGGCTTACGCAGCGTTTCGTGACCATCCAGACGCCCGAGCATGCGCCGGGCAAGCCGCATCCGGAGATGATCTACAGGGCGATGGCGGAGACAGGCGCGGCGCCCGCCCATACGGTCATGATCGGCGATACCAGTTACGACATCCTCATGGCCCGCGCGGCCGGTGTCTCGGCGCTTGGGGTGGCGTGGGGTAATCATCCGGTGACAGAGTTGCACGCCGCCGGCGCGCACCTCCTGGTTGATCGCCTGAGCGATCTCATGCACGCTATCTCCACTTTGACCACACCCGTCTCGTCGCCTGATTTTGCCAGGAGTACGCGATGAAAATTCTCAAGGTCGCCGCTATCGTTGTCGCCGTCGTCGTCGTGGGTATCATCGCGGTCCTGATGACCTTCAATGTCGATCAATACAAAGGGACCATCGAGAGCCAAGCGAAAGCCGCAACGGGGCGCAACGTCACCATCGGCGATATCGACCTGGCTGTATCGTTGGCCCCGGCCATTGTGCTTAAGGATGTAAAGCTCGCTAATGCGTCCTGGGGCAGCCGTCCGGAGATGGTCATCCTGCCGCGCGTCGAAGTCCACACCCAGCTCATTCCATTGCTGTTCGGAAACATCAACCTCACCGAGATCACTGCCGAGAACCCCGACATCCTCCTGGAGATCGACAAGCAGGGGCGGGGTAACTGGGTGTTCGACGTGACTTCCGAAGGCTCCTCGCCACCTCTGAACGTTAGTGGCGTCTCGGTCAACGGCTTGAAGCTTGGATATCGTGACGCGCAGACAGGCCGTTCGGCCGACGTCACGGCGAAGGCGCTTGCCGTGAATATCGACGGCGCTCTCCAAGACATGAATATTTCCGCTTTTGCCGCGCAAACTGCCGAAGCTGTGTTCAAGGATGGTCAGTCAGCAGGCAAGCTATCGGTCAGCGCGCTCGACATGAAAGCCAAGGGGAAGATCGCCGATCTCGGCATCACCTCGCTGAAAGTCGCTGACGCCGCACTTAATTATAAGAGCAAGGGGACGCCGCTCGATCTCGTGATCAGTGGATTGAGTGTGACCGAGGACGGCAAGGTGAACTTCGCCGGCAAGATGTCCGGCGAAAACTTGACCGCCAATGGGACACTCGCGCCTATCGCCGTCCTGGTCGCGATGAACAAGGCCTTTCCGGCGAAACTCGAAGTGACGGGCTACGGATTGACCGCCAGCTCTGATGTCACGGTTGAGATGGTGAAGGGCCGGCCTTTCGCCAAGGGTACGATCATTATCCCTGAAATCGACGTTTCAAAATTCGGTGGTAAAGCTCCGGCGAATACCGATGGCCGACTTTTCTCCGTTGACCCTTTGCCCTGGGATGGTCTGAGTGCCGCCGATGCGGACGTGACCCTCAAGATCGGCAAGTTGATCAACGCTGGCGGCGTGGAACTCACCGACATTTCCGTTCCGCTCAAGGCGGCCCAAGGGCGGATGACGGCGGCGCCGGTGACGCTTGCGGTAGCGGGCGGCACTGTTTCGGCCGATGTCGGGCTCAATGCCAACGGCAAGACTGTTGCGCTGAAGGTCCAAGGCAAGGACTTCACGGCCGAGGGGCTCGCGAAGACCTTCAAGAAAGGGGACGTAATCACCCAAGGCCCGATCGACCTCGCGCTCGATGTGCGCGGGGCCGGCGATTCCATGCGCGACGTCATGGCCTCTTTGGACGGATCTCTGATCGCGGGCATGGGCGAAAGCCGCATCCGCAACGATGCGCTGAACGTGCCGGGGGCGGGTGTCATTCTCCAGGTCCTCAACATGGCCAATCCTTTCGCGAACAAGGATCCGTACACGGTCGCGCGCTGCGGCGTGGCGAACTTTCAGATCGCGGACGGTATCGCGCAGTCCAATCAAAGCGTGGTGCTTGTCACGGACAAGATGTCGATCAGCTCGACGGGGCAAATCGATCTGCGCAATGAGCGTCTGGACCTCAATGTCCGCACCCAGGGCGCGAGCGGTGTCGCCGGCGGCCTTAATCAGCTTGCGCAAGCCGTGAAGGTCACCGGCTCTCTGGCGTCGCCGAGCGTTGGCGTCGATCAAGCCGGTGTCGTGAAAGGTGTCGCGGGCCTGGGGGCAGCGCTCGCGAAAGGCGGCGGCAGCGGCCTTGGCGGTATCGGCGCGTTGTTCGGCATTGGGCCCAAGTCGGGTAACACGGCGCAAGCCGGTGAGACCTCGACGAACGGCGATCTATGCGCGCGGGCGCGCGCTTACCGTAAAGGCTGATAGTAGTTACCCATGGATAAAGACAAACCGCTGGAGATGCGGGTGCGCGAGACCGCGCCCCCCAAACCGCGCCGTGTTTATAAGAACGCCTCGTTCGCGGTCGACATTGCTGGTGCTTTCGCGGTCCTGCTCGACGGTAAACCGGCACTGACGCCTTTGCGTCTACCGTTCGCGTCAAAAGCTAGGTCCATAATAGAAGCCGTTGCGGCGGAATGGGACGCGCAGAATCCGCACGTGGATCCCGAAACCATGCCCCTGACACGCCTGCTCGCGACTGAGATAGATCGCATTGCCCCGCAGCGGGAAGCGGTCATCGATAGCTTGCTGACGTTTGTCGATGCGGATTCAATTTGTTATCGCGCGGGCCATCCGGCGGATCTTCGCGAACGTCAGCGCGCGGCGTGGCAGCCCATCAGCGACTGGCTCTTGCGCGAACACGACATTGCGCTAACGGCCACGGAAGGTCTGATGCCCGCGACGCAGGCGCCCGAGACCGCATCCCAGATGCGTAAAGTTTTAGAGGGATTGAATGATGCGGAACTCAACGCTTTCCAGGCCACGGCTTCACTCACCCACTCGCTCGCGCTGGCCTTCGCGCTCGTTCACAAAAAAGTGACCGCGGCGAATTGCTTCGCGGCCGCCTTTTTGGACGAGTTGTATCAGGTCGAAAAGTGGGGCGAGGATACGGACGCCCATAATCGCCGGCAGCGTATCGCCGGCGACCTAAACGCGATCGAACGCTATCTCGTCCTTTCGGCGTAGTGTCGGTTTAGCGGCGGCCGCGCGCCATGGCCGGGCGTGCAATTTTCACAGTCGGCTTGGTTTTCGCCTTTGTTTTCAGGCTCGTTTTGACGGCGGCTTTCGGGGCGGTCTTTTT
Source organism: Rhodospirillaceae bacterium (assembly GCA_041906145.1). Taxonomy (GTDB): domain Bacteria; phylum Pseudomonadota; class Alphaproteobacteria; order Rhodospirillales; family Rhodospirillaceae; genus SHVO01. The sequence goes on along the minus strand of JAYRJU010000008.1, from coordinate 132,562 downwards.
CGCCGGCGCTTTGGCGCGCGGAGCGGCCTTCTTCGTCTCAGTCTTCTTCGCGGATTTTTTCTTGGCGGTCACGGCGAGCCTCCGGTGAACAAAAAATGGAACCGGACCTCCCGATCACAATCCCGGCGCGCGGCATTCAATAGAGAAAGTTACTGACTGTCTAGCCTTTCGTCAGTCTTCGCCGCTTCGGGCAATTGATGCTTCAGGATGATTGGAATCATCGCGAAACTAAACGCGATTGTGAGTGGCATTACGCCAAAGACTTTGAAGCTCACCCAGAAGTCGGTCGAGAAATTGCGCCAGACGATTTCGTTGATCGCGGCGAGGAAAATGAAAAAGCCGATCCACGCCCACGTGATGATCCGCCAACCGCGATCGGTGAGATTAAACGCGCTTTCGAGCACGAGCTTGATGAAGAGGCGTCCGGTCAATACGCCGAAGAGCAGGATCACCGCGAACAGAGAGTTGATGATCGTTGGCTTAAGCTTGATGAACAGATCGTCCGCGAGCCAGATCGTCAGGCCGCCGAAGACGAGGACGAAAAAGGCCGTGACCAGCGGCATCACGGGGATCGTGCGCATCAGGATGTAAGACGCGCCAAGCGCGACGACCGTGGCGGCCATGAAAGCGCCGGTGCCAACGAAGATGCCTGCCCGGCTGTTCACCAGGAAGAACACGAGCAGGGGGCCCATCTCGAGGACGAATTTGAGAAGCTGATTGACCGGTGGCTTGGCAGGAGTGGGGGCGGGCGATTGTTCTGTCATGCCCCGGGTTATACGGGAGCGGGACAGTGCTCGCCAGCCTGTCGGGCCGGGCGGCCGGTCAATCGTATCTCTTGCAAATTTTTCGCTGAAATCCAGTGGTTTATGAGCAGTTTCTGCGCGTAGTTTTTGTGAAAACCGGCACCTTCCTATGCTATGGCTTTGAGGTCTCCGGCATCTTCATTGCCGGGTCGGGCATCCTCGAAACGTTCCAAAATCGGACATCACATGCACGAGATTATCCAGAAGCTTGAACAAAAGCGCGCGGCGGCCCGCCTCGGGGGCGGGGCGAAGCGTGTTGAAACCCAGCATGGCAAAGGCAAGCTTTCTGCGCGTGAGCGGATCGAGATCCTGTTTGATGAGGGCTCGTTCGAGGAATGGGACATGTTCGTCGAGCACCGCTGCGAAGACTTCGGGATGGGCGAGCAGCGGATACCGGGTGACGGTGTGGTGACGGGCTACGGCACGATCAACGGCCGTCCGATGTTCGTGTTCAGCCAAGACTTCACGGTGTTTGGCGGCTCGCTGTCCGAGAGCCACGCCAAGAAGATCCTTAAGGTGATGGAGAAAGCGGTGCAGGTGGGCGTGCCCGTGATTGGCCTCAACGATTCCGGCGGTGCGCGCATTCAAGAAGGCGTCGCCTCGCTGGCCGGGTACGCCGATGTGTTCCTGCAGAATGTGCTTGCCTCAGGCGTGGTACCGCAGATCAGCCTCGTGATGGGACCCTGCGCCGGCGGTGCGGTGTACTCACCGGCCATGACCGACTTCATCTTTATGGTCAAAGATTCGTCCTACATGTTCGTGACCGGCCCGGACGTCGTGAAGACCGTCACCCACGAAACCGTCACCCAGGAACAGCTCGGCGGCGCGATGACGCATGCCGCGAAATCCGGTGTCGCCGACGGCGCCTTCGAGAACGACGTGGACGCGCTGCTTCAGCTGCGCCGCCTCATGGACTTCCTGCCGCTCAGCAATAAAGAGAAACCCCCGGTGTTCGCGAGCGTCGACCCCGCGGACCGCGACGACGCCTCGCTGGACACCCTGATCCCGGACAATCCCAACAAGCCCTACGACATGAAGGAACTGATCCTCAAAGTCGTGGACGAAGGAGACTTCTTCGAGATCGGCGAACACTTCGCCAAGAACATGATCATCGGCTTCGCGCGTATGGAAGGCTCGACCGTGGGCATCGTAGCCAACCAGCCGATGGTGCTGGCCGGCTGCCTCGATATCGACAGCAGCCGCAAGGCGGCGCGTTTTGTGCGCTTCTGTGACTGCTTCAACATCCCGATTGTCACCTTCGTTGATGTCCCGGGCTTCCTGCCGGGGACGAACCAGGAGTTCAACGGCATTATCAAGCACGGCGCGAAGCTACTGTTCGCTTATGCCGAAGCCACTGTTCCCAAAGTCACGGTCATTACCCGCAAGGCTTATGGCGGAGCCTACGACGTGATGAGTTCCAAGCACATCCGGGGCGACGTGAATTTCGCCTGGCCGACGGCCGAGGTCGCGGTGATGGGCGCCAAGGGTGCGGTGGAGATCATCTTCCGCCAGGACATCGGCGACCCTACGAAAATCGCCGAGCGCACCAAGGAATATGAATCACGCTTCGCCAATCCGTTCCGGGCCGCGAACCTCGGCTTCATCGATGACGTAATCATGCCGCATGGCACACGCCGGCGGATCTGCAAGTCGCTGGCCATGCTCAAAACCAAGGACATTAAAAATCCTTGGAAAAAGCACGACAACATCCCGCTGTAAGGACTGACCCTATGTTCAAGAAGATCCTTATCGCGAACCGCGGTGAAATCGCCTGCCGCGTGATCAAGACCTGTAAGAAGATGGGCATCAAGACCGTCGCGGTCTATTCCGATGCCGACCGCAACGCGCTCCATGTCGACATGGCCGACGAGACCGTGCACATCGGTGAGTCCGCCACCGCCAAGAGCTACTTGGTGATCGAGCGCATCGTCCAAGCCTGTAAGGATACCGGCGCCGAGGCTGTACACCCGGGTTACGGGTTCCTGTCCGAGAACAAGAAGTTCCAAGAAGCGTTGGCCAAAGAGAAGATCATCTTCATCGGTCCCGACGCCTACGCCATCGAGGCGATGGGCGACAAGATCGAGTCCAAGAAACTGGCCGACAAGGCCGGGGTATCGACCGTCCCGGGCTTCCTCGGCGTGATCAAGGACGTGGCGCACGCCAAGAAGATCTCAGGCGAGATTGGTTACCCGGTAATGCTCAAAGCCTCGGCCGGCGGCGGCGGGAAGGGCATGCGCATCGCGCGCAATGAGTCCGAGGTGCAGGAAGGCTTCGAGCGCTCGCAGTCGGAAGCCAAGTCGTCCTTCGGCGATGACCGCATGTTCATCGAGAAGTACATCGAGCAGCCGCGTCACATCGAGATCCAGGTCATCGCCGACCGCCATGGCAACACGCTATACCTGAATGAGCGCGAATGTTCGATCCAGCGCCGCCACCAGAAGGTCATCGAAGAGGCGCCGAGCCCATTCCTGGACGAGAAAACGCGCAAAGCCATGGGCGAGCAGGCTGTGGCCCTCGCGAAGGCCGTGAACTACGTCAGCGCCGGCACGGTCGAGTTCATCGTCGACACCAAGCGGAACTTCTACTTCCTGGAAATGAACACCCGCCTGCAGGTGGAGCATCCGGTCACGGAACTGATCACCGGGCTGGACCTCGTCGAACTGATGATCCGGGTGGCTTACAACGAGAAGCTTCCCATCAAACAATCCGACGTGAAGATCAATGGCTGGGCGATTGAATCGCGCGTTTACGCGGAAGATCCGTACCGCAACTTCCTGCCGTCCACAGGCCGCCTGACGCGTTACATCGTGCCAAAAGAGACCGCGAACGTGCGCGTCGATACCGGCGTGTACGAGGGCGGCGAGATCAGCGTGTTTTATGACCCGATGATCGCCAAGCTCTGCTCCTACGGCAAAGACCGCAAGGAAGCGACCGCGCATATGCGTGCGGCCCTCGACGCCTATTACATCCGCGGCGTCTCGCACAACATTCCGTTCCTCGCCTCGGTGCTCGGCAAGAAGAAGTTCGAGAGCGGCGATCTCTCCACCAACTTCATCGCCGAGGAGTATCCGCAAGGCTTCTCGGATAAAGACCTCCCGGCGGAATATCCTTCAAAACTCCTGGCGGTCGCCGCGCTGGTGCACAATACCTATGCCCGCCGCGGCGCGGGGATCTCCGGGCAAATCCCGGGCCGTGGCCGCAAGGTGCCTCGCTCCTGGGTCATCGTGACCAAGACGGACGGCAAGGCGACCGAAACGCCGGTGACGGTCGCGGCTGACGTAGACAGCGCGGGCGGCACGGTGACGGTAGGCAAGAAGGCCGTTGAAGTGACCACGGATTGGGTCCCCGGCCAACCGCTGTTCACGGCGGTCGTGGATAAGACGCCGGTGACGATCCAAGTGGACCGTAAGGGCATCGGCTACCGGTTGTTCCATGCCGGCAGCCAGATCGACGTGATGGTTTACACGCAGCGTGAATCCGAACTCGCGCGTCTGATGCCGAACAAGCCGCCGCCTGATCTGTCGAAGTACCTGCTCTCGCCGATGCCGGGGCTGCTCGTCTCGCTCGCGGTAAAGGAAGGCCAGGAAGTAAAGGCTGGTGAAACACTCGCCATCGTCGAGGCGATGAAGATGGAGAACGTCCTCAAGGCGGAACGCGACGCTACCGTGAAAAAGATCCACGAGAAGGCGGGGGCCTCGCTCGCGGTCGATCAGATGATCCTTGAGTTCGGCTGAGGCATGTTAGGGGAACCGGAACGCAAAACGGTTCGCCTGCGGATTTACGGGCGCGTCCAGGGCGTGGGTTACCGCGCCTGGACTGCACACAAAGCGAAAAAACTCGGTCTTACCGGGTGGGTCCGTAATCTCAATGACGGCACAGTCGAATGCGAGGCGCAGGGCGCGCAGGAAGCGATCGAGACACTGGTCGCGGCGTGCCATGCGGGCCCGCCGATTGCCCGCGTGACTCAAGTGAACTCCGAGGAGATCACGAGCGCCGAGACCTATTCCGGATTTCAGCAGCGTCCGACCGCCGACCCTTAAATATGCGCGTGTGTATTCTGGTTAGGACGTGAGATCGCGCTCAAAGCCTCGCTTGCTTCGGCGCGGGTGAGGCGCACGGTGGCCATGTCGCCGAGGGAAAGAATGCCGACGACGCGTTTTTCGCGGTTGAGGACTGGCAGCCGCTTAACCTGAAGACAGGCCATTTTTCGCGCGGCGTCATCGCTGGAATCATCCTCGAAGACGTAGGCGACATCGGTCGACATTACATCGCGGACGCTTGTCTTGTCGGGCATGCGGCCCCAGGCGACGGCGCGGGTCACGATGTCCCGGTCCGTGACGACGCCGACCAATCGGTCGAACTCGGCCACGGGCAGAACGCCAAAATCCTCGTCCGCCATCTTGCGCGCGGCTTCTTGAATGGAATCGGTGGGAGCAATCATTTCGACCGCACGGGTCATGAGATCGCCGATTTGCATCAGATGTCTCCTGTCAAAATAAAACCGCGCCGATCAGCCTGAACGGCTATCGGCGCGGTGTCTACAAAGCGGCGGTAGTTAGTCGCGGCGGGGGTCGCCCGGATAACGATCGTCGTCGTTCGGAACGCCGTCGCCGTCGCGGTCGCGATCCCACGCGTTCGGCACGCCGTCACGATCGAAGTCCTGATCGTCCCAGTCGCGGCGTGCGGGACGGTCATAACGGTCGACATCCTCGTCGTCATCGTACCGCGATGCCATGACGGGAACACCGGTTCGCGGACCGAAGTCATGCAGCGACACCATCCGGCCGGCGACGCGCAATTCAATATCGTTGCCGTCCATCCAGCCGCGCACACCCCGCCATGTCACGTGGCACCACCCATACGACGAAACACAGCTGTGCACTTCGACGCGCGCGTTTTCAGGCACGCGGACAAGCCGTTCATAGTCGTGGCCGGGGCCGGTGAAGATGTTGAAGTTATTGATTAGATAGCCGGGCCGCGCGCTCGCGGCGCTGGTCGCAAATACGGTCGCCGCCAAAACAGCCGACGCAATAATTCGGGATTTCATAAGGCTCTCCTCTTTGTTTTTTTTTACCACCTAGCGCTTCCGTGCGGAGCACGCGGTGGATTCAACGTCGAGGATGCGGTTGATGTTTCGCTGGCCTCAGCCCGCGCTGCGTGCAAGCGTGAGGTCAACGCCAAAAACGTCCGTGAACGCCGCCCGCAGCGCGGCGTCGGCTTCCGCCATGGTTGTCGTGCGGCCAAGGTCGCGCAGCGACGTCACGCCGTATGCCGATATTCCGCAGGGCACGATGCCGGAGAAGTGCTCAAGGTTCGGCGCGACGTTGAGTGCCATCCCATGGAAGGTGATCCAGTGGCGCACACGGATGCCCAGCGCCGCGACCTTGTCTTCGCGGATGCCACGGTTGACCCAAATGCCGATACGTCCCTCGCGCCGCTCGCCGGTGACGCCGAGGCGCGCGAGGGTGCGGATGAGCCACTCCTCGAGATTATGGACGAAGCGGCGCACGTCTGTGCCGCCACCACTCCAATTTGGGCGATTGAGATCGAGCATCACGTAAACCACGCGCTGACCCGGGCCGTGATAGGTGTATTCGCCGCCACGCCCCGTCGCAAAAACTGGGAACCGGTTGGGCGCGAGCAAATCCGCGGCCTTAGCGCTGGTACCGGCGGTATAGAGGGGCGGATGCTCTAGAAACCAGACGCACTCGGCGGCTGTCCCCGTCCGGATGGCCGCGATGCGTTCTTCCATGAAGGCGACCGCGTCCGGATAGGTCACGGGGGCGTCGGAAATCCGCAACTCCACGGGGCCCAGAAAGGGCCGGGCGAGGGCGGGGGAGGACGGTAAAGGCTGGTCCATAAGCCCAGTTAGGCCCAATAGAGGCCATAAAACAAGGCGGCGAAAATTGAGCTTCGCGTTTCTTGCATGGCTCGAATCAATCTGGTATTCCACCGCCTCCTTTCCGGGACGGGGTCACCTGTCCCACACGATGCGGTCGTGGCGGAATTGGTAGACGCGCAGCGTTGAGGTCGCTGTGGGGCAACCCGTGGAAGTTCGAGTCTTCTCGACCGCACCAGCCTACGCCTCCCCTTCGGGGAAGCTTCGGCTCGGCAGGCCAGCCGATACAATCTGTCAGTGTCAGCTACGCCCCCTAAAGGAGGCGTAGGCTGTCGCGCCGAAGCCACGCAGGGGCGAAGGCGGACCGGCCCCGAACGGATTATCTCGCCAAACTGCCCTTTAAGAGGGCATCCATGAAATATGTCTATATTCTTGAAAGCCTGGCGAAACTCGATTGTTTCTACACGGGCATTACGCAGGAAATTGAGAGCCGACTAGAAACGCATAATTCGGGCAGCGTTTCCCACACAGCAAAATTCCGCCCCTGGAAACTGAAGTCGTACGTCGCCTTCGTAGACGAAGCCCAGGCCCACCTCTTCGAACTCTATCTAAAATCCGGCTCAGGCCGGCCTTCGCCAAGAAGCGCCTTTAGCGCGCTCGCGTATTCCTTTCGCTTGATCTGGTCCTGACCCTCGGGCACAAGGGCCGCGCCGGTGCGCCAAGCGTGCCGTCATCACACAATTCGCACTTCCTGGTGTCGCCGTGGCCAGCGCCGAAACGCCATCCTCGCCTCCGCCGCACGCGCGCGCCCGACGGCCCGTCGGGGACGCGCTGGACGAGGGTTTTGAGCTCGACCCGGCGTTCATCGAGGACGTCCAGGCCGCCCTCAGGGCCAACGACCACGAGCAAGCCCGGCTCCTGGTTGAAGATCTCCATTACGCCGATATGGCCGACTTGCTTGAACGTCTGGACAGCGAGGACCGGCGCCTGCTGATCGAGGCGATCCGCGACGATTTCCAGGCCGACGTGCTGCCCGAACTCGACGCCGAAGTGCGCTACGAGGTGATGGACGCCCTCGGTTTCGAGGACTTCGCGGTCGCACTCACCGAACTGGATTCCGATGACGCGGTCTATGTCGCCGGCAAGCTGGACCCTGAGGAGCGCGCCAAGATCCTGGAGCGCACCCCGCCGGACAAGCGCGAGTTCATCGAACAGGGGCTTGCCTACGCCGAGGATTCCGCCGGCCGTCTCATGCAGCGCGAGCTGGTCGCGGTGCCTTATTACTGGACGGTCGGCGAAACCATCGACTTCCTACGCTCGACCCGGAATATCCCGGACAAGTTTTATGTCGTGTTCGTCGTAGATTCCCGCCACCGGCCTCAAGGGGTGGTCGAACTGCACCGCGTTCTGACGTCCAAGCGGCCCATCAGGATGCAGGACCTGATCAGCCCGGACATGGACATCATCCCGACGGACATGGACCGCGAGGAAGTGGCCTTCTTGTTCCGCCAGCGCGACCTCGCGGCCGCCCCCGTCGTGGACAAATCCGGGCGCCTGATCGGGCAGATCACCATCGACGACATCGTGGACGTCATCGATGAAGAAGCGGGCGCGGACATCCTGAAGATGGCCGGTGTGTCCGAGGTGGATCAGTCGAGCCTCTACACCGCGGTGATCGCCACCGCGCAGTCGCGCTTCACCTGGCTCGCGCTCAATCTCATCACCGCCTTCATGGCATCCTATGTTGTAGGGATGTTCACGGCGTCCATCGAAAAGCTGGCGGCGCTGGCTGTTCTGATGCCGATCGTCGCGGGCATGGGCGGCAACGCGGGGACTCAGACGCTAGCGACGGTGGTACGTGCTCTCGCGACCCGCGAACTCGATTCCAGCAACGCGCTACGCGTTGTAGGCAAGGAACTGTTCGTCGGTCTCATCAATGGGGTCTTGTTCGCGGCCTTGGTCGGGGTTGTGGCTGCGCTCTGGTTCAGTGACATTCTGCTCGGCGCAGTCATCGCGGCAGCGATGCTGACCAATCTCACGGTCGCTGGTCTCGCCGGTATTCTCATCCCGCTTGCGCTCGATAAGGCGGGGACTGACCCGGCTTCCTCGGCCGGCGTTTTCCTCACAACCGTGACGGATATTGTGGGCTTTTTCACCTTCCTGGGTCTGGCTACCTGGGTCCTCCTTTGACCCCTTTAGCGGGTAGAAAAATGGGCAGGGGACAGGTACACTTCACGCCGCTCGCCGTACCCTGGAACGTTTCCAGGTTCGCCCCAAGGACCACTGATGTCTGACAAGCCGGAAGTTCAATACATTACGCCGCCGAACAATCTGCGGCAGAAACAGAAGCTGGCTGGGGTTACGAGCACCATCGACGGCGTATGGCTGGATGCGGCCGAAAAGTCGATGAGCAATGCGAAATTCGATTATCTCGAAGCCGTGGGTGATGATCTTAATCGCCTCCAGGCCGCTTACGAAGCGACACTGAAGGACAAGACCAATCGCGTTGAACGCGTGCAGGAACTGTATGCGATCGTCCAGCTCATCAAGGGGCAGGGCGCAAGCTTCGGCTATCCGCTGATCTCCAACGTCGGCGCGCAGCTCGCGCGTTTCATTGAGGATTGCGGCGACGATCTGACCGACGCGCAGATGGAAGGCGTGAAGGTACATGTGGAGACCTTGCGTCTCATCATGCAGCAGAAGATGGAAGGCGACGGCGGGCCCATGGGCCAGAAGATCGTCGCGGGTCTCGCGCTGGTCATCAAGAAAATGACCGGTGGCGGCGAAGCCGCCTCTGCTTAAACGCGGCGAAGCCGCACTCGCCTAAAAACTCTTTCGCTTATTTTTAGCGCTGAGCGTCGTCACGTTGCGTGGTCGCAACGGGATCGAGCGGAGTCATGAATTCCCAGCGGCGGTACGCCTCGACGCCGTCGAGGACGACGCCGTCAAAACCGAGGTCCATGATTCCGGCGAAGTAGCGGCCGATGATGGCTTTCCAGGCGGGATTCCAAAACTCGACGACATACTGGCCGGCGCGTTCGGGACCCAGCGCCTGGATCCAGGTCGGTTCGCCGATCTGCCATTCGCGCTGCCAGTAGAAGCGCTCGTCCTCGGCGTATCCGACCGACATGCGCGCCAGCACGAGACGGCGGGCGCCCATTTCTTTGAATTTCAGATGATGCACTTCGTCTTTGGTCAGCGAACGGTTGCCTTTGTAGAAGGCGTCCGTGACCAGGACGTCGTAGTTCGTGCCCGCCATGGCAGCGAACCATTCTTCGCGCGTCGCGTAATCGCGGCTGTCGAGCAGCATCACCATGTTGCGCGCGCCCAGCAGCGCCTCAACGTTGCGCGGATTTTCCGGCGAAGGGCGGCGGGTCGGCGTGCGGGCGAAATCGTCGGTATCGTCCAAATCGATATGCGAGACCACCCCCATGCGGACGGCGGTTTGCAGGGCGGCCGAGGCTTGATCTGGCGTTTGACAGTGTTCAATCGTGAGCGCCTTCAAGCCCTGTTTCAGCATGGCTTGCAGATCGGCGCCGGGAACGCGCAAGGGCGCGCAGAACTGGCCGTTCAGCATAAAACCATCGATGCTTTGGATATAGCGGCGCATCGGCGTGCCGACTTGGACAATGGCGTCCTGCGGAATTTTCGCGAGCGGATCGCGTTTGATCTCCGCGAGGTCGAACTCGCGGCGGCTCCACGACAGGAGATCGAAGCCGGGGCGGGTAACGACGATGAAGTTGGGGTCGCGCTTTTCAGCGTAGGCGGCCAGGTCCTCGACCATTTCGCGCATGTAGGCGCGGTAGTTGGGGATTTCCTGAAGGGGGATGTCGAGCACCTCGATCTCGCCGAGCAAGGTGCGCGTGCGGTCGAGGAGTTGCGAACCGGGCCCGCCTGGGACGCCGGGCTTGGCATTGGCGGCGGGGACAGGGATCGCGGGCGCTTCGGGCGCTTGTTCTTCCGGTTCCGGGTCCGAGCCTTCGAGGCCGGCGCCCGGTGGAGGGCCCAGTGGGCGCCCGACGGGTGCTCCTGCGGCAGGCGGAACCGGCTTCTCCTGCGCCGTTGCGACGGCGAGGGAGAACAGGCAGGTCGTTGCCAGCAAGGTCGGTAAAATGCGCCTGATCACGTAATCCGCTCCGCCACCCAATCCGCGATGGCGAGACATGAGGTGAGCCCTGGCGATTCTATGCCGTAAAGGGCAACGAAACCGTTAACGCCGGTCTCGTCTGGCATCTGGATTAAGAAGTCCCTGGCGGCTTCGCCGGGGCCCTGGATTTTAGGCCGGATGCCGCTGTAGCCAGGACGCAGGGCGCCCTCTGGCAGTCCAGGCCAGTACCGCCGGATTTCCTTGTAAAACAGGCGCTCTCGCGACTCTTGGACCTGGTAATCGATGGCGTCGACCCACTCCAGGTCCGGCCCAAACCGGCCCTGGCCGGAAAGGTCCCGGGTATAGTGGAGGCCTAGGCTCGCCCGGCCCGGCAAAGGGTAAATAAGCCGGCTGAAGGGCGCTTTCCCCGACAGGTAGAAATAGCTGCCCTTTGCATAATGCTGAGGCGGGATGCTGGCCGGGAGGACGCCCTGGATCGCACGGCCGATGGCCTGAGCGCCGAGACCGGCGCAGTTGATGACGGTGCGGGCCTTGAGGCTCATGGCGTCCGGGCCTCCGGTCTCGATCTCGACGCCGTCCTCGGCGCCGCGTCCGCCGATGGCGGGGCTGTTGTAGGCAATGGAGGCGCCGTGGGCTTCCGCGTCGCCCAAGAATGCGAGCATGAGCGCATGACTGTCGACAATGCCGCTCAAGGGAGAATGCAGCGCGGCGGCGCAGTGAAGCTCCGGCTCCAGGCGCCTCGCGTCGGCGGCGCTCATCCAGGTCATATAGACGCCGCTATTGGCCGCGTGCTTCTGGAGGCTCTTCAGGCCGTCGAGCTCGGTTTCGTCGGCCGCATAGATCAGTTTCGTACTGCGTTTATAAGTCACGCCGTACGCGTCGCAGAAGGCGTACATCTTGTCGCGGCCTTCGATGCATAAGCGCTCTTTGAGGCTACCATGAACATAAAACACGCCGGCGTGAATCACCTCGCTGTTGCGCGAGCTGGTCTCCGTCCCAAAAGCATCGGCCTTTTCGAGGATGATGACCTCGCGGCCTTTGCGCGCCATTGCCCTGGCGACGGCGAGTCCCACGACACCCGCGCCGATCACGATGCAATCGACATTCTCCATGCACGCTTAATCCTTCGCCCTCGATCATGCCAGCATACCACATCTGCCGAATTTCATCCCCGCGCCTGCAGACCCAAAAGGCCTGCCAAATAATTGTTGCGCTCGGCGCCCGGGAGGGGCCCACGGATACGGTTGCACGCAAATCGAGGGAGACGCCGCCCCTCGCGGCGATTAAGATTCCCGCTCGTTCAGTTATGGTAGGCAGAATGCGTTCCCCATCCACGCCCCGGATCGTCGTTTTCGGCAATGAAAAGGGCGGAACCGGCAAATCAACTCTGGCCATGCATCTCGCGGTGGCCTTGATGAACCGCGGCCTTTCTGTCGCGACAGTCGATCTTGACGCGCGCCAAGGCACGCTCAGCAAGTACGTGGCCAATCGCAAACGTTACAAGGAGCGCACCGGGCTTCCCATTCCGCTTCCCGCGCACCACGCCATCAATTCACGCGCCGACGAAGCTGGTTACGAAATTGAGCTGCCGCGCGTGATGGCGGAGACGAGCGGACACAACGTCGTCGTGGTCGATACACCGGGCTTCGACACCACGCTGTCGCAGATCGGGCATTCCTTCGCGGACGTGATCGTCACGCCGATGAACGATAGCCTGATCGATCTCGATGTCATGTCGGACGTCGACCCCTTGAAGCAGACGATCGTGCGCCCGAGCCACTATGCGGAACGCGTGTGGCGCGCGAAGCAGCTGCGGGCTAAGCGCGACGGCGGTTCGATAGATTGGGTCGTCCTGCGCAACCGTCTCGGCCAGCTGGAAGCGCGCAACAAAAAGCTTGTCGCGAAGCTCTTGGCTGAACTCGCGCGGCGCATCGGTTTCCGCCTCGTGGATGGAATCGCCGAACGTGTGGTGTACCGCGAGCTTTTTCTCGACGGATTGACGGTGGAGGACCTCGCCGCCCTTGCAAAGGACGGAGCGCTCGCTATGTCCCATGTGGCGGCCCGGCAGGAGCTGCGGGCTCTGATGATTGCGCTCGGACTTATAGATACTCTGGAGACATCGCTGATTAGCGCCTGATGCCAAATCAAGGTTATGTCCGGTAACAAGACCCCCACCACGCGTCCAACCTCAAATAGCGTCGCCGCTTTCCTCGATCAGGCGGCTAAGACGCCCATGCGTGCCCCGGACGCCAAGAACGGGCGGCTGATTTTCGCCATGGATGCGACCGCGAGCCGCGGGCCCAGCTGGACACAGGCCATGGCGATCCAGAGCGATATGTTCAAGGAGGCCGCGACGGTGGGCGGGCTCGACGTCCAGCTCGTTTATTATCGCGGCGTCATGGATTTCGGGGCAAGCCCCTGGCTCGGCGATCCGGGCCGCGTCGTCGGCTTGATGCGGACGGTCGATGTCGAAGGCGGGAATACGCAGATCGTCCGTGTGCTGCGGCATGCGCTGGCCGCGTCGAAGGCGGCCAAGGTGAATGCTGTGGTCTTCATTGGCGACGCGGTCGAAGAATCCCAGGATGCGATTGCCGATGCCGCGGGCCAGCTCGGCCTGCAAGGCGTGCCGGTGTTTATCTTCCACGAAGGTGGCGGCGAGCCTGCGGGCAGCGTCTTCCGTCAGATCGCACGCATCACGCGCGGCGCCTATTCCGCCTTCGATGCGAACAGCGCGCAGCAACTGCGCGACCTTCTCAAAGCCGTCGCGGTATTCGCGGCCGGCGGGCGGAAAGCCTTGGAGAATTATGGCGCGAAAGCCGGCGGCGCGGCGCTGCAGATCACCCACCAAGTGAGCGGTAAAACCTAATGGGCCCGCTTCTTCTCGGCATAGCGGTCGTCGTCGCCATCTATTTCCTGCTCAAATGGTATTCCGACGCCGATGTGAAACAGGTCAAATCGTCGGCCAAGTGGATCGGCGCCAGTGTCCTGATTCTCGGCATCGTGGTGCTGGCCGGCACGGGCCGTCTTGGCGCTGCGATGGGCCTTCTGATGGCGTTCTTCGCCTGGGCATGGCGTGTGTTCCATATGGTGAACTCCATGCGCCAGTTCACCGGCATGTTCCGTTCCTTCGGTTTTGGGAGGGGCTTTGGCGCCGGCCCGGCATCCCAGAATGCATCACATGTCACCAGCGCGTTCTTAAACATGACTCTAGACCTTTCGTCGGGAGCCATGGACGGCGAGGTCACGGCGGGCCGCGCGCGCGGGCGGCGGTTGAGCCAGATGCCGCTCGCCGATCTGATGAAATTGCTGAATGAGGTCGCGAGCGACGCGGATTCCGTGAACCTCCTCGAGGCGTTCCTGGACCGGGGTCACCCCGATTGGCGCGAGACCCAAGGGCCAGGCCCCGGCGCCCCTCCGGCGACGAGCGGCGCCATGAGCCGGGATGAGGCTTTGCGAATTCTCGGCTTGAAGGATGGGGCAGGGCCGGAGGAGGTCAAAGCCGCCTACCGGAAGCTGATGGCCCAACTTCACCCAGACCGGGGCGGGAGCGACTATCTGGCCGCTAAGGTGAACCAGGCAAAGGATTTTCTCCTAAAGGGAACATCTTCATAATTGAAAGGTTGCATTGCCACGCCGACCTGTGGCGTGTCACAAATTCTTACGGTCGGTTCCCCGCCGGCTCCTTCGCAATTGTTCGATAAGGATCATCAATGGCTCAGCGCGTGCGTAAGGCGGTCCTGCCTGTCGCCGGCCTCGGCACTCGATTTCTTCCTGCCACTAAAGTCATCCCTAAGGAAATGATCCCGGTCGTCGATAAGCCGGTGGTCCAATATGCAGTCGAGGAAGCCCGCGCGGCGGGGATCGAAGAGTTCATTTTCGTGAGCGCCGAGGGCAAGGAAGCCATAGCCGCGCACTTTTCGGCCCAGGCGGTGCTCGAAGCGTCGCTGGAAGCTAAGAATAAGACCGCCGAACTGAAGCTGGTCCGTGACGCCATCTTGTCCCCGGGCAATATGAAGGTGGTGCTCCAGGGCGAACCGCTGGGGCTCGGCCACGCCGTGTGGTGCGCCAAGGATCTGGTGGGCCGCGAACCTTTCGCGGTCATCCTTCCCGACGACATGGTTCTGTCGCAGACGTCCTGCATGAAACAGCTGATTGACGCCCATGCCCGGGTTGGCGGTCACGTTGTGGCGGTTGAAGATGTTCTGCGGGATCAAACCAGCCGCTACGGCATTCTAGATGTCGCGTCCGACGACGGTAAGCTCGCCTCGGCTCGCGGTTTGGTGGAAAAGCCGCAGCCGGAGAAGGCGCCGTCAACCTTGGCGATCATCGGGCGCTATGTGCTGGACCACTCCGTTTTCGACGAATTGGACAAACATACGCGCGGCGCCGGTAACGAGATTCAACTGACCGACGCCTTGAATAAGACGATATCGCGCACGCCCTTTCACGGGCTGCGCTTCGAGGGGAAGAGGTATGACTGCGGAACGAGGGTCGGCTTCATCGAAGCAAACGTCGCTTTTGCTTTGGCGAACCCGGAACTCGCGCCGCGTCTCAGGCCGCTGCTCGCGCGGCTCATGAACTCTTAAGGGGCTTCTTGGGGGAGCAAGTTTTTTTTGACCTTTTTGCTCCAGAGGAGAGATAGATGCGCATCGCAGTGATCGGTACAGGCTATGTCGGCCTTGTGTCCGGGGCGTGCTTTTCCGAGTTCGGTGTGGACGTGGTCTGCGTGGACCGCGACGCCGAGAAAATCGCGCGGCTCAAGAAGGGTGAGATCCCGATCTATGAACCGGGTCTCGACACCTTGGTCGCGGACAATGCCGCCGCCGGCCGCCTGACCTTCACCACCGACATCAAAGCCGCGGTCGCCGGCGCTGATGCGGTTTTCATCGCCGTCGGCACGCCGAGCCGCCGTGGTGACGGTCACGCCGATCTTTCCTACGTCTATGGCGCGGCCATGGACATCGCCGCCAATCTTACGGGCTATGCGGTCGTGGTGACGAAGTCGACAGTCCCCGTGGGCACCGGCCGTCAAGTAGAGCGCATCATCCGCGCCGCGCGCCCGGACCTCGAATTCGACGTCGCGTCGAACCCCGAGTTCCTGCGTGAAGGTTCGGCCATCAACGACTTCATGCGCCCGGACCGGGTGGTGATCGGCGCCGAAAGTGAGCGCGCGCAGAAGGTTATGCGCCAGCTCTATCGCGTGCTGTACCTGATCGAAACGCCGATTATGTTTACTTCGCTCGAAACCTCCGAGCTGATCAAATACGCGGCGAACACGTTCCTCGCGGCCAAGATCACCTTCATCAATGAAATCGCCGATCTGTGCGAGAAGGTGGGCGCCAACGTGCACGACGTCGCCAAGGGCATTGGTCTCGACGGGCGTATCGGCAAGAAGTTCCTGCACGCCGGCCCCGGTTACGGCGGCTCATGCTTCCCGAAGGACACGCTCGCCCTCGTGAAGACCGCGCAGGATTACGGCGCGCCGCTGCGCATCATCGAGACGGTTGTCGACGTCAACGATAAGCGCAAGCGCAAGATGGCCGACAAGATCGCCGCGGCTTGTGGTGGGTCCGTGAAGGGCAAGACCATCGCGTTCCTGGGCCTGACGTTCAAGCCGAACACGGACGATATGCGCGATTCTCCCAGCCTCTCGATCATTCCCGCGCTCGAAGAACAAGGCGCGACGGTGCGCGGCTATGACCCGGAAGGCATGCACGAAGCCAAAAAACTGCTTCCGAACGTGGTCTACTGCAATGACGCCTACGACACCATGAAGGACGCCGATGCGGTCGTGCTGCTCACCGAGTGGAACCAGTTCCGCAATCTCGATCTGCCGCGCGCCAAATCTTTGCTGAAATCGCCGGTCCTCATCGATTTGCGCAACGTGTATACCCCGGCCGATGTGAAAGCCGCGGGCTTCCACTACACCAGTATCGGCCGCCCGCAGGAAATGCCGGCCTCGCCGGAGGCAATCACCGTCCAAAACCCTAATGTTGGCTCCGATCCGCTTGCGGCCCTGAAGGCCGCGACTGGCCTCGGCGCGGGGCCCGTAACGCAAAGCAAGGCCGCTTCCTCGGACATCAACGTGAGTACTGCACGCCCATGACCTTCAAACACGCTTTCCATCCCACCGTTCTTCGGGAATACGACATTCGCGGCATCGTCGGTGAAACGCTCTCCGAAGCGGACGCCATGGCTGTGGGGAAAGTTTTCGGAACGCTTGTTAAGCGCTCCGGTGGAAAGCGTGTCTGTGTCGGCTACGACGGCCGCGTGAGTTCTCCAGGGATGGAGGCTGCGCTTGTCGAAGGATTGCGTTCGGCCGGGATCGACGTGGAACGCGTCGGCCGCGGTCCGACACCGATGCTCTACTTCGCGACCATGGAGCGCGGCGCGGACGGGGGCATCATGGTGACCGGGTCGCACAATCCGCCGACCCACAATGGCTTCAAGATGATGCTCAACAAGAAGCCGTTTTTCGGCGGCGACATCAAGAAGCTCGGCGAGATGGCCGCCCGCGGTGAAACCGATGGCGCGGACGGTACGGTCACCGACACCCCGGTGTTCGACGACTATATCAACCGCCTTCTGAAAGACTTCAAAGGTACGCGCGAACTCACGGCCGTGTGGGACCCGGGCAACGGCGCCGGCGGCGAAGTGGTCACGGCGCTCGTGAAAAAGCTCCCCGGTACGCACATCGTGCTGAACGGCGTGATCGATGGCACTTTCCCGGCGCATCATCCGGACCCAACGGTGCCCAAGAACCTCGAACAACTGATCGCCGAAGTCGCCAAACAGAAGGCTGACGTTGGTTTCGCCTTTGACGGCGACGCCGATCGTATAGGCGTCGTGGACGGCATGGGCCGCATCCTGTGGGGCGATCAGATCCTGCAGGTGCTCGCCGAGGACGTCCTCAATGATTTACCGGGCGCGCCGATCATCGCCGATGTGAAGGCCAGCCAGGCGCTGTTCGACGAAGTAGGCCGCATGGGCGGCAAACCTCTCATGTGGAAAACCGGCCATTCGCTGATCAAGAACAAGATGGCCGAAACCAAGGCGCCGCTGGCCGGTGAAATGAGTGGGCACATCTTCTTCGCGGACAAGTACTACGGCTTCGACGATGCCGTGTATGCCGCCGTGCGATTTCTGTCGATCATGGCCCGGGAAGGCAAATTCGATCTCGCCAAGCGTTACGACGCGATGCCGATCATGGTGAACACGCCGGAGTTGCGCTTCCCCTGCGACGACACTCGCAAGTTCGCGGTCATAGACGAAGTGAAGGCGCGCCTGCAGAAGTCCGGCGCGAATGTATCCGATATCGACGGCGTGCGCGTGAACTCGAACGGCGGCTGGTGGCTGCTGCGCGCGTCGAACACGCAGGCTGTGCTGGTCGCGCGCGCCGAGGCGGCGAGCGACAGTGCATTGGATATGCTGAAAGCCGAACTTGCCGGGCAGCTAAAGGCAAGCGGTCTTGATCTTCCGACGGAAAGCGTGGGGCATTAAGTCCGGGCCTGAATATGGTGCTTCGCTTCGAGGTCGGCGCCAGCGTCACTCTGGTTGGAAACGATCTCCAGTTCGTGGGTGCCGATGAGGGCGCGCGCATCCGCTTCCTGATCGAGAATGCCGCGCTCAAACGCGTGGCTGAATCGACGAAAGAGCTGACCCAGCAGCAGAAATTCAAGATCTACGACCGGAACCGCGAATGGTTCCAGGAAGCCGCGCGCACCATCTATCAGCGCACGACCAACCGCGCCAAGCCTATCAAAATCACGGTCCGGGATTTGACATGACGGCGTGATGCGGCCGCTTACGGCTGCGGTGGACACGCCAGTCGGGGTTCAAGTGCGATTTGGTTGGGCTTCAGTTCTTCCTCGCGGATTTGAATGAGGCCCTTGTCGTCGCGCCGCCAATATTGGATGCGTCCCGTCAGCTTCAAAGGGAAGGGCTCATCCTCGAAGCGCATCAGGAACAGGAGATTGTTCAAACGGTCGAGCTGATTCGCGCCGATGCGCGCGGCTTGGCTGTCGGTCCAGCCTTCCAGAATGACCTTGTGCCCTTCCAGTTCGATCTGTGCGGTGTTGATGGTCCAGAACGGAATGTTTTGACAGCGGTACGTAATCGCCGCCGGCTCATCCATCTCGATCTGGAACCAGGCGACGCCCTCGCCGGGGTTGGGCTTGAGGTTACGTAGCGACAGCATCATGGCGTCGTGCGCGAGGGTGGGCGCGCTCATCGCCGTCAGCGCGACCGCGGCGAGAAGGGCGTTTATTTTTTGCATGTGTAGGTCTTACACAGCGTGGGCTTCGCCGAACCGCTCGGCGTCACCACCAGATTCTCGAAGTTTTCCATGCAGTAGATATGCCGGTGACCGAATTGGTTGATGTCGTGGCGCATCGGACAGACAGTGTAGACGCCGTCGATTTTGGCGCTGAGATCGAGGCCTATAATCTCGCTGATAGCGCGCGGCGGCGGATGACGGCTCATGACGAAGGAGCGCGAGCCTTCGATATCGAGCACGAACCCGACGTTGGTCTCCATGCTCAAGGAGCCCTGGATTTTGATGCAAGAGCTGATGGCGCCGAGGCAACGTGGCGCGGGCGCTTCGGCGGCCAGAGCCGCATGGGAAAGGACCGCAATCGCGGCCGTCAGGCTGGCAAGCTTGTTCATCGGTATTCCCCCGGTAAAAAGTGTCTCATTTCCTGGAGGGAAAGCAAAGCGGTCTACTTCTGCATCACATTCATCACCGCCAGCGTCATGGCTTCGACACCGGTCTTTATGGTCGGCGCGGGGGCGGGCGCGAACTGCGGCGAATGGTTGAACGGCATCTCAATGCCCTTTTCCTTGGCTTCCTTGGCCTTGACCGGATCCGATCCCCCGATACCGAAATACATCGAAGGGATGCCCGCCAGCACGAACACGGAATAGTCCTCGCTCGCCGATCCCGGCTCGTCGTTGCGGATCGCATTCTCGCCGAAGGCTGCCTGGAACACCGCACCCGTGCGTTCGGCGAGCTTCGCATCATTCACAACGGCGGTGCCGCCGGTGGTGATCCGGATTTCGGGTTCCGGCGCGCCCGCCATCATCGCCACGGCGGCGGCCGTGCGATGGACGCCGTCGGCCAGCAGCTTGCGCACTTCGGGTGAATAGGAACGAATGGTGCCGCGTAAGGAAACCCGATCCGGGATGATATTACCCGCGCTTCCGCCTTCGACCGCGCCAATGGTGATCACCCCGAATTCGCCGGCCGGTTTCTCGCGGCTCACCACGGTTTGGACGTCCAGGATAAAGCGCGCCGCCATGACAACCGGATCGATCGCCGCGCTCGGCATCGAGCCATGTCCGCCGCGGCCGATGAACTGGATCGCGATGGAATCCGAATTCGATGTCAGCACGCCGGGTTTGTAACTCACTTGTCCGGCGGGGTCGGGGCCCACGTGCAGCACAAAGCCCATGTCGGGCTTGCCGAAACGTTCGAACAGCTTGTCCTTGATCATATCCTCGGGGCCGCCGGCGCTTTCTTCGGCGGGCTGGCCGATGAACATCAACGTGCCTGTCCATTGAGATTTGAGCGCCACGAGGGCGCGGGCGGCGCCCACCCACGAGGCCATGTGGATGTCGTGTCCGCAACTATGCGCCGTGAAAGTCTCTTTCCCATTCCACATTTGCTTCGTTTTGCTGGCGTAGGAAAGGCCGGTCTTCTCTTCCATGGGCAGAGCGTCCATGTCGGTACGCACCATGACGAGCGGACCTGGCCCGTTCCGGTACATCGCAACGACGCCGGTCTTGCCGACGCCCTCGGTCACGTCGAAGCCGGCCGCGCGCATCTCGGCCGCCAGCTTCGCCGCCGTGCGTGTTTCCGTCATCCCGAGTTCTGGATGCGCGTGGAGATCCTTGTACAGCGCATCGAGGCGCGGATAGTCCGCGGCTAGTGTGCGGGCGATGATGGCCTTCGCGGAGGCCACATCCAGGACTTCGGCCGCCATGGCGGGGCCGCCCGCAAGTAACGCGATTCCTAAAACGAATGATGCGCGCATCGTCAATGCTCTCCGGTTCGGCAAAAACATAACGTGAGTTTCCGCACTGTTTTTCCACGAACAAGTGTCTCACTTCCTTTTAGTAAAATCAAAAGCCCACGCCCACCGTTGCCCTGACGTCACCATATTTACCCGTGCAAATAGGACCTTATGATCCGCGCCGTGGACCCTTTTCTCTCCCGCGCGGCCTTTGACGAATGGCGGCGCATGGACCAAGGAATGGATCAAAGTCCTCTTCACCCGAGCCAAACCCTAGCCGCCATTTCCGTTACAAATGTGCGGTGGTTGCGTACGCCGCATCTTGCGCTCCGATCCGGGCTCATAACCATTATCGGCGCGCGGGGCGCGGGCAAGACCGCGCTCGCTGAGATGATCGCCGCTGGCTGCGACGCCATTCCGCCTGGCGTCAACACGCGGGCCTTCCTTTACCGCGCGCAACCCTTCCTGAAAGAAGCCGCCGTCTCTTTGACCTGGACCGGTGGGGAGATGTTCACGCGTGATCTCATCTCAAACCATGAACGCCGGCTTGGTCCTCGCGCGCGCTACCTTTCGCAGCAATTCGTCGAGGAGCTATGTGCCTCAGACGGCGTCACCAGCGGGCTTTTGCACGAAATCGAACGGATCGTATTTGAATCCCACGATGTGACGGAGCGTCAGGGCGCAATCGACTTTCAGGAGCTTCTCACCCAGCGGGCCAGCCGTCATCGTGACGCCCGCGCCCGTGAGGAAGCCGCGCTCGTCGCCTTATCCGCGCGTATTGCAGGCGAAAGTCAGAAACACGCGCAGCTTCCGGCGCTGCAGATGCAAATCGCCGAAAAGACCGCGCTTGCCGCGCGTCTGGTCGCGGACCGAGATAAACTCGCGGGTCACAAAGGCGCCGACAACGTGGCCCGGCTGACCGCTCTCACGCAGGCCGCTGAACGTGTGCGGAGCTTCGTGCGCTTCTTCACCTTGCAGGAGCAACAGCTTCTTGCGCTGAAGGACGAGGTGGAGCGTTTTCGCGGCGAGCAGGCGGTCGAGGCTTTACAGGCGCTTCAGCGCCGTTACGCGGGGACCGGTATCAAGGGCGATGCCTGGGCGCCATTCCAGCTCGACTACACCGGACCGGTCGAGCGGGTACTTGCCGAACAGATCGCACGTGCTCAGCGCAGCGCGGCCAGCTGGCGCGGCCGGCCGCCGATTGGCGCCAGCGCTCCCCCAGGAACCCAACTAAACCCGGACATCGAACTCATCCATCCCACCATGGACCTCGAGAAGGTGCCGCTCGCCATCCTGGAGGCCGAGATCGCGCGCCTCGGCCAGCGCGTCAGCCTCGACCGCCAGACGTCGGAGGTGTTCACAACGCTGTCGCGGCGCATCGTTGCCGAGAACGACCTGCTCGCCCAGCTCAAGGCGCGCCGCGAAGACGCCGATGGCGCAGGAGCGCGCCTCGCCGAACTCCAGGCCGAACGCGGGGCGGCTTACCAGCGGATTTTTCAGGCTCTCAAGGCGGAGGAGGATACGCTGACCGATCTCTACGCGCCTATCGCCGCGCGGATCGCTGGCGCGAGCGGCTCCTTGCGCAAGCTTTCCTTCTCGGTCAGGCGCACCGCCGATCTCGCAAGGTGGGTGCGCGCGGGCGAGGATCTCTTGGACCTACGCCACCCCGGCGCTTTCTCGGCGCCCGGTGCCCTGTCGCGCGCGGCCGGCCCATTGAAGGAGGCCTGGGAAACGGGCAACCCCGAAACCATCTCGGCCGCAATGACGGATTTCCGTGAAGCGCACCTCGACAGTTTGATCCAACACGCGCCTTTTATCGATCCCGTCAGCGGCGAACATCGCGACTGGGCTCAGCGTTTCATCGCCTGGCTCACGGCCACGGACCATATCGCGGTGCGCTATACCGTTGCCTACGATGGCGTCGATATCCGCCATCTCTCTCCGGGCACCCGCGGTATCGTGCTTCTGCTTCTCTACCTCGGCTTCGACGAAGACGACGACCGCCCGCTTATCATCGACCAGCCGGAAGAGAACCTCGATCCGAAGTCCGTCTACGATGAACTCGTCGGGCTTTTCGCCGCCGCCAAACAAAAGCGGCAGGTGATCCTCGTCACCCACAACGCCAACCTCGTCATCAACACGGATGCCGATCAAGTCATCGTCGCCGATATCGGCGACAACACAGGCGAGGGGCTGCCGCCAATCACGTACCGTACCGGCAGCCTCGACGAGATGCGCGAGTCCGTCTGCGATATATTGGAAGGTGGGGAGCGCGCCTTTAGGGAGCGCGCGAAGCGCCTAGGCCTTGCGTAGCGCACCTGGAATCTCTTCCAGTAGCTCCCGCGCCAAGAAACCTATTGCTCCAATCCTCCTGCTTAATCGCGCTCCCGCCCTGGCGTTTGCCGCCACGCCCCATAGACAAGCGGTCAGCGCATCCCCGCACCGTGCCGCGAGCCCCGCGATCACGCCTGCAAGGACATCTCCCGATCCGGACGTCGCCAGTCCAGGCATGCCCCGAACATGCACCCACGCCGTGCCGGCGGGAGTGACGACATGCGTGATCTCACTTTTGAGGATGACGAAAGCGCCGGTCGTCCGTGCGACGGCGCGCGCGACCTTCAACGGGTCGGCCTCCAGCCTTGTGAGGGGCGTTCGCGTAAGCTCCGCCATCTCCCGGTAATTCGGCGTCAGGATCACGGCCGGGCCGCGCCGCGGGAGCTTCGCGTCGGGCCGCACCGCCTGCAGCGCCCCCGCATCCAGGATCAGCGGACCGGAGCAGGGCAAATTGAGCACCGCGCGCGCCAGCGCACCGCCACCGCCGGACGCCAGGAGGCCCGGGCCCACCACTGCCGCGGCGGCATTGGCGAGGCCGTGCCGCAACGCCGAACCCGCGTGTGGCTCGCCGTTCTTTGTCTCCGCCAGTGGAATGATCCCGCTTTCAGGAACCGCCAATCCAAGTCCCATCGCAAGGCTTCGGGGCGCGGCGATCAGGAGTTTCCCCGCACCCGCCCGCAGCGCGGCGACGCCGGTCAGCAAAGCCGCGCCGGGTACGGTCCGCGAACTCCCGATCACGAACACGGGGCCGCGCATCTCCTTGTCCGCGCCGTTGTCGAGGCGGGGCAGGGCATATTTGCGCAGCTCCGCTGCTGTGAGTGGTGCGGCGCTGTCTCCGGGGCGCGCCATCACGCTTTCAGCCCGCCCTTGCTCGGCGCGCGCGTGATCGGCGCATTTGCCTGCTCCAGGGGATCGATGAAGTTGTAGCGCGTCAGCGCGAGGCACTCGCCGTCGCCTTTCCGCCGCGCCTCATACTCCGTGATGGCGCAGTTCGCGACATCGGCGCTGCGGTCGATCGTCAGCACCGTGCCTTCATCCAGGTTTTCGATCAGATAGCGGAAGCACAGCACCACCATCTGATGAGTCACGATCAGCACACGCTGACCGGCGTAGTGGAGCGAAATGGTATCGAGCACGCTGCGCAGCCGCAGGATCACATCGCACCAGCTCTCACCCGAGGGTGGCCGGTAATAGAACTTGCCTAGCACCTCGCGGCGCTCCGCCTGTTCGGGGTACATGGCCCTGATGCCGTGCACGGTGAACGCATCCAAAAGGCCCAGCTCGCGCTCGCGCAGCCGCTCATCGAAGATGAGCGGCTTGTCGCGCATTCCCGGGGGTAACTTGGCGCGGATCAACTCGGCGGTGTTCCGCGCGCGCACGTAGGGTGAGGCGAGGATCACTTGAGGCTGCAAGTCGGCATTTTGCTCTGCGAACCACGCTCCCACCGCGCTGGCCTGGCGTGCGCCGCGCTCGCTCAGGGGCACGTCGACATCACGGCCCGGAATCGCGATCCGTGCCGCGCCAGCCGCTTCGGCCTCTGTGTAGGCGACATTGCCCGCGCTCTCCCCGTGCCGCACGATCCACAGCCGCGCAGGCCAATTCACGGCGTGGTTCTTTGAACGGTGGCGGGGAGGGGGCGTCGCAAGGAAAGGCAAGAGAGCATCGGCGTGTTGAAACGAGAATGGCCTGGAAAAAAAACGGGCGCAGATGAAACGCCGCGCATGCCAGCCGGGTTCCGGCGCCGCGGCGTGCTACATGGAAAGAGTTCGCCTATCGGTCGTTATGGGCGAAGGTCAGCTCACCGCTCGGGTCGTGCAGCGCTCGTCTCGCGTAGCCCCAAAGCATGAGCGCCGGCCCCAAAAGCAAAACGCCCCGCTTTGGGCGGGGCGTTTCTTGGAAAGCTTAGAGATTGCGGGTTAGGCCGCTTCCAACAGGCTCACGACTTTTTTCGCGGCGGACTCCTTGTCCGTTTCCTGCACCGCGGCGATCTCCGGGATCAGATGATCCCAGGCCTGCTGGTAAATGGCCTTTTCGCTGAACGAGGATTCACCTTCGCCCGGCGCGCGGTGAAGATCCCGCACGATCTCGGCGATGGCGACCACATCTCCTGTCTTCATCTTGGCGGCGTATTCCAAAGCACGGTGGCGCCACATCGCCTTCTTGCGCGTTGCGGGAGCGCCTTTGCTCAGCACTCCGAATACGTCGCGCATCACTTGGCGCGTCGATACGCGCCGCAAGCCGCACTTCTTGATGTTGCCGGTGGGGATGCGCACCGTCATGCCCGTCTCGAAACGCACCATAAGGAAGTCGATGGCCTGGTTGCCCACCGTCTCCGTCTTGGTATCACCAACCGTCCCTACGCCATGGCCCGGATAAACCACGCTATCGCCGCTCTTGAAAACTCCGTTGGCCATTCGTCGTACTCCTGAAAGTGAAATGAAAGTCTCGTTCGTTCGCTCGTTAGGCCCCCCGGAAAAAGAAAACGGCCTCGCGTTAAGCGAGGCCGTCTCCGCAGCTTAAAAGACTTAGCCGACTTTGAGGTTCGCGGCGGCGTCCTTGCCACGCTCGTTCACGACGTCATAGCTGATGCTCTGACCTTCGTTGAGCGTGCCGAGACCGGCGCGTTCCACGGCGCTGATGTGCACGAACACATCTTTACCGCCGTTCGACGGCTGGATGAAACCGAAGCCCTTCTGGGCGTTGAACCACTTAACAGTACCTTGAGCCATTTTTATCTCCTCAGAAAGCGCATGTATGCGCGTGCGGCGGCACGACAATCGAACAACCGCGATACGAATCCAGCGTTGTCTTGGAGTTGGCCCTAGGAGGGCCCGCGACCAGGCAGGCAGAAACTCGATGGCTGCTAATATAACAGCAATCGGGGCATTTCTCAACGTGCTTTGGAAAAACCTAGTAATTACAGGCAGAAAAAAGCAAAACGCCCCGTTTTTGGCGGGGCGTCTGCGGTGTCGGGCCTGGAGCCGGGCCTAGCGGGAAGCCACCTGGGCGGCCGCGGTTTCCGGCGAGATCGCCTGGCAGGCATTCTTGGCCTTCGGTGCGGCGATGGCGCAGGCGCGGATCAGATCGGACTTCGGCAGACCCACGATGCGAGCGCGGTAGATGGTCTTGCCGTTGCTCTTGCCCGCCTGAACGACGGCGGAGGCGCTGGCGTAATCCGGCTTAAGCTTGAGTTCGGCGGCGCGGGCTTGCGTTTCGGCCGTGGCGCGGTTGGAGAAGGCGCCCACCTGGATCGCCCACATGCCTTGAGCGGCGGCGGGAATCGCGGCGGAGAGTGTGCTGGCCGGCTCGTTCACGTCGCCGATAGCGGTTTCAGAGGCGCGAGTCTTGCCCTTCTTGGCGGTTTTGGTTCCAGCGCGGGCCACCATGATCGGTTGCGCCGGCTTCTTGAAGTTTTCTTCGTAGTTATAAATACGGGCCGTTGCCACGGTGGTTTCGGGCTGGTTCGCAAGCAGCGCGAAGCCGCGGTCGAGAAGGTCCGCCACGTGACGGTCGCGGGCAGCGGCGGTCGGACCGCCAAAAGTTACCGCGACAATACGGTGGCCGTCGCGCATCGCCGAAGCGGAGAGGTTGAAGCCCGAGGTGTTAATGAAACCGGTCTTGAGACCGTCGGCGCCTTCATAGGCGGCCAGCAGGCGGTTGTGAGTGCGGTAAGTGTAGCCGTTGAAGGTGAACTGATCCTTCGAGAAAACCGCATAATGCTGGGGGAACTTGTCGATCAGCGCCAGCGACAGAGTCGCCATGTCGCGCGCGGTCGAAACCTGCTGCGGATCGGGAAGGCCCGAGGCATTGCGGAAAACAGTGTTGCTCATGCCCAGTTCATGGGCGCGCGCGGTCATCATCTGGCCGAACTTGCCTTCCGTGCCCCCCAGGTGTTCGGCGACCACGGTGGCGATGTCGTTGGCGGACAGGATAACGAGCGCGTTGATCGCGTCCTCGACGCGGACGGTCGAGCGGGCCTTCACCATCAGCTTCGTCGGCGGACGCGTGGCGGCGAATTTAGACACCTTCATGCGCGTATCCATGGTCACTTCGCCGCGGTCCATGGCTTCGAACAGCATGAGGAGGGTCATCATCTTGGTCATCGAGGCGGGATGACGCAATTCGTCGGGATCGGTGGCGTATAGGACGCGGTTCGTGCCGGCTTCCATGACGATCGTCGCATAGCGGCCGGTCACCGGCGAGGCGGGCGCCTTGGGCGAT
This sequence comes from Rhodospirillaceae bacterium, assembly GCA_041906145.1. Lineage (GTDB taxonomy): Bacteria > Pseudomonadota > Alphaproteobacteria > Rhodospirillales > Rhodospirillaceae > SHVO01. The sequence continues at coordinate 105,247 of JAYRJU010000008.1, read as the reverse complement.
TTCGCGGCCTGCGCCAACGACGGGGCAACAACCAGCATCGCGATGGCCGCGAAACGTACTAATCCTGCGCGAAACGCCATCCTTTTCTCCCAACCCGAAATTTAAACACGACCCAAAACTTCGCCCACCTGTGGGTAAATTCACGGTGGGACGCGGCGTCCACTCTTCTCGCCGACCGCCATTCTATGGGCGCAGGGGTTAATTCCAGCCTTACCAGCGTGAGCAAAGGATACGTAAAACGACTCGGGCTGGCAAGCCATCTCATTGAATCGAACCAGATTTCTACTTCCTTGCGAACAAGTGCCCGGCTCCTCGCGGTGCGGGCACAAGGGCACAACGTCACGGTGTAGGGGGTGTTCCTGCTAAATTCGCCTTGGATTGGAGCCGGGTGGTCCTCCGCCGGCGTTATGGCAAAGGCGCGTGGCAGGGGTGACGGCGGTCACACTGGCACACGGATTTTTGCGCCATATTTAATGTCTCGTTTGCTATTCTTGAGTGATGCTGGGACCGGATGTTCACCTTGGTTAAAATGACTGAATTCGCGCCACTTTCCGCCCCGGGGGCCTCAGCCTCCGGTTTTCAGACCGTGCTCGCCGGCGACAACGGCGACGACCGCCGCAATGGCGGTGGTGATGGGCGCACGACCACGAACGTCGTCGTCAAGCCGCGCCCGAAGGTCAAAAAGCCTTCGATGTACAAAGTCTTGATGCTGAATGACGACTACACGCCCATGGAATTCGTTGTCCATGTGTTGGAACGTTACTTCAGCAAAACCGCCGAGGAAGCGACTAGGATCATGCTGCACGTCCACCAGAAGGGCGTGGGCGTTTGCGGCGTGTTCACCTTCGAGGTCGCCGAGACCAAGGTCAACCAGACCATGGAACTGGCGCGTAAGAACCAGCATCCGCTGCAATGTACGCTCGAGAAGGAGTAGCGGGGGGGCTGAAGTAGTGTGAGCGCCGACCTATGTAGGGGGAAAGCGCTCTTTATTAAAAAGGAAGCACGTCGTTGTCGATGTTATCGCAGAACCTGGAAAAAACCCTCCACGCCGCGCTCGCGGCCGCTGCAGAACGCAGACATGAGTACGCGACCCTCGAACACCTTTTGATGGCCTTATGCGAAGACGTCGACGCCGTCGCTGTGATGCGGGCCTGCAACGTCGATATCGATCAGTTGCGCAACACAGTGCGCGATTTCTTAAACGACGAACTCACTGAACTCGTCTCGCCGCTGGGCGAAGACCCGAAACCCACCAACGGCTTCCAACGCGTCGTCCAACGCGCCGCTATCCACGTTCAATCGTCGGGTCGCGAAGAAGTCACCGGCGCCAATGTGCTTGTGGCCCTGTTCTCCGAACGCGAGAGCCACGCGGTATACTTCCTGCAGACGCAGGACATGACCCGTCTCGACGCCGTCAATTACATCTCGCACGGCATTGCCAAGCGCCCTGCCGCCGGCGGCGCGGCGGAACGCAAGCCTGTCGGCGGCGCCGATCAGGAAGCGCGCTCGGAAGAAGTCGTGAAGAAGGGCCGCGAGGCGCTGTCGGCGTATTGCGTGGACCTCAATGAAAAAGCGCGCGCCGGCAAGATCGATCCTCTGATCGGCCGCGACAAGGAAATCGAGCGCACGATCCAAATCCTGTGCCGCCGCACCAAGAACAATCCGCTGTATGTGGGTGATTCTGGCGTCGGCAAGACGGCGATCGCCGAAGGCCTCGCGCGCCGCATCATCAATAAGGAAGTACCCGAAGTCCTGCACGATGCGATCATCTTCGCGCTCGACATGGGGTCACTGCTCGCCGGCACGCGCTATCGCGGCGACTTCGAGGAACGTTTGAAGGCCGTGGTCTCGGAATTGGAAGCGACCAAGGGCGCGATTCTGTTCATCGATGAGATACATACGGTCATCGGCGCCGGCGCCACCTCGGGTGGGGCGATGGATGCGTCGAACCTTCTAAAGCCGGCGCTCGCCTCGGGCAGCCTGCGTTGCATGGGCTCGACGACCTATAAGGAATACCGCACGTATTTCGAAAAGGACCGCGCGCTCGTGCGCCGCTTCCAGAAGGTCGATGTCACAGAACCGACCATCGAAGACACGATCAAAATCCTGAAGGGCCTCAAGCCTTACTACGAGGAACATCACAAGGTCCGCTACACCTCCGAAGCGATCCGCACGGCGGTGGAACTGGCCGCGAAATACATTCACGACCGCAAGCTGCCGGACAAGGCCATCGACGTCATTGATGAAGTGGGCGCCTCGCGCATGCTTCTGCCCGAGAACAAGCGCCGCAAGGTGGTCTCGGTGAAGGACGTCGAAGACGTGGTGGCCAAGATTGCCCGCGTTCCTCCCAAGAGCGTCTCGCGCGACGATAAAAAGTCGCTGCAGAACCTGGAACGCGACCTCAAGACGATGGTGTTCGGTCAGGATAACGCGATCACCGCGCTTTCGAGCGCCATCAAATTGGCGCGCGCCGGCCTGCGTGAACCGGAGAAGCCGATCGGCTCGTACCTGTTCGCCGGGCCCACGGGCGTCGGTAAGACCGAAGTCGCACGTCAGCTCGCCGCCTCGCTCGGCATCGAGTTGCACCGCTTCGATATGTCCGAATACATGGAACGGCACTCGGTTTCGCGCCTGATCGGCGCGCCGCCGGGCTACGTCGGTTTCGACCAGGGCGGCCTCCTGACGGATGCCGTCGATCAGCATCCGCACTGCGTGCTGCTGCTCGACGAAATCGAAAAGGCGCACCCGGATCTGTACAACATCCTGTTGCAGGTGATGGACCACGGCAAGCTCACGGACCACAACGGAAAGAGCGTCAACTTCCGCAACGTGATTCTGATCATGACCACCAACGCTGGTGCGTCGGAGCTCGCGAAGAATGCTATCGGCTTCGAACGCGAGAACCGCGTGGGCGAGGATCAGGAAGCCATCGAACGGATGTTCACGCCGGAATTCCGGAACCGCCTCGATGCGATCATCACCTTCGCGAACCTTTCGCCGGAAGTGATCAATAAGGTCGTGGACAAGTTCGTAATGCAGCTCGAAGGGCAGCTTTCGGACCGCAACGTCACCATCGAACTCACGATCGAAGCCAAGCTGTGGCTCGCCAAGCGCGGCTACGACAATAGAATGGGAGCCCGTCCCCTGGGCCGCGTGATCCAGCAGGAGATCAAGAAGCCGCTCGCCGATCACCTCCTGTTCGGCGATCTCATCACCGGTGGCCACGTGCGCGTCGATATCGTCGACGACAAGCCCTCCTTCACCATCACGCCGTTCAAAGCGGCGCCGAAGAAGGAAGGCGAAGACGACGAGCTTGACGGTGACGTGGAGGGCGACGGCGCCAAAGAGCCCCAGACGGTGAAGTGACCCCCGGCGGGTGTCCTCCCGGCGAAGGCCGGGATCACCTTACTCTATGACTCAGAAGGCCCGGTGAAGACCGGGCCTTTTGTTTTGTCCTTAGTGGCGCTTGCGATGTCTCAAAAACTCGACAATCAACTTCGCGAGCGCCGGTTTCGAATGCGTCTCGGACTCAACGCCTGACTTTCGCAGGAACCTTGTCAGCGCCAGTTCCTCTCCATCGATCACCGGATCGATGTTGGTACGTTCCTTTTTCAAGCCCTTTTCGAGCTTGGGAATGACTTCGGTAGCGATCTTGGTTTTACGGGGCATGGGAAAATCAGATGAGAACTCGATATAAAACGACTCACCAAGGGTATCGTTCCCCCTCCGGTTATCATTCCCCGCGATCCGCGGAAGCTGTGAAGCGGGTCAGGTGGATCGCGGGATGACAGAGGAGCCTAGAACGAGCTTGCCGCGACCGGGGCCAGCTTGCCGGGTTTGCTGAAGCGGCCAATGTACATGTTCTTGCCGACGATATGGCCGTCCATGGCCTTCAGGATTTCGTCGCGGCCCGCCGTCGGCGGCAAGTCGAGTTTGATGTCGAGCGCGAAGAGCTCGAACATGTAGTGCAGCTTCTTACCCGGGCGGCCGCACATCGGCGAGTAGCCGATATGACCATCGTGCTGCGTCTGCTGCGAACCGTCAGCGAGCGGCGTCTTCGCGGGGATGCCCTCGGGCAGCGAACGCGCCGTGCCGGGGATGTTCCAGACCGCCCAGTGGAAGCTGTCGTCCTTGCCCTTGTTCGGATGCACATCTGGCACGTGGAACATCAACGTGTAGCTGACGGTGCTGGTCGGCGGATCGATCCAGGTGAAGCCCGGCGAGACGGGATTCTTCGAAAGGCAGGTGTGCTTTTCCGGCGCGTCGCCGCCGTCCGTGAACGAAGCCGTGCTCATTTGCATCGTCGCCGGCGTCGGCGCTTCCTCGGCCGCTTGAGCGCCGGTCACGGCGAGCGCCGCCGCGGCCACGATCATTGAAATACGCATGTCTCTTCTCCCTAAAAGTCCGAAACCAAATTCACCTGCACGCGGCGCGCCTTGTTCGGCACAAAAGCGCCCGATGAGGTCACCGTCCAGGACCAGTCGTTTAGGACATTCATGACCTGGACGCGGGCCGAGGCGGCGTTATCCATGAGTTTGAAGTTATAGCGCGCCCCGAGGTCCAATGTCGTGATCGAAGGCAGCTCAAACGTGTTAGCGCGGTTGGCGTACACAGGCCCGTCCTGCACCACGGCCCCGGTCAACGCGAGCCCGTTCCATTCCTTCGGTCCATATTGGACGTTGAGGCGGATGTTGCGTGAGGGGCGGCCCACAGGGACGGGACCAATGACGCCGGCGGTCGCCTGGTTGCCTTGGATGCGCGCCTTTAGGAGCATGGCGCCGGCAACGACGGTAAGGCCGGGGATTGGCTGACCAGAAAGCGAGAACTCCGCGCCGCGGTGGCTGACGTCACCCACATCGGTGAATAGATTGACGGCATCGCGTTCGAAGAAAGGTTTCTTCACTTCGAACACGCCCGCGATCATCGTCAGGCGCGGCGTGATGCGGTAGCGCAAGCCCGCATCCATCTGCTCGGTCATGCTGGCGGGCAGGGCCTCGCCCCGATTGGTCGCGTTTTCGGGCGCGATTCCGGATTCCTCGAGGCCGCGTGTGTAGCCGGCGTAGAATGCCAGCTCAGGCGTTGCGTTGATCGCCAGCGTCGCGTTGTACAGCCAGGGACGGCTTTTGGTTTTCGCTTCCGGCAGCGTGGGCTGATTGACCTTGCGGTCGTAGAAGGTTTTCTGCACGCCAAGGCTCAACTCGCCGACATTCCGCCATTGGCCGACGTAGGAGATGCCGGGCGTCGCTTGGAAGACATCGTCGCGGCTGGGCGCGGTCAGATTGTAGACGGGCTCAGGGACCGGACTGATCACGCCGATGCGCGCCGCGCCGAAGGAGCGCGTATCGCTGCCGCCGAAGTCACGGTGGACATCGCGGCCTTTCACCGCGAAGTGAAACGTGTGCTGGCGCTCGCCTTCGATGAAGGCGCGCGAAAGGCGCACTTCGCCCGACGTCGAGGCCGCGTACTGCGGTTGGCTGCGTGTGATGTCGAGAAGGGCGCTTCCGTCCTGCTGCACATTGCGGAAGAACATGATGTATTCGTCTTTGAGGTCGTTGACCGACCGAAACAACCCCGCGCGCAGGCGCCAGCCGTCGACGGGCTCCGCGAGAACGATACCGCCGAAGTTGCGGGCGTTGCGGTTGCGCGACGCCCACTCCTGGCCGAAGTACACCGAGCGATCGTATTTCGGCGGCGTGAAGGCGCCCGAGGTGAACATGAACGGTTGGGCCTCGCCATCTATGCCGTTTAGGCTATGGAAGAAGCCCAGCACATTGACCTTGTCGCTCGGTGTCCAGTTCACGGCCGCTGAGGAGACGATATTGTCGTAGGTGGCGCGCCAGTCATACTTGTTGCGTGAGAGCGCCAGGCTTGCGATGGCGCCGAGCCGATCCTTGATGATCGGCGTCGAGACGTCCGCCTCGACTTGCGCATTTCCGTAGGGTCCGTACTGCAAGCTGAGGCTTCCCGCGAACGTGTCTCCTGGACGGCGCATCTGGATATCGGCGATGCCGGTCGGCGCGGGGAAGGGATAAGACTGCGCCGAGAGGCCGACGCGCATGATGGTGCCGGTATCGATACGGCCGTTCAGCATGAACTGCTGATCGAAGTACAGTCCGTCGAGGCGAATGTTGCCCGCCTGCTGGGGGCTGAACCCGCGCGCGCTGGTGTCGCTATAAAGTCCGACATTCTGATCGCCGATGGAGACACCGAAAGCGTCTTCGGCTGAGGTGACTGCGTTTTCGCTCGCGCGCTGCGCGCTCGCCGCGAGGGGAACCATCAGGGCGGCAAACGCCGCACCTGCGAACAACGACCTTTTCAGCACCTCGATCCCCCAACTAGCTCCTGTAACGATACGGAAACACAGGGGCACGGGCAAGAAAAAGGCCACACTTCGGCTACCAATGTGGGGCAATGAGCGACAAGCTGACGCGGGTGCAGTTAGAAAATCACCAGCTGGCCTCTTTTCGGTCGCCTATTACCGCTGAAGGAATTCGACAACGTCGGGTTCAAGGTCGAGGTCGTTGACGATACCCATGGACGCCACGACCGGAAAATTCCGCCCGGTTTCGAAGGCTTAGGGAAGCGGAGGCATCGGCATGCTGTCGGATCCGGACGCGCTGGCGGCTAAAGGATGGAAGCGGCTGTAGTCACCGAGCGCCCGATAGCCGGCGTTGTCCCACAGTGGCTTGAAATCTTCGTTGCGCAGGACTTGGTAGTAGAGCTTTGGGTTGATGCCGATGGCCTGACGTAACGTTTTTATCGCATCGGCAGTCTTGTTCATGGCGAGATAGACGCGTGCCCGATCACCTAGTGCGTCGTCGCTTGTTGGATCGAGCGCAAGGCGCTTGTTTACTTCCGCCAAGGCTTCGTCGAACTTTCCGGCGGCGATATGATCGCCGACATGGTTGGGCAGGTTGCGGGCTTCGGTGACGTTGTAGATACGGCGGAGTTCTTTAAGCGGGTCGGCATTGTCGTCGACGCGGATGTCGTACATGTGGTCACCGTAACCGGCGACGGCGCGCTGCGCGAAAATCATCACGCCGGCCGACTGTTTGCCGCGGCGGTCGCCGCCGGCCGCTTCGGCTGCCTCCAGCACCGCGATCAGCCGCTCGACCAGCGGTAATTTCTGCGCCGTGGTTTTGACGTAGGCGATCGCCATGGAATTCTGGACCTCGGGGCCGGTCATCGTATTGGCCTCCACGCAGAAGTTGGGCTGGCAGATATGGCCAGCGAAACCGGACGTGGCGTCACCGGTCCACCCGGCGGTGCGGCCTTTGGTATCGACGATGGCGAACTGCCGGTTGGCGGCGCCATTGTCCATCTTCACCAGCATGTCGCGGGCTTCCTCCGGGGAAAAGCCGCGCTGGATCAGCGTGACGCCGATTTCGCCCATCATCGGATTGGAACCGGCTTGGCTCGCGATGGCCGCGACGCCGGCCATGCCCCAGCGCACGCGCGCCCCGACCGACGGCGTGTTCGACTGCACGGCGACGCCCAGTTGACCGGTATCGGGGTCATAAGCGACGACCGAGTAAGTTGCATGTGCCGCCGTTACGCTCAGCCCCAGCATCGCGGCGGTCAAAACGGCTAACCGTTTCAGCATTCCAGTATCTCCCCATCGTTCCCGGACTCAGCTTACGGAAGCGGGCAGGGGAAGTCAGGGTTAATCGAACGTTTGATAACGGCCTAATACCAACGCCCCGCCCTATAATACTTCTGCGCGCACGGCTTGCGACGAGTCCGCTGCTAGTTACAGGGAGTGGAGCACCCTTCAGGGCCCCGGAGGCAAGTGATGGCGTTGGAAGATCGGCATAATCCCGGATGGGGCAGCGCCAGCGAGGCGAAACTCCGCAAAATCGAGCGTCAGCTCGAACATATCGCGTTGAGCGCTCACAGCGGAGAAGTCGTCTCCGCTATTTCCGACGCGATCAAATGTATCGACCGCGCCCGTACGATCGCGCTCGCGCCAGGCCCAGATGATTTGCGGCAAACAGTAAGGTTGCGGCAGATGATCTCGACAACTTATCTGCACGACGGTACGTCGCATGACTGCGGCATCTATGATCTTTCCGCGGGTGGTGCCCGCATCGAGGTAGATGATGCGCTCGAAACCGGAATTGAAATATCGCTTTCAGTGCCGCCTGATCTTTCCTTGGCGGCTGTTGTCGTGCGTTCAAGCGAAAGGGAGGCCCACCTGTCCTTTCGTTTGATGAGCGCCGAACAAAATCAGCGTCTCAACATCGTGACAGAAAATCTGCTTTGGGCGTAGCACGCCCCAATTCTAAGGGTCTCAATTTAAGGAATGTTCGCCCGCGTTCGACCGCGGCTGTGCCGTTGATCACCCGCGCATAGAAGTCGAACAACGTATCGGCTCCGAATGACGGTGTGGCGTCCGCATTGTAAAGGCCGGTGGCCGGATCCAGAACCACCATGACTCTGTGGCGGGATGTTGCAAATCCAAGCAGCACCAGTAGGCAGGCCATCGCCCCCATCGGACCGATGGCTCCGATCATGTGCAGGAATTTCATCAGCCGCTTCATGGCGACAGGCTCATAGAAACACGCCGCGCGTTCAAGGCTGGCCAATAGCCTAGAAGCCGCTTGAAAATACGGGCGTCAGGGCGGAAGAAAACGCTGACCTGGCATTGCTCGGGCATTGATCTTGCTGGTTTGTACGATCACGTCCCGATCTGGTTCTGCCCGTCCTTGGTTTCTTTCAGAGCGGCAAGGGCGCGGTCGCGCGCAGCGCTGTGATCGACGATGGGCAGCGGGTAGGTCTTCCCGAGTTTGACGCCGGCCTCCGCCAGTTCAAGCGGTGTCGCGGTCCAAGGCGCGTGCAGTCGTTCGTCGGGAAGTTTCGCAATTTCCGGAACCCACCGGCGCACATAGGCGCCATCGGAATCGTAGGTCTTTCCCTGTGTCACTGGATTGAAAATGCGGAAGTAAGGCGCGGCGTCGGCGCCGCAGCCGGCGACCCACTGCCAGCTGGCCGCATTGCTGGCCAGGTCCGCGTCCACAAGCGTGTCCCAAAACCATGCCTCTCCGTCCTGCCAAGGCAGCAGCAAGTCCTTGATGAGGAACGAAGCCACGATCATCCGCACGCGATTGTGCATCCATCCCGTATGCCAGAGTTCGCGCATCCCGGCGTCGACGATGGGATAGCCGGTGTGACCCTTTTGCCAGGCGCGCAGCTGCGCCGTATCGCTGCGCCAGGGAAAGGCTTCGAAGCTCTTTCGCAGAGGTGCGGTCGGCATGTTGGGAAAATGAAATAACAGATGATAGGAGAACTCCCGCCATGCGATTTCCGACAGGAAAACTTCCACGCCGCGCGGCATCGGGTCTCCCGTCGCCGCGATTCCCTGCGCCACGGCGGCGCGCCAGACTTGATGCGGGCCGATCTCACCGAAGTGCAGATGCGGAGACAAGCGCGAGCTGCCCGCGCGTCCCGGGAAGTCGCGCGTATCGCTGTAAGCGAGCAGATCGGCGCCGACAAACGCGGCGAGGCGTTTTTGCGCTCCCGCTTCCCCCGGCGTCCAAGCCGCCTTCAATCCCATATCCCAGGCGATGCGCGGCAATAGGTTCCACGAAGACAGCGGATCGCTTTTCGGGAACGTGGCGGGGGCCGCGATCTTCTTGGGCGCTGGCAGGGCGGCCGCGAGCGCAAGCGACGCCCTCAGCGACTTCCAGAAGGGGGTGAAGACCGTATAGGGCTTACCCGCCTGTGTTTTGAGAAGTTGAGGTTCGTGGAGCAATCCCGCGTTCGCGCTTTGCGCCTCGATCCCTACCGCCGCGAGCGCCTCTTTCAGCTTTGCGCCGCGCGCCACCGCCCACGGCTCGTAGCGCCGATTCCAAATAACCGCATCGGCGCCAGTCTCCGCGAGCAAGCTGGTGATGACGCGGAGCGCCGGCCCCCTACGGAGGATCAAGCGGCTCCCCGCGCGCTCGAGCGAACGGCCAAGGCTCTCCAGGCTATGGTGCAGCCACCATAACGATGCCGCGCCGGGCGCCCACGCGTCCGCGTCTTCAGGATCGAGGAAATACACCGGCACCACGGCTTTGCCTCGCGCGAGCGCGGCGCTGAGTCCGGGGTTGTCGGCAAGGCGCAAATCGCGCCCGAAGACAAAGAGCGTCGTCATGGATCTTGACCGTATAACTGTTTCAAAACCCGCGCCGCCTCGGCGAGAGTGTCTTCCTTTCTCTCCGTACTCCATCCGGCGAGGGATCGATACGGCATAGCCATGCGCGGATTGGCGCCCAGCCGGCGCTCATTGCGAATCAGAAACGCCCAGTAGAGGATGTTAAAGGGACGCGCGCGAGCCGGTCTTTTCCGCGACGTTATAGAAGGTCATGCTGTTTGTAATGGCAAAGCGCCCTAACCAGCACAGGGTGGGTCTTCGTTGCCAGTAGCAGTGGGACCGCAGGATTTGTGTGGTGCTATACGAGAGAGCTGCAAAGTGATCGCCCTGAGGAGCAAGATGTGAACGCCACAGCAGTCCGCAATCTCCGAATTGTCATTACCGGAGGAGCCAGGGGTATTGGCGCTGCGACGGCCCGTTTATTGGCCGCTGATGGTGCGAAGATACTTATAACAGATGTTCTGGATGGCGAGGGGCAGCAGCTGGCTGCTGATCTTGGACCCGACGTCCGCTATCGGTCGCTCGACGTCACCCAACCATCAGCGTGGGATGTCGCTATTGCGGAAGCGGAGACCGAGTTCGGAGCAGTAAACGCGCTTTTCAACAATGCTGGGGTTCTCGGCTATGGCGGCGTTAAGGAGTGCAGCCCAGAAGCATTTCGCCGAATTATAGATGTAAACCTGGTCGGAGTGTTTCTCGGGATGCGTGCTGTTGCTCCCGCCTTGAAGAAGGCTGGCGGTGGCATAATTGTCAACACGTCCTCGACTGCTGGATTGCAGGGGTATGGCGGGCTTGCAGCGTATGTGGCGAGCAAATGGGGTGTGCGTGGATTGACTAAGTCAGCCGCTCTCGATTTGGCTCCGGATAATATTCGGGTGGTGTCATTGCATCCAGGGCCGATCCGCACGCCCATGACTGAGCAGCTTTCCGACGAGGTGGCCAGTGCTCAGCCCATTCCTCGTTTCGGGGAGGCCCTCGAAGTTGCGTGGATGGCACGTTTCTTGTTTACGGAAGCCACCTATTCGACGGGGAGTGAGTTCATAGTCGATGGCGGGGCGGTGACCGGGCAGGGGTTGCCACTGCCGACCAGCTAAGCGCTTATTCATGTGCTCGAAGGTAAATGGTTTTACCGGATACTATCGCCACCAAGCGTCCACAGTCTGATCAGCTATCAGGCCGAGCTGGAGCCGACTGAATTAATTGCCTCCGGTCCCGAGGCGCGGCGAGATGCAGCTGACTAGCTATGCACACTTAATGCAGCGCAGGGCAGTCGGAAGGGCCTTGATGCGGTCGGCATCGATAGCATTGTCGCAAGACGAGCATATCCCGTAGGTACCATTTTCGATGCGCTTTAGCGCGGCACGGGCTTGAAGAATTTCCTGTCGCACAACGTCATCCACGCCGATCAACACTTCATCATCAGCAAGATCTACGGCCTGTTCGGACGAATCTGCATCCAGCGGATGCCGCAGATCATCTTCGATGACCTCTGCCCGATTCGTTAGCTCTTTAATGCGTGCTCTAAGGGCAGTGGCAACAGAACGGTAATCAGTCATCAAGTCATTTCCCCCGTAAGGCCTCTAATACGCTCTCGCCGCAACGGCCTGTGAACTCCTGTTATAACTTTCCAATCAAAGGAGTCTTAAGTTGTCCATGACAGTGCAGTCTCATTTTACCAAGGGCGCGGTGTAGCGATTATCGCAAGATGCGTAATCGCCTTCGCCACCACTTAGCGATTTTGCCACTCCGGTGGGTGGCTTCGACGCTTCGATATGCAGCTGCTAGCGGGGCAGTGCTTGCGAAATTGCGTCTTTAATTTGCAGCCGCTTTTTTCGCAAATCAGTCTCCACAGATTGATCGACAGGCGCAATTTTGGTTTCTGCACGGTGAATCTGATCATTCACGTCGTCGTATTCTCTGAGCAGATTTGCAAAGCGTGGGTCGGAGACTTTCAAATTATGGATGGCTTCCATCTGGCCTGGAAATTCTTCCGCAAGAGTATGTGGAGTGTTTGACATTTTTGGCTCAACTTGTTGGCTAGTAAGTGCTGAAATTCATAACTAGCTTAATTGGTACACACAATAATCAGCAACTAGTTTTCATGTTTGCTAACGTAGGTTGCTGACTTTCGCTTAAAATAACAGCATTGCAGTCTTTCGCGAATTTATCTGCACGGTTTTTACGCGCTCAGAGATTGTGCCACCGAGTCAAAGTGTTTTTTTAAATCCCGTTTGACTCGATGGCCGGGCAATGAGTAATCCCCGGGCTAAATCGTGACGTTTGGATTTTGACACGTCGCTTTGGGGAGGTTCGCAAATTGTCTGTCATTGATGAAAAACTTCAGCCTGTGCTCAATGAAGTGCTGCGCCGCAATGCTGGGGAAGATGAGTTTCACCAAGCAGTCCGGGAGGTACTGGAGAGCCTTGGGCGCGTGATTGCCAAAAAGCCGGACTACGCAAACGACGCGCTCATCGAGAGAATTTGTGAGCCGGAACGGCAAATCATTTTTCGCGTGCCTTGGGTCGATGATGAGGGGCAAGTTCAGATTAATCGTGGGTTTCGGGTGCAGTTCAATTCGTCTTTGGGGCCGTATAAGGGAGGGATACGTTTTCATCCCTCTGTAAACTTGGGCATTATCAAGTTTCTTGGATTCGAGCAGACTTTCAAAAACGCCCTTACCGGTATGCCGATTGGCGGCGGTAAAGGAGGCTCTGATTTTAATCCTCGCGGTCGTTCAGACGGCGAAATTATGCGGTTTTGCCAATCCTTTATGACCGAACTTCATCGTCATATTGGCGAGTATACCGACGTACCAGCTGGAGACATTGGTGTTGGCGGTCGCGAAATTGGCTTCATGTTCGGCCAGTACAAACGTCTCACCAATCGTTACGAGGCGGGAGTCCTTACGGGCAAAGGACTCGTCTACGGAGGCTCGCGTGCGCGAAGGGAAGCGACGGGTTACGGCGCGGTCTATTTTGTCGAGCGTATGCTCGCTACTAAGAATTTGGGAGTAAGCGGGCAGCGAGCAGTTGTTTCAGGCTCTGGGAACGTCGCTATTTATACAATGGAAAAGCTCCGCCAGATGGGAGCGACGATCACGGCTTGCTCGGACTCCAATGGCTATATCGTCGACGAAAAAGGCATCGACCTAGATCTCGTGAAAGAGATTAAGGAGATCCGCCGCGAGCGGATTTCAGAATACGCTCGGTTAAAAGGGCAGGGCGCTCACTACATTGAAGGGGGTTCTGTCTGGAGCGTTCCTTGCGATATCGCGATGCCGTCTGCGACCCAAAATGAACTCACGGGCAAAGATGCTCGTGAACTGATCAAAAACGGCGTGAGAGCGGTTGGAGAAGGCGCGAACATGCCTACTACGCCCGAAGCAATCCGGCTGTTCCAAGAGGCGGGCGTTCTATTTGCACCAGGTAAGGCGGCAAACGCTGGTGGGGTGGCGACTTCTGCACTTGAGATGCAGCAAAATGCCTCCCGCGATAGTTGGTCATTCGAGCAAACGGAAGGCCGTCTAGCAGAAATTATGCGCAATATTCACGATTGTTGCGCTGGGACCGCTGACGAGTATGGAGCTCCCGGCGATTACGTCCTCGGAGCTAACGTAGCGGGCTTCGTCAGGGTAGCGGAAGCTATGCGAGCGTTAGGGGTGATTTAAGGGCCACGAGCCCATCAGCGCAGCCTGGAAGAGGGCGCTACTAAAAACCGAGTTGTGCTCTCAAAAATGAGGCCTGTCAGTCGCTCGTTGGAGCTTGGTTGATTAGGGGCGTGCTCGTGTAAGAAAACGCCCCGTGGGCAGGACCACGGGGCGTTAGACTCTGATTAGAAAATAGCGGTTTTACTTGGGTTTTTGCGGGCCTGTTGACCCTCAATAAGTCTAACGCACTTTTCTATAACTATCTGAAATATAAGCAAAAAAAACGCTTAGACCGAGTAGTACATGTCGAATTCGACCGGGTGCGGCGTCATTTCGAAACGCTTCACTTCGGCCATCTTCAGCTCGATCCAGCTGTCGATGAAGTCCTTGTCGAACACGTCGCCGGCGCGCAGGAACGCGTTGTCGGCGGCGAGGCTCTCGAGAGCTTCACGTAGCGAGCCGCACACAGTTGGGACCTGGGCGAGTTCTTCCGGCGGAAGGTCGTACAGGTTCTTGTCCATCGGGTCGCCCGGGTGGATCTTGTTCTTGATGCCGTCGAGGCCGGCCATCAGCATCGCTGCGTAGGCGAGGTACGGATTGGCGCCCGGATCCGGGAAGCGCACTTCGACGCGCTTGCCCTTCGGGCTGGCGACGTACGGAATACGGCACGAAGCCGAACGGTTACGCGACGAGTAGGCGAGCAGCACCGGAGCTTCGTAACCCGGCACCAGACGCTTATAGCTGTTGGTGAGCGGGTTGGTGAAAGCGTTCAGCGCCTTCGCGTGCTTGATGATGCCGCCGATGTAGTAAAGGCAGGTTTCCGACAGATCGGCATAGCCCGAACCGGCGAAGGTGTTCTTGCCACCCTTCCAGATCGACTGGTGCACGTGCATGCCCGAGCCGTTGTCCTGGTAAACCGGCTTCGGCATGAAGGTCGCAGTCTTGCCGTAAGAGTGCGCAACCATGTGCACGACGTACTTGTACATCTGCATGTGGTCGGCGGTCTTCACGAGCGTGTCGAACTTGATGCCGAGTTCGTGCTGCGCCGGGGCGACTTCGTGGTGATGCTTTTCCATCGGCACGCCCATGTCGGCGAGGACGGACACCATTTCAGCGCGCAGGTCCTGGCACTGGTCGACCGGAGCGACCGGGAAGTAGCCGCCCTTCGGACGCGGGCGGTGACCCGGGTTGCCTTCATCGTACTTGCGGCCATCGTTGATCGGCAGTTCTTCGCTGTCGAACGAGAAGAACATGTTGGTCGGCGACGCCGAGTAGCGCACGTCGTCGAACACGAAGAATTCGGCTTCCGGACCGAAGTAAGCGGTGTCGCCCACGCCGGCCGATTCCATGTACGCGAGCGCCTTCTTGGAGATGGCGCGCGGGCAGCGGTTGTAGAGCTGGCCGGTGGCCGGTTCATATGTGTCGCAGAACAGCACGAGCGTCGGCTGCGCGGTGAACGGGTCCATGACCGCCGTCGACAGATCCGGCTTCAGCTGCATGTCGGACTCGGAGATGTCCTTCCAGCCCGCGATCGACGAGCCGTCGAACATGATGCCTTCGGTCAGCATCTCTTCGTCGATGGTGTCGATGAACTGCGCGGTGTGCTGCCACTTGCCCGCCGGGTTCGTGAAACGGAAGTCGACGTACTTGACTTCCTTTTCTTTGATCATGTCTTGAACTTTTTTCAGGTCGTTGTTGGCTTTTTTGTCGGCCATGATTCCTGTTCCTGCCATTTCGTGTTGTTGCCGTTGGAAGCATTCGCCCGTTCTTCGAAGTTCGGGCTGTAGCTTCTTATTCGTGTTTATTGGCCGGCTCTTTAGACCGGCATGATGTGGGAGGCGAGACTAGCCTTCTGATGAATTAAACAGCGTCCGCGCCGCGTTCTCCCGTGCGGATGCGAATGGCATCCTCAATCCCATAAACGAAAATCTTTCCGTCCCCGATCCGTCCGGTGTGCGCGGCCTTTTGGATCGCTTCGATCGCGCGGTCAAGCATGGCGTCGTCCATGACGATTTCGATTTTCACCTTCGGGAGAAAATCGACCACATACTCGGCGCCGCGATAAAGTTCGGTGTGCCCCTTCTGGCGGCCAAATCCTTTGGCTTCGGTCACGGTGATGCCCTGCAAACCTACCTCGTGCAAGGCCTCTTTGACCTCGTCGAGCTTGAACGGTTTGATGATGGCTTCGATCTTTTTCATTACGTCCTCCATGCGCCCCGCGTGCAACGGCTGTGGATATCAGCCTCGCGCAGACGGCTTGGTCAATCGCGGTGCGTCTCTATCTTCAAAAGTTGTGCCAGTTACGGTTTTGGCTGTCCGTGGGGGATTCGCGCGTTTCCCGGCGCGGCGTGCGCGGGCCCTGCTCAAGAAGGGGTCAGGTTGAGCAATTCTTGGGCAATTATCACCTTGACATAGCAGGCCCCAAGTTCTAGGTTTGTTTCCATCAGGAGACAAACATGAGCGACCTACAAAACCCCATTTTCCAAGACGCCGACGAAGCCCGTAAGTGGCTGGAAGCGCGGATTTGGCCGAACGGTCCGGTTTGTCCTCATTGCGGAACCGAGAATGAAGCCACGCTCATGAAGGGCAAGACCACCCGCCCGGGCTTGTATCAGTGCAACGCCTGTCGCGAGCCCTTCACCGTGACCGTGGGCACTCTATATGAGCGCTCCAAGATCCCCCTGAATAAGTGGCTGGCCGCGACCTACCTCATGATGGCGTCCAAGAAGGGCATGAGCGCCCTCCAGATCGGCCGCATGTTGGGCTTCTCCCCCAAGACCGCGTGGTTCGTCTGTCACCGCATCCGTGAGTCCCTGCGGGACAGCAAGGCCGGTCCTTTGGGCGGGCCTACCGTGACCGTGGAGGCCGACGAAACGTTCGTTGGCGGCAAGGACAAGAACAAGCACGCGCACAAGCGCCAGGGCCGCATTGGCACCTCGGGCAAGGAAGCCGTGTTCTCACTGGTGGAGCGCGGCGGAAAGGTTCGTTCCGAACACGTTGAAGATGTGAGCGCCAAGACCCTGCGCCCCATCCTCATGAAGGAGCTGGCCAAGGACACGCGCCTCATGACGGACACGGCAAACACCTACAAGGGCGCCGGGGAAGGCCACTTCCGCGCTCACGGTAAGGTCAATCATGGCATCGGTGAATATGTCCGTGGCGACGTTCACACGAACACGATTGAGAACTATTTCAGCATTCTCAAGCGCGGCATCACGGGCACCTACCACCACGTTTCGGCTACGCATTTGAAGCGCTATCTCGCTGAGTTTGACTACCGCTACAACGAGCGCAAGGGCCTGGGCGTGTCTGACTTCGAGCGCTTCACGAAGTCGCTGAAAGGCATCCTCGGCAAGCGCATGACCTATCGGCGGATTGACGAGCGAGCCTAGGGTTTCGCGCGCGAAGAAGCGCGCTTCGAAGCCTTAGCCTTCTTCTTTGCAGACTTATGCTTCGGGCCGCTTTTGACGCCAGCGTCAACGGCGCGCTCGAAGCGCTGCCATGCGTCCGGCTGAATATCTTCTTTATTGAATTGTGAAATTGGTGCCGAGCGCTTCACGAGCAATCCTCTGAATAGCGGCTACTTCATCACCGCGAAACTCTGTAAGCGCCGCTAGACGGTTTGTGGCTTGCTGGCGCACTCGATTTGATACGCATTTGCCGCGCTCCAAAAGCCCGACGATTGCGCAGTTATCATGCGTTTCGTACTCAGCTCGCATTTTTGCAAAGAGCGCTTCTAAAATTCGCGTATCTGACGTGCCTAGAAAGACGCCCACGGGCGGGCGATTCTGCGGACGAATTACGAAGTCAGCATTAAAATCCGACAGGGTTGGAAGGATAGCCGCGTCTTCTTCTATAGTGGCTCGACCGCGAAGCGTGTCGCTCAGCATCTTTCGCACATCATCGCGGAAGGTGCTGACGATGTTTGCTTCTGTCATAAGTCGGAAGTCGCGGACGCGGAGAGAGAAAGCAACGAAGCGCATGGCCACTCGCGCCAAATCATCTTCCGCAACCTGATCGACGTAAAATTCGCGCGCTTCGGTATCTATTTTTACCCCGTATTCATTGAGCAAAGCCTCCATCGCCTCGGCACGAGAGCCGCTGCCAAAATCAAGGCCACTCGCTTCAAGCATAGGCAAAGTCGTGCCGTCATCTTCAATACGATAGTGGCCATCCTCGGCATTTCGCACGTAAAAGCCGATACGGTCACCGGTAGGCGCAAAGAACGCCGTGCTGACCGCGAGTCCGGCGGGCACATCGCGGACCTGCAAATTGTCACAGAAGGCTTTGCACAAAACTTTTTTCATATCATCGACCCGGCGGGCGTACCTGTTACCCCGAAGAACTCGAACGCTTTACCAAGCGCGTTTGATTCCGTGACATCAAATTCCATATCGCGGTGATGTCGGTCGCCACCAGGGAGTCTAACACATCCCCTGGCCTCGTGGTGAACGCAACCTGGAACGATGCTGGTCACGTCTTCACAAACTGCATGGCAATGCCAGCCAGGATGTGTCCCATGATACTCAAGCTCGCCAATGATGGTCAGCAACTCTCCTGGGCCAACCAAACCGAGGATCGCTCGATACTCTTCTTTGTCTGGTTGAAACGCGGTTAAGAGCCGGAACGTCTCGCCGCCACCCGTCAATGTATCGACGCGCCAATGCCAACCGCGACCCAAGCGGACTGAAGACCGTTTCGAGAGCGGGAATGCAGACTTATTCATTTTGCCGGCCTTGCCAGTCTCAACCTTCCACGTCCCAGCAACGGCGACGGTCTTCTTAGTCTTGGCAAGGATTCCGGCGGTCGGCATGTTTGTACGATAGCCATAAAACACCACCAGGGGTAGTGACTACGTTAAGGTGATAATTGCCAATTCTTGGGCAATTATCACTTTGAGATAGTACCTACTACTGCGTGTATTCTAGGCACCATTGCCGCGCCCTTAACCCAGGTTTATATTTTGGGCGTCGAAGAGAAATTGCGATGCCCCGACCCAAGAAAACTCCCCTCCCGGACGTCATGGCCCACAATCTGCGAAAGCGCGCGGAGAAGATGGAAGCTATCGCGCGGACGCTGGAGCTACTCGGCACGCGGGCCGCTTTGCAACGAAAGGCGGATCATCTGCGTAAGCTAGCTGACGATGCCGACCGTGGGATGATTGGAACGACCTCATGCAAGAGCGCATAGACAGGTTGCGGGGGGAAATAGCGCGGCTGAAAAAGCTGGCGCTCTCCTGCGACAAGAAGGCCGCCGCCGATCTCCACGCTTTAGCGAAGGATATGGAGCAGACCGCTTCCGAAATGCAGGAGCGGCTGAATGCCTTGGATGAGGGCCCCCTCCGTGAGCGGGTCCGCAAAGACCAAGGTCGGGCCAACTAGCCGAAAAGCCCGAGCGCGGAAAAGAGGTTCACGCTAGATGGGCTAGCGACACGTCTTTATGTGGTGGTTTGCAACATCCACCCAAAGACGGCGAGCCGCCTTCTTTTTTACGTGCGCCCATTCGGCTTCAATCAGCTCCAACGCCTGCGCCACGCGCTTAGCCGCCATCGGTCCGTTACAGCCGAAACGAAGTAAGTGCAGGCGGACAAATCTGCTTTGCTCAGGAGCCGATCCGTACCGCCTCGCGAGTTGCTTCATGTCTGCATCAACCGCCATTAGTATGGCATCGTTATGAAGGGCTGCGGCGCATACCAACTGATCTGGGGATTTTTCGGGCAGCACCTCGCGATGCAGGATTACGGTATGACCGTTGGCCTTCAACACTTCACCTACGGAATCCGGAGCGCTTGCATCTAGCAAAAAACGGAGCGGCTTTTTCGCGCTCAAGCAGCCTGGAGAAGGCCGTCCCTTGCTTGACGGGCCGGGTGGAAGGGTTTAGGAACCCGGCACCACCCAAAAAGTGGTTGTCGATCAGGGGGACGTGGCATGCCACGCCCCGTAAGTGCGGCGGACGTAGCTCAGTTGGTAGAGCGCCAGTTTGTGGTACTGGATGTCGCGGGTTCAAGCCCCGTCGTTCGCCCCATTTTCCCTTAAATCCTGCGAATTCGTGGCTCCTGGCCTGGGGATGCCCGCGCCTGGCTTTTTGGCGAATTAAACGCGGTATTATAATACCGCATAAAAAAGACCCTTATTTTTAGGGCTTTCGCGTTGACTTAAAAAAGCACATCGCGATAATGCGCCGCATTCGGGCAAGGCGGATCAAAAAAGCCGCCGGCTCTCACTTGTTTAGGACCAAACATATGCGGACATATTCTGCGAAGCCCGCGGACGTGGAAAAGAAGTGGCTGCTGATCGACGCCAACGGGCTCGTTCTCGGCCGCCTGGCGGCGATCGTCGCCGGCCTTCTGCGCGGCAAGCACAAAGCCCAGTACACGCCCCACATCGACACGGGTGACAACGTCATCATTATCAACGCTGAGAAGGTGAAGCTGACCGGCAAGAAGGCCGAGCAGCGCGTGTTCTACTGGTACTCGGGTTTCCCGGGCGGCCTGAAAGAGCACACACCGAAGCGCACCTTCTCGGGCGCTTACCCGGAGCGCGTCATGCATCGCGCCATTGAGCGCATGATGCCGAAGGACAGCCCGCTCGCCCGCGCGCAGATGAAGAAGCTCAAGATCTACGCCGGTGCGGAACATCCGCACGTCGCTCAGAACCCGGAAATGGTCGACATCGCCGGCCGTAACCGCAAGAACAAGCCGTAAGGGAAGGACTGGTTATCATGGCCGAAACGAGAACCACTCTGGCTGACCTCAAGTCCGCCACCCAAGGTGCGGCGCCGAAGCACGAACCCAAGCGCGATAAGCAGGGCCGCTCCTACGCGACCGGCAAGCGCAAGAACGCGGTCGCCCGCGTGTGGGTGAAGCCCGGCAAGGGCAAGATCACGGTGAACGACCGTGAGCTCGAAAAGTATTTCGTGCGCCCCGTGCTCCGCATGCTCATCAACCAGCCGTTCACGGTCACCAACCGTCTGAACGAATTCGACGTCGTGTGCACCGTCACCGGCGGCGGTCTGTCCGGCCAGGCCGGCGCGGTCCGTCACGGCATCTCGAAGGCGCTGACCTATTATGAGCCGGCGCTTCGCCCGGCCCTGAAAGCCGGCGGCTTCCTGACCCGCGATCCGCGTGTCGTCGAACGTAAGAAATACGGACGCAAGAAAGCGCGTCGCAGCTTCCAGTTCTCGAAGCGCTAAACTGGAACGACGGATTTCCAAGGAAATCAAAGGGCTCGCGAAAGCGGGCCCTTTTTTCTTGCGTGGCGCAATCGCGGCAGATCGTTGGATTTATTGACGGTTTGTATTGGCGGCGTTAGCAGAAGGAACGCTGATTCGCGGGGAAACGGGGTTTTTTGGTCGATTTCTGAATCGTCGTGAATGTGGGAGTTTTCATGCCGCTATACCGGCTCGCTTACGCAAGTCTTGTGAACAAAAAACTGAACAAGATGGACCTTCGCGAAATCCTCTCGAGGTCTGTCAATAACAACATGCGCGACAATATCGGTGGCGCGCTGCTTTTTAATGCAGGCACTTTTCTTCAGGTTCTCGAAGGATCGCGCGCGGCGTTGAATGTCACATACCGGCGTATAGCTGCGGATGACCGCCACGAGCGTGTCGATCTCATCGGCCTGGAGCCCATCAAAGAGCGAATGTTCAGTTCATGGTCCATGGCGCTCATTGAGGACAATGAATCGGCCAAGAAGGTCATGATGAAGTTTTGCGGCGCGGATAAGCCGGTCATCGACAATCTCAATCTCGACGACGTGTGCGCGATGATGCTTGAGATGTTGGGTAAAACGAAACCTTCGTGATGCAATCGCATTTATCGGCGGGCGCAACGGCTGCGCTCAGGTCGGCGCCGCCGGGTGTGCTATAGCGGCGCCTTGGCAAGGAAATTCGCGAAGAGGCTCCTTGCGCTGTCGGCTATATAGGCGAGCGTTTTTTGCATCGCGGTTTCATCCAGTCGAAACGCGTCATGCAGTTGATCTAGGCGGCTCGTTTCAATTTTATCAAAACCCATCGTCCATGCGCCAAACGAACGGGTGCTTATGCTGTCGCGACTGAGGACTTTGATGTCTTTGTGATGTTCGTCGCGCGCAATAGATGCGAACACTCTTTCAACAGCCGTCATGCTTCCTTCCAGAATCTGAATGAACCGCTCATCGGCAAAAAGCAGCATGCCGGTGATCCCAAGATGCGAATTTCGTTGCCGGGATACTTCGAGAATATCCTGTGCATCTTGATCGGTAAGTTTTGGTAAGGCGTCGCTGACGTATATCAGATGGTAAAGCGATGCTGTCGGCTTAAGAGGCGTTCCCGCCAACGCGCTGATGCGATCGCATAAATCTTTTGCCGTGAATGGTTTGCTGACGAACGCGCCCGGCGCGATGACTTTCGTGAACTGGGGAAGAAAGGAACCCGCCGTCAGAAGGCCCTTTACCCGCTTGTTCTTTTGAAGCCAAGCGATGAAATCTAAGCCGCTCATTGCTCTGCTGAGTTCATGGTCGGCTAGAGCCACGTCGGGCGTGACCCTTTGCAGGAGCTGGATGGCGTCCTCGCCATTCCTGGCTTCCACCACTTCGCAGCCATGTTCGCGCACTTCGTCCGCAAGATACTGCCGCACAAGGAAGTCGCTTATCACCAAGAGCACGTCCGGCATTCAGCCCGAGCTTTCTTTTGTTGCGCTTGCTCAACCAAGGAACATTTCAACCTCGAGTCCCTTTTTAAGCGTGTTCAGGGTCTTCTTGGCGCGTGTTTTAGGGATTTTACGATGTCCGATCGTGTTGTGTTGGTACGCCGCTCTACCGTTTCGATCATTACGGGTGTTTTGCTTCTCTCCTCGCCAATTCATGCTCAGCAAGTCGACCGCCCCGGCGTGGAGAGCGCGCCGCAACCGTTGGATTTTTCTTCTTACGCCTGTGCCAATGTGGGCGGCGATCTCGATAGCCGTCACGTCGGACAAGTGATCGCCGGGTCTTACCGCGAATGGGTTTCCCTTTCGAAAGGCGGCGCCGTGCGCTGCGTCAGCGAGCTCGTCCCGCACGCCCGCCAGCTCTCCCGTGCCGAAGCCCAAGATCTCCTCGCTGCGTCCGCTCGCGTTGGAGCGGGGCCGGAGCAGCGCTCCGAACGGGCGGCGTCTCTTGATGTCCCGGCTGCGCCGAATTTCGCGCATGCCGATCTTGGCGGCGTCGCCACGTCCGGCCACATGCTCAACGACGTGCCCGATTTCAAGGATTACGCGGTCCTCGATGGCGGCTTCGGCAAGACTCTCGCCGGTACCGCGCCCATGGAAAAGGCCGCGGCCGCCGAAGCGGAGCCCGCGATCAAGATCGAGCGCGAAAAGGCGGCGTCGGTAGGCATCGATGAGCGCACCCGCGTGACGACCGTGGACGAAGCCCCGTGGAATACGATCGGCCAGCTTGTCGTTACCTGGCGTGACGGCACTCAGTCGATCTGCACGGGCACGCTCATCAGCCCTTACGCCGTTCTCACCGCCGGCCAATGCGCGCATAACCGCAGCAAAGGCGGCTTCGCGGCGCGGACCTCCTTCGCGCCGGGCCAAACCCAGGAGAATATGTTGGGCGCGGTGACACAGCGTATTCCCGCGCGCAACGCCGATTACGTCGAAACCACGAGCCGGTGGACGCAGATTTCAGGCGATGAGTCCGTTCTGATCAACGACGCGCGCGCCGACTACGCGGTGTACTACTTCCTCACCGCCTGGACGCATGCCACGACCTTGATGCCGATCGTCTACGACAGCACGACGGCGGCCGTTGGCAATCATGCCGGTTATCCAACCGCCATCACGGGCGCGCGCGGCATCAATCAGGCGATGTGGTTCAGTTCGGGTGCTGAAACAAGCCGTTCGAGTACGCTTTTGCGTTCCATCCAGGTCCGTGAATTTGCGATGGACGTTTCCGTGGGCAGCATTGGTGGCCCGATCTGGACCTTCAACGGCACGCGCAGCTTCGTCGGTATCGTGTCCTACGGCGGCGACGACTACGCCGGCGGCGTCTGGTTCGGCGGCGACAACAAGACCCTGATCAGCGCTTGGCAAGCATGGGTCCCAGGCCAGCCGTCCCCGGCGATGGCCCGGCCGGCCCTGAGCGTGCCTCTGACGTTCCCGTCCTCCACCAGCTTCGCGAGTTCGCTGTTCCGCTTCTATAATCCCGGCCTTGTCGCCGGTACGGTAAGCGTGACCTTCCATCACGGAACGACCGGCGCGCTCCTTGGAACGTGGACAAGCCCGCCGCTTCCGCCTCACAGCTCGAAGCAGTTCATGGTCGCGGACATGGAACGCGCGGCCAACCCGCAGATCGATCCGGGCGGAAAGGACAATTACACCGCCACCATCTCCAGCGACTTCCAGGGTTTTGTGCAGACCGTCATTTGGAACCAAACGGGCCTGTCGCTTACGAATTCCTCGGGCTGCAGCAACGGCCTGGCGGACGACGTCAGCAACCTCATCAATGTCCATACGACCAACATCACTCAGTACCCGAGCGTGATCATGATCCACAATCTCGCCGGCAAGGCGTCCGATGCCGTGATCGGGGTTTACGATGCTCGTAAAGGCGATCGGTTGGGTGGGATCGTGGTTCCGGCCATTGCACCGGGCGCGGCGGCGACATTCGGCGCGGCGGATATCGAGCGGGTGCTGCACTACACGCCCTATCTTGAGCACGATCATTATAACCTCGTGATCGAGAACGACTTCTACGGCTACGGCCAGCACATCGTTTACAACAACGGCGCGGGCCTCGTGATGAACATGACCGCCAAGTGCCTGATGCGCCCAAACTAGGCCGAAACTAAATAAGCTAAAAATCGAATCCAGTTGAGGGGAGGGCTCTACAGTAATATGTAGGGCCCTTCGCATTTTTGAGGCTGGGCATGGCACCGAAGGTTTTCATCGACGGCGAGGCGGGAACGACGGGGCTCGAGCTGCGCCAGCGTCTGGTCGGACGCACTGATATCGAACTGATCTCAATCGCCCCGGACCGCCGCAAGGATCCTGCCGCGCGCGCCGAGTTGCTCAACGCGGCCGATATGGTCATGCTGTGCCTGCCCGATGACGCCGCCAAGGAAGCGGTCAGCTTCATTACCAACGACAAGACCAAGGTTATCGACGCGTCCACCGCGTTCCGCATCGCCGACGGCTGGACCTATGGTTTCCCGGAAATGCACAAAGGGCACCGCGGCTGCATCGCGGCCGCCAAGCGGGTCTCCAATCCCGGCTGCTATCCGACGGGCGCGAACGCCGTGCTGCGTCCACTGGTGTCGAGCGGTTTGCTTCCGGCCAACTATCCGGTCAGCGTCAACGCCGTCAGCGGTTATTCAGGCGGCGGGAAATCCATGATCGCCGAGTTCGAGGACCCCGCGGCCGCGAACTACACCAAGGCCGCTTACCGCATCTACGCGCTGGAGCTCCAGCACAAGCACGTGCCGGAAATCCAAAAGCATTCCGGCTTGCGCGAGCGGCCGATCTTCACCCCGGCGGTCGGACGTTACAAACAAGGCATGATCGTGGAAGTGCCACTGCACCTTTCGCTGCTGCCGGGCGAGCCGACGGTCAACGACGTGCACCATGTTCTGGAGCATGCGTACGAAGGCGAGCACTTCGTCGAAGTCGTGCCGCTGGAGAAGGTCCGTGCGTTGAAAACCCTCGAGCCCGAGGCGCTCAACAACACCAATATGCTGAAGCTGTATGTCTTTGGCGCGGAAGGCGGCCGTCAGGCGCGCCTGGTCGCGCTTCTCGACAACCTTGGGAAGGGCGCGTCCGGGGCGGCGGTGCAGAACATGAACATCATGCTCGGCTTGCCGGAGACGGCGGGCCTGGCCTAGCTTAAGGCATGGCCGGACCTATTATCCTTCCGTGGCGGGGCGTCAGCCCCAAAATCGCGAGCGACGCTTTCATCGCGCCGAACGCCGTGATCATTGGCGATGTCGAAATCGGCGCGGGGGTAACCATCTGGTTCAACTGTGTGCTGCGCGGGGATGTGAACCATATCCGCGTGGGCGCGCGCACGAATATCCAGGACGGCACCGTCGTCCACGTTTCCTACAAAACCCACGCCACGATCATCGGCGCCGATGTCCTGATCGGCCATATGGCGACGATCCATGGCTGTACCCTGGAGGACAAGTCGTTCATTGGGATGCGGGCGACCGTAATGGACGGTGTCGTGGTTGAGAACGAAGCCATGGTCGCCGCCGGCGCGCTCGTTGCCCCGAACAAACACGTTCTCCGGCAACAGATGTGGGCGGGTTCGCCCGCGCGCTTCGTGCGCGACGTGAAGCCCGAGGAACTGAAGAGTTTCGCGGACGCCGTCGCGCGCTATGCCGATCTCGGCAAAGAGTACCAGGCATTGTTGGCCGACACCGCCGGCCCGTCGAACTGAAGATCCTGGAGCCGCACGGTCTGCGACAGGCGCGGCGTTCCCTTCACATCGCAAACTTGAAGACGCAGTGTGGTCGCGGGGCCGTTCCACGCGATATCGATCATGCCGAAATTCACCTCGCGGACGGAGCCGCCGACACGGTTGGCGTTCGGCGGCAGCACCGGCCATACCTCCGTGAGCCCGCTGGAGGTCACGTCCCAGAGCGGGAAGGGCGTGTTGATGTCGAGTTTTGAAATCTCGCCGTAGTGCGTGTCGCCGCTGAGGCAGATCAAACCGCTCGCGCGGGTGCGGCGAATGGTGTCGATCAGGCGCTGATGATCGCGCGCATAGTTGATCCAGGCTTCCCACCCCGGGAAGTCCGCGACGACCTGCAGGCTCGAGGCGAAGAGGCGCACATCGGCCGGTTCCATCAGTTCGCGTTCGAGCCATTGCCACTGGGATTCGCCAAGCATGGTCGCATTGGGATCGGTATTGCGCGCGCAAGGGCCGGGGACCGGAAGGCCCGCCGTTTGTTTGGCTTTCGCCCAGTCACCGTAGTCCTGCGCGCCGAGATCGAGCGTGTTGAGAGCCGTGCGGTTGCTGCGCAGATCCGGGATGACGATCTGAAGGCGCTGGCCCGGCGCGCCGTACATCTTGGACTCATAGATGCCGTCGCGGGTACGCCGTGGGGAGGAGGCGGACTCACCCCAGAAATCAAGGAAGGCCTTCCGTGAGGCTTCCTTTAGCGGATAGTCGCAGCCGCTGTCGTTCTCGCCGAAGTCGTGATCGTCCCAGATCGCCAGAATGGGCACGTTGTCCCGCAGCTTCTTGAAGCCGGGTTTAGCGGCGAGCTTGGCGTATTGCGCTTTCAGCACATCAATATCGCGCGTGTCGCCATAGATATTGTCGCCGAGGAAGATGAACAGGTCCGGTTTGGATGCGGCGATCGCCTCCCAAACGGGTTGCTCTTTGTCCTGATGAGCGCAGGAGCCGAAAGCGATACGTCGCGGCGCCGGTGTCAGGGGAACCGGAGCGCCGGCAACACGGACTGGACCTGCCGCGAGAAGTGCCGCGCCGGCGCTGCCCGTTACGAGCTTGCGACGGCTGAATGGGGCGCCGACCATGAAACTCCGCCCGAAGTGAATCCTTCGCGAGAGGAGTTGTACGCATGAACGATTTCGTGCGCGTGACGGACCTGTGAAAGATTTGGGAAGGAAAACGCGGCGGACTCGCGTCCGCCGCGTTTAACTCTGGGTGCTCGCTTAGGTTATTTTGCTCTGGCGAGTTCCTCGACCGTGTCGATGTGGAACTTCACGAACTTATACAGTTCATTCTCGACCACGCGCTCCTGGTCGCTATGCGCGCCGAAGCCAAGCGGTCCATCTTCCTTATCCATGGCCACGCCGACGCCGTAGCACTGAATGCCCTTGGCGCGCAGGTAGGCCATGTCGGTCGCCCCGGTGCTCATCGTCGGAAGCACGACCGTTTGATAGTGCTTCTTGAGCTGACCTTCGATCACACGGAACGCATCGGTTGTCAGCCGTGACGTGCCCGCCGGACGGACATTGCGCGGCGCCCAACCGACTTCGATGGCCGGGTCGTTAACGACCTTGCGCACTTCGTTCAGCAGCCATTCCGGATCCTCATCCGGGAACACGCGCGTATCGACGGTCGCGGTGGCTTCGGACGGAATCACGTTCACGCGGTAACCTCCGTCGACGATGTTGGGCGAGAGCGACGTGTGGAGTACCGAGGCGTGGTAGGGGTCTTTTTCCAGGAAGTACTGGAAAGCGGCCTTACCTTCGGCGCTTTCGGGTTTGAGCACCGCGCGGAAGCGGGCGGCATCCTCAGGGTTCGAGATCGTCGCCAAACGTTCGAAATAGGCGGCGGTCGTTTCATTGAGCTTCAGCGGCGCCTGCCAGTCGGCGACCCGGGCGATGGCCCCCGAGATCCGGGCGATGGCGTTGGTTTTCAAAGGCACGGAACCGTGCCCGGCCACCCCGGTCGCCTTCAATGCGATGGCGCGGGGGATTTTCTCCAAGGTCTGCACGGAGGCGAACTTCACCTTGCCGCCTTCGCGCGAGACGTTGCCGCCTTCGGCGATGCAGAACTCTGATTCGATTTCCTTCAGGTGCTCGGCGACCATGAATTCGATGCCGAATTGGGTGGAGCCTTCTTCGCCGGCTTCCGCCAGGAAAATGACGTCGCGGTCGAGCGGCACGTTGCGGCGCTTCAGATCGATGACGGTCATCAACGCGGCGACAAGGTTGTCCTTATCGTCGACCGTGCCGCGGCCATAGATGTAGCCGTCCTCGCGGTGGGCGCTGAAGGGCGGATGCTTCCACTTCTTGGGGTCCACGTTGACCACATCGGTGTGCGCCATGATCAGAAGAGGCTTCTTCTTGCCCGTACCCTTGAGACGGGCGACGAGGTTCGGCCGGTGTTCCTGGCCTTTCACCGCGAAGGTTTGTGACGCAATCCCTTCAGCCTTCAGAACCTCGGCGAGATAGTCCGTCAGCGGCTTTTCGCTGCCGGGCGGGTCGGCCGTATCGGTCTGGACCATCTTGGTGAAGTGCTTCAGCACTTCGGCGTTCATCTTGGCGTCGTCCGCGGCGGCCGCGGGGCCGGTGAACCAACACGTACTGGTGAGAAGCGAGCTGACAAGGACTCCGCGCAGGCCGCGCGTGATAACGCCGGTGTTCATCGGACCTCCAATAGTGGCGCCCGCAAGCCTTCATCCTGCAGCGGCGGGCTTCTGGTCCAAGACTAGGTTGAAAGGATGTTTTCCTTCAACCAAGAACCCTTAAACGGCGCGGGCTTTTACGTAACGGCCCGGGGCGTCCTCGATCACCTTGAGTTTGCCGTCGCCCGGTTTGCGGGCGGGGATTTCGGCGCCGGACTTCGGCTTCAACCAAGCGTCCCAGTCGGTCCACCACGAGCCCGGATGCTCGGTCGCGCCGGCCAGCCATTCGTCGGGCGTCTGGGCCTTTTTCGCGCTTTTGCCCTTGTCGTTGGTCCAATAGCCGTACTTGTTCGCGGCGGGCGCATTCACGACCCCGGCGATATGGCCGGAGCCCGACAGCACGAATTTGGTCGGGCCGCTGAAAAGCTGGGTGGCGGCGAAAGTCGACTTCCACGGCGCGATATGGTCTTCGCGGCAGCTGATCATATAGGTGGGCACGTCGACCGTGCGCAGGTCGATGGGCACGCCCGCGAGCGACAGCCCGCCGGGTTCGCGCAGTTTGTTCTCAAGGTACATCTTGCGCAGATAGAAGCTGTGCATGGCCCGCGGCATCCGGGTGGAATCGGCGTTCCAATAGAGAAGGTCAAAGGGGAACGGCTCCTTGCCCAGGAGGTAGTTGTTCACTACGAACGACCAGATCAGGTCATTGGACCGCAGCATGTTGAACGACATGGCCATGTCGCCGGCATCCAGGTAGCCGGTTTCCTCCATGCGCTTTTCAATGCTGGAGATCTGCGCATCGTCGATGAAGACCCCCAGGTCGCCCGGCTCGCTGAAATCGGTCAGGGTCACGAAATAGGTCGCGCTGGCGACCGTCTCGTCCTTCTTGGCTTTCAGGTAGGCGAGGGTGGAGGCAAGCAGGGTGCCGCCGATGCAGTAGCCAACCATGTGGGTCTGCTTCGCGCCGGTCGCGGCCAGGGCGGCGTCCTTGGCGGCGATGGCGCCCTTCAGCATGTAGTCGTCGAAGCTGGTATCGGCGAGGGCAGCGTCCGGGTTGACCCAGGACACGATGAAGGTCGTATAGCCCTGGTCGGTGAGCCACTTCACCAATGAGTTCTTTTCGCGAAGGTCGAGGATGTAGAACTTGTTGATCCAGGGCGGGATGATGACCACGGGGATCTCTTTCACCGTGGCCGTCGTCGGCGTGTACTGGATCAGCTGCATCAGCGCCGTCTCCGCCACGACCTTGCCCGGGGTCGCCGCGACGTTCTCGCCGACCTTGAAGGCGTCCTCGTCGGTCATGGACACGCGCAGGCGTCCTTTGCCTTTCTCCATGTCCTCAAGAAGATTCTGTAAGCCCTTGATCAGATTCTCGCCTTTGGACTCGGCGGTCGCGCGCAGGACCTGCGGATTGGTGGCGGCGAAGTTGGTCGGGGCGAGCGCGTCGGCGAACTGCCGGGTGAAGAACTCGACCTTGTGTTTGGTGTGCGGATCGAGGCCGCCGACGTCGGCCACCGTCGACTGCATCCAGCGCGCCGTGAGCAGGTAGGACTGCTTGATGAAATTGAAGACCTGGTTTTCCTGCCAGGCCGGATCATTGAAGCGTTTATCGGAAGGCTCGGGCGCGACCGGCGCCGCCGCTTCATGGCCGAGCGCCTGGAGGGTCGCGTTGCGCCACAACTCCATGTAGCCCCGCCAAAGATTAACTTGGGCGTCCATCAGCTTCTGGGGCTCGGCCATCATCTTGCCGGTGAGCTCGAGGAAGGCGCTTCCGACGCTGGCCATGTCGGCCATGCCGACGCCGGTCGAGGCGGGGTCCGCCGCGCCCCGGTTCATGAACTCCTGCACCAGGTTCTGCGAACGCTGGGCGATGTCGGTCATGATTGCCGGCCAGTCGGATGGGTCGCCTTGGTTCATTGCGTTGTCCGGCTGTTTACCCGCTTTGGGCGAGGTGCTGTTGTTCTTCGACATGTGCCATCCAGCCGTGGTGGTTATCCCCGAGGCGGTGTATGTATTTGTCCTCGCGGCGTTACAGGGTATGCATAGGTTGGACCGGCGAGGCTGTCCAGCCGTGCAAATCCAAATCTCCGGCGCGCGTTTTAGCTTAAGTTAGCAGATGAAGTGTGACGTATAATATTATGACAAATAATACAAAAAATCATGACAGTCGTAACTTCACCCGGATGGCGGTCAGCGCCGCCGCCGTGGCTGCCATGCTCACGCTCGCCGCCTGCGCTTCCAATGATGAGGCACCCGCCGAAACGACCGTGGCCACTGAAGCCCCGGCGTCCGCGCCTGCGCCCGCACCGACCTTTGGCGCTGGTGGTGCTCAACCCCGTTTTGTTGTCCCGTCGGCCGCGAACCAGAACCCGCCGAGCGTCAACACTGTTCCGACGACCGCTCCGGCGCCTCGCTCCTCGGATGAGGAACGTGACGCTGCCCGCAAGGGTCTCGTCGCCGATATTGCGAACGCCCGCCATAACGATGTCGGCGGCCGTACCCTCCCTGTCGTGGTCCGTCCCTATGTCGAAACCGTCGGCGGACAGTCGCTCGCCCCGGCCGCCGAAAACACGCCCGACCCGGACACGAGCCGCCTCGACGCTCCGCCGCCGCCGCGTCCAGCGGAAGCGGAGGGCGCGCCGGCAAAGCCCGCGGCCGGACCGGCGCCGGCAAATCGAATCCCCACCGGAAGCTAATAGCTCGCTATATGATAGACGGAGGGTGCAGGGAGGCCGCAAGGTGGATGGCCTCAAGAATGCCCCGACCAGTCCATAGCGCCGTCATAAACAGAGTGTACCAACCACATTGTGGAAATGTGGCGTCTGCCGCATAAGGGGCACTCCAATCTCATAGGCTACCGATGAAGACCGAGTTCAATCGCATCAAACGCTTGCCGCCGTATGTGTTCGCCGAAGTGAACGCGATGAAGGCGCGTTTGCGCGGGGCGGGCGAGGACATCATCGACTTCGGGATGGGCAATCCGGACCTGCCGACGCCGCAGCACATCATCGACAAGCTGACCGAAGTCGCCCAGGACCCGAAGGCGCACCGTTACTCCGCCTCGCAAGGCATCAAGGGCCTGCGTAAGGCCTTCGTGAGCTACTACGAGCGCCGCTTCGGCGTCACCTTGGACATGAACAAAGAGGTCTGCGTCACCCTTGGCTCGAAAGAGGGCCTCGCGAACCTCGCCTCCGCCATCACCAACCCCGGCGATCTGATCCTGTCGCCGAACCCGGCGTATCCCATTCACCCGTTCGGCTTCATCATCGCCGACGGCTCGGTGCGCTCGCTGCCCTGTATGCCGGACTCCGAGTTCATGGCCGCGCTCGACCGCGCCGTGAAGAACTCGACCCCGAAGCCGGTGGCGCTGATCCTCAACTATCCGTCCAATCCCACCGCCTTGGTCGCGGACATCGACTTCTACGGTCAGGTCGTCGAGTTCTGCCGCCACCACGATATCTGGATCCTGTCGGACCTCGCCTACGCGGAGATCTACTTCAACGACCGTCCGCCGCCGTCGATCCTGCAGATCCCCGGCGCCAAGGACATCGCCATCGAGTTCACCTCGATGAGCAAGACCTACAGCATGCCGGGCTGGCGCGTCGGCTTCGCGGCGGGTAATCCCACGCTGATCAACGCCCTGGTGCGTATCAAGTCGTACCTCGACTACGGCGCTTTCACGCCGATTCAGGTCGCCGCCGCCGCCGCGCTCAACGGCTCGCAGGATTGCGTCGCCGAAGTGCGCCAGATCTACAAAGAACGCCGTGATATCCTGATTGAAGGTTTCGGTCAGGCGCAGTGGCATATCCCGAGTCCGGAAGCCTCCATGTTCGCCTGGGCGCCGATCCCCGAACCGTTCAAGCATCTCGGCGCGCTCGAGTTCTCGAAGCTGCTCATGAGCGAAGCCAAGATCGCGGTCGCGCCCGGAACGGGTTTCGGTGAAGCGGGCGAGGGTTTTGTCCGTATCGCGCTGGTCGAGAACAAGCATCGCATCCGTCAAGCCTTGCGTAACATCCGCACCTTCCTCGGTTCCGCCGGGCAAGTATTGGAACGCGCCGAACGTCAGCGCGCAGCCTCGTAATGAACGCTCTCAAGGTTGCAATTGCCGGGCTCGGCACCGTTGGCGCGGGTGCGCTGAAAATCCTGCACACCAACGCGGCTGAGATCGCGGCGCGCTGCGGCACGCCCATCCAAGTCACCGCCGTGGCCTCGCGCGATCGCAAGAAAGATCGCGGCGTGCCTCTGGACGGCGTGAAGTGGTTCGATGATGCCGCGGCGATGGCCGGCGAAGCCGACGTCGATGTCGTCGTGGAACTCATCGGCGGTTCCGAAGGTATCGCGCGCAAGACGGTGGAAGCCGCCATCGCGAATGGCCGTCATGTCGTGACGGCCAACAAGGCGCTGCTGGCCCATCACGGCGTTGCGCTCGCGACCGCCGCTGAAAAGGCGGGACTCTCGCTGAACTTCGAGGCCGCCGTCGCCGGCGGGATCCCGATCATCAAAGCACTGCGGGAAGGTCTCGCGGCCAACAAAATCCGCCGGGTCGCCGGGATCCTGAACGGCACCTGCAATTACATCCTGACGACCATGCGCGCGAGCGGCCGCAGCTTCGCCGACGTGCTGAAGGAAGCCCAGGATCTGGGATATGCGGAAGCCGACCCTTCCTTTGACATTGACGGCACGGATGCGGCGCACAAGCTCGCGATCCTGGCCAGCGTTGCCTTTGGCACACCCGTGGACATCAAGGCCGTGCACGTCGAAGGCATCCGCCACGTCTCGAGCCTCGATCTCCAGTACGCCGAAGAGTTCGGCTATATCATCAAGCTGCTCGGCGTCGCGGAACGTCTGGAGCGTGATGGCGGAGTGCTGATGCAACGAGTCTATCCTTGTCTCATCAAGCCGGACATGCCGCTCGCGAACGTGGATGGCGTGTTCAACGCCGTGGTCGCCGAAGGCGATTTCGTCGGCCGCTCCGTCTACGAAGGACGGGGCGCGGGCGCGGGGCCGACAGCATCC
Organism: Rhodospirillaceae bacterium; assembly: GCA_041906145.1. Taxonomy (GTDB): domain Bacteria; phylum Pseudomonadota; class Alphaproteobacteria; order Rhodospirillales; family Rhodospirillaceae; genus SHVO01. The sequence continues at coordinate 71,390 of JAYRJU010000008.1, read as the reverse complement.
GCCGTGGTCGCCGACTTGATGGACATCGCGAGTGGCCGCAAGGTCCCGACATTCGGCATTCCTGTCGGCGCACTCAAGAGTATCCCGAATGTGCCGGTCGCCGCGCACGTCGGCGAATATTACGTCCGCCTTTTGGTCGTCGACCGTCCGGGTGTGTTCGCCGATATCGCCATGGCGTTCCGCGATGAGTCGGTGTCCATGGAATCGGTGCTGCAACGCGGCCGCAATGCAGCAAACGTCAATGTCGTCATCATCACGCACGAAACGCAGGAAGCGCCGCTTTTGCGCGCCCTCAAGCGGTTGCAAGCCAACGCCGCGTTGGTCGAGCCGCCGCATATGATGCGTATCGAGAAGTAACCTTGCCTCGCGGCGGCGCACCTTCCTAAAATGCGCCGCCTTTCGTTTGAAAGTTTCCCCGGAGAGCCTCATGTCGCTGCAGCTTGATTCCTCGTTCGACAACGTTCTGGAACGCAACCTCGCGCTGGAGGCCGTACGCGTGACCGAGGCGGCGGCCTTGTCCGCCTCGCGCCTTGTGGGCCGCGGTGACGAGAAGCAAGCCGATCAGGCGGCCGTGGACGCCATGCGCCGCGCGCTCAACAGCCTCAATATCGAAGGCACCGTCGTCATCGGTGAGGGCGAACGCGACGAAGCCCCGATGCTCTACATCGGCGAAAAGGTCGGCACCGGCAAAGGTCCCAAGGTCGACATCGCGCTCGATCCCCTGGAAGGCACCACCATCACCGCCAAGGGCGGCGCCAATGCCCTGGCCGTCATCGCGATGGCTGAGTCGGGCAACTTCCTGAACGCGCCGGACGTCTATATGGACAAGATCGCCGTCGGCGGCGGTCTCCCGGACGGCGTTGTCGACATCGACAATACGCCCGAACAGAATCTCAAGAACTTAGCCAAAGCGAAGGGCGCGGATGTTGAAGACCTGCTGGTCTGCATCCTCGACCGCCCGCGTCACGCCGATCTCATCGCCAAAGTCCGCGCCGCTGGCGCGCGCATCATGCTGATCACGGACGGCGACGTCTCGGGCGTCATCGCGACCGCGCAGCCGAACTCCGGCGTCGATATGTATGTCGGCTCGGGCGGCGCGCCGGAAGGCGTGCTCGCGGCGGCGGCGCTGCGCTGCATCGGCGGCCAGATGCAGGGCCGTCTCCTGTTCCGCAACGACGACGAAAAGGCGCGCGCCCAGAAGTGGGGCATCACCGATCTTAATCGCAAGTACGGCATGCTCGATCTCGCCAAGGGCAACGTGATGTTCGCCGCGACCGGCGTCACTTCGGGTCCTATGTTGCAAGGCGTGCGCCGGTTCCACGGCGGCGCGGTCACGCACTCGCTGATCATGCGCTCCAAGACCCGCACCGTGCGTTACGTCGAAGCGCACCACACCTTCGAAGGCGACCACAAATAAAGTGACCCGATAACGTGAATCGCATCGCGCCCTCGTTCCTGGGAGTTGCGAAGTCGTTCCAAGGCCGGCGGTGGGATCTGCGGGCGGTGGACGAGGTTCTAGTCACGGACCTCGTGCGTCAGGCCGGGGTCACCGATGCGGTGGCGCGCGTTCTCGCAAGCCGCGGCGTATCCATCGAAGGATGCGCCGACTTCCTGCGCCCGACCCTTAAATCCTTGATGCCCGACCCCAGCGGTTTCGTCGACATGGACGGCGCGGCAGCGCGCATCATGCGCGCGCTGGAGAGGGGCGAACGGATCGCGGTGTTCGGTGACTACGACGTCGACGGCGCCACGTCCTCGGCGTTGCTCGCACGCTTTTTTCGCGCCATAGGCACTGAAATCGTCGTCTACATCCCGGACCGCGCCGCCGAGGGCTACGGGCCGAATGCGCCGGCGCTCTTGAAACTGCGCGCGCAGGGCATCGATCTTGTCATTACGGTCGATTGCGGCATCGTGGCTTACGAGCCTCTGGCCGCCGCGCGCGACGCCGGACTCGATGTGATTGTCGTCGACCATCACAAGGCGGAACCGGCGCTTCCGGCCGCCAGCGCTGTCGTAAATCCCAACCGCCTCGACTGCGGCAGCGGTCAGGGCCATCTCGCCGCGGTCGGCGTCGCCTTCTTACTGGTTGTCGCCGTGAACCGCGCCCTTCGCAACGCCGGCTGGTACGCGAAAAACGGCCGTACGGAGCCGGACCTCAAGCAGTGGCTCGATCTCGTTGCGCTCGGGACCGTTTGCGATGTCGTCCCGCTCACCGGCTTGAACCGCGCGTTCGTGACCCAAGGGCTGAGCGTCCTTGCGAAACGCGGCAATGTCGGTCTTTCAGCGCTGGCGCGTGTCGCGCGCATCGACACCGCGCCCACGGCTTTTCATCTCGGCTATTTGCTGGGCCCGCGCGTCAACGCGGGAGGACGTGTAGGGCGGGCCGATCTCGGCACGCGCCTCTTGTCCACCGAAGACGAGAGCGAAGCCGCGGCGCTCGCGATGCGCCTCGATGAATTCAATGCCCAGCGCAAGGAAATCGAAGCCGCCGTGCTGCGCGAAGCCATCGAACAGGTGGAGAGCCGCGCCGATAATACGCCGCTCATCTTCGCCGCTGGTGAAAAGTGGCATGCGGGGGTCATCGGCATCGTCGCGGGCCGCCTGCGCGAGCGCTACGACCGTCCGACCTGCGTGGTCGCGATGGACGGCGGTCTTGCCAAGGGCTCCGGCCGCTCGATCCCCGGCGTGGACTTGGGCCGCGCCGTACTGGCCGCGCGCGAAGCGGGCTATCTCATGAACGGCGGCGGTCACGCCATGGCGGCGGGTTTCACGCTGCTGGCCGACAAGCTCGATGCGTTTGCGGTGTTCCTGCAGGAGCAGGTGACGGCGCAGCTCAAGGGCGACCCGATGCTCCCCACCTTAAGCCTCGATGGCGCCGTCAGCGTATCGGCGGTGACATCGGACTTCGTTCAGGAATTGTCATGCGTCGGACCTTTCGGCGCCGGCAATGACGAACCGCGATTTGCCGTCGTCGATGCGCGGGTGGTGAAGGCCGACATCGTTGGCTCCGGGCATGTGCGCTGCATCCTCTCCAGCGCGAGCGGCGGCCGCTTGAAAGCCATCGCCTTCAACTGCGTTGATGACGACCTCGGCCATGGCCTTTTAACGGCCGGTGGCGGGCGCCTGCATTTAGCGGGCACGATCCGCGCCGACACCTGGCAGGGCCGGACGGAAGCCCAGTTGGTCATCGATGACGCCGCACGCTGCGACTGAATCTAACCATCTGTTTTCATGACAATTTTGCGCGGGCGGCGGCGATTGACCGTCCGCCACAGCCGTGCCACGTTCACGGGCCACGCTCAACAAAAGTGGACACCGGTTTTGCGTCCGAGCGTGGCCCAATTATTTAAGAAGCCGGCATTTGGCCCATCGGCCAAACGCCGGGTGTAACGTTGCCGCGTCATCGGCACCAATAGGGGGAGTGACATGCGTTTTCTGAAGACTGTGGCCGCTGCTGTAGCGGGTCTCGCCATGCTGGCCGCGCCGGCGTCGGCCGCCGACGTCGAGTTCACCGGCTCGAAGTTCACCTGCCTTGAATACACCAACGGTCTTGGCGAAAACGCCTCCGGCAAATTGCAGTCGGTGATCGCGCGCGTGTGGATGCACGGCTATCTTTCGGGCTTCTACAAAGCATCGCAGAAGCTCAATCTCGCGGAGGATGCCGCCGCCGCTGAAGCGTTCGACAACACGCTGCTTCAAACCTGCCGCGAACATGCCGGCAACGATCTCCTCGGCGTCTCGCTCCAGGTGCTCGCGAAGGCCGACCGCCAGATGCCGGCGAAAGCCGGCGCCGACTTCTCGCCGGTCGGATACACCTGCGAACAGCACACCAAGGCCAAGCAGGGCGCCGCCGCCGACGCCAACCGCGCCGACATCGCCGAACTGTGGGCTTTCGCCTTCATCCAGGGCTTTAAAAATCTGGCCCAGCCGGAGCTCGAAGTGCCGGTGGACAGCAAGGCGCAGCTCGTTGGCGCCATCAACAATGTCTGCCTAAAGAACGCCGGTCTCCAGTACATGGACATCGCCGCGCTCGTCTCGGAGAAGGTGAAGCTGCAATAGGGCTTCACGATTGAAACGAAAAAGGGCCCAACGACGAGCCGCGATCAGCAAAAAGTGGAAGCCGGTTTTTGCGCCCGATCGCGGCCGATTTAAATAACAGCGGGTTTGATCTTTTGATCAAACCCGTAGCCCTTTTTTATTTGGTTTTCTTCTTCGTGGATCGCTTGCCCGGGATCTTCGGCGGCAAGGTCGTGTCGCCTTCGCCGAGGATGCGCTGCATCAGCACCGCATCGACCCAGCGGCCGAACTTGAAACAGGCCGAACTCAGCGCACCCACCACGAAGAAGCCGTGGCGGCTGTGCAGGGCGAGGGACGCGGCGTTGGTGCTGTCGCCGATGACGGCGATCATCTGGCGGAAGCCAAGCGCCGTGCAGCGCTCGATCAACTCGACCATCAGCGCATTGCCCACGTTGCGGCCAAGGGCTTCCTTGGCGACATAGATCGAGTCTTCCACCGTGTAGCGGTAGCCGGTACGGTCGCGGAACGGGCTGGCGTAGGCGTAGCCGATGACGTCCTTGCCCTTGGTGGCCACGAGGTAGGGAAGACCGCGGGCCTGGACCTTCTGGAAGCGGGCTGTCATTTCGGCCACGGTGGGGGCGTCATCCTCGAAGGAGGCCGTCGTGTGGCTCACATAATATGAGTAGATTTCCTGAACTGCGGGCAGATCGGCCTCAGTGGCCATCCGGACGCGGACCTTGAAGGATTTCGGGCCAGAAGCAGTCATCGGCGTGCTCCCCTGCGGGAAAAGGCGCAAAAGTCGTCTGCTTCGGTCTCTATCGTGGGCATCGGCCAGGCGCAACGAAAAACGGGGGCGAGGGACCCCTGGAAGCCTTTGATAAAAAAAGGTTTCGCGCGGGCTTGATTTCTCCCCGGCCAGCCGGTATCAACCCACCCTCTTCGCCGGCCTCCATTGCGTCCCCATCGTCTAGAGGCCTAGGACATCGCCCTTTCACGGCGGTAACCGGGGTTCGAATCCCCGTGGGGACGCCAATTTTATCAAGGGCTTAGACCCCCTTGATCCGGCCTAAATCGGTTTTGTCCAACTTTTGTCCAATATACTTGGACGGACAAACCGAGACGGCTGGGAACGCCCAACAACATTTTTTTCACTGCCCCGACAGATTGACCCCGCCGTTAGCAAAACGGCGGCGGAAAATCTGATTCCGCGGCATTGAAAGGGCATAGCTCAGAGGCTATATTGCAATATAGCTTAGAGGCTATGAGAAGCGATGGCGTGGCAAGTCGAATTTCACGACGACTTTGAGGCCGAGTTCGAGGCCTACAGTGAAGACGTTCAGGATGCCCTCCTGGCTGTCGCCAAGCTCCTAGTCGACTACGGGCCTCAGCTTGGGCGACCCCATGCCGACACCCTTGCTGGGTCCAACTACCCCAACATGAAGGAGTTGAGGTTTGAGGCCGATGATGGCGAATGGCGCGCTGCGTTTGCCTTCGACCCCCAGCGTAAAGCAATCGTGCTTGTAGCCGGGGACAAGTCTGGCGGGAGCCAGAAGCGCTTCTACAAGCAGCTTTTAGCCAAGGCCGACCGGCGCTTCGGTCAACACCTGGCGCAGATCGAAACCAAGCTCAAGCGAGGTAAATAAGATGGGTCGCACACTCAATCAGGTAATCGCCGCACTACCCAAAGATCGGCAAAAGAAGGTCGATGAGCAGTACAGGCTCATGAAAGATGAAATCGAAAGCCTTGCAGAGTTGCGGCAGCTTTCGGGAAAAGCGCAGGCCGAAGTAGCCGCCGCTCTCAACATCAAGCAGCCGTCCGTTTCAAAGATCGAGAAGCAGACGGATATGTATTTGTCGACGCTTCAAGACTACGTCAAAGCCGTTGGCGGTGAGCTAGATCTTGTTGTTCGCCTTCCAAAGCATCGCGCGCTTCGGATCGGCCGATTAGGCGACGTTTTTAGGCCAGTAGAAGAAACGCCACATAGGCCGGCTCGAAAAGCTTCTAAGCGGTAGACACGGCGCCGTTTTACCAAAAGGCTTATCGCGTGACGGGCATCACGAAGTCGGACGATATAGGACTTGGGCAGGCGCATCGGCTGTGCAACATGCCGGCGGACAACCGCCTCAAGTTTATTGCTGAGGGCTTGCCGCTAATCCTTGAGAGCGCGCGCTCGCTCATGAAGGCGTCGCGCAGCCTAAAAGGTTCCCCGAGAGAAGCTGAGATTCTCGAACGTCATGCGGTCGAGGAGTGTGCAAAGATTCTTATTCTGATGGACGTGATTCGATGTCCGAAGAAGATCATCTCATCGCTCATGGGCAAAATGATGAAATGGTTTTACGACCATTTGGCACGGCTTATCTATGCAGACGCCCAAGGCTGGAAGCCAATGCATATCGCCCAGCTCCAAGAGTACGTCGATAATAGCCGCAAGTCTCATTATCTGGAGGGCGAATACAGCGAATACATCATGCCGAATTGGGAATTATTCAATCGCGAGATGGCGCTCTATGTGGACGTAATGTGCGATGAAAACGCAGAACCGTCGTGGTGTTCTCCTTTGGCGACGCCCTCACCTCCGGAGCTTTTTGGCGTCATGAATCCTGTGAGCTACGAAATTGCCGAAGGCCTAGAAGCAATGGGCGCGTTCACAAAGGCTGGATTGCGCATCGTTCATGATGTGTGGGGCAGCATTGAATTTGTGGGCGATCAGGACTGGTCTGCCTCACGCGACCTGCTCAAGGAAATGTGGAACAGGCTCGACAGGGCTGGGCTGATGACAGACCGGCTGACAGAGACCCATGCCCACAACCTTGTGAACAATTGGCAGCTCCCGATGTATCACATCGAGTTCTCGCCAATCCCGGTTACGCTAGAAAACCTTCGGGAGCGCCGTGAACGCGACACTCCGTACTGGTGAAATGCGCTTGCCAGTCTAGGGCTAGTCTAAGTAACTGAAAACATTGCCAAAATTCCCCATTTTATTGGGGGCTGGCGAAGCCGACAATTGTACCCATATTGTTGACTACCTAGGATTGCAACAGGGGGTTCACACGATCAAGGTGCCTTAGCACCTGCCTTAGTGCCCCACTCACACAGGGGCAATGATTGTCGATAACGCTCAACGCCTTTCAGATCTCGGTGCCCGATGACGAGATCACGCTCTGTAGCATTCCTTACGATGAGGCTCGGCTAGAGGAGCTGCGTCTTAAGTACGAGAGTAGTCACGTCGCTCGTCGACAAGGCGAGGAAATTGTAATCGTTTCGTCGAATGGCACATTTCCTGTTGAGGGTAAAAAGAGCACGGTCAAGCTGGCAGATAACTACGGCCTGCTTTGCTATCTGGTGAAGAAGGGAATTCTTTCTCACCTCCATACCCTCGGCCGTACAGCGTTGGGATTTAATCCCATCGATCTCGTCAGCATCAGACCAGAAGACAATCTCATCGCTACGATTGTTGGCGCCGACTATCCTTTTCAGGTGTTTGTAAAATTTGTTCTCGACACCCGCATAATCGCAGGCCGTCCATGCTTGATTATTGATAGCTCAACGCGGCGGAATGTCAGTGAAAATTGCCAATACTTTATCAAGCAAGGCTTTGATCTGGAGGGCCGATATATCGTCGCTCCTACCAACGATGGATTCCGCAAATTAGTCGGCAGTGTTCAAAGTGTTGCAGGTGATGAGATTACAGTCGCTGGCCCTGACGGCACTGCTCACAGCGTTTCAGCTCAAAGCGTATATCTCGAAGGAAGTATTGAAAACTTCGACGACTATATCGCTCATACACACGGCACACAAAAGGATGCCGTTGTAGAAAGCATCCGCAAGAAAATCTCGATCTTCAACGGCGGGGACAATAAGCGGTCGAAAATTGATTCGCTCAAAAGATATTTTCAGTCGAAGGGCATACCACTAATCACTGGTGCCCATGCAAATTTCGCTGAGGCTCCAGACATCGAGTCCCAATGTAAGCAGCTCCAGAAACCCGTGTTCGTCTTCAACGACAACGGACAGGCTGATTGGGCCGAGAAAGGTCTCAAGCAGTACGGACCATACACGCGCAGAACATTTGACCGAAATGATCCGTCTGTTTGCGTAATCTGCGCACAACACGATAAAGGGCGCGTCGAGCAGTTTGTGCGTAAACTTTTAAAGGGGATTGCCGGTAGTAAGTATTTTGCGAATGGCCTCGAAGGAAAATTTGGTATCGGAACGAGCAGAGTTGAGGTTTTCACCACTCCGACTGACGACGTAGCCGGCTATCGCGCGGCTATCGAAGCGGCTATCCAGAAAAAGTCTGAAGATGGGGGGCGATGGGACCTCGCGCTAGTGCAGGTGCGTCAGGGCTTCAAAAAGCTCAACGTAAAGAACAATCCGTATTACCTGGGCAAAAGCCTGTTCTATCTTCATCAGGTTCCGGTACAGGATTTTACGATCGAACTCCTTTCACAGAATGACTACTCGTTAGGATTTTCGCTGAACAACATGGCGCTCGCTTGCTATGCGAAGATGAGCGGCGTGCCTTGGCTGTTAAAGTCTTCTCCGACAATCTCTCATGAATTGGTGGTCGGAATTGGCAGCGCCAATGTGGGCCATGAGCGCGGTTTAGCCGGCCAAAGAATTATGGGCATCACCACCGTCTTTTCGGGTGATGGGAGCTACATTCTTTCAAACACCTCGAAAGCTGTGCCGCCCGATCAATACTGCAAAGTTCTCACGAGCGTTCTCTCTGACACAATTCAGAAAATCCAAAAGCGTATGAATTGGCAAAAAGGAGACACGATACGTTTGATTTTTCATGCGTCCGTGAAGCGTTTTAACCGCGACGAAATTGAAGCGGTAAAAGCGATGATGGACAAGTTTCGTGAGTATCATATCGAATACGCATTTTTAAAGATCTCGGAGGATCATGGACTCCATATGTTTGACTCGTCGTCCTCCGACGAAAAGAAGGGGCGATGGGCTCCTCAAAGAGGCAAAGTTTTTCAGCTTTCGAAATACGAAATGCTGATTTATCTGATTGGACAGCGAGAGCTTCGACAAGACAGTGATGGCCATCCTCGCGGCATCATCTTGAATGTCCACAAAGACTCAACTTTCAAAGACCTGAAATATCTAAGCGGCCAGCTCTATAGCTTCGCCTCACATTCATGGCGAAGCTATTTTCCAAATCCGATGCCGGTCACCATCACTTATTCCGATCTCATTGCGAAGAACCTTGGATGGTTGAACCAACTGCCAGGTTGGAATGATTCGGTGATGGTTGGAAAGATAGGTCAGTCGCAATGGTTTCTTTAGGGCAGACCAACGCATACGCTCTGCGTGAACACTTAGCCACTAAAGCAGCGGCGGGGGCGGAAGGTGATCTTTTCAAGATTTTGTTTCAGCGCTTTTTGAAGTTGCTGCCACAGGAGGCGGCGCTCCCCGACGCAAGCGACCAGTCATTGTACCTGCGTTGCGCTATCTCCGGTCTATCGGTTATTCCATCTCCGGCGACCGTTGCTGATTTATCTCGGTTACTTGGTCAAGCATCCAAGATTGATGGAACGCCACGTCCGTGGGTTTCGGATACGATTGGCGTTCTGGCGATCAAGTGGTTCGCCGACGCGCAAAGCTCTGATGACATCAATCGCCAATATTCAAATTGGGTGGCTGGATTTCTAAAGGACCAAATTTCCAGCAATCACCTAAATGCCTACGAGAAGGATTTAGCTAAATACGTTTTCGACGGCGAGGCAGCTTTTGCTACCGCTCTCGTTCCTCTGGCTCTCCATCACCTCGATCTAAAGAGGGTCAGTGAGCATAAGGACAGGCAGGCCCTTTACGAGAAATTCTTGGCGGAATTTCACAAGGCGTCTACGGCTGATTTGTCTGCCCAATTGCTGGCGTTGTTTGTTTTCGTTTTTGATCGAATGAACGAAGCTGTCGCATTGGCTCCGCCTAAAGGATGGAGCCTTTTTGATCTCGTAAACGTCCTCGACCACATTTCTGTCGGATTGAAAAATTGGACGTGGGAAACACAGCCTCGCACTAAAAACTCAGATGCGGTGCAGTGGAAGGTCCAAAACGAGTATCACGTCCAAAATCTCCTTTATGTACTGTTAGCGCCAACCTTCAACGACATCGTTGACGAGCTGTATTTAGACAAGTTGGGCCAAAAAACGCCTCGCGTCGATTTGTACCTTCCATCGATGCATGTGATCGTCGAGGTCAAATTTAGGAAAAATTCCAAAAAATCGTTTCAGGATTTAATCGGCGAAGTTGCCGAGGATGCCTCGCTTTACCGTTCAGATAAACGCTTTGCGGATGCGAAGCTGGTTTGTTTTCTTTGGGATCATACGCGCTCAACCCAGGAACACACTAAGTTCAAAGAAGGTGTGTTGAAAATCGTGGGGATAGATGCATGTGTGGTTGTGAGTTCGCCTTCAACGATGGACTGATGCTAAGCGGCGGCTAAACCTTCCTGCACCTTCTCCATGTAATCTGCGACGGTGCTCCACAAGTCGCGCATGATTTGTCCTCCGCGACGATCAATCAATTCCCCGTCGATGTAGTTGAGAATTGCCTGTATGCGCGGGAGTGCCTTTTCACCCTGGCCGACATTTCGCTCAAGGCTTTTCAATACATCTTCGGTTGGCATCGCTTCTTGCTGTGAGCGTGAAACGATGTTCTTAACCCAATCGCTTGCCGTAAGCATAATTACCTCCTTCTGTTAGGGCATTCCGCCCACAAATCCGCTGGTGTCTTCACTCGAAATGATCGTGAGGCGCACGCCGACATGGCGGCAATGCGGACGCGGACACGCCAAGTTCTTCGCAACCTCATCGAGATTGACGTTCCGATGCGCGACTTTGATGAGGAGCTGCACTGGACTCTGAATCCAGACATAGAGGCAGCGCATACACGTCGCTTCAAGCAGTGAATTGTCGTCCAAGTCGCGCAGGTACATATCCTCAAGCCAGGTCACCAGAAGTCCTCCGCGGACGGAATGCGATTGAACGCTATCTTGCCGCCGGCATATCCGCCGGGAGGCGGCGTCCACGGCCCCAGCGTGACGACACGCTTGCCGAATTTCCGATTTAGGCCGTCAACGGTGTCGGTTATCCGCGCGCATTTCTGCCGGTCTTGGTCATCGTTAAGCAAAAGATCAAGCTGACGCTCATTTGCGGCCGACAATTCGGCCAAGGTGACGCCCACGCGAATAATTTCCGCGCGTGGCGAAATTTCCGCACGAGCGCGTACCCACAGGTGCTTTAGTCCGTCCAAACACGCATGATCGTCTTTGACGCTGGGTAGTTCGCCGATGCCAAACCAGGCGCTATTTCGGATGTCCAACCAAAGCCAGAGCTTGCTCGCGAAGTATCCGTCACGCCGCATGCGCCGCGCGGCTTTTGTCAGCAATAACCGCGAAATTTCTTCAGCCTTGCGGGCGTCGCGCCACCCTGGCGGAAGGACCCGTCCGTGCCCAAACATGCCGCGTGATGTTGGCTGCGCGTGCAGCGTATAGCCATGAAGCGCATACCACATGCGCTCGCCGTTGACGTTGCCCCACAGCGCACGCAAATGTTTTGGCTGCGTGTTCCACAAGGCATCCATTGTTGTGATACCAGCACGGGCAAGACGTTCCTCCATGCGCTTGCCAATCCCCGGAACATCTTCCAGAGGCACGGGCAACAAAGGGCCTGGCATATCCCTTGGGTGCCATATGGTGACCCCGTTCGGCTTATCGATTTTGCACGCGATCTTGGCGAGCATTCTGTTGGCGGCAAAACCGATGGAGCAGGTAATTTGATCGCCCACATTGTGATGAAGGCGGTTCTTGATTCGACCTGCGAGTGCTTCGGGTTGCTCAATCGCTGATTTGTCGAGCACGCAGCTCAGCTCGTCGATCGACTTCACAGTTTCGATGGGAATCTCGCACGCGATCTCGTTCAATAGCGTGTTGTGCGCGCGCCGGAACAAGTCTGGGCGCTGTGTCACGAGGATCAAGTCCGGGCAGAGTGCCTTGGCTTCGGGAACGCGCATGACGTTCTTACAGCCTGCCGCTTTTGCTTCCTTGGAACAGGCGATTACTACCGTCGTGTGAGCGGCAGCAGTATCGAAGGGGATAACGCCGACCGGCTTGCCGCGAAGGTGCGGCATCGCCTGCTGCATCACCGAAGCGAAGAAGCCGTCGAAATCCAGGTATAGTCTTTCAATGGTTGGCGCCTGCCGCATCGGTCCCGTCCTTCAAGAGGGCGTGGACTAGAACAAAAAGAGAACAGAGTCGTCAAGCCGCAAGGGTTGGGGTCATGTGCAATCGCTATGAAATACGGGGTTCTATAAGTCAAATCAGAGCCTTAGCTTACAAATTGCGCCGGGAGCTACATACCACCCCTGCCACGGACAATTTGGCGCCCATCGACAACGTCTATCCGGACCAGGACGCTCCGATTCTGGTCAATCGGCCCGACGGTGCCTTAGAGCTGCGCATGGTGCGGTGGGGCTTTCCCCCGGCCACCGGCAAAGACGTCATCACCAATATTCGCAATCTCAAGAGTCGTTGGTGGAAAGACGTAAACCGTGAGTATTTGCATCAGGCCGAGTTTCGATGCCTGGTGCCGTTCACTGCCTTCGCCGAACCCGTCCGCAATTCGACGTGGTTCACGACACCTGCCGCAGAAGTGCCGTGCTTTGCCGGAATATGGCGTCCCTGGAGTGGCGAGCGCCTAATGGCGACCGGAAAAGCGCGGCGTGAACGCGTGCACCGCGACGATTGGCAGCTCTATGCCTTCCTCACTACTGAACCCAATGACCTTGTGCGGCCCGTCCACGAACGTGCCATGCCGGCAATTTTGATCGATCCGGATGAGCAGACGGAATGGCTTGCAGGAGGAGAGGCGAGCTTGCGTCTACAACGTACATTACCGAACGATCAATTGACTACGAGAGTTCAAGTGACGCGTGAATGAACGTAACGGCCAAGGGGCTTATGAAATTCGATTTCGATCAATCGCTGGACGACTATCTCCAGGGCGCCAACGAAACGGCTGCGCTCCTACTCGCGTCCAATCACGCCTACCGCCGCGCCGTTGACGAGGCGTATACGTTTTTCGTCAGAGATCTCTTTTTCGGCGAGAGCAGTATGCGACCGACGGCCGCGTTTCTGGCGGCCAATGCCTTTATGCTTTGGCTGGCGTCTGTGCGCGTAGCTGCGACTGGACATGCGGTCGCGGCATATCCACTTTTCCGCGTCGCCCTAGAGTCTGCGTGCTACGGCTTCATTACTCAATATGACGACGCCAAGGAAGAAATCTGGCGCAATCGCGACGACGATGAGGAGGCCGCAAAGCGTTGTCGCAAGGCCTTAACAAGCGCCGTTAAGGATGCCGCCGACATCATGAATCAGCGCCAGCCTGGTATCGGTGACGGAGTTTACGAAGGCTACCAACACGCCATCGACTTCGGCGCACACCCGAACGCTCGATCCATTTTCAGTCACGTTCGGTTTCCTGAAAGTCATGAGGAAAACGGTGACGTTCGAGCTTCACTGAGCACTCTCGGACAGCCAACGCACTTGGAAGTGCGACGGGCTCTTTTGGCCTCACTGGAATACGCATTCTTGATCGGGACAGTGATTGTCCACGCGCTTCCGGAAGCAACGCAAGATCAGGCGGACAGCCTGAAGAAAATCCTGACAGCACAAGAGGAGTTTATTGCCAGTTGGGATCACGAAGATGCCTAAAAAGGAATTAAATGAATGAGCGGAGGAAATGCTGCGACGCTGCCGTCTCTGGCGAATTATTCACCGTCGCAGCTCTTAGACCTGCATAGCCGGATCATCGACGAGTTGCGCGCGCGGCAGCTCGTGCGCACTTCAAACAACCCCGTCGGCGATCTTGCGGAATATTTGTTTTGTAAGGCGTTTGATTGGGAGCGCGCGGGTAATTCTCATGCCCATCTTGACGCCATCGATACCGCCGGGCTGCGTTATCAAATCAAGGCGCGGAAAATCACCACGCACAACGCTTCGCGGCAGCTTGGGGCCATTCGCGAGTTGGATAAAGGCCACTTTGATTTTCTTGCAGCGGTTCTTTTTTCAGAGCGCTTTGAGGTTCGTCGCGCGATCCTCATTCCCCACAGCTTGATCGGTGAACACGCAAAGTTTGTCGCGCGCACGAACAGCCATAAATTCTTTCTACGCGATGACGTGTGGAACTATACAGGCGTTCGAGATGTAACCTCAGAGCTACAAGCCGTGGATTTCTAAACGCCCCCGGCGCACTTATAGGTGCCTGCAGATATATTCGGCAATCTCCTGAAGCGGCGCCGGAGTGCCTTTTGTCGGTACGTCAATCTGTTCAGCGTGCTCGATGTTATACCAATCGAGATAAGCCTTCGTTGGGTCGGAAATACCCGCCGTCGTAATCATCCAATATTCTGGATGATGAAAGCGGTGGGTGGGCAAGTGAGCAACGCCTGGTGGGATAGCTCTCGTGAAGCGTGGTAAGGCGATAGCTGGATCAAGGTCACCGGCTACGGCAACGAGCGCCCGCGCCAGGTTCTTACCGAGCGTCGTGTTGCCGTCATATGCTTTCAACTCGACGCCGATAAGGCGCCAACCGTCGAAGGGTCCGCCGCCGTGTGTGCGATAGAAATCGATCCATGCCGTCGGCATGACGGACAGATCTAACTCATGCTCGCTACCACTTGCGCCGACATGCTCGACTGAAGCATGTAATTCGAAGCTGCGGCCATTTCTCGAAAATTCGAAATGGCATGCGCCGCCGGATAGATGCGGCGTGGCTGGCTGAATATGGCCGGGGCCGCCGCGCATGTTGAATGTCGCAGCATGTTGCTTGTCATGTTGGCACGGCTTAACTGAGACCGCTGTTGGATCACTTAGCGGATTCGATGCGACTTCAAGCGCGACCTCAAACATGATCCAGGCCTCATAGGTTTTGCCCTTCGTCATGCTGGCAACGATGCTCGTGCCAAGCAGGCCTGCCGCCGCTTGCAGATCGGCGACCATCACTGGATTGGGGAGCGTTTTAACCTTGGAAGCCATCTCGACCCGTCATGCCTTCGAGGACGTTGCGATGGAGTGCGCCCCAAGCTTTCTGAAATGTTTCCAGTGTCTCTCGACGCTGACCGGCGATTAGGTCGTCGACAGGAGAGCCTTCACCACTAACGACGGGGATGGCAGCGATGTCGAATTTGCCAGCTATGGTTTTCAGCCGCTCGGTCATCTGCAATTCACGCTCGATGAAGCCGTCCACAATCTCGTGGGCGATCTTCAACTGAAAGCGTGCGCGATCCTGCGGGTAGAGCCGTTCGGACACAGGTTCATCGATCGCACGGATGCGCTCTCGCACGATGTCCGCCAGGGCGCCGGCTGGGGTGTCATCGAGGACGCTCAGAAGCGCCTGCACATTCGGGTCTAGGTCCGCCACGTCTTCCGCTCCTTATGCGCCCAAGTGCCCGTAGCTGCCCTCCAGCGCCTTGCGCGGGGGTTGTGCGGCCGGAAAGCCCGGTTAGGGCAGAAGCACCGCGCTCTGGGCGTTGACCCGCGCTAAGCGCTTTATTTTGCAGTGCAAACTAACATTCGTGGCGGGTTTCGAACGAGCCGAAATCATCACCTAAGAGTTGATTTAGCCCGCGCTATAAAGGAAAATAGTATTGAAGGTTATTTGCAATGTACACGGGAGTCTGCCGTTCCGGAGGATAGATGAACGAACAGGTGCCGGGTGGGCCGCCGGTGGGTAACGCGGCTGGTTTTGAAACCAATCTTTTGAGCGACGATCTCCTCGCAATGGACCGCCCAGCCTGGGCGTGGGAGTTCCTTCGCCGTAACCCGACCTTCCGGGAATGTCTCCAAAGCGCGCGCCCGTCGCGACGCCGGACTCATGCGAACGTCACCACCATAGAAGCAAGCGTATGCGCCCCCGAGGTGCGCAACTTCGGAATATGCTTTCGCTGACGGGTTTCGGGACCGCTACCTCGATACGGGCGTCTTCTGGTCGGCCAACGCCGATCCCAGCCTGGTAAGTGTCAAAGCCCTCAAAGACGACGCTTCACCGGACTCTATCGACGTGAAGCGCTTGCCGGCAACGGTCACCGTCCTCCGTTTCGATGACGGCACCGAGTTTGTGCGTCTGACCTCCAACGCCCATTCCATATCGATCGCAGTGACCGAGGGTTCCGTGCTCGATGGTCCGGTCAAGCTCGTCAGCCAGATCGAAGACTTGCGCACGGTGCCCGCCCAAATCCAAACCTTGGACCGCCTTCACACGCTCTGGCGCCTGAAACAGTTCCGAAAAAAGGACTTCAAGCCTGATCGCCGGACAAGTCGGTGGCTCTTGGCTTTACAGGCGTTGGATCTCGATGACGCGAAGTACAGTCACCGAGAGATTTCCAACATGATCCTGACCGCCGACGATCCTGAAGTCTGGAAGCGTGAGAAAAACTCCTTACGTGCCCGCACGCGGCGCCTGATTTCCCTCGGACGCGAGCTGAGAGACGGCGGTTATCTCGCAATCCTGGGCGGGACGACCACGCTCTTAGGAAACGTCACGACGCTCATGTAGGAAGCGACGGCGTGCGCATTGTGAGGATGGCGCGTCGTGCGGCAAAGGGTAAGAGCACCGCTAAAGCGAGGGCATCCGGCCAACACGCACCCGTGACCCAGACGCCGCCGGCCGCACACAGAACCACACCCGCACCCATCATATCGTTACGTGCGCCAGCCCAAGCCGCGCGCATTTTGGCACTGCCGATCCGCTCCCGGTAAAGCAGTGCAAACACGATGGCGTTGACGACAAAAATCAGGCCGCTCGCCGCGGCCATAATGATGGCGTTCGGCAGGATGTCATTGACGTGATTCCAGATCGCGACGGCGACTGTCCAGGCGCAGAACGCGAGCGCCAAAATCCCGGCTATTTGTTCGAGACGCTTGCCTTGCGCACCCGACCATCGCGGCGTGATGACGCTGTCCGAAACAGTCTTGGTCTCAACCGTCTCAAGAGCATCGATTTGAAGCGCCGCTGACGATGCCACCAAACCGGCGCCGACCTCCAGTACGAAAGCAGACTGCATCACCGCAAAGGCGACCAGGATCAGTTTGCGGTGCTTGGCGCGTTCGAGCTGCCAGCGTTTGACGCGCGTCTTTCCCATGCCGACGAGATCCCGCCTTAGGCGTTGCGCTGAACGGGATCGCGGTACGCCAGGAGGCGCAAGGCATTCACGACCACGAGGATTGTTGAACCTTCATGGAACAACACCGCCAGGCCGATCTTGAGGCCGAGGACCGTCGCGGGGATCAAGAATACGACCATCCCGAGGCTGACCCACAGGTTCTGGCGAATGATGCTGCGGGTATTCCGGCTCAAGCCCACCGCGAAGGGGAGATTACGAAGATCATCCGCCATCAGCGCCACGTCGGCGGTCTCAAGCGCCACATCCGATCCAGCGGCCCCCATGGCAATGCCGACCGTGGCATTCGCCATCGCGGGCGCATCGTTCACACCGTCGCCGACCATCGCGACTTGGCCCTGTTGGGCCAGCTTCTTGATGGTCGCGACTTTGTCTTCCGGCATCAGGTTGGCGAAAGTCTGCGTCACGCCAACCTCGCGACTAACCGCTTCCGCGACCAGCTTGTTATCGCCGGTCAGCATGACGATGTCGCTCACGCCTAACTTGCGAAGCGTGTCGATCACGGACTTTGCCGTGGCGCGCGGCTCGTCCATGAGGCCGAGCGCGCCTAAGAAGCGGCCACCTTTCGTGACGAGCATCACAGTTCGGCCGCGTAACTCCAGGCTGTTCGCGACACTTTTCATTTCGGAGGTGGTAGAGCCGGCTTTGGCTTCGCTAAACATGCCCAATTTGCCGAGCAACACTTCCTCGCCATTTACGGTGGCAGAGACGCCTTTTCCAATGACAGCTTTCACATTCTCCGCCGTTGGAAGCTGAACGGATTTGTCCATTTGCGCTGACGCATCACGAACGACGGCGGCCGCGAGCGGATGGTCGCTCAGGCGTTCAACGGCCACAGCGACGGCTAAGAGTTCTTGCTGGTCGACGCCATTCGCCGCGACAACATCCACGACACGCGGCTTGCCTTCCGTCAGCGTACCGGTCTTGTCGAAGGCGATGGCTTTAAGGGAGCCCAGGTACTCCAGAGGGCCGCCGCCTTTGACCAGGACACCGCCGCGCGCCGCGCGGGCGACGCCGGCCAGGACGGCACTTGGCGTTGCAATGGCAAGCGCGCATGGGCTTGCCGCCACCAGCACGGCCAGAGCGCGATAGAGACTGGCGCGGAACGGTTCATCGATCACCGTCCAGGCGAATAATAGGAGGACGACAAAGCCCAACACCACGGGAACGAAGATGCGCTCGAATTTATCGGTGAAGCGTTGTGTAGGCGATTTCTGCGCTTCGGCCTCGCTGACCATCTTCACAACACGCGCGAGCGTGTTGTCGGACGCCTGGCGCGCGACGTAGATTTCGAGGGCGCCCGAGCCATTGATTGTGCCGGCGAACACGCGGCTTTCTGCGGAGACAGAATCAGGGCGCTCAGCCGCGGCTTTCGCATCGCTCACGGCGATCTTGTCGACCGGCACGCTTTCGCCCGTGATCGGAGCTTGGTTGACGCCGCTGGAACCTTTCAGGACAAAGCCGTCGGCGGGGATACGTCCATTGGGACGCGCGATCACGGTGTCCCCAACGACCAGCTCCTCGACAGGCACTTCCATGCTTTTGCCGTCGCGAATGACTTCTGCTTTGCGCGGGGCAATTTGGCCCAGAGCCTCGATGGCCTTACGGGCTTTGCCCATCGCAAAGTTCTCAAGTGAGTGGCCGATGCTAAAGAGGAACAGAAGCAAGGCGCCTTCCGCCCATTCGCCCAGCGCGGCAGCACCCGCCGCGGCAACCAGCATTAGCGAGTCAATTTCTAGGCTCTTGCGCCGTAGGTTCTCGATGGCTTCCGTCAGCGTGAAATAGCCGCCGAAGAAATAAGAGGCGATGTAAAGCGCCATCGGCAGCCAAGACGGCACACCGAGGAAACGCTCAAGTGCGTAGCCGCCGGCCACTGTGACGCCGCACAGCATCGCGAAATAGAGTTCGGTGTTTTTGCCGAGAATGCCGCCGCGCGCATGGTCGTGGCCGTCGTCTTTGCCGTCATGTCCGCCTTCGCCATGCTTATGATCGTCGCCATGATCGTGGTCGTGATCCTCATGACCAGGATGATGGGCGTGGCCTTTGGACGGAGCGGTCTCAGGCTGTTCTACAGAGACATCGAGCTTCGCCAGCGCATCCCGGATGACAGGTTCGCTGATCTGGCTGCGGTCAAACTCGATACGAATGACGCCGCCGAGTGAGGCATCCGCCTGCAGGACGCCGGGCATAGCGGCCAGGCTGTCGCGGATCGTGCGGACCCTGCGTTGATGACGCAGGCCTTTCACGTTCCAAAGGATATGTCCAAAGCGGGTCGTGATTTGGGCGCCGGAGCTGTGGACGATCTCGCGCAGTCGGGAGAGTTCGATCTTCTGCGGGTCGTAATGCACACACAGCTTAGCGGGCTCGTCCTTCGTCGCGGGGAGGACGTGCGCGCGCTCCACGCCGGCCCGTCCCTTTAGGTCATCGACGAGACGGCCGATACAGGCGTCCGCCTCATCCGGTGCCTGCGGCAAGATCAGCGGCAGGTCGAGTTGCAGGCGATTTTTATCTGTGTTCACGGTCTAGCTCCGGAGGCAGAGACGGGCGTCGTTATCGATGTGTGTAGAGAGGGCTTCCCGGTTGCATCCGCCCGCGCAAGCTGGCGGCCGGGTGCAACCAAAATCTGGGGATTGCTGCGCTCAGTTCGGTGATTGCCGGTGCGAGGCCGGCTTCCGTCGACGATACGTCCGGCGCGCTATGCGCGGCCTTGCCCGCATTTTCGACAACACCATCAAGTGCAGCAACGAAACGTGGCCGAATCTCTATGGCGACCTCCCGCGTGTAGGGCTTCAATGCCGAAGCTGCGCGACAGATGTTCCAGGCATAGCCAGGAAGGTCTGCCTTTTCACCAGCCGCGCTCGCAGCAGTAAAGCGATCGCTTGTCCGCGAAAACCGACGCCATTGATTATAAGGGTCATCAAAGGTCGCGCGCTCCGGACGTATTTGTGACGCCGGAGCGAAACCGCACGGATCTTCCATTGGCGTTGAGGCACAACTCGTGAGTAATGCGCTTACCGTCATTGTCAGGGCCGCCGTTTGTATCGTGGTGAGCCGCCTGTGCCTGATAGCTATCTGAAATCTCCCGCCATGCTGTATGCCGCTTGTCTGGTGGCCTGATGTCAACGGAGATTCCGGGGTATCCTGAAGGGGCCGTCAGGACGTTGGGGGTGCTCCCCGAAATCTCCGCCGTTTGTCCGCTTCTGCGGACGGGGGTAACGCTGTCGTCAGCCTCCATCGATGGGCAGGACTTGCTCCACGGGACTGACGTAAATCCATCCCGCCACCTGAGTTCCAACCCGGCCTGCCTTACGGATGATTCCGGTGACTTCATTCACTTTATCGTCGGCAACCACCAACGAGAGGCGTGCCTCCGATATGACCAGTGACGTGCTGTCGACCGTGAAGTCGCCTTCGTCTTCTGTGATCGGCTTCAACATACCTTTGACATCTTGAAGCGTGATGTTGTCGTAGCCTGCATCTGCCAGGGCGGCGACGACCTTGGGCGTCCGAACGTGATGAAGAAACGCTTTGATCAACTTCATGACTTGTACTCCTGCGTTGAAATGGCGGTCGGCCGGCCGGTCATGAAAAGGTCTCCTGCGGTTGCGCTGCCGTGTCCTCGACTGGGCGGGGCGCACGGAAAGCCATCCTGTAAAGACCTGGCAGCACCAGGAGCGTCAGCAGCGTCGAAGAAATGATGCCGCCGATGACTACCGTCGCCAGGGGCCGTTGCACTTCGGCGCCTGTGCCGGTGTTGAGTGCCATCGGCAGGAAGCCGAGTGCCGCCACCAGAGCCACCATGAGGATGGGGCGGAGCCGCATCATCGCACCTTCGCGGATCGCATCTTCGATGGCGTCACCTTGTGCCAAGCGTTCACGGAACGCCGACACCATCATCACGCCGGTCAGCACCGCCACGCCCGAGAGGGTGATAAAGCCGACCCCGGCTGTGATCGAGAGCGGGATGTCGCGCATTACCAGAGATATGACCCCGCCGGTCAGCGCCAACGGGACACCGCTGAAGACGAGCAACGCATCTTTCGCCGACCCGAAAGTCATCATCAACAGGGCGAAGATCATCGCCAGGGTGATGGGGACGAGTAACGTCAGACGTTGGGATGCCGACTGAAGCTGCTCAAACGTGCCGCCATAGCTCATCCAATAGCCGGTCGGCAATTTGATCTGCTGGTCGATCTTCTGACGAACCTCTCCGACGAAACCGCCCAAATCGCGACCGCGGACGTTGGCGGAAACGACCAAACGACGTTTCCCGTTCTCACGGCTGATCTGGTTCGGCCCCGGCGCAATCTTGAGGCTCGCGACTTCACCCAGCGGCACGAAGCTACCGCCATTGAGCGGGATCGGGAGACGTTCCAAGGTGCGGAGATCGGAGCGCATATCTTCCGGCAAGCGGACGACGAGGGCAAAGCGACGATCACCTTCGAAGATTTGCCCAGCTTCCTGGCCCCCCGTGGCAGCGCCCAGAACACCTTGTACATCGGAGATGTTCAGCCCTAGGCGATAGAGCGCAGCGCGGTTCGGTTCGATCGATAGGACGGGCAAGCCGGCGACCTGTTCGACCTTTACACCTTCTGCGCCCGGCACGCTGTTGAGAACGGCAGCCACCGCATTTCCAGCCGCAAGCAATTGGTCGAGATCATCACCGAAGATCTTGATGCCGAGGTCCGAGCGCACACCGGAGATCAACTCGTTGAAACGAAGCTGAATCGGTTGGCTGATCTCAAAGGCATTGCCCGGCAAGCTTTCGAGCTTCTCCTCGATTTCTTTGGAGAGTTCCGCTTTGGACTTATTCGGGTTGGGCCAATCCTTCTTGTCTTTCAGCATCACGTAACCGTCCGAAATGCTGGGGGGCATCGGATCGGTCGCCACTTCGGCCGTGCCGACACGGCTGAAGTAGGTTTTGACCTCCGGCACCTCCATGACGGCCTTTTCGAGCTGGAACTGCATATCGAGCGACTGCGTCAGGCTCGTACCGGGAATGCGGAGCGCCTGGACGGCCAAATCGCCTTCGTCGAGGTTCGGGATAAACTCCGAGCCCATCCGCGAGGCGATGAAGCCGCAAAGGACCACGAACGCCACGGCCGCAGCAAAGAATAGGACACGCAGCCGCAGTGCCGCTTCCAGCACAGGCGTGTAAGCACGCTTGGCCGTGCGGACGATGAAGTTGTCTTTTTCATCGATCTTCTTCGTCAAAAGGATCGCGACGGCCGCCGGCACAAAGGTCAATGACAGGATCAGGGCAGCAATCAGCGCCATGATGACCGTCAGTGCCATCGGCCGGAACATTTTGCCTTCCACGCCTGTGAGGGCGAGGATTGGCAAGTTCACGAAGATCACGACCAGCACGCTCACCAGGCTGGGGGTGAAGACTTCGCGGGTCGCGGCGAACACCGTCTGCAAACGCTCGTTGATGTTCAAGAGACGGCCTTCGTGGTGCTGCCGGGTGGCGAGCGCAAGAATGCAGTTTTCCACGATGATGACCGCGCCATCGACAATCAGGCCGAAGTCGAGGGCGCCTAAGCTCATCAGATTTGCGCTGACTTTCGTCTGGACCATGCTGGTCATGAGCATCAACATGCTGAGCGGAATGACCGCCGCGGCGAGCAGCGCGGCACGGACATTCCCCAGCATCAAGAGCAGGACG
The DNA here is from genome assembly GCA_041906145.1 of Rhodospirillaceae bacterium. GTDB lineage: Bacteria > Pseudomonadota > Alphaproteobacteria > Rhodospirillales > Rhodospirillaceae > SHVO01. Next base: position 48,516 of record JAYRJU010000008.1, on the reverse strand, counting down.
ACCACAACGAGGATCGCGCCCTCTAAAAGGTTCTTCTGGACGGTTGCGATAGTCTTCTCGACCAGCACCGTGCGGTCATAAACCGGATCGGCGGTGATGCCTTCTGGAAGGGTCTTATTAATTTCCGTGAGCTTCGCCGACACGGCACTGGATACCGTGCGGCTATTGGCGCCAATCAACATCACGGCCGTGCCTAGGACGGTTTCTTCGCCGTCGCGTGTAGCGGCACCCGTGCGGAGCTGCTTCCCGTAAGCAACGTCCGCGACGTCGCGCACTGTGATCGGAACGCCGCCACGATGCGCGACGATCACGCGTTCGATAGCGGGGATATCGGTGACCTGGCCGGGGGAACGGATGAGATATTGCTCGCCGTTCCGTTCGATATAGCCCGCGCCGATATTGGTGTTGTTCTTCTCAATGGCCTTAACGATGTCGTCGAAGCTAAGTCCATAGGACAGTAGCCGCCCCGGATCGGGAGTGACGTGAAACTGCTTTTCAAACCCACCGATCGTGTTGACTTCGGTGACGCTGGGCACCTGGCGCAACTGCGGACGGATCACCCAATCCTGCAAGGTGCGAAGCGCCGTGGCATCGTACTTGCTGCCGTCGGGCTGGCGGGCATTTTCATCGGCGTGGACGGTGTAGAGGAAGATTTCGCCAAGGCCGGTGGCAATGGGTCCCATTTCGGGTTCAACACCGCTCGGCAACTGGCTCTTGGCCTGTTGCAGGCGTTCGTTGATAAGATTACGCGCAAAGAAGATGTCCGTGCCATCCGCGAACACGACCGTCACTTGCGAGAGGCCGTAGCGGGAAAGCGAACGGGTATATTCGACCGCCGGTAGACCCGAAATCGCGGTCTCCACGAGGTAGGTAATTCGCTGCTCGACTTCGAGCGGCGAGTAGCCCGCGGCCGAGGTATTGATCTGCACCTGGACGTTCGTGATGTCAGGCACAGCGTCAATCGGCAGGCGATTGTAGCTGAAGACGCCAGCAGCAGCCGCACCCAGCACCAGGAACATGATGATCCAGCGGCGGGCGATTGAGAATTTTAAGAGGGCATCAATCATGAGTATGTGTCCTTAAGCGAGAGAGGTGCTGCGGCGGCGCTTAGTCCTCGTGCGCGGCTTCGCCTTTGCCCATCTCGGCTTTCAATACGAAGCTGTTTTTGGTGGCGTACGTCTCGCCGGCTCTGATGCCTTCGAGCACTTCACTGTTTTCACCGTCGCTCTTGCCGATCTTGACCGTGCGCGGCTCAAACCCCTTGGCGTCACGGACAAAAACGGAGTCCGTTTCGTTGAGGTTCTGCACCGCCGCGGCTTTGATCGCGACCGGGACAGACGATTCACCAAGCGTCACTTCGGCTGTGACGTAGAGGCCCGGTGCCCACTGGTTTTCCTTGTTGTCGAGCAGGACACGGGCAATGCGGGTCTGACTGGCCGAGGTGCCGACAGGCGCGATGTAGATAACCGTACCGTCGCCAACGGTGCCGGAATCAGCCGTCCTCACACGCACGTTCTGGCCGGTGCGAACTTTGGCGGCGTCGCGGGGGAAAAGCGAAAGCTCCACCCACACGCCCGAGAGGTCGGCGACAGTGAACAGGACTTTGTCGCCGCTTTGCTCGCCCGGATTTGCATTGCGTGCCGTGACAACTCCCGAGAGCGGCGCCGTCAGGGTGTAGGCCTGGAGGCTTTCGTTGCTCTCAATCGTCGCAAGCGCTTCGCCTTGCTTCACGGTGTCGCCGATCTTCTTGGCAACACTGCGAATGGTGCCGGGATAGCGGGCCGCAACGTCGCGGAGACGTTCGGCATTTGGCGCAATGGTGCCGTAAAGCGGGAGAATTTCCCGCACTGTCGCTGGGCCGGCGGTCTCGACGCCAATTCCGGCTTTGGCGATCTTTTCTGCCGTTATCTCGACGCCGTGTTTTTCTTCTTCCTTGTGTTCTTGCTTCACGGCGACAGCCGCAGAAGGAGCAGCTTTTTTACCGCCCAGGACGGAATAACCGATCCCTCCGGCAATGACGACGACAACGGCTCCGACAATGAGATTACGGTTCATGGCTTACCTGCGGTGTTAGTGAGGTCGCGATCAGCAGCCGACGTGCCGGTCAGGCGTTCGACTTCCAATAGTGACTCGTGAAAGGACGCGGCAGCATCGATCGCCTGGCGCTGGAGATCGGCGAGCTGCTGTTGGGCGGTAATGAGTTCCAAGAGCGAGAAACGGCCGACGTTGTAGCCGTCGAGGGCCAGTTTCTGCGCTTCATCCGCTTGTGGAATGGCGACAGAAAGCAGCTTTTGGACCTCTTGCCGGCTCTGACCGGCTTGCTCCAACGCGACGAATAGCGTCGACATCAGCTCTGCGCGGACGGCTTGTTCCTTGTACTGGATGCCGTTGCGCATCGACTGCGCTTCGGAGATGTAGGGCGCGGCCCGAGAACCGGCGCCCAGGGGTATGGAAGCCGACAGCACGAAGGCATTGCTGCGATCCGCTTGGAGACGGCGGATACCCGCCGAGAGTGTGACATCCGGCGTGCGCTGCGATTCAGCCAACCGAAGCTTGGCGTCCTGTATGCGTCGTTCGGATGCGAACCGGATGATATCCGGGTTGCGCTCCAGGAGCGCCGTCATCGCGGCGTAGTCGCCGGTTGTCGGCATGGCAAAGAGGTCCGCTGCGATTCGCCCCGAGTAGGTCGTATCGCCACTCCAGAGAGAGGCGAGCTGTGCCCAAGCCTGACGAAGTGCGCTTTCCGACTGCTGGTACTCGATTTCCGCCCGGTTGGTCGTAACCGTGGCGTTATTGCCTTCAAGACGCGGCGAACGGGCTGCTTTTACGCGCTGATCGACGCTTTGCAGCGTGCGATTGGCGAGATCGAGGCGGCGTTTCGCGAGGTCGAGTTCTTCCTGCAACATCGCGACCCGGATGAAACGGCGCGCGACCTCTGCCATGAGGTCGAGCCGTTCCGCGTCGTTCTGCGTCAGGATCAGGTCGCGTTCGGTCCGCGCGGCATCGATGCGCCGGCCACGCTTGCCGCCGAGTTCGAGCACGGTCCCGAGGCGAAGCGTGATTTCGGAATCGTCGACGGCGGAGAGGCGACCGGTGCCGAGGATGTTCTCGGCTTCAATACCGACCTCCACCGGTGGACGAAGCGCAGCTTGATCGATGCGCGCATCAGCGGCACCGAGCGTGAAGCGCTGACCGCGCAAGTTCGGGTTGGCTTCCAACGCGCGGCTCAAGGCCTCGCGCAAGGTTGTGACCGGGCGCGTATCAACAGGTTGCGCCGTTTGGGCATGGGTATTGAAGCTAAAGAGGCAGACGACGATCCCGATAACAAATGGGGATCGACGCCCTTGGGGGTCGAAAATAGACATGCAAGAACCGTCTCAAGTGAGGGAGACCGACCGGACCCTAAAGACGGAGTCCGGCTGCGATGGGCGCTACGCCCAATTCTTGCTTAGGCTCGGGGAGGACGGACGGGCGGTGACGGGTGACGTGACGTCACCGCCGGGAATGGCCGCGGATAGTTCGTCGCTGTGGTCAGCGACAGCGCCGAGATATATGTCGCTGGCAGACCACCAACGACACCATGACACGAACAATGGCAGGACGATCCGCGACAGTGACCAGCAAGGCAATCCGCCGTATCAGTTACTTCATCGGCTGAGACGCTCTGTGATGTCTCGATGACTTCGTCCGTGGTGACGTTTTGTGCACAAGTAACCACGGCCGCCGACCGTTCGGTCGCGGCGCTTGCGGTGCCGACGAAACCGTCGATCACCAGCAAACTCAGCAGCAGAAGAAGTGCCGTGCGCATCATTTTCATTGGGAACATTTAAGCAGTTCGGGGCACAAATCGCAATTCCCCAAGTGCTACGCGAATAACCTGCCAAGACGCTGACAGTCCGAGGACCGCCATAATTCCGGCAACTAATAAATCGGGCCAAGCACTTCCGGTGCCGAACACGCCAACGGCGGCGAGGAGAACGGCGAGGTTGCCGATAGCGTCGTTGCGCGAGCAGAGCCAGACCGAGCGCATGTTGCTGTCACCGCTGCGAAACGCATAGAGCAGCAACGCGACGGTCACATTCACCACCAAAGCGATGCCGCCGACCCAACCCATCGTGAAAGGCTCGGGTGTCGTCCCGGCAACAAGATGTTTCACGGCAATGGTGAGCACCCAGAGGCTAAACACGCCCATCGTGACGCCCTTAAGGAGCGCCGCTTTCGAACGCCAGGTCGCCGCCATGCCGAGGACAAAAAGGCTAATGGCGTAGTTGCCGCTGTCGCCGAGGAAGTCGAGCGCATCGGCTTGTAGCGACGTGGACGCCGCCGACAGTCCTGCGATCACCTCGACCAGAAACATGGCGCCGTTGAGCGCCAGCGCAATCCAGAGGATGCGCCGGTACTTCGGGTCGGGGGCGTGACACGCCTGATCGCAACAACTGCCCATGCTTCGTCCTTGGCTACGACTCCATTGGCCGATAATGTAGAACCTCAAGCTACTAGAGGTTCAAGGTCTAAAAAATGCCCGCATCCCGCCAAAATCCAAAACCAGCACTGACGATCGGTGAACTGTCCCGCCAGACCGGGTGTGAAGTCCCGACCATTCGCTATTACGAGCAAGTGGGCATTCTCGATAAACCGGCCCGCACCGAAGGCGGCCACCGCAGTTATACGGACACGCAGTTGCAGCGCCTTCGCTTTGTGCGCCGGTGCCGGGATTTAGGGTTCCCCTTGGACGAGGTGAAAGACCTTCTCCGACTAGCGGATAACCGCGAGGCCGAATGCCGTGCCGTCGATGAAATCGTCACACAGCGGTTGGCGGATGTGCGCGAGAAAATTGCCCACCTCAGTGCCTTGGAATCTGAACTCAAACGGATGGTGCGCGGGTGCCGGCGCGGCAAAATCGCGGACTGCCGTATCGTTCAGGCTTTGTCTGACTAACAGGGTCTCTGTGATGGTCTATACAAGGCGCTATTCTTGGATCAGCGGTGGAGTTTTCTTGGCGCGGACTGGGCTTGATTGGCCTTCCATCCATAGCGCTACTCCATAAGGCCGTTGATTACCTGTTCGATCGGCCCAACGCTTCCACAAGTTCGGCGATCTTTCGTTTCTGCTCGGCCGCGTTTCCTGAGTCGATCGCATGTTGGACGCAATGCGCGACATGGTCGTGGAGCACTTCCTCTTCCACGCGACGCAGCGCGGCGTGTACGGCTGCGATCTGCGTCATGATATCGATGCAATAACGGTCTTCCCGAACCATGCCGGCGAGACCGCGGACTTGTCCCTCAATGCGACTGAGGCGTTTGAGGGAAGACGCTTTAGTGTTCTTTTGCATTCTTGACAGATACCCCCACGGGGTATAATTGGCAAGTGAAACATACCCCATGGGGGTATCAAACGGAGGCACGCATGGCCGGACACCATTCCGATCACAATCACGGCGCCGGAGACCACGGGAAGACAGCTAAACCAATGTCTCACACGGGAGCGGCACACGGATGCTGCGCGCACCACGCTAAGGCGGGCGCCCCCGCGCCCGCCGTGAAAGATCCGGTGTGCGGGATGACAGTCGATCCCGCCCCCACACAGCACAAAACCGAACACGCTGGGACAACGTATTTCTTTTGTTCGGCAAAGTGCCGCGCGAAGTTTGAAGCCGATCCCGCCAAATATCTGGTAGCAGACCAGAGCGCACCCGAAGGTGACGACACCGCGATCTATACCTGCCCAATGCATCCGGAAGTGCGTCACGTAGGGCCAGGCTCATGCCCGGTCTGCGGCATGGCGTTAGAGCCATTGACCGTCCAGGCCGACACAGGCGCCAACCCGGAATTGGCGGAAATGACCCGGCGGTTCTGGATCGGATTGGCATTGGCGTTGCCCGTAGTCGTGCTGGAGATGGGTGGACACCTCACGGGCCTTCATCATCTCATATCGGCTCGGTTCTCGACGTGGATCCAATGCGCGTTCGCAACGCCCGTTGTCCTGTGGGGGGGATGGCCATTCTTGGTTCGGGGCGCGCAATCGCTGCGTACGCTGAAGCTCAATATGTTCACCCTAATCGCGATGGGGACCGGTGTCGCGTGGACCTACAGTGTCGTCGCCACGTTTGCCCCTAATCTCTTTCCGGCTGCCTTTCAAACCATGGACGGTACGGTCGCGGTCTACTTTGAAGCCGCCGCCGTGATCACTGTCCTCGTTCTGCTCGGTCAGGTGCTTGAACTCCGCGCCCGGGCGCAAACGTCGGGGGCGATCAAGGCATTGCTCAACCTCGCGCCCAAACTGGCACGGCGTATCCGCGCTGACGGAGGCGAGGAGGATGTCGAACTTGATCGTGTTCAACTCGGTGATCGTTTGCGTGTCCGGCCCGGCGACAAGGTGCCGGTGGATGGCAAGGTCGTTGAAGGCCGCTCGGTTGTCGACGAAAGCATGGTGTCGGGAGAGTCCATGCCGGTGACGAAAGAGTCCGGCGCCGGCGTGATCGGTGGAACCATCAACCAATCGGGCAGCCTCGTTATCGTCGCGGAGAAGATCGGTAGCGATACGATGCTGGCCCGGATCGTCCAGATGGTGGCGGAGGCACAGCGCAGCCGCGCGCCAATTCAGCGCATGGCCGATCACGTCGCCGGATGGTTTGTCCCCCTCGTGATCTTGGTGGCCTTGGGTGCCTTTGCGGCGTGGATGACGTTCGGACCCGAGCCCCGATTTACGTATGGTCTTGTTGCCGCCGTTGCGGTTCTGATTATCGCGTGTCCTTGCGCGCTTGGCTTGGCCACCCCCATGTCAATAATGGTGGGAGTGGGCCGTGGCGCACAACACGGGGTGCTCATCAAGAACGCCGAGGCCTTGGAGCGCATGGAGAAAATCGACACACTCGTGGTCGACAAGACCGGAACGCTGACCGAAGGCAAACCGAGAGTAATCGCGCTCGTGACCGCTAGCGGTTTTGGCGAGACGGACATCCTACGGCTCGCAGCCGGTGTCGAACGCGCAAGTGAGCATCCCTTAGCCCTCGCAATCGTGACGGCCGCCCAGGAAAGAAGAATCGAAATCCCGCAAGTCACCGAATTTGATTCGCCCACGGGCAAAGGGGCGACGGGAATCGTGGAGACCAGGCGTGTTGTCATAGGCCAAGAGGCCTTCCTCGCCGATCAGACCATCGATGCAAACGATCTTCATGGGCGTGCGGACGAACTTCGCGCGGACGGAGCAACGTCGGTCTTCGTCGCGGTCGATGGTAAAGCCGCAGGCATCATTGCGATTGCCGATCCCATAAAGGCAACGACCTCCGCAGCCCTTGACGCCCTCAAGAAACAAGGGGTCCACGTTGTCATGCTGACTGGAGATCACCGGACGACCGCCGATGCGGTTGCCCGCCGCCTGGGCATTGCCGAGGTCGAAGCGCAAGTCCTGCCGGATCAAAAGAGCGCGGTTATCAAACGTCTCAAGGCGCAAGGTCGATCGGTGGCTATGGCCGGAGATGGCGTCAACGACGCGCCCGCGTTAGCTGCTGCCGATGTCGGGATCGCCATGGGGACAGGGACGGACGTTGCGATGGAAAGCGCAGGCGTGACGCTTGTGAAAGGCGATTTGATGGGTATCGTTCGCGCACGCCATCTCTCGCAGGCGACCATGCGCAATATTCGCGAAAATCTGTTCTTCGCGTTTGTCTACAATGCCGCCGGTATACCTATTGCCGCCGGCGCTTTATATCCCGTCTTCGGCCTGTTGTTGTCGCCGATTATCGCCGCGGCCGCGATGGCCCTGTCGTCGGCTAGCGTGATTGCAAACGCTTTACGTTTGAGAGTGGTGCATATCGATGGGTGACGAAGAACGTGCCACACACACGCGCGTTAGCTGCCGCTTTTACCCAGAGCGAGTTTCATGAGCCTGTCTTCGGCACTCATGAGGGTAACCGCGGTCGAATACGCACCTTTTGCGTCCGATAGCTTTTGCATTTGTTCCTCCACAACAACGTTGTTGCCGTCGGGAGACTCCTCCGATGTCTTGAGGTTCTTGCGCACCGTAAAGCGGGATTGCTCAGGAATTGTACCCTTTAAATGCTGCGGGTTGGTGCGCGCCACGCTCACAGGGGCAACAGCCTGGAGGGCGTCCTTGAAGGTAAATTTATCGAGGTCGCGCGCCTTGTAGCCGGGTGTGTCGGCGTTCGCGACGTTCTGGGCGATGAGCCGGGCTCGTTTGGCTGCCCAATCAAGTTTGGCCATCGCTAGATCCGAAAGCGTGATTTTATCTATGTCCATGTATCACCTCATTCTGTCAGCGGTGGGGCGGACGGTGCGGTTGTCATGGGCTTGCGCGGCGGCTCGGTCAGCGTGAGCGAGACCGCGACGCCAAGAATAAAAATGATGAGCGCGTATTCAAGTGCGATGACGCGGCGCAAATACCGCGAGGCGCCGGTGAGAAGCCGTGGCGTGAGAACGAGCTTATTCACGCCCGCCAATGCGAAGACAAATCCAAAGAGCGCAATCTTTGCGCTCAAACGTAAGCCGTAAGCCGTTTCCCAGAGCGCCGCGACAGACCCAGTCTGTATCCAACTGATGATCACGCCGCTCAGGATGATGGCGCCAACAAATCCCACGGCGTAACGCGAGAACGCCGCAATAACGGCGGCAGCCTCGGAGGCTTCACAATCACGCAGGGTTCGGGTGAGTGGATAGAGCGCGCCGATCCAATAGGCTGCCCCAGCCAGGTGAATGGCGATGGCGGATCGGGCCAGCCAGGCCGGTGACGCGGTGGCGGCGTGTCCAGTGAGGAGAAAGCTTCCAATGCCGCCGGCGACACCCAGGATAACAAGTGGGCGGTTGCGCGCCGCGTACCCGCACCACAAGGCGACCATTGCGGGCACGCCTATCGCAGCACTCCCGCCAAGCGTCGTGCTTGCCGCAAGTGTCCAGGTGTCGAGCGCGGCAAGAATGGTGACGTCCCCCATCATCATCTCGGCACCGCCAAGGCCAATCGCCGCGAGATAGCATGCCGCTGCGACGAGCGCGGCGACTTTGCCAAAGCGCGTCGCAGCCTCCTTCACGCCGGAGGGTATGGGGGTCAGGAGCGTAAAAAGCCCTGACCCCGTGGCAATCAACATGAAGGTATAGAGGAGCCAACGATTCAGCGCGGCAATAAGCGTCCATGTCGAAATCTCCGCGTCCATGGACGTTACCTCCGCGCTGCGTGTGATGGCTACGGCGCTGCTTTAAGCGCCGTGACTGAACTCGGTCGCTTACTGCCTTTCGGCTCGACCCAGTCAGCACGCGAGCCATCAGCGAAAATCTGATGTGCTTTCCAAACGATCTCCGCGCGGCCCATGGGGTTCTGAGCATTAAAATTCAATTCCGCGCGTTCACCCGGCGGTATGGATGTCTTCCAGACAATCGCGGTCACGCGTTCGCCCTGTTTCTTCAATTCGAAGCTCGAAGGTTCGCCCGCGACGGAAACGATAGAAACACCGGCCGGGACTTCAAGCTCCACCGAAGTGGTCACAGTCTCGCCTTCGGTAGGAACGCGGACGGTATACGTTGTCGTCCCGCCAGGCGCAGCTTCTGCGGGTCGTACGGTAACGTGAGCCTGTGCCAGCGGTGAGAACAACATCACCGCGGCCGCAAAACCAGCAGCCGAAAGTTTTGAACGACGCATGAATTTACTCCCTTGATGGTTCGAAGCGTTACTTAGCCGCAGGCGTCGCGACCACAAATGTCAGCGCGCTGTTGACTGGATGGCTGTCTGGGCCGACGACACGGCATTCAAGCTTGTAGTTTCCGGCTGCAAGTGGCTTTACCAGAGGCACATGCAGAACCACGCCATCTGCGCGCGGCTTGCCCAGGACGGCGGCGTCCATGCCATCGGACATCGCGAGCTTGCAGGTTGCGGGCTTTACGGCTTCATCGAACGTCAACGTAATTTCTTTAGCCGCAGGCGCCAGGGTTGCGTCCTTCGCCGGCTCCGACTTCAACAGTTCCGCGTGAGCAAAGGCGGCGCTGGGAGCAATAACAACGGCGGCAAGGATCGCAGCGATCGTACGCATGGAGTTCATGTCAGACCTCTATTTCTTTGTTGCTTGGATCGATTGAATCTCGGGCAGGCCAGCGGCATTTTTACCGACGGTGAATTCGACCGGCGTGCCGGGCTGAAGGGCTTTCAGATCCACGGCGGGCGCGACAGCGAAATCCATCTTCATCGCCGGCCAGCCCAAGCTTGGAATGGCTTCATGGGACATGTTGATCTTGTGCGCGGCGCTATCGACAGTGTTAACGACGCCTTTGCCCTTGGCGGCGGCTTCGGCGCTGTGCTCATGGGCCTGCGCAACCTGAACCGAGGGGGAAGTGTCGTTTGCCAGGACCGGCAGACTGCCCAACACGGCGGTTCCAAGAATGACGCTGAGATAGGCTGTTTTCATAGGTATGGCTCCTCTTTCATGGGCTTTATCGGGTCTGTGCTATAAGGGGTACGCAAGCGCAGGACCGATCCCTCGCGCGAGGGATCAGGGCGGCGCCTGCGTATTGATCTTGAACAGATGAATGTGCGCCATGCTTGAAAACGATCTCCAAACACTCAAAGCGGCTGTGACGCCCTCCAGTCTCGAAGGCTTGGAAGCCGTCATTTGGCATAAGGTCGCCGCGGACCAGGAAGGCGCGCGGCTCCGCCGGATCGTGCTAACGTGCCAGGCCGGTGTTATCGCCATGGTTTTGGTTGGCGGCGTGGTCCTGACCGGTATCCCTTCGCAAAGCGCCAGCGCCTCGTCAGGCTTTGACGCCTTTTCACTTCGCGGCATGCCAGCGCCCTCGACATTGCTTTTGGGCGCTCACCCATGACGGCGGCTAAGACCGCAATCGCCGTCGTCGTGCTGACGGTGGTGGCGCTCGGCGCCGGGATCTGGATCGGCGACGGTCTGCACAAAGCCCCGTCTCAGGACGCAGCCGACGTGCACAAGATCCTCCATCACGAATTGGGCCTTTCGGCTGACCAGGAAAAGAAGATTGAGGCGCTTGAGAGCAAATTTGCGCTCGATCGCAAGACGCTCGACGTGCAAATGCACGCCGCAAATCTAGAATTGGCCGGCGCCCTTGAATCTGAACGGGTCTACGGCGACGCCGCGAAAACCGCGGTCTCACATTTTCACCAAGCGATGGCGAAGCTCCAGGAACTAACCATCGTGCATATCCTGGATATGCGAGCGGTCCTCACACCTGAGCAGGCCGTTAAATTCGATAAAACGGTGCGTCAGGCACTTTCGGCGGACCCACCCTGATGACGGCGACCGAGCAGCCTGATGCGGTTCTGGCGACAAAAGCCAAGAACGGCGACAGGCAGGCGTTCGATCAGCTCGTGATTCGCCATAAGGCTCAGATTTATCGCATCGCCCGCCACTACATCGGTAATGCGAGCGACGCTTTGGACATTGTTCAGGAGTGCTTTGTCGCGACTTGGCTTGGATTGGCCCGGTACGATACCAACCGCGACTTTGGCGCGTGGCTACGAACCATTGCCTTAAACAAGTGCCGAGATTTTTCTCGCCGTCTGACCGTGCGGCGCAAGGTCACGCGTCTGTTTGGCTTACTCGATGTTCGGGAGGACGCCACACAGAGCGCCGATATCCTGGCCGCTCGGGCAGAAGCCGATACTGACCGGCTTCGTGCGCTTGATCGTGCCATCGCTGCTCTGCCGGCGGCGCAGAGGGAGGTGCTTGTCCTCACGGCATTCGCTGGCTTGAGCCATCAGGAGGCTGCTGCCCAACTCCGGACCACCGTCAAGTCCGTGGAGATGAAAGTTCGACGCGCAAAACAACGCCTCGAAGAACTCCTCAAGGCCGAGGGCCGCGATTTATAAAGGCTGCCGGGCCGAGAGGGACGGCACCGCGGCCTGCGTACTGAGTAAGAGAAGATGCGTTTCGATTGCCTCTGAAGTGCGGCTTTGAGCCGTCAACTGTCACATACGGATGGCTCGCCCATGAGACTACATCGCCGAGGGCTACTGACTTTGGGGGCTGCCACATTGGGCAGCAGCTTATGGCCTGCCTGGGCGCAAACGAACAACCGCGGGACTGTCCGCCCCCTCACGACACTTTCCGGTCCAGACATTGACCTCACGGTCGATCATACGGCCTGGGCGATCGGTGGCCGCAAAGGCCATGCCGTCACCGTCAATGGCACGATCCCGGGCCCTTTGCTGCGGTTGCGCCAAGGCCAGGTAGTGCGTCTCGCGGTGACAAATCGGCTGGAGGAAGAGACCTCGATCCATTGGCATGGTCTCTTAGTGCCGTTTCAAATGGACGGCGTACCGGGTGTCAGCTTTCCAGGGATCAAACCCGGCGAAACCTTCACCTATACGTTTCCGATCAAGCACGCCGGCACCTTTTGGTACCACAGCCATTCGGGGTTGCAGGAGCAAATGGGCCACTATGGGCCGCTCATCCTGGAGCCTGAGGGCACCGATCCCGTTGTATTTGATCGCGAGCACGTCGTCGTGCTGTCTGATTACAGCTTCATGCATCCGCATACGATTTTCAAACGGATGAAGCAGATGCCGGGTGTCTTCAACTATCAGAAGCAAACGCTGATGGGGTTGCTGGCGGGCAAGGATCTCTCCCTCAAAGACCGTTTGATGTGGGCCAACATGCGCATGGACCCGACCGACATCTCGGACGTTACGGGCGCAGCTTACACGTACCTGATAAATGGCCATGCGCCGGAAGATAATTGGACGGCGCTCTTCAAGGCGGGTGAGCGGGTGCGCTTACGGATTATCAACGCTGCTGCGATGACAATTTTCAACGTGCGCATCCCAGGCTTGAAGATGACTGTCGTCCAGGCGGACGGCGAGAACGTCCGCCCAGTCGATGTCGAGGAGTTCCAGATCGGGACTGCGGAGACATACGACGTCATCGTGCGTCCCGACGATGCTGCTTATACGCTCGTGGCGGAAAGCATTGATCGGTCCGGCATGGGTATTGCGACCCTCGCACCGCGCGAGGGAATGCGCGCAGCGATCCCTCCGGTAAGAGAGCGTCCCATCCTGACCATGAAAGATATGGGCATGGATATGGATATGGGGGGCGGCGGAATGTCAGGCATGGCCGGCATGTCGGGTATGTCCGGTATGGATCACAGTGCGATGCCGGGTATGGATCATTCCAAAATGGCGGACATGAGTCAGATGGACCATGCCGCTATGGCCGGGATGGATCATTCCAAGATGCAAGGGATGGATCACGGCGCGATGGGGGGCATGGACCATGGCGCGATGAACATGCGTGACGCGGCAAACGCGCCTCAAGTCAAAATGGGTCCGGGTGTGCAAACCATCTCGCCCATGCCAAAAGACCGATTGGGCGAACCAGGCCTGGGCTTGGAAAATGTGGGCCACAAAGTGCTTGTCTACACCGACCTCGTCGCCCTCACACCCAATCCCGATCCCCGCGCGCCGTCACGCGAATTGGAAATTCACCTGACCGGCAACATGGAACGCTTCATGTGGTCGTTCGACGGCGAAAAATACAGCGAGGTGAAAGCACCGATCGCATTCCGCACCAATGAACGTGTTCGCGTCACGCTCATTAACGATTCCATGATGACCCATCCCATGCACTTGCACGGTCATTACTTTGAATTGGTGACCGGCAATCCGGGACATCACCCACGCAAGCACACCGTCAATGTTGCACCAGGTGGCAAAGTCACCTTCGACCTGACGGCCGATGCCCCAGGTGACTGGGCGTTTCACTGTCATCTTCTCTATCATATGCATGCCGGAATGTTTCAAGTCGTGAGTATCCGGCCATTTCCCGGAGATCAGCTGTGAAGGCAGGTCTCATTTTCATGTCGCTCGTGTTGACCGCGCCCGCTCTTGCATTCGCGCAAGAACATGATCATGCCGGGAGCCAAGCTGCGGCGCCACCTTTGGCGGCGAAGCCAGATGCGACGGCAGCCGATGCGGCCACGCCGACCGACGATGCTGCGGCTGCGATCCAAGGTAAGGGGCGCGTTCTCTATTATAAAAATCCTATGGGTGGTTCCGATACCTCACCGGTTCCCAAGAAAGACTCCATGGGCATGGACTACATCGCAGTCTATGACGGAGATGCGCCGCCTGTGGTGACAGATTATGCAGCGGACAGGTATTACGATCCACAAAGCATGGCCCAGGCACGGGCGCTCTTGAAGTCAGAGCATGGCGGAGAGCCTGTCTCTCTCGTGGCCGTCAATATTCTCGAACTCCAGACGCAGAACGGCAAAGACGGCTATCGATGGGACGGCGAAGCCTGGTATGGCGGAGACACCCACCGTGCCGTCATCAAATTCAAAGGCGAAGGCGAATTTAACGGCGCACCGGGAGATGCCGAGTTGCAGGCACTCTATGCTCGCCCGATCGGTCCCTATTTCAATCTGCTCGCGGGCCTTCGCTACGATATCGAACCCAAACCCTCTCGCGGGTACGCCACCGTCGGCTTTGAAGGTCTGGCGCCATATTGGTTCGACGTTAGTGGTGCGTTGTTCGTGTCCGAGAAGGGTGACCTCCATGCGCGCCTGGAAGGCTATTATGATCTCAACGTCACTCAACGCCTCATTTTGCAACCGCGAGCGGAAATCGACGTCGCAGCACAAGACGTGCCGGAACTAAAGACCGGAGCGGGCATTACCACTGTCGAGGCCGAACTGCGGCTTCGCTACGAAATCCAGCGTGAGTTTGCTCCTTATGTCGGCGTGACGCTGGAGCGGAAGGTCGGAGAGACCGCAACACGGGCAAGAGCCGCGGGGGATCACGTCGGCACGACACGTTTCGTGGCCGGCGTGCGGCTACTATTTTAGAAAATCATCTTGGGGATGAAGCAAGAAGGATCACCCATGAAGCACGACGCCGGCATGACCCATCAGCATTATAAGCGCCTCGCGATCACAACTTCAATCAACGCCATCATAATGTATCTCGTAATGTACACGATGATTGATGGCACTGCGGACTTTTACAACAACATCAACCAAGTTTACATGGTGCTCATGATGGCTGCGCCGATGGTGATCATCATGGTCTTCGATATGAAATCGATGTATACCGACAAGCGTCTCAATCTGCTTGTGCACGTAGCTGCCGTGACGCTATTGGTGTTTGGTTTTGTGGGCATGCGCTCACAGCTTGCAGTCGGAGATACCCAGTTTCTGCGAGCAATGATTCCACATCACTCCGGCGCCATTCTGATGTGTCGCGAGGCCAATCTGTCCGACGCCGAGATTAAAACGCTGTGCGGACAGATCATGCGTTCGCAGCAGGAGGAAATAGATCAAATGAAGGCTATTCTCGACCGCAAGCCATAGGTTTCGTAATTGTTCTACGGCGCGCGCCAAGGCTAGGCTGCGGCGCAAATACAAGTCTGCGTATCGTCCTTCGCCCATTATCTGGATTTCTCCTCGAAAGAGATGAAGAACGTTCCGCACCGGGCAGATATCCCGGTCAAGGAAATCGTCACCCAGCGGTTGGCGGATGTGCGCGAGAAAATTGCCCACCTCAGCGCCCTGGAATCCGAACTCAAACGGATGGTGCGCGGGTGCAGGCGCGGCAAAATCGCGGACTGCCGTATCGTTCAGGCCTTGTCAGACTAGGTGACGTTTCCGTCATCGTCTGAACCCCCGGATGCCTCCCATTGCTTGAAAGACGTGGGGCGATTACACTTGGGGTATGTCCATTCGCCGCGTGCGACAGTTTTTGGCCTTCGTCCTCATCGGTGCGTTCTTCACGCTCTCGATGGCGGAAGCCATTGCGATGCCGCAAATGTTGACGAAGACCGCAGACGGTGTGGCGATGTCCGATATGCCGGATTGCGCCAAGATGAAAATGCCTGTGCCTTGCAAAGATCCCAATGCGCTCTGCCTTGGCGCCGTTTGCATCCCGATGATCAGTTTCTCGGCACCCACATCGTTCACGCAAATTACTCAAGCCTGGACGAGACAGGCTTATGAAGCGCCACTCACGGCGATCCTGTATGGGCGTGCCATCGCCCCCGATCTCGAACCTCCCATCGCCGCCGGTTAATCCGGCGTCACACTGATTGTAAGTCGCACATCTTCTGTATTCGCCTCTGCGGGGCAGCAGACGTGCATGCTTCACCGTGCAAGATGGGAATCACATCATGCGTGCATATCGCACTGCTATCGCGATGGCTGTCGTTACAGCCTTCAGCTCGGCCAATGCCTTCGCGGCGGCCAAAGACTATCGCTTTGAATTGAGCGGACCGCCGGTCATGGCCGGTAAGGCTGCTCATGTCACCGTTCGCTTAATCCATATCCCAGATGGCAAAGCCGTCGTGGACGCGGACATCACGGACGTCAAATTCGACATGGGGCCTGCCGGCATGGCCGGCATGGGAGCGCCTGCCAAGGCGATGCCGGCGAAAGAACCCGGCGCCTACATGATCGAGACCCAACCCTCCATGGCCGGCAACTGGGGTCTGACCCTGACGGCAAAGGTCAAAGCCGAATCCGAGATCGTGCACGGCACCGTCGTTGTGGCGGTTCCGAAGTAACGCACGCGTTTCGTCAGGCGGCGGGTGTGACGCCCGCCGCCATTGAATCTTTGGAGGGTGTCATGTTGTCTCGCATCATTGCGACTTCGCTGATTGTTGCCGTGTGGCCGTTTGCCGTTCAGGCAGAGGACACAGGGCGATTGGGCGCGAATGTCGACGGTCTGATCGCCGAAGCCCGCGCGCTCAGTCCCGATCTTGCCGCGTCGGCTTTGAGCGCCGAAGCCGCCCTTGCGCGTGCGCAAGGTGCGGGCACGCTGCCTGATCCAACCTTTCGTGTGCAGTTGAAGGATATCGATCGGGCAAACGGGTCCATCGAGCCCACGCGCGTCAATCGTATCGACTACACGGTCGAGCAGGAATTTCCGCTTTGGGGCAAGCGCGATCTGGCGCGCGCCGTCGCATCCGCCAATGCCGCGCAGAGCGTGGCAGGACGCGATCAGGTGGCCCTCGCGCTCGTGGCGGCGGTCAAGAGTGCTTACGGCGACTATTACGGCGCGGCTGAATCCGCGCGTATCACGGACGACATCAAGCAGACGCTGGACCTGATGGCACAGGTGGCCCAGCGCCGATACGAGCAAGGCACGGGCACCCAACAGGATGCGATTATCGCCGGTGTCGAGGCCGCACACCTTCAAACCGAAGAACTCCGAAACGAAACAGCGCAACGCCGCGCGGCCGCGCGCCTCAATGCGCTTCTCAACCGGCCTATCAACGCGCCGCTCGCGGCACCTGAAACGCTGCCGCCGATCCCCTCCGATGGCGCCCTGAATTTAGAAGCCCTGGCCGCGCGTCTAGATGCCACCAACCCATCGTTAAAGGCGCAAGATGCGGCGATCAGTGCCGCGTCGGGGACGCAGAGCCTCGCGCGAAAAAGCTGGTATCCGGATGTTGCGGTCGGGCTTTCTGTCGTCGACCAGAACCGGCATTGGCAAGGCTACGAAGCTATGGTGTCGGTCAAGATACCGCTCAACGGCACCCTGCGACGCGCCGAGATCAGTGCGGCAACCTCGGAACTCGCGGCGGCTCAAAACCGCCGGGCCGCTCTGGCGGCACAATCGCGCCAACAACTCGAAGAAGCGTATTGGAGCTTCGAGGAATCAAGTCGCATCGCGGCCATTCTGCACCAGACGCACATACCGCAAACGGAACTCGCCCTGAAATCTGCGACGGCTGCTTACCAGCAGAACCGGGTCGATTTCCTCACATTGCTCGAAGCGCAACGTCGCGCTCTGCAAAATCGGCTTGAACATGTGATGTATCTCGTCAATCAGCAACGCGCTGTCGCGGACATCGAAAAACTGGTTGGAGGCTCCCTATGATCCGCAATCTTGTCGCGGCGGCTGTTATCGTCTTGATCGCCGGTGGCGTGTATTGGTTTGGATTCCGTGCTCCTAGCGGGCCTGACGCGTCGGCACCGAAAGTCCTCTACTACAAAGATCCCATGGGCGGGCCGGAAAAATCGCCTGTGCCGAAGAAGGATTCCATGGGCATGGATTACCTTCCGGTTTATGCGGAAGCCGCCGCTTCTGGACCTCCGCAGCCGGAAGCCAAGGGCCGCATTCTTTATTATCGCAATCCGATGGGTCTGGCCGATACATCGCCGCGGCCAAAGAAAGACTCCATGGGGATGGACTACATCCCTGTTTACGAACACGAGATCGCAACACCGGGCATCGTGCAGATTGATCCGGCACGTCTTCAACGCGCCGGCGTGCGGACAGAACCCGCGACACTGCGGTCAATATCCCAAGGTATTCAGGCCACCGGCAGCGTGGCCCTGGACGAAAGCCGATATGCGGTGGTCACGCCGCGCACGGAGGGGTTTGTTGAGCGTGTCTTCGTCGGCGCCTCGGGCCTGGCCGTCAAAGCCGGTCAGCCCTTGATCGACGTCTACAGTCCGGAACTGGTGCAGCTTCAGGACGAACATCGGCTCGCACGCGAATCCTCGGGCGGGGCAGACACAGGTGCATCGTTCGCTGAAAGTGCCCTAAAGCGCCTTCAGAATCTTGGCATGAGCCCGGCGCAAATTCGGGGGATCGCCGCCGGTCACTACCAACGCACATTGAGCCTCAGCGCTCCGATCTCCGGTGTAGTGGTCAAAAAGAACGTGGTGCTCGGCCAGCGCTTCATGCCTGGCGATCAACTCTATGAAATCGCCGATCTCAGCTCTGTCTGGATCGTGGCGAAGGTCTTCGAGCATGATCTGCCCGCGGTGCGCATCGGCACTGATGTACGTATTTCCGTGACGGCGCTATCGGAGCGTTCCTACGACGGGAAGGTTGCCTTTGTGGCGCCCCAAATCGATCCGGCGACCCGCACCGCCGACGTGCGAATCAATGTCGCCAATTCCGACGGTGCTTTGCGCGCCGATATGTTCGCAACGGTAACGATCCTCACGGAGATGCCTGTTTCCGTGATCGCAATCCCGACGTCGGCGATTATCGACAGCGGCACGCGTCAGGTCGTGCTCGTGGCGAAAGGTGACGGACGTTTTGAGCCCAGAGACGTGAAGATCGGCGCGCGTGGCGATGGATACACGGCCATCCGTGACGGCGTGAAGGCGGGAGAAGCGGTTGTCACGCAAGCGGCATTCTTGATCGACGCCGAAAGCAATTTGCGGGCCGCCCTCCAGTCCATTGCGCCGACAACATCGGAGAGCAAACAATGATTGCTACAGTCATACGCTGGTCGGCGCGCAACCTCGTGCTGGTGGCGCTTCTTGCGGCGGCTTTGACCGCGGCGGGCATCTACGCGGTGAGCCGTATCCCGCTCGACGCGATTCCCGACCTCTCTGATACGCAAGTCATCATTTACACCGAATACCCCGGCCAGGCGCCCCAAGTGGTCGAGGACCAAGTGACCTATCCGCTTACCTCGGCGCTTCTGAGTGTGCCACGTACCAAGGCGGTGCGGGGGTTATCCTTCTTCGGTGTTTCCTTCGTCTACGTCATCTTTGAGGATGGCGTGGATATCTATTGGGCCCGCAGCCGCACACTTGAGTATCTGAATTCTGCCGCGCAACGCCTGCCCGCGGGGCTCGCGCCATCGCTCGGGCCAGATGCCAGCGGCGTCGGTTGGGTTTACCAATATGCTGTTGTCGGCGCTCGTCAAAGCCTCGCAGAGTTGCGGACCTTACAGGACTGGTATGTACGCTATGCCGTGGCGAAGGCGCCGGGTGTGGCCGAAGTTGCCAGTGTCGGCGGGTTCGTCAAACAATATCAGGTGATCGTCGATCCGCGCCGATTGCAAACCTATGGCGTGACCCTGGCCGAGGTGCAAAGCGCCATCCGTGCAAGCAGTGGCGAAGTCGGCGCACGCACGATTGAGATGGCGAGCACCGAGTACATGATCCGCGGGCGGGGTTACGTCAGCACACCCGCCGATCTCGAACAGGTCGTCATCCGCGCGAGTGGCGGAACGCCGCTTCTCCTGCGCGATATCGCGCAGGTCGTGATGGGACCGGATGAGCGCCGCGGCATCACGGAGCTGAACGGTGAAGGCGAAGCTGTCGGAGGAATCGCCATGCAGCGGTATGGCGCCGACGCCCTGGAGGTGATCACAAACGTCAAAGCCCGCATCGCCGAGCTGATGCCCAGTCTGCCCAAGGACGTCCAGATCGTGCCCGTCTATGACAGATCGGAGCTGATTGAGCGGGCGATCGATACGCTCAAGCGTGTCCTCGTGGAGGAAAGTGTGATTGTCGCACTCGTCAGTCTTCTTTTCCTCTTTCATTTGCGTAGCGCGCTCGCCGCCATCGTCATGCTGCCGATTGGCGTGCTGATGGCGTTCATTCCCATGGAACTCCTGGGTATCAGTTCCAACATCATGAGCCTGGGCGGCATCGCCATCGCCATCGGCGCCATGGTCGACGCCGCCATCGTGATGATCGAAAACGCGCATAAGCATCTGGAACGCGATGACGGCGTCTCGCGCCGGGAGGCCATCATGGCCGCAGCCGTTGAGGTCGGGCCGTCCTTATTTTTCAGTTTATTGATCATCACCGTCTCTTTCCTTCCGATCTTCACGCTGGAGGATCAGGAGGGGCGGCTCTTCAAGCCCTTGGCTTACACCAAGACCTTTGCCATGGCCGCGGGCGCGCTTCTCTCCGTCACGATCGTTCCGGCGCTCATGGTCCTGTTCATCCGGGGGAAGATCCGTCCCGAGGCTGACAATCCCATCAACCGCGTACTCATCGCAGCGTATCGGCCCATCATTGCCCTCGCGCTTAAGGCCAAATGGGCGGTGGTGGCTGGAGCCGCCGTGCTCCTTGCTCTGACGATCATTCCGGCCACGAAAATCGGCACGGAATTTATGCCGACATTGAACGAAGGCACGCTCTTCTACATGCCTGTCAGTCTTCCGGGTCTGTCCGTGACCAAGGCGGCCGAGCTTTTACAGACGCAAGATCGCATCATCCGCGGCTTCCCCGAAGTGGCTTCCGTGTTCGGCAAGGCCGGTCGGGCAGCTACGGCGACCGATCCCGCGCCCACGGAAATGACCGAAACGGTCATCAACCTCAAACCCCGCGAACAATGGCGCGCCGGCATGACGATCGACAACCTGGTCGCGGAAATGGACAAATCGCTCCAGTTTCCAGGCGTCACAAACGCATGGACGCAGCCGATCAAGGCGCGGATCGACATGCTCTCAACGGGCATTCGCACGCCGGTCGGCGTGAAAGTTTACGGCGCCACCTTGGCCGATATCCAACAGGCCGCGTCCGATATCGAGCATGTCATTGAGAAGGTGCCTGGGACGGCAAGTGCCTTTGCGGAACGGACGACAGGCGGTTTCTACCTGGTTATCGATCCGGATCGCGCGGCGTTGGCGCGTCTCGGTCTCCGCGTGAAAGACCTACAGGACGTCATCGCCACGGCAATCGGGGGCGAGCCTGTTACCACCGTGGTTCAAGGCCGTGAGCGTTACACGGTTAATGTGCGCTACCCGCGCGATTTCAGAAGCGATCCCCAAGCTATCGCCACCGAAGTCCGTATTCCCTTACCGGCAGGCGGTGTCGTCCCCTTGGGAGACGTCGCCCGCGTGGCTGCCGAGCAAGGCCCCCCGTCCATCCGCACGGAGAATGCCCAGCTCGCCGCCTATATCTTTGTCGATACACGAGACAGTGATCTTGGGGGGTATGTCCGTCGCGCGGCGCACGCCGTAACGGATCAGGTCAAGTTTCCGCCGGGCGTTTACGTGCAATGGAGTGGCCAATTCGAATATCTGGAACGGGCGCAGGCGCGTCTTCTCATCATCGTTCCAGTAACGCTCGTCATCATTTTTCTTCTGCTCTATCTGAATTTCCGGCGCGTCACGGAAGCCCTAATTGTTCTGCTTTCGGTGCCGTTTTCACTCGTGGGCGGTCTCTGGCTCATGTTCGCCCTGGGCTACAATATGAGCGTCGCCGCCGCTGTGGGGTTCATCGCTCTTGCGGGTGTCGCCACACAAACCGGCGTCGTGATGCTGCTCTATTTGGAAAAGGCGTGGACTGATATACAAGCGCGCTGCGTCTCCGAGAGCCGTCGTCTGACACATTCGGACCTCCATGCCGCCATTATGTCGGGTGCCGTCGACCGTGTGCGTCCGAAGATGATGACCGTCACCGCAATTATTGCAGGATTGCTGCCCATCATCTGGTCCAACGGCACCGGGTCAGAAGTCATGAGCCGTATAGCCGTGCCAATGATCGGTGGGATGATGTCATCTGCGGTGCTGACGCTGATCGTGATCCCCGTGATCTTTCTCTTAGTAAAGTCCCGGCTCGAAATCCGCCACCGCGAGACAGATGTGATCGTAAGTCCCGCACAAAGCTAGGCGCCCGCGCGGGGTTCCCCCGCGCGCCGGGTGCTCATGAACCGAGCCCGCGGAAGTGCGGTCTCGGCCCTTCGGGTGTCGCCCCCTTCTGTAATCGGATCGCCAGTGTCAAGCACGGGATTCTGCTACGCCTTAGGCGGCCATGCTGCCGGTCAGCGGGGTTCTCGGGCCTAGCGAGGCTTGGGGAGGGACCGTTCGTGGCCAGATTGCTCAACGGACAGAGTATCGATTAAGGGACATCCGGGAGCGGTCCCGCGGTCGCATGCGCGCACCGTTCTCGCCAGAACGACCTCCATGCGCCGCAGATCGGCAATACGCGTGCGCACGTCGTTGAGGTGAGACGCCGCAAGATCACGCGCTTTGACACACGAGGCTTGGCCACCTGATGCGAGGTCGAGCAAGGCCCGCACCTCGTCCAAAGCAAACCCGAGTTCCCGTGCGCGACGCGCAAAGCGAAGCCGGCTGACATCTTCGGCGCGATAGCTGCGATAACGGCCCCGCCGTTCCGGCTTAGGGATCACGCCAATTCGTTCGTAATACCGGATGGTTTCAATGTTACAGCCGGTGCGTCGTGATAACTCGCCGATGAAAATAGGCGTTTCCTGCATGATCTCACCGAGATTACCCTTGAGTCTGTAGTCGCTCCAGACTGTACGGTTCGGGTTCGTATCGTTCAAGGAGGCCCGTCATGGCCGAACCCGAGATCGCGAAAAGCATCGATAATCGAAAGCTGACCTCATGGGGTGGAGGCCTTCTGACCCTCGGAGGTCTCGTGGCCGCGTTCAGCATTGCCTCATGCTGCGCCTTGCCTCTGTTGCTCGCCAGCTTTGGCCTTGGCACTGCCTGGCTGACAGGCGTGGCGTTGACCGCGGTGCCGCATAGAAGCCTATTGCTGGCAGTTAGTGCGATGGCGTTGTTTGGGGGTACGGTCCTGCTCTGGCGTCAACAACGTGCAGCCATGGCCTGCAAGCCAGGCGGCGTTTGTGTCCCGCCTTCGATCCGCGTTATTAACCTCATTGCCTTGCTGATCGGGGCAGTTCTCTTGTGGGCCGGATATACATATGTCTGAGACGAAGTCGCCAATCCTTCAGTCCGTTATTCGCTGCCCAAACTGCGGAGTGGAAAAAACCGAGACCATGCCGACAGACGCTTGCCAGTTTTTCTACGACTGCACGGGCTGCGGCACGCTCTTGCGTCCCAAACCAGGCGACTGCTGCGTTTATTGCTCCTACGGCACTGTGCCCTGTCCCCCGATCCAATTGGTGCGCGAGAGCGGAGATACGACGAAATCGTGCTGCAGCTGACAAGCTGACGGCCAATGGACGGGTGCTCGGCGTGAGCCGAGCACCGCGCTCTACTTCGCGCGGCCAATCGGCCGCGCTCCGCCGAGCCCGGACAGGCCGGTCTCGGCCCATTCGGGTGACGATCGCTCCCGCGGGGAACGCGGTCGATCGTATCGTTATGTCGGAACCAGGCTCACGCTTCTGTTCGGAGTTGACCCCTAAAGGTCGCTCCACGATGGAATTCGAAAGGCAGGACGTCCAAGCTGACGCGCGTGTTCACACCTGCGAACAGGTGCACAGGGGGCGACGACGGACTGACCATACCAACGTCCCGGCCGACATCAGGAGGCGGGACGTATTACGCGGCAGCCGTGGCCGCCGGCGCCTCACTGAATTTGAAATTCTCTCCGCGTATCCACATCCGATGCATTACCACGGCAAGCTTCCGGGCGACGGCGACACGGGCGCGTTTGAAGCCTTGTCGCTTCGCAATCTTGATGCCCCAGGCCTTCAAAGGTGACCATTGGCGGCTACGCATCAGAAATGTGGTGGCGGACTCGTAGAGGTAATAGCGCATCATCACATCGCCGCACTTGTTGATGTGCCCCGAACGGTCCATCTCGCCGGATTGATACACTCGCGGCACGAGGCCAAGATGGGCACCAACCTTCTTGGAGTTGGGAAACCGTGAGGGATCATCGACAGTGGCTTTGAAAGCCAGGGATGTAATTGGACCGACACCCGGGACCGTCATCAACCGCGCGCAGACTTCATCTTTGCGCGCCAAGCGTTCCAAATAGTAATCATACTTCTTAAAGCGCGCCCGCATGGTTGTCCCGGCTTCAAGCATCGGTTCTATCGCTACATTGAGCGCCGGAGCTTCCGAGAGCAGTTCCCGGACCCGTTCTTCAAATCGGCAGCGATGCACCGCCCCCATCTTCAAGCCGTGAACCCGCAATAGTCCTCGAATAGTTGCTTCCAGCTTCAGGATTGCTGACAACATCTGCTTACGTGCGACCAGAAGCGTCCGAAGATGCAAGGCCTCGGCACTCTTGACGTGGACGGGACGGAAGTGCCCCAGGCGCATCATGTCCGCAATGCCGCGCGCATCGTTCTTGTCGGTCTTGTTCGGACGCGTCGATAGAAAACGCTGCGCGTGGCGTGTCTCGATACAGCGCACGGTGAAGCCCGCAGCCGTCAGACCTGTATAGATCCATTCAGACAAAGGGCATGCCTCCAGTCCAACGAGGGCAATCGTGTCCTTCCAGGGCGCCAAGGCACTCGCGAGCTCGGCAGGCGAGCTACCGATCTTCCCTTGCCAAGCGATACTTGCGTCGTCGTACTCGACGCAAATGGCCGTCTTTTGAAGTGAAATATCTAAGCCGACAAACGTCTTCATAGGTGCTCCTTCGGTTTAGGACGCGGAATCGCGCGCGAAGGGTAGCAACTAGGCTCAGCCCGCGATCCGATTACTCCAGCTGTCGCAAGTAAGATCGATGGCCGGCGCTAACGCGCCAAGCATGTTGTTGGCCTGACCCGCGGACGGGGGGTGGGCGACGCTCCCTTCTAGGCCCGCCCACTCGGGTCGCAAGCTTCCGCTTCGCTCCAGCTCCTCCACTTCGTTCCGGCCCTTCGGGTGCAGCCCTCGCTAGTCCGGGCCTCTCCGGTCGCTCAGCGCCGCCCACCCCCCATCCGGGGTCAGGTGCGCGGTTTTTTGGAGCGAGGTGGAGTCATGGCGTGCAATCAAACCGAGTCTCATTCCGGGAAAGGCCGGGACAAAGTTTCTCTCTACGAAGAAGTCACGCGTCGGATTATTGCCGAACTTGAGCAAGGGTGTGTGCCGTGGGTGCAGCCTTGGGGCCGCGCAAATGTCGCGTTGGGTTTGCCCCGCAATGCCGCAACACAACGCACCTATTCAGGCATCAATATCCTAATCCTTTGGGGGGCCGTGATTGCGCGCGGGTATAGCGCGCAACACTGGCTGACCTTCAAACAGGCTTTGGCGCTGGGCGGAAATGTCCGCAAAGGCGAACGCGGCACAACCGTTTGCTATGCCGACCGCTTCACGCCGCAGAGCGAAAAAGACCGCGCCGCGAAGACCGGCGACGAGCCGGGCCAAGTGCCGTTTTTGAAGCGGTTCACGGTCTTCAATGTCGCGCAATGCGAAGGCTTGCCCGAGACATTGAACGGCGCACCTGTGCCGATTCCCGAGCGTGAAACCATCCCGCACGCGGAACACCTCATTGCAGCCACGGGCGCGGATTTCCGCATTGGTGGGGACCGCGCGTTCTATGTGCCGTCTGCTGATTTCATTCAGGTGCCGCCGCAGCCCGCGTTCTTTCAGCAGATCGATTACTACCGGACGTGCTTTCACGAATTAGGGCATTGGACGGGTGCAGCGAAGCGGCTGGCCCGCGATCTTTCCGGCTCTAAAGGCTCGCATCCTTACGCGCGCGAAGAACTCGTCGCGGAAATGACCTCCGCCTTTGTCTGCGCGTCTCTCAATATCGCGCCGACCGTGCGCCATACCGATTATCTCGGGTCATGGCTGGACGTGTTGCGCGAAGATAACCGCGCCATCTTCCGCGCCGCGTCCCAGGCCAGCAAAGCCGCCGACTTTATCCTCGCCTTTCAGGGGACCGCACCAGCGGCGCAGGTGGCCGCATGATGCTCCCCAAACACATCTATGAACGGTTACTTGCGAATGGTCAGGCCTCGTTAGAGGCCGACCATGACCACACGCCCGCCGTCAAATACTTCGACCCGGCGGGGGCCGCGACGTGGCTTCTTACCGAACTGAACCCCGGCGAACCGGACATCCTGTTTGGATTGTGCGATCTCGGCCAGGGCTTCCCCGAGCTTGGTTATGTGCGGTTCTCGGAACTCGCAGAAACCAAGAACCGCCTCGGCATCAACCTTGAGCGCGACCTGTTCTTCGTCGGGTCATATCCGCTCTCGGTCTACGCCGAAGCGGCGCGCCATCACGAACGCATTACAGAAGACGACCAACATTTGAAGGACGCCGCCCAGCGTCTTGGTCTTTCCAAATCCCCCACGCCTTAACCCAACATCGGAGATTCACATCATGGAACTCGCTCATATCGCCTTAGAAAACTTGTCGATCTCTCCCGCCAATATGCGCCACGGCAAGAAGGCCCCGGACATCACAGATATTCTGCCGAGCGTGCGCACGCGCGGCGTTCTGGTGCCGCTCCTGGTGCGCCCGAACGGCACGCCGCAGACCTTTGAAATCGTCGCCGGGCGGCGGCGCTTCTTCGCTGCCAAGACCGTCGCAGCGGAAGGCGGTAGCGGCGCACCGTTGCCGTGCGGCATCCTCGCAGAAGGCGACGACGCCGACGCACTAGAGGCTTCGCTCATCGAGAATATCCACCGTCTCGACCCCGACGAAATGTCGCAATACGAGACCTTCGCGAAGCTCTTGAAGACCGGCAAGACCCCGGACGACATCGCCGCAACCTTCGGGCTGACGCCGCGCCAAGTGGCGCAGCGTCTCGCCCTCGGTAATCTCTTGCCGCAAATCCGCGAGGCCTACCGTGCGGAAAACATCGACGCGACCAGCATCCAACACCTCACGCTTGCGACCAAACGCCAGCAACAAGCGTGGCTGAAACTGTTCACCTCGGACGACGCCCGTGCGCCGACCGGGTACCAGTTGAAGCAATGGCTCTTGGGCGGACAGGCGATCCCGACGGCGCTCGCGCTGTTCCCACTCGACGGCCTGGAGGATCAGATCACCGCCGACCTGTTTGGCGAGGACAGCTATTTCCGCGACCCGGAAACCTTCTGGACCAAACAGAATGAAGCCATCGCGGCGCGCCGCGAGGCTTATCTTGCTGCCGGTTGGGAGGAAGTTGTGATCCTCGACCAGACCCAGCACTTTCAGACGTGGGAGCATGAGAAATGCGCCAAACGCAAAGGCGGTAAGGTCTTCATCGCCGTGAGCCCGCGCGGCGAAGTGACCTTCCACGAGGGATACGTGACGCGCAAGGAGGCGTCACGGAAAGCCAAGACGGAGGCCAAGGGAGACAAGGAGACCGAAGCCCAAGCAGCACGTCCCGAAGTATCGAGCGGCTTGCAAACCTACATCGATTTGCACCGCCTTGCGGCAGTCCGCGCGGCGTTAGTGGACGACGCGGGCGTTGCCCTGCGTCTCCTGCTGGCTCATGCGATTGGCGGCTCGCGTCTGTGGAGCGTCAGTCCAGAGCCGATGCGGTCAGGCCGCGAAGCGACCGACGAAAGCGTGAACACGAGCGCCAGCGAAAAAGCCTTCGCGGCGCGGCATGCGAAGGTGCTGGCCCTCTTAGACTTCCCGGCGAATGCCAGTCTCTTGGCCGGACACGATCAAGAAACGCCCACCATCTTTGCGCGTCTCCTGTCCTTATCGGATGCCAAGGTGATGACCGTTCTTGCGGTCGTGATGGCTGACTCCCTTGAAGCGGGGAACAGCCTTGTGGAGAGCGTCGGCGCGCACCTGAAAGTGGACTTGCGCGGTCGTTGGCGCGCCGATGACGCGTTCTTTGACCTCGTCCGAGACAAAGAAACACTGACGGCGATGATTGGCGATCTTGCCGGGAAGCGGGTCGCCAACGCGCATGTTGCCGTCACCGGCAAGGTGCAGAAGGGCATTGTCCGCGACTGCTTGAGCGGCACCAATGGCCGCGAGAGGGTCGCGGATTGGGTGCCGCGCTGGCTGGAATTTCCGGTGCGGGCCTACAAGACCAACGGCGGCTTCCAGACGCTAGCGCGCTGGAAGGCCGTCTCCAAACTGCACTGAATCAGGTGTAAACGGTGGCGGGAGCGGCGGAAGTTCGCCGCTCGCGCTTCCCCTGATGGGGGGAAAATTGCGGCGAGTCCGGGGACCGGAGCGACCTTATGCGAGGTGGCTATGGCTTGGGTTGGGGGTCGAAAAGGTCATTGAGTGTCTGACCCAAGCGCACGCCGCCCCGCGCCAATTGCTCTTGGACGATGGGGTAGTTGCGCTCCTGATAGGCCTGCCCCAGGCGGAAGGTATCGCCGTGCTTGAGGTAGTTGGTCCCGCTGGCGCGTGTGATCGCGAGGGACTCATTTGCCCACTCAGCCGGTGTCGACCAGGACCAGGCCTTCCGCTTCGCGGGCGTGATCGTGCCCTCGATCTCTGCCGCGATTTCGTCCCAGCGTTTGCCGGTTTGCTTCAACATGCCGCTGTCCCAAATCGCGTGCATGTTGGTCTTCTTCTTAAAGTATGTGCCCGTGATTGCATTGCCGCCACGGTCATCCTCAAAGCTGATGTGCAGCGGTTGGTTCACGTCACCGACAAAGTGCATGAGAAACTTAAGCGCCATGTTCTGATCGCCGTGGCCGGATTTGAGGGCCTGTAGGTCCTTATTGATTTGTGTGACGACGCACGACTCTGGTTCGGCGCAGTCGCGCGCGAGCTCGATTTGTTTGGCGTCACGGGCCACGTTCACAAAGTGCCAGCCTCCGGTTTCTTTATGTGACGCGCGGTAGCGATCCGCCCAACTGCAAAGCTCCGTAAACGCCTGACGGCTGTTGATTTGCAGGAGATCGAAGACGCGTTGTTGCGTCTTCGGGCGCATTTCATCCCAGGCGATCGCGCACACAATGCGGTGCCCATCCGGCCCCCACGCAAGGGCGGGTTGCGTCTGCGAAACGGCGGCAGCGATCACCGCGGCGGTCATCATCAGGCGGCGCAATAGTGGCTTCGGTGTGTGCGGCATGGGGGCAACTCGACGGACAAAACAAACGGCCCGCCTGTTCTATCGCAACCGCCGGCGCTCTGTCATCGTCAGCACCGTGATAGAAATCGGGCAGCGGGGGGGCCTTATCCTCGTGCGTCAGGTCTATGTCATCCGCCGCACTCGGGCCGCTGGCAAATTCAGGATCGGAGCCGTTGCTTCGTCACAAAGGGGCTGGCGGACGCAGACTCTCCATATCGTCGCCGATGACAATGCCCTGCACTTTGGCGCTGACCTATGGGACGCGCCGGTCATTTGAAACCATCGCCACAGGCTTTTTTCCCCTGGGCCAAGCGGCCCATTCCTCGCGCACGCTTCGCTCCAAAAAAGCCTGTGGCTCCGGTCCTCCGCTGACGCTCCGGCCTCGTAAGGACGAGGTTCAAACGCCCGTCTTGCGTCCCATCACGGTGCGCCATCGCAGGGAATTGTCCCAGCGAGCGAAATGGAGATCAGCCATGCCAGCAATCGGTTTTGTGACCAAGCAGGACAACGGTTCCTTCAAGGGCCAGCTCAAGACCCTCAGCATCCGCGCAGACATCGACATCGTGCCGAACAAGGAAAAGGCCCACGACAATCAGCCCGATTTCCGGGTGCTGACGAAGGGCTACGAGATCGGCGCCGGGTGGAGAAAGACTGGAGAAGCGTCGGGCCGTGAATATGTGTCCTTGAGCCTCGCAGCCCCCGAATTCGGGCCGCGCAAACTCTACGCCAACCTCGGTCGCGCCGCCGGTCAGGATGATGAAGATGCCTTCGCGGTGATCTGGAATCCTGCCGACTAACACGCGATCCGCGAGCCCCCGCGCACCACGCGCGGGGGTCATCGCTGTGACAAAAAGTGGTCAAGAGCGCAACGCGCAGCAAGGCATGCGCTAAGCAAATCAACGATCACAACCAACAATCGGCAGATTCAAACTGAGCGTGTGGTCGATTCCGCGAGTCATCGAATCTGCGCGTCTTGCTTACGAAACGAAGTTTGGTAAACGCATTTGTTACGGGGGTTGACCGTTGCCTTGGCGCAACGCAAACGAAGGAGGTTTTGCGTGGACAGAGAGGTAGAGGACTTAGCCGACCGCGTCGCTGCTGCGAAAAAAGTGAGTCCATTTTTGAACACGGAACATGCGGCGTTCTACATCGGACTCTCAGCGAGCGGTTTGGAAAAGATGCGGCGGAAAGGCCGAGGCCCCAAGTTCCGCCATCACGGTCGTCACATCCGATATCACATCGACGACCTCGACTCCTGGTCCATGGATCGTGGCGACGAGAGCCGTACCGCCACCGACGCTGCATAGCATCGCGTCGGGGCGCTGGCATCATGGTCAACACCTCAGCACAGCGTCGAATACTCGCGAGCGGTAGCGCCGCGATTGTGCTTATGACCGCATCGGTCTTTACCCTCGACACCCGCATTCTGGTTTGGAACGCGACCGCGAGCGTCCCGCGCGGTCTGTACGCGCGCTTGCCCGGCGCGCCGTCGAAAGGTGACTTGGCGCTGGCCTGGCTGCCCGCCGCCGCGCGCGCGCTGGCCGCAGAACGGCGATATTTGCCGTTCCGCGTGCCCGCGCTCAAACCTGTCGCCGCTATCGCGGGCGACACGGTCTGCGCGTCCGCTGACGGCATTTCCATCAACGGTGCGACGGTCGCAACGCGCACCGCAACCGACCATTTGGGCCGCGATTTGCCCACCTGGGACGGCTGCAAAACACTCACCTCGGAGCAGGTTTTCTTGCTCTCGGCCTATGCGCCGGACTCCTTTGACGGACGCTATTTCGGTCCCACCGACACCGCCGACGTGATTGAAAAAGTCGCGCCGGTTTGGACCCTTCCATGAGGGCTGTGATGGCGCGAAATTCAAAAAAGAGAGGGCAAGATAAAAGCACCGGCGCCAAGTGCGCCGTAAGTGCTTGTCTGCACATCGAAAGCACTGGCGCCACCCGCGCGTGGGTGGCGCCAAAGTGGCGCCAAATCTGGCGCCAACGCCCGCTAAATCCCGAGCCCGCAATCAAACTGATGGCGCCTCATGGCCGGTGAAGACGGCTTCACGCCACGCTTAGGCAAGATCCGTGCGCTGGGGTCGAAGCGCGGGTCTAAGTATCTGCACCAGGTCTTGCGCGCGGTCGCCCTGGCGGGCGGCAAGCGCATGCCCGGCAAGCGGCGGTTCTCTGGAAGTCGCATAGGGCGCGGTGCTGGCGCCGGCCGGGTGCTTGCAGGGGTCTCCTACGACGCACTTCGCGGACGGCGCGTCATCATCAAATCGCGCTTCGTGCGCATCAAAGGCAAAGGGGGCCAGGGCGCGCGGCTGCACTTGCGCTACATCCAACGCGACGGTGTGACCCGCGAAGGACAGCCCGGCGAACTCTATTCCGCCGACCAGGATCAGACCGACGGCGCGGCCTTCCTCAAACGCGGCGAAGCCGACCGCCACCAATTCCGCTTCATCGTCGCGGCCGAAGACGGCGACCAGTACGACGACCTAAAGCCGTTCGTCCGCAACCTCATGGCACAGATGGAAGTGGACCTGGATACCAAGCTCGATTGGGTGGCGGTCGATCACTTCAATACAGGCCATCCGCACACGCACGTCATTCTGCGGGGCGCCGACGACAAGGGCCGCGACCTGGTCATTGCTCGCGAATACCTCAGCCACGGGATGCGCGCCCGCGCCTCCGAGATCGTCGGATTGGACCTCGGACCACGCACGGATCAGGAGATCGAGCGCGACCTCCGCCGGGAGGTGGACCAAGAGCGATTAACCTCCCTGGACCGGCGCTTGTTGAAATCGGTGGATGCCGAGCGGGTAGTAGGGCCGCCGCGCTACCCCGAGACGCCTTTCCAGCAAAGCTTGCGCGCCGGGCGTCTCGCGAAGCTCACTCGGCTCGGTCTGGCCGAGGAAGTAAAGCCGGGTCATTGGCGGTTGGTAGAAGACCTTGAACGCACCCTCCGCACGATGGGTGAACGCGGCGACATCATCAAGACCTTGAACCGCGATCTGTCGGCTAGAGGCCGGACGCCCGCCGCGAGCGAGCTGACGATCTACAACGCCGCGGTAGGACATGCGCGGCCTCTGGTGGGTCAAGTGGTGACGCGCGGCGTCGAAGATGAACTCAACGACCGGCACTACCTCATTGTCGACGGCAGCGATGGCTATTCGCACTATGTCGCCATCGGTCGGGGTGAGGATGTGGCTGCTATGGCGGACGGCGCGCTTGTTGAGATCACGTCGAAGCTTGCATCTGCCCGTGACGTCGATCATACGGTCGCCGAAATTGCCGCCGCTCATGGCGGCCGCTATTCACCCGAAATCCATCTGCGTCACGACCGCACCGCCACGATGGCGTATGCCGAAACGCATGTGCGGCGGCTCGAAGCCATGCGGCGGCTAGAGAACAGTGTGGAGCGTCTACCGGATGGCACATGGATCATTGCCGCCGACCACGTTGCCCGTGCAGAGGCCTACGAACAAGGCCGCATCAGCCGCGCGCCTGTCAGTATCACCGTCCTATCCGCGTTGAACTTGGAGGCCCAGATCGGCGCCGATGGCGCAACCTGGCTCGACCAGCAACTGACCAGCGCCGAACCGCTGCCGTTGCGAGACGCAGGTTTTGGACGTGAGGCAAAGGCCGCCCTCAATCGTCGCCGGCAATGGTTGCTGACCCAAGAGCTGGCTGTGGAACGGAGCGATGGGATCGCCGTCACAGGCAATGCGGTCTCACGGCTCCGTCAGCGCGAAGTCGCGCGTGTGGGTGCGCAGCTTGCCAAAGACCTGGGATTGCCATTTCGGGATAGCAGCCGGGACAGGAGTATCAGCGGCGTCTATCGCAAGCCCGTCGAGCTGGTGAGTGGACGCTTTGCGGTCATTGCCCGTGACAAAGACTTCGCACTCGTGCCGTGGCGTCCCGTTCTTGAACGCGGCTTAGGCCAGCAAGTGAGCGGCATTGTGCGTGGTGATGCGATCTCATGGACGATCAGTCGCGCTCGCGAGGTGACTCGATGATCCGCGACTCCACCTCTTGCCGACTGGCACAACATCTTGCGCACCCGGACCGGACGCACAGCGCAGATGTTGCGGTGACGCAGCGTCCGGATGTGTTTGCCGATGTGTGCGCGCGGTCACCGCTGCGTGCGCATTTCATGCGTGGACGATGATGGACAGTCATGCGGCGCGAAGTGCGCAGGCGCTTGATGATTTGAGGGCGTGAAACATGCAGTGAGGGTGGCGTGGTGCTACGTGGTGCTATGAGGTGCGACGAACGGATAATGTTCAGCGTGCGGTCTTCTCCGCGAAGCTCGTTCTTGCCTGCGCAACGGGGCGCGGGCCTGACGGGAAAGACGAGGATGACGCCCACGAAATTCCTCTTCGGCCAAATCGCAACGGTCTTCGCGATCGTTATTGCCGGCGTGTGGATCGCCACCCAATACGCGGCTTGGAGGCTCGGGTATCAGCCCCGTCTTGGCCTACCTTGGATCACCCTTATCCATTTCCCCATCTATCACCCCTGGCGCTTGTTCGATTGGTGGTTCCACTTCGACGCCTACGCGCCAAAGATTTTCGATACCGCAGGGATCATCGCGGGGGCTTCCGGCTTTCTCGGCTTCATCGCCGCCATGGCCGGATCATTATTCCGGGCGCGCGAGAACCGTCGCGTCACCACCTACGGCTCATCGCGGTGGGCGACCGAAGACGACATCACCACGGCAGGGTTGTTCCGCTCGGCTGGCGTTTTCCTGGGACGCTTTGGCTCGCGCTATCTCCGCCACGATGGACCGGAGCACGTCATGGCCTTCGCGCCGACGCGGTCCGGCAAAGGCGTTGGCCTGGTGGTCCCGACACTCCTGTCCTGGACTGGCTCCGCTGTGGTCCACGACATCAAAGGCGAGAACTGGCAACTCACAGCGGGTTGGCGGTCACGGTTCTCCCATTGTTTGCTGTTCAATCCAACGGACCCGCGCTCCGCCCGCTACAACCCGCTACTTGAGGTCCGCAAAGGCCCCGACGAGGTCCGTGATGTTCAGAACATCGCCGACATCCTGGTGGACCCGGAAGGCGCCCTTGAGCGGCGGACGCATTGGGAGAAGACCAGCCACTCGCTTTTGGTCGGCGCCATTCTCCATGTTCTCTATGCCGAGGAAGAAAAGACCCTCGCACGCGTAGCGACTATTCTCTCGGACCCGCAGCAGTCCTTTGCGCACACCTTGAAGCGCATGATGGAAACCAACCACCTCGGGACCGACGAATCTCCGCAGGTTCACCCGGTCGTCGCGTCCGCGGCCCGCGAGCTTCTGAACAAGTCCGAAAACGAACGCTCCGGTGTGCTGTCCACGGCCATGTCATTCCTTGGACTATACCGTGACCCCACCGTGGCCCGGACGACCTCGGCTTGCGACTGGCGGATTGCCGATCTGGTGGACGCGGCGCGGCCGGTTTCGCTTTTCCTGGTCATCCCGCCATCAGACATCTCGCGCACCAAGCCGCTCGTGCGGGTGATCTTGAACCAGATCGGACGCCGTTTGACCGAGCGCCTGGAAGGCGACCCAGGCAAGCGCCGCAAGCACCAGCTCTTGATGATGCTCGATGAGTTTCCGGCTTTGGGGCGTCTCGACTTCTTTGAAACCGCGCTCGCCTTTATGGCTGGGTATGGCATCCGCGCTTACTTGATCGCGCAGTCGCTCAATCAAATCTCGAAGGCCTACGGCGAGAATAACGCCATCCTCGATAACTGCCATGTGCGCATCGCGTTTTCCTCAAACGACGAACGCACGGCCAAGCGCATCTCGGATGCCTTGGGGACGGCCACAGAAATCCGCGCCCAACGGAACTATGCCGGACATCGGCTTTCGCCCTATTTGGGGCACGTCATGGTCAGCCGGCAGGAGACCGCGCGGCCGTTACTGACACCAGGCGAAGTGATGCAGCTCCCGCAAGCGGACGAACTGGTCATGCTCTCAGGCCTTCCACCGATTAAGGCCAAGAAGCTTCGCTATTTCGAGGACGCCAACTTCACCGACCGCGTTTTCGCCGCACCCGAATTGTCATCCGATGTGTACAGCGACCGGCCCGCCCATCGCCAAGATGACTGGAGCGGCACGGTGCGCGGAGTTGATCGCCGTCTTTCTATGAATGATGGCGCCACAAGCGGTGAAGCCGATAACGGCGGCTTGAAGCGGGAGCCTGATCTCTTTGAGGAAACGACTGCGTCCGTCCCAAGAGCAGCCAAATCCAATCCCTTTGACGACCAGACGGTCGCAGGCGTCGATGCCTCGCTCGCAAAGCTGCGGCGCATGGGATCGGTTCAGCGTGCTCACGCCATCAATCAAGGCGCGACGCATCGCCCGCAGGGCGACGAACTCATGCCGGAGCTGTAGCCCATGAAATCGCGACTGCACCTGCACCTTGACGAAGACTTGAGCGAACGCCTCGATCATTTAGCGGCCAAGCCGGGTGCAACTAAGTCCGCCATCATGGCAGACGCCTTGCGGTCCTATCTCAACCGTAAGGCCGGCAATGAAATTGACGACCTGTTGAAGCGGCGTTTGGACCGCATGAGCACTAGCCTCGCGCGCGTGGAGCGGGACGTTCAGATCGTCATGGAGAGCCAGGCGCTATTCATCCACTACCAATTCCAGATCACAGCGCCGTTGGCAGAAGCCGATCAGGCGGCCAAGGCACTCGCACAAGAACGATTCCAGAAATTCATCGAACAAGTCGGACGACGGATCGCGGGTCTCAAAGAACCCGAGCCGCTGACCGAAGCCTTGCCAGCCCCGAAGCCTGCGGAGAGTGACAATGAACGCTCTTTCCACTGAAACCGCTGACCGACGGCGCTCCATGTTGCGCACAGCAATGGGGGCTTCCATCGCCGCGGCGCTTGCCGATCCGCAGACCATCGAAGTCATGGTCAATCCGGATGGGCGGTTGCGGCTCGATAAGCTTGGTCAGGGTCGCGTGGATACCGGCGAACAACTTGGAGCCTCAGAGGTTGAGCGCATCATCCGTCTTGTCGCCGCGCATTTGCGGATCGAGGTTCATGCCGACAATCCCGTCTTGTCGGCGGAGCTGCCCGAGACAGGTGAAAGGTTTGAAGGCGTCTTACCGCCTGTGGCGACCGCGCCATGCTTTGCCATCCGCAAACCGGCTTCCGCGATCAAAAGACTCAAGGACTACGTCGCGGATCGCATCCTGACGGAAGCCCAAGCTGAAACCTTGCGCGCAGCTATCCGGGACCGTCAGAACATTATTGTCGCAGGCGGTACAAGTTCCGGGAAGACAACTTTAGTCAACGCGCTGCTGGCGGAAATCGCTGCGGCGGACGAACGCGTGATCCTGATTGAAGATACGCGCGAACTTCAATGCGCTGCGCCCGATTGCGTGGCGCTCAGGACCAAGCCCGGCGTTGTGACGATGGGGCATTTGGTCCGTTCGACACTGCGCTTGCGTCCTGATCGGATCATCGTCGGCGAGGTCCGGGGTGGTGAAGCCCTTGATATGTTGAAAGCCTGGAATACCGGTCATCCCGGCGGCATTGCCACGATACACGCAAATTCCGCACGCGCAGTGCTCTACCGCCTGGAGCAGTTGATCCAGGAAAGCGTGATGACAGTTCCTCGCGCACTAATTGCTGAAACCGTCGACCTCATCGCCTTTCTGCAGGGCAGAGGCGCGCACCGGCGCTTGGAAACCATCGCCTCGGTCGGACGGCTTGGACCTGACGGCGACTATCAACTGACCGACGTATCGCAAACCCAGCGCCTGCGGGCGCTTTAAGGAGGCCCCATGCTTGATCGCATATCGCGTGATGTAAGGCGTTTCTGCGTAACCGGGATCACCCTGGCTACCGTGTTCAGTTCGCATGCAGCCTTGGCCGCCGGCAGCAACATGCCGTGGGAGCAACCGCTCCAACAGATCCTGGATTCCGTGCAAGGCCCGGTCGCCAAGATTGTCGCGTGTATTGCGATCATCCTCACCGGCCTCACTTGGGCCTTCGGGGAAACCTCCGGCGGTTTCCGGCGCGGCGTGCAAGTTGTGTTCGGATTGTCGGTGGCTTTCGCCGCATCGAGCTTCTTCCTGTCGTTCTTCTCCTTCGGTGGGGGCGCGTTGTTCTGATGCAAGCCGTACCTGAAGGCTTTGAAGTTCCGCTTCATCGGTCTTTGACGGAGCCCATTCTCATGGCTGGGGCGCCGCGAGGGGTGGCGATCCTCAACGGGACGATTTCAGCGGCACTCGGCCTCGGACTGCAAATGTGGATCGCAGGTCTCGTGCTTCTCATCACTGTGCACGCGCTCGCGGTCTTTGCCGCCAAGCGCGATCCCCATTTCCTCGATGTACTCCTGCGTCACATCCGTCAAAGAGGACAGTTGGAATGTTGAACCTCCGCGAATACCAGCGTTCGGGCCAAAAGCTCGCCGATCATCTGCCCTGGGCCGCGCTCGTCGCGCCGGGCGTAATCCTCAACAAAGACGGCGGTTTTCAACGGACGTTCCGGTTTCGCGGCCCTGACCTGGAGAGTGCGACGGCCTCCGAACTCATGGGCGCTTGTGCTCGGCTCAACAACGTCCTGAAGCGGCTGGGATCGGGGTGGGCGTTGTTCTTTGACTCCACCCGTCTTGTGGCCGCCGATTATCCCGTCTCGGAATTTCCCGATCCGGCATCCTGGCTCGTGGACGAAGAACGCCGCGCTATGTTCAGCGGTGAAGGCAAGGTTCACTACGAAAATGATTATCACCTGACGCTCTTTTTCATGCCACCGGCTGACAACGTAGATCGCCTGCAACGCACCTTCCTTGAATCCGTGGAAGAAGCCGCAGGCCGCAATTGGCGTGATGATCTCACCCGCTTCGTGGCAGAGACCGAGCGCGTGCTCGATCTCCTGACCGGCGTGCTGCCGGAAGTTAAGTCACTAAATGATGCAGAAACTCTGACTTACCTCCACAGCACGATCTCCGAGCGGTGCCATCCCGTCACCGTTCCTGAAACGCCCATGTACTTGGATGCCATCTTGGCGGATACGCCGCTTTCCGGCGGTATTGGCCCAATCCTGGGCGGGCGTCATCTGCGCACTATCACGGTCCTCGGGTTTCCTAACACGACCCGGCCAGGCTTGCTCGATGCGCTGAACCATCTGGATTTCCCTTATCGCTGGGTCAGTCGCTTCATTTGCCTCGACAAGACCGAGGCCACTTGTGAGCTGACCAAACTCCGCCGCCAGTGGTTCTCTAAGCGCAAGTCGATCACCGCATGGCTGCGGGAGGTCATGTACCAAGAAGCCACCGCTCTGGTGGACTCCGACGCGGATAACAAAGTGACGGATGCTGACTTGGCCCTTCAGGCCTTGGGGGGGGACCACGTCGCATTCGGGCACCTCACGACGACTGTCACGGTATGGGACGAAAGCCCAGCCCGTGTAGACGAAAAGGTCCGCGCTGTGGAGCGGACTATCAACAGCCTGGGGTTCACGACCATCCGTGAAACGGTCAACGCCGTCGAAGCTTGGATGTCTTCGCTCCCTGGCCATGTCTATGCCAATGTGCGACAGCCGATCGTCCACACGCTCAATCTCTCGCACCTGATTCCGCTCTCGGCGGTCTGGGCGGGGGCGACGCGCAATGAACATCTGGATGGGCCACCGCTGTTCTTGGCCGAAGCCGCAGGCGCGACACCCTTTAGGTTCTCAACGCATGTGGGTGATGTGGGCCACATGCTTGTTGTCGGTCCAACCGGCGCCGGTAAGTCCGTATTGCTGGCGCTCCTGGCCCTCCAGTTCCGCCGCTACCCCGACGCACAGGTCTATCTTTTCGACAAAGGCAACTCCGCCCGTGCTGCGACGCTCGCCATGGGTGGCACGCATCATGTCCTGGGCGCCGGCGGATCGCTCGCCTTTCAGCCATTAGAAGGCATCGCAGACAATGCCGAGCGCAGTTGGGCCGCGGAGTGGGTGTGGTCGCTCCTGGCCCACGAGAAAGTGGAGGTCACGCCCGAGGTCAAAGAAAAGGTGTGGTCCGCGCTGACAAGCCTTGCGTCGGCGCCAGCCGGGGAACGCACACTGACAGGTTTGTCGGTCCTCTTGCAGTCCAACGCCCTGCGTTCGGCAATACAGCCGTACACGTTGGAAGGCGCTTACGGGCGCCTCTTGGACGCCGCCGAAGACAAGTTCACGGCGGGCGACCTCCAATGCTTCGAGACAGAACCGCTGTTGCAGGAACAGAGCGCCGTTCTGCCGGTCTTGACCTATCTGTTTCACCGCCTGGAAGCGCGGTTCAACGGGCGACCCACGTTGCTCATTTTGGATGAAGCCTGGGTCTACCTTGATAATCCGTTGTTCGCCGCACGCATTCGCGAATGGCTGAAGGTCTTGCGCAAACGCAATGTCGCGGTTGTTTTCGCGACACAGTCGCTCGCAGACATTTCTCGCAGCACGATTGCCCCGGCGATCATTGAAAGCTGCCCGCAACGGATCTTCCTTCCCAACGAACGCGCCATCGAGCCGCAGGGACGCGCGGCCTACGACGCGTTCGGTCTCAATGACCGACAAATCGAGTTGATCGCTCA
This sequence comes from Rhodospirillaceae bacterium, assembly GCA_041906145.1. Lineage (GTDB taxonomy): Bacteria > Pseudomonadota > Alphaproteobacteria > Rhodospirillales > Rhodospirillaceae > SHVO01. The sequence continues at coordinate 8,598 of JAYRJU010000008.1, read as the reverse complement.
CGCCACGCCTAAGCGGCACTACTACCTGCAATCGGCGCGCGGCAATCGTCTCTTTGAACTCGGTCTCGGGCCAGTCGCTTTAGCCTTCTGCGGCGCATCCACCGCCGCCGATCAAGTCCAGATCAGTCGCTTGCTGATCCAAGGACAGAGCGATTTCGCAGAACGCTACCTGCGTTACCGCGGCCTCGAATGGGCCGCCGATATGCTGAACCCCGTCAGCGATTACCAACAGGAGAATGCCGCATGAGCTGTCTTCTCAAAATGCGCCCGTCAGTCTTGATCGTCTTTCTATCGACCATCCTCATCGTAATGCCCGCCCGTGCATTGCCGGTTTTTGACGCGGCGGTCTACTCGCAAACGCTTCTAGAAGCCTCCCGCGCTCTTACGCAGATCAACAATCAGATCCAATCGCTCCAGAACGAAGCGACCATGTTGCAGAACATGGCGACCAACCTGAAGAAACTCGACTTCAATTCTGTCTCGCGTATGACCGTCGGCTTGCAGCAGGTCGATGCGCTGATGCTTCAAGCGCAAGGCATTTCGTACAACATCAATACAACGACGAGTCAGTACCAGAGCCTTTATCCCCGCCAGTACAGTGATGCCGTAACTTCCAATCAATTGATGATGGATGCGAAAGCGCGCTGGGTCGCATCGATGAACGGCTATCAGCAAACGATGTCTGTGCAGTCACAGGTCGTGCAAAACGTGCAAAGCGATCGAGGCTTGTTGCAAGACCTTGTTGCGCAGTCGCAGGGTTCAGAGGGCTCTTTGCAGGCCCAGCAGGCCACGAACCAACTTCTCGCGCTGTCCACCAAACAGCAGCTCCAAATACAAACAATGATGGCCGCACAGTATCGGGCGGAGGCGGCCGAGCAAGCCCGTGCCGCAGAGTCTCAAGAGCAAGGTCGGGCATCGACCAAGAAGTTTCTCGGTACGCGGAATTTCTAGTTAAGGCACGCGATCATGAATTTCTCTGACTCTTCCGTCATCAATCAGTTTCTTGATGCCTTCATTCGCTACATCGACAGCGGATTCGGCCTTGTGAACGGTGATGTCATCCACCTGACGGGGGTATTGATTGCGCTCGATATGACGCTCGCAGGGTTGATGTGGGCAATGGATAGTAACGGCAACGTCGCCGCGAAGCTTATCAAGAAAGTCCTCTATGTGGGGGCCTTCGCATTCATTCTGAACAACTTCTCGTTCCTGGCGACGGCGATCTTCAATTCCTTCGCCAATCTTGGCCTTCGCGTGACGAATAACAGCCTGTCGCCTGGCGACCTGATGCTGCCGGGGACGTTAGCCAGCACGGGATTTAAAGCCGCTTGGCCGTTGCTCGACAAAGCCAGCTCAATGCTGGGGTTTTCAACATTCTTCGACAACTTCGTGACCGTTGTCGTGCTGTGCGTGGCCTGGCTGATTGTCGTTGTCTCGTTCTTCGTTCTCGCTGTTCAACTTTTCATCACTGTCCTGGAGTTCAAGCTCACCAGTCTTGCCGGTTTCGTGCTGGTGCCGTTCGCTTTCTGGAACAAGAGTTCATTCCTCGCCGAACGTGTGCTCGGGAACGTGATTTCCTCCGGCATCAAGGTGATGGTTTTAGCCGTCATCGTCGGGATCGGCGCCGGGTTCTTTAACGACTTCAGCACGGCGTTGAATGGGCAAGACCCTAATCTCGCGCAAGCGATGTCTCTGGTGCTCGCTTCGATCACCCTATTTGGCATCGGTATCTTTGGTCCGGGTATTGCGGCAGGTCTTGTATCCGGTGCGCCACAACTTGGCGCTGGAGCGGCCATCGGCACCGCTGGAGGTTTGGCGGCCGGCGCGGCGCTCGCAGGCGGTGCAGCCATGGGAGGCGCCCGTATGCTTGGTGGCGCCGGTGTCGGTGCAGTGCGTGCCGGGACTTCGCTCGCGTCGGGTGCTTCCACGGCGTATCGACTTGGACAAGCCAGTTCAGGCGAAAATGGCATGGCGGGGATGGGCGCCGGTCTTGCTGGTGTCGCACGGGCGGGCGCCGGTGCTGTGGGCCAACGGCTTTTGACAGCCGCAAAATCCATATCCCAAAACTCGACCGCGGATAGCCAGGCCGGAACCCGTGAAGCTTGGAAGGCGACTGGTGGCACTCCACCGCGCAATGCTGGTTCAGCGTCATCCGGCGCAGGCGCGGAGAACGCGCCGTCTTGGGCAAGAAACCTGCCTGCGACCATGCGGAGTGAGCAGCGTCAGCGCGCGCGGCTCCATACCGCACAGCAAAGCATCAAAGACGGTGACAAAGGCGGCAGCGCCGCCAATCCCGACCTCAGTGAGAAGGAGTAGGCGCTATGTGGTTCAAGCGTGCCATTCAACGCTACGGTACTACCCCCGTTCCGGTGACTCCCTACCAGCGTGCGGGCCAGGAGTGGGATGACCGCATTGGATCGGCTCGGGTCCAGGCGCACAACTGGCGTCTGACCGCTGTTGGCGGCCTCTTGCTCGCCTTCACGCTGACGGCGGGCATGATTTGGCAGAGCACGCAAAGCCGCGTGGCGCCCTATGTCGTCGAAGTCGACAAATTGGGTGAAGCCAAAGCGGTGACACCGGCTGAGGCCAGCTACAGGCCCAACGATGCGCAGATCGCCTATCAGCTAGGACAATTCATCACCAACGTGCGTTCACTCTCCACTGACGCAGTTGTGGTCCGCAATAACTGGCTTCGTGCCTACGACTATACGACAGACCGCGGCGCTTCATTTCTCAATGACTATGCCCGTGCCAACGATCCATTCGCCGATGTAGGCGCGCGGACCGTCGCGATCCAAGTCACCAGCGTTGTCCGAGCCACAGACAATACATACCAAGTGAAATGGATCGAGCAGGCCTACAAGCAGGGCAATCTCGACCGCACAAGTCACTGGACCGCCATGCTGACAGTCGTGACCCAATCGCCCAAAAACGCCGACACGCTTCGGAAAAACCCGCTCGGGATCTATGTGAATGGGCTTTCCTGGAGCGAAGAACTCACTCCCAACAAGACACCATAGGAGGCCACAATGCGTCGTCACTCTGTGTTCGCGCTTTCCGTAGCAATGATTGCATTGGCGGCCTGCGCTAATAAATCCGCAGCCCCTCCGGCAATCAGCTACGACAAGGAAAGTTTCAAACCTGCCGTGGCGCAGCAGGAACCCGAAGCGCCCACGGTAGTTGCCGGTGATCTCCCTGAGCCGCCGCCGGTTATCGCCCCACAGGCACCGGCAAAGCCTGATACACGACCGCCCATCGCGCGGGTGGACGCCGCCAATAAGGCCGCGCTGCAAGAGCCGACTAAGACCGGCTACCTGAACGCGGTCCAGCTCTACCAATATAATGAAGGCGCGCTCTATCATCTTTACGCCGCGCCAGAACAGGTCACGGATATTGCGCTTCAACCGGGCGAAGCCCTAAGCGCAGTCTCGGCAGGCGACACCGTGCGATGGGTCATCGGCGACACCTCTAGCGGGAGCGGGAGCGAGCGCCGGGTCCACATCCTTGTGAAACCCTTTGCCCCTGAATTGCGGACAAATCTGGTCATCGCAACGGATCGGCGCAGCTATCACCTGCAACTCGACAGTACAGCTAACACCGCTATGGCGGTCGTCTCCTGGACGTATCCGCAGGACGCGATCGCTGCGGCCAAGCGGCGGATTGAAGCATCCAAGGAAGTAATCGAGCACAAGGTCGACCTTGAAAACGTCAAATTCCGGTACGCGATCTCCGGCGACAATCCGCCCTGGAAGCCCGTGCGAGCCTTCGACGATACCAACAAAGTCTATATCGAGTTTCCCTCCCGGATCGATCAGGGCGAAGCGCCGCCGCTGTTCGTGGTTGGCCCCGAGGGCAACAGCGAACTCGTGAACTACCGCGTGAAAGGGAACTACTACGTCGTCGACCGCCTCTTTGCCGCGGCAGAACTCCGGTTAGGCCAAAAGAAACAGCAAGTTGTGCGTATTAACCGCACCGATACCGTCGCCTCTGACTCGAGCAAGGAGAACAAAGGTGGTTGAAGCAACGCATGATGCGCCAAAGGCGGACCCTGAAACGCTCGTATTACGTGGTACGCCGCGCCGCGTGATCCGTTTCAAGCGGCATCTTCTCATCGGCACAGTCGGCGCCGTTGCAATGGTCATCTTCGCGGTTATGGCCTTTGCGCTCCAATCACCGGCCGCCAAATCCCGGTCGGAAGGCCAGGAGATGTACAACGTCGATCGCAAGACTACAGCAGACGCGCTCGCCGCACTGCCGGCGGACTATGGACAGGCGGCGATGAAGGACACGCCGCAGCTTGGCGAACCTCTGCCGGGTGATTTAGGGCGGCCGATCCTCAATCAAGAACGTGAGTACGGAGTTGCTGCGAATAACGGCGGTTCTTCCTACGGACAAAACGAGGAAGCTAACCAGGCACGCGCTGAGCGGCTACGTCGTGCCCAACAGGCTCGACAGGCGAAAGAAGCTTCCGTTTTCTTTCCCTTGTCGCAGAACCGCGGCGGAGGAACGCAGCAACTCGCGCAGGCCGATACCGGCACGGGTGGATATGCGGGGTATCCAGGAGACTCAAATCACCTTTCGCTCGACCCCGACCGCGATCAGAACAATCAACAGCGCAAGCTCGACTTCATGAATCAAACGGGGCAGCGCGGCATCTACAATCCCTACGTTTTACAGGACGCCGTTTCGCCTTATCAGGTGATGGCGGGAGGGATCATTTCTGCCAGTCTCGTCACTGGTATCAATTCCGATTTGCCAGGGAACGTCGTGGCTCAGGTCACGGAGAACGTCTACGACACCGTCTCCGGGAAATACCTGTTGATCCCGCAGGGCTCACGGCTGATCGGCACCTACGATAGCGTCGTTGCCTTCCATCAGAGCCGAGCGCTTTTGGTATGGCAGCGGATCATCATGCCCGATGGCTCATCAGTGCAGATCGAGAACCTGCCGGCCACGGACCCATCAGGATACGCGGGTCTTAAGGACAAGGTGGACTATCACACCTGGCAGCTCCTCAAAGGTGTCGTGCTTTCGACGATGTTGGGCGTCGGCACCGAATTGAGCTTGGGTGACAACAACAGCGATCTTGTCCGCGCTATCCAAATGTCCTCCCAGCAGAGCGTCAATCAGGCGGGACAGCGGATCACAGAGAAGAATCTCAATATCCAGCCGACGATCACTATACGGCCCGGAATGCCGCTACGCGTGATCGTTCACAAAGACCTTATCTTGCGTCCATTCAAAGGATAGGAGCCCAACATGCCCGAACTGAAACTTGCGAAGCTTCCGGACCGTGTGCCCGTGAAATTGACAGTCACGGTCTCGCCGGAACTCAATCGGCGCCTGGCCAACTATGCAGCGCTCTACAAGCGGACCTACGGTCAGGAAGAAAGCGTCAGCGAACTTGTGCCCTTCATGTTGGGACAATTCCTCGACGCGGACCGTGCCTTTGCCAAGTCACACAAGGATGCTTCTGGTCGATTACGATAACGTCGTTGACTTCGCGGAATGGCGAGATGTCAATTACGCGGCGAACGCGGCTCAATTCTTCGAAGATGCTACCGTGGAAGGATTTAAGCCAACCAGTGGCGAGAAATTACATCTGTACGTTAGGCACCTCTATAGGAGGATGCATGGCGGATAATAATGATATTTCCGCGTTGGGTCCTTGGACTGGAGATGATCTAAAGGCAACTGCAAAATCGGAAATGGGGCCGGGCAATGATGACGATCAGGATGCCTCAATTCGATTTATAAGAGGCGTGGTAGATGTCGTTAACCGACGAGCTAAGTATGTAGCTGCCCAGGCCATAAAAGATCCTCTGCGCCTTGCGGTTTTTATTCTTGCGCCAACACCACCTGACACCGTACTGGAAAATTCTCCCGTGCGAATTCCGATGCTGAACAACGGTCAAACCGTTCTTGCTGAGCGCATCTGGCTTGTGAACGCACCAGTGGTGAGTGGGAAATATATTCCTAACTCATTTGTTAGTGATGACGATCTCTTCAATGGGGTAACTGCCTCGGAGGCGCTTTCAGGTCTCCCAACAGCCATTTTCGATCCACGAGGAACTGAGCCTGAGCTTCGGTATTTTCCCCACGGACTAAACGACCCAGATCGCTATAAAGACATCCATTTGGCCGAGAGAGAGGTAAAAGAAGAGCACATCTACGATGCGATAAATATTGTTTATGAATCTTCACTCAAGACGCCATATGCACAGGTAGACGCGACTAGCGTTTGGGAAAACTCTACCAAGTGTTGGCCGTGTAGCGATGCAGAAGGGACGATTCAAGGATTGTTAAAAAGCTCACTCAGCGTTGCTTTTCCAAACTGTAAGATCCATCACGAGCAGCGTATGACATCGGGACGCTCCGATCTCGAAATCGAGAGTAAACACGTGAATTCGGCCGGGCTTATCGAGCGGTACGCTGTTCTCGAGCTGAAAGTGATGAGAACTTATCGAGAATCTGGGAAGGACTTCCCAGAGGGAGATAATCTTGCTGCTTTAGAAAAGGGCGTGAAGCAGGCAAGCTCATACAGGAATGAGAAAAAGAGTAAGGTAGGTGCTTTGTATTGTTTTGACATGAGGGAGAGTGATTGCGGCCATGATTCGTGCTTCGATCATGTGCAGGATCTTGCAAAACAACTAAGTGTCTCGCTCAGGCGCTGGTTTCTGTTTTCCTCTTCGGAGGCATTCAGAGATAAAGAAGCTACCCCTTAGACAGAACAATCAAGGTCTCAGCTAACTCATGATTGCCCCCTTGTTGCGGGGAGGCGCGCATTGAGCGAAATGGCTCCGAACTTTCGACTTTGTATCGCAAGGTCGGGGCAATTTCAGAAATAATTTTTGCGACTTTAATGGGTATCGACGCGTATTTGCTGTCACCGACAATCATCCAGACCTTCGCGCCGCGCGAAAGTCTTGGGTAGAGGTCCCCTAGAATAACTTGCAGGTCGTGAAAATAGGCGCCCACCATTTCAGGAATCCACCGGTTCCAGAGAGTTGGTCTCGCCGCTTCCAGAGAATTAAGCGCTCGAGTTAGTGATCGCGATGTCTTAGGGGCAGGTGAAAACTCACGCTTTATTTGCACATGAGAAGACAGCGTTGAGCGCCGTAGCCTTCCGTTAGACTTTGTATCCGTGAGATATCCAAGCGTCCAAAGTTCGACATTATATACATCTGAATAGTCAAACGAGTTGGGGTAGGGAGGAGAAAAAGCAGCAAGATCAATCTTGTCTTTCGATACGCTGATCAATTGCCTCGAATCCCCACGCAAAACTTTAAAAGCGTGGCAGGCCCGCGCGGCGTAGGCATGTATCTCTACAATCGCCCGATTAACTGCCTGATGAAATAAATAATCCACTTCGTGCGGATGGCGTTTACCGAGAGTGTCGCCCCGGCGATATCGACGCCCCTTTCCGCTTATTACGACATTGCTGACATCTATTAGTATACCGCCGAGCAACACGCGGAAGAGTCTGCGGTGAAGCTTGTTTTGTAATTCGTCTATCGCGCTGAGATGCGCGTCGATGCGAGCCCCTACGGCATAATCAAATATCCATTTTTGGTCTACGCCTGGCTCTAAGAACGTCATTGACGCAAGCTCGAATAATTTTTTTGGATTGCCTTTACGGCGCTTTGCCAAGCGGATAACTGTGCCGAAATCGCGGGCAACGGCGTCCGAGTCATATTTAGACAGCTTCGCTTCTATTAAATCGGCAAGAAACGGGTTCACCTCGATCGTTATGGGGCTCACGCCAAGAAACTGGCAGGCAAGAGCGGTTGTGCCAGACCCGCCAAAGGGATCTAAACAATTACGGACCTCGATCCGGCTCTCAGAAATAGCTCGCTCAACAACTTCGGGAGCATAAGCTTCTTTGAAATGTTGCCACCCTTGAAAGGGCAGGATATCTGCGCCGGCGTTCGTGCCTAAGAACGGCAGCGCGCGATTCTGAGTCCAATCATGAAAGCTGACAAAATCCAAAACGTGTACCTGCCATTTATCGCCACGTAATGGGTGTGGACGTGGATCGATACAATTTGGATTTGTTCAGTAAATTTGACGTTAAACCAGAAATTAAGAATTCGTTAGGGATTTGATAATTCATCGATTGCATGGGTTGAACCTTCCCCAACAGCACATGCGATAAGCGCGGAAGCTTGCACGTAAGTCCAAACAAGGCACGGTCGCTTATTCTTCCTCACTCAATTTATCGGTCTCAGGAAATAGCTTTTCCTCGCGCATGATGGCGTTGAGATTTTCGCGTGTCAGACCCCGGCTAAGGTCCTCAATTCGCTGGATCATCCACACTTCCATACGACTGATTGCGTCCGCCGCCCCGACGGGCATCTTCTGAACGATATCCAACACGAGCTTTAGGTCACTAGCTTCTTTCTGCGTCGTTCTAATTCTCTTGACCTGCCACTGAGAATTTCCTCCAGATGGAGTTAGAGTCCGGCCCCGGATGGTCCGGGGCCGAACTTTGGATCGCCGGAAGGTAGATTTTTCCGGCTCCGTCATGATGGCGGGCTGGCTGCGCCATCATGGTTGAGCAACATTATCGGGACTAAGTTCCCGATCGCGCCGTGCGGG
>JAYRJU010000007.1:0-186887 GCA_041906145.1 Rhodospirillaceae bacterium | reverse complement strand
GACGGCGCGAAATAAAGCGCGAAAGCGGCGTAGGCGTAGAAGTCGTACCACTCGACGAGGTTCCCCGCCGAGCCGATCAGGATCATCTTCACCCGGCGCGCCATGTCCGCCGCCGTCATCTTGTCGGCAGGCGCCGCACCGGTCGCCGTCATATCAGCTTGAGCCATCTCTACTTCCCTTCTCGCGTCCTATTGGCGCGCGGCGGTGGTTGCCGCCTCGCCCTTGCTCGTCTCGCCCGCGGCCACCGCCGCAGGCGGATGAACAATGAACGCTTGTTTGAATTTGATTTGCCATGCCGAGGAGATGAACGCGTTCTTGCCATCGTCTCCCGGATAAGCGTCCGCATTGCGGATGAACGAGCGATATTCGGACGGGATGGATTCCTGTCCGTATGAGCGGAAATGCGTCGCCCAGTTCTGCGCGAGGTTGTTCTGCAGGCGCTCGATATCGAGATAACCGCCCATCAGCCCTTCCGCACCGTCCACCGTCAGCCTCAGTTCCACCCGCCAGTCACGCACGAATTGTTTTGGCGCGCCGCGCGCCAGCGTTTCGGGGATATAAATATCGATCGGCGTCGTGGTCAGTACGCCGTCCACGATCTTGCCCTTCGCGCTCTTGATGTAGTCCTTGCCCCAGCGGTGGTCGGCGCGCTGCGTGCCGCCCGGGATAAAGTTGCCGGCGGAATCCAGCAACAGCGCATCAAGCCCGCGATAAATCGTCACGGTCACGTCCGGATCGTTCGTCAGGTCGTCGACGCCCGTCAGTTCCATCAGAAAGCGATTGTACTTGTACTGCTGCATGTAGCTTTCGACGAAGTGGCGATAGGAACCATCCGGCCCCCGGTAGCTCGCCACGCATCCGAACGCGCGGTAAATTTGATTGTCGATCCCGGTGACCTTGCCGTCGGGGCTCGTGAAATCTTCCGGCCCAACTTTTCCGTCGAGATTGAGGCCGATGCCGGTCTTGCCTTGCGGCTCATAGAACGGAAGGCCGTGCGTCTCGGCGGTCTTCTCAGGCACCCACACTTCGCCTTCACGCTCCAGCTGCGATTCAATGAAGGTGTGTTTCTTGTCGCGCGGGTACAGCTTATCAAACTGCTCGCGCGGTCCGTCGTTGAGTCCATTCGGGCATTCTGCTTTGCCGTCCGGCGTTTGATACACCGCCCAATTTTTATTGGTCATCGCGTAGCCGATTTTGCCGTTTTGCAAAGCGTCATCAGCCGACGCGGTCTGTGCAAAACCGATCCCTATGCTCATGGCGAGCGGGAGGGCGAAAATTGCGGTCAGGCGGCTTTTCATCGTTTACCTTCCTCGTCTCTGGCTTTTTAGCCGCGGCCGAACGCTTCACGGACCCAGAACGTTTTCCAGCCGTTACGCGCGCCGCTCATTTCGCCCCACGAATCACACTCGAAATCGCCCGGCAGTTTGTCACGGGTGCAGACGTAAACCGGCCGATCCCGGTAAGCCCACACGCGCTGCGCACCCGAGGCGGTGGGTTCTACCCAACGACCGGTGGACGCGTCGATATATTTGATGCTCCAGATATTGCTCTCGCTTTTCTCATCCGTGCCCGCGGCAAGATACTGGAACGTCTTCTGACAGCGCTGCCAGTCCCCCTTCCCACAAATTGCCAGGCGATAAGCCTGGGGCTGCGAAGGATGCGAGCAGTCGAGCTGATCTTGCGCATCGTCATTGCAGTTGTAGAGATAAATCGTGCGCCCCTTGGCGTCGGCGAGCATCGAACCGGCCGTACCTTCGGTGATCTGGAAGCCTTTTGGGAACTGGGGCGCGAGCTGCGTGAACACGTTGTGCCAGCCCGGTTCATCCGAGCCCTCGAAGCCGGGACGTTTCTGTTCGAGCACGTAGCTATATACGGGCTTGCCGCGGTAAGCCCACTGCTTCACGCCAGGAGAACGTTCAACGATGGTCCAGTCGCCTTGCGGACGGATCCGTTCGGGCGCCGACACCGGCTGGAACTTCTCAAGGCACGCGCCGGTGCAACCGAATTTGCCCGCCGTGTCGCCGTCGAACACATAGATAGAATAGTTGTTTGCCAGCGTGAGTTGGCGTCCCGCGGTGCTGACACTGACCTTGAACTGCGACGGCATGTTGCGTTCGGGACCCATAGGCTTGCGCAGCGCGCCTTCCGCGTCGCCGCCATCCATCGCGCTCGTGCCGCCGAGAACATCGCCTTGCTTTTTGTCGAGCACGGAGGTGTAAAGCGCTTGGCCTTCGTACGCCCATTGCTTGCGTCCACCGGGGCCGTCGACAATCGTCCACTTGCCCACCGGCTTTGCTTCAGCTGAGGCCAGCACCGGCGGCCACACCTGGACGCACGATGGCCGCGTCGCAACTTCCGGCAGTTCAAGACCGCCCGGATACGGGCTCATCAATCCGGCATTTTCTTTGTAGTGCGTATCGTCGCACGTAGGCTTTCCTTTGAGCTCACCCGCGTTCCCGTTGCGCAGCGGCGCGAGAGGCCAGCCGTACAGCGTCTTACCAGACGCGTCAGCGAATACCGGCCCTTCCAACTCGGCGACCACCACCTTGAAGCCCGGCGGCATTTCTTCGCGCACATAGTCTTCCGTGAGCGCGTACTGCTGCTTGGTCCACGAATAATATTCGGCAGCCGACGCGGCACCGGCGGCAACGCACGCCGCCAGGGTCAGTCCGCTCAAGATATGCCGCACGTTTCTCATGCTCGGGTCCTTAGTTTACTGACGCGCAGGAACGGACGCCCCGCCGGTCGCCGGCGCGCCCGAAGCCACCGCCTGCGGCGGATGCACGATGAACACTTGCTTGAACTTCACTTCCCAACCCGACGAGATCGCCGTGTTGCGCCCACTCGCGTCCACATAAGCGTCCGCATTGCGGATCATCGAACGGTATTCGGACGGCAGCGGCTCGCGGCCATAGCTGCGATAGTGCGTGGTCCAGTTTTGCGCGAGGTTGTTGTAAAGCTTCTCGATATCGAGATAGCCGCCCATCAAACCTTCGGCACCTTCTTCCGTCAACCGAAGCTGTACGCGCCAATCGTGGATGAACAGGTTGGCCGCGCCTCGTTTCAGGCTCTCGGGCATCATGATGTCGATCGGATCGGTGGTAAGCACACCGTCAACCACGCGCCCCTTGGTGCTTTTGATCAAGTCCTTGCCCCAACGCATGTCAACTCGCTGCGTTCCGCCGGCGGCGAATGCACCTTGCGAGTCCAGCAGCAGCGCATCACGGCCGCGCAGCACAGTAACCGTCACCTCTGGATCATTGACCATGTCGTCGAGATCCGTGATCTCGATCAGCATGCGGTTGTAATTAAACTTCTTCATGTATTCCTGAATGAAGAAGCGGTAGGACCCATCGGGTCCGCGGTAATTTCCCACACAGCCGAATACGCGATAGATCTGATTATCGATGCCCGCGACTTTGCCGTCGGCACTCGTGAAATCGCTCTTATCGATTTTATTGTCGAGATTGAGGCCGATGGCGGTCGTGCCTTGCGGTTCATAGAACGGCAGGCCGCGATCATCGCCCTTGCTGTCCGGGAGCCATACTTCGCCTTCGCGCTCGAGCTGCGAAGCGTCGAACTTATGGTGACCGTCGCGTGGATATAGCTTGTCGAACTGCTCGCGCGGTCCGTCGTTTAGGCCGTTCGGGCACTCGGCTTTACCGTCCGGCGTCTGGTAAATCGCCCAATTCTTGCCGACGATGGTGTAGCCGATCTTGCGGTCCTGGTACGCCTCATCGGCGAAAGCCGCGCTCACGCTAAAGGCGCATCCGGCGATCAGAGCAGCGAAAACAAGCTTTTTCATGGGTACACCAAATATCAAATTGCGTTGTCGCCAAAGGCGTCGCGGATCCAGAAACCCATGAAGCCGTTTCTGATGCCGCTCCATTCGCCCCAGGAATCGCACTCGTAATCGCCGGGCTTCTTATCGCGTCCGCACAGATACACAGGACGATCACGATAGGCCCATACACGCAACGATCCGGCAGCGCCCGGCTCCACCCAGCGTCCGGTTTCCGGATTGATGGACTTGATGCTCCAGAAGTGTGTTTCGCTTTTCTCGTCCGGGCCCGCGATCACATACGGGAACGTTTCAAGGCAACGCTTCCAATCGCCTTTGCCGCAAAGGGCAAGACGGTACGACTGCGGTTGCGACGGATGCGAACAATCAAGCTGATCCGCCGCATCGTCATTGCAGTTATAGGTGTAGATTGTACGGCCTTTGGAATCCGCCAGCATCTGCCCCGTGTAGGTGTCCGTGATTCGGAACCCTTTCGGGAATTGCGGCGCAAGCTGCGTGAAGACGTTATGCCAGCCCGCCTCTTCGGCACCCTGGAAGCTCGGGAATTTTTCCTCGAGGTTGTAGCTGTAGACCGGCTTGCCGCGGTACGCCCACTGCTTCACGCCGGGCGAACGCTCGATGATCGTCCACTCGCCGCGCTGCTGGATCTGTTCGGGAGCAAGGATCGGCGAAAACTTCTCAAGGCAATCGCCTGTGCAGCCGAACTTGCCCTTGGCATCGCCGTCGAAAACATAGACAGCGTGTTCGTTCTGAAGAGTTAGCAGGCGTCCATACGCGTACGCCATTACCTTGAACTGCGACGGCAGATTGCGATCCGGTCCCACGGGCCAACGGACCGCGCCGGTGCCGTCATGTTGCAGATTGGTGCTGGTGCCGCCCCATACATCGCCCTTCTGTTTATCGAGCACCGATGTATACAGCGCCTGGCCGTCGTAGGCCCACTGCTTGCGCTCTCCCGGACCATCAACGATGGTCCATTTGCCGACCGGCTTCGCGTCAGCTGCGGCAAGGACCGGCGGCCACACACCTATGCAGGACGGGCGCGTTTCGACTTCAGGAAGTTCGAGGCCGCCCGGATACGGACTCATCCATCCGGTGTTCACCTTGTAGACCGTATCGCTGCAGGTCGGTTTACCCTTCATTTCTCCAGCGTTGGCGTTGCGAAGCGCCATCACCGGCCAGGAGTACAGCGTCTTGCCATTAGCATCGGCGAAGACAGCGCCTTCGAGTTCAGCGACCACAACTTGGAAGCCAGGCGGCATTTCCTCGCGGACATAATCCTCAGTAAGCGCGCGCTGTTCCTTGCTCCAGCTGTGTTCGGCCTGCGCGAACGCGGCGCCGGCGAGAAAGACGCCCGCCCCGGCCGCACCCACCATCACTGAACGAAACTGACGCATCCGGTTATGGCCCTTAAGCGATGATTTCGCTGATGACGCGGTCGGTCTCGTTGCTCTTACCGCCCCAGGTTTTCTGCGCGAGGCCCAGCGCCTTGAGGCCGGTGAAGCCGATGTCGGTGATCTTGCCGCCGTTGCACGGGATGTGCAGACCGGTTTTGATCTTGCCGCCCATGCGACCAGCGGTGAACGCCGCCATCTCCTCAAGCGAGTGAACACGCGCGTCCGAGACGTCGCTGTTCCCCATGATGAAGCAATTGTCGAGCAGCGTGCCGTCGCCTTCCTTGATGCTGGCGAAGGCTTTCACGTAGTACGCCCACGATTCCATCGCGCGGCGCACGAACCACGAGGCGTTCGGCTGGTAGCCCAGCTTCTCGTCCTTCGGTTCTTCGTGCGTGCAGGTGTGGTGCGGCTTGTCGTAGCCGGGCTTCGTCGTGTTCGAGAAGCCGTAGGAGTAGATCATGTTGAACACGCGGCTTTGATCGCACGCGATCGCCATGGTCAAGAGATCGGTCATCACGTTGTGGCGGTCGGCGACCAACTTGAAATCGCTGCCGGTATCCATGTCCTTCGCCGCTTTCGGCTTCACGCAAGCTTCGCGCGGCTCGGGTTTCGTGAGCTGCTGGTTGAACTGGTTTTCCAGGTGACGCAGCCCCGTGAAGTACTGGTCGAGGCGCGCCTTATCCTCGGCGCCCACCTTGGTCTCCAGCGTCTTGATCTTGTCCATGACGCCGGTCAGCGCGCTCTTGCGCACCATGATCGTCGGCGACGGCGTGAACGTCGGCGCGTTCGGATCCTGGAAGTCGGGTCCGAACAGACGCGTGTAGAAATTCACCGGCGAGAACTCCGGCGAGTTCGACGTCGTCGGGCTTTCGTAGCTGATGATGTCGCGCACATCGCCCGTCGAGGTCGTCGTCAGGCTCTTGAAGCGCGTCGTGCGGCCGATTTGGTTCGCCACGGTCGTGTCGATACTCTCGGCCAGCGACTGGTTCTGCACCATCGGCGCAACGCCGGTACGCGCAACGACCCAGCCGGTGTAGTGACAGAAGAACGCGCCGTCGCGATAGGCCGTCAGGTTGGTGAACAGGTTGATGTGCTGCTTGATGTCCTTAAGGGACTCGATTTCTTCCGGCAGCTCGTAGTTCGCGCCGGCCTGCTTCGGTACGAACACGTTCTTGCTGATGCCCATGCCCCAATACCAGGTGCCGAAGCGCACCGGCAGCGGCGTGCCGTCCGCCATCGCATTGCCGTTTCCATTGAGGAAAACGTTCAGGAGCGGCAGACCGACCGTTACGGCCCCACCGTTCAACATTCCGCGCAGGACGCGACGTCTGTTCAAATCATGCATTGCGGGCTCCTTACTTCGTGTTGGCAGCGACGGCGTTCGCGGACGGCACATTCGCCGTCTTCTCGGTGGCCGGAGCTTGGGGTTGGCTGATGGTGATGAAGGCGTCGCTCATCGTGATGGTGCGCAGGAGCGCCGGCAGCCTGTAGCCCTCCTCGCCGAACCTTGCGGTGAAGTAGGCGAGCAGCGGGCGGTCGGCGTTGGTGGTCGGCGAGCCGGACCCATAAGCGAAAGCGCGCTTTACAAGGCAAGACGGCAGCGCCGGATGATCGCGCAACGCCTTGCCGAGGCCGACAGCATCAGCAAACGGCTTGCCGTCCAAGGCGCCGCTCGCGTCGATCTTCTGGCCCTTTTCGGTTTCGCGATAGGCGCCGATACCGTCGAAGTTCTCGAGCGCGAGGCCCATCGGGTCTGTGATCTTGTGACAGCCAGCGCACACCGGATTTTCCAGGTGGAAGTTCACGCGGTCGCGCGTGGTTTTCAATGTGGCTTTAGGGTTCTCCAGCGCCGAGAAATCGACGTTCGCGGGCGGCGGCGGCACCGGCTGGCAGAGGAGCAGTTCACGCAGCGCTTTGCCGCGCATGGTGGGCGAGCTGCGCACCGGGTGCGAATGCACCGCAAGGAAGCTGACATGCGTAAGGATTCCCGCGCGGGGGCTGCCTTCCGGGAAGGTATAGCGCGACCAAGTCGGCGTCGCGGGCAGCTTGTAGACCGCCGCCAGGCGCGGCGAGATGAAGGTTTCGCGCGTCGTGTAAAGATCGCGGTAGTCGCGGTTCTTGGTGATCAGGTGGTCGACCGCCACACGCAGGGTTTCCTCGCGCGCGTCCGTCGCCGTCACGCCGGTGAACACCGGATACATCTGCGCGTCTTTTGCGAGCGCCGCGAAGCTGTCGAAGGCGAACATGTCGTCGAAGAAAGCGCGCATTCCCTTTTCCAGGCGCGGGCTGGCCAGCATGCGGTCGATCTGCTTCAAACGTCCTTTGTCCGTCTGCAGTTCGCCCTTCTCGGCGGCGCGCAGGAGTTCGTCGTCCGGCGCAGCGTTCCACAGGAACAGGGAGAGGCGCGTGGCGAGCGAATATCCGTCCAGACGCTGCTTGCCGGCATTGCGCGGGTCAGCTTCGGCGGATTCCACCACGAATAACACATCTGGGCTGATCAACATCGCTTCGATGGAGACCGCGAGACCGCGATAGAAGTCCTTTAGCGACGTGGAAGCCTTGCCCGCCTCGTCCACATATTCCGCGAGTTCGACCTTAGTCAGTGGACGGCGGTGCATCAAGCGCCCGACGTGCGAGAAGAACTGACCCGCACAGGCAGCGTCAGCGGCCTTCTCGTCCTTCGGCGTACAGGTTAGCAGGAACTTCCGGCGATCTTCGTCCACAACCAACTGCGCCACCGTGACGGCGGCCTTCTGATAGAGTTCGAGCTGCGACGACGAGATGCCGCCGCGCCCTGTACCAAGCGCGAGCAAGCCTTCCGTGCGCTGCGCGGGCGGGAAGTTCGGATTGAGTTGGACGTCAGGACCGAAGACATAGGCGAGCGTATTGAGATACTGCTCCTGGGTAAGCGCGCGCAAACGCTTTGGCGTCCCTTCGGTGACAGGCTCGGCAGTGGCAGAGCCGGCGGCCGTCGCCACCGCGGCTTTTGATGTGCTGTCGCTCGCGGGGCCGGAACAGCTCGCCAACACAAAGGCACAACCGAGCGCCGCCGCGCCTCCACGAAGCACAGATACAAAAGTCTCACGCATGGACGAAACCGAACCTTTCATGGCGCTCGCATGTCTCCCAACAGCTCTCCGGAAAGGAGGGGCACCCCCCAGATCCTCCCGGACCTCACAAAGCTATACGTGGGTGTCCGCGCGCCGCCGACACCCCATCCCCCCAGCCCCTAATCATACCACTGGTAGCCGGCGGAACGTATAAGATCGGCGTGATTTTCTGTCAAAAAAATCCGACCAACCGGCAACAGTTACAGATACTTACGTGGTGGCTTCCGATACGCGTTCCGTGACGGTTTCCTTCGTCTCTGGGTGCACCGCAACCATGCGTGCAAAGTTCGAGGCGAGCGACAGAACGGTTACGCGCAAACCGCGCGTCCCTCCCCTTCCCACAGCACGCTACGCAACTTCCATACCACTCAGAGAGACCTTCAGAAAAAACATATATCCATTTGAATATAAAATACATTTAGGAACTATCAGGGCTTTCGAAAGAAGTTCACCGGCGGAAATCGGCCTAATGGGAAAAGCTGGCTGGCAAAAAGTCGCCTATAGGCGCCTTGTGTGCGCCGCAGCTCAAAATGTGGGTTTACAATAGCCGCCCCGCCGGTTTTCAGTCGCCGATCATCCTTGGAAGAGTTGCGATGTTCATTGAAGAATTTCCGGGCGCGGTATCGGCCGACCTTTGCACCAAAATCATCGCGTGCTTCGAACGCGACCCCGCCCGCAAACCGAGCCGAGTTATCGTCGAAGGCAAGGCGGCGAACCACGAGTATAGGTCCGGAACGCAACTCCCGATCAGCCGGCAATCGCCGGAATGGGAGGCGTTGTTCATGACGGTCGTTCCCGCAATGCGGGCGACGATGGAACAGTATATGGCCAAGCATCGGGGCCTCGCCGAACTCGTGGATGCCGAAGGCCTCGACTGTACGTTACCGATGATCGAACGCGTTGACCCCGGTCAAGGCTTCGACTGGCACTATGACGCGACACGTAGCGTCACAGACCGCGTTGCCGCGGGCCTCTTGTATCTCAATGATGTTACCGAGGCCGGCGAGACGGAGTTTGTCGACGGCCTTAAAGTGAAACCTGCGGCGGGCAAAATCGTTCTCTTCCCGCCCTATTGGACTCACTTTCACCGCGGCGTGTCGCCCGCGCGTGAACCTAAGTACGTGTGGAGTTACTTTTGGATCTATCCGGCGAAACGCGCTTAGCGCGCGGCTTGGCTTTACTCGCAATCCTCCTAACCGCGTCCGAAGCTTCCGCTGACGGCCAGGCAAGCTATCTCAAACATTGCTCGCTGTGCCATCAGGCCGACGCGCAAGGCATCCCCGGCACCTTTCCCCGCCTGATGGGCCGCGTCGGGCAAATTGGATCCAGCGCGGAGGGCGCCGCCTTCATGGCGCAAGCGATCCTCTGGGGAATGTCCGGAACCATTACGGTCGATGACGTACCGTTGACCGGCGTAATGCCGGGCGTGCCGCACGTGTCCGACGAGGAGATCCTCAGCATCGTCGAGTATCTCGCCACCGAGGGCGGCACTGTAAAAAACACCACCATGGTCAATCTCGAGACCATCAAGGCGGCGCGCGCGGGCGGCCGGATTCCTCAAGCCGCCACCAATGCCCGGCGGCAGGAACTCTTCGCCGCCGGCGTCATAAAATGAAAAAGGCGGGACCGGTTTCCCGGTCCCGCCCCTTCAATCTCAAACGTGCCGCTTAGAACTGGAAGCGGATACCGGCGCGGTACTGACGGCCGATCACGTCGTAGTCCTTATTGCCCATGCCGTTGTAGTACGCGGCGGTCAGGCTGCCGCCGATGATCGGCGGGGTGGCGTTGAGGAGGTTCTCCACCGTGCCGAAAATCTCGACGTTGTATTCGTCAAACGGCTTGAAGCCGCCCGAGAGGTCGAGGGTCGTCGCAGAGTCGATGTGGTTGTCACGCAGCGTCGGCTTGTTCGAAACCGACGTCGGGCAACCGCTGGAGCAGATAACGAAATTGCCGTTGTCGTACTTGCCGGCGCTCGTGTAACGCACGTTCATGCGCACATTCCACGCTTCGGTGTCGTAACCCAACGTCATCAGGCCCTTCCACTTCGGCGCCGACAGATTGCCGCCGAACGGAGCGATGCCGCCCCAGTCGCCGACTACGCCGGTACCATCGATCATGATGCCTTGCGTGTTGACCGTACGAAGCTTGAGCACGCGGGTCGCCATCGCACGGACGGAGAAGTTTCCGTCCATTTCTTCGCTAATGGCCGAGGCCGCCATCCGGTAGCTGGCTTCGAAGTCGATGCCTTGTGCCTTCTGGCTGATCAAGTTCTCAGGCTGCGTCACAACCTGAAAGATCAGGCCGGCAGCGTCGCGCTCGATGTTCGAGCACAGCGCCGTATTCCCCTGGAAGCAGAGGTTCACCAGCGTCTGGCCGTCCGGCGCTTGCACTGAGCCCTTCACGTCGATGTTGTAGAAGTCCGCCGACGCCTGGAAGCCTTCAAAGAACGTGGGCGAGAAGACAACGCCGATACCCGTGGTATCCGCCTTTTCCGGCAGAAGATTCGGGTTACCCTTCGTCAAACGGAACGAAGAAGGTTGCTGACGGTTATTGAACGGATCGAAAATCGGGTTGCCCGAGTTGGTCTGACCCGCCGTGAAGAGTTCCCCGAGGTTCGGGGCGCGAATGTCGCGCGAACGCGTCATACGGAAGCGGATGTCATCAACCGGCGTGTAGTTCACGCCGACTTTCCAGGTGGTCACGTAACCCGAAGTGCTGTAGCTGGTCGCACGCACGGCGGCGTTGAGGTCGAGGCTGCGCGCCCATTCTTCGTCCTTAGCCAACGGAACGAGGGTTTCGACGAAACCTTCCGTGACATGGAACGAACCGAAGCTGGCGTGATAGTTGCCGGCGAAGAACGAGGTCGCTTCGTCCAACGCGCTGGCAATGCCCTTCACGCTTTCCTTGCGGTGTTCGACGCCGAACGCCAACGAGACTGGGCCGGCCCACATTTCAAGCGGCTCGCCGTTGACGCTGAACGCCATCACGTCCTGCTTCAGCGACTCATAACGATAAGAAGTGCCGGTCACATAGTCGATGGCCTTCTGATTGTTGACGCCAATGCCCATCACGTTGAACGGCACGCAGTTCGGATCGTCGTTCGCCGGATTGGTGTCGACGTTGACACGGCAGACGATGTTGCCGCCAGAGACCACGGCGTCCATCGCTCTCAGATAGTTCGCCGTAATGCCCACATGCGGGGTGCGCGGCGAAAGGCCCGTCATGCTGTGCTGGATATACGCATTCCAGGTCCAATCGGAATCGAACGCATTGACGCTGCCGTTGATGCCGCCCGAGAAGCGCCGGAGGGTACGGCGGTTGTCGGCGCGGAAACGCAGCGTGTCGGCGTTGGTCGAGCCCAGCGTGAAGCTGGTCAGCCCCAATGCGACCATTTGGTTGCGCACCGAGGTCGGGATGAATGCGTTGTCGATCAAAATGGTGTTGTTGCCGAGACGGCGGTTTGGATTCGACGTGTTGTCGGCATGTGCATTTGCCCACTGAGCGTCGAAAAACACCGTAAGATCGTCGGTGAGATCGTAGCTCAAGCGGCTGTAACCCACGTAGCGCTTAACACGCTGGTCAAGGTCGAGGCCGTTGTCGATGCGCGAAACGCGCCAATCGCCGCCTTGCATGAAGTTGTTGCCAACGTCTACGCCAAAGGTGAACGGGGCGGGCGTGCCGCCCGGGCCGAACATGATGCCCTTAAGCGGACCAGCGGTGATCACGCCGCCCGGGGTGCCGCGCGACAGGCCGACGTCGCGCGCGACGATGTATTGCGGGGCGCCTCCGGCCGGGTTCGCCGTGTAAGCCGGGTTGACGACCATGGCCGCGCTGCTGTCATTCCAGTCACGCGGAACGCCGCCGATGCCGCCGATGTAACCAATTTCACCGGCAAGGAGGAAATGTCCGCGACCGCCGCCAAACGGCGTGCCGGCGGTGAGCGATACGTTATAGTTCTTGTCGTCGCGCCACTGAGTCATGCCGCCCTGGACTTCACCCTTAATGCCGGTGAATTCCTTGTCGATGATGAAGTTGACGACACCCGACAGCGCGTCAGAACCGTAAGCGGCCGAGGCGCCACCAGTGACGACGTCGACGCGTTGAACGAGGCCGTTGGGAAACGAGTTGATGTCCGGGGCCGAGTTGCTGGCCGTCAGCGACGAATTGATGACGCGCTGGCCGTCGAGCAGGATCAGCGTGCGGTTGGTGCCCATGCCGCGCAGGTTGAGCTGGTTCACGCCGGCGGCGCCCGAGCTCAGGTTGGCGGTCATGTTACGCGGCTTGACCGAGCCCGTGAACGCCGGGAGGGCGTTGACGGCGTCGGCGATGTTGTTCGCGTTCATCGAGTTCAGTTCTTCGGCGCCCAGCACCGAGACCGGCGTCGGAGCTTCGTAACCGTCGCGCACGATGCGCGAACCGGTGACGACGATTTCATCGACAGCGGCAGGTTCTTGAGCGGCCTGCTGGGCGCTCGCGATGTGCGGCGCGGCCGTGGACAACAGAATGGCGATCGCCGAGGTCGTGGCGAGCGTATGCGCCTTAACGTGACGAGATGCGGTCATAGATTCCCTTCATGAGGTTTGTGCAGTGTCGGGTGCAGCGGCGTTGAGCGCGGAACTGCGCTTACTGTCGGCACACGGCATTTGCTGAGCTAAGTCTCCCTCGTGAGCCCATCGGGCTCACGCTTTCCCTGGAGGCCCTTGTTACCAGGGCACTCGCGGAGTGGTGATTACGTGCTTTTCGGGGGTGTTACAATATCCACAGGTTGGCGCACATGCTTTATGCGCGCGAGTGTGCTCTGCGCGACACACTGCACAACCTATTGTAAATTAATAAGAATTGTAACAGAGACACGTCCGCGCCAACGGGTGTGTTGCGCTGAGGTAGCCCTAGGGATGTGGAGCGTCCGGAGTACCAACCCTCGCGCGACGCGACATAGGCACGAAGTGACGTCCTCCCAGCGGCGCTTTAATGGCAAGCGCTGTGCCAGCTCGCCTTGACGCGGGTCAAAGTCCTAAGGCGTTTAAATTAAAGGAGTTTTTAGATTACCACGAAAAGCGGTCTCTTTCCCTGAGCGGATTTTTGCCAATAAAGGGAAACCGATCGGCTAAAAATTGCCGAAAATAAAAAGGCGGAGCCAGTTGCCTGGCCCCGCCCCTTCCGGTCTCAAACGCTCGTTCGATTAGAACTGGAAGCGCATACCAACGCGGTACTGACGGCCGATACGGTCGTAGTCGGAGTTACCCTGACCGGACCAGTGCGCCGAACCACGGCTGCCGCCGATGATCGGGGGCTGCGCGTTCGTCAGGTTTTCGATCGTCATGAACAGCTCCACGTTCTGTTCCGCGAGCGGCTTGTAGCTGCCCGAGATATCGAACGTGGTCATGGAATCGATGTGGTTGTTCTGGATCGTCGGCGCGAAGGTCGTTGGCGCCGGGCAACCCGTGGTGCACTCGATGAAGCCGTTACCATACACACCCGGACCAACGTAACGGGTCGTGAGACGCAGCGTGATCGGGTCGGCGTTGTAGCTGACCGACACGTTACCGCGGAACTCGGGAGCCGTCAGTTTGCCGCTGAACGGCGCGATGCCGCCCCAACCGCCAACAACGCCGGCGCCGTTATAAACGCGGCCGTCGATGTCCGTGGTCTTCAAGCCAAGGACGTAGCTGCCCATGGCGCGGATGGCGATCTCGCCGTCCATGCTTTCGCTGATGTCCGAGAGGCGGAAGCGATAGCTGGTTTCGAAATCGAGACCGTCGGCCTTCTGACCCAGGAGGTTTTCCGGCTGCGTGACAACCAGGAAGATGAGGCCAGCCGCATCACGCTGAATCGCGTTGCAGAGGATTGTGTTGCCGCCGAAGCAGAGGTCGATGACCTGTTGCGACGTCGGGGCCTGCACCGTGCCCTTCACGTTGATGTTGTAGTAGTCAACCGAGGCCTGGAAGCCTTCGAACCACGACGGAGCAATGACGACGCCCACGCCTGTGGTGTCGGCCTTTTCCGGCTTCAGGTTCGCGTTGCCGCGGGTGAGCGAGAACGAGTTCGGAACCTGCGTGTTGCCGCGGAACGGATCGGTGAGCACCGCACCCGAACCGGTCTGGCCGGCCGTGAACAGTTCGCCGAGGTTCGGCGCGCGAATGTCACGCGAACGGGTCGCGCGGAAGCGGATGTCCGACGTCGGCGTCCAGGTCATGCCTACCTTCCAGGTCGTCACGTAGCCCGAGGTCGAGTAGTCGGTGGCGCGGACCGCGGCGTTCAGGTCGAGTTCCTGGGCCCAAGATTCGTCGCGAGCCAGCGGCACGAGGGTTTCAATGAATCCTTCCGTGACGTTGAACTTGCCCGTGCTCGCCTTGTAGTTACCGGCGAAGTATTGGGTCGCTTCGTCACGGGCAGAGGCAATACCCGACACGCTTTCCTTGCGGTGTTCAATGCCGAGGGCAACCGAGACCGGACCGGCCCACAG
This sequence comes from Rhodospirillaceae bacterium, assembly GCA_041906145.1. Lineage (GTDB taxonomy): Bacteria > Pseudomonadota > Alphaproteobacteria > Rhodospirillales > Rhodospirillaceae > SHVO01. The sequence goes on along the minus strand of JAYRJU010000007.1, from coordinate 172,112 downwards.
TTCCACCGGCTCGCCGTTCATGCTGAACGCAGCGACGTCCTGTTTCAGCGACTCATAACGGTAGGAAGTACCCGTCGAGTAAGCCAGGGCCTTCGCGTCATTCACGCCGATGCCGAATGGATTGTACGGCACGCAATCCGGATCGTCGTTCGTGGTGACGGAGTCAGTGTTCACGCGGCATGCCGGGGCACCGTTGAAGATGACCGAGTCAAGCGCGCGAAGGTATCCGGGCGTCCAACCGTTGTTGCGCGTACGTGGCGACAATCCGGTCTGGCTGTGCTGGGCGTAAGCGTTCCAGGTCCACTCGGTTTCCGCCATGCTGAACGCACCGTCGAGGCCGCCGGAGACTGTGCGTGTCGTGCGATGATAGTCACCGACGAAGCGGCCCATATCGGCATGCGTCGAGCCCATCGTGAACGTCGTCAGGCCCAGCGCCTGCATCTGCGTACGCAGCGAGGCCGGCATGAAAGCGTTGTCCACACGGATGGTGTTGTTGCCGAGACGGCGGTTAGGGTTCGCGGTGTTGAGTGCGTGCGAATTCGCCCACGAAGCCTGGACGAAGGCCGACACGTTGTCGGTGACGTCGTAGCTAAGACGGGTGAATGTAACATAGCGGTTGAGACGGCCGTTGAGGTCGAGGCCATTTTCAATACGCGAGTATTCCCAGTCGCCGCCCAGCTGAAAGTTGTTTTGCAGGCTGGTGCCGAAGTTGTAGCCGCTCAGCATGACGCCGGCTGGGCCGAAATAGATGCCTTTGAGCGGGCCGGCGGTGATGATGCCGCCCGGCGTACCGTTGATGAGACCGACGTTACGCGCGACGTAGTGCTGCGGTGCGCCCGGCACACCCGCCAGGAATTCCGGGGTGAAGGTGATCGCGGCCGGGAGATCGCTCCACGGGCGGCCACCGGTGCCGCTGATGCCGTCGTTATGGCTGTGCTCGCCCGAGAACAGGAAGTGACCGCGGCCGTTCGCGAACGGCGTACCATAGGTCAAAGAAGCGCTGTAGTTCTTGTCGTCGCGGTACTTGGTCATACCGCCCTGGATTTCACCCTTGATACCGGTGAAGTCTTTGTCGAGGACGAAGTTCACGACGCCCGAGAGCGCGTCGGAGCCATAAGCGGCCGAAGCGCCGCCAGTGACGACGTCCACGCGCTCGATCAGCGCGTTCGGGAACTGGTTGATGTCCGGGGCCGAGTTGCCCGAGGTGAGCGCCGAGTTGATGACACGCTGGCCGTCGAGCAGGATCAGGGTGCGGTTGGTGCCCATGCCGCGCAGGTTCAGCTGGCTGACGCCGGTGGCGCCCGACGACAGGTTGCCGTTCGCCGAACGGGTCGAGGCCGATTGCGTGAAGGCCGGCAGCGTGTTCACCGCGTCGGCGATGTTGACGGCGTTCATGGCATCAAGTTCTTCGGAACCGAGGACCGACACGGGGGTCGGAGCCTGGTAACCGTCGCGCACGATGCGCGAACCGGTGACGACGATTTCGTCAACGGCGGCCGGTTCCTGCGCCGTCTGCTGCGCGGACGCCGGGGCAGCCATCGAGCCCACAATAAGAGCGACGGCCGAAGTCGTAGCGAACGAGCGCGCCTTAATGCGCGCCGTCAAAGATACGGTCATGAAAGAAATACCCTTCGAGAAATCAATGTTGGTGGTGTCTGGCGCGATCGAGACGCCGGCTCCCTTCGTGCCTGGGGGAGGCACTTGCGCGAGCCCCTTAAAGGAAACCCCTACACCTGACAACTACTCTCGACTAATACTAATGAAAATGAATACCGGGCATTCGTTCGCAGAATCATGCGATTTTGCTGAAAAAATTAAGCCGGAGCTGAAAAGCCGCCGCCACCCGGGCACGCCTTTCCTCGTTCGTTATGTTTAGAGATGTGTGCTCCAGGCAACACACGAATATGTCTTTAGTTACAAATTAAGCACGTGAATTCACGCTCCCAGATTGTCAGGCGTTTCTGAAAAATGAAGGCGGAACCGATTTTATCGGTCCCGCCTTCACTTCATTGGACGATCTCTCTCTCGAAACGTCGTCGGATCCCGCTCGCGATACTAAAACTGGAAGCGCATACCGATCCGGTATTGACGCCCTAGGCGATCGTACTGCGCGTTGCCCTGCCCCGACCAGTATGTTGAGCCGCGGCTTCCCCCGATAATTGGCGGCTGAGCATTTGTCAGATTTTCGACTGTTCCGAACAATTCGACCTCTTGGTCCTCGAACGGCTTGTACGTGCCGGCGAGATCGATTGTCGTCATGCTGTCGATATGATTGCCTCCGAATGTTGGCGCGGCTCCGGTCGAAACTGGGCAGCCTGTCGTGCACTCGATGAAGCCGTTACCGTACACGCCGGCGGCGGTGTACCGGACAGTCGCGCGCAGGGTAATCGGATCGCCGTTATACGAGATCGACATGTTGCCGCGGAATTTCGGCGCGTCTAGCTTACCGCTGAACGGCGGGATTCCGCCCCATCCGCCGACGACGCCGACACCGTCATAGGTGATGCCGTTCGTATCGGTCGTATTCAGGGTCAGCACGCGGCTGCCCATCGCACGGATCGCGATCTCGCCGCCCCACGATTCAACGATGTCCGCCAGTTGAATGCGGTAGCTGGCTTCGAAGTCGATGCCGTTTGCCTTCTGACCGATCAGGTTTTCAGGCTGCGTGACGACCAGGAAGATCAGTCCTGTGTTCGGATCGCGTTCGATACGCGAGCAAAGCGCGGTGTTGCCCTGGTAGCAGAGGTCGATGACGGTCTGAGAGCTCGGCGATTGTACCGTGCCTTTGACGTCGATGTTGTAGAAGTCGACCGATGCCTGGAACCCCGGCAGGAAGCTCGGCGCCATTACCACACCAATCCCTGTGGTGTCGGCCTTTTCCGGCTGCAGCGCGGGGTTGCCGCGCGTCAGCGTAAAGGTCGCCGGATTGTTCGAGTTCAAGAAAGGATCGAACACGGGCGTCCCGGATCCGGTCTGACCGGCCGTGAACAGTTCGCCCAAGCTCGGAGCACGGATATCGCGCGAACGGGTGAAGCGGAACCGCAGATCGTCGATCGGGCGCCACGTCAAACCCGCCTTCCACGTCGTCACATAGCCGGACGTCGAGTAGCTGGTCGCGCGCACGGCGGCGTTGAGATCGAGTTCTTGAGCCCAAGACTCATCGCGTGCCAGCGGGACGACGGTCTCAACGAAACCTTCCGTGACGTTGAACTTACCCATACTGGCTTTGTAGTTACCCGCAAAGTATTCGGTATTTTCGTCGCGCGTCGTCGCGATGCCGTCGACGCTTTCGGTGCGGTGTTCGACACCGAAGGCCAATGAAACCGGCCCCGCCCAAAGTTCGAACGGCTCGCCGTTAACGTTGAATGCCGCGACGTTTTGCTTCAGCGATTCGTAGCGGTAGGACACGCCGTTCACGTACGCGATAGCCTTGGCGTCATTCACGCCGATACCGAATGGATTGTACGCCACGCACGCGGGGTCGTTGTTGGCAGCATTCGCGTCAGCATTCACACGGCAGACAGGCGCGCCGTTAACCAGGACGGAGTCGAGCGCCCGTAGGTAACCGGGGGTCCACCCGTTGTTATAGGTGCGCGGCGACAGGCCGGTTTGGCTGTGCTGGATATATGCGTTCCAGGTCCACTCTGTGTCTGCGGCTTCGAAAGCGCCGTCAAGGCCACCCGATACCCGGCGCACCGTGCGGCGATAGTCGCCGCGGAACCGCATCATGTCGACGTTGGTGCTGCCCATGTTAAAGCGGGTGAGGCCCAACGCGAGCGCTTGGGCACGCACAGAATCGGGAATAAAGGCGTTATCGATCTGGATAACCATGTTGCCAAGACGGCGGTTCGGATTTGCCGTATTCACGGTATGCGAGTTCGACCACTGCGCATCGACGAAGGCGGTAACGTTGTCGCTCACGTCATAGCTGGTACGTACGTACGCGACGTACCGATTGATCATGCCGGCGATGTCGATGCCGTTTTCGATGCGCGAGTATTCCCAATCGCCGCCTTGCGCCAGGTTGTTGCCGACGTTGACGCCGAAGTCGAAGCAACACTGCACGGTGCCGGCGGGGCCGAAGTAAATCCCACGCAGCGGGCTTGTGGTGATGATGCCGCCCGGCGTTCCCGCCGACAGGCCGACGTTCCGTGCGACGAGGTATTGCGGCACGCTGGTAGTCTTGCCGGCGGTCGTCCCGTAGGCGGGATTGACCATGACCGCGGCCGGTAACTCGGCCCATGGACGGCCGCCCGCACCACTGACGCCGTCATTGTGGCTATGCTCGACCGAAGCCAGCAGGTGGCCGCGTCCGTTCGCGAACGGGGTGCCGTAAGTCAATTGGCCGCTGTAATTCTTGTCGTCGCGGTACTTCGTCATACCGGCCTGGAATTCCCCCTTGATGCCGGTGAAGTCACGGTCAAGCACGAAGTTGACAACGCCCGAAAGCGCGTCGGACCCGTAAGCGGCGCTGGCGCCGCCCGTCACGACGTCGACGCGCTCGATCAGCGCGTTTGGAAACGAGTTGATGTCAGGCGCGGAGCCGCCGGACGTGATCGCCGAATTGATGTAGCGCTGACCGTCGAGCAGGATCAGCGTGCGGTTGGTGCCCATCCCGCGCAGGTTCAGCTGGCTGACGCCGGTGGCACCGGAGGACAGGTTGCCGTTCGAGGAACGCGGGTTCACGGACCCGGAGAACCCGGGAAGAATGTTCACCGCGTCGGCGATGTTCACGGCATTCAATGAATCGAGTTCTTCTGCGCCGAGCACCGACACCGGCGTCGGGGCTTCGTACCCATCGCGAACGATGCGCGAACCGGTGACGACGATTTCGTCTAGCGAAGCCGGCGGAGCGGCTTGCGCCCTCGCTTCGGTTATTGCCCCGGCCGCGATCGCAACGGCGCTTACCGTCGAGAACGCCCAGACCTTCGCACGACCGAGTGAATTACTGTTTGTTTGAGTCATGAGTCTCCTTTTGACGCCCCCAGTTTCGGATGCGCACATGCAAAAACAAATTTCACGCCCACTAATGCGAGCTTAAAATTGCTTCCATTGTTTGATCGAACTCTCCCCCGGTGGTCCGCAAAGACCACACATCTCCCTCAGGGAGCGAACGACTCCCAGGGGGATGCTTACGCATTTTCCGACAGCGTGAGTATACGAGTAGCCCTTACACGCTGCGCATTTTTGGAGGGCAGGGGTTACTCTCTTATATAGTGTGGGATTAGTCCCTCGTCAGGGACTCCCTTAGCGCAGCGGCACCGACGTCTCTCGTTTCTCAAAGACCATTGCGGAGTTGAGCGCCTATCGCGCGTGGCCCACCAGACGCAAAAAAGGCGAAGCCGGGATTTCCGGCTTCGCCTCCTCATTTTGCTTAACGTGGTTGGTTAGAACTGGAAACGCATACCTGCGCGGTACTGGCGTCCCAAACGGTCGTATTCCGTATTTCCCATGGTGTTCCAGTGTGTGGAACCACGGTTGCCGCCGATGATCGGTGGCTGCGTGTTCATAAGATTTTCGACCGTCATAAACAGTTCGACTTTTTCATCCTCGAACGGCTTGTAGGTCGCCGACAGGTCCACCGTGGTCATACCGTCGATATGATTGTCCTCGATTGTCGGCGCGGCCGATGTCGAGACTGGACATCCGGTACGGCATTCGATGAAGCCATTGCCATAAACACCGGCGGCGGTGTGGCGAACGGTAGCGCGAACCGTGACTGGATCGCCGTTGTAAGCGACCGAGATATTCCCCCGGAACTTCGGTGCATTGAGCTTGCCGCTGAAAGGCGGGATACCGCCCCAGCCGCCGACCACACCGACGCCATCGTAGACCTTGCCGTCGGTATCTTGCGTGTCGAGTGTCAGCACGCGGCTGCCCATCGCGCGAATTGCGATTTCGCCGCCCCATGACTCAACAAGGTCCGCCAGTTGGAACCGATAGCTGGCCTCGAAGTCGATCCCGGAGGCCTTTTGGCCAATCAGGTTTTCAGGCTGGGTGACAACCAGGAAGATAAGTCCCAGAGGCTGTCCAGCCGCCGGCGCCGAGCGTTGAATTGCCTGACAAAGGATGGTGTTTCCCTGGAAGCAGAGGTCGATGACGGTCTGAGAGCTCGGTGATTGGACCGAGCCTTTGACATTGATGTTGTAGTAGTCGACGGACGCCTGGAAGCCTTCGAGGAAGCTCGGCGCCATGACCACACCGATGCCAGTGGTGTCGGCCTTTTCCGGAAGAAGATCCGGATTTCCGCGCGTGAGCGTGAAGGTCGCCGGATTCGCCGACGGCTGACCTTGTGCGTTCGGAATGAACGGATCCAGCACTGGCGTGCCCGAGCCCGTCTGCCCGGCCGTGAAGAGCTCGCCGAGGCTGGGGGCGCGGATGTCGCGCGAACGCGTCAGGCGGAAGCGCAAATCATCGATCGGCCGCCAGGTCACACCGGCTTTCCACGTGGTCACATAGCCTGACGTCGAGTAGTCGGTGGCGCGCACCGCGGCGTTCAAATCGAGTTCGCGCGCCCACTCCTGCTCGCGGGCCAGCGGGATCACGGTTTCCACGAAGCCTTCCGTGACGCTGAACTTACCTCTGGAGGCCTTGTAGTTACCCGCGAAATACTCGGTATTCTCATCCCGCGTGGTGGAAATGCCGTCCACGCTTTCAGTGCGATGTTCGACACCCATCGCGAGCGAGACCGGGCCGGCCCACAGTTCAAACGGCTCGCCGTTCACGCTGGCCGCGGCGACATTCTGCTTCAGCGTCTCATAGCGATAGCTGATGCCGTTGACGTAGGCGATCGCCTTCGCATCGTTCACGCCGATCCCGAACGGATTGTATGGCACGCACGCCGAATCGTCGTTCGCCGGATTGGTATCCGCATTCACGCGGCAAACCGGCGCGCCGTTCGCAATAACGGAGTCGAGCGCGCGCAGATAACCGGGGGTCCAGCCGTTATTGAGAGTACGCGGCGAAAGGCCCGTTTGGCTGTGCTGCGCGTAAGCGTTCCAGGTCCATTCGGTATCGGCCGCGTCGAAGGTGCCATCCAATCCGCCTGAGACGCGCCGCACGGTGCGGCGATAATCGCCGATAAAGCGCCCCATGTCGGCGTTGGTCGTGCCCATGTTGAACTGCGTGAGTCCGAGGGCAATCATCTGCGTGCGCACCGACGCCGGCAAAAACGCGTTATCAACGCGAATAACGTTGTTGCCGAGACGGCGGTTCGGGTTCGCGACGTTCACTGTGTGCGAGTTCGCCCACTGCGCATCGACGAACGCGGTGACGTTGTCGCTCAAATCATAGCTTGTGCGGAAATAGGCGACGTAGCGGTCGATTTTACCGGCAATGTCCTGCCCGTTTTCGATGCGCGAGTATTCCCAATCGCCGCCCTTCTGCAGGTTATTGCCGACGTTGACGCCGAAATTGTAGCAGCACTCGACAGTGCCGCCCGGTCCGAAAAAGATTCCGCGCAGCGCCGTCGTCGTGATCACGCCGCCGGGTGTACCTGCGGAGAGACCCACGTCGCGCGAGACCATGTTTTCAGGCACGCTCCGGCTTTGACCCGCGCCGGCACCATAGGCGGGATTGAGGTGGACCGAAGCCGGTTGCGCCGCCCATGGACGACCGCCATGGCCGTCCACGCCATCGTTGTGGCTGAGTTCGCCAGAAAGAAGGAGGTGACCGCGACCGTTGGCGAATGGCGTGCCGTAGGTCAGCTGACCGCTGTAACTCTTATCGTCACGGTATTTGGTCATGCCCGCTTGGACTTCACCTTTAATACCCGTGAAATCACGGTCGAGGATGAAGTTCACAACACCGGAAAGCGCGTCCGAGCCGTAGGCCGCAGAAGCGCCTCCGGTCACCACGTCCACGCGCTCAATCAAGGCGTTCGGGAACGAGTTGATGTCCGGGGCACTGCCCCCGGCCGTGATCGCCGAGTTAATGTAGCGCTGGCCGTCGAGTAGGATCAGCGTGCGGTTGGTGCCCATGCCGCGCAGATTCAACTGGCTGACCCCGGTGGCACCGGACGAGAGGTTCCCATTCGCGGTGCGCGGGCTCACCGAGCCAGTGAAGCCGGGCAGAATATTGACTGCGTCGGCGATGTTCACCGCATTCAGCGAATCAAGTTCTTCGGCGCCGAGCACCGACACCGGCGTCGGCGCCTCGTAACCGTCACGCACGATGCGTGAACCCGTCACGACGATTTCGTCGAGAGACGGTGCCGGCGCGGGCGCGGCAGTTTGAGCCTGTGCATTGGAGACCGCGACTGTCGCGAGCGCAAGCAGACTGACCGTCGATAGCGTCCATGCCTTGGCGCGACGACGTGAATTGGTAAGGCGTATCATGAATCCCCCGAAGTTTTGCGCTGCTGCGCCTGCGGCCGCGCGAATAAGGTTCAACAGCCCGCGCACGTATTCATGCGTCCGCAAACCGTTCTCTTAATGTGTGAAACGAACTCTCCCTGAAAGGCCGAAGGCCTTTCGCATCTCCCTTGAGGAATTCCCTTAAGGAATCCTCGTATCGTTCCTACGAACTTTTCCGGAAGGTGACAACAAATTTGAAATTTCGAACCGCTGCTACCGGTTTTTGTAACAGACGCCCGTTACAAAAAGTCGGGACGCGAAAAAGGCGAAGCCGGATATTCCGGCTTCGCCCTTTAAAACAACTAGATGGTGGCTCTTAGAATTTGAAACGCAGACCCATGCGGTATTGGCGGCCGACGCGGTCATAGTCCGAATTTCCTTGGCCCGACCAGTGGGTCGAGCCGCGGCTACCACCGATGATCGGCGGTTGGGCGTTCGTCACATTTTCCACCGTCCCGAAAAGTTCAATGTCTTGCTCTTCAAACGGCTTATAAGTCGCCGATAGATCGATGGTGGTCATGCTGTCGATGTGGTTGTTCTCAAACGTCGGCGCCGCCGTCGTCGAGATAGGACAGCCACTGGTGCACTCTACGAATCCGTTCCCGTAAACTCCGGCTCCGGTGTAGCGGAGTGTCGCACGCAAGGTGATCGAATCACCGTTGTAACCGATCGACACATTTCCGCGGAACTTTGGCGCATTCAGTTTGCCGCTGAAGGGGGCGATCCCGCCCCAACCACCGACAACGCCAACGCCGTCATAGGTAACGCCGTCCGTGTCTTGCGTGTCGAGTGTGATCACGCGGCTGCCCATCGCACGAATCGCGATTTCGCCGTCCCAGGAGTCAACGAGATCGGCCAATGGGAAGCGATAGCTGGCTTCGAAGTCGATCCCGTTCGCCTTCTGACCGATCAGATTTTCCGGCTGCGTGATCACCATGAAGACCTGGCCCAGCGTCGAGGAGATCGGGTCGCCCGGTATAGGAGCATTGCGAACGATAGCATTGCAGAGCACCGTGTTGCCTGCGAAGCAGAGGTCCACAACGGTCTGCGCGCTCGGAGCCTGCACGGAGCCCTTCACGTCGATATTGTAGAAATCGACCGACGCCTGAAGGCCCGGCAGGAACGACGGCGCCATCACCACGCCGATCCCGGTCGTGTCAGCCTTTTCGGGCAACAGCGCCGGATTGCCGCGCGTGAGCGTGAAGTTGTTCGGGCGCGTTTCAGGCACGCCGTTCGTCGCGCGGAACGGATCGAGCAGTACGCCGCCCGAGCCGGTCTGGCCTGCCGTGAACAGTTCTCCGAGGCTCGGCGCGCGAATATCGCGTGAACGCGTAAAGCGGAAACGCAGGTCGTCGATCGGACGCCACGTCAAACCACCTTTCCATGTTGTCACATAGCCGGAGGTCGAGTAGCTCGTGGCGCGAACGGCGGCGTTAAGATCGAGTTCCTGCGCCCACGCTTGGTTGCGGGCCAGTGGGACCACGGTTTCAACGTAGCCTTCGGTGACGTTCAGCTTGCCCTGGCTGGCTTTGTAGTTGCCGGCGAAATATTCGGTTGCCTCGTCGCGGCTCGTGGCGATGCCTTTGACGCTTTCGGTGCGGTGTTCAACACCGAACGCTAGCGAGACGGGCCCGGCCCACAATTCGAACGGCTCACCGTTTACGTTGAATGCCGCGACGTTCTGTTTCAAGGATTCATAGCGGTAACTGACGCCGACGGAGTAATCGAGCGCCTTTTGATCGTTCACGCCGATGCCGAACAGATTATACGGCACACAGGCGGGATCGTCGTTGGCCGGGTTAGCATCGGCGTTCACGCGGCAAACTGGAGCGCCGTTGGCAATGACGGAATCGAGCGCCTTCAGGTATCCTGGCGTCCAGGCGTTATTATAGGTGCGCGGTGAAAGGCCTGTCTGACTGTGTTGGGCATAGGCCTTCCAGGTCCAGTCGGTTTCAAAGGCGTTGAAACCTCCATCAAAGCCGCCGGACACACGGCGCACAGTGCGGCGATAATCCCCTACAAAGCGGCCCATGTCGGCGTGGGTGCTGCCCATGGTGAATTGAGTAAGGCCCAGCGCGAGCGCCTGAGCGCGAACCGATGCGGGAATAAACGCGTTATCGACACGAATGGTGTTGTTGCCAAGTCGCCGGTTCGGATTTGCAGTATTCTCCGTATGCGAATTCGACCACTGCGCATCCACGTAAGCCGTGACGTTGTCGCTCAAATCATAGCTGGTCCGGAAATAGGTGACGTAGCGATTGATCATGCCGGCAAGATCGATGCCGTTCTCAATGCGGGAGTACTCCCAGCTACCGCCTTCTTGCAGGTTATTGCCGACGTTCACCCCGAAATCAAAGCAACACTGCACGGTGCCGGCAGGGCCGAAGTAGATTCCCTTTAAAGGTCCGGCGGTGATGATGCCGCCAGGCGTACCTGAACTGAGACCTACATCGCGGCGGACGATATTTTGCGGCACGCTTCTGCTTTGGCCGGCACCGGTTCCATACAGCGGATTGACGATGACCGCGGCGGGCAATTCGGCCCAGGGCCGACCTTTCGTTCCTTTGATGCCGTCATTGTGGGTGTGTTCCGCGGACAAAAGTAGGTGTCCGCGACCGTTGGCAAATGGGCCGCCATAGGTCAACTGGCCGCTGTAGTTTTTGTCGTCGCGGTACTTTGTCATACCCGCTTGGAACTCACCTTTGACGCCGGTGAAGTCGCGATCAAGCACAAAATTGACGACGCCCGACAACGCATCCGAGCCATAGGCCGCGGAGGCCCCGCCCGTCACGACGTCGACGCGTTCGATGAGGGCGTTTGGGAATGAATTGATGTCTGGCGCCGAACCACCCGAGGTGAGCGCCGAATTGATGTAACGCTGACCATCAAGGAGAATCAGCGTGCGGTTTGTGCCCATGCCACGCAAATTCAACTGGCTGACGCCGGTGGCGCCCGAGGAAAGATTGCCATTCGAGGTACGTGGGTTTACCGATCCCGAGAAGCCAGGCAGGATGTTCACGGCGTCCGCGATGTTCACCGCATTCATAGAATTCAGTTCTTCCGCGCCAAGGACGGAAACCGGTGTCGGAGCTTCGTAGCCATCGCGCACGATGCGCGACCCCGTGACCACAATTTCGTCGAGTGATGCGGGCGCTGCTTGTTCTTGCGCACCCGCGACCGAGACGCTCATCAGCGCCGCCGCACTTACCGTGGAATACGCCAACGCCTTTGCGCGACGGCGAGCCAAGCTGAATCGAGTGAATGACATACTGGTTTCCCCCCTCTGATACGCCGGCGGCGCCGGCCGAATCTATAAATGGAACAGTTCTAAAATTTCCTAGCGCGCACGTTAATGTCCGCCTCGCACGCGCACGCCTGCGCGCGCGTCCTTTCCCGTTGAGCGAGCAGAGCAAACGACATGCCACGCTAGTTAGTAAAGCGTACCACGCCGTAACCTACTGTAGGGAAGCCCTATTCGTGAAACACTAGGGGGTTAAGCCCACCACCCAGGCCAATCTCCGCCTAACCTTGCAGCGGAAGTGGCAAAATTCCGCTTATATGCGGCGCAGCAAAACTCTAAATGGTCGCCGCCACGTAAGCCATCATCTGCCGGATAGAGGCCTCGAACTGGGGTGGTGGTGGCGGCGTTTGCTGAAGACCGGCGAAGAGGTCTTTGCCCGCGAGCCATTGCGCCTCGGCGTCGGGGGCGCTTAACGCCACGGCGACGGCGCTATTCATCTCATAAACGCCGTCCCTGAGGCCCGCGAGCCGGAGCGCGGCGAGCAGCAGCATCCGGCAGGCATAAAGCACCGAAATCGAATCGTTCGGCATCGGGATGTTCGGAGTTTCACCGCGCGTGAAGGCCGCGATGCAGGCCTCGAGGTTGGTCGAGACAAAGCCACGGCATCCCAAGGGACGGGCCGCATATATGGAGCAGATGGCGTCGCTCAGAAGCGGGCAGAAGATGTTTTTACCTAACCGCTCTTCCAGTGTCAGATTTCCAGCCTCGCGGGCAACGTCCGCGACGGCGGCCGCCGTCGCGGGGCGCTTGCGCAATTGCGCGGCGACATAGAAGGCCTCCGGCGCGGTCACCACGACCATTTGCGAGCAGCAATGGGAACAGCCTTTCCGGCAGGCGAGCATCTTCTCCATCTGCTTCGGAACGGTACGGTCATGCAGCGCACCGATGTGCGCGACCGCGTCCGAGGACGGCGACTTCGACGCCGGCGAACGCAGGGCCTGCACGAGATGACGAAGATGCGCCGCCATGGAGCGCGGGTCGCCGCCCATATGCAGCGGCTGCGACAAATACGGTTTGTCGTGCCGTTGTAGGTCGCGCCGTTCCGTCCGGGAAAGCCGTGTGTTTGCCGCAGTATTCATGGGCGGACCTTACCACCCTCGCCCCTTACAAACGCTATTGAAATTCGTTCGGAATGCGAACACGCTGACGCCCTTACCAAGGGGATCCGTCATGAAGCGTTTCGCGACCGCCGCCGCTCTGCCGTTCACCGCCGCCGTGCTGATGGCCGCCGCCGCGCCGCCGACAACGCCGCCGCCGGTCGACCCTGCGAAGATCACGATCGAGACGACAAAGCTCGCCCCCGGCATTGCGGTGCTGTTTGGCTCCGGTGGCAATATCGGCGTTTCCTACGGTGAAGACGGCACCTTCTTCGTCGACGATCAGTTCGCCCCCCTCACCCCGAAAATCCTGGAGGCGACCAAGGCCCTCGACCCGAAGCCGGTCCGTTTCGTCGTCAATACGCATTGGCACTTCGATCACAGCGGTGGCAACGAGAACCTCGGCAAGGAGGGCACGGTTATCGTCGCGCACGACAACGTCCGCAAGCGCATGGCCGTCGAAGGTTTTATTGAAGAGCTCAACGCAAAGTTCCCCGCCTCGCCGCATGCCGCCCTGCCTTCGGTCACCTTTGCCGAAGGCGTCACGTTCCACGTCAACGGCGACACGCTGAAGGTCGTCCACGTTCCGCCCGCACACACGGATGGCGATGCCATCGTGAAGTGGGAGAAGGCTAACGTTCTGCACATGGGCGACGTCTACAATGCCTCCGGCGTGCCCTTCGTCGACCGCACCTCGGGCGGCACAGTTGCCGGGATGGTCGCTGCCATGGACGTTGCGCTCGGCATGGCCGACGACAACACCAAGGTCGTACCGGGTCACGGCAAGATCAGCACCAAGGCGGATATGAAGATGTACCGCGACGCCGTCGACGCGACATTCAAGCGCGTCGCAGCCGAACAGAAAGCCGGTAAGACGCTCGATCAGGTCCTTGCGCTGAAACTGATGTGGAAGACGCCGATGGGTACGGAAATGCCCGCCGATCGCCTCGTCCGCTCGTCTTACAACGAACTCGCGGCGAAGAAATAATCAGCTCGTTGCGGCGGTATGCCGCATCTTGGCGCAGTGGTCACAGCAATAGGTGTTGCCGCCGGCCTCGACACCGTGGCCGATGATGCGGCACCCGCAATGTTTGCAGCATGGCGCGAGTGAGGAGATCGCACATTCGAAGCTGTCGAAAACGTGTTTTTCCCCGGCCATGATCACTTCGAACGTGTTCGCGTAATCGTTGCCGCATTTCTCGCAAAGCGCCATTGCTCATCTCCGTTGCTTATAAGAAGCGAACGCGAGGCGGCTTTAACGTGTTCCGGCGTTTAGGCGATGGGCGGGTAAAGTTTCGCGGCGCGGGTTTCGAACGCCGAGACCATGCGGTGTACGGCCTCTTCAAACAGCACGCCGATCAGGGTCTGTAAAAGCCGCGAGCGGAATTCAAACGACAGGAAAAAATCGAGTTCCGTGCCGTTCGGCGCGGGCTTGAATTTCCATTCGTTTGTCAGATGCTCAAAAGGTCCGGTGAGATAGCTCACCGTGATCGCATTGGGGCGCTCAAGGGTCACACGGCTCGTGAACTGCTCGCGCACCATTTTGAAGCCGACTTGCAGATCGGCGATGAACGACGTGGGCGTTTCCTGCTTGCGGATGCGGCACGCCACGCACCACGGCAAAAATTCCGGATACTTCTCGACATCCGCCACCAGCGCGAACATCTGCTCGGGCGTATAAGGCAGGACCCGTTTTTCGCGGTGGATCGGCATCGAACTTAGATGCGCGCGAGGCTCTTTTCGCGCGCCTCACGCAAGCGGGCGAAATCCGCGTCCGCATGGTAGGACGAGCGCGTCAGCGGCGTCGCGGACACCATCAGGAATCCTTTCGCGCGCGCGATGCGCTCGTACTCCGCGAATTCCGTCGGCTCGACGAAACGTTCGACGGCGGCATGGCGGGTCGTGGGTTGCAGGTATTGTCCAATCGTCAGGAAGTCGACGTTGGCGGCGCGCATGTCGTCCATGACCTGCAGCACTTCTTCCTTCGTTTCGCCCAGGCCAACCATGATCCCCGATTTGGTGAACATCGTCGGCACGATTTCCTTCACGCGCTCCAGCAAGCGCAAGCTGGTGTAGTATCGCGCGCTCGGACGGATCTTACGGTACAGCCGCGGCACGGTTTCCAGATTGTGATTGAAAACGTCGGGGCGGGATTCGGCCACAAGATCGACGCAGCCGAGTTTCTTGCGAAAGTCCGGCGTCAGGATTTCAATCGTCGTGTCGGGGTTCGCCGCGCGCACGGCCTTCACAACCGCGACCCAGTGATTTGCGCCGCCGTCATCCAGGTCGTCGCGGTCCACCGAGGTGAGCACGACGTGCTTGAGGCCGAGACTGCGTACCGCTTCGGCGACGTGCGCCGGTTCTTCGGCATCAACAGCGCCGGGCTTGCCCGTCTTCACGTTGCAGAAAGCGCAAGCGCGCGTGCAGATGTCCCCAAGGATCATCATGGTTGCGTGCTTTTGCGCCCAACACTCGCCGATGTTCGGGCATGCAGCCTCTTCGCACACGGTGTGCAACTTGAGGTCGCGCATCAGCCCCTTGGTCTCGTGATAGGCCGGCGATACCGGCGCTTTCACGCGGAGCCACGAGGGTTTCGGCTGGCGCGGCTTGTTTTCCGCGATGGGTTCGACGTTGGTCATGGGCCTCAATCTAGCACAAGGGCCTAGAAATTGATCGCCTTGCCGTACGCATCGAGCACGGACTCGTGCATCATTTCGGAAAGGGTGGGATGCGGAAATACCGTATGCATCAGGTCCTCTTCCGTGGTTTCGAGCGTCTTGGCGATCGTATAGCCCTGAATCATTTCAGTGACTTCCGGGCCGATCATATGCGCGCCCAGCATCTCGCCGGTCTTGGCGTCGAAAACGGTTTTAACGAAGCCGTTGGTGTCACCCAAGGCAATTGCCTTGCCGTTCGCGATAAACGGATAGCGGCCCACCTTCACCTCGTGGCCCTTTGCCTTCGCCGCCGCTTCGGTCAGGCCGACGCTGGCGATCTGCGGGTGGCAATAGGTGCAGCCCGGAATGCCGAGCACATTCAGAGGGTGCGGATGGAGGCCGGCGATTTTCTCCACGCAGATGACCGCTTCATGGCCGGCCTTGTGCGCGAGCCACGGCGGACCCGTGAGGTCGCCGATGGCGTAGATACCCGGTTCGTCCGTCTCGCAGTACTTGCCGGCGATGACGTGGGTTTTCTCGACTTTGATCTTCGTGTTCTCGAGACCGATGTTCTCAACATTGCCGACGATGCCGACGGCCGAGATCACGCGCTCGAACGTGAGCTCCTCGGTCTTGCCATTCTGCTCGATGGTCGCGGTGACGTCGTTGGCGTTTTTCTTCAACGCCTTCACGCCCGCCTTCGTGCGGATCACCATGCCCTGCTTCTCGAACTGCTTATGGGCGAAGGCCGACACTTCGGCGTCTTCGACCGGCAGGATGCGATCCATCACTTCGACGACGGTGACTTTGCTGCCGAGGGTCTGGAAGAAACTCGCGAACTCGATGCCGATAGCGCCCGAGCCGATGACCAGCAAGGTTTTCGGGAACACCTTCGGCACCAGCGCATGGCGATACGACCAGATGAGGTTGCCATCGGCTTCCATGCCAGGCAGATCGCGCGCGCGCGCGCCCGTCGCCAGGATGATGTGTTTGGCGGACAGATCGGCGACCGGCTTATTGTCCTTGGTGATCGACAGCTTGCCCTTCCCGGCGAGTTTACCGTGGCCTTCGAACACCGTAACCTTGTTCTTCTTCATCAGATGTTTGATGCCGCCGTTGAGCTGGCTGGCGACACCGCGTGAACGCTTCACGACGGCGTCGAGATCGAAAGCGACGTTGTCGGCTTTCAGGCCGTAGTCCTTGGCGTGCTGCATCAGGTGATAAATCTCCGACGTGCGCAAAAGCGCCTTGGTCGGGATGCATCCCCAATTGAGACAGATACCGCCGAGCAGCTCACGCTCGACGATGGCGGTCTTCATGCCTAACTGAGCGGCGCGGATCGCCGCGGTGTAACCGCCCGGACCACTGCCCAGGACGATCAGATCAAAGGTGTGCTGTTCGGTCATGTTCGTCGCGTCCTAGAGCAGCATCCGCAAGGGGTCTTCCATGATGCGCTGGAAGGCCTGCATGAACTCGGCGCCCACCGCACCGTCGACCGCGCGGTGGTCGCACGACAGCGTGCACGTCACGACATTCGCGACGACAATCTGGCCGTTCTTCACGACCACGCGTTCCTCGCCCTTACCGACGGCCATGATTCCCGACTGCGGCGGATTGATGATCGCCTGGAACTCGCTAATGCCGAACATCCCGAGGTTCGAGATCGAGAAGCCGCCGCCTTGGAATTCATCCAGCTTCAGCTTCTTCGCCTTGGCGCGCGAGGCGAGGTCGCGCATCTCGGTCGAGATCTGCGCCACGCTCTTCTGATCGGCGTTACGGATGATCGGTGTGATGAGGCCGTCCGGCGTCGCCACCGCAACGGAAATATCGACGCTGTCGTACAGAAGCACGGCGTCTTCGGTCCAGCTCGAGTTGACCTGCGGCACCTTACGCAAGGCCAGTGCGACGGCCTTGATCACGAAGTCGTTCACCGACAGCTTCATCTCGCCCTCGGCGCGCTCGTTCAGCTTCTTGCGCAGCGATAGAAGCTCGTCGATCTGGCAATTGAGCGACAGATAGAAGTGCGGGATTGTCGACTTCGATTCCGTAAGGCGCTTGGCAATGGTCTTGCGCACACCGCTGTTCGGCTGCGCCTTGTAAGGCTGACCAAACATATCGACGGTACCCGAAGCACCCGCAGCAGCGGGCGTCTTCTTCACGCCGCCCGCGATGGCGCGCTCGACGTCCACGCGGATGATGCGGCCACGCGGACCGGAACCCGCGAGATCGGCCGGATCGAGGCCGGCGTTTTTGGCTAAACGGCGGGCGAGCGGGCTGATGAAGATACGCTCACCTTTCGCCTTTGCGGGCGCAGGCGCAGGCGCAGCGGCCGGCGCGGCGGCCTTCGGCGCCGGAACTGGCGCCGCTTGCGGCACGGCCGCTGCGGCGGGTTTCGCTTCGGCCTTCGGCGCAGGAGGCGCGGCGGGAGCGGCCGCCTTTGGTGCAGGAGCAGCACCCATCTTCTCGCCCTCTTCCAGCAGGACAGCGATGGGTTCGTTGACCGAAACCTTCTCCGTGCCTTCGGGGATCAGGATCTTGCCCAGAACCCCCTCGTCAACGGCTTCCATTTCCATGGTCGCCTTGTCGGTTTCGATTTCGGCGATCACGTCGCCGCTCTTGATCTTATCGCCTTCTTTCTTCAGCCACTTGGCGAGCTTGCCCTCGGTCATCGTGGGCGAAAGCGCTGGCATCAGGATTTGTGTTGACATGGCGCCCTCGCTCTACCGGTACATGGCCGCTTTCGCGGCGGCGACAATGTCTTCCACCTGCGGCAGCGCCATCTGTTCGAGGTTCGCGGCGTACGGCAGCGGCACGTCTTTGGCACACACGCGGCCGACGGGCGCGTCGAGGTAGTCGAACGCCTGTTCCATGACGAGCGCGGCGATTTCCGAACCGATCCCGCATGTGACCCAGCCTTCTTCGCAGTTCACGAGACGGTTGGTCTTCTTCACCGAGGCGACGATGGTGTCGATGTCGAGCGGACGGATCGAGCGCAGATTGATGACTTCCGCGTCGATGCCTTCTTCGGCCAATTTCTCGGCGGCCTTCAGCGCTTTGCCGACCATAATCGAATAAGCGGTCAGGGTGATGTCCTTCCCCGGACGCTCGATCTTGGCCTGCCCGATCGGAATCACCAGTTCGCCTTCCGGAACCGGGAAGCTCTGGCCGTACAGGATTTCGTTTTCAAGGAAGATGACAGGGTTCGGATCGCGGATTGCAGCTTTCAGAAGGCCCTTCGCATCTTCCGCCGACCACGGCGAAAGCACCTTGAGACCTGGCACATGCGCGTACCAGCTCGCGAAGTCCTGACTGTGCTGCGCGCCGACACGCGCCGCGGCGCCGTTCGGACCGCGGAACACCATCGGGCTGCCCATCTGTCCGCCGGACATATAGAGCGTCTTGGCGGCCGAGTTGATCAGGTGATCCATCGCCTGCATGGCGAAGTTGAAGGTCATGAATTCGACGATCGGCTTCAGGTTGCCGAACGCCGCGCCGACCGCGATACCGGCGAAGCCGTGCTCGGTGATCGGCGTGTCGATCACGCGGCGCGCGCCGAACTCCTGCAACAGGCCCTGGCTGACTTTGTAGGCGCCTTGATATTCGGCGACTTCTTCACCCATGAGGAACACGCGGTCATCCGCGCGCATCTCTTCCGCCATGGCGTCGCGCAAGGCTTCGCGCACGGTTTGCATCTTGGTCGGACCTGTCGGGATGCTGCCCTGCGGGGCCGGAGCGGCGGCGGGCGGCGGCGGCGCGGCTTGCGCAGGCGCTTTGGCTTCTTGCGCGGCTTCGGCTTTCGGCGCCGGAGCGGCGGCCGGCGTGTCTTTAATATTCGCGGCGCTTTCGCCTTCTTCCAGCAGCACGGCGATCGGCACGTTCACCGCGACACCTTCGGTGCCTTCGGCGACGAGGATCTTGCCCATGACGCCTTCGTCCACGGCTTCCATTTCCATGGTGGCTTTATCGGTTTCGATCTCGGCGATGACTTTGCCGGTCTGAACTTTATCGCCTTCCTTCACGAGCCACTTGGCGAGCTTGCCCTCGGTCATGGTGGGCGAAAGGGCGGGCATCAGAATTTGAACGGACATATCTACACCCTCCCCTTAAGCGACCAGCACATCGGTCCAAAGCTCCGACGCATCGGGCTCCGGGCTTGTCTGCGAGAACTCGGCGGCGGCAAGCACGATATCCTTGATCTCCTTGTCCATGGCCTTGAACGACTCTTCGTCGCCGGCCTTCATGGAGATCAGCTTCGCGCGAAGACCATCGATGGGATCATGCTCGGCGCGCATCTTCTCCAGTTCTTCCTTGGTGCGGTACTTCGCCGGGTCGGACATGGAGTGGCCGCGATAACGATAGGTCTTGGCTTCCATCAGCACCGGACCGTTGCCCGCGCGGATGTACGCGACGGCTTCAAGGCCGGCTTCACGCACGGCGAGCACGTCCATGCCGTCCACGACCATCGTCTTCATCTTGTACGGCTCGCCGCGCGCGGCGAGATCGCCGCCGGCGGTCGAGCGCTCGACCGAGGTGCCCATGCCGTACTTGTTGTTCTCGACGATGAACAGCACCGGTAGCGACCACAACGATGCCATGTTGAAAGACTCATAGACTTGGCCTTGGTTGAAGGCGCCATCGCCCATGTAGGCCATCGCGAGACCACCGTCGCCTTTGTATTTGTGCGCGAAGGCGAGGCCCGCGCCGATGGGAACCTGCGCCGCAACGATGCCGTGGCCGCCGTAGAAGCCTTTCTCACGGCTGAACATGTGCATCGAGCCGCCCTTGCCCTTCGAGTATCCGTCCTTACGGCCCGTCAGCTCGGCCATGACGCCCTTTGGGTCCATGCCGCACGCCAGCATGTGGCCGTGATCGCGATAACTGGTGATGATGGAATCGCCCGGCTTACAGCAAGACTGCAGGCCGACGACGACGGCCTCCTGGCCGATATAGAGGTGGCAGAAACCGCCGATGAGGCCCATGCCGTAAAGCTGGCCGGCACGCTCTTCGAACCGGCGGATGAGAAGCATCTCCCTATAAAAACGCATCAGCATTTCTGCCGTGGGCTTTTCGGTGGCGCCTTTGGACGCCGGCTTCTTGTTGGCCATCTATCACTCTCCCGTTGGATCAACGCCATCGAAGGCGCGGAGTCTGCCAGCGTGTGCACTGCACGGCCAACGGCTATTAATAATAAGTGCTTGTTATGCCGCATCTTTCGCAGTGCGGCAGACATATAGTTATAAAAATATTGCCCGCCCGGTAGTTTTGTTTCGCTGGCTAAAGACAATTTAAATTGCTTGCTATTTAAATGGCCGAATCGCGACCGCCATTAAAATAGCAAGATATCCAATACTATGGGTTTTGGAGTGAAGCCGCCGGATCCGGAACGATCAGGTCGTCCTTGCCGACAACGCCCAGCATGGCGCGGGCGCGCTCTTCGAGCATATCGCGGTCCAGACTTTCCGGACGCAGCAGGCTCACGCGGTGCTCGATCTTCTGCTTTTCGGCGGTGACGGCGGCGAGTTCGTAGTCGGCCTTCTCGATCTCATAGCGCAGGTTCCACCACGCGATGAGACCACGGTCGCCTTGAACGGCGTGATAGCCGAAGTATGTGATCAGCGCGATGCCGGCCAATGGGCCAAACACCAGACGAACCTTCGAACGCAGATTGTCCTTACGCGTGATCATGCCATAGAGAATCACGCGCGATTCATGGGGTCAATGTGGCAATTTTGACTCACACGGCGTGCGCGCGGGACTCACATTCAGAGCGCGAAAACGATTCGACTCTCACCCAAGCGAGCGAGGCGGGATCAGCCTTTGATCCCGCGCTTCTTTTTGAACATCGCGCCCCCGTATACGGCCGCCATACCCAACTCACCCTCGATGCGGATGAGTTGGTTGTACTTGGCCAGACGGTCCGAGCGCGACAGCGAGCCGGTCTTGATCTGCCCACAGTTGGTCGCGACGGCGATGTCGGCGATGGTTGAGTCTTCCGTTTCACCCGAGCGGTGCGATAGCACGGCGGTATAGCCGGCCTTGTGGGCCATCTCGACCGCCTGAAGGGTCTCGGTCAGCGTGCCGATCTGGTTCACTTTCACCAGGATCGAATTGGCGAGCCCCTTGTCGATCCCGTCCGACAAACGCTTCGGGTTGGTGACGAACAGGTCGTCGCCGACGAGCTGGCACTTGTGACCGATTGCCTTGGTCAGCGCAGCCCAGCCTTCGAAATCGTCCTCGGCCATGCCGTCTTCGATGGACACGATCGGATAGCGGTTCACTAGGTCTTCGTAGAACTTCACCATGCCTGCGGCGTCGAGGGTTTTGCCTTCGCCTTCCATGGCGTATTTGCCGTTCTTGAAGAATTCGGTCGACGCGGAATCGAGCGCGAGCACGATGTCGCTGCCCGGCTTATAGCCGGCCGCTTCGATCGCCTTCATGATGAACGCGAGGGCGGCGTCGGCGCTCGCGAGGTTGGGCGCGAAGCCGCCTTCATCGCCGACGTTCGTGTTGTGACCGGCGTCCTTCAACTGCTTCTTGAGGGCGTGGAATACTTCCGCCCCCATGCGGATGGCGTCGGCGCCCGTCGGCGCGCTCACCGGCATGATCATGAACTCTTGGATGTCGATCGGATTGTCGGCATGGGCGCCGCCGTTGACGATGTTCATCATCGGTACCGGGAGGACGTGCGCCCCCGCGCCACCGATATAGCGGTACAGCGGTAAGCCCGCCTCGATGGCGGCGGCCTTGGCGACGGCGAGCGACACGCCGAGGATCGCGTTGGCGCCCAGACGCTTTTTGTTGGGGGTCCCATCCAGCCCGATCATGGTCTGATCGATCTTTACCTGGTCGTTGGCGTCCAGGCCGCCGATGGCGGCGAACAGCTCGCCGTTGACTGCTTCCACGGCCTTACGGACGCCCTTACCGAGATAGCGGGACTTGTCGCCGTCGCGTAGTTCGGCGGCTTCATGAGCGCCGGTGGAGGCGCCCGACGGTACCGCGGCGCGGCCGAAAGCACCGCTTTCAAGGGTCACATCCACCTCAACGGTGGGATTTCCGCGGGAGTCCAGGATCTCGCGGCCGACGATCTCGACAATGGCGCTCATGACGGCTCCTCTTCAGCGAAAGATGGCCGGTTGATGCTGGAAAAGCGCCGCGAGGTCAAGCCGGGCTAAGCGAGGAGGTCCTGGTGTTCGCGGTGGCGGCGGAACCACGAACTGGCATAGCCACACAGGGGAACGATCTTGAGCCGGCGGGCCCTCGCCGCACCGGCCACCTGTTCCATGAGACGGCCGGCCGCGCCGGTACCGCGCAGCTCTAGGGCGGATTCGACGTAGGGAATCAGCATCCGTCCCTCGTCGATACGGTATGTCGCGAAGGCCACGTGGCCGTCTTCCGTCAGCTCGAAACGTCCCTGCGCGCTGTTGTCGGAGAAGGTCCCGGCCATGGCGATGCTAGTGGTGATCGCCGGTGGGATGCGACAAGCGCTCCACGTACGCGATTCCGACGGCCGACAGGATGAAGACGCAGTGGATGATCGTCTGCCACATCACGCCGGTTTCGGTGAACGCGGCGCTTGGGCTGCCGAGACCGCCGGCTTCGATGAAGGTGCGCAGCAAGTGGATCGACGAGATGCCGATGATCGCCATCGCCAGCTTGATCTTGAGGACACTGGCGTTGACCTGATCGAGCCACTCCGGCTGATCGGGGTGCCCGCTCAAACGCAGTCGCGAGACGAATGTTTCGTAACCGCCCACGATCACCATGATCAAGAGGTTCGAGATCATCACAACGTCGATGAGGCCGAGCACAATCAACATGATCTGCTGCTCGCCGAACGTCAGCGAATGCGTAACCAGATGCCACAGCTCTTTCAGGAACAAGAGCACGTAGACGCCCTGCGCGATGATCAGGCCCAGATACAAGGGCAACTGAAGCCAGCGCGAGGCAAAGATCAGCGCCGGCAGCGGACGCAGACGTTGGCGTTCAGGACGTTGGGGAAGTTCAGACATGTTTCGTGCAACAGGATTAGATGACGACCGGATTGGCTTTCGCCACTTGGTCAAACGCCTTCAAGGTCGCGAGGATCCCGGCCATATCCTTCAAGTGGATCATGTTGGGGCCGTCGGACGGCGCGCGGTCCGGATCGGGGTGCGTTTCCATGAACACCGCCGCGACGCCGACCGATACGGCCGCGCGGGCGATGACGGGAGCGAACGCGCGGTCGCCGCCCGAGCTGGTGCCTTGCCCACCCGGCTGCTGGACGGCGTGGGTCGCATCCATCACGACCGGATATCCGGTCTTGGCCATGATCGGCAGACTGCGCATATCCGTGACCAGCGTGTTGTAGCCAAAGGACACGCCGCGTTCGGTCACAAGGATCCGCTCATTGCCGGTGGACTCCACCTTCTTCACGACATTCGCCATATCCCACGGCGCCAGGAACTGCCCCTTCTTCACATTGATCACAGCTTTGGTCTTCCCAGCGGCGACGAGCAAGTCCGTCTGGCGGCACAGGAAGGCCGGGATCTGAAGCACATCGACCACTTCGGCGACCGGCTCACACTGTTCGATTTCGTGGATGTCGGTCAAAGTCGGCAGCCCCAGGGTGTCGCGAATTTCCGCGAACACCGACAGGGAATCCTTCAATCCGATGCCGCGCTTTCCCGAAACGCTGGTGCGGTTGGCCTTGTCGAAGGAGCTTTTGTAGATCAGCCCCAACCCCGCCTTGCCAGCGATCTCTTTGAGGGCGGAGGCGACTTCGAGGGCGTGGGCGCGGCTTTCCATCTGACAAGGCCCCGCGATGATCGTGAGGGGGCGGTCGTTGCCGATCGTGAGTTTGCCGACGGTGACTGTTTTTGTGCTGACTGTATTTGTGCTCATGGGTCCGCAATATAATGTCTAAGTTGCATAGCCGCCATGCCTACAGGCAGGTTGCCGGTCGGATAGTTATACTCAAGTCTCCCGTGCACATCGTTACGTGATCGAAAGGAGCCCCAATGTCTGAGCATAAAGCGACCGTCGAATGGGCTAAACCGAGCCCCGATTTCCTGAAGGGCCGCTATTCGCGGGAACACACCTGGAGTTTTGACGGTGGCGAGACCGTACTCGCCTCCTCCTCGCCCACGGTGGTTCCAGTACCACTTTCCAATCCCGCAGGCGTCGACCCGGAAGAAGGCTTCATCGCCGCCCTCTCGAGCTGCCACATGCTCACTTTCCTAGACCTCGCCCGGCGCAAAGGCTTCGCGATTGAGCATTACCGCGACGAAGCCATCGGTCACATGGCGAAAAACGCTGAGGGCGTGATGTGGGTGTCCGAAGTGCTCTTGAATCCGCAGATCACGTACACGGGCGAAAACCGCCCGACGCCGGCAGAAGAAAAAGAACTCCACCACGCGGCGCACAAGCTTTGCTTCATCGCCAATTCAGTGAAGACGGATGTGAAAGTCGCGTCCGCGCTCTAACCGCGTTTCGCGACCCACTTCGTCACGAGCTGATCGGCGCGCGTGCGCACCTGTGGCGGAAAGCTTGCGCCGATGCGTTCGATGTCGGTCGTCAGAACACCGCGCGCGCTGGGATCGATGGCGTCGAGCTGACGGTTCTTGAGCGCGATCTGGAACCACACGTAGGAAATCACGATGTCCGCTTCGACGCCGCTGCCGTCGCGGTAAGCCACCCCGAGGCCAAGTTGGCCTTCCGGGTGGCCGCTCTCGGCGGCCTCACGAAACCACTTCACCGCTTCGATATTGTCGTGCGGAATATCGTCGGCGGTGGACAGAAGATTAGCGAGGAACACCTGCGCGCCGGTATGGCCTTGTTCAGCCGCGCGGCGTGACAGCGACACCGCCGAACCTTCATCCTTGGGGCCGCCAAGGCCGCGCGAGTGCAGCACCGCGAGCCCATACTTTGCCTCGCGAATGTCCTGCTCGCTGGCGGCGGCGTACCATTTGCGCGCTTCCGCGTAATCTTGCGCGATGCCGTGCGCTTGTTCGTAGCAGCGTGCGAGCGCGGTCTGCGCTTCCGGATGACCCTTTTCAGCGGCGCGCTTGTACCACACCACCGCTTCTTCAGGTCTGCTCTGCGGGCTGCCGAAACCGCCGTCCATGATCGCGCCGACGACATACTGTGCGAACGGCACGCCGTTTTCGGCGTAAGGCATTACCAGCGTCAGCGCGCGGTCGTAGTCGCCGCTGCGCAATGCGAAATAAGCGTCATCGAGCGGCGCGGCTTGCGCACTACCGACAACCCCGGTGGTCGACATTAGGAGGGAGAGTACAGCGGCCTTCGCGAAGAACATTCTCATCCGTAAGACCACCTTTTTACGCGCGGGTTAAACCAATCGGCTTTGTCTCACCGCCGCCGCCACGAAGGACGTGAACAGGGGGTGGGGCACGTGAGGCTTCGACTTTAGCTCAGGATGGAACTGGACGCCAATAAACCAGGGGTGGTCCGGGTATTCCACCATCTCGGGCAGGACACCGTCCGGAGACATGCCGCAGAAGGTCAGACCGGCGTCTTCCAGCTGTTTTTTATAGTTAATATTCACTTCGTAGCGGTGGCGATGGCGCTCCTCGATGGTGCGCGAATGATAAATTTCCTCCACCCGCGTGCCCGGCTTCAGGGTGCACGGATAGGCGCCCAGGCGCATGGTGCCGCCCTTGTCGCCCCGTTCGGAGCGCTTCTGAACCTCGTTCCCTTTAACCCATTCGGTCATCAGGCCAACGACCGGGTGCTTGGTTTCGCCGAATTCGGTCGAGCTTGCGCCCTCGAGGCCCACGATATTGCGCGCGGCCTCGATCACGGCCATCTGCATTCCGAAACAAATGCCGAAGTACGGGACCTTGCGTTCGCGCGCGAACTTCGCGGCCTGGATCTTTCCTTCCGCGCCGCGCTCACCGAACCCGCCGGGCACCAGGATGCCGTCGACATGCTCCAGGTGATTAACCACGTCTTCGCGTTCGAAAATCTCTGAATCGATCCAATCGAGTTTGACGTGAACGTTGTTGGCGATGCCGCCATGTTCCAGCGCTTCGGACAACGACTTGTAGGCGTCCTTTAGCTGGATGTATTTGCCGACGATGGCGATGGTCACTTCGCCTTCCGGACGGCGCACGCGCTCGACGATGTCATGCCAGCGCTGAAGGTCCGGCTCTTTATCGACCGGCAACTTGAAGTGCTTCAGCACTTCACGATCGAGGCCTTCGTCGTGATAGGAAATCGGCACTTGATAGATGGTGTCCACGTCCAAAGCCGGGATCACCTTTTCCTCGCGCACGTTACAGAACAGCGCGATCTTACGCCGGTCGGACGCCGGCAGCGGCCGGTCGATGCGGCACATCAGGATGTCAGGCTGGATCCCGAGCCCAAGCAACTCCTTCACCGAGTGCTGGGTCGGTTTGGTCTTGAGCTCGCCCGCCGCCGAGATGAAGGGAATCAGCGTGAGGTGCATATACAGGGCGCGTTCATGCCCGAGTTCATTGCCTAACTGACGGATGGCTTCCAGGAAAGGCAGGCTTTCGATATCGCCCACGGTGCCGCCGATTTCGCACAGGATGAAGTCTTCGTCCTGGATATCGGACTGGATGAATTCCTTGATGGCGTCGGTGACGTGCGGAATGACCTGCACCGTCCCGCCTAAATAATCTCCGCGGCGTTCTTTCGCGATCACGTTCGAATAGATGCGCCCGGTCGTCACACTATCGGTCTGGCGCGATGGTACTGCGGTGAACCGCTCGTAGTGCCCGAGGTCGAGATCGGTCTCTGCGCCATCGTCGGTGACGTAGACCTCCCCGTGCTGGTACGGGCTCATGGTGCCTGGATCGACGTTGAGGTACGGGTCGAGCTTGCGCAGGCGGACCTTATAGCCGCGCGCTTGCAGCAGCGCCCCGAGGGATGCTGAGCAAAGACCTTTACCGAGAGAGGAGACCACGCCGCCGGTGATAAAAATAAAACGCGTCATGGGCGGCTAATGTAACTCATGTTGCGCGCGCGACAAGCGCCGCGCGCTAATTCGAAGAAGAAAGTTGTGGATGAAGCGGTGGGAGAGGCTCCCCGCACCGCCACGAGGTTATTTCGGAACCGCGGGCGCGGCCGGTTCGCTCGGAACCGCGGGCGCCGCATCGGCGGCCGGGGCGTCCGCCGCCGGAGCCGCCGGCGTTTCGAGGACACTGTCGCTCACCTTCGGCACAGCGACGCCGCCGGTGGCGGCGGCCGGCGCCATGATCGAGGTCGGCGCCGTGTGGTTATTACGGGCCAAAAGCGCGAGCGTGATGCTGGTGGCGAAGAAGGTCAGGGCGAGGATCGAGGTCGCGCGGGTCAGCGCATTCGGGCGCGAGCGCGGCTGCATCATGGCGCTCAAGGACACGCCGCCACCAAAGCCGCCGCCCGCTGCATTTCCTTCGGTCTTCTGCAGAAGAATAAGGAAGATCAGGATGGCGGTGACGAGCAGGTGGAGCGCAAGAACGACGGTGGTCATGGATCCTCGGGAAACAAAAGCAGGCGTCTTGTAATCTGTTCGACCGCCAATAGCTAGTCGCGTTTCAGATGGGAGCGGTCGACTGAAAAAGCCAGCCTTACCGGAGATTGCAATTTAATTTCAAATAGTTAAGTCTACCGGCGGTAGCGCACCCCGGCAATGCAGTGCAGGGACGCAAGCTTGTCCGCTTTTATCAGCGTATCCTTCTTGGGGCTGAACTGACGCAGGGTCACCCCCGCCTTGGACTTCCGCGTCAGCCGGCGGATCACGGCACGACCGTCTGTCAGCGCGACGACCACGTTGTCCCCGACCTTGGCCGCCTCGGTCGGGTCCACATAGACCAGCCAGCCCGGTTCGAAGGCGGGCGACATGGTCTCGTCATAAATCAGTAGAGCGTAAGCCGTCATGACCCCACGCAGATAGCCGGGCCGCTCAGTCATTTTTGAGGCTCGCGCGCGGTCGATCCGCACTCCTCCGGGCGTCTTCACCGTTTCCACCACGGGCAAATCCTTGGCCCCGAAACCGCCCTGGCTTTTGGCCATGAAGGTAAGATTCGGCGAGCGTCCCTTCTCCGCCTTTTCGACGGACGGAAAGATCACCGATGTAGCGATGCCCATGGCAGCCGCCAACGCGTCGACAGTGGCTTGCGTCAAAGTCTCGGAGCGCTTGGTCAGGAAATTCCTGATCGTGCCTTCCGAAATGCCGGCTTCCTTAGCCCAACGGGCCACCTTGATCTTACGGGCGGTGATGAACCGCTGAAGATCTTGCCGGCGAAGATTGGTCGTCTGCTGCTTTTTTTTCATGCGCCGCATCTCCGCTTATTAAGTGCGCGGGCATTCCATTCAAGAGACCGCCGGCCGACAAGCGCTCGGCGACCCTACCCCGGTTGGATTGTACTCAGCCGGACCGGCTGAAACAATACGGCCGTAAGAGCTTAACTGCTCACTAGACGCATTCTTCTGCGCACCCGCGCGAACTCCTTGCGCTCTACCCAATGAGCAGAAGTCCGCTCTCTATGACGGGCAGCTTTCAACGATCCGCCAGAACTCCGCCGCATCCAGGCTGGCGCCGCCGACAAGCGCGCCGCGCACGTGCGCTGTGGCCAGGATTTCCTTGGCATTCGCGGCTTTGACCGAGCCGCCATAAAGAATCTTAAGGCCGCTCGCCCCGCCGTGAGCGGCGGCGAATAGCGCTGTGATTTGCGCGTGAACCGCCGCGATATCGGCCGTCGTTGCGGTCTTTCCCGTTCCGATGGCCCACACTGGTTCGTAGGCGATAACAACATTGTCGGCGGTCGCGTCGGCGGGGATTGAGCCGTTCACCTGCCGTGCAATCACCGTTGTGGTTTCGCCTCGCTCGCGCTCAGCTTCGGTTTCGCCCACACAAATGATCGGGATCAAACCAGCTTTAAGCGCGGCTTCGGCTTTGGCGCGCACAACCGCGTCGGTCTCGCCGTGGTCCGCGCGGCGCTCCGAATGCCCGACGATGACGAACTTGCAGCCGAGACCGGCGAGCAGCACAGGACTGACGTCACCGGTATGGGCGCCCTTTTCCTTGGCGTGGCAATCCTGCCCGCCGACCGCGACCGCCGTTCCGATTGTAACCGCGAGCACCGCCGGGATGAGCGGCGCGGGCGGGCACAAGACCACTTCGGCCTCGATGGTCGCGCCGCGCACGAACGCGATGAGTTCGGCCGCCAACGCTTCGGCCGAGGCCAGCGTGCCGTTCATCTTCCAGTTTCCAGCGATCAAATAGGACATGGCTGCTCCTCCGTTGGAAGGTTGGTAACCCGGACGAAGAGCCGGCGCAATCTCTCTAACTCTACATGTTTATTGGAAAATTTGGCCTCGCGGCATGCTTGCCGGGCCCACCCCCCCAACTTATTATGCGGCCACCTCGCCGCCCCCCGTGCGGCGCCCCTTTTTCGAGTTAGACACATGTTCGACCAAATCCGCGACGCCGTAAAAAACAGCATCCTCATCAAAATCATGCTCGGAGCCCTGATGGTCAGCTTCGGCATTTTCGGCATCGGCGATTTCATGGGCACCGGCGGGCTCGACCCCAATATCGCGCTGAAGGTCGGCAAGCGCGAAATGAACATGATCGAGTTCCAGCGCCGCTACGACACGCAATATAACCGCTTCAAGGAATCCGTGGGCGGCCAGTTGCCCGATAACGAAGCCATGCGCCGCTCGATCATGGATGCGCTGGTGGCCGAACTAACGCGCTCCAGCCTCGTCGAAGGCGCGGCCGATGATCTCGGCATCATCGTGACCGACGAGAAGCTGCGGGACGATGTCCGCAAGATGGACGTCTTCAACGATGAGACGGGCAATTTCAGCCAACGCGTTTTCGGCGAAGTCCTCGCCCAGAACAACCTCACGGAAGCCGCTTTCCTGGAGATGATGCGCGGCGAGATCCGCCAGCGCGCGCTGATGCAGCCGGTCGCCCTTGGCGGCGCGGCGCCGGGCTTCCTCACCGACAGCCTGTTCACCTACCGCAACGAAGCCCGCTCGGCGGACACCCTGCTGATCCCCACCAAAGCCATCACGGTCGCCGACAAACCGAGCGATGCCGACCTGAAAACGCTTTACGACCAGAACCTTCCGTCGTTCATGCGGCCGGAGTACCGCAAGCTTTCCGTGCTCTCGATGAAGAGCACCGAACTCGTGAAGCCGGAGTCTTTCGCCGACGATGAGCTGAAAACCTACTACGACCAAAACCCCGGCCGGTTCCGAACCGCCGAAAAGCGCCGCGTGGCGCAGTTGGTCTTCGACAGCAAGGAAGCCGCCGACAAGGTGCGCGCCCTCGCCGCGCCGGGCGACACTCTTACGGCGCTTGCCGCGAAAGCGAATCTCGGCGCGCCGATCGATCTTGGCGAACAGGCCAAGGATTCGATCATCGGCAAGAGCATGGGCGCCGCCTACGAACTCCCGCTCAATGAGATCAGCCAGGCGACGCAAAGCGACCTTGGTTGGCATCTGTTCGCGACCACCGCCATCACGCCTGCCCACGAGACGCCGCTCGAAGAAGCCAAGCCGGACATCCGCAGAATCCTGTCCGAGGAGCGCGGTCTCGACGCACTCTACCGTGCATCCACGGAAGTCCAGGACGCGCTGGCGGCCGGAACGCCGATGAACGAGATTGCGAACAATCTGGGCGTTTCGCTCACGCAGATCGAAGCCGTCGACGAAACCGGCAAGGATCCCTCGGGCGCGCAGGTGAATGGCATCGTCGATCCCAAGTCCTTTTTTTCCACTGCGTTCTCCTTGCCGGCCAATGGCGACAGCGGCCTTAAGGATCTTCCGGAGCGCGACGGCTATTATGTTGTGAAGGTCGAGGCTATCACCCCGCCGGCGGCTCGTCCCATGGAAGAGGTCCGAGCCGATCTCACCGCGATGTGGCAGCGCGACAAAGCGATCGCGCAGGCCCACGCGACGGCCGATAAGCTCGCCGCCGAAGTCGGCCCCTCGACCGACATGTCGGCTCTGGCCACCAAGGACGGCAAGATCAGTTACGGCCTGCTCACCGCTGTGACTCGCTCTGGCCAACCGCTCGACCGTTTCCATCTGCTCGACACCGGCCGCCTCAGCGCGCCGATGCTCGCGAAACTTTTCGCGGCGAAGCAGGGTGAAGTTTTCACCGCCGAGACCTCGGAGGGTGTTGTGGTCGCGCGTCTGAAGGAAGTCGTCACACCGCAACCCATCGGCCCGCAAGCCCTCGCGCGCAATCAGATCGCCGGCGACCTGCGCAACGCTGTCACCGGCGACATCATGGAGCAGATGACGGCCGAGTTCACCAAGCGCTATCCGGTCGAAGTGAACCACACCGTCGTCGACCAGATCGTCAAGACCGCGCGCTAAGCCACGCGAAGAGCGAGCGCGCCGAGTTCGAAAGCTTTTACGATGGATATCTTTCCCGGCCGCTCGGTTTTCGACGAAGCCTATACGGCTGGGCGTCCTCAAGTCGTATGGGCGGAACTGCCGGCGGACATCGATACCCCGGTCTCCGTCATGCTCAAGCTGGGGCAGGAACGCCGCTTCACCGCGCTACTTGAGTCCGTCACCGGCGGTACGACGCGCGGCCGTTATTCGTTCATCGCCCTCGAACCGGACGTCGTATGGCGCTGCAGCGGCGCGCGGGCCGAAATATGCCGTAGCGTGCGCGAAGGCGCGCTGCAGTTCACGCCGGACGCCCAGCCCCCCCTCGCCTCGCTCCGCATGCTTCTCAAGGAATCGCGGATCGACATGCCCGCGCACCTGCCGCCCAACTCGGCGGGCCTGATGGGATACATGGGGTACGACACAATCAGGCTGGTTGAGAACATCCCAAACAAGAATCCCGATACGTTGGGGATTCCCGAGGGCATGTTCATGCGCCCCACCGTCAATGTGATCTTCGACAACGTGGATGATGTCATGACGATCGTGGTGCCGGTTTACCCGAGGCCCGACGTTCCGGCCGCGCTCGCACACGAAATCGCGACCAAGCGCATTCACAACGTTATCGCGCGGCTCAGCGCCGCCGTACCGCACACGATCCCGAGTTCCGCGCCGCGTTTCGATGCCCCGGTCTCGAACAGCAGCCGTGACGGCTATCATCAAATGGTGGAGCGCGCGAAGGAGTACATTCGCGCCGGAGACATCTTCCAGGTCGTCCCGTCGCAACGGTTCCGCCTGCCGTTCGCGCTTCCGTCGTTCGCGCTCTACCGTTCGCTGCGCCGCCTCAATCCGTCACCCTTCCTGTTTCACCTCAATCTCGATGGATTCTCTATTGTCGGCTCCAGCCCAGAGATTCTCGTGCGTCTGCGCGACGGCGTCGTGACGATCCGTCCGATCGCCGGCACGCGGGCGCGCGGCAAGACGAAAGCCGAGGACGATGCGCTGGCGAACGATCTTCTGAACGATCCGAAAGAACTGGCTGAACACCTCATGCTGCTCGATCTCGGGCGCAACGATGTCGGCCGCGTTTGTAAGCCAGGCACCGTGCGCGTCACCGAGCAGATGGTGATCGAGAATTACAGCCACGTGATGCACATCGTGTCCAACGTCGAGGGCGAAATCGATCCGCGCTATGACGCCATGGACGCGCTCATGGCCGGCTTCCCCGCCGGCACCGTATCCGGCGCACCGAAAATCCGCGCGATGGAAATCATCGACGAGTTGGAAAACGAGCGGCGCGGCTTCTACGGCGGCGCTATCGGCTATCTGTCAGTTAACGGCGAGATGGACACCTGCATCGCGCTGCGCACCGCGCTCGTGAAGGACGGCGAGGTCGTCATCCAAGCCGGCGGCGGCGTGGTCGCCGATAGCGACCCCGAGGCCGAGTTCCAGGAAAGTAATAACAAAGCGCGCGCGCTGGTCCGCGCCGCGGAAGAAGCCGTGCGCTTCTTCGGTGGAGGTAACCCCTAAGCGCCGCCGGTATCTGTATGGTTTCGAGTTCAAATACTTATAGTTGATTAATTTTATTGTCTGAAACTATTGCGAGCATTTCCTATCCGTGTTTGTTTACTCCGGCTTTTCGAGAGCGCTGGGGTAAGAAATGACGGCCGTTACCTTTGTCGATCATCTGTCGACAGAAGCCTTCACATGGTTGAGCGATAGCGCCGCGCGGCGGACCGTCCCGGCGGGGGGCGTACTCGTGACGCAAGGCACAAAGGTGACCGACCTCTTCCTCATCTCCGCCGGCCTTTTCGAGGTCACGATCGCAACGGCGTCTGGCGGCCAGCAGCGCATTTCGCAGCTCTGGCCCGGGGCCATCATCGGTGAAATGTCCTGGCTCGACGGCGGCCCGACGTCCGCCACCATCGAAGCGTTGGAACCGAGTGAAATCCTCACCATTAGCGGTGCGACGCTCGACGCGAAAATCGCCGCTGATCCTGTTTTCGGTTCGTCCTTCTACCGCGCGCTGGCGCGCGAAGCTTTTGTACGTCTGCGCGCCGGAAATGCGATGCTCAGCAAGCGCTAAAGCGGTCTGTAACGTTGCCGTTTGTTACCCTCGGTTTCTTGCTCTCCGCTCTTACACTGCCTACTGAATCTCCATCACGATCATGGAGAGGCAACGGCGATGAAGTGTCCCGCAGACAACGAAACGCTGGTGATGGCCGATCGCGGCGGTGTCGAGATCGACTACTGCCCCAAGTGCCGCGGGGTCTGGCTGGATCGCGGCGAACTCGACAAGATCATCGAGCGTAGCGCGGCGGCCCAACCCGCTCCGGTACAACAACCCCAGCCGCCGCAGTATCAGCAGCAGCCGCAAGGCCACTACCACGGTCACCCGCAGGGCTACGGGCAGAAGCCCTATTATAAGAAGCGGGAATCCTTCCTGAGCGACATCTTCGACTTCTAAAGATCGGGCTCTAAGACGGTCGGGTCGGATTGGTGCTGTAATTAAGAATTATTCTCGATATGATACGACGCCTTACGATCTGGATTTCTCCCGATGCTCGTTGCCATTCCCGATGTGCTGACGCCTTCACAGGTGGCCGACGCCCGTAGAATTCTCGATGCCGCCGAATGGGTCGATGGACGTATTAGCGCGGGTCATCAGGGCGCTCACGTCAAAGACAACGTGCAACTACCGCCGGGCAGTCTGGCCGCGCGTCAGGTCGGCGAAATCATCAACGCAGCACTGCGGACCAATAAGCTCTTCATGTCGGCAGCGCTGCCCCTTCACGTGCTGCCGCCAATGTTCAACAGCTATGAGGGCGGGCAGACTTTCGGCACCCACATCGACGGCGCGATCCGCATCCTGCCCAACGGCCAACGGATCCGGACCGATCTATCCTGCACGCTGTTCCTGAGTTCGCCTGAGGACTACGACGGCGGCGAACTCACCGTCGAGGACACTTATGGCAGCAAGACGGTGAAGCTGCCCGCGGGCCACCTCATCCTCTATCCCTCGACCAGCCTGCACCAAGTCACGCCTGTGACACGCGGCCGCCGTGTCGCTTCCTTCTTCTGGCTCCAAAGCATGGTGCGCGACAACGGCCATCGCGCAATGCTTTACGATATGGATGTCGCCATTCAACGGTTAAGCGTCGAGACTCCAACGCATCCGTCCGTCATCTCCTTGACGGGCCTCTATCACAATCTCCTGCGCCAGTGGGCCGAGCTCTAGAGGGCCGCTAAAACGCGTTACGGCGCGGATGGTTGCCACCCTCCCCGCGATTTCCCGCTCGGGCGTTGCCGGAATAACACCCCGCTCTTGAATAGTGTGCATCGCGGAACCAAACCCGCTCCGCGAGCGTCATTCCGCACGAATACTCACCGCGCCGTATACCTTCGCATGCGAACGTCGCATGCCTGAGTTCGCGCGTAACTGGAACCGTTGTTGGTCATGTTGTTTCGGGCGCCGGTCAAACTCCGCACCATAAGCTTCGCATTTGCTGGCATTGTTGTCGTAGGCGCTGGGATCGCCGTCCTGGAATCCCAGACCTCGTATCTGCAGGCCAGCCTTCTGACCAAGCGCGCGCAGAACATGGCGTATGCCGTTCAGCCCGGCCCGGCGCCGGATGCACAGTACCCCTCCACAGGTCCTTATGACGAGCGCCTCGGCTACACCGCAATTCCCTCGTTCGTGGAACGGCTGACGGGCAAAGGCTTCACTGTCGATCAACAGGCTGCGCCGTCCGAACAGATGCATGCGTTCGTCGCCGATGGCGGCTATGCGATTTATCGCGAGAAAAATCAGGCGGGCCTCAAGATCGTCGACCGGTCTGGCCAGCCCATCTATGCCAAGTCTTTCCCGCAGTGGGTCTATAGCGACTTCAGGACCGTGCCGCGCCTGATGGCCGATACGCTCCTCTTCATCGAGGACCGCGACCTTCTGAACGAGCGCTTCAACCGGCGAAATCCCGCCGTGTCGTGGAGCCGGTTCGCCGGAGCCGCCGCCAGCCGCGTACCCGGCCTGTCCAAATTTATCCCCGTGCGCGGCGGCGCCAGCACCCTCGCCACCCAAATCGAGAAATTCCGTCACTCGCCTGGCGGACGCACCGGCAGCCCCGACGAAAAATTGACTCAGATGCTGACCGCCAGCATGCGCGCCTACATGGATGGCCCCGACACGACGGCGGCCCGTCAGCGCATTCTCGTCACATATTTGAATTCCACGCCGCTGGGTTCGCGCGCCGGCTACGGTGAGATCATCGGTATCGCGGATGGTCTCGCGGCCTGGTTCGGCACCGACTTCAAGGAAGCCAATCGCGTCCTCACAGGGACGCCGCGCACCGACACGGCGCGCGCGCGCAAGGCTGAAGTCTACAAGCAGGTCCTCAGCCTTCTCCTTGCCCAACGCCGCCCGGCCTACTATCTCGGCTCCGATCATGCGGCGCTTGAGGAGTTGTCGAACCGCTATCTGGCTGCGCTGAAAGCGTCCGGCCTGATCGATGCCGGCCTCTATAAAAGCGCGCGCGCCACCAAACTGAAATTCACCAAGACGCCGCCCGCACCGCCGCCGGTGTCCTTCACCGAACGCAAGGCGACCGACCTCGTTCGCACTGAGCTTCTGAACACACTGCGCGTGCCGGGCTACTACAACCTCGACCGCATGGACATGACCGTGCATTCCACGATCGACCGCACCGCTCAACGCGACGTCGTGCGTGTGCTCGACCGGCTCGACGAATGGGAGTATGTGAAAAGCTTGGGCATGACCGGCGAAAACCTCTTGGGGAATTCCGACCCCTCGAAGGTCGCATACAGTGTCGTTCTTTACGAGCGCGGCGAAGATCATCACACCGTGCGGGTACACGCGGACAGCCTGAATAAGCCGTTCAACCTGAACTCCGGCGGCAAGCTGATCCTCGGTTCCACCGCCAAGCTGCGCACCACGGCTACCTATCTCAATATCATCGCCGCTCTGCACGAAAAATACGAAGGCATGCCGCGCAAAACGCTGGCCGCGACCGTAGAGGCCAGCGCAGATCCGCTCACGGCCTGGTCCGTCGACTATCTCCTGACCGCGAAAGATACATCGCTCCAGGCGATGCTCGATGCCGCCATGCAGCGCACGTATTCCGCCAGCCCCTACGAGACCTTCTTCACCGGTGGCGGAGCGCACAATTTCAATAATTTCAATAAAGACGACAACGCCAAGATTCCGACCCTGGAATACGCGCTGCGTCACTCCATCAACTTACCGTTCATCCGGCTGATGCGCGACATCACGCGCTATCACTTGGCAATGGACAAGGAAGAGTTCGACGACACCGATCCGGGCCGCAGCCGCGCGGCCTACTTACGCCGCTTCGCCGATCGCGAAGGCCGCGAGTACCTCAGTCGTTTCTACGACGACTACAAGGACGCCACACCCGACGCGGCGCTTGAGACTCTGGCAAGCCATACGCGCGCGAAGCCGCATAGCCTCGCCGTGGTCTTTCGCTCCGTCCGGCCGCTCGCGAGCGCCGCGGAGTTCGAGGACTTCCTGCGCGCCCGCCTGAACACGTCCCTCGACAAGAAAGATATCCAGGCGCTTTACACAAAATACGCCGTGGATCGCTTCTCGCTTCAGGATCGCGGCTATATCGCGGGCATTCATCCTCTCGAGCTATGGATGGTGTCCTACATGCAGAGCCATCCCAAGGCGAGTTGGTCGGAGTACACGGCGGCGAGCACCTATCAGCGCCAGGAAATCTACGGCTGGCTGTTCAAGACGAATCGCAAACATCGCCAAGATTCCCGCATCCGCATTCTAAAAGAAGAAGAAGCCTTCAATCGCGTCCTCAAGGACTGGCGCGCGCAAGGTTATCCCTTCGCGCAGATTATCCCCTCCTACGCGACGGCTATCGGCAGCTCCGGGGACCGGCCGGATGCCCTTGCCCGGCTGATGGGAATTATCCTCAACGACGGCCTCGATGCGCCGATCACCAATGTCGAGCGGATAGCCTTCGCGGGCGCGACGCCGTTCGAAACTGAACTCGGCTACGCGGCGCCGAAAGCGCCCACCCGTGTCTTCGCCCCCGAAGTCGCACGCACGCTAAAACGCACGCTGGCCAGCGTCGTCGATGGTGGCACCGCGATCCGCCTTCACAACACTTTCCGCGCGCCCGATGGCGCCCCGCTCAGTGTCGGCGGCAAGACCGGTACCGGCGACAACCGCTACAAGACCTTCGGCGCCGGCGGCAACGTCATTGAATCGCGCGCGGTTGACCGCACGTCCACCTTTGTCTTCTTCCTCGGTGACCGCTTCTTCGGCACCATCACCGCTTATGTGCCGGGTGAGGACGCCGATAACTATTCGTTCACCAGCGCCCTGGCGCTCCAGCTTTTGAAGGGCATCGCGCCGACAGTACAGCGCTTGATCGACTCTCCGGTTGAGCAACAACAACTGGCCGTGCATTCCCTCACTCCGATGCAGGAAGCGCGCGTGACGACACCACTACAAGGTGTGGCGGACGGCCCGATCACCGCGAGCATCGAGCGCTAGGCGTAAAAACCCCGCACAGCGTCCGTGACGCGTTCCGTCTGCGCACGATCCATCGCGGCGAATACCGGTAGCCGTAAAATAGTCTGACTGATGTGTTCTGTAACCTGCAAAGGCTCTGCCGCACGGCCGAAACGCTGCCCGGCGGGCGTTGTGTGAAGCGGCGTGTAATGGAACGCCGCATCTATCCCTTGTCCGCCCAGATGGGCCAGTAGCTTGTGCCGAACATCCGCATTCTGCGTCAAAAGATAGAAGATGTGGCCGTTGCCTGATCCGTACGGCTCCGCACCCGGCAATCGGATATGACCCGCCGCCGCGAGCGGCTCCAGCGCGCGCCTGTAGGCGCGGCAAATGTTCTGGCGCTTTGCCACGACCGCGCGCGACTGCTCCAACTGCGCCAGCAGGTAGGCGCTATTCAGTTCGCTCATGTAGTAGGAGGACCCGACGTCGACCCATGAATATTTCTGAACATCGCCTTCAAGGAATTTCTTTCGGTCGGTGCCGCGATCACGGATCACATCGGCGCGTGCGCAATCCTCCGGGCGGTTCACGAGCAACGCACCACCGTGCCCACAGCTGGTGTTCTTCGTGCCGTGGAAACTGAGACAGCCAAACCGGCCGATGGTACCAACCGCGCGATCGCGATAGTCCGATAAAATCCCCTGCGCCGCGTCCTCAATGACTGAAAGCCGCGTGTCCTCGGCTAACTCCATGATCGCATCCATGGCGCAAGGTACGCCGGCATAATGGACCGCCACGATCGCGCGTGTGCGCGGGGTTATTGCTGCACCGATCTTCGCCTCGTCGATGTTGAGCGTATCTGGACGAACATCCACGAAGACCGGGACCGCGCCGCGCAGGACGAATGCATTGGCCGTCGAGACATATGTGAATGACGGCATGATCACTTCGTCGCCAGGCTTCAAGTCCAAAAGCAACGCCGCCATCTCCAGGGCGGCCGTACAGGACGGCGTCAGCAGCGCGCGGTGTGTGTTTAAGGTGCGCTCCAGCCAACGCTCGCACAGGCCGGTGAACTTCCCGTCGCCGGTCAGCGCGCCCGCCGACAACGCCTCTTCGACATACACCCGCTCGCGGCCGACAGGCGTCGCCAGCGTAAATGGGATTCTATTGTGCTGCGGCACGAGACTAACGCTTGGCGGCAAGCGCTCTTCCATTAATTGTTCGAATGAACTTCGAATACAACGCAGATGGCAAGACTTCCCAGGCGGGAACCGCGTAAGGGAATCCCGCATCCGCACCCCGGCCTGTTTCAGCTAATCTTCCCATGGGGTTAAGTTAACGGATAGGGGCTATGAAAATCGCGGTCTGCGTTCCGCCTCCGGTAGTTGATGCCTACGGGCACTTGACGCGCTACGCGGAGAAGATCGCCGAGATCGGCGCGGCGCGCGGGATGGAGATTGAAGTCCTCCGCTATGCCGATGATGACTTCTTTGCCCGTCTTTTCGCGAACCTGATGGACGAGGATTGTCTCGTCCACTTCCATTCGTTTCTCTACGACATCAAGATCCACACCGTCCCGGCCGTGAAGAAGGTACGCCACGCCCTGGAGTTCGCTCGCGCGCGCGCAATTGCCACGGTCTCAGATCACCCTTTCTCCGACTTCATGCAGGAGATGGTGCGTAACGCCCATCCCAAGACAAAGTTTATCGTCATCGATAATACCTTTCCCGCCGAGATGCGGTTCATAAATCCAACGCTCGAAGAAGCGGAGTTCATCCACCAGCCGTTCGTCGCGCCGGTGAGCTTCGAGGATCACCACTACGTGCCGTACGAACGGCGCGCGTACGACCTCGTTCTGCCGCTGCTCCTGATTAACACGCACAATATGTGTCTCAAAACCTTGCTCGGCGGCATCGGCGATGGCTGGTTTTCCCGCGCGATCATGGCCACTTACGAGACAGTGCGGTGCGATCTCTCACAGAATCCGTTTCACACTTTTTCGCAGATAATGCAGGCTGAAACGGGCGCGACCATGTCCGAGCTGCAATCCAAACACCCGAAAGTCGTGCCAACGGTTCTGCGGGCGCTGAGCACCGTTGATGGGTATGTCCGGCACGAGCGCCGCACGAGCGTCGTCAGCTCGCTCCTGCGCGAGATTGGCACCCTGAAGGTCGCCGTTCTGGGTAAACCGTCCGAAGGAATGAAGATCGATGAAAAGGTTCAATTCCTCGGCGTCCAGCGCGCGCCCGAAACCGCCGCTCTGATGGGGAACAGCAGAGCTGTTCTCAATTGCAGCCCGAGTTACCCGACGAACGTGCACGAACGGGTCACCGTCGGTATGCTCTACGATAGTTGCGTGATCACCGACGCCAACCCGTGCATCTCCGCGAATTTCTCCGAAAATGACTACGTTCCCTACGCGCCCGGCGAGGCCATGACGATCAAGGACATCTTCGCCGCTTATGATATGGGCGCGATCGGCGCAAGGTCCGGCGAAAAGGCGCGCGCCCTCCCCGACGTTTCATGGCATGGTCACTTCGATTCCGTTCTGCAGGTGGCCCGCGCGTGAGGGTGGAATATTCTGAAAGTTGTAGGCTTATATTGCCTGCAGGTCTAAAAAGGCGACGCAGGTCCGCCTAATGAACGCGAATGCAGCCTCGACCGCGCGCGCGCTCGCGCAAAGCCCAGTCTTTCCCAAGCCAAAATGGGCCTGGGCCGGCGCTATGCTGCTATTTGTGGGCCTGATCGGACTCGACCGTCTGACGTTTCTGAGCCCTATTTATATCCAGGCCGTTACACCCTGGAACCCCGTGCTCGGTGTCTGCGTCGCGGTGGCGCTCCTCAACCGCTGGGGCGGCGTGATCCTTGCCTTTGCCGCCGCGACGACCTGCAGCCTCCTTGCCCCTGACGGCCCACGGCCGACGACACTCGCCGTCCTCGACGGCATCATCACCGCGGTTCAAGCGGCGGCGATTGTCGATCTCGCCGCACATTTCACCCGGCGGGCGACGCAAGACCTGCTCAAGAACCCGCTCGTCGGTGCGCTCTTGGCCGCGCCCCCTGTCGCGATGCTCGCCGGGCTGTTCTACGTTCCTCTCATCGCTGCGCTTGGCATCGTTCAACCTGAGCAGATCGGCTCACATTTTGTCCGGTTCGCCGTGGGCAGCGTCATTGGCGTGCTCATCTTCACACCGCTGTTCGCAATGCGCCTCGCACCGGGTCCGCGTGAGCCGTTGACGACAGGCCGCATTCTGGAAGCGTGCGCGCAAGGCGTGCTCGTGCTTGCGGCCGTCTGGGTCGCTTTCGGCGAATATCCTCAAACGGCAAGCCGTTACCTGTTTGTCGTCTTTCTGCCGATGATTTGGATTGTGCTGCGCTTCGGCGTTCGCGGCGCAATCGTCCTGAATGCGTTGGTCCAAGCCGCCATGATCGGGTCGCTGGTGTTCGCAGGGCACCTGGAAGCCAACATCACCTTATTCCAGGCTCTTTTGCTCGTCCTGACCGCGTCGGCCTTCATTTTCGGACTTGCCATGGATCAAAGTAAACTCGCGACCTTGCGCTTGCGTACGCGCGAAGAGGAACTCTCCGCGAGCTTACGCGTCGCGGCAACAGGCGAACTGGCCGGCACCTTGGCCCACGAACTGGGGCATCCGCTGGGTGCTATATCCAACTACGCGTCGGCGCTGAATCATGTCCTACGCCGGATCGCGCCCGATAATGCCGAGGCCGCCGCCATTGGCGCGAAGCTCACCCAGGAAGTCATACGGGCCACGGATACCTTGCATCGCATGCGGGATTTCTTCCGTACCGGCGGAATGACCGTCCAGCCCGTTGATATTGGCGACATCGTCAAGGATGCGGCCCTGTTGTTAAAGGACCGCCTCGGCCGCAATGATATCAGCCCTTATATCGTCGTGCAGGGCGGCCCTAATGTGGTCCTGGGCGACCACGTTCAGCTTCGTGCCGTCGTCTACAACCTTCTTGTGAACGCGATCGACGCCTTGAAGCCCGTGCCGCAAGAGGAACGTGCGCTTGCCGTGATGGTGCGGCGCACGCCGGACTCCGTGATTCTCGAAGTGGACGATTCCGGCAGCGGCGTTGCCACGGATGTACGCGACGACATCTTTGAGCCGCTCGTAACCACCAAGGAGGATGGTCTCGGATTGGGGCTGTCCATGAGCCGTTCCGTCATTGACGCACACGGCGGTAGTATTGTTCTTTCCGATTCCAAGCTGGGCGGGGCCAAATTCGTGGTCACCCTTCCAGTCGAGTACTAGGAGTTCTTGCTATGCCTACTGGACGCACTATCGGGATCATCGATGACGACGCGGCCCTGCGCGATTCGCTCGCGCTCGTCCTCAGGTTTCGCGACTTCGACGTCGTCGAATTTGGCAGCGGAGAGGAGTTGCTCGCCTCGCCATCCCTGCCCCAGCTTGACTGCATGATCCTCGATCTGCGCATGAGCGGTATCGGCGGCCTCGAAGTGGTCGAGACGTGCCGCACGCGCGGCATTACCGCGCCGATCATTGTCGTGACCGCGTTCGGGAGCATTTCCTCCGCCACCCGCGCCCTAAAATCCGGCGCGTTCGATTTCCTGGAAAAGCCGGTGCTTGAGGATCAGATGATGCGCGTGCTGGATGACGCGCTCTCAAGCTCGGACCGCGCCGCGGCCGTACGCGCCGAACGCCACCACATCGAAGAACGGCTCGCCACATTGTCTGGGCGCGAGCGCCAAGTGCTCGAGGCCGTGCTCGACGGCCGCCACAATCGCGAAATCGCCGCCGCATTGAATCTCAGCGTCCGCACGATCGAAGTATATAAAGCCCGCGTGATGGAGAAAATGCGCGTGTCGCGCCTGGCGGAATTGATCCGCCTCTTCGCGCGGCTGGAGCCCGCGCCCCACTAGTCGCAGAAGAATAAGGGGCGCTCCGAAATCGGAACGCCCCTCAATATCACATCAGGAAATTTCAGCGGGTCGCGGTCTTCTTGGTGGTCGCGGGCGCGGCGGTCTGAAGCTCCGCCACCTTCGCTTCGGCTTCCTGCTGCGCGCGTTTGGCGGCAGCTGCTTCACCGCTCAGCTGATCGGTCTTCGCCAGGAGCGAGTCACGTTCGGCCTTCAGCGACGCATGCGCGGCGCGATAATCTTCAACTTTCTGGTGCTGGCTGAAGCCGTAATAACCGGTCGCAGCGATCGCGACGACGGCAGCAAAGAGCACCGGACGAATAATAGCAGCTGACATATATAAACAACGCCTCTCACTATGAGTTGGATAAAGGGCCCCAACCTCGTTGTTATTTGGTTTGTTTTGCCCGGCGCGTAAGTTGCACATTTATCAGGTTAGGCAAAGCGAAAACTCCCGAACACAAAAGCGTGAAACGTGTCGGTTTTTCGCTTCGGCCTAAATGAGTGTTTAGATCGATTACGCCGGCGAAGAGATTTTCATCAGCGCAAGCCCCGTCACAATCAGCGCCGCCGCACCGATGCGCATCGGATTTGCCTGTTCTCCCAACACGATAATGCCGACGAGAAAAGCGCCGAGCGCGCCAATGCCCGTCCACATCGCATAGGCGGTGCCCAGCGGCAGCGTCTTCATCGACACCGACAGCAGGCCGAAACTTATGAACATGGTCAGAAACGTGACAACGGTCGGCACGACGCGCGTGAAGCCGTGGGACTGCTTCATGAAATAAGCCCACACCACTTCGAATAGTCCGGCGATAACGAGATAGATCCAGGCCATGGCGGCCCTCCTTTTTGAATAAAAAGAGCGCCGGGCCGTCCCGGACATAAACCATGCTGAATAACAGCCTGGCGAGGACGTGGCCTCGCGGCCCTTACATATAATCTCCAGCCGCCAACCTCAATCCCCTGGGAAACCATGCAAATTTTTCGCATGGCCCGATGTCGGAGCGGGCTATGCTCGCGCGTCCTAGGATCGTCACAGTGAGGGCTAAGGCTATGATGTACGCGGTGCTTTGCTACAATTCCGAAGAAGTCGTCTGCAATTGGACCAAGGAGCAGGACGAGGCCGTTATGTCCAAGCTATCGGTGGTCCACGACAAGTGGGAAAAGGCCGGCAAACTAAAGCCCTCCTTACGGCTGCTGCCGACCTCGGCCGCCACGACTCTTCATAAAGCCAGGGGTCTCGTAATTGACGGTCCCTATGCGGAGACCAAGGAAGCCCTTCTCGGCTTCTACATCATTGACGTGGCAGATCTTGAAGAAGGCCTTAGCTTCGCGCGCGAGCTGACCGCAGCCAATCCGGGTGGGGCCTACGAGCTGCGTCCCATCGCGCTCTATCTGCCCGGTTCGCCGGTGGATACCAAGGCCAGCGCTCTTCCTTATGGTGAAGCCGCGCGCGCCAAGATCGGGGCGTAAGCAGTGAACGATCTTGCCTGGATCGAGGGGGCCATCACGGCTGCCCGTCCTCAGGCTATCGCCGCGCTCCTGCGCTACTTCCGCGACCTCGATACAGCCGAGGAAGCATTTCAAGAATCTTGCCTGCGCGCGCTTAAGACCTGGTCCACGAACGGCCCGCCGCGCGATCCAGCCGCGTGGCTGATCATGGTCGGCCGCAACGCAGCCCTCGACGCCACTCGTAAGAACGCACGCATGACCGCACTTCCGGACGAGGAGCAGGTCTCGGACCTCTCCGACCGCGAGG
Source organism: Rhodospirillaceae bacterium (assembly GCA_041906145.1). Taxonomy (GTDB): domain Bacteria; phylum Pseudomonadota; class Alphaproteobacteria; order Rhodospirillales; family Rhodospirillaceae; genus SHVO01. Next base: position 127,183 of record JAYRJU010000007.1, on the reverse strand, counting down.
CGTATATGGCGGACCGGCTCGACGAAACACACTACCGCGACGACATGCTGCGCCTGTTGTTTATCTGCGCCCATCCCGACCTACCGGCCACGCAACAAATAGCGCTCGCGCTTCGCATCGTCTCCGGACTTTCGGTGAAACAGATCGCACGCGCCTTCCTCGTCAGCGAGACGGCCATGGAACAGCGTATCACCCGCGCCAAAGCCAAGGTATCGGACGCGGGCGTTCCGTTCGAGACGCCGGGCGCGGTGGAGCGTGCCGAGCGTCTCGCCGCCGTCATGGCGATGATCTATTTGGTTTTCAACGAAGGCTACTCCGCTGGCCCGAAGGACGAAGAGCGCGGCATGCTCGCCGAGGAAGCCATCCGTCTCGGGCGCCTGCTCCTACGCATGTATCAGGCCGAACCCGAGGTCATGGGTCTTCTCGCGCTCATGCTCCTCCAGCATTCACGCGCGCCCGCGCGTTACAACGCCGCTGGCGAGATCGTGCTTCTTGAGGATCAGGACCGCAGCCTCTGGCGCGTGACGTTGATCCAGGAAGGGCTTGCCCTCATCGACAAAGCGATGCGCCACGGTCAAACCGGCACGTACCTCGTGCAAGCCGCCATTGCCGCTCTGCACTCGCGCGCGCGCCAATATGCCGACACCGATTGGCCGGGGATCGACGCGCTCTATGCGACCTTGGAGCGTCTAAATCCCTCGCCCGTGATCACCCTCAATCGAGCGGTCGCTGTATCAAAAACCAAGGGCCCAGAAGCCGCGCTGGAAATGATCGCGCCCTTGGAAGCCGCGCTCGGCGGTTACTTCCATTTCCATGGCGCCCGGGGGGCGCTGTTACTTCAACTCGGCCGGAACCGCGCGGCGCGTGAAGCCTTCGACCGCGCCATTTCGCTAGCCAATACGCCGGCCGAAGCGGCCCATATCCGCATGCACATCGACCGCCTGACGGCCGATGCGGAAAAAGCCCGGAATTCCGCCTAAATTTTTTCGCGAGAGCGTGTCGGACTCCTCAGCCCTCACTCGTCCTAGGAGCGTAACAGGGGCTCAAGCCCGCCGCAGGAGAGAGAAATGGCCCATAAGGTATTTATGAACCTGCCCGTGAAGGATCTGAAGCGCTCCATGGCGTTTTATGAGTCCCTGGGCTGGAAGCACAACCCCCAGTTCACCGACAACACCGCCGCCAGCATCGTCGTGTCGGAGGATATCTATGTGATGCTCCTCACGCATGAGAAGTTCAGCCAGTTCACGCGCAAGCAGATCGCGGACTCCTCGAAAACCGCGCAAATGTTGATCTGCCTTTCGACGGACTCCAAGGACGATGTTCATCGCATCGTCGACGCGGCGGTAAAATCGGGCGCAACCGAACCCCGGCCGCTCACTGACTACGGTTTCATGATGTTCCGCACCTTCGAGGATCCGGACGGCCACACCTGGGAAGTCCTCTTCATGGACCCCTCACACATTCAGAAATAAGGACCACCTCCATGACCGCCGGATATGATCTCGTTCTCGAAAAAGTCATCAATGCCCCGAAGGAAAAGCTTTATCGCTGCTGGACTGAACCCGAACTGATGATGAAGTGGTTCACACCGAAGCCATGGACCACCGTGAGTGTCGAACGCGATCTGCGCGCGGGGGGGCGCCTGCCTTGTCGTCATGCGTTCGCCCGAAGGTCAGGAGTTTCCGAACTCTGGCGTCTACCTCGAAGTCGTGCCGAACCAAAAGATCGTCTTCACTGATGCCTTCACGGCCGGTTGGGTCCCGAAGGACGGCGCGCCTTTTTTCGTGGCGGAAGTGACCTTCGAGGATGCAGGCAACGGTAAGGCCATGTACCGCGCCGTCGCGCGTCACTGGACCGCGGAGTCACGCGACCAGCACGACAAGATGGGTTTCCACCAGGGCTGGCGCAAAGCCGCCGAACAGCTCGAAGAAGTCGCAGCGACGATATAGGGGAACCGACGATGCAATTCGTTACGCTTTACACGGTCGATCCGGCCGCTGTCGCCAAAGGCCCGCCCTCAGGCGAGCACATGGCTGCCATGATGAAAAAAATCAACGAGGCTTTGGCCTCCGGCAAACTCATCGTCACGGCCCCCGTAGGCAAGCGCACCGCCTCTGCCGCGCGCGTCACGCTGAAAGACGGCAATTACACCGTCGACACCGCGCCGGATGCGGGCTCGGTCCTGTTCGGCGCGATGGGCGTTTCCATCTGCGCCGCGGACACCAAAGAGCAGATGATCGAGGAGAGTAAAACACTGCTCGCGGATATGGGCGACGGCACCATCGAACTGATTGGCCTCGCGTTCCCAGCCATGACCAAGGAAAACCAAGCAGCTGTCGCGGCCGGCGGCGCGCTGACCAATGGCATCATCCCCTATATTAATGTCGAGAGTGTCACGAAAGCCTCTGAATTCTATCAGAAAGCTTTCGGCGCCAAGGAACTCGCCCGCATGCCGGCTCAAGACGGCAAGCGCGTGATGCATTGCCATATGGAGATCAACGGCGGCTCGCTGATGATGAGCGATCCTTTCCCGGAACACGGCTTTCCTCACGCGCCGTCGTCCGGCGTCACGATGCAACTGGTCGTGAAAGACGGGGATACCTGGTGGAAACGCGCGGTCGATGCCGGCTGCAAGATTACGCTGCCGCTGGAACGCGCCTTCTGGGGCGACCGTTACGGCCGCCTCGCCGATCCGTTCGGCATCAACTGGGCTATCAACGAACCGGCCTAAGCGGACATCGAGGGGGAAGTCATGACCGACACATCAAAGAAGATGCTCTACACCGGCTATGCGCTGTCAGGCCTGGTGGTCCTGTTTCTTCTCATGGATGCGGCGATGAAGCTGCTTCAGTTACCCATCGTCGCCGAGACCGGGCGCGAACTGGGTTGGCCGGCGGAAAGTGGTTTCCCCCTCGGCGTCGTGTTGCTCGCCTGCACGGCGCTTTATATCTGGCCGCGTACGGCGTTCCTCGGCGCCATTTTGCTCACGGGCTATCTCGGCGGCGCTGTCGCGACTCATGCCCGCCTGGGCAATCCGTGGTTCAGTCACATCTTCTTTGGCGTTTATTTTGGGCTGTTCATTTGGGGCGGACTCTGGTTGCGAGAAGCACGCTTACGCGCCCTCTTCCCTATACGCACATAGGACGCTCGCGATGACCATCACGATTACCGCGTTTGACCGGTCTCCCGACGGCGGCAAGGGGCTTGCGCGCGACACACGCGTCCGTTGGGCGCTCGAGGAGGCCGGTCAGGCGTATGACGTGCGCCTCGTATCGTTCCCCGCGTTGAAAGAACCGGAGCATTTGGCCTTGAACCCTTTCGGCCAGATTCCGACCTATGAGGACGGCGATCTCGCCCTGTTCGAGACAGGGGCCATCGTTTTTCATATCGCCGAGCGGCATGGGGGACTTTTGCCCAAAGAACCGAACGCGCGGGCACGCGCGATCACGTGGATGTTTGCCGCGGTCAACACAATGGAGCCACCGATCCTTGAATTCACGACCGCCAAGTTCTTCGAACGTGACAAGCCCTGGTACGAAGCGCGCCTGCCCTTGGTCGCGAAAGCCGCACAGGCGCGAATGAAGCAGCTTTCCGCGCACTTGGGCGACGAGGACTGGCTCGACGGCGCATTCAGCGCGGGCGACCTGATGATGGTCTCGGTCCTGCTCCGGCTGAGATCATCGGGCGTTCTGGAAGAATTCCCAAACCTGGCGGCCTATGTCGCGCGCGCAGAGGCGCGGCCAGCTTACAAGAAAGCGTTCGCCGCGCAGCTTGCGGTGAATACGCGCTAGGGCGCGGCGGCGCGCCGGCGCAGGACTTCCGTCACGGGCACAAGCGCAATCCCCTTGCGGTCCGTCCCCGGCAGCCATCGCACCAAGGCCTCCAAGGTCGCGTCGTGCGGATGCCCGATGGCGATCGCGGTTCCCCGGCTCCGTGCGATTTTTTCCGCATCAGCCAGCTGTGCGAGGACCGCGTCGACCGTTTGCTCATTATCGATGAACACATCGCGCTCGATGTAGGGCACGCCCGCCGCCTGCGCCGCCGCGGTTCCCGCCGAGCCCTGAATCGTCTTTGAGTCCAGCCATAGCAGGCCGCGCGCTTTCAGTTCCGTCATCACGACATTCATGCGGCTGCGATCGGTGGTGAATTTACTGCCCATGTGATTATTGATGCCGACATAGCCGCTCCATGGATCAAGGTCCGCCGCGAGGGTCGCCCGGATCGCGGCTTCGTCCATGCTCACCCGTAAAGCGCCCTTACCCGGGTTTTCATTCGGATCGATCGGTTCCATCGGAAGGTGCGCCATCACCTCATGGCCGCCACGCCGCGCACGCCCCGCAAGGTCTGCTAAGTTGTCGGCATAAGTCATGAGCGACAGGGTCAACGGCCCCTTGAGTTCGATCATGCGTAAAGACCGCGCGCGATCCACGCCCATGTCATCGATGACAATCGCTATCCCCGGACGATCACGCTGCGCCGTCGTCGGCACCGCGAACGCCACCAAGGGATCGCTCTGTCCCGCCCGTTCCGGTACATCCGGCGCCCAGGCCCGCATCGGTTGCCCGGTCAGGCGTTCAGGACGGATGTTTGTTACTTCGAGTGCGTCAAGCGAGTTGGGGTTCACTGTAGCCGCGGGAGCCCGCGCGGCGGCTCCGGGCCGCAAGCTGGAGGGAAGTTTTTCTTTCGGCCGGGTCGCGAGATCGAGCGCGATCCCGCTGATGAGACCAAAGCCCAACAACGCCACGCCCAGCGCGACCAAAAAAACCGGCCTGACCCTTTTTTGCTTATGGCTCATCGCGGCACCTTAACCCCGATGCCGCGCACTTCTCAAGCCACGGAGCAATTCTTCCAGGAAGGGCAGGACATTCAGGGCGATCGATGCGCCGATCCAGCCAGCGATGTATGTAACCGGTAATGCAGGCTCTTTCCACCGTAACGAAAGGTCGGCGCTCGCTCGTCCGAACCCAAACAGGGCCTCCGTCTGTTCACTATGCGTCGCCATCACAAGCAACAATCCGGCAAAAGGGATGCCGGTCAAAAAATTGTGAACTCTCCCCTCCGTCGGCGTCAAGGGACGCTCGGGAGTTGCAACACGAACGTCTAGGTGGTCGTCAATTCATGGGCGACGAACATCACGCCTATGTTCGCGATACTCGCCGCGTTTATCTCCAGCGCCGGCATGATCGCCACGGCCGCCTGGGCCGACAGCACGAGATGGATCAAGGATTCCTTCACCCCACCATTTTGCTCAATGTAGGCACGCCGATGACACCACCAGTCCGCGAGGCCCGCAAGCAGCCATGCGGGCATCAGCACCAAAAGAAGAAATAGATTTACGAGGGTAACGTTCATGCCCTCGATTCAAACGAAGGCCGCCGACCGGGGCTTCCCGGCCGGCGACCCCTGCCACCTTGGAGAGTCTAAGGTTTAGTCGCGGTCACGCCAGCCGCGGCGCGCCGCCTGGGAATGCCCCTCGGAATCGCCGAACCAGCCGCCGTGGCCATCATGCCTTCCGCCGCCGCTCTGACTGCGGCCGCCTTGGTTACGGCTGCTTTGGCTCCTGCCGCTTTGACTGCGGCCACGGCTACGCCCGCCGCGATCCTCGTCATCCTGACCGCTCGACTGCGATTGCTGACGTTGCATCGCCGCACGCGAATGGCCTTCGGTATCTCCGAACCAGCCACCATGTCCACGGCCGCCGCCGCCGCGGCCGCGCGACGAATGATCGTCATCATCGTCGTCATTGTTCGAACGCGACGACCGGCTCCGGCCACCGCGGTTGTCGTCGTCATCGCTGGCGAAGCGGCCATCGTCGTCGCGCATGCGGTTGTTTTCCTCGCGGCCACGCGAGGATCGGCTGTCATCTTCATCATCGTCGTAGCTGGAGCGCGAGGAGCGGCTGCTGGAACCGCGCTGACGCGCCGCTTCAGCGTGACCCTCCGAATCTCCGAACCAACCGCCGTGTCCGCGGCCGCCGCTGCTGCGCCCACGTCCGCTGCGATCGTCATCGTCATCGTCGCTCATGAATCGCCCTTGATCATCGCGATCCATATTGCGGCCACGGCTGCTGCGGCTGCGGTTATCATCCTCGTCATCATAGCTGGAACGCGACGAACGGCCGCGGCCGCCGCGATCATCGTCGTCACTCATGAAACGTCCCTCGTCGTCGCGTGACCGGTTATTGCCGCCGCGACCGCGTGAAGAACGGAAGTCGTCTTCATCGTCGTAATTGCTCTGCCTTGGCATCTGCGTCTCCTCCGACATTGCGTTGATGTGATTGAGCTGTAGCGAGGGCGTTTCTAGCGGCGCGGCCGCTACGGCATCCCCTTCCGCCGTCAGTTGGTCCTTCATGGACTTGAGCTGCGTACCAAGTTCACTCAGGTCCACACTTGCCTGTCGCGCTTTCGCGAAAATTCCGTCCGACTTCTCTTCCTCATTGACGTGGTGCTTGATGTATTCCTTCAACACCTTCACCTTGGCGTCGTAGTAGTGATCGTCGGGCGATCCTTCCAAAATGTCGGCGATCATGACCTTCGCGCCGTCATGCTCGACCTGCGCCTCATCCAAGGCATCGTCCTCGACGCCCTTCTCGCGGCAGGCTGGATAGAAAATTTGCTCTTCCAGGTGCGCGTGGATGATCAGCTCCATTGAGATCTGACGCGCGAGCTCGCTTTTTGCCGAGGTCGCTTGCGCCTCTTCGTAAGCCTTGAACAACTGTTCCACCGTTCGGTGGTCATTTTTCAGAAGCGCGATTGCATCCATGTCCGCGGATTTCGCGGCTGCTGCTTTCATGCGCCCCGCCGGGCGCCCCGGCTTGCCTTGCGTCTTTTTCGACGCATCAGGTTCGGTCGAAGCCACCGCGCTTTGCTTCGATTTCGTGTGCTGCGCTCGCGGGCCTTTTTTAGAACCCGTGGACGCGCTCGAAGCCGCGGCGCTCGCCGTTTTCCCCTGCTGCATGGAAGATCTCCCTCTTTACTTTGAAAGCCACCAAGCACCGCAGGACGCGGCGCTCGCTCTCGCCATCATTTCGACAACGAGAGGGATTCACGACTGTTCCTAGACCGCTCAGAATTAAAGGCCTTGCATCGCGCGCGAGGCAGTAAGGCGCTCGTTTTGCGCGCCGGCGTTTTGCAGCCGCGAAGTGCGGCGCGTAACCTGCAACCCGCCTTGCGCGTTATTGAGACATGACCATTGTCGATCAGGCCTACGAATATCTTCACCGCGCGATGACATGGGCCCCCGCGTGGGTGTTTGGCCTCGCACTCGCGGCCATTTCAGCTTTGGCGGCCATCGGCCTTTATGCCCTATTCGAGCGGGCCGCTTTGCGGCTGCTCAAGAAAAGGCGGGAATTCTGGGAGCCGTTTATCCTGCGCGTCCGGAGCCTCATTCGCGCAGCGTTTGTGCTCACGGCCGTTAATCTCGCCCTGCAATCGCCGCTCTTTCCCGCGGCGCTCAAAGCTATCTCGGCGCAGGTGTTCTGGGTCGCACTGGTCATCCTGATCGGATGGACGTGTCTCGTCGCGGTCGATGTCGGTTCGGCGCTCCACATCCGTCGCTACCGCATCGACGTTGACGACAACCTTCTGGCGCGTAAACACCTCACACAGGTGAAAATTCTCAAGCGCACGATGAATGTCCTGATCTACATCGTCACGGCAGCCACCGCGATGATGGCTTTCGACGCAGTGCGTCAATTTGGTGTCAGTCTTTTTGCATCAGCCGGAGTCGCCGGCATCGCAATCGGTTTGGCGGCCCGCCCCGTGCTCTCGAACATCATCGCCGGCCTTCAGATCGCGATCACGCAGCCCATCCGTATCGATGACGTCGTAGTTGTCGAAAATGAGTTCGGAAACGTCGAGGACATCGGTGGCGCCTTCGTTGTAATCCGGTTGTGGGATCTTCGCCGGCTCGTCGTACCTCTCTCGTATTTCATCGAGAGGCCCTTCCAAAACTATACGCGATCGGACGCGGCGCTGCTTGCTCCGGTCGCGTTTCAGCTCGATCCTCGCGTCCCGGTGTCCGCATTTCGCGCGAAGGCCGAACAGGTGGTGAAGAGTGCGAAGTTGTGGGACGGCAAAGTATTCAACGTGCAGGTGACGGAGCTGAAAGACGAAAACGTAGAGCTGCGTATCCTCGTCAGCGCGAAGAACTCCGGCGCCGCCTGGGACCTGCGCTGCGACGTGCGCGAACAAATGCTCGCCTGGCTGCAGGAGGAAATGCCCTGGTGCCTACCGCACCGCCGCCAGGAGGTCATCGCCGGGGCGGTGCGCCCTGCATTACCGGGTGTTGCGCCGAACCAGAACGAAGCGACTATCAAGCACTAAACCTCCCGCCCGCCACGGAACAGTCGCGATTCCGGGTCGTTTGCAGGTCACAGCCGCAAATCGAAGAGGAGAAAACCCCATGGCGAATAAACTCGCGATCGTAACGGGCGCATCGTCCGGAATTGGACGTGAACTCGCGAAGTGTTGCGCCTGCGATGGAGAAAGGTGACATCCTCGGCTATGAGCGGTCGGGATGGAGGCTCATGGCACCGGCAGCTGCGACGCGATCGCCGACCGCGCTCTCGCCCTCACCGGCCTCGGCACGGACCGCATCCATGCCCTGCGCGAGTGCATGCGCAACGTGCGCGCCGGCGGCACAATCTCGGTTTCCGGCGTCTATGCGGGCTTCCTCAACATGGTCCCCTTCGGCGCCGCCTTCCAAAAAGGCGTCACCATCCGCATGGGCCAGTGCAATGTGATGAACTACGTGGACAAGCTCATGCGGTTCATCGAGGAAGGCCAGATCGACCCCTCCTTCGTCATCACGCATACGTGTAGCCTCGATGACGGCCCCAGGCTCTACGAGAAACTCAAGAAAAAGGAAGACGGCTGCATCAAATGCGTCATGAAGCCGCACGCTTAGTGGCATTTTGCGGCTTGCCTCTTAAATAAGAAGCGTGCCGCAGCCGGATCTTTTCCCTCAGCAAACTCTGCCGCCGGGCCTCGTTTACGAGCCGGACGCAATCACACACGCCGAAGAACAGGCGCTGGCCGCGCGGTTCACGGCGCTGGACTTCAAGCCTTTCGAATTCCACGGCTACCTCGGAAACCGTCGTATCGTTTCTTATGGCGCCCGCTACGATTATGCGGCCAGCCGTCTGCGCGAAGCTGATCCGATCCCGGAATTTCTGTTCGCCCTGCGCGACCGCGCCGCGGCGGCGCTGAATGTAGCGCCCGCCCGCATCGCGCATGCGCTCATCACCGAATACGCGCCGGGCGCCGGAATCGGATGGCATCGCGACAAGCCGGAGTTCGATGAGGTCGCCGCCTTCTCTTTTCTCGCGCCCGCACGGCTGCGGTTCCGGAAGAAGACGGGCGCCGCTTGGGAACGCCGCTGGGTCGATATCGCACCGCGCTCTCTCTATGTCCTTAGCGGCGAATCCCGCACAGTCTGGGAGCACAGCGTCCCGGCGCTAGACGCCCTTCGCTATTCCGTGACCTTCCGGAACTTGCGGGAATAAATCGTCCCCGAAGACACGCGATTTTGGCTGGAAATGGGCCCTGAACTATGGACGAATAGGACATTGCTTTCAAATTCGTCCACCAGGGGAAATCCACGATGGCTATCAATATGTACAACGCGTCCGTCCCGGTCATGATTCGCTATATGAAGAATATGACCGCCATTCTCGATAAAGCCGCCGCGTTCTGCGCCGCTAAGAAAGTCGAACCGACCGTGCTCGCCGGCTACCGCCTGGCCCCCGACATGTTTCCACTGGCCCGTCAGGTCCAGATCATGAGCGATGGCGCTAAGGGATGCGGCGCGCGCCTCGCCGGCGTCGAAGTTCCGTCCTTTCCGGACAATGAAACCACCATCGAGGACTTGAAGGCGCGCATCGGCAAGACGATCGCGTTCCTCGAAGGCTTGAAGCCGGAGCAGTTCCAGGATTGCGAAACCCGCGACATCACCCTGAAGGCGGGTCCGCGTGAACTGCACTTCAAGGGCCTCGATTATCTCACCGACTTCGTGCTGCCGAACTTCTATTTCCACGCGACCGCGACGTACGCGATCCTGCGTCATGCCGGTGTCGAAATCGGTAAGCGCGACTATCTCGGCAACTAGCCGGACAAGGGCCGCGGGGCGCAATCCGCGGCCTTTTTTATTTCAGAAGGATGCCCATGGGACCCGGATCGCTTCTCCTAAACGTCGTCTGGATCATCTTCGGCGGTTTCGCCATGGCGGCGGGCTGGTTCATCGCCGGGTGCGTGATCGCCATTACGATCGTTGGCCTGCCCTGGGCTCCCGCCGCATTCCGTATCGCGCTTTACACGCTTCTCCCCTTTGGCCAAACGGTCGAGGAGCACAGAGGAGCGGGCGCGCTCAGCTTCATCGGCAATATCGTCTGGTTCATCCTGGCGGGCTGGTGGCTGGCCCTCGGCCATCTGTTCTGGGCCGTGATCCTTGGCATCACTATCATCGGTCTGCCTTTCGCGTGGGCTCACCTTAAGCTGGCGCGCCTGAGCCTGATGCCGGTGGGAACAGTGATTGTCCGCGCGAGTTAAGTGTATGTGCTGCCCCTTTTGGGCGCACCGCCTTAACTCGGAGGACACCCATGGAAGGACGGCGGCTGCCCGACGTGGTCTTCAAGACCCGTGTGCGTGACGATAGCATATCGGGGCCTAATCCCTATCGCTGGCAGGACCGTACGACCGCCGACTTCTTTGCCGGCAAAAGAGCTGTCGTCTTCTCTCTTCCAGGCGCGTACACCCCGACCTGCTCGTCCAAACAGTGCCCGGGTTACGAGGCCGCCTACGAAGAAATCCGCCGCCTCAAGATCGACGAGGTCTACTGCATCAGCGTGAACGACGCCTTCGTCATGTTCCAATGGGCGAAAATGCTGAATATCAAGAACATAAAGATGATTCCCGACGGCTCGGGTCATTTCACGCGCCGCATGGGCATGCTGGTCAATAAAGAGCATCTAGGCTTCGGCTACCGCAGCTGGCGCTACGCCATGGTCGTACACGACGGCGTCATCGAAAAGTGGTTCGAGGAACCTGGCATCAACGACAACGGCGCCGACCAAGACCCGTACGAAACCACCGACCCGGATACGATCGTGAATTATCTCACGGCGGTCTGGCCTCGCCTCGGCGCCCAGGCCGGTTAGCGCCGCGTTTAGCCGGCGTCTTCTTCAGGCTCCGCCTCAATGCGTCTTTGAGGGACGACGGCCTACCGTGTTTCACAAGAAGATCGCGGAACGCCTCGTCGGCGAGCTCCTGAAGCGAACTCATCCGGTCGCGCGCCAGCAGGACGAGCGCATCGTAGCTTTCGGGCTCGAATTCGATGATTTTCCGCATGAGGACGCGTCTCGCTAATATTCGTTCGGAAATTCAACGTGATCGACGTGCTCCAGTTCCCCGCCAGTTCTGTTAGAATATGCTCGTTTCCCTGCGGACCCTTTCAAAGGAGACGATCCATGAAAGCTTTCGTTATCGGCGCCGTCCTTACTTCCATATCCGCGATCCCGGCCTTTGCGCAAAACGTCAGCTCCGAAACCTTCTGTAGTGACGCGCGGCTCAAGCCCATCCAGCAAAAAGACTGTCGCGAAGAGATGCGCATGGCAAAATCGGACCGCGAACGCCAGCGCGTGATGTCCAGCTACTACTGGGTCCTCAACAACATGACGCCGCTTCGCAACGACCTCCGTTCCGAGGAAGCGGGCGTTAAAGGCGCCCGCCGCCGCTAGGCTCCGCGAACAGCCCTTCGATCTTCTCGCGCGGCGCACGAGATTACGCGTGCAGGCGGGACGGCTATGCCGCAAGAGTTGAATATGGCGCGATAAAACAAGGGATTTCCGAACAATCACCATAATTCAGGGGTTAGCTCTCCAGTGTGGTCGTGAAGGCCGCATCACGAAGAAAAAGGAGATCAATCCATGAAGAAACTTCTCATTGGTGCGCTGCTCGCTTCCGCCTTTGCGGTCCCGACGTTCGCGTCCGAGCCCACCTCCACCCCGCTGCGCAATGATCTGCGCTCTGATGAAGCCGGTGTGAAGAATGCCGATTCCAATATCGCCGTCACTCAGGAACGCATTCAGGTGCCGTCGACTACTTCAACCCAAGTCGTTGTCGAGCCCCGTTCGGGCGCGTCGGCGACCACCGGTTCCTCGCCAACCATCGCGACGTCCGCGCTAATTTGCTCGGACACGCGCCTTTCAGCCAAAGAACAGGCCGATTGCTCTTCGGATATGCTCAAGGCCGCAACAAGCGATGAACAGATGACCGTTCAAAAGCGCTATGAAGCGCGTCTCACCCAAACCCCGCTGCGTAACGACCTGAAGTCGAACGACGCCGGCGTGAAGGGTGCGGCCCAGCCGAGCGGACCGCCATCCAAGTAACGGCGGCGATATGAAAAAAGGGCGGGATGTTTTTTACATCCCGCCCTTTCCTTTTAAGTCTCACCTTTTATGCGCTCTTGATGCGAGTGATGACTGTCTGCTTCTCCGCCCCCACCCGACACCCGGCTGTGTCTGCCTTGGTGTTGGTGAAGATCGGACGGCGAGATTTTGGGGTTCAGGGTGGGATCCAACCGGTCTGGACTCTGGTGGCTGGAGCCGGGCCCGCCGTGATGGCGATTCGTCTCTGGATGTTTTGAGGATGCCATTGCTATCGGTCCTGTTGATACCCTTGGTTGCGCGTGTTCTGCGCGATGTTGGCCTGGCGCCCCTGTTGCTCCTGATTGCGCAGACGCTTGTCGGTTTCTGTCACGTGCGCGTTTTCAGCACCGTCGGTTGACTGCATGTGAGAACCTTTGGGGCTACGGCTCGCGGGTGGAATTGGGGGTGCGTATTTGCCCATGTCATCTCCTGTTTTCTGTTGAGGCAGAAAGATAACGCGGCGGAGTGAACGTAGTTTCCTGCCGATTACGTGTCGAATTGTGACCGCTTCTACTGCACGCGGTATTGCGTGATGCCCATCTCTTCGATCGCTTGGGCGATCCGATTACATAGATCAGCCGCGCTGTCGTTCCCCGCGCGCGCCGCCGCCACCGCGAGGTCGGCGGCGATGAACCAAGCTTCTGTACCGTAAGCCGCAATCAAGCGCTGTCCAGCAAGACCGATGTCGATTTCGGTCAAAATCAACCAGCTCCTGGAATAGCCCCGCAGCAGCCAAACCGCAGGATCTGAACATGGATATCCGCTGAATAAGGCGATTTTTTGAACGCGTTTCGGATGTGAACCGTACGAATTTCGCCGGTATTAGTCTGCGGCGACAGGCCCGCTCGCGGGGCCTCTTTTATGCCGCGCCATCCACACGAGACCAATCGCCACGATGCTCAACCATCCGGAGATCCAAAACAGATCTATCACGGCCAGCAGATAGGCCTGGGTGAGTAAGGTGCGCGTGAGCGCGCCGACAGCTTGAAGGTCGCTGAAACCAAAGCTGTGCAAACGGTCCAAAGCGATCTGAGTATTGATGTTGAACACGCTCGTCGCGTCCGCGAGGCGGTTCTGGTGCAAGGCCTCCCGCTGGTCCCACATCGTGGTCGCGATGGACGCCGCGAAGCTGCCGGCCGTGATGCGCGTGAAATTTGCGATACCCGACGCCGAGGGGATGCGCTCCGGCGGGATGCCATCGAGCGATAGCGTGATGGTGCTCACGAAGAAGGTGCCGGTCGCGATGCCGTTGACCAGCAATGGGAACGCGAAATCCCAGAAGCTGGCGTCGTTGGTATATCCCGCCCGCATGAAATAGGACGCGGCGAACGCGACGAAGGAAACGGTTGCGACCCAGCGGGCATCGAATTTCGCCAGCATCTTAGCGGTCAGCGGCGTGATCAAAACCGCAATGAATCCACCTGGCGCAGCCACTAGCCCCGCCCAGGTCGCGTTATAACCGACATTGGTCTGCAGCCACAACGGCAGCAGCAAGATGTTCGCGAAGAACACCGCGTAGCCTAAACACAAGGCCAACGTGCCAAGTAGGAAGTTACGGCGCTTGAGCAGCGACAAATCGACGATGGGATGCTTATCCGTGAGTTCCCAGATGATCCAGGCGGCGCAGGCGATCACGGAGACGATCGTAAGCGCGATGATCTCGCGTGATTCAAACCAGTCGGCGTCCTTGCCAAGGTCGAGCATGATCTGCAGCGCCCCGACCCAGATGACCAGCAAGGCGAGGCCCATGCTGTCGATAGGTAGTTTACGGGTGGGCGTCTCGCGCTTGGACAGGTTCACCCAGCACAGGAACGCCGTGCCCACCCCGACCGGGATATTGATCAGGAATATCCAACTCCAGTGATAGTTGTCCGAAATGAACCCACCGAGAACCGGCCCGATGATCGGCGCCACGAGGGTCGTGATCGACCAAATGCCGAGCGCCGTTGCGCGCTTCTGCGGGGGAAAGATAGAGATGAGCAGCGCCTGCGAGCCCGGGATCATCGGCCCGGATACGGCGCCCTGAAGGATACGGAAGACGATGAGCGCCGGCAGGCTCCAGGCAATTCCGCACAGGAAAGAGGCCAGGGTGAACAACAGCACCGAGGTCACGAAAGTGCGCACAACGCCGAAGCGCCCCATCAGCCACCCGGTTAAAGGAACAGCGACGCCGTTGGCCACCGCAAAAGACGTGATAACCCACGTCCCCTGGCTGGTGCTCGCGCCGAGGTTACCCGCAATGGTGGGCAAGGACACGTTGGCGATGGTCGTGTCCAGCACCTGCATGAACGTGCCGAGCGCGAGCGCGACAGATGTGATCGCAAGCTGAGCGCCGCTGAGCGGCGTCTGTTGTCCCGGCCCGGACATGGATTAGGCGCCGTTTTCCGACAGAATTCGCGCGATGACCTGGCCGGTCGCGGCTTCGATCGCGCCCACTTCCGTGGCCACTTCGCGGGCGTGCGTGGACGCGCCCATGACGGAGCCATTCTGATCGCGCAGATCCACCTCCGCGTGAACCGAGAGGCCGATGCGCAGGGGATGCTCGCGCAGTTCCTTCGGGTCCAGCGCGATACGCACCGGCACGCGCTGTACGATCTTGATCCAATTGCCCGAAGCGTTCTGCGGCGGTAGCAACGCGAAGGCGCTGCCTGTTCCGGCCGCGAAACCGACGACCTTGCCATGGTAGGTGACATCGTCGCCGTAGATATCCGCGGACACAGTCACCGGTTGGCCGATCCGCATTTCGCCAAGCTGGCCTTCCTTGAAGTTTGCATCGATCCAAAGCCCGTCGACCGGCACGACGGCCATCAGCGGCGTTCCCGTGCTGATCATTTGTCCGATCTGCACGCCGCGTTGGGCAATCACCCCATCGACAGCCGCGGTGATCTCCATATGGCTCAGCGTGATGCTGGCGTTGCGCACATGCGCGATGGCTGCCAACACATCCGGATTGTCGGCGATCTTGGTCCCTGCGACCCCCGCAAGCGCCTGGGCGATGCCGCCCTGGATGACATTGATCGCGGCTTCGGCGCGGATGACCGCATCGCGCGCGTGGGCCAGCTCTTCCTGGGAGATGGTGTCGCTGGCCTTCTGGCGGCGGGCAAGGTCATTCCTCGCCTGCGTGAGCGCGATCCGCGCCGAGGCTTCCTGCGCGCGCAGTTCGTCGACCCGAGAGAATTTGGCGCGAACGCTGCGCACGGTACGGGCCAGTTCGGCCTCGGCCGCATCCATGGCGACACGCGCGCGCAAGGGATCGAGTTCCACCAGCACGTCACCGCGCTTCACGGTCTGGGTGTTGTCGGCCCGCAGCTTGATGACCTTGCCATTCTCCTGGCTGGTCACCGCGACGATATCGCCGCCGACATAAGCGTCGTCGGTGCTGACATAGTGGCGGGCGTTGATGAACCAGTAGAGCCCGTAGGCGGCGGCCGCGCCCACGACAACGACCCCAAGGCCGGTCAGAAGCTTGCGGCGCGGGTTTTCATTCGCGGAGATGTCACTCATGGTCATGTCCTGAAGCGAGAGAAATTTGGAGGGATTTGACGGGATCGAAACCGCCGCCGAGCGCCATCACCAGGCGGACCCGGCTGGACGCAAGATCGGCGGACAAAGCGGCGCTATCGCGGCGCGCGCGAATAGCAAGGTCCTGGGCGTTCAATACGTTCAGAAGCGGCGAGAGGCCGTTCTTATAGCGCCGTTCTTCCAGATCGACGGTTGCATCCGCGGCAGTGCGCATATGCGCGAGATCGCCGGCTTGCGCCTGCAATGTCTTCACAGTGCTGAGCGCATCGGCGGTATCGCGCACCGCTGCCAGAAGAGCTTCATTATAGTCCGCGACGGCGAGGTCGACGGTCGCCGTCGCAGCCGCGTACTGGGCCCGTAAGCGCCCCGCGTCAAACAACGGCAGATGAATCGCCGGTCCAGCGCCGTACTGCAGCGAGTCTCCGGTGAACAGCGGGCTCAGTCCAATGGATGCCCATCCTACAGCGCCCAGCAGGTTGACGTCTGGATAGAATTCTTTATGCGCGAGTTCCCGCCCCGCCATGGCGGCGGCGATGCGTGTCTGCGCGGCGGCGATATCGGCGCGGCGCGCGAGCAGATCGGCGGGCAGCTTAGCGGGAAGCTCCAGCGCCCCCGTTTTCAATGACGGGCGCGCGAGCATCGGGGCAGCGGCCCCTGCCCCCGTCAACGCGGCCAGCTGATGCTCGGCGATCTCGCGCGCGCCCAACGCCAGCGTGCGTTCGATCTTCGCGGCCGCGAGCAGCGCTTCAGCGACCTTATTGTTCGCGGGGTTATCCAGCCCGCTTTGAAACCGCGTCGCGGTGAGATCGAAAATGCCCTGGCGCTGCTTCAAGGTCTCTTCAGCGACATCGGCCAGCACGTAGGCCCGATCCAGCGCGATATAGGCTTGGGTGACGGCCCCCGCGAGCGCGAGACGCGCGGCGGCCGCATCCAAAGCCGCCGCCTGCGTGGTTGCGCGGGCACGGTCAATCTGGATCTTCTGCTTGCCGACAATGTCCAAGGACCAATTCAAATTGGCCTGCACGGTGCCGAACCAGCGTGTGGTACCGCCGATCGGCGGCGGGATCATGTAAGTCTCGCTGAACCGCGTGTACTGCTCCTGAATATCGAACGTCGCTTGCGGATAAGTCGCCGCCCGGCTTTCGGAGAGCATCGATTGCGCGCCCCGCAAGCGGGCATCGGCGCCGGCCAGCGTCGGATTGCCCGTCAGCGCCGTCTCAACCACCCGATCAAGCTGCGGATCGCCAAAGGCCGCCCACCAATGATCGCCGATCGCCGGGCCGGGCTGCGCGTCAAGACCCAAGGTGTCGAAACCGCGCTGCGTGACTTGCGGGCTCGTCGGCGGAGTCGCCACGCACCCCGCAAGTACGAAGCCGGCAACGGCTGTCGCTGTGCGGAAGGATATGGACGTCATGCGGACTTCCTCTTTTTAACCGGCGCGAGCGCGGCAATCGGCTCGGCGTCGAGCCGGGCATTGAGCCGGGACAACAAGCCGATCAACGTCAGCGCTTCAGCCTCGGTGAATTCCGTAAGGATAAGATTCCAGAAGTTCATTACGCGCGGCGTCAACGATTTGGCCAACGCTTTGCCTTTAGGAGTCATCTTTAAGTGAACGACCCGGCGGTCCTTGGTGCTGCGCACCCGTGTCAGAACGCCGCGCTTTTCCATCTGGTCGACAATACGTGTCAATGCGCCGGCATCGTGGTTCATGTTGGCCGCGATACCTGCGCAGGTATCGCCGCCGCCGTAACACAGGTGCATCAACACCACCCACTGCGTGAACGTGAGTTCGGCACCCGCGAACTGCGCTTCGATCCGCGGCCCCATCAGGGCGTTGATCCGTTTGATCAGATAGCCCACCGAGCGCGAGGCGTTAAACGTCCCCGTTTTATAGAAAGGCATGCAACCCTCTAAATTGTTGCCCGGACAATAGTTGCCTAGGCAATTATTTGTCAACAGAGGCGCGAACTTCGTTGCACGTTCCCGTGCACACGCGGAACCCCCCTGCGATTGCAGCGGATTGCGCGTTAAAGCCCTTGGATCAGCGGATACAGCGATATGACGAGCAGAACCGCCATCGTCACGTTGAAGGCGCGAAGCGCCGCCGGGCGGTTCAGGAAATTCTTGAGGCCGATTCCGAACGTCATCCAGATGAGCGAGCACGGAAGGCCAACCAGGAAGAACAGGAACGTGATCAGCGCGATATGGCCAAAGGTCGGGTGGGCGGGCGCGAAGGCCGTGATGGCGCTCACGACCATGGTCCAAGCCTTCGGGTTCACCCACTGGAACGCCACGGCCTGCCAGAAGGTCACCGGGCGGCTGGTACCCTCGGACGAACCTAGCCCGCGCGCCGTTGCGATCTTATAGGCGAAGAACAGAAGGTAAGCCGCGCCGACCCAACGCAGTACGTCGTACAGCCACGGAGCGGCGGCGAAGATCCCGGCGAGGCCGAGCCCCACCAGTATCACCATGGCCGCGAAGCCCAACGTCACGCCGGCGAAGTGCGGCAAGGTGGAGCGGAAGCCGAAGTTGGCGCCGGACGCCATGAGCATCACGTTGTTCGGTCCGGGCGTGATCGAGGACACCAGGGCGAAGGTCAGGAAGCTCAGGAGCAGCGTGGTGGACATGAACAGCACGGTGCGTCATGTACCGGGCCCAGAAAAGCCGCGCCAGCGCACGGCCCGCATGGGTGCTATGCGCTGGCGAAACAGCCGGTTTTGCCAAGATATTTAAGGGGTCGCGGCTAAATAAGACTTGGCGATCCCGGCCGGCATTTAGGTGGCATCGCGGCGGCGTACCGAGCCCGAACCGCTAATGGAGGTGCTGACGTCCTTCGGCTGGCTGAGATAGCGTACACTCCCCGATCCGCTGACTCGCACGTTCAGGTCGTCGCGCACATCCACAACGGCCGTGCCCGAGCCAGAGATGGCCACGTTCGCTTCATCGACAACCAGGGTGTCCATCTTCGCGCTGCCCGAACCGCTGATGTCGAGATCGAGCGCCTTGAGCTTGCCGTTGGCTTCCACGCTGCCGCTGCCGGAAATGCTGAGTTCGGTTTCACCGCCGTTGAGGCCGGTGACCTTGAGGTCACCCGAACCGCTCACGCGGGCCTGGCGCAATTCCGGCACCGTGATGTGCGCGATGATGTCTCCCCGGCCGTTGAAGAACCCGTCGTCGTTTCGGGCACGGATCTTAAGGACACCATTCTCGACTTCGGTGCGCGTACGCCCAAGTGTCGCCGCGTCGGCTTCCAGCACGACGGATGCTTTGGGACCGACGGTGATGAATACCTTGCCCGCGCCGCCGAAGGAGACGCCGGTGAAGCTTTCCACATTACGCGTTTCGCGGATCGCCGGGCCGGCCGGCTCCGCCGCTGCGTACTGGCGCTCACGGCCGGCGCGTTCTTGCGCCCGGGCCGCCGCCGCTTCCGCCCGCGCTTCGGCGCGAGCGACCGCCGCTTCGATGCGCGCCGACAGCTTCTCGTCGAAATTCGCGCCGGCATTCTTCGCGGCCGAGATCGCCTCGCGGATCTGGTCCATATCGATTTCACGATCGGCGTCGAAATTGACATCCGGATTGTATTTGCGTCCGTTCCGGAGTTCCAAGGGGCTCGGGTGATCGACACGCACGGAGAGACCGTCGGCGTGGATGGGGGGACCCGTGACGCCGTCGGCGTGCGTGTCGAATTCCACCGGCGGAATAGCAGGGATCGGTACGATAGGAGCACCCGGACGAAGCGGCCCGACAGGCGCGGCCGGAGCGATTGGAGTGGCTAGCGCGGCTGGTGCAGCCAGCGCGGATGGGGCCGAGGACGCGACAGGCAGCGGCTTCATATCAATGCCGACCGCCGCCTGCGCGGGAACCTTGCAGATCGTGATGGCGGCGGCACAAGCTAGCGTGAAGACGACAAACGCCGTACCGGCGCGCGCGCCGCGACTCACTAAAGCCGGGAGCCCCTTCCCGGCCAACACACGCTCGATGCGGCGGCTGACCGTCGCCGGGCGTGCCATGGCGACACCGAGCGGCGCAAGCTTGAAGCGCGGCGGCGCGGGCATTTGCGCGAAGTCGAGCAACACGGCCGCATAGTCGGCGCGGTACGGGACTTGCGCGGCGGCTTCGTCGTCGCTCGCATCTTCCGCAAGTTCAGCCAGCCGGTCATGCAACCACCATGCGAGCGGCGAGAACCAAAACATCGCGCGGTGAACAGCCGCCAGGCTCTGTACATAGAAGTCCCCGCGCGCCACGTGCGCACGCTCGTGCAGCAGCACTGCGTCGCGCTTTTCCACCGGCCAGGATTCGAAGTCCGCCGGCAAAAGGACCGTCGATCCGACGGTTACAGGCGCCTTGATCGCGTCGGTGACACGGATGTCGCTGTCGCCCGTCCACGGGGCGTTAACGCGCCGCGCGCATGCGCGGATACGAGCCGTTAAGGCGAGACCAACACCAAGACGAAGCAAGAGGACACCGGCGGCGCCCGCATACAGCGCCAGCACAAGCCCCGACCAATCGAATGGCGCGGGCTCCATCCCCGCGTTTTCGGTGCGTGAAGTCATATTCGATGCGGCGTCGGACACCTCCGGTCCAAAGGCCGGCGCGGCGGCCGCGATCAGAGGCTCGGCGATTTTTCCCGCCGGAATCGGCATTTCTTTCACCGGGACTTCAACCACCAACCACATCATCAGAAGCGGCATCGCCAGCGCACCCGCCAGCACAGCGCTCCACGCGGCGAGTTGATGGTGAGGGTTGCGCACCTTGAAGAGATACAAGGCCGCGCCAACCACGACCGCCAATGCCAGCGCGCGCAATGCGGCCTGCACCAGAACGGAATCCAGAAGCGACACGTTGAGTAACGAGTGCATCATTTTTTCCCTCCCGTCGTCTTGGCGTCGCCCTTCCCGGCGCGCGCCTTTTCAATTTTCTTCGCCAGGTCCTGAAGCTGCTTCTGGTCAAGCATCTTGGAATCCACCAAGCCGACCAGAACCTCCTCCATCGACCCGTTGCAGAACCAGTCGACGATGCGTTTCACCGCTTTGGCGGCCACTTTTCCACGCGCTTCGGCGGCGCGATAGATGAAGGTGCGCGCTTCCGTCTCATGGGTCAGGAACCCCTTCTCCTCCAGCCGCCGCAGCACGGTGCGAACGGTGGATTCCTTCAAGGACCGCCCCTGGATATCGAGCTTTTCACGCACGGTCTCCGCGGTCATCTCGCCGCCGTCCCAGATGAGCTGCATGACGTCGCGCTCGAGATCTCCGAGGTCCTTGGCTTCGTCGTTTGCCTCGCTCATATCGCGCTACTCCGTGTAATGCTACGAGTCGTAGCATATGGGGTGAGAAACGGCAAGCTAGAAGTCCACAAAGAGGTTCGTGGTGTAGCGGATGTTGGCGCGTGGGAACCACGCCCCGGCGTTGCCGATTTCCCAGCCGTAGGAGTTGGTGATGTTATGCACCTGGAAGCGAAACGAGGCCGGGGCCTCCCCGATCTTGAACGCATAACGCATGCCCGCCATCAGTTCCTTGTAGCCTTTCGACTTGAAGGAATTGTCCGGAGTCGTCATCTGCCCGCCGCCATCGTAGAAAGCAGTGTCGATGCCGAAGCCGTTCCACTCCTTCGGTGCATACTGAAGCTGCAAGAGCGATTGGCGCGGCCACACACCGACGGGCACCTTACCAAGCAACCCGCGGTCCACTTCATCGCCGCTGACGCGCGCCTGGATCAGCACCACGCCGGCCACCACATTCAGCCCCGGAACGATTTCGCCGGTCAGCGATGTTTCGAGTCCGCGATGACGCACCGCGCCGAACGGCCCGTAGATATTGGCGGGGCCAACGTTGAAGTACGGTTTCTTCACCTCGAACACGCCCGCGACGAGGTTCATCCCCGGCTTAATGGTGTAGCGCAGCCCCGCGTCGATCTGCTTGGTCAGCGCCGCCGGCATGGCTTCGCCGCGATTGGCGGCGATATCCGGCGCGGTGCCCGTTTCCTCGAGGCCGCGCGTATAGCCGGCATAAGCCGCAAGGCCTTTCGTCAAAAACACGCTAACACCCGCGTTGTAGAGCCAGGGCTTGTCCGTCGCGCGCGACATCGGCCGGCCCGGGTCCATTGTATCGCGGCGGTAATCGATCTTCTGCGCGCCCAGGGTCAGTCCGCCGACATTGGACCACTGCCCGAAATACGACAGGCCCGCGGCGCCCTGCTTGGTTTCATTGGCTGTCTGAGGACCGAAGGTCCAATTGGGCTCGGGGAAACCGATCTGCACACCAATGCGGCCCGGCCCAAGGTACCTGGTATCGGCGCCGCCGAAGAGCCGGTCCACATTGCGTCCGCGCACTGACGCGTCGACGGTGTGACGGAATTCTCCCGCCGTGATGATTTTCTGCAGACGGATTTCGCCGGAGTAAGAGGTGAAGGCCGAACGCGGCGCCTTGAAAACGTAGTGTTCGCCGGTTCCATCCGGCTGCACGTTGCGCATGATATCGCCGAAGCTTTTGTGCGAAATGCGCTGCGACCGGAAGATTCCAGCGCGCAGGTTCCAGTCGTTGCCGAAGTTGTAGCGGCCCAGGAACCCGCCATTACTCTCGCGGCAATCGCCTGACGACCAGCCCTGCCCGAAGAACTTATGGCGCTTCACTTCCGGCGGCGCCCAGCCTCCACCCGGCAGGATGCGCGTTTGCGCTTCGTTGTGGCAGTCCTCGAGCTGGCTCCAAAATCCCGTTACTTCACCCGCGTCCGAAGGGCGCAGATTGAAGATGGTCCCGGCGGTCCATTGGAAATTCTTGCTGCCTTCGTTGTTATCGATGCGGATGACGCCGACGCCCGCGCCGATATTGAGTTTCGAAGTGACGGCGGTCTGCCCGTTCAATTCCACCAACCAAGTGTCGTACTGCCCGCCGCCAACGCGCGCGCTCAAAACCGGTTCCGCGCCCGGCACGTTGAGGGTGAAGTCCGCGACGCCGGTGGGGGCCGGAAACGCATAAGATTGCGCGCTGATGCCAACGCGCACCGTATTGCCGCGCTGGACATGGCTGTTTAGTTCCGCCTGCTGATCGAAATAGAGTCCCTCGATGCGGACGTTGCCGGCTTCCACGGGACTAAAACCGCGCGCTTCGTAAGGGCCATAAAGGCCCGTCTGCTCGTTCCCCACCGTGGTTCCGAAGGCGTCTTCGGCGGCCTTCACCGCGTCGTCGCTCGCCCGCTGTGCCGCCGCTTCAACCGAGATGCAGCACCCGGCCGCAACCGCGGCCCACGTAAGAACTCTCACCCCTATTCTCCCAAAATGTGACGTCATGTAATGCTACGATTCGTAGCATTGACGGCGGGGAGCCGCAAGGGGCTCGTTCTATGAAAGGGCTGTTAGAAAGCGCCGCCTTAAAAATCGACAGCGAGGTTGGTGAGCCACGTCAGGGGCCCGCGCGGGAACCATTGCCCCGCCTGATTGACGTTCCAATCATAGGCGTTGAACACGTTGAGCACCCGGAACCTGAACGACGCCGGAACGCCGTACAAGGTCCAATTCCGCCGCACACCGAGATTGAGCTGCTTGTAGCCGTCGGTTTTGTAGTTGTTGTCCGATGTTGTGCGCTGACCGCCGCCGTCGAAGAAATAAGCCTCCAGCGCGAAACCTTTCCACGAAGGCGGCGCATAGTTGATCTGCACGATGGATGTGCGCGGAAAGATGCCGACCGGCACCTCACCGATGACTCCGCGGTCCACAGCGTCTCCAGAGACCCGCGGTTCCAACGCGACCATGCCCGCGACGATATTGAAGCCGGAGAAAAGCTGGCCGGCGAGCGACATTTCGACGCCCCGATGCCGCACCGCGCCGAAGGGGCCGAAGGTGTTGGTCCTGTCCAATGTGAAATACGGTTTCTTCACTTCGAACACGCCCGCCACCATGCTGAGGCCGGGCTTGATCGTATAGCGCAGCCCCGCGTCCAATTGCTTCGTGATCGCGGTCGGCATCGCCTCGCCGCGGTTGAGCGCGCTGTCCGGCGCAGTACCGGTTTCCTCCAGCCCGCGCGTATAACTGGCATAAGCCGCGAGTTGCGGCGTCACGAAGACATTGAGCGCGGCATTGTACAGCCAAGGCTTCGCGTCGGCGGTCGCCACCGGCAAACTCGGCGCGAAGGTATCGCGGCGATAATCGACCTTCTGCAGTCCGAGCGTCAGCGCCCCGCGCTGCGCCCATTGCCCGAGGTAAGACACCCCAACAGCGCCCTGCTTCGTCTCGTTGGTCGTCTGCGGATTGAATGTGAACACCGGCTCCGGAAGCCACGTCTGGACGCCGATTCGTCCCGGACCGAGCGAGATGGTATGCGCACCGCCAAAAATGCGATCCACGTCGCGTCCACGCACCGACGTATCAATAGTGTGACGGAAATCGCCCTGCGTGACGATCTTGGTCAGACGCACCTCACCCGAGTAGGACGTGAACGCCGCGCGCGGCGAGCGCTGGAGGAAATGCTGTCCTGTACCGTCCGGCTGTACATTGCGCATGAAATCGCCGAACAGCTTCTTCTGGATGTTTTCTGATCGGAATATCCCAGCCCGCAAGCGCCAATCGTCGCCGAAGGTCCATCGCCCGATGACACCGCCGTTGCTTTGGCGGCAATCGCTGGTCGTCCAGCCTTGACCATAAAACGTATGCCGCTTCACGCGCGGCGGTTCCCACGCCCCGCCGGGAATGATGCTCATTTGCTGCTCGTAATGGCAGCCTTCAAGCATGCTGGCGAAACCCGAGATCTCCGACGCGTCGCTGGGGCGCAGCCGAAAAAGGAGGCCCGCGTTCCACTCGATGTTCTTGCTGGCGTCCTGATTGTCGTAGCGGATGAAACCGGCACCGGCGCCGACGCTGAGTTTGTCCGTCACCGGCGTTTGTACATCGAGCTCGGTGACAAAAGTGTCGAACGTGCCCGCGCCGATCATATAGCTGGTGATTGTCTTGTCGCCCGGCAGGCGGAGGTTGAAGTCCGCAACACCCGTCGGCGCCGGAAACGCATAGGATTGCGCGCTGATGCCGACACGCACCGTGTTGCCGCGCGACACGCGCCCGTTCAACTGGGTTTGTTGGTCGAAATAAAGTCCTTCGATGCGGACATTGCCTGCATCGACCGGGCTGAAACCACGGGCATTGAAAGGATCGTAAAGGCCGGTGCGCTCGTTGCCCACCGCCGTTCCAAAGGCGTCGTCCGCCGCTTTGACGGCATTGTCGGCCACACGCTGCGCTGTAGCTTCGGCCGTACAGAACAACAGCGCCGCGACCAACCCCGCGCGTCGCATTCCCCTCATCCGCATGACGCCCCCTGCCCAGTGCCCCAATGCTACAATCGACCGGCCCCACACCGAAGCACGTTTTTAGCCACAATCTCACCGCGATGGCGGCCTATACGTAAGCCGGTTGTAACTCCAGGCTAAAAAAGTCACGCCGCGTTTATTTGCCGGGCCAAGACAATTCCGCTATTTTGGCCCCGAGATCACAATAAGAGTCACAGGAGAGCTCGATGCGATTGCTGAATGGAATGTGTGGGCTTGTTATGGCGGCCTCGGTCGCGCTGCCGGTCGCGTCTGCCAATGCGCAGCAGGCGATGCGCGATGAAGACGTCGTCGCCTACCGCCAGGAAATCATGAAGACCATGGGCGCGCAGTCCGCCGCCATCGGCCAAATCCTGGCCGGCATGGTCCCGGACAAGATGCTGTTCTCGCACTTCGAGATCCTGCTCAATTCGGTGCGTCAGGCGAAGCTCGCGTTCGAACCGAACGTCGAAGGCGGTAATGCGCTGCCGGCCGTGTGGAAGAATCACGCCGACTTCAACGCGAAGCTCGACGAAGCCGAGAAGAACATCATCAAGGCGATCGAAATCGCGAAGAAGGACGGCGCCGGTGGCCAGTCCGGTGAAGCCGCGGTCGGCGCTCTTTCGTGCAAAGGCTGTCACGACACCTACAAGAAACCTTAATTAACTGCGGTTAATCCCGTTTTCACGGCCCGCCCCGGCTTTCGGGGCGGGCCGTTGCTTTTTATAATCGGGCCCTGACCGGGAGGGCACGATGTTGGGGCGCGCAGTCGTCGGCATTCTTGTCGCGTTTTCCTTTAGCGCGCATGCGCAGGATAAGATCGCTCTCGCCCTTGCCGGCGGTATCGTTTACGCCGCCCCGCATTCGCCGCCCATCGCCGATGGTATCGTCCTCATCGCGGACGGAAAAATCGCAGCCGTGGGCCCGCGCAAGTGAGATCAATATCCCACCGGGGACAGACGTCCTTGATTGCACCGGACACGTTGTCACTGCAGGCTTCTGGAACACGCACGTCCATTTCACCGAAATCAAATGGGCGAACGCGCGCGCACTTCCCGCCGCCGATCTGGCGCGCCAAATGCAAGACAGCTTTACCCGCTACGGCTTCACCAGCGTCTTCGATGTCTCATCGATCCTTGAAAACACACTCGCATTAAAGGCCCGCGTCGAAGCGGGTGAAGCGCCGGGCCCGCGCATCTTCAGCACCGGCCTTGGCATGATCCCGCCGGGCGGACAGGTCGCGGAGGATGTCTATGCCAAGATGGGCTGGGTGGCCTTGAAACTGCCGGAGATCAGCGACGCCGCCAGCGCCGATGCCGCGGCGGGGGCCGCGATCAAGAGCGGCGCGCACGGTATCAAGCTCTTTGTCTCGGGACCGACAATGAGCCAGCTCACACCGGCGGCCATCTCCGCGGCCGTCGCCGAATCATACCGGAATGGCTGGCCGGTCTTTGTGCACCCGAACACCGGCGCGGACATCATTGCCGCCGCCGGCGGAGGCGTCGACATCATCGCGCACACCACGCCGCTCGCGGGACCTTGGGATGACGCGGTCCTTGCGGCAATGGAAGATCGCGATGTGGCTTTGCCCCCAACCCTCTGGCTCTGGAGCGCGATCGCCCGCCGCAGCGGTCCCGAAGCCGAAGCGAAAACGGTGGAGATTGGAACCGCGCAATTGAAAGCCTGGATCGCGCGCAAAGGCACGGTCATCTTCGGCACCGGCCTTGGCGCCGTGGGGCCCGACCCCACCGAGGAATATGTCCTGATGGCCGCGGCCGGGATGGACTTCCGGGCACTGCTCGCATCCCTCACGCTCGCGCCTGCCAAGCGCTTCGGACGCGGCGCCGACCTTGGCCAGATCATGCCGGGTTTCCGCGCCGACATCACGGTGTTGAAGAGCGACCCTGCGGCGGATCCGCGCAAGTTTTCCGAAGTTCAATACACCTTGCGCGACGGCAAAGTGATCTACCGCGCGCCCTGACGCGCGAGGTTAAAGTCCGCGCGGCTATGAATCACACTGCCAAAGTGATGTTGCCAAAGGCGCGCGCCCATTTCACCGGATCGGTCCAACGAAGACCCGACACCCAACCACTTGAGCAGCGTCGGGTGCAGCCCTGCGTCGAACAGCATGAAGCCGGCGCCGAGGCAACATGTCTCGATCTGGTTTCCACACACATAGACGCGCTCAATATCCATCGCCTTTAGGTGCGCGATGGCTTCGGTCGGCGGCAGATATCCATGTTTGAAGAAAACTTTATTGGCGGCGATCAGCGGCTCATCGCGAGGCCCTGGTTTCCAGCCCAACTGGCGCACGAAGGGTACGATCTCCTCATCGTGCCGTTCGACGGTCGCGACCGTATAGAGCTTCCCGCTCAACGCCCGGATTTCATCGATGATCGCCGCAGGCGTTGCGAAGGTCGGTTGAACGTCGACGACGAAGAGAGCTTCTTTCATGGGACCTTAGCGCAGCGATGAGAATGTCCGCTCGGCGCGGAAGATGCCAGGCAGCCCCGCCCACGACCACAGGATCGCCTCGGCGCGGCCGACGAAATTCTCCGCCGGGATGAAGCCCAGCCCGTCGCCCAAGGGCCAGCGGCTGTCGGCGGAATTGTCGCGGTTGTCGCCCATCGCGAAATAATGCCCGGCCGGGACGGTATAGGGCCCGGCATTATCGCCGCTCCCCTCGCGTGTCAGATCGAGAGTCATGTAGCTGCGGCCGTTCGGTAAGGTCTCGCGATACTGAGCCCGGCGCACGACGTCACCTGTCGGCGCGCGGTAAACGAAGTCTTCCGCACGCGCGCGGCGTGCGACCAGACCGTTGATGTAAAGCGCGCCGCCACGCATCTCGATCACGTCGCCCGGCAAACCGATGATGCGCTTGATGTAGGTAATGCGCTGATCCCCCTCGCCCATGTGGAACACCGCGACGTCACCGCGTGTCACGGGACGCTCGAGGATCCGGCCCTTGAAGAGATCCGGCACGCCGGCGATCGAATGATTGCTGTAACCGTAAGCGTATTTGGAGACCACGAGGTGGTCGCCCACCAGGAGATTGGGAACCATGGATTCCGAGGGAATGTAATAGCTGGCCATGGCGCCTGTATTGATCACCAACAGCACCACGAGCCCCAAAAGCAGCTCCCGCACCGATCTCCAAAGATTGGCCATGCCGCAGGCACCTCCAAAAACGCGCCTTGAGAGTTATGGCCTGGAATGTTCGCAATCGCACATTTCGTTTCTGCGAGGTTTCCCGCTGTTTTGTATAGACATATTAGCCAGATCGGGCACTATCCTCCGCGCACATTCACGCGGATACTATTGTTATGACTTCTTATTCTGCCTGGGATGAAAAGCACGCGGGCGAGATCATCGACGGACTGAAATCCATCGACGGCGCCGCGCTGCCGATCCTTCATGCTTTGCAAAACACTTTCGGGCACGTCACCGAACGCGCCATCGAAATGATCGCCGACGCCCTCAACCTTTCGCGCGCGGAAGTGCACGGCGTCGTGTCGTTTTATCACGACTTCCGCCGGGAGGCGCCGGGCCGGCATGTGCTCAAGCTGTGCCGTGCCGAAGCCTGCCAATCGATGGGCGCAGATGCCCTGGCCGCGAAGGCTAAAAGCCAACTCGGCATCGATTGGCACGGCACCACGGCCGATGGCCGCGTCACGCTGGAGCCCGTGTTCTGCCTCGGCCTCTGCTCGTGCGCGCCGGCCGCGATGATCGATGGTCGGCTCGTCGGCCGCCTTAACGAACCTTCCCTCGCCGCCGTTATTTCAAAGGCGCGCGCATGACCCTACGGATTTGCATCCCCCTTGATTCCGCCGCCGTCGCGCTGGGCGCGGACGATGTCGCAGCCGCTGTCGAACGTGAAGCCGCGAAGCGCAAGATCGGCGTCTCCATCGTCCGCACGGGGTCCCATGGCTTGCATTGGCTCGAGACTTTGATCGACGTGGGCGGCGTGGGCTTCGGCCCCGTTACCGCCGCCGATGTCCCATCCCTCTTCGATGCGAACTTCGCGGAACATCCGCTGAGCGTCGGCAAGATCGCCGATCACCCCTTCATGAAGGCCCAGACGCGCCTTACCTTCGCGCGCTGCGGCCGCATCGATCCGACGTCTTTCCACGAATATCAAACGGCCGGGGGCCTCAACGGAATCGGTGCGGCGATCATGATCGGCCCGGCGCAAACCCTCGATACCGTCCTCAAGTCTGGCTTGCGCGGACGCGGCGGCGCGGGATTTCCGACCGGCATCAAATGGAAGACCGTCTCCGAAGCCAAAGGCGATCTCAAATACATCGTCTGTAATGCGGACGAAGGCGATTCCGGCACTTTCTCCGACCGCATGATCATGGAAGGCGATCCCTTCTGCCTGATCGAAGGCATGGCCATCGCGGGCATCGCGACGGGTGCGACGCGCGGCTACATCTACATCCGCTCCGAATATCCGGTCGCCGTCCGCGTCATGAACGGGGCGATCCGCAACGCCCGTACAGCGGGCCTCCTTGGCAAGAAAGTGATGGGGTCCGGCTACAGCTTCGATATCGAGGTGCGCGTGGGCGCTGGCGCTTATGTCTGCGGCGAAGAGACTTCGCTTCTTGAAAGTCTGGAAGGCAAACGCGGCCAAGTCCGCGCGAAGCCGCCTCTCCCGGCGATCCAGGGCCTCTTCGGTAAACCCACCTCGGTCAACAACGTCATCACCCTGGCCTCCGTGCCGGCGATCCTGTCGGAAGGTGCGGACGCTTATAAGGATCTCGGCATGGGCCGCTCGCTCGGCACCATCCCCATCCAGCTCGCCGGCAATGTGAAGTACGCCGGGCTGTTTGAAGCGCCGTTCGGCATGACCCTTGGCGATTTGGTCATGAAAATCGGCGGCGGCACGGCCTCCGGACGTCCGGTGCGGGCGGTGCAAGTCGGCGGCCCTCTGGGCGCTTACTTCCCGACGAGCCTCTTCGACACGCCCTTCGACTACGAGGCCTTCGCGGCCAAAGGCGGTCTCATCGGACACGCCGGCATCGTGGTCTTCGACGACACCGTCGATCTCGCGCGCCAGGCCCGCTTCGCCATGGAATTCTGCGCGATTGAGTCATGCGGTAAATGCACGCCTTGCCGCATCGGTTCCGTGCGCGGGGTCGAGGTCCTAGACCGGATTCTTGCTGGAAATTCAGATGCCGCGCAGTTCGCGCTCCTTGAAGATTTATGTAGTACAATGCGTCAGGGCTCGCTTTGCGCCCTCGGCGGTTTCGTGCCCTATCCGGTGACCAGTGCCATGACGCACTTCCCGGAAGACTTCCGAAAGAACGTTGCATGACGCTCATCAAAGAACAGGATTTCGGCACTCCCGTCTCTGAATCCGCACAGACCGTGCGCCTGATCATCGACGGCGTTGCCGTTAGCGTGCCCGCCGGCACTTCGATCATGCGCGCTGCCGCCGAGATGGGCGTTTCAGTACCGAAGCTTTGCGCCACCGACAGCTTGCAGTCCTTTGGTTCATGCCGTCTGTGCCTCGTGGAAATCGAAGGCCGTAACGGGACGCCGGCCTCCTGTACGACACCGGTCGCCGAAGGCATGGTGGTCCACACCCAAACCGGTAATCTCAAGAAGCTCCGCCGCAACGTGATGGAGCTTTATATCTCCGATCATCCGCTGGACTGCCTTACCTGCGCCGCGAATGGCGACTGCGAACTGCAAGACATGGCCGGCGCCGTGGGACTACGCGATGTCCGATACGGCTACACTGGCGAGAACCACATTCACGACGCCAAGGACACATCGAACCCTTATTTCGACTACGATCCCGCGAAATGCATTGTGTGCTCGCGCTGTGTGCGCGCCTGCGAAGAGGTTCAAGGCACCTACGCCCTTACCATCGAAGGCCGCGGGTTTGATTCGCGCGTCGCCGCCGGACCCACGAACTTCCTCGAGTCCGAATGCGTATCGTGCGGCGCCTGTGTGCAGGCCTGCCCGACCGCGACCCTCATCGAGAAGTCCGTGGTCGAGATCGGCCAGCCGGAACATTCCGTTGTCACCACCTGCGCCTACTGCGGCGTCGGCTGCGCGTTTAAGGCCGAGATGCGCGGCAATGAAGTGGTGCGCATGGTCCCCTATAAGGACGGCAAGGCCAATCACGGCCATTCCTGCGTGAAGGGCCGCTTCGCCTGGGGTTACGCGACCCACCGCGACCGCATCACAAAGCCCATGATTCGCGCCAAGATCTCCGATCCGTGGCAGGAAGTATCTTGGGAGACCGCGATCAACCACGTCGCTTCCGAGTTCAAACGCATCCAAAAGACCTACGGCAAGAACGCAATTGGCGGCATCACATCGTCCCGCTGCACCAATGAGGAAACCTACCTCGTCCAGAAGCTCATTCGCGCCGGCTTCGGCAACAACAACGTCGATACCTGTGCGCGCGTCTGCCATTCGCCAACGGGATATGGCTTAAAGACGACCTTCGGCACCTCAGCCGGCACGCAGGATTTCGATTCCGTGGACGACGCCGACGTGATCGTCGTCATCGGCGCCAATCCGACCGACGCCCATCCGGTCTTCGCCTCGCGCATGAAGAAGCGCATCCGTGAAGGCGCGCGCGTGATCGTCATCGATCCGCGCCGGATCGACCTCGTACGTTCACCGCACGTGGAGGCGGAAGTTCACCTGCCGCTCAAGCCCGGCACCAACGTCGCCATCGCCAACGCCCTCGCCCACACCATCGTCACCGAGGGGCTCGCGAATGAACAGTTCGTGCGCGAACGTTGCGACTGGAGCGAGTTCGAAGGTTGGGCGGAATTTGTCTCGCAGCCCCATAACAGCCCGGAAGCCGTCGGCCCCATCGCCGGCGTGAACCCCGAAGATATCCGCGCCGCCGCGCGCCTTTACGCAACCGGCGGCAACGCCGCCATCTACTACGGTCTCGGCGTCACCGAACACAGCCAGGGCACGACCATGGTCATGTGCTTGGCCAACCTCGCCATGGCCACCAGCAACATCGGCCGCCGCGGCGTGGGCGTGAACCCGCTTCGTGGTCAGAACAACGTGCAAGGCTCCTGCGACATGGGCTCCTTCCCGCACGAGTTCTCCGGCTATCGCCACGTCAGCGATGACGCCACGCGCTCTATGTTCGAAGCCCTCTGGGGCGTTGCGCTTGAATCGGAACCAGGCTTGCGCATCCCCAACATGTTCGACGCCGCCATCGACGGCACGTTCAAGGGCATCTATGTCCAGGGCGAGGACATGGTGCAGTCCGATCCAAATACCGAACATGTCGTTGCAGGTTTCAGCGCCATGGAATGCGTTGTGGTCCATGATCTGTTCCTGAACGAGACCGCCAAGTTCGCCCACGTTTTCCTGCCGGGCGCGAGCTTCCTGGAAAAGGACGGCACCTTCACCAACGCCGAACGCCGCATCAGCCGCGTGCGAAAGGTGATGCCGCCGATGTCGGGCAAAGCCGACTGGGAAGCGACCTTGGAGATCGCCAAGGCCATGGGCTATTCCATGACCTACCACCATCCGTCCGAGATCATGGACGAAATCGCGCGCGCCACGCCCACTTTCACCGGCGTATCTTATGCGCGCATCGAGGAACTCGGCTCCATCCAGTGGCCTTGCAACGACAAGGCGCCCGAGGGCACCCCGGTCATGCATATGAGCGGCTTCGTGCGCGGCAAGGGAAAGTTCATCATCACCGAATATGTGCCGACAGATGAGCGCACGGGGCCGCGCTTCCCGCTCCTGCTCACCACCGGGCGCATCCTTTCACAATACAACGTCGGCGCCCAAACCCGCCGCACCGAGAACGTCACCTGGCATGACGAGGACCGGCTGGAGATCAATCCCTTCGACGCCGAAAATCGCGGCATCCGCGACGGCGACCTTGTGAAGGTCCAAAGCCGCGCCGGCGCCACCTCATTGCGCGCGCTTATAACCGACCGCGTCGCGCCGGGGGTCGTCTACACCACGTTCCATCACCCCTCGACCCAGATCAACGTTGTGACGACGGAATTTTCGGATTGGGCCACGAACTGTCCTGAATACAAGGTGACGGCTGTGCAGGTCGCCCCGTCCAATGGGCCGTCGGAGTGGCAGGAACGCTATAACGACCTCAGCAAGACGAATACGCGGATCGCCGCGCCGAGCGCGGCCGAATGACCTGATGACGGTCGTACCAAATCCCATCGTCGACACTCCGCTGCGTAGCCTGCGTGGTGGCGCCGAACATCTGGGCACGCGCGCGGTGCCGGAGGAGACAGCGATTGCCTTTACCTACAACCGCGCCTCCTACGCGGTGATGATGGCAACCCCTGCCGACCTCGAGGATTTCGCCGTCGGGTTCAGCCTCGCCGAAGGCATCGTCTCTAATCCTTCCGAAATCTCCTCGCTCGAGATCGTTCCGAGCAGCCTCGGCGTCGAACTGCGGATGGAGTTGGCGGGCGCGATCGCGGACAAATTCGCAGAACGCCGCCGCCTTATGGCGGGACCCGTCGGATGCGGCCTCTGCGGTATCGAAAGCCTTAACGAGGCGATGCGTCCGCTTCCCGTGCTCAAGAGCGGTATGCGCATCGACGCCGGTCTTATCCACCAGGCGCTCACCGACATGCGCCGCAAGCAGGATATGAGCCAGCTGACTCGGGCCGTCCACGGCGCCGCTTTCTGGACACCGGCCAAGGGCCTCGTGGCTTTGCGCGAGGACGTCGGCCGTCACAACGCACTCGACAAACTTGCCGGCGCGCTCGCGCGCCTCGATCACGTCGCCTCGGGCGGTATCGTTGTTATTTCAAGCCGCGTGTCGGTCGAAATGGTGCAGAAGGCCGCGATGATGGGCGCGCCGTTCCTCGTCGCCGTGTCGGCGCCCACCGCATTGGCCATCCGGACGGCCGAGAAAGCGGGCATCACGCTGATTGCGGTTGCCCGCGACGACGGCTTCGAAGTCTTTACTCATGGAGACCGGGTCAGCCTGGTCACGCTGCAGCATGTCATCCGATAAGCTTGTTTATATGGCCAACCAAATCGGGACGGCCTTCAACCACCAAAGCGACGCGGAGGCTATTGCCTCCATCGCCGGTCACATCAAAGCCTTCTGGGATCCGCG
This sequence comes from Rhodospirillaceae bacterium, assembly GCA_041906145.1. Taxonomy (GTDB): domain Bacteria; phylum Pseudomonadota; class Alphaproteobacteria; order Rhodospirillales; family Rhodospirillaceae; genus SHVO01. The sequence goes on along the minus strand of JAYRJU010000007.1, from coordinate 92,858 downwards.
CATGCGCGCGAAGATCTTTGAGCACGAAAAGATGGGTGGCGAAGGCCTCTCGCCGCGTGTGCTCGAAGCCATCCGGACGCTTAAGCCCTAACGCTTGCGCTAAACCTTCTCTTCGGCTTTCGCGCGTTTACGTGGCGCGGGTTTCGGCTTCGGATTGGCGGCTTCATGTGCGAGCCGCAGGGCCCGCAATTCTAGAGTACGCTTCAGGTTGGCGGCCTCTTTCTGGCGGCGCTCGGTAAGGAAAGCTTCATCACGCTTCGCCGTCGCAGTCCTGGCGGTGTCGGCTTTGTCGAACGCTTTTTCAGCCCGCTTTCGTGCCGGTGTCATGTCGTACTCCCATCGTTGAAATTCAGGTAACGAGCGATGCACCAATGTGATGCGCGGTACGGGGTTGCGTTCTCCCTTCAGGGGCAATCAAGTAACCAAGTAACGGCAATGACCGTCCGGTCAATCTTCTGCCTCGCCCGAGCCGAAGTCCAGGGACAAAGCTAGGACTTGGAGGCTCCGCGGGCCGAAATAAGCGTCGTCAAATCAATCAGGACCCGGCCTACGGCGAGGCCGCCCGGACACGCGAGATACTTGGGCCGCCATTCGGGAGCAAACTTATCCTTGTAACGGCGTAGCCCGCGGAAACTGTAGAAATGCTCACCCGCGCGGTAAATCATCCCGCCGAGTTTGTGCCACAGCGGCCCCAGGCGCCGCCCCTCCAGGCCCGAAAGCGGCGCCATGCCCAGGTTGAACCACTGATATCCTTGCGCCTTGCCCCAGAGCATGATTTCGACGAACAGGAATTCCATGACGCTGTGGATATTCGTGCGGTCGTAACGCATGAGGTCGATCGACAACTCGGCCTTGCCCGCGCTCTCCCAAATGTTGGCGAAGGCGACAATCTCCTCCCCCGCCATCACGACGCCGCACGAAAAATGCGCGAGGTAATTTTCATCGAAGAAACCGAGCGAGAAACCTTTCTCCTTGCCTGACTTTGCGCTCAGCCAGGCATCCGAGACCTTGCGAAGGCGTGGCATCGCGGCGCGCACCTCGGCCGGTGAGAGCATCTTGAAAGACGCGCCTTCACGCGCCGCGCGCCGATGCGCCTGGCGGATGTCCCGCCGCGCCGGCGCGTCGAGGGTAAAGCTTCGCAAATCCACCCGCGCTTCGTCGCCCATCTTGTAGAGTGCAAGACCAAGATCGGCGTAGAGCCCAAGATTCTCCGGCTTCACTTGATAGAACACGCAGCGCCCGCCGTATTGGTCGCTCAGCTCGCGGAACCGCCAGAGCAGGTCGGTTTGCCGCACCGCCGGCGCTATGGGATCGCCGAGCGCGATCCAGGAACCGCCCTGCACGCGGTACATGAGGAAGCCGTCGCCGGTGTCGTTGAACAACAGCGATTTGTCGCCCAGCAACGCGAGATTGGCCGTGGAGTCCGGCGACGCTGCGACGATGGGCGCGGCGCGCATGATGTCCGCCTCCGTCGGCAGCGTCTGCACGCGGTTGTGCGGTTGAAGCAATTGCCGCGCACCGAGCAGAACGAAGGCCAGCATCGCGAACAAGGAGGCACGCAGGAATCGCGGCGCATTGCCGTCCAGCGCGAACTGCCACCACATCTCGGCGTCATATTCGACGTAACGATGCGCGAAGAACCCGAGCCAGATGCTCCCGGCGAGGATCGCACCGACCGCGAGCAACCATTGCGGCGACAATTGCAGCTGGGTCAGACGCCCATGGCGGTAGAACGCGCCGCGCGCCGGCAACAGCACGAGCGCGATGCCAACGAGGCCCACGGCCTCGTGATAATCGGTGCCGCGGCCCAAAGCCGCCGCCGCGCCAACGGTGAGCAACGTCATGGTCGCGTAGTAAGCTGAATCCACCCGCTGCAGTACCGATCCTGACAACACGAGGAGCCCCACTCCTACCAGCGAAGCGACCAGGTGGGAGCCTTCAATGAAGGCCAGCGGAAGCCAGTCATTGATGGCTTGCAGCACGTCGGGCTCTTCAGGCGCAGCGCCCGAGATCAAGAGCATCGCCCCCGCCGTGAACACCGCCGCCGCCAATAGGGTGGGGGCGATCGATGACCATTGCCGTGCGGCCAACTGCGCCGCCGCCGACAGATGGTGACGCCGCGCGGAAAGTTCCGAAAAGCCAAACCATGCGATCGCGATCACGAGGGGCGCAACGTAGTAGATCGCGCGGTAGGCCAGCAGCGCACCGAGGGTCTCGTGCGCATCGATCTGTCCCGACGTCAGCGAGACGATGAGCCCCTCGAACACGCCGATCCCGCCGGGCACGGCGCTGATGACGGCGGCCAAAAGAGCGGTCACATAGACGGCTACGAACGGCAGGAAGCCGATGATGCTATCATTGGGCAACAGTAGATAGAGCGTCGCCGCGGCGAACACGAGATCGAAGCCCGCCGCTACCGATTGGCCGATCGCCGTCCCGAAATCCGGGATTTGCACGCGCCAGCGCAGCAAGCTCACATGCGGCACGCGCGCGAGGCTTAGGATGAACAGCGCGAGGCTGGGCGCCATCAGCGCTATCCCAAGCACGCGGACCGCGATTTGCGGCACCCCAGTGACCTGCGACAGGCTGGTCGGCTGGAACAGGAAGGCGATGCCGCCCAAGAGCGACGCCCCCAACGGGAACATCGCGGTGTGGAAGGCGATCGCCGTGGTGATCTGGAAGCCGCTGAGCCCAGCCGCCGCGTAGGCGCGGTAGCGGACCGATCCACCCGTCAAAGCCGAAAATCCGAGATTGTGCGCAAGGGCATTAGCGATGAAGGAGGTCTTCGCCATCACGGGCGCGGTCACCTTGCCACCCGCGTAACGTAGGGCAAAGAAATCATAACCAATCAACGCGAGATAACTCACCACGGCTGCCCCCGCCGCGGCGAGCATGGCCCGGCCCGGCAGCGCCTCCAGATAATCGACGGCTTCACCCAGATGGTGGTCGGCGAGTTCGCGTTCCAGCAGCCAGATCGCGGCCGCGAAAATAGCGATAGCGCCCAGCGGCAGAAGACGGCGCAAATTCGAAAGTAGGCGAGACATGAAAACTCCCTCGCTGCGCAGTCTAGCCGCAGGGCTTCACCTTGGCACGCTGGACCTTTATGTTGAGCGCGAAAGCCATGCCTTCGTCCCGCTCCTTTTTATACGCCGCGATTTCGACCGCCGCCTTGCTCGCGGGATGTGACGATTCGCGCCTCCACGAAGCGCGTCTCCAGATCAGCGACGAGGTCGCCGCCCGCCTTACCTGGGTCCAGCCGGGCGCGGAGCGTCTGGTGATCCTGTTTGGCTCCTCGCAGCCCGCTAATACGCGCGCGGTGGCCAGAACCCTTGCCTGGCCGGATCGCGCCGTCCTGACGCTCAGCCCTCCTCAACCAGGCGCGACACCGCCGCGCTGCACCGAACTCGTGAATGCCGCCGCGCGCCGCCTTGCGGACCTGCGCCGCAAAAAAGGTCATCCCGAGCCTGAAGCTCCGATCGTCGTCGCCATGAACGAAGCCGGCACGTCGGGCCTCGCGCTTGCCGGTACGCCTCAAACAACGGGCCTCAGCGCCGCCGTTGTTTATGAACATTGTCCCGGCGATCCGCCGCCCGCCACGCCCTTCTGCACCGCCGATGTCGACCTGCCTGCGGAACCTTCCTCCCTGCCCGTCGTGGTGATCACCGACAAGTCCCGCTGTGCCGAAGCCGACGTCCTGCCCGCCGTCCGGCACTTCGCCGACGCCCGCGTCATCGCCGCCGACGGCGGCAACCGCATCGATCTCCTGTCGACCACCGTCGATCAGGTCCTTGGCCATGTGGGCGGTCCAAGTCCAACCACCGACACCGGCCTTCCGGTGGTGCCTTTGCCCGCCGCCGGCAATGGCAAGCAGCTTGCGATCTTTTTCAGTGGCGACGGCGGCTGGACGGACATCGACAGCGATATCGGCGAAGAACTCGCGCGGCGCGGCGTCGCGGTCGTCGGCTTCGATACCCTGAAATACTTTTGGCGCAAGCAGGACCCCGCCGCGGCCGCGGCCGATCTTGCGCGCGTCATCGCTCAATATTCTGCGGCCTGGAAACGCGACGACATCGTGCTCATCGGCTATTCCTTCGGCGCCGACGTCCTGCCCTTTCTGTGGCAGAACCTCGATCCCGCCAGCCGCGCCAAGGTCTCCAACGTGATTTTCCTCGGTCTCGGCGACGCGGCTTCGATGGAGATCACCGTCGGCGGTTGGGTCGGCGTCACGCCGGCGCAGGCGCTGCCCACGGTTCCGGCCGCGCGCAGCATCTCGGGTGCACACATGATGTGTTTCTATGGCGTGGACGAAGGCTCGAGTGCCTGCCCCGCCCTCGCAACCTACGGCGCTGAAGTATTCGCGATGCCTGGCGGGCACCACTTCGACGGCGCCTATGAAAAGGTGGCCGACCTCATCCTCAAGCGCATCGCGAAATAAAACGGGCTAAAAAAAACGGGGGCGACCAGCGCCCCCGTTTCCTTTTCTCAGCAGCTAAAGCGAATTACTTCGCCTTGGCTTTCGCTTTGGCCTTCGCGCCTTTCGGCTGCATGCGGCCGGCGTCGATGAGGAGATCCTCGACCGAACCGACGCGCGAGCCGTGCAACGCAGCGACCTTGGTCACTTCCGTCGCGCCGACGCGCTCCATGTTCTCGATCAGGGCAACCGCGCCCGGGATCGGAGCCTCAGGCGGAGCGGCATCAGCCGGAGCCGGCGCATACACGTCGGCAACGCTGATCACCTTTTCCGTCGGCAGGTACACCATCAGCATGGCGTCCGTGTGGTTCAGGCCCTTCATCGCATAGATGTCGACCGAGCGCTTGCCATCCGAGAGGGTGTACTTATCGGCCACCGGTTGGAAGGTCGGCGCGACCTTCTTCTGCGCCATGGCGTCCGGGTTCAGCGTACGCGGCGCCGCCCAGGCCTTCTTGTAGTACTCTTCGTTCACGGCGTGCGTGACCACGGTCGCGCCTTCCGCCACGTAGGCGCGCAGACCGCCCGAGTGGTCGAAGTGCGTGTGCGTGTTCACGATGTATTTGATCGGCTTGCCCGGAACGAGTTCCTTGGCTTTCGCGATCACGGCCATCGAACGCGCTTCGTTTTGGGGCGCTTCGACGACGATCAGATGATCGGCCTGATCGATCAGCAGGCTGTGATGGCTGCCGCCGCGCAGGTGCCACACACCCGGCGCCAGCAGCTCTTCCGCCACGACGACCGGCGGTTCCTGGTAGTTCTTGATTTCATCCGGAACGACGACGTTCATCTGCGGGTTGGCTTTCACGCCTGTGACGGTCAGGCGCAGCGCCGGATGCTCACCGACGATACGCGTGATCTTCGAAGGGAAGTGCACGCCGCCGTAGTTCTTGTAGTCGGAGTACTGCGTCTGGATGAGCATGTCGCCCAGCACCGGGTTATCGACCCACTCCTGCACCAGTTCCAGGTCGTTCGCGGCGTTGAAGCGGCCGTAATACTTGTGCTTGCCGACCGTGAAGGTGGTATCCGCGCCGCGCCGCGTCTTGCGCACCGGAGCCTTGTTTTCCTGCGCGAACTTGATGAAGCCGACGGGCGTCGCGGTGATCGCGGCCTGACGCGATTCTACATCCGCCATCGCCGGCTGTGCCGGGTTGGTCGGCGTCACGTTCCACGCCTTATCGCCGGCCACGAATTCCTCGCCCGTCGTGCCGAGCATGTTGAAGTATTCCTTGCGGAACGCGGTGTTCGGCAGCTTGTCGGCGTCGCTCGGTTCCGTGCGGGTCATCTGCACGTGACTGGCGTGGTTGGCGTAATCGATGGTCGCCGTGTAGTTGCTCACCGGGATCTGAGCCCATGAGCTGGCATTGCTGAACTGCTGGCCAATTCTTCCGTACATCCCGTTGCCCGTGAACAGGATGGAATTGGTGGTCGCAACGTTCAGATTCTTTGCCGCGACGTCGATGGCGCTTTCTTCTTCGCACGAAGAAAGGGCGAAAGCTGCGGCAAGCAATGCGCCGCGTAAAACGAGCTTATTCATTCCGGAAAATCCTCCCCTACCGAAGGAGGCAAGCTTAACCCGCACCTGAGGCCAGTTCCAAGAGGGTTCAGCGTGATAACCCCTTGCCCCGCAATGCGGAAAAGTACGAAAGTTGGGGGCAGGACCGGGCGTACAGCTGGGTCTACAGACGACGGGGCCGGTATGAAACGTATCCTTTGGTTCGTTTTCGGTTTCGTGTGCATCGCAGCATGGCACGATGCCGCGCACGCTCAGGCGCAAAAAACCTCCGATCCTCCGGTGTTTTTGTCCGGCGGCACTCTCGTGGATGTGATCCGTGGGGAAATCTACCCAGATGTCGGCGTCCTCGCCCAGGGCGGCAAGATCACTGAGCTATTCTTCGACTTTCCTTATAATAGCGCCCGAATCCCGGCCAACGCGGTGAAGGTCGACGTCCGGGGCAAATACATCATGCCCGGCATGATGGACCTGCACGTCCACGCCCAGACCAACTTCAAGGGCGTGAAGGTCAACCTTCCGCATTATATGAAGATCTTCATGGCCGGCGGGGTCACCACCATCCGCGCCATGGGTTCGGCCGAGGATAATCTCGTCCCCCTGAAGCACGATATCGACACCGGCGTCGTCGCCGGCCCCAATATCGTCATCGGCTCCTTCCCGCCTATCGAACAGGCCCCCGGCTTCCCCCGGGTCGAGCGCACCGAGATGGTGAATACCGCCCTCGAGGCCCGCGCCCTCACCCGCGATCACATATTCAAAGGCGCCGAATGGGTGAAGTTCTACAATTACATCGACCGTGATGTCGGCGCCGCCGTCGTCGATGAAGCGCACAAACACGGCGCCAAGGTGTTTGGCCACTTCACCATGCTCGGCGCCGATGATGCCGCGAAAATCGGCGTCGACAGCCTCGAGCACACCGTCTCGTTGATCCAGAAGTCACTGGCCTACGAAGACCAGATCGCCATGACGGATATCGGTTATTACCGGTACTTCGTCCAATGGACCAAGGTGAACGAGAAGACCCTCGACGAGACCTTCAAGACGATGATCGCGCATAAGACCGCGCTGATTCCCACCCTCATGATCCAGTATGTGGGTGCCGACCCGGATTATCTCACCAAAACCAGCGGGGAGTGGTTCGACCTCTATCAAAAGGATCTCTTCGCCGCATATCAGAAAGACCCCTTGCGCGTTCCCGCGGTCTACAACTTCAAGGCCTACGGCCCGCAGTGGAAGGCGAGTATCCTCGCCCAGGCGAAACAGGTCGCGCGTTTCGTGCGAATGGGCGGGCGCGTCGGCACCGGCTCCGATCTCAGCCCGGCCCCGCCGCTCGTCCCTGGCCTCAGCATCCGCCAGGAGCTGGAACTCTTCGTCGCCGGCGGCATGACGCCGCTCGAAGCGATCCGCGCGGCGACCATTGTCCCGGCCGAGATCCTTGGTTGGGAAGATCGCTTCGGATCCATCGAGATCGGCAAACAAGCCGATATCGTGGTGCTGAACGGCAACCCGCTCGCGGATATCAAAGCCGTCGGCAATATCGACAGCGTGATGGTCGCGGGGCGTGTATACCGGATCAACGAACTGACGGCCGAATTGCGCAAGGCGCCCTAACTTCGAAGTAACAAAACCTTTTTTTCAATGATCGCGCCGGGCTCCTTACCGGCGGCTGGTTCTATCCCATTTATCTAAACCGGCGTCACAATGGACTTAGGGCGACGCAAGTCTGGGATCCGGCTGAGAATGACCGCGTGATCCAGGCGCAGGTGGAGCGCCGGAAGCGAGTCTTGGAAGCGAACGAGGCGTACTTAGCGCGCTACCGCGCACAGCGCGTGAGGACTTAAATAGCCAGCGGCCTGAACTTCATCGCCGCCACGCCTTTGCTCAGCTCTTTCATGCCGACCTCGGGTGGCATGGACACGCGCGGGTTATGCAAACTCTTAACATTGCCCGCCGCCACGATAGCGTTTCTTGCCCCGCCCGGCTCATCAAGCAATTTCACGGACCAACCACGTGCCTCGAATCCGCTCGCGATCTTGTCCGCGAGCCGGTCTTTTTTGTCGTGAAGGCACACATTCACCAGCGCGAGCCCGCCGCGCGCGACGCAGCGTTTCGCGGCCTTGTAAAAGGCTTCGCCCGTGAAATGGTCCGGGATCGCTTCGCCGATGAAGGCGTCCACGATCACCACATCGAATTTGCCGCGCACTTTTTGCATATAGCGCAGGCCATCACTCACATGGCACGAAATGTCCTTAGGAAGCTGGAAGTAGCTTTTCGCGATCTTGAACGCCGCCCGGTCGATATCGACCAGGGTCACATCCCGCCCTTCCCGCGCCAGCATGGTCGCGAGGGTGCCGCCGGCGCAACCGACCATCAGCACCTTCTTCCCGCGCTGACGCGCAAGGCCGTGGAGCGCGTGGATATAGATGTCGAGGCTCACCCCGTGAGCGTCTACCGTGCTCTGGTTTCCGCCTTTCTGGTGATACCCACGCGTGCCGTCTTTCTTGGCGCGAATGGTAATGGTCCCGAACTTACCGGGATGGCGCACCGTCCAGCCGCGCACGGGCTCTGAAATGGTTTCAGCAGGCAAGTTTGGCATAGTCTTCCGCCGTATCGACGCTTTTGACTTCAAGGGCCGCGAGATCCTTGAGGCCGTTGCGACCGATGATGTCGCATAGCGGCTTGTGCACATCCGCCACCTTCACGCCGCGCGGCAGGCGGATCTGGAACGCGCGCTTCTGGTCATGCACGTAGACATCGCCGCGGAAACCGCTCGTGTACACCTGATCCAGCATCCCGGTGATCTCGGTATTGGCCTGTTCCCAATCCACCGGCGGCGGGCATTCACCCGCCCCCATGGCTTTAAGATCGGCGGCCATCAGGCGGTTGTAGGTTTCGGCAAAGGCTCTCGCCTGCTTCTTCAGCGCGGCGTGGCGTTCGGATTGAACGGCTTCCGTGGTCTTATCCACGGTGTCCACCGGCAAGGTCGGATGGCACATCCGCACCGTCACCTCGCCGACGCCCACGATGCTGCAGCCCAAGCTGCACACACTCATGAACCGATAATGTCTTTGCGCTTGGTCTTGCTTGACCCATTGGGCGGGGTTCGCGCCCTCCACCCAGCCGAGTTCCTGTTGAAGCCAAGCTTCCGCGTCGGTCGCGGCGGCGTCTGCCGCCGGCGCTTGTTCCCTACACGCGGTGAGAAGGATCAGAGCGACGCCAAAAAGCGCGCGCCCCGGAAAAGTGGAAACCGGCTTTCCGACAGGGCGCGCGCGATTCAATAAAAGAAAAGCGGGACGATAAATCCAACCGAAGGCGTCCCGCTCAACTCGTTTCATCTAGACCTGATCCAGTGCCTGCGCGATGTCCGCCTCGATGTCGGCGGCATGTTCAATCCCGATGGCAAGGCGCACGTAGCCCGGGGTCACGCCCGTCGCTTTTTGGTCCGCTTCGGACAGCTGCGAGTGGGTGGTGGACGCCGGATGGATCGCGAGCGAGCGCGCATCACCGATGTTCGCCACATGATATAGCAGCTTCAGCGAATCGATGAAACGTTTGCCCGCTTCGACGCCGCCTTTGAGCTCGAAGCCCACCAGGGCGCCGAAACCGCCTCTCAGATATGCGTCCGCGCGGCGGCGCGGCTCACCCGACATTTGACCCGGATAGATCACCTTGGTGACCTTCGGATGTTTGGCGAGGAAGTCCGCGATGGCCGCCGCGTTGTCACAGTGACGGCGCATACGCAAAGGCGCCGTCTCGACGCCCTGGATCGCCTGGAACGCGTTGAACGGCGTCGTTGCCGCGCCCATGTCGCGCAACAACGTGACGCGCATACGCAGGATGTAGGCAATCGGACCCAGCGGCTTTACCGCGTCCACCCACACCGCACCGTGATAACTCGGGTCCGGCTGGTTCAACAGCGGAAAGCGCTTCGCATTGGCTTCCCAATCGAAGTTGCCGCCGTCGACCACCGCGCCCCCGATGGAGGTGCCGTGACCGCCGAGGTATTTGGTTGTCGAATACATCACGATGGCGGCGCCATGCTCGAGCGGACGGCAGATCAGCGGCACCGAGGTATTGTCCATGATCAACGGCACGCCGAGCTTGCGGCCGATCTTGGCGACGTCCGCAATCGGGAACACCTCCAGCTTCGGGTTCGGCAGTGTCTCGGCATAATAGCAGCGCGTCTTGTCGTCGGTTGCGCGCGCGAAGTTTTCGGGGTCCGTTGGATCAACGAAACGCGCTTCGATGCCAAGCTGCTTGAAGGTGTTCGCGAACAGATTCCACGTCCCGCCGTAAAGATCGGTCGAGGTGACGAAGTTATCGCCCGCGCTGCACAGGTTCAGGATCGCGTAGGTCGAGGCCGCCTGCCCGGAGGCCAGGGCGAGAGCGGCAACGCCGCCTTCCAACTGCGCCAGCCGGTTTTCCAACACATCCTGCGTCGGATTCATGAGGCGCGTATAGACGTTGCCGAGTTCCTTCAGGGCAAACAGGTTCGCCGCGTGCTCGGTATTGCGGAACTGATAGGACGTCGTTTGATAGATGGGAACCGCGACCGCGCCCGTGGTCGGGTCGGCGCGCCAACCGCCATGTACGGCGATGGTGTCGGGATGAAGTTTTGCGTTGCTCACGGGAGCCTCCTGAAATGGGAGGCCGGAGGATAGAAAGGTCCTCCGCCGGGTCAACCGCAACAATATGAATAGGGGAAAACGGCCGCCGCATAGCGAATACGGCGGCCGTTCCCGGCCGGAACCGGAGCATTTTCTTCTGCGCGTACGTACTGGTGCGCGGAAGAGTTACTCTGGTCGACCAAGCACTTAGAACGCGTAACGCAGCGCGGTCTTGAAGGTCCACGCGGTCAGGTTCGAACCGTTGGTGTCGACCCACGAATAACGCACGCCCGGAGCGATCGACAGACGGTCCGTGACCGGGATCGACACGCCGGCTTCGCCGAACAGCGACAAGTCGGTGGCGCGGTCGCCCGCCGTGGTGGTGGTGCCGATGGTGAACGTGTCGACATCGGTGCGCGTCAAGCCGACGCCGCCGCCGATGTACGGGCTTACGGCGCCCATGTTGAAGTCATAGTAACCGGCCGCATGCAGCGACAGTTGATCGACGTCGCCGCCGGTGATGGCGAAATTCGCCGCGCCGGTGCGCGCGCTCTTGAAGCCCGTGTCATTGAGGCCGAGTTCGAGTTCGGTACGCAGGCCGTTGCCGAAATCATAACCGAGGGCCGTCGTCAGCGCGTAGCCGGTGTCGAACTTCACTTCGCCGGCTGCCGTGCCGACCTGGATATCCAGCTTTTCCGGCAGAAGAACGCCGGCGCCCACCGAGCCGTAGAAGTTCTGAGCTTGAGCTTGGGTCGCGGCGACCATGGTGAACGCGGCGACGGCGCTGATTTTTGCGAGCTTCATAAGTTTGCACTTTCCTTTTTGTTTTTAGAGTCCCTCATCGCGAGATGATATCGCGCGTCGAGGGAGGCGCAACCTAGTGTCGCTTTGAGGCATGTCCAGGGCAGCGTGCAGGCACACGTTCGATTTCGCGCGTGCCGTTGCACGAACGACACGCTCGCATTCATTTGCGCAAGGTTGATATGCGTAAATGCTGCGACGGAATCGCGATGTGCACAACGCGTGCACAGTTCGCCCTGATTTCGCCACGAGTATTAAGCGCGGCGGTTACCGTGTAAGCATCCAGTAAGCGCGCTAACAGGTGGGAACATTGTGGATGCATGATGCAAATGACACCATCATCCCGGCGAAGGCCGGAATGACAATCATTGAATGCTGATAATTGTTTTTTGGTGACCCTGGGCACATGCCCAGGATCTAGGGTTTTCAAACACCGCGCGAGGCAACGTTTCCCGCCAGCGCTGCAGACAGCTCATTTCAAAACCCTGGACCCTGGGGCAAGCCCCTAGGGGTGACGCCGTCTAGTTGGTCCGCGCGTCCTACTTCTTCAGCGAATCAATCGCGGAAATGATGGCCGCGGAAGGCGGACGCGTCTTGTAACCCTCTTCCGCCAATTTCGCGCGGACGATTCCGCCCTTATCGACAACGAAGATCGCCGGTTTCGGCACGCCGTAGGCCCGTGACGTCGCCGGATACTGCGGATCGCGGATCTTGAAGGCGTCGATCATCTTCGAGCCCTCGTCCGAGGTCATGGTGTAAGTCACGCCAAATTTCTTGGCGAACGCCGTCAGGATTTCCGGCGTGTCGTAACTGACAGACACCAGCCTGTAGCCGCGCGTCTTCAGCTCGGCATTCACACTCTCGATGTCGCGCAGCTGCTGAATGCAATAGGGACACCAGGAGGCGGACCGCACGAACACCAGCACTGTCCCCGACGGTCCCGCGAGGTCGGCGAACGTCTGAACCGCGCCTTGGGAGTCATGCACCGCGAACGGCATCGGGATCGCCGTCCCCACCGCCGGCCCGATATCTATGCTCTCCGCCTGCGCCGCAGCGCCCGAGAACCCCAGAAGCACCGTCAACGCCAACATCAGAGCACGCATATTGTCCTCCTATGGAACCCACTACTGAGCTAAAAACCCGCCGTCCACTGCGAGAATGTGTCCCGTAACCATGCTGGCCGCCGGGCTCGCGAGGAACACCGCGGCGCCCGCGATCTCCTCCGGCTCCGCCAGGCGTCCCATCGGCACCATAGCCTTGATGCGGTCGATCAGCTCGGGCTTTTCGCGCAAACCATCGATGAAGGGGGTATTCACCCACTGCGGCGCGATGGCGTTGACGCGGATGTTGTCCTTCGCCCACTCCACCGCCAATGCGCGGGTCATATTCACCACCGCACCCTTGCTCGTCTGGTAGGAGATGTTGGGATAAAGCCCTCCGCCCGAAAAACCCATGATGGACGCGACATTTACGATACTCCCGCCCTTGCCGGCGGCCAGCATCACGCGCGCGGCGTGGCGCGACATCAGAAAAGCGCCGGTCACATTCACCGCCATCACCGTGTCCCAGTCTTCCAGCGGCAGTTCGGCGCTGGGCTTGCGGATCGCGGTACCTGCGCTGTTCACCAGGATATCGAGCCCGCCGAATTCATTCATCACCGCGCCGATAGCCCGTTCGACCTCGTCTTCCTTGGCGACGTCCACCACGGCCGCGAAACTTTGCTGACCCAGCTTCACGATCTCCCGCGCGACCGCCACTCCCTTCATCTCATCCCGGTCCAGGATCGCAACCCACGCACCGGCCTGCGCAAAGGCCAGCGCGATGGCGCGCCCGATCCCGCTGCCGCCGCCGGTCACGGCCGCGACTTTTCCATCCAAACGAAAGGAGACTGTGTCTTTGAGGTTCATGCGTAACACTTCACCCGCGCCGCATCCCGGCGCAAGCGTGAATTCGCTTATTTGGCATTGAGGAGGCTACGGCCCGAACTGTGGCGGGTCGCCAGGAACCTGTAGGTCGCGCGGGCGGTTTCCATATAACGGGAGGCGGTGTCCGACGTACAATTGCGCCACTGGACGACAATGTCGCGCCATACGAGCGTGAGTCCGTGCAACCGGTCGCGTTCTTCGCGGATGGCCTTCACCTTGGCGCCGATCGTGGTCAACGCCGACACCACGTCCTCCGACAGCTTGTCCGCTGTCATGAAAATGTCGCGGTACTCCTGCGACACCGGCATGAACAGCGAGCGCATCTGCCCGACTTCGACCTTGAAGCGGCGGTCGCCGTCGTAGGCCTTGCCCACCCACTGGATCTTCTTGAGGATCGCACGCACCTGAAGGAACCATTCGCGCAACGCCTCGATATAGGCGAGTTCGCGCGCGAAGATGACGAGTTTGTCGAGCACGAAAGCCGTATCGTCCTCGGCGCGTCCCAAGGCTTTGGCCGCTACGCGGAACGCTTCGCGCAACTTCGCCTTGTTCTCCGGCCGCTCGAGATAGACCGTTATCTCCTCGGTATTTGTAAGCTTCACTTCCTTAGGATCGACGGTCGCGAGCAGTTGAATTTCGAGGCGCTTGCGTGCGATCTCGGCGTGGCGCGGATCGATCATCCACGACGCGCGGCCCGTCAGGATCTCGTTGGGCACGTTGTCGCCGGGGCGAATCTCGGAAACGTATTTCAGGCTGCGCACCGCCAGGTCGATCATTTTATCGTCGGCGCTGGCGTGAGGGATGTTGAACTGGCGCTTCATGGCTTGGATGCCCAGCAGCCCTTTCTGGTCGCCCAGATCGACCGCGAACATCGGCGTGCGGTCGTTCCCGGCGCCGACAAAACGCGCGCCTGGTGTCTTAAAAAGAATGTGCGTGAAAACGAATGTGGTGGTTTCGCCGTCGGCAAGGGCCGGTGCGGCGTCAAGTTGCGCAGGAGCCGGTCCCGATCCTGTGTCGGGAGGCGCGGTCATCTTGTTCCTGAAAATCAATGAAATTACCCCTCGCGATTCCACCGGAACCACCCAAGGAATTGATAAGGGCCGAAATAGTTGTGCGTCGACTAAATTTTTAGTCGCTAAAAGAAGATCGTCTGGCGGAAACCCGCACACGCGCCGCCACGACCCTCGTCGCCGTCTACAAGGCGGTTGCGGGGGGATGGCCAGATCGCGTTGTGCAGAATGAAACAGGAGGCTGAAATGTCAGTCCGCGCCACCATCGCCGCGCTTGGACTTAGCTTGGTGTTCCTCAGCGGCTGCGCCGCCGCGCCTGCGAACTACCAGGCGACGCCGGGATGTTATTGGCAGGGCCCCACCTACGCCGATTGCCGCGAGATAATCGAGTTCAACAATTGGCGCTAAACATGGGCCGGCCCGTACCTGTTACATCGAGGCACGACACATCTGGAACCGCGGTCGCGGTGGCAACCTTGTTCGCCGTCATTGGCTTAATCGGTTTCCTCGCGTTCCTCCCGGCCTGATCACCTCACACATCGACCGTTATCCTCGGCCGCAGGCCCAGGATGGACTACGACCTGCGTGACCAAAACACCAAGGACACAGGCGTTAAGAGAAGACTGTCAAACTCCGCGCGGAGGGCGTTACGCTCTCCGCGCTTTTTTTGCGCTCATGCGCGAAACGCCTTAAAATGCGGCGTCTCAGGGGAGGATGGCTTTGACGCCGCGAGGTTTGTTCACACGCGCATTGAAACTGACCGCGGTCGTGATGTCGATCGCGCCGGCTATGGCGCGGGCGCAAACCGCGCCGCGCATAGAAGAGCTGACGATCACCGCGAACCGTCTTCCGCCCGCCGTCAGCGAACAGCTCCACAACACGACCGTCATCGACCGCAGCGCGCTCGAGCAAAGCGGCGGCGCGCGTCTTGATGAAATTCTTCAGCAAGTTCCAGGCTTCGGCCTCTTCCGCCGGCAATCCAGCCGCGCCTCTCATCCCACCACACAAGGCGTCACGCTGCGCGGGCTCGGCCCCAGCGGCGCAGGGCGCACGCTCATCCTTCTCGACGGCGTTCCGCAGAACGACCCCTTCGGCGGCTGGGTGGACTGGAGCCGGCTCTCGCCGGACGCTTTGGACTCCCTCACCATCACGCGCGGCGGTGGCGCCGGCGCGTGGGGCAACACCGCCATGGCCGGCGTCGTGCGTCTCTATCGCCGCGCCGATCGCAAGTCCGGCGGCAGCGCCCGCCTGCGCGCCGACAGTTTCGGCGGTTATGACGGATCAGCCACCTTCCGCGGCGGCACCGAGGTTCAGGTCTTCGGCGCCGCGCAAGGTCACGGCGGCGACGGCCCCTATCTCATCGCCGACGGTCAGCGCGGCGCCGCGGATGTCCGCACCAACAATCGGGGCGGTTGGGCGGAACTGGGCACGACTTTCAGCGCGAGTGATACCGATTTCACGGCGGCGGCGAACTACTCGGAAGACCGCCTGATCAACGGCATCGGCATCGCCCGTTCCCGCAGCAAAATCGGCGAATTTTCCCTCGGCGCAGCCCACAACGCCGTCGATGGAACCTCGTGGGAAGCCCACGCCTACCTGCGCCGCCAGGGCTTCAATGCGGTCTTCGCCGCGGTCGCCGCCGACCGCAACAGCGCGGCGCCGTCTCTCGACCAGTTCCGCGTTCCGACCACCGGCGCCGGCGCCAATCTTCTCGTACGCGTCGCGCCCGCCGGCGGTGTCAGTGTCGAAGCGGGCGCCGACGTGCGCTACGCCACCGGCGCGACGCACGAGCTTCTCACCTTCACCAACGGCGTCTTCACGCGCGAGCGCGCCGCCGGCGGCAAACAAACCGTCGCGGGCGCCTTCGCCGAAGTCAATTGGGACGCCGCGCCCGGCCTCATGATCAACGGCAGCGGCCGTCTCGATTTTTGGCAGCAGACAAATGGATATCGCCGCGAACTCAATACGCTCGACCGGTCCACGGTCCGCAGCGACATCTACGCCGATAAAGACGGAACCGTCGCCAACTTCCGCGCCGGTGCTACGGGTGATCTTGGCGCGGGCTGGACGGCGCGCGCCGTCGCCTACTCGGGATTCCGCATTCCCACGCTCAACGAGCTTTACCGTCCATTCCGTGTCGGCAACGACATCACAGAGGCCAATCCCGCTCTTGCGCCCGAACGTCTGCTGGGCGCCGAGGGCGGCATTGCGTGGGAAAGCGCCATGGCCTCATGGTCCTTCACCCTGTTCCATGCGCGGCTCACCGACGCGGTCTCCAACATCACCGTGCAGACGACCCCCGGGCAAAACGTCGCGCTGAATGTGTTTGTCCCTGCCGGCGGCGTCCTTAGGCAGCGGCGCAATCTTGACCGTATCACGGCCACCGGCGCCGAAACCGAAGCGCGTTTTCGCCTTTCCGATGAAGTCGAGCTGCGCGCCGGCTACCTCTACACCGCGCCCAAGGTCCGTAAAGCGGCGGATCAACCCGCGCTCGAAGGGCTCCGTCTCGCCCAGGTCGCCAAGCACCAAGGCACTTTCTCCGTTTCCTGGCGTCCGATTGACCGCGTGCTCGCCCGCACCGATATCCGCGCGGTCAGCTCGCAATTCGACGACGACCAGAATAGCCGGCGGCTACGCGGCTATACGTCCGTCGATGGAATGCTCGAGGTCCAAGTCACCCCGGCAATGAAGATATTTGCTTCGGCGGAGAATGTGCTGGGTGAACGGATCGAGGCCGGCTTGAGCGCTACGGGCCTCGTCACCGTCGGCAACGCGCGCGTATTCGCCATAGGCACGTCCTTCTCGTTTTAGGCGTTCGCGCCTTAGAGGCATTCGCAACCTGGAACAATTCAGGAAAGCTTCGGTTCTATTGGCACTTAACTCGTGTCAAAGGAGCGGCTTTTCTATGAACGGCATCATCTACTTGGTCGGACTCGTCGTCGTCGTATTGTTCATCCTGTCCTTCCTCGGCTTGCGCTAACAGCAGAACGGGAGGATCCCCCCATGTCTATTCAGTCTGTGGATGTCATATCCACCGAGAAAACAGGATATGTCGACTGGTGCGCCATCGCCGCAGGTGCGATGACCGCGACCGCCGTGTCCATTGTCCTTTTCACCTTCGGCACGGCCATCGGCCTGTCGATGGTTTCCCCTTATGAAGGTGAAGGCGTCTCGCGCGCCGCGTATCTCGCCACCCTCGGCCTCTGGACCCTATGGGTCGTCGTCTCCAGCTTTATGTCGGGCGGCTACATCGCCGGACGCTTGCGCCGCCGTGTAGGCGACGCGACCGAACATGAAGTCGATGTGCGTGACGGCGCCCACGGCGTTCTCGTCTGGGCGACCGGTGTCGTGGTTGCATCCTTCCTTCTTATGTTGGGTGTCACCGGCATGGTTGGAACCGCCGCAAAAGCGGGCGCTCCGGCCGCCGCGGCAGCGGCCGCCGACGATGACGTCGGCAGCATGACGGACTTCACGGTCGACGCCCTCTTCCGGGCGCCGGCCAATGCGCCCGCGCCGCAAGCCAGCGTCGATCCGACCACCGGCGCTCCGATGCCCGCTCCGGCGCCGCGCGACGATCGCGCCGACCGCGCCGACCGCGCCGAAGTCTCGCGTATGCTCACTTATGGTCTAACCGACGGCAAACTCGGCGCCGACGATAAGGCCTATGCGGCCCGTGTGATTGCCCGCAACACCGGGATGTCGGAAGCCGAAGCGCAGTCGCGCATCGACACCGTGCTCGCCAAAGCCAAGGAGACCGCTGACACCGCACGCAAGATCGCGCTCATCGTCGGCTTCCTCACCGCCGCGGCGCTTCTGGTTGGCGCTGCGTCTGCCGCCTGGGCGGCGACGCTCGGCGGCCGTCACCGCGACCAAAATACCGACACCACGTCCTTCTGGCGCTGGGCTTAAGGAGAAAATGAAATGAGATCACTTCTGCTCTGGGCTATCGGCGTGCCGATCCCCATCATTATCTTGATCGCGCTTCTGCGTTGAGAGTTTGAATGTGCCGGGGGTCTTCCCCGGCACATCTGTTTTCAAAACGAGCGGCTCGCAAACAGGCCTAGCATCGCCTGGTTTGGCGAGCCGCGCCGTTGCACAAGCGGACTCGCGCCCGCATCACCCGCAAGGCGTTCATAACTTCCGACAAAAATCAAAGCCCACCGTCTGTCCGGCGGCAGCGGGAAGATGACGCTCGACGACGCGCCGTAGGCATATAGGCCGCCGCCGGCCTCATAGACGGGAAGACCCGATGCCGCCGATTGCGCCGGCGTGACCCCGAAATAGGCTTGGTTAAATGATTTATCGACCATGCGCACACGCGGCCCGAGCGAAAGGATCGCGAACGAGCTTAGCGCTTGGAACCGCTGCGTCCACTGCACCCCGACATCCGCGGCAAAGCCTTTGTGGCCGCTTGCGGCTTGGCGTACCTCGGCGCTCCACGTCAAAGGTCCGGTTTCATATTCCGCAAAACCGCCCATCTCGACACTGATATCCACGTCGCCCAACCCGCGCAGATCCGACGTCCGGTGTCCGGTGACCGCAAACAGCTGCTTGCCGTCCTCCTTGCGCGGAAAAGCAAACCGGACAATCGGCCCTGCTTTAACAGTTTTGGTATTCAGCGCCCGGTAACCGACGCCCTCCTGAATGGAGGCGAAGAAGAGGTCGCCGTATGCCAGCTGAAGATTAGGCACCGCGGAAAGACGGTATGAGTCGTCCCCTTCATAACTCGGCGCAAAGAGCGCTCCGCCGCCCGCGGTGACGCGCCAGCCCTTCGCCCCGTCCTGGGCTCGCGCCGCGAGGGGAGTGATAAGGACAGTTACAATGGCGGCAAGCATGAGAACGCGCGGCATGGGGGCTCCGTTTTTCTTATGCTACGGCGCGGCTCCCCGGATGGATCACCGGACCCCGCGAAAACAGCGCCCTATCGGGACCGCCGCTCCCAGGTGCATGTCACAATACTGGCGGCGAAAAAAATGAGCGCCGCCGGCAGCGCGTGGCCCGCAACGGATTGCACCGGGACCTCGATCACGTTGGCGACACCCAATAGCCGCTCAGCAATCCAGCCGCAGGCCGCCGCGCCGGCGAACACGCCGCCCGCGATTCTGACATAGCCATAAGCGCGCGTCCGGCTGAACAGGTACAGCGACGGCATCACCGCCGCGACCACAAGCAGTTGCATCGCCTCGATGCCGAGATTGAATCCAAGCAGCCCAGCGACCCTCTGGCCTGCCGTCAAATGCATGAGCTGAATAGTGTTGGCGAATGCCAATCCGTGGATAAGTCCGAAGAAAGCCGCCACCCCGGCTTCTTTGCCTGGAAATATGGGCCGGAGCGCATGCGCCGCCGAGATCAGGATCGACACCGCGATCATCACTTCAATGGGCGCGCTCGGCACACGCACGATACCGAGCGCCGCCAGGGCCAGCGTCAGCGAATGTCCTAACGTGAAGGCCGAGACGATCGTCACGATTTGAATGAGACTGCGCTTCGCTCCCGCCCCCGCCCCCCACCGCCGGACCGCCGTAACGAGCGGCGCCGGCAGCAACAACGCCAGCAAGAACAGAAGATGGTCCGTCCCCTCGGCGATATGCGAAAGCCCCAGGTGGAACATGGCGGCGAAGTTGCCGAAGTCCACGGCATGCCCCGGCTGGTAAGCCAACCGCAACGACACCTGCAGCGCGTCACGCTCCTGCGAAAGGACTTCGAACCCTTCGGGCAGAGTCGTCGTCACCACATAGACCGACAGATCCGGTTGATGATGATTAGCGAAGAAGATCGAACGCCCCGGCGGCAGCGCCGCGTTATATACCGGCGGCAGCGCCGCTTTATATATAAGCGACATCCCCACCAAGCCGTCTTCCATGTCGGCGAACGACGGTACCGTCACCGAGACCAGGTCTGGCGTCAGCGCGGCCCCATCCGCGCTCAATGTCAGATCGCCGAGCACACGGCGCGCGTAAGCCTCGCCTTCGGCTTGCGTCAAACGCCGGTCCCCATCCGTATCGATGGTGGGCAGGATGCGGTCGACCACGCCATCGCCCGGGATAAGCTGCATGGCGCCGTCGATATGATCGGGGTGAATCGCGAGCTGTGTGGACTGAAGATATTGATCCACATTGTGCGCCGCCGCCGGTGCGCTGATATAGAATAAGAGAAAGATCGGCCCCAAGATTCGCATCGCCAAAACCTATCTCCATTTCGGGAAGCTGGCTACGCGCGCTCAAGTCCTTTAGATTTTCGCAGTTGGGGAGTTCCGGGGGGTCTCTTTGTATAAGCGTACATTATTGGCTGGTGTCGCCTGCCTGGCCCTGTCCAGTCCGGCCCTGGCCCAGCGCGCCAATGAAAACGCCATCAACGCCGCGCAGGATGCCTTCGGCACACAGGTCGGCAATGAGAGCATCGGCCTCTACAACGCGATGGACGTGCGCGGCTTCAGCCCCACCGAAGCCGGTAACCTGCGCCTTGAAGGTCTGTACTTCGACCGTCAGGGCGACACCACCAATCGCATTGTGTCCGGGTCCACCGTGCGCGTCGGCTTATCCGCGCAGTCCTATCCGTTCATGGCGCCTACGGGCGTGGTGGACTATCGCCTGCGCACGCCCGGTGACCGGCGCGTCACGAGTCTGCTGACGACGTTCGGCCCCTTCGATGCGATGAGTGTCGAGCTCGATACGCAGCTTCCGCTCAACGACAAGCTATCGATGGGTGCCGGCGTCTCCGGCATCAAGGAGAAGAGTCCGTCCGATACGCGCTCGTGGGTCGCGAACATGGGCGCGATCTTCCGCTGGCGTCCGAACGACAATGTCGAGATCATCCCCTTCGGCGCGGTGAACTTCCGCTGGGACCGCGAGTCAGGCCACACCATCACGACCGCGGGACCGTTTCTGCCGCCCGAAGTCGACCGTGATGAGTTCTACGGTCAGTATTGGATCCCCTTCCAATCGCAGCAAAGCGCTTGGGGTTTCATCGCGCGCGCCGACCTCGGCGACGATTGGACCTTCCGCACCGGTTGGTTCCGCTCCCTCAACTGGCGCGTCAAACAGGGTGAAGCGCTGTTCCGCAACACGCGCGAGAACGGGCTCACGGATCGTTTCGCCGTCATCATCCCGGGCAATATCCTTGGGTCATGGTCGGGCGAAGCCCGCCTCTCGAAAGTTATCGTCGAGGGGCCGCGCCGTCACACCTTGCACGGTTCGTTCCGCGGCCGCTTCAAGACCCGCACGTTCGGCGGCTCCACCACGATCCCGCTGGGGCCGGGCGTCATCGGCGTCGCGGACGATGAACCCGAACCCACTTGGAGTCTCGGCCCGCAAAGCGCCGCGCGGGTGCGCCAAGGCACCGGCGGCGTCGCCTACGAAGGTCTGTGGCCGCGCGTCGGTGAAGTCAGTTTCGGCGTGCAGAAGACATTTTACCGGCGCATAAGCGAACCGGCCGGCGGCGCGAACGTCGTCTCCAAGGACAGTCCGTGGCTCTTCAACGGCACAGTTGCCGCTTACCTCAGCGACGATCTTGCCCTTTATGGAAGTTGGACGCGCGGCCTGGAGGAGTCCGGCGAAGCGCCGCAGACGGCCGTCAACCGCGGCGAGTCCGTGCCCGCCACGCGCACTGAACAGGTCGACGCCGGTTTCCGCTACACCATCAAGCCGGGCCTGCGCGTCGTTGGGGGCGTGTTCGAGGTGAAGAAGCCCTACTTCAACGTCAACACCAACAACTTCTTCCTGCAAGTAGGCGACGTGCGCCACAGGGGCGCTGAACTTTCGCTCACTGGCCAGATTCTCCCCGGCCTCACCGTCGTTGCCGGCACCGTGCTTCTGAAGGCGCGCGTGGAAGGCCAGAACGTCGCCGCCGGCCTCATCGGCGCTGTGCCTTTAGGCCGTTTCCCGCACATCATGCGCCTGAACATGCAATACGGTCCGAAAAGCTGGAACGGCTTCTCCATCGATGCGCAGATCGAGAATGTCTCCTCGCGCTACGCCGACCTTTTGGACCGCGTTCGCGCGCCAGCCTATACCACGATCAATGTCGGCGGGCGTTACGCGTTCCGCCTCGCCGAAACACCCGCGACGCTGCGCGTTCAAGTACAGAACATCACCGATGAGTTTGCCTGGTCGGTCAGCCCGACCGCGAGCTTCAGCCCCATCGACCAGCGCCGCTTTGTCATTAGCCTTACCGCTGATCTCTAGAATCCATACACCAGGGACAATCGCGTCGCTGTATCTGTTGCTCTGCGCCCCAGCGGCGGGTTGTTCTCGTGTATGACGTCGAAGGACGCGCGCGATGACAGGGCGTCATTCAGCACGAACGTCAGCGCTGTGGTTGACGTCCACTGATTGCCGACAAAGATCGCGGCTGTCTCCGAGAACTTAAGATCGTCGCGGATCGCCCAGGCGAACTCGGCGCCTGCGCGGGCCGTCACATCGTTCTCCCGCCGCCCATCCACGTAACGCGTCTGCTGGAAGGCCGGGCCGCCCGTCAGGTCCAAAGTCATCGAGTCCGTCTTCAACAGCGAATAGCCCGCGCCGGCGGATTCCGTGAATCGGCGCGAGAAACCGGCGAAGGTGTTGCGCTCCCAACCGCCCAGTCCGTAGAGATAGAGCCGGGCGTTGAACTTATAATTCAGTTCATAGTCCGCCATGCCGCGATTGCGCGTCACAAATCCGTTGCTCTTCTGACGATCGACCAGTCCCTTGAGCTTGTGGCGGAACTTGATCCCGTCCTTGGTCAGCCCCACGCTGGCCGACACACCGAAATCCTTGGTGTTGCCGGTCGTGTAGTTCACGCCCAGTTCGCCCTCCCCGGTCCAATTGTCGAAGATGCCCGCGCGCGCTAGGCGCGCTTCTTTGTCGGCCGCGCGGCTCGCCGCCATGCTCGCCACCAGCGCATCGATCTCTGTGGCCGAGTCCGGGTGTGACCGCTTGGCCACCTTGGCCACCGTATCCACATCGCTCCCGGCTTCCCGGATCATCGCCTCCACGGCGGGCGGAATCGGCGCTGCCAGAGCAGCGTTTGAAACGGCGAGCGCCGCCACCGCGGCGGCAAAATGCATCTTGGTCATGGGTCATCCCCTGTTATCGATGCGTCCTCAACGCCAAGACGGAGCGCCCTGTTCCCGCAGCGGCTGTGCTTGAGGCCCAGGGGCTCGGAATGGCACACTCGCCCGGCTGTTCCCCGGGGGCTCTCCATGATCCGTCTTGTTCTTGCGCTTTTCTTTTTCCTGCCGGTTCCCGCCGTTGCCGGCGAAGCGCCGGGACCCGAGGACACCGTTTATCTCGATCTCGAATATGGCCGCGTGGTTATCCAGATGCGCCCGGACCTCGCGCCGCGCCATGTCGCGCGTCTTAAACAGCTGATCCGGGCCGGCTATTACGATGGCCTTGTCTTTCACCGCGTCATCGACCGGTTCGCGGCCCAGACCGGCGACATCAAGGGCGATGGTTCGGGCGGGGGCACGGGACGCATCATCAATGCCGAATTCTCCCGGACGCCCCAGGTACGCGGCATCGTCTCCATGGCCCGCACCTCTAAACGCAACAGCGCGGACACGGAGTGGTTCATCGTGCTCGATGACAACCCCGACACCCGCTCTTCGCTCGACGGCAAATACACGGCGTGGGGCCAAGTCACGTCCGGCATGGAGTTCGTCGACCAAATCCCCAAGGGCGATAAAAACAAGGATGGGCGCGGCATCGCCAATCCGGCCCGGATTGTAAAAATGCAGATCGCGGCGGACGTGGACGCGCCAAAACAGGATATCGCCGCCGTCCTCGCCCGCGCCGACGTCCCCGCGGCCGCCCGCGACTTCAGCGCCGCCGAGTTCAAGTGCGCCGGTCTCGTGAACGGCCAGGGCGTCACCACTCAATCGGCCCTCGCGCATATCTGGGTGCACGGCTATCTCGCCGGCCGCTACAAGGCGTCGAACGCACTCACCTTCTCACCCGCAGGTGAAATCGCGGCGGCCTTGGATCAGGCCTGCGCGACTTTCCCGCTGGCCCTTCTTCTGACCGTGGCGAGCCAGGAACTCGGCAAGGCGCCGCGCGAACTGCCGCCAAACCCACCCGTGCTGTCCCTGCAAGGCTATACCTGCAAACAGTTCGCCGACGCCCGGAAAGCCTCCAATAAGGATCCGTCGGAGCTGATCGGTCTTTGGACCTTCGGGTATATCCAGGGCTACAAGAACGTGAGCCAGCCCGAGATGGAAATCCCCTATGACGCCCGGCCGCGCCTTCTCGACGCGATGGCCGGCGCCTGCGCAAAATTCCCGGACCGGCCATTGGTCGACCTCGCTTCCGCCGTCGCCGCCAAGGTCCGCATTAAATAAAGGTGTCCCCCAATGAGCTGGCAACCGGAAACCCTCAACGTCCTCGGCGCCATCAGCGCGAAGCGGGTCGTGCCGCCGGGAAACGTGATGGTGGAGTCCCTTCAATACGCGCAGCTCTCCTACAGCATGTCCGGCGAAGACTCCTTCATGGCGAAACACTTCAAGGACCGCATGCGCGCCCGCCAGCCCGGGATCTATGTGGACGTCGGCGCCGGGGCGATCTGGGATATCTCGAACACTTTCATGTTCTACTGCCATGGCTGGCGCGGTCTTTGTATCGAACCGAATCCAAACGCCGTCGAGGAATGGAAGCAGTGGCGTAAAGGCGACCTCCGCGTCACAGCCGCCATCGGCGAGCAGGAAGGCCAGGCCTATTGGCACGCCCACAATGCCAACTTCGGCATGGCCCAGGTCACCATGGACAACCGCCCGCCGGGCGAGGCTTGGCTCCCCGGCATCCCCGTGGCGGTCCGCCGGCTGGACAAGCTTTTCGCCGAACACCTTGCCGGCCGGGAGATCCAGTTTATGAGTATCGACGTCGAGGGCGCGGAACTCGGGGTCCTTCGGTCCAACGACTGGATGCGTTGGCGGCCCGAGCTGATTCTGATGGAGTGCCTCGGCTTCGATTTTAATGCGCCCTTTGCCCAGCCGGCGGTCGCCTACCTCATCGCGCAGGGCTACCGGCTAGAGTCCAAGCTCGGAGACAACCTCGTCTTTGAGCGCATCTGACACCTGTTGATCGCTACTTATTATAATAGTGCAGGTCGCGCCCGCCTCATCCAGCGCATTAACTAAATAAATTAACAACAATTTCAATTAGTTATAAACAATTTTTTATAAATTACATTATCTTTTTGCCAGCCACTCCAACAGCCCTGTAAGTGGCGTCCGGCGCTACCCTTCTTAAATCGTTCTCATCCGCTCGCCCATACGGGCGGAAATCGCTTCACAATGCATCATGACAATGTGGGCCGGCGGAACGCCGGGACGCGGCGGATTTAGCGCCGCGAGACGGCTGGTGCTGGGAGGCTCCTGTGGAAGGCTGTTACGTCACTTTCCTATACGGATTGTGGGAAAGACATTATAATTCCAAGGATTACAGGCGTGGCAGCGGCAGCGCGAGCCCCCGGCCTTTTTTGATGAGCCCGAAAGCCTGTGCGGAGGAGATTGCGCGTGTCCAGTTTCACTAGGAAATCGGCGGCGATCGCCGCTCTGTTGACCACCGCCGCGGCCCTGCTCCCGGGCGCCGCTATTGCGGCTGAGAGCAAAAGCTTCGTGGTCGGCTGGTTCTCCCACGCCACCAACAACACCGATGACGACTGCGGTCCCGGTGGCCCGAACCCCACAGTCCAAGACCAGTACATCAAGGACCTCAAGGACCTCGGCATGTCCGGGGAAGAGATCGAAGCGCTCATCAAGGAGCGCGACGCCAACGAGGAAGGCCCCAACCGCTTCGCCGAGATCATCCGCACGCGGGGCCGCGTCGACGGCAAGCCGGTCAACCCGTACATGTACCCTTCAACCGTCAAAGATCCCGAGTGGAAGCAACTCATCGGCGACAAGGCCTATGGCTTCGACCTCGACAATAAGGGGCCGGACCAGCCGGGCAGCTTTACGAACGTCGACACCAAACAGAAGGGCATCGACCACAAGCTCTACCGCGCCCTCGGCTGCTCGCGCCCGTTCCGCGGCTCTCTCGAAGGTCGTCCGACCTATTGGGACTGGCTCTGGGGTCAGCTTAAGGACTCCCAACCCGCATGGATCGTGACCATCACCGGGGAAGACCTGTCCAAGGACGGTGAGGTCACCATCACCTTCGACCGGGCGCTGGAATTCCTGTCCTCCAATGTCGACGGGACGCCGCGCGCCGATGTCACCTACCGCATCGACCCGGATCCGCGCTCCCACAACGAGATGAAGGGAAAAATCGAGAACGGCGTGGTCACCGGCTCCATGAGCGGCATGTTCCGCATGTTCCAAAATCCCTTGGGCATGCCGGAGTTCCGCATGCATGACGCCAAGTTCGATTTCAAGATCCGCCGCGACGGCACGGCCGATGGTTTCATCGGCGGCTATCAGCCCTGGTCGGATCTCTATTTCGCCTTCGCCAGCGGCGGACAAGCCATTGAGCAGTGCATCGTCGGTGACATCCCGGGGCTCTACTACCTCCTTAAGAAGAATGCCGACGCCTTCCCGGATCCGAAGACGGGCGTGAACAGCGCGATCTCCGCCACCTACTACATGGAAGCCGTCCCGGCCTTCGCCGTGCCCGCCGCGGACGCCCGCTACAACCGCGTTGCCGGAAACTAGGTGCTTTAAGATGGTATTTGCCCGTTCGACACTCGCCGTCATCTTCACCGCCGCCGCGCTCGCTTCGTGTTCGCAAAGCGCGCCCCCGGAGAAGACCGTCGCCGCGGCCGCGAAGCCGGCCGACCTCCAGGCCCCGTCCCAGCTTGTCATGCGCCGCCTCACCGGCGAGCAGTACAAGAACATCATGACCGACGTGTTCGGTCCGACCATCGACTTCGGCGGTCGCTTTGAACCGGACATGCGCACCGATGGTCTTCTGGCCATCGGCTCCAGCCATGTCGGCGTCACCGCCGCCGGCATGGAGCAATATGACGCCATGTCACGCACGATCGCGCGCCAGATCGTCGACCCCGCGCACCGCGACCTGATGCTCTCCTGCAAGCCCAAGGATGTGAAGGCTGCGGACGATGCCTGCGTGCGCCAAGTCATGGGCGAAGTCGGATTGCTCCTTTACCGCCGCCCGCTGACGGGTGGGGAACTCGACGCTTTTGTCACCGCTGCGCGTCTGGCCACGGAGAAGACCCAGGACTTCTACACCGGTCTCTCGCTGAGTCTCGCGTCCATGATGTCCTCGCCCAAGTTCCTGTTCCGGGCGGAAACCGCGACCCCGGTCCGCGGCAAGCGGGGCGAATATCAGCTCGACGCCTATTCCACGGCTTCGCGCCTCTCATTCTTCCTGTGGAACTCCGGCCCGGACGCCACGCTAATGCAGGCTGCCCAGAAGGGCGAGCTGTCCTCACCCAAGGGGATCGCCAAGCAGGTCGACCGCATGCTGGCCAGTCCACGTGTGGAAGCCGGCGTACGCGCCTTCTTCACCGACTTCCTCGGCTTCGACGAGTTCGAGAACGTGACGAAGGACACGGCGCTGTTCCCGAAGTTCTCGACCCAGGCCGCCTCGGACGCCCAGGAACAGACCCTGCGCACAATTGTCGACGTCGTGCTCACCAACAAAGGCGACTACCGCGATATCTTCACCACGCGTAAAACTTTCCTGACCAAGGAACTCGGCGCGATCTATCAGGTGCCCGTCGTCAGCTATCTGCCCAACGGTTCGCCCGATGCCTGGCAGCCCTATGAGTTCAGCGCCGACGATCACCGCGCCGGCATCATGACTCATATGAGCTTCACCGCCCTGCATTCACCGTCGGGCCGCGGTTCAGCCGTGCTGCGCGGCAAGGCCGTGCGTGAAGTCCTCCTGTGTCAAAAAGTCCCCGCGCCTCCTGGCGACGTGAACTTCGACCTTATCAACGACACCACCAACTACCGCACGGCACGCGACCGCCTCGCCGCCCACACGCGCGAACCGATGTGCGCGGGCTGCCACAAGATCACCGACCCGATGGGCCTCGCGCTGGAGAACTTCGATGCGGCCGGCGCTTGGCGCACCACCGAAGGCGGCGTCACGCTCGACGCGAGCGGCGTGGTGGACGGCAAGAAGTTCACGGGGCCTGCCGATCTTGGCAAGGTCCTCGCGTCCATGCCCGCGGCGACGGCCTGCGTCACCAACCGCATGCTCGGCTACGCACTCGGCCGCGCCCCGGACCGCGAGCAAATCGCGAGCCTGGAAAAGAGCTTCGCCACCACCGGCTACCGCATTCCCGCTTTGATGAGGCTCATCGCGACCAGCGAAAGCTTCACCCGTGTGAAACCCGAAGCCGCGCCGACGCAGACCGCGTCCGTTCCGGCTCATGCGACGAATTAAGAAGGAGATCTCCAAATGACCCGTTTGGTGAATCGTAGAAATGTGATGAAGGGCGCGCTTGGCGGCGCGGCCATCACGGTTGGCCTTCCCTTCCTCGACTGCTTCTTGAATGAGAACGGAACGGCTCTTGCCGCGACGGGTAAGGAACTGCCGGTGTGCTTCGGTACCTGGTACCAGGGCCTCGGCTTCGATCCTGGCCAGTGGATCCCCGAAAAGATCGGTGCGGGCTACACCAACAAGCATCAGCTGCGCATGTTCGAGCCGCTAAAGCACAAGATCAACATCATCAGCGGCACGAAGTACTTCATGGACGGCCGCCCGCTGGAGACCCATACGTCCGGTTATCAGATCTCGTCCACCGGCGCGCTGCGCGGCGGCGTCGTGTACGGGGCCTCGCTCGATCAGATCATCGGCGAACAGATCGGCAAGCGCACCCGCTTCCGCTCGCTCGAAGCCTCAATCGGCGGCGGCCGCCGCAGCTTCTCCAAGGGCGTCGGCGCCACCACCAATCCGGCCGAGACCTCGCCGGCCGCGCTTTACACCCGCATCTTTGGACCCGAGTTCATCGATCCGAACGCCGCCGAGTTCGCGCCCGATCCCATGGTCATGGCCCGCCAGAGCGTGCTCTCGGCCGTGAAAGACGAGCGCATGAGCCTCATGCAGCAGGTGGGGGCCTCGGATAAAGCACGTCTCGAGCAGTACTTCACCTCGCTGCGCGACATCGAGAACCAGCTTTCGCTCGAAATGCAGAAGCCAGAGCCGCTTCCGGCTTGCCATATCCCGGGTGAAGCCGAAGCCGGCGGCTCGGGCGACAGCGTCGTGGAAGCTGAGAAGAACGGCGCTATTTTCGGCAAATTGCTTGCGAATGCCATCGCCTGCGGTCAGACACGCGTGGTCAACATCGTCCTCGGCTCCAACGGGCTGCGCAAGCCGGGCCAGCCTTTGTCGTGGCACGTGCTGACACACGAGGAGCCCGTCGACGACAAGCTCGGCTATCAGCGCGAAGTCGGCTGGTTCATCGAATGGGCCAATACCCGCTTCTATGATTTCATCAAAGCCATGGACGACATGAAGGAAGGCGATCACTCGGTCCTCGACCGCACTGCCATCCTTTGGCAGACCGACCACGGTTATGCCCGCACACACACCATGGACGACCTCGCGACCCTCGTCGTCGGCAGCGCCGGCGGCCGTCTCAAGACGGGTCTGCACATTCGCGCCGCTGGTGACCCGCAAACGCGCGTCGGCCTCACCATGCAACAAGTGATGGGCGTTTCCGTGAATACCTGGGGCGGTGGCTCTAACACCACGTCCAAGACCATGACTGAACTGCTTGCTTAAAAAAGTAGGCGTAACGGCACACACTAGGGAGCAAACGATGAAGATCTCTCAGAAGCTCACGTTAGGTTTCGGTGTTTCCCTCCTGGCTGTTGCGCTTGCGCACGGCGCCGACGCCGCGCGCACGAAAGCCGTGAATGACGGCAGCGCCTGGACGCCGCCGGGCATCACGCTCCAGCCGCTCGGCAAGGCGCAAGGTTATGATCTCGGCAAACAGACCGCCGCCTTCCTTGGCCGCGATGAGATCGTGTTCGCCAATGCCAAGGGCATGACGCTCTACACCTACGAACTCGACCAGCCAGGCAAGTCCATGTGCGTGACCGAATGCGCCGAGAAATGGAAGGCCTTCGCGCCGCCCGCCGGTTTTAAGCCCAGCGACGCCTGGAATCAGATCAAACGTGAAGATGGCGCGATGCAACTCACTCTCGCCGGCAAGCCGCTCTACACCTATATCGAGGACGTCGATCCCGGTTCCGTGTATGGCAACAGCCCCGCGAAGACGGGCTCGCGCCGTATCGACGGCGCCGGACGCGTTGTCGGCGGCGGCAACCGCGGCGGCGGCATAAAGGCCGCGCCGGATGTTCCGATGCCGAAAGAGTGGCACACCGCCAACGCGTTCCCAGTCGCCGGAATTGAAACGCCGAGCGGCCTGCAAGTGCGTGAAGTGCCCGACGCCACCGCCGTCGTGCTCGTGAATCACGAAGGCCGTACGCTCTACACTTTCAATGGCAGCGCAAAGAAAGCGCCGGCCGACGGCAGCTGGAAGCCGGCCTCCGCGCCGCAGTTCGCCAAGAAGATGGGCCCATTCGATTTCGTCACCCGCGCCGACGGCATCAAGCAGTGGACCTATAAGGGTCAGGCTCTTTACACCTACGAATACGACAACGCTTCGGGCGACGCTTACGGGATCGGGCGTGATGCGAGGTTCGACGTTGCCGCCGTGGAACGCTACTACATGCCCGCCGGCGTACGCGTGCAGCACACGCCCGGTCAGGGCAAAGTGCTGTCCACTGCTGAAGGCATGACGCTCTATCGCCGCGACGGTCATATCCTGCAATCGGGCGGTGGACGTTCGCTGCGCCGCGGAAACCCGGCCCGACCGGCCGTGGGCCGCGACATTGGAACCAACCCGCGTTGCTCGGAAGAATGCCTCGCGGTGTGGAAGCCGTTCCTCGCCGCGGCCGATGCGCAGCCGCAAGGGTTTTGGGATATCGCCACGCGCGCCGACGGTCAGCGCCAATGGGTCTATCAAGGCTATGCCATGTGGACCTACGCCGGCGATAAGAAGCCGGGCGACATGAACGGCAACGACGATTTCCAATACGCTTTCGCCGACACGCCAAACATGGCCAGCGACGCGCCGAAGCCGACCTACGACTTCGGCACCTGGATGGACGGCGCCCCCGCCATGTACTGGGTCATCGCGACGCCTTAAGAACCTTCGCTTCACAAACAAAAGGCCCGCAGAAATGCGGGCCTTTTTGTATGCTCATCTCTCTTCCCGGCCCCAACTCGTCATCCCCGCGAAGGTGGGAATCCATTCCTCAACACGCATTGAAGCTGGCTGGACGATGGTGTGCCGTCTTCGCGGCAATGACGGCGAGCATGCGCGAAGACGCGTTTATCTGGTGTCACCATACTTTCTTACGCCACGCCTTTCCGCTACTCTTCCGCCAGAGAGCTTGAAGTGTGGGGGCGCTAACAACCATGACCGAAGCACACTCTAAAACACCTTGGCACATCTGGGTGGTGGGAGTCGCCGCCGTGCTCTTCAACGCTGTCGGCGCGTTCGACTACGTTATGAGCAAGATCCAAGGCGCGGAATACATGAGCGCCGGCGGCATGACCGCCGCGCAGATCGACTTTATCCAAAACTATCCGATGTGGATGAACGTAGTATGGCCCACGGGCGTATGGACAGCGTTCGCGGCCTCGATCTTGATCCTCCTGCGTCGCAAGATCGCCTTGCCGCTATTTATCATCTCGCTCGCCGCCTTCCTTCTCAACCAGCTTTATATCCAGGTCCTGAGCAACGGTGGCGACATCTTGGGGCCATCGATGGGTATCATCAGCGTTGTGATCACTTCGGAACTGGTCGCGCTCATCTGGTACACCCGCGTCCAGACACGTCGCGGCGTGCTGCGGTAGGAGTTAACCGTCTTCGCCGTGGGAATCTTAAAGCGCTAAGCCCGGAACATAAGGTTTCAACGCCGCCACCACATCGTGCGTACCCGTCACCTGTACCGCCTGCAGTCCAACCGCCCTCGCCCCTTCGACATTCTCTTGAAGGTCGTCGAAAAACAGCACCCGCCCCGCAGGCACACCCATTTCTGCGATCACATGGTCGAACGCTGCGCGTTCGGGCTTGCGCAGGCCAATCGTTGACGACACGAACAGCTTCGTGAAGTGCGACAGCACACCTGCGTAGTCCACCGACCAACACGCTTGATGAGCGCCATTGGTGTTGGAGAATACGTATAGAGGAAAGCGGCTCTTGGCCGCTTCCAGCACCTTTGCGATGCCCGGCATTTCTCCAACGAAAATTGCGTTCCACCCGGCCAGCAGTTGCGCGTCCGTGAGGCTCACGCTCAAGGCGCTGCGCAGATGCCCGAAATATTCTTCCAGGGAAATGGCGCCGCACTCATAGCGCAGATAGGGCTCATACGTGCCGATACGTGTGCGGATCTTATCGACGGGGCAGCCCGCATCTTGCGCCCAGCGTGCCCACACACGGTCGAAATCAATATCGATGACGACCTTGCCCAGATCGAACAAGAGCGCGTCGATCGGCGCAGATGGCGAAGCGCTGTTCATAACGCGGTTATAGCCCGTCCTCGCCGGTCGCCGTCATATAAAAAAGGGGGGCTTTCGCCCCCCCTTTTCCGGTCTCAGTTACGTGTCTTACATTTCGAAGCGTAGGCCAGTACGAAACACACGGCCTTGGCAGTCCGAGCCGTTGCCGCACTCGCCGAGCAACGGATAGAACGGGCTGCCGCCCGGACCCGGATATGTGCGGGCCGGATCTGCGTTGAAAATATTGGTAATGTTCAGGAAGGCTGAAATGCCATATCCGGACTCTTCAGTCGTACGGATGTCGTAGTCGAACGAGAAGTCGGAATAGAAGGTGCCGTCACGATGATTTTCGTTGATTGTGACGTTGACGGTGTTCGACACCGGGCAGCCTGTCGTACACACGATCCAGTCGTTGTTCTGCTTGCCGGCGCTTCGACCGCGGATCGACAGGGCAACGGCGTAGGGATCGGCCGCCCAGCGGATCGTGGCATTGTACTTCCATTTCGGCACGCCGGTCGTGCCGTTACCCGCACCCGCGTAATCCGTCGGCGGATTGACGCGGTTATCGCGATAATCCTTTAGCGTACGGTTCAACAGACCGCGAATGGTAAGTTGGCCATCCCAGCCTTCCACGAGATCGCTCATCGCCATTTGGTAGGAGGCTTCAATGTCATATCCGCGCGCGATCAACTGCGAAGTATTGAACGGCGATATGCGAATACGCGTGATCGCATTCGTTCCATTGACAAGCCCGCGCGTGATGGCGTCGCAGAACGTATTGTTCCCCTGGAAGCAGAAGTTAACGATGTTCTGCGCGCTTACCGTGTCGATCGCATCCTTGAGGTCAATATTGTAGTAGTCGAAAGACGTACTGAAGCCGGCCAGCCATGACGGCTGATAGACGACGCCGAGCCCCAGGGTCTTTGCCTTTTCCGGCTGTAGCGCGGTGTTGCCGACCTGGAAGCCCTGATAGGTGACCGAGACGTTACCGTTGAACGGATCCAGCACGCTGTTTGTGTTCGCGGTGCCGGCGGCATAGAGGTCGTTCAGATTCGGGGCGCGGATGTCGCGGGAGTAGGTTGCACGAAAGCGAATATCCATGACCGGCGCCCAGGTCGCACCCACCTTCCAAGTCGTGACGAAACCAGACGTCGAGTAGTCGGTCGCGCGAAGGGCCCCATTTAATTCCAGAGACTCCGCCAACGCCGCATCCCTGAGGATCGGGACGACCGTCTCAAGATAGCCTTCCGTAACGTTGTATTTACCGATGTTGGGCCGGTAGTTGCCGACGAACCAATCATTGGCTTGCGATCCCGCGTCGGAGATGCCGCGCACCGCCTCGGTGCGATGCTCGCCGCCGAAAGCGACCGAGACTTCGCCCGCGGGCAAAGAGAACGGAGAGCCCGAGAAATTGATGGCCCCGACATTTTGCTCAATATGCTGGTTACGCCAAGGGCCGTAGATACCGCCGGGCATAATGTAATTGATGGCCGCTTGAGAGTTTACGCCGATGCCAAGCACATTGTACGGGACACACCCATTCGTCGGATCAGTGAGTGTCGAGCGGCAAACGATAACGCCATTGGCGTTACGCACTGCGTCAATCGCGAGGTTGAAACGCGAACGCTGATACGTTTGTGGGACCACTTCCTTACTGCGCGAAAGGCCCATCTGGTAATAAGCGTCCCATGTCCAGTCGGTATCGAACGCGTTAAAGCTACCATCGGCTCCTGCGACCCAGCGCGTGACGATACGCGTATTGTCCGTATGGATCGCCGGTAGGTCCGGATGCATAGTGCCGATCTGTAGGGTTGTCACACCCGCGGCCGCGATCCTGGCTTGAATTTCGGTGGGGAAGTACGCGTTGTCGCTACGCAACGTGATATTCGCGGGATTGAACTGCGGACAGCACCGCGTATAGACGTTTGCGTAATTGTACGAGCCTTGCACGAAGACTTCGAACGCTTCGCTGAACTCATAGCTTGCGCGTCCAAAGATGGACCGGAAATTCTGCTTGGAATCGATACTGTTGCCCCGGAATTGACGCTGCTCCGAAGCCTTCCATTCGCCGCCTCGCATATTCTGGCCAACTACAAGATCGCCGTAAGTATAGTTGTAAGGGGCGGTTCCAGGTCCGAAGGCGATGCCCTTCAGGGGACCGGAGGTGATCAGGCCGCCTTGCGCCCACTGCGCGCCACCCACGTTGGTCAAAACCAAGCGTTCCGGCACGCTTGTACTCTGGCCCGCGCCGGTTCCGTAGGCAGGGTTTTGGATCGTCCCATATCCGGTGCTGTTCCAATCACGCTTTGAAAGGTCGAAAATCCCGTCCTTATGCGTAATTTCGCCGCTGAGGAGCGCATGTCCTCGGCCGCTCGCGAACGGGGTGCCGCCGGTCAACGAAATTTTCCAGTTGGCGTTATCGCCGTAGGTGGTGAGGCCGCCTGACGCCTCGCCTTTGAGGCCGGTGAATTCACGATCGAGAATGAAGTTAACGACACCCGCCACGGCGTCCGAACCATATGCCGAAGAAGCGCCGCCGGTCACGATGTCGACGCGCTGAATCAGGGCTTGCGGAAAGTTATTCACGTCGACAAGTCCAGTGACGGTGGACCCGACCGACCGCTGACCGTCGAACAGTACGAGGGTGCGCTCTGCGCCAGCGTTGCGGAGGTTGAGGGTATTCACACCCGCCGTACCGGCACTCACGCTCGACTGCGAGGTCGACGGCGAGTTGCTGCCGGCGAAAACCGGCATCGTGTTCACAAAGTCGGCCACATTGGGCTGAGAGAACGCCTGCATCTGCTCGGCGCTCATCACGGTCACCGGCGTCGGCGCTTCATAGCCGTCGCGCACGATGCGCGAACCGGTGACGACAATCTCATCGACGGCGGCGGGCGCCGCGGCGGACGCGGTTTGCGCGGCGGCGGGAGCAATGGTGAGCGTGGAAAGCAGCGCGGCGGCGCTGACGGAAGCAAGCACGCGGCGCTTGGCCGCGGACGATGTACGAAGCCCCATAGACGCAGATAACCTACCGGAAATCATAGCCAGTTCCCCTTTTCATGTAGACGGCTTCCCCCGTCCGGGTGTGTTTAGCGCTCATCCTCCAGTTGTACGCCCGCGCGACCTGTTGCGCGGGCGCTCTCCCGCAGCCGCTCTCCATGGCCGACGAAATGCCTCAGATAAAAAGACTTGCCGGTTGATGGCCGGGCTGTTTCCCTAAGTAGCCCAGGGTCCCCTTGTGTCCTGTCTTCGTGTGAAGACTGACCGAATAACCCGATGAAATCAACGGTTTCCTGGCATTTCGTATATCACACAGCCCTTGTTACAAAGCGCCCCAGGAGCCCAATGGCAGGGACCATAAAAGATACCCCTCAGGAGCTTTTTAAAGGCGCTACCGCAGCCCATCAGGCCGGTCGCCTCGACGAAGCCGCCCGCCTGTATCGGCGTATCCTAGAGGTTGGCCGGGGATATCCGGACGTACTGCATCTTTTGGGCGTGATCGAGCACCAGTCGGGCAACCACGCCGCCGCCGCTGCCCTGATCCGCGAAGCCATAGGGCGGGCCCCCGGCCAGCCCGCTTATCATAACAATCTCGCGTCGGCGCTCGTTGCGGTGAAGGATTTCGGCGGCGCGATCGAGGCCGCAAAACGAGCGCTCGCGCTCCTTCCCGATTACGCCCCCGCGAAAAACAACATCGCCGCCGCGCACTACTGGCGCGCACGCGTCGCCCAGGACGATCACCGCTATCGAGACGCCGCCACCGATTATCGCGCCGCGCTCGCGATCGATCCCGCCCATGCCGAAGCACACTGCAATCTCTGCTTCGTGCTCACGATGATCGAGGACTATGCGCGGGCAATCGCGCACGGGCGCGCCGCCATCGCCGCAAGTCCAGACTACACCGACGCCTACAATAATCTCGGCTACGCCGAGCATATGTCGGGCGACCTCGACGCCGCGGAAGTGAGCTATGCAAGAGCACTCGCGGTCGATCCCGATTACGCGCCCGCGCACAACAATCTCGGCAATATCTTCAAGGAGCGCGGGCAGCAGGAACGCGCCGCCGACGCCTTCCGCCGCGCCATCGCCGGCGTGCCCGATTTTGCGCGCGCGCATTTCAATCTCGCCGACGTCATAACTTTCACGCCGGGGTCCGGCGACCTCGCGCGGCTCCGGGCTCAAGCAGACTTGGCCAGCGCCCTTGCGCCTGAACAAGCGCGTTATATTCATTTCGCGATGGGGAAAGCTCTCGCAGACATCGGCGAGGTCGACGCCAGCTTTGGCCACTATCTCGCGGGCAACGCGGTTATGCGCCGCATGATCTCCTACGACGAAGCGGCCGCGCTCAAGCAGATGCGAGACGCGCCTTCTCAAATCCCTGCGGGAACCGGCGTCGCCACGAGCATCCCGATCTTCATCGTCGGCATGCCCCGTTCTGGCACCACCCTGATCGAGCAGATCCTGGCCTCCCATCCCGCCGTGTGCGCGGGCGGCGAACGGCGCGACTTCCCCGCGGCGCTAAGTCGTTGCGGCCCCAGCGATCCTTTGAGCCTCGGTGAAGCTTATCTCGCCCGTCTCCCCGCGCTTAAACCCGGCCAAACCCGGATCACCGACAAACTACCGGCGAATTTCCTGCATGCGCGCCTCATTCACGCCGCGCTTCCGGGCGCGCGGATCATTCACGTGACGCGCGATCCGGCCGATACCTGCGTATCTTGTTTCTCCAAACTCTTCGACGTCGGCCAGGAGTTCACCTATGACCTCGCCGAACTGGGGCGCTACTATGTGGCCTACCGGCGGCTGATGCAGATCTGGCGTGCCGAACTCCCGGATTACGCGTTCACGGAAATCTCCTATGAAGCGCTGGTGGCTGATCTGGAGGGAGAGACCAGACGCTTATTGGCGTTCTGCGATCTGCAATGGGATCCGGCCTGCCTCGCCTTTCACAAGAATGCGCGCATCGTGCAAACCGCCAGCGCGACCCAGGTCCGTAAGCCGCTTTATGCCAGTTCGGTCGGCCGTGCGCATGATGTAAGGGCTCATATCGGGCCTCTCCTCAGCGAACTCGCCAAGTTGTAAGCTCCGGATATGCGTTTCATCGCACTCACCGTTATGGGATTGCTTACTTTCGCCGCTCCGGCGATGGCCGCCGCCATTGGCGATAATGCCGCCGATGTCAGCGTCAAGACACCGGCCTATGAGAAGGATAAAGGCCCCATCATCGCGGTGGATGCCGGTCACCTGAATTATCACACCATAGATGGGCGCTTCGGGCCGTTCGCCAAACTTTTGTCGAATGACGGGTTCCGGGTGATGCCGCGAAACGGCGCATTCACGGCGGAAGCGCTCTCCGGCGTATCGATCCTCGTGATCGCCAACGCCCTCAATCCCGCCAATGCCAATCAATGGTCGCTGCCGACGCCATCTGCCTTCACCCAGGAAGAGATCGCGGCGGTGAAAACTTTTGTCGAGAACGGCGGCTCTCTTCTGTTAATCGCCGACCACATGCCCTTCAGCGGTGCGGCATCTGATCTTGCCGCGGCCTTTGGCGTTACCTTCTTCAACGGCTTCGCGTTTCATATGCCCGAACCGCGGGCTGTGGATGTCTTCACCAATGCCGACGGCTCGCTTGGCCAGGACATCGTGTTCGCGGGCCGCATCACCGCGAACAATGTCGCCCGCGTGGCCACTTTCACCGGCTCCGCGTTCCGCGCACCGGAGAACGCCCGGCGTCTCCTCATATTGACGAACGACTATCAGATCATCATGCCGCAAACCGCGTGGGTATTTTCGCCGCAGACGCCGCGGATCGCCGGCGGCGGACTGCTTCAAGGCGCTGTCATGGCTCACGGTCACGGCCGCCTCGCCGTTTTCGGCGAGGCCGCCATGTTCACGGCGCAAATAGAAGACACGAACGGCAACCGCATCGGCTTTACCGTTCCTGGCGCGGAAGACAACAAGCAGTTCGTGCTGAATATATCCCACTGGCTTGCTGGATTGCTCGGGCCTTAGGGCCGCAGGAGCGGCCTAAGTGGAGATGAAACGGGGTCAGATACCCATTGCCGGAAGACTTTCTCGTGCTGTGAGGCTTTCGCGCGAATGGTATCTGCCCCTTTTCTTCGAAGAGGGCGGCAGTCTCTACTGCGCTCTCTCAAATCGCCCAGCATTCACATGCTGGTAAATCTCGCTTGCCTTCCCGCTCGCATCCATCTTGAACACATAGCGGTTCGCCGCACCGAAACCGGCCTCCAGTTCCAGCGGATGATCGAGCGTGAAGATATTCGGTCCTGACGGACGGAAGGTGCCGCGCCCGTCAATGATCAGGCCACCGTCACCGCTGTCCTTCACCTCCATCACCGGCGCTTTCTGATTTGGATCCGTTGACGGTTGACGTGGAATGTCCCGGTACGAACCGGTGTATTTCGAAAGGTCCACTTTCGCGCTCTTGTCGTAAGGCAGTGCACCCAGGAAATGGCTCAACACGAGATCGCGCATGCCCGCATGCGACATCTGCGGCATTACCTTCCCTTCGACCTTCACGCCGTTTTTCGGGACTTCGACGTTGGGGCGTGGCGCGCCGCCACCGGCAAGGGTCATGAATATCCCGACTTTCGAGTCCGGCATCAGAAAAAACATCGAGTAATGCTGCAAGCTACCGTATTGCTCCATCAGGCGCTCACCATTGTAGTCGTAGGTGAAGAAGTGCATGCCGAAGCCGCTCGCGCCTGGAATGCTTTGCCGGTATTGCCTGTGGACGAGGTCCCAGCTCTTCTGGTTGAGGAGCGCCTTTCCCGTCCCGCCGCCTTCCGTGATATTGGCGATCAACCACTTCGACATATCAGCCGTGGTCGAGATATTGCTGCCCGCCGCCGCCAGGTGCGGACTCAACGTCGGATACGGCAGCGGAACGGCTACGCCGTTTTCGACGAAGGCGTATTGGACAGCCATGTTCGGCGGCATTTTATCGTCGACCTGCAGCGCGGTATTGGTCATGCCCAGCGGCGTATAGATATTATCGCGCAGATAATCCGGCAGACCCTGTCCCGTAATATCCTCGATCATGAAACCGAGCACACCACTGCAGATATTGCAGTAAACGGACACGGAATCGCGTTTACGCCAAAAATCCGGCAGGGACGCCTTGATGATGTCGGCGGATAGCGGCGTCTTGGTCGTCTCGGGCGTGATGTCGAGGTTCTTGCCGTTCCCGGCAAATCCGCCGCGATGCGTCAACAGGTCCCAGATCAGGACATCTTCGCCGTCGTTTTTCGCAAGCTGGAAGCGCTTCAGGTACTTATTCACCGGGTCGTTCAACGACGCGATCTTACCCCGTTCCAGTAGCTGCGCGACGGACACTCCGATGAACTGCTTAGTGGTCGAAGCGATGCGTGTCTGGGTAACACGCGGATCGAAGAGCTTCTTCGCCGCCCAATCCTGGTAGCCGTAGCCCTTCATCAACAGGACCTTGTCGCCCTGCGTGACTGTAATTCCAAGGCCGGCGACCCGGTGGTCGGCGACGATCTTGCCGAACGCCTCATCGGCCCATTTTTCGATTGCCGCCGGCTGCAGTTTCGCGGCCGGGATTTCCGCCGCCGCAGGTCTGATGAGCATAAACGCCGCGGCAAGAACAAACAGACTTTTTGCATTTGTCATCTCGCTCTCCTGCTTTGAAGTGTTCACTACATACTGAATCGCAGGCCGGCGCGGAACATGCGGCCGAGCACGTCATATAGTCCCGGATTGGTCGGAATTGCCGTGTATGGGAAACCGCCAGGCCCCGTCGCAACGACCGGGGGATCTTTGTCGAGCAAATTGCTCACGGTCACGAACAAGTCGACGCTCCGCCCTTCCTCGCTCGCATAGACTTTGTAAATTGCGCCGGCGTCGAGATAGGACGCGCCCTTGATCCTGTTGTCGTTGATGGTGGGCGCCGAAAGGGTGGACGTCGGACAACCGCCGGAACACATCACGTAAGGATAATTGTTAATGCTGTAGAGGCCTTTGCTCACCCCGCGCGCTGTCAGGACGAAGGTGACAGGTTTGTTCGCGTAGACGATGGAGCCCGTGTATGCCCAATTGGGTTGGCCATTTCCGCCATTACTGCCGACCGTGTCGTACGCCGGATTGATGCCGTCGTCGGTGTAGTTCTTCAGGTAATGCGTTGCCAGAACACGAAATGTTAGAACTCCGTTCATATTTTCGGAAACGCGCTCAAGCGCGACCCGATAAATAGCTTCGAGGTCCAGCCCGCGGGCGGTCTGCGCCGTGAAGTTGAAAGGTTGTAACCGGATTTGCGTGATGACGTTTCCTCCGGTGGACGAGACGCCGCGCGTTATGGCGGTGCAGAACTCCGTCACGCCCTGGAAACAGCGATCGACGATGGTTTGCGCGCCAACGTTCTGGATGCCGCCCTTGATGTCGATATTGTAGTAGTCGGCGCTCGCTGTGAACCCGCGCAGAAACGACGGCGCGAACACAATTCCCACGCCCGTGGTGTCGGCTTTCTCAGGCTCCAACAGCGGATTTCCCACCTGAAGACCCTGATATGTCGTTACCGACCCGTTGTTGAACGGATCGGTAACGTTGCTGGTATTCGCGGTGCCGGCCTGGAACAGATCATTGAGGTTTGGAGCGCGGATGTCGCGCGAGCGTGTAACGCGGAAACGGATATCACTGCGCGGCTGATAACTCGCGCCAAGTTTCCAGGTGGCCACCACGCCCGAGGTCGAATAGCGGGTGGCGCGCACAGCGGCGTTCAATTCCAGACTATCGGCGAAGGTTGCATTGCGCGCGAGCGGCACCACGGTTTCGGCGAAAGCCTCCGTTACGCTGTAGCGTCCGGTGGTGGGCAGGTAATTGCCCGCGAACCAGCCGTTGATGAGCGAGATCGGATCGGCGCGGCCGTTCACCTTCTCGATCCGGTGTTCGGCGCCGACCGCCAGCGAGACCGGTCCCGCCGCGACATCGAACGGTTCGCCGTTTACCGTCAATGCCATCACGTCCTGTGCAAATCTCTGGTTACGCTGCGGGTGCTCAGGTGTCTTGAACACATATTCGATGGCGGATGCGGAATTCACGCCGATGCCGAAAACATTATGAGGCACGCAGCCGTTGCCGGGATCGCTGAGCGTGGAGCGGCAGATGATCGCGCCGTTGGGCGCATATACGGCATCCACCGCCAACCCATATTCGGTCTTGGCGGTGACGAACAGACCGTTCTCCGAAGTGCGCGAAATGCCTTTTTGATAGTAGGCGTCCCAATCCCACGCTTTCACGAAGGCCTCGAAATTTCCGTTCAAGCCTACAACGTAGCGATTGACCGTCCGCTCGTTGTCGAAAGTTATCGTCGGCATGTCGATATTGTTGGTGCCGAGCGTGAATTGCGAGAGGCCGAGCGATTTCGCGTGAGCCGCGATCGAGGCGGGAATAAAGGCGTTGTCGGCCCGCACGATGATATTGCCGATATTGAACTGTTTCAGGGCCCAGCCGACGGAATGCGCGAAGCCCCACTGTGCCTGCACGAAGGCGCGAACATCGTCCGAAACGTCATAAGCGGCGCGGAAAAACAGACCCTCGCGAGTGATCCGCTGATCCAACGTGCTGTAATCGGTCATCAACGTCGATTTCCAATCGCCGCCCTGCATGTAGGGATCGCTGACCAGCGGACCAAAATTGAGCTGCGCCGGCGCGCCGCCGGGGCCGAAGTAGATTCCGCGTAGCGCCGTATCGACGATGATCCCGCCCGGCGTCGCCATGGTTAGGCCCGCACCCGACACCAGAAGCCGCCGCGGCTCGCCGTTACTCGGCGTATAGCGCGGATTGTTCATGATCAGCCAACCGTCGTCGCTCCAGTCGCGCGGCACGCCGAAAATGCCCGCGCGGCGGCTCCATTCCCCACTCATCAGCACGTGGCCACGTCCATTGGCGAAATCGGACCCCGCGCTCAACGTGATCTTGGATGATGGGTCGTCGCCGTACGTCGTGATCCCGCCTGCCACTTCGCCCTTAAGGCCGGTGAAATTCT
The DNA here is from genome assembly GCA_041906145.1 of Rhodospirillaceae bacterium. Classification (GTDB taxonomy): domain Bacteria; phylum Pseudomonadota; class Alphaproteobacteria; order Rhodospirillales; family Rhodospirillaceae; genus SHVO01. The sequence continues at coordinate 50,046 of JAYRJU010000007.1, read as the reverse complement.
TGTTCAAAACAAAATTGACCACGCCCGACAACGCATCCGAACCATACGCCGCGCTGGCGCCGCCGGTCACAACATCGATGCGGTTGATGAGTTGCTGCGGAAAGTCGTTCACATCCACAAGGCCGGTAATGGTCGAGGGCACCGAGCGCTGGCCATCGAGCAGTACCAGCGTCCGATTGGATCCTATGCCGCGCAGATTCAGCGTGTTAAGGCCCGCGAGCCCGCTGGAGAATTGCAAATTCGAAGTCTGCGGCGTCGCGCTTCCGACAACCGACGGCAGGTCGTTAACGAGATCGGCGACATTCTCCGGAGCAGCCGTGTCCATCGCTTCCTCAGCCAGCACGGTCACGGGCGTAGGCGATTGAAAGCCGTTGCGCAAAATCCGTGTGCCCGTGACGACGATCTCATCGACCAGGTCGAAGAAGGACGGGGGCATAACCGCGGTGGCGGCCGCTCGCGCCTCGGCTTCCGGGACCGGCGCCGGCTCCGGCTTGGTACGCGCGAAACGGCTATTTTTGTCGCGCAAGGTGATGATCTGCCCGTTATCGCTTGCGATCTCAAGCGCCGTTCCGGCAAGTAGCTGACGCAGCGCCTCGCGGACGTCATGTTCACCGGTGAGCGCGGGAAGATTCACACCCCGCAAACGGTCGGCGGGTGCAATGATCTGCACGCCCGCTTGGCGCGCGAACTCGGGAATCGCACGCACCGCTTCCTGCGGCGCGATTTCGAAACGGCGCGTTTGGGCGGCCGCAGGCGCGGCAAGGCTCGCGGCCAGCACGAATGCGGCCGCCGAAACGCGCAGTCTCCCCTTCAACACGGCGCGATGCACGAGATCCCCACCTGGCATGCGCAACCGGCCACCCTATAGACCGGTTTCGGATCGTATCGTAGATGAATAGTCGATCGGATTCCTCAGCGGAATCGCTTTGACGGCCGTTGTTCGATCTGTCCTACGGAATCGCGATCGCCCAATAGAGTCCCGGCGCGCCGTCATACGGCGTTCCGGCGTCGAGCGGTGGAGCGGTCTTATCTTCGCTGAATAAGATGTCATAGGTATCGTGCCCATTGATGTCGCCGGGCTTCTTGTCGCCGTCGAACGTCCACAGCGCGTAACCTTGATAGACCCACTGCTTCTTGCCGTCGCTTCGGATAGCGACGTTCCAGAATCCTTGCGCTTGTGCGTTATCCGGTGCGAGGTACGGATGCCAGGACCTCAAACATTCAGCGCTGCAGCGCGGGTCGGTACCGATGTCCCGGCCAACGGCGGGACGCGGCGGCGCGCCGCGGCGCAAATTGTGTCCGCCGCCGGACTGCAGGATGTGACCGTCGCGGCGATAAAGGGTCATGCCTTTTTCGTTCGCGAGGACTTTGCCCTGGCCAGGTGTGGTCTGGATCGAAACGCCGGTAGGCATGTGAAAGCGCACAACGGCCGCGACGTCCCAGTTTTTCGAGACACCGACGCCGTTGGCATCGCCGGGAACGAGATCGCCCGCATAGGTGTAAAGACCGCGCCCCTTATAGGACCACTGACGAATCCCGTCGGGACGGTCGATGAAACCGAAATCGCCCTGAGACTTGGCGAACACCGGCGCCTGCACCGGTTTCCAGTCCACGCTTTCCATCTTCGCGGGCGCGCCGCTTGTCGTGTAGATCGTGAAATTGTCGCTATCGACAAGGCCGATCACGGCCGCGTCGGGAATCTCGCGCACGCCGAGCCCTTCAGGCGCTTTCACGCCGCCCACGGGGAACGCCAGCGCGGGTGTCCACTCCGCCGGTAACGGGACGTCCGGGGCCGCGCCGCGTGCGCCCGCGCCGCGAATCCCGCCGCCCACGAACACGCCAGCGCCGTTCATGCGCCGTGCGCCGAAACGCATCGGGCTATTGCCGCCGACCGAGCCGGGATCGACATCGTTCACGAAGTGGTAAAGCGCCTTGCCCTCGAAAGCCCACTGCTTCACGCCGTCGGCGCGCTTAATGATGGACCACGAGCCAAACGCCTTCGCATTGCCCGCAACAACAACCGGCAGCCAAGTCGTCGCGCATTCGTCCAGGCATGTCGCGCGACCAGCCGTGTCGTTTGCGTAGAAGTACAGCGTCAGGCCTTTGGCGTCGGCGAACGCGATGCGCTCGCGTGCGATGAAGGACGCCGCGCCCTTGCCGAGGTCATAGCCCTGCCCCTTGTCCAAAGGTTGCAGCGTGATCCCCGCCGGTGTCGCGATTTCCGCGTCCGTCCACTTCACGCGTTCTGCGGCCGTAGCCGCGAACGCCGTGAGAAGCGCTATACCGGTAAGAGCGAATGTGCGTTGCATGATGATCCCCTGCCTACGCCAGGATTTCGGTGAACGTCTTCGAGGTCTCGTTGGAAAGGCCGCCCCAGCTGCGCAGCTGCACGCCCATGACTTGCTGCAGTGTGAGGCCGATGCGCGTAGCCGGATCGCCGGCCGCCGACACGTGGATGCCCGTTTTCAAGCGTCCCGCCGCGCCGCCCACGGTGAAAATCGGCAGCGCGTCGATGGTATGCGTGCGCGCGTAACCGTGATCCGTCTGCCAGACCACCACGGAACGGTCGAGCACGGTGCCGGGGCCTTCCTTGATGGAGTCCAGTTCAGTCAGGAACGAAGCGAAACCCCGGTTCATGAAGTCGATGAACCACGTCACTTCTTTTTGATACCCGAGCGTATCGTCGATCGGCTCTTCGTGCGTCAGCGGATGCCAGCTTTGCGTCGTGCCCGGCTTACGCAAGCCCAGCGAACCGACCATCACATTGAATACGCGCGTCTGGCCGCAAGCCAGCGCATGGGCCATCAACGTGCCGAACATCTTGATATTCTGTTCGACGAAGGCTACTTCGCGGCCCGTCTTGATGTCGGTCGGCTTCGCGGAGGTCGAACAAGCCGGCAGCGGATCAGGCTTGCGCAGCTCGATGTCGAGCTGTTGCTCCACCTGACGCAGCGCCGTGAAATATTCGTCGAGACGCGCCTTGTCGTTCGCGCCAAGTTCCTTGGCGAGGCTCATGCGCTCGTCCTGCACATCCGACAGCACGCTCCGGCGCGCCATGGCTTGCACATCCGGGGTGAATTCCGCCGCGTTCGGATCCTTGAATTCAGGCCCGAAGATGCGCGCATACAGCGCTTCGGGCGAGGGCTCCGAGGGATTTGTCGCGCTGCCCGCGCGTTTGGACACGCTGGCGCGGCTGCCGTCGAGCGCGAGTTCGATCGAACGGAAGCGCGTCGTCTTGCCGATCACATCGGCGATCTCGCTGTCGAGGCTCGCCACTGAATTCACGCCCGTCGGGATGCGGCCCATGGAGGCGATCTGCAGACCCGTGGTGTGCGTCTCCAGGGGACGCCCATCGAGGAAATACTTCGTGCCGCTGATCACGTTCATGCGGCTGGTGAATTTCTCCAGCGGCTTCAGCTCCACATTGTGCGTATAACCCGCGCCGACTTTCTCCGGGATCCAGCGGCCAGGGTTGAGACCAAGGCCCTGCCACCATGTGCCGAAGCACACGGGCAATGCGGCGCCGGTCGCCGCCATCGCGTTCCCATTGGTGTTAAGGAAGCAATCGAGGAGCGGTAAGCCAACAGCGGTCGCAAGGCCCACGGTGGTCGAACGAAGTACACGGCGGCGCGAGGCGAGTTTGTTCATGTCATATCCTCAGTTTGCAGCCTGCTGGCTTGGCGGCGCCACACGGGTGAACACGTCATGCAGCGCGATCGTGCGCATCAGTTCCGGCACCACGTAACCTTTCGCGGCGAAGCCCTGCTCCATCGCCTCGATCCACGGTTCGCGCTTGAACGTGCGGCCCGTGGCATACGACGCCATGCGGTTCACCAGGCAATTCGCGGTGGCCGGACTGTCGTGCAGCACTTGGCCCAGTTCCGTCGCGCCCTTGAATTGTTTGCCATCGAGCGCGCCTGAAGCGTCGATATCCGCGCCGTTCTCCTTGGTGCGGAAAGCGCCGCCGCCGTCAAAGGTCTCCAGCGCGTAGCCCATCGGATCGGTGATCTTGTGGCAGCCCGTGCACACCGGGTTCGTCGCATGGGCATCCATGCGCTGACGCACCGTTCGGTATTTCGGGTTGTTGGTGTCCTGTACCAGCTTGAAGTCCACATTGCCCGGCGGCGCGGGCACTTTCTGGCACATCAGGATTTCGCGAATCGCTTTGCCGCGGATGGTGGGCGAGCTGCGACCCGGATGCGAATGCAGCGCCGTGAACGCGATTTGGGACTGCACGCCGCCGTAGGCGCTGTCCTTGGCGAACTCATACGCCTGCCAGATATCCGGCGCGCCGTTCGGGCCGTGTTCGGCCACCGGCACTTTATAGATCGCCGCGAGCTCTTGGGTCAGGAACGTCTTCTTGGTGGTGAAGATGTCGCGGTAGTCGCCGCGCTCTCTCACCAGCAGATCGACCACTGTGCGCAGGGTCTGCTCCTGCGCATCGCTAAGCACCTGTGCACTGAACTTCGGGAAAATCTCCGCGTCTTTGGTCAGGACCGAGAATTCATCGAAATGGAAGTTGTCGACAAAGAAGGCCCGCACGCCGCGCTCCAATCGCGGGCTCGCGATCATGCGGTCCACCTGTTTGGCGTAACCCTTCGGCGTGTGGATCTCGCCGGTACGCGCAGCTTCGAACAGCGCGCGGTCCGGTCCTGAATTCCACAGGAAGAAGCTCAGCTGCGAGGCTTTGGCATAAGCGGTCAGCCGGAACTGCCCCTTGTGCGCCGGATCAGGCTCGATGGTTTCTTGACGGAACAGGAAGCGCGGAGACGCCAGCATCGCCGAAAAACTCATCGCGAGGCCGTCGTAGAAATTCCCCAAGCGGCCCGCCGCCTTGTTCGCGGTCGCCACATAGGACGTGAGCTCTGCCTCCGTCAGCGGCCGCCGATAAAGCCACAAACCGGAGTCGATCAGGAATTGGCGCGCGCAGGCGTCATCGGCCAGTTTCGCGTCCGCCGGTTTACACGGCATCATCAGATCGCGGCGGCGCTCGTCCATGATCTGCGTGGCGATGCGCCGGGCCATCATGTCGTATTGTTCCATGCCGGTCGCCGTCACCGACACGCTCGCCGCGCCCACGGCCATCAGGCCGTTGACGCGCAACTCCGGCTCGAAGCGCCCACCCAGTTCGACGGTCTCGCCGAACAGATCTGCGATCACATTCTGATATTGCTCGGACGTCAGGCGGCGCATGGTCGCTTCGCCTGCGACGACCGGGGCGCCAACTGGCGCCGCGCCCGCCGTCGCCCCGGCGCCGGAAACCTTATCTTCCGCAGGCGCGCACGCAGCCAGCGCCGCGCATACCGCCATGCCAATCAAACGTATCTGTTTCATTACTTGCTCGCCGTCTGCTGTACGGGCGTGGTGAACGCCGGCACCGCTTCGAAATAATAGGTCGCCGAGATCGCGCGGTTCTGGCCGGTTTTAGGATCCGGATCGAAGTCGGCATGATGTTTCAGGAGGTAGTACATCCCAACGATGTCACCGGTGACGCACAGCTCCACGCCGGGCGCGCCATTAGCCATGCCCCAGTAAAGGTCGCGCCACGGCTGATATCCGCCGACCATCCCGACCGCGCTGCCGTCTTCCTTGAACGTGAGGCGCACCTTGGCTTTGTCGAGACGCAGCTCCGGCGAAATCAACGGGTTCTGCAGCATGCGGAAATCCGCCGCCTCGGTCACGGTGACCGTTCCGTCTTTCATTCTGCCCTTGAACACATTGTGCGAGCGCGGATCGGGGTCCGCGCGATATGTCGCATCGGACTTCGGCGAGCCGTCCGGGTTTGACTTCACGTGCTCCAGCGCGCGGTCGAAGGTCACCGTGACGTCGCCGTCCTTCGACAAATCTTCACCGGTCACCGTCACGATCCACGCGGGTTGTGAATCGCGCGTCTGGCCCCAGGCCCACGCCCAATAGGTCGGGCGGCCGGTCAGTGAGCCGCGGAAACTGCGCATGCAGCCCAGCGCGCGGTACATCTCGTGGTCCACGCCCTTCTCGAGCGTGTCGGGGTCGGTGAAGGCCGAAGCTTGCTCCGCGCCCTTCCCGTCCAGATCAAAACCGAACGCGAACTTGCCTTCGAGCGGCTTCAGCTTCGGATCGATCGCGGTCTCGGGGTACACGTACGGATTGGTGGGCTTGCCGTCGACGCGCCCGCGCATCCACACGATCTCAAGCACCGGGTCCATGCCCGGGCCGCCTTCGGCGGATTTCTTCGCCAGCGCCTCGACCTCTTCACCCGAGTAGCCGAGATCCTTGAGGTGCTTGAGGTACTGATCGCCGATCACGGGGTTCGGACCGCCGGCGCAATCCTTGTCGCCGTTCATCGTGGCCTGGCCCAACCAGCCGATCACCACACTGCGCGATTCAAGCGCGAAAGCCGCCTCCGGAAATGCGGCGGCGGCCAGCAGGGCAGCGGCCGCAAACGGCCTTTTCATCGATTGCATCGAAAACCTCGAACGGCGGAAGCCCACTTTGGACTTATTCTACTCCACCCCACGGACGGATGGAGCTTAAATCAAATAGAGGAACTCAAAGAGGTTGGGCGCCAGCAAAGCCGGCGCCCAACAACCCCTTGTTACATCTGGAAACGGATGCCCGCGCGGAACATCCGGCCCAGCACGTCGTGCAGCGCCGGGTTGGCCGGAATCGCCGCGTACGGGAAGCCGCCCGGGCCTTGCGCCACCACTGGCGGATCCTTGTTCAGGAGATTGTTGATGTTAAGGAACATCTCCGCATTCAGCCCTTCGTCGCTCTGCATGAACTCATATTTCAAACCGAGGTCGAGATAGAATGCGCCCGCGATGCGGTTAGTGTTGATCGTCGGCGCCGCCACCGTCGCCACCGGGCAGCCGGTGGTGCAGGCGATGTAGCCGTAATTTCCGGCGGCATAGATCCCGCCCGACATGCCGCGGCCGGTCAGGTTCACCATGATCGGATCGGCGTTGTAGGCGAGCGAGACATTGTACACCCACTTCGGCGGCGCGCTACCGGTGTTGCTGATTAGTCCCACCGTATCGTACTCAGGATTGATGCCGTCGTTGGTGTAGTTTTTAATATAGCGCGTCGCCAGCGCACGTATGCTGACGTTCCCCACCATATCGTCCGAGAACGTGTCGAGCGGCATGGTGTACGAAGCCTCGAGGTCGAGACCGCGCGCCGTCGATGCGGCGAAGTTGAACGGCTGCAGACGGATCTGCGTGATTACGTTGGCGCCCGAGGAGTTCACGCCGCGTGTGATGGCCGCGCAGAACTGCGACACACCCTCGAAGCAACGATCGACGATGGTCTGCGCCGGGACGGTATTGATCCCGCCCTTGATGTTGATGTTGTAGTAGTCCGCCGAAACGGTGAAGCCCGGGACGAACGAGGGCGATACCACCACACCGATCCCCGTCGTATCGGCCTTTTCAGGTTCGAGCGCGGTATTGCCCACCTGCAGGCCCTGATACAGCGTCAGAGCGTTGTTGTTGAAACGGTCGGTCACGTTATTGGTGTTCGCGGTGCCAGCCTGATAGAGATCGTTGAGGTTCGGCGCACGGATGTCGCGCGAACGTGTGACACGGAATCGGATATCGCTCATCGGCTGATACGTCGCGCCCACCTTCCACGTCACCACCATGCCCGAGGTCGAGTAGCTGGTGGCGCGGACCGCGGCGTTGAGGTCGAGCGCGTCAGCCCAAGCCTCATCCTTGGCCAGCGGCACGACCGTCTCGGCGAAACCTTCGGTCACGTTGTAACCGCCGAACGTCGGAAGATAGTTGCCGGCGAACCAGCCGTTGATCAGCGAGATCGGATCGGCGCGGCCGCGCACGGCTTCTTTGCGGTGTTCGGCGCCGAGCGCGAGCGATACCGGACCGGCCCAGATGCTGAACGGTTCGCCGTTGAGGGTGAAGGCGTAGACGTCCTGTGCAAAACGCTGGTTGCGCTGCGGATGCTCCGGGCTCGCGAACACGTAGTTGATCGCCGCCTGGCTGTTCACGCCAAGACCCATCACATTGTACGGCACGCAACCCGGCCTATCGTTTGTGGTGATCGCGTCGGTGTTCACGCGGCAGGCAATCGTGCCGTTGGCCGTGCGCACCGCGTCGATCGCTGCGCCGAATTCAGCCTTGGCCGAAACGTTGAGGCCGTTTTCCGACGTGCGCGACACGCCCTTCTGGAAATAGGCGTCCCACGTCCACTCGGTATTCATGGCGTCGAATGCGCCGTTGAAGCCCACGACATAGCGGTTGACCGTGCGCTCGTTGTCGAAGGTGATCGTTGGCATATCCACGTTCATCGAACCCAGCGTGAACTGTGTAAGGCCGAGCGCGAGGGCGCGCTGCTGGACTGACGATGGAATGAACGCGTTGTCGGTGCGGATGATAAGGTTGGCGACGTTGAATTGCTTCAGCGCGAGACCGATGGAACGCGCGTGGCCCCATTGGCCTTGTGCGAAGGCCGTGACGTTATCCGAGATATCGTAGCTGGTGCGCAGGAAGATACCCTCGCGCGTCACCCGTTGGTCGAGCGTGTTGTAGAAGTTCACCTGCGTGGACTTCCAGTCGCCGCCTTGCGTGAACGGATCGGAGACGATCGAACCGTAGTTGAACTGCGCCGGCGTGCCGCCAGGGCCGAAATAAGTGCCGCGCAACGCGGTGTTGGTGATGATGCCGCCCGGCGTCGCCGTGCCAAGGCCGACACCCGACAACAACAGACGCTGCGGCACGCTTTGCGACTGGCCCGCGCCGGTTCCATAGGCGGGGTTCGTGACGATGGTCCAGCCCTGGTTATTCCACTCGCGCGGGACGCTGAAAATGCCCCAGCGGCGGCTCCATTCGCCGGACGCCAAAAAATGACCGCGGCCGTTCGCGAAACTAGTGCCACTCGACAGCGCGACCTTGGCCGCAGGATCGTCGCCGTATGTCGTGAGACCGCCCGACACTTCACCTTTCACGCCGGTGAAGTCCTTGTTCAGCACGAAGTTGACGACGCCCGAGAGCGCGTCGGAACCATACGCCGCGCTCGCACCGCCGGTGACGATATCCACGCGGCTGATCAGCTGCTGCGGGAAGTCGTTGACGTCCACAAGGCCGGTGATCGTGGAAGGCACCGAGCGCTGCCCGTCGAGCAGCACCAAGGTGCGGTTGCCGCCGAGGCCGCGCAGGTTAAGGGTATTCAGACCCGCCTGCCCGTTGGAGAACGAAAGGTTCGAGGTCTGCGGGCTCGCGCTGCCCACCACCGAGGGAAGATCGTTCACGAGGTCCGCGATGTTTTCCGGCGCGGCCGCTTCCAGGGCTTCCGAGCCCAGCACGGTCAGCGGCGTCGGCGCTTCATACCCGTCGCGCACCACGCGCGTGCCGGTGACGACGATCTCGTCCACCGCCGGAGCCGCAGCCGGCGCCGTTTGCGCCTGGGCTGTATGGGGCGCCGAGACAGCGCCGGTCACCACAACGGCCATCATGGCCACGGACGTCGAAAGTCTGGATTTAAATGACATGGATCCCCCTAAAGTCATCCGGGGCGCCCTCCTCCGAGAACCCCTTCGCGACTTAGATGGACGCCGGTGCTGTTTCCGCCGACCCAGCGGTCGTTTTATTGGTGTGCACTGCACACTGTGGCCGCAAGGCCGCACACGTCGAGCGAAAACGGGGTCAGAATTGCCTCAAAAATCGCACCGCGATTTTTGAGGCAATCCCCCGGAGCGGTTTCTCAGCAAACTGGGGGCGACCTGCGCGCTGTCAGCGAGGCTCGGCCTCCCCTACTCGCTATAAAGCCTCACGAACCCCGGCCCCATCTCAACCTTGAGGCCCAGGCTGCCGGCGACAGCCTCGGAGAAACCCGCTGGGTTTTTGGCCTGGAACAGGCCCGTGATCGTCGTATTGGCGATCGCCGTGTCATCGATGACAATCCGCGTATCCGAATAGCGCGAAAACTCCGCCGCCGCGGTCCGCAGGCTCACGCCCTCGAACGCGATCATGCCCTGGCGCCAGGCCGTCTCACGCGCCACCGTATCGGGGCTTACCGACGCCTTGATCAGCCGCGCGTCATTGGCCGTCACGCGCGTATTCGCCGGCGCGCGCACCAGGGTGTCCGGCCGCGCGCGATACACCACGTCGACCACCCCTTCCTGCACCAGCACTTCCGGCGGCTGACCGGCGATGTTGCGCACCATGAAGCTCGTGCCCACCGCGCGTACTTCCAACTCGCCCGCCAGCACCGAGAACGGCCGCGCGTGATCCTTGGCCACCGAGAACATCACTTCGCCGTCCTTCAACTCCACCCCGCGCCGTTCGCCCGTGTAGTCCACGGCCACCAGCGAATGGGTGTTCAGTGTCAGCACGGATTCATCGGTGAGCGAGACCAGTTTGATCTCGCCTTTCTTGGAGGTGAACAGCTGCGGCGGTTCGCTGGCGAAGAAACGCGTATAGATCCGCGGCCCGAACAGCACCCCGCCGGCGATCGACGCGGCCACCGCCGCCCCACCCGCGAGCCACCGGCGCCGCGACGGCGCCGCGCTCTGCTCAACCTGCGGCATTGTTTCGCGGGTGAAATGAGCGCCCATAAAATTGGTCCCGAGCGCCTTGGCCCGGTCGAGATAGGCGAAGGCCGCTTGCGCGCGCGCGAGCGCCCCACGATGACGCACGTCCGCCGCCGCCCAGGCGCGCAGTTCCGCCGCCTCGGCCGCGCTCAGCCCCCGATCAAGGCGCGCGGCCCACTCCGACGCCGTCCTATCGATGGCGTTTGGGGTCTCCAGCGCGGGATCTGTCTCAAACTCGGACGTCACGGTCTCTCTCTGAAAACGCACTCTATATACGGGCAGCCTCTGGCCCGCCACGGCGCCGTTCCTATCTGAAAACCTATTCGGAATCCTTATCGCGGCGGCGCGGCGCATCGCCGTCTTCCTGGCTTTCGTCACTCCTTAGAGATTTGACCGTGCGTTTTCCGCCGCGCCCGAACGCCGCCAGCAAGACCCGGATACCCTGGGAGATGCGCTTTTCCACGGAATTCTCGGTGATCCCAAGGCGTTCGGCGATCTGGCGCTGCGACAGGCCCTGCACCCGGCGCAACAAAAACACCTCCCGCACCTTGGGCGGCAGATCCTCGAGCACGCGGGCTACATTGGCCAGTTCGTCCCGGTCCTCGGCCACCTGCTCGGGGGTCGGCGTATCGGCCATGGCGCCCGCCAGTTCGAGGTCCGAAGCGCTGCGGATCGAAACGATTTTTGAGCGGCGCAGGTGCGCGAGGATCAGCGAGTGCGCGGTCTGGAACGCGTAGCTGCGCGGATTGCGGATCGCCTCCACGCTCTCGAGGCCCGCGAGGATCGCATAGGTCTCCTGGACCACATCGTCCACCTCGACCCCGAGCGCATACTTCTGACGCAGCCACGCCCTAAGCGCCGCCTCGTGCGGCAACACATGCCGCGCCAGCCACGCCGCCCGATCCTGCGAACCCCCGGTCATGCCCAAATGCTACACCGCTGCGGCCTAATTTATATTAGATATATTTCGCGCACTCGCTGCGCACACAGACGCCGCCGGATCGCGCGAAAATTTTATCTGATGATTTAGGCGTCTTGAGATCGCGTATCGAGGCTCAACGACCCCCTCACGGCGCCCCCGCTCCCACATCCACCCAGCGCTCGAACGTGATCTCCTGCACCAGCGTGTCCGCGCGGCGATCGATCATCTGCACATCGGCGACCCCAGGCGTGAAGGCGATCACGCCCCGCACCTGCGAGGTCGGGATCTCCACCGGCAGCCCCAAGCTCAAATGCTCGTTCAGGAACCCGCTGCGCACCACGATCGTCCGGCGCACCACATAACCCACCGGCTTTTGCACGGCGGTCCACATCACATCGTGGATCTGCTTGCGCAAAGGCTCGGCGTAGACCGCCGCCACGGCCAATCCCGTCGGATCGAACTCCGCACGCTCGACCAGCCGCGTGCCGAAAAACCGCAACCGCGCCTCCTCGGGTCCCCGCACGTCCGCGATCGCCAGATACGGCGCGAGGGACGGCGGCACGGAATCAAAAAAATCGGCGAGTTTGGGTAGCAGCCCCGCCTTCGGCAGCGAATCCCAATAGGTGAAAAACGGGCGCAGCGGCTCCGGCAGCGCGGACGACGAAACAGTCATGAAAACCAATTCTCCCCGGAGGGCGCAGAAAACCAGTTTTTCAACGCGCCGCAAAGCAAAGATGCCCCACCCAGCCCCAAAATCACGCAGTGACTCGCGACGGCTAAATCAAATGCCGAGATAAATTTTTGACAGCGGCACTCACCGCGGCAGCGGATTTGGAGCCGGATAACAGCATTAATAATCGCCCTGCGACTTTTAAGGCGAGCCCCCGGAGAGGCCTGCCGGCGGGCTCAATCCCCCATTTTCCGCGGTCCACACACGCGATTTCAACTTCTCCGACTCCACCTCGCGCCGCGCGCGTAACCCTCGCAAAACGTCCTGATCGCCCGCAAAATCCGTCCCTCACGCCGATTTTACGCTCCGCCTTTCATCATTTTGCCAGCGCCAATCCGCCGGCTCTTCCATATGTTACACGGCCCTTTCCGCCCAGCCGCAGGTCCCCGCATGTCCACCGCCGCCGCCGCCGCCCCGGACGCCAAAAAAGCGCCGCCATTTTTCACGCCCTACGAAAAATTCGTCGTCGCGATGCTGGCCTTCCTCCAGTTCACCATCATCATCGACTTCATGATCCTCTCGCCGCTCGGCGCCTTCGTCATGCCGGCCCTCGGTATCACCCCCCAGCAGTTCGGCATCGTCGTCTCCGCCTATGCCCTCGCGGCGGGGGTCACCAGCTTCGTCGCCGCCGGCTTCGCCGACAAATTCGACCGCAAGCGGCTCCTTTTGTTCTTCTATTGCGGCTTCATGGTCGGCACGCTGCTCTGCGGTCTGGCGGATCGGTTCGAGATCCTCCTGCTCGCGCGCATCATCACCGGCATGTTCGCCGGCGTCATCGGCGCCACGGTCATGGCCATCGCCACCGATCTCTTCCCTATGGAAAAACGCGGCCGCGTCATGGGCATGATCCAGACAGCGTTCGCGGCCAGCCAGGTGCTCGGCCTGCCCGCCGGCCTCTATCTCACCAACCACTGGAACTGGCACGCGCCGTTCCTGACCATCGTCGTCATCGGCATCGGCGTCGGCGCCGTCATCGCCCTCACCATGAAGCCGGTGGACGGGCACCTGAAGCTGCAAACCGAAAGCAACGCCTTCCGGCACCTGTGGGCCACCATCACCGAACCGCGCCACTTCCTCGCCTTCGGCGTGGTCGCGCTGCTCGCCACCGGCGGCTACATGCTGCTGCCGTTCGGCGCCGACTTCACCCTTAATAACTTCAAGATCTCCGCCGCCGATCTCCCGAAGATCTACCTCGTCACCGGCATCTGCATGATCTTCGTCGGGCCTTTGGCCGGAAGGGCCGCGGATAAATTCGGGAAGTTCCCGGTGTTCATGTTCGGCACGTCGCTGTCGATCGTGATGGTGATCTTCTACACGCACCTTGGCCAAACACCGCTCCTCGGCGTCATCGCCATCAACGTGCTGCTGTTCATCGGCATCTTCTCGCGTATCGTGCCGTCACAGGCCTTGATGAGCGCCGTGCCGGAGCCCGCGAAACGCGGCGCCTTCAATGCGGTGTGTGGCTCGCTCCAGCAGATCTCCGGCGGCGTCTGCGCCGCGCTCGCCGGCGCCATCGTCACCCGCGCGCCCGACGGCCGCCTCGAGCACTACCCCACCGTCGGCTACGTCGTCGCCGGCGCCGCCGTGTTTACGCTGTTCTTCATGTACAAGATCAGCCGCGCGGTACCTGATAAGAAGGCTTAGCGCTAAGCAAAAAACTTATCTCCGATATTTTTTCGCGGACTCGATCATTCATCAACGCAGGTGGCCAGCGCGAAAATTTATCGGAGATAATTTTTTGCGCTCTCTCAGCCCGCGCTCCCTCGAAAATTATCTCTGAATTTTCGCGCTCCCCGCCCAAACTCCCTACTTCAAAACAACCCCATCCGCATCCACCCTCACCAGCGGCCCGATCCCCGCCTTCTTCAACTCCGGCTCGATCTTCGCCGCATCCCCCACGATCACCCAAACCATTTCGTCCGGCCGCACGAACTTCGCGCCGACGCGCGCCAATTCCTCCGCTGTCGTCCCCTGCACCCGCGCGGCATAGGACGACCAGTAATCATCCGGCAGGCCACGGTACGCGAGATCCACCACCGTCCCCTTCACCGCGCCGATGCTCTCCCAGCGTCCCGGTAAAGCGAGAGTCGTATCGTTCTTCACCTGCGCGATTTCATCAGCGGTCAAAGGCCGCACCTTCTCAAGCTCCGTGATCTCCCGTCGCAGCTCCAAAATGCTTTCCGCCGTTTTATCCGTCTGCACCGGCGCCCCGATCTGGAACAGGCGCGGGCCCCGCCCATCCATGCCGACGGAGCTGCGCACGCCATAGGACCAATGTTTGTCCTCGCGCAGGTTCATATTGAGCCGTGAGGTGAACGCGCCGCCGAAGGCATCGTTGAACAGCCCCAGCGCCACCTGGTCTTCCGCCGTCCACTTCGGCGCCGCCGCGCCCACCATGATGATCGACTGCTGCGCGCCCGGCCGGTCCAACACATAGATCCCGGCCTGGCGCGCGCGCGCCTCCGGCACCGGCTCGCGCTGCACGCTGCCCTTCTGCCACCCGGCGAAGGCCTTCTCGATCTTCGGGCGGATTTCAGAAAGGCTCGTATCCCCAACAACAACAAGGGTCGCATTCTCCGGCGTGAACCAGCGTTTGTGATAGGCCACCGCCTGCGCGCGCGTGAACGCCGCGAGCGCCGACTCCGTGGTCAAACGCCCATAGGGATGATCCGCGCCGAACACCAAGGCCCGCAGCGCCCGTGCGCCGGCCGCATTCGGTTGCTGCCGCGCGCGCTCCACCCCCACGATGGCCTGCTTGCGTTCGCGTTCCAGATCTTCCGGCTTGAACGCCGGATTCAAGGTCACGTCGGCGAACAGCGCCAGCGACGCATCCAGGCTCGAGGACAAGGTGCTCAAGGACACCGACGCCCGCTCATCGTCCGCATTCACCGACAGGTCCGCGCCCAGGCTCCTGAGTTCATCGCTGATCTGCAAGCCGTCGCGCGATGCCGTGCCCTGATCCATCAGGCTCACGGTCATCGCCGCCGCGCCCGTCGGCAGTTTGTCCTCCGCGTCGCTGAAACCCGTCTCCACCGCGAGGGTCATCGTCACCATCGGCGCCGCCCGGCGCGAGGCCACGATCAGCTTCAATCCATTGGTCAAGGTCGCATGTTCCAGCGCCGGCAAACTCTCCGCCGCCGTCGGCGCCGGCCTCGGCAGCCCCGAGCGGTCGACGCCCGTCGCCGCCACGGTGAACGGCGGACGCGGCAACACCGTCAGCACATACTGCCCATCCGTCAGCCACCGCCGCGCCGCGTCGCGCACTTCAACCGGGGTCGCCGACAGCGCCACATCCAACCGGTCGCGCCACTTCTGCGGATCGCCGAACGCGGCTTCCGCGTCCAGCAGCCACGCCGCTTTGACATAGGTGCTTTCCAGCTGCCGCGCCGTGCTCGCCGCCATATCCGTGCGCGCCCGGTCCAGCTCGTCTTGGGTCGGCCCCTCTTTCAACAGCCGCGCCAGTTCCGCATCGACCGCGGCTTCCACCTTGGCCACATCCGCGCCCGGCTTCACATCGACCGTGAGATAGAACTGTCCCGCGATCTCGCCGCGGTCCACGCTCGCGCGCACGCTGGTCGCCACCTGCTCCTCATGCACGAGGCGTTTGTACAGGCGCGAGGTCTTGCCGCCCGTCAACGCATCGCCCGCCAGATCCAGCAGCGCCGAATCCCGCGACACATCTGGCGGCACATTCCACACTTTATAAATGCGCGGCTGCGCCACCTGGTCGTAACCCACCTCGCGCTGCACGCCGCTGCGCTTGGCGATCCACTCCTTCGCGCGCACCACCGGCGGGCCCGGCGGGATATCGCCGAAGGCCTTCTCCACTTTCGCCAGCGCGTCCGCCGGACTGATATCGCCCGACAGCGCCAGCACCGCGTTCGACGGTCCGTACCAGGTGCGGAACCAGTCCTTCACATCCTCCAGCTTCGCCGCGTTCAGATCGTCCATCGATCCGATGGTCGTATGCGCATAGGGATGTCCCGCCGGATAGGTCGCCTTGGTGATGCGCTCATAGGTGAAGCCGTAAGGCCTATTCTCGCCCTGGCGCTTCTCGTTCTGCACCACGCCGCGTTGTTCATCCAATTTGGCCTGGCTCACCGCGCCCAGGAAGTGGCCCATGCGGTCCGACTCAAGCCAGAGGATGGAATCCAGCGCCCCCTTCGGCACCGTCTGGAAATAATTGGTGCGGTCGTTGTTGGTCGTCCCGTTGATCGACGTCCCGCCCATGCCGCGCACCGGCTTGAACCAGTCGGTATCGCTATGTTCGCTGCCGTTGAACATCAGATGCTCGAACAGATGCGCGAACCCCGAGCGCCCCGCCGGCTCATCGCGCGAGCCCACCTTGTACCAAACCTGCACCGACACGATCGGCGCTTTGCGATCCTCATTGACGATCAGCGTCAGCCCATTCTTGAGCACATACTTCGTCGCCGGGATCTCCAGCCTGAGGTCTTTGAGATTGGTTTGGGCGAGCGCGGGGCCTGCAACAAAAAATGCAGCCGCAAACACAAAAGCTTTCATGACGAGCTCCACGCGAAATTGCAGCAAAATTTATATCAGATATTTTTTCGCGAACGACTCGCGAAGCGGAATTGGGGTCAGATACGAATAACGACGATGAAAAGCGTGTTTGGCCGGCGTGCCGTGTTTTTCGTGTCTGACCCCAATTTCGCGTTCCGAACGACCACCGAGAGTACGAAAATTTATCTGACGCGCCGTCTTCGCTTCACCGAAGCGAAGACAAGCGATTTTCGCGTATTGTTACCGACAATCCCTCAGCCATCTCTGCCCGGAAATTATATCCGATAAATTTTCACGCCATCCACCCGTGCGGATGTAACAGCGCGTCCGCGAAAAAGAATGCCGGATATAAATTCCGCCTACCGCCCTCCGCGCTCATCAAGCCTTCACCTTCCGCGCTCTCTCCCCCGTTCTACTCGCCAGATCCCCCAGGTTCACCCGCAACTGCTCCAGCGCAAACCCCACCGCAAACGTCCGCCCGACCACATCCGCCGCCAGCCCGCGCGTCAGGCCTTCCTCGCGTACCGCGTTCAGTTCCGCGCCGTACAGCCGCAGCGCCTCATCCACCGGCCCCAGATCCGGCGCCGGCGCCCGCGCTTCCAGCGCCGCTCCCAGCTCCGCGAAATACCGCCGCACCACCTCCAGCACGCCGGTCAGATCCTCCGTCAGCCGCGCGTGATACGCTTCCGGCAGTCTCGTCGCCATCGCCCGCCCCAGCATGATGATGTCCGCACGCAAGCGCCGCAGTCCGCGCAAAATCGGTTCCGGATCCGGCGCCCCCGACAGGAAGCTCGACCGCTCGCGCTTGGCTTCATCGACGGCAAGCGTCAGCCGGTCCAACTGCGCCAGCGCCTCGTCATGCCGCGCGTTGTAGTCCTCCTCGATCTCGCCTTGATGCAGCCGCGGCAGCAGCACCAGAATCGCCGCCAGGCTTTCCAGCGTGCCCGCCGCCGCCTGATTGAGGATGCGCGAGGCTCGCGCCGGCAGCACGAACAGCGACGTCACGATCCCAATCGCCCCGCCGAGGCAAATTTCCACCAGCCGGTTCATCGCCGCTTCCAAGGGCGACATCTGTGTCAAAGGCGCGATCAGGATGATGATCACCCCCGTCACCGGCGCGAATCTGAATGTGGGGCGCACCGCCGCCAGGAACGCCAGCGGCAGCAACGCCGCTCCCAGCGCGGCGGCCTTGGTGATCGGATCGGTCTCCCGCACCAGCGTACTCACCAGCGCCGCATAGGCCCCGCCGCCGAGGGTCCCAATCAACCAATCCCCGGCCGCCTTCACCGACCCGCCCACACTGGCCTGGCTCACCAGCACCGCGGTAAACACCGCCCAATACGCCTGCGGCAGCGCGAGGCTCTCCCCCACCCCATAAGCGATCACGGCCGCGACGGTCAGCCTTACCGCATGGCGCAGCTCCCCACGCCGGCGTTCACGCGCGTCTCGCAGCCAACTAAAGAATGACGTTTTGGGCATAAGCAAAATTTATATTAGATATTTTTTCGCGAACATGATCTCACACCCACACGGTCGGATCGCGCGAAAATCTATCTGATATAATTTTTGCGCTCTCTCAGCACTCCGCGCTTTCGTGTCTGACCCCACTTTTGCGCTCTCTCAGAAACGAAAACGGGGCCAGATTTTCACCTGGCCCCGCGTGCTGAATCTCTCTTCCTTACTTCTGCTGCCCGGCAGGCGCACTCACCGCGGCCTTATAGGCCACCGGCGCCACCCGCACCTTGGCCGCCTGCTCATACGCATAGCCCATCGCCAGCAGATCCGCCTCACTCCACGCCGGCCCAATCAGCGACAGCCCCACCGGCAGTCCATTCACCATGCCCATCGGGACCGACAAATTGGGATAGCCAGCCAGCGCCGCGATGCTCGACCCCGAGCCCGGCGCTTTACCGTTATCCTTGGGGATTCTATTCGGCTGCTTCTCGCCGTTCGGCTTCATCACATCGGCCACGTCGCGCGTCGGCAGCACCACCGCGCTCACGTTGAAGCTCGCGAACACCTTGTCGAAGCCGTCCTTTGCCGTGCGCTGGGTCACCAGTTCGCGCATCTTCACATACTCGGGGTCCGCCCGGCCCGTCGTCCGGCTCGCGGCGTACTCGATCAAGCCGCTGTCAAAGGCGCTCTCGCGCGGATCGGCTTTATTGAATTCAATCAGCTCCTCCACCGTGCGCACCTTCTGCGCCTCCGGCGCGTCCTTCATATAAGCCGCGAAATCCTCGCGGAAATCGAAGGACATGATCGCCAGCTGCTCAAACCGGTGATCCGGGAACTGCCCTTCCGGGATCTCCACCAGTTCCGCCCCTTGCGCCTTCATCACTTCCAGCGCCGTGTTGAACACCGGGCTGGTCGCCTCATTATACCCGCCGAAGTCGCGCACCACGCCGAGACGCTTGCCTTTCAAGGCATCCGTGGAAAGCGCCGCCACATAGTCGGTCTTATGCGCGTCCGCCTGCGCCGTCGCCGGATCGGCCGGGTCCGTGCCCGCCATCACCGTCAGCAGCATCGCCGCATCCCGCACATTGCGCGCCATCGGCCCGGTCGTGTCCATGGTGGCGCTGATCGGCACCACCCCGGTGCGCGATACCAAGGCAATCGTCGGCCGCAGGCCCACCACCGCATTGTAAGACGACGGCCCAATGATCGAGCCCGTCGTATCGCTGCCGATATTCGCCGCCGCGAAACTCGCCGCCGTGGTCGCGCCGCCGCCGGACGACGAGCCGCCTGGGCTCCGCGTCAGATCAAACGGATTGCGGCACTCGCCGCCCACGGTCGAGCTGTTCAGCACCGTCTCCGCCGGACGCCAGCCGGCGAACTGCGACAGGTTCGCCTTGCCCAAAATGACCGCGCCCGCCGCGCGCAGGCGCTTCGTCACTTCGGCGTCCGGGCGAATATTATGCTCCAGCGCATAAGACCCCGCCGTCGTCGGCAGGCCCGCCGCGTCGATATTGTCTTTCAGCAAAATAGGAATCCCGTCGAGCGGACCTAAGGCTTTGCCCTCTTTCCGCCGCGCGTCCGACGCCGCCGCCTGTTGCAGCGCGTCCGGCATCACGCCGATCACACAATGCAGCGCTCCGTCATACATCTTGATGCGGTCGATATAGCCTTGGGTCACCGCCACCGCCGTCGTCTTCCCCGCCGCCAGATCCGCCGAGATCTGCGACAGCGCCACTTCCTCAACCTCATACGGCGGGGTCGCGGCCTCTTTCTTCTCCCCGCAGCCCGCCAGCGCCAGCACCGCCGTCGCCACGCCCGCCATCAACACACCGCGCGTCACGTTCTTCGTCATCGGAATCCCCCTCCCGGAATGAATGATGCAAGGAGCTTAGGCTGATTTTCGCGGCCAAAAAAGCGCTCTTAAAGCCCGCTTTTTCGAGCTCCTTTGTGAAGCGGAATGGCCTCCGAGCGAAATTGGGGTCAGATACGAATAACCATGAAGACTCGGCCTGTTTGGAAAGGCCAACGTGTTTTTCGTGTCTGACCCCAAATTCGCGGGCGGCATGCGCGCTCGCTCGCAGCGCGAGCATCCGCCCACGCGCGCACCCGCCTCACTTTCCCCGCCCGCCTGTAGTGTCCTCCCCTCCCGCGCCCCATATCAAAACCGTCCGTGTTATCCGGATACAATAATAAGGAGAGAATCCTATGAAACGTTCAGTGCTCCCCACCCTCGCCGCCGCGCTCCTCATCTCGGGCGCAGCCTTCGCCCAATCGGCGACCACAACCACCACCACGAGCACCTGGTCCGATGAATACGGCAACATCATCCGCCAGGAATCCGTGACCAAGAAGTTCGAACCCGTGGTCGACCCCAAGATCAACGTGACGGTCGGCCAGGCTCTGCCGAACACCATCACGGTCCATCCGCTTCCCAGCACCATCCACGTCGAGAAGCCGGATCAGTACGCCTATGTGATCGTCAACGATGACCCCGTCATCGTCGACAAAACCACCCGCAAAGTCATCCACGTCTGGAACGACTAAGCTCTAGCGAACCAAACTCCGATAAAGCAGGGCCACACGTCGGCGGGCGTGTGGCCCATTCTTTTTGGGAAGCGCGGCCAAAAGCGGAATTGGGGGCGCGAGAGAAATATATATCAGACGCGAAGCCTTCGCTTCACTGAAGCGAAGGGGAGCGGTTTCGCGAGCGCGACCGAAAGCGGAATTGGTGGCACGAGCGAAATTTATATCAGATATTTTTTCGCGAGCCCCGCCACCTGCCCCAAACACCCCTGCCCAACGCGAAAATTTATCTGATATAATTTTCGCGGTGCTACTTGGGGGCAAGTCGATGAAGTTTCTTACAACGGCAGCATTCTGCCTGGCGCTCACCAGCGCCGCCTACGCGCAGGAAACTCCCGCGCCGCCCGCGCGCTCCGCCCCCCTCCCCAAAATCCTCGCCCCCATCCCGACCGAAGAAATCACCATCACCTCGTCCAGGCTCCGCACCGTCGTCCGCAACTTCGTCGACGTCGCCACCATGCCGTCGCCCTTGAACGCCGTCTCCCGCTGGAAGACGCGGATCTGCCCCCACACCACCGGCATGTCCCCCAGCTTCACCAAATTCGTCGACGCCCGCATCCGCGCCGTCGGCCAACAGATCGGCGCCCCCGTCAACATGGACGAAAACTGCGCCCCGAACCTCCAGATCATTTTCACCGAGCGCCCGCAGGAGATGCTCGACACCATCCGCACCAAACTCCCGGCCCTGCTCGGCTACCACTACGCCGCCCAAGCCAAGGAGCTCGCCACGGTCGAGCATCCCATCCAAGGTTGGTACGCCACCGGCACCCGCGACCGCATGGGCCAGCTCATCCCCGACAACCCTTACGGCTTCGCCACCACCACCGTCGAAGGCAGCCGCATCAAGACGGGCTTCCGCGCCGAGTTCCTCGCCGTCACCGTCGTCGTCGATCTCGTACGGGTCGAGAACCAGGAGATCGGCGCCATCGCCGACCACGCCGCCATGCTCGCCTTCAGCCAAGCGAAAGCCTTCGAGCGCTGCCGCCCCGTGCCCAGCATCACCAATATGTTCTTGGATTGCGGCGACGACATCGCCACCACGCTCACGAAGTACGACGCGGCGTATTTAAAGGCGCTCTACGCGATCGCGGACCGCGACACGCCGGCGCACCTGCTCAAGGGGGATATTGCGTATTTGATGCGGGAGTATTTGGCGGACAAGTAACGAGATCCGCGCGCCCTACACAGCGCGCATAAGCACAATTTTCTGCCGGAGAGGCGCCGTGCGCCCTCTAAAACTCGCGATCATGGCCTCAAGAAATGCGTCGGGCCGTAAGAGATTCAGATTAATGGGATGCCCGGCTTTAACCGCCAGCTGATGAACGAAGCTGAGTTGCGACCGCCCGTTTCCTTCTCGAAAGGGGTGTATGGCATTCAACTCGGCTAAAAAATGTGCGGCGCCCTCTGCAAATTCTTCAAAGCGACGACGTGCCAGAAATGAATGACGCCTGAGCTCTGCAAAAACCCGCGCCATCTCCTGCGGAATATGCTCCGGATAACAAAACCAGTTCCCGCCCTTCGCGGTGCGCACGGTCCGATATCGGCCCGCCCACGTGTACACGTCCTGAAAAAGATGATGGTGAATGGCTCTATAATGAGTGGCGCTAAGCCGTCCCACCGGAAGCGGTTCCGTGGACCGCAACGTCGACATTTCCAATTCAAACGCCTGTAGACGCTGCTGATCTCTTATATCGAGGCGGTTCTTTAGAACCGTTGTCCCGGCGTATGCATAGGGATCATCGAAGGCATCATAGCCTCCGTCACTCACTTACCGGCCTTACCCATGTAAGCTTTGACAATCTCGGCGCGACGTTGCGCAGGCGTCAGTTTGCTCGCAACAAGAGTCTCTACACGCTTCTTACTGTCAGAGCTCAGCCACAACCCTTCGACAGCTGCAATGGCACAGAATGTCTGCATCCCTATCACTCTGGACTCGGCGCGGGAGCGTTTGGTGGATCGTTGCTTCATAGCGCTATTCTACCCCTAAACATTAGTAAAGGCGAGCAAAGAGACCGCCTCAGAATGGGAGGGCAAAAGCCCGTTTTCCGAGGCTGCGATCAGTGCGGCAGGCGTCCACTATATTTTTCAAACTCCGCGTAAAAACGGCAGACGCCCGTAGGAGATGCTCAACTCCGTCCGCACCAAACTCCCAGCCCTGCATCCCATCCAAGGCTGGTACGCCACCGGCACCCGCGACTGCATGGGCCAGTTCATCCCCGACAACCCTTACGGCTTCGCCACCGCCACCGTCGAAGGCAGCCGCATCAAAACCGGCTTCCGCGCCGAGTTCCTCGCCGTCACCGTCGTCGTCGATCTCGTACGGGTCGAGAACCAGGAGATCGGCGCCATCGCCGACCACGCCGCCATGCTCGCCTTCAGCCAAGCGAAAGCCTTCGAGCGCTGCCGCCCCGTGCCCAGCATCACCAATATGTTCTTGGATTGCGGCGACGACATCGCCACCACGCTCACGAAGTACGACGCGGCGTATTTAAAGGCGCTCTACGCGATCGCGGACCGCGACACGCCGGCGCACCTGCTCAAGGGGGATATTGCGTATTTGATGCGGGAGTATTTGGCGAGCGCAGAGCGTTAAATTATCCAATGAATAAGGCTGCAAGGCCTACGAACAAAAATACCCACAACAGCCATGCGAAAATCCGCCAAAGCAATGACCAAGCGACGCCAGTGGCGTACGCAAGATCGCTAAGTCCGACTGCAACGGCTCCCTCGGAGATTTCGTCGGACGCCGGCTCGCCTTCCTCAGTCACGTCGCTCTCAAAGGTTTTGCCGGCAGGACTTTTAACAGGATGGTCCAATTGCCAAAGCTGAATGTAGGCAATAGCCCGCGCGATCCTTATCTCCAACCACTGCACCGCCTCATCAAGACTCGACGTCGAGAGTTTGTGGCTGCGAAGACGCGGCGGGCCCTCGTCTTTATCGATGATATCGGAAGGTACACCGTTTGATTCGATGCCCAGCGCCCATGTCCGTCCGTTCGCGTTGCTGGATACGTTCAAATGAACGCTTGGATACGGGGCATGGTGGCTGCGGCGGCGCGGGACCTGCGCTCGGAAATCAGCAACCTCGACACGCAATGAATGTGCGGCGCGCGGCTGAATACGCACAGTATCGCGCGATTGACCTTCCAATAATGAGGTCAGCCGGTCCCGCAAAGCCGCCGTCATCGCCGCCTCGCTCGACAAACGCGCATCCGCGGCCGCGCGTTCATCCGCCCGGCGCGCAAGCAGTTCCTGCCTTTCCTGCTCGATCTTGTCGCTAAGATTCATGACGGCCCCTCTAAATTATAGACGGCCGGCAGTTGGTTATGAAGCGCCTAAGGTGGACGCAGATGATCCTCACCGTGCACTTTTTCGTTCGCGGTGAAAGAATTTGCGGTGCAGCAATGATCGGTGCCGTCTCTAAGCCGCCGCTCTCTGTTTCACGTCACTGAGAACCTGAATAATCGCCTGAACATCGGTTTGTGGGAATACGCCGCTCACGCCTTGGTCGTCGAGGTCGGTGAACGGGCTTTCGTACAGGCGGCGTGCCTCCATAGCGCCTCGTTCGGTGAGGTGCTCCACAATGAGATCGACAAATTCGATTTGGTTGCTGTTCAGGTTCTTGCCGCTCAGAAATCCTGCAAAGGCCGCCTTCGCGGCCTCCCGCTCCATGCCGACGAGCGAGCGGATGAACAAGCCCAGTCCGCCTTGCGAACGTACCTCTTCCAAGTCCCCCTCTAAGGCTACCGCTTCGGACACCATCATTCGCTCCAGTTCGGCCAAATCCTGCTGCGTGAGTTGGTCATTGCGTCGCAGCTTCTGGATCGTGAGGTGATCGGCGTGTTGCTTGAGAAAGTGGCGCACCTTCATCAGGAAGCGCGCTTTGTCGGTTCCGACCCCCGGCTCCGCAAGGCCAACCGGAGTTCCCTCGCCGATTTCATCTTCGAAATTGGTGTAAACGATCTTCCGTTCCTCACCTTCGATCAGCTTGATCAACCCGCGCAGGCGGCGGCGCACATGCTCCAACCCCCACGCATCCACGGTTTTCCAATAGTCCCCCGTCTGAATTTCAAGAATGAGCTCCATTTCGGCAGCCACCATCGGCACGTTGGACAGTTGTTCCAACTTGTCCGCGAGCGCCACGACCTTCTTCTGGCACTCTTGAAACGCGCCGACCTCCGCCTTCAACAGCGACAGTTGACCGGCCAAAATCACATAGTCGAACTGTTTCGCCGCGATATCGTGGTCCTCAAGCGCCGTGGGCAGGCCCGCGATCTCCGACTTCAAAATCTCGCGGTCATCGCCGGACAGTTTTGCCCACGCGTCCCGTTGCTGAAATTGCTCCACTGCTTTTCGTTTGGCGCGGACAATAAAGTTGTCGAGACTCATCCCCCGGACTTCGTCGAACAGCCGTTGCCGCAGGTCGTTGTCCAGCGTGTCGAGATTCGGGTCGGCACCCTCCTTCCGAGCGTCTTGAAGTAAAGCCGCAAGGTCCACCCGGGCGGTGAAAAGGCGCTGCGCCAGCGAAACACCCAACTTGCCATCGACCGTCTTTGGGTTCTGATTAAAGAACTCAAAGTTCTGGCAGAAGTCGAAGATCAGGAACTGGTCCTTGTGGCGACCAGGACCGAATAGATCAGGACGCAGGCGCGTGCCGCGTCCGATCATCTGCCAGAACTTTGTCTTGGACCGAACGATCTTAAAGAACACGAGATTGACGACTTCCGGCACGTCGATGCCGGTGTCGAGCATGTCCACCGAAATGGCGATGTGCGGCGGCTTCTCTGGGATTGAGAAATCGTCGATCAGCGATTGGGCGTATTCGGTCTTGAAGTCGATCACCCTGGCGAACTGCCCCGCGAGGTGCGGATAGTTGGCGTCGAACCGTTCCGCGATGAACATGGCGTGATCGTGGTTCTTGGCAAAGACGATGGTCTTGCCCAGCCGGTCGCCCTCGGCCACCTTCAGCCCGTAGGTCATCAGGTGCTTGAGCACCTTATCGACGGTGTCTTCGTTGAAGAGCCACTTGTTGACGGCATTGGGATCAATGTCCGTGCCGGGAAGCTGACCCTCCCATTCCAGCAGGTCCCACTTCTCCTTATCGTCTTCCGACAATTCCTCGTACTTGATGCCCTCGCGCTGAAACTTCAGCGGAACCGATACTGCTGTCGGCGGCACGAGGAAGCCGTCAGAAACCGCATCATCGAGGTCGTATGAATCTGTGGGCACGCCGCGTTCCAGCTCAAACAGAGCGTAGGTGTCGCGGTCGATCTCATCCCGAGGGGTAGCTGTCAGCCCGACCAGAAGGCTGTCGAAGTAGTCGAAGATCGCCCGGTACTTCCGATAGATGGAGCGGTGGGCCTCGTCGATGACGATAAGATCGAAGTGCCCCGGCCCGTATTTCCGCTGGCCGTTCTGCATCTCGTCGATCAAGCCCATCATCGTGGGATAGGTCGCCACGCAGACCCGCGCCCCATTGTGGTCGTTTCTTGTGGCGTCGTGGCGTTCGATCAGATTGGCGCTGGGGGCGCTGGGAAGGTGCTTCTTGAAGTTGTTGTGTGCCTGTTTGACCAGAGCGATGCGGTCAGCCAAAAATAGAACGCGCTTGACCCAATTCGCCCGCATCAGTTGGTCGATGAGAGCGATAACCGTGCGGGTCTTGCCCGATCCGGTCGCCATGACCAACAGCGCCTTGCGCTGGTGATCTCTCTCAAAAACCTCGCCCACCCGGCGGATGGCGCGGGTCTGGTAAAAGCGTTCAACAATATCGCTATCGATACTGGTGCTAGAGAGCGCCCGGCGACTGGATTTGCGCTGGTGCCAAAGCTCCAGCTCGTCTTTTTTGAGGAACCCGTGGACCTGTCGTGGCGGGTAGCGTTTGTCGTCCCACAGCCAGTGCTCATAGCCGTTGGTGGTGAAGATCAGCGGGCGGACGCCAAACTCGGCTTCGAGACAATTGGCGTACAGTTCCGCCTGGCGCTGGCCGACCCGTGGGTCTCCCTTCGTGCGCTTGGCCTCTATGACGGCAAGAGGCTTACTGTCGTCACCCCACAGGACGTAGTCGGCAAATCCCTCTTCCGAGGTGCTTGGCATACCTTTGACCGGATACTCGCGGTCACGCGGTTGATCCAGCGGCCAACCGGCTTCGGCCAATAGCAGATCAATGAAGGCGTCGCGGGTTTCAGCCTCGTTATAGTCGTGGGTATCCGGCGCGGCCTGGTTGGCCTGTTTGACGGCGGCAATCTCGGCCTGAAGCCGTTTAACTTCGGCGTCCAGCGCCGCGCGGCTGGCTTCGCTCTGGAGCCTGGCGGCCTGTTCCTCGGCCAATGCCTTGGCCGCTTCCTCATGGGCTTTGGCTGCTGCTTGCAGTTTGGCGAGCGTAGAGGCTTCGACCTGCACCGCACGCGGCAGGGCATCGGCGCTGAAGGACAGTGATGCGTTGGGCTTCGCACCTCGGGCGTAGGTGCGGACAAGCCAATAGCTGAAGTGGAACAGCTCGCGGACGCTGGTGATCGCGTTCTGAGGCGGGACGGTGCGGGTTTCGTGGACCGCGTTATTGCCGAGGTCTTTGATGATCCTGGCCTTCGTGACCAGGGCGTTGCCTACCAGCGTGCGGAAGGTGCCCTCGTGGATCAGCGCCGCCAGCGTCGTGTCATAGGGAGAACGCAAGTTACGGTCATTGGCATAAAGCCATTTGACGGCGCTCTCCAACGCCAGCCGCGCATAGAAGCAAGCGCCACGGGGGTCCGACAGCGCCGCAGTTTCCGCCTTCCGCGCCAGATCGAATATCGGCGCAAATTCTGACTGAAGGAAGGCGAACTGCGACATGGTTACAGCTGCCCTTGGAACGCACGATGTTGAATTGAGGAAAATAGGCGCTGGAAGAAACTCTCCGATGAGTGGGCAATGGACTTTTGCGTAGCTATGCTTCGGATCAATGCTTGAAACTCATTTTGCTTCCCACGTGGAGGCATCGGAATGGGCAATTCTCTTAAAATTGCTAGATTAATATTCTTCTGAGCCGACTGCGGGGCAACCTCTTCAAGCCTCTGCTGGATGCAACCCATCCAGAACTGGACGTACTCCGGATTGGTCGAATGGGAAGCTGTAAATCCGACTACGCTATCCGGAAAGCACGCCTCAATTTCAAGTATCGCAGTCTTGCCAATGTTCGCTGCAATCGTGATGCAAAGTGTCCCCGAAGGCCACTTTTTCGACTGTTTAAGGCCGAGGTCAGAGTAAGTGCTGGAGAAGTTGCGGATATATCCGTCGGCGTTTGCAATCTCGCCCGTCTGAATTAATGGATGGTCGCCGCCCAGCAGTGCTGGATCGTTCCTTGGTCGGTGTTTTGATATTCCCCGATCAAGCTCACCCACTTCACCGAGCTTTGCTACCGGCCAGCCGAACGGATTAGCAACAGGATCCCCAAACATCTCATAGAAAATCGCCTGTCCGAGTTGGTTGAGCCGGTCGATGGCGCGTTGGCGCTTGCGGCGCAATTCGTCCGCCTGATCGAGGATCGCGGCGATGCGCTTCTGTTCGGGGAGTGATGGCAGATTTATTTCGATTGCTTTGACACCCTCGGGCCTTGCCCTGACAAGAGAGCCACCGACCCCAGCAACGGTCTGCATAAACTGAGAATGAAAAGGGTCTGAGACCAAAAAATGCTTCAGGTAATCGGGATAGACTCTGTCACTCCTAAAGATGATCCATTCACTAGACCCAATTTGCCGGATGTCAGATCCAGGCTGTTTCACAACCCATGCACGCCGGATATGCGGGACGATCCTGGACAACAGCACATCATTGGGCTGAACGACTTTCTTCGCCGAGCCTATTTCGCCTCCTAAAATGCGCTCGGGCGCTCCTTGATCAAAGGCAGGTATGCTCCACAACTCGAACGTCTCGCTCGGGGATTTTGCGGGGTCTAGACTTGGCACCTTCTGGGCCATTAATTCGCCTAATTGGACCATCATCCCAGCATCGCCTCCAGCTTGGTGAGGCCGTCGCTGATTTCCTTCTCAAGCTTGCGAAGCTCGGCAATGATTTCGGCAGGCTTATCGTGTGTCTGCTCCTCATGCTCAACCACCTTGTAGCGATTCAACGAGAGGTCATAGGTGCCCGTCGCAGCGATCTCGTCTTTCGGCACGCTGAAGCTCTGCGCCGTCCGAGGGTTCTTTCGTTCGCCGTCGTCGCGTTGCGTCCAGCGGCTCAGGGCATCGGGGAGATTATTCTTGGCGTGCTCGTCACCCGACAATGCGGACTGAGGCTTCACGCCCAGCTTCTCGTCCGGCAACAACGCATTGCGCTTGTCGTCCAGCGAATAGCCGTCCGCCTGCAAATCGTAGAACCAGACGTGGTCCGTGCCGCCGACGCCGGTCTTGGTGAACAACAGGATGGCGGTCGATACACCGGCGTAAGGCCGGAACACGCCGGACGGCAGTTTCAACACACCCTCCAGCTTGTGCTTTTCGACCAGAAGCTTTCGCAGTTCCTGGTGCGCCTTGGATGATCCGAACAAGACGCCGTCGGGCACGATCACCGCCGCACGCCCACCCGTTTTAAGGAGGCGCAGGAATAGCGCCAAGAACAGCAGCTCGGTCTTTTTGGTCTTTACGATCTGTTGCAGGTCCTTCGCGGTCTGCTCGTAATCGAGCGAGCCTGCAAAAGGCGGATTGGCAAGGATCAGGGAATAGCGCCCGGCGTCGGCGTCATGCTCCTGCGCCAAGCTATCCCGGTAACTGACGTCCGGGTCATCGACGCCATGCAGCGTCATGTTCATGCTGCCGATGCGGAGCATGGTGGGGTCGAAGTCAAACCCGTGGAACATTCCGTTGTGGAAGTGCTTCCGCAGTTTTTCGTCTCGGAACAGCTTGGGGTGATTGTCGCGAAGGTATTCACCGGCTGCGACCAGGAAGCCGCAAGTGCCCGCCGCCGGATCGCAGATCACGTCCTCCGGGGTGGGCCGCATCATCTCCACCATGAGCTGGATGATGTGGCGCGGTGTGCGGAATTGCCCGTTCTGCCCGGCGCTCGCGATTTTGCCGAGCATGTATTCATAGAGGTCGCCCTTGGTGTCGCGATCCTCCATGGGAATTTTGTCGAGCATATCGACGGTCTTGGCGAGCAAGGCAGCGTTGCTGAACCCAAGACGAGCATCTTTCATATGCTGGCCGTAGCTGGAGCCCTCTTCGCCAAGCGCCCGCAGAAACGGGAATACCCGTTCCGCGACCACGTCCATCATTTCGCGGGCTTCAAAGTTCTTGAACCGTGACCAGCGCAAATCCGAATAGGGGCGGCCCTGGTCGTCTTTCCCGTCAGGAAAGATACGGCGCTCCATCCCACTGCCGAGGGCGGCGGCCTTGTTCTCTTCGAGGGTATGGAGATCATCGAGGCGCTTGATGAACAGCAGGTACGTAATCTGCTCGATCACCGACAGGGGATTGGAAACACCCCCAGACCAGAAGGCATTCCAGATTTGATCGACTTGATTTCTAATCTCGCCGGTTAGCACAGTACCCCACCACAATAGTTCTCTTCGGACGCGGACCTCGTTTGCCGGCGCCTACTCATCAAGAAATACGACAATCATTGCGGCTCACAGCCCCAAAGCCGCCCAACAAGTTAGTGGCACAAACTAATACGGAGCAATGCCCTTCCCTTTCGTCCCCATTTCCGGTACACTCCCTACCTAACCCGCTCCAGGAGCCCCCGGCCACGCGCACGTCTCGGCCATGTTCCATCCGCAGCAGCGCCCCGTCTCGGGCGAACACCCCGCCCCTTTATCCTGAAGTTCTGAAAACGACACGTCTCGCGCTCCGTACACTCAACGCAAAACTTGTCGCCTCATGTCGCCCAGATGTCGCCCAAGGCGCTTTTGGGGTTAACCCATTGTCCCGCTTCCCGAATTCGCCACATGTCGCATGTCGCCCATGTCGCCCGGCTCGGCTATTACAGTGGAACTGCAGCGCTGCAGCAGCACGGTCCACGCACGCCCTAACCCCCTGCGCCCGCTCTCATTTTGCCCATTTTGCAGCATGCAGCCGCAGCAGTGACGCACATGTATTGTCATCTTTCCCCACCCGCTACCCCTTGTCCGCCCCCGCGCCTTTGCCCCGCCCGCGGCGCCCCTCTATAAGGCAGGGGTCCGCGTCCTGGTTGGGTCCCTCGCCCTCCCGCGTGCGGCCACATGAGTCCTTATATGTAAGTGAGCTGCCATGAGTGCCTCCACGTTCGTCCTCATCGATAACTACGACAGCTTCACCTACAACCTCTGGCACTTCCTGTCGGAGCTTGGGGCCGATCTCACCGTCGTGCGCAACGATGCGGCCAGCGTCGATGACGTGCTGGCCATGAAGCCCGCGGGCCTCGTGCTCTCGCCCGGCCCGTGCGATCCCGACCGCGCCGGCATCTGCGTGCCGCTCATCGCCGCCGCCGCCAAAGCAACCGTGCCGCTGTTCGGCGTCTGCCTCGGCCTGCAGTCCATCGGTCAGGCGTTCGGCGGCAAGGTCGTGCGCGCGCCCGTGCCCATGCACGGCAAGGTTAGCCGCATCACCCATACAAACCATCCCATGTTCGCCGGCATCCCCACGGAATTCTCCGCCACGCGTTATCACTCGCTGGTGGTCGATCGCCCGACGCTCCCCTCTGATCTCATCGTCACCGCCGAAAGCGCCGATGGTCTCATCATGGGCCTCGCGCACAAAACCCATCCCATCACCTCCGTGCAGTTCCATCCGGAAAGCATCGCGTCGGAATACGGTCACCGCATCTTGCGCAACTTCCTCACCTCCACCGGCTTCGCGGCCAATCCCGAACCCGCGTTCAAAGTGGGCCAGGTCAGCCCGGCCATGAAGGCCGCGTCCTGATATGCCCATTGAAAACAGTTTGAAGCCTTTCCTGGCGAAGGTCGCCGACGGCGCCGCGCTATCGGAATCCGATGCCGAAGCCGCCTTCGATGTCATCATGTCCGGCGGCGCCACTCCCGCGCAGATGGGCGCGTTCCTGATGGCGCTGCGCGTGCGCGGCGAAACGGTCGCCGAACTCACCGGCGGCGCCCGCATCCTCCGCGCCAAAGTCTTGAAGGTCGACGCGCCCCCGGGCGCCATCGATACGTGCGGCACGGGCGGCGACGGCGCCGGTACCTTCAATATCTCAACGGCTGTGTCTTTTGTCGTCGCGGCCTGTGGCGTCCCCGTTGCCAAACACGGCAACCGCGCCGTGTCCTCGAAGTCCGGCACCGCCGATGTCCTCGCCGCTCTCGGCGTCAACCTCGATGCCCCGCCCGATGTCGTGGCCCGCGCGCTGCGCGAAGCGGGCATCGGCTTCCTCTTCGCGCAAAAGCATCACACCGCCATGAAACATGTGGCGCCCGTGCGGGCCGAGCTTGGCCAGCGCACGCTGTTCAATCTCATCGGCCCTCTTTCCAATCCCGCCGGCGCCAAGCGCCAGTTGATGGGTGTGTTCGCGAAAAAATGGATCGTGCCGCTCGCCGAAACGCTGTCGAATTTGGGCTCCGAGCGCGCCTGGGTCGTGCACGGCTCCGACGGCCTCGATGAAATCACCACCACGGGCACAACCTTCATCGCCGAGCTTAAAGACGGCAAAGTGACAACGTTCGAGCTCACCCCGGAAGACGCCGGCCTCAAGCGCGCGCAACCGGAAGAGCTCAAAGGCGGCGATGTCGAGCACAACGCGGCGGCGCTGCGCACGCTCCTGCACGGACGCGGCGGCGCCTACCGCGACATCGTCACCCTCAACGCCGGCGCCGCGCTTGTCATCGCCGGCAAAGCCGCCGACCTGAAAGAAGGCGTCGCCATGGCCCTCGACGGCATCATGAGCGGCCGCGCCAAAAAAGCCCTCGAAACCCTCGTCGCCATCACGAATGAAAAGGCGGCGGCATGAGCGATGTCCTCGAGAAAATCAACGCCGTCAAACGCCAGGCCGTCGCGAAGCGCAAAGAGCGCGTCTCGCTCGCGCAGCTTGAAAGCCGGCTGAGCTCCGCGGCGCCGCCACGCGGGTTTGCCCGCGCGCTCGACGCCAAGGTTGCGCGCGGCGAATACGCGCTCATCGCCGAGATCAAAAAAGCCTCACCCTCCGCGGGGCTGATCCGCGCCGACTTCGACGCCGCCGGCCTCGCGAAATCCTACGCCGGCGCCGGCGCCGCCTGCCTCAGTGTCCTCACCGAGGAAGACCACTTCCAAGGCCGCGACGAGTATATGCAAGCCGCCCGCGAAGCCTCGGGCCTCCCGGTCCTGCGCAAGGATTTCATGCTGGAACGCTATCAGGTCGCCGAAGCGAGAGTCCTCGGCGCCGACTGCATCCTCCTCATCATGGCCTGCCTCGACGATGCGCTGGCCTTGGAGCTGGAATCCTACGCCCACAACATCGGTTTGGATGTCTTGGTCGAAGTCCACGACGAAGAAGAATTCCACCGCGCGATGAAACTGAAATCGCCACTCATCGGCGTCAACAACCGCAACCTCAAAACCCTGACGATCGATCTCCGCGTCACCGAGCGCCTCGCCAAGCTCCTCCCGAAGGAGCGCGTATTGGTCGCCGAAAGCGGTTTGAAAACGCCCGCCGACCTCGCGCGCATGTCGAAGGCCGGCGCGCGGCGCTTCCTCATCGGCGAATCCCTCATGCGCGAACCCGACGTCGAAGCCGCCACCCGCAAACTGTTGCAGGTGCCCGCCCATGCGTAACGGAGCTCCTTGTCTTCTGGTCATCCTGGGCGAAGCCCAGGATCCAGGGTACAAAACTCCTCTGCCCGCGTTCGCAACCCTGGACCCTGGGCCTTCGCCCAGGGTGAAGCTCTGAGGAAGGAACAGCCCATGCTCTTCCGCCGCAAAAAACTCACCCACATCGACAAGGACGGCAACGCCGTCATGGTCGACGTCTCAGACAAAAAGGCGACAGCCCGCGAAGCCATCGCCAAGGGCTCGGTCCTCATGGAGCTCGACACCCTCAAGATGATCGAAAAGCGCGAGCATAAAAAAGGCGACGTGCTCGCCATCGCGCAAATCGCCGGCATCCAGGCCGCCAAGCGCACGTCCGATCTCATCCCGCTCTGTCACCCGCTCGCGCTGACGAGTGTGAAAGTTGAGCTGGAAACCGACCCCAAGAAAAGCGCGGTCCATATCACCGCCACCTGCAAACTCGTCGGCCAGACCGGCGTCGAGATGGAAGCCCTCACAGCGGTGTCCGCCGCCGCGCTCACCGTCTACGACATGTGCAAAGCCGTCGACCGCGGCATGCACATCACCGACATCCGCCTCGTCAAAAAAAGCGGCGGCAAATCCGGCACGTTCGAGCAGGATTAATGATCGCCGCTCGTCCCTTTTTCTTTTTTGGTCATCCTGGGCCGCAGGTCCAGGATCCAGGGGTATCTCGTTTCTGTTTTCTGAGGGCCCGCTAATGCCATCGCTGATCCCCGTCGCCGACGCGCGCCGCATGATCGTGAGCGGCCTCACCCCGCTCGAAACCGTTCACGTCCCGCTCGCGAAGGCGCTTCACCGCGTCCTCGCCGCCGACGCCGTCGCCGCCGTCTCGCACCCCCCCGCCGATGTCTCGGCGATGGACGGCTACGCCATCCGCTTCGAAGACGTCCCTACCGTTCCGCTCACGCTTGAAGTCGTCGGCGAGTCCGGCGCCGGTCATCCGTGGAAAGGCGCCCTCGGCATCGGCCAGGCCGTGCGCATCTTCACCGGCGCCTTTATCCCCGCCGGCGCGAACACCGTGGTGATGCAGGAAAACACCAAAGCCCACGGCACCAACGGCAATCAGGTGGTCATCATCGAAATGCCCCAAGCGGCGCGTCACATCCGCCGCAAGGGTCAGGACTTCCACACCGGCGATGTCGGCCTCAAGGCCCCGCACCGCATCACCGCGCGTGATGTCGGGTTCCTCGCCGCCATGAACATCGCGCGCGTGCCCGTCGCGCGGAAGCCTCGCATCGGCGTGCTCTCCACGGGTGATGAGATTGTCATGCCCGGCGAAAGCGTCGGTCACGGCCAAATCGTCTCCGCCAACGGCCCCGGTCTCTCGGCCTTCATTGAGCAACACGGCGGCGAAGCCATCCATCTCGGCGTCGCCAAGGATGAACTGGAAGCCTTGCGCACCGCCATCGCGCGCGCCGAACCCTTGGACATGCTCGTCACCTCGGGCGGCGTCTCCGTCGGCGAGCACGACCTCATGCGCAAGGCGCTGCAGTCCGACGACTTCCGCCTCGCCTTCCACAAAATCGCGATGCGTCCCGGCAAGCCGCTGCTGTTCGGCCGCATCGGCGCGAACCAAAAACTTCCCGTGCTCGGCCTTCCCGGCAATCCGGCCGCGGCGATGGTATGCGCGGCGCTGTTCCTCGGTCCCGCCATCGCGCGGCTGCAAGGTTTGTCCGGCAACGCGCCCGCACTGGTGCCCGCGCGCCTCGGCGCCGATCTCGGCGAAAACGACGGCCGCGAGGATTACCTGCGCGCCGAACTCTCGGCCGACCTGGTGGCCACGCCGTTCCCCAAACAGGACTCCGGCATGATCTCCTCCATGGCGCGCGCGAACGCGCTCATCGTGCGTCCACCGCATGCGCCGGCCGCTTCAGCAGGGACCCTTGTCAGCGTCATTCCGTTGGATGCTTGACGGGTGGGAGGAACTAAAGTAGAACATTCTTGGTTTGTTCTACCCGATTTCGTCTTTCCTATACTGGGCCGGTTTTGTTCGCCCGCCCTTAGCGTCTGGAGCGCTGTTACATGCTCACCAAGAAGCAGCACCAACTCCTTCTGTTCATCCGGGACCGTATGGCCCGGGATGGGGTCGCCCCATCCTTCGATGAGATGAAGGAGGCGCTCAAGCTGCGTTCCAAGTCCGGCATCCACCGGCTCATCATGGCGCTCGAGGAGCGCGGCTTCCTCCGCCGTCTGCCCCACCGCGCCCGCGCGCTCGAAGTGGTGAAAGTCCCCGACGGCCCCGGCTCCATGCCGGCCGGTGTCTCCGGCGGACCCTCCGGCGCCGCCAAAGGGCACTTCACGCCCCACGTCATCACCGGCAATTTCTCGGGCGCCATGCCCGGCGCTTCCGTCAAGTCCGCGAACGCGAACGACACCATCGATCTGCCGCTGTACGGCAAGATCGCCGCCGGTACCCCCATCGAGGCGCTCCGTAATCCGTCCGAACATGTCAGCATCCCCGGCGCCCTGCTCGGCGCGGGCGATCATTATGCGCTCACCGTCGAAGGCGATTCCATGATCGACGCCGGCATCCACGACGGCGACACCATCCTCATCAAGCGCTGCGAAAGCGCCGACAACGGCAGCATCGTCGTCGCGCTCGTCGACAACGAAGAAGCCACCCTCAAGCGCCTGCGCCGCAAAGGCGAAACCGTCGCTCTCGAGCCCGCCAACAAACTCTACGAAACCCGCATCTTCGGCCCCGACCGCGTCCGCGTGCAAGGCAAGCTGGTTGGTCTGTTGCGGCGCTACTAGGCGAAGGTGAGAGCGAAATTTATTTCAGATATTTTTTCGCGGACTCATTCGGTCGGCGAACTCTGAAAGATGGCGCGAAAATTTATCTGAAATAATTTTCGCAATTGGTCCGCAGTGTGTGTGTTGCTAGCGCTGCTGCTCGTCCTCCTCCGCCGCACTCTCCCCAAACAACGCCAGCCCCACACTCCCGCGCATCCACACCCGCGCGCCAACGGCATCCGCCGCCGACCGCGCGGTGATCCCGTCCTCGCTCACCCACAGCGCATGGGCGCCTTTCCGCGCAAGGTTGATTCTATCAATGATGAATCCCTGCGTGCACAGGTCATAGGCCGCCACGGTGCTCACGATCACATCCACTTCGCCGCAGTCCTCGGCCAGCGCCGCCGGATCGAACGCCAGCAACACCTTCTTCTGCCCGCGCATCAGCACGCAGCCGCTTTTATCGCAGGCCATGTCGCCGCCCGGCCACTTCGCTGCGGACGCACCGTAACGTTCCGTCCACACCTCGCGCACGAACCGTCCCGCGCGTCCCGGCGCGAACACCAGATGTCCATCGGCATCGCTCACCGCGATCACGCGAGCGCTCTCGTCCACCAGAATATCCGGCGCTTTTGTCACCCACGGCTGGATCAACGCGGCCAGTACCGGGATCACACCCACCCAGCGCAGCCGCCCTTTCCACAGACAGATGAAGATGATTCCGCTCGCCGCCAGCACCAGGAACGCCGTCTTCATCGGCGGAACTTGCAGCTGCGCATAGGGCCAACGCGCGATTTCAATGACGATGTTGTTGAGAATCTCGATGCCCGCGCCCATCGCGCGCAGCGGAATCGCATCCAACCCCACCGGCATCAACGCTACGCCCACCATGCCCATCGGCATGATCCAAAGCCCCGTCAGCGGTCCCGCGATCAGATTCGCCGCCAGCGAATACGTCGGGAATTTATTAAAGTGGTACAGCGCGAAAATGTTGGTCGCCCCGCCGGCCACGAGATCCGTCACCACCAAGGCCAGCACATAAACGCCCACGGCGCGCACCAGGGACAGTTCCCCCTTCGCATCGCGCCAAGGAATCTTCAGCCACGTCTGTTCATACAGCGCGATCAACGCCAGCACGGCGACGAAGGACATCTGGAAGCTCGCCCCAAATACCGCGTCCGGATACACGAGCATCAGCACCAGGGCCGCCCACGCAATCGTGCGCAGCGAGAGCGCGGTGCGGTCCAGCAGCACCGCCGTCAGCACCACCGCAATCATCAGGAACGCACGTACCGCCGGCACGCTGAGGCCCGAGATCAGCAAGTATCCAAACGTCAGCGCCAATGCACACCAGGCCGCGATCTTCTTGGTATCGGTCCGCAGCGCGATCGCCGGGATCAGCGCGAGCATGCGTCTGATCAGGAAAAACATTGTTCCCGCCAGCAACGTCATATGGAAGCCCGAGATCGACAGAAGATGCGCGAGTCCCGCCGCGCGGTAGGCGTCTTGTAAAGGCTCCGGGATCACCGTCTGCTCGCCGTTGATCAGCGCCGTCGCGACCGTTCCCGCGTCGCCGGGCACGACTTCCGCCACGCGCTCACCGATCTTCCGCCGCCAGCCTTCCGTCAGCGCCGAGAAGCGTGAACGCCACGTTGGCGCGCCGCTTTCCTCCGTGAGCTCCCATCTACCAACCGAGTATCCCGTCCCGCCGATCTCCTCGAAATACAGAAACCTCTGGAACTGGAAGCCATCCGGAATGGCGGGGCGCATCGCCGGCCCCACCACGGCGGGCACCGTGATCATCGCGCCCGTCTGCGGCAACCCATGCCCGCGCGGGATGTTGATGCGCAGGCGTTTGGGGATCGCACCTTCCGGCACGCGCGGAAGACGCGTGGGCGCGAGCACGATCCGGTTTACACCAGGCCGCCGTTCGGTCTCCACGACGCGGCCGGTGATGTCCACCGGTCCAATCTCCTTGGTCAGGAGCGGCGTGGCCACGAGCGCGGTTCTGAAATGCGCCGCGCTATGCCCGGCGGCGATGGCGATCATGGCGATGGCTAATGGTTTGGCGATCCGCAGTCTGAGGAGGACGATGGCTCCCACGGCGGCGATCGGTCCGAGCCACACCGATGGGTCTTCCCGCCAGCCGAAGAACAAAGCGATCCCGGCCGCGAAAGCCACCACGATCCATAAAATCGCGCGGCTTTCCTGCTGTTTCAGCTCTTGCCGGAATTCCCCCCACGCCGCATATGGACGCATGGTATCCCCCCGGGGATATGGTAAACCACGGCTCGGTTTTAGCCAGTCTAATAGATGAGTTTTTGATGAGCGTTGTCGTCCGTTTCGCCCCGTCCCCAACCGGCTACCTGCATATTGGCGGGGTGCGCACGGCGCTGTTCAACTACCTCTACGCCAAGCACACCGGCGGCAAGTTCCTTCTGCGCATCGAGGACACCGACCGCGAACGTTCCATCCCGGCCGCCATCGACGCCATCATGGAGGGTCTCAAGTGGCTCGGCCTCGAATGGGATGGTGACGCCGTCTATCAGTTCGCCCGCGCCGACAAACACCGCGCCGCCGCCGAGAAGCTGCTGTCCGAAGGCAAGGCCTACAAGTGCTACGCCACCCCGGAAGAACTCACCGCCATGCGCGAGGAGCAGAAGGCCAAAGGCTTGCCGATCCGCTACGACGGCCGCTGGCGTGATCGCGCCGCGCCAGAAGGCATGAGCAACATGCCCTACGCCGTGCGCTTCAAGGCGCCGCAGGAAGGGGACACCGTGATCAACGATCTGGTGCAAGGCCCCGTGCGTGTCGCCAACGCGCAGCTCGACGACATGATCCTCCTGCGCTCCGACGGCACGCCGACCTACATGCTGTCCGTTGTGGTGGACGATATCGATATGGGCATCACACATGTCATCCGCGGCGACGACCACCTCAATAATGCGTTCCGCCAGTACCAATTGATTTTGGCTCTCGGCGCGCCCGTTCCGCAGTACGGACATATCCCGCTCATCCACGGCGCCGACGGGGCGAAACTCTCCAAGCGTCATGGAGCGGTCGGCGTCGAGTTCTACCGCGATCACGGCTATCTGCCGGAAGCTTTACGCAACTATCTCCTGCGTCTCGGCTGGAGCCACGGCGATGATGAAATCATCTCGGACACGCAAGCCGTCGAATGGTTCGACATCGTCAATGTGAACCGCGGCGCCGCGCGCTTCGATATGGACAAGCTCACCAGCCTCAACGGTCACTACATCCGCCATGCCGACGATGACCGTCTGATGAAACTCGTGCTCCCGCTGGTCGAGCAAAAACTTGGCCGGCCGGTCGATCAAATTGTGCGCCTCAAGCAGGCCATGCCGATCCTGAAGCAGCGCGCCAAGACCCTCCTCGAGATCGCCGACGGCGCCGTCTTCTTTGTGGGCCGCCGCCCGGTCCAGATCGATGAAAAAGCCGCCGCCATCCTGGCCGACGGCGGCAAGACCGCCATTGAAGGCGTGCTCCCGGCCCTGGAATGGGCGCCCTCCTGGACCCACGGCGAGATCGAAGCCCGGGTCCGGGGCTATGCCGAACAGGCCGGCCAGAAACTAGGGAAAGTAGCCCCGCCGCTGCGGGCGGCTGTCTGCGGGACCTTGAATTCCCCGCCTCTTTTCGAGGTGATGGAGGTCCTGGGACAGGAAGAAACTATCGCCCGGCTCAAGGAATCTGTGGCCGGTTAGCCACATCACATTCGCGCGGGCAAACGTTGATTTACAAGCATTTTCCGCGCTATAAGCGATGCAACATAAAGGGGCCCGCCGGGGGAGACCACATGCGGATGGGTGCCCAAATTTCGAGGAAGGAGCGCACCCATGGCTAAGACTATCAGCGTGAAAGACGATCAAACCGGCAAGGCGTGGAAATTCCCCGTCCTTGAAGGCACGACTGGTCCGGATGTCGTGGACATCCGTAAGTTCTACGCCGAAACCGACATGTTCACGTACGACCCGGGCTTCACCTCGACGGGATCTTGCGAGTCCAAGATCACCTTCATCGACGGTGACAAGGGCATCCTCATGCACCGCGGCTATCCGATCGAGGATCTGGCCGAGAAGTGCAACTTCGAGGAAGTGGCCTACCTCCTCCTCTTCGGCGACCTGCCGAATGAAAAGCAGTACAAGCAGTTCGAGCGTGACATCACCTATCACACGATGCTGCACGAGCAGTTCCACAACTTCTTCTCGGGCTTCCGCCGTGACGGTCACCCCATGGCGATCATGTGCGGCGTCGTCGGCGCACTCTCGGCCTTCTATCACGACAGCCTGGACATCAATAATCCCGAGCACCGCCGCATCTCGACGTATCGCCTGATCGCGAAGATGCCGACCATTGCCTCGTGGGCCTACAAGTACTCGCTCGGCCAGCCGTTCATCTATCCGCGTAACGATCTCTCTTACGCCGAAAACTTCCTCTACATGATGTTCGCGACGCCCTGCGAAGACTACGAAGTCAATCCGGTCCTCGCCAAAGCCATGGACCGCATTCTCATCCTGCACGCCGATCACGAACAGAACGCCTCGACCTCGACCGTGCGCCTCGCCGGCTCGTCGGGCGCCAACCCGTTCGCCTGCATCGCGGCCGGCATTGCTTCGCTCTGGGGCCCGGCGCACGGCGGCGCCAACGAGGCGGTGCTCACCATGCTCCGCGAAATCGGCGACAAGAAGCGCATCCCTGAGTTCGTGAAGCGCGCGAAGGACAAGAACGACAACTTCCGCCTGATGGGCTTCGGTCACCGCGTGTACAAGAACTACGATCCGCGCGCGCGCATCATGTCCCGCACCTGCGCCGAAGTGCTCAATGAATTGAAGATCAAGAACAACCCGCTGCTCGACATCGCGATGGAGCTCGAACGTATCGCGCTCGAAGACGATTACTTCATCGAGAAGAAGCTCTACCCGAACGTCGATTTCTATTCGGGCATCATCTTCCAGGCGATGGGCATTCCGGTCTCGATGTTCACCGCCCTCTTCGCCCTCGCCCGCACCACGGGTTGGGTCGCGCAGTGGCAGGAAATGATCGAAGATCCGCAGCAGAAGATCGGCCGTCCGCGCCAGCTTTACACCGGCCACACCAAGCGCAAGTTCGTGCCGATGAAGAGCCGGAAATAAGGCGGAAGGCTCTTCCGTACTTTTCCCGATAACGGCGCAGGAAGACGTTCCTGCGCCGTTATCATTTGAGCAATGAAAAAGGCCGCATGAGCATCAGCCCATGCGGCCTTTTTATTCTGAAAAACTCTACTTCAGCAGTGACTGGATCTGCGTCACGGCGGCATTGAGCTTCATGTCATAGAGGCGCTTGCCGAGTTCGACGCTCGAACGGCGCGCATCGCCGCTGATGCCGTTGTTGACGCGCTTGGCGTTCGGGTCCGGCTTCTGGCCCGGCGGCAGCACGGGATCACCCACGGCCGTCGCAAGCAGGTCCTTACGCACCAAGGTGCCGTCCTTGTCGAGCAGGAGCATCAGCGAGGTATCCGGAATGCCGCCGTGCGTGCTCATCGGATAGCCTTCCGCCACGATCTGCTTCAGGAACTCGTTGTTCACCGCATAAGACTGATCGGCGAAGATCACCTTCACGCCTTCGGCAGCGTGCTTTTCCTGCACCTTCTTGGCCGCAGCGGCGTAAACACCACCGTTCGGGCCCTGACCGCCGCCGCTATCGCCGGCGAGGACAACGTTCTTGAAACCGTTGACGATCGCGCCTTCGGCAAGCTGCTCAAGAACCATCTGCAGAACGTCGGCCGAGAGGTTGATGCTGCCCGGCAGGTCCTTGGACATGCCCGTCGGGGTGTACGGCATCACCGGGAACACGATTGCGTTGCCCAGTTTGCGGGCGATGTCGAGCGCGAGCGGCTTGCCCATGAACTGATGGCCGCCGATCACATTCTGCGGACCGCGCTGTTCGGTGCCGCCCGTATAGATGATCGCGGTGGTCTTGCCCGCGGCCATGGCCGCTTTCAGTTCGGGCCAGGTCATCAGTTCCATTTCGACCTGATCGGCCTTCGGCGCGGCTGCGGCATAGGCCGGCGCAACGACCGCGAACTGCGAGCCCGCCAGAAGCGCGAACGCTGCGGCGGTGAGTGCAAACTTACGCATCGGAAATCTCCCAAAATGTGAAACGCCGGTCATTGGAATTGGCGTTTGGGAGGGATGGTATACGGACTACCGTTTAGCGAGAAGCTCAAGAATCGTTCGGGCGGCTATCCGGCTGGGCCGCTCACCCGGAGGTGATAGCTTTGAAAGCGCCGCGGCGAAGTCCGCACGCTGCGCCGTCCGCCGGGGCTCATCGCGCAGCAGCATGGCGAGGTCGTCCGCGAGCACCTCGGCCCGGCACATGCCCTGCAGGCGCTCCGGCACCGCGTCGTGGCCGAGAAGGATATTCAGGAGATTGACCCGCCGGATCTTGGTCAGCATGCGGAACAGGAAGGCCGTCATTTTATTGACGCGGTAGGCGATGACATGGGGGACCCGGGCCATCGCCAATTCGAGGGAGACCGTACCGGAGGCGGCCAACGCCACGTCGAAGGCCGCAAAAGCGTCCGGGCGCATGTTGGATTCCGCCAGGATCACGATCGGCACGGCCCAGCCGCTGGCGGCATGGGCAACTTCGGCCGCCACGCCCGGCACCGTCGGGATGATGACCTGGACATTCGGATAACGTTGCGTGAGCAGCGTGACCGCATCCTTGAATACCGGCAGCAGGCGAGAAACCTCGCTCTTGCGGCTGCCCGGCAGCACGCCGATCAGCTTGGTGTCATCCGGGATGTGATGCAGACGCCGGAACCGCGCGCCGTCCCCCTGTTCAAAGCCCGCTTCAACGACCGGATGCCCCACCCACGTCGTGGGAAGACCATGCATGGTGAAGTAAGGCGGCTCGAACGGCAGAAGCGCCATCAGGTGGTGGATCCACTTGGCGAGCTGTTTCGCCCGCTTCGGCCGCCACGCCCAGACTTGGGGGGCCACATACCGCACCCGCGGAATTGTACTCTTCCTCTTGGCCAGCCGTTCGTGCACCCGTCCCGTGAACCCCCAGGAGTCGATGGTGACAAGGATATCGGGTTGCTTCGCTTCGATATCGCGCACGGTTTCGGCAACGCGCTGAAGCACCTTGCGCGCCTTCGGCAGCACTTCGAAAACGCCGAGCAAGGAAAGCTCGCGCACGTCGAACAAGCTCTTGAAGCCATCACGTTCCATCTGATGACCGCCGAGCCCGGCGAAGCGCACGCGGCCGAAGGTGAGGTCACGCAGCGCCTGGATCAGAAGCGCGCCGAGCTGATCGCCCGACGCCTCGCAGGCGATGACATAGATCAAAGGGCCATCTTCAGTGGGCGCCATCGCTCACCCCCACAATGAACAGCCCCGCCTCGTCCGCCAGCGCCACCATGCGCGCCCGGTCCAGCATGAAGGTGTGACCTGCTTCCACGGCGATCCCGGACAATCCGGCTGCAATGGCGTTCTTGACGGTCGCCGGTCCAACCGTCGGAAGATCGACGCGGCGCTCTTGCTGCGGCTTCTTGACCTTCACCAGCACACCGCCATTCACACGGCTGAGCATGGCATCGGTCCCGTCGGCGGCTTCGATGGCGACAATCTTACCGTCCTTGACCACAACGGCTTGTCCAACGTCGGCTTTGCCGTGCGCCTTCGCGGCGGCGAAGCCCGTCCGGATATCTTGTTGATGAGCGCCGGCCGTATGCCGGCCCATGACACCCGCGGGCGCCAAAAGCTCAAACAGGATGCTGTCGGCGCCGACGACCTTGAAACCTTCGCTTTCGATTTCGCCGACGACGGCGGTGAGCAAGCTGTCATCACCCAGCGCGGCGCGGCCGGCGATGCGCGCCAGCATTGCCGCGCCTTTGAAATCGGTGATGAGTTCGCTGAATTTGGGGCGTTGCACGGCGCCGGCCATCACAACATCCGCGACCCCGGCGGCGCGCAAAGCGTCGAGGCCCTTGCCGACCTCGCCAAGTTTGATCCAGGCGTCCACCGGGCGCGGCAAGGCCGCATTGTCGGCGAAGCCGGTCAGCCCGAGAACGTAATGATCACGATTGGCCGCTTGGCAAGCGGACACAAGTAACCCGGGGAGCGCACCGCCGCCGGCGATGATCCCGAGCTTTGACGCGCGCGTGGGCGCGGGCACTTACGGGGTGCCGTTGCCGTTGACGATCCCCGGCGTACACATCGGCCGGGTCGAATCTTCGCGGATGAAGTTGATGATATCCATCACCCCCGCATGATCCTTGAACAGTTCGGCAACCTCGATCAGGCGCTCGGCCATCGTCCCGCCTTGCGAGAACAGCAAGCCATAGGCCGTACGCAGCGAACGGATATCATCGCGCGAGAAGCCGCGGCGGCGCAGACCGACGATATTGAGCCCCGTCAGGCGGGCGCGGTTGCCCATGGCGAGCGCGTACGGGATCACGTCCTTTTCGACGCCGGTCACGCCGCCGATCATGGCGTGCTTGCCGATACGCACATACTGATGCACCCCCGAAAGGCCGCCGATGATGGCGTACTCACCAATCTCGACATGGCCGCCGAGGGCGACGTTGTTTGTGAGGATCACGTGGTCCGCGATGACGCAGTCGTGCGCCACATGCGAGCCGACCATGAAGAAGCAATCGTCACCGACACGCGTCTCCATGCGGCCCTGCTCGG
Organism: Rhodospirillaceae bacterium; assembly: GCA_041906145.1. Classification (GTDB taxonomy): domain Bacteria; phylum Pseudomonadota; class Alphaproteobacteria; order Rhodospirillales; family Rhodospirillaceae; genus SHVO01. The sequence continues at coordinate 5,166 of JAYRJU010000007.1, read as the reverse complement.
TGCCGATGTGCATGGTCACATGCTCGCGGATCGTATTGTTGCGCCCAACAATCAGGCGCGAAGGCTCGCCGCTGTAGCGCAGATGCTGCGGCGCGAGGCCCAGCGAAGCGAACGGATGGATCACCGTATTCGCGCCAATGGTGGTGTGGCCGTCCAGGACCACGTGCGAAATGAGGCGCACGTTATCGCCAAGGACGACGTTGGGGCCGATCGTGCAGTACGGACCGATCTGCACGCCCTCGCCGACGACCGCCGACGGAGCGACGATCGCGCTGGGGTGAATGTTCACGATGGGGCGTGCCGTATCCAAGAGATCAGGTGCTCATGATCATGGCGGTGTAAACCGCCTCAGCGACCACGGTGTCGCCGACGCGCGCCTCACCCGTGAAACGCCACACGTTGGCGCGCTGGCGCTCCTTGCGGCAGATCAGGCGAAGCTGATCGCCCGGTTCGACCGGCTTGCGGAATCGCGCGTTCTCGATGCTCATGAAATAGACCAGCTTCCCTTCGGCCGACTGCCCCAGCGAGGCAACCACGATCACCGCCGCCGTCTGCGCCATCGCCTCGATGATGAGGACGCCCGGCATGACGGGGCGGCCAGGGAAGTGACCCTGAAAAAATGGCTCATTTGCGGTGACGTTCTTGAGGCCCACGGCGGACTCGCCAGGGATGACCTCGAGCAAACGATCGACCATCAGGAAGGGGTAGCGGTGCGGGATCATCTCGACGATCCGATGGATGTCGATGGTAATCCCAGGATTTGACGGTTGTCCGTCCATAGCAGGCTCCGGATCCACAACGCGGGCTCACTCCCGCGCCTAGAAGGACACGTTTTACGGCCCCTTATTGCGCTTGGTCAACCGCGTAAGGGCCGCCACTTCACGCCAAAACTGGCGAATAGGCTTCGCTGGGCTGCCCATGACCACCTCGCCGCGCGCGACATCCCGCATCAGGCCTGATTGTGCAGCCACTTGGGCCCCATCGGCGATCTTGAGGTGATCGGCGAGCCCGACCTGCCCACCGAGAACGACCCCATCGCCCAGCGTGCAGCTGCCCGAGATCCCCACTTGAGCGACAATCACGCAGCTGCGCCCAATCACGACATTATGCCCGATTTGGACCAGGTTATCGATTTTTGTGCCTGTGCCGATCACGGTGTCGGCGGCGGCGCCGCGATCGATCGTCGTGTTCGCGCCGATCTCGACATCGTCGTGAACAATCACGCGGCCGAGCTGCGGGACCTTCCTGAGGCCCTGCGGCGTGGGCACGAAGCCAAAGCCGTCTTGGCCGATGCGCACGCCCGGATGCATCACTACGCGCGCGCCCACCAGCGCATAGAGCACGGTGACGTTTGGACCAATCGAAGTGTTCGCGCCGATCTCGACGCCGGGACCAATGACGCTATTGGCGCCGATGCTCACGTTATCAGCGATGCGCGCCTTTGAGCCGATGACGACGCCGGGTGCGAAACGCACGTTCCGGCCGATCTCCGCGTCCGGTGCGATGGGCGTGGAATTGGCGAGCGGCTCGTTCAGCGGATAGAAATAAGAAGCCACGCTCGCGAAAGCCGCACGCGGGTCTTTCGCGATGAGAACCGCACAGCCTTTCGGCGCCGCTTCCGCAAGTTCCTCGGTGGTGATGCAAGCGCCGCATGCGCTCGCGCGCCAAGCGTCGACGAATTCCTTGCCGGAGACGTAAACGATATCGCCGGCGCCGGCACCCTCGATCTGGGCGACGTCAGAAATAAGAAGCCCGGCAGCGGCTCCTGGAGCCGGCCGGGTTCCGGTCATCACCGCGAGGTCCGCGACTGAACGCGGGGCCTCGCGGCGATAAAACCGTGGATCAGGCATGTAATGCCTTACGCCGTCTTATTTCGCTTTCGCCTTGGCGGCACCGCCGCCGACGATCGGAGCGGCCGCGCCAGCGGCGGCCGGGGCGGCCTGCTGCGCCTGCAGCGTGGCCGGATCCTGGAACTTCACCGAGCCGAGGCGCTGGTTGAGGCGCTCGAGCACCGGCTGCGTGATGTCCATGCCCGGATCGAAGAACAAAAGCTGGTTGTGCGCGGCAACGGCTGTGATGCCCTGCTGCTTCGCGATTTCCTGCGAGACGCTGATGATCGTGTTGCCGATTTCCTGCATCGCCTGCTGGAACGAGAAGTCGAGGCGTTCCTGCTTGTCGCGAACCTGGTTCTGGAAGTCAGCGAGCTTCTGCTGGAAGGTCTGCGCGCGCTGCTGGAACACTTCCGGCGCCATCACGCTGCGCTGCGAGGACAGTTCCTGATCTTCGGCGCGAAGCTTGGCTTCTTCGTCCTTGATCTGCGTCTGGTATGTCTGCGCGTACTTTTCACGCTCCAGACGGACGCCCTTCGCGGCGAGGCTGTCCTGGAGGATGCGGTCGGTGTTGACCACGCCGAACACAACGGCCGGGCGGCCTTGCGCCTGAGCGCCGGCAACGCCGGTCATAGAAGCCATGCCGGCGACAACCGCCACGAGGACGGAGCGACGCATGGTCGAAAAGAATTTCGTTGTCATAGGTTGAGCCTTTTTTCGAAGCTGAATTAGTAACGTTGACCAAAGTTGATGCGGAACCGCGACTTTTGGTCGTACGGCTGCGCATTGAAAATAAACGGCGAGTAATCGACCGTGATCACACCCACGGGGGACGTCCACTCAACCCCGATACCGGCTGACCCACGGAATTTCTGGGAGTCAAAGATGGTGATGCCGGGACGCCGCTTCAAATCCTTCGGCGGACCAATAACACCCCAATCATTGAAGAGATAGGTCTTAAGCCCGCTCTCCTTGGGCAGACCGGGAACGCGCAATTGGAACGAGGCGGTGCCCATCCAATCGCCCCCCACGGCGTCGAAGGTATTGGCGTCACGCGGGCTGGCGCCGAAGTCCTTGAAGCCGCGCAGGGTCGTGCCACCCATTTGAGAACGCTGGTAAATTTTGACTTCTTGACCGAGGCCGACGATGTAGCTGCCGCTGGCCGCGGCCGAGAAGATCCACCCTTCGAACGGCTCGACGTAAAGCGCGCCGCCCACGCCGCCGCGGACATAGCGCTCGCTGCCGCCGAGGCCCGCGAGATCCGTCGAAAGCGTGAGGTAGTAGCCGTTGTGCGGATCGATCACGTTGTCGCGGCGGTCGTAGCCGATGACTTGGCTGACCTGCGAGGTAACCGCGCTACCGGCCTGCTCACGCACGAACTGCGACGAGAAGCTGGTGAGCCCGGTCAGCTTGGTCACGAAGACCTGATAGTTGAAACGTTGGAACAGATGTTCGTTGTACGAGAACCCGATGCGCGCCGTGCCGCCGAGCGTATTCGACGTGAAGCCCGACTGCGACTGATAGTCGACTTGGCTGGCGACGAGATCGAAACCCGCCACGAGTTGGCGATCAAGGAAGTACGGTTCGGTGAAGCTCAGGTTCACCTGCATCTGCTGCTGGGCGAGGCTGAAGTTCGCGCCGAGGTTCTGGCCCTTGCCGAGCAGGTTACGTTCACGCACGCCGACATCGAACAAGGCGCCTGAAGCGCTCGAGTAACCGACGCCGAAGCTGAGTTCACCCGTCGGCTGTTCTTCGACCGTGGCCGTCAGGATCGTGCGGTCCGGATAAACATCGGACGGCGCGTTATCGATCTTGACGGTGTCCTGCTTGAAGAAGCCGAGGTTCTCGAGGCGTTCGCGCGAGCGGCGCACACGCGCCGTGTTGAAAGCATCGCCTTCCACCAGACGCATTTCGCGGCGGATCACGCGGTCGAGCGTACGCACGTTGCCCTTTAGATCCACGCGCTCAACGAAGACGCGCGGGCCTTCCTGCACCTGGAAGGTCAGGTCGATGGTCTTATCGGCTTCGTTGCGGCGCACGCGCGGATTGATATCGACGAAGGCGTAGCCGGCGGTGCCGGCCGCGTCAGTGATGCCGTCGATCGTGTCTTCGATCGCCTTGCCGTTGAACCAATCGCCCGACTGCGGAATGATCGCGCTTTCGAGGACTTCACGCGGCAGGTCCTTGATCGCGACTTCGAGATCGACCTTGTTCAGGCGATAGCGCGGACCTTCCTTCACGGTAAAGGTCATGTAGAAATTCTCGCGGTTCGGCGCGAGTTCGGCCACGGCCGAGATGACTTCGAAATCGGCGTATCCGTTCTGCACGTAGTGACGGCGCAGCAGTTCGCGGTCGTAGTTCATACGATCCGGATCGTAGGTGTCGTTCGAGGTCAGGAAGCGCCACCAACGTTCTTCGCGGGTCAGGACCACGTTGCGCAGCTCATCGTCATCGAAGGACTCGTTGCCCACGAAGTTGATGGTGCGCACATACGTCGGGCTGCCTTCGCTGATTTCGAAGACGACATCGACGCGGTTCTGCGGAAGCTCGATGACCTTTGGATCGACGCGCGCGGCGAAACGGCCTTTGCGGCGATAGAGTTCGAGGATCTTTTCGACGTCCTGCTGCACCTTGTTGCGCGTGTAGACGACGCGCGGACGAAGCTGCATTTCCTTGTTCAGATCATCGTCCTTGATCTTGTCGTTACCTTCGAGCGATATCCGGTTGATGATCGGGTTTTCGACCACGCGGATCACGAGAACGCCGTTCTCGCCGCGGGTGATGGACACGTCGGCGAACAGGCCCGTGCCGAACAGATTTTTAAGCGACTGGTCGATGCGCGCGGGATCAAACGGATCGCCTTCACGCACGGTGACGTACGTGCGGACCGTCGCCGGTTCGATACGCTGGCTGCCTTGAACGGCGATGCCTTGAATAGTGTCCGTCGCGCTCTGCGCGCGGACTTCCGTTGCCGGTAATGCCAACACGGCCGCGCCAGAGAGGAGCGCCAGCATGGCTCCCGCCTGAAGGGCGGACAGCGGCACAAGATGCCACCCGCGCCGCACGCTGCGCCGAACCGTTCCAGACGCCCCAATCATCGAAACCTTCCCAGCTTTATCGATCCGCCAGCGCTAACGCAGCAGCGGTTTACCTTCTATGTGCGGATCAACTGGACGATGTCGTTCCAGGTCACGAACAGCATCAGAGTAAGGACAAGTGCCAATCCCACACGCAGACCCCATTCCTGGACCTGTTCCGAAAGCGGTCGTCCGCGCACGGCTTCGATGGCGTAAAACATGAGGTGTCCGCCGTCAAGGAGCGGGACCGGGAAAAGGTT
>JAYRJU010000006.1:0-191396 GCA_041906145.1 Rhodospirillaceae bacterium | reverse complement strand
GAATAACGCCGCGAAGCCCGCCGCTCCGCCGGCGCCGGCCGCTGCGGCGCCCGCCGCCGGAGCCGCGCCCGCCGCGGCCCCCGCCGATGCAGCCGCGCCGGCCGAAGGCGCCGCGCCTGCCGAAGGCGGCCCGCCGTCGATGCTTAATTTCGATCCGGCGAACCTGACCAAATCCGAAATCGATACCTTGCAACGTCTGGCCGAGCGCCGTGAAGTCATCGAGCGCCGCGAGCGCGAAGTCGAAGCGAAAGATGGTCTCCTGAAAGCCGCCGAAGCGCGCATCGAAGGCAAGATCGCTCAGCTTCAGGATCTCGAGAAGAACATCCAAGGTTTGCTCAAGCAGTACGACGCCCAGAAGCAGGAAGAGATCGACCAGCTCGTGCGCGTCTACAGCGTCATGAAGCCGAAGGATGCGGCGCGCATCTTCGATACGCTCGAAATGCCGATCCTGGTCGGCGTCGTGCAGAAGATGAAAGACGCCAAGGTCGCTCCGATCCTCGCGGCCATGGACTCCCGCCGCGCGGTCGCACTGACCGAAGAACTCACGGCCCGCAAACAGCTCAGCGCCGCGGATCAACCGGCGCCGACCCCGGTGTCCGCACGGGCCGGCGGCGCCGCCGCGAAGCCGCAGCCGCGTTAAAACGGCCTACGGCTTTTCCTTTCCGCTCCTTTGTAGGGGTGTTCCTGGACGTGCGGCCGAAGGCCCCCGCGTTTCAGCCGGACTTTGCCCTGCGCGCGGGAACTTACTGCGCCTTGCACTCGTTTAAGTGAGCGCAACGGCGGCGTGCGCGAAGCCGCCTGTCAGATACGGATCGACGGCGGCAGGTAGGCGGAGCAGACAAACAGGCTGAGGCAGACGCTAAATATGGCGGCGGCTTGGATCAAAGTTTCGAACACGGCTTCACCATCAAACATACGCACGCGGGATCACCTGCTGAACGCGGGCTGTGGAAAAAAGATGCGTGCGCCGCGAAAAAATGTTTGAAATAAAGGGCTTGCCGCATTCCTGCCGCTTTTTCGTAAAGACGCGCCGGCGTTGATGGGTTCGAAGGCGCTCAACAGCGGAGAGACTTTCATGACTGTGATCTTGATAGTTGAGGACGACGTCGCAATGCGGGGTCTTACCGAGTTCTCGCTCAACGAGTTCGGGTATGAGACGCTGACGGCGGGTGACGTGGAGGGCGCGCTCGCGATCCTGCGCTCGCCGCAGCACATCGATGTGCTGTTCACCGACATCTATCTAAAGGAACACGTCCATGGCGGCTGCGATGTGGCCAGCGAGGCGGCGCGCCTGCGCCCGGGCCTGCGCATCCTCTATACCACCGGCCATCAACTGATCCGCAGTGTGCGCGAGAAATTCGTCGACGGCGCGGGCTGCATCCGCAAACCCTATGCGCCCGAGCAGGTCGACGCCGCTTTGAAGGACTTGCTGAACCCGGCGGTCGCGGCGTAGCTGCCGGCGAGGAGCGCCGCCGCGGCGGAACCGTCAAACGCGTCACGCAACATTCAATTGTGAGCGAAGCCAACGCGCGCGTCGTACAAAACGCGCGCGTCGTACAGAATGCGCGCGTCATGGGGCCGGGTATTTTTCAGCGTCGACCGCGCGGGGAAGGGGCGGCTCTTCCGCGATTTCCGCCGCAACGGCGGTTTTATGATACTTTAATGAACATCATCGGCCGGCCGCGTGAAAAAGGTCTCGGCGAAGCGGCCGCGGCGCGCCGGTGAAAGCGGCGAAGCCGAGGCTGCAAAAAATGCGGAAGGCCGCGCCGCTGCGGGATAAATTGCCGCCCTAGCCGTTCGGTCATAGTGGCATTCGCCACCGGAACTTTGGCCGCCAAGCATCTGTGAAACGTCTTGTTGTCACAGCATGCGATTTTTTTTGTCATGAAATGTTCACCGGCAAACTTCGGCCATTCCTGGCAGTTTGCCTGCGCGTGAAGGCGCCTTTTCGATTGCGAAGCACACCGTGTGCGCCGCTCATCGGCGGGCGCCCGCAAACATAAACTCCTTCTCGGGGCACTACACAATGAGACGGATACGCTTACCGCTCCTGGCGCCGTTCTTCGCCGCGTTGGCGCGGCCCGCCCTCGCGCAAGTCGCCGGCGCCGACCCTCAAGGCTCGTCGCCGCTCCTGGCCGCGCTGCAGTGGGTTCAGGGCACGCTCCTCGGCAATCTCGCCACCACGGCTGCGGTCATCGCGGTCGCGGTCGTCGGCTACATGATGCTGACCGGCCGCCTGGAGTGGCGCCGTGGCCTGATGGTTGTTGTCGGCGCGTTCATCATCTTTGGCGCCGTGTCCATCGTAGCCGGGATTAGGCAGCTCGCGCAGGGACTGCACTAGGTCATGAGCCGCCTCGCTGCAGACCCGGTATTTGCGGCACTGACACGGCCCCAGATGATCGGCGGGGTAACCTATGCCTTCGCCGTATTTAATCTGATCGTCACCGTCGAGGCGTTCTTGATCACGGGTTCGTTCTGGGCGTTGCTGATCGCCGCCCTTCTGCACGGCGTCGGTTACGTCGGCTGTCTGCGCGAACCGCGTTTCTTCGATCTTTGGATCACCAAACTGCGCACCTGTCCGCGGGTGCGCAACTTCGGATTTTGGGGCGGAAACTCTTACAGGCCATGAGCGGGAAATTATCCAGCGGGAAAATATTCACCACCGGCGCGGCCAGCGTGCTGGCTTCAAGGGAGGTGTCGGTCGGCAGCCGCCTTCCGTATGTGGGGCATGTCGACGTGGCAACCTTGCGCACGCGCGACGGCTACCTGGTCCAGACCTTGCACCTCGCGGGCTTCCCCTTCGAAACCACACCCGATGAGGAATTGAATTATCGCAAGGCGATCCGCGAGACGGTGCTGCGGGGTGCGGCAAGCGCGCGGCTCGGCATTTATCACCACGTCGTGCGCCGGCGCGTGACGCCCGCCTTTCCGCCCGCGCCGGAGGAGTCCTTCTGCGCGCGGATCGATTCTCAGTGGCGCGAGCAACTCGCCGCCCGCAATCTCTATGTGAACGATATCTTCCTCACGCTCGTCCTGCGCCCGCTGCAGGGCGGCGCCGGCTTCATCCAGAAGCTGGTAAAGGGCTCGCGCCTGCGCCAGGCCGATCTCGACCGTGACGTCCGCCATCTCTACGCGATCCGCGACGCCTTCGTCGCGGCTTTGAATCCGTACGGCGCGCGCGCGCTGACATTGTACGACGGCCCCGGCGGCGCGCTGCGCTCGGAGCCCGCGGAGTTTCTGGGCCTTCTGCTGAACGGCGAACTTCGCCCGGCGCTGGCCCCCACCGGCGACCTCAGCGAAGCGATCGCGACGCACCGGCTGAGCTTCGGGATGGACGCGATCGAGATGAAGGGCGCGAATACGTCCACCTTCGGCGCCGTCGTCTCGCTCAAGGACTATCCGGCGCGGACCGCGCCGGGTCTGTTGGACGGCGTTTTGCGCCTGCCCATGGAACTCGTGCTCACGGAAAGTTTTGCCTTTGTCGATCGACAGGCGGCCCTCGACCGCATGGGGCTCGCCATGCGCCGGCTGCGCGCCGCGGACGATGACGCTTATTCACTTCGCAATGAGCTGGCGCAGGCCCGCGACGACGTCGGCGCCGGACGTCAGGCCTACGGCGAACACCATCTTACGATCCTCGCCCGCGCCGGCAGCCTCGATCAACTCGACGCCAATGTCGCCGACGTGCAGGGCGCGCTCGCCGAAGTCGGCGCCATTGCCGTGCGCGAGGAAGTGAACCTCGAGCCGGGCTTCTGGGCCCAGTTCCCCGGAAACGCCAAATACATCGCGCGTTCGGCTTTGATCTCGGCCAGCAATTTCGCGAGCCTCGCCAGTTTTCATAACCACCCCACCGGCCAGGAAAAAGACAATCACTGGGGTCCCGCGATCGCGGTGCTCGAGACCACGGCCTTCGGGCCTTATCACTTTAATTTCCACAATGCCGACTTGGGCAATTTCACCGTGATTGGGCCGTCGGGCTCGGGGAAAACGGTGCTGCTCACGTTCCTCCTGGCCCAGGCCGAGCGCCTCAAGCCGCGCATCGTCTACTTCGACAAGGACCGCGGCGCCGAACCGTTCATCCGCGCCGTCCGCGGGCGCTATGACGTGCTTTCGCCGGGCGAGCCCACCGGGTTCAACCCCCTCGCGCTGCCGGACAATCCGCAGAACCGCGCCTTCCTCACGGATTGGATCGCGCAGCTCTTGACGGCCGAAGGCGGGCAACTCGACGCCGAAGACCGCACGATGATCGTCGATGCGGTCGACGCCAACTACGCCCAGCCGCCGGCGCATCGCCGCCTGCGGTATCTGCGCGAGCTGTTCCGCGGCGCGCGCCGGCCCACGAGCGGGGATCTCTCCGCGCGGCTCGCCGCCTGGTGCGACGGCGGCGATCACGCCTGGCTGTTCGACAACAACACAGACCATCTGGACGTCGACGCGCGAATCCTCGGCTTCGACATGACGCGCCTTCTCGACAGCCCGATCGTGCGCACGCCGGCCATGATGTATCTGTTCCACCGGGTCGAGCAGCGCCTGGACGGGAACCCGGCCATCATCGTCGTGGATGAGGGGTGGAAAGCGCTCGACGATCCCGTGTTCGTGCGCCGTATCAAGGATTGGGAAAAAACCATCCGCAAGCGCAACGGCGTCGTCGGCTTCTGCACGCAAAGCGCCTCCGACGCGCTTGATAGCCGTATCGCTTCGGCCATCATCGAGCAGGCCGCGACCCAGATCTTTTTCCCGAACGCGCGCGCCAAGCCCCGGGACTATGTCGACGGCTTCGGCCTCACCGAGCACGAATTCGATCTCGTGCGCAGTCTGCCGGACACCTCGCGCTGCTTCCTGGTCAAGCGCGGCGACCACAGCGTCGTCGCCAAGCTGGATCTCTCGGGCTTCAAAGGCGAACTCGCCGTACTGGCCGGCACCGAGCGCGCCGTGCGCCGTCTCGACGCCCTCCGCGCCCAAGTCGGCAACTCGCCCGATGCCTGGCTCACGCAATTCATCGAAGGCAGGAGCGCGGCATGAACGTGGGCTGCCGCGCCTTGGTCGACGACGGCGTGATCCGCGGCGTTCTGGCGGCGGTGGATTGCGAGACCCGTCACTACGCCCAGCTGGGATACTCCGCGCTCACCGCCGGTTCCGGCGTGTTCCAGTCGGCGCTCACGGCGCTTCTCACTATCTACGTCGCGGTCGTCGGCTACCGCTTGTTGTTCGCGCGCGGCGATGTCCGCCTCTCGGACGCGCCGGTGATGGCCTTGAAGATCGGCGCCATCCTCGCGCTGGTGACCAACTGGGCCACCTTTCAAACTTTAGTGTTCGACGTCGCCGGCCGCGTGCCGAAAGAACTCGCCGCCGTCATTTCCGCGCCGCTGCAGGACCGCCGCGCGTCGCTGGCCGCCGCGCCGGTCGAGGGATTGCAGGTCGTGTATGACGAACTTGGCCGCACCGCCGAAGCCCTCGGCAAGAAGGCGGGGCCGTCCGCGCGCACCTACTCCAGCGCCGAGGCCTCGGCCGCGCAATCGATCACGACCGCGACCAGCGTGTTGTTCGTGATGAGCGCCGGGGTGATATCGGCGGCGACCCTCGCGATCGGCGTGCTCACCGCCGTCGGTCCCATTTTCATCGCCCTTTTCCTCATACGCGCCGCGCGCGGCATATTTGTCGGCTGGGTGAGGGCGTTGACCGCCGCCGCTCTGACGCAAATGGTCGGCTGGTTGCTCATCGTCTTGATGCTGGCCGTGATCCAACCCTGGCTGGAAGCGGCCGCGCGCCAGCGCGCCGATCAGGTCGACCCGCAGACCGCGGCCAGCATCGCGTCCCTCATTTTCGTCTTCGCTTTCGGCCAGTTGGCGCTTGTCCTCGGGGCTTGCGTCATGGCGTTCGGGTTTCGTTTGCCCACATCGGTCCGCGCCGCGCCCGCGGTGCGGGCCGCGGCCGCAGGCGCCGGTGCGTCACCGGCCGCGCCCGCGCCGACACGCGCCGAACGCCTGGCCTTCGACCTTCAGCGGGGCAACGCTCAGTCGGGCGCCCTTGCTCACGGCGCGGCCGGCGGTGCACCGCCTGTTGTCCGCGTCGCGGCGGCCGCTACGGCGGTCGCGAGCCCGCCGCGTTTGGGCGACGCTTATCGCCCCGCCTCGTTCACGCCGCGCCGCGCGGGAGTAGCCAGATGAAACACCTTGGACCAGCGATCTTCCCTCTCGTTCTTCTTTTTTGCTTGAACGCGCCGGCGGGCGCGGTCACGCCGCGTCCCGGCCCCGGCGATTCACGCATCCACATCGTAGACTACGACCCCGAGCAGGTGGTCGAGCTGAAGGCTATGCTCGGCTTTCAGATGTCCGTTGAACTGGGCGCGGCCGAGAAAATTGAAAGCATCGCCGTTGGCGATTCGGCGTCGTGGCAGGTCACGCCCAATCGCCGCGGCAATCTCTTCTTCCTGAAGCCGATGGCGGACGGCCCCGATACCAATATGACCGTGCTGACGAACCTGCGCAGTTACTACTTCTCGCTTTCGGCTGTGCGCAAGACCGGCAAGCAAAAACCGCTTGTGAGTGTGCGCTTTGTCTATCCGGCGCCGGCCTTCGCGGTTGTGGCGCCGCCACCGCCGCCCGAGCCGCCAAAACCCAAGGAGCGCAACCTCGCCTACAGCTACGCCGGATCGATCCACACCCTTCCGGTGCGTGTGTTCGACGACGGCGAGCAGACTTATTTCGACTTCAAGACCCGCGAAGACAGGCCCGCGATCTACGCCGTCGATCCCGACGGCCAGGAATCCGTGATCAACGCGCATCAGCGCGACGGCCTCGTCGTGGTCGACCGCATCGCGCGGTCCTTCGTTCTGCGCCGCGGCACCGAAGTGACCACGATCTTTAACGACGCCTTTCCGGCCCCCGAGCCCAGCACGCTCAAGGAGCGGCCGAAAAAATCTTGGTGGAGCCGTCAATGAAAAAACCGACCGCCTCGGACGTGAGCGAAGTGTTCGCAAGGGCCAACAAGGTGGTGCCGCGCGTGCCGCGCGCCGATAACCCCTGGGTGATGCCGTTGGGCTTCCTCGGCGCGGTTGTTCTCGGTGTCACCGTGTTTAGCGGCTTGTCGAAAGGGCGCGAGCAGGTGGCCGAAGCCGCCGCCCCGGCGCCCGTCGCCGCCGCGCCGGTGGAACTCGCGCCGCCCCCGCCCGTGGAACCGCCGCCGCCGCCCGTCGTCCAGGCCGCGCCGCCGCCGGCGATCGCACCGCCGGATCCGTACGAAGCCAATCTGCGCGCGCCGACCGTTATTTACGATGCCGCCGCTGGCACGGGGCCCGTGCAGGTGGCCCAGGCCGCCGCTCCGGCCGCGGGGCAAACCGCGGTCGCCGCCGGCGCGCCCGCCGCCGACGATAACAGGATGTCCGCCGACGAAAAGTTTGCGGCGCGTGTTTCAGGCGCCACAGCCGATTCCGCCCAGGCGTACCGTCTCGCCAACGTGACTCACGTCGTGGCGCAAGGAACCGTGATCCCTGCCGTCCTCGAAACCGCGCTCGATTCAGATCTTCCGGGCTCCGTGCGCGGCGTCGTCAGCCGCGACGTCAAGAGCTTCGACGGCGCGCGCATCTTGATCCCGCGCGGTTCGTCCCTCATCGGGCAATACAAGAGCGCTGTCGCCGAAGGGCAATCGCGCGCCTTCGTCATTTGGTCGCGCGTGATCACGCCGGCGGGTGTCGCGGTCGAGATTGGCTCGCCGGCCACCGACCGTCTGGGCCGGGGAGGCCTCGACGGCGAGGTGGACACCCACTTCTTCCGGCGTTTCGGGGCGGCCATCCTGCTCTCGGTCATCGATGCCGGAATTCCCGCGGCGCTCGGTTCGAACAACAACAACACCAGTCTGATTATTGCATCCCCCGGCCAGGCGAATCGCGTCGCCGAAATCGCCCTTCAGCGGCAGATCGATATCCCGGTCACCATCCGGGTGCCACAGGGCGCGCCGGTGCAGGTATTCGTGGCGCGCGATCTCGACTTCTCCAACGTTGTGCAGTGATCCAGACCGGCTGACCGGCTCAAGCCCATGAACTCCATCGGTACGACGGCTAACGTATATCTCAACGCTTATCTCGCGCCGCTCGCGCCGTGGCTTATGCGCGAGGACGTCACCGACGTGCTGATCAACCGGCCCGGCGAAGTCTGGATCGAAACCGCCGGCGGCGGCATGAAGCGCGAGGCGGCCCCGGACCTCACCGAACAGTCGCTCCAGCGCTTGGCCCGCCAGATCGCGGCGGCCAGCAGCCAGGGCGTCAACCGCGAGCAGCCGCTGCTCTCGGCCACGCTCCCCGACGGGGCGCGCGTACAGATCGCCGCGCCTCCGGCCACGCGCGGTGCGCTGGTGATGGCGGTGCGCAAGCATATGCTATCCGATCTGACGATCGAGGACCTGGGGCGCGACGGCCTGTTTGAAGAAGCCCATCGCACCGATGCCGCGCGCCAGGCGGCGGCCGACGCCGCGCTTGCCGCGCTCCTGGACTCGGGCGACCTGCTCGCCTTTCTCCGCGCCGCCGTGAAGCGGCGCAAGACCATCGTCATTTCCGGCGGCACCGGCACCGGCAAAACCACATTGCTGAACGCCCTGGTCAAGGAGATCGAGCACGGCGAACGTCTCGTCGTCATCGAGGATGCGCCCGAAGTGCGGCTCGATCACCCCAACAGCGTCGGACTCGTGGCTGTGCGCGGCGAACTCGGCGAGGCGAAAGTCGATGCCGACAGCCTGCTCGCCGCCGCGCTGCGCTTGCGCCCGGACCGGATCCTCCTGGGTGAATTGCGCGGCAAGGAAGCATTCGCCTTCCTTCGCGCGGTTAATAGTGGCCACCCCGGGTCCTTGACGACGGTCCACGCGGACAGCCCCGCGGGGGCCTTGGACCAGATCGCGCTTCTGGCCCTGACCTCGGGCGTGGATCTCGGATGGGAAAAAGTGAAGACCTACGTCACGCGCGTGATCGACGTTGTCGTCCAGCTGGAGCGCGTCGATGGTTCCCGGCGGGTGACCGAAGTCCTGTTCAGCCCCGGCGGCTGATTTAGATCGGTTTTGCCCGCCGCCGCGCGGGCGATTGTGCGCTGCATCACCCGCGCGGCTCCGCGCCGCGGGGCGGCCTGTTTTTGACGGCGGCGGATGGGTTGCGCGCCCCGGGAATTGTCACATCACTTTCAAAAAACCTCCAAGTAAACCGTCATACTCCGCCAGTACGGTCCCGCCACTCGGTTGCGCCCAGTCTGACCCGCAACCGGGCCCTAATTTTACCTATGACCTTCACCGTGGGGACCAATTCAATGAGAAACCTTCTGAAACCGATCGCATTGACGGCGCTGCTCGCCGTGGCGCTTGCCGGCTGTAACAACGCCGACGACATCGAATCCCCGGGTGAAGGCCAGTTCGCGTCTGGCGGCACAGGTGGCACCGGTGGCACCGGCGGTACCGGCGGCAGCGGCGGCGCTTCCGCCGATTGCCCGACCGGCTTCAATAATCTCGGCACCGTCGCGAACAACACCCTGCGCTCCTGCGGCATCCCGCGTACGGTCCTCGGCAATCTGACCATCCCCTATCGTCCCGGCACCGCCTACCGCATCGACGGCAAGGTGGAAGTCGGCCAGGACCAGGGTTCCGACGCGCAGGCTCCGCGCGCGGGTGCCCAATCGGGCATCCTGACGGTCGAACCGGGCGTCACCATCTTCGGCGGCGTCGCCGAATATCTGGTTGTGAACCGTGGTTCGCGTTTGATCGCCGACGGCACCGCGTCGCGTCCCATCATCTTCACCAGCCTCAATGATCTGAATGGCGGCTCCGAGCTGACCGGTCAGTGGGGCGGCCTCGTGATCGCCGGCCGCGCGCCCATCAACCGTTGCCCGACCACGGTGACGGCCTTCCCGGCGAACCCGACCGCCTGCGAATTCCGCTTCGAAGCCATCCAGACCGTCAACTGGGGCGGCAACGCGCCCACCGACAACAGCGGCATCTTGCGCTATGTCCAGGTGAAGGAAGCCGGTTACGAAGTCGCTCCGAACGAAGAATTGAACGGCATCACCTTCGGCGGCGTGGGTTCCGGCACGACCATTGATTACGTCCAAGTTCATGCCTCCGCGGACGACTCGGTCGAGTTCTTCGGCGGCACCGTGAACGCGCGTCACTTGGTTCTCGACCAGTATGACGACGACGGTATGGACACCGACGAAGGATTCGCCGGCGCCATCCAGTTCGCGATCATCTACTCCGACAACCCAACAGAAGAAAGCCGTTGCTTCGAAGCCTCGACCGGCGGTTCCACCGCCGCCGGCGTGCCGCTGCTCCGCTCCTCGCCGAAGATCTCGAACTTCGTCTGCCGTCAGGGTCTCGCCACCACCGCGTTCGACTCCCGTCAGCATCAGGGCATCGTGCTGAACTCGGGCACGGGCTACGACTTCCTGAACGGTGTGGTCTATTCGGCCAATACCAGCATCCCCTGTCTCGATATCGATGGCGCTTCGACGCTGGCCTCCCCGGCGCCGTCCTTCCGCTCGGTCGCTTTCTCCTGCGGCGCCGGTCCGTACCGCGCTACCGACAACGATCAGAACGACGCCCCGCAGCAGGTCTTCACGGCCGGAACCAACAACACCGCGACCGGCTACACGCCGACCTTCACGCAAGTGTTCATCAACGGCGGAAACGAGAGCGCGCGCGTGGCCACCAACCCGACCTCGGTCTCTTCGTTCTTCCAGAACGTGGCCTATGTCGGTGCGGTCTCCGGTACGAGCGACAACTGGTACGTGGGCTGGACGTGCGGCCTCGCAGGCGGCACCGCTTGCTAATTGCATCCGGCGGCGAAGGGAAACCTTCGCCGCCGGCCTCGCATCTTTCACTTTCCAAGAAGGCCGACTCACAATGAAAGTCACCACGAGCAGACTGAAAGCTCTGCTGCTTGGCGGCAGCGCCCTGTTCCTGGCGCAGCCCCTCTACGCGCAGACGCAAACCGCCGCGGCGCCGTCCGATGTCACCGAAGAGATCATCGTCCAGGGCCGCTTCATTCCCAATGAAATCCGCGATACGCCGGAAGTCGTCAGTGTTCTGACCGCCGAGGATCTGCAGCGTTCCGGCGACGACAACGCCGCCTCGGCCCTCACGCGCGTGACGGGCCTTTCGCTCGTCAGCGGGCGCTTTGTCTACGTCCGCGGTCTTGGCGAGCGCTATTCGCAGGCGCTTCTCAACGGCTCGCCGCTGCCAAGCCCCGAGCCCCTGCAGCGCGTCGTGCCGCTCGATCTGTTCCCGGCGTCCATTCTCGCCAGCACGACCGTCCAGAAGACCTACTCGGCGCGCTACCCCGGTGAATTCGGCGGCGGCGTGATCGACCTCAATACGGTCGGGATTCCCGACTCCTCTTATTTGAACGTGGGCGTCAGCATGGGCTTCGATACCGAAACCACCGGCAAAAGCGGGCTGACCTACTACGGTTCGGATACCGATTTCCTCGGCTTCGACAACGGCGCCCGCAAGCTGCCGGCCGGCGTCAGGGAACTCGCCATGACCCGTCCTGTCGTCGCCACCGGCTCCAGCGGCAGCTTGACGCCCGCGGAAGTCAAAGGCATCGCGCGGTCCTTCAACAACGCGCCGCTCAACCTCGTGCAATCCGCGAAGTCCGCGCCGGGCGGCAGTTTCGACCTCGCCGGCGGCCACACCTTCACGTCCGACAGCAGCAGCATCGGCGTTGTCGGTGTGCTGAACTACCGCAACAGCTGGCTGACCCGCGACGGCGTGCGCCAGACCACGGTGCCCGACATCGGCGGTCTGACCTTGGCGACCGACGCCAAGTTCCGCTCGACCCAGAATGACATTGGTTGGAGCGGCCTCGGCGGCCTCTCCTGGCTCAACGACGACAACGAAGTCCGTTATACCGGCGTGTGGATCCGCTCCGCCTCCAAGCGTGCGCGTATCACCGAGAATTCTCCCTTGTCGCAGGGCAACGCCAACGTCAACGTCTACAATACCGAGTGGTTCGAGCGGGATCTCTATTTCAACCAGCTCGCCGGCAAGCATACGCTGGGCGAGATCAAGGTCGATTGGCGCGGCACCTATTCCCGCACCAACCGCGACGCCCCGTACGAACGTTATTACCGTTACGGCCTGCGCGCCGACGGCAAGCGCAGCGCCCTGCTGTCCGGGGCCAACCAGCTGGTGTCGTTCTCGAGCCTGACCGAGGATTCCGCCTCGGCCAACGTCGACTTCACCTACGATCTTGACGTCAGCTTCCTGCGTCAGGCCCAACTCATGGCCGGCGGCGCATGGCAGAATAACGACCGCACGTCGTCGCGCCGCGATTTCACCTACGATCAGGGCCGCAACTGGGATCCGGCGCGCTACGGCACGGAGCGCATCGATTACCTGGTGTCCGACCAGAACATCAACGACGAGATCGTCGCGTTCCGCGAATTGACCGGAAGCTCGCTCACCGGCGACGCGGCCCGTTACGACGCCGCGTTGGACGTGCGCGCCGGTTACGTGCAGATCGATTCCGAAATCGTGCCCCTCGTGCGTGCCAGCCTCGGCGGGCGTTATGAATACGCGGAAGAAACGATCCAGACGTTCGACATCTTCCGTCCGCAGAATTTCCTCTTCTCGCGCAAGATCTCCCGCGGTTACTTCCTGCCCGCGGGCACGCTGACGTGGAACTTCGCCGAAGACCAGCAGCTGCGCGCCGGCGCGTCGAAGACCATCGGCCGCCCGCAATTCCGCGAACTCGCGCCGCAACGCTACCGCGACACGGAAACGGACCGCATCCTCACGGGTAACCCGTATCTTGAAGACACCGAGATTTACAACGCGGACCTGCGCTACGAGCACTACTACGACCGCGGCCAGTACTTCACGCTCGGCGGCTTCTACAAGCGTCTGGACAAACCGGCCGAAGCCTTGGCCGTGCTGGGCTCCGACGGCGCCTTCCAGCAGACCTTCTACAACGCCCCGCGCGCGAACCTGTTCGGCGCGGAAGCGGAAGGTAAGGTTTACTTCGACCTCACGTCCGGGGCCGAGTGGATCGACAGCAAGCGCTGGCTCGTGGCGGCCAACTACACCTATACGAAGTCGAAGCTGAAGGTGAAGGCCGATGACGTCATCGTCCTCAACACCACCGGGATCCGCTCCACCCCCAAGGCGAGCGATTATATTCTGGGCGGCGAGCGTATGCAGGGCCAGTCGGATCATCTGGCGAACGTGCAGTTCGGTTATGAGGACGACGCCAACGACTCGCAGGCGACGGTGCTGGTCACTTACACCAGCAAGCGCATCGCGGCGCGGTCAAGCAGCCTCAGCTTGCCGAACCTCATCTCGGACCCGGGCCTGCGCGTGGACTTCGTCTACCGCCAGACCTTCACGATTCGCGATCTGGCGTTCACCGGCTCGTTTGAAGCGCGCAACCTGAACGGCGCCGAATCGCGCGAGTATCAGGAATCGAACGGCAAGCGTTTCAACACCAACACCTACCAGCTCGGCCGCACCCTCTCGCTCGGTTTGACGGCCAAGTTCTAAAGACGCCGCGACGATCGCGCCGGAGCGGCAAACCCGCTCCGGCGCGATTTACGTTGGGCGTCCGCGCCGCCCACCGCGGCCTCCCCCCTCGCTGTCCGTGGAGATATTCCCTCCAAAAGACCGCCGCACCCCCGCGCGCGCCGGCGTCCGGCCGCGGCGAATATGACAGTCGTCCGCATCGCGGGGCCTGGGACAGCCGGCCCTCCGATCTGCGCTTTTTGCCCGAAAATCGGGCCTGAACGGCCCCTTGAGCGGCTTTGACCACCGTCACAAATGTCATCAAAATTTCACACACGCGTCATCATAAAGTAATTGTGCCCCGCGGTGGCCGAGCGCAAAGTTATGTCTCGTTCCTTGTGGAGGACTTAAAAAATGAAACGTATTTCCGTGCTGTGCAGCGCCGCTGTGATGATGTTGGGCGCCGCCGCGCCTGTGATGGCCGGCGACGTCGTGGACAGCGAAGGGCTCGCATTGCAGTCCATCGCGGGCGGAAACTGGACGCAGGCCGAAGCCGAATTGCGGGCCGGCCTGAAGGAAACGCCGAACGACGCCATGAAGCTCTTGAACCTCGCCTACGTCCTCCAGAAAACCGGCCGCGCGCAGGAAGCCCAGGGCATTTACGCCCAGGTGCTCGTGCTCAATGACAATCCGCTGCTGGCGGTGGGATCCGCCGACTCCGTTCGTCCGGAACGCGCCAAGCTGCTGGCCAAAAAGGGCATGGCCTCTCTCGAGAAGTAATCTTCACCGCGTGACCGCCCCCGCGCAGGCGCGGGGGCGGCCGCTTCCCCTCCTAAAGCCGCTCGCCGCGGCCCCGCGGCAAGAGCCGCCGAACTCCGCGCTGCCCGCACACTCCCCTTCGCCCCTCTTTTATTCGGTCATCTTGGGCCGCAGGCCCAGGATCGAGGGGTTTCACTTTTCTGTTTTTCCGCGATCACCCCGGCATCGCTCCGCCCCGCGCCCGCCCGCGCGATGCGGTCTTTCCTTGTTTGCGCGCAGACTTCGCCACCGGCGGTGTCCGTCGCGTGGGATGCGGCTCCTGACAAGACCCGGATCGTGCATGGACGATGCTTCTGCCCCGTCATCCTTGGCGAAGCGCCGAGGATTCAGGGGTTCTCGGTTCCTGATCCGCCCGTCACGGCTGTCCGGCCCGGCGCATTTTCGATATTGCCGGTTTGTTTTATTCGGTCATCCTAGGCGGGGCCGAAAGCCCGCCATCTGTTGATGCGCGCGCCTTCGCGCGGCGCCGGAACCAGCGTCACAGACTACACCGGCCAGCCCCTGTTCGGACCGCCCGCCATGTCCACTGATCACCTGCGTCTCCACGGCCTCATGCGCGACGCGGAAGTGATCCTCGAACGCATGAGGGCCGGCGACATCGAAGTGCGCATACGCAATGCCGCAGGCGACGACTGGATCGACCTGACCCGCAACGAAATCGTAAGGCATGTGCGCATGGTCACGATCTGCCTTAAACGCGTGAGCTACGAAGAAACGCCCACGGACCCGAAGGCTGGACTTATGGCGGAAGACTATTACCGCGATCCCGACATCCACTTCTTGAAAGCGGGCGACGGCGAGGCCTTTCGCGTGGGCCCGTCCCCTCGGACGGATATTACATCTATCCCTTTTGCGAGCCCGGTTGCTGTCCGCCCTGGGGTCCCTTCAAGACCAAGGCTGACGCCCGCGCCTGGTCCGCGAAGAACCTTCCGGGAATGGCCTGAGTAGTGCTGCGGGGCCGTCCCGACCTGGCCGGCGGCGGACGATAGGAAACGGAAATGCGCGAAGAACGCTCTCAGCAATTGGCCGCCGACGAAGCCGCCCACGCCGTCGTCGCCGCGAGTCTCGGTTTTACCCTACCGGAGGTGACCCTTTCCGTCGGCCGCCACAGCTATCTCGCCTGGCGTCCGCGCGTCCATATGTGGTTCGAAGCCCCTTACGTGCGCGAGCCTTCCCGCGCCACGCGCCTCGCCTTCATCGACGCGCTCGTCACCATCGACGCCGCGGCGCGCGCTCTCGCACTTGCTGCGGGCGATCAACGCGCGCGCGATCGCGGGTCCATCGCCCCGGATTATGACTGGCCGTACCCGGATGAATTCCCCCTGCCTTCCGAGCCCGAAGCCTTCGCCCTCTGGTTGCTCACGGAAAGGTTCGGCCTCACGGGCCGCCGCTATCTCGAAACGCCCGGCATCGCGGACGAGGCCGACGGCGCCGAAGCGTGGGAGAAGGATCTGCGCGACGAATTTCTCGCCATTGTCGAGACGGTTGGGGCCCGCCTCGCAGGTCCGCTCGCCGCCACCCACGCCCAGGTCGCCGCCGAACTCCGCGCCGCCGGCACGCTCCCCTTCACCCGCGTTCTCGAAATCATGCCCCGCGCAAGCGGCGTTGCGGGTGAACCCCGCTAGCGCCTGCGCATCGCCGTTGCCCCCGCAGGCGCGAGCCATCGCGTCTCTCTTTTTTTCGGTCATCCTGGGCCAAAGGCCCAGGATCCAGGGGTTTCTCTTTTCTGTTTTTTTTCCGCCATCACCCAAGCGCTTCCCCGCCCGCGCCCACCTCAAACGACACCGCGAACGCTCCGCACTCCATCTTCCGCCGCGTCTCCGCCAGCGCCTCCCGGTCCACCACGCGGTCCATCAACGCCGTATGCGCCGTGATGAGCCGCCCGCTGGCGCGGTCCAGCCCGAACGCCGTTACCTTGGGGAATAACCGCCGCACAGCCGCGAAGATGGCTTCGCGTATATCCTCGTCGAGATCGATGGCCGGATAACTTGCCGGCACGCCTAACGGCGAATGAAACATCGGCAGGAAAATCTCCGTCTCTCCCGCCGCGCCGCCCATCGCAAAGGAGAAGGTTTGCGCCGCAGCGCCGTCGCCGAACGACGCCAGAAATGTTCCGCACATCCGCTCCCAGTCCACCTCGAACTCCTGCAGCGTCACCGTGCAGGGCCGCGGCGGCCGGTACGTGTGTTTCTCCAGCCACGCGCGGACCTCGGCGAGGCTCGGATAGCCGCTGGGTATAAGGTCTTCTTTCGAAGTCATTGCGCTGCTCCCGCGCTGCGTTTCCACCACCACCGCCATTACGCGAACCCTCTTGGCAACGTCCGCTAGAATCAATGTAGACTAGTTTCGATTCGTGACCAGCGGCAGCTGGCCCGGTCGATTATTTATCGCCGGCGGGGAGGGGATGGCATTTTGTGTGATCGATTCTGGACTCAGATCAATGCTGAGTCGCACTCGCCCTCAGCATAAATGAAACTCATCAAAAACACCGGCAACGACCGGGTGGTCGATGACCTGCGGCGGTGTTTAGCGCCGCAATCGCGGCTCGCTATTGCCTCGCCGGAGTTTTCGCTGTTTGCGTTCGCAGAAACTCGCGAGATGCTGGAGAAAACCGAGCGCTGCCGATTGATTCTGCCAACAGAAGAAGAATTGGAGCGGGGCCTACTAGGCTCTGATACGGACCGGCCTTTTCGTAACCGCCTCCTTTCGCGTTGGCTTGCGCGCCAATGCAGAGACTGGATGGAAAAAAAAGCTGAGGTCCGTGCAGCTCCGAAAAAGCTTCCACAATCCATTTTCATTTCCGATGGCCCTGACCAAGCGCTACGTCGCGCCATTGCCGGACACTGCCCTTTTACGACGGAAGGGCTTGGCCTGACGCCAGGCAACCAGTTGAGTTTGGTGCAATCGTCTGAGGCGACTGAAGAGTGGGCCACGCTCAACACTTGGTTCTCTGAGCTTTGGAACAGCCTTCCCGCTTCGTCAGAAGCAAAGGAACGGCTGATTAAGCGGCTGAACCTGCTCGCTGAGCATCAGCCGCCCGCGCTGATTTATCACTTGATGCTGTTCCACCTCTTCAAAGACCTGGGCGAAGAGCTGGATGAAGAGCGGATTGTCAAATCTGCTACCGGCATTCGCAACACCGTCGTTTGGAACAAGCTTTTCAAGTTCCAGCGCGACGGCGTAATGGGCGCGATTGATAAGCTGGAGCGTCTGGGCGGCTGCATTATCGCGGACAGCGTGGGCCTTGGAAAAACCTTCGAGGCGTTGGCGGTTATCAAATACTACGAGCTGCGGAATGACCGCGTGCTTGTGCTGTGTCCGAAGCGCCTGCGCGATAACTGGACGCTCTACAAAGCCAATGACAAGCGCAATATCCTCTCTTCTGACCGCTTCAACTACGATGTGCTGAACCACACGGATTTGTCGCGTGAGGCTGGCCTTTCCGGCGACATTGACCTTTCCTATGTGAATTGGGGCAACTACGACCTGGTGGTCATTGATGAGTCCCATAACTTCCGCAACAAGGCCCCGCACAAGGAGCGCGAAACCCGTTACGACCACTTGATGCGGCGGATTATCAAGTCTGGCGTCAAAACCAAGGTGCTGATGCTTTCGGCCACGCCGGTCAACAACCGGCTGGCTGACTTGAAGAACCAAATTGCCT
Organism: Rhodospirillaceae bacterium; assembly: GCA_041906145.1. Classification (GTDB taxonomy): domain Bacteria; phylum Pseudomonadota; class Alphaproteobacteria; order Rhodospirillales; family Rhodospirillaceae; genus SHVO01. The sequence goes on along the minus strand of JAYRJU010000006.1, from coordinate 173,446 downwards.
TCGTGACCGAAGGCAATGACACGGCGTTGATTGATTACAACATCCCCAGCATTGAAACGACCGTCCGCAAGGCTCAGGCGCAGTTCAATCGCTGGCTTGATATCGAGGATGCGGAGCGGAAGCCCGCCCGGCTTATGGATATGCTGGGCTTCGATTACTTTAAGCTGCTCGACCTGCTGACGATTGCGCGTTCCCGCAAGCATATCGAAAAATATTACGGCACCAGTGAAACGGGCCGTTTCCCAGAGCGCCTGTCGCCCATCAATATCAAGTCCGACGTTGATATTGACGGCGCGTTCCAGTCTATCCGCGAAATCAATAACGATATTCGTCGCCTGAAACTCGGTGCGTATGCGCCGCTGCGCTACGTTTTGCCCCATAAGCAGGCGGCATACGACGAGAAGTACAGTACGAAAATTCAGGGCGGCGACCGCACGTTCCGCCAGCTTGACCGCGAAGAAAGCCTCGTTCACCTGCTTCGTGTGAACATCCTTAAGCGGATGGAAAGCTCTGTTGCGTCATTCGCCATGACGATTAAACGCCAGCTTGCCGATGTAGAAGGCTTGCTGGCCAGAATTGACGCGCATGAAGATGCGGTTGAAGAGCTTTCGATTGACGACGTGGACATTGACGACCCGACGTTTGAGTCGCTGCTCGTAGGCCGTAAGGTCAAAGTGCTGCTTCAAGACGTAGACCGTGTGCGTTGGCGGCAGGACTTAGAGGAAGACCGCGACCGGCTTGCGGCGTTATTGGCCGATGCGAGCAAGGTCATTCCGCAGCGGGACGCCAAGCTGCGCGACTTACGGAACTTGATAGCGAATAAGGTCAAGAACCCGGTAAATGCGGATAACCGCAAGCTCATCATCTTTACGGCCTTTGCTGATACGGCGGACTATCTGTACCGCGAGCTGGCCGATTGGGCGCTTAAAACGCACGGCCTGCATTCCGCAATCGTGACCGGAACGGGCGGCAATAAGACAAACCTGGCCGGTTTGCGAACTGACTTGACCAGCATACTCACCGCCTTTGCACCGCGTGCAAAGGAACGTCCGCAGGAACTCGCGGGCGAGGGCGAGTTAGACATTCTGATCGCGACGGACTGCATTTCAGAAGGTCAAAACCTTCAGGACTGTGATTACCTGATTAACTACGACATTCACTGGAACCCTGTGCGGATTATTCAGCGGTTCGGGCGCATAGACCGTATCGGCTCGCCCAATACTCGCATTCAGTTGGTGAACTTCTGGCCAAACCTTGAGCTGGACGAGTACATCAACCTTGAGCAGCGCGTCAGTGGACGCATGGTGCTCTTGGATATTTCCGCCACGGGCGAGGAAAACATTATTGAGCATCAGTCCGGCAACCAGATGAATGACCTGGAATACCGCCGGAAGCAGCTTGAGAAGCTGCAAAACACGGTTATTGATTTGGAAGACCTTTCCAGCGGCATTTCAATCGCCGATTTGACGCTTAGTGATTTCCGCATCGAGCTGGCTGGCTATCTCAAGGAAAACCGCGCCAGCCTGGACGCTTTGCCGCTTGGTGCTTTCGCAGTAACGACCAGTGCAGGCAACGGCGAGCAGCCCATTCCGCCCGGCGTAATCTTTTGCCTCCGTGCTGTCGGCGATGCGGCGGTGAAAGCCATTGAGCCAGGTTATCCATTGGCCCCGCATTATGTTGTTCATGTGGGTGAAGACGGCGCGGTGCTGTTGCCCTTTACCCAGGCGAAGCAAGCGCTCGACCGGCTCAAGAAGCTCTGCGTCAGCAAAGACACACTCGATGCGGCTGCCAGCGCGGCGTTTGATAAACAAACCCGCCAGGGCAAGGATATGGAGGGCGTCCAAGACCTGCTGGCGAAGTCCATCGTGTCCATCATCGGTAAAAAGGAAGAGCGGGCCGTCGCCAGCCTCTTTAGCCCAGGCGGCACGCACGCCATGAAAGGCGAGTTCCAAGGAAGCAACGACTTTGAAGTCGTGGCTTTCTTGGTTGTTCTGCCGGGGGCGGCTCGATGAGCGAAACCCCGATAGCAAAAGTTATCGCGGCTCTGGCCGTTCCGCCCGACGCTCTCATAGAGCAGCGCGTGCCTAAAAAGCTCCTGCTTGAACAAGGAGCGCCCACCTCTGGCGATAAGCGCCAGATTCAAGATGGTGTGGAAGAGTTGATGTGGGTTGCTGCGCTGAAACCAACCAACATCGGCGTGCCTGAGTACCGCGATGCTGTGCGTGAGTACCTGGAAGTGGCCATTCTCAGCCTTACCCTTCGTCAAAAGGCCAAAGCGCCCAGGCTGGTTGAGCTGGTTCTGGTAACTGCACCAAGATAAATCTTCGACTCCCGCTATCGATTCCATTTTGCTGCCACACGGCATGAGCGGCTGTACCACTACCTGCGAAGAAATCTAAGACAATGCCGTCTTTGCCGCATCCCACGGTAACAATTCGTTGCAGAAGTCTAACAGGCTTGGGGCTTGGAAAAGGCGCTCTAGTTCCACCAAATAACTTAGCAAGCTCTTTCGTGCCTTCGTCGGTATGACCTACTTGGTCAAAGCCCCAAATTGTTTGAGGCGGAATTGTATCTCTTACTTCAGACCTAAAGCGCTTGTATCGCGGCTTACTTGTTCCGCCTTCACCGAACCAAATTCGACTATCAGCAATGAGGTCGGCCATTTTCTCTTTATTAAACCGCCAACTGCTGCCTTTTGGCGGCATGTGCTTCTGACCGCTTGGCGCAACGACTGGATAAATGGCGTAGCCACGCTCTTCTGTTCTGAGAAGATTGTCAGATGCCCAATCGCCTCGCGGGTCATTGTCTGGATTTTTATAAGTGCTCTCTTGAGCCTCGCTACGCTCTAGCCCTTGCACCATGGCAGCGGAGGTTTTGCGATAACAAACGATGTACTCATGGCTCTCAGAAAAGTCTTTTGAGTCCGCCTTGGTGCTATACTTCTTCTGCCATATAACCGAGGCTACAAAATTCTCTTCTCCATAGATTTCGTCGCATAACCGACGAACATTAGACACTTCATTGTCGTCTATGCTGATAAATATAATGCCATCTTCACGGAGCAGATTCCTCGCCAACTTAAGCCTGGGATACATCATGTTCAGCCAGTCCGTATGGAAACGACCTGACGCTTCAGTGTTGGACGATATTTTTTGGCCGTTCGCATCGGTTTGGCCAGTGACTTCCAAATAGTTCCTAATGCTGTCCTGGAAGCTATCGGGATAAACGAAATCCTTGCCCGTGTTGTACGGCGGGTCGATGTAGATGAGTTTCACCTTTCCGGCGTAGCTCTTCTGGAGCAGCTTCAAGACTTCCAGATTGTCGCCCTCTATCATCAAGTTCTTAGTTGTGTCCCAATCCACGCTGTCTTCGGGACATGGGCGGAGAGTGCCGGTTGAGGGCGTAAGGGCAATTTGACGCGCTTTACGTTTACCGTGCCAGCTCAGCCCGTACTTCTCTTCTTTCTCGTCCACTGCCGCGCCGAGAAGCTGCTTGAGGACTTCAAAATCCACCTTCCCTTCAACGAACGCTTCCGGGAACACCTCTTTCAGGTGCTCAAGGTTCTCGGCTACCAGGTCGGCGCTCTTGGTTTGCGGGTCTTGGGCGGTCAATTTCTGCATAATAGTATCTCGTCACAAATGAGTCGTTGTTTCCGCAAGCTCAGCTTCGAGTTTGCGGATTGTCAGGTTCAATTCTACGCGGCGGGCGAGCTGCTTCTCATTCTCGGCTTGAGAACGAAGCATGGCTATGTCGCGCTTTATCCTATCATAAGCATCTAGATTTGTGCGCTGCGTCGTTGCTTTTTCAGCGGTGTCGGGCGGCTGGAAGTTTCCGGTGATACGCGCCGCGTCCAGCGTCACCACGCGGTCTATCCACGCTTGGTAACGCGCCACACTCAATGGCTTTGTGCTTGGTATCGCGCCCATGGAGTCGGTCGTGATTAAGCCTCTCTCGCAATTCAAGCCCCGTCCGACACAGAGGTATCCAAATAAAAGCATCGGCCCTTCATTAAGGCAGGCGGTTGCGCTTGTGGCGTCCGCAGCGGCCAATGGCATCTCCATGGAAGGGGAATGTTGTCTGCCGCGGAAGTTGGAAGTGCAGGGCGTCCTTGGACTGGTTGAGAATGGCGTGGCCTGCGACATCTACTCAAGCGGCCTAGGCGACATCGTCCCTGCCACCCATCCCCGCGAGGAACAGTTTGCCTTGACTGCGGCGCAGTCTCGCAAAGTCCTGGGGTTGGTTGGGCTCCTGAAGTGCCGCGACCTCGGAATAACGCGCTGACGCTGAAGTCGCACACTACGGCCAACCGCTGCTGGGTCCCACCGGGGGCAGGTCTTAAGATTATTCTCCGCATTTTTTGCGGAGAATAACCGGCATTCTCCGCAGAATTTGCGGAGAATAATGCCCCTCTTCGCCGCTGGTGAGCGGGGTCCGCGAATTACAGGCTCTCCATCAACCTCATTACACCGCCGCCTTGACAAAGTCCCCATAATAGATACAATGTCCCCATTATATTGTCAAGGAGCCCGCCCATGGCGCCACTTCCCAAGTTCACCGCTCCCGCGATCCCAACTTCTGCGCCCGTCCCCACGCACGCTTCATTCCCCGCCGGCGCTTGCGGCCCGCACATCGCCCCCGCCATCGCCGCCGTCGCGGCGCGCACCCAGGCCGCGCCCGAACTCATCGCGCATCATCTCCTCACCCTCTCGGCCATGGCCGCGCAGCGCCTTGTCGGCATCCGTCTTCCCACCGGCCCCATCCTGCCGGTGTCCGCTTATTTCCTCACCCTGGCCGGCAGCGGCGAGGGGCGCAGCGCGGCGGAAAACATGTGTGTCGGCCCCGTGCGCTTTTGGCGGCAGCGCTTCACCGACGAGGCGGCGTCACCCGATGGTCAGCGTCTCGTCCGCACCAAAATCAGCCTCGACGTCATCCCGGACTTTTACGCTCTTCTTCCCGCGCAAGGTCCGCAGCCCGTCCCCGCCGCACGGCCCTTCGAATTCGATCAGGTCTTTCTGTCTCCGCGCCGGGCCGGCGTGAACGACCGCTACGACCGTTACGCCCGCTTCGGCCGGCGTAGCGGCTTGTTCGCAAGCGTCCCGGCCGATCTGCTGACGCCCTCCCTTGCCCGGCGTGCGGAAGCCGGCAGTCTCAGCGCCCTGTGGGACGGCGGGGTGATCGCCACCGGCGTCGAGGGCGCCGCGGTCGCGCCGCGTCTTTCCGCGCACCTTGTGGCCGGCGTGGCGGAAGGGCTCGCGCTTCTGCGCGCGCCCGAAGTCGCGGAGTCCGGCCTCCTCGGCCGGCTGCTCGCCGTACACCCCGCCTCACGCATCGGCGCACGCGTGTTCAGCGAAAGCGACGGCGCGCCGCCACCCGAACTGCAGGCGCTTCATGACCGGCTGACCGGTCTCTATGCCCGCGAAGCCACCTGCGAAACACGCATGATCACCTTCGGCGAACAGGCGCGCGCGCTTTGGTTCGCCTTCGCGCGCGAGACCGAAGCCGCCATGGCCGCGGACGGCGCATTCGCGTCCATCCGCGCGCTGGCCGGCCGTCTTGCCGAACATGCGGCGCGTCTCGCCGCCGTCCTCGCGCTGCTTGATGACGCCGATCTCGCTGCCCTTTCGCCGGCGATGCTCGAACGCGGCATCGCGCTTGCGCGCTTCTACGCGGGCGAAGCCTTGCGCATCTCCGCGCTGCGGTCACCCGACGCGGTGGAGAACGATCCCCTGAACGCGCTTCAAGGCTGGCTCACGCGCAAATATGCGGGGCAGGAGATCACCCTGCGCGAGGTCTATTGTCTTGGGCCCGCGGCCCTGCGTTCCGCCGCGATGGCGTTGCGGGCCATGCGCCAGCTCGAAATGCTGGGCGTCGCGGAGTCCATTAAAGGGGTGGGGCAGGGCGCCAGAACCGGCCGCTGGCGGGTAACCCAGGCCGGTGTGCAGCACAGTGCAGCATGACTGCAGCATCGTTCAGCTTACGGTCAAGCTATTGGAATGGATACATAATTTCCAGTTTGCCGCATGCCGCATGCAGCATTGGCGAATATGACAATCCTCCAGGCCCGCGGCGGCGTCCGCAGGCCTTATCCCCTTGAAATAGGCAACTTTTGCCGGGCTTAACCCCCCATTCACCTTTCGCCCATAGGCTCCTGAAAACACGTGGGTATTCCGGCCGGAGGTGTGTCTTCGGCCGAGCGGGGATTTCGGTTTGAGCGGTGTCTATCCATCAGCGCGCGAGACTCTCTACGAAGCATATCCGGATGCGCCGGACATGCTCAGCGACGCCGCGCGCGGCGAAGCCAACCGCGACCGCGTGCTCATCACATTGCTCGCGCTCAACTTCCTGCTCATGGCGTTCTTCGCGGTGATGACGTCCATCGCCGGCGAGACGCGCGCCACGGTCGTCGCGCCGGACGCGGCATCGACCACACAAACGGCAAACGCGACAGCCGCCGCCGATTCGATTTCCCAAGCGCGCATGCTCGAGGAAGAACGCCGCCGCGCCGTCGATCTCTTGCGCGCGTCCGTCGCGCAGGTCTTCGCCCCGGTTATCGCGGCCGAAGACATGTGGCGCACACGCGCCGTCTGGAACGTGGGCAATGACCGCGTCGATATCGAAGTGCCGTTCGCACTGTTCGCCGATCCGCAACATGTCGCCGAAGGCGAGGCGATCCTTGCCGGAATCGCCGGTGTCATTGATGGCGGCGTGCGCGGCTACCGCGCCGAACTCGCGCTTCGCGCCTCGCATCCGGAAACCAACGTTGCGCTGCTGGCCGAACGCCTTATGGCCAACGGACTTGCGCCGGCGTCGCTTTCGGTCGGCATCCTGAGGCCGCTCGGTGGCCAGACCAGCGGCGAGGCGATGCTGCGTTTCAGTTTCCTCCTGCTCGAGGACCGCGACGACGTTATCGTGCGGCTCGCGGGGGCGCAGCGATGAACGCGCTCAATCACATATCGCACCACGCGTCTTTCCGCCCGCTTGCGGAACACATCCAGGATTTGCCGACCCTCGGCAAGCGCATCAATGCGCCGTCCATCGCGCGCACCCCGGGTCCCGCACGTCCGTGGCTCATCACCATCGTCGACCTCATGACGATCCTGCTGACGTTCTTCGTTCTGCTGTTCTCCATGGCGAAGATCGACATGGTCCGCTTTATTCCCGTCGCCCGTTCATATGGCGAAGCTTTCGCGGGCGTTTTGCCGGACGAGAACGCCCCCCGCCTCCCGGAAGTAGCGGCCCTCCCCGGGGACAACCTCAGCTATTTGGAAGCGGTGCTGCGTCCGGCCTTCGCGAAACAGGCCAGTCTTGCCGATGTGCAGTTCCGCGCGACCCCGCAATATCTTATCCTGTCCTGGCCGGCCTCGGTGCCGGGAGAGGGCTTGTTCGATGCGGGATCCAGCGGGTTTTCCGACGCTGCGCGCCGGCGGGTTTTTGATTTGGGCGGTGTGTTGAGCAACCTGCATAATCGTATTGCCATCGTCGGCCAGGCGGCCACGTTGCCGCCGTTTGACGCTGGTGCGAGGGAAGGGGCGAACGTAGGCGCGGACGCCGATGCCTGGCGCCTCGCGATCACGCGCGCCAATGCCGTCGCCGACGCCTTCACCGCGGCGGGCTACGACAAGGAAATCACCGTGCTGGGCCGCAAGGCGACCGCCGGCAATGTCGAGCAAATTCAAATTCTCATCATGCCGGAGCAACCCGGCTCATGATGAAACGCGCTTCACTCGCTTTTGCCGTCGCGCTTCTCGCCGCCGCGCCCGCGTCGGCGGACGCCGTGCGGTACGCAGTGCGCGATGGTTATGGCCGCGTCGCCTTTGAATGGGATCGGCCGGTGCGCTACTCCGCCGATGTTGTCGGCGGCGATCTCGTCGTTCAGTTCGAGCGCGCCGTCACCATGACCCCGGCGGCCATCGCGCAAGCGCTCGGCGCTTATATCTCGGGCGCGCCGCGCGTCAGCCCCGACCAGCGCACCATCGCTTTCCCGCTGCGCCCGAATGTCACCATGCGCACGTTCACCGTGGGCTCGGCCGTCGTGGTCGATCTTGTCGCTCCGCAGGCGCAAACGGCGAATGCGAAACCTGCCGCCCCCGCCAATCCTAATGCGCCCGCGGGCGCGCGCACCGTGGCGGTCCGTACAGGTCAGCACCCCACGTTCTTCCGCGTCGCGTTCGATTGGCCGCAGTCGCGGCCCGGGTATCGCATCGAGCGCCGCGGCGAGAATGTCGCCGTCGTCTTCCAGGGCACGGGCACGATCAATCTCGCCAGCCTTAACCAGCGTCTGCCGGCCGCCAACAAAGGCGCAACGGTTTCCTACGACAACGGCCAGACCACGCTGATCATCCCGCACGGCGCCGCGCTGGCGGTGAATGATCTCGCCACCGGTAACACCATCGCGATCGACCTCACCAATTCTCCGGCCCCGCAGCAACAAGCATCCGTCGCGCGCCCCGCCGGTCCGGCCGGGACGGCGCCGGCACCGCCCGCCGAGGCCGCGAAGCCGCCCGCTGCGAAACCCGAAGCCGCGAAGCCCGCGGCGGCCAAGCCGGAACCGCAAGTCGCCGCCGCCAAGCCGGCGCCGCCGCCCGCGCCGCGCCCGCTGCAAGGCTCTCAGGAGGCCGCCGCTGCGCTCAAGGGCCAGATCAATGCCAAGACCGAAGTGGATGCCTCCGGCAATCGCGTGACCCGTGCGGCTGCGAACAACCGCGTCGATCCGTTGACGTCGCGTCCGGCGGAGGTCAGCCTGACCATCCCGTGGTCCGAACCGTCCGCCGCCGCCGTCTTCCGCCGCGCCGAATTCCTTTGGGTCGTGTTCGACCGCTATCAACAAGTGGATGTCGCCAAGCTCGCCAAGGAAGGCGCGCCCTACATTACATTCGTCGAGCAGCTCCCGTACCGTAACAACACCATCCTGCGCATGGTCACGCGCCCGGATATCAATCCGACGACGCGCCGCGACGGTCTCAACTGGGTGCTCGACTTCCGCGCGTTGCCGCTGCGGCCCACGCAGGCGATCGAAGTGAACGCCCAGCTCGAGCGTCCGCAGCCGAACCTGTTCCTGCCCATCACCGAAGCGGGCCGCACCGTGGCCGTCGAAGATCCGGAAGTGGGCGACTATCTCCTCATCGTTCCGGTGATCCCGCTGAGCTACGGCGTCTATCCGGAACGCTCCTTCGCCGAAGTCGATCTTCCCGCGACCGCACAGGGCGTTGTTGTCGTTCCCAAGAGCGACGGCGTGCGCGCGCAGGCCTCGCGCAACGGCGTCGATATCGATGTCGATGGCGGCATGGCGCTGTCGCGCGACGGCATGCAGGTCGCCGGCGCGCTGGGCGGCGACGAGGACATGCAGCGCCTGCTGAACATCGCCGACTGGCAGATCGGCCGCGCCGACGATTATGTCCGCAACAAGCAAGCCCTGCAGTACGCGCTCGGCGACGAGCGCCCCGATACCCGCCAGCAGGCGCGGTTGCGCCTGGCCCGCTTTGAATTCGTGAACGGCTTTTATCCCGAAGTGCTGGGGATCCTGCGCGTGATGGTCACCAACGACCAGGAAGTCGAGAATACCGCCCAGTTCCGCGCCCTGCGCGGCGCGGCCCTGTTTATGATGCGCCGCTATCAGGAAGCGGCCGAGGACTTCAACCACTTCACCCTCGCCAATGAGGAGGACGCGCACTTCTGGCTCGCCGCGTCGCGTTCGCAAATCAGCGACCCGAAGGCACAGGCCGAAACCATGATCCAGACGGGCTCGCTCATCCGCGCCTATCCGCGCCGGGTGAAAATTCCGCTCGCCCTCATGGGCGTTGAAGCCACCATCGCCGCCGGAGACGATTTCGGCGCCCAGGGCTTCCTCGACATGGTCCGCAAGGAAACCCCGTCCGTGAACGAACTCGCCGCCATCGACTATATGGACGGCAAGCTCAACGAGAAGATCGGCGAACTCCAGGTCGCGCTGCAGCAGTTCCGCAAAGCCGAGCAGAGCCAGTCCCTGATGTACAGCGTGCTCGCCAAGCGCGACCGTCTCGAGCTCGAACATAAGCTCGGCACCGTCACCACCGCTCAGTTGATCGAAGGGCTCGAGCAGCTGCGTTACCGCTGGCGCGGCGATCACACGGAACTCGAGATGCTTCTGCGTCTCGCCGACCTCTACGGCGATGAGAAGGACTATGGTACGGCTCTGCGCACCCTCAAGATCACGACGTCCTATTTCTCGGGCGACGAGCGTGTGAACGAAGCGGCCAACAAGATGACCGGCATCTTCGAGAAGCTCTATCTCGACGGTGAGGCGGACAAGCTCTCGCCCGTCACCGCCATCGCCCTGTTCGAGGAGTTCCGCTCCCTTGTGCCGCCCGGCGAGAAGGGGGACGAAATGATCCGCAAGCTCGCGGACCGCCTCGTGACCGTCGATCTCCTGCAGCAGGCCGCGCTGCTTCTCGAGCGTCAGGTGCAGTTCCGTCTCACCGGTGTCGATCGATCCCGCGTCGGCTCGCGCCTCGCGTTGATCTATCTCCTGGATGAGCAGCCTCAGAAGGCGCTCGATGTTCTTAACGACACGACGACGCCGGAAGCGGGCCGCGAACTGAATGCCCAGCGCCGCCGCCTCGAAGCGCGCGCTTTGACGGACCTCAATAAGGTCGACGAGGCCGTGCTTCTGCTCGGCACCGACACGACCCCGGAAACCAAGCAGCTCCGCGCCGAGATTTACTGGCGCGCGCAGCAGTGGTCCAACGCCGCCGCCGCGCTTTCCGAACTCGCGCCGGAGCCGGAGGGCACCACGCTCAGCGACCAGAACGCGCGCATTGTCCTCGACTGGGCGACCGCGCTGACTCTCGCCGGCGACGAACGCACCCTCGTGCGCGTGCGTCAACGTTATACGGTGCCGATGAGCGATACGCCGTATCGTGACGCCTTCTCGCTCATCACAACGCCGCGCGAGCGCGGCGTGATGGACATCGCCGCCGTGCGCCAGCAGATCGAGCAGGCCGAACAGTTCAAGTCCTTCATGGTCGACTACAAGGACATGCTCGGCGAGAAGCCACTCAGCCAGATCAACTGACGCGCCTGAGCACGCCGCTTAGCGCGTCCAGGTCGCCGTCATGCCCACGGTCAAGGGACGCACGGGGATCGCTTGCGCGATGCGGCCCAGCGAGAACGGGTTTCCGAAAGCGAAGGTGTTCGATTTCGTGTTGGTGATGTTGGTCACGTAGGCCGACAACCGCCAGTGCTCGTCGAAAACGCCGATGCGTATGTTGGCGGTTTGATAGGCCGGTACGCTCGACATGGGCAGCGTCCCGATCGCGAGTTGCGATTTTCCCAGGACTTCCGATCTGATGTTCGCGAAGCCGGTATAACCGCCGCCAAGCGGACGCTGGTATTGTAGCGCGACGGTGCCGTTGAACTTCGGCGCGCCCGGCAGACGGTTCGTGACGGCGCCCGCCATGTTTGTCGGCGGCACGGTCGGATTGTTCCACGAAAAATTGGCCAGCAAACGCAAGCGTTCGCTCACGGCGTAGATGCTCTCGATTTCGACGCCCTTGTTCCGGCCGTCGCCGAGGTTCGACGTGAATGACAGACCATTGGGCCGGATCAGGTCGGCCTGCATATCGTTCCAAAGCGCATAGAAGACCGAGAGGTTCAGATTGAGGCGGCGGTCGAGGAACGCGGACTTCGAGCCGATTTCAAAATTCCACAGCCGGTCGGAATCGAAGTTCGATACCGTCACCGGGCGTCCGCCGGGCGGCGGGGCGGTCAGACGGCTCGCGATGTTCACGCCGCCCAACCGGAACCCCTGCGTGGCCTGCGCATACAGAAAATGATCGGACGTCAGCTGATAGGAGAGCTCGGCTTTCGGTGTGGCGCCGGCCTTGCGGTTGTAGCCGATGGCGGCGGGCGGACCGTCTTCGATGGCTTCGGTGTTGTTCGCCTCGACGTTCACTTCCCCGAAATAGACGCGGACCCCGGCGCCGGCTCGTAGTTTTGGGCTCAGTTGATACTGCACTTCACTGAATACGGCCGCCTCGGTCCCGACGTCGTGTCGGTTTTTCACATAGAAGGTGTCTTGCGGGCGCGTACGGGTCAGCAGCGAAATCGACGTGTCCGACCGGTGCGAGAAGAATACGCCCGCGATCCATGTCCAGGGGCCTTCTCGTGATGAGGCAAGCCGCGTCTCATGATTGATGGTGCGATACCGGTTGTCCTGATTGAAGGCGGTCGGTTCAACCGGCATGCGGAGCAGCGCCGGCAGCGCCAGGGATGCGTCGAATAACGAGTCGACCCGATGTTGAATCCAGGCGGTTGTCGATGTCACGTGCGCCCAGCCGAGGTTCCCGTCGATGGTCGCGGCAATAGTCAGAAAGTTGTTGGCGTTGGGCTCGCTCAGGAAGTTCGCGCGCTCGAAGCTTGCGCGCGCGCCGTTGTAATACTGAGTGTCGCGCGAGCGGACAGATTGGTAGACGATGCCGGTGCCCAGCATCCAATCGCCGCCGAGGCGCAGCTTCGCATTGGACCGTAGGCCTTGCGTGCGCGTTCGGTTCACATCGTGCCGGTCGAGTTGGACATCATCGATATAACCGGCGTCGAAGCGTTCATAGGCCACCGTGCGCCAAGCAAGTTTCCCGGCGATGAGCGGCACATTGACCATGGCGTCTGCGGCGTGGGACAGGCCGCCGTCGACGACCGTGCTTCCTTCGACCGTTGTGCGCATCTCGAAACGGTCCATGACCGGCTGACGTGTGATGATACGCACCAGGCCGCCGATCGACCCCGCGCCGTACAGCGTGCCTTGCGGTCCGCGAATCACCTCCACGCGGTCGACGTCATGCAGTTGAAGAGCGGGCGACGGCGCGTTGAACACCACGCGTGTCTCGTCAATGTAGAGTCCGACCGTCGATTGCGTGTTGCCGGTGAACGGCCCGTCCGCCAACCCGCGGATTACGAACTTATTGCGGCCGGGGCCCTGGTTCGTGGTCGACAGTCCGGCGACGAATGACGTCATTTCCTGTGTTGATCGGACGCCGTAGTCGGTGAACGTTCCGCCGGTCACGGCGCCCACCGATAATGAGGCGGTTTGCAGCGACATGGGACGCTTGATCGCGGTCACCACGATCTCTTCGATCGGCGGAAGCGCGAGCGGGATCATGGGCTCTTCGATCTTCACCTCGCGCGTCAACGGACGCGGGAAGATGCGCCACAACGCTGGCCCCACCATTTCAAACGACAGCCCCGTTCCGGCGAGCAGGTTTTCCAGCGCCTGCGGGATCGTGCGGTTGCCGGTGACCGGCGTGCTGATCTGGTTGGTGAGGACAACGCCCGTGAGGCCGATGGAAATATCCGCCTGCGCGGCGAGGCTGACGAGCGCGCTGGAAAGACCCTGCGCCGGGATATCGAAGCGCTTGGTAACCTCAGCCGCGAGCGGCGCGCGCGCGACGGCGCAGGCAAGCGCGATCGCGCCCAGGAATGCCTGAACGCGCCGGTAACTTGGCGGTGAGAGTCCGAACGGGTGCAACACTCCCCCTCGCGTTGCGAGCCCCGGATTATTTGGAGGGCGGGGCTCCCCGTTCCAATCTTACTTCATCCCCATTTTCAGCAACAACAACGGGGAGGAGGGCTTCGAGGCGCCGGACCGTGGTCATCTGGTCCTCGATCTTAAGGATTCCAGAAAAGCGCATGGCCGCGACAGCGGCGTCCCGGACCACAATCGGCTTCCCATAGTAGCGGGAAAGGTCCGAAGCAACTTCTGATAGAGTTGCGTTGGTGAAGACGGCCCGGCCGTCGCGCCAGGCGGCTGCGATGGCCGGGTCGATCTTGGCCATCTGATAGGCGCGCGCACCTTCCACAGCGGCGTATTGGTCGCCTGCGCCAAGGCGCACATTCGTGCGCGCGCCGTCGGACGACACGTCCACGATGCCGCGTTCCACGGTCACGGTGATGCGGCCGCCATGGCGCAACACATTAAAGGCCGTTCCCACAACGCGGACATCCCGGTCGCCCGCCGCCACGTGGAAGGGGCGCGCGGGATCGCTGGTGACTTCGAACAGCGCTTCGCCTTTTTCAAGGCGCACATTGCGTGTGCCGCGGCTCATCGTCACCGCGACTTGTGTGTTGGTGTTGAGATGGACTGTCGAGCCGTCCGATAGCGTGACGTCGCGCCGCTCACCCGCGACCGTCGCGACAATCTCACGTTCGTCGGGTTGGAAAATGTCCGGACGCGCAACGATCGTCAGCAGGACCGCCGCAGCCATGCCGCCGAGGGCGAGCAACGCGCGCGTCGAGATGCGCCGCGCGGCCGGCGGCGGCGCCATCGCGGTCAGTTCGCGGTTCAGCGACAGCAGTTCCACCGCTTCGACGGCGGCGGCGTCCACCGCATCGAAAGCGGCGCGGTTGCGCGGGTCGGCCTCGAGCCACACGGTAAAGGCTTCCCACTCGTCGGCGCCCGTTTCCAGCCGCGCATGCCAAGCGGCCGCCATTTGAAGGCGATCCGTATCACTGGCTGCGGTTGCAGGAATGCTCACAATCCACCTTTTAAGGTACTCATCTTGCAGATGCCGCGGCTAATGCCGCTCCCCCTCTGTGGACCGCAGAAATAAAGTGAGGTGTTTCAAGGCCGCAGTCATGTGCTTTTCCACTGTCTTGGTCGAAATACCCATCACATCGGCGATATCCCGGTGACTTAACCCCCGAACCCGGCACATCACGAACACCTGCCGGCTTTTTGCCGGGAGGCCATCCAGCGCCTTCATCACCGCCGTTAATCTTTCTTTCGACGCCAGCGCATCGTCGGCGGCGGTCGCATCGGCGATCGTGTCGGCCCCGACCTTATGGGTGGTCGTTTCCGTCCAATGCGCATCGCGCGCGTCTTGTCGGCGCCGCGCCCGCGAGAACTCGTTGGCGAGGTTGTAGGCCATCCTGAACAGGTAACCGCCGGGATTGGTCAGGTCGGCGGGCAGGGCGCCGCCCTTCAGACGCACGAACAGCTCTTGATAAATGTCGTCCGCCGCCGCCGCGTCCCCTAATCGGGCCGTCAGGAAGCGCAGAAGCACCTCGCGCATCGCGAGATACTCGGTCATCAAGAGGCCGAGGACAGCCTCGGTCACGTTACAAACTCTCGCCCATCAGGACGTACCCCAACCACGAAGTCTCTGATTTATCGCGTTTCCTCGCCCAAACCAATGGCTGACGAGCCCGCGGTAGGGGCAACCGTTCGTGGCGGCATCTCCCATATGAACACCCGCATGGCGCGCCTTTGAGGAAAGGCCTGCTTCAAAGATCGGAACAACCGGCACGGGGGTGGGAAGTTGGGGGAATTGATGCATCACACCGCCCGCCAAATCGGCGTTATTTTTCACGATTTCCCGCTCGGGGGATCCGAGCGGATCGCCATTCGCCTGATGAATCAATGGGCGGATTCGGGCCGTAAAGTCGTCGCCTTCTGCGGCGCCCTCAAGGGCCCGCTGGTGAACCTCATCGGACAAAATGTGGACGTCGTGGAGTGCGCGCCTGCGATCCCGCGCGCCGCGGGCTCGCGCCGCCGTTTCGGCAAGGCCCTGCGCGGCTTTCTTCACACCCGTCCGGTCGATGTGCTTTTTTGCCCGGGCAACTATCATTGGCCTGTGCTGAGCGAACTCGCCGGCATGCGGCCGGACGAAGCCCCCGGCATCGTCACGCAAATCTCGACGCCGCTGTACCGCCACGGGCGGGGAGCGGTTGAACAGTTCGGTTACAACATCATAACGCGCCGCCGCCTGCGCGGAATCGACGCGGCCATCGCGCTTTCACCTGCGACGGTGCCGCAAGCCGACAAGGTTCTCGGCCGCAAAATTACACAGTACATCCGCCTGCCGGTTCTCGACGGCGCCGACCATGCGCGCGCGCTGACGCGTGCGTCGGGCAACGTCATCGTGGCTGCCGGCCGTCTCGTGAAGGAGAAAGGTTTCGACGTCGCTATTCGCGCGCTCGCGCGTATGCAGGATCGCACGGCGCGCCTCGTGTTCCTCGGCGACGGTCCCCAACTGGAAAGCCTGACGCTTCTTGCCGCGAGTCTCGGCGTCGCCGACCGCGTCGAATTCGCGGGCTATGTGCGCGATATTTCGCCTTGGCTGGCCAAGGCGCGGCTTCTTCTCATGTCTTCGTACTACGAGGGTTTCGGCGCCGTGCTCGTCGAAGCTCTTGCGACGGGACGCCCGGTGGTTAGCACGGATTGCACCCCTGCGATCAACGACCTCCTCATCGGACTGCCGGGCTGTCACGTCACTCCTATCGGCGATCACGCAATGATGTCCGCCGCCCTCGACCGCGCGGTGGCCGGCGCGGCCCCCGATCCCCGTATCCTCGCGCAAGCGGTGGAAGCGTATCGGATCGGCCCCATCGCGGACGCGCATCTCGACATGTTCGATCGCGTCCACCGCGCTCGTCATTCTGACGCGGTTCTACCGGAACGCTTTGCGGAAAACGTGGCGTACGTCTAGCGCCAGCGACCGCGGCGACAGATGGAAGCGCTTGGTGTCGATCAGGGTCAGTGCGCCGGCGCCTGCGACGGTGTGAAATCCATCAGCATCCGGTGCCGTCAGGACACCTCCCGCTGCGGCGTCGAAATCCGTTGTGGTCAAGCGCGTGACCGTCAGCGGCCGAATGGCGCCGCCGTATGTGACGCGGCAATCTTGCATCGGGATGACGAGCGCGCCGTCAATCACGACCGGCGTGCCGCCGGGCCGGCTGCTTGAAGGATCGAACCGCACCGGGTTCTTCGGATGCGGGGTCCATGGCCCCTCCAGATGGGGCGCGAAGGCGACGTGCAGCGCGCTGACCTTAGCTTCTCGTGTGGTCGCGGGCGTATAGAACATCCACCACATCCCGTTATGGAAGACGGGCGTCGCATCGATCGGCGCCTCGTCGAGCGTGATTCGCCGCACCAATTTCCAACGATGAGGAAATTCCACCGCGCGGTATAAGGAAACGCAGCCCGAGCGGAACCCCTCCGGCATCATATAAGTCTCGCCGTCCGTCTCCACGATGAAGGGATATGACAGATGCCATGGCTCGCGCAGCGCTTCGCGCCGCTCGATCAGCCGCAGCGAGGCATCGAATGTGAGGGCTTCGATAAAACCATGGCGGTCGCGGTAATCGTAGGCCTCAGCGAGCACGTACAGCCGCTCGCCGCGCCACACGCCAAAGGGATCGGCAAGGAAAGTGAGCGGCGGCATGTCGCACAACCACGTCACGTCATGTCCGTGAAAGCCCCGCCGCAGGATCTCGGCGGCCGGCGCGCGCACCGCGCCGATACGCCAGATGTCTTTTTTGAGCGGCATTAGACGAAGCTGAACAGTTCGTAGCGGTGGGGATAGCGCTGCGCGGCGCCGCGCGGCGGGAACTCGATCTCCTCTGGGATCGCGCCGGCGGACGTGGGCACGAGAAGCGGACGCAAGATCGCGATCTCGGAACCATCGGTAAGTCCCGGATTCCATCCGACGAACAGCAGGCCCCCAGGCGCAACGACATTTTTCATGGCTTTTACCGCCATCAACGCTTCCGACGCAGTGTTGAGGCCCCACCCGAGGACCCCGTTAAACATGATGACGTCGAAGCTCTGGCCCCCTGCGAGCTTCTCGATATCGCAGATGTTGCCGACGAAATGTCCGTCCGGCGCGCCGTGGGCGGAGGCGCTCGCGTCCATGTCAATGCTCCACACGACAATTCCTTCGCGCGTGCATCGTTCATAGGCGGGCTGATTGTAGGAACGCGTGCCCACAAACAGCATGCGCCGCCGCCCCGCCTTCGCCAGCGCGGGGATGACCACGGTTTCCAGGAAGATGCGCGACGGCAGACGCCGGATGCGACGGTCTTTCAGGGTGCGGATGAGCGATTTTAGGGGCGTCAATGACATCGTCCTCAAACATACAGCCAATACGGCAACCTTGGCGCAGTCGTTGCGTTACTCTTTGGACCCGCAACCTTTCGCTGTGCTACTCTAGGGTTTGTTGTGTATATTTATATAAATTACAGGTTGATACCATGTCCGTCGGCGCACCGTTGCAGCACGATATCGACTTCTCCAAGACCGTCTTCCTCGTGGTGGACGACAAACCGTTCTACCGGGACATGGCGCAGACGGCGGTCATGCGCGGCAAGGCGAAGAACGTCAAACACGCCGCAAGCGTCGACACGGCGATTCAGCTTCTTAATCGGCTGGGCCAGGCCATCGACTGCGTGATCGTCGAGTGGGACATGGCGCCCGAAGGCGGGCTTGAGCTACTGCGCAAGATCCGCACCAAGGCGCTGCCGAAGACGCCGCCGCGCACGCCGGTGATCATCCTGACGGGCAAGCCGGATTCCGCGGCGGTGATGGCGGCGAAGAAACTCGACGTGAACGGCTTCGCCGTTGCGCCTCTCTCGATTGAAAAGCTTGTGAAGACCATCGACGCGGCGATTCACCGCACCTGGACTCTTCAGGAACCGGGCGTTTATGCCGCTGTGCCGGCCGTAACGCCGTCCGCCGTCGATCCCGAGAAGCCGAAAGGCATCGGTGGGCCCGCGCGCGTCATTCGTCCCGGTGAAATGGTGGGTGAAACCGCGCCCGCGCAGCCGCGCGCCTCGCACGGCGGGCTTGCTTCCGCCAATGCCGCGAAATATTTCCGCGATACCGAGCTTAAGAATGTGCGCGCTTGCCGATTGCAGGAAGTGCAGCCCGGCGCGATCCTCGCGCGGGATCTGCTCGATAAGTCAGGTCAGCTTTTATTGAAGAGCGGAACGGAGCTCAAAGCGCAATTACTGGCGCGCTTGAATAGCGCCGCCGCCGGACAGGAAGTCTGGGTCGGCGAGTGGGATAAGACGCCGCAATAGCGGCTATTCGTGGTCGCTGCGGTGATGATCACCGCCGCGCCCGCCGCTGCGGCTTCCCCGTCCGCCGCGTAAATTGAACGTCACTGGAATAATCAGATCCACCGGATCGCCTATGACCGCTGGCGGCGGCAGTGGCAAGGGCTGCGCGCGCTGGATGACGGCGATGGCTTCGGCGTTGAGTTGCGGAAAGTCCGAAGCATCCTGGATCTTCGCCGAAATGACTTGGCCCGCGCGGCTCATGGCAACGCGCACATAAACGACGCCTTCTTCTCTGCGTGCGCGCGCCTGTGCGGGGTACATCAGTTGACGCAAAAGGTGACGCTGCAGCGCGCGTTGAAAGTCTGCGATCTGGCGCATGCTTTCGCCGTCATCGACGCGTTGCGGCGGCGGTGCCGGCATGTCCGAGACCGTGGCGGCCGGCGCGTTCTTGGGCGGTTCGGGCGGCGTGATGCTGATCTCGGGCATCTGCATTGTCAGAACCGGCGTCTGCATCATCGGAGGCGGCGGGGGCGGCGGCGGTTCTTCGATCAGCGGCGTCTCTTCCAGCACATTGACGATCGTGAGGTTCTCAATTTGCGGCGCGATCTCGCGCATGGTGCCGTAGGCGACCCCGAGAATGAAAAGCGCCTGGATGGTGAGAGCGACCGCGCCGCCGATGACGCGTTGCCCCTTGGACAAGGGATCGGGCCGTGATGAACGCGCGAAATCCTTCAGGGAAGGGGGCGGAAGGGCGGCGCCCGCAGAGGCGAGCGGCGTGTCCACAAGCTGAAGGGTCGTCAGGCTGTTCATCGCGGGAAAACGAAACCATTGATTAAACGGGGTAGGTGTCGCAAACGCGAATCATTAGTAATGCAATTGAGAATCACTGTCACCTGTGATATTTATGAGCCGCTAGGCGATTCCGGAAAATATTTTCATAAAATCAATATCTTATGACTCATATCCCACTTCGTCTTGCCGCAAATTTCCTCTTGCGATTACACAAAATCGCAATTAATAGTCACTCGCATCACGACTGATACGCATTATTATTTAGTTGTTTTGAGGGGACTTGTTTCCATGACGTTGCGAATTCTTCCGGGGGCCTGCGCTATCGCGAGCCGTCATACACTTGCCGTTCTGCTCACCACGACCGCCGGCGCGTGTGTACTGAGCGTGTCTGCGTTTGCGCAAAGCGCCCAGCCCCTGGTCGTTCCGGCTGTCGGCGTCGAGGAAGAGGCCCCGCAAGAATATAAAGTCGAGACGCCTGCCTCGCCGAAGTACACGGCGTCCCTCCTCGACACGCCCCAGACCATTACCGTCATCCCGCAAGCAGTGATCAGGGATCAGAACCTTCTAAGCTTGCGCGATGTGTTGTCCACCGTTCCCGGCATCACCTTCGGGGCCGGCGAGGGCGGCGGCGGCTACGGCGACAGCGTGAACCTGCGCGGCTATACCGCCACCAATGACATCACGGTCGATGGCGTGCGCGACACCGGCCAGTACAGCCGTTCCGACATCTTCAACCTGGAGCAGGTCGAAGTCGTGAGCGGCGCGAACTCGGTCTACTCCGGATCGGGCGGCGTCGGCGGCAGCATCAACCTCGTGACCAAAGTCCCGCATGCGGAATCTTTCACCGATGTCTCGGCCGGCGTCGGCACCGCGAATTACTTCCGCGGCACGGTGGATTCCAACCAACAGATTTCCGACTCCATCGCGATCCGTATCAACGCCATGGGCCACAAAAACGATGTGCCGGGCCGCGACGTCGAAGATTACAAGCGCTGGGGTATCGCACCATCGGTCGCTTTCGGTCTTGGGACGCCGACCCGCTTCACCTTTAGCTACCTGCATCAGGTTGATAACAACATTCCCCAGTACGGCATTCCGTACTTCGTGAACGTATTTAGTAATGGCCTGCTGCCGGGCGTCGATACGTCGAACTACTACGGTTACAGCAATGTCGATACGCAGGAGATCGATCTCGACGTCGCCACGGCCATCGTCGAGCACGACTTCTCCGACACCTTCCATGTGCGCAATCTCACGCGTTGGCAGGAGGTCACCCAGCTCTCGATCGCCAATCAGCCGCAAGGCACGTGGTGTCTCGCCAACGGTACGAATGTCGCGACCGGCGCGGCTTGCACACCCGCAAGCTTCCTGCTTCTGACGCGCGGCGGGACGACCCGCGATGGCCGCAATCAGATGCTCTATAATCAGACCGATTTTTCGATGCAGTTCTCGACCGGGGGCATCAGCCATTCACTGGTCGTCGGGGCGTCCGTCTCCACGGAAGACTATGCGCTCGCCAACGGCAACTCGCTGCGCACCCCGACCGGGGGAACGGTGACCTTGCCGCCGATGAGCATCGCCAATCCGGATCACGTTTACACCGGCCCCGTGAACTTCATTCAGTCTGGATCCACCGACGCCTCGCTCAACAACCAGGCGATCTACGCTTTCGATGCGATCAAGTTCTCCGAACAATTTGAATTCAACGGCGGTGTGCGTCTTGAGCACAACGAAGGCACAAACACTCTCGGCACCTATAGTGCGGCCGGCGTGTTTACCTCGCAGGGTCCTGTTCTGAAGAATAGTGACGACCTGTTCTCCTATCGTGCCGGCCTCGTTTACAAGCCGATCCCGGATGCCAGCCTCTACATCGCGTACGGCAATTCCAAAACGCCATCGAAAACATCAGTCAACGGGGCCTGTACGGTCGCAAATTGCTTCGTCGAACCTGAAACCGCCAAGAGCTATGAAATTGGCGCCAAGTGGAACTTGCTGGAAGACCAGCTCTCCCTGACGGCCTCGGTGTTCCGCAACGCACGCACCAACTTCCGGGTGACGTCGGCCGATACCACTATTCCCGAACAGCAGGTGGACGGCAGTGCGCGTGTGGACGGCGTCGCGCTTGGCGCCGCCGGAACCATAACGCCGGAATGGCTGGTGTTCGCCAACTACACCTATCTCGATAGCAAGGTGATCCGCAGCATACCGCTCGTCGACCTCGCCCGCGGTATCGTTGATCCGCAGGCCGGCAACCCGATGGTGCAGACCCCGAAACATGCCATGAGCTTCTGGACGACATATCAGCTGCCATACAACATTCAGGTCGGTTACGGCTTTACGCAGCAGAGCAAGATTTACGTCACGAGCGCCGCGCCGCTCGTTACCGCTCCAGGCTATTGGACGCACCGCGCAATGGTGAGCTACGCGCCAACGGAAAACCTGAGCGTCCAGCTCAATGCCACCAACCTGTTCAATAAACTTTATCTGACGCGCGTGCGATTCAACGCGACCAGCCCGTGGACCGTGCCCGGCGACAAGCGTCAGGTCACGCTCGCGGTGAACTACAGCTTCTAAGGAGATCCAAGAAACTTCGGGCCGCGCTCCACAACCGCCACCGCGGCCTACGAACGGCGGAGCCTCTCGTTTTGCCTCCCTTTACGAGGGCTCCGCCGTTCATTCCTTCTCTCGGCGGTACGAATTTGAACGAAGCATGTCCCGCGTGGAGGCGGATCATGCTTCTTGGCGCAATCGGTCTTTTTTGGCGGTGGCAAGGTCATGACTGAAATCACATCCGGGGCGCAGACGCGTTCTTCAGGCGCGAGTTTTTCGATCAAGAAAACGCTCGCGACCATTCACCTTTGGTTGGGGGTCATTTTCTCGATCCCCTTCGTGCTGCTCGGCGTCTCGGGCAGCGTGCAGATGATCCACCATTTACCGGAACGCTTCGACGCGGCCTCGGCGCCGCAGCGGCCGATCGCCGAAATCATCCAGGCCGCCCAGACCGCCGCGCCGGAAGGCGTGAGCCTCGCCGGCTACGATGCCCCGGCCAAACCGGGCGCATCCGCAACCGTGCGCTTCACGGCGCCGCGCCGCGATGGTGAAGAAGCGCGTCAGGGCCCGCCAGGCGCAGGCCAGGTGCGCGTGACCGTCGATCCGGACTCTCTCACGACCGAGCAGGCCCAGGCGCCAGGCCGTCCGCAAAGCATGTCCTTCGATCGCATGATGCACGATCTCCATGGGCGCTTGCTTCTTCCGGGCAGCCTCTACGGCCGTCAGGTCGTCGGTTGGCTCGGCGTGTTCATGACCTTCCTGGGGATTTCCGGGATGGTGATGTGGTGGCCCCGCAAGAGCCAGATCAAGCAGGCGTTCACCTTTAGATTCGGCAAGAGCGCCATCAAGACCAACCGCGACATGCATGGCGCCGTGGGGATCTGGGGCTGGGTCGTGTTCGTGCTGGTCAGCATCTCCGGCGTCTATATCTGTTTTCCGACGACCATCAATTCCATGGTCGACGCCGGCCAGGTGGTGCGCGAAGCGCGCAATCCGCGCCCGATCAACGTCGTGCCGGTGGACGGCCAGGAGGCCATGGCCATCGACGAGGCGGTCTCACTTGCCCTCGATGTGGTTCCGGGCGGCATCGTGCGCAGCGTCACTTTTCCGCCGCGCCCCGATCAACCGTACCGCATCCAGTTCTCGCGCGCGGGCGACTACAACGGCG
Source organism: Rhodospirillaceae bacterium (assembly GCA_041906145.1). Classification (GTDB taxonomy): domain Bacteria; phylum Pseudomonadota; class Alphaproteobacteria; order Rhodospirillales; family Rhodospirillaceae; genus SHVO01. Next base: position 150,129 of record JAYRJU010000006.1, on the reverse strand, counting down.
TGCCGCAAGCGACGGTTATCCTCGACCAGTGGAAGCAAAGCGTGATCGAGCTGCGCGATCCCCAGTCCAACTATTCGACAAAGGACAAGTGGCTGGTGTGGCAGCGTCAGTTCCACGCCGGGAACGGGCTGGGCTGGATCTGGTGGACCTTGGTGTTCCTCTCCGGCTTCCTGCCTCTGCTATTTGTCATCACGGGGATTTCGATGTGGTGGCTGAAGCGGCGTAACCGCACGCGCGTGCAAGCCCAATAGCGGCGAGTCTCGCGGTCTGTTAGTTTCGCGGCAATGGATATTGCCGCGATCCTCGACGAAGCTATCGATCTCGAAGAACAGGGGCGCCTCAAGGAGGCGCTCCTGCGCTTTGAGCAGGTGCTTACGAAGGAGCCCCGGAACGCCATCGCACGGGCGGGGGCGCTGGGCGCGCGGGCCGCCCTGGCCTGCGATGCGGGCCGCCCGCAGGAGGCCATCACACTTGCCAACGATGCTTTGGCGGCCAGCAACTTCGATCTCCGGGCCCAGACGGTCCGCGCCCGGGCTTATGCGGACCTCGGCCGATATCACGATGCCATGGCGGATGTGCTGAAAGTCCTGGCGTTCGCATCCGAGTTTCCCGAGGCCCTGGCCACGCGCGGCGCGTCCTTCATCGCCCTCGGCGAAACGGAAACCGGCGTCAGCGACCTCGAAGCCGCCGCGCGCTTGAAGCCGGATATCCGCTTCATCCTCGGTCAAGCCTTACACTATGCGATGCACATCTGCCGGTGGGACGGTTACCAGGACGGGCTCCGGAGACTGTTGGCCGCCGTGGATACGGGCGCGCCGGCCACGCGCCCTTTCTGGCTGCTCTCGTTACCTTCAACCGCTGAACAACAGCACAAAGCCGCCGCGGCCGCCTTTCCAGCCGCCGTGCGAAAGGCTTTCGCGCCGCAGCCTCTGAAGGCCGGGGAAAAGATCCGCATCGGTTATGTCTCGGCGGACTTCTGCGCGCACGCCACGTCCCATTTGATGGCGGGGATGCTGGAAGCGCACGACCGTTCGCGCTTTGAGATCGTCGGCTTCGCGGTGGGGGGAAGGCGCGATTCGATCCGCGCGAATATCGCCAAGTCCATGGACCGGATGATTGAATGCGAGCAACGCTCCGACGCCGAAATCGCCGATCTCGCCCGGGCGGAAGGCTTGCATATAGCCGTCGATCTCAATGTTTTCACCAGCCGCCAGCCGGCGATCTTTGCCGGCCGAATCGCGCCGCTTCAGGTGAATTATCTGGGCTACCCCGGCACCGCGGCCGCACCCTGTTACGACTATTTGATCGGCGATCCCGTCCTTACGCCGTTCGAGCACAGGGGGCATTTCAGCGAACAGATCGTGCAGCTCCCGCATAGCTATCAGCCCAACGCGCTGCCGCGCTACGGCGCGCTGCACACGCCGCCGCGCAAGGAATTGGGGCTGCCCAATGCTGGTTTCGTGTTTTGTAGTTTCAACGATGGCTTCAAGATATTGCCCGAAGTCTTCGACGTCTGGATGCGTCTGCTTGGCGCCGTCGAGGGCAGCGTGCTTTGGCTTCTGGAAAACAACCCGGTTGCTGCGCGCAACCTGCGGGCGGAAGCGACCAAGCGTGGGATCGCGCCGGAGCGGCTTGTCTTCGCGCAGCGGGTTGCCATCGGGGCGCATCTCGCGCGTCATCGCGCGGCCGATCTTTTCCTCGATACGTTCCCCTATAATGCGCACACCACCGCCAGTGACGCCTTGTGGGGTGGTCTGCCGATCCTCACTTGCGCGGGAGAGACTTTTGCGAGCCGGGTGGCGGCGAGCGCCTTGACCGCCGCTGGGCTTCCGGAGCTTATAACCGGTTCGCTTGAAGCATATGAGGCGCGCGCCCTGGAACTTGCCCGGAATCCCGCAGCGCTCGCCGCGTTGAAGGACCGCTTGTGGCAAAGCCGCGCAACCGCGCCCCTCTTCGACACCTTGCGCTATACGCGCAACATCGAACGTGCTTTTGAGAGCATGTGGGCGCGCCACGCCTCCGGCCTCGCGCCGCAGGAATTCGCCGTCACTGAAACCCCATGAGCGCGGACGTCTGCTACGTCTATGTGATCGGAAGCCGGGGGAAGGGCGGTCACCGAACCTATGTCGGCTGGACGACCGATCTCGATCAGCGCATCGCGCGCCATAACGACGGTACCGGCGCGCGCTCGACCCGGGGGCGCATATGGTTCCTGCTGTATGCGGAGCGCCACGCCGATCGCAGCGCGGCTATGAGCCGCGAGTGGCATCTCAAGCGTAATCGGACTCTGCGGAAAATGATCGCGAGCGCGCTGGTTTAGCGGCGCGGCCTGTCTTGAAAATCTTCGTAGGCTTGTTCCAAAGGCTCCAAACCTTTGGTCACCATCGCCTGCACGAGGTTGTCGCCAAGCCCCGCGGCGCTCACCAGCGCTTCGGGTTGCGTCTCGAGTACGCGGGCGACGAGCGACGCGCGCACTTCCGGCGAGGCGCTGTCGAAAATCTGGCGGCATTTGACGATCGAAAGGTGATCGATCAGGTCGTCGTCATGGGTCTCGGCCAGGATATCGGATGCCACCGTGAAGGCCACGAAGTCGAGCAGGCTAGGCATCAGCCGTGAGACGCGGCTCAGTAATTGCTCCGACGCCGCGCTTGTGACTTTCGCCGCCGTGCTCGCGTAGTGGCGGGACTGTTTCAGGCGCGGGTAGGGTACCTCGCGCTTGCCGTGTTTCGACTGCGCGGCCCGCGCCGCCCATTCGGCTTCGGTGAACAGCGTGGCTTCCGGAAACTCGGTTTCGGCGCCGTTCGAGGCGGTGCAATAGACCGTTCCGCCGTCAATGGCTTCAACAGTGTAAGAGCGGCCGTCCTTCCCGTAGACCGTGGCCCCGGGGGAGAAACGAGACACCATGACGCTCCTTCAACATTACCAAGTCGCGGGCAGGACATTCATGCCGCGGATGACGAACATCATACGCCAGTCCGGGGCGTCGGTGTTTTGAATCTTTAAGTGCGGCAGACGCCGTAAAAGCGTCTCGAATGCGACCTGCGCCTCGATACGCGCGAGCTGCGCGCCGATACAAAAGTGGCTACCGCCGCCGAAAGACACGTGTTTGGTGTTGGCGCGTGTGATGTCGAGTTTATGGGGATCCGGGAAAACCGCCGGGTCGCGATTCGCCGCGCCCAGGAGGCAAACGATCGCTTCGCCCTTGCCGAGTTTCACGCCGCCGACCTCCACGTCTTCCATCGCGTCGCGTCCGGCGGCTTGCACGGGGGAATCGTAACGCAGCATTTCCTCCACCGCGTTGTCGGTGAGGGACGGGTTCTTGCGCAGAAGGTTCAACTGGTCTGGATGTTGCGCGAGGGCGAGCAGCCCATTGCCGATCAGATTGATGCTGGTCTCATGACCCGCGCTGAAAAGCTGGATCATGTTCGCGGTCAGCTCTTCCATCGAGAGCTTGTCGCCGGATTCCTCGGCGGCCAGCAGGTGCGAGGTCAGATCGCTGCCGGGCGCGCGGCGGCGCTGCTCGAACAGCCGCGCGAAGTAATCGGCCATATTCTGAAAGTGACCGTTGGCCTCGTCGATCTCGGCGCGGCTGAGCATCACTGGATCCAGTAGTTTCGCGGCGTTAGCCACGGCTCCGATAAACATCGGCACGTCGTCCTGCGGGATGCCCAGCATGTCGCAGATCACGCCGACGGGCAGGGCGAATGCAAAATCGGCAATCAGGTCGCCGCCGCCTTTTTTCTCCATCTTATCGATGATCGCATCGACCTGGGCCTGAATGCGCGGCCGCATATCTTCCATGCGCCGGGCCACGAAGGCCTTGGTGACGAGGCCGCGCAGGCGCGTGTGATCGGGCGGGTTCACCCACATCATCCACTTGCTCATGCTGCGGAACACGGGTTCATCCATGATGGCCGGCCCGTTGCGCAAGGTCATGCGCTCGGCGAACGTCTTCCCGAAGCGTTTGTCTTTCAGGACAAGGCTGACGTCGTCGTAACGGCTCAGCACCACGAAACCGAGCGGAAGCCGGTGCACGGGCTCGGCGGCGCGCAAGCGGTCGAAGGAGGGGTAGGGATTCCGCAGGACGTCCGGCGACATAAGATTGAGAAGTGGTTCATCCGCAGCGGCCGTCATGATCTTTCCCTCACGGTCTTTGCCATGCTTTGGAGGAACGTTACGACAGGCTTCGAGTCGAAAGCGAGGGGATTTAGGGCGCTTTACAGGCGTCCACCCACACCGCGGTGACCAACTCCGCCAGCCGTTGCGGTGTGATCCGCACGGACGTGTTGATGGACCCCGCCGCCGGCCAGACCTCGGTGAAGGATTTCAACGATATGTCGCAATAGACTTTCAATGGCTGGGCCAGACCAAAGGGGCAAACGCCGCCAACCGGATGACCGGTGATCTCCACGACCTCGTCATGCGACAGCATGCTCGGCTTTGCGCCGAACGCCTCTTTGGCTTTCTTGTTGTCGAGACGGTAGTCGCCGCGTGTGACAAGCAAGAATCGCCGGTCGCCGATTTTCAACGACAGCGTCTTGGCGATCTGACCGGGTTCGACCCCGTGCGCCACGGCGGCCAGCGCCACGGTCGCGGTGCTGACATCGGACTCGATAATCTCGAGATCGGGGGCGCGGTGCGCCAGATCAGCGCGGACGGAATCGAGGGTCATGAGACGAACTTACGCGCCGCCGCTGTGGCGGGGAAGCCCCCCGCGAGACTGGACGTCACCCTCTTTCGGCTTTATCCCTGGCGCCATGCATATCGGAATTATCGGTGGCGGATTTAGCGGCTGTCTGCTCGCGGTCCAACTTCTGCGCCGCGCGCCCGCCGGCACGGCGATCACGATCATCGAAAGCGCGGACGAGCTCGGCCGCGGCGCTGCGTACGGCACGGTGAACCCCGAGCACCTTCTGAATGTGCGCGCCGGAAACATGGGCGCGTTCCCCGACGATCCGCACGATTTCCATGCCTGGCTGAGCGCGAACGGCGATTCGTCACCCGCCTCCACCTTCATGTCGCGCATGCGCTACGGCGATTATGTGGGCCATGTCCTGCGCGCGGCCGTGGCCGATCATGCGGGGAAGGTGTCCGTGTCCTTTGTCGCGGGCGTGGCGAGCGCACTTCATGCGGGCGCGCATCCGGCCGTCAGCCTCGCGGATGGACGCCGCCTGACGTTTGATCGCATCGCGCTGTGCTTCGGCAACCTGCCGCCGGGTTCGCCGCCGGGCGTCACGGACGCCGCGCGCAATTCCCCGCGCTATCTGCATGATCCGTGGAAGGCGCGGGGGCTCGAAACCATACTGACGAACGACGATATCCTGATCATTGGCAGTGGCCTCACCATGGCCGACGTGGTCGAAACACTGTCCCGCCGCGGCCATCGGGGCAAGATCGCCGTGATCTCGCGCCACGGCGTCATTCCGCATCGCCATGAGGCCGCGCACCCCCTGACGCTGCCGAAGCCCACAGGTTCGCTTCTGGAGATATTCCGCGCCGTGCGGACGACGGCAAAGGACGCGCCGGCGCGCGGTCACGACTGGCGCGACGTCATCGACGCCCTCCGCCCCTGGACGATCGACCTCTGGCGCGGTCTTTCGCTCGCCGAGCGCCGTCAATTCCTCCGCCATATCCGCGCGCATTGGGACGTTCATCGCCACCGCGTCGCACCGGCCGTCGCCGATACACTGGCCCATGCGCAACAGCGCGATCAGCTCACGGTTTCGGCGGGACGTATCCTTTCTATCGATTTCAAGGACGGGGCGTTCGATGTGGCCATCCGCCGGCGCGGCGAAAGCGCGGTGACGCGGACCTCGCCCGCGTGGATCGTGAATTGCACCGGACCGCAGGGCGATTACGCCAAGACTTCCAATCCGCTTGTCCGCAACGCGGTCGAAGCGGGCGTGATCCGGCCAGATCCGCTGCAGTTGGGGTTGGACGTGAACGATGCGTGCATGGTCATCGACGCCACGGGCGCGGCGTCGCCAAACATTTCCGCCGTGGGCCCACCCACGCGCGGCGTGTTCTGGGAAATCACGTCCGTCCCGGACATTCGGCGCGCATGCGTGGCGATGGCCGAGACGCTGCTGAAACCTAGTAGTTGATCTTATCGGTCTTCAGTTCAGGCGTGTTCTTCGGAAGGCGCCGGGCTTTGGTGGCTTGTTCGAAGTCATACGCGTAGCCAATCAGCTTGGCTTCGCTGAAAGGCATGCCGATGAACGATATCGTCACCGGCAGGCCTTCGCTGGTCATGCCCGCGGGCACGACCATCTCGGGCACCCAGGATTCATTGGTCAGATTGCCCGGCGAATCACCGCGTCCACCGCCGCCCCGGCGCGGCTCGGCGATGAGCTGCGCGGGCGTCGAATTGGTCGGCGCCAGGATGGCATCGATCTTGTAGGACGCGAACACCGCTTCAACCCCCGCACGAATGGCCGGTAGGGCCTGGTTCTTGAGCGCGAGGTAGGTCGGGGTATCGATCCCGACGGCATGCGCTTGCGAATACTTCAAGCCGAACGCCTTCTCCGGACTGCGGTAGTTGGTCGCCGGATCGTTGGCCAGCGCCACGATCTCGTCGAAGCTGCGCGGGAAACCAGGCTTGAGGGTCTGAAGATAGTCGGTAATCTGAGCCTTGAATTCCGTGTTGACCAGCAGCGCGTACACGCCGGTGCGTTGATCCAAGAGATAGTTCGGCACCTTGATCGGATCGACGATCTCCGCGCCCAGCGACTTCAAGGTCGCGATCGCGTCCTCGGTGATCTTATCCACCTGTTCGTCGCCGCCCAGGAAGTCGCGGCCGATCCCGATGCGCGCGCCCTTCAGCCCGCCCGGTTTCGCGAACGCGGTGTAGTCGGCCGCGGCTTTGCCCACCGACATCTGCGTCGTGGCGTCGTCGGGGTCGACCCCAACCATCACGTTCAGGGCCGCGGCCACGTCATACACACTGCGCGCCATCGGACCGGACGTGTCGAGGCTGAGGGACAGCGGTACGATCCCGGCGCGGCTGACGAGACCGTAGCTGGTCTTGAGGCCAACAATGCCGTTGACCGAAGACGGTCCGCGCACCGAGCCGCCCGTGTCCGTGCCAAGACCAAATTGGCCGAACGCCGCCGCAACCGATGCGCCGGTGCCGCCGCTGGAGCTGGACGGAACACGCGCGATGTCGTGGGGGTTACGCGTTTGTCCGCCTTGCGAGCTGAAGCCAGCTTGGGCCCGGCCCAACGCCGCGATCTTCGGGTCCTTCTCGCCGTTCGTCATACCGCCGCTGCCGGCGAACTCATTGAGGTTCACCTTGGCTATGATGATCGCGCCCGCGTCGCGCAGCTTTTTCACCACATAGGCGTCCGTCGGCGGGATCGAGCCCGCCAGAAGTTGCGAGCCCGCCGTCGTCGGCATATCGACGGTATTGTAGTTGTCCTTCACGATCACGGGGATGCCGTGCAGTGGTCCGCGCACTTTGCCCCCGCGCCGCTCACGGTCCATTGCGCGGGCTTCTTTCACCGCATTCGGATTCACCATGATGACCGCGTTGATCGCGGGGCCTTGTTTGTCATAGGCCTTGATGCGCGCGAGATAGGCTTGCGTCAGTTTTTCGGAACTCAGCTTGCGCGTGCCCAGCGCGGCTTGAACGTCGGCGATGGTCGCGCTTGTAAGATCGAGCGTTTCCGCCATCGACGGCGGCGCGAAAGCCATGACGGCTGCGATGGCCACCGTGGCCGCACCGGCCCATTTGCGGCGTACCGGCTTGAGAGAGGCAAGGCTCGTCATGACGCGGGTCTCCAATTGAGCGCGTGGTGATGGGATGGGGCCGGCCGCGCAGGGAAGTGCCACGGCCGGCCCAAGACTATCGTTAGGGGGAACCACACGATAGCCGGGAAACGTCCGGAGAAGGGAGCGGACCATCCGCGCGGATCGCGGGACAAGGGTGCTTCGCCACCAAGTAAACGAAGACAATTCAGTCCGCGCCGTTCTGATGAGTCCCCCCAGACAGCTTCCCCTTCGCAACCCCCGCTGTGACATCAGCTCGGCTGAGAACGATGCCAATCCGCTGAAATCCAAGTAGGGCAAACGATACTACGTAACGGGGGCTGAATTTCCGACAGGGAGGGGCGTGAAATTCGTCGGAGGGAATTTTGCGGTGCGGCAGACGTAACGGTTGCGGCGCCTTTGGCTGAATTGCTGTTGAGCGGCCTCACCGATATTTGTGATACTTGCAGCGGCTTAGACGATACGCGTAAGCCCCGCACGAGAGCCGCCGCGTCGATTTTCGCAGGGAGGATCGACGCCTGACCGCGTGAGCGCCGCTTTCCGGTCTGATGTCCGGTCATCGTGTGGATGACACTCGGTTGCTATCACCACAAGGGGAACACACCATGCTCATCAGCACTGCCGGCCCACCGCGGCCCGTCTCGCCCGTATAGCTCTGACATCGCGGGCAGGATCTGAAAGGGTCATTGCTCGCGCGCGCATGGATTCCGCGCCGCCCGATAAGTGCGCCGCGAACCTGCCCGCCGTCGTAGCACGATGCGTCGTTCCCTTCCTCGCACCAAGCGTGCCGCCGCAGCATTTCTGCTGTCGCTGACGGCGCTCGCCACGGCTGCGGCGCCGCAGCCCGCCGGCGCGCAGGCCCAAGGGGATGCGCGTGAGCCGCGCTATGCGGTGAAGATCGGCGCGATGAGTATCGAGGACGGGCTAAAGCGCTTGCAGCGCGAGACCGGGATCAATCTTGTGTTCGCGCCGGAGCAGGTCAAAGGCCTGCGCACCAAGGGTATTAGCGGATCGTTCACCGCCGAGGACGCCATCCGTCGCCTTCTCGACGGTAGTGGTCTGGTAGTCATAAACAATCGCGGATCTGTCTTTGTCGTGACAGCGCCTGACTTGCCGGCTTCTGTGCCGGAGGTCCGCGAAGCGCGGAAGCCGCCGCCGCTCGCGCCGCAGCTTGCGATGTCCGATGTGGTGGAAGAAATTCTCGTTCCCGGCATGCGCATAGCGCGCAGCGGCTATGAAGCGCCGACTCCCGTCACGGTGCTCGGCGCGGATCAGATCGCGCGGCAGGCCACCGGCAACCTCGCCGATCTCGTCAATGCGCTGCCGGCCTTCGCGGGCAGCCAGACCCCTAACCAAAATATCCAGACGGCCTCGGGCGTGGCCGGCACGAACGGCCTCAGTCTGCGCGATCTTGGCATTCAGAGAACGCTGGTGCTGCTCGACGGCCAGCGCTCCGTCGCGGGCACGATCACCGGCGCGGCCGATGTGAACACCTTCCCGCAGCAACTTGTGTCGCGCGTCGATGTGGTCACGGGCGGCGCGTCGGCGGCCTACGGGTCCGATGCGCTGGCCGGCGTCGTCAACTTCGTCCTGGATAAAACCTTCACCGGCGTCAAAGGCGAAGTCTCAGGCGGCATGACCACCTACGGCGACAACGCCGGATTCAAGATCGCCATGACCGCCGGTCACAGATTCGCGAACGATCGCGTCCACGCGCTCCTCAGCGGCGAAGCCGAATACAATGGTGGGGTGATACACCCCTCGAACCGGGCGTGGAACAAGTCGAACATCGGGCTGCTGGCCAACCCCGCCTACACGCCTACGAATGGCGAGCCTCAGCTTCTCATCCTGGATCCCGTGAACAACTCCCGCGCCGCGCCTGGCGGGCTTATCACGTCGGGGCCGCTGAAGGGCGTCGCGTTCGGCCCGGGCGGAGTTCCCTATCAGTTCGACTACGGTCTCCTCAACGACGGATCGAACATGTATGGGTCGGGGCAAGCGGCTGCGCTTAATGTACACGCGACGCAAAGCCTTGGGACGCGCGCTTCGCGCCAGAACCTGTTCGCGCGCGTCAGTTACGACCTTACTGACCACATAAATGTTTTCCTCCAGCACGGCTGGGGGCATGCGGACTCCTACTCCATCGCCCTTCTTCCCCTTTATTCCGGCAACCTGACCGTCGCCGCCGACAATGCCTTTATTCCGCCGACCCTCGCCTCGCGCGCATCGGCTTTGGGCGTGACGTTTTTCGGCTTCGGAACCATCAACGGCGATCTCGAGAACAAGTCGCCCGAAGTCGTCGGCGACCGGCGCACGATCCGCACTGTCCTCGGCGCCCATGGCACGTTCGATCTTCTTGATGCGCCGTGGACGTGGGACGCCTATCTCCAGAAAGGCATCACGCATCATACGTCCGAGCTCCATCGCGTCATAAATACAGCGCGGTTTGCCATGGCGGGCGATGCCGTCAGGGGCTCCACCGGCGCGATTGTTTGCCGTGCGGCCCTGACCGATCCGGGCAACGGCTGCGTCCCCTATAATTTGTTCGGATTGGGCGTGAACTCAAAGGCGGCGCTGGATTACATCACCGGCACCGATTGGCGCTCGGAGCGCTATGAGCAGAATGTACAAGCCTTCTCGCTGCACGGCGCGCCGGTTCGCAATTGGGCGGGGCCCATCTCCGTCGCTGTCGGCGCCGAGAACCGCAGCGAGAAGGTGAGCGGCATCACCGCGCCGACCGGCTGGTTCCTCGGCAATTACACACCGACCTTTGGCAGTTACACCGTTACCGAAGGATTCGCCGAAACAGTCGTGCCGCTGGCGAAGGACGAACCCTGGGCGCGCAGCGTCGATGTGAACGGCGCCGTGCGCGCCACGTCTTACAGCACCTCGGGCTACGTCACGACCTGGAAACTCGGATTCACATATGCGCCGATCGAGGATGTATCGTTCCGGGTCACGCGCTCGCGCGACATCCGTGCGCCCAATCTGCTCGAGCTTTTCTCCGGCGGGGTCAGCGGCACCAACAATGTGATCAATCTTATCACCACCGATCCCACCGCGTTCATCCGCATCCTCAGCCGCGGCAATCCCGGCCTCACGCCCGAAAAGGCCGACACGACGGGTCTAGGCATTATGGTGCAGCCGCGCGCCTTGCCGGGGTTCAACGGCTCGGTGAATTACTGGCGTCTCAACATCAAGGATTCCATCCAGTTCCTCCAGGGTCAGGACGTGGTCAACTATTGCTACCGGGGACACCAGGTCTTTTGCGACGCCATCACGCGCAGCTATGTCAACGCGCAGGAGCAGTACCTTATCAACATCGCGCCGCTCAATCTCGCGCGCCAGACGGTCGAGGGGTTTGACTTCGAAGCCAGCTATCGCTTCGCGCTCTCCGATCTATCGGACGATCTGTCCGGTGCGCTCACCCTGCGCGGGCTTGCGACGCATAATCGCAAGAACATCCTCAACAACGGTCTCAATACCCCTGTGAATATAGCCGGCGTGAATGAGGGCAGCTCGTCGGACAGCGGCATGCCCAGTTGGCGCTGGATGGCCTCGCTTGCTTACGATAATGGCGCCCTCGCGGCGGCGCTGACCGCGCGCGGTGTCAGCGCCGGGACCCTCAGCAACGCGTTCATCGCCTGTACTTCGGGTTGTCCGGCCGCGACGATCGATCATCCCACCATCAATGTGAATCACATCGACGGCGCGGCTTATGTGGATGTATCGCTGGCTTACAAGTTCAAGGACACGGCCAGCGTGTTCCTCAATATCCAGAACATGGCCGACAAGGATCCGGCCGCGGTGCCACGCATCAACGGCACACCCTATGGATATGCCCAAACAAACCCTATCCTTTACGATATTCTAGGGCGCATCTTCCGCGCCGGCGTGCGCTTTACCCTTTAGCGGCGAGGCGCGTTCTTCTTCCTGACGAGGACCCAGCGCTCGGCCGTTTCCTGCGCGTCGATTCCGTAGAGTTGACGCAGCGAAGTCAGCACCGATTCGATATCGCCGGCCGGAAACTGGCCGGTGAGCATCAGACGGTCGATGTCCTGGGTCCCGGTGACAAGCGGCTTCGGCGAGTAACGGTTCACCTCGGCTAGAACCTGGGACAGGTCGGCGCTGTCGAAATAGAGCTTGCGGCTGCGCCACGCGGACACCTGTTGCGGCGTCAGATTGCGCTTCAGCGTGCGTCCTTCCGGCGTGAACATGATCACGTCGCCCGCATGCATCTCTTCGACGTCGTTCGTCGCGCCGGTATGCGACGGGTAAGCCACGCGCACCGTTCCTTCGGTGACCGCGACTTCCATTGCGTTCAGCGCGGCGAGGTAATTGACGTTGAAGCTCGTGCCCGTGACCGTGACTTGGTGAGCGCCCGCGGTAATGACGAACGGGCGGTTCTTGTCCGGTGCGACGTCGAAATAGACTTCGCCGTGTTCCAGAGCGACATCGCGGCGTCCGTCCGAAAAGGCGATGGAAACCGCCGAGGATCCAGCCACGGTGATCAGCGAGCGATCGGGAAGCATGTAATCTGCGATTTGGCCGACCGCCGTCTGCGCCGAGCCGCTGTCCTCGATTCGAGGCAAGGGCGAGGTATTCCACGGTGCGATCATGACGATCAGCGCCGCCGCGGCCGCGGCAGCGGCCAGCGACGGCAGGGCGAAACGTTTGCCCCGCCGCGACCGCGCGTGCATCCACAGGTCTTGCGCCAGCAGCTGGCGTACATAGGCGCTACTGCCCAGACGCCGCGCGACCTCGCTTGCGGCCTTCGCGGCTTCCAATTCCTTCAGATGGTCCGGTGACGCCGCCAGCCAACGGTTCAGCGCGCGCTGGTCCCACCAAGAAAGCGGGCCAGCCTGCATCCGAACGATCCATTCGGTGGCGGTCTGAGGGGGGCGGCGGAGAATCATATCAGCTCAAGATATCCTTACAGGTCGGCCCAAGCGCCTCGCGGCAGTGGTCGAGCGCACGCGCCATCTCCCGCTCCACGGTCCGGGTCGAAGTCCCCAGGCGTTTGGCGATGGCGTCGAACGGCAGAAGCTCCACGTAATGCAGCAGAAAGACGAGGCGAGTCGAGGGCCGTAATGCCTCGAGCTGCGCTTCGATAAGGCGCAGGCCTTCCCGGTGCATGAGCGTGGTTTCCGCCTCTGTATAACGTACGGCATCCAATTCTTCCGACAGCTGGACATGCTGTTCGTTGCGCCGGGCCCGTCCTTTACGCAAAAAATCGCGCACGACATTACGCGCCGTGATGAACAGGTAGCCCCTCGGGTCCTCGTGAAGGACGCCCCGGGTCTCCTGCTTCCACAAATTAAGGAATGATTCCTGCGCGCAGTCGTCCACGTCGCTCTTATTCCTGAGGTATCCGCTCAGGAACCGGCGTAATTCGCGGTCGTATCTGGAAAATAGAAGCCCAAACCTTGTCGCATGGGCCTCATCGCTCGGCATGGACCGTTCCCCCCGGCCGAAATGCACAAGCCCTAAGTGTCAGATACCTGAGGGAGAGGTGTCCAGCAGGTTTTTTAGCTCAAGGTTTTTCGAGGCGCCTGTCGGAAAAAACCCGGGCCTTACGTAGTACGCCCATCTGGGCCGGAACTCCCTGTTCCGGTTGGTGTACCTATTGGGGGAATTAATGAAGATGACCAAACGCCGCGCGCTTGCCACCACCTCGCTCCTGGCCCTCACGGCCGGGGCTTTCATGGCGCAGCCCGCGCTCGCGCAACAAGCGGCCCAAGCGCCGGAAGTCGGCGAGGAAATCGTGGTCACCGGTTCGCGCATCGTGCGCGACGGCTACGAAGCGCCGACGCCGCTCACCGTGGTGGGCGCGGAAGTCCTGGAAGCGGCCGCCCCGCGCGATGTCGCGGACTTCGTCAACACGCTTCCGTCGGTGATGGGCAGCGTCACGCCACGCAATAGTACCGGCACCATCAGCTCCGGTTCGGGCGGCATCAACGCGCTGAACCTGCGCGGCATCGGCACCGCGCGCACCCTCGTGCTGCTCGACGGCCAGCGCTCGGTCCCGGCCACCCAGCAGAACCAGGTGGACGTCGGTGGCTTCCCGCAGGGTCTCATCAGCCGCGTGGACATCGTCACCGGCGGCGCCTCGGCGGCTTACGGCTCCGACGCGCTCTCGGGCGTCGTCAACTTCGTGCTCGATAAGGAATTCACCGGCGTGAAGGGTGAAGTCTCGGGCGGCATCACCGATCTCGGCGACGGTCAGCACTGGAAAGCCAACACGGCGGCGGGCATGGCCTTCGGCGGCGGCCGCGGTCATGTGCTGTTCTCGGGCGAAGTCAGCAAGAACGTCGGCATCCTGGGCGATATGAGCTCGGATCCGAACAACCGCGAATGGATGAACGGTCTTACGGGCGTACTCACCAATCCGGCCTACAACGCGAACACCAACTCGTCGGTGCCGCAGTACATCGTGCGTCCGAACGTCGCGGCCGCGGCCGCGACCTACGGCGGTATCATCACCTCTGGCCCGCTCAAGGGCACGGCCTTCGGCCCGGGCGGTACGCCGTATCAGTTCACCTATGGCTTGGTGGGCGGCGTGTACATGTCGGGTGGCGACTGGCGCGTGTCCGACGTGTCCAAGGCGACCTCTATCGATCCGCGTCATACGCACCAGAACGTGTTCACGCGCGTCGCCTATGACGTCACCGATAACGTCAACGTCTATGCTCAGCTGTCCTGGGACCGCACGACGCACGAAAGCTACTTCGGCGTCAGCGGCGAGCTGAACACGCTCATTATGAACGTCGATAACGCCTATCTGCCGGAAAGCGTGCGTCAGCGCGCCCTCGGTTTCGGCCTGACGCAGTTCACCTTCGGCTCGTGGGTCGATGACCTGCATGAAGGCGCCTACACCGAGCGCACCGTGAACCGCTATGTCGTCGGCGCCGAAGGCGATTTCGATATGGGCGATAAGACGTGGAACTGGGACTTCTACTACCAGAAGGGCATCACGCGCGCCTCGCAGTACTCGCTCGGCAACAAGCTGGTTCCGTTGTACCGCGAAGCCATCGACGCCGTGTTCGATCCGGCCACCGGCCGCGTCGTCTGTCGTGTGAAACTCTCCAACCCGGCCAGCGCCTGCGTGCCGTTCAACGTCTTCGGCGAAGGTGTGGCGACGAAGGCGTCCCAGGACTATCTGTGGGGCTCCTCGTACCGCTACGAACGCTTCAAGCAAGATGTCGCCGCCGCCACGCTGCGGGGCGAGCCGCTCTCCAGCTGGGCCGGCCCGGTGTCGGTCGCGATCGGCGCCGAATACCGCAAGGAATCGGTCACCGGCATCGCCGACGCCAACGCTCTGGCCGGCAACTGGTACGCGGCCAACTACCGCCCGACGATCGGCGCCTACAACGTGAAGGAGGCGTTCGCGGAAACCGTCATCCCGCTGGCCGCCGATCAGGAATGGGCCAAAGCGCTCGACCTGAACGCCGCCATCCGCGGTACCGACTACTCGACTTCGGGTTACGTGACGACTTGGAAGGCGGGTCTGACCTATACGCCGATCGACGATATCCGCTTCCGTTTCACGCGTTCGCGTGACATCCGCGCCTCGAATCTCGCCGAACTGTTCACCACCGGCATTCGTGGTCTTACCTACGTGAACGATCCGTTCTCGGGCAATCCAAACGCCCAGGCGGAAACGGTCACCACCGGTAACATCGCGCTCACCCCGGAAAAGGCCGACACCACGGGGATCGGCGTGGTGCTGACGCCGACGTTCGTGCCGGGCCTCAGCGCCTCGGTCGACTACTATAACATCAACATCAAGAACGCGATCGGCACCGTCGGAACGCAGCAGACCATCGACAACTGCTTCGCCGGCAACACCGTGTTCTGCTCGGGCGTCGAGCGCGCGCCTGTGAACGGCGTGCTGACGATCGTGCGCGTGTACGCTCAGCCGTTCAATTTCGTCAGTGAAATCGACCGTGGTATCGACTTCGACGTCAGCTACCGGATGCCGTTGTCCGACATCGCCGACGACTTCGACGGTAATCTGTCTGTGCGCTTCCTCGCCACGCACTATCTGAAGAACCTCGTCTCGAACGGCATCAACGAGCCGATCGACCGCGTGGGTCAGAACACCATCGTGTCCAATGCCGGTCTGCCCAGCTGGCGCTGGACCAGCACGGTGACCTTCGATGTCGATCCGGTGTCCGTGACGCTGATCGGCCGCGGCGTGTCGTCGGGCGTGTGGGATAAGGCCTACATCGAATGTACGACGGGTTGCCCGCGTTCGAACGTCACGCATCCGACCATCGATAAAAACCAGATCAAGGGCGCGTTCTACCTCGACAGCAACGTCCAATACAAAGTGGCGTTCGGCGATTCCGAGGCGACCGTGTTCCTGAACGTCGACAACGTGTTCGACAAGTCGCCGCCGATCGTTCCAGTCAGCGGCGGTCTGTTGTACGCGGGCAAGCCGACGACCCCGAACCTCTACGATACGCTCGGCCGCGCTTATCGCGCGGGCATCCGCTTCCGGATGTAACGGCGTCATCTAAATCCCCCGTGCTCCGCTGCCGCGGAGCACGGGGGATTTTTTTTCTAGCCGCCTGCGTAGCCGCCGATGATCGGCAGGATCTCGCCCGTGATGTAGCTGGAGCATTGCTCCGAGGCCAGGAATACATAGGCCGGGGCAATCTCCTCCGGTTGGGCGGGGCGTTTCATCTCGGTATGAGCGCCAAACTTTCTGATATCCTTCGGCAGCTTGTCCGCCGGGTTCAGAGGGGTCCATACCGGGCCGGGCGCGACGGCGTTGACGCGAATACCGCGCGGCAAAAGATGCGAGGCGAGCGAACGGGTGAAGGCGTGGATGCCGCCCTTAGTGGTCGCGTAGTCGAGCAGGGTCTTATTCCCCATCAAGCCCGTCACCGATCCTGAATTGACGATGGCAGCGCCTTTGCCCATATGCGGCACGACGGCTTGCGCCATGTGAAAATACCCGTAAAGGTTCGTCTTCATCGTGAGGTCGAAGTGTTCTTCGGTCAGGTCCTCGAAGCGCGAGACATGTTCCTGGAAGGCGGCGTTGTTCACCAGGATGTCGATGCCGCCGAATTCATCCAGGATCTTCTCGACTGTCTCGAAACAAAACGCGCGGTCGGATACGTCGCCCGCAAAGATCAGACATTGAGCGCCTTCGTCGCGCACAGCGCGTTGCGTCTCTTTTGCGTCCTCATGTTCGTCCAGGTAAAGGATCGCGACATGGGCGCCTTCGCGCGCGAACAGAACGGCGATGGCGCGGCCGATGCCTGAATCGCCGCCGGTGATCACCGCCACCTTGTCCTTAAGTTTGTCCGACCCCTTATAGAACGGCGCGTCGTACATCGGCTGAAGGGTAAGATCGGACTCCCGTCCCGGCTTCTTCAGATGTTTTTCCGGAAGCGGCGGCGCCGGATAATCCCGCGCGCCGGTTTGAATCGCGCGCTTGCGCTCTTTCTTCGGGCGCTTCTTATCGGCGCGTTCGACTTGAGCCTGCACCGCGCGATGCCGTTTCGACGTGCGCGCGGCGAGGTTCACGGACGCGGATTTTGCGCGGGATGTGCGTTTGGATTGTTTTCTGCGCGTTGTCATGAGCGTTTCCAAAGGCGCTTCTTCTTTTATGATCCTAACACGCAAACCTCCGGCAAAGTTTCATGTTTTACACACGCGAAAACTTGCTGCGCTTTTCGCGCGCGCCACATTCTAAGGCGGGACTCCGGGTGTGATGGTTGAGTGAGATTCGCGCGGGCGTCGTGACGTGCGCCGGTCAGATACGCTTCGCGAGCCAAATGGCGAGGCGCGTGCCGGTCCGCACGGCGGCGGACAAAGCTTCATACCCCGGTGCTTGGCGCGCGCCGTGAGCGAGGCTGATATCCCGATGATGCAACTCGTCCTCGCGGAAGGCGCTGATGGTTTCGCGCAAATCCTTTTCGTCGTCGCCGAGTTGCGCGGCCTGTTCGCGGTAATGTTCGCCGATGACATCTTCCACCGCGACCGTGCAGGCCATGGCGGCTTCCTTGCCCATAAGCGCGGTGGCCGCGCCGATGGCGTAACCGGCGACATGCCACAGGGGTTGAAGAGCGGTGGGGCGCGTTCCGCGTTCCGCCATCAGGCCGTTGAAGCGTTTCAGATGTTCTTCTTCTTGCGCCAGCATCTCTTTCAGCGCCGGCGCGGCGTCGGTGTCGCCGAGCACGGCAAGCTGGCCCTCATAGATCCGCTTGGCCCCGTATTCGCCGGCCTGATCGACGCGGATGATCTGGTCGATCAACGTGGCCTTGTCGGGATCGCCCGGCAGGCGGTTCTCAGCGGTGATCTTGCTCATGCGCGGCTCCACCAGTCACGCATGGAGGCCCACACCAGGCCGACGCCGAGGACCAGTTGGGCGATCACATTGTAGCCGGCCATCGAGATGCCGAAGACGCTGAAGGCCACTTCATCGCAGCCCGTACGGCCGGTTTGCGTCAGCGCACTCATCAGGTCCGCGGTGGAGAAAGCCTGCGGACGGCCGACGCATTCGGTCGGTCCCAGCCACCACTTCTGTTCCACCCCGACATGATAGAAGGCGAAGGCGGCGCCGAAAGCGAAAAGCGCCGCGCACAGCAGCGCGACCTGGCGGCGCGTCGCCGCATCAACGGCGTGGGTCGTCGAAATCGCGGCGAACACCAGCGCCAGCGCATAAGGCGCCCTCTGCCCCCAGCACAAATTGCAGGGCCACAGGGCAAAGCCGTATTGGGCGGTGTAGGCCAATCCCAGCGCGGTGGCCGATGCCGCCGCGATCAGGGCCATGGTCAGGAAGGATTTGTTTTGTGTCATCGCCGTCAAAAGAAAGGGTATCTAGCCACATTGCCGCGCGTCCGAAACCAATAATAGCCCTTTTTGGGCCGTTTCCCGCAACTGTGAGGGCCTCTTGAACCGGCGGGAAAGGCCCTTTATACCCGGCAGTTCGTGCGGGTATGGCGGAACTGGTAGACGCGCTAGACTCAAAATCTTGTTTCCTTACGGAAGTGGGGGTTCGATTCCCTCTACCCGCACCAACTTTTCTCGCGAGGGCGAGAAAAGTTGTCCCGCCAAAGCCCGTAAGGGTGAAGGCGACTGGCGATAGCAGGTTCTACGCCGAGGATCCCATGAAAATCCCGACGCTTCCCTTCACCGTCACCGATTGGGCCAACGTGCCCGTCACCGAACATCCCGGCATCACCGGCAAGGCGCTGTGGCGCACGATCAACTTCGGCGACGTCCGGGTCCGCTCCATTGAATACACGCCGGGCTACCTGGCCGATCATTGGTGCGACCGCGGCCACGTCCTTTATGTGCTCGAAGGCGAACTCATCACCGAACTGAAAGACGGGCGCGCATTCACGCTTACGCCCGGCATGAGCTATCAGGTGTCCGACAACGGCGATGCCGCGCACCGCTCCGTCACGCACACCGGCGCCAAGCTTTTCGTCGTCGACTAGCGCTATCCGATTTGAAAGCAAGGAACGGAGTTCGTCCCAAGACGCGCGGCGTGTAATCTCGCGCGTACGAGGTGAAGGCGATATGGACTCAGACATTTACCGGCGCGTGGGCGCCTACGATTGGACATCACTCGAGACGGAACTCGACGGCTTTGGCTGCGCGGTGATGCCCGCGCTGCTCTCACCCGAGGAATGCGTGGCCCTCACGGCCCGCTATGCGGATGAAAGCCAGTTCCGCAGCCATATCGTCATACCGCGCTACGGCTTCGGCAAAGGCGAGTACCGCTATTTTAAATACCCGCTGCCGGATCCGATCCAAAGCCTGCGGACCGCGCTCTATCCGCGCTTGGCGCATATAGCCAACGCCTGGAACGCGCGTCTGGGTATCGCTGAAACCTTCCCGGTGGAGCATCAGAGCTTTCTGGATCAGTGCCATGCGGCCGAACAAACGCGCCCGACGCCGTTGGTCCTGAAATACGTCCCCGGCGACTTCAACTGTCTCCATCAGGATCTGTACGGCGATATCTGGTTCCCGATTCAGGTGGCAATCCTCCTGTCGGAGCCTTCCAAGGACTTCACCGGCGGCGAGTTCGTGCTTTCGGAGCAAAGGCCGCGCATGCAGAGCCGGGTCGAAGTCGTGCCCTTGCGCCAAGGCGATGCGGTCTTCTTCGCGGTGAATGAACGCCCGGTGCGGGGCACAAAGGGCACGTACCGCGTCAGATTGCGCCACGGCGTCAGCCGGCTGCGCTCCGGTCAGCGCTTCACCGCTGGAATTATATTTCACGACGCCCGCTAATCCCGCGCGCGGGCGCCCGTTTCTGATATTGTCCGGATATGACGCTGCACGGCTTTCTCATCTTTGCGGGGATTTATTTTGTCGCAGTCGCCACGCCGGGCCCGGGTGTCGCGCTCGTTATTGCGCGCTCGCTGGGGCAGGGGTTGCGCGGCCTGCCCTGGTTTATCGCGGGGTTCCTGGTCGGCGATGCCGTCCTCATGACGTTGGCCGTGTCGGGCCTCGCGTTCATCGCCCAAACCTACGAGGCTGGGTTCCACATCGTGCGGTACGCTGGCGCGGCGTATCTTGTATGGATCGCCTGGAAAATCTGGCGCGTGCCGGTAAAGCAGATCGAGATCGATCCTACGAGCGACAGCGAACGGCCCTTCCGGCTTTTTCTGTCGAGCCTCTCGCTCACCTTGGGCAATCCGAAACCGATCGTCTTTTTCGTTTCCGTCATGCCGCTGGTCGTGGATATGAGCGCCATGAACATGGAAACCTATGCCGCATTGTTGATCGCCGTCACTCTGGTGCTCCCGCCCGTGCTTGCCACCTACGCCATCCTTGCCGACCGCGCCCGGCGTGTGTTCCGTTCGGAGAACGCCCTTAAGCGCATCAACAAGGGGACCGCGCTGGTCATGGCCGGCGCCGCAGTCGCCATCGCCAAGAACTGACACATGATCCGCCGTCTCACCTCCACCGATTTCGACGTCTATATGGCTGTGCGCACCGAAGGGCTGGTCCAGGACCCGCAAGCCTTTCGTGTCGACCTCCCAGACGATGTGGCGGTGGGCGCCGAGGCCTGGCGCGCGCGCCTTCACCGCGACTACGTCGTCGGTTTCGAGAGGGGAGGGCGTATCCTCGGCATCGGCGGTTTCGCGCGGCTGACGGGCCTTAAGACCGAACACAAGGGTCTCATCTGGGGCATGTACGTGCGCGCCGAGGCGCGCGGCACGGACGCAGCGAACGCGATCATGACCGCGTTGCTGGACCATGCGCCAACCGTGGTGCGTCAGGTGCAGCTGACCGTGGTCGCGGCGAACGCGCGCGCTATCGCCTTCTATGAGCGGCACGGGTTCATGCGTTACGGCGTCGAACCGCAGTCGGTGCGTATGAGTGACGGCGGCTTCGCCGATGAAGCCCTGATGTGGCGCCCGGTCTAGCCGCTAAGAGGCTTCGCGGGTGAGGGTGAGCGGCGTGCGCTTGCCGCCGGCCGTAAGGGTGCCGGTGATGACGTCGCCCGCGACCTTGCCTTCAAAGGTCACGGGCCCCGCTGCGGTAAAAGTGAACACATCGCTTTTCACGATGCCCATCTCGAAAGCCGTTTCCTTGGCGCCGACCTTCACCTTGCCGCCGGCATTCTGGTAGCGCTGCGTCAGTTCCAGGCGGTAAGGCACATTGTTCACGTTCGCCGTCCACACACCCTGCACCTTCGCCGGCACGATCCACATATAGACCCGGCGCATATCCACATTGTCCGCGCCGTCCGGCACCCAATCACCCATGTTGAAGGCGTGGCTGACGACGCGTGTGCCGGGGGCGAGATCGAGGATGCGCGGACGCAAGGTCACGTTCACATCGGGCAGCAGGTAAAGCGTCAGGACCGTCGCTTCCTTGAAATCCATTTTGAAGATATCGCCGCGCGTAAAACTCACGCGGTCCGATACGTGCGCGTCTTTCGCGTTCTTGGTCGCGAGGGTCACTAGATCGGGGTCGAGGTCGATCCCGAGACCTTTCTTTACTTTAAAATCCCGCGCCGCCGCGATGACGATGCGTCCGTCGCCGCTGCCGAGGTCGTACACCACGTCATTCGGCCCCGCCTTGGCGAGGTTCAGCATGGCGGCGACCACAGCCGGCGGGGTGGCGACATACGGCACATCGAAATAGATGTCCCGTGCGGTCACCTGAGCCGCGAAGGGGGGGGACGCGCAGAGAACGAACAGGGCGGCGGCAATTGCGCGCTTGATCATCGGATGAGCCTTCGTCATGGAAATCCAACGCATCATGTCAGACTGGATAGCGCGAAAACATGATTTCCTTGCACGCCCGGCGTTCAAATTTATGCGGGGTCGCCCTATTTCCGCCCCTCTTGTATGGCCGTTTTCCTGCTATAGCTCTGCTGCACCGTTCACCACCCTTCGAGGAATCGATGAAGAGCCTTGGTCTTTGTGCCGCCGCCGCCGCCCTCCTGTCCGCATCGCAGGCTTTCGCGGCTCCGCAATGTACTGAAATGCGCTTCCTCGACGAAAAGGGCGTGCTGCTGCCGGTCAATCCGCCGCTGATCGGCATTTTCCTCGGCGACCGCCCCTTGTTCGAGGGTTCGCCGCCGCGGTTCGCGAAATCCGAAGCCGGCCGCAGGGTGCCGTGCCCCGCTGAACTGGTCGCCAGTGCGCAAAAGGTTTTCAAGGATTCTTGTTTGACCGAAGTGAGCCGGAATCTGGCCGCCACCCAGAACAAGGTCGATATTTCTGTGGTCAATCAGCGTTGCGCGGAAATGGGCGCGTCCCTGGCTCCGTAAAGCCGGCGCGGCTTACGCCTTCACGTCGAACAATCCGTCACTCGCTACGTCGCTCAAGGCTTCGTGGAACGCCGTCACGACCTGGGCGATATCGCCCGTGGTGTGCGCCCCCGAAAGAAAACCCAACCGCGAGGCGTGCACCAACACGCCCTTATTAAGGGCGAGCGTATAGAACGCCGCCTCGGCGGCGGAGTAGCCGCTTGCGCCGTCCGCGCGCGTGAACTGAATGCGGAAGATTGAGCCCGCGAGTTTTATTTTCGCGGGCAATCCGTGCGCGGCGGTGAACGCGTTGAAAGCGTCGGCGAGCAAACGGCCCTTTTCATCGAGCGCGGAATAGAGCGTGCCGCGCCGCGCGGAAAGGTGACTCAAAGCCGCTGTCCCGGCGGCGATGCTGAGAATATTGCCCGATGCGCCGCCGTCCGCCCGGGCGCGTCCCGGCGTCTCGCGTCCGGCCATGTGGCTCAGGATGTCGGCGCGCCCCGCCACAGCGCCTAGCGGTAATCCTCCACCGATGATCTCGCCATAAGCGACAAGATCCGGCATCACGCTAAAGCGTTCCTGCGCGCCGCCATAGGCAAGACGGAAGCCTGTCAGGCGCTCGTCGAGAATAAGTAGCACGCCCGATTCACCGCAGACGTTGGCGAGTTCACGCAGCCACGGGCCGTGATCGGCCGAGGGATCCAGCGCGCGTACCGGCTCGACGATCACCGCGGCAAGATCGCGGCGCCGGCGCCGGACGTGATCGAACACCGAGGGATGGCCGTATGTAAGGGCTAGGGTTGAATCCGCGATTGCTTGCGGCACGCCGGCATGGCGGAGCGGGCGGCGGATCCCCGGGCGTCCGAACAGGCTGCCGGCGTCCACCGTCTCGTGGGCGCGCGGCGGCGCCTCGCCCGCGATACCGTAATCGTGATGGCCGTGATTCGACCCCGCGAAAACGCCGACGAGGTCGCGGCCGGTGAACGCGCGTGCGGCGCGCATGGCATAAGCGGTGGCGTCGCTGCCGGAATTGCAGAACGTCACGCGTTCGTTGGCGCCGCTCGCGGCCTGGATATGGCGCGCGAGTTCCAATTGGCGCTCGGTCACGAGGCCGGCGTGCCAGCCGCGCGAGGCCTGCGCCATCACCGCTTCCTGGATGGCGGGCACGGCATGGCCCAGAAGCTGCGCGCCGAAACCCATGGACAGGTCGATGAAGCAATTACCGTCCAGATCGACGACGAACGCACCGATGCCTTCGCGAATATATAGATGGAACGAGGGGTGACCGGCGAAGTCTTCCGCGCGCGCAAGCGCGCTGCCCCGGTCGAGGCTCATCTTCCAGGAGTGGCACGTACGCGCTTCTAGCGCCGACAGGGCAAGGTCGGCACGGTTGTTGAGGGCGTTACGGATGACCGAGGTTGGTGAAACCAAGGTCATGAGCGATCGGGCCTGACAGGTGCGTGACCGGTGAGGGTGAGGGCGGTGGGCGTAAGGTCAGAGGATACAAGTCCGACGCGATTGAGGTTCGCTGCCGGCCTTGCATTGCCTGCGACCGCGCGCTTCTGCACGATCTCGATGTAAGACGTGGCGAGTTTGAAGGTCGCAAACAGCCGCGCCTGTGGTGCGGTGCGCCCGTTCCCCGACGTTCCGCCCGCTTGCGAAGACTCCCGCATCACCGCCTCCTAGGAGAGGGCCGGATCAGGAATTGCGTGCGCGGGCACCTGGCGGCCGGCGCGTCCTTCCAGGTAACGCAGCGCCACCATCATCGATACCGCGAGGCTCGTCGACGCGCGCGCGGCGGAGATGCCGGTCGGCGCGGCAGCGGCGAAGCCGCGATACGTTGATGCGGCGCAGCCGCGGTGCGTGGAGGTTTGGGCGTTGTCCGCTGCCCCGTGACGGGACAGCTTGCTTGTGTGATGGGTCATAGTCCGGCTCCAAGTTCCAATGTTGCCCTCGGGACGTCGCCTTAAATGGCTTTTGTCCTATCGGTCCTGACAGGTGGACCGTGGCGTCCGAGGTCGTCGGTAGCAGCTGTTAACAGGTCGTCCCCAGAGACTCGGCCGGGGGAGCGATCCCCAACATAAGTCTTTGATTCGGCAGCATTATTAACGTTTTTATTTTGAAGGCGCTGACCGATGACAACCACCCTGCACCGGCCTGGGAAGGACGGGACCTGTCAGTCCTGACAGGTCCTGGAACCTTAACGATATGGTGATCTGCACCCGAAACCATCACGCGTTGGATCGGGGACTAGAATGCTCACTTCCATTATCGAGATGCCGGAGAACACGATCGAGACGTCGCGCAAGCTCGACGGCATGTTCAAGCTTCGTCACGAGGTGTTCAAAGAGCGCCTCGCGTGGGAAGTCGGTTCGTTCGCGGGCAAGGAACGCGACATGTTCGACGATCTCGACCCGGTCTATATCGTTTGCGAGCACGAAGGCCAGGTCCTCGGATCGTGGCGCCTGCTGCAGACCACTCGTCCTTATATGTTGAAAGACGTTTTCCCTGAACTCCTGCACGGAATGCCTGCGCCCGAGGCGCCGGACGTTTGGGAAATCAGCCGTTTTGCCGTGTCCAAGCGCGTCCTGGCCGGCAATGAGTCGCTCGGCACCATCAATATGGTGACCAGCATGCTGCTCGATCAGCTCGGCGCGTTCTGCAAGCGCCGCAACATCTCGAAAGTCGTGGCCGTCACGGACGTGCGCTTCGAGCGCATTTTGAAGCGTGCAGGCCTCCTGACGCACCGCTACGGCGCGCCGCTCCAGATCGGCGTTACGCGCGCGGTCTCCGGTTATGCGGACGTCAGCGAACTGAATGCCCGCCGCGCTCAGCTCCGGGCCGAGACGTTTGAGCCGATGCAAGAATTCAAGCTCGCTGCATAAGAAATTGTCGACCCGTGAAAGGCGGCACTACACTAGCGCGCTGGTGTCAGGGAGCCGTGATCAATAATGCAGGCGCGCAAAGAACTCGCAGGACCTAAGGGCTATCCGATTGTCGGGGTCCTGCCGATGCTTCGGGGAAACACATTTAAGTTCCTCGTCGAAACGGCGCGTAATTTTGGTGACATTGTTCCACTGAGAATTCTTATGACAACTGCTTACCTCCTGAACCATCCGGCGCACGTAGAACACGTGTTGCAGAAAAACTACCGGAACTACCGCAAGACCCCGATGCTCGGGAAATTGCGGCCGGTGCTCGGCGACGGCTTGTTCATGAGCGAGGGCGAGTTGTGGACGCGCCAGCGCAAACTCATCCAGCCGTCGTTCCACAAGGAACGCGTCGATGCGCTGGCTTCGCGCATGACCGATGTCATCCAATCGCATCTCAAGACCTGGGAAACGCGTGCGCATTCCGGCGAGGTTTTCAACATTTCGGACGACACCTCGATCCTGACCCTCGAGATCGCGCTGCAGACCATGTTCTCCACGGGTCTCGGCGGCGACGCCAATGGCTTCGCTGAAGCCATGAAGATCGTGCACGAAGTTTCGTCAAAGCGCATTTGGGACATCACCGGGCTTGGCGAGATGATGCCCACCAAGAAGAACCGCGATTTCAAGACCGCGGTCGACTTCCTGCAAGGCGTCGTCTCGCGCATCATCGAGGAACGCCGCGCGAAGCCGTCCGTTCGCGACGACCTTCTGTCCATTCTGATGGATGCGCGTGACGCCGATACGAATGAAGCCATGAGTGATCGCCAGTTGCGCGACGAAGTCATGACGCTAATGCTGGCCGGCCACGACACCACCGCGACCATGGTTGCCTGGGCGCTTTTGATGCTGACTCAGCATCCGGCGCACCTCGAACGCATGCGCGATGAAGCGGACATGGTGCTGGCCGGCCGCATACCCGAATCCGGGGATGTGAAGACGCTCGACTACACCAAGCGTGTAATCCAGGAAGTGGCGCGCCTGCGTCCGTCGTTTTGGTGGTTCGCGCGCGTCGCCATCAACGACGACAATATCGCGGGCCAGCCGATCAAGGCCGGCACTACGGTGTTCATCTCGCAGTACCTAATCCACACATTGCCGAACGTATGGGAGGACCCGGAAAAGTTCGATCCGGACCGCTTCCTGCCGGATCAAATCTCGGGGCGCTCGAAATTCGCCTACTTCCCGTTCGGCGCCGGTCCGCGCGTGTGCATCGGTTCGGGCTTTGCGATGATGGAAATGCAATTTGCGTTGGCCATGATCTTCCGCCGTTTCGATCTCGAGATCACCTCGGAGAAGGAGCCGGAGTTCGGCAATTTGATAACGCTGCGCCCGACGAAGGATATCTTCGCCCGCGCCAAGCTGCGTCTCAGGCACTAATTAGATGTTGAGTAAGCCCATGCCCATGGCCTTGGCGGCGGCGTGCGTCTTGCTGTGCACGCCGAACTTCCCCATCACGTTCTGAATATGGAAGTTCACGGTCCGCTCGGAGATTTTCAAGATGCCGCCGATCTCCCAGGCGGTCTTGCCGCTGACCGTCCAACGCAGAATCTCGACCTCGCGTTCGGTAAGCGGAACCGGCAGCGGCACTTCACGCGCGGCCTTCAAGCGGCGCTGCACGGCGTCGTGCAGGTGGTAAGCGATCACCTGCGCGTCGTATTTGGTTTCATCCGTGGCCTTGATGAACTCGTCGTTCGCGAGCTCCGAATTCAGGCTGAACATGCCGAATTCGCCTTTGGGCCCGTGGATCGGAATGGTCAGGCCGCGCTTCAGGCCGTTTTCCCAGGCGTCTTCCATCATCCGGGACTCCTGCGCGGTGCGGGAGTTCGAGCGATATGACTCGGTCCACAGGATCGGCAGGCGGCCCGCCGTGCAGTCCTTTATCACCGGGTCCGCGCCCGCGTAGTCCTCTTCCGCGTAGCGGGCGACCCACTTCGGCGGAAGGTTCGTCAGGCACAGGATGTTGTTCGCGTAATCGCGTTTGCCGTCCTCGAGCTCATCGCTCTGGAGGCTGACGTAGGTGTAGGTGTCGAAGCCGAGGTTCGCGAAGATGGAATCGAATTTGTTCTTGAACGAGCGCTCGCTCGTCAAAGTATCCAGGTCGGAAAGCATGCTGGCCAAGTTCGCGCGCATCGGCCTTTTTCCCACCGACCGCAGGCCCGCTGCCCGCGATCTCCCCCAAACCCGCAGCGCTTGTGCGCCGACATCGTTTGGCCTCTTAACAATGCGTCACAATAGAGGGCGGCCCCGCCTGAATCAATGCTTGTTCAAAAGGGGGTGCGCGCGTCCTGGTTGTCTCAAAAAGTACTTATATTTATACAATTTATAGTAGTTATAAATTGCAAATGCCCGAACGTATTGTGCTGACTGCGGAGACGACGTATTGTACTAACTTCTTCCTCTGCTTGAATAAAAACACGCTGAAAACGGCGGGCCTTAGCGCGGGGGATGGGAAAAATGACGTTGGGGACTGGCGCCGCGCAGCGGCGCCTTGCGGGCACCGCGGGCCTCATCGATACAAAATTGGCGGTTGCGGCGGCGGCTTTAACCGTTTTCACATTCACAGGTGAGTCGTTCGCGGCGCAACCGGTTGTCGACGAGATCGTCGTGACGGCCAGAAAGCGAGTCGAAACGCTGGGCGATGTACCGCAGGCCATCAGCGTCTTCACCGCCGCCGACGTGGCGCGGTTCGGTTACACGACCAGCGCCGACCTTGTGCGCCAGACGCCGAACCTGATGTGGCACTCCATCCTCGGCATGGCCACGCCGCACATCTTCCTGCGCGGGATAGGCAGCACCACTTTCAACGGCAACCAGGCCAACGCCGTTGGCCTCCATATGGACGGCGTCTACCAGGGCGCCACCATTACATACGGATTCGGTCTGCTCGATCTCGAGCGCGTCGAAATCCTCAAGGGGCCGCAGGGCACCCTGTTCGGCCGCAACACCACGGCCGGGGTCATCAACTTTATCCCGCGCAAGCCGGATCCGGCCGAAGGTACCAACGCTCAAGTCCGCGCTACCTACGGCCGCTTCAACGAAGTGAATGTGGAAGCTGCGGGCGGTTTCGCGATCGATGACGAGACGGCTGTCCGCCTTGCCGTCGTTACGTTGAACCGCGGCGGTTATGTCTCCAACAAGAATCCCACCAGCGGCATCAAGGACCAGGGCGCGATCGACATCTGGTCGGCGCGCGGCCAACTCCGCTATATGCCCGGTGACTTCGATATCGTTCTGAACGTTCACGGCGGCAAGAACCGCAGCGACATCATTCCGGGCAAACAGGTCGGCGTGGTCTGTCCCGCCGGCGTGACCGTCCCGCGTCTGGGCGCCTGCACCGATTTCTTCGGCTTCCGCGACACGACGAATTACCGCGAAAGCTTCACTAACTTTCACTCCTACGATTTCATTGATACCTGGGGCACCGCGGGAACGTTCACGTGGCACGGCGACGGCGTCGATATCGTCGCGCAATCCGGCTTCGACGGTAACAAGCGCAAACTCAATAACGATTCCGACGCGGGCGCTGCGCTCGCGCTGAAGGCCAACACCGTTTCGAAATATCACCAGTTCAGCCAGGAAGTGCGCGCGCTCTCGACAGGCGAAGGGCCGCTCCAATGGATATTCGGCGCGAACTATTACGAAGACGATCTTCAGGCCTTCCAGAACTATGCCGCCAACGGCTACGGACCGGGCGGCCTGTCGCGCGTGTTCCCGGTGGAAGAGGGGATCGCGTCCAGCATGCACCAGGAAACCCTGAGCTACGCGGTCTTTGGTGAAAGCACCTATGCCATCACTTCGCGCCTCAAGTTGACGGGCGGCGTGCGCTGGACCTACGACCGCCGCCGCGCCGATCGCCGCGCTTTCTTGTTCAATGCGACCGGCTATGCGGTCGACTTCATCGACAGGCCGACCGCACTGAGCCGCGTGCTCGTCGATACCATCCCGCGCACCATGGTGGGCCGTTCGTGGCGTGAATGGACGGGCCGCGCCAACATCGCTTACGACATCACCGAAGATGTGATGGTCTATGCGAACTACGCGCACGGCTTTAAAGGCGGCGACTTCAACGGCGGTGCGCTGTTCGCGCCCGCCGAAGCGACCATCGTGAACCCCGAGTTCCTCGACAGCTACGAAGTCGGCTTCAAGGGCGCGACGCCCGATCGCCGCCTCAGCTTCGAAGGGGCCGCCTTCTACTACGACTTCACCGATCAGCAGGTGTCGCAGAACGTGCCGGGCGCCACGGTGACGCTGCAAAGCCTCACCAATGCGGCCAAGACCCGGGTTTACGGCGCCGAGTTCTCCGTCAACGCCCAGCCGACGGACGCGCTTTTCCTGCAGGCCAAGGCGGGTCTTCTCGATGCGAAGTTCAAGGAATTCCTGCTCGACCCCAGCAATCCGGCCACTAGCTTCGCCGGCAACCGTACGGCGTCCTCGCCGCGTCTGACCCTCGCGGGCACTGCGCGCTATGACGTGCCCGTGGGCGATTATACCTTGAGCGCGCAGCTGGATGGGTCCTACACCGGCTCACACTTCTTCTCGGTCGATAACAACCCGGTGCTGTACGAGAGCGGCTATTGGCTCGCGAATACCAGCCTTGCGCTGCGCAGCCCCGGCGACCGCTACAGCGCGACCGTGTGGGTGAAGAACCTGTTCAGCGAGAAGTACCTCGTCACCGGGCTCGCCAACACGAGCCTCGGCTTCATCGAGGTATTTCCGGGAATGCCGCGGACCTTCGGACTGACCGTCGCCGCGTCGTTCTAAATGACGAGGTCGGCCGCGGGCGCGATCCGCGCTTCGCGCCATGCATGGCCGTGTAGGAGACAGGCGTCACAGTGGCCGCAAGGTTGCGTGACGCCGTTCTTTTCTTCGGGCGCGTAGCAGCTCCAGGTTTCGCCGATCTTCAGGCCCAGTTCGCCGGCCAGCGCGGCGATCTGCGGCTTCGACATATTCACCAGCGGCGCGACGATGCGGGGCGGATTGGGCACCGCTTCGGCCCACATGGCGCGGAAGGCGTCCAGGAACGAGCCCCGGCAGTCTGGGTATCCTGAGAAATCGACCGCGTTTACGCCGAGCCACACTTCCGTGGCGCCGGTGCCGGCGGCGTCCGCGCAGGCCAGCGCAAGAAACACCGCGTTGCGTCCCGGCAGGAACGTCGGCGCGATGCCCGCTTTCATCTCGGCGACCGTGCGGTCCTTCGGGACGTGGATCTCGGGTTTCTGCCAGCTCACATCGGCGATGCGCCGCTCAAAGCCGAAGCGTTCGCATTGTTTGTTCGCGTACTCGAGCTCGATCTGCTGGCGCTGCCCGTAGTTGATGCCGAAGCTGTAGGCGTCGCGGCCCCTTGAGCGCGCGAGCAAGAGGCAGACGGTGGAATCAAGGCCGCCGGAGTGCAGGACCAGGGCCTTGGGGCGGACGAATGTATTGGTCATGCGACCTCGAAGCGGCAGGACTCGCCGAGCGTCGGACGGCGCACCGTCACGCTGGTGATTTGCGGCAGGAGCAGGCGGAGCTCGCCCGCGATCCAGGCCGCGAGGTTCTCCAGCGACGGCGTTTCGAGCCCGGGGATGTTGTTCAGGAAATGATGGTCGAGTTTGCTCCGCACAGCCTCGATCGACGCGGTCACATTCTCGAAGTCCACCACGCAGCCGGTAGCGTCGTCCGGTTCACCGCGCAAGGCAACCTCGACGCGGAACGAATGTCCGTGCACGCGCGTGTTCTCGTGGCCCTTGGGCTTGTGATGGAAGGCGTGCGCCGCCTCGAAGCCGAATTCTTTGACGATCTCGAACCGTCCAGCCATGTCTTACGCGATCCCTAGATACTTATGAGTCTGGACGGAGAGACGCCATTTCGGATGGGCGAGGCAATAGGCTACCGCGCCCTTACTGTTGGCGTCCCGCGCCGGACCGTCCATAGGTTGCAAAAACCAGTGGCGAAAAGCGAGCTGTTCGTAGCGCTCCGGCGCTCCGCCGTCTTGCGGAAAGATAAGCTTCAACTCGTCGCCCGTGGTCACAATCAGGTTGGCGTCGGCCTTGGGGCTGACGCAGACCCAGTCGAGGCCGGGCGGCACTTCGACCGTGCCGTTGGTCTCCACGGCGATCTTGAACCCCTTCGCGTGGAAAGCGGCGATCAGTGGGGGGTCAAGCTGCAGGAGGGGTTCGCCCCCGGTGCAAACCACGAACTTCTCTCCTCCGTCGCCGTGCCACGTGGCCGCAACCGCCGCGGCCAGGTCTTCAGCTGTCTTGAACTTGCCGCCGCCGGCGCCGTCCACACCCACAAAGTCGGTGTCGCAGAACCTGCACGTCGCTTGCGCCCGGTCGGCTTCCACCCCGCTCCATAGATTGCAGCCGGCGAAGCGGCAAAACACGGCCGGTTTGCCCGTGTTCGCGCCTTCGCCCTGCAAGGTATAGAAGATCTCTTTGACGCTATAAGTCATCGCTCGCGCGGGAATTAAGGACTGGTCCGGGGCCGAATGTGGACGACCACATAAGCCTTTGGCCCCTAAGAATCCAGGCTTGGACGCGCCGGTGCCGATTGAAGAAGGCCGTGAGACATCGCGATTTTTCGCCTCCGGTCACAAATATTTCACAAGGAACAGTGGGTTCCACGGCATATTTAACGTCCGTAGCTATGTTAGATTCTCTGACTTTCGCGATTTTTAGCCGGGACGAAGCATGAACCAGGGCGAACACTCTCACATCGTATCGGGCTTCGATAACGATCTCGCGCAGCTTGAACGCAAGGTGCTGGAGATGGGCGGTTTGGCCGAAGCGCAGCTGCGCGACGCCATGGAAGCCCTGGTGCGCCAGGACGCCGAGGCGGCCGAGGCCATCATCCGGCGCGACAGCGAGATAGACGAATGCGAGCGCAAGATCGAAGCCAGCGCGCTGTCGATCATCGCGCGCCGCCAACCCATGGCCAACGACCTGCGCTATGTGTTCGGCAACGTGAAGATCGCCGGCAGCTTGGAGCGCATCGGCGACTATGCCAAGAATATCGCGAAACGCAGCTTGATCCTCACGCGCGCGGGCATCCAGATCCCGCAGGACATGGCCGCGCTCGGCAACCTTGCCCAGCGCACAGTGCGCGACGTGATGGACAGTTTCACCACCCGCGACGCCCACAAGGCCGAAATGGTGTGGCAGCATGACCATGAGCTCGACGATCTCGTCGCCCGCGTTATGCGTCAGGTGATCTCGCGCATGTCACAGGACCTCATCTCCAGTTCGGCTAAGGCGCCGGAAGAGGTCGAATGCTCGACCCACCTACTGTTCGTGACCAAGAACCTCGAACGCGTCGGCGACCACGCGACCAATATCGCCGAAGTCATCCAGTTCCAGCTTTCCGGCGGGTGGAAGACCGGCGAGCGCCCCAAGGGCGGCGACAGCTTGCAGGTTGTCGGCCGGTAGCGGAAGATCGACAAACACGCCGGTCATGATAGCGGCCGCTAGGCCGCGATCCTCGGCCCTTCGGGCCGAGGAAGACAAGACGGGTATGACTAAGCTTTCTTCTTCAGCCGTGTCTCAAAGGTCGCGGCGTCCAGGGGCTTCGAGAAGTAGAAGCCCTGGATGATGTCGCAGCCGTTGTCTTTGAGGAATTCCACGTGCTCGAGGATCTCGGCGCCTTCGGCGACGACTTCCAGGTTGAGGCCGCGTGAAAGACCGATGATCGCGCGCGCGATCTCGGCTGTGTTCTGGTTTTCCTGCACATCCTTCACAAACGCGCGGTCGATCTTCAACGTGGTGATGGGAAAACGCCCCAGATAGCTGAGGCTCGAATAGCCCGTTCCAAAGTCGTCGATCGAAAGCCCGCAGCCCAGATCGCGCACGGCCTGCATGCGCGCGATGGCGGACTCCACGTCGTTCATCAGCATGCTTTCGGTGATCTCCAGTTCCAGCCACTTTGATTCGAGGCCGGAATCGGCGAGCGCGGCTTTCACCTTGTCGAGCAGATCGCGCGCCTTGAACTGGTGCGCCGACACGTTCACCGACATGCGCAAAGGCTCGTAGCCCATGTCTTGCCATTTCTTCGTCTGCACGCAGGCCTCGCGCAGCACCCAAGTGCCGATTTCGACGATGAGACCCGTCTCCTCGGCCACGGGGATGAACTCGCCCGGGCTGATGAAGCCGTGCACCGGATCGTTCCAACGGATCAGCGCTTCGGCGCCCTTCACACGGCCCGTCGCGGCGTCCATCTTCGGCTGATAGAACAAAACGAATTCGTTGTTTGCGAGCGCCGCGCGCATGCGCTTTTCAAGGCTGAGGCGATTGCGCGCCTTCGCGTTCATGTCGCTGGCGAAGAACTGATAGCTCGACCCGCCCGAGGCTTTGGCGAACTGCATCGCGCTCAAGCTGTCTTTGAGGAGCTCGTCGAAGCTCTCGCCGTCGGTCGGATAGATGCTGATGCCGATGGAGAAGGTGACGAAGATCTCCTCGCCTTTGATGTGGAACGGCTTCTTGACAGCGTTCAGCACCTTTTCCGCGACGATGACGCTGTCGTCGATGGCCGTGACCGGCGTCATCACGGCGAACTTGTCGCCGTCCAGCCGTGCCGCGGTGTCCGAAGTACGGATCACTTTCGACAGGCGTTCCGCGACTTCGTGCAGCAGGATGTCGCCGGCGGCGTAGCCCAGCGCATCGTTGATGACGGTGAAGCGGTCGAGGCCCATCACGAGCAGGGCAATGGATTTATTCGCGCGCTTGGCGTTCAGGATGTTCTGTTCGACGCGGTCCGCGAGCAGGGACCGGTCGGGAAGGTTTGTCAGTGGATCATGGCCGACCCGCCGCGCCGCGCCGGCGCCGGCTTCGCTTTGAAGGGATTCCGACAGGATGACCGCGAGGAATCGGCTCGGGACGCCGCTCGCGTCGCGGATCGGGGTCATGTTGAGCGCGTGGATTTGCGCACGTCCGTCGGCGTGTTTCGAGCGCACCGTGGGGTAGAAGCGCGGCTCGGTCTCCTCCGCCCACAGCTCCTCGCAGAAGTCCTCGCTGTTGATCTCGCGGAACAGCTCGCGCGCGTCGCGGCCCACCAATGCGTCCGCGGCGAAGCCGGTCAGGCGGAAGAACGCCGGATTGATGCGGCAGATCGTTCCGGCCCGGTCCGTGACCATCACCGCATCCGCCGTTGCGTCCAGAACCGCCGCGAAAAGGGCTTCAGCGTCCGCCATCTCATTCCAGCAATTGAATTAATGCGCGCGCCATCATTCCACTTGGCTACCGGGACCGCAATCGCCTGACCGTGGGATTCGCTAGAATTAAATACGCCGCTAGGAGGTCTGGCGCATTTCCAGGCTGAAGAAGGTCTGCGGCGGGATGTCTTTTCCATCACCGTCGATGTGCGAAACGCTCAAAGCCGCCGACCAGCCGCCGTCGCGCCAGTTAAGGAAATAACCGACGAGGCGCTCGTCGCCGCCGCTGGTGTTGCGGGTTTCGTCCATAGCCTTGCGGAAAGCGAAACTGTCGTGGGTCGACAGGCCTTTCAAGAGGTCCTCCATCACATCGTTGACCACGTCGCCGTAGGAATCGAGCACACGCAAGGTGCAGGTCGATGGCGCCTTGGCGAGAAGCTGCAATTCCGCGCCTTGGTTCGTCAGCACCACCCAGCCGGAATCGCCCGCCTTTCCGTCGAGCAGGGTTTGCACGCCTTCGTCCGATAAAGGCACCGCTTTGATCTTGAGCTCGGCGATCGCACGTTCGATACGGTTTGGCGCGCCGCGCGTGGAAATGCACAGGCCCCCGAAGAAGGCGACGGCCTCTTCCGAAATCGCCTGGCGCGCCTCACGCTCCTGGCCGGAGGCGGGCGCCGCCGCGAGAACGGCGGCAAGCGCGAGGACGGCGGCGTGTCTCAGAACGCGCATCGGCTTCCACCTTACGATTTGAGGTTCTCGACCATGCGCGCGACCAGGCGGAACATTTCGTCCTGCTCGCTGGCGCTCATGCGCGTGACGGTCCGGTTCGAGACCGCGCGCGCGGCTTCCATCACCTGCGCCTGGATGTCTTTCGCGCGCGAGGTCAGGAACACGTGCGAGCGGCGGCGGTCGTCGGCGTCGGCCTTTCGCTTGATCAGCCCGTCGCGCTCCATGCGGTCGAGCGTGTTGGCCATCGTTGGCTGCTCGACATTGATGCGCCGGCACAGCTCGGCCTGCGTCAATCCGTCTTCTTCGAACAGCATCACCAGCGGCGCGAACTGCCCTGGCGCCACGCCGAATTCCTTCAACGCGTCCTGCAGACAGCGGTCGTAAAGCCGGTTCAGAAGGCCCAGTTGATAGCCGAGAGAGTCGATGCGCCGGATGGCCATGCGAGGCTGCCGCCGTTATTTCTTGCTATAGCCCTTGGACGTCATGCAGTTCTCGAAATCGCGCCCGTAGTCGTCTTGCGTCTGGGTTCGATCGAGCATCTGCATCGGCGTTTCGCCGCGGCTCATACCGGGGTTCGGATCCATCGAGGAGCCATAGGTGGAACGCTGGCGTCCGATGCGGGCCAGGACATTTTCTTCGGCGCGCTGTGAGCACTCCCGCTCATCGGCGGCCGCTTCGGCGCCTTGCTTGCGCGGATGCGTCCAGCCGCTGGCGCAACCGGCGATGACCGCCAGGGCTCCGAGGCCGGCCGCGAATAGAATCGCCCGTCCCAAAAGCCGTCTGTTTCCCTTGACCGCCTGTAACGGACCTGTTTGTTTCGCCACTCGTAGTCTCCCAGCCCAACGTACTAACGGTGAGTGTCGCATGGCCGGCCCTATCCAAGCTAGTACCCCCCAATTCATGTTCGAGGACCTTTCGGTCGGCATGTCCGCCAGTATCACGCGGACCATGACGGACGCGGACATCCGAAAATTCGCCGAAGCGACCGGCGATACCAATCCCATCCACTTAGATGAAGAATTTGCGGCGGGAACGATCTTCAAGACCCGCATCGCCCACGGGATGCTCACGGCCTCGCATATCTCGTCGGTTTTCGCTACGCGCCTGCCGGGCGCCGGATGTATCTATGTGTCCCAGGGATTCAAGTTCAAAGCTCCGGTGCGGATCGGGGACGATGTGGTGGCTCGGGTCGAAGTGACCGCGTTGGTGCCGGAAAAGAAATTCGTGATCTTCAAGACGCAGTGCCTGGTGGGGGAGAAAGTCGTGGTCGAGGGTGAGGCCGTGCTCATGGTTCCCGCGCGCGGCTAGGAATGGCGATGCACGTCTTTCGGACATGGAGCGAAGTCCCGGCCGCCCTCAAGGGCGGTGTGATCGCGCTCGGCAATTTCGACGGGCTTCATCTCGGCCATCAGGCCGTGATCGGCCGTGCCGTTGGCCTCGCCCGCAAGGCCGGGGTCGCCGCCGCCGTCATGACCTTCGAGCCCCATCCGCGCATGTTCTTCAAGCCCGATCAGGAACCGTTCCGCCTCTCGCCTTTCCGTATGAAGGCGCATGTGATCGAGGCGCTCGGTGTCGATTATCTCTACGTCCAAAGCTTCGACAAGGAATTCTCCCAGCGCACGCCGGAGAATTTCGTGTCCGAAATCCTGGTCGGCGGCCTCGGTCTGTCGCACATCGTCGTAGGTTACGACTATGTCTTCGGCTACCAGCGCAAAGGCAACGTCGAGGTGTTGCGTGAGCTCGCCGCCAAATACGGCTTCGGCGTCACCGCCGTGGAAAAGCTCAGCGCGGGTGAAGAACGCTTCTCTTCGACCCTGATCCGCAACCTTTTGCGCGAAGGCCGCCCGCGCGACGCCGCGCGCATGCTGGGGCGCTTCTGGGAAATCGAAGGCCGCGTCGTGCCCGGTGACAAACGCGGCCGCCAACTCGGCTTTCCCACCGCGAACCTCGAGTACCGCGATTATCTGCATCCGAAAAAAGGCGTCTATGCCATCTGCGCCGGGGTCGATCACGGGGCGGGAACCGTGTGGCACAATGGCGTGGCCAACTTCGGCAACCGCCCGACCTTCGATAAAACCGACGTGCTGCTTGAAGCCCATCTGTTCGAAATGAACGAGGATCTCTACGGCAAACACCTGCGCGTCGCCTTGGTCGGGTACATCCGCGAAGAGAAGAAGTTCGACGGCCTGGAGGCGCTTAAAGCCCAGATCGCCGCCGATAGCGAAACCGCGCGGCGCCTGCTCACCATGGCCGGTTTCTCAAACGCTCCGGCGCCTTTTGTGAGTTATCCCGCATAGGGCGCGCCTCGCTGGCCCCCGTGCCGGGGTGATAAAATATTATTTTTCAAATAGTTATGGCAAACTCGCGCGCTTCGCATTGATGCGTGTGGATATCCCTGATATCCAAGCGCCCTATGTCATTGAATTACGCAGAGTTGGCGCGAATTAGCGGCCCCATTCCCGAGTAGGAATGGGGATACCCGCCGCTTTTTTCTGCCCCTCTCATAAGTGGACTCTGCGCCATGGCCGACCAGGCTGATTCTAACGCTCCCGACTATCGTTCGACCGTCTTCCTGCCCACCACCGACTTTCCGATGAAGGCGGGCCTTCCGCAGCTCGAGCCCAAACTGCTCGAGCGCTGGAAGAAGATGGACATGTACAAGAAGCTTCGCGAGGTCTCGAAAGGCCGCGAGAAGTTCGTGCTGCACGACGGCCCGCCGTACGCCAACGGCCATCTGCACATCGGTCACGCGCTGAACAAAATCCTGAAGGACACCATCGTTCGCGCCCGCCAGATGACGGGCTACGATTCCAACTATGTCCCGGGCTGGGACTGTCACGGCCTTCCCATCGAGTGGAAGATCGAGGAGCAGTACCGCGAGAAGGGGCTGAACAAGGACGACGTGCCCGTCGTCGAGTTCCGCAAGCAATGCCGCGACTTCGCCGCCAAGTGGATAGAAGTGCAGAAGGAAGAGTTCAAACGCCTCGGCGTCGTCGGCGACTGGGACAACCCCTACAAGACGATGGCGTTCGAAGCCGAAGGCCACATCGTCAAGGAAGTCGGCAAGTTCCTGATGAACGGCGCGCTGTATCGCGGTTCCAAACCGGTCATGTGGTCGGTGGTGGAAAAGACCGCGCTCGCCGACGCCGAAGTCGAATACGACGATCACACCTCGACGACCATCTGGGTGCGCTTCAAAGTCGTGAAGACGAGCCTCGCCGCGATCAACGACGCGACGATCGTCATCTGGACCACGACCCCCTGGACCATGCCGGGCAACCGCGCCATCGCCTATGGTCCTTCAATGGATTATGTCGTCGTCGACGTGAAAGGTGTGACCGAGAAAAGCCTCGCGCGCGTCGGCGAGAAGTTCGCCGTCAACGTCGAACTGCTGCCGGATGTCCTCAAGAACGCGGGCATCACCGAACATGCCGAAGCCGCGCGTTTCAAGGGCGCGGACCTCGAAGGCACGCTCTGCCATCATCCGCTGCACGGCAAAGGCTACGACTTCGACGTGCCGCTTCTGCCGGGCGACCACGTCACCACCGAAGCCGGCACCGGCTTCGTGCATACCGCGCCGGGTCACGGCGAGGACGACTACTATCTGTGCATGAAGTACAAGATCGCGGTTCCGGAAACCGTGGCCGGCGACGGCACCTACTATCCGCATGTGCCGCTGTTCGCCGGCAAACATGTGTTCAAGATCGATCCGGATATGCTCGCCGCGCTGAAGGATGCCGGCGCGCTGCTTGCAAACGGCAAGCTGGTGCACAGCTATCCGCACTCCTGGCGCTCCAAGGCGCCTCTCATCTTCCGTAATACCCCGCAGTGGTTCATCTCGATGGAACAGACGGGGCTGCGCAGCACCGCGCTCCAGGCTATCGCCGACACCACCTGGGTGCCCGCGCAAGGACGCAACCGCATCCAAAGCATGATCGAGCAGCGCCCGGATTGGTGCATCTCGCGCCAGCGCCAGTGGGGCGTGCCGCTCGGCCTGTTCATCCACAAGCAGACGCGCGAGGTCCTCAAGGACCAGGCCGTCATCGATCGCGTCTCGGAAGCCTTCATGAAAGAAGGCGGCGATGCGTGGCTGGCCTCGCCGCCAGAGCGTTTCCTCGGCAACAAGTACAAGGCGGAAGACTGGGAACAAGTCACCGACATCGTCGAAGTCTGGTTCGATTCAG
This sequence comes from Rhodospirillaceae bacterium, assembly GCA_041906145.1. Lineage (GTDB taxonomy): Bacteria > Pseudomonadota > Alphaproteobacteria > Rhodospirillales > Rhodospirillaceae > SHVO01. The sequence goes on along the minus strand of JAYRJU010000006.1, from coordinate 110,664 downwards.
GCTCGACCCACGCCTTCTGCCTGGAACAGCGCCCCGATCTCAAATGGCCCGCCGACCTTTATCTCGAAGGTTCGGATCAGCATCGCGGTTGGTTCCACACATCGCTGTTGGAATCTTGCGGAACGCGCGGCCGCGCGCCCTTCAACGCCGTGCTCACCCACGGCTTCGTCCTGGACGAAAAAGGCCGCAAGATGTCCAAGTCCCTCGGCAACGTCGTCGCACCGCAGGACGTCATGGCCCAGTCCGGCGCGGACATCCTGCGCCTTTGGGTGGTCGCATCCGACTACGCGCAAGACCTCTCCATCGGCCCGAACATCCTGAAGCAGATGAGCGATCTTTATCGCCGTCTGCGCAACACGCTGCGGTATCTGCTCGGCAACCTCGCGGGTTTCGAGGAATCCGAGCGTGTCGATGCGGTCGACATGCCCGAGCTGGAGCGCTTCATCCTGCACCGCCTGTGCGAGCTCGATCACCTGATCCGCGATGCGTGCGACAAGTACGACTTCCACGGCCTCTTCAACGAGCTCCATAACTTTTGCGCCGTGGAGCTCTCGGCCTTCTACTTCGATATCCGCAAAGACGTGCTGTACTGTGACGCGCCGTCGTCGCTTCGCCGCCGTGCTTGCCGCACCGTGCTCGACACGCTCTACGACTGCCTCGTGAAATGGCTCGCGCCCTTCATCTGCTTCACCGCCGAGGAAGCCTGGCTCGCGCGCTATCCGTCCGAGAACGGTTCGGTGCATTTCGAGCAGTTCCCGAACCTGCCGGCCCATTGGCGTGACGACGGCCTTGCTCAGAAATGGGCAAAGGTGCGCGATGTGCGCCGCGCGATCACCGGTGCGCTCGAACTCGAACGCGCCGCGAAGAAGATCGGCGCGTCCCTGCAAGCGCACCCCAAGGTCTGGGCGCCGGCCGAATTGCTCGAGGTCGCCAAGGGTTTGCCCATGGACGATATCTGCATCACCTCCGCCATCACCCTTCAGCCGGGCGCCGCGCCTGGCGGGGCACATACCTCGCCGGACGTCGCCGGCGTCGGCGTGGTCATCGATCTCGCCGAGGGTGAGAAGTGCGTGCGCTGCTGGAAAGTGCTGCCCGATGTCGGCAAGCACAAACATCCCGCAGTATGCGAACGCTGCTCCGATGCGGTCGACAAAGTGAAGGCGGCATAGCCCATGGCCATCTCCTCCGTGCCGCGTGCCGGTCTCGCGTGCGCCGCGATCGGTGTGATCGCCGACCAAGCGTCGAAATACTACATGCTGGAGCATGTCTTCCGGCCGGAGGGCGTCACCGAGACGCCCTTCGCGAGCCCCGTGGTCATCGACATCCTGCCGGTGTTCCAGTTCCACCTGTCGTGGAACGAAGGCATCAGCTTCTCACTGTTCAACTCAGGGACGGAGACGGCGGTCGCGCTGCTGCTCGCCGTCACCATCGCTATCACGATTGTGATGACCGTTTGGATGTGGCGCACGCCGCGCTCTTGGCTCCAGGTCGGCCTGGGCCTCATCGTCGGCGGGGCGCTCGGGAATATCATCGACCGCGCAAGTATCGGGGCGGTCGCCGATTTCCTGCATGTTTACTGGCAGGATTGGCACTTCCCAACGTTCAATATCGCCGACACCTGTATCACCATCGGTGCCATAATTGTGCTGCTTGACGCCTTGTTTGAGCGCCCGCACGATGGCAAACAAGAGCCCGCCGAGAGCGGCGCTTAATTCATAAGGACGACGATGCGTTATTTATCCATTGCGATCATGCTTGTGGCGGCTGTCAGCCTGACCGGCTGCGACAGGACGCGCCGCGCGCTCGGCCTCAATAAGACGGTGCCGGACGAATTTGCCATCGCGACGCCTGCCCCGCTGGCAATTCCGCCCGATTTCAACCTGCGCCCGCCCGCCCCTGGTTCCGAGCGCACCCCGGAAGCAACCCCGGCCGAACAGGGCCGCGCCGTGCTCCTGGGCCGCGCCCGCCTGCTCGACTATCAGAAGCGCGGCTTCTCGAATGGTGAAACAGCCGTCCTCGGCGCCGCCGGTGCTGACGGCGTTTTGCCGGACATCCGCAACACCATCGCCAAGGAAGTTTCGACCTTCGCTCCGGAAGAGCGCGCGTTCTCCGACCGCCTCCTATTCTGGCGCGACGGCGCCGCCGTCCCGGGCACCATTGTCGACCCGGCCTCGGAAATGAAGCGCCTCAGCCAAAACGCGGCCGAAGGCAAGAAGCCGAACGAAGGCGCCTCGGTGGTCATCCGCCGCGGCACACGCGGCACCCTCGGCATTTTCTAGAAAATAGAGTCAGCGTCTAAGCTTTAGAGCGCCGCCGGTTCCGCCGGCGGCGTTTCTGTATCCGCCAGCGTCTTGTAGGTCTGCCCGAACAGCGTGGACAACAGGAACAGCCCGATCAGGCCCGTCACGGCATCGATCGCCGCGCCCACGTATGGCGCCGCCGCATGCGGCTCAAAAAGCTTCTCGATCCCGATGCCCACGAGGCCCATCGGGATCAGGCCCAGGATCATGACGAAAACCGCGCCGGTCAGCCGCCAAGCGATCGGCGCGCTCATTTTCCACGCGCGTTCAAAGCTCGCCCGTGTCTCCAGCGCCGCCATGGCGATCACGAGCGACAAGCGCGTGACGACATAGAACACCCACGCCAGCGCCGCGATGCCAAACGGGGTCGCCAGGGCGTAAGCCCCGATATCGCCCCCCAGCATCTTGCCGACGGCCCCCGCCGCCACCACCGGGATCGCGGCGACCAGCACAGCGATGAACAGCGGAATTACGAATAGGATTTGCCACAGCACCATGCGGACCTCGAGGCGCGTGAACGCATAGATCGGCCGGCGGCCACCTTCTTCGCCGTAAACAATAGTGCGGTACCAAGCCACGGCCGGTGGAATCGCGATCAGGAACGCGAGGAAATCCCCGCTGAACCGCGCGACCGTTCGCTCGTCCGGCGATACGCGGAAATAAAGCAGCGTCCACGCCACACCGAGACCCAGGATCAACGGGATGATGCCGTAACGTTCCATCAGGCGCCGCCGCTGCCAGCAAAAGGCGAAGGCGTCTGTTACGGCGCGCCAAACCTGGAAGTTTTCCCGAACTGTGTTCACGACGCCGTGACCCCTGCCTTTGTTGTTACCAAGCTTAGAATCTCAGGACTTTGTTTTCTATCTTAGTTGTAACCCTGGATTTACGCCCGCGCGTCGGGCGGGCTATGGTTTCGCATCTCTCCGCCTGACTGTCTCAGGGATCATCATGCTCCGCATCGCCGCTCCACTGTTCGCCGCCGCCATTTTCATGGCTGCGCCGCAAGCTCGCGCCGAAGTCTACGGCGCGCAGACCTTCACCCTCGCCAACGGCATGCAGGTCGTGCTGATCCCTAATCACCGCGCGCCCGTGGTGAGTCACATGGTGTTCTACAAAGTGGGTTCCGCCGACGAGCCGGCCGGCAAGTCGGGCATCGCCCACTTTCTTGAGCACCTGATGTTCAAGGGCACCAAGAAATATCCCGAAGGCGCGATGACCGAGATCGTCGCGCGCAACGGCGGCAATCAGAACGCTTTCACCACCACCGACTACACCGGTTACTACCAGAACATCGCGGTCGATCGCCTGCCCTTGATGATGGACATGGAATCGGACCGCATGCGCAATCTTGTCCTCGGCGAGAAGGACATCGCCACCGAGCGCGAAGTCATCATCGAGGAACGGCGCATGCGCACGGATAACTCTCCTTCGGCCCTGCTCGGTGAACGCATGGCGGCGGCCTTGTGGATGACCAACAAATATTCGATCCCGGTTATTGGCTGGTTGGAGGAAATGCGCGGCCTTGATCTCGCCGACAACCTCGGGATCTATCGCCAATACTATTCGCCGCAGAACGCGATCCTCGTCGTTGCCGGCGACATTACGTTGGACAAGCTGAAACCGCTGGCCGAGAAGTATTACGGGCCGATCCCGAAGGCCGAGAACTTCAAGCCGCGTGAGCGCTCGACATTCCTCTACGACAAGGCCGACACACGCGTGACCTTGCATCATGAGCGTGTCACGCAGCCGTCGTGGAGCCGCCAGATCATCGCCCCCAGCTACAACGTCGGCGACCGCGCGGACGTGCACGCGCTCGAGGTCTTCAGCGAGATCGTCGGCGGCGGGTCCACCACAAAACTTTACCGCAAGCTCGTTGTCGAACAGCAGGTGGCCGCGTCTTTTGGCGCGGGTTATGACACCGATGCGGTGTCCTACGGCAGCTTCTACGTCTCCATGACCCCGAGCCCGGGGGTAAGCATCGCGCGAGCCGAAGCGGCCTACGAAAAGGCGCTCGCCGAATTGCTCGCTAATGGAATTACGGAGGGCGATGTCCAACAGGCCAAAAACCGCTTCGCAGCGCGCCTGGCCTTTGCGAAGGACTCGCCGATGTCCGCGGCCCGCGCGGTCGGCACGTCGCTCGCGTCCGGCATCAAGCTCGAGGATATCGAGAATTGGCCCGAAGCCGTGAACAAGGTGACACTGGCCCAGGTGCAGGCCGCCGCCCGCCGCCTGTTCGCCGACAACTCCTCGGTCACGGGAATCCTGTTGCCCCCTGAACAAACCGCCGGAGGGCCTACCCCATGAATAAGGCCATGAAAGAGTTTTTCCTGCTCGCGATTGCTGTCGTTGCTTTCGCCGCGCCCGCGTCCGCGCTCACCGTCCGTGAAGTGAAGAGCAAGGGCGGCATCAGCGCCTATCTGTCCGAGGATCACACCACCCCGATCATCGCCATCACGTTCGGCTTCAAGGGCGGCAGCGCCATCGATCCCGACGCGAAATTGGGCTTGTCCGGCATGGTCACCTCGCTCCTCGACGAAGGCGCGGGGCAGCTCGACTCCTTCGCGTTCCAGACTGAACTGCAAGATCGCGCCATCACGCTCCAGTTCAGCGCCGACAACGACTACATCACCGGCAAAATCGTCACCACGACGCCCAACGCGGGGAAGGCGTACGAGCTCCTGCGCCTGGCGCTCACGCAGCCGCGTTTCGATCAGGAGCCGGTGGAGCGCATCCGCCGCCAGATCCTTGTCAGCATTCAGTCCCAGCTCGAGAATCCGGGCCGCATCGCCGGCCAGCGGCTCATGGAAGAGCTGTTCGGCAAACACCCTTATGCGCGCGAGGACGACGGTACACCGGCCTCCATCAAGGCCATCACGACTGACGATCTGCGCGGTTGGGTGAAAAGCCGCTTGGCCCGCGACCGCCTCGTCGTCGGCGTCTCGGGCGACATCACCGCCGCGCAGCTCCAGGCCGTGCTCGATCAGGTGTTCGGGACCCTCCCGGCCACCTCGGGCCTGAAGGCCGACGTTCCGCCCGCGCCCATCGTCGGCACAGGCAAGATCGTGCGCATCGCCAAGAACCTGCCGCAGAGCGTTGTGTACATCGGGCAGAAGGGGCTGATGCGCGAAGACCCGGATTGGTACACGGGTCTCGTGGTTGACTATGTGTTCGGCGGCGGCAGCTTTCAGTCGCGCCTCATGGACGAAGTGCGCGAAAAGCGCGGCCTTGCCTACAGCGTCGGCACAGGCATGGCGCCGTACGATGCGGGCGCGGCCATGATGGCCTCCGTCGGCACGCGCGCCGATCAGGCCGAAGCCAGCCTTCAGGTCATCCGCGATGAATGGGTGAAGATGCGTGACGGCGGACCGACCCAGGAAGAGCTGAACGACGCAAAGCAGTATCTCACCGGCGCCTGGCCGCTGCGTTTCACATCTACTGGCTCCATCGCCGACACGTTGCTCGCCGTGCAGCGCGACAACCTCGGGCTCGATTATATCGACAAGCGCAACAGCTATATCGAATCGGTCACGCTCGAGCAGGCGAAGGCGCTCTCGAAGAAGCTCTATGATCCCGACAATCTCGTGGTCGTGGTGGTCGGTCCTGACTTGTCGCAAGCCAAGCCCGGCGCGGCGCCCGCGGCGAAGCCGGCGCCAGCCAAGGCGAAGCCCTAACTACTTCGGCGCTTTCGCGGCGGTCGCTTCGATCTCGACGAGGTAATAAGGCGCGGCCAGCGCGGCCACCTGGATGGTCGAACGCGTGACCAGGTTCTTATTCGCCGCCGAGCCGAAGTACATCTTGTAGGCGTCATTCATCCCCGCGAAGTCCATCTTGCCGCCGAGTTTCGGATCGCCGACCAGGAATACCGTCATCTTCACGACGTCCGACATGGCATAGCCTTTTTCGGCCAGCGCCGCCTTGATGCGTTCCATCACCGCGATGGTCTGCGTCTTGGTGTCGCCGAAGGCGTCGAAGCCGTCTGTTTTTCCCGCCGTGATCGGGGTCGGTGTCAGGCCCGACAGGAACAAGATCTCGCTGCCCGCCGGGATGGTCGCCGACTGCAGGATCAGCGCGTTGCCGGCATTTGGCGTGCGCGTGATTTCGGCGGCTGATGTGGACAGGGCTGGAATGGTCATCAGCGCGGTGAGAAGTCCGGCGGCGAGGGTGGTTTGGATGGTCACGAGAGGTCCCCATTTTTGAAGGTTGGCGGACCCCAGTCTGCCCGGGCGGCACGCCCGCGCGCCACGGTGGATTTACAGCCAAGGCGAGAAACTTAAGTGTTTGATTCTACAACATTCCTATTCTCAAAGTTTGGCAGCCTGCCGCTAGGTTGCTAAGGTGCCCGGCCCCTCAGTTCTGAACCGGGATTTTGCGTTACATGAACTCATCGTCCCTGACGGCTCTGCCGGCCTGGCAGGCGCTCAAGGCTCACGCCGCCGTCCTTGGCGGCCAGCACATGCGCGATCTCTTCGCCGCCGACCCGGACCGGTTCGCGCGCCTGTCGTTCTCGTTCGGACCGATCCGCGCCGATTATTCCAAGAACCGCGTCACCCTTGAGACCATCAGTCTCCTTGCCGAGCTCGCCCGTGCGCGCGGTGTGGAGACGAGCCGCGCGGCGATGTTTGCCGGCGAGCGCATAAACACGACCGAGAATCGCGCTGTGCTCCATGTGGCGCTGCGCAACCGCGAAGAACGGGCCATGATGGTCGATGGCGCGGATGTGATGCCCGAAGTACGTGCAACCCGCGCGCGCCTCCAGGCGTTCAGTGATGGGGTACGAAGCGGCCAGTGGAGGGGCGCCACGGGCAAGATTTTGCGTCACATCGTCAATATCGGCATCGGCGGCTCTCATCTGGGTCCGATGTTCGTCGCCGACGCGCTGAAGGATTTGCAGGCGCCGGAGATGACCGTGGCGTTCGTGTCCAATCCCGACCGCGCCCAGCTTGACGAAGTGCTCGCCAGGCTCGAACCGGCCGAAACCCTTTTCATCATCTGCTCGAAAACCTTCACCACCGCGGAAACCACGGCAAACGCGGACGCCGCGCGCGCGTGGCTTACCGCGCGCCTTGGTGAAACGGCCGTCGCGAAGCATTTCGCGGCCGTTTCCACCAATGTCGAAGCCGCGGTGAAGTTCGGCCTTTCTCCCGATGCCGTGTTCCCGATGTGGGACTGGGTTGGTGGGCGTTATTCCGTGTGGTCGGCCATCGGCCTTTCGGTGATTCTCGCCTGCGGTTACGAGGCGTTCGATCAGCTGCTCGCCGGCGCGGAGGCCATGGACCGCCATTTCGAGACGGCATCGCTCGAACAGAACCTGCCCGTGATCCTCGCGCTCATCGGTGTCTGGTACGCGGATTTCTTCGACGCACCGGCCGTCGCCGTGATGCCGTATGATCATCGCCTGAAGCTTTTCCCGTTCCATCTCCAGCAGCTCGATATGGAGAGCAACGGCAAGGCCGTCACCAAGGAGGGCGCCAAGGTCGAGACCATGACCGGCCCGATCATCTTTGGCGGCGGCGGCTCCGACAGTCAGCACTCCTTCTTCCAGCTTCTGCATCAGGGGCCGCGCCTCATCCCCTGCGACTTCATCATTGCGCTCAAGGGCGCCGATGGGACGGGACCCAGCCGCGACCTCCTGATGGCCAATTGCCTCGCGCAGACCGAGGCGCTGCTGAAGGGCCGCACCGCGGCCGATCTCGCCGCCACGCCCGAAGGCCTGCGCCCGCACCGTGAATTCACCGGAAATCGGCCCTCGAACACCCTGCTTTTGGACGAATTAACCCCCTATGTGCTTGGCATGTTGATCGCCTTGTACGAACATAAGGTCTTCGTCCAGGGGTTGATTTGGGGCATTAACTCCTTCGACCAGTGGGGGGTAGAGTTGGGCAAGGAACTGGCCAAGTCACTTATGCCCGCCTTGCTCGACAAACCTGCCGCGGCGGAAGGGCTCTTGAAGGCCCGGGACAGCTCCACCGCCGGCCTTGCGCTCGCCTATCTGCAGGCGAAGGCGCAACAGTGAAAGTGGACGCTTTGAAAGCGATGTCGTGACTATTCGTCTCCTGCCGCCGAACCTCGTCAACCAGATCGCCGCCGGCGAAGTGGTTGAGCGGCCGGCCTCCGCGCTGAAGGAACTCGTCGAGAACTCCATCGACGCGGGCGCGACACGCATCGACATCGTGCTCAATGACGGCGGCCGCTCGCTCATCGTGGTGACGGATAACGGCTGCGGCATGACGCCGCAGGAACTGATCGTCGCCGTCGACCGTCACGCGACGTCCAAGCTCCCGAGCGACGATCTCCTGGACATCAATTATCTCGGCTTCCGCGGCGAAGCTCTGCCGGCCATCGGCTCGGTCGCGCGGCTCACTGTCACCAGCCGCACGCAGGGCGCGGATTCCGGCTGGTACGTGGTGGTCGCCGGCGGGCGCAAAGACGGCCCGGTGCCGGCGCCCCACGCGCGCGGCACACGCGTCGAAGTGCGCGACATCTTTTATGCGACACCGGCGCGCCTCAAATTCCTCAAAGCCGCCTCCACTGAACTCACCTATGCGGTGGACGCCATCGAGCGTTTGGCCATGGCGCATCCCGACATCGCTTTCACTCTCACCGCGGACGGAAAACAGCGGCTCAATCTGCCGGCGGGGAATATGCAGAGCGATCTCTTCGATGTGCATCTCGAACGCATCGCCGGCGTGATCGGCAAGGAATTCGGCGCCAACGCCGTGCCCGTCGCCGCCGAGCGCGAGGACATCAAGCTGTTCGGCTATATCGGCGTGCCCACGTTCAACCGCGGCAACGCGCTGGCACAGTATCTGTTCGTGAACGGCCGGCCCGTGCGTGACCGTCTTTTGCACGGCGCGGTGCGCGGCGCCTATCAGGATTTTCTCGCTTCCAACCGCCACCCTTACGTCGTTCTGTTCCTCGAACTGCCGCAGCGCGACGTCGACGTGAACGTGCATCCCGCGAAAGCCGAAGTGCGCTTCCGCGACGCCGGTCTCGTGCGCGGTCTCATGGTCGGCGCCCTGAAACACGCGCTGGCGGAAGCTGGACACAAGGCCTCCACGACGGTCGCGAGCGCGGCGCTCGGGTCCTTCCGCCCTGGCGATGGACGCTCATTCTCCGGTGTGCCGCACGCCGCAGCACAAATGGCCTACGCCATGCAGGCGCCGGACGAAGGGCAGGGGCTCGCTGAGAACGAAGCGCCGTCCCTCTTCGCGCTGGCCCCGTCCGCGCCCGACGCGACCCCGGTGCAGATCGTCGATGCCGACTACCAGTCGCATCCGCTGGGTGTCGCGCGCGCCCAAGTGCACGAAACCTATATCGTCGCCCAGACCTCGGACGGGATCGTCATCGTCGATCAGCACGCCGCCCATGAGCGTCTCGTGTATGAGCGGATGAAGACGGCGCTGGCCAATGGCGGCATCAATCGTCAGATCCTTTTGATCCCCGAAGTGGTGGAACTCGACGAACCGTCGGCGGCGCGCATCGGCGCACGCGCGGCCGAGTTCGCCGAACTCGGCCTCGTGGTGGAACCCTTCGGGACCGGCGCGGTCGTGGTGCGCGAAGTGCCTTCGCTGCTGGGTGAAACCGACGTGCCCAGTCTCATCAAGGACCTCGCCGACGATCTCGCTTCGGTCGATGAAGCGTTGAGCCTCAAGGACAAGCTTGGCGACGTGTGCGGCACCTTGGCCTGCCACAGCGCCATCCGCGCGGGCCGCCGTTTGAATGGACCCGAGATGAACGCTCTGTTACGCCAGATGGAAGTGACGCCGCATGCCGGTCAGTGCAATCATGGGCGTCCAACCTACGTGGAGCTGAAGCTCAAGGATATCGAACGCCTGTTTGGGCGCCGCTAGGGGATAGAGGTTAAGCCGGATGCTCGGGGAATTTTTCCGCTACATCACGACGTTCGCGCCCGAGCGCGTGCGCAAATTCGGCTATTTGAAGCGCCTCATCGCGCTCGAATTCCGCGCCAAGCGCTGCGAAAGCGCCTGGGCCGAACATCAGCGCAATTGCAAAGCCTTCATCACCAAGGCCGCCGACCTCTGTGAACAACAGAAGCTCGCGGTCGTGCTGGGCTCGGGACTTCTGCTCGAGGTGCCGCTGAAGGCGCTCTCCGAGCGTTTCGAGAAAGTGATCCTGGTGGACATCTTCCACATGCCGCAGGTCGTCGCTGAAGCCCGCAAGCACTTCAATGTGAAGACGCTGACGGGCGATATCACGGGCGTGTTCAAGGCCATGAAGGAACGCCGCGCGCCGGGATCGAACCATCCCGCGCCGCCCCCGCTGATTCCTTATCTGAAAGAGGCCGACCTCATCGTCTCGTGCAATTGCCTGACGCGGCTCGCCAAGCCCTTCACCGATCACTTCGAGAAGGAACGCGGCTTCTCCGATCTCGATTCAGACAAGGTCGCCTATCAGATCATGGAGCGCCACGCCAAAGCCGTCGCCGAGGAGGCGACAGGCATTGGCGTCATCATCACGGATACCGACCGTTTTGCCATGCAGGGCGATAATATCGTTTCGCGCACCGATCTGCTGAAGGCGCTGAAGCTGCCTCACACGGCCACGGTCGGGCACAACGAGGAATGGGATTGGTTGGCCGCGCCGCATCCCGAAGACCATCCCACGCATGATTACATTCACACCGTCGCCGCCAGGGTCTATCAGCGCAACATCTCGGAAGAAGACAAGGCCAAGGCCGCCGCTGAAGCTGAACTCCCGCCGGAACTGCAGGACGGGGCGCCTGCCGAGGAAGCCGTGGACGACATTGGCGATATCGGCGCGATTATTCCCGAGCGGCCTTAGGCCGCTTTGCGCGGCTGCGCGCGAAGGCGCGCATTTTAAATTAGGCGGCCGCTTTGCGCGGCTGCGCGTGAAGGCGCGCATTTTAAATTAGGCGGCCGCTTTGCGCGGCTGCGCGTGAAGGCGCGCATTTTAAATTAGGCGGCCGCTTTGCGCGGCCTTCCGGGCTTCCTGATATGCGCCACCTCATCAAGCCCGATGCCGCGGTTGGTGGCCGCGCGCAAGGTGTCGTCGAACGCCTGCGACGGCGTCTCGAACAGGGCGCGGTAGCCGGCGCGGCGCGTTTCGTCGTCGGTCCCAAGACGCAGGTAGGTGTCGTGCGGCGTCACGAGCGCATCCGCCCGGCCCGCCGCGTTCGCCTTATAGCTGGACCAGCGGTACACATCCGGCGACGCGGCCATGCCGGCGCGCACCGGGTTCATCTCGATGTAGCGTGAGCACCCGAGGAAATGTTCGTTGCGGTCGATCACGCACGACCGGTAGCGGCCTTCGTAGAGCGTTCCGCTGCGCGCATTCACGGCATTGAAGTAGCGGGTGTAGCGGATGCCGAGCGATTGCATGCACCGCGCCAGCGAGTCCTTGGACTGGAGCGTCGCGAGCAGGTGAAAGTGATTGGTCATCAGCACATAGGCGTGGACCGAAAGCCCGTAGGCCTCCGCGGTCTCGGCCAGCCAGGCCAGGAACTGGCCGCTGTCCTTGGCGGTCTCAAAGATCCGCCCCTTATTATTGCCCCGCTGGATGACATGGACGGTCATCCCGGGCGCCAAGCCCCTGTAACTCATGCCGAAAATTATACCAGATATAATAAAAATTATATCAGAGATAATTTTGTCCGCTGATTTAGGCGCCGGCCCACTGGTACAGCAGCACCGCGATCCGGCCCGCCTCGCGGCGGTCGAGCAGCGTGAAGCCGCCGGCATCGGGCGGCACGTCGCTTTCGTCCATTTCGACGGAAATCAGCGCGCCCGGCTTCAGCCAGCCCTGGCGCGCGAGGCTGGCCATGGCCGGTCCCGGCAGGCCCTGTTCATACGGCGCATCCAGCAGCGCCATGTCGTGGGCGAGCGCCGCTTTGGGAAGGTTGGTCGCATCCGCGCTCATGAAGCTCACACGGTCTTCGGCGCCGAGCGCCGCGACATTGCGTTTGATCAGCGCCATCGCCGCCATATCCCGTTCGATGAACGTCACATGGGCCGCGCCGCGCGACAGCGCTTCGAGCCCCATCGCGCCCGTGCCGGCGAACACATCGGCGACACGTGCGCCCGCCAGCGCGACGCCGCTTCCGGCCGCGCCATGCATCAGACGATTGAACAGGGATTCTCTGACCCGGTCCGTGGTCGGGCGGATGGAATTATCGCGCGGCGCTTCAACCAGCCGGCCGCGCCAAACGCCGCCGATGATGCGCAGGCGGTTGGGTTTGGCGGCCGCATCTTTCTTTTTCACCGGCGCTTCCGTTTGAGCGACAGGCCCTTGGGCGCGGCGTTGCCGAGCTGCTGGCGCACCACCTGGCCCGGCACTTCTTCCACGCGGCCTGGTTCAAGCTTACCCAACTGAAACGGACCGTAAGACACGCGGATCAGGCGCGTGACGGAAAGACCCAGGAACGCCATCACCTTGCGGATTTCGCGGTTCTTGCCTTCGGTAAGAGAAACGCTGATCCAAACGTTGCTTTTCGCCGGCCCTTTGGTCGGGTCGGTCGCGCCGTCGAGGGTGGCGATGATCTCGCCGTAGCGCACGCCTTCGACCGTCACGCCGTTCTTCAAGCGCTCGAGCATCTTCGTGTCGACGCGGCCATGCACGCGCACGCGGTAGCGGCGCGCCCAGCCGCGCGCGGGCAATTCCAGCTCGCGCGCAAGGTCGCCGTCGTTGGTGAGCAGCAACAGGCCTTCCGAATTGAGATCGAGGCGTCCCACGCTCACGACGCGCGGCATCTCCGGCGGCAGCGAATCGAATACGGTGGAACGGCCCTTTTCGTCCTTATGCGTGGTCACGAGGCCCACGGGTTTATGGAAGCGCCACAACCGCGCGCGGTCGGCGACAGGCAGGCGCTCGCCGTCCACAAACACATCATCGTCGGCGGTCACTGTGCGCGCGGGCGTCTTTAAAACTTCGCCGTTCACGGTCACGCGTCCTGCCGTGATCCATTTCTCGGCGTCGCGGCGCGAGCACAATCCGGCGCGCGCCATCACCTTGGCGATGCGTTCGCCCTTGCCGGCGGCGTCCTCGGCGTCCGCGTCGTCCGCAGCGGTCTCCGGAGCGGTTTTTTTCTTGGTCATGTGCGGCAAGCGCCCACGAAAGCGGCAAACAGTTTTACGTCCGCCGGGCTGATGTGGAACTCGGGATGCCACTGCACGCCGACGCAGAATTTGCGCGTCGGGTCTTCAACACCCTCGATCACGCCGTCCGGCGCCACCGCGTCGACCATCAGCTCCTTCGGCATGCTTTTGACGGCCTGATGATGCGCGCTGTTCACCGGCAGCTTGGTCTCGCCGCCGACAGCCTTGTGCAGCACCGTGCCTTCTTTCACGGTCACGTCGTGGCCGGCCTGATGGCGCGGGTTCGGTTGTTCATGCGCTAGCGGATTGTCCACTTCATCCGGGATGTGCTGGATCAAGGTGCCGCCCAGCGCCACGGCCAGCAACTGTTGACCGCCACAGATCCCAAGGATTGGCTTGTTCGCGTCCAGCATCGCGCGCGTGATCGCGAGTTCGAAGTCCGTGCGGCCTTCCTTGAGCGTTACCTTCGGGTGACGTTCGTCGGCGCCGAACAGCTTCGGGTCCACGTCGAAATTGCCGCCCGAGACGACGATGCCGTCGATCATCTTGGCGTATTCCGCGACCAGGCTCAGTTCGTGCGGCAGCACGACCGGCACGCCCCCGGCTTCACGCACCGCCGAGCAGTAGTTTTGCCGCAGGGCATACCAGGGATATTTGGAGTAACCGCCGGGCTCTTCGCTGTCGGCGGTGATACCGATGATGGGCTGTTTCATGGGGTTCTCTTAGCATGAAGGCCGCGACGCCCGAAAGCATCGCGGCCCTATTTTTAAGGCGGACGCGTGGCCTTATCCGAAAACGGAAGGCCGCTTTTCGGGGTCACGCGTACTATTAACGATTATCAAGCTGAGGCCGCACCGCCATCAGCCCATCTCGCGTGATGCGATAAGGGCCTGAGGCCTGTGAGGCGATCAGCCGCCGGTTCTTCAGCCGTTTGAAGACGCCGAGGGTACAATCCACGAGGGCCCAGCCGTCGCGGTTGGTGCAAGTCACTTTCATGATCTTGCCCTTGGCATCCTTCTCGACATGAACGCAACCACCCTGCGCCAGCGCATGCAATGTGCGCTGTTCGCCGCGTGAGATATTCACGGGAGATATCCTTGAATTGTCGCTGAGGGCCGCAAGGTCTTCCGACCAGCGGCGGGCGTGCGACGACCTTCAAACGCGCTTCAAAAGAAGCGCGCGGTCATCAGCTAAGCGGCGACAATCTCGGACAGTGACATCCAACACCTTCGGATAGGGGGAGGGACGGATACAGCGGCGGAGCTGCGCGAGTCAAGTTTCCCTTACTGTTATCCTTGAGCCGAAGGCCCGAGGATCAAGGTTTTTTGGTTTTAAAAATAGAAACGAAACACCCCCGGGTCCTCGCGGCTGCGCGGTAATGACCACGAAGAGATTACAGGAGATCGTTCAAATTCACCGGCGGCGGCGCCGGGGGATGATAGGCCGACGGCCCGCGCTTTTGCTTCGGCAGGCCCACGGACGCCGCTTCTTCGTTCGTGCGCATCATGGCGGCGGCGAAGTCCTGACCCTGGAAGCCGGCGGGCGACATCAATGTGCTGAACGCATCCTGTTCGCCGCCCTCTTCGTCTTCCAGCATCTGCATCGGGCGTGCGGCGATCATCTTCGCCATTTCCTGCATCACCATCATCTGTACCATCTTCTTGGTGATGTCGGGCTTTTGCTCGGCCACGCGGTTCGCGCCGTGCGCCGCATATTGCACGGCCGCCTGTTGACGCGGAGCCTGCGCCGGAGCTTCGGGCATAACCTCGCCGGTACCGGCGAAGCGATCAAGCTGTGCCCCGAAACGCTCGCGCACCAGATCGACAACATCCGTCACGCTGCGCGGTTTTCCATCCTGCGTGTAGAACACGGCGCGATTGGCTTTCGCCGCCGCGGGCAACACGCTGGCTCCCGTCGCGTCGGGATTTTCCTGCGCGGCGTTGAGCAGCATCGCGGCGCCCGAGGCGCCCAGGAAGTGCGCGAGATAAAGATCGGCGGCGTCGGGCAAACGTCCGAGCGAGCCTTCAAGGCTCGCGGCATTGTCTTGAGCATAGGCGGCCGCCATCAGGCCCGAGGCTTCCGGGTCTTCGCGCAGATCGAGCAGGCGGCGCTCGGCGGCGGCGTCTTTCACCATCGCTTTGCCGCTGTCGCTGACGCTGATCTTGTTCGCGAGATCGCCGTAGCCGTACTGGCTGCCGTAGCGATGCATCATGTCGAGCCATGTGCCGCGCGTGAATTGGAACAGGCCGGCGGCCGATGACGTGGACGCCTGCGCTTCCGGATTGAGGCTGCTCTCCTGCGCGGCTTTGGCCACCAGGTACTGGAAGCTCACGCCACTTTTAGCCGACGCAACCTTGAGGCCCGCCAGGGTGGAACGCTCCACGGCCTGGCCTGCAATCTTCACAAGATCATTCAAAGGTTGGACCATTGGGCGCTGTCCGGATAAAGGTGTTCGGCAAAGATAGTTTCCAAATCCTTAGCAATCGTTAATGCGCAGGTAAGTCATTGGATTCAAAAGAATATATGAATCTGGCCTATCGCGAGGCCGAGGCCGCCGCGGCCCGGGGCGAAGTGCCCATCGGGGCCGTCGTCGTTGGTCCCGCTGGCGAGGTCCTTGCTTCGGCCGGAAATGAGGTCGAGGCGCGCAATGACCCGACCGCCCATGCCGAAGTCCTGGCCATCCGCGCCGCCGGCGAAAAGCTGGGCGAGCCGCGGCTTCCCGGCTGCGATCTCTATGTGACCCTCGAGCCCTGCGCCATGTGCGCCACGGCGGCGTCTTTTGCCCGCATTCGCCGCATCGTCTTCGGCGCTTACGATCCCAAGGGCGGCGGCGTCGAGCATGGCCCACGTATTTTCACCCAGCCCACGTGTCACCACGCGCCGGACGTCGTGGGCGGCGTCGAGGCCAGCCGCGCCGAACAGATGCTCAAAGGTTTCTTCGCCGCCCGGCGCTAACCAATGCTAGAGTTGCACCCATGAAAAAGGCTCTTCTCACAACGGCTCTGATCCTTGGTCTCGCAGCGCCTATCTCGGCGCCGGTGCTTGCGGCCGAACATGGCGGCGGCGGCGAGGAAGGTCCGGTCGGTTACGGCGGCGCGAAGATCCAGATGATGCCGATCATGGCGCCTTATCGTGTCGGCAAGGAGCTGCGCTACCAGGTTCTCACGCTGCGCCTCGTGCTCGCGCCGAACCCGGAGACAGAGCGTCCGGCTTGCTTCATGGTGCCGATCCTGCACGAGAAGATTCTGCTCTACTTGCACAAAGCCAAGCTTCAGCAGGCCGATTTCTCGGGCCAACGCTTGGATGTCCTGAAAGAAAAGCTGCTCGAGATCGCGGTGTCCAACACCGACAAAAGCTACTTCACTGCGGTGGAGTTGCTGGACGACCAGTCCATGCTGCCGAGCGCTGGCGGCTCAAAAGCCTCCGCGACCTCGCTCGATCCGCGCTCCTCGACGCTGACGTCGCAGTGTAAGTGACGCGCTGGTAGCGCCCTCATCCTTGGCGCGCCGCGCCGAGGATCCAGGGTTATCTCGTTTCTGTTTTCTAAAAACCAAAACCCCTGGATGCTCGCGGGCCACGCCCGCAAGCATGACAGGTCAGGTTCTTTCCCGCGCCACCGCGCGCCAGCCGATATCGCGGCGGCAGAACCCGCCCGGCCAGTTGATCATATCCACGGCTTGGTATGCGCGGGCTTGCGCTTCCCGCACGTTCCCGCCCGTCGCGGTTACCGCCAACACGCGTCCGCCGTTGGCGACGATGACTTTCTCCGCGCCGCGTGTGTCTTCCTTTGTGCCCGCATGGAACACCTTCACGCCTTCCAGCGCGCCCGCGCCTGTCAGGCCACCGATCACGGTGCCTTTCTCCGGGGTGCCGGGATAGCCATTGGCGGCCATGATCACCGTCAGCGCCACGTTGTCATGCCAGCGCACATCGAAGTTCGCGAGTTGGCCGTCCGCCGTGGCGATCAGCGCCGGAAGCAGGTCCGACTTCATGCGCATCATCAGGCATTCGCACTCGGGATCGCCGAAACGCGCGTTGAACTCGATCACCTTGGGACCCTGGTCGCCGATCATAAGGCCGACGAACAGCACGCCGGTAAAGGGCGTGCCTTCCTTCGCCATACCATCGACCGTCGGGATCACGATCTCTTTCATGATGCGGGCATGCATCGCGGCGTCGACGACGGGAGTGGGGGAGTAAGCGCCCATGCCGCCCGTGTTCGGGCCGGTGTCGCCGTCGCCGACGGCTTTATGGTCCTGCGCCGCCGCCAGCGGCAGCGCGGTCTTGCCGTCCACGAGCACGAAGAAGCTCGCTTCCTCGCCATACAGGAACTCCTCGATCACCACTTCATTGCCGGCCGCTCCAAAAGCGCGGTCGGTCATGATGGAATCGACGGCGGCGTTCGCTTCGTCCGCCGTTTGACAGAGGATCACGCCTTTGCCGGCCGCGAGGCCATCGGCCTTGACGACGATGGGCGCGCCTTTCTTGGCGACGAAAGCTTTGGCCGAGGCAGCGTCCTTGAACCGCCCGTAGGCTCCGGTCGGGATATTGTACTTGGCGAGCAAGTCCTTGGTGAAACCCTTGGAGCCTTCGAGCTGCGCGGCGGCTTTGGTCGGGCCGAAAGACTTGATGCCGGCCTGGGTGAGGCGGTCCACCAGGCCCGCCACCAACGGGGCTTCCGGGCCAACCACCACGAAATCGATCTTTTCGGCTTGGGCGAACTTAACTAGTCCGTCGAGGTCCTCGGCGCCGATGGCGACGCAGGTGGCGGTCTCGGCGATCCCCGGATTTCCCGGTGCGCAGAACAGCTTGCTGCACAGGGGCGACGCTGAGATCTTCCAGCACAAGGCATGTTCGCGCCCGCCGCCGCCTACCACCAAAACTCGCATCGTATCGCCCCGTTTCTTTGGAAATGCGGGAGTGGCATAACAGAGCCATGAGCGACATGCTATCCCCGCGCGAAACGCCGAGTTTGGACCATAATTCACCGGCCCTAACGGTCTCCCAGCTGTCCCATCAGCTGAAACGCACGGTCGAGGACGCCTTCGGTTACGTGCGGGTGAAAGGCGAGATTTCCCAGCCCAAATTGGCCGGGTCGGGCCACTGCTATCTGCGCCTGAAAGACGAAGACGCCGTCATCGACGGCATCATCTGGCGCGGCGCCATGGCCAAGATCGGCATCCGGCCCGAAGAGGGCATGGAAGTCATTGCCACCGGCAAGCTCACGACTTACCCGGGCCGCTCCAGCTACCAGATCATTATCGAGAGCCTGGAGCTTGCGGGCCAAGGCGCGCTCCTGAAACTGCTCGAGGATCGCCGCAAGAAGCTCGCCGCCGAGGGGTTGTTCGACGAGGGCCGCAAGAGGCCGCTGCCATTTCTCCCCACCGTGATCGGCGTCGTGACCTCGCCCACGGGCGCGGTCATCCGCGATATCCTGCACAGGATTCGCGAGCGCTGCGGCTGTCATGTGATCGTGTGGCCCGTGCGGGTGCAGGGCGAGGGCGCTGCGGATGAAGTCGCGGCCGCGATCAACGGCTTCAACGCGCTCCGTGAAAATGGCGCCATCCCACGTCCCGACCTCATCATCGTCGCGCGCGGCGGCGGGAGTCTCGAAGACCTCTGGTCCTTCAACGAAGAGAATGTCGTCCGCGCCGCCGCGGCATCCAAGATCCCGCTCATCTCGGCCATCGGCCACGAAACCGACTGGACCCTGATCGACTACGCCGCCGACAAACGCGCGCCGACGCCAACCGGCGCTGCCGAGATGGCCGTGCCGGTGCGCCTCGATCTGCTCGCCAACGTTCAACAGCGCCACGGCCGTCTGGTACATGCGATCACGCGCGTGCTCTCCGAGCGCAGTATTCATCTTGAAGGCTTGATTCGCGGCATCCCACGCCTTGACACCATCGTCGCGCAGAAGACGCAGGATTTGGACGCGTTGTCCGAGCGGCTGTCTCTCGGCCCGCGCAGCTTGCTGCAAACCAAGGGCCATGAACTTGCGGTCCTGTCCGCCAAGCTCAACCTTGATCGTTTTGGCCGCGATATCGCCCGTCACGTGCTCGATGTTGAGAATTTGGTGCACCGTCTCGCGCGAGCGGCGACGCGCGGCGTGGTGGACTGCACCGCCAAGCTTGAGACTCTGACAGCGCGCCTCGAGATGTCGTCCCCGATACGGATAATTACGGACTGCGGTGCGAAGCTTGAGTCCCTCGCGGCCCGTCTGGAATCGATTTCACCCATGCGTGTGCTCGAACGCGGCTATGTTCTCGTGCGCGATGCCGAGGGACTTCCGGTCACGGCGGCGGCTGGGGTCGCGCTTGGTGCTGCGCTGCAACTTCAGTTCCATGACGGCAAGGTCGACGCGCGGGCCGAAGGCGGCGGCGCCAAGCCGCAGACAAAGCCGGCCCGTAAACCGGACCCAGGGCAGGGAAGCCTGTTATGAGAAAGCTGATCCTCGCCGCGCTCGTGTTTTCAACGCCGGCGTTCGCATTCGACGTCACCATCGGCGGCAAGCTGGAGCAGGGCGGTCTCGTTATCGGCACGGCGCCGCCGGGCTCGACCATTACCTTCGGCGAACGCACGGTGCCGACGGCGGCCGACGGCGCCTTCCTTGTGGGCCTTGGCCGGGACGCCGAGGCCTCCGCGCCGTTGAAGATCGTCGCGCCAAATGGCGAGACGGAAATCCGCACGCTGCAAATCTCAAAACGCGACTGGCGGATCGACCGCGTCAACGGCGTGCCGCAAAACCTCGTCACCCCCGATCCGGACACGGCGGCCCGGATCGCCGAGGATTCCAAACTGCTGCGCGCCGCGCGCGCCGTATTGGAGGAAAAACCGTTTTACCGCACCGGCCTCATTCGCCCCGCTGACGGGCGCATCTCCGGCGTTTACGGCAGCCAGCGCATCCTCAACGGTACGCCGGGCAGCATCCACGGCGGTCTCGACATCGCGAACTTGACTGGCACGCCCATCAAAGCCGCCGCCGACGGCGTGGTGACCCTCGCCAATCCCGGCCTCGTGCTCTCGGGCGGCACCGTGCTCATCAACCACGGCTACGGCCTGCAGACGAGCTACATCCACATGAGCCGTCTCGACGTGACGCCCGGCCAGCACGTGAAACAAGGTGATGTGATCGGCGCTATCGGCGCGACGGGCCGCGTCACGGGCCCGCATCTGCATTTCTCGGTATTGTGGTTCGACACAGGTCTCGATCCCGAGACCATTCTCGCACTTATGCCGGCGAAACCTTAGTCAGCACTTTTTCCAGCAGCGCGTCGAGCGCCTCGGGGCGTTCCCACTCGACATCCACAGACAGCACGTCAACCTGCTGACGCTGATCCGGCTCGAGCCGCACCGCGTCTTTTTCCGTCGTGACCGGAATTGCCCCGATCGCAAAAGCTTCGTCCAGGATCGGTTGGATGTCCGCGACGTCGAAACTGTAGTGATCGTCGAATGGATGGAAGGCGTTCACGCGCGCGCCGATCTCACGCAGCATATGATAGAATTTCTCCGGATCGCCGATGCCCGCGAAACCGACGACGCGTTGGTTACGCAGCCGGGCGCGTTCAGGGCCCGGCACGAGCCGCGCCCACAGAACCGGGAGGTGTTCGGCAAGGTCTCTCCCGATGCCGAGCCGGTCTTCACCCATGATCACCGCGGCCTGCGCGCGGGCGAGGCCGCCGCGGATCGGTTCGCGCAAGGGGCCGGCCGGGAAAAGGCGGCCATTGCCGAAGCCCGTGCGCCCGTCGATCACGATCAACGACAGGTCCTTCGCTAGGCTGGAATGCTGATGGCCGTCGTCCATGACCAGGACATCGGCGCCCGCCGTAACGGCCGGCGCGGCCGCGCGGGACCGGTCGCGGGAAACCCACACGGCGCCGCGCCGCGTGTGCAACAGGGCTTCATCACCGACATCGTCCACGGTGTGGGTGTTCGTGCTCACGCGCACGGGGCCCTTTAAGCTTCCCCCGTAACCGCGCATTACGACGGCGGGCGTGCGTCCTTGCGCGGCGAGACGGCGCACGATGGAGCCGACCACGGGCGTCTTTCCGGTACCGCCTGTCGTGAGGTTACCGACGCAAATCACGGGGACCTCGGCGCGCACGCGCGGCGCACGCAGGGCGCGGCGCGCGGTGATGCCGCCGACGATCTGGCCGATCGGCTCCAGAAGCCGCGCCAGCGGATTGTCGCTTTGCCAGAATTCAGGCGCGCGCATGCACGATATCCGCGGGCAGGATCGGCGCATGGCCGACCAGTTCGTCGGCCTGCGCGCTTACACGCGTGAGGTCCGCTTCGAGGCGCGCGCGCGACGCATCAGGGTCCGCGCCGCTTGTCACGGTGATGGGTTCACCCCATACCATCGCACCCTCGCCGAACGGAAGCGCGACGATCAGCCGGTCCCAGCTGTTGAGCACCACGCGCCGGCTCACCGACACAGCCGCCGGTACGATGGGCGCGCCCGAAAGTCTTGCGAGGGCGATGGCGCCGTCGGAGGCGCGCATACGTGGCCCGCGCGGCCCGTCCGGCGTGATTCCCACCGAGACGCCGCTCTTGATCAACCGCACGAGGGAGCGCAACGCCTCGCTGCCGCCCCGCGTGGACGAGCCGGCCACCGTCTCGATGCCGAAGTGCTTCACCGTGCGCGCGATCAGCTGCCCGTCCGGGTGCGAGGAGATGAGCATGTGAAACGGGTGCTTGGACGGCCAGCAGTAAGGCATCATCGCCAGGCGGTTGTGCCAGAACGCGACGATCACAGGCTTCTCGCCCGCCCATGCGCCGCGCGCGGCGTCTTCGCCGATGGTTTTCCAGCGGGTGGTCCGCCGTACCAGTCCGATATGCGCCGCCAGGGTCGCCCCGACCATGCGTTGTATGGCGGGTTTGCGGCCGACGCGTTTTAAAAGCTTGCCCAATGAGGGGTCCGTCTCGTGTTATCTTGTCTTCCAAGACAATAGTGAGACAGCCTCGCTCTCGCCACCTGGGAAACACATGCCATTCGTGCGGATTCTGCTCCTGATCGTGACGGCGCTGGCCGTCGGCGTCATCGGCCTCGCGATTTTCCGCCCGGATCCGGAAATTCCGCCGCCGCAGGCTGAAAGCGCCCCGCCCGCGCCCCGGCCGACTCCGGCCGCCGCGCCGCGCCAACCAGACGCGGTCATGTCACCTACCGACGCCTCGAGCCCGGCCGAGATCACCGCGCGCGAAGCTGCCGAAGCGCAGCGCCGGCTCGAGCAGGAACAACAGGAAATGAATCCGGACTCCGTGCCGGTGGAGATGATGCCCGCGGGAGATCCGCCACCGGTGAAGTAGCGCCGTCGCCCCACGAAGTGCTACACCGGCTGAAATTGTGACCAGGGATGAATATGAGCAGCGAGAACGACGACTACGTTTACGATGAAGCGACCGGCGAATGGCGCCCAGCCTCGGAAGTCGCGGCGGAGAAGGCGAAGGCCGCGGAGGTCCGCGATGCTTCCGGCAATGTTCTGGCCGACGGCGACTCCGTCATCCTTATAAAGGATTTGAAAGTGAAGGGCGCCGGCCAAACGCTCAAGCAAGGCACGGTCATCAAATCCATCAGGCTCACGAGCGACCCGGAAGAAATCGATTGCCGTCACGACACGATCAAGGGCCTCGTTTTACGTACCGAATTCGTGCGTAAGCGCTGAGGACTAACTCAGCGCGGGCGTCGCGTCGTTGGTGGTGAAATAGCTCGCCGGCGGGAAAGGGCGCATGTTGTCCAGGAACTGCGCGGTGCTCGCGGCCCAGGAATATTTCTCGGCATGGGCGCGGCAGGCTTCAGGGGACGCTTTCAACGCCTCACGCACGGCCACGGCGAGATCTGCGTGCAGGCATCCGACAGGCGCGTCGCCGATCACATCGAGGGGCCCCGCCACCGGATAGGCGGCGACAGGAACGCCGCACGCCAGTGCTTCGAGCAGCACGAGGCCGAAGGTGTCGGTGAGGCTCGGGAATACAAAGACGTCGGCGGCAGCATAGAAGCGCGCGAGTTCCTCGCCTTGCTTCAGACCCACGAATTTCACGCCGGGATACTTTTTCGCGAGCATATCCATTTGCGGCCCGTCACCGACCACGACCTTGCTCTTAGGCTCCGGTAGTGACAGGAAAGCCTCGATGTTCTTCTCCACCGCGACGCGCCCGCAGTACAGCGCGATGGGGCGCGGCAGGTCGAGGAAGCCTTTCTCGCGCGGGCGGAACATCTGGGTATCTACGCCCCGGCTCCAGCGTTTGATGTTGCAGAAGCCCTGGTTCACCAGCTCGTTCTCGACGGTCTGTGTCGCGACCATCACCGCCGCCGATGGCCGGTGGAACCAGCGCATGCCCCGGTAGGTCCACTTCGCCGGGATCGGCGAGCGCGCTTCAAGGTACTCTGGGAACTTCGTGTGGTACGCGGTGGTGAAGGGTATGCCGCGGCGCATGCAGTAGCGCCGCGCCGTGAAGCCGAGCGGGCCCTCGGTGGCGATGTGCACCACACAGGGGCGTAGGCTCTCGATGGTGCGGGCCATCTTGCGGCCTGGGAAAAGCGCGAGGCGGATCTCCGGATAGGTGGGGCACGGCATGTTGTTGAACTGATCGGGCGTGATCATCACCGCCTCATGCCCGCTCGCGTCCAGATGTTGTCTTAAGGTCGTGAGGGTACGGACAACGCCGTTCACTTGAGGGTGCCAGGCGTCGGTGACGATGAGGATGCGCATCGAGGCTCCTAGGTCGTCGTTGCGGCGGTGCGGGACAGGGACGGCAGGGGAAGGGGAAGCAAAGGCTCTATGTTCTCGTCGCTTTCGCTCGCGGCTTCCGTCGGGAGCATGCCGCGCATCTCGGCCCAGTCGATGATTTCCCAGCGGCCGTCGTAGTGTTCGGCCAGTGCGGTGCAGCTTTCCACCCAGTCGCCGTCATTGAGATAGGCGATGCCGTCGATGGTGCGGATCTCGGCATGATGGATATGTCCGCAGACAACGCCGTCCACGCCGCGCTCGCGCGCCATATGCGTCATGGTCTCTTCGTAATTGGAGATGAATTGGACCGCGTTCTTGACCTTGTGCTTCAGGTATTTTGACAAGGACCAGTACGGGCGGCCCGTCATGCGGCGGAACGTGTTGTACCAGTTGTTCAAGGCCAGCGCCGCGGCGTAAGCGTGATCGCCGAGCACCGCGAGCCATTTGGCGTACTTCATCACGCCGTCGCATTCGTCGCCGTGCATCACCAGGAAGCGCTGCCCACTGACGGTGACGTGGATGTCGTCGCGCCTAACCTTGATCTCGCCGAACTCGTGATCGAGGAAGTCACGGCCGAAGGAGTCGTGGTTGCCCGGAATGAAGATGACGTCGGTGCCTTTGCGCGCCTTGCGCAGCAACTTCTGCACCACGTCGTTATGGGATTGCGGCCAGAACCAGTATTTCTTCAAGCGCCAGCCGTCGATGATGTCGCCGACGAGATATAGCTTGTCTGATTCGGTGTGTCTCAGGAAGTCGAGGAGGAAGTCGGCTTTGCAGCCGCGTGTGCCCAAATGAATATCGGAGATGAAGAGCGTCTTGTACTTCAGCGAGGAAGCGATATCGCGCAACACATTCTCCTAAACCATTTCTGCGCGAGCTCCATTTATGTGATGGCCAATCGCCTGCCTAGAGGGGGAAGGCCTGTCTTCGCGAACTCTTCATCCAGTTGAAACAGAACTGTCACTTTTCGCCGGAGTCGCCATACTGTAGGTGGAGGATCCATGGAAAAGTCCGAGTCTGCGGGCGATTCAAACGTGTCCCGCCGTCACATTCTTGCAATATTCAATCCGGCCGCGGGACGGAATCGGCGTCAGCGGTTCGAAGAAATCGTGAAGCTTGTGAGAAATGCGGGCTGCGCCGTGACGGTGCGCGAAACGGACGCGCCCGGTCATGCGCAGGCCATCGTGCGAGAGGCCAAGGGCGCCGGTTTCGATCTGGTGGCCGCCGCCGGCGGCGACGGCACCATCAATGAAGTCGTGAACGGTTTGGCCGGAACGGGTCTCGCGCTCGGCATCATCCCGATCGGAACCGCCAATGTGGTCGCCGACGAGATCGGTCTTTCCAAGAACCCGCGCGACATTGCCCAAGTGCTTACGTCCGGCCCCTTGCGCCCCATCCGCGTGGGGCGCGCCAACGGGCGGCGCTTCGTGATGATGGCGGGCGTCGGTTTCGACGCCAATGTCGTCAGCCGCGTGTCCTTGAAACTCAAGAAGCTTGTAGGCCCGCTCGCCTATATCTGGTGTGCCGCTGTGCAAGGTTTCCGCGATCCCTTTGCGCACTGTGCCGTCACCATCGACGGCCAAGGCTACAGCAGTGTCTCGGCGGTGGCCTGCAATGGCCGCCGCTACGGCGGGCCCTTTGTCGCCGCGCCGCGCGCCAATCTCGCCGACGACAGTTTCCAGGTCGTGCTCATGAAGGGGCGCGGCTGGTTCAGCGTTGCGCGCTATGGGGTGGCGTTGATCTTCGGCAAGGTCGGCCTCTGGTCCGACGTGGAAATCCTGTCCGGCCGCGATGTCGTCATCAGCGGCACGACAGGCCAAGCCGTTCAGGCCGACGGCGACATCATCGCCGCCTTGCCCGTGCGCATTGAGATCGATCCCGAACCGGTGCCGGTCGCGTTCCCTCTATGAGGCCAGCACAAAGCGCGTGACGTCATCGGTCCAGCACTTCTCCAAGGTCTGGGCCGCCGTCTCGTCGTCGAGTACCGAGAGGCGGAATTCGAGTTCCACC
Source organism: Rhodospirillaceae bacterium (assembly GCA_041906145.1). GTDB lineage: Bacteria > Pseudomonadota > Alphaproteobacteria > Rhodospirillales > Rhodospirillaceae > SHVO01. Next base: position 84,555 of record JAYRJU010000006.1, on the reverse strand, counting down.
CGCAGGTCCACCATCTTGCCGCCGATCTTGAACGGCTGGGCGAGCGCGCATGAGATACGCCCCGCCGCCATGCGCGCGTCGGCCTCGCCCGTATAATCGGTGAGGATCACGCCGTACTGATCGTCGTGCAGATGGGCGAGGACATCGCTCCCCCGTAAGCATTGGCGCATGCGCTGCGCCGCTTGGCGCGTGACGCCCGGCTTTTCCTCGCGCGCGAGTTTCATCACAGCGGCGGACAGGGCGCCCAGGCTGAACACCATGATCGCGGTTTCCTTGCCGTGGCGTTTCTTGCGCGCCTGCGCTTGGCTCGCATGCTCCAGGAACACGCGCCGCGTCGGCAGGTTCGTGGTCAGGTCGTGCGACGCGCTCACTTTGCCGTAGTCTTGCAGCATGCTGGCGAGCCGATTGGCCAGCGTGCGCATCATGTTGCCGGCAATGGCGCTGTTCTCTTCCACGAGACGCAAGAACACGTCGGAGGCGATCACGACCATGCGCGCGTTCGAGCGCGCCCGGATGCTGGTTGTGCGCGGCACCTTCGACAGCAGCGCCATTTCGCCGAACACCTGATTCGCGCCCAGCACCGCCAGCACGCGCGGTCCGCTCATGGATTCCAGCACCACCTCGACCTCGCCTTCGATGATCACATAGGCGTTGTCGCCGCGCTCGCCTTGGCGGAACACATACTGGCCCTCGTCGAAGGTGGCGTGATCGCTGGTGAAGGCAAGCAGCTTGAGTTTCGAACGGTCGATACCCGCGAACAGGGGAATGCGCTGAAAGATGGCCACGACGTCATTGAGGCCGACTTCCGCTTCCGCTGGTGCGCTCTCACGCTGGATCTCCGTCGCGGCGCGCTCTTCCGCCGACACCACCTTGCCGCGCTCCATGCGGAACACATGCTCGAACAATCCCGCGCGGCGGTCGGTCGGTTCCACCAGAATAAGCGAGCGCCCCTCGAACATCCCTTTGATGCGCGCGAAGATCGTTTCCTGCTCCGCCGGATCTATGCCCGCGAAGGCGTCGTTGAGGATCAGGATATCCGGGCGCTTCAGGATCACGCGTGCCAACGCCAGCTTTTGGCGCTGTTGCAGCGAAAGCCGCGCCGCGCCGACCCCGATGTCGATCCCAAGCCCGGCGGCGATCACATCGCCGCGCAGGTCCATCTCGTCCAGCACTTCCGTTAGCAGCGCGCCGATGGCGGGGCCGCTGTCGGCGCGGTTGGTCGCGATCTTCCCGAAGATCAAGTTGTCGGCGATGCTGCTCGCCGCGTTGTAGGCGCCGGCGTCGAAGAACTGCACCGCGCCGCGCAGGTCTTCGGGCAATGTCTGCGCGAACACCGTGCGGGCGTGCAACAGGCGGGTCTGCATCTTGGCGTCGATCAACCCGACGTGGTGCTGGTTCACGACGAGCTTGAAGGGCAGGGACAACAATAATGCACGATCGTCCAAGTCCAGGCTGTTCATGCCTTGGGTATCGGCGCGCCGCAGAAGGCTCTCGAACTCCGGCAGGTCCTCGCCCTTGATGAAGCTGAAGCGTTCGAAGAACTCATGCCCCGGCGGCAGGTCGCGGAAGATGTCGATCATGGTCGCCGCCAGCTTGCGGCCGCGTTCCAGGAATTCCGCCGTCAGCCCGACTTCCTCGATCACCTTCAGTAAAAAGGCGTTGCGGCCCAGGTTCTCGATCGCGAAATATGGTCCCACTGGCGTGCCGAACAAGATGTTTTCAGCCACCGAGGCGTTCTTCAGATATTTGCCGGCGTCGAAGGGTTCGATCAGCCCGGCGAGATTGTCGCGCTCCACGCGCGCGCGGAACGCGGCGCGCGCGGCCACCAGCCGTTCGGCGAGCGCGGGTTGCGCGTCGGGATTAATCGCCCGGCGCAGTCCCGCGTCATACACATCCCGGTCCAGCCCCACGACGCGCAGCACATCGGTCGTGCACGCGGCCAGGTCCGCGGGGCCTGCGCAACCCGCCGCCGCATAGTCGATCCAATCGGCGTCGGGGTCGTAAGCGGAATTGCCCGCCCGCACCGCTTCGCGCAATTCGGCGTCCATGTCCGCGTCTGATCCGTTCGGACGGTGCAGCAGGGGATAGACCAGCGCGTCATGCAGCGTGCCGGCGTGGAAATAGGTCTGCGGCCCCACGTAGCCGATCTTGCGCCCTGTCGCGCTGTCGGGCAGTTCCGGCAGGTTCACATCCGATGCCGCGAGACGGCCCGCCGCCGGCAAAACTTGGCGGGCGAGGGCGAGCGCGAGCTCCTCCGCGCCGCTGCCGCCGCCGCCGACGATCATGGCGTGTCCGGGCAAGGCGAGGGTGAGGTTCACCCCGTCCACCGCGCGCACGCCGTCGTCGGATTCGACTACCAGATTAGCGACGGAGAGGGTGCCCGCGCCGAAGTCCGCGCCCGGCGCTTCGGCGTTCAGGCGCGCGCGGTCCAGAAGCCCGGGCGGCTCGAAGAACTCCTTCAGCTGATCGAACTTCACCCGCGCGTCGGCGGCCTTTTGATAGTAGTCGATCAGGTCCTTGTACGGCGCGTACATGTCCTTGTACGCCGCCAGCACCGCCACGAGGGCGCCGAGGGAAATGTCGCCCTTGATGACAAGATAGCCGCCGATCGACAGGAAGAAGAACGGCGTCAGCTGCGAGAAAAAGGTGTTGAGGATGTTGACGATGTAGCGGTTGGAGGAAATCTCCACGCGCGTCTTGAATACGCCTCCGAGACGCTTCGAAAAATCGGCGAGCTCATATTGCGACGTGTCGTGGCCGTGGATCTCACCCACGCCCGCCACCACATCGCCCACCCGCTGCGAAATCTGGCGCACCGCGCTCACTTCGTCGCGCTGCAGGATGTTGATGCGCTTCTGGAACTTGGGGATCAGGTACAATTGCGCGGGCAGGAGCGAGATGGCCGCGAGGCCCATCATCCAGTCCTGCATGAACATGAACAGCACGATGGTCAGCAGCGTGCCCAGCGCCACCGCCGGCACCGCGAAGGCCTCGGCGATGAAGAAGCCCAGCGGCGACGTCTCCGCCGTCACCATAGACACCACCTGTCCGCTCGACGTATTGCGGAACTCGCGCGGCGGGAAGCGCATCAGGCGCTCCACCAGATCGAAGCGCAGGCGGCGCAGCAGCCGGTCGCCGACCCGGTATCTGTACGTCGAGGTCATGTACTTGAAGGCGAGGTTCACCAGTACCAGGCCAAGGAAGGCGCCGCACAGCACCAAAAGATACGGGACCTGCTCTAGGCTGTGACCCAGGAGCATCTTGGGGAAACCGCCCTCGCCGCCAATCGCGCGGTTCACGATCGTCTTCGGCAGGTCGAAGGTGAAATACAGGACCGGCAGCGCCAGCACCGACAGCAGAATCAGCACGAGCTGATCGCGGGCGCTGTAGCGCCAGATGAAATGAAAAATACCTTTATCCATGAACCTTAGCGACCCGCATATGATGCGGACCTTTCCCCAACAACCCCGGCGGCTTCAGCCGTTCCGGCTCTTCCGCGCGCTGCTCGTAATGGTACATCTGTCACAATAGTGCAAACAAGTTGCGCGGGTACTGCGCAGCCCCGTAAAATCGTTCGGCTTGGGGTTGGGGGATAAGGCTTGAACTGGAATAGGATTTTGCCGCGCGCGGCGATGCTGGCGTGCGCCGCTCTGCTGCAGGGCTGCGCGCAGCTCGGGCCCAATTATCTGGCCGCCGGCCGCCCGCTTTATAATGAAGCGGTGCAGGAAACCGACGCGCAGCAGCTCCTGCTCAATATCGTCCGCCAGCGCTACAACGATCCGGTCCTGTTCCTGGACGTCACCAATATCACCAGCAAGGCGACCTATACCGTCAGCGGTAATCTACGCGCAGCGGTGCCGCTGCCCGGCACCAGCTCTCTGACCCCCGAGCTCGGCCCGCGCATCGAGGACTCGCCGCTCATCTTCTACACGCCGAACAACGGCGAGAAGTTCGTGCGCCAGGTGCTCACCCCGCTCGATATGCGGACGCTGACCCTTGTTCTCCAGGCCGGTTGGAGCATCGAACGCGTCCTGATGCTCACCGGTGAGTCCCTGGGCGGCATCCGCAACGCCGGCGCCGACTTCCGCGGTCTTGCCTCGGCCTTGCGCGATTTACAGCGCACCGGCGATCTCATGGTCGGCATCGACCCGGCCTCGCCCACCTTGCTGCTGACCTTCTCGCCGGCCGCGCGTGATCTTCCGGCTTATCAAACGGTCTGTAAGGCGCTGCGTGCGGCTTGCGGCGGCGAAACGATCCAGGTACGCCACGGCTTCGGCGGCGCGGCCAATGGAAATGCCCCGGCGGGCCTCGCCACGCGCTCGCTCTACTCCGCGCTCTATTTCCTCGCGGACGGTGTGGAAGTCCCCGCGCGCGATGTCGCCGCGGCGCGCACGCGCTCCCCGGCCGGCCCCGACGATAGCCTGTTCCGCGTGCGCGCGGCGCTGTCGGAACCCCCTGACGCCGCCGTGAAGGTGCGCTACCGCAATGCCTGGTTCTATATCGCCGATACGGACGGCGATTCAAAAGTGACCTTCGCCCTGCTCAGCATGTTGCTCACGCTGCAATCGGGCGACACCGCCAAGATGGCGCCGCTCATCATGCTGCCGGCGAGTTAAGTCCCCGCCACCGTCATCCCGTCGATCCGCACGGTCGGCGAATCAATTCCGAAGCGCAGCTCCAGGTCGTTCGCGGGCGTCAATTGCTTGAACATGTCTTTCATGTTCCCCGCCACCGTCACCTCGCTCACCGGATAAGCGAGTTCGCCGTTCTCGATCCAGAAGCCCACGGCGCCGCGGCTGTAGTCGCCCGTCACCATGTTCACCCCCTGGCCGACCAGATCGGTTATATAGAAGCCTTGTTTGATATCGCTCATCAGCGCGGCGGGCGTATCGGCGCCCGCCACCAGATACACATTGGTCGACGCAGGGCTCGGTGGTCCGCCCGGTCCGCGCGCGGCGTGGCCCGTCGGCGCTAACTTCAGTTGCCGCGCCGAACGCAGATCGAGGATCCATGTCGTCAGCACGCCCGCGTCGATCAGGTTGCGGCGGCTGTTGGGCAATCCTTCCGCGTCGCACGGCTTCGAACGCAAACCGCGATCCCGGTGCGGGTCCTCGATGATGGTGATGTGTTTGCCGAACACGTCCGTGTTCATGGCGTTCTTCAGGAATGTCGTGCCGCGCGCCACCGCCGCGCCGTTGATGGCCGACAGGAAGCTTCCCACCATTCCGCGCGCGACCCTCGGATCGAAGATCAGCGGCACTTTCTGGCTCGCGACTTTGCGCGCGTTCAGTTTCCTCACCACGCGCGCGCCGGCCGTCTTGCCGATGTCCTCGGGGCTGCGCAGATCGTTGAAGTAAACCGCCGAGCTATAGTCGTAATCGGTTTCCATGCCCTGGTCCGCGCCGGCAAGCACCGAGACGCTCAGCGACGATCCCGACGATGAATAGCTGCGCTGGAACCCATTCGACGCAACGATCGCGACGCTCGATTGACCCCACGCCGCCGAGGCGCCGTCAGAGTTGGTGACGCCCGCCACGCTGCGCGCCGCGTCTTCGCAGGCGCGCGCGCGTTCGATCAGCGTGTCGGCGCTCACTTCGGTGGGATCGCAGATGTCCAGCGTCGGCAGCGTCTTCGCCAGTTGATCGGGCGACGCTAGGCCGCAGTACTCATCCTCCGGCACGGTCTTGGCCATCGCGACCGCGCGCTCGACCAGCTCCTTCAGCGCTTCTTTCGAGCGGTCCGCCGACGAGACGATGGCTTGGCGCTTTCCGATGAGCACCCGCAGGCCCACGTCGCCCCCTTCGGAACGCTCCAATTGCTCCAGCTTGCTGAGCCGGTAAGTGATGGACACCGAAGTCCCATCGGCAACGATGGCGTCGGCTTCGTCGGCGCCGGCCTTGCGCGCATCGCCGATCAGGTCCGACAGAAGATTGAGAAGAGGATCGTTTACCATTTTGAGGAGGTCCGTGAGGCGGGGGGTGGCCCTACTTTTACTGTGCGGGGCGCGGCGCAGGAAGGTTTTTCGCCGGGCGTGCAATCCTGCAACACAATCGGGCAACACATTGAGTTCAGGACGTTTCGCGACGCGGCTTCTGCACCGCCGCACACCGCAAAAGTTGAGTGCGGCGCGCCGCCGCGCGATCCCGCACGGAACGACTTTCCACACCGAGGGGTTAGACCCCCGTTCCCGCGGACGGCCTCGCCAAGAAGGTCGGCGGCAACATCATTCGAAACTCTCGGAGGAACTTCCGTATGTATCGTCGCTCCCTTGCCGCGCTCGCTGCGGCCAGCGCTTTCACGTTTGTCGGCGCGTTCGCCGGCGCCGCGTCCGCGCAGCAAACATCCGTCGGCGTCTCGGCCGGCACGCCCGGTCTCGGCCTTGAGCTGGGCTATGACCTCAACGAAACCTTCGGCCTGCGCGCCAACGGCAACTGGTTCAGCCTGTCGAAGGATGTCGAGTCCGACAACGTCAACTACGACGGCAAGCTCAAGCTTTTCTCCATGGGCCTACTCGGCGACTTCTACATGTTCGACAGCGGCTTCCGTCTCACCGGCGGCGCCTACTACAACAACAACCACGCCAACATCAACGCGACCCCGTCGGGAACGGTGACCATTGGCGGGACGCCCTATGCGGCCGGCCAGATCGGCACGTTGAACGGGCGCGTCGACTATAACGAGTTCACGCCCTACGCGGGTCTTGGTTACACCACTAACCGCGGTCAGCCTGGCCTCTCGCTGGTGTTCGACGACGGCGTGATGTTCCAGGGCCGTCCGGAGGTCACGCTGGCCGGGACCGGTCCCGCCACCGCTTCGCCCACCTTCGCCGCCGATATCGAACGTGAACGTCAGCAGATCGCCGACGACCTCAAATGGACCCGCTTTTACCCTGCGGTACGCGTGGGTCTCGCGTATCGTTTCTAGCCTGGGAGCTTAGATCCGCCGCGCCTTGATCTCCTGCAAACTTAAGGCCCTGGTCCATGCCGGGGCCTTTTTTTCCGCGGCGGAAAATCCGCCAAGAATTTGAGCCTACAACCCGCGCGATTGCGCCGAACGGTCGAGCGTCTTCAACACGGCATCGATCCGGCTCTTCACATCATTCACCGACACCGGTTTCACCAAGTAGCCGTTGACGGAGAATTCCTTGGCGAAGGTCACGGTCTCGGGGTTGGCGTCGGCGGTCAGGAAGATGATAGGGATGTTCTTGATCCAGTCGACCTTCGCCGTGCGCACCATCTTCAGGAACTGGCGGCCGTCCACGGGCTGCATATGCACGTCGCATAAAACCACGGTCGGCCGCGTGCGCGCGAGTTCGGCCAGCCCCGCCCGCCCGTCGCTGGCGTCGGTGATGGTGGGGATCCCGATCTGCCGCAAGATGCTTTTGATGCTCGAGCGCGTCGTCTGCTCGTCCTCGACGACCAGCACGGAGACACCCTTGTAGAGATCGTCGGCCATCGAACGTCTTATTCCTTCATGAGCGGCTGGACCGCTTGCGCCAACTCATCGACCGTCGTTTCCAACCCGCCGGTGAACAGGCCCGCGGTATCGGGGTCGTTCGCGTCCAGGCAATTTTGCACGTCCGAGGCCAGTTGCCCAAGCCTCACGGCGCCGATGGATGCTCCCGCGCCCTTCAAGGCGTGCGCCTGATGACGCGCCTCCGCCCAGTCCTGCGCGTCCATCGCGGCGTTGAGCGCGGCGCTCATCTTGCGGGCATCGTTCAGGAATTGCGCAAGTACCGCGCGTGTTTCGGCGTTCAACGCCCCGAAGGTCGCGGTGAAACGCGCCACGTCGAATATTTGCGGGTCGATCTGGGCCGCCCCGGCTTTTTTCGGGCCCCGATGCGCTATCTGCCGCAGCGCGGCCGCCCCCGGCAGCCATTTTTCCAGCACCAAAGCCAGGGCCTTGGAATCGATGGGTTTGGTCAGATATCCGTCCATGCCCGAAGCGAGGCAACGCTGCTCGGTGCCGGGCAATGCGTCGGCCGTTAGCGCCACGATCGGAAGTTTGCGCCCCGTTTCCCTTTCACGTTTACGGATTTCGGCGGTGAGCGCGAAGCCGTCCATCTCCGGCATGTGGAAGTCCGTCAGCAGCAGGCCATAGGACGGGTCCGCCTCATAGCGCTGCAAGGCCGCGAGGCCATTGTCCGCGATCTCCACGGCGTAGCCGCGCTGGGCCAGCATACGCTTGATCACGATCTGGTTCGTCGCGTTATCCTCCGCCGCCAGGATGAGCACACCGGCGCGGCGCGCCTCTTCGACCGGCGGGGGACTGTACTGCGCGTCGCCATCCGCCGAAGCTGTGCGCTGACCGAGGTCCGCGCGGCCCAGCGCGGCGGCGATCACGAGGCCGGTGCGCGCGCGGCGCAGGGGCAGAGTCAGCGCCGCGAAGAAGCCGGCGCTTTCGGCCTCGGTCAATGTGGAGACCAGCGCCCGCGGCGCCACCAGTGCGAACTTCACGCCTTCGCCGCTCTCGCGCTCGATCAGCGCGCGTCCGATGTCCAGCGCGGGCACATCGCCGTGACCGGCGGCCAGGAAAACCGTCGTCACCGCGTCCGCGCGCGGCAGCAGGATGTCGTCGCCGTAACCCAACCATGTCACCTGGGTGACGCCGTGTGCCGCCAGGATCGTGGCCATGGCCTCGCGTGCCGCGCCCTCGAAACCGATCAGCACCACCTGCGCGTCATCGATTTGCAGGGGCGCGGGCGCTTGTTCCCCGCTGGCCTCGAACGGCAGCTCGAACCAGAAGGTCGATCCCTGACCGATCTGCGAGGTCACCCCGATGCGTCCGTGCATCAGCTCGCATAGACGCTGCGAGATCGAAAGCCCCAATCCTGTCCCGCCGTATTTGCGCGAGGTCGAAACGTCGGCTTGCGCGAAGGCCTTGAACAACCGGCCCTGTTGCTCGGGCGTCAATCCGATGCCGGTGTCCGTCACGGCGAAATGAATCACGGGCCGTTCCGCGCCGGATCCTTCCGCGAGGCGCGCGCGCAGCGTCACCGATCCGCTTTCCGTGAACTTCAGCGCGTTGCCCACCAGGTTGAGGAGCACCTGGCGCACCCGCGCCGGATCGCCGGTCAAAGCGGTCGGGCAGGCGGGGTCGATGATCGTCGCCAGCTGCAGCCCTTTGTCGTCGGCGCGCTGGCTCATCAGCTCGCCCGCGCTTTCTACAACGTCGATCAGCGAGAAGGGCGCCTTCTCGATATCCAGCTTTCCCGCCTCGATCTTGGAGAAGTCGAGGATGTCGTTGATGATCGTCAGCAGCGCGGCGGCGGAGCTGCGGATCACGCTCGACATGCCGCGCTGGTCCTCCGACAAGTCGGTCTGGTCCAGCATCTCGGCCATCGACATCACGCCGTTCATCGGCGTGCGAATCTCGTGGCTCATCATGGCCAGGAACGACGATTTGGCCCGGGTAGCTTCCTCGGCTTGGTTCTTGGCTTCCACCAATTCGCCCGCCACGCGGCGGCGCCATTCTAGGAAGGCCAGCAGCGTCAGGACGACAAGAAACGCGGTGATCTCCAGCACCGAGCGGCTCAGCACTTGCGCCCACATGTCGGCCTTCGGCGCGATCGCCACCAGCGTAAAGGGCAGTACTTTGATTTTCTGCGCGGTGATGATCCGTCCTTGCTCTTCGCTCACGCGCGGCTCCGTGAACGCATCGGTCAGCGCGGCGTCGATTGCGGCGGATGCGGGCAGGCGTACCGCGTGTTTGGAATCCGTGCGCAGCGAATAGCCGATGACCGTCTTCTTCGCATCGACCAGATAGATTTCTCCGAATCGGCGCGGGAAGTGCGCGAGGATCGAATCCAACGTGCCCAACGTGAAATCGAGGCCGATGATCCCGGTGAAACGGTCGCCGTCGTAAACGGGGCGTCCCATCGTGATCATCAAGCCCTTGCCGAAATCGTCGTCGTAGATGTCGGTGAAGTACGGCGTGCGCTTGGGGTTGTTCTCCGGCATCCCGCGCAGGAAGTACTGCTGCGTCAGGTCTTCGTCCTTGTACGCCGCCTGACTCGAAGGCACCCACGGATACACATGCTCGAAACGGCTGCCCGAGACATAATAGACCCACGCCGCGTTCGGCAGGTTCGCGATGATCCGCGCGAAGGCCGAGCGCAAGGACAGCGCGACTTCCATTTCCCGGCGGAAATAATCGTCGCGGCCCTTCAGCCCGCCGAAGCCCGTCAGATTGCCGATCTCCTTTTTTTCGATGGTTGGCGGCAATTGGTCCAGCGAGAACACACCCTGCGCATCCGCCTTCACCGCGTTCAGCAAAAGCGAAGGCGGAGCGTCCGCCGGGCGCACCGCGAGTTCGTTCTGCACCGTGGTCTGCAGCAACTCCACGTAGCTCTGCGCCGCCACCATGGACAGCGACAGCTGCGTTTGCACCGTCTCCAGCGCGGTCAGCCGCTCTTGCTGCAGGTCGGCCCGCGCCGAGTCCAGCTTGCTCACCAGGAACCAGCCGGCGGCGCTTAAGGCCACCGCGTAGAAGGCGAGGAGTCCGGCGCGTCTGATCAAACCGTTCACAAAAAGCCCCTGAGTGCCCCGGCGCCATCGTACGGGAGAGGGCGCGGCCGTCTCTACCTTTTTTCCCTACTATCTCCCTGAAAGCCACGGCGCCGCGTTTTGCGCGAAATGCGCGGCCATGAAGTCCAGGAACGCCGTGACGCGCGGCGGGCGCGGCCCCCCGGGGGGCGTGATCAGGTTCACATGCAGCAGCGGGGCTTCCCAGTCGGGCAGACACCGCACCAGCTTGCCGCTCTTCAACCCCTCCCAGGCGATGAAGTCCGGTTGCAGCGCGAGGCCCAGCCCACCCTCCAGCGCCGCCTGCAGCGCGTCGCCGTTGTTGGCGATGAGCGGGCCCGACACCTTCACCGCCTCCTTGCGGCGGCCGCTTGCCGTCAGATGCCACACGTCGCCCGTGGCGAGATTGCTGTAGAGCAGGCATGCATGATCCGCCAGGTCGCGCGGCCGCTGCGGCATGCCGTGTTTCTTGAAATAGGACGCCGCGCCCACCACCGTACGCCGCACCGGGCATAATTTGCGCATCATCAGGCTGGCATCGGCCAGCGATGAGATCCGCACCGCCACATCGATGGCTCCCGCGATCACGTCCACCACGCTGTCGTCCAGATCAAGGTCGATGGTGATCTCCGGATAGCGCTTGAAGAACAGCGGCAGCAGCGGAGCTATTTGTGTAAGTCCGAACGACATCGGCGCCGACACGCGCAGCACGCCCTTCGGCGCCGCGGCGTTCGAGGTGGCTTGCGCTTCGGCCTCCTCGGCTTCGGCGAGGATGCGTTCCGCGCGCAAGGCCAGTTGCGCGCCGGCGGCGGTCAGGGTGATGCGCCTCGAATTGCGGTGGAACAGCCGTTCACCCAACCGGCGCTCCAATCGCGCGATCAGCTTCGATACCGTGGCGTTGGAAAGGGACAGGTCCTCGGCGGCTTTGGCGAAAGAGCCCACGGCGGCGACCTTGGCGAAAGCGCCCCAGGCTTCGAGATCGGGAAGGGCCATGAACGATGACCTCAAAAATGGAAACGATGAAGTTCTATTATTTCCATTTATGATGATCGGGACCAGTCCTATCTTCTTTCCAACGCGATCCCATGTTTAGCGTTCGCGCCCCCGCAGATTGGAAGCCGGTTTTCGGACAAGGGCGCGGACCAAGAAAAGGAGATACCACATGATCGATGTCCGCCCGTTCAACCAGCTCGGTGGCGCCAACCACGGTTGGCTTAACGCCAAGCATCACTTCTCCTTCGCCAACTACTACGACCCGGCGCGCATGCACTGGGGCGATCTTCGGGTGTGGAACGACGACGAAATCGCGCCGCAAACCGGTTTCCCGCCGCATCCGCACCAGAACATGGAGATCATCACCTATGTCCGCGACGGTGCGATCACCCATGAAGACTCCATGGGCAACCGGGGCCGCACCGAAGCGGGCGACGTGCAAGTGATGTCCGCCGGCACCGGCGTGCGTCACGCAGAGTACAATCTCGAGGATACGCCGACGCGCATCTTCCAGCTTTGGATCCTGCCCACCAAAGCCGGCGGCGAACCGGCCTGGGGCGCGAAGCCCTTTCCGAAGGGTGATCGCTCGGGACGCTTCGTGGTGCTCGCCAGCGGCGACGAAGCCGATAAGGACGCGCTTCCCATCCGCGCCAACGCGCGTGTGCTCGGCGCGACCTTGAAGGCCGGGGAAATCTTGAACTTCCCGGTCACCCGTGACCGTCACCTTTATATGGTGCCGGCCAAGGGCGCCATCGACGTCAACGGTGTCCGCATCGGCGCCCGCGACGGCGCCGCCATCACCGATCTCGACACGCTCGAGATCAAGGCGGTGGAAGACAGCGAGATCGTCCTCGTCGACGCCGCGTAACAGAGTTATTTGAAAAGGAAGGCCCCGGTGATAGCCGGGGCCTTTTTGTTTTTGTCCCGCCGCGGGAGCGGGTAGGGTATGAGCCTAAATTTTGAGGAGGATTCCCATGGCCCGCGCCACGCCCGTCGTTCACACCAAATGGAAGGATGTCCGCGAGGACGACATGCGCATGGGGATTAAGCGGCGCTTCGTGCATTCCAACGACGCCATGGTTGCCCAGATCACGTTGCCGAAAGGCGCCATCGTTCCGGCGCACCGCCACGACAACGAGCAGTACACATATGTACTTACGGGCGCGCTCGCGTTCACTTTCTATGATGAACAGGACGAGGAGATCACCGTCCGCGCGGGCGAGATCGTTCTCATCCCCAGCGGCGTGCTCCACAGCGCCGTCGCCGTCGAAGACTGTTTCGAACTCGACATCTTCACCCCACCCCGCGCCGACTGGATCGACGGGAGCGACGCGTATTTGAGGAAGTAGTCCTCCCAAACTCCACCGTCATCCTTGCGGCCGCGGGCGAAGTGCCGCATTTAAAGAGTCGCGCGCCTGCGCGCGCAGGCCGCGAGGATCCAGGGGTTTATGGTTTCTAAAAAAACAGACAACAGATACCCCTGGGTCCTCGGCCCATTGGGCCAAGGACGACAAGGACGTAGTGGCGGCTGTCCTAGTGCGCCCGCCCCATCGCATGCCCCTTCAGCAGCGCATACAGCATCGCGTGCGTCGGCGTCGGGATGCCGAACTTCTTCCCAAGCTCCACGACCTTGCCGCCCAACCACGGCAGTTCCATGCGGTTGCCGCGCTCCAGGTCCAATAGCATCGACGGTTTGATCTCTGCGGGCGCGGTACGCATGAAGGCCAGCACCGGTTCTATGGCGTCCGGCGGCAAGTTCACCCCGCTCGCGCGGCCCACCGCAATTACTTCTTCATAGGCCGCCGTGAACACCGCGACAATGTCCGGGTCGGCGCGCAAGGGGCCCAGCGGCTGGCGCGCCGCCGCCATCACCGAAGCGTTCGACGCCAGCATGATGAACTTCATCCAAAGTTCTTTCCGGATGTCCTCGGCCAGCTTCGCTTCGAAGCCAGCCTTTTGGCACAGCGCGAGGAAGCGCTCGGCGCGTTCACTTGTGGGTTTGTCGAATTCACCGAACACCATGCGCATCGTGGCGCCCACTTGCGTAAGCACGCCCGGGCTGGTGATCGAGGCGCTGATCTGCGCCACGCCGCCCAGCACGGTGTCCTTGCCGAAGATCGGGGCCAGCCGTTCGGCGGCATCGACGCCGTTCTGCAGCGGGATCACCGCCGTGTGCGGCCCGACGGCGGATTTGACATCATGCGCGCTGGTTTCCAGGTCCCACAGTTTCACGCAGTACAGCATCACGTCGGCAACGCCCACGCCTGATGCATCGTCGGTCGCCTGCACGGGGAACAAGTGCGCCTCGCCGCGCCCGCCCTGGATGCGCAGGCCATTCTCTTTCATGGCCGCGAGATGTCTGCCGCGCGCGATGAACACCACGTCGGCGCCGGCTTTGGCTAACGCGAGACCAAAAGCGCCGCCGACACCGCCCGCGCCTACAACCACGATCTTCATGAAAAACTCCCCGCTCTGCAGCGGCCCAAGGATTGATTAGCTAGGGTGGAAAAGCCCGCACGCGATGTCAAATTGACGCCGCGCAGGGCAGGTCCGCGTTTGTGGACAGGCTTAGGTGCCGACCTTCAACGGCGCGCGCAGGCCCTTGAGCGCCGCGATCACCGACAACGCCGTGATCTTCCCGGTGCCCGGTTTTTCCGGCGACGGCACGTTCTCGATGGTCATCTCGAATCTGGCGCTGTCCGCGTCCACCTTGATCGTATGTGTGTTGCGCTCCAACGCCGGGTCCGCCCAGATCTGAAGCTGCGTGCGGTCTGGGCCGATGCCCGCCAATCCCAACGCGGCCGCCACGTTCACATTGGCCGGAAAACCCTTCGCGCCTTCGCGCGCCGTGCCTTCGAACACCTTCAAAGGCGCGGCCAGGTTCTCGATCTCGATCTTGTGCTCCACCAGATGCGGCGCGCCCTTCAGCGACTTGGGCGGCTTACGCGTGATCATGGTGACGGAATGGATGGTGCCTTGCGCGGCGGCGCGCACGGCGTCCAGGCCCAGCAGCGCGCCGGTGGCCAGAATGATCTGCCCGCCGTGGACTTTCGCGAGTGCGATGATCTCGGGATGGCGCAGCAGCGCCGCGGCGCTCACCGTCAGCAAGATCCGTCCGGCCTTTAGCGCGGGGATGGCGATGGCTTCAAACGCGGCGGTCGGCACGCACTCCACGATCACATCGCAGCGCCGCGCCAGTTCCTCGGGGCTCACCACGTCCACTGGGCGCTTCAAGGCGGAGACGGCGGCGCGTGTCTTCTCGGCATCGCGGCCCGTGACCGCTTCGAGGACGAGGCCGTCCATCCCTTCATCCAGCGCGCGCCCCACCTTCGCGCCGATGGTCCCAAATCCGGCAATCCCGACTTTCACCTAAATATCCTTTCGGCTGCTCTTAAATCAAAACGTCAACCAGGCCGAGGCTCGAGGTCAAGCCGCAAACATCGCTGGTCGGCTTCGGTTCGCCCGGCTAGGCTTCCGCACGGGGACGAGGGGGCACAATGCGCATCTTCCGGCACCTTTATATCCAGGTCCTGCTCGGGATCCTGGCGGCGATCATCCTCGGCATCGGCGCGCCGGACATCGCCGTGAAGATGAAGCCGCTCGGCGACGGCTTCATCGCGCTGCTGCGCATGATGCTCGCCCCCATCATCTTCTCCACCGTCGTGCTCGGCCTCACCCAAGTCGCCGGGATGCGTCAGCTCGGACGCCTTGCACTCAAGGCACTCATCTATTTCGAAGTCGCGACCACGCTCGCCATGATTCTCGGCTTTGTCGCCGTGAATATCTTCCAGCCCGGCAGTGGCCTTCACGCCACCAATCTCGAAGTCACCGAGAACGTCGCCCGGGCCACCTCCAGCGCCACGCAGTTCACCGCCGTGCGCTTTTTCCTCAGCATCATCCCGACGACCTTGGTGGACGCTTTTGCCAAGGGTGAGATTCTCCAAGTGCTGTTCATCTCGGTGCTGGTCGGCGTGGCCCTCAGCATGGGCGGTGTGCGTCAGGACTCCGTGGTGATCCGCGTCATCACCGAAGGTCAGGAGATCCTGTTCCGGATCCTCGGGTTCCTCATGCGTCTCGCGCCGCTGGGCGCGTTTGGTGCGCTCTCCGCCGCCATCGGCAACTTCGGCGCCGAGACGCTGTTCCATCTCGCCAAGTTGGTCGCACTTGCCTGGGGTACGTCGCTCTTTTTCGTCGTGGTCTGCATGGGCTTGATGGCCATGGCGGTCGGTCTTTCGATCTTCAAGATTATCCAGCTCATCCGCGACGAACTCCTGATCTGTCTCGGCACCGCGTCGGGCGAGGTCGTGCTGCCGCGCATGCTGCGCAAGCTTGAAGAGGCGGGGTGCGACAAGTCCGTGGTCGGTTTCGTGCTGCCCGCCGGCTACAGCTTCAATCTCGACGGCACCTCGATCTACATGGCCGTGTGCGCCGGCTTCATCGCCCAGGCCACCGATACGCCGTTCTCCATCGCCGAACAGATCGCCATGCTGGGTGTGATGCTGCTCACGTCGAAGGGCGGCTCTACCGTCGCCGGCGGCGCTTTCGTGAAACTCGCCGCTACCATGCAAACAGTGCCGACCCTGCCGATGGGTGGACTTGGATTGATTTTCGGGGTCGACCGCTTGCTCGCCACCGCCCTCAGCATGACCAATCTGGTCGGCAACGCGCTCGCGGTGTTCGTGGTGGCGAAGTGGGAAGGCGCCTTCTCGAAGGAGAAGTTCGACCTCTACCTTGAGCGCCAGTCGGCCGGGCTCATCGACGCTTCAGGCGCGGAAAAGCAGGCCGTGGCGTCTTAATCGATCTGCTTCTTCTCCAGCGTCCAGGCGGACACCGTGCACAGCATGCAGTCCGCGCCGGCGAACCACTTCGCGCCCTCGGCCGATCCGCGCAGCTTCCAGGCCAGCCACGCATTGATGACCCGGCCGAACGCGCCGCCCTTTTCGTCGAACAGCGTCCCGTTGTGGCCGACGTCCAGTTCCACCTTCATCACCGGCACATGTTTGATCGCCGCCACATCGCGCGCCACCATCTCCCGCGCGCGGTCCGACGGACCGCCCGCGAAATACAGCATCGGCCCGTGCAGCTTCGCGAGGACCTCGTCCGGCGAGCCGCCCGCGCTCACGATAATGGATGTTTTCACGCGCGCATCCGACGAGACGATGAGCGCCTGACGCCCGCCGCAGGAATGGCCCATCACCGCCACCAGCGCCGTATCCAGTTTGCCCTGGTGTTTGCTGCCGGGGCGCGTGTTCTCGCCCAAAGCCCAATCGATCGCCTCGGTGAGTTGCGCGGCCGTCGTCGAATTGTCGAGATCGGGCGGTTGGATCGCCCCGTTGGCGATCACCAGATACCCGCGCGCCGCCACCTCGCTCAAAAGATCCTGATAGTTGCTGCCGTCATTGAGGCAGCCGCCATTCCCATAAGCGACGATGCCCAGCGGTTCCTTGGGCTCGCGCGGATAGTAGATGGTGTGCAGCGGCAGCCCCGGGTCCATCTCCATCACCACGGAAGGATCACCCCGGTCTTGGGCCTGCGCGGCGCCCGTCAGCAGAAGCGCCGTCAAAAGGATCAAAGATCTCATGGGTCCCCACGCCAATTTTGCCGGCGGCATCCTAACCGCTCCTCCCCCAAACAGAAACCTCGCCGGGGGCGGCGAGGTTTCACTTTGTCCGGACCATTGGTCCTTTGCACTGAGTGCATGTGTGCGGCCGGTGAGGCCGCTGGGTTCGCATATCTTTCCTCGAGTGTATGCGTCTCAGAAAGACTGCGGATGCTGCGGTTCAATCATGTTGTTTGGACATCCTCCTCTTACTGCGATCACCCCCGGGATGATCTCCGGTCCCGCGCCAGGATTTCCGAGGGACGGCGAGGCGCGGAAGGATCACCATCGAACCGCCCTCTGAAGCGCCCAAGCTTCATTCCGTCGCCGGGACAAGTCAAAGGCTGCGCTCTTTGTCGGAACCGGTCAAGGCAGTTCAAGCGCGCGATGGAATGGGCGGTGTGTGTCCCGAGGCGCAACAATCACAGCCTCGCGCAGCTGCTTGCGCAAGGAGACTCGCGGCGTGCTTCTTCTCGCCGCCCGCGTGAGACGCGCGCGCTAAGCGGGGCTGCGTGTGTGCCGCAGCCGCCAGATTTCCCAGCCGGCCGAGATGATGAGCAGTTCACCGAGGAACAGATGCACATACATCGCGGACAAGGCTTGCGTGAAATCCAGCACCAGCGGCGCAATCATGATCCACACGCCGATGGCGATGTCTTGCCACTCTTCCCATTCCTTCAACGCCAGCAGTGCGCAGGCCGCGATCACCGCGACCGCCGCGCCGGAAATCCAGGCATTGCGGGACGCTTCGGGAAGATCGGTGAAGTTCAGCGCCCAGGGAGAAACGAAGAGCGCGAACCCAATAGCAAGGTTGAACCAATCGGGCAGGCGAGGAATGTCGAAAAGCTTACGCATGACGCCCTCCACATTTGCTGCGGGAAAGTATACGCCGCACACCCCGCTGCTGCGAACGCGAGAAAGGTTCCGCGTTGCACACCTTCGCACAGCGCATATCTCCCGAAGTTTTATGAGCGCCGTGCACGGCTCCGGTGTGGGACTCGCGGCCCACAGCAGGCGTATAATTCCGCTTCTGGTTGGGCATGGAGGCGCGTCACTCACAACGGTCACGATGACGGACCACGGCAAGAAATAAGGAGGTCAAATGAAAGCCCTAGCGCTCTCGCTTCTCCTTTCAAGCGTTCTCATCACGCAGCCGACTCGGCTTGCGCACGGTGCGGAACCCGCCACGAAGGAACATCCCGGCGACGTCGCCTTGTCGCAGGACGCCAGCGGCGCCTGGCAATACCGTTCCTTCCCGCAACTCGCCAATTTATATATCTCGGAGAAAGACCGCCGCGGCGCCTCGGCGTGCGACGATAAATGCGCGTCCGCGTGGCCGCCGCTGTTCACGACCGAAAATGCGAGCACCGGCCAAAAGGTCGGCCAGTGGACCGTGATCCAGCGCAGCGACGGCAAACAGCAATGGGCCTACAAAGGCCAACCCGTCTACCAGCGCTATCACAATATGCCCTTCGACCCGGCCGCGAAGGATGTCGAGGGATTTAAGCCGCTGACGCCTTAGCTTTGCGCCAAGCCGGGATCACGCACGCCTCGCCCTTCCTTGAAAGGAAGGGCGAGGGTGAAGGGCTTTTTCGCGCGCGGCCTTAATTTTTGAAAAAACCCCGCGAGGCCTTTTGCGCCTGCGCTGGCTGGTGCGCGCCTGGTTAGCGAGACAGCGCCTTCGAGATCGCGTCTTTGATTTGGAGCCGCTTCTTCCGCAAATCGCTCTCGGCGGCCGGGCTGATGGGCGCGATCTTGGTTTCCGCACGGTGAACCTCATCGTTCACTTCATCGTACGCCAGGAGAAGTTTCGCGAAGTGCGCGTCGGAAATTTTGAGGTTATGGATAGCCTCGGTTTGGCCCGGGAATTCTTCCGCAAGAGTATGTGGGGTGTTCGACATAAGTGCTCCAGTCAGTTCCGTGAGTGTGTGATCGCGCGGCAACAACACAGAAGGGGCAGCCCCTTGGAGTCATCGCCTCTTGTTTATGCGCGTTCCCACCGCCGGCAACGTTCACCGGCGCTTTCACAGAAACCGATGCGGGGGCGCGGGTCATTGATTGCCATCAATCTCCCGGACATGATGCGGCGTACTGTTACAAGGCGAGGCCTTGGCAAAGCAACACGCCTGGGGTCTAGATTGCCGAGCGGCGCGGCGGATCGCGCGGATGAGATTGAGGTGGACAAACGATGGCGCGAATTCTTGTCGGCATTGACGGTTCAAAGGGGGCGCTCAAGGCGCTGGATTATGTCGTCGGGCGCAAGCGCCGCGGCGAAGACATCGAAACCCTGCTGCTGTACGTCCAGCCGCTCATCAAGGCGCATGGTCCGATCGTAACCCAGGCGATGGTCAAGAATTTTCAGTCCGCGGAGCGCGAAAAAGTACTTTCGGCGCCGGGGCTCATCACGCGCGCGAATTTTCTCAGCGCCGAGATTTATTCGCAAACCGGCGACCCGGCGGAAAGCATCATCGCATTCGCCAAAAAATCGAAATGCAGCGAAATCGTTATGGGAAGCAGGGGGCTCGGGCGGCTGTCCGGCTTAATCCTCGGATCCGTCGTGTCCAAGGTCGTGCAACTGGCAAAAGTGCCGGTGGTCGTCGTGAGATAACGCGCTGGCGTCTTAGCCCGCGCCGCCCGTTGCCGCGGCTTCGATATGCCTGCGAAGCTCGGCGGTTTCGAACGGTTTGCGCAAATGGACTGTGCCTTTTGCGAGCGGAGATTGCTGGATCGCCGTCAGTCCTTCGTTGTAGCCGCTCATGGTAATTACTTTCAGATGGGGCCAGGTCGCGCCTGCGAGCGCTACGTCGACGCCCGTGATCTGTCCGGGAAGCCCTAGGTCCGTGATGAGGACGTCATAGGCTTGCCTGTTCAGCGCTTCGAGGGCGCTCTCGCCGTCTGCAACGGCATCCGCCGTATGGCCAAAGGCCTCGATTTGCAGGCACACGGTGTCCCGTACGTCGGCGATGTCCTCGACGACGAGTACGCGCAGTTGCCGCGGGGCCGTTGTGCTCGTGCGTGCGGCGGGCTCGGAGGCCGCCGTATCTGGCGCCGCAGTGGCAACCGGAAAATAGATCTCGAAAACGGTGCCTTTTCCGACGTCCGACGTCACCGCGATTCGCCCACCCGATTGGCGAACAAAGCCATAGACCATGCTGAGGCCCATGCCGCTGCCCTGGCCCGCGCTTTTTGTCGTGAAGAAGGGGTCGAACGCTTCGCGCAGTACTTCGGGCGGCATGCCGCATCCCGTGTCCCGCACGGTGATCTTCGCGTATTCCCCGGGCGCGAGCTTGCCGCCATACACCGGCGTTTCTTTTTCGACCGTGACCGCCGTGAGTTCGAAGGTGAGTGTGCCGCCTTCGGGCATCGCGTCGCGCGCGTTCAAACTAAGATTGAGCAGGCTGCTTTCGAGTTGCGCCTCGTCGATCAGCGTGTGCAGGAGAGACCTGGTGCCCTCGGTGACGATCTTGATATTCGCCGGCAACGTCCGCTTCAGCCAGCGCGCCACATTCTCGATGCAGCGCCCCAGGTTATGCACGCTCACATTCAAATGTTGTTTACGCCCGTACGCCAGAAGGTGCTGCGTTAATTCGCCGCCGCGCTTCGCGGCATTAAGCGCCATGTGCGCGAGCCGTTGAATGCGCGGCGTAACGTCGCCTTCGGCGAGCAGCATTTCCAGGCTGCCCGACACGACCGCCAGCAGGTTGTTGAAGTCATGCGCGACTCCCGCGGTCAGTTGGCCGACCGCCTTCATTTTCTGCGCCTGGCGAAGCGCCTCATCCGTGGCCTTCTGCTCGGTGATGTCCTCGACGATCGACCAGGTATACTGTTGGCCTTCGGCGCCGTGCACTGTGATACCGCGCAGGCGGATCGGGATGCGCTTGCCGCTCTTTTGCACGTATTCCTTTTCATAAGGGCCGTAGCGGTTGGACGTCGCCAGCGATTTCAGCTGAAGCCGCTCCTGCTCGAAATACTCCGGCGGGGTCAGCTTCCAGTAGTCGAGGGATTTCAGTTCCGCATCCGGATATCCGCAAATCTCGCGGAAAGCGTCGTTGTATTCGACGTATTTCCCCGACGCGTCGGTCAGCGCGATGCCGAGCGGCGCCATCTCATAAAGACCCGTTAGTTTTTCGGCGCTGATGCGAAGCGCCTCGAGCGTCGCTATTTCCTCCGTGACGTCGATCGAAATCCCGAGAAGATACTCCGGCGTGCCGTTAGCATCGCGCAGGGCAACTTTCCACGTTCGCAATAGTCGTGTTTCGCCCGCGGCCGTGCGTACCGGCTCGAGGTCGATCTTCTTGACGTCAGGGGAGGCGAGGACTTCGCGGTCGGCTTCGACGAATCCATTCGCCTGCTCCGGCGTCCACAGATCATGGTCGCTTTTTCCGACCAACTGCGCGCGCGGGTACCCCAGGATCTTCTCGGCCGTGCTGTTGATCAGCGAGAAGCGCAAGTCGGGGGCGTGCTTCACGAAAATGATCACGGGCAGGTGTTCGACGATCCCCTCAAGAAGCATTTGAGAATGTTGCAGTTGCTGGTCGCGGCCTTTCTGGCCGGTGAGATCCATCGCCGAGGCGATAATGCCGACCGCTGTTCCATTAGCGTCGCGCAGCGGCGCGAACTCACAGCCGAACGACCGGAAACCGTCCGTTCCGAAACGAACACGCAGTTCCCGGTGGACTTTTTCGCCGGCGGCCGCGCGGGAAAGGATGTCGCGCACATCGTTTCTCAGCTCCTGCGAATGATCGAACCAGGGCGCTTCCCATAGGAACTTTCCCACCACATCGCTTGCCGCCTGACCGCTCTCGGCCAATGGCGCCATATTGATGAAGATGATCCGGCCATCCAGCGTGAAGAGCCCGACGGGGAACGGCAGGTGATCAAGCGCGCGTGGCAGATCGATGGACGACGACATGGCGAGCTTGGTCTGCGGCGCCTCACCGCTCGGGCTCGTGTTCCTGGACATCCCTGAGATATCTCCACCCTGCGGGGGTACTTGTTTTCGGCGCCCGCAGGCGCGCTCCCGTGAGACCGCATTACCGCCGAGGCGGACGGTAACTTGCCGCCCGGGCGCTGACTAGACCGCCCGAGGGTTAGGGGCGCCTGGAAATCGGCCCGGAAGCCGAGGAGCGTTGTGGAAAATAGAGAACGGAGTCTAAGGCGCGCTTTGTCGAGCCGTGATCGCGAAGGAGGGCGAAGGCTGGAAGTCATTTCTTCAAAGGCGCCGACGTTCGGCGAACGATAGATCCCGGTCTTCGCCGGGATGACAACACAGCGTTACTCCGGAATCTGCGCCGTCACCTCAATCTCAATCAGAAAATCCGGCAGCGCGAGCGCTTGCACGCCGATCCACGTGTTCGGCGCCGGCGTCGCGCCCGCGTAGAACTTCATGATCTCCTCGGTCACTGGACCGAGTTTCGATGGATCGTGATTCACCACGTAGGTGCGCATACGCAGGATGTCCGCCGGCCCCGCCCCCGCTTCGGCCAAAATCGTCTTGAGGTTTGCAAGCGCGCAGCGCGCCTGTGTCGCGAGATCGCTGCCCACGACTTTCAGGTCTTTGTCCCAAGCCACCTGCCCCGCGACATGAAGCACCTGGCCGCTTGTCTGCCGGCTTGCATGCGAAAAGCCGAAGGGGGCTGGATCGTAGAGGCTTTTCGGATTGATCTTCTCAGCCGCCATCGTTGTCCCCCTTTGCCCGCGTGATGCGCAACGCGCTCACTTCCAAATCGGCTTGCCCGTTCCCGGCAGCCCATAACGCGCCCACTTCTCCGTCACGAGCTTCACCACATCGTCCGCCATGGCGATCTTCTCGCCCCATTCGCGGTTCGTCTCGCCGGGAAACTTGTTGGTCGCGTCCAGCCCGATCTTGCCGCCAAGTCCGGGAACCGGTGACGCGAAGTCCAAATAATCGATCGGCGTGTTTTCAATGACGGTAATGTCCCGCGCCGGGTCCATGCGCGTGGACATTGCCCACATCACATCTTTCCAGTCGCGCGCGTTGATGTCGTCGTCCACTACGATCACGAACTTCGTGTAGACGAATTGTCTCAAAAAGCTCCACACACCCATCATCACGCGCTTGGCGTGACCGGCGTAGGCCTTCTTCATGCTGACCACGGCGATGCGATAGCTACAGCCTTCCGGCGGCAGCCAGAAGTCCACGATCTCCGGGAACTGCTGGGTCAGCAGCGGAATGAAAACTTCGTTCAACGCTTCGCCCAGGATCGCCGGTTCGTCGGGCGGACGGCCCGTGTAGGTCGACAGGTAAATCGGATCGCGGCGCATGGTGACGGCCGAGATCTTGAACACCGGGAACTTCTCGACCGAATTGTAATAACCCGTGTGATCGCCGAACGGCCCTTCGTCGCCGTATTCGTCCAGCATCACATGGCCTTCGAGCACGATCTCCGCGTCCGCCGGCACCTTGAGCGGCACCGTCTTGCAGTCCACCAGCTCGACCTTCTTCCCACGCAGAAGTCCCGCGAACTGATATTCGGACAAGGTGTCGGGCACGGGCGTCACCGCCGCGAGGATGGTGCCGGGATCGGCGCCGATCACCGCCGCCGCGGGGAGGGGTTCGCGCTTCTTGTTCTTCCAGCGGTCGTAATGCCCCGCGCCGCCGCGCTGCTTCAGCCAGCGCATGAGGGTCGTGTCGCGCCCCGTCACCTGCATGCGATAGATGCCAAGGTTATAGACGTCGCGTTTGTCGTCACCTGGCCCCTTGGTCACGACGAGCGGCCAGGTGATCAAAGGGCTCACGTCGCCGGGCCAGCAGGTCTGAACAGGGAGCTGCGCGAGGTCGATCTGATCGCCCGTCAGCACAATCTCCTGGCAAGGCGCGCTGCTCACGGTCTTCGGCTTCATCGCCATCACCGTCCGCAGAAGCGGAAACATCTCCCAGGCTTCCTTCAAACCGCCCGGCGGTTCGGGCTGTTTCAGGAAGGCCAGCGTTTCACCCACTTCGCGCAGTTGATGAGGCTCGCGGTCCATGCCCCAGGCCACCCGTTCCACCGTGCCGAACAGGTTGGCGAGCAGCGGCATGGAATAAGGACCTTTCGGTCCGATCACGTTCTCGAAGAGCAGCGCCGGGCCGCCTTCGGCCAGGATTCGAGTCTGGATTTCGGTGATTTCCAGGCGAGGGGAGACGGGGGTCTTCACCCGCACAAGCCGGCCTTCGCGCTCTAGGCGAGACATGAACTCGCGGAGGGATTGATAGGGCATGCGCGCTCGCTCGGCCTTGAACGTCAGGAAACGGGTGATTGTCCAACCACTTAACGGCCTCTCAACGGACACGTCAAGGAAGCGTCCCCACCGGCCGTTGGCGCAACCGCTAAGAGAATAAACGTCCCAGCCTTGTCGTTTGACGGCTGTGGGCCTAAGATGCCGAACGTTAAGAGAGCGTTTGTATTTTTCCTTTAACCCGCTGTTTGGTCGCACAAAATGCGATCAGAAATTGACACGGCAACGCCTAGGCGGCCAAGGTGTCACCCGGTGAGGGTGGTCCTGCACTCCTTATTTAAAAGGAGCGTAGGACAAGGACATGAAGTGCGATGTCCGGCGTAAGCAAAGCGCGGACAGAGGGTTCGGAGACGGTCATGGACGGCGATAGCGTGCGCGGCGGGGCAAGCGGGCTGGAGCGGCTGATCGAGATCGGCCTGGCTCTATCGGCCGAACGGAACCACGACCGCCTGACCGAACGCATCCTTCTGGAAGCTATCGACATCACCAACGCCGACGGCGGTACGCTCTATCTGCGCACGGAAGACAACACGTTGAAATTTGTCATCGTGCGCACGGGCTCCCTCAAGATCGCCATGGGCGGCACCACGGGCATTCCCATCCCGTTCCCCCCGGTGCGCATGTACAAGGCCGACACCAACGAGCCGAACTTCTCCAACGTCTCGGCCGCGTGCGCGCTGAAGAAAGAAGCCATCAACATCGAGGACGCCTACACGGCCGAAGGCTTCGACTTCACCGGCACCAAGAAGTTCGACCAGGGCACGGGCTACCGCTCCAAGTCGTTCCTTTGCATTCCACTCAAGAATTACTCCGACGAAGTCACCGGCGTGCTGCAGCTCATCAATGCGCAGGACGAAAACGGCAACGTCATTCCCTTCTCCAAGGATGTGCAGCGCACTGTTGGCGCTCTGGCCTCACAGGCCGCCGTCGCTATCGATAACCAGAACCTGATCGAAGCGCAGAAAGCCCTGATGGACAGCCTCATCAAGGTCATGGCGCACGCAATTGACGCGAAGTCCCCCTACACCGGCGGTCACTGCCAGCGCGTGCCCGAACTCACGAAGATGCTCGCCACCAAGGCGCAAGCGGCCACCGAGGGCGTGTTCAAGGATTTCAAGCTCGACGAAACGCAGTGGTACGAGCTGCATGTGGCGGCCTGGCTGCACGACATCGGCAAAGTCACCACGCCCGAATACGTCGTCGATAAGGCCACCAAGCTCCAGACGATCTACGACCGCATTCATGAAATCCGTCACCGCTTCGAGATCCTGCAGCGCGACGCCGAGATCAAGATGCTCAAGTCCATCGCAAAGGGCAAAAACGCGCGCATTGAACGCAAGAAGTTCAAGGACCGCTGCGAGGAGCTGAAGAAGCAGTGGGAGTTCATCGCCGAAAGCAACATCGGCGGCGAGTTCATGTCCCAGGAGAAGCAGGACAAGGTGAGGGAGATCGCGAAGCAGAAGTGGTACCGCTACTTCGACCGCAAGCTCGGCCTGTCCTGGACGGAAGCCAAGTTGTTGGAGAAGGCGCCGCCGCCGCCCGAGGGCTGGGAACAGCTCATGGCCGATCTGCCGGAACACAGCGAAGCCGAATATAACCTCGGCGAGGTCCTCAATATGTGCATCCAGCGCGGCACCCTCAACGACGACGAACGCCGCAAGATCAACGATCACATCGTGCTGACCATCGAAATGCTGAACGAGATGCCCTTCCCGAAGCACCTCAAGAAGGTGCCGGAATACGCAGGGGGCCATCACGAGAAGATCGACGGCACCGGCTATCCCAACAAGCTCACGGGCGATCAGATGTCCTGGCCCGCGAAGATGATGGGCATCGCCGATATCTTCGAGGCGCTCACCGCGGCCGACCGTCCGTACAAGAAGGCCAAGACCCTCTCCGAGAGCTTGAAGATCCTCTCCTTCATGAAGAAGGACAAACACGTCGATCCGGACTTGTTCGAACTCTTCCTGCGCTCGGGCGCCTACCTCGAATACGCCGAACAGTTTCTGCGCCCCGAGCAGATCGACAAAGTCGACATCAACCAATACCTCCAACCGCCCCAGCCGAAACCGGCCCAAGCCGCCGAGTAACGCGCGCCGGCGCGGTCTCTGTATTCGCTCGCGGCGTACACCGCCGCGAGCGAATTTATCTCTGGTATAATTTCGCGGGATGGGGGCGACTCGTCCGATACACACTTCCGATTTTTTGAATCATTAAATTCCGCGCGCCTGCAAATATCGCTCGACGAAAAATCGGGTGAGCGCGCATCATAATGCGATTCGAGCCCTTTCGCTTGGGTTCGGTGGCTCTTTGACATTGTGAATCGCGAGACCAAAACGGCGGCGGCAACGCGCGCGCCCGCTCGAGACCTTTCTCAAACGCATAGCTTCTACCCATAAAAGCCTGGGTGTCGCCGCCTGTCGCCCGGATGTCGCCCGCGCCGAAAAATCACTCAACCTCTTAACGCCGCACCGAAAATCGCCAGATGTCGCCTGTCGCCCATGTCGCCCAGGGGCGGGTCGTAAAGTGCGATCAACGCATAGCTCGCGCCGCCGCTACTCGGGGCACACCAATTCGTCCGTGTGCACATACTTGATGCACGGTGGCTTCTGGCCGAAGAACTCGGCCTCCACCCAGCGCGGAATGCGGTACGCGAGGTTGTGCGCCATCATCGCCGCCAGCACGATGAGCCCGAAATCGCGGTTCGATTTGAAGCGCGCGAGGCAGTTCATCGGATCGTCGATCTTCAAGGTGAGCACCTGCCACGCCAGATGCACCGCGGCGAGGCCCACCAATACCTTCGGCCACGGCCCGATCATCATCGGCCACGCGCCCAGCAGGAGGAGCCCAAAGGCGATCCCGTAGCACGCCGCCACGAACGGCCGCGTGGCGCGGCCCAGCGCGAGAGCGGAGGACTTCACGCCGATCAGGGCGTCATCGTCCTTATCCTGGTGGGCGTAGATGGTGTCGTAGCCTAAGGTCCAGAAGAAACCGGCCGCATACAGTACAAGCGCGTCCTGTTCGAGGCTTCCGCGCGCCGCCGCCCATCCCAGAAGCGCGCCCCAATTGAACGTCAGCCCCAGCCACGCCTGCGGCCAGTAGGTGATCCGCTTCATAAACGGATAAACCGCGATCAGGAGCAGCGATGAGGCCCCCACGCCGATCGCGAACCAATTGAACTGGAGCAGGATCGCCAGCGAAAGCGCGAGCTGCGCGGCAAGGAACACCACCGCCGCCCGCACGCTGATCTCGCCCGCCGGGATAGGCCGCGTCCGTGTGCGCGCCACCTTGGCGTCGAAATCCCGATCCACAATGTCATTGATGGTGCACCCGGCGCCACGCATCAGGATCGCGCCCGCCAGGAACAAGACCATCAGCTCCACATTCGGTTCGCCGCGCGCCGCCAGCGTGAGGCTCCACCAGCCCGGGATCAGCAGCAGCCAGAAGCCGATCGGCCGGTCCAGGCGCATCAGCCGCGCGTAGGGGCGCGCGAAACGCGGCAGAACACGGTCCACCCAGCTCCCGCGCAGGATATCGGTATGTACGCTTTGCTCAGCCATTCGAGGTCAATACAATGTCAAACGCTTGGCTAGGTTTTCGCAACCTTACGCCCGAGGAACAAGCCCCCGGGTGACGTCTCGCGTATTTTATCGGGTCCTTTGATCAGCATGGCAAAACCCCTCCGTCTCTTTGTCGACAATGCCCTGAGCGCCGGCGCCTCCGTCGCCGCCACTGAGGCGCAGGCGCATTATCTGCTGCATGTCATGCGCCGCGCGCCGTCCGATCCCGTGGCGCTGTTCAACGGCCGGGACGGGGAGTGGCGCGCGCGCGTGCAGACGCCTTCCAAACGTCATGTGGTGTTCGAGCTTGAGGAGAAGTTGCGCGATCAGACGACCACGCCCGATCTCTGGCTCGCGTTCGCGCCCGTGAAGCGCATCGACATGATCGTCGAGAAGGCCACCGAACTTGGCGTCTCGGCGTTGCTGCCCGTCATGACTCGCCACACCGACGTCAGCCGCATCAACTTCGACCGTATGAGGTCGATCACCATCGAAGCGGCCGAGCAATGCGAGCGGTTGTCGGTCCCTGTCATCCAACCGGCGCAAAACTTCGACGCGTTCCTCGCCGGCTGGCCGGCGGCGCGGCGGCTCTACTATCTGGATGAAACCGGCGGCGGCCTGCCCATCGCGCCGGCGTTGCGGAACGAAGCCCCCGACGCCTGCGCGTTCCTTGTGGGTCCCGAGGGCGGCTTTGCCCAGGTGGAGCACGAGGCCCTGGCGCAACACTCTTCCGCCGTGGGCGTGGGCCTTGGACCGCGAATCCTGCGCGCGGAAACGGCGGCTTTTGCCGCCCTCGCCTGCTGGCAGGCCCTGCGCGGGGATTGGTCCTAAGTCCCGGGGGGCTGGCGGCCCGTCCGGGGATGCCTTAAGTACAAAGCAATATTTTCCTAGGGGCCGCGCAACATGTGGATGCGCCGTCTATAAGAGGCGCTTTCGCGATGACGTCCTTCCGTTCCGAAAAGGCCGACCCGATTACGTCGAAGGCCCAGCTCATTGAAACGCTGGCCGGCGGATCGAAGCCCAAAGACCAATGGCGCGTCGGCACCGAGCACGAAAAGTTTCCTTACTATAAGGGCACGTTCCGTCCCGTGCCGTACGAGGGAGATCCCCAATCTGGAAAAGGGGGCATCCGCGCGCTTCTCGAAGGTCTGACCCGCTTCGGCTGGGAAGGCGTGCCCGAGGACGGCAAACTCATTTCGCTGCGCGCCAAGGGCAAGGGCACAGTGTCCCTCGAGCCCGGCGGCCAGTTCGAACTCTCCGGCGCGCCGCTCGACAATATCCATCAGACCTGCGGCGAGATCTGTGAACATCTGACGCAGGTGAAAGCCGTCGGCGATGAACTCGGCATCGGCATGCTCGGCCTCGGTTTCACGCCCAACTGGACGCGTGACGATATTCCCTGGATGCCCAAGGGCCGCTACAAGATCATGCGTGAGTACATGCCCACGGTCGGCACCATGGGCCTCGATATGATGACGCGCACCTGCACCGTGCAGGCGAACCTCGACTACGGTTCGGAAAGCGACATGGTCAAGAAGCTGCGGGTCGCGCTCGCGTTTCAACCGCTCGCCACCGCCCTGTGGGCCAACTCGCCGTTCAAGGAAGGCAAGCCCAACGGCGCGCTGTCCTGGCGCGGCGTGATCTGGAAGAACACCGATCCCGTGCGCACCGGACTTTTGCCGTTCGCGTTTGAAGACGGCATGAGCTTTGAACGTTATGTCGACTATCTGCTCGACGTGCCGATGTACTTCGTCTTCCGCGGCAAGCATATCGATGTCGCCGGCCAATCGTTCCGCGACTTCATGAACGGCAAGCTCGCCGCCCTCCCGGGCCAGATCCCTACCATCGCCGACTGGTTCGATCATATGTCCACCGCGTTCCCGGAAGCGCGTGTGAAGAACTACATCGAAGTGCGCGGCGCCGACTGCGGACCCCGCCCGTGGCTCTGTGCGCTCTCAGCCTTCTGGGTCGGCCTTCTGTACGACGGCGGCGCGCTCGACGGCGCCTGGGACATCGCCAAGAATTGGACAGCGGAAGAACGCGCTCAGTTTTACGCGGACGCGCCCACCCTCGGTCTCAAGGCCACGATCGCCGGACGCACCGGCCAGGACATCGCCAACCAAGTGCTCGATCTCGTTGAAGCCGGCCTCAAGGGCCGCAACCGCGTGAATTCCGAAGGTCAGGACGAAGTAAAGTTCCTCGCGCCGTTGCGTGAAACGGCGGCTTCGGGAATAACGCCCGCCGATCATATGCTCAGCCTCTATCACGGCGCCTGGAAGGGCGATGTGACCAAGGCTTACGAGGCCTTCAGCTACTAGGACCTAGACATGGCAGCGAAGAAAAAAGCGAAGCCGACGGTGAAGAAGAAAGCTGCGGCGAAGAAAGCCCCGGCGCAGAAAGTCCCGGCCAGACGCGCCGTGAAAAAGATGAAATGGGCTTCGCGCAAGTTCAAGTCGCTCGCTCAGGTCCGCGCCGCCATCGACGCCATGGACGAGAAGATCGTCCCGTTGCTGTGCGAACGCCTCTACTACGTTACGCAAGCCGCTCAGTTCAAACCGTCCGAAGCCGGCGTGGTCGTGATCCCGCGCGTGGAAGAAGTTGTGAACAACGCCAAGCGCATCGCCGCCAAGAACAGCGGCAAGGTGTCAACGGTGGAAGTGATCTACCGCGCGCTGATCGACGCTTCTACGCTCGATGAGCAGCGCCACTGGCGCGCGCTTCACGGACAAGCCTAAGCCCTAGGATCTCCGCCGCCCGCGTGCTGGCGGGATCGTCGTTCCACTGGGCGTTCGCCGCGCTGGCGGCATGGTCGATGGCGTACCAGTCTTCCGGCTTCAGATGCTCGAGCGCGAGGCTGAACAGCGTCGTTTCCTCCGCGCGGATATGCTCGCGCTTCAGAACGATGAAGCTGCGCGCGGTTGCGCAGAACGGCACACGCCATTTCGGCGGATCGATAAACAGGTTCCGAGCCATCAGCGCGAGCTCGCCGATCAGCGCGACGATCTTGCCGTGTTGTGCGGGCGCGGAGGCCCTCTTCGCCGCCTCGGGAGCGCGGCTCTGCAAGATATCGAAAAGCATCTCCTCGATGGGATGGTGGCACCGCGCTGGGAAGTTGGCGAAGTACTGGCAGGCGCCGCCGATCACGTCCCCGTCGGGCGCATGGTACTGGGCCACGGACGCCACTTCACGCTCGAGCATGTTCAAGGCCAGCCGCATGTCGATATGGTCTTGGGATAGGCGGTTGATGGAATCTGGAAACGCGGTCGCGGTCACGGGGCGAGGGATCCTGCTGAGCGGTACAACTCAAGAAGCCGTATCGCGCGCGCGGATGTAACGCTTTGACGGCGATCAAGACGCACCAATCGGGAGTTTTACCCACACCCCCGGTTTTCGCATCCAGCTGGAACAAATGTCCCGCAACACCGGTTGCACAAACCTCGCGAAGCGGGAAAGCTACCGGGATTGTGAGGGAGTCGAAATGACGCAGGTCAAAAGTCCGGCGATTCGGAAAATCGGCGTGCTCACCAGCGGCGGGGATTGCGCCGGCCTCAACGCCGTCATCCGCGCGGTCACCGACGCCGCCGTCGGACGCGGCTGGGAGGTCGTGGGTCTGCGCAACGGCCATCTCGGCCTTCTGAATGATCCGCCGGATATCCTGCCGCTCAATGCCGATTCCGTGCGCGGCGATCTCTTGCGGGCCGGCGGCACGGTCCTCGGCACCACGACCAAGGGCGATCCCTTCAAGTTTCCTGGACCCGACGGCACCACGTCCGACCGCTCCGAGGACGTGCGCGCGGCGATCAGGAAACTCGGCCTCGACGCATTGGTGGTGATTGGCGGGGACGGCTCGATGCGGTTGTTCGACCGGCTCCTGGTCGGCGTCGGCATTCCCTGGGTCGGCGTGCCCAAGACCATCGATAACGATGTGCCCGGCACTGAGTTCGCCGTCGGCTTCTTCACCGCGGTGGAAATCGTCGGCCAGTCCCTCGACCGGCTCGCCTCCCACGCCGCCAGCCACCGGCGCATCATGGTGCTCGAGGTCATGGGCCGCGACAGCGGCTTCATCGCGCTGTTCGGCGGCATCGCCGGCGGCGCCGATGTCATCCTCATGCCCGAGTTCCCCTACGACCTCGACGCCGTGGCCGCCCACGTCCGCAAGATCACCCACGACCGGCCGAGCCCCGTGCTCGTCGTGGTCGCCGAAGGCGTTGCCCCGCCCGCCGAGGAACGCCGCAAGGGCAGCAACGTCGGGATCGCGATCGCCACCGGCCTCCAGCAGCGCACCGGCTTCGATGCCCGCTGTACGGTCCTCGGGCACGTCCAGCGCGGCGGAACGCCCGCCATGTTCGATCGTTTGTTGGCCTCGGCGATGGGCGCGCGGGCCGTTCACGTGCTCGCCGCCGGCCAGAACCAGCGCATGGTCGCCTGGCGCGGCGGCCTCGTGACGGACATTCCCCTGGCCGATGTCGTCACAGGGCCCCGCTTCGTGGCCAAGGACAGCCAGCTCATCCGCACCGCCCGCCGCCTCGGCACCTACGTCGGCGAACTGTGAGCGGGGCTCCGCCGGGAGTTACGGGGCTGTCATGCCGCCGTTCATCACATTCATGACGGCGGCGGCCATGGCGCCGACCAGCATGATCATCGTCGGGATGAAGGCGAGGCCAAATCCGAGGCTGCGGTTAACACCGGCGTAGTAGCGCGCGGCGTAGATCACACGCCCGAGCGGCCAGAGGACTCCGAGTACGGCGGCCGGCGAATCGCCCCACGCGGCTGCGAACAGGACAAGCGCAGGGACAAATATGACAAGCTGCTCGAGCGTGTTGCCATGGACGCGAACCACGCGCTCGAATTCCACCGGACCCGTCATCGCCGGCGCGTTGATCTTGAACTGCGCGCGCGCGCGTCCGACGCGCAGCATCGTCCAGACGTACACGATAAGCCCGAAACAAAGCACAATTGCGGTGTACGGATGACTTGCGATCATGAGTGGTTCCCCCGGTGAAGAGCGCCGCGCGTGCGCCGCTCGGCGCCCAGACGCGCCGCGCAGACTCTCCGGCGCGCGCGGCGCGGAGTCAAAAAAAATACGTCGGGGGACATTTTTTCTTGATTTCCCCCACAGAAGGCGTAAATGCGAATTCAGACGTTACGCGCACGTGCCTAAAGCAACTCGCCGTTAAGCAACGACGTAAGCGTCCTTTACTTGGTTGGACTGTTTTTGTTGTCTGATTGATAAAGGAGGCCGTGCATGCCCCCAGTTACAGTAGAAAAGCGTCCTCGACGAGCCGCCTGCGTTCCGGCGGCCCTCGTCAATTGCCGGCATATCGCCTGGGATGGCCATGATCTCGTGGTCATTTCCAGGTTCGACGTGATCCGGGGTTGAGAATCAATCCTGACATTCGAACGGTCCTGGGGCTCCTAGCCACCGGGCGCTGAGGTTATTTGCGCCGTCGAAAGCGGCCATGCGGGGAAGTGACGAGAGAAATGTACGAACAGAAGTCGCGAAACAACGTTGCAAAGCTGATTACTGCCGACGCCCCGGAGCACCTGTACCGCTCCGTCGACGACGTCGCCAAGCGCCTCAAGCCCGAAGGCCCGGTGCAGTGCATCTTCCCGCAATCCGTCCGTAGCCAGGCCGAGAAGTTCGTCGGCCAGTTCCCGGGCAAGGTCCTGTACGCCGTGAAGTGCAATCCGGGCGTCGATTTCCTGCGCCATATGTTTGCCGCCGGCGTCCGCCAGTTCGACGTGGCGTCGATGGACGAAGTGCGCCTGGTGAAGGGCCTCTTCGGCAAGGCCGCCCAGCTCCACTTCATGCACCCGGTGAAGAGCCGCGAAGCCATCCGTCTCGCCTACAAGATGGGCGTGCGGACGTTCTCGCTGGATACGGCCGGCGAGCTCCTCAAGATCCTCGAAGAGACCAAGAGCGCGAAGGACCTCAACCTGTTCATCCGCATGGCGGTGACCGGCAATGGTTCGGCGGCCTATGACCTCTCGGGCAAATTCGGCGCGGCGCCGTCCACGGCGGCCGACCTGCTCCGTCACGCCCGCAAAGTGGCGCACAAGGTCGGCGTCTGCTTCCACGTCGGTTCCCAGTGCATGGACCCGGCCGCCTACAAGCTCGCCATCGCGCGCGCCATGGATGTGGTTGCCAAAGCCAAGGTGAAGATCGACGTCCTCGACGTGGGCGGCGGCTTCCCGGCCACCTACCCGAACATGACCCCGCCGCCGCTGGAGAACTACTTCGCGGCGATCACCGAAGCCGCGCAGCCGATGGTCGACGCGGGCGCCGAACTGTGGTGCGAACCGGGCCGTGCGATGGTCGCGGCAGGTGGTTCCATGCTCGTGCGCGTGACCCTGCGCAAGGGCCGCCGCCTCTATATCAATGACGGCACCTACGGCAGCCTGTTCGACGCCGGCGCCCTCAACTGGCGTTTCCCGGTCCGTCTGGTGCGCCCGCTGTCCCGCGCCGGCAAGAACTCGAACACCCCAAATTCCCGGACCCCGTCCGAGAAGCTGGTGGCTTTCACCTTCTATGGCCCGACCTGTGACAACCTGGACAAGATGAAGGGTCCCTTCCTGCTCCCGGAAGACACCCAGGAAGGCGATTGGATCGAGATCGGCATGCTCGGCTCCTACGGCTCGACCATGCAGACCCGTTTCAACGGCTTCCACTCGTCGGTGACCGCCACCGTGTGGCCGGAAGCGGCGCCTTTCGCCGTCGAACGTCCGCGCCGCGGGGTTGCGCTCCGGGTTGTGCCCAAGGCTCCGGTGGAAGGCGTTTCCCTCCATCTGGACGCCGGCCAGCCGATGGGAGAATTGTCCGCGGACGGTAACGCCGCTGCGGAATCCCTCGAGCTAAAGTAAGCTCCGTTTCCATATTCGATTCGGGGGGCGGCAAACTGCCGCCCCCGTACCTTTTGCCTTCAACAAAGGATGGCTGAGTAATGGCTGCGTCTAAGAAGTCCGCGAAAAAATCCAAATCTTCGTCCAAGGCGCCGCAGGCCGTCGGCTCGAAGAAGGGCAATAACCGCAAGGCCATGCTGCTCTCGAAGCCGGTCGAGCACATCGACATGACCTCGTTCGATGCGCGTCCGATCATCAATGCCATGAGCAAGATGTCCTTCACCTCGCGCGATACCGCCCGCGCGGCCGAGATCCTCAACATGATGCTCGCCGACCAGAAGTGCTCGGTCGTGCTCACGCTCGCCGGCTCGACGTCGGCCGGCGGCTGCATGCAGGTCTACGCGGACATGGTGAAGTACGGCATGGTCGACGCCATCGTCGCCACCGGCGCCTCGATCGTGGACATGGACTTCTTCGAAGCGCTCGGCTTCCGCCACTACCAGGGCAGCCAGTTCAACGACGATAAGGACCTGCGCGATCTGTACATCGACCGCATCTATGACACCTACATCGATGAGGAAGAGCTGCAGACCACCGACCATACCATTGGCGAAATCGCCAACGGCATGAAGCCGGGCCCGTACTCCAGCCGCGCCTTCATCAAGGAAATGGGCCGCTGGCTGAAGACCAAGAAGAACCGCAAGAAGGGCTCGCTGGTTGAGACCTGCTACGATCACGATGTGCCGATCTTCTGCCCGGCCTTCACCGACAGTTCGGCCGGTTTCGGCCTCGTGCTGCACCAGGTGAAGAACCCGAAGGCGCACATCACGATCGATTCCGTAGCGGACTTCCGCGAACTGACCGATGTGAAGATCAAGGCGGGTTCGACCGGCCTGTTCATGATCGGCGGCGGCGTGCCGAAGAACTTCATGCAGGACACGGTTGTCTGCGCTGAAGTGCTCGGCATCGAAGCTGAAATGCACAAGTACGCCGTCCAGATCACGGTGGCGGATGTGCGCGATGGGGCCTGCTCGTCCTCGACCCTCAAGGAAGCTAATTCCTGGGGTAAGGTCGATAGCTCCATCGAGCAGATGGTCTTCGCCGAAGCCACCAGCGTCATGCCGCTCATCGCCTCTGACGCCTACCACCGCGGCCACTGGAAGAAGCGCAAAGCCCGCAAGTTCGCGCAGCTCTTCAAGTAGAAGCGGGCCGAACGGCTGAAACAAAGAGGGCGGCTACCGGATGGTAGCCGCCCTTTTCGTCGCGGAGGGTGTGGGGTCGCGATGACACGGCCTCCGCGTCGCTCCGGTGATTTCTAGGTGTGATCGGGCATGTCGATGTCACCCGCGCCGATGACGTCGAAGTCATGGTGCTTGGGACGCTTCAGGAGATCGACGTTGCCCGAGCCGATGACGGTGATATCGGCGTCGTCTTCGGGCGAGGCTTGTGCTTCGCCGGCGCCTGTGATCGTCAATTTCAGGCGCTTCGTCTCAAGTTTGCCGAGGTTCGTTTCACCAGCGCCCGCGATGGTTACCTTGAGGCTCTCACTGGCGCCGTCGGCGTCGATCTTTCCCGCCCCGGCGATGGTGAGTTCCAGTGAGGCCTGATCGACGTCTTTCATGCTGAGTTCGCCGGCGCCGGCGATCGTCACTTTCTCGAACATCCGGCCCGGGAGGACGATCTCGACTTCGTTGTCGATGTCGCCGCAAACCTTCAGCGTGCCCTTCTCGAGCCGGATGCGCTCGAGGTCGTCGGCGTCCCCATGGAGGACCACATCGGCGCCTTCGCCGCGGCGCCAGCGCGATTTCGCCGGGACGGCGATAGTGACGTGATCGCTGCCGTCCCACGCGAGGCGGGCTTTGGAGCCGCTCACGTCGGCAGAGGCGCCGTCGCATTCGCCGCTGTTGAAGAAGATCGGCGTCCAGGAACTCTTGCGGTCTTCTGCTTGCGGGCGGTTGGCGATGAAGATGATGCCGCCGACAACGACGGCCGTAATGATCAATCCACGGTGTTTCATTGGAACCCCTCTGGTCAGATGCGTGTAACGCCTGTTTTGCAACCGGCGTGCCAGAGGGTGACAACCGCCAAATTGTTGATGTTTCGGCCATATCCGCACGAAGGGGGATGGCTAATTTTGCCACTAGTTATCGGAATGTGTGATTTTGGTTAGCGTGAACCGACATCGGGGCGAGGTTGAGGGCCGTTGGGCCGGCCACATATCCGACGATCGAAGCGTAGTGCAGGGCCGCGCCCGCCACGACGAAGCTGTGCCAAATCGGAATCTGGTACGGGAGATCGTCCCAGAGGAAAACCGCCACGCCCGCGGTGTAGAGGACGCAACCGGCGGTCAGGAGCCAAAGGCCGGTCGCCGGCACCGTGGCGCGCAGGGGTTTGCGCATCATCACGCATACCCAGCCCAGCAGCACATAGACCGCGATGGAGAGCTGCTCGAAGTATTGAGGCACGGTGAATTTGAGCGCGATGCAGATATTGGCCGCGCCCCAGATGGCGGCGAAGATCCGCTGGCCCGCCGTGCCGCGGACGCCGAGGAGCGCGAGCGGCGAGTAAGTGCCGGCGATCATCACGAAGATCGCCGCGTGGTCGATCTGGCGCAGGATGTGCCGCTGGGGATGATCGACGAACAGGTTGTAGGCCGTCGAGCAGATCAGCATCGCCATCAACCCTAAGCCATAGAGCAGGAGGCTCAGCGGCAGCATGGCACGCTCCGGGCAATCGCCCATGCAGCGCGCGCGGCGTACGGCCAGTACGCCCATCACAAGGCAGGCAATGAGCGCGAGGGTCGCGCTGGCGGTGTTGAGGATGGCGTCGGCAAACCACTCGGCGCCGCGGTCTCGGGGCATCGGGAACTCGGACATTTGAAGCGGGCGTCTATCAACCCTAATGAGAAAGAAAAGCGCTCGGTTCCGCGGGGGGTGCGAAATCACAATGACGCCGTAATCCCCTCATGTTATCGGCTGAGCTTGTGTGTTTTGGGGTGATGGGCATGGGCTACCGCAAGATCTGTATCGTTGGGCCAGGCGCCATTGGCGGCATGATGGCCGTGATGCTGAAGGAAGCCGGAGCCGACGTGTCGGCCCTCGCGCGGCCCGCCAAAGTCGCGGCGATCGCGGCGAACGGGCTGACCCTCGCGCTCAAGGATAGAACCGTGAACGCGCGGTTCCCCGCGGCATGCGATCCGGAGGAACTGGGACCACAGGATCTTGTGGTTGTCACTCTCAAGAGCAACGCGCTGCTCTCCATGGCCGGCAATATCGCGGCGCTGTGCGGGCCGGAAACGCCCGTGGTCTTTGTCATGAACGGCGTACCCTGGTGGTTCTTCGACGGCTTTGGCGGGACGCTGGCCGGGCGGCGGCTCGCGGCGCTCGATCCCGAGGGGCTTCTCGCGCGCACCTTCCCGAGCGAACGCGTGGTGTGGGCGGTGGTGAACTGCAGCGTCATCGAACGCGCGGACGGGGTTATTGAGCATACCCGCAACCAGCATCTGATTTTCGGGCGGCCCGACGACAGCCTGCGCGGATTGGAGGAGATCGCGGCGGCCTTCCGGCCGGGCGGCTACGAAACCGTCATCAGCCCGAATATCCGCAACGATATCTGGGCCAAGCTGGTGGTGAACGTCAGCGGCAATCCGATCAGCGCCCTGACTGAGGCGCTTCTGGGCGAGATGTACGCCGATCCTCTGGTGCGCGAGTGCGCCTCCGCCATTGCCGACGAGGTGCGGACGCTGGGCGCCCACCTGGGCTTGGACCGGGGCATCAGCCCTATCGACCGCATGAAAGACTCACCCGTGCGCACCTCCATGCTCCAGGACTTCGAGCGCGGACGCCCCTTGGAGCTCTCCGCCATCGCCGAAGCGGTGGTGGAGATCGGCGAGGCGGCGGGCGTGCCGCTGCCGCAGACACGCGCAGTGCTCGGTTTGACCCGCCTGCGTGCCGCCAAGGCCGGCATTTCGTAAAAATCCCTCTTTCGCGTAAACTGAGCGCGCCAAACTCCGGGGACCTATCATCGATACCTTATCCATCTCGCCATCCGACATCCGCGACCGCCGGCTGATTCAGCTCCGTGAGGGACTCGCCGAAGGGCGCTACATGGTCCTATCGGTCGATATCTTCGACACGCTGGTCTGGCGCCGGGTGCCGGAGCCCTCCGACCTGTTCCTCCTCCTGGGGCAAGAACTCGCGGCCTCGGGCAAGCTGGCGTCCCATGTGTCCCCGCTGCAATTCGCGGAGCTGCGCCGCGCCGCCGAACGCGGCGCGCGCGAAAAAGCCGAGGCGCAGACGGGCTACCGCGAAATCCGCATGACCGATATCTATGCGGGCCTGCCCAATACCTTGTTCGAGCCGGGGTTTGATGTTGGCGACCGGATCGCCGCCGAACTCGCGCTCGAGAAGGCGCTGCTGCATCTCGACGAGGATTTGGCCGCGCTGGTGCGTTTTGCGAAAAGCGTTGGCACGCAGGTGTTCTTCGTTTCGGACACGTATTTCAATACCACCGAGATATGGGATTTGCTCGCCGCCGCCGGCTTCAAGGATAAAGCGCTGGTGGACCGTCTGTACGTCTCTTGCGAGGCGGGCCGTCCCAAGTACCGCGATCTGTTCGATACCGTGCTGAAGGACGCCGGTGTCCCGCCCGCGGCCTATGCGCACATCGGCGATAACATGGACGCCGATATCCATCCTGGCCTCCATCGCGGCATGGCCACGGTGCATTACGACAAATGGATTTTTGCCCCGCGCGTGCAGACCGAGGAGTTCACCGCCGATCTCGCGCAGCGGGCACAGCTTCTGGGCCGCTGGGGCGATTTCGGCCTGACGGGCCTGCGCGGGCGCCTCTAC
Organism: Rhodospirillaceae bacterium; assembly: GCA_041906145.1. Classification (GTDB taxonomy): domain Bacteria; phylum Pseudomonadota; class Alphaproteobacteria; order Rhodospirillales; family Rhodospirillaceae; genus SHVO01. Next base: position 44,948 of record JAYRJU010000006.1, on the reverse strand, counting down.
CACCGCGCGCCGGAAAGCCTGCCGCCCGAACATCGCTTCTACTGGAGTTACGGGGCCGCGATCCTCGCGCCCGTCTTCGCCGGTTTTTCCCGCTGGGTGCTGAGTCAATCCAAGGACGCGCCGGTTTACGGGGTCATGCGCGAGGGCCGCTTCCTTGGCCGGGTGGTCACTCAGACCGCTGCCGACCTCGGTCTTAAAGCCGAGGTGCATGAACTCTGGTTGTCACGCCGCGCGGTGATCCGTGCCGCGCTTTATGAAGACGGCATGCGTTTCCTGCCGGACGCCATATCGCTTTCACCCGGGACGACACCTGAGCAATGTCTGGAAAACCTGGGACTGACGCTTACTGAAGTGAAAGCCGTGGTACCGGACTTCGACTTCGGTCGCGCCGACAGCCTCACGCGGCTTGCCAACGCCATCGCATCGACCTTGCGCCTCAAGGACAAGGTGGTGATCCGCTCGGCGCAGCTGCGCCGCAATCTCCTGAAGGCGCTCCAGGCGAAGGTGGATCTCACCAGGCCGGTGATCTTGATGGACCTCGGCTACGCGGGCACCATTCAGTCCGTGCTGGGCCGCGTTCTCAAGCGCGAGGGGATCCCGGCGCACCTGACCGGCCTCTACCTCGCGGCCAACGACAAAGCCATTCAGAACGTCCGCGAAGGCGCCGATATCCGCGCCTGGCTCAACGGGGACGGTTACGGCGGCCTCACCGGCGCGCTGTTGTCGCGCACTCCGGACGTGCTTGAACATGCCTGCATGTGCCCGGAAGGCAGCCTCGCCGATTACGATGAGGCTGGACGGCCGGTGCTGCTCGCGAACCAGCGCAGCGCCGCGCAGATCGCGCAGATGGAAGCCCTGCAAGCCGGCATCCTCGCTGGTGTCTCGGAAATCAACAAACTGCTCGGCTCTCTGTCGGAGACGCCGGCTGATGTGCCCGAGCTCAAAGCGCAAGCGGAGCGGATCATCCAGGCCGCGCTGTTGCATCCGACGGTTCAGGAAGCCGACAACATCGGCGCCTGGCATCATGAGGCGAATTTCGATCTTGCCGATGTGCGCCGGCTGAAAGACCTCTCGTTCGATCCGGGCGCGCTTCAGTATCAGGGTTGGCCAGGTTTGCAGGATATCGGCCGTCATCAGGTCTACTGGCCCGCCGCCGCCTTTGCTTCGGCCGCGCCGTTCTTCGGCGAGGTGTTCGCCGCCGGCGCGCGTCAAACCTACGATGCCGATCACATGACCTCGGGCCCCGCGCTCGGTTCTCTCACGATTACGCCCGATCTTGGGGTTGGTTTTGAAGCGCGGCGGCAAGGGGCGGTGCCGCTCACCGTCAATGCTTTCGGACGCGGCGAGATGTCGGTGACGGTCAAAGGGGCCGGCCCGGAAGCGTTCCAGCGTCTGCGGTTCACGCTGCCCACGGCGCGCGCGATCATCACACTCGATTCTTTTAGCGTCGCCTTCTCGGGTGAACGCGATCATAAGACCGTCAATCTTCTGGATGAAGGCGCCCGCCGCATCTCCTGGACGAATGCCGAGGCCGGCCCCGACAACGCCACAACCACGACCAAGCAGGGCACGAGCTTCGACGCGGACCTGTCGGCGGACGTGCCGCCCTGGATGCACATGCTGACCATGCGTCTGCGATTCAAATATCTCCGTCTCGACGATCTATTCCGGTGACCGCTATGACGAACCGCCTCTGCATGGTCACGACGAACTTCAATTACGGCGCATATCTCGACGACTGCATGCGTTCGATCGTGCATGCGAAAGGTTTCGACCGGGTCGACTATGTCGTGATGGACGGCGGCTCGACCGACAATTCCGTCGATATCATCAAGGGCTACGCGGGCAAACTCGCGCACTGGCAGTCGCAGAAAGACGAGGGCATGTATCATGCCATCGAGCAGGGGTTCGCGAAATCGGACGCGCCCTACATGGGCTGGCTGAACTCCGACGATCAGCTCGCGCCGTGGGCGATTCAGACCGTGCTCGATATCTTCGATCAATTGCCGGAGGTGCAATTCATCACCTCACGCTTCCCCATGCAGGCGCGCAAAGACGGGACGGTTGTGAAAACGACAATTCTGGCAGGCGTCGATAACTGGGGTTTCTTCAATGGCGAGCACATCCGCACGCTCGGCCTGCCGTCCACGGGATGGATCGTGCAGGACTGCACTTTCTGGCGGCGTTCGTTATGGGATTCGGTGGGCGCGTCCTTCGACCATACGCTGAAACTCGCCGGCGATTTCGAACTCTGGGCCCGATTCATGATGAGGACGGACCTTTACATCGTGCCGGCGCCGCTGGGGATCTACCGCATCCAGGGTACCAATAAAGCGATGGTGAGCCGTGATCTCTACCGCGATGAATGCGTGAAGGTGCTGCAGCGCTATTCGCCCGTCATACCCACAGACGTGCAAAAATTGGGTGAGCGCGTCGTTGCCAAGAAACTCGCGACGATGGGGATTTCAAACCTGATCGCCGATCATCAGCGCACCGGCATCAAGACCATTGCCTTCGACTACGAGCAAAGCCGTTACTTCCCTTACGAAGAACGTTGATGAATGTCTGAGCAAGACACCCGCAGTCCGCAACCCGACACGATCCTGGTGGCGCGCTCGCCGGGCGAAACGCGCTACGCCCTGCTCGCAGATGAGGTCGTGCTTGCCGTTATTCATCGCCGTGATGGTGATGTGCAGCCGGGCGCCATCTATCACGGGCGCGTTAAAGCGCCGGTGCCGGGGACAGGGGCGGTCTTTGTCGATTACGGCGAGGCGTTGCCCGGTGTCCTTCACATTAAATCACCGCCGCCCGAAGGCAGTGCGATTGGTGTCACGGTTACGGTGCCGCCGCGTCCCGGCAAGGGCGCGGACCTCAAAGCGGTTAAAGCCGTGATCGCACCGGGTGCAAAGCTGCCGTTGCTCGCGGCGCCGGCTCCTGAACCGGTCGTCGAATGGATGGCGCGTTACGGCGCGGGGATCCGCGCGATTATCTGCCAGCCCCTGCGCGAGGTCGCGCGGGTGCGGGCTCTGCTGGAGGCCGACGCGCCCGTCGAATCTCATTCCGCTGAGACCGATCTGTTCACAGCTTTCGGCGTCGAAGAAGCCATCGAGGCTGCGCTGCGGCCCGAGGTGAAACTACCGTCCGGCGGCTCGATCATCATTGAGCACACGCAGGCGCTGACCGTCATCGACGTGAATTCGGGCGCCGCCGATCCGGTGCGCGCCAATTTCGAGGCTATGACGGCCATCGCGTTGGAACTACGCCGACGCAATGTCGCCGGGCACATTCTCATCGATATCATCCCGACGAAGGCGCGAGCCGCGCTGCCGCGCATCCTCACAAAATCCTTGGCGGCCGACCCGAACCCGGCGCAAGTCGTGGGGCTCACGTCTCTCGGCCTTCTTGAGATGACGCGCCAACGGATGGGGCTTTCTCTTGTCGACGCGCTGATGGACAAGGGCGAACTCAGCGCCGCGAGCGTCGCGTATCGTGCGCTGCGCTCCGTCGTCCGGGCGGCGTCAAAAAGCGGACCGCCCAAATGGACGCTCAACGTTGCGCCCGATGTAGGCGCGCTGTTGCAAGGGCCGCTCACCCGCGCGGTGAACGAGGCGCGTGACCTTACCAAGACCGAGATTCAGATCGTGCCCCGTGCCGACTTCAATCGTGAGCAGATCGAGGTCCGTCCCGCCTGACAAACGCCGAAACGCTCTGCGGTAGAGGGGACCGCAGAGCGTTCTTCGCTTTCACGCCAGAGGGGGCGGCGTGAAACGGGGCCTTCCTTGACTATTAAGCGGCTTCTTTGATGTCCGCGAGGAAGCCGTCGACTTCACGGCGTAGGCTTTCCGATTGCTCGGCCAGCGACTTGGCCGCGCCCAGCACGAGCGTGGAGACCTGACCTGTTTCGCCGGCGGCGTGTGTGACGCCGACGATATTGGCGGAAACTTCCTTGGTGCCCTGGGCGGCCTGTTCGACGTTGCGGGCGATTTCGGCGGTTGCGACGGCCTGCTCTTCAATAGCCGCGGCGATGGTGGTCGAAATCTCGTTTATGCTACCGATGGTTTCGAAGATGTGCTCGATTGCGGTCACCGACGACTTGGCGGCGTCCTGCACACCCGCGATCCGCTGCGAGATTTCTTCCGTCGCCTTCGACGTCTGAGTCGCGAGGCTCTTCACCTCGGACGCCACCACCGCGAAACCCTTGCCGGCCTCACCGGCGCGCGCGGCCTCAATCGTGGCGTTGAGCGCAAGCAGGTTGGTCTGTTCGGCGATATCCGTGATCATCGCAACGACCTTGCCGATTTCCTGCGCCGCCCCGTCGAGACCACGCATCAGATCTTTGGTCCTGTTGGCTTCGGACACTGCTTTGCTCGTGACGGCCGAGGATTGCGCGACCTGGCGGCCGATCTCTTTGATCGAACTCGAAAGCTCTTCGGTCGCAGCGGCCACGGTCTGCACATTCACCGAAGCTTCTTCCGAAGCGGCGGCTACGGCAGAGGACTGCGTGTTCGTCTCTTCGGCTACGGCCTGCATCGAGGCCGCGGATGTTTCCATTTGCTTGCTAGCTGTCGACACCGCGCCCAGCGATAGACGCACCACGTTATCGAAGCTCTTCGTCCGTACGGCGACCCGCTCGGCACGGGCTTCCTTGGCTTTACGGGCGACTTCCTGAGCCAACGCCAGTTCTTCAGCCTTGATCATATTGTCCTTGAATACCTGGACCGCGCCGGCCATGGCGCCGATTTCGTTGCGCAGCCCCGTGCCGGGGATCGTCACCGTATTGTTGCCATCGGCGAGTTGGCTCATGGCCCCAACCATTGTTGTGATCGGTTGCGAGATGGCGCGGCCAATCAAGCGGCCGATGATGATTTGTGCGGCGGTCGCCATGCCTGCGACGGTCAGCAGCGTGATGAGGAGCGATCTGTTCGTCGCGGTCGCTTCTTCAGCGATCGCCGTGCTCTTGCTTTCGATGGTGTCGCCGAGGTCCTCCATCGCTTCTTCGAGAGCCGAAAACTTCTCCATAAAGGCGGGGAAATCGTTTGCGGCATTGCCTGAACCGGCGAGCGCGGACCCGGCGATGGCGCGCGCGGTTGTGGTGTACACCTGTAAGGGATCGGCTACGCCGGCGACGGCCTTTGTGATGTCCGGCGAGACGTCGAGACCTTCCAGGGTGTGGATCGACTCATTGATCGACGTGATGTGTTCTTCGAGGTCGTTCTGGACCGCCATCTTATCGGCATCCGTACCGGCCGGTCCGACACGCAATGCCATCAAGACGTCCGCGCGCAGAGCGTCATGCATCATATCCGCCTGCATCTGCTGACGGACGGCGACTGTCACCGCGTTGACCTTGGTGAGGCCGCGGTCGCTACCCAGGAGGCCGAAGAAACCGGCGCCGCCAACGATGACAAGTGCGCCAATTGCGAGGCTGACGAGGATCGTCAGTTTACGGGGGATGGTTGTTTGCGTGAACATTTGAAATCTCTTCTCTAAAATTCTCTGGTGACACTAAACGTAAAGCGGGACCTGCAACCGCCGTCGCACGCGCGGTCCTGCGCCTTGTGATAGCGAAGGTCGAGGCCGACCCATTCCAGTGCGTAGGAAAGGCCTGCGTTCCAGTCGATGTAGTCGGCGCCAATGGCGGCCGGCGTCCATGTTCTTTGCACGTTGACGTCGACCGAGAGTTCGTCGGTCACCGGGTAAGAGAGGCCAGCGGCGAGGGCGACAACGCTGCCGGGTCCACCGGGCCCGTCCGGCGAAAAAGCTGTCGATACCGACCATGTGCCGAGACTTATTTCGCGCGATAGTTCCGCACCGAGTTCCAGGAAATCGTAATCGCTGTTGACGGTATCGGGATTGATCGGGATCGAGGCTTCCGGCAGATCTTCGAACGCCGCGGCTTTTTCGCGTGCAATGGCATTCGCGGGAGCGGCGCGATCGATCTTATGGCGCGGATGGAAGTTGTAGGTCGCGCTTAGCGCATAGTCGAAATTGCCGCCGAGCGCCGTGAAACTGTTGCTATACCCGACATAGGGATCAAACTCCGCCACGATGGGATCATCGATCCCAAAGTCCATGTTCGATGCAAAGAAGCCGGCCCTCGCGCCACTTTCATGGGTCCAAGCGAGGCCGCCTTGAACGGCAAAATGTCCAAGGGTTTGGGAAAGGCCCGCGTCCACGTAGTCGGTGGTGACTACGAGCGTTCCGGAAACACCGGCGGGGAGAAAACCGCCGTCGGCCGCAAGTGCTGCGGTCGTGCTCAAAAGAGCTGTTCCGACGACTAGGGTTGTCCGAAGAAGAGAAAGCACGGTCGCACTCCGTATCTGCGTTGTTGTTTTTCATGACGCAGACCTTAGGCGGGCGGCCGAACAAGGGCATGTGAGGAGGGGTATGAGCCAGGGGCGCGGTCGTTTAGGGGGCCTTAGACCGAAAGTATAAGCTCGGCTTGACGAGCCATTGGGATTTGCCCGAAATAAGTGGAATGACGTCAGATCCCGCAACTTTCGACGACAAACCTGCGGCCGTACGTGTGACGGCGGCGAAATGCGCGCGTTGCGGCGAACCGGTACAGCCCAGGTATCGCCCTTTCTGTTCGCTGCGTTGCGCGGAGATCGACCTTGGCTCGTGGTTCACCGAGCGCTACCGGGTCGAGACCGCGGAAACGCCCGCAGATGCTCCGCGCCAGGGCGAAGAAGAAACCTAAAATGAGCGGAATGCCGACGGACGCGATCGGTGCGAAGCGCCTAGGATTGCAGCGCCGCTTAAGTTTCTGTTCGGCCCGACTTTCGTCACGGCTTTCAGCCTCGATGCCGCGCAATCTGGCTGATGCGCGGCGCCGAGGCCGCGATGGCGACCGACCTCGTGATTCCTTCGCCCTGCCGTGACCGTTGTCGGCTATGAGGCGAGGGGGGCCGCCATCGGGCTACCACCACCGTCCGGGACGCCTAACGTCCCAGCCTGCTCCCCGATGCCTATTTTGCCCCGAAAAAAGGGCTGTTCCCTCAAGTTCTTAGGGCTAAAACCGGCGTCTGGACACCCGCCGTCTTCTCTAATATAAAGCGCCCCTCTCCAAGAGGTCCGCCTCCGTGCCCGGATAGCTCAGTTGGTAGAGCAGCGGATTGAAAATCCGCGTGTCGCTGGTTCAACTCCGGCTCCGGGCACCATTCCTCCAAATCGTAGTTGTTCGTAGTCGTCCGCAGGCGTCGAACTTATCCAATAAAATCGGGCCTTTCCGCGTTCGCAGTTACCCGCCCACGTTGGTGGGCAGCCGCAAGAGCTGTTGGTATTTCCGTTGGTATCGGACGCAGTGTCCGAAATCGATACCAACAGACTCCCGCTTTCGGAGTCATACCCGCGACGGAAAACTCGGGTGTTGGTATGGCGCTACCAACATACCACGAGGTCGCAGGAAATGCTCACGGACGTCGCCATTAAGGCCGAGAAGCCCGGAACCCAGCCCCCGAAGGTCGCGGACGGCGGCGGGCTTCACCTCCTCATCAATCCAAACGGCAACAAGCTTTGGCGCTTTTCATACCGTTTTGGCGGCAAACAAAAGACGATGGCCATGGGCGTCTATCCGGCAACCAGCCTGAAGGAGGCCCGCGATAAGCGCGAAGACGCCAAGAAGCTGCTGGAGAGGGGCATCGATCCGTCCGTCCAACGGAAAGAGGAGAAGCTTCTCGCCACGGCGGACAGAAGCTTCAAGACCATCGCGGAGGAACTGGTCCAAAAGTACGAGACCGAGGGCTCTACGCCAAAGACCATCAAGAAGATGCGTTGGCTCCTTGGCCTCGTATATCCGGATATCGGTGGTCTCCAGATCGAACAAATCACCACCCCCATGCTCCTGGCCGCCCTTCGCAAGATCGAAGCGAAGAAGCTCTACGAGAGCGCCCGGCGCTGCCGGAGCACTTGCGGGCAGGTTTTCAGGTACGCGATCGCGAGGGGCCGGGGAGGGCGGGATTTGTCCTTCGATCTTCGTGACGCTTTGATCACGCCTGAGGTCAAGCACCGGGCAACAATCGTCGATCCCACCAAGATCGGGGGCTTGCTTCGCGCCATCGACGGGTACGGCGGTTCACCCACTACGAAGCTAGCGCTCCGCCTGGCGCCGCTCGTCTTTGTTCGCCCGGGAGAACTCCGTCACGCTGAATGGGTTGAATTCACTTATGAGACCGAATGGCGCATCCCGGCGGAGAAGATGAAAATGCGCCGGCCGCATCGCGTTCCGCTGTCCAGGCAAGCGCGCGAAATCATTAGGGAGGTGAAGGAGATTGGGATCAACAGCCGTTACCTGTTTCCCTCGGTCCGGGGCAATGATCAGCCCATGTCGGAGAACACCGTCACCGCTGCGCTGAGACGTATGGGCTATTCCGGAGACGAAATGACCGGGCACGGATTCAGGGGAATGCCTTCCACTCTGCTCAATGAAATGGGCAAGTGGAACCCGGATGCGATTGAACGCCAGTTGGCTCATGTAGAAGGCAATGACGCGCGCAAAGCCTATATTCACCTCGCTGAGTTCTGGGACGAACGCGTTCAAATGATGCAACTCTGGGCAGATTATCTTGATCGACTTCGATCCGCCTTACCGGCGCCCGCATTAGCCGCAGAGTAACTCTTTCCTGATTGTACCCTTGTGGTGGTTCGTCTAGGTAGGTTGCGCTGTCACCGGCGCCTCGTCGCGCTGCATGGACCAAGCTAGGATTTCAGAAAGGCAAACCGAGCCCGGAGAGGACGCATTTTGCATCCGGCCGATAAGCTTCAGCCATGCGTCCGGAGAGGCCTCGCGGCTAAAGGTCTGAACCGCCTCAAAGACCAGGTCCTGGGGCGCGACGCCCGTGGCGCGCTCGCGTGCGGCCAGGAGGTCTATGCCCGCCGTGTCGTCTGCTGCGGCCAGGACGGCGAAGAGCTTTTGCGGATCTTCAAACTCCGCCAGGAACTCACCTAAGGTGTTCATGCGGCTGCCGTCTCGGGGTTCATAGCGACGCCTTCGATAGAGGCCGTGGAAACAAGACCCTCGATGAAGCGAGCCACATCCTGCCGCCAGGAACGTTCGGAGAGGAATGCGGCGATTTGGTCGCCCACATATTCAAAGGGCAGAATCTCACCAAGGGCGCGGGCGTCGAGTTTGACGACGTGGGCGCCGAAGCGAGTCTTCACGGGGGAAGGCGCAATCTGGCCTTCGACGAGCGTATAGAGGACCTGCTCGAACTCAGACACCAGCTCGCCACGGAGGATCTGGCCGAGACGCCCGCCATTGGCGCGTGAATCGCAGTCCGACTTTTCCTTCGCGATGGCCTCAAAGCGCGTCGGGGCCTGAGTGAGCGTGGCGATGGTTGCCTCCGCGCGCTCTACCGCGGTTTTGAATGCTGCCGTGTCGTGTGGATGGGCCGCAAACAGGATGTGGGAGGCCTCGAACAGATCCGCTGCGCGAAACCGTGTCGTGTTTGCGGCGTAATAGGCCCGGCATTCGTCTTCGCCGGTTTCCGGGACCGGCACGGCCGCTTCCATGAGCGCCCGGATGCGGGCTTCGTCGTCGAGTTCGCGCTTACCCGGAGCGACAAGTTCGGGTTTGGGGACGATCCCGCGACGGTTGGCTTCTTCCAGAAGGAGAGTGCGGACGATGATCGCCCGCGCGGCGGCGACATAGGCATGGGCGGGTGTGGCGGCTGGATGGTGCTGCGCCTCCGCCGCGATCATCTGCGGCGGGAGGACGACACCGTTGAGCTTGATGGGACTGCGCGGGGCCATGATCAGCGCGCCCGAACGACCTGGTACCCGCGCCGGCCGAGATACCAGATCGGCGCGCTCCAGATATGAACAAGGCGCGTAAAGGGGAAGATTAGGAAAATCGTCATCCCAAGCACGAGATGAACTTTGAAGATCGGCGCGACGCTGGCGGCGAAATCCGCAGCACCGGCGCGGAACGTCACAATGTGCTGTGCCCAGCTCATGAGCAGGACCATCTCGCTGCCATCGAGGTGGTCGAGCGACACGGCGATGGAGGCAAGGCCCAGGGCCAGTTGCACGAAGAGGATGAGCAGTACGGCAATATCGCCGAACGAGGAAGTGATGCGGATGCGGGCGTCAAACAAGCGGCGATGGATCAGCATGACCAGGCCGATCATGCACAGCGTGCCGGCCGTGCCGCCGACCACAATGGCCATCATCTGCTTGGCGCCGTGCGATACTCCAAGCGCATCGAAGAACGCCACTGGCGTCAGGAGGCCGCCCAGGTGGCCAAAGAAGATGATGAGAATGCCGACGTGGAATAGATTGCTTCCCCAGGTGAGTTGGCGCCGGCGCAGGAGCTGGCTGGACTGGCTTCTCCAGGAATATTGCTCGCGGTCGAACCGGATGATGCTGCCGACCAAAAAGACGGTGAGGCAGACGTAGGGATAAATCCCAAAGAGAAGGGTATTGGCCCAATCGGTCATTTGCGTGCTCCTGAGGTTTGAGCTGCCGCCGGAAGAGAAGCCTCCATGCGCTGCACGATATCGGCCGCCCGCGGACATGCGCTGTCGTTGCCGTCGTCCGGCCCGAACCGGACTTCGGATTCTTCCCATGCACGGTCGATGGCGCGGGTGTCGTTGGGGTTCTCTATGTTCGTTTCGCTCAAGGCGGCCATGGCGTCGGCATCAGGAGCTGTCTGACTGAGCTTAACCAGAGCCTCCATGATAGCGGCATAGGCGCTGTCGCGTTTGCGCAAGCGCTCCCCAAGCGCGCCCAGAATATGGTTCGTATCCGCCAACATGGACCGGGCCTCCTTTGGCTGCAGCGTCGAGAGGAATTCCAGAAACAGTGGAATGTAGTCGGGCAGTTCGTTCGCAGAAAGATCAAGGCCACTACTGCGATAGCGCTCGAGGAGGGAGACCATGGCTTGCCCCCGGTCGCGCGATTCGCCGTGGACGTGTTCGAACAGATGGAGCGAAAGCGAGCGCGTGCGGTCGAACAGGTCGACGTAGCGCGATTGCATGTCGAGAAGATCAAAAGTTCCGATCGCCCGCAGGAGAATTGCGACCTCCTTGATGTGCGACGCCGGCAGCAGCTGCTCGGTCTCAAGAGCTTCGATCATCTCCTCGCTGGCGGCCTGAAGGTCCAGCGTCGGATAGCACAGCGCGGCGCTCAGGATTTTGTATGTGACGATCATGTCAGCGCCCCGCCGGTTCTGGAATCCGGTGCTTCTTGGGCACGGAGAAGAGATTGGCGCTCGTGGTGCCGTCGGAGCAGCCATTGCCGAAGGAGAAGCCGCAGCTTCCTTTGAGGTCTTGGGCGTTTTCGCTCGCTTCCCGGTGTGCGGTCGGTATCACAAAGCGATCCTCGAAATTCGCGATCGCCATGTAGCGGTACATGTCCTCGATCTGAGGAGCGGATAGATTGACGCGGCTCGCCACGCCTTCATTGATGACGCCGTCCACGGTCTTGGAACGCATGTAGGCACGCATGGCCATCATGCGTTCGAGCGCAAGGGCCACCGGTTCCTCCCGTCCCGCTGTCAGCATGTTAGCGAGATATTTAAGTGGAATGCGCAAGGACCGAACGTCCGGCATATCGCCTTCCAGGTCTATATGGCCGTTTTCGGCGGCCGACTGGATGGGGGAAAGCGGCGGTACATACCAGACCATCGGCAGCGTGCGGTACTCTGGGTGCAGCGGAAAGGCGACACGCCATTCCATCGCCATTTTCCAGATGGGCGATTTCTTGGCGGCTTCAATCCACGCCGGCGCAACACCGTCCGCGGCGGCTTGGGCTTGCACCTTCGGGTCGTTCGGATCGAGAAAGACGGAAAGCTGGGCCTGGTAGAGATCGGCCTCGTCAGGGGTGGCCGCGACCTCCGCGATGCGGTCGGCGTCGTAGAGTACGACCCCGAGATAGCGGATGCGGCCGACGCAGGTTTCCGAGCAGACCGTCGGCTGACCTACCTCCAGGCGCGGGTAGCACATGATGCACTTCTCGGATTTACCCGATTGCCAATTGTAATAGACCTTCTTGTAGGGGCAGCCGGAGACGCACATGCGCCAGCCCCGGCATTTATCCTGGTCGATCAGGACAATGCCGTCCTCCGCGCGCTTGTAGATGGCGCCTGAGGGGCAGACCGCGACGCAGGCCGGATTGAGACAATGTTCGCACAGGCGCGGAAGGTACATCATAAAGGTATTTTCGAACTGGCCATATATCTCCTTCTGCACGCCCTCGAAGTTGACGTCGTTGGAGCGCTTGGAGAATTCGCCGCCCAGAATTTCCTCCCAGTTGGGGCCGCCTTCGATCTTCTCCATGCGCTCGCCGGTGAGCAGCGAGCGTGGCCGCGCCGTCGGCATGGCTTTGGATGCGGGTGCGGTATGGAGGTGCTGATAATCGAAGGTGAACGGCTCGTAGTAGTCGTCGATCTCCGGCAAATCCGGGTTTGCGAAGATGTTGGCGAGGATGCGCCACTTCGCACCCATGCGCGGCTGCAGTTTCCCGTTCCGCTTCACGAGCCAGCCGCCGTTCCAGCGTTTCTGGTTCTCCCATTCCTTGGGATAACCGAGGCCGGGTTTGGTTTCGACGTTGTTGAACCAGGCGTATTCGACGCCTTCGCGGGAGGTCCAGACGTTCTTGCAGGTGACAGAGCAGGTGTGACAGCCGATGCATTTGTCGAGATTGAGTACCATTGCGATTTGAGCACGGACTTTCATGACACGGCCTCCGCCTGTTTGACCGATCCATCGAGCCAATCAGTCTTTGCTTGCTTGCGCACAATTACAAACTCATCGCGGTTCGAGCCGACGGTGCCGTAGTAATTGAAGCCGTAGCTCTGCTGGGCGTAGCCGCCGATCATGTGGGTCGGCTTGAGCACCGCGCGCGTCACGGAGTTATGCACGCCGCCGCGCTGTCCGGTGACTTCCGAGCCCGGCATATTCACAATCTTTTCCTGGGCGTGGTACATCATCACCATGCCTTCGGGCACGCGCTGTGAGACGACTGCGCGCGCCACCAGCGCGCCATTCAGATTGTAAGCTTCGATCCAGTCGTTGTCGGCAATCCCGGCCTTCTGTGCGTCTATCTCGCTCATCCAGACGATCGGACCACCTCGCGACAAGGTCAGCATCAGGAGGTTATCGGTATAGGTGGAATGGATTCCCCACTTCTGATGGGGCGTGATGAAATTGAGCACGATCTGCGGGTTGCCGTTCTCTTTAGCCGCGATTATCGGCTTAATGGTCTTCGTGTCGATCGGCGGTCGGTAGACGACGAACTGCTCCCCGAAAGCCGTCATCCAGGGATGATCCTGGAAAAGCTGCTGCCGTCCCGTGAGCGTGCGCCACGGGATGAACTCATGAACGTTGGTGTAGCCCGCGTTGTAGCAGACCTTCTCCGACTCAAGACCCGACCAGGTCGGCGAGGAGATGATCTTGCGCGGTTGGGCCTGCAGGTCGCGGAAGCGGAGTTTTTCGTCTTCCTTGGAATGCGCGAGATGCTCATGGCCACGGCCGGTAAACTGGCCGAGCGCCTTCCACGCTTTGACTGCGACCTCGCCATTGGTCTCCGGCGCGAGGGCCAGGATCACTTCGGTCGCGTCGATATCCGTCTCGATTTTGGGCAAACCTTTGCTGACACCCTCCTCGGTCACGACGCCGTTCAGTTTCGCCAGGCCGGCGATCTCATGTTCGGTCTTCCAGGTGATACCCTTGCCGCCATTGCCCAGCGAAGTCATGAGCGGGCCAAGGGCTGTGAACCGCTTGTAGACGTTGGGATAGTCGCGCTCGACGACGGTGACGGTCGCCATCGTCTTGCCGGGGACGGGTGCTGAGCCGTCTTTGCCCCAATCCTGGACGCTGAAGGGCTGGGCGAGCTCACCCGGCGTGTCGTGGAGTAGGGGGACGAGCACCACATCGCGCTCCTTGTCGAGAACCTCGGGCGCGATTTCGGAAAATGTCTTGGCGAGGCCCTTGTAAATGTCCCAGTCGCTGCGGCTTTCCCAGACGGGATCGACCGCCGCGCTTAAGGGATGGATGAAAGGGTGCATGTCGGAGGTATTGAGATCGTTCTTCTCGTACCAGGTCGCAGTCGGCAGCACGATGTCGGAGCAGAGACAAGTGGTCGACATGCGGAAGTCGAGGGTGACGAGAAGATCGAGTTTGCCTTCCGGCGCATCGTCCCGCCAAACGACTTCGGACGGCTTCTGACCTCCGGTAGCGCCCAGATCCTTGCCTTGAACACCGTGGCTAGTTCCAAGCAGGTGCTTGAGGAAGTATTCGTGGCCCTTGCCGCTCGAGCCTAAGAGGTTGGAGCGCCAGACGAAGAGATTGCGCGGCCAATTGACCGGGTTATCGGGATCCTGGCAGGCCAGCTTCAGGCGTCCCGCGGCGAGTTCGTCGCGGACATAATCCTTTGCCTCTTTACCGGCGGACTCAGCCGCGCGGCCGACGTCGAGGGGATTTGCCTGGAGCTGCGGCGCCGACGGCAGCCATCCCATGCGCTCGGCGCGGACATTAAAGTCGATCATGTTGCCCTGCCACGCGGATTTGTCAGCAAGTGGCGAGATGATTTCATCGAGGGAAAGAGTCTCGTAGCGCCACTGGTCGGTGTGGGCGTACCAGAACGAGGTTGAATTCATTTGGCGCGGCGGCCGTGCCCAGTCGAGCGCGAACGCGAGCGGCAACCAGCCGGTCTGGGGCCGCAGTTTCTCCTGCCCGACGTAATGCGCCCAGCCGCCGCCTTCCTGGCCGATGCACCCGCACATCACCAGGAGATTGATGATGCCGCGGTAGGTCATGTCCATGTGGTACCAGTGATTGATCCCAGCCCCGAGGATCACCATGGACTTGCCCTTGGTCTTTTCGGCATTGCGTGCGAAGGCGCGTGCAACGGAAATGACAGAGTCAGCTTTGACGCCGGTAATGCGCTCCTGCCAGGCTGGTGTGTAGGGGATGTCGTCCGCGAACGAGCGCGCGACATTCTCGCCGCCAAGGCCTCGGTCGACGCCGTAGTTGGCGCACAGAAGATCGAAGACAGTCGCGACGTAGGCATCTCCCTCAGCCAGCGGCACGCGGCGCACCGGCACATTTCGCATGAGAACGTCGTCGTGGTCTGTGCCAGTGAAGTAGTCGTGTTTTTGACCGCCGAAGTAGGGGAAGGCCACGGAGAGGATGTCCTCGTGGGCGGAAAGTGTGCTCAGTGCGAGCTCGCAAGCCGCACCTGCGGCCTTGGCTTCGAGGTTCCACTTGCCGCTTTCGCCCCAGCGGAATCCGATCGAGCCGTTCGGGACGACGACATTGCCATGCTCATCGAAGGCGACCGGCTTCCAGGCGGCATTGTTGCTCTCGCTCAGGGAGTTGGAGAAGTCGCTCGCTCTTAGGAATCGGTCGGGCACGTAGCGGCCATTTTTTTGAACGAGACGGACCAGGAACGGCATGTCGCTGTATTTGCGGCAGTAGTCGGTGAAGTAAGGCGTCTGATTGTCGACGTGGAACTCCTTGAGGATCACGTGGCCGAAGGCCATCGCCAGCGCGGAGTCCGTACCCTGCTTGGGGTGCAGCCACAGATCGCCAAACTTCGCGGCCTCGCTATAGTCAGGCGAGATCACCACACTCTTGGCGCCACGATAGCGCGCTTCGGTGTAGAAGTGGGCGTCGGGCGTGCGGGTCTGGGGGACGTTCGAGCCCCACAGGAGCAGAAAGCCGGCGTTGTACCAGTCGGCACTCTCCGGAACGTCAGTTTGCTCGCCCCAGGTCTGTGGCGAGGCCGGCGGGAGATCGCAGTACCAGTCGTAGAAGCTCAAGCACACGCCGCCGAGCAGCGACAGATAGCGCGTCCCTGCCGCGTAAGAGATCATCGACATCGCCGGGATCGGCGAGAATCCCGCGATGCGGTCGGGACCGTATTTCTTGATCGTATAGGCATTGGAGGCACAAATGATCTCATTGGCCTCGTCCCAGCCGAGCCGGACGAAGCCGCCAAGACCGCGACGGCTTGTGTAGGTCTTGCGCTTTACGGCGTCCTCGACGATCGAGCGCCAAGCCGCGACGGGACTTAAAGTGGCGCGCGCGTCCCGCCACAGCCGGAGCAGCTCTGAGCGCACCATCGGATACTTCAGGCGATTGGCGCTGTAGAGATACCAGGAGTAGCTCGCGCCGCGCGAGCACCCGCGTGGTTCGTGATTGGGCAGCTCAGGCCGCGTGCGGGGATAGTCGGTCTGTTGCGTTTCCCAGGTGACGATCCCGCCCTTGACGTAAATCTTCCAACTGCACGAGCCCGTGCAGTTCACGCCGTGAGTCGAGCGCACAATCTTGTCGTGCTGCCAGCGCTTGCGATAACCGTCTTCCCAGGTGCGG
Source organism: Rhodospirillaceae bacterium (assembly GCA_041906145.1). Classification (GTDB taxonomy): domain Bacteria; phylum Pseudomonadota; class Alphaproteobacteria; order Rhodospirillales; family Rhodospirillaceae; genus SHVO01. The sequence goes on along the minus strand of JAYRJU010000006.1, from coordinate 28,635 downwards.
TCCTCGCGCGTGGCGATCCCGTGACCCGCCGCGAACGGTTCGGCTTTCCTGCGAAAGAACATCAGCCGGTCGAGAAGATGGCTCATAGCGACTCTCCCTTAAGTGGATGCGGCCCCAAACTGTTGTGTTTGCGGTGCATCGGACACGAGGCGGATCTCCGCGGCGCGCCGCAGGTAATACCACCAGGTTATGAAGACACAGGACGCGTAGTAGACGATGAAAAGAATGAGGGCCGCTTCCGCACTGCCCGTGTGCGCGATCGAAGTGCCGTAGCTTTTTGGAATGAGGAAGCCGCCATAGGCCGCGACCGCTGCGATGACGCCGATTGCGGGCGTCGTTTCGCGGGCCACGGCGCGGCGGTCGACGCCTTTGCCTTCGGCGGCCATGATGGCAGCGACCGCGCGCGTGAACACGACCGGGATCATCTGATATGTGGCGGCATTGCCCACACCGCTCGCGACGAACAGCAGCATGAAGGATGCGAAGAAGACCGAGAAAGCGGCGGGCCCACTTCCGAGGCGCAAAGCATAGGCCACTCCGACAACCGTCAGCGCCATGGCGACGAATGACACGATGGCGACGCGCGCGCCGCCGAAGCGGTCGGCGAGCCAGCCGCTGCCGGCGCGTGCGAGCGCGCCAAGCAGCGGTCCGAGGAACGCGTAAGCCATCGGGTTTACGTCGGGGAACTGGGTCTTCGTCAGCAGCGGAAACGCCGCGGAAAAGCCGATGAACGAGCCGAAGGCTCCGGTGTAGAGCCAGCACAGAACCCAGGTGTGCTTACGTTGGAAGACGACGAGTTGCTGCAGGAACGAGGCGCGCATCTCGGCGATGTCATTCATGCCGAAATAGGCAGCAAAGGTGGATGCAAGGATAAAGGGAATCCACACAAAGCCGGCATTCTGGAGCCAGAGCTTGCCCTCGGCTCCTTGCGGCAAACCGCCCGTCGCGCCGAAGACGGCGGTCGTGATGACGAGCGGCACGACAAACTGCACGGCGCTGACGCCGAGATTGCCGAGGCCGGCGTTCAGCGCCAGCGCATTTCCCTTCATGCGCTGGGGGAAGAAGAGGCTGATGTTGGCCATGCTGGAGGAGAAGTTCCCGCCGCCGAGGCCGCAAAGCAGCGACAGGGTGACCATGACGCTGTAAGGCGTCTCCGGGTTCTGGACGGCAAAGCCGATGCCGATGGCGGGGAGCAGCAGGACGGCCGTGCTGAACACCGTCCACGTCCGGCCGCCAAAGACCATGACGACGAAGGAATAGAACAGGCGCAGCGTGGCGCCCGAGAGGCCTGGTAGCGCCGCCAGCCAGAACAATTGATCTGTCGTGTAGGTGAACCCCGCCGCCGGCAGACTGACGACGACAGCGCTCCAGACCATCCATATGGCGAAGGCCAACAGCAGCGCCGGGATCGAGATCCAAAGATTGCGCCGCGCGATCCGGTGTCCGTCCTTGTCCCAGAAAGTCTGATCCTCGGGATTCCAGACCGTGAGCGCGTGGTTGACTTCGAGGCCCGGCAGGAACCGCCGCGTCTCGGGTTCGACGTGGATGCCACTCTCCATCTTCACGATGGCAAAGTGCATCCAGGTCAGATTGGCGACGACAATGAGGAACAGCAGCGCAAAACAGGCCGTCCAGATGCCGAGCAGGTCATTCATGATCCCGAAGGCGATCGGCAGGACGAAGCCGCCAAGACCGCCCATGAGGCCCACCAGCCCACCGACCGCGCCGATGTGTTTGGGATAGTAGTGCGGAATGTGTTTGTAGACGGCGGCCATACCCATCGCCATGGCCGAGCCCAGCACGAATGTGACGAAGGCAAACGTGGCTTCGTTGATCCCGATGGAGAATGCAATCGGCGCCCTGATCCCATGCACAACGAAGTCTGTGGATGGGTAGGACAGAATGAAGGTGCAGAGCACCGAGATGCCGAACGACCAGTACATCACACGCCGCGCGCCGATGCGGTCGGAGAGCCATCCGCCAACTGCCCTAATTAAGCTAGCCGGTAAGGTGAATAGCGTCGTCAGGATGCCGGCTGTGACGAGATCGAGGCCGTAGGCGCCCATGTAGTAGCGCGGCAGCCAGAGGGAGAGCGCCACGAATCCGCCGAACACGAAGAAATAGTAAATGGAGAACCGCCAGACCTGGACATTGGCGAGCGGTGAGAGTTGCTCGGCGAGGGGATGGGGGTGGGCTTCGGCTTGTTTTCTGGCCGTGGTCTCCGGGTCCTCCTGACTGAAGAGCCAGAAGATCGCAGCGACGATGACCAGCCCGACCGCATAGATTTGCGTGAGGCTGCGCCAGCCATAAGCGTTGAGAACAAAAGGTGCGGCAAAGCTCGTCAGCGCGGCCCCCAGATTGCCGATGCCGAAGAGTCCCAGCGCCATGCCCTGACGGTCTTGCGGATACCAGCGCGAAACATAGGCCACGCCGACCGCGAACGAGCCCCCGGCAACACCTGCGGCGAGAGCGGCGAGCAGCATCGTCTCGTAGCTTTGCGCTAGGGAAAGTAGGCCAGCGGCCAGCGCCGTCGCCAGCATAAGGATGATGAATATCCGCCGTCCTCCGAAGCGGTCCGAGAGCATGCCAAGGACAATGCGCACCAGCGATCCCGACAGGATCGGTGTGGCAATGAGAAGCGCGAATTCAGTGTCGAGGAGCTTCAGCTCGCGCTTGATCTCGACGCCGGTGATGGAAAACAGCGTCCAGAGGGCGAAGCACCCGACAAAGGCGAAGGTGCTGAGGCCAAGAGCGCGCCATTGCTGGCCACTAGTGATCGGCGTTTGAGCTGGCACGCGTTCCCCTCTTTGTTTCGTTTACGCCGCGTCAAATTTCCGGCGTTTCGTCACAACAAGAACCACCCATGGCTGCCGGCGGCAGCGCCAAAGACAGTGATCAATCCCAATGTCAGCAGAATCCAATGCGCTCGGTGCAGCCAGGCAAAGGCGGCATCGGGGCTGTGACGTGCCCAGCGCTCGAAGTAGCGATGCAGGATGAAAGGTTCGCCGATGAAGAGGAGAGACATGAAGATCGCCCAGACGGCGACCATGGCGTGCATCCACCAGAAAGCGATGTCGGAGAAGCGATCCCAAAGATTGAGTTGTTGGGTCATGTAAAAGGCGGTCGCGCCGACTAGGAGGACAGCTGCGCGCGCCTGCCAGACAAACCGGCGCTCAATGGCGTGAAAAGCCTTAACCTTGTCGGCCCCGAGGTCGCCGCGGCCAACAGCCGCGATCGCCACCGTCGTGGCCATCGACACCCCGCCGATCCAGATCACCACACCCAGAATGTGTAGCGTGCGCGCTAACGTTGCGCCGTCGACCATTCCACCCCTCCCGCCGTTCGCCAGCCGCCCCGGCGGAACGAGCAATAACAGTATTGCACCGGCGCTATCGCGTCTAACCTCTTGGAAGGCCAGCCACAAATCTCGCCGATCAGGCGCGGGGATGTCGTTGCGCTAGATCAACTCGCTCCCGATTTGTCTGTGTCATCATGTGGTTAGAGCCATGAATACCTTTCCGAATCCCGCCGATTTTCAACATTTGGACCTGTTTGCGGACCTGCCGGAGACCGCCTTGGTGGCCGTGGCGCGCGAGGCGCGCGTGCGAAAGCTTCCCAAAGGCACGGTCATATTCATCCAAGGCCGCCGAGCCGGCTCCTGCCACGCCCTTATCAAGGGACGGGTCCGCATCAGCCAATCCGACGGCGCGGGCGCGCAGCTGCTTGTGCGTTTCATCGGTCCTGGCGACATGTTCGGAACCGTGGCGCTTTTTACCGACGGCCGGTATCCGGCTGAGGCCGTCACGGTTGTCGATTCAGTTGAGGCGAGCTGGTCGGAGGCGGCCTTGCGCACGCTCATGCGGAGCCATCCTGACATCGCGCGCAACATCATCAAAATTCTCGGGCTCCGCATCCGCGAGGTTCAGGAACGCCTGCGCGAGATTTCGACCCAATGCGTTGAATGCCGGATCGCGAACGCACTTCTGCGGTTAGCCGACGGCGCCGGACAAGAGGCCCACGACGGCACGGTGATTGCCTTTCCGCTCACGCGCCGGGATCTGGCGGAAATGTGCGGCGCAACAATGCACACTGTCAGTCGCGTGCTGACCAAATGGCAGAATCGAAAGCTGCTGACGACCGCACGGTCGCGAATCACGATCCGCAAATTGGCAATATTGCGCGAGATCGCGCTGTATCAACCCGCAAAATGAGGCGTCGGTCAAATAGGAAGGGTCTTGGGCGATGAAGCGCGGGCGCGACAAATATCATCTTCATCCGCGCGGTGATGGAATTACGAACGTCGTTTCATTCACCTGAAGCACAACAATTAGGAATGGGCATGAACGCGATTCCCCGCTATCGGCCGTTTGGCGGACCAGCCTTGTTCTCTGCCGGCTTTCGTCCCTTCTTTCTGGGCGGTGCGATTTGGGCGGCAATCGCCATTCCGCTATGGTTGCTCTTCTACCGTGGAGACGTTGTTGTGCCGACGGCTTTGTCGCCGGTCGTGTGGCACGCGCACGAACTGATTTATGGGTATGGCGCGGCAGTCGTCGCAGGGTTCTTGCTGACGGCGATCCCCAATTGGACCGGCCGAATGCCCTTGCAGGGCGTTCCATTAATCGCGCTCTTTGTGATCTGGTTCGCTGGCCGCATTGCTGTACTTACGTCGGGCATGATGGAGCCGAGGGCTGTCGCCCTCGTCGATTTGGCGTTTCCGGTTGCGTTTACGTTCGCTGTCGCGCGGGAAATCATCGTCGGCCGGAACTGGCACAATCTGGCCGTTGTCCTCGGCCTCACGCTGATCGGAGCAGGAAACGCGCTTGTTCATGCAGAAGCCGTAGGTCTCGCTCAGACGGCGGAGTTGGGAAATCGTCTAGGGATCGCCATCCTTCTCAATCTGATCGCCCTCATCGGCGGTCGCATCGTGCCAAGTTTTACGGGCAACTGGCTACGTAAGACGAAGCCTGAGGCGTCAACGCCGAAACCGAGCGGACTGGTCGATCGGGTCGCGCTTGTGTTTATTGCGGCGGGTGTTGCGTGGTGGGCTTTCGTGCCGAACGGTGTTCTGACGCCGTTCGCGCTAATGGCCGCAGGCTTCGCCGTCGGCGTTCGGCTCGTCCGTTGGCGCGGCTTTGCGACGTTCTCGGAACCCCTCCTTTTTGTATTGCATGTCGGCTACGCTTGGCTCGCGGTTGGGCTCGTTCTGTTTGGCGCAAATGGCCTATATCCGCTGGTTCTGCCGTCTGCCGGTCTGCATGCGCTGACGGCAGGCGCGATCGGAACCATGACACTCGCGGTGATGACGCGCGCCTCGCTCGGTCACTCCGGCCGTGACCTTCATGCCGGGTTTGGCACAACGGCGATCTATGTTCTGGTAAACGCGGCAGCCGTATTGCGCATTATCGCGTCGTCCGTTCCGCATGTAGGCGATGAGACGATGATGGCTGCGGGCGCGGCCTGGGCGCTCGCGTTCATTCTGTTCGCGATGCTATACGGCCCGCTGCTGTTGCGACCGCGGGCCTGAGGCCGCCAACCCTCTCGGAGTTTCGGCGGCCGATAGCCAATGTATGGCTTCGGATTTTGAAGACCGTGTACAATCGGCCTCGCTCGTTCGCAGCCATTCGCCCCAATTCGGATTTTGCGTGGGGGTAGGCGTAGGGGTACGGCCGATGTGGCGGATCACCCTCTCCGCCACACTCATTTTTACGACTGCGTTCGCGCAAAGTAACGGATTTCGTCACTTTGAGAGAACGAACACATGAGATCTGTTGTGGCGCGCGCTCCAATCACACAAATGCCCGCGGTCGAGTTTGGAGCGTCGCCGAGAGGCAAATCGACGCTGGCGGATGGATAGAGGGGCAATTGGGGGCGCTCTGAGTCAGGTCATCGAGTGCGATGAAGACCAAGTACTGTTCGCGGAAAATATTTTTGTTCGATACAACTTTTGCTTGGTGCGGTGTTGGTATGAAAATACGTGTCCGTATTCGTCCGCTGACAGCCGCTCAGTTCGAGGGTAGGAGAGTTGGTAGCGCTTCGCAGGGTCAAAAATAGCCTATTGCAAATCAAACGCTTACGCTGCGAATGTGATGACGGCTCCGGGCACCATTCTCTCATTCCACATTCGTTCGTAGGCGTCCGCCGACGTCTCGCTGACCCAATAAAGCGGGCCTTTGGTCCCGGCCGATAACTGCGACAGGCCTCCGGTCCACATAGTCTGCCGCTTCGCTTTCTCCACCCGATGCGCGTGGCCATGGTTGACGAGTCTCAATTACCCAGCTTTTAGCGCCTAATAGCCTTTGCACTCTCACATGGAGAAGTGCCCATGAAAACCGGATCCAAAGTCGCCGTACTAGGGGTCGCCCTTGCACTGCAGGGCTGTGCTTCCGCCAAGACTAAGCCAGTGGCCTCTAATTCCCCTTTGAAATGCGCGATGATGGCGGACACAGATGCCATGCAGAAGAACATGGGCAGCATGATGTCCGACATGGATGCCATGATGAAGGGCATGAGCGACCCGGCCCAAAAGGCAAAGATGCAAAATATGCATGAGCAAATGTCGACCATGATGGCGCACATGAGGAAGATGGGCGGCGGCATGGGCATGATGGGAGGGATGAGCGGGCATAAAGACGGTCCTACGCCAGCGCCGTCCGCGTCGCCGCCGGAAGACCATGAGGCCCACCACCCAAAATGACAATCCGGGGTAGGGGTGAACCATGCGAGACGTAATCCGCTAGCATACCCCGCCGGCTACGGCCTCTCCGGTTTGCCACTGCTCTCGCTTACGCAAACCAAGGCGCGCGCTGACCAGAAATAATTTGGTGCGGATGATCCGCGAGAACGGATTCCCGACGGCTAACGACTTGTGCGCCGGAGCGTCTCGACGAGTTCCGCGATTTTTTTCTTCTGATCGGCCGCGTTGCCCGAGTCCACGGCCCCTTGCACGCAGTGGGACACGTGCTGTTCAAGAAGATCGTCCTCGACGCGCCGGAGGGCGGCACGCACCGCCGAAATCTGCGTAATGATGTCGATACAGTAGCGATCTTCCTCGACCATCCGCGCAAGGCCGCGGACCTGACCTTCGATGCGGTTGAGACGTTTGAGGGTGGGCGCTGAGTCTTTTCTGTGCATACTTGACATATACCGGCAGGGGGTATATTTGCAAGGCATAATATACCCTATGGGGGTATGAAGGAGACGCGGTGATGGCCGACAAAAATTCTCACGATAGCCACGCTCACGATCATCATGCGCACGCGGTTCACGGCGCCGCGCACGGCTCATGCTGTGCCAAGCACGCTAAGTCCTCCGCGGTGACTCCGACCGTCAAAGATCCCGTGTGTGGGATGGACGTCGACCCGGCCACGGCGAAGCATAAGGCGCAGCACGCAGGCGAAACATATTACTTCTGCTCCAACGGATGCCGCACGAAGTTCGAGGGCGATCCTGCAAAATACCTGTCTCCGAAGCCGGCCGCTCCGGTCGATGAGACCGCGATCTATACCTGCCCGATGCATCCGGAGGTTCGACAGATCGGACCTGGGTCTTGCCCCATCTGCGGCATGGCGCTTGAGCCGGTCGCGGTGACGGCGGAAAGCGGCCCCAACCCGGAACTTGCCGACATGACTCGGCGCTTCTGGATCGGCCTCATCTTGGCCCTCCCGGTCGTGGTGGTGGAGATGGGCGGCCACCTATTCGATCTGCATCACTACATTTCGGCGCAATTCGCAACGTGGCTGCAATTCGCCTTGGCGACTCCCGTCGTATCGTGGGCCGGCTGGCCGTTCTTCGTCCGCGGCTGGCAGTCGATCCTGACACGCAAGCTGAACATGTTCACTTTGATCGCCATGGGCACGGGTGTCGCCTGGATATACAGCGTTGTGGCCGCGGTTTTTCCTGGCGTCTTTCCGGACGCATTCCGTTCGGCAGAAGGGACCGTCGCAGTTTATTTTGAAGCTGCCGCCGTCATTACCGTTCTCGTGCTTTTAGGGCAGGTCCTCGAGCTTCGAGCGCGCGAGCAGACGTCCGGTGCGATCAAAGCTCTTCTCAAACTCGCACCAAAAGTGGCGCGGCGCATTTCTGCGGATGGCACGGAACAAGAGGTGGCGCTTGACCTCATCATGGTCGGTGATCGCCTGCGCGTCCGTCCCGGTGAAAAAGTGCCGGTTGACGGTAAAGTCGTCGAAGGACGGTCGTCGATCGATGAAAGCATGGTTACCGGCGAGTCCATGCCGGTCACCAAAGAGATAAACGCAGCTGTGATCGGGGGCACCATCAATCAAACCGGTGCTCTGGTGATCACGGCCGAAAAGGTCGGCCACGAGACCATGCTCGCGCGCATTGTCCAGATGGTCGCCGATGCGCAGCGCAGTCGCGCTCCGATCCAGCGCATGGCCGATCAGGTCTCGTCTTGGTTTGTTCCGCTCGTGATCGGGATCGCGCTTGCCGCTTTCGCGGCTTGGATGTTGTTTGGGCCTGACCCGAGATTTGCCTATGGCTTGGTTGCGGCCGTGGCGGTTCTGATCATCGCATGCCCGTGCGCGCTTGGTTTGGCAACGCCGATGTCAATCATGGTCGGCGTCGGTCGCGGCGCGCAACACGGCGTTCTGATAAAGAATGCCGAAGCGTTGGAGCGCATGGAAAAAATCGACACGCTTGTCGTCGACAAGACGGGAACTCTGACCGAAGGCAAACCTTCCGTCACCGCGATCTTGGCCGAGCAAGGCATGCTTGAGAACGATATCTTGCAGTTTGCAGCGGGCGTGGAACAGGCAAGTGAGCATCCCCTGGCGCTTGCGATTGTAAATTCAGCGCAGCGGCGCGGCCTCATCATTCCGGCCGTAACCGACTTTGATTCTCCCACAGGAAAGGGCGCGGTCGGCACCGTCGGTGGCAAGAAGGTCGTGTTGGGGCAGGATGCGTTTCTTACGAGCCTCGGCATTGACATTTCCGGACTGCGGGGAGCGGCCGACAAGCTTCGCGCGGATGGCGCAACGGCCATCTACGTCGCCGTCGACAGCCGCGCGGCGGGCGTGATCGCAATTGCAGATCCTATTAAAGCCACGACACCGGCGGCCCTTGCGGCCCTCAAGCAGCAGGGCGTCCACGTGGTGATGCTTACAGGGGACCACCGCACCACCGCGGAAGCGGTCGCGCGGCGCCTCGACATTTCGGAAGTCGCAGCAGAAGTGTTGCCCGATCAGAAGAGCGCGGTCGTTCAACGCCTCAAGGCGAGTGGCCGCGTAGTTGCGATGGCGGGAGACGGAGTGAACGATGCGCCGGCACTTGCCGCCGCGGATGTTGGTGTGGCGATGGGCACTGGCACAGATGTCGCGATGGAAAGCGCGGGCGTGACCCTTGTAAAGGGAGATTTGGTCGGGATCGTTCGCGCCCGTCATTTGTCTCAGGCAACGATGAGAAATATACGGCAAAACCTCTTCTTCGCCTTCGTCTACAATGCAGCCGGCGTGCCGATAGCCGCCGGCGTGCTCTACCCGATTTTTGGCATCCTCTTGTCACCGATCATCGCGGCCGCTGCGATGGCGCTATCCTCGGTGAGCGTGATCGCAAATTCACTGCGTTTGCGTGTGGTTCGGCTGGACACCTGAAATAGATGGCCGATGTCTTGTAGGGTTTCGTCGGAAACTCCCGGGTGGGGTGTATGGTCAGTGTTCGTAATATAGTAATTGCACGGTCTCTAGCCTATCCCTCGCCAGGGAGGGTTCGACGGTCCCTCATGCGCATTTTAGGCAAACGGGTCCCGGCCGGAGCGCTCCGCCCGCGCGGCTTTTGAGCCGTTACAAATTATCGACTGGATGGCTCAAATGGCGCAGGTTAATCGCAGAGGACTCCTTGCATTCGGCGCTTCCGCGCTCGGTATGGGCCTGCTTCCCGCTTGGGCGCAAACGAACAACCGCGGAACGGTGCGGGCATTGCCGTCGCTCTCTGGCCCGAATGTCGCGCTTACGGTCGCTCATTCGTCGTGGCCTATCGGCGGGCGCAGCAGCCATGCGGTGACGATCGACGGCACCATCCCGGGGCCACTCCTGCGGCTCCGGCAAGGTCAAAACGTGCGCCTTTCGGTTACCAACCGTCTCGACGAGGACACCTCCATTCACTGGCACGGCGTCTTGCTGCCGTTTCAAATGGACGGGGTGCCTGGCGTCAGCTTCCCCGGAATCAAACCGGGCGAGACCTTCACCTATGAATTCCCAATCAAGCATTCGGGTACGTTCTGGTATCACAGCCACTCAGGTCTGCAGGAGCAGTTGGGCCACTACGGACCTTTGATCCTAGAGCCTCAAGGCGCAGACGAGATCGCTTATGACCGCGAGCATGTCATCGTGCTTTCGGACTACAGCTACATGCATCCGCATACGATCTTTAAGCGTCTCAAGCAGCAACCGGGCGTCTTCAACTTTCAGAAGCAGACACTCGCCAGCCTGATCGCGAGCAAAGACCTTCCTTTGAAGGAGCGGTTGGATTGGGCCAAAATGCGCATGGACCCTACCGACATTTTGGATGTCACGGGCGCCGCATATACATTTCTGATCAACGGTCACGCGCCGTCGGACAACTGGACAGGGCTATTCAAGCCGGGCGAACGCGTGCGCTTGCGCTTTATCAACGCCGCGGCTCAAACGATTTTCAACGTCCGTATCCCGGGCCTAACTCTCACAGTCGTGCAAGCCGACGGCGAAAATGTGCGTCCGGTCGATGTCGAAGAGTTCCAGATCGCGGTGGCTGAAACATACGACGTTATCGTGCGCCCGGACGACCGCGCTTACACGCTGGTCGCTGAAGCAACAGATCGCTCAGGCATGGGTGTTGGGACGTTTGCGCCCCGCGAAGGGATGGCGGCCGCGGTGCCGCCGCTTCGTGCGCGGCCGCTGCTGACCATGAAGGACATGGGCATGGATATGGGCGGCATGAACGATGGCATGGCGGGAATGGGTCATGCCGCGATGGGAGGCCAGGATCATTCCCAGATGGACCACTCGAAAATGGACCATTCGCAAATGGCCGGAATGGATCATAGCGAAATGGATCATTCACAGCCGAACCAAGGAATGACGATGGCCCCAAGCCCCCCGTCATCGGCCAGCATGGACCACAGCGATATGGATATGCGCGATCCCAAGAATGCGCCTCAGGTCAAAATGGGACCCGGCGTGCAGATGATCGCGCCGATGGCCCAGGACCGTCTGGGCGAGCCCGGATTGGGGCTCGAAAATGTCGGCCACAAGGTTCTTGTCTACACAGATCTGGCCGCGCTTCATCCGAACCCGGATACGCGCGAGCCGTCCCGAAGCATGGAAATCCATCTCACTGGCAATATGGAACGCTTTATGTGGGCGTTCGACGGCGAGAAGTTCAGTGAGGTCAAAGCGCCCATAGCCTTCCGGACCAATGAGCGTGTCCGCATCACCCTCGTCAACGACACGATGATGCAACATCCGATCCATCTCCACGGGCACTTCTTCGAGTTGGTGACCAATAAGCCCGGGAACAAGCCGCGCAAGCACACCGTCAATGTCGCGCCGGGCGGCAAGGTCACCTTCGACCTGACTGCGGACGCGCCGGGTGACTGGGCGTTTCATTGCCATCTGCTCTATCACATGCACGCAGGTATGTTTCAGGTGGTCAGTATTCCGCCCTTCGAAGGAGATGCGATGTGAGGATCTTCGCGTTTCTTGCAGCGATCTTTCTTGCCAACGCGGCGAACGCGCAAGATCACGCTCACGATCACGGGGCGGCGGTAAAGCCGGCTGCCGCACAACCCGCCTCCCAGACCTCTACCGACCACGATCACAGTCAGCATCAGGCGCCGCCCGCGCCCGAGAAGCGCCGGATTCTTCATTACAAGAACCCGATGGGGGGACCCGACATCTCGCCGGTGCCGAAAAAAGATTCCATGGGGATGGACTACATTCCGGTTTATGAGAGCGACGTTCCCCCCACTGTTACGGACCATGCCGCCGATCGCGTCTATGATCGGCAGGCGATGGCCGCGGCGCGCGCAGTCTTGCGCGAAGAACACGGCGGCGCGCCTCTATCTTTGGTCATGGTAAATATTCTGGAACTCCAATCTCGTAAGGGCGAGGAGGGCTACCGTTGGGAGGGCGAAGCCTGGTACGGCGGCGACATCAACCGCGCTGTCTTCAAGCTCAAGGGCGAAGGCGATCTCAACGGGGCTCTCGAAAGCGCCGAATTTCAGGCGCTCTATGCCCGTGCTATCGGACCTTATTGCAATCTGCAGGCCGGCGTGCGCTATGACATCGAGCCAAAGCCATCGCGCGGCTATGCAACGCTCGGGGTGGAAGGATTGGCGCCGTATTGGTTCAAAGTTGGCGCCGCGCTCTTTGTCTCGAACAAGGGTGACGTTCATGGACGTCTGGAAAGCCATTACGATCTCAATATCACGCAGCGTCTGATTTTGCAGCCGCGCGCCGAGATCGATATCGCGGCACAAGACGTACCGGAGCTGCGCCTCGGTTCTGGCTTGTCGTCCGTTGAAGCTGAATTGCGGTTACGTTACGAAATTGAGCGCGAATTTGCGCCGTATCTGGGTATGAGTTTCGAACGTCAAACCGGAGCGACCGCCGATGTTGCACGTGCGGCCGGAAACCCTGTCAGCGCACTCCGTTTCGTCGCTGGCGTCCGCATGTTTTTCTAAATTGCGCGGTGAGGGCGTTTAAACGGAGCGCATCCTTAAGCGCGATTGCCCCGATGTGAAAACGCATGTGCCCGGACGTATGGGGGCGCAATTTATTCCGTCAGACGCAAAGATTGAACGCGACCGAGATGCGCGCGCGCGCGCCGAGATAAGGGCGTACGCTGTGGTACAGCCACGCGGGGAACATATAAAGCTGACCCGACCGGGGACGTTGGAACTCAGACAGCCCGGCTGTGAGGCAGGATTTGATCGCGGTTTTCAGTTGCGGCGCGTACATCAAGGGCGCGGGGCCGCGCGGATCGAGCAGCTCCAGTTCGCCCCCCGTTTGCGCTTCGTCATCCATGCCGTCATCGACATAATAGACCCCGGACCAATAGCTTCCGGCGTGGGTGTGCATCTCGTTACTATGACCCGCGCGGTTGACGTTGGCCCAGGCGTTGATACGCCAAGCGATTTCGCCTTGTTTGAGCGCGCCGCGGTCGCTGAGAGCCGTGATCCCGTTGCCGAGTTCACGCGCCGCGGCGAGGATAGCTTTTCCCGAAGCACCGGACCACGCCTGAAAATCGGTCTCGGATTGCCAGCCGCCGACATTGCTCAGCGAGGCCGAAGCATGCGCTTCGGCGCGCGCTAAAATCAGATGCGCGAGATCGCGGTTGATCGCGAGGTGGTCATTAACCTGCGCGGTGACGAACGGGGTTGGAAATAGGAATTGGACATCGACCGAATCCTGATCGAGGTGCGTGGGCTTCGTATCGATGTCGATAATCATCACAATGTTAACGTGCGCGGTAAGTCATAATTCGATCGTGGGAAAAAGTGTCCGCGACCGATGAGGCCGGTTTTTTATAGCTTTCGAGACCCGCGAGCGAGAGCCGAGTTGCGTGCTCCTCATCACGTTCCGAGACGCGATTAGCTCCGCCAACGCGCTATGCGCGAAGTTGCGCGCCCGGCTCAATCGCCCCGCCTCGCGTCAGGCCCTTAGAGGGACCTCGGCGCCCTGTTGGAGGCGCGCTTTTGTGTCCGCCGCCCCTGCACTAGGCCCCCTCGGTTCGGAGAAGAAGCCATTGAATTTACTAGTAATTATAGCTCTCACACTTAAACCTGCTTTTCTAAAGAGTTATTGAGCTTCCACAGACAGGTTTCCGGTGCGACAAAAACTGACACGAGTGTGAATTTCCTATTCGATTTCAGTGGTAAAGTGCTTCGAAGCGGAGATCGCGCTCGCGTTAGATAAGGACTGGGGATGAAAAAGACATTCCGTTTCGCCGCCGCCATCTTCTCGGTGAGCATGTTTGCTCTCGGCCACTCGGGCATTTCCTTCGCCGCCGATGCGGGCCCGGGCGCGCGCGCCGTCGAAAGCTATGTGAACGTCCCGATGCCTCCCGGCTTCCAGGTGATCGTCAACGAACTCGAAGGTCCGGTGTTCGCCGACGCCAAGGGCAAGACGCTGTACACATGGCCCATCAAAGCGATGCGCAACGGCTATGCGGCCGACCCTGAGAACAAGTCGGTGTGCGGCGATAAGGTCGTGCTGAAGAGCGCCGGGCTCATGAGCCCCTATCCAGGTGGGCTCGATCTGCCCGATCCAGAAACGCGCGTGAGCTGCATCGCCTACTGGCCACCGGTGTATGCGGCCGATGACGCCAAGCCTGTGGGCAATTGGACGATCATCACGCGAGATGACGGTAAGAAGCAGTGGGCTTACGACAAACACGCACTTTATACGTCGACGCTTGATCGCGCCCCCGGCGATGCCCTGGGCGGCAGCACGATGTCGCGCCGTGGCGATTCTCCGGCAGCCCGTGAGCCGGCCGGCCCGCCGCCCGCGATCCCGCCGGGGTTCAGGGTGGTCTCGACCGTGCGCGGGCGCATGCTGCTCACTGATACGCGCTACTCCGTCTATGAGTCCGACAACGACGGCCCGAACAAATCCAATTGCGTGAACGATTGCGCCCGAAACTGGTTGCCCATCGTCGCGCCGCATTCAGCGCAGCCGCAAGGCGAATGGTCGATTGTCGAACGCGGTCTTGGCGTGCGCCAGTGGGCATTCCGCAAGAAGCCGCTGTACACCTATTCGGAAGATGAAGCCGCCGCGAAGCTGGATGGCGGCGATGTGCCGGGCTGGCACAACGTCTATACCCAGACAGCGCCGGCGGCTCCCAAGGACTTCACGATCCAGGCGACGCTGAACGGCGACGTGCTCGCCGACAGTAAGGGCAAGACGGTCTACTATTACAGCTGCGGCGAAGATTCCGCCGATATGACACCGTGCGACACCATGGAAAGCCCGCAGCAGTATCGCTTCGCGGTGTGCGGCAATATGGACATTGCAAAGTGTCTGCGGACCTGGCCTTACGTGGTGGCAAGCCCGGGCGCGAAGAGTGAGTCCCGCTTGTGGTCCACCGTATGGGTCGACCCCAATACGGGCCGCCGGGCGCAGCCGAACCAGCAGGGCGCCTTGAATGTTTGGGCGTATCGCGATCGTCCCGTCTATACTTATGGCCCGGATCGGGTCGCGGGCGATTTCCTCGGCAACAACACCGGCGAATGGCATGGCCGGTGGAACGGTTATCAGGCGTTCTGGATCCGCGATCTTGGCGGACGCGGCGGCTGAGTAGCGGCATTCGAAAAGGAAAAACGCATGAGCATTCTTTCGAAGATTTTTATCGCCACGTCGCTGTGCGCCCTGGTGGCCGCCGGCGCCGCGCACGCCGACGAGACCACGCCCCTTAAAGGTGGCCGCATCGGGTATGTCGTCGCGGACGCACACTTTTCGGTCTATCAGACCGCCGATGGTAAGGCGGAATGTCCACAAGGCCTGAACCCGCATGGGCCGCGCGAGATTTTCAAGGCGCTGTGGCCGGCCGGCGGCAAGATGGAAGAGACCATCCTGGTCCGTGAAGGCCTCAACTCATTCCCGGCCGATCATCCCGCGCAATTCCCTTACATCGAAACGACGGGCAACACGGCGCTCGGCCTGAACCTCGACGGCAAAGTGGGTCCGAAGGATTTCACAAGCCCCGACGGCGAGAAGGGAATCGATAACGCGTTCTACCGCGTCACGGGATGCAACACCGGCTTCCGCGGACCGGACGGTCAGGTGCAGCTGTTCGCGAGCAAATTCCTGCGCGGCTTCCAATACAACCGCATGATGATCGAGATTTCCGGCGTCGATAGTCTGGCCGATGATCCGAGCGTCGACGTGACGATCATGCGCGGGCGCGACCCCATCCTGCTCGATGCGACGGGCGAGAAAGCCGCACCGGGCGGCTCGCAGCGAGTCGACGAGCGCTACGGCAAGCCGCTCATCCAGAAGCTCAAGGGTAAGATCGAGGGCGGAGTGCTTGTCACCGAGCCCGAAAAGGACATCACCTGGGCATGGCAGATTGAAGGCGGTCACCCGCGCGCGCTGCACATTCGCGATATGAGATTGCGCCTGTCGCTGACGTCGACGAAAGCCGATGGACTTATGGGCGGCTATTTCGATGTGAGCACGCTGCTCGACTGGACGAACGGTTACGCCACACACCATCTGGCATATGACCGCCTGGACTCACCGGAATTCTATTGGGCCATGCGCCGCGTCGCGGATGCTTATCCCGACCCGAAGACAGGCGAGAACACGGCCTTATCGTCCGCGATCACGCTGAACATGACGCAGGTCTTCATCCAACATCCGGACGAAACGGCCGGCAAGCAGGTCGCCTCTGAACAGCAACCCGCACAAACACCGGCAGAACGCTAAGCAGGCTCTGCACGCGCTCCGCGAGCGGGTGCGGTAACTCCGCCATGGTGTTGCCTCGGGTTCATGCTTTTCTGGAGCATGAACCGAAGTGGCCCAACGCCGGATGAGCGTTCTGAACCTTCCCAAAAGCCGCGCGGCTTTTCTCCGGGCTGGGTCGTCAGCGTCGGTGCCCATGCCGCGGCGGTGGCCGCCCTTGTGTGGCTGCATCTGAATCCCTCGCGCCTCGGACCAAGGCCGTCGCCCGTCGTCGTCACCGTGGTCGAAGACGAGATGCCGGAACCTCCCGGTCCGCCGGGGCCGACGGGGGACTCCGGCACACCGCAGGACATCGCGCAGCCCGCGCCGCCAGCGGCCGCCGCGCCGGATCCCAAACCGCAGCCGAAACCCGCCGAGGTGCCGGTCGAAGCTGTTGAGCCCGCAGCGCCCGATACGTCCGACATCCTGACAGATTCACAACTGGACGGCGCCGTCAGCGCCGACAACGAAGGTATGGGCGGCGGCACAGGCGTTGGCGGCGGAGGCGGTTCCGGCGGCTGCAACACCGCGCGCGTATTGCAGAACGCACTCCGCAGCGATCCCATGGTGCATAACGCGGTCATCAATGCCGGCCGGGCCGGGAAAGCGGTCATGCTGTGGAACGGCGCTTGGGTGCGCGCGGGCGATCAAGACGGCCGGGGACTCACGGGTGTGAGGCAGGCGCTGCTATGGGAACTCGCGTTCGCGCCGGAAGCATGCCGCACGAAACAGATGGAAGGGCTCGTGACTTTGTCGTTACAGGACGGCACGCGCTTTGCCATCGGTGCGGAGCGTTGGCGCTGGTCAGATCTTCTGGAGCTCGTGAAGGGGACTTCGGACCGCTAGCAAAAAAGGGGCCGCGCCGAACTGGCGCGGCCACGGCCCTTACGACATCACGATTAAAACAACGCGGCGATTTTCCGAACGGCCGGCCCGAGTCTTGTTGTCGGCCACCGGGTCCTTTTCGCCATAGGAAATGGTCGCCATGCGATTGAGCGGCACACCATGTTTATTCATGAACACACGCACCGCTTCAGCACGTTGTTCGCCGAGTCGCTCGTTCGTGCTGTCCGCACCAGTCGCGTCAGTATGACCTTGGATCTCCAGGTAGATGTTGCGGTTCTCGCTCTTCAGCTTATCCACGAATACCGATAGGCGCTGTTCGGCTTCCGGCGACAGTTTGGAACTGTCGAGCGGGAACTTAATGGAGTCATCCGAGAGGACCATCGAATAAAGGAACTTGCCCTCGGCCAGCTTGCCCGCGTCCGTCGCGCGTTTCAGCGCGTCCTGCGCCGTCTTATCGAGCTGGCTTATCTGGGCTTGCTGCTGATCGAAGCGAGATTGCGCGCGGGCATCGCTGACGCTGACCTGCTCATTCACAAACTTCTTCGTAGCGCAGCCGCTGAGACCGAGGGCGCTCACGGCGAGAAGCGCGGCTACGAATTTGGCGGATTTGATTCTGTGCATCGGTTTTCCTTCCTATCGCCCCCGCCGGAGTATTAAACGCTCCGAAATGCGGCGATTGTGAGGACGCAATTTTTGAACCGCGCAGTGTAAATCGCCCGCGCTGCGTGCGGATTAGAATAGTTCGTCGCGCAATAGGAGGGCGTTGCCAGGTACCGGCGGAAAACGCCGGAGGCGATGCCGCAAAAATTGTCAGAACCAGCGTACCAGCGCGTCACCCAGGTCGGGAAGCGTCACGGCGCTCATGTGATTGCCGGGCACTTCGACGTACGTTGCGTTCCGGAGCTCATCGGCAAGGGCGCGCGCTGAACCGTTGTCGTTATCCTGCGCGCCGGCAAGAACCATGATCGGCATTTCAAACGCGGCGAGCGCCGCGCGTGGAACCGCCGGAAAGCTGCCGATCAAAAGCAGGAGCGCCTTCGCGTCGCCGCCGGTCGTTTTCAGGAAAGCCTCGGCCATCCATTCGCTCGAGAACCGTTCGTGGGTGCCGGCGCCTTCGAGGACGCGGCGGAAAAAGTCGGCGCGGTTAGTGAGATCCAAGAGACCTTCAAGTCCCATGCCGGCCAGCATCGCCTTGCCTGGCTTTGCGCCGCGCGCAAGCATGCGCGCGGTGGTGCGTCCGCCAAGGGAATAACCGCCGAGATCGTATTCCCCCGGCCGCAGACCCAATTGTTCGATCAGTCCGAGATTGTCGTCGGCGAGGATGTCGTGGGTGTAGTCGGCGGCGCTATGGGTGCGGGCGCTTTCGCCATGGGCGCGCAAGTCCGGCATGATCACGCGCCGGCCCTTGTCTGCGAGCTTGGCGGCGTGGCCGTACTTGATCCAATTGACCTTTGCGTTGGAGAACAAGCCGTGGATCAGGATGACGGGGTGTCCGTGGGCGGGGCCCATCTCGTGATAGGCCATGGCATCGCCGTGGGCGCCTTTGAAGGCATGTGTGCTCGCTTCCATCGTCGTCTTCATCCTCGCTCCTGCCGCCCGTCGAACGGGTGCGGCGCATCATTAGCGTTTCTCACAAACTCATGCAAAGAAGGAAAGGATACACGCGGTTTTGCGCGAAAAATTCGCGCGAGGGCGCGATTTTCCCCACCATTTCCGGCGGAGGCGCGCATAATCGGCGCCGGGAGAACAGCGCAGGTGGACCTGGGAGGGTGCATGACCAAGCTGTGGTGGGAAATTTCGGTGATCGCCGCGCTGGCGTACGGCGTCGTTGCGCCGGCGCATGCCGCGCAGACGAGCAAACGCGGGGATATCGAGAGTTATGTGCCCGAGCCGATGCCGCCCGGCTTCACGGTGATCGTTAATGAACTCGAAGGCCCAGTGTTCGCGGACGCCGCGGGCAAGACTTTATATTCCTGGCCCACGCGCAGCCTTCGCAACGGCGAGGCCGGAGACCGCAAGAACACGCCTTCCGCCTGCACGGACAAAGTCGAGCGCGTGAGTTCAGGACTCATGAGCCCTTATCCCGCAGGGCTTGTCATGCCGGATGTCGAGAACCGGCCGAGCTGCCAAGCGGTGTGGCCACCGGTGCTGGCGCCGGTCAATGCGGAAGAGGTCGGAAAGTGGACCCTGATCGCGCGCGGCGACGGTCCCAAGCAGTGGGCTTACGACGGATATCCTCTTTATACCTCCGTGCTGGACAGGCGCAGCGGCGACGTCCTCGGCGGCAGTAACCGCAAGATCGGCGGCGGCGACGAACCCGCGATCCGCAAACCTGTTGGCCCGCGGTCCAACGTGCCGCCCGCGTTCGCCGTCCGCCAGGTCGGCAGCGGCCGGATGCTCGTCATGCAGAACGGCTACTCCGTTTATAGTTGGGACGGCGACGGGGCCAACGCGTCGAACTGCGTGAAGGATTGCCTGGCGAAGTGGACGCCGGTGCTGGCCGGTAAAGCCGTTCAGCCGAATGCGGAATGGACGGTGTTCGAACGGTCGCAGGGTGTGCGCCAATGGGCGTTCCGGGGTCGGCCGCTCTACACCTACAATGACGATCCGAAGCTGCGCAGTCAGATCGGCAGCGACGAACCGGGCTGGCACAATGTCTACACAATGCGCGCGCCGGCGGTTCCGGCGGGCTTCATGGAGCAGGACAGTCACGCCGGCATCGTGCTTGCCGACGCGCGCGGCCAAACCATCTATCTGTATTCCTGCGGCGACGATGCGCTGGATCAATTGGCCTGCGATCATCCCTCGACCCCACAACAGTTCAGGCTCGCTGTCTGCGGCGGCGGAGACGCTGCGCGGTGTTTGAAGACTTGGCATTACGTGCCGGCCGCGGCCGATGCCAAGGCGCCGAACAGGATCTGGACAACGATCTATATCGACCCTTTGACAGGGCGGATAGCGCCGCAAGGGCAGGCGGGCGCCATGCATGTGTGGGCGTACCGCGACCGGCCCGTCTACACGTACTTCAACGACAAGCCCGGCGACGTGAATGGCGACGCTCTGGGCGAGTTCTATGGCACGCGCAACGGCTTCAAAGCGTTCTGGCTAAGAGACGACTTCTATAACAACGCCGGTTGATGGCTGGAGTGATTCATATGACGCACGATCTTTCTCGGCTGGCGCTCGGCGCGATTGCGGCTTTGATGTTTGGAAGCGCGGCCGCGCAGGCGGACAGCCCGCCCGGGCGGAAGATCGGTTATGTCCTCGTCGACAAGGCCTGGGCGGTCTATCAGACGCCCGATGGCAAGAGCGAATGCCCGCAAGGCTTCAACGATGGGCCGCGCGAGCAATTCAAAGTGTTATTCCCGGAGGACAAGCAGCACGGTGTCGTCGACTCACATCTGTCGCGGGAGTCCGACATCTGGTTCCCGGCCGAGAGGGAACCCACGACCGAGAAGGGCGCGCTCCCTTACCACGAGGCGGTCAGCAAGATCGGCATCGGCCTCGACCTCGACGGCAAGCTCGGCCCCAAGGATTTTGTCAGCCCGGAAGGCGAGAAGGGCATCGACAACGAACTCTACCGCGTGATCGGCTGCGTGGCGGGTTTCCGGGGGCCGGACGGCTCCTATTATTTCTTCCAGAACGAATATATGCGCCGGTACAACTTCAATCGCGTTTTGTTGGAGATCACCGAAGTGGACGATCTCACGAACGACGACGATGTGACCGTGACGACCTACCGGGGTCTAAACGCGCTGCTGACCAGCGCGAACGGTAAGGACATCATTCCCGGCGCGACCCAAAAGGTCGATGAGCGTTGGGGCAAGCGCTATATCCACAGTCTGAAGGGCAAGATCGTGGACGGTGTGCTCATCACCGCGCCGGGCGATCTCATGATCCCCTACGCGGATACTTTCCAGACCAACGTCGATCAGTCGTTCAAAGCGGCCCGGTTTCGGCTGAAGCTTACGCCGACTTCCGCGGAGGGCCTTATGGGGGCTTACGTCGATATCGACGATTGGCATCATCAGCTGTCGGTCAATTGGGGTACGGCGCACCATGCGAGTTATGGGCAGATGGCTCTGGCCTCGATCGTCCGCGCCGCGCGCCGCCTCGCCGACGCTTATCCGGATCCAGCGACCGGGAAAAACACCGCGATCTCGTCGGCGCACGAGTTAAAGTTCGTGCAAGCGCATATCCTGCATTCCGACAAGCCGCAGAAGCGAACGGTCGCCTCGGCGCAATAGGGATTTTGTGATGCGGTTTGTTGCATTGGCCGTGAGTTGTATGGTGGCGGCTACGTCGGCGCTTGGCGCTGAGATCGGCCCCAACCACCTGGAGGGCTATAAAGCCGAAGCCAGTGAACCGAGGCTCGCAGCGCCTTCGATCGCCAAGGCGTCGCATTTCCTCGAGACTGTTTCGCTGAAATGGACGCGCCAGAACAAGTGCGGCACCTGTCACACCAATCTCGCTCATGTCATGGCCGAGCCATTCTTGGTGGAGCGCGATGCGGCGACCGAAAAGGAGATCCGGGATTCCCTGTTTGATTTCCTGGCGAGCTACAATCCGAATCCCGCCGAAGTGCCGCCGGACAAGCAGCGCGCCAACAACAACATCCTTTGGAACCGCCTGATCATCGCCGGAACCTTCGCGATGTCGGACGGCGAGGCGGGCTTGC
Organism: Rhodospirillaceae bacterium; assembly: GCA_041906145.1. GTDB lineage: Bacteria > Pseudomonadota > Alphaproteobacteria > Rhodospirillales > Rhodospirillaceae > SHVO01. Next base: position 6,675 of record JAYRJU010000006.1, on the reverse strand, counting down.
CGCAAGACCCGCGAACCCTGGCCCGCTTCGACCAAATCTGGGCGATGCAAAGCCCCGACGGATCGTTCAAGTATCCGAAAAAGGCGCTGCCGTTTCTCGAGGATGATCCGCACTACGTCATGACGATGGTTGCGATCGCGGCCAGCTACCTGCCGCCCGACCATCTCAAAAAGCCCGAGGCCGCAGCTGGCCTTAAAAAGCTGCACCGCTATCTTGCCGCGACGCCCGCGCGCGACCAGCACGGCGAGCTCGTGCTTTTGCGCGCGTCTTTGAAGGCGCCCGAGCTGATGAGCGCCGACAGGCAGAACGATCTCATTGCGCGTATACTGAAACTGCAGCGGCCCGACGGCGGTTGGTCGGTGGCCAGCCTGGGCAACTGGTCGCGCGAGGATGGCGGCGTCAACGACAAGAACGGCCCCGCCGACGGCTACGGCACCGGCTTCGTCCTTTACACCCTGTGCAAAAGCGGCGTGCCGGTGGACAGCCCGGCGATCCAAAAAGGTGTCGCCTGGCTGAAAGCGAACCAGCGCGAATCCGGGCGCTGGTTCACGAAATCGTTATGGGCCGACAATATGCACAACTATGTCTCGACCATCGGCACGGCCTATGCCGTCATGGCCCTGCGGCATTGCGCGAAAGGCGCCTGAACTTTCCCATCACAAATCTCATTGTAGGAGGAGAGCATGGAGAAAATCGTCTCGGGTCTTCTGGAGCAGTTTGAGCGCGGCCACATCTCGCGCCGTCATTTGGTGCAGACTATCGCGGCGGGTATTGCGGCCGGAACTGCGGCGCCCACGTTCGCCGCAGAATCAAAGAGTTTCAAGGCCGTCGCCATCAACCATGTGTCCTACGGTGTCGCGGACTACGCGCGCACGCGCGATTTCTATGCCGGACTTTTCGGCATGAAAGTTAGCAAAGATGACGGGAAGCAGTGCAATCTCGGTTTCGGCGACAGCTTCTTCGTGGTGCGCAAGACACGCCAGCCGGACAATAAGCCGTTTGTCGATCATATCGCTTATACGCTCGACAATTGGGACGCCGGCGCGGTTGAGGCGGAGCTGAAGCGGCGTAATCTCAATCCCACGGTCGATGCGGAAAAGCTCAGTGTGTCGGTGAAGGATCCTGACGGTTTTGGGGTCCAGATCTGCTCGAAGGACATGAAGGCGTAAAGCTCTCTGAACCGGTCCCCGCCCGTCGTCGCTGGGCAAATGCGCCGCCCGGGGCCGGCGTTAAGGGTGAAGACCGTGCTCAGTTCTGGAACGAGATTTCCCAAGCGCGGGGGGTCTCGACGGTCTTGAGGCCGAACACCGTCTCCAGTGCATAGAGGAAGGAGGCGGTGTCGCGCGCCTCAAAGCGGCCTGTCAATGTGAGGGTGGTGATTTTCTCGTCCGTCGCGACGATCGGTTTCGCGGCGTAGCGGTTCATTTCCACAATGGCGTCACGGAGGCGCGTTTGATCGAAGTGCATAGCGCCTTGGCGCCAATCGGCCGCTTGCTTGGGCGTCACGCGGCGCCGCACCGTATCGCCTGATGCTTCGAACAGAACCACGTCGCCCGCTTTCAACTTCTCGACTTTCTTGGCTTCCGCGCCGCTCCCGAGGCCCACGTCCACGCTGCCTTCCGTCACGGCGACTTCGAGCATGTTGCGCGCGGCGTCGAAATTCAAATTAAACTGGGTTCCGGTCACCGTGACGCTGTGGGTTCCGGCCATGACGGTAAAGGGACGCGCGCGGTCATGTGCGACCTCGAGATACACCTCGCCGCGCCCAAGCGCGATCTCGCGCTGGCCCTCGGTGAAATTGACCGACACCATGGAATCCGCGGCCACGGTGACGGACGAGGTATCTGGAAGTGTGTAGTGCTGAATCTGGCCGACAGCGGTTTGAACATTGCTACCGTTCGCGAGCGCGAGCGCGTCCGAGCGTTCGGCGCGCTGGACGATCACAACAGCGCAGATGGAAGCCGCAACCGCAAGGGCGCCGGCGATGGCGCCGCGTCGGCTCTTCCAACGCTGGGACGGGCGCGTGGCTTGCTCCAAGCCGGCCTTCAGGCGCGCGGCGACGTTAGGCAAAACGACGGCGCGGCCGGCGATCTGCCAAACGAGGCGCAGTTCCTCAAGCTCCTTCAGGCGGGCCGAATCCTCGGAAAGCCACAGCGACAGCGCTTTCCGTTCGGCTTCGCACAACGCAGGGCCGTTCAGGCGCACCATCCACTCGGCGGCTGTTTCGGGGACAGGGGCTAACATCTCATTCCTCCAAAAGGTCCTTCACGACCCCTCCCAAGGTCGATCGGAAATGCTCTAAGGCGCGCGCCATCTCTCGTTCCACCGTCCGCACCGAGACTCCCAAGCGCGTCGCGATTTGATCCGGCGTAAGATTTTCAACGTGGAAGAGCAAAAAAGCTGCTTTGGTTGAAGGCTTTAGCTGATCGAGACTGGCCTCGATCAGCCTGATGCCCTCATGCTCGGCAACCTGCTTGTCCATACCCATTCTACGCATTTCGGCCAGGTCTCCCGACAACTCGACATGCGCCTTTCTGTGGCGGACCCGCTCACGGCGCCAAAAATCGCGTACGACATTGAGGGCGACCGTGAATAGGTAACCGCGGGCGTCCTCCCGTAGAAGGCCGCGCTGTTCCTGCCGCCAGATGTTGAGAAGGGTCTCCTGGACGCAGTCCTCGACGTCCGCCCTATTGGGCATGTAGTGCGAAAGGAACTGGCTCAATTCCTTTTCATAGGATGCGACGATCTTTGCAAATCGAGCTTTGCTGGGCTCTTCGCTCGACATCTCCGGCTGACCCCATCCCCATGTCATGCCTGCAACAGCGCGCCACTATAATCAGTTGGCGGCGAATTCCACACTGACATTCGCCTCGGTCTATGCATACTTTTTGGTGCTGAGCACATCATGTCCATACGTAATGAACTGATGCGCTATCGCAGTGACGCAAACGGGACGGGGAGGTCTTGTGCGCGCCGGTCACGAGCGGGGAAAGTCGTCGACACAAAACGGGAGAGGACGGGACGCTTACGCGCGCCGTCTGCTGTCGGCGACGGCGCTTACCCTGTTGGTGAGTGCGCTCCTGCCGGGGTCGCAGGCCTGGGCGCAATCGCTCGAGGGGCGCTTTCGGCTGAGCATCGGTGTTGTGCCCGTTGAAGAAGCGCTCCGCCGCGTTCAGCAGGACACCGGCGTCAGCATCGTTTTTTCGCCCGATCAGCTCAAAGATCGTTTTTCCGCGGGCATCTCCGGAAGTCTGACACCGGTGCAGGCGGTCGCGGGACTTTTGCGCGGCACAGGGCTCACACTTCGGCGCAACGGCCAACAGCTCATCGTCTCCGACCTGAATCCTAAGCCCCAGTTTCAAGAACCACTGGGAAGCGAGGTCGCGCGCCGCGAGCCGCAGCCAAGTCTCCGCGCGGCCGCGCGGCCCGATCCGGCGTTGGTGGTCGAGGAAGTCGTGGTCACCGGCTCGCGCCTTCGGACCGGTTTCGAGACCGCCACACCGGTCACGATGATCCAGGCGAACACGCTGCTTGCCGCTGCGCCCAACAATGTGGCCGACGCACTGTCACAATTGCCGGCTCTCGGCGCCAGCGTGGTGGGTAACACGAACAGCGGCGGCGCGTCAGGCAGCACCAACGGCCAGAGTCTGATGAACCTTCGCAACCTGGGCGCCAATCGCAATCTCGTACTGCTCAATGGCCGGCGGGTCATCGCGACGAACACGCAGAACTCGGTCGATATCAACGTCATGCCGCAGAACCTGGTCTCGCGCATCGATATCGTGACGGGCGGCGCGTCGGCCGCCTACGGATCGGACGCGGTCGCCGGCGTTCTCAATCTGGTGCTGGATACCGACTTCGTCGGCGTAAAAGGTGAGGTTGGCGGCGGCATTTCCAGCCGCGCTGACCTCCCTAATCACAAGCTCTCTCTCGCTTGGGGCGACACCTTCGCGGGGGACCGCCTGCACGTCATCGCCAGTTCCACTTACTTCAATCAGAACGGCACTCGCATCGGCGACTACATGGATCGCCCGTGGTGGGACGTTCAAAAGAGCCTGATCCCGAACACGACCGGAAGCGGGCCGCAGAATTTGATCGTGGATAACCTCAAGGCTTCGAATGGGTCCGACGGCGGCCTTATCGTCAACACGCTTCTGCGCGGCACGAATTTCGTGGGCGATGCCGCGGTTCCGACGCCGTTCAATTACGGGTACAGCCCGGGCACCACATTCACCAGCGGCGGCGACGGACATACGTTCAACATCAATTTCGCCAACGACCAGTGGCGCATGGCCCACTTCGTGCACGGCGAATACAGTTTGACGGACGAGCTGCGGTTCTACGCCGAGATGGGCTATTCACGCGCGGTGGCGGACGATCCGAGTCAGCTGCCGATCGAGACCGGCGCACGATTCCAGTACACGATTTACAGTGGTAATCCGTTTATCCCGGCGACGACACGCGCGGCTATGGCGGCAAACGGCATCACATCCTTCAACCTCGGGCGTTACCTCAAGGAATATGAACCGATGCACGTGGTCAGCAAGGTCCGCGTCTTCCGCCAGGCTGTCGGTTTCGAGGGCGCCAATCTATTTGGTTCTTATTGGAACTACGATGTCTCGTACTCGCGCGGGCGCTCGCGCCAGCTCTTGATGCAAACCAATATGCCGATCTCACGCAACATGTACGCGGCGGCCGATGCCGTCGTGCATCCCGTGACCGGGAACATCGTGTGCCGTTCGCAATACTACGACGGCGATGCGTTCGTGCCGGGCGGCACAGGGCTCGATCCAGGATGCCGGCCGATCAATCTGTTCGGGACGAATTCGGTCGCGAAGGACCTGCAGGGTTGGACGGTAGGCGACGCGTATAAGGACCTGCATCTCGAGCAGGACGTCTTTGCGTTCAGCCTGTCCGGCGATCTTGGTGACGATTTTGGCTTCGAAGCGGGGCCAATTTCGCTCGCGACAGGTTTCGAATACCGCACGGAGAAGGCCGATCAGACGGTCAATCCATTCTCGACCACGCGTGTGAGCTTCGCGGGAATGCGGGGCGGCCCGCCGGCTTTGAATGGGCAGTTAGGTCCATACCGGTTTTTCAATCCGCAACCTTTCGATGGCGCCTATAACGTGAAGGAAGGGTTCCTCGAGCTTGGCATCCCGCTGCTCAATGGTGCGCCGTGGGCGCGTGCGCTCAGCACCGATCTCGCGGTGCGCTATACGGACTACGCGACCTCGGGCGGCGTGACGACCTGGAAGATCGGAGGTAATTATCAGCCGGCGCCGGACATTCGGTTTCGCGGCACCGTTTCGCGCGATATTCGTGCGCCAAACCTGCTCGAGCTTTTCAACACGGCGACACAAGGCTCGATCAACGCGACTTATCCATCGAGCGCGGGGGGAACCACGGTCCCGGCGGTGACCTTCACTATGGGCAATCCAAACTTACAGCCGGAAAAGGCGCTCACCCAAACTTACGGCGTCGTCTTCACACCGACGTTCTTTGAAGGTTTCCAGATCTCGGTCGACTACTACGACATCAAGATCAAAGGGGCGATCGACATCGTTCCCGATCAACAGACCGTCGATAATTGCTACATGGGCGTGCCCGGTTTTTGCGACAAGGTGATCTTGAATGCGGGCGCGCTCACGATCCTCAAGCCTTATCTCAATCTCGCCGTTGTCGAGAACGCCGGCTTCGATATCGAGGCCAAGTACGACATCGAGCTGTTCGAACGTCCTCTGCAACTGGCGCTGTTGGCCACGCATCTGACGAAGTCGCAGAGCCGCGCGCCGGGATCCGTGCTGTTGAAGACGCTGGGCGATACGGTAAATCCGCGCTGGCGCGCCAATCTGCAGCTCACTTATGCGCTTGGAGCGTGGGAGCTGCACGTGCAGGAACGTTTCATCGCGAAGAACCTGATGGATGCCACGAAAGTTGAAGGCATCTACGTCGATGAGAACGATGTGCCGGCGGCGTTCTACACGGACATGACCGTCACCTACGACCTCGCCGCGTTGGGATCGCAGAGCCAGCTTTATCTGACCGTCACTAATCTTTGGGACAAGATGCCCCCGATCTCCTTGCAGCCGCCCACCAGCTTCAACCGCCCCACGAACCGTAACGTCTACGAACCCTTCGGCCGGTATTTCCACATGGGGCTGCGTTTCAAGTTCTGACCGGCTCCTTGGGTGCAGCGCGGCATACAATTTTTCTGCAAATCAGACAAATGTGGCAGCCAGCGTGGCGCTGGATGACGCGTAATGCGTATTAAGCAGGGAGGGCACACGTTTGGGAAGGTGATCGGCGGCGGTCCGGGTGGCGGCGAGCTTATTCGTCAACGGGTTAGCCTGCGCGCAATTTCTTTTCGCGGTGTGGGGATAAACGACGTCCCGATTGGGAGGAGCATTTAACGTGCGATATCAGAAAGACACAGGTTCTCTGAAGTTGATCAAGGCGTCGGTCGCCGCAGCGGTCGCCCTTGGCCTTGCGAGCTGTTCGGGTCCTGCGGCGCCTGCGGCGACGCAGCCCGCGGCTGTCGCATCGGCGTCCGGTCCTCAGGAGCCGGCGGGCGACACGACGGCCAAGCGGATGCGCTTGATGACGGCCGATCAGTACCGCAACACGCTTTCGTATGTTTTCGGCCCCGGCATCAGCATGCCGACGTCGTTCGCG